>NC_015976.1:2202500-3930000 GCF_000283515.1 Sphingobium sp. SYK-6
GGCTCGGGGTGAGATTATTGCTCCGAAGCACGCGGGCCCTCACGCTGACGGCAGAGGGCACCGCCTATCTCAGCGCAGCGCGGCGCATTCTGGCCGACCTGGACGATGCCGAGCAGGCGATTGCGGATCGCGGGGCGCCGCGCGGACGGTTGCGGGTCAGTGCGTCACAGGCCCATGGCCGGCTCTGCATCGTCCCCCTGCTCAAGCCCTTCATGGCGCTTCACCCGCATATCCTGGTCGACATCAGCCTCAGCGACCGGCTCGTCGACATCGCTGGCGGCGAAGCCGATGTGGCGATCCGCTTCGGCCCGCTGGCCGACAGCGCACTGACGGCCCGCAAGCTCGGCGAGAATGGCCGGATCATTGTCGCGTCCCCGGCCTATCTGGCCGAGCACGGCACGCCGCTCGTCCCGGAGGATCTCCATCGGCATAACTGCCTCAACTTCAATTTCAGGCGGGCCGAACCGGTCTGGCCGTTTCGCAGGGACGGGCAGGACTATGCGCTGAGCGTCACGGGCAGCGTCGAGGCGAACAACGGAGAAACGCTCGGCCAGCTTGCCGCCGACGGGGTGGGCATCACGCGCGTGGGACGGTTCAGCGTCGCGCCGGAGATCGCATCGGGCCGGCTCATTCCCCTTCTCGAAGACTTCAACCCCGGCGACGTCGAATCCATTCACGCCGTCTTTGTCGGCGGCGCCAACATGCCGGCACGAGTCCGCGTATTCGTGGACTTCCTCGTGGAGCGCCTGGGCCCCGCTCACCCCCAGGGCTGATCGACATTCAGCGCAGATGGATGGCAAGCGGAGGTCAATAATCTGCGAGCCGGCTGCCCTTCCCCAACCGGCCCGACCTCAGTGCTTGATCGTGCACAGGGCCCCGCCGTCCACCGGCCAGGCGGCGCCGGTGACGAAGCTCGCTTCATCCGAGAGCAGGAAGGAGACGACATGGCCGACTTCGGCCGGCTTGCCGCAGCGGTTCATGACGGACACCCAGCCGAGCGTATCGAGCCCCTTCTGCAGGTCGCCATCGAACATCTGCACCAGAACCTCGTTCAGCAGCGGCGTCTCGATCACGCCCGGCTCCACGCAATTCACCCGGATGCCTTTCGGGCCAAGATCCGCCGCTGCCGTCCGGGTGAGGCCGACCACGCCATGCTTCGCCGCATTATAGGCCGCGCCACCTGCGAGACCCCGTTCCGAACCGATGGACGCCGTGTTAACGACGGCGCCGCTGCCCTGCGCCACCATCTGCACGAGAACGAAGCGCAGGCCGAGGAACACGCCGCGGAGATTGACCGCCAGGATGCGGTCATATTCATCGATCGGATATTCGTGGATGGGCGTGATGACCCCTTCCACCCCGGCATTGTTGAAGAAGCCATCGATACGGCCATGTTTCGCGACGGTCTGGTCGACATAGGCGCGCACGTCGGTTTCGCTGGCGCAATCGGCGCGGATGAAATCCACTTCGCCGATCTTCGCGAGCTCGGCGGCCCGCTCCTCCAGCGAAGCGGCGATGTCGACCATCACCACCCGCGCGCCCTGCGCAGCGAGAATGCCCGCGGTGGCATAGCCGATCGCGCCGGCGGCACCGGTGACGATGATGACGCGATCCTTGTGGCTGGGCATGGCCGGTTATCCTTTGCGAAAGGGAAGCGTGAGGAGAAAGAGGATGAGGCGCGGTGACAGCAGCTTCAGGGCAGCGCGCGCTTCCTGCGGCTTGAGCCGGGCGCTCATCGGCATGGTGCCGAACACCTTGCCCTTGATGACGAGATCATTGCCGTCCCGCTCGATCGCCGAAACCTGCATGAGCTCGGACTTGTCGGACGAATAGATCTTCATGCCACCCGTACCTTGTCGAAATCGACTCCAAGGTCGTCGAACATGACCTGCGCGGTGGCCCTGCCCGCGCCGAACACGCCGCCGCCGGGATGCTGGAACGGCCCCACGAGATAGAGCCGGTCCACGCCCGGCACGCGATATTGCCCCAGTTCCGGCGTCGGTCGGTGCGCGCCGGACTGATAGGTCGTCGTCGCGATGCCGTGGAGATCGCTGCGCATGAAGCTGGGCGATGTCCGCTCCATGTCCACCGGGGAATCCACATGCGCGTCCAGCAGGACCTCGCGGATGTTGGGAATGAACCGGGCCATGCGGTCGATCATCACCTCGGCATAAGCGCACTTGCTGTCGTCCCAGCCCTGCCCGTCCGGCCGATGATAAGGCACATAGTCCCAGGCATGGAGCACGGCCTTGCCTTCAGGCGCGCGACTGGCATCGAACTGCGAGAGCGAGCCGAGGCCAATGAGCGGCGTGCGGACGAAGCCGCCATAGCGCAGGTCATCGAAGGCGCGGCGCAGCGTCTCGTAACTGTCCGGCATCAGCTCGACCATCACGGCATCGACATCGGGCGCCGAGAAGCGCAGCGGCGCGTCGAGCGCGGCATGGATGGTGATGCAGGCCGCATCGGTGATCTGGGTGCGCAGCGCGCCGCTCGCGGCCTGTGCGTCCATGCCCGGCACCATGTCGGGCAGCAGATGCGGATGGATGGCGCCGATCACCGCCTCCCGCGCCGCGTGGCGCGTTCCGTCATCCAGCACGACGCCGCTCGCCCGGCCTCCCGCGCTCGTCACTTCCCGCACCGATGCACTGGCGACCACCGCGCCGCCATGATCCTCGATGCAGCGGATCAGCGAAGCGGTCAGGCTCCCGGAGCCGCCCCGCGCCACGCCGAAGCCGAAGCGCTCGAGAAAGCCGAGGAACACATACATGCCGATGCCGGTCGCCTTCTCGTCGGGCGAGACGAGGTTCTCACCGGCCACCCGCGCGAAATGCATGCGCACCTCGTCGCTCTCGAACAGCTCGCACAGATGATCGTGGCTCGACATCTGCATGACGCGCCAGAGCTCACGCCCTTCATGGCTGCTGTCGAGCATCGCATTGCCGGCCCCAACGGGCATGGGCGGCGTGTAAAGCGATGCCTGGATCATCGGCAGCCATTGGGCCGCCTGCGCGGATATCCGCCGGAAGGCCTCCGCATCCTTCTGCGAGAAGCGCGCGATCGACGCGGCCGACCGCTCCGTATCGCGATACAGCTTGAGCGTCCGCCCATCCTCGAAGACGGACATCATGGGCACGTCCGGGAACAGATAAGTGAGGCCATAGCGGGACTTGAGGCCCAGCTCGTCATTCACGAGCATCGGATTGCCCTGAATGAAGATGTGGCTCATCGAGTGCTGGTCGTGCCGGAATCCCGGAAGCGTCAGCTCGCGCGTGACGACGCCGCCGCCGAACCAGGCATTGCGCTCCAGCACCAGCACCTTGCGGCCGGCCACGGCGGCATAAGCGGCCGCGACGAGGCCATTGTGGCCGGAGCCGATCGCGATGACGTCGTAATCAGCCATGGTCCCGCTTCATCCTCTTCGAGCCGCGACAGCGCGGCATGTCAAAGTCCGCCCGGATGCTCACACACATGCCGAGACCACCAGGTCGGACAGTTTCTGGAAACGCGCGATATTCGCCGCCTGCGTCATCACGCCGGCCGTCAGGCACGCGAAGCTCACATCCAGTGCCGGATCCACCCAGAAGAGCGCGCTCCCCGCGCCATAATTGCCGAACGTCTCCGGGCTGGTGAGCGTGCCGAGCTGGTGATGCCCGATGCGCGTCCCACGGACGTTGAAGCCCAACCCCATATAAGCCGGCATTTCCTCCCACCCCATGCGCAGGTGGACGGCGCGATACAGTTCGTTGGGGAAATCGCCCGTGTGCACCTGCCGCGCGAGCCGCACCATCTGCGGGGAGAGAATGCGCACGCCATCCAGCTCGCCGCCGCGCCGGAGCATCTCCGCGAAGCGGGAGAGGTCCGGCACGCTCGACGCGCAGCCGACATGAGGCGCTTCCACGTCCGGGTCCTCGAACAGCGCATGATCGCCGGGAATGGTCCGCGAGAGATGGCGGATGGGGACCGTGCCGCGCATGTCGGGCCGGACATGGCGCGCATTCAGGTCCGCGCGCAGGCCCATGGAACTGTCGGTCATGCCGAGCGGCTCGAACAACTCCTCGCGCAGGATATCCCGGAAGCGCCGCCCCTTCGGATCGGTGCGCCGCAGCGCTTCCCCCATCAGCACATGGTTCGCGAGAGGCGAATAATCGCAGCGCGTGCCCGGCTCCACCGTGCCATGGACATGCGCGATCACGGCTTCGAACAGCTCGTCCAGCCGGTCGAGATACATGTCCGGCCGGGGCATCCAGACCCCCGGCATCCCGGCGGTATGGGTCAGGAGATGGAAGAAGGTCGCGCGGTTGCGCGGCTCGCCGGTGAATTCGGGGAGGATGTCGCTCACCCGCGTCGTGAGAGCGAAGCGGCCTTCCTCGATGGCGCGCAGGATCAGGATGTTGGTGAAGGCCTTGCTGGTCGAGAAGATGGAGAAGACGCTGTCCTTCGACAGTCTTTTCTCCCCCGCGCCGTCGGCAAAGCCGATCGCCTCGTCGAACCCGATCACGCCGCCCCGCATCACGCGAAGCACCGCGCCATAATAGGCGCCGGCAGCCACGTCGGCCTCTATCACTGCCTTGAGGTGGTCCAGCCGCTCCCGCCAGAAACCGCTCATGCTTCCCTCCCCGGCCTAGCCCGCCGCGATGATGCCGCCGTCGATGGCCAGCATCGCGCCGTTGATGAAGTCCGCATCCTCCCCGATCAGGAAAGCGACAGCCCGGGCGACATCCTCCGGACGCCCGTTGCGGCGCAGCGGTATGCCGGCGGCGCGGCGCTCATAATCTTCCGCCGAAACGAAACCCGCCGTCGCGGGCGTCGGCACGGAGCCCGGCGCGATGGCATTCACCCGGATGCCCCGCGGCCCGAGCTCACCTGCCAGAACGTTGGTGAGCGCGGCCACCGCACCCTTGATCGCCGTATAGGCGCCCGTGTTCGGACGTCCCCGATAGGCGACGGGCGAACTGTAGTTGATGATCCAGCCCTTGCCCGCTTCGGGATCGCGATGCGCCAGGAACGCCTGCACGCCCCAGAAAACCGACTTGAGGCCGCTCGATATCATGCGGTCCAGCGTCTCCTCGGTCACGCGCTCGATCGGCTCATAGACCAGATAGGAAGCATTGTTGATGAGCGTATCGACCGGCCCATAAGCCCGCGCGAATGCCGCCATGGTCTCATGAAAGGTCTCGCGCGCGCCAAGGTCGCCACCATAAGCGACAGCTTCGCCACCGGCGGAGATGATGCGCGCGGCGACTTCCGCCGCGGCGTCCTCATTGATGTCACAGACCGCCACCACGGCGCCAAGGCTCGCGAGATGAGCGGCGATCGCCTCGCCCAGTCCCCTGCCGGCGCCCGAGATCAGGACGTTCCGGCCCGCAAGGCTCCCCGCGCTCACAGGCCGAACAACCGCGCCACATAATGGCTGTCCATATATTCATGGAGATAGCCGATCTTGCCGTTGTTCATGCGGAAGACCCAGGAATAGCGGTTGTGATAGGTCCGCCCGTCCTGCAGCTTCCCGTCCGAATAGCTCTCGACCGCGACGAAATCCCCGTCCGAGAAGATGGTCTGGACATGGACCTTGGGGTCGCCCTGCGCAAACATGCCGCGCACCGGCGCCAGAAAATCATCGATGATCTGGTTGCCCCGGTAGGAGCCGGCGCCGGGAATATCCTTCACCATCGGTTCCCACACGCTGTCCTCGTCGAGAAAGGGACGCAGCCGGTCGAGATTCCCGCTCGACAGCGCCTCGAAGAAATCGAGCGCCAGTTGCTCGTTCGCGTTTTTCGCAGTCACGCTCATTGCGGCGGCACTCCCGTCTCTTCGATGCTCGGCACGGGAATCGCGGGCACATGGCCGCCCTGGTAAAGCGCGACATTGCCGATGCGGGATTTGAACTTCCAGCCGTTCCCGGTCTTCACGAACAGATCGTCGAACGAGCCGATGAACACCCCCTCGCCCTCACGCGGCCATGGCGCGTCCGGATCGGCGGCGGACATCATGGTGACATAGCTGTTGCCCTTCGCTTCCGTCGGCGAGAGCACGGTGATGAGGATGTTCGTCATCACATGGCGCGTGAGGCGCGCCTTGCGGTCCCGGAAGATGGCGTGGACCTTATCCTTCCCATAATAAGGATGGGCCGGATCGAGCGGCCGGGCGAAGACGCAATCCTCCACGAACAGGTCGGCCAGCGCCTCATGATCCAGGTCATCATTGAACTTCGCGAATTCGAGGACGAGCCGGGCGCAGGCCCGCTCGATCTCCGCGACCTCGGCAGCGTTCATCCCTTGCCTCCCTTTGCCTTGGGCTTCGCGGGCTTGCTCCCCTTGCTTTTGGTGGCGGACTTGCCCGGTTTCTCCGCATCGATCTCGGCAAAGGCCTCGCCGGCGATGCGGAAGCTGTCGACTGCTGCGGGCACGCCACCATAGATCGCGACCTGAAGCAGCACTTCGCGGATCTCTTCCCGGCTGAGGCCATTGTTGAGCGCGCCGCGCACATGCGCCTTGAGCTCGTGCGACCGGTTGAGGATCGCGATCATGCCTAGGTTCAGGAGGCTGCGGTCCCGTCGGGAGAGCCCCTCACGCCCCCAGACTTCGCCCCAGCAATATTGCGTGACCAGTTCCTGCAATGGCTTGTTGAACGCGTTCATATTGGCCAGCGCGCGGTCGACATAAGCGTCTCCCAGCACCGACCGGCGAATATCGAGCCCCTTGTCGAACATGTCCTTGTTCATCAGTCGGTCCCTTCAAAGCGCGGAATAGAGAGCATCGATCAGGCGCCGGGCGCGCGGCCCATTGTCGCCCACCGAGTGAAGCTTGTTGCAGCAATAGGAGAAGCCGATCCGCGCATCGGGATCGCCAAAGCCGATCGAGCCGCCGATTCCATGATGGCCAAAGCTGCGCGGGTTCGGCCCCATGTAGACGGCTTCGGGCGTGTTCAGCAGCACCCCGAGCGCCTGATGATAAGGCCGCTCCTGCAAAAGCTCGGTCTGGTTGTGCTGTTCCTCGATCATCCGCGCCAGGCCATCCCGGCTCAGGAGCGTGACTCCATCGACCTCTCCCGGGTCCACCACCGCGCCATAGATGCGCGCAACGCCGCGCGCATTGCCGTGGCCGTTGCCGCTGGCGATCTCCACTGCGCGCCAGAGCGGCTTGTTGAGCGTGACACGCCAGGGCTCATCCGGGTTCTGGCGGAACGCGAGGGGACGCAGCACCTCCCCGGTCCATTCGGGATCGGCCGGCAGTTCGACATCCTTGGCGGCGAACAGGCGCGCATTCATGTTGGGCATGATCTCGGCCACGGTCGCCTGCTCGGCCGCGCTCATCCCGCCGATCCAGTATTCCGCGTCCAGCGGATCCGCGATTTCCCGGCGCAGGAAGGGCCCAACCGTAAGCCCGCTCACGCGCCGCATCACCTCGCCCAGCAGATAGCCCTGATTGTGGACATGATAGGCCGCGCGCGTACCCGGCTCCCAGAGCGGCGTCTGCGCTTCCAGCGCCTTCACATAGGCTTCCCGGTCGAACATGCCGCCGGGATACATGGGGTCGTCCGTGAGCACGGGGATCGCCGCGCGATGATCGAGCAGCCAGCGGACGAGGATCTTCTCCTTGCCCTTCTGCCCGAACTCCGGCCAGTAGTCGGCCACCGGACGGTCGATGTCGATGAGGCCGCGATCCACGAGCATGTTGAACGCGATGCCGGTGATGCCCTTGGCGACGCTCATCATGCAGACCGTGCTGTGCGCGTCCCATTGCGTGGTCATCGCGCCATCGCGCCAGCCGCCCCAGAGGTCGACGACGGTCTTGCCGTCGATCACGACGGAACAGCCAGCGCCGATCTCCTCCTCCTGCCGGAAATTGTCGCTAAACGCCCGCAGCACCGGCTCGAAGCCATCCGCGACGAAACCCTCGATCGCGAACTGCGCGCCCCGCGCGTCAATGTTCTCGTTGACCTGCACGCTCTCTCCTTCCGACGCCCCGCATCGTTGCTTCTAGGCCCGTCCACCCCGTCCCGGCTTGGGCCCGAGCGAATGGCGCTTGTCGGTCCGCGAACGGCTCATGCCGGCCGCTCGAGATCGAGCCCGGCATCCGCCTCGACCACCTTGGCCATGGCTGTGAAGTCCGCGTCCGGCCCCACCTCCTCGAGCACCCGGCCCAGCAGGTCCCGCACCTGTGCACCCAGCGCCAGATGAACGCCCAGCGCTTCCGCTTCCTCGACGCACAGGCGCATGTCCTTGTGGCTCAACGCGGCAGCGAACCCGAAATCGAAGGTGCGGGGCAGGACGGCGCGCGGCCATTTGTCCCGCGTGGCACTGTTGACGCCGGTCGACTGGTTCAGCACCTCGATCATCCGGGCGGGGTCCAGCCCGGCCTTGATGCCCATCGTCATGCCTTCCGCGGTCACCGCAATGGCAACGGCGCCCAGCAGATTGTTGATGAGCTTCATCGTCTGCCCCGAACCGGGGGTCTCGCCCATGTAGAATACTTTACCGAAATGACTGAGCACGGGTTCGACCCGGGGCCATGACGCTTCCGGGCCGCTTGCCATGAGCGAAAGCCGGCCATCGCGCGCGCCCGCCACGCCGCCCGAGACCGGCGCGTCGAAGCTCGCGATGCCGTTCGCGGCAAGCCCCGCGTCGAGGCGCTTGGCCATGGCGGGGCCGGATGTCGAGAGATCGACGACGATCTCCACGGCCCGTCCGTCCGCCACGCCATTGGGGCCAAGCAGGACTTCATGCACAATATCGGGCGTCGGCAGGCTGACCAGCACGACCTCCGCGGCATGGGCAACCTCGAGCGCGCTGCCGGCGGCCTCCGCCCCCTGCGCGACCATGGCGCGGACGGCATCTGTCGAGACGTCATGGACGATGACAGGCACGCCCGCCGCGCAGAGCCGCGCGCACATGCCCGCGCCCATGCGCCCGAGGCCGATGAAACCGATGCTGCTCAATCGAAGTCTCCAATGGGTTTGCGCGGCGGCAGGTCCACGCGCGCGACATCCGGCGCGTCCCCGGCCGGAAACGCGGCCAGAACGAGCGGATCATGGCCGGGAATGATATGGTCGAGCCCCGGCACGAGCGCCCGCAGGCGCGCATGCGCGGCCAGATAGGCCGGCACGTCCACGACGATCGGAAAAGGCGTCTCGCGCAGCAGGTTGGCATAGAGATGCGCCACGTCCGAGGCGAGGATCACAGGGCCGCGCGCCGTGCTCACTTCCACCGCCTGAAGCCCCGCCGTGTGCCCCGGCAGCAGCCGCAGCGTGACGCCGGGTGCCAGCGCCGCATCGCCATCGTGAAAGACCAGCCTGTCGCCGAACAGCAGGTGCACCATCTCCGCCACCGGCTCGGCATCGAACGGCGCGCGCACATGGCCATGGGTCATGGCCCGTCCAGTCGCGAACGCCATTTCCCTGTCCTGGACATGGAAACGCGCGTTCGGGAAAAGCCCGAGCGACCCCGCATGGTCATAGTGGAGATGCGTGAGGATCACGTCCTCGACATCGGCCGGATCGATCCCGATGGCGCGCAGCCCGTCCTCCACCGGCCGGATCATCGTCCGTCCACGCCGTGCGGCCGCCTCCGCGCCGAATCCGGTATCGACCAGAAGCGGCGCCATGTCGTCATGCTCGATGACCCACACGAAATAATCGAGCGGCATCATGGCGGCATGATCGTCTGCCCCGCCGCCCAGGAAATTCTCCCGCGCCGGCCGGTCGTGCCGGGCGTAGCGGATCGCGTGAATGCGGTGATGGGGCGCGTGCGTCATCGGAAATGCAGGCGCACCGGCACGCGGGCGGGCCCATGGCCCACCGTGGTCATCCAGGGCTCGACCGGGCCGGTCAGCTCGATGCTGTCCAGTTCCTGCGCCAGCGCGCCGAGCAGGGCATCGGCCTCCATATAAGCAAGGGTGCGACCGACGCAGGCGTGGATGCCGTAGCCGAAGCCGAGACTGTGCCGCAGGTCGCGTCCGATGCGGTAATCCAGCGGATCGTCCCAGAAGCGCGGATCGCGATTGGCGGCCGCGAACATCAGCCCCACCCGCGTCCCCGCCGGCACCACCATGTCGTCCACCGGCACATCCACCGTCGTGATCCGCCCGGCCATGCGCGAGGGGCTGTCCCAGCGCAGGCTCTCGTCGAAGGCGTTGCGCACCAGCTTCGGGTCCGCCTGCACCTTGGCGAATTCCTGAGGAAACTCGGCCCAGGCGCGCAGCGCGTTGGCCATGGTGATGTAGGTGGTATCCGCACCGGCCGAGAGGATCGTCTGCAAAAGCAGCTTGGCTTCGTCCAGCGTGATCTTCTCTTCGTCCGCCGCCCTGAAGAGCAGCATGCCGAACCCGTCGGGGTTCAGCACCTCACGATCGCAGACCTCGTTCAGCCATGTGATGACCGGCCCGAAATCCTCCACCATCGCTTCGCGGAACAGCGCGTTCTCCGGCCCCATGGTCGCCCAGACCATGTTGGAAAAGCCATGCATGTGCGTGCGGTCCCCGGGCGGCAGGCCAAGCGCATCGGGGAAGACGGTGTAGACGAAACGGCGCGTAACATCTTCCACTGCGTCGATTTCCTTCCCGTCGCGCGCCTTCAGCTCCGCGACCAGCGCTTGCGCACCAGCCGTGAAAACCGTCTTCATCGCGTCGAGCGTCCGCGGCGAGAGCGCATCGCCGATCACCCGGCGCACCCGCGTATGCCGGGGCGGATCGTCCGTGAGCAGAATCTCGGGCCGGAGCGACGCCGGATCATGCCATGGCCGCGACGTTGACGAGAAGCTCTTCCAGTCCATGAGACCGGGCGCCACATGCGCGTGCCGGCCAATCATGACCGTGCCGTCCGCAAGGCGCACGGCGGGGGCGAATTCGCGCAGGGCATCGTCCACGTCCCGCGCATTGCGGACCGCGTCGTGCGTGAAGATGTCCAGCGGATAATCGGGAATGTCGCGTGCCATCAGCTTCCCTCCAGCCCGATGCCGAAGAAGCGGGTCCCGTCTCCTTCGGAGCGGATCCAGCCGGCGGTGGGATCCGCGAAATGCGCCCCGATCACGAGGACGCCGCTGTCCCTATATTTTTCGACGAACCCGGTGCGCGTGGCGATGCCCTGCGCGGTATCCATGTCGAAGCGGGCCGGGCGGGACGGCAGTGCCGTCTGAATGGGATGATGCATGAGGTCGCCGGTGATGACGCCGCGCTCGCCGCGCGATTCGATGCACAGATGAATGTGGCCGGGGGAATGACCATGGCTCGGCTCGGTCCACAATTCATCGCTGATGCGGTGGTTCGCGTCGATGAAGTGCGCGAGGCCGCGCCGGACGATGGGATCGACGGAATCGGCAAGGTGCCGCACGTCATGCAGCCCATGGTCTTCATGGCGCCGCATCTCTTCCCACGCGTCATATTCGGTCTGGCCGAACAGATAGCGGGCATTGGGGAAAGTCGGCGCCCACTCTTTCCCGTCCCAGTAGGTGTTCCAGCCGACATGGTCGAAATGGAGATGCGTGCAGAGCACCACGTCGATATCGCCCGGCTTCAGGCCGAGCGAGCCGATATCCTCGATGAAGCTGGTATCGAGGTTCCGGAAGACATCATAGGCGCGGTCGCGGCCATTGCCGATGCAGGTGTCCAGCATGACGTTCATCGTCGGCGTCTGCACGACGAAGCCCTGGAAATTCATGATCTGCTGCCCGTCCGGCGTCGCATAATGGGGGTGCAGCCACTCCATGGCGATCACTTCCTCCGGCTCGGCGTCCGCGATCGTCATGTTGATATGATCGGTGAACTTCCACAGCTCGACGAGGCGGGTCACGGTGACGTCACCGATCTGCCAGTTCCTCATATGCTCGACGGCCATCTCACTCTCCTGCGCTCTTCTTTGCTCTCGTGCGGCGCCCGGCCGGCAAGGCTGGTGGCGACCTCATGCCTTGCGTCCCACGGATTCAGGCGGCAGGTCGGCGGGCGGCAGGTCCGGCTTGCCGAGGATCTTGTCGGCGCCGCGCTCACCCACCATGACGGCCGGGGCATTGGTGTTGCCGCCGATCAGCAGCGGAAAGACCGAGGCGTCGGCGACGCGCAGCCCCTCGATGCCATGCACCCGCAGATCGGGATCGACGACGGCCTCGGCGTCGACGCCCATCCGGCAGGTGCCGCAGGGGTGATGCACGGTATAGCCCGCCGCCCGGATGAAGGCCTTGATGTCCTCGTCGCTCTGCACATCCGGCCCGGGCGCGACTTCCACGCCCCGATATTTCGCGAAAGCCGGCGCGGCAAAGGCCTGGCGCGCGATCTTCACGGCGCGCAGCAGCGGCAGGATGTCATCCTCCTCCGCGAGCAGGCGCGGATCGATGAGCGGCGCATCGCGCACGTCCGGCGTCGCGAGGCGCAACGTGCCGCGGCTCTTGGGATACAGCGCGACGGGGCTGATCGCATATCCATGGCCCATCGGCAGCGGCAGCTTGGTCGTCAGGCGCTTTGCCGGCTGGAAGACGAACTGCACGTCCGGCTTGGCAAGGGAGGGATCGGTGCGCAGGAACGCCACCGACTCAAAGACATTGCCGGCGAGCGGCCCCGTCCGTCCGAAAAGATACTGGAGGACGTTCCAGGCGCCACGCGGCAGCGCCTTCCAGCTTATGCCGTAGGAGGTCGGGTCCTGGGTCTCCATGTGGACCGGGCAAGCGACATGATCGTGATAATTGCCGCCCACGCCGGGGAGATCGTGAACGATGTCGATGCCCAGTTCGTTGAGATGGGCAGCCGGGCCGACACCCGAGGCGAGAAGGATCTGCGGCGACTGGACCGCGCCGGCGCACAGCGCGACCTCGGCCCGCGCCTTCACTGCGCGGCCATCCGTCAGGACGACGCCGCTTGCCCGTCGTCCCTCGAATATGATCCGCGCCACCTGCGCCTGGGTGAGCACGGTCAGGTTGCGGCGGCTTCGACTGGCCGGAAGAAGCATGGAGCGCGCCGTGGATTCGCGCCTTCCGTCGCGGAGCAGCCCCTGCCGGAAGCCATAACCTTCCGGATCGGGCCCGTTGAAATCCGCGCAGGCCGGGAACTGGAGCGTGGCCAGAGCCGCCATATAGTCATGGTTCATCCGGTTGGGATTGCGGACATATTTGACGTTGATCGGCCCGCCTTTCCCGTGGAACACGGACTGAGGAAAATCCTCGTTATTCTCCGTCCGCGTGAAATAGGGCAGGACTTCGCGATAGCTCCAGCCCTTCGCTCCCATGTCCGCCCAGTTGTCGAAGTCGGTGGGATGGCCGCGGAAATAGACCATGCCGTTGATCTGGCCCGATCCGCCCACCACCTTGCCGCGCGGCACGGGGATGCGCCGGCCCGCCATGCCCGACTGGGGCACCGTCTCGAAACGCCAGTTGAGCGAAGGGGTGCCGATGGCGGCGGCGACGGCGGCAGGCACATGGATGAACGGATGGGTCGCGTCTCCCCCCGCCTCCAGCAAGGCGACGGTGCGGTCCTCCCGCTCGGACAGGCGGGCTGCGAGCGCGGCGCCGGCCGATCCGCCACCGATCACCACATAATCGAATTCGAGATCGGACATCGCCTCTCCTTCCGCCCTGGAGCAGGACGTTAGGCGAGCGAGGCGATGCTGGCTTGGCCGAGAGCGAAGGCGAATTGCACCCGCGCGAACGCGCCGGCGCACGCGGCTCAGCTTATGCCGGTCAGCAGTCTTACGAGCAGGAAGGCAATGGCGAAAATCGTGATCCAGAGCAGGATCAGCCGCATCAGATGCCCGCGCGGCAAGCGGCGCAGGGCAAGGTTGCTGCCGACGAGCACCAGCACCAGGATGAGCCAGATCATGCTTGCGGCGATATCAGCCAGCGGCCCGTCCTTTCATTTCCTCGTCAGACATCAGCGACAAGGCCATCATAGCCCGGCTCGACCCCCTCGGGAAGCTCGGCGGCAAGCAAGGCATAATCGAGGCTCTGGTCCATATGCGTGAGGATCGCGCGTTTCGCCCGCACGCGCGCGATAATCTCCAGCGCCAGGTCGAGATGCGCATGCGAGGGATGCGGCTTGCGGCGCAGCGTGTCGATGACCAGGCAATCGACATCGGCATATAGCGCGAGCATCGCGTCGGTCGCTTCATGGAAATCCGTGGCATAGACAATCGACCGGCCACCGGCATCGAAGCGGAACCCGCTGGACCAGATCGCGCCATGGGGCTGGGCGACATGACTGACGAGAATGTCGCCGATGCGCGTCGCGCCCTCGCCCAGTTCATGCGCTGCCACGGTCGGGCGATAGCCATTGGCACCCTGAAACACATAATCGAACCGATCGCGCAGCCGGGCCAGCGTGGCGGGATGGGCATAGCCGGGCACCGGGCTTCCGCGCTGGTGCATCACCTGGCGCAGATCGTCGATGCCATGGACATGATCGGCATGATCGTGAGTCCAGAGCACGGCATCGAGATGAGCGACCTGCGCCGCCAGCAGCTGCGCGCGCATGTCCGGCGAGGTATCGACGAGAATGCGCGTGGTGGCGCTTTCCACGATGATCGATACGCGGCTGCGTCGGTTGCGGGGATTGGACGGGTCGCAGGCCCCCCAGTCCCCGCCGATGCGCGGGACGCCGGAGGACGTGCCGCTGCCGAGCATGAGCAGGCGCAGCGTCATTCCGATCAGGCCACCGGCGCGGCTTTGGAGAACAGGGTGAAGAAATTGCGGGTCGTGGCCGCCGCGAGATCCTCGAGCCTGTCCCCGCGCAGATCGGCCAGGAAGCGGGCCGTGTCCGCGACATAGGCAGGCTCGCACGGCTTGCCCCGGTGAGGCACCGGGGCCAGAAACGGCGAATCCGTTTCCACCAGCAGCCGGTCCGCCGGAATGCGGCGCGCGCTCTCCTGCAGGGCCGTGGCTTTCTTGAAGGTCACGATACCTGAAATGCTGATGTAGAAGCCGAGTTCCAGGGCGATGTCCGCGAACGCATCGCTCGCGGTGAAGCAATGGATCACGCCGGGAAACGGGCCCGCCGCCATTTCCTCGCGCAGGATCGCGGCGGTGTCGTCTTCCGCATCGCGCGTGTGGACGATCAGCGGGAGACCCGTTTGCCGGGCGGCCGCGATATGGGCGCGGAAACTCGCCTGCTGGCGCGCCCGATCGCTATGGTCGTAATAATAATCGAGGCCTGTCTCGCCGATGCCGATGACGCGCGGATGCGCGGCCGCCGCTACGAGGCGGGCTGTGTCCACATGAGGATGCTCGTCCGCCTCATGCGGATGAATGCCGACCGTGGCCCAGATGTCCGGCGCGTTCTCCGCCACGGCGATGACGTCATGCCATTCCCGCTCGCGCGTGGAGATGTTGAGCATCCCCCCGATTCCGGCAGCGCGCGCCCGGGCGATCACCGCGTCCTGATCCTCGACCAGCCCCTTGTAGTTGAGGTGGCAATGGCTATCGACCAGCATCATTCGGCCTCGGCAGGCATTTCGAGCCGGGGAAACAGAGGCTGGGGCGGAGCGACGACGTAATCGCTTTCCCGCAAAGCTGCGTACCAGTCTGAAGACAGAGCCGCATAGCTTCTGTTTTCACGCGATATTCCCATATGGTCGAGCAACTTCCCGGCGCTCGACGGGATCACCGGCGCAATCGCGACCGCGAGCTTGCCGATGGCGACATAAAGCGTCGCCAGCACCGCTTCCATGCGCGCGGGATCGGTCTTGCGCAGGGCCCAGGGCGCCTGTGCATCGATATAGGCATTGCAGGCATAGGCCGCGCGCAGCCAGGCCTGAATGGCCTCATGCGGTGCGAGGGCGCTGAAGCCGTGCGGCATGGCCTCCTGCGTGGCCTCGCTCACGCTGGCCAACAGCGCCTCGTCCTCATCGCTCGGCGCGGGCGTAGGCAAGCGCCCGTCGAGATTCTTCGCGATGAAGCTCAGTGTGCGCTGCGCGAGATTGCCAAACGCATTGCCCAGTTCCGTATTTGCCCTGTGAACAATAGCTTCCGCGCTATAGCTTCCATCATTGCCGAAGCTGACCTCGGCAAGCAGGAAATAGCGCAGCGCATCCACCCCGAAGCGCCGGGCAAGTTCCAGCGGGTCCGCCACATTGCCCAGCGACTTGGACATCTTCTCGCCCCGGTTGAGCACGAAGCCATGGCCGAAGACCGTGCGCGGCAAGGGCAGATTGGCGCTCATCAGGAAGGCCGGCCAGTAGACGGTATGGAACCGCACGATATCCTTGCCGATGATGTGGACGATATCGCCGCCCTCGGCCCAGTAATGCGCCATCCGCGCCGGATCGTCGGGATAGCCGCAGCCTGTGATATAGTTGGTGAGCGCGTCCACCCACACATACATCACATGGTCGGGCGAACCCGGCACAGTGACGCCCCAGTCGAAACTGGTGCGGGAGACCGAGAGGTCGCGAAGCCCGCCTTCGACGAAGCGAAGGATCTCGTTGCGGCGGCTTTCCGGCTGGATGAAGTCCGGCCGGTCCCTGTAAAGCGCGAGCAACCGATCCTGATAGGCCGACAGGCGAAAGAACCAGCTTTCCTCGACGGTCCACTCGACGGGTGTGCCCTGCGGCGACAGTTTTTCGCCGCTTTCGGAAACGCTTAGCTCGCTTTCATCATAATAGGCCTCATCTCGGACTGAATACCAGCCTTCGTAGCGATCGAGATAAAGGTCGCCATTGGCGGCCATGGCCTGCCAGATCGCCTGGCTCGCGACATGATGCGCCGGTTCGCTGGTCCGGATGAAGCGATCATAGCTGATATCAAGAGTGTCATCCATTTCCTTGAAATAGGAAGACATCTCATCAGCAAGCGCGATCGGCTCCATGGCGCGTCCGCGCGCCGTCTGCGCCATTTTCAGCCCATGCTCATCCGTCCCGGTCTGGAAGAACACGTCCCGCCCCATCATCCGCGCCGCCCGCGCAAACACGTCCGTGGCGATCGCTTCATAAGCGTGGCCGATATGCGGGCGTCCGTTGGGATAGCTGATGGCGGTCGTGATGGTGAACGGAGTGGGCATGATATCCTGCTGGGTCTGGCGGCCGCCGCGTGCGCGGCCTTGTGACATGCTCTCTAGCGGGGCACCGCCGCCATGCCTAGCCCGTCGCATAGCTGGTGCCGGGCAGAGCAGCGGCCCGCCTCGCCCGGGAGCATCAGAACGGCAGAGGGGCGAGATCCGGCTCGACCCACGTCCGCCGGGCCGCCACGCTGAACAATGTCTCCTCCCGCCAGAATTCCGCAAGCCAGCCCGGATGCCCCTGTGGAGACGCCATGAGCAGGCGCAGCACATGATGAAGCGGCGCGTCCGGGCCATGACTGGCCAGATGATGGCGCGCCGCCCGCATGGAAGCCAGGGTGATGCTATGATGATAGCCACCCTCATCCGTGTTGGCCGTTCCGGTCGCCTCATTATAGCCGGAGATCAGCCGGCGGATTTCATCGGCCCGTGTAAGATCGGGCCTGTACCTGAGCAGCCAGAGCGCCGCGGCAAAATGCGCCTCGTGCGTCCATTCCGCTTTCGGCAGCGTCCTCGCCAACAGGCCGGTCGCCAGTCGCTCGATATGGAGATCGTCAGACAACGCCATGATGTTCGGTCCTTTCATGAAAGGCCCGACCGGCATGAAAAACCCCGCCGATCGGGCGGGGTGAATGCATCAACGGTCTGGAAAAGCGGACTTCAGCAGCTTCGCCAACCGAACATGCGCACGAACGCCGCCGGGAAGCAGTGCCCTTGTTGGCTGCGCGGATGGAGGCCGTGGTCCATGATGCGGGTCATAGCCCTTACGGGGATTGCCGACAAGCCGGGCTGCTGTGGCGCCCGGATGCTCATCCTCACCGGGCGGCCCCCGCCTCGCCCAGCCCGGCAACGGTATCGCACAAGGTGAAAACGAGCGCGCCGGGCTCGAGCTGGAGCGGCGTCACGGCGCCGGCCCCCAGCCGCTGCGCTTCCTCGAATGCGTCGAGCCCCCGGCCGAGCGCAGGGCCCTGCGCAGCGCGAATCCGGCGCGCGATGAAGCGCGGCACAAGCTCCACGAACGCCTCCAGCCGCGGCCGGGCCGCGACGCCGGACAAGGCGGACATCAGCTTCGCGCGCTCCGCGTCCGCCGCGCGTCCGCCCCCGGCGATCACGCCCAGCGATTCCTCCAGCGCCGGCAGGTCCAGCGCCCGCATCGCGAGGGCCTGCCCCGGCGAGCCTTCCCCGCTCGCGACGAGCCGGGCGCGCTCGGCAGCCGGCAGGTCCGGCATGGCCTGCGCCAGCGCAGCCTGCATGACGTCATCGTCCAGCGCATGAAAGCGCAGCATGCGGCAGCGCGAGCGGATGGTCGGCAGCAGCCGGCCGGGCCGATGCGCCACGAGCAGGAACATGGCGCCGGCCGGCGGTTCCTCGAGATTCTTGAGAAGCGCGTTGGCCGCACCGGCTTCCAGATCATCCGCGCTGTCGATGAGGACGACCCGGCGCGATCCCATGGAGGGCGCGCTGTGCAGCAGTCGCGCAAGGCCGCGCACCTGGTCGACGGTGATGTTGCGCGCGAGCGTGCTCCCGTCCCCCTTGCGATCATCGCGTTCGAGCCGTTCCAGCCGGACGAAATCCGGGTGCGCGCCGCCGTTCAGCAGGCGCACCTGCGTGTCCTCGTCGCCCGGCGCCAGCGTTGCGGCCGGGACGGGCCCACCTGCACCGGCAACCAGCAGTCGTTTCGCGAAATCAAAGGCAATGCCTGCCTTGCCGACGCCTTTCGGCCCGGCCAAGATCCAGCCATGATGCATGCGCACGGCAGCGCTCGCCGCGATGAGCTGCGCGATCTGCGCATCATGGCCGAACCAGCGCGTCACACCAGCCAGTCCGCCAATGCCGCGCACAGCCGCGCCTCGACTGCCTCGGGCGTTCCATCGGCATCGATGCGGCGAAAGCGCGCCGGCTCGGCATCGGCGAAGCGCTCGAAAGCTTCGGCCACCGCCCGGTGGAACATGGTTTCGCGCCCGCCGATCCTGTCCGCCTCGCCCTCGTCCCGCAGGCTGGCGCGCGCGCTGCTCTCGCCCAGCGGCAGGCGCAGCAACAGCGTGCGGTCCGGCAGCAGGCCTTCCGAGCCGACGTCATGCAGTGCCAGTATCTCGGCATCGGCAAGGACGCCGCCCACCCCCTGATAGGCCCGACTGCTGTCCAGGAAACGGTCGCAGATCACCCATTGGCCCGCCTCCAGCGCCGGGCGGATGGTGCGCGCCACATGGTCGGCGCGCGCCGCCGCGAACAGCAGGGCTTCGGAGCGGATCGTCCAGCGGTCCGCCGCGCCGGAAAGCAGCAGGCCGCGAATGGCTTCGGCGCCTTCGCTCCCGCCCGGCTCGCGCGTCAGCACCACGTCCAGCCCGCGCCGCTGCAGGGCTGTCGCGAGGCGCCGCGCCTGAGTCGACTTGCCGACGCCCTCGCCGCCCTCCAGCGAAATGAAGCGGCCGCGCGGCATCCCGCCCGTCAGCCGAACAGCGAGAGGAAGCCGATCCAGAGCCGACCGAAGAAGCCCGCTTCCGAGACCTCCTCCTTGGCGACGAGCGGCAGCGACTGGGTTTCTCCGTCACCGGCGTCCACGAGCAGTGTCGCGATGGCCTGACCCTGCGCGATCGGCGCCTTCACCGGGCCGTTATAGACAATGCGTCCCTTGACCGGGCCGTTGGCCGAGGCGGGAATGGTCGCCACCAGATCGCGTGGCGCGACGAGATCGACCTGGCGTGCCCAGCCGCCCTGCACCTGTGCCTGGCCCAGCACGGCGCCCTTGCGCGCGAGGGGCCGCGAGCGCCAGGACTTGAAGCCCCAGTCCATGAACCGCACGGATTCCTCGATCCGCCCGTTGAAGCTGGTGAGCCCGGCCACGACCATCACGATGCGCCGTCCGTTCTGGATCGCCGATCCGGTGAAGCCATAGCCCGCTTCCTCGGTATGGCCGGTCTTGAGCCCGTCCGCGCCGTCGATCCGCCCGAGAATGGGGTTGCGATTGGCCTGGCTGATGTCCGATCCGCCCATGGTCTTGCCCCAGGTGAACGAGCGGGTCGTGTAGAACTGCCGGTAGAGGTCCGGCGTCTCCTCGACCGAGGCGCGCGCCAGCACGCCCAGATCGCGGGCGGTCACATAGGTCCGCCCTTCGTCGGGCCAGCCATTGCTGTTGCCGAAATGGCTGTTGGTCATGCCAAGACGCTTCGCCTCGGCATTCATGAGATCGGTGAAAGCTTCCTCCGAGCCGGAAATGCCCTCGGCCAGCACCACGCAGGCGTCATTGCCCGAGAGCGTGACGATGCCGTGCAGCAGATTTTCGACAGACACCTGCTCGTTCGCCGAGAGGAACATCGTCGAGCCCTGGCTATGCCATTTGCGCCAGGTTTCCGGTCGCACGGTGAAGCTCTGGTCGAGCTTCAGCTTCCCTTCCCGGATGAGCTTGAAGGCCACATGAGCGGTCATCATCTTCGCCATCGAGGCGGGCGGCATCCGCTTGTTGCTGTCGCGCTCGAACAGCACCCGCCCGGAAGACAGGTCGATCATGTAAGCGACGGGCGCGGTGGAACTATAGCTGGGTGTGGCAGCTTGGGCGGCCGAGAGAAGAAACGGCAGCGCCAGGGCAATCGGCAATGTGAATCGCATCAGGAAGTCCGGTCATGACGGTCATTCGGTCAGCGGCGGCGCCGCTGCTCATCGAGCGTCATTAGCCATCACGCGCGCCTCTGCATAGCCCTTGGCATGGATGCCGCGAAGCGCGGCGCGGGCCGCCGCCTGCGTCTGGAAAGGCCCCGTCCGCACGCGGAACAGGGCGCCGACAGGCATGACATAGCCGTCCACGGCCCTGGCGAGCGCGTCGGCTTTTGCGCGCGATGAGAGGGCCGCGAGCTGAACGACATAGCCGCCCCGGCGCGACATGGCGTCCGGCGCAGAGGCAGGCGGCGAAGCGGCGGACGTGGGCGCTGGCCGGTGCACTGGCTGCGACGAAACGGGCGCCGGCCCGGACGGCCCCTCGGGAAGAGGCGTTCCTGGCGATGCGGGCGGGATGATGGCTTGCGGTGCCGCAGGAGTCGTCTGGGGCGCAGCCTCGGCGTGCGCCGCCGGGGCCGGCAGGTCCACGGCGGCCATCGCCGGCACAGGCGCGGAAGGCTCGGCAGAATTCCCCATGCTGAGCGTGCGCACCGGCACATCCAGCGGCAGCGGCGCAGGCGGCAAGCGCTTCATCAGAGCGGCGCGCAGTCCCGGCGGCGCTTCCATTCGCTCTCCGACCGGCTGGCCCGTCCGCAGCGCCGCCCGCTCCTGCTCGGTGGGGTTCACCTTGCGCACCCGGACCGGGGCAGTACCGTCGATCGCTCTCAGCCCGAGTTGACGAGCCGCCCCCGGCGAGAGGGCAATGATGCGATCGTTGAGCAGGGGCCCCCGGTCATTGACGCGCACGAGGATCGTGCGGCCGCTCTCCAGCGCCGTCACTTCCACATAGGAGGGCAAGGGCAAGGTGCGGTGGGCAGCGGTGACCGCGTCCGGCGCATAAGCTTCGCCTGAGGCCGTCCGGCGCCCGTCCGCCGTTTCCCAGAGCAGCGCGGCATAGCCGGTCTCGTCCAGGGCGAGGACGGCCGCGGGCGTGTGGAGCGTCCCGTCGATCATATAGGGCTCGCCGATCACCGGCTGCCCGTCGGGCGGTGCCCCCGTGGCCGTCGCGGGCCGGGCAGACGCGCCGGCAGCGGCGCATCCCAGCATGATGATCGCGATGACCGACCTAGTGCCTGACCTCATCTGCAAGGAGCCCCACTGACAACGCATAGAAATTGGAACAGTTGTAGTCCAATATCGCGCGATAGTTACCAGTGAGTAAGTATGCGGTGCGGCCGGGCCCGTCGGGCTCCAGCAGCGTCGCCATGATGTTGCCGTCCGGCCAGCTGCCAGAGACCGGCGCGATGCCGAGCGCTTGCCATTCGCGCATGGTCAGCCAGCGGCTGTGCCGCTCGAACACCCGCTTGCAGCGCGGCGGAACGGTGCGCCCGGCCAACGCGGCCCGATCCAAATTGGCCGGGACGCGCACGGCGACACCCCAGGGCTCGCCCTTGCGCCAGCCGGCGCGCACGAAATAATTGGCGATGGAGGCAAGCGCATCGGGCTGGCTGGACCAGATCGCGGCAAGGCCGTCCCCATCCGCATCGCGCGCGTCGCGCAGATAGACGGACGGGAGAAACTGCGGATAACCGAAGGCGCCGGCATAGCTGCCGACCAGCCGCTCGCGCGGGATGCCCCGCTCCATCATGACCATCACGGCGATCAGCTCCGGCTCGAACAGGGCGCGCCTGCGCCCCTCATAAGCCAGCGTGGCCAGCGAGCGGAGCAGATCGAAGTCACCGGTGATCGTGCCGTAATTCGTCTCATGGCCGAAAATCGCGACCATGATTTCCTCGGGGACCCCGGTATCCCGCTCGATGCCGGTCAGGAGCGCGCGATTCGCCTGATAGACCGCTCGCCCCCGGGCAATCTTGCGCCCGTCGATATGGCGCTGCCGATAAGGCTCGAAATCCGGGATGGGCGCATCGGCGGCGGTGGGCATGTTGCCCCGGTCCAGCGCGGCCACGCGCGGATTGAAGGTCAGCCCCGCGATCGCCCGATCGAACGTCGCGTCGCTCACGCCCTGGGCACGCGCCTTGGGTCGCAGGCTCTGGAGATAAGTGGCAAAGCCGCGTTCGGTCTCCACGCCGACCGTGGACCCCGACTGCTGGCCGTGCGCCGCCGGCCCCGCGATGAGGGCGCCAAGCATGCAGAAGGCGAGAAGGCGAAGCGGGCGAAAGGGACGAAGCTGATGAAAGGACATGCCTATATAGTGCCAGACTTTGAGGCCGAGGCAAGGCAGCGACCGAGGATCGGAAAGAGAAGTCTCGCACATTCCGAGTCGCGTCCGCCCCACCGAGACGCGCGATGCCCCTTGCCGGGCGCAAAAACCATGGCCTGGAAGGCATTCACAGCTCAGACCGTCTTTCGCCCCGCGTCTGCATCGCCCGGGCTTTCCTTGGCGCCGATATTCCATTAGGCCGCCGCGCGAGGACAGGTGGCCGAGTGGTTTAAGGCAGCGGTCTTGAAAACCGCCGTGGGTTCACGCTCACCGTGGGTTCGAATCCCACCCTGTCCGCCATGCGCCGCCATTTTGCCGACGCTTTCGTCGTTCAGGCCCGGCCGTTCACCCGGCAGGCGCCTTGCATCCCCGCAGAGACGAGAGGCTCGCACCGCCACTGCGCCGGCACCAACTCAACCGGCCAGCCAGTCGGCAAGCTTGTCTAGCGTCTGCTGACCATATTCGACCGCGCCGAAGTCGATGACGGCCCTGCGCCGTTCGGAGCTGGGGTGAAGCTGGCGCATGGTCAGGACCGTCTTGCCGTCGGCCTGTTCGTCGAAAGTTATCGTCATTCGGAAGCGGTCAGGATCGTCGGGATCGAAAGTGCCATAATCGACGACGATCCTTTCGCCAGGCACGATTTCCAGGAAGCGCATCAGGTTCGGAAAACGCTGCTCCCTGCCATCGAAGAAGCCCACCATGTCGAACCGCCACACCCCGCCTTCGCGGATATCGGCCTCGTGAGTCTCGATCTTCAGACCAGCCGGCCCGTACCAATGGGCAAGCGCATCCGGGTCCATCCAGGCAGCGAACACCTTGTCGCGCGGGTGCCTGAAGACCCTCGTCAGCACGATCTCCCGATCAAGCGCCCAGTGTTCCAGCGGGTTTGCCATGTTCATCGTCATCCTTATGGGTATCGTCCAAATAGGCTTCCAGTCGATCGAAACGATCGGCCCAGCGCTGTCGCTCCGCAGCCATCCACTCCGCCGCCTCGTCGAAACGCGCGCGCTCCAGTCGGCACCACCGGCTTCGACCGCGCTTCTCGCTCGCGATCAGGCCGGAGGCTTCCAGCACTTTGAGATGCTGCGTGAAGGACGGCAGCGCCATTTCGAATGGCTCCGCCAGAACGGTGACAGGGAGTTCGCCGTCAGCGAGCCGGGAAATCACGGCGCGCCGCGTGGGATCGCTCAGGGCATGGAACGCTGCGTCGAGAGGCGTTGAAAGGTAAGGCATACACCTTACTAACAAGCCCGCTGCAATCGGTCAAGATACAACGTCGATTGCCTAAGTATTGTGGAAATCGGCACGAGCGACGACTTCGCCGTGGCCCCCACCCCCGCACCGCCTATGCGAGGACGTCCTCGACCGGTCGTCGAGGCGAATATGGCAGCGTCGGCCCGTAGCCGAAACGCATCACGATATCGGGGCGCAGTCCGGCTTCGCCCACCAGGGACGCGAGCGCCGGTCTCAGCCGCGCCACTTCCACCGGCTGGTTGACGAAGGCCTGCTTGAGGCCGAGCGCCGTCGCGGCCAGGGCGAAGCGCTGGCAGGCGCGTCCCACCGCGACCCAGTGCGCTTTGTCCTCATGCTCGGCGAGGAAAATGGCGATCCCGGCGGAGCTGTCGATCTGCCGGGCATATCGCTCATTCTCGCCTTCCGCCGTGACGAACATGTCGAATGCCACATGTCCTAAAATGTCCGGCAACACCGGATTGCCGCTGGCCGCCGTGAACAGGCCATCGCCGTTTTTCGCGGCGCTGCGGGGGTTAAAGCGAAGCCAGTCCTTCAATTCGGCCCGGAAAGCCGCATCCCGCATCTGTCCATCATTGCCGGCCACGATGAGGTCCCGCACCGGATCGATCCGCCGCCGTTCGGTGAGCAGCACGAGGCGCACACCCGGCACGGCCGCCGCTTTCCTCAGTGCCTCGAGGGCATGGGCCGGAACAGGTCTGCCATCATAGTCGGCACGCGCCGATTGCCGCCTGGGAATGGCGGCGAAGAGCGGATCGGATCGTGCGGCCCCGCGCGAATGAAGGAAGCGGACCCTGCCCTCGGCATCCGCCTGCGCCTCACCCGGACGCCCCGTCGCTGCCGCTGCGATCGCGAGGTTTTCCGCCGCGCAGCCCAGGCTCACGAAGAGATGATGGTCGTCAGGATCGACGACGCGCGTGGTGCGGGCAAAATCCGGCAGGATATCGATCGCGCCGGGCCGAATGACGAATTTCCATGGCTGCGTATTATGGCCGCTGGCCGCAAGCGTCGCGAACCGGATCAACTCCCTGTCATGCCGATGCACATCGAGCGGCGCGCGCAGATGGCGAACATGCTCGGCATAGTCAGCCATCGAGCCAGTGGACGAGCGCCATCCATAAACGCCGATACCACCCAGCAGCACTGTCCCGCCCGCTCCAAAAAGGACGTCGCGTCTCAGCATCACCTTTCCCCTTCACCGCCCATGCTATCGGAAAGGGGAGGACCAGAACTTGATCTCGATTAAGGGGATAAGCGCCCGGACTGGGTCTCCTGTCACCGCTCAGGCACCTGCAGGCCGGAAGCGGACCGATCCGCATCCGGCCCCGGGATCAGGTTCAGCGCTTGCCTTCCTTCTCGGCCGCCTGCTGAACCGCGGCATTGCTCGACGTCTGGGTGGTCGTTCCCGGCGTCGGCTGGCTGGGGGACGGGTTCTTGCCCGGCTGCTGCTTGTTCGGGTCGAAGGCGGGTGGCTGGTCTGGCATCATGCTCTCCTCTGGTTGCCGCCGCTCGGCGGTGGTCGCTGGGAAAACGGCCGAGATCCGCGATCCGTTCCTCAAAATCCGGGCTCATGCGACGGATCGCCCGCTCCTTTCCGCCCGCCTGCCGACAATCTATCCCACGCACGTCCTGCGCCTCGTCGCCATGCATCTCGACGGATCGACCGGTTGCCGTTATCGACCTGAAAATGAGATGCGCGACAGAAGCATCCTCTTCCCCTGAGAGATTCGACAAAACACGAAAGGTTTCCCCGTGACCTCGATTGCCCTCAAGGCCGAACCAAAGACCGGCGCAAAGATCATCGATGGCCGCGCGGTGGCGCGCGAGATGCGCGCCGAGCAGAAGCTGCGCGTCGAGGCGCTCAAGAAAAAGACCGGCGTCACGCCCGGCCTTGCGGTGGTGCTGGTCGGCGAGGATCCCGCTTCGGCGCTTTATGTGGCCAACAAGGTCAAGGCCTGCGATGCCGTCGGCATCACGTCCTTCAGCCATCGCTTCCCCGCGACGATCACCAATGAGGAGCTGCTGGGCCTCATCGAGACGCTGAACGCGGACCCTGCCGTCCACGGCATTCTGGTGCAGCTCCCCCTGCCCCGCCACATCGACATGGCTAAGGTGCTCGAGACGATCACCCCCGAGAAGGACGTCGACGGCTTCCACCTGTACAATGTCGGTGCGCTGGTCGTCGGACGCCAGATTTTCCCGCCCTGCACGCCCTATGGCGTCATGAACCTGCTCAAGCATGAGAACATTCCCATCGAGGGGCGCAATGTCGTCGTAGTCGGCGCCTCCAACATCGTGGGCAAGCCGATGGCGCTCATGCTGATGGCGCAGGACGCGACCGTGGCGATCTGCCATGCCAAGACGCGCGACCTCGCCCAGTTCACCATCCTGGCGGATATTCTGGTGGTGGCGGCCGGCGTGCCGAACCTCATCCTGCCGCAGATGGTGAAGACGGGCGTCGTCGTCATCGACGTGGGCATCAATCGCCTGCCGGACGGCCGCGTCGTCGGCGATGTCGATTTCGAGGGCGTCAGCAAGAAGGCGAGCTACATCACGCCCGTTCCCGGCGGCGTCGGGCCGATGACCATCACCATGCTCATCGACAACACCATCCTGTCCGCCGAGCGCAGCACCGGCCTACGCACGGACGATCCGCGCGAAGAAGC
This sequence comes from Sphingobium sp. SYK-6, assembly GCF_000283515.1. Taxonomy (GTDB): domain Bacteria; phylum Pseudomonadota; class Alphaproteobacteria; order Sphingomonadales; family Sphingomonadaceae; genus Sphingobium; species Sphingobium lignivorans. The sequence goes on from NC_015976.1 coordinate 2,229,194, forward strand.
GGTAGCCTGAGTTGATCCGGGACGGCGGCCATCGGCGACAGCCGCCCCGGAGAAAGCGCTTTCCGGATTGAAGACGTTCCTGCTCTTCGCGGCGACCGCGCTCGCGGAAATCATCGGCTGCTATCTGCCATGGCTGTGGCTGAGAGGCGGCAAATCGGCCTGGCTGCTGTTGCCCGCCGCGATCAGCCTCGCTCTGTTCGCGTGGTTGCTCACGCTGCATGGCACGGCGGCCGGCCGGGTCTATGCGGCTTATGGCGGCGTCTACATCGGCATGGCGATCCTCTGGCTGTGGGCGGTCGATGGCGTCCGCCCGACCGGCTGGGACATGGCCGGCGCGCTGGTCGCGCTCACCGGCATGGCCATCATCATGTTCCAGCCGCGCTGATTGGCCGCCCGCCCGAGCAACTGCTTTCCGCCCCGTGGGATGCAGGCCTCGCGGCGGCTGTCCCGATGACCGGGATCAAAGCGCGCGGATTGACTTGCGGGCGCATCCGGCCGCAAGGAAGCGCATGCCCGACCCGACATGCGCACCGGACTCTCCCGTTCTTTTCTTCGATTCGGGCGTTGGCGGCCTGTCGATTCTCGCGCCCGCGCGGCGCCTGCTGCCGCACATGCCCGTGGTCTATGCAGCCGACAGCGCCGGCTTCCCTTACGGCACCAAATCGGAAGGGGAGATCGCGGCGCGCGTCCCCGCTCTGCTGGGCCGGCTGGTAGAGCGCTATCATCCGCGAATGGCCGTGATCGCCTGCAATACGGCGTCCACCATCGCGCTCTCGGCCGTCCGGGCAGCGCTCGATATTCCGGTGGTGGGGACGGTGCCGGCGATCAAGCCCGCCGCGCTGGCGTCGCGTACACGGGTCATCGGCGTGCTCGGCACGAACGCGACGGTCCGCCAACCTTATGTGGATCGACTCGCCGCCGAGCATGGCGCGGATTGCGTGATCCTGCGCCACGGCAGCGCCGAACTGGTCACTTATGCCGAGGCGCGCCTGCGGGGCGAGCCGGCCGATCCTGCCGTGCCACGCCGCGCGCTGGCGGGCCTTCTCGATCAGCCCGGCGGCGAGCGGATGGACATGGTGGTCCTCGCCTGCACGCATTTCCCGCTCGTGGAGGATGAGCTCGCCGCAGCCGCGCCGCGTCCCCTCACATTCCTGGATGGCGGCGCTGGAATCGCCCGCCGCATCGCTTATCTCAATGGGGATGCCCCCTGGCCGACGGGCACGCCCGAGGGCGCTGCGGTATTCACGCGCGTCGATGCCTCGATCGAGGCACTGGCGCCCGCTTTGGCCCGCTACGGTTTGTCATCGATCAAGGCGCTGTAGTCGCCGAGCGATCATTATGATGGAAATTCTGCGAACTGTTATCAGTGGCTTTTCCGGCATTTGCTGGTAGAGGCGCGAAATATCGAAGTCGGGGTGCTGCCAAAGATGAATTATCAGCATGTCTTCAATCAGGCCATCGAGCGCCTGCATGCGGAAGGGCGCTATCGCGTCTTCATCGATATCCTGCGCAACAAGGGCATGTATCCCAATGCGCGTTGCTTCGCGGGCCATAACGGCCCCAAGCCGATCACGGTGTGGTGCTCCAACGACTATCTGGCGATGGGCCAGCACCCCAAGGTGATCGCGGCGATGGAAGAAGCGCTGCATGATGTCGGCGCCGGCTCTGGCGGCACGCGCAACATCGGCGGCAACACGCATTACCATATCGATCTCGAATGGGAGCTGGCGGACCTGCACGGCAAGGAAGGCGCGCTGCTCTTCACGTCCGGCTATGTCTCGAATGAAGCCACGCTGGCGACGCTGGGCAAGGTTCTACCGGGCTGCATCATCTTCTCCGACCAGCTCAATCATGCCTCCATGATCGCCGGCATCCGCAATTCGGGCTGCGAGAAGCGGGTCTTCCGCCACAATGATCTCGATCATCTGCGCGAGCTGCTGGCCGAGGCCGATCCGGAAGCGCCCAAGCTCATCGCATTCGAAAGCGTCTATTCGATGGACGGCGACATCGCGCCTATCCATGAAATCTGTGATCTGGCCGACGAGTTCAACGCGCTGACCTATTGCGACGAGGTCCATGCGGTCGGCATGTATGGCGCGCGTGGCGGCGGCATTACCGAGCGTGACGAAGCCGCAGACCGCGTGACGATCATCGAAGGCACGCTGGGCAAGGCTTTCGGCGTGATGGGCGGCTATATCGCGGCGGACAAGGTGATCGTCGACGTGATCCGCAGCTATGCGCCCGGCTTCATCTTCACGACCTCGCTTTCGCCCGTACTGGTCGCCGGCGTGCTGGCGGCTGTCCGCCATCTCAAGGCGAGCCAGGCCGAGCGCGATGCGCAGCAGGCTGCTGCGGCCTTCCTCAAGGCGGAAATGGCGTCGAACGGCCTGCCGGTCATGAATTCCGTGACGCACATCGTGCCGCTGATGGTCGGCGATCCGGTCAAGGCCAAGCGGATCAGCGACATCCTGCTCGCCGAATATGGCGTCTATGTGCAGCCCATCAACTATCCCACCGTCCCCCGCGGAACCGAGCGGCTGCGCTTCACGCCCGGCCCCCAGCATTCCGAAGAGATGATGCGGGACCTGGTGAGCGCGCTCTGCGAGATCTGGGATCGGCTCGAGCTGGAATTCCGTCAGGCCGCCTGAGCCTCTTCCCGTTTTTGCTTCGGCCCTGCCCGGCCGGCCATGAAAAGGCCGGACAGGCGGGCCGTCAGCGTCCCTTTACGAGATCGGCCAGTGCCGCGCTCGTGATTGGCGGCGAGCGCAGGAAGCCCTGATAGCTGGTGCAGCCGGCCCGGGCCAGAAGCGCGAGCTGCTGCTCCGTCTCCACCCCTTCGGCGATGACGCCGAGGTCCAGCGAGCGGGCCATGTCGATGATGGCACGCACGATGATGCGGTCACGCCCCGTTCCGGTGATGTCTCGCGCGATGCTGCTGTCGATCTTGAGATAGTCGAGCGGCAGGGACTTGAGATAGGCGAGGCTCGAATAGCCGGTGCCGAAGTCATCCACCGCGACCGCCAGCCCCGCTTCGCGAAGCTGCGTCAGCAGCAGGGACGCCGTGCCCAGGTCCTCCACCAGCCCGCTTTCCGTCAGCTCCACCGTGAGTCGGTCTCGCGAGAAGCCGGACTCGTCGACAAGCTGCAGGAAGCTGGTGAGAAAGTCCGGCTCGGATATGTCGGCGGCCGTCACATTGATCGAGAGGCGCAAGGACCGCAGCTGCACCGGCCAGGCGGCCGCTTCATGGAGCGCGCGGGCATGGATATGGTCTGACAGCGGCAATATGAAATCGGACCGCTCGGCAATGGCGAACAAGGCGCCGGCACCGATCTCGCCATAATGGGGATGCTGCCAGCGCGCGAGCGCCTCGGCTCCGATGATGCCGTCCGTGGCCATGTCATATTGGGGCTGGAAGAGGATCTGTATCTGGCCGCTGTCGAGCGCGTGGCGCAAGTCGCTGTGCAGCCGGTCGTCGTCCACGATCCGGCTGCTGTCATCCGCCACCCGGACGCGAATCCCCCCTTGCGGCCCGCCCCGCCGCGCATCCGCCAGCGCATTGCTGGCGCGGCGCAGGATCGTCTCCGCGCTGTCCCCGTCCTGCCCCGGTGCGATGCCGCAGCGGCTGGAGAGGCGGATGAGGAAATCGCCCGCATTGAACGGCCGGCTGATCTCGACGACGATCTGACGCGCAAGCAGGGCTGCGCGGTCGAGCAGGGCATCGGAGGCATTGCGCTCGCCGACGAGACCGACGAGAAATTCGGTGCCGGTGAGCCGTGCCACCAGCGCGCCCCGTCCGCCCATCGCGTCCACGAGGCGGGTGAGGCGCATCGCGACGCGCGCCAGCATGGCATCGCCGACCAGCCGGCCATAGGCACTGTTCACCCGGTCGAACTCGCCCAGCCCCACGAGGATTGCCAAAGGCTGCCGTCCCGCCGCCTGAACCTGATCGAACCATCGCATCGCGCCCTGCCGGCTGGCGAGGCCCGTCATGGGATCGCGATCGCGGGAATTGGAGCGGGGCTGCGCGTCCAGCTCCTCGACCTCGCCGCTGAACCCTCTCGAATCGGGATAGAGATGCTGCACGAGGCGGCGTGCCTTCTGCCCCGGCAGGCTGTGCGCGAACGCCGAGGGCATGAGATCATCCACCGCCTGGCGGATCGCGGCGATGGCACCCGCACGATCCGGCCGATCCAGCGCGCGCACGAGATCGCTGATCGTCCAGCGACTGTAGTCCACGCCCGGCGCCATCAGCTGGAGAAGCTCGGCGAGCGCGGGGCTGATCGAAAGTGTCCGCTCCGCTCCGTTCCACCGCCAGAACAGCGCATCGCTCCGTTGCACGGCATGGCGGTTGCGCGCAGCGGCGAGACTGCCGATCAGCCGCTCGGCCAGCTTGTCGGCCGCCTGCAGGGCCCTGCCGAGGCGCTGTTCCGTGATCTCGCCGTCCAGAAGATGAGTCACGCCCGACGCGATCAGGTCAGGCACATGAGGCGCCGCCATGTCGTCGAGCAGGACGAGCATCGCCCCACCGGATGCTTCCACCGCATCGGCCAGCGCAGTGACCGCAGCCTGCGACTGGGCGGCATCCAGCGACCGCAAATCGAGCAGCGCCGTCCTGGCGAGGCTGCCGAGATAGCGGCTCTCGGCCCGCTCGCGACTGCGCGCCGCGACCGGCTTCCAGCCGAGCCGGTTGGCCATGAGCGACAGCGGATCGCGATGCCTGGGCGAAAGAATGAACAAGGGCAGCCGGTCCGGATCGTCTGGCAATCCGCCCCCGGGAGCTTGTTCTCCCTGCGTCTGCTTGACTTCGGCGTCTGTCAAAGCGCGGTGCGACCTGTTCGAGTTCTTGCGGGATGGTTGCGCCAGCCCTGTGCATCGCCTAGCTAATGCTCATGGCGAACGCAATCGAGACACAGGCGAAAGCGGCTGCGGGCATGCGCGATTCTCATGGTCGGCAGATCGACTATCTGCGCATTTCCGTGACGGACCGGTGCGATCTGCGCTGTCGCTACTGCATGAGCGAGACGATGCAGTTCCTGCCGCGCCGGGAAATCCTCACGCTGGAGGAAATTGCCATCATCGCCGAGCGCTTCATCGCGCGCGGCGTGCGCCGCATCCGCCTGTCAGGTGGCGAGCCGCTCGTGCGCCGGGATTTCGCGGATCTTGCCCGCGCGCTCGGCCGTCATGTGAAGTCCGGGCGGCTGGACGAGCTCACGCTCACGACCAACGGCACGCAGCTCGCAAAGCATGCGGACATGCTGTTCGATGCCGGCATTCGTCGCATCAATGTGAGCCTCGACGCGCTTGATCCCGCGATTTTCGCAGACATCACGCGCGGCGGCGACCTGCCGGCTGTCCTGGCTGGTTTGGAAGCGGCGCGCGCGGCCGGGCTGAAGCTCAAGATCAACATGGTGGCGCTGCGCGGCGTCAACGAGGATCAGGTCCTCCCGCTGCTCGATTTCTGCGAGACGCATGGCCATGACCTGACGCTTATCGAGACCATGCCGCTTGGCGACGTGGCCGATGACCGCGCCGACCATTTTCTGCCGCTGGTCGAAGCGATCGCCCCTATTCGCGCGCGGCATGACCTCGTGCCGCTGTCCGATCGGACCGGCGGACCGGCACGCTATTTCGCCCTGTCCGGCCTCAGGACGCGGCTCGGGCTAATCACGCCGCTCTCGGAGAATTTCTGCGCGGGCTGCAACCGCATGCGGCTGACCTGTCAGGGCCGCATCTACATGTGCCTCGGCCATGAGGACCATGTGGACCTCAAGGCCGCTTTTCGCGCGGACGGCGTCGCCGGCATCGATGCATTGCTCGATCAGGCGCTCGCGGCCAAGCCTGCGGCTCATGATTTCAGCGTCTCCAGAGGCGCATCGCCGTCCACGCGGCGCCACATGAGCGTTACCGGCGGCTAGGCCGGCACGCGCCATGGATCGCAAACTCGCTCTGCTCGCATCGCCGACGGACGCGGCGCAGGAAGCGGCGCGGCGCCTGAGCACGATTTCCCATTTCGTCGAGATCGGACAGGCCGATGCCATCATCGCGCTGGGCGGCGATGGCTTCATGCTCCAGACCTTGCACGGGATGCTGGAAAACCACCGCACGGTGCCGGTCTTCGGCATGAATCTCGGCACCGTCGGCTTCCTGATGAACGAGTGGCGGCTGGCAGGGCTCGACCAGCGGCTTGACCGGGCCAAGGCCTTCAAGGTCAATCCGTTGCGGATGCACGCCACCACGGTGAGTGGTGAGCAGATCACCCTGCCCGCCATCAACGAGGTCTCCCTGCTCCGCGAAACGCGCCAGACCGCCTGGATCGAAGTCTCCGTGAACGGCCGCGTCGTGATCCCCGAGCTGGTCTGCGATGGCGCGCTGGTGGCGACGCCCGCCGGCTCCACTGCCTATAATCTCTCGGCCCAGGGCCCCATCCTGCCGCTGGGCTGCGGATTGGTGGCGCTGACGCCGATCAGCCCCTTCCGTCCGCGCCGCTGGCGTGGCGCGATCCTGCCGGAGCGCACGCGCATCACCTTGCGGGTCGTGGATCCCGTCAAACGGCCCGTTTCCGCCGTGGCCGACCAGCGCGAGGTGCGCGATGTGGCGCAGGTTCAGATCGCGGTGGACTTCGCCATGCCACTGACGCTGCTGTTCGATCCGGAGCACACGCTGGACGATCGCATCGCCGCTGAACAATTTATCTCCTGAGAGCTCTTGCCATCCTTTGAAACCCGCTGCTATAGGCGCGGCCTCGCCGGGCAGATGCCCGGTTGCTCCCCGATAGCTCAGCGGTAGAGCTCTCGACTGTTAATCGAGCGGCCGTTGGTTCGAATCCAACTCGGGGAGCCACTTCTTCTCTCGCAGGCGTCGGCCAGCGACTTTCCAGACCGTAGAGAAATTCTCTCGCAGAACGGGTTATCCCGCTGCGCCTTGAGCACAGCGCTAGAGACACGCCCCTTCCCGACACCGCGTCTTCAGTTCTGGTCCGCCGCGTCCAGAATCAGGCGCGCAATGGCGTCGGGCTGTGAAATGAGCGAGACATGGCTCGCCTTGAGCTCGATCGTCGTCGCGCCCATCCGCTTGGCCATGAAGCGCTGGAGATCGGGATCAATGGTGCGATCGTCCGCCGAGACAGCATAGTAGCTGGGCTTGCTCCGCCAGGCCGCGCTGGCGACCCGTCCGGTGAGGAGTTCCCGTCGGAAGGGCTGCTGGACGGCATGAAGCGCTTTCGCTTTCGCTGGCGGCAGATCCCCGGCGAAATCCCGCACGAAGGCCTCCTCGCTCAGCCGCCCTTCATCGCCATCATAAATGATGCCCGCGCTCGCAGGCGGCGTCGGGAACCTGGCCGCCAGGGCGCCATAATCCTCGCCCGCATCAGGCGCGCGGGCCGCGACATAGACCAGCGCCGAGACGCTCGGGTGCATGCCGGCTTCGGTGACAATCATCCCGGAGAAGCTGTGGCCGGCCAGCACCGTGGGACCATCCTGCCTGTCCAGAATCCGTCGCGCCGATGCAATGGCCTCAGGCAGCGTCGTCAGCGGATTCTGGACCGATGTGACGTTGAGCCCCTTCGCCTGCAGGATGGGAATCACCTCGGACCAGGACGAACCGTCGGCGAACAGGCCATGCACGAGCACGACGTTGCGCGCCCTGCCCCCGGTCGCTGCCCTGACGGTCGCCGCCGGTCCGGCCAATGCCACTGTCGCGCCCAGGGCAAGGGCGGCGTTCGTGAAGCCGCGTCGATCAATACGCATGAGTGCCATTCCCTCCCGGGCAGCGCGACAGCGTCGCGGCCCCAGGGCTGATCGACATTCAGATGATGGCGTGACGAAAATGTTGGTTTTCCGGGACCCGGCGCGCAGCGTACTCAAGGTACGTGAGCACCGGAAGCCCGGGAAAGCGCCATTTGCAGGCCGCCAGCGCTGGAGCCGAAGGCGTCCGTAGGACAATGTCGATCAGCCCTAAGGCCCCCTCTTGTACCGAAGAGAGCCCAGAGGGGCCAGAGGGGCCTGGCTCGCCTTGGGCGTCGCGCGCCCCTTCGTCCCCCATCCGCCGCGTTTTTCCCTGTCCTACAGCCCCTCCGCCATGGCAGCCCGGCCGGACACTTCTTCCGATCGAAGGAGACAGCGCAATGCGCGCCTCTTTTTCATTTCATGACTTTCCTCGCCCGTTCAGGCCGCACGGGCTCGCCGGGACAGGCTCCAGCGTCCGGCTCATCCGACCTGCCGCACAGGCCATGGAAGCGGAAGATGACACCGACGTGTCGTCATCTTTGTAAACTTCCAGACCGCAGCGCCCTGTTGGACGGGCATGGTCAGGCCGTCGTCGCGCCCTCGCGCGGAACCCGCACTCTTCTTCCGGTGTCGACCAGCGCGCCGCCATCTCCGTGTCTCCGGCGCCCCTTGAACTTCCGCCGCATAACGACCTACAAGTCCGCACATTCCAGCCCGTTCACAAATGGTAGGCCCATGACCAGCTCCACGCAGAACACCACGGACATCACCCAGGAGATCGCGCGCGTTTTCGCCCTGCAACAGGCCCATCAATGGGATGTGAAGGCCTCGAGCGCGGAGCAGCGCAAAGCGAAGCTCGCGAAACTGAAAGCCGCCGTGGAAGCGCATGCGGACGCGATCATCGCGGCCGTGCGGGAAGACACGCGCAAGCCCGAGGGCGAGATTCGCGTGACGGAAGTGCTGAACATCGTGAGCAACATCCAGCGGAACATCGACAATCTCGATGCGTGGATGGCGCCGACCGACGTCACTCCCTCGCTCAATCCCAATGACAGGGCGCAGATCATCCATGAAGCGCGGGGCGTATGCCTCATCCTGGGGCCCTGGAACTTCCCGCTCGGCCTGACCTTTGGTCCGCTGGCCGCAGCCGTTGCCGCCGGCAATTGCTGCATGGTCAAGCTGACGGATCTGTGCCCGGCCACGGCCCGCGTGGCAGGCAAGATCGTCGGCGAAGTCTTCGACGAGAACGAGGTCGCGCTGTTCGAAGGCGATGTCGGCGTGGCGACCGCGCTGCTCGATCTTCCTTTCAACCACATCTTCTTCACGGGCAGCACGCGGGTCGGCAAGATCGTGATGGCCGCGGCGGCCAGGCACCTCGCCTCCGTGACCTTGGAACTGGGCGGCAAGTCCCCCGTCATCATCGATGAAGGCGCGGACATCGACAAGATCGCCGCCGATCTCGCCGGCGCCAAGCAGTTCAATGGCGGTCAGGCCTGCATCTGCCCGGACTATGTGTTCGTCAGGGAGGATCAGCAGGCGCAGCTCGTCGAGGGCTTCAAGGCCAATGTCGCGAAGAATCTCTATGCGGAGGACGGCACGATCCGGAAGGAGAGCATCGCGCAGATCGTGAACGAGAGCAATTTTTCACGCGTGAAGGCTCTCTTCGACGATGCCGTCGCTCAGGGTGCGACCGTTGCCGTCGGCGGCGTGCTGGAAGAGGCGGACCGGACAGTCCATCCCACCATGCTCACCAACGTGACGCCGCAGATGAAGATCCTGCAGGAGGAGATCTTCGCGCCGCTCCTCCCCGTGATGACCTATGACAGTCTCGATCAGGCCATCGACTACATCGAAGCGCGGGACAAGCCGCTGGCGCTTTATGTCTACAGCGACAATGAAGCCAATGTGCAGAAGGTCCTCAACCGCACCTCATCGGGCGGCGTTACCGTCAATGGCGTGTTCTCGCATTATCTCGAGAATCAGCTTCCCTTCGGCGGTGTCAATCAGAGCGGCATGGGCAGCTATCACGGCTATTTCGGCTTCAAGGCCTTCTCGCATGAGCGGGCGGTCTACCTGCATCAGCACGCTGCCGCCTGATTCGTTAGACCGGGGACGGCGCATCACGCCGCCCCGGTGTCACGGCCGGTCTCACCCGATGACGCGCGCCGCGCTCAACGGCGCAACTTCCCGATACAGGCGCTCCACGTCTTCCCTGCGACACAGGTCCGTGCCCGGGGTCAACACAGCAGCCGCGCCGGCAGCGATGCCATAGCGGAACGCCTCGGTCACATCCCGGCCGTTGGCCAGGGCGAAGACCATGGCGGCGAGAAAACTGTCCCCCGCCCCGACCGCGCTCATCGCCTGCACGGCAATGGTCGGAAGGCAGACGACCTCATCTCCATGGGCAAGCAAGGCGCCTTCATGGCCCATGGTGACGGCCATGTAGTGCGTCTGGCCGCTCTGCACGAAAGCCCGCGCCGCGTCGGCGATCTCCCGCAGACCCTCCAGCGGCTTGCCGACCAGCGCCTGCAACTCACCGAGGCTGGGCTTCACGAGAAAGACGCCGCCCGCGTCCAGCGTCGCCTTCAATGCGGCGCCCGAGGTATCCAGCACGAACCGGATGCCGCGCTGCCGGCACGCGGCAAGCGCCCGCGCATAGAAATCCTCGGGCACCCCGGGGGCAAGCGAGCCGCTCGCAACGAAATAGTCGCACCCGGCCTGCGCGATCTCGGCCAGGCAGCGCTCGCACTCCTCTTCCGTGAACGACGGCCCCGCCGGCACGACCCGATATTCCTTGCCGCTCTCCCGATCATAGAGAGAGGCGCTGATCCGGGTGCTGCCTGCGATCGGGATCCGGTGGCGAACCATCTGGTGGAGATCGAGCAGGCCGTCGAGCGCCACGCCCGTCGCCCCGCCCGAGGCATAATAAGCCCGCGCCGTTCCGCCGAGGCGAGCGATCACGCGCGATATGTTGATGCCGCCACCGCCGGGATCATAATGCTCGCCCTGCGTGCGCATCTTGTGCGTGTGAAAGACGCGGTCCGTCTCATAGGCCGCGTCGATGGTCGGGTTCATCGTGAAGGTGGCTATCCTGTCCATGGGACGAGCCTAAAGCATTTTGAGGCACGGAGGAAACAGCCCCCGGGTCGGAAAAATACCTAAGTCCGAACGTCCTGCTCGGCACGTGGCGACGAGCCCCTCTCATCAGGGCTGGACCCGGCGCTCGCCATGGGCGACAGGGCCGGCATGATCGTCCGACACGATATCGCCCGATGCACCAAACGCCATCCCCCGGCTCGGGATCTGGCCACCAACGGGACCGACTGATGGATCGCAGCGGCAACGGGCAGGCAACGGCGACCTCCTCGACACCTGCTCACACGCCTTCCTTTTCCGACGGACTGCCGACACCCCGGCGCTACTGGGCACTGGTCGGCCTCTGGGCAGGGATGGCGATCTCGGTCATCGACGGGTCGTTCGTCAACATCGCACTGCCCTCGATTGCGCGCGATCTTTCCATCAGCCCCGCCTCGGCCACCTGGGTCATCACGACTTTCCAGATCGCGATGGTGATGGGCATCCTGCCCTTCTCGGCGCTTGGGGAGCGACTGGGCTATGGGCGCGTCTATCTCGTCGGCATGTCGCTTTTCGTGCTGATGTCGCTGGTCTGCTCGCTCGCGCCGGACCTGGAAACGCTGGCGATATGCCGCTTCCTGCAAGGGATCGGCGCTGCGGCGATGATGGCGATCAACGGCGCGCAGATACGGCATACCTGGCCGCGATCCCTGCTCGGCCGGGGGATCGGCTATAATGCCGTCGTCGTTTCCAGTGTCGCGGCGAGCGGTCCGGCGGTCGCGGGGTTCATCCTGTCCTTCGCGAGCTGGCACTGGCTCTTCCTCGTCAACGTGCCCATCGGCCTTGCCGCGCTCGCACTAGTCATGCGCTTCGGGCCGCGCACGCCGCCCACGGCGACCACGTTCGACTGGCAAGGCGCTCTGCTCAGCGCGCTCATGTTTGCCGCTTTCTTCCTCGCCGCCTCGGATGCGGCGCATGGCCACTGGTCGGTTGGGATGAGCCTCGCCGTCGCTTTCGGCTTCGTCATGGGCTTCTGGCTGTTCCGGCGCGCCCAGTCCGGATCGCGTCCCATCCTCCCTCTCGATCTCCTGCGAATCGGCCGCATGCGCCTGGCTTATGGGGCGTCCATCTGTGCGTTCGGTTCGTTGATGGTCATGATGGTCGTGCTGCCCTTCTTTCTGGAAGGCACGCGCCGGATCGAGCCCGCCATGGTCGGGCTGGTGCTACTCCCGCTGCCGATCGCCCTTGCCGTCTCCGCGCCGCTCGCGGGGCGCTTTGCGGACAGGAGCTGGGCCGGCCTGATGAGCGCAGCGGGCCTCACGCTGCTCGCGCTGGCGCTGGCCCTGATGGCATGGATGCTCCCGCATCACCCCCCGCTGAAACTCCTTGCCCTGCTCACCGGGCTTTGCGGCATCGGCTTCGGCCTGTTCCAGTCGCCCAACAACAATGTCATGCTGCGTACCGCGCCGATCGAGCGGGCGGGCGCCGCTGCCGGCATGCAGGCCATCTGCCGTCTGCTTGGCCAGACCATGGGCGCGCTGGTCGCCGCGCTCTGCCTGGGATCGACCGAGCAGGGCCCACTGCTGGCATTGGGCGTCGCCGCAGTCCTCGCCCTCCTGGCCGCAGCGAGCGCGAGCCGCCGTTGAATCTGCTGGCGTCGCGGATTCGGGATTCGGCTGCCGACACCCCAAATCCAGCGGCTCAACCCGGCTGGCGCGTAATCCCCTTCTGAAGGATCGAGGCCGCGGCCTCGGTGATCTCCTCGATGGAGGCGTCTTCGGACCAGATGCAATAGCGCAGGCCCAGGAACACATTCATGCCCATGATCGCCCAGGCATGAGCTTCTCCCAGCCCCTCGCGGAACTCCCCCGACTCGCCGCCCTTGCGCAGGCGCTCGCCAATGCGCTGCGCGGTCGTCTCGTAATGCCGGCGATAGCTGGCGGGATCGACGAACTCCGCTTCATCGACGATCCGGTAGATTTCCTTGTGGTCCCGGGCAAAGCCCAGAAACGCGGCCAGCGCAGCCCGCTCCGTGGTCAGGGCCGTCATTTCTCCTGCCAACGCCTCGCGCGCCACCATCCGCACCCTGTCGCTCATGTCATTCACGAGCGCGCGGAACACTTCGTCCTTCGAATCGAAGTAGGTGTAGAAGGTCCCCAGCGCGGTGCCCGCCCGGCTGGTAATCCCGGTGATGGACGCGTCATGGAACCCCTTCTCGCCGAACTCCGCAGCGGCGGAATCGAGCAGCTTGCGCAAGGTCCGGCGTCCGCGCTCGGTGCGCGGCTCCTTGCCGGAAGAGGGGGGAACGGGGGTCGGCACTGTTGTCATGAAAGCACAGCTAGAGGGTTCGATAGCCCAAGGCAAACAGGAGAAGTTGAAACTTGGTTCAACTATCAATATGAGTCGGGCCAACAACAATGGTCCATGGGAGAGAGATGCAGTGAGCAAGGCTCATTTTCTCAAGAATTGCGCGAATCCGTTTGCTCTGGCAGCGATGGCCTGTTCCGGTCTTGCCTTTGGCATGCCCCTTCACGCCCAGACCGCGGGCGACAGCGCCTCGGACGATGATGCTGCTGCAATCGTCGTGACGGCCCGCCGCCGCGAAGAACGTCTCGTCGATGTTCCCATCGCCGTCACCACCTTCAGCGGTGCGGATCTCGAGAAGCGCGGCGCGCTCGACATCACGGATCTCGGCAGCACGACGCCCAACATCACCATGGAAGTGTCGCGCGGCACCAATTCCACCCTCTCCGCCTTCATTCGCGGCGTCGGCCAGCAGGACCCGGTGTCCGGCTTCGAACAGGGCGTCGGCATCTATCTCGATGATGTCTATCTCAATCGCCCGCAGGCGGCCGTGCTGGACATCTATGACGTCGAGCGCATCGAGGTGCTGCGCGGGCCGCAGGGCACGCTCTACGGGCGCAACACCATCGGCGGTGCCGTCAAATATGTGACCAAGCTCCTGCCGCAGGATTTCTCTCTGCGCGTGAAGGGCACTTATGGCAGCTACGATCAGGCTGACGGCATCGTTACGGTGTCCGGTCCGCTCGGCGACATCGTGCGCGTCGGCGCTTCGGTTGCGCGCTTGTCGCGCGGCGGCTTCGGCACGAACCTCACCAACGGCCTCGAGAACTACAACAAGGATATCTGGGCGGGACGCGGGACGCTGGAAATCGGCGGCTATGGCGAGCCCGTGCTGATCCGCATCTCCGGCGACTATACCAAGGACGACAGCAATCCGCGCGGCGGTCATCGCCTGATCCCGAGCCGCGTATCCGGCGCGCCGGTTCTCGATGATGTGTTCGACACGCGCGGCGCGCTCAATGATCCCAAGCAGTTTGTCGAGGCTTACGGCCTTGCCGCGAATGTCTCGGCGGATCTTGGTTCGGGCTTCACCTTCCGCTCGATCACCGGCTGGCGCAAGGATGACAGCGCCTCGCCCATCGATTTCGATGCGCTCGCGGCGATCGATGTGGACGTGCCGGCATTCTACCGCAACGAGCAGTTCAGCCAGGAACTGCAGATCCTGTATGATAATGACGGCCCGCTAACCGGCCTCATTGGCGGCTATTATCTGAGCGCGAAGGCGGACACGCAGTTCGACGTGCGCCTGTTCACGACGCTGGCCGGCCTGACCGCTTTCACCGAAGCCAATGTCGACACCGAGACCTTCGCCGTCTTCGCCGACTTCAGCTACGACATCACGGATCAGCTCAGCCTCTCGCTGGGCGGCCGCTATACCTGGGATACGCGCAGGGCAGGCATCCTGCGCCAGAATTATCTCGGCGGCGGCTCGCCGGTCTTCGGCGGCGCGGGCGTGCCGCTCGGTGCTCCCAGCACCAATTTCAACGGCGAGCGGGATTTCAACAAGTTCACCCCGCGCGTCTCGCTCAGCTTCCAGCCCGACCGGGATCACAATATCTACGCAAGCTTCTCGCAGGGCTTCAAGGGCGGCGGGTTCGATCCGCGTGGTGTCGGTGTGAACGCACCGACGACCAACCCCAGCGGCGTGCCGAGCGAAGCCGAAGTCGCCGCCTATCTGAGCTTCCGTCCGGAGACGGTGGACAGCTACGAGATCGGCTACAAGGGCAATCTGCTCGATGGCGCGGTCTATCTCGCGCTCGCCGCCTTCCGCATGGACTACAAGGACGTGCAGATCCCCGGTTCGGCGGGTTGCACCGTTGGCGGCATCCCCACCTTCTGCGGGATCATCACCAATGCCGGCAAGGCGCGCTTCCAGGGCATCGAGGCGGAAACCAATGTCCGCCTTGCCCGCAGCTTCATGACCGCTGGCGACCGGCTGACCTTCGCCGGGTCGCTTGGTTATATCGATGCCAAGTACAAGGAGTATATCACGCAGATCGCAGGCGTCGGCCCCGTCGACGTCGCGGATTTCCGCAAGGTGCAGAACACGCCCCGGTGGACCGCCAGCGGCACGCTCGCTTACGTGACGCCGATCGGCGATGGCGATCTGAACCTCAGCTCCACCGTTTCATGGCGCGGCCGGACCTACCAGTTCGAGATCCCCAACCCCTATATCGACCAGTCGAACTATGCGCTGTGGGATGCGAGCCTTGTCTATACCGCGCCGGACGATCGCTGGAGCATCGGCGTCCATGGCAAGAACCTGACGGACAAGCGCTACAAGACGTCCGGCTACACCTTCGTGGCGGCCGATCCCCGCACCGGTGCGCTGATCAGGAATGCCAACGGAAATCTGACGCCGACGCTTGGCACGGAAGGCACCTTGACCGCTTTCTACGGCAACCCGCGCCAGGTCTTCGTGACAGCGACGCTGGGCTTCTGAGCGACGATGCCCGAGCACCACGCGCGATGAACGACGTCACCGCCTACGAGTCGCACCGTTTTGTCAGCGCAGACGGTCGGCTCGGCCTCTTCGCCCGGATTTATCCGGGTGAAGAGGCACCGCTCCTGCTGTTGCACGGGCTCACCCGCAACAGCGCCGACTTCGAGCCTCTCGCCCGTCATCTGGCCGGACACTACCGGCTGATCGTGCCCGATCAGCGCGGGCGGGGCCTGTCGGCGCGGGACAGCGAACCGGAAAATTATCGACCGGACATCTATGTGGCCGACATGTTTGCCCTGCTGGATGAGCTGGGTATCGAGCGCGTCGGTTTGATCGGCACGTCGATGGGTGGGCTCATGGCCATGATGATGGCGGCGATGCAGCCGCAACGCATCAGCGCCATCGTCCTCAACGATATCGGGCCCAAGCTCGATCCCGAGGGGCTTGCCCGCATCCAGGGCTATGTCGGCGGCGGCGCGGCCTTCCCTGGCTGGAAGGACGCGGCGGATCGTTGCGCGGCGATAAACGCCGGGGCCTTTGTCGACTTCGATGATGCGGACTGGATGGCCTTCGCACGCCGGACCTGCCACGAAATGCCCGACGGAACCGTGCGCTTCGCTTATGATCCCGCCATCGCCGTCAGCATCAGCGGCGATGAACCGGCCACTGTTCCGCCCGATCTCTGGCCCTTGTGGGACGTGCTCGATGCCGTGCCCGCCCTCGTCCTTCGTGGCGCCCTGTCGGACCTGCTTGCACCGGAAACGGTCGCGCAGATGGGCGAGCGCCATGGCGGCCCCTTCACGGGAGTCGAAGTGCCTCTGCGCGGCCATGCGCCCTTGCTCGACGAGCCGGCGGCGCTTAGCGCCATCCTGCCATTCCTGCGAGAGCATGTCGGATAGATGAGCAAAGCGGTCTCAACCCACGCCCGATCGGCGCGACCCGGCGTGGTGCTGGCGATGCTGCTGCTCGTCTACATCTTCAATTTCGTCGACCGGCAGATCCTGGCGATCCTGGCGGCGCCCATCCAGCGGGACCTCGGCCTTAGTGACGGGCAGATGGGCCTGCTGGGCGGACTTGCCTTCGCTCTCCTCTATTCCACGCTTGGCGTGCCGCTCGCATGGCTGGCCGATCGCACGAGCCGGAGCTGGGTCATTGCTGGCTCGCTGGTGTTGTGGAGCGGCTTCACGGCGCTATGCGGCCTCGCGCATGGCTTCTGGCATATCTTCCTTGCCCGGCTGGGCGTCGGCATCGGCGAAGCGGGCGGCGTAGCGCCCTCTTATGCACTGATCGCCGATTATTTCCCCAGTCACAGGCGCGCTTTCGCCCTCTCGATCTATTCGCTCGGCATCCCGCTGGGCTCGGCGGCCGGCGTGCTGGCGGGCGGTTATATCGCCGCCACTGTCGACTGGCGCGCCGCTTTCATCGCGGTCGGCTGCGCGGGCATAATCATCGCGCCCTTGTTCAAGCTGCTGGTTCATGATCGGCGGATGCCCGCGCCTGCCGGTAGCGCGACGCCCGCTGTGCCCCGCTTCGGAGAGGTTGCGGCCATCCTTGCGCGCAAACCGAGCTTCTGGCTCCTGTCCTTCGGCGCGGCGTCGAGCTCGATGGTGGGTTATGGGCTGGCCTTCTGGCTGCCGAGCCTGCTTCAGCGCAGCTTCGGCCTCGACCTCGTTCACACGAGCTGGTTCATCGGCGCTGTGATGCTGCTTGGCGGCGTCGTCGGCATGCTGATGGGTGGCTGGGTCGCGGACAGGCTCGGTCGGCGTGATCGGGCATGGATGTCCTGGGTGCCGGCCATTTCCTTTCTTGTCGGCGTCCCCCTGTTCGCTGCGGGCATCTACAGCAGCGATGTCATCGTGGCCTTCGTGCTGTTCCTGCTCCCGCAAGCGCTGGTCTATGTCTGGCTGGGCCCCGTATTGTCAGCCGTGCAGCATCTCGTCGCCCCGCCCGCCCGCGCGACTGCCTCCGCGAGCTTCCTCCTCATCAACAATCTCATTGGCCTTGGTGGTGGCATCTATGCGCTCGGCGCGCTCTCCGACGCGCTCCGGCCCGTCTATGGCAATGAGGCGCTGCGCTACTCTATGCTGTTCGGCCTGTCCCTCTATCTTCTGGCGGCGCTGCTCATGGCGCTGGCAGGACCGCGCCTGCGCCGGGACTGGGTGACGGACAGCGCGGACTGATCCCGGGGGGGGGCGTCGCATCGCGCGGCATCCCGGGAAAAGAGCGTTAGCCGCGTTGACAGGCCCGCCCCCGCCGCCCCATGACCGGGCCTGTCCATGAAGCTTGCATATCTCCTCAACACCTATCCGCTCATCAGCACGACGTTCATCCGGCGTGAAATTGCGGCCATCGAGGCGCTCGGCCAGCCCGTCGAGCGCTTCGCGATGCGGCATTGGGATGGCGAACTGGTCGATCCGCAGGACATCGCGGAGCGCGAGCGGACCCATTATATCCTGACCGGAAGCAAGGCCGCCCTCGCACGGGACGTGGCGCTCACCTTGCTCGCCCACCCCTTGCGCACCTTCAGGGCCTTGCCGCTCTGGTGGCGGATATGGCGCAATGCCGGGCGCGAGTTCGTGGCGCATTGCGCTTATCTGGTCGAGGCCATGGCCTTCGCCCGCCGTGCCCGCGCGCTCGGCATCGACCATGTGCATGCCCATTTCTCGACCAATGCAGCGACGGTGGCGCTCCTCGCGCACCGCCTGGGCGGGCCGGGCTACAGCTTCACGGTTCACGGACCGGATGAGCTCGTGCCCGGCGAGCCGGCGCGCCTCTCCATCCGCGAGAAAGCGCGCGAAGCAGCCTTCATCGTGGCGATCACTCGCTATTGCCGGGACCGGATCGCGCAGGAAGCGCCGGATGCCGTCGAGAATATCCGCATCGTCCATTGCGGCATCGATCTGGGGGACTTCCCTTATGATCCCGCGCCGCCAGCAAGCAGCCGCGTGATCTGCATCGGTCGGCTTTGCGCCAACAAGGGGCAGGTCCACATCCCGCCCGCCGTCGCACAGGTGATCGGAGAGTTCCCCGATCTCGTCGTGGAATTGATCGGCGGCGGGAGCGATGAAGAAGAGGCGGCAGTACGCACCGCGATCGCCGAACATGGCGTGCAGGATCATGTCATTCTCCATGGCTGGGGCACGGGGGCCTATGTCCGCGAACAGCTTCTCGCCGGGAGGGCGATGCTGCTGCCGAGCTATGCGGAGGGTTTGCCGATCGGCATCATGGAAGCGCTCGCCATCGGGCGCCCGGTACTGACGACCACCATCGCGGGGATTCCCGAGCTGGTGGACAGTGGCTGCGGCTGGATCTTCGCGCCCGGGGACGAAGATGCCATCGCACAGGCCCTGCGCGGTGTCATGCGTGCAACGTCCCAGGAGCGTGCTGCGCTCGGCGCCGAGGGGCGCCGCCGCGTGGAGGATCGTCACGACCTGCACAAGCAGGCCCGGACGTTGCTGGACATGTTCCGTGCCGCCGTGGGCGGCGTAAGGTCAGAGCCCGAAACCCCGACCGAAAAAGGCTGAAATGTCGAACCAGATCGATCGCGTCTCACCGGTCGCCGGATCGACAGCCTCGATCACGTCATAGGCCTTGCCGCGCTTTGGCGTCATCAAGGACTGACTTCGCGCCTCGAGGTGAAGCGCTTTCAGAACCGCATATTCCCCGCTCACGGAGCGGACCTTGTAAGCGGTCTCCTGGGAGGCACCGTCGGTCGAGGCGATCAGCTTCGCAATGCGCTCCTCGCTCCGCGCGCCTGCGTTGGTCGCAGGCAGCGCGATGAGCGAGAAGACGAGCGCGGCTGACACCAGCCCCGCCGATGGTCGGCGCATCAGGCCGCGTCGCCGGCCTTGCGCTTGGCCTCGGCGAACACACGCACGGGGTCCTTGCGGCCCTCCACCACGTCCTTGTCCACCACCACTTCCGTCACGCCTTCCATGGTCGGCAAGTCGAACATCGTGTCGAGCAGAATAGCCTCGATGATCGACCGCAGGCCACGCGCACCGGTCTTGCGCTCGATGGCGCGCTGGGCAATCGCGGTCAGCGCGTCATCGGTGAAGGTGAGGTCCACATCCTCCAGTTCGAAGAGCTTGCCATACTGCTTCACCAGCGCATTCTTCGGCTCGGTCAGGATCTGCACGAGCGCGGCAATATCCAGATCCTCCAGCGTCGCAATGACCGGCAGACGGCCAACGAACTCGGGGATCAAGCCGAACTTGAGCAGATCTTCCGGTTCGCTCTGCTTGAGCAACTCGCCCGTGCGGCGCTCCTCGGGTGCAGCGACATGGGCGCCGAAACCGATGGACTTGCCTTCCAGACGATCGCCGATGATCTTCTCCAGCCCCGCAAAGGCGCCGCCGCAGATGAACAGGATGTTCGTCGTGTCCACCTGCAGGAATTCCTGCTGCGGATGCTTGCGTCCGCCCTGCGGCGGCACGGAAGCGGTCGTGCCTTCCATCAGCTTGAGCAGTGCCTGCTGCACGCCTTCGCCCGACACGTCGCGCGTGATCGAGGGATTCTCGGCCTTGCGGCTGATCTTGTCGATCTCGTCGATATAGACGATGCCGCGCTGGGCCTTCTCGACATTATAGTCGCTGGCCTGCAGCAGCTTGAGGATGATGTTCTCGACATCCTCGCCGACATAGCCCGCCTCGGTCAGCGTGGTCGCGTCGGCCATGGTGAACGGGACATCGAATGTCTTGGCGAGCGTCTGTGCCAGCAGCGTCTTGCCGCAGCCGGTGGGGCCGATCAGCAGGATGTTGGACTTGGCCAACTCGACGTCGCCCGCCTTGCCGCCATGCTCAAGCCGCTTGTAGTGATTGTGGACCGCGACGGAGAGCACGCGCTTGGCGCGCTTCTGCCCGATCACATAATCATTGAGCACGTCGCAGATCGCCTGCGGCGTGGGCACGCCACCTTCCTTCCGGCCGACGAGACCGCCCTTGGTCTCCTCGCGGATGATGTCGTTGCACAGCTCGACGCATTCGTCACAGATGAAAACGGTCGGTCCCGCGATCAGCTTGCGCACCTCGTGCTGCGATTTGCCGCAGAAGGAGCAGTACAGCGTGCTCTTCGAATCCGATCCTGTCAGCTTGGTCATTCAATGCCTTCCTTGGCCCGGCGGGCAAGCCCACATTGCCCGGGCCGGACTATCTGGCCCCAGGGCCATCCTAAACCGGGATCCTGCCACATCACAAGTGTCGATAATATCGCCGATTAGCGTAAATTTGCCGTTGCTCGCCGCGAACTGTGGCTTGCCATGCCAGATGGGCGCGACTCAGTCATATTACAATATAATGATGCAACCCGGCAGCGCTGATCCCTTCCATTCGCCGCAATCCATGTCCGCAGCTTGCCCGGATGAAGCGCGCCGATACGGCAGCGCGGCGCGTGAGCGCGCACCCTGCATGATGCGCGCCCACGCCAGCCACTTGCTCAGGTCGCGGGTTCGTCAGAACCGACAGGCCGCTTGTCGTAGACCTGGTCCACCAGCCCGAACGCCTTGGCTTCGTCCGCTTCGAGGAAGGTATCGCGATCCATCGCGGCTTCGATCTTGTCCAGCGGTTGCCCGGTATATTTTACGTAGAGATCATTCAGGCGACGACGAATGCGCAGGATTTCCTTGGCCTGGATCTCGATGTCGGATGCCATGCCCTGCGCGCCGCCCGAAGGCTGGTGAATCATGATTCGCGCGTTGGAAAGGGCAAAACGCATGCCCGGCTCGCCGGCCGCAAGCAGGAAGCTGCCCATCGATGCGGCCTGCCCGATGCACACCGTACCGACCTTGGGACGGATATACTGCATGGTATCGTGGATCGCCATGCCGCTGGTCACCACGCCGCCCGGCGAGTTGATGTACATCCAGATGTCCTTCTTCGGATTCTCCGACTCGAGGAACAGGAGCTGGGCGACGATGAGCGACGCCATATGGTCTTCCACCTGGCCGGTCACGAAGATGATCCGCTCCCGCAGCAAGCGCGAATAGATGTCAAAGCTGCGCTCGCCGCGATTCGATTGTTCGATGACGATTGGCACCAGCGCGCCGAGCGGATCAAAGGGAGTGTCGGTCATGATGTTCTTTCTTGATTGGCCGTTGCGGTGCCTACATCGGACGTCTTACCGAAGCCTTCAAGGGGTTTAACCGATCGGCGCAGAGCGAGCGGTTGCTACCGGTCCTCAGAGGCGCGGCGCGGGGTGAGCGAGATAGGCGAGCCGCTTCATTTCCTGCCGGCCGCGCGTCACCGTGTCCAGAATGAGGCCGGTCATCAGATTGAGGCCCGCCACGATGCCAAGGCCGACGATGGCGATCACGGTCGGAAAACGCGGCACAAGGCCGGTCTCGATATAGGTCAGCACCACCGGAATGCCGAGCACGACTCCCAGCACGGCGAAGATCAGCCCTATCAGTCCGAAGAACCACAGCGGCCGCTCGACGCGGTAAAGCTGGATCATCGTGCGCAGGATCCGCCAGCCATCGCGGAAGGTGCTGAGCTTGGATTGCGAACCTTCCGGCCTGGCCGCATAAGCCGTCACCACCTCGCCCACCGGCATGCGCAACTCAAGCGCGTGGACGGACATTTCCGTCTCGATCTCGAACCCTGCCGAGAGCACCGGGAAGCTCTTCACAAAGCGCCGTGAAAACACCCGATAGCCTGAAAGAATATCCGTGAAGCTCCGGCCGAAGAGCTGGCGCAGCAGGCCGGTCAGCAGCCGGTTGCCGAGCCGATGGCCGAGCCGATAGGCCTCCTCCACTTCGGAGCGGCGAGCACCCACCATCATGTCGAGATTGTCCTCGATCATCGCCGCGATCAGCACGGGCGCGGCAGCGGCTTCATATGTGGCGTCGCCGTCGGCCATGACATAGATGTCGGCATCGACGTCCGCGAACATGCGGCGCACCACATGGCCCTTGCCCTGCTGGCGCACGCGCCGGACGATCGCCCCCGCCGTCTGCGCGACGGCGATGCTCTCGTCCGAGCTGTTGTTGTCGAAAACGTAGATCGCCGCTCCCGGGAGCGCCCGGGCGAACTGCTCCACGGTGTGGCCAATCGCCGTGGCCTCATTGTAGCAGGGCAGCAGCACGGCGACGCGCAACGTTTCCGGCAAGGCAGGCTCTCCGGAAAGATGCGCGTCGACCATGAGTGTATGCGTCAGCCTTCGGCCTTGGCGGCCTTCTTCTTCGGCGCGGCCTTCTTGGGTGCGGGCTTTTCATCCGCATCTGCGGCCTTCTCCGCTGCAGCAGCCTTCTTGGGCGCGGCCTTCTTTGCCGGAGCCTTGGTTGCTTCAGTCGGCGCCTCGGCAGCGGCGTCCTCAGCTTCGGCCTTCTTGGCGGCCGGCTTCTTCGCCGCAGCCTTCTTGGCGGGCTTGTGGTCATGATCGTGATCATGTCCGCAATCGGGGCCATGGACGTGGAAATCCGTGTCCTCGCTCTCGATCGCTGCTTCCAGATCCTCACGGGCGACGGCGCGCTCGGTGATCTCCGCCTTGCTGAACAGGAAATCCACGACCTTGTCCTCATAGAGCGGCGCGCGAAGCTGCGCGGCGGCCATGGGCTCGTTCTGGATATACTGCACGAACCGCTCGCGGTCCTGCGGCGAATATTGCTGCGCAGCCTGCCCGATGAGACGGTTCATTTCGGCCTGAGTGATCTCGACACCATTCGCCTGGCCGATTTCGGACAGCAACAGGCCAAGGCGCACGCGCCGCTCGGCGATCGCGCGATAGTCGTCCTTGTCCTTCTCCATTTCGGCGAGCGCGGCAGCCGGGTCTTCCTCATGGCTCGCTTCATGCTCGAGCTGAGCCCAGATCTGATTGAACTCGGCCTCGACCATGCCCGGAGGCACTTCGAAATCATGGCCCGCAGCCAGCTGATCCAGCAGGCGGCGCTTCATATAGGTGCGCGTGAGGCCGTTATGCTCCTGCTCGATCTGCCCCTTGAGCAGTTCCTTGAGTTTCTCGATGCTGTCGAGACCAAGCTGCTTGGCGAACTCGTCGTCCGGTGCTTTCTCGCTCGGCAGCTTCACGGCCGTGATGACCAGATCGAACGTCGCGGCCTTGTCGGCGAGATTCTTGGCCTGATAGTCCGCCGGGAAAGTGACCTCGATCGACTTTTCCTCGCCGGTCTTCACGCCGACCAGCTGATCTTCGAAGCCCGGGATCAGATTGCCCGAACCGATGACGACCGACATGCCGGAGCCCGTCCCACCTTCGAACGCAACACCGTCGACCTTGCCCACGAAATCCATGACGACCTGATCGCCATCCTTCGCTTCATGGCCCTCCGGCGCATCTTCGAAGCGCTGGCTCTGCGAGGCGAAGCGGTTCAGCGCCTCGTCCACCTGCTCGTCGCTCACCTCGACAATAAGGCGTTCGAGCTTCAGCCCTTCGATCTGCGGCGTGGGCACGGCCGGCAGCACTTCCAGCGCGACCTTGATCTCGGCATCCTTGCCGACCTCATAATCGTCGCTCAGCTCGACCGAAGGCTGCATCGCGGGACGCAGCTTGTTGTCGGCAATCACCTTGTCGACACCGTCGCGGATCGACTTTTCCAGCGCTTCGCGAGCAAGCGCGGCCCCATGCATCTTGCGGACCAGGTTCGCCGGAACCTTACCGGGGCGGAAGCCGGGCATGCGCACCTGCGGCGCAATCGACTTCACCTCTTCCTCGACGCGGGCATCGATATCCCCCGCCGTCACGGTCAGCGTGTAGGCGCGCTTGAGGCCCTCATTCAATGTCTCGACAATCTGCATATCTCTACTCAACGCTTTCCAAGCTCAGCTAAGAATCTCGTGGGACCAGAACGGGGCGAGAGGCCACACAACTGGTGCGGGCGAAGGGACTCGAACCCCCACATCTTGCGATACCAGAACCTAAATCTGGCGCGTCTACCAGTTTCGCCACGCCCGCATTGGTCGCCGGTCGGCGGGCCATAGTCCAAAGCCTCGAAAAGGGCAATCCCGCTTGCCACCTCTCAAGCCCCAGGAACGTTCGGAAAAGCGATCCGTTCTGAACCATCAGGAAAGGACATCAAAAATGGCCAGCCAGCCGGAAATCCCGCCGCCCGACACGATCAATCCCCAGTCCCCGCCGGAGGCCCCGCCGATGGAGCCGATTCCCGAGCAGCCTTTCAGGGAGCCGCCCGAGATCGTGCCTGATACCCCCAATGTGGACGAGCCCGGACAAGGCCCCGACGAACTGCCCGGCATTCCCGCCCCGCCAGACTGACGAGAGCCAGACTGACGAACGTTAACCCAGCGCTTTCCTCAGCAGCTCGTTCACCACCTGGGGATTGGCCTTGCCTTGCATGGCCTTCATCGTCTGCCCGACGAAGAAGCCGAAGAGCGCTTCCTTGCCGCCCTTGTACTGCTCGACCTTGTCGGCATTCTCGGCAAGGATCTTCGCCACCGCCGCTTCGATCGCGCCGGTATCGCTCGTCTGCTTGAGGCCTTTGTCCTCCACGATTCTTGCGGGCGCATCACCGGTTTCAAGCATGATCTCGAAGACCTGCTTGGCTATGCTGCCCGAAATCGTGCCATCCGCGACGAGCGCCAGCAGCTCGGCGCCCCGCTCCGGACTCACCGGACTCTCCTCAAGCGTCTTGCCGAGCCGGTTGAGGGCGCCATAGAGTTCAGAGAGCAGCCAGTTTGCGCTCGCGCGCGCCACCTCGCCCTCGCTCTTCTTCTGGATGCGCGCGCTCTCGGCCAGCAGCGCCTCGAACCAGCGGGCCGTTTCCGCCTCCGCCGTCAGCACCTGCGCGTTATAATCCGATAGCCCCAGGCCTTCGACATAACGCTTGCGCTTGGCGTCCGGCAGCTCCGGCAGCGAGTGACGGCAATCCTCCACGAACGCTTCATCCAGTTCCAGCGGCAGCAGGTCCGGATCCGGGAAATAGCGATAATCGTGGGCATCTTCCTTCGAGCGCATGGACCGCGTCGTGCCGCTGTCCGGATTGAATAGCCGCGTCTCCTGCACGATTCGTCCGCCGCCCTCCAGCACATCGACCTGGCGCTGCGCCTCATATTCGATCGCCTGCATCACGAAGCGCACCGAATTGACGTTCTTGGTCTCCGTACGCGTGCCGAACTCATCGCCCGGCTTGCGCACGGAGACGTTCACGTCGGCCCGCATCGAGCCTTCCTCCATGTTGCCATCGCACGAGCCGACATAGCGCAGGATAGCGCGCAATTTGCGCAGATAAGCGCCGGCCTCGGCGGGCGAGCGCATGTCCGGCCGCGAAACGATTTCCATCAGTGCGACGCCCGAGCGATTGAGATCGACATAGGAGCGCGTCGGGTGCTGGTCGTGCATCAGCTTACCCGCGTCCTGCTCGACATGGATGCGCTCGATGCCGATATCCTTGTCGGCCGCGATGCCGGCTTTCTCATCCGCCTCAATGGTCAGCTTCCCCTCGCCCACCAGCGGGTGATAGAGCTGGCTGATCTGGTAGCCCTGCGGGAGGTCCGCGTAGAAATAGTTCTTCCGGTCGAAGCGGGACCAGCGGTTGATCTGCGCATCAAGCGCCAGGCCCGTGCGCACCGCCTGCCGGATGCACTCGCGGTTCGGCACGGGAAGCATGCCGGGCATCGCGGCGTCCACGAGGCTGACCTGCGTGTTCGGCTCCGCACCGAAAGCCGTCGCCGCGCCCGAAAAGAGCTTCGCCTGACTGACCACCTGGGCATGGACTTCAAGGCCGATGACGACCTCCCATTCCCCGGTAGCGCCCTGAATGCGATAGTCCTTGCTCACGTCCGTTTCATCCCTCGATCTTGCGCGGCCCCGAATGGCCTCTCTCCCACGCAATTGCAATCGTCCTCTCCGGTGTTAGAGGATGTCCGAAGGTGACACAGCCCCCAGGGGGAAATCAGGCCGCATGCATTTCTGGGACCAACTCGACCTGTTCGGCGATCGCACGGCGTTAATCGATTCTAATGGGCGGGAATGGTCTTATCGGGAGATCATTGAAGCCGCCGATTCGATGATGGAGGGGTGGACGGGCCGACATCTCCTGCTGCTGGAGATGGCTAATCGAAGTGATGCCATCATCGCCTATATTGCTGCGCTGCGCGCAGGATGGCCGGTCCTCATCGTCAGTGAAGCCGATGAAGCCGCAGCCACTCGGATGGTGGAGGTCTTCCGGCCCGCCGTGCGCTGGCGCGCGAAGGACGGATTTGTGGCCACCGAAGTGAACGGGCCGACTACCGACCTGCATCCCGATCTCGCCGTGCTTCTTTCCACGTCCGGCACGACCGGCAGCACCAAGCTTGTCCGCCTTTCGGCCTGCGCAGTCGATGCCAATGCCCGTTCGATCGGAGATTATCTGGGACTGAGCCCGGACGAGCGAGCCATAACCACATTGCCTCCCAGCTATTCCTACGGGCTTTCCGTGCTCAATTCGCACTTGGCTGCGGGCGCGACGCTCGTTCTTAACGATGCCTCTGTGATCGAGGCATCCTTCCGCGATCTTGTCGACCGGCATAGTGC
Source organism: Sphingobium sp. SYK-6 (assembly GCF_000283515.1). Taxonomy (GTDB): domain Bacteria; phylum Pseudomonadota; class Alphaproteobacteria; order Sphingomonadales; family Sphingomonadaceae; genus Sphingobium; species Sphingobium lignivorans. Next base: position 2,256,278 of record NC_015976.1, read on the forward strand.
CACCAGTTTCGCCGGAGTACCCTATACGTACGAATTACTGGAGCGCTCGGGCTTCCTGAACGCGCTGCCCGCATCCATCCGCACGATGACCCAGGCCGGTGGGCGCATGCCGACAGATCGGGTGGAGCGCGTCGCTGTCCTCGCGCGGGCTCACGGGGCCCGCTTGTTTGTAATGTATGGCCAGACCGAAGCTACCGCGCGCATGGCATGGCTGCCTCCCGAACGCTTGCCGGAACTTGCCGGATGCATCGGGCAAGCAATTCCCGGAGGTCGTTTCGACCTCGTCGATCCCGAAACAGGAGCACCGACCGAAGGCGCCGGAGAGCTGCTCTATTCAGGCCCCAACGTTATGATGGGGTATGGTGAGGAAACCGGTGATCTCGCGCGCGGACAGGAACTGGAAAGTCTGCGCACTGGCGACCTTGCCGAGGAGGTGGAGCCGGGCATCTTTCGCATCACAGGACGCAAGAACCGCTTCATCAAGATGTTCGGCCTGCGGCTCTCGCTCGACGAAATCGAGCGTGAGGCGGCCAGACTCGGCTATCCCATCGCCGCCACTGGCACGGATGAGATTCTTGTCCTCGCCAGCGAACACCCCATGCCTGACAACCGCCTCATCAGCAGGATCGCGGAGCGCTATCACCTGCCCGAAGCCCAGATGGTTCACTTCCCATATGAACGGTTGCCGCGTCTCGCTTCGGGCAAGGTGGATTATCGCACATTAACGCAAGCGGCTAAGCGTTCTGCATCTGCTTCGGAAGCCGGGGCGCAGAGCGACCCGCTAGATGCAGTCCGCGCTGTCTTCCGCCGCTCCTTCCCCACCCGGACGATCGCCGACGACGACAGCTTCCTGAGTCTCGAGGGGGACTCGCTCACCTATATCAATTTCGTGCTGGGCCTCGAAGCGTTGCTCGGGCCGCTTCCCCAAGACTGGCAGATGCTCACCGTCGCGCAACTCGCGACACTCGCGCAGCCCGGCCTGCAGCCGGAGACGATCGTTACCGTCGAGCCGAATGTCTTCGTGCGCGCCGCGGCGCCCATCATGGTGGTGTGCTCGCATGCCGGGATCGATGCGCTGAGTGGCGGCGCTGCGCTGCTGATGATTGCGGCGGGGCAGAGTTTCGGCAAGTTCGGCTATGGTGATCTTGCTGCTGGCCGGCCCGGCAAGGTCCTGCGCAGCTTTCTGCTGAGCGTACTCATCCCCTATTGGCTAATTCTCATCGGCTATCAGGCCACGCGGGGCGGTTTAAACCTGCCGGACATCCTCCTCATCAACAACTTCGTTCCGCAACGCGGTCCGAAACCATTCGAGACATGGTTCGTCCAGGCCCTTTTCCAGGCGATATTGCTCGTGATCGCCCTTTCGCTCATTCCTTCTGTCCGCAACCTGCTCCGGCAGCGCCCCTCATCCGCAACGCTGGCCTTACTGGTCTTTGCCGCCATAATCGGCCTGGTCCATCGCTTCTTCCTGATGGATGTGCTGTCCAACCATGGCGAAGAAATGACCTATGTCTTCTGGCTATTCGCGCTCGGCCTTGCCGCGCAATTCGTAGAAACTCCGCGCGCGCGACTGACCGCTCTTGCGCTGGCCTGCATCATGGCGGTGGCTATCTATGGCGATGATCGCTCGCGCATGGTGAGTGTGGGACTTGGCGCAATCTTCCTGCTTTGGAACCGCCGCATTCCAGTACCGCGTCTGCTGCTGCCGGTACTGACGCTCATCGGTTCGGCAAGCCTGTTCATTTACATGATGCATGGACGAGCGCCGGTACACAGCATGACCGCCGACTGGCCGATCGATATCATCCGAATAGGCAGCGGTGTCCTGCTCGGCGTCGCGGCCTATCTAGCCTACGACTGGGTCGCGTTGCGCGTGCGCCGCATTCTAAGCGAAAGGCGCGGCCCTCGGATGCGTCCTTCCTAAACGTCCTCTTTAGCCGGTTATCACCACCACTTGTCCGGCCGCGCGACGAAGCCGGCGCGCTCTTCGAGCGCCAGCCCCGCATTCAGCACCGCCTGCTCATCGAAAGCCGGGCCGATGATCTGGAGGCCAAGCGGCAACCCATCCTTGCTGAGGCCGCCGGGCACGGACATGGCGGGCAGCCCTGCCAGCGATGCCGGCACCGCGAACACGTCGTTGAGGTACATCGACAGCGGATCGGCCGTCTTGTCGCCCAGCGCGAAGGCAGCGCTCGGTGCGGTCGGCGCGAGGATGACGTCGCAGCATTCGAAGGCCTGCGCGAAGTCGCGTGCGATCAGCGCCCGCACCTTCTGGGCCTGCGTATAATAAGCATCGTAGAAGCCTGCCGAGAGCACATAGGTGCCGATGATGATGCGGCGCTTCACTTCGGGACCGAAGCCGGCGGCGCGGGTCGCGGCGTACATCTCCTGCAGGTTCGCGCCATCGGGCAGTTCGCGCAGGCCGTAGCGCACGCCATCATACCGCGCGAGGTTGGAGGAGGCTTCCGCCGGCGCAATGATGTAGTAGGCCGGCAGCGCATATTTGCTGTGCGGAAGGGAGACCTCGACGATCTCCGCGCCAGCGTCCTTGAGCCAGGCAATGCCATCGTCCCATACCCGCGCAACATCGGCATCAAGACCTTCGACCCGATATTCCTTCGGGATACCGACCCTCTTGCCGTTCAGATCGCCGGACAATCCCGCTTCCCACTGGGGCACAGGCAAATCGAGCGATGTCGCGTCCCGCGCATCGAATCCAGCCATGTTCTCCAGCATGATGGCGCAATCGCGGACCGTGCGGGCCATCGGCCCGGCCTGATCGAGCGAGCTGGCAAAGGCGATGATGCCCCAGCGCGAGCAGCGGCCATAAGTGGGCTTGATGCCGGAAATGCCGGTGAAGGCCGCGGGCTGGCGGATCGATCCGCCGGTGTCCGTGCCGGTCGCCGCCGGGCAGAGCCGCGCGGAAACGGCAGCCGAGCTGCCGCCCGAGGAGCCACCAGGCGCCAGCGGCGCATTGTCGCCGTCGCCGCGCCGCCAGGGTGAGATCACATTGCCGAAATAGCTCGTCTCGTTGGACGAGCCCATGGCGAACTGATCGAGATTGAGCTTGCCGAGCATGCCCGCGCCCGCATCCCAAAGCTTCTGCGAGACCGCCGATTCATAGGTCGGCTGGAAGCCTTCCAGCATATGGCTGGCGGCCGTGGTCTGCACGCCCTGCGTGCAGAAAAGATCCTTCATGCCGATGGGAACGCCCGAGAGCGGCTTCAGCGTGCCTGCCGCGCGATCGCTGTCCGCCTTATCGGCAGCGGCGAGCGCATGATCCGGTGTCTCGACGATGAAGGCGTTCAGGGCCTTGGCAGCAGCGACATTCGCATTGAACGCCTCGGCAACCTCGCGCGCGGAGAAAGTGCCGGCACGGAAACCGTCACGGATTTCCGCGACGGTGAGATCGGTAAGGTCCGCCATTATTCGATCACCTTGGGAACGGCGAAGAAGCCGTGCTCGGCCTGCGGCGCGTTGGCCAGCACCTTGTCGCGCACATTGCCATCGCTCACGACATCGTCGCGCAGGCGCAGCGTGTTGGGGATGACGGCCGTCATCGGCTCGACGCCGGTCACGTCCACTTCACCCAGCTGCTCCACCCAGTGGAGGATGCCATTGAGTTCAGGCACCAGCGCCTCGGCCTCGTCCTCGCTCACGGCGAGCCGCGCCAGGCTGGCGATCTTCTTCACGGTTGTCAGGTCAACGCTCATGCCGGCGCGCTAGCACCGCGCCCGGCGGTCATCAAGGCGCATCAGGCTTGCCGGGCACATTGCCCGCCATCGGCAGCGTTTCGCCCACCGCCTCGCCGCCGATGAAGAGCTGCCGTCGCACGATGGGACGAATGACGACATCGCCGGTGCGGATGCGCGCCGCCATGGCCTGCGCGACATCGCCTTCCGCCAGATACTGGCTCGCGTCCGACCAGACACCGTCCACGGTCCAGATGAGGCGCACCGATGGCGTGCATCCCGCGCACGACCGGGCGGGATAAGCGACCACAACCGCGAAGTCCTCGCCCGGCACATGATGCAGCAGGCAGTCGCCGACGTCGCCACAAGCATCGAACCGCACCAGCCTTGCGCGCAGCCCTTCGTCGAGTGGCACCGGAGCGGGGAGAATGGTCAGCCGTTCGTCAAGGGCATGGCCTGCCCGCGCCGCACGTTCGGCGGGCCCCTCCCGCCATGGGTCGGTCAGCTTGCGCGTTTCGTCGGCGAGGCTGCGGACGGTCTCGTTGGAGGATCCCGTAGCCAGCTTTTCGATAGCGGCGCGTCCCGGCCGCCCGAACCGGAACCAGAGCGCCCGGTAATCGAAATCCTCGGGGGAAACGCGCCCGTCCGCGAGGCGGGCAAGCTGGTGGCTGGTCGCGATCCGGTCGAAACCCAGCAAGGGCGTGGAGAGCAGCAGGCCGAGTCCGGCGAGCAGGAAAACGAGATGCAGGTTGGTGCGCCGCAGCCGCGCGAACCATCCGCGCGCACCCAGGATCGCGACAGCATAGGCAATGGCGGCCACGCTCGCCACGATGATGAAGGTGAGCGCCCAGAGCCGATCGGGAGTGAGGCCGTGCTGGTGGATGCGCAGGCCCGAAGAGAAGGCGGCGATGCCGACCATCGGCAGAAGGAAGAGCCCGAGCGCGGCGGCACTGGCACTGAGCACCACGGACCGCGATTCGTCCTCGGAGGCATCGCCGACCACAGCATTCACCAGGAACAAGGCCAGCATCGCTCCCGTCAGCATGATTGGAGTCGTGCCGCCCGTCTCCCAGAGTGGCGCGAGGCCAGTGAACGGCAGCGCGCCGAGGAACAGGAAGATGCCCACCGCCAATACGGGCGCAAGCACGCGCAGGACCAGCATCGTGACCCGCCGCAGCGCGGCGATGATCGGTCCGCGATCGCGCAGCAGGCCCAGCGCCGCCCCGAACCCTGCGCCGACCAGCGCGGCAATGAAAGCCGATTCGCGTAGCAGGTCACGCAGGAAACCAAGCCTCACCAGCCAGAACATCTCCGCCAGCAGATGCGCGATGCCGAATACCAGCGCCGTGAACAGCGCGCTGGCCGCCAGAAGCAGCGCGTTGGACCACAGATGGCCGTGCACTGCCGGATAGCGGAGTGCGCCCAGCCGCTCGCGCAGCCCCGCGAACGAGCGAGACGGGACAGTCGCTCCATGCCCGTCCTGCATCGCCTGGAACAGAACGAGCATTAAGGCCGATGCCAGCAGTCCGCACGTAAGATACCAGTCGGGGCCGAGGCGCGCCTCGCCGGGCATGCCGCTCCACAGGAACGTTCCGGCGGCGATCACACCCGCAACCAGAGCGGCGGAAACGGCGAAGGCAAGCCGCCCTCGCTCCCAGATCAGCCCGAAGGCCACACCGCCCACGCCCAACAGGAAGCCGAGCCCGGGCGCCAGCCGGTCCCGCCAGGCCGGATCACTGCCCAGGCGCGTGTCGATCTGCTGGATCGCAAGGGCCAGGAGCGCGCCGAGCGCCGCCAGCACCCAGGTTCGCAAGGGCCATCCCTTGTCCGGAGTCGATGCATCCTCAGCCATCTGCGCCCCTCTCCTTCCGCTCATGCCATCTGTACGGCGCGTCCGCGCGGGAGAGGCCTAACAGGTTCGCGCAGCAACACAATCGGCGCTCGCTTGCCTCATAGCGCGGGTGCAGGCATGACCAGCATATTCCCAATGACGGAGTCGTGCCCGCTTGGCCCGCAAGTTCCTGTATGTCGTCGCGTTCCTCACCGCCCTGGCGATCGCCGCGATGATAGCCTTCTCCTTCTTCGGCCCGAAGCTGATGCAGAGCGCCATGGTGCCGCGCGGCGGCTTCGTCGAGCCCGCACCTCTCCCGCCAGGCTTCTATGACCGGGCGGAAGGCTGGATCAGCCGTCCGGGCAACCGGCGCGACGATCCGGCCCGCTGGCAGCCCGCGACGCTCAAGATGCCCCCTGCCGCGCCCGATGTCGTGAAAGCAGCGGTCTTCTTCGTTCACCCGACGAGTTCGTTCGAGACGACGCGCTGGAACACGCCGGTCAACGATCCTGTCTCATCGGCACAGGCGGAGCGCTTCGTGCGCCTGCAGGCCAGCGCCTTCGCGCCCTCGGGCGAGGTCTGGGTGCCACGCTACCGACAGGCCGTATTCGGTGCCTTCCTCACCGAGAAGGCCGATGCGGCCCTCGCCATGGAGCGCGCTTATGTGGACGTCCGGGCGGCCTTCGCGGCGTTCCTGGCTGCCAATCCGGAAGGGCCGGTCATTCTCGCCGGCCACAGCCAGGGCAGCCGCCACCTGCTGCGGTTGCTGAACGATCATCGCGCGGACGCAGCACTGCGCGCGCGGCTCGTGGCGGCCTATGTGGTCGGCTGGCCGGTCTCCGTGGAGCATGACCTGCCCGCGCTGGGGTTGCCGGGCTGCGACGGGCCTGAGCGGACCGGCTGCATGCTGAGCTGGCAGAGCTTCGCCCAGCCGGCGGACCTGTCGGGAGTCGAGGCCGTGTTCGATCGGGAGCGCGGATTCGACGGCGTCTCGCGCAAGGGCTCGGCCATGCTGTGCACCAACCCGCTGAACGGCGGCGCTGCTCCGGATGCACCGGCCGATGCCAATCTCGGATCGCTCATGGGCGATGGCAACGCCGCCAGCACCCAGCTGATGCCACCCGGCGGCGTGGGCGCGCGGTGCGAGGGGCGCGGTTTCCTGATCCTCGACAGCGCGCCGAAGATGGGCAGCTTCGTGCTGCCGGGCAACAATTACCACGTCTATGATTATCAGCTCTTCTGGGCGAATGTCCGCGCGGATGCGATGCGGCGGCTGGCGGCATGGCAAGCGACGCGCTGATCACCACCGACAAGGCGGTCTTCCTTGCCGCGCTGCCGAATGGCGGGCGCCTGCTGGGGCTTGATCTGGGCACTCAGACCATCGGCCTCGCCCTGTGCGATGCCGGCTGGAGCATTGCCAGCCCGGCGCACACCCACAAGCGCGGCAAGTTCACGGCGGACAAGGCCGTGCTTGCCGCATTCGTGGCGCAGCAGTCGGTCAAGGGGCTCGTCATCGGGCTGCCCCTCAACATGGACGGCAGCGAAAGCCCCCGCAGCCAGGCCGCGCGTGCCTTTGCCCGCAACATCGCGGTACTGGGCCTGCCCATCCTCCTGTGGGACGAGCGCTGGTCCACCGTCGCAGCCGAGCGCGCCATGATCGCGCAGGACATGAGCCGCGCACGCCGCGCGGAGAAGATCGACGCGCATGCCGCCGCACTGATCCTGCAGGGCGCCATCGACGGGTTAAGCTACGCCTAGCGGGATTGGCGTTCGGCAACCCTGAATAACCCGGACGCCGGGAATCGCCCTGTCTCGGGCAGGGCGATTCCCGGCGAAACGGCGATATCGGCTCGTCCCGATGCACCTCTTGCAATGTGCGGACTCCCTGGTCGTGAGTCTTCATGCCTTGCCGCACACAGCATCTCTGTTTCCACCCGATCCGAAAATGCTAAGGGCAGCCAGCATGCCCACCACCGCTCTCTGGCTCTACATCGCCGCCATCAATCTCGTGACGCTCGCTACCTTCCGCTTCGACAAGGCGCGGGCGGTTGCCGGGATGCGGCGGGTGCCCGAGCGCGACCTGCTGCTGCTTGTCGCGCTGGGCGGCACGATCGGCGGCTGGGCGGGGATGCGTCTGTTTCGCCACAAGACGCGCAAGACCAGCTTCTCGGCTGCCTTCTTCATGATCGCCGTGGCGCAGGCGATCATCCTCATGCTGATCGACATGCGCCCTTGAGTCCGGCCTTTCCCCTCTCTATCGGGGGGCTTTGATGACAGTGTCACCCTCCCCCTCCACCGGCCTTGTCGGGCGGGCCAGTTTCCCGCACCGGCATCTCCTGGGAATCGCCAGCCTGGCGCCCCATGAAATCCGCTTCCTGCTTGACGAAGCCGAGCATTGGGCAGCGCTCAATCGGGCGGATACGCGCAAGCTTGATGGCCGGCTTGCCGGACTCACGCAGATGAACGCCTTCTTCGAGGCCAGCACGCGCACGCTGCTTTCCTTCGAGGTGGCGGGCAAGCGGCTCGGTGCCGACGTGGTGAACATGCATGCCGCCCAGTCCAGCGTGAAGAAGGGCGAAACGCTGATCGACACCGCCGTGACGCTGAACTCCATGCGCGCCGGCGTCATGGTGATCCGCCACATGAGTTCTGGCGCCGTGCAACTCATTGCGGACAAGGTGGACTGCCCGGTGCTCAATGCCGGAGACGGACGGCACGAGCACCCGACGCAGGCCCTGCTCGACGCGCTGACCATCCGTCGGCACAAGGGCAGCTTCGAGGGACTGATCGTCACCATCTGCGGCGACATCCTGCACAGCCGGGTCGCACGCTCGAACATGCTCTGCCTGACCGCGCTGGGCGCGCAGGTGCGCATCTGCGCGCCGCCCACGCTGATGCCGCCGGGGATCGAGCGCTACCGGGTGACGCCGTTCACCGATTTCGACGCCGCCCTTGAAGGCGCGGACGTGGCCATGGCCCTGCGCGTCCAGAACGAGCGGATGGATGGCGGCTTCATTCCCTCGTCCCGCGAGTTCCATATGCTTTACGGCCTCACGCCCGAGCGACTGAAACGCGCCAAGCCCGATGTGCTCGTCATGCATCCGGGGCCCATGAACCGCGGCGTGGAGATCACCAGCGGGGTCGCGGACGGCGCGCATTCCGCCATCACCGAGCAGGTGGAAATGGGCGTGGCCGTGCGCATGGCCTGTCTCGACGTCCTGACACGCAGCGCGAGGGGAGTAGCGGGATGGGCCTGACCGCGATCGTCAATGGCCGGATCTGCGATCCTGCCGCCTCCGCGCTGTCGTCCGGCGCTGTCATCATCCGGGACGACAGGATCGAGGCGATCGGCGTGTCCGACGTGCCGGCCGACGCCGCGATCATCGATGCGCGCGGCATGATCGTGGCGCCCGGCATCATCGATATCGGCGTGTTCCGCACCGACAAGCCGGCCTTTCATTTCTCCGGCATCACCCGCGCGGCGCTGATGCCGGACCAGTCGCCCGTGCTGGATGACCCCGGGCTCGTCCAGCATGCCGCGCGCGCGGGCAAGCCAGATTTCTGGGTTCATCCGCTCGGTGCCGCGACGCGGGGCCTGGAAGGACGCGAACTCGCCGAAATGGGCCTGATGAAGGCCGCGGGCGCACGGGCCATCGCGACCGGTCGGAGCTGGATCGCGGATTCGGGCGTCATGCTGCGCGTGCTGCGCTACGCCGCTGCGCTGGACCTCACGGTCATCACGCATGCCGAAGACGGAGGCCTGACGGCAAATGCGGTGGCGACCGACGGTGAGACGGCCTCGCGGCTCGGCCTCGCCAGCGCTCCGGCCTGCGCGGAAGCGATCGCCATCGCGCGCGACATCGCGCTCGCCCGGGAGACCGGCGCACGTCTGCACATCCGCATCGTCACCACGGCGGCCGGGTTCGATCTCGTGCGGGCGGCCAAGGCGGAAGGACTGCCGGTCACTTGCGGCATCACGCCGTCCTATCTTTTCCTCAACGATCAGGCGGTGAGCGATTTTCGCACCTTCGCGCGCATGTCCCCGCCCTTGCGGGACGAAAGCGAGCGCCTTGCCGCGATCGCCGCCGTCGCGGACGGGACCATCGACATTCTCTGCTCCGGCCATGATCCGCGCGGGCCGGAGGACAAGCGCCTCCCGTTCGCGGATGCCGCGCCGGGCGTCGCGGGGGCGGAAACGCTGCTTCCCCTCTCCCTCAACCTCGTGCGCGAAGGCAAGATCAGCGAGGCGCGCATGATGACGCTGCTGGCGACCAACCCGGCGCGCCTGCTTGGCCTCGATGCGGGCCGCCTCGCGCCGGGCGCCCCGGCGGACATCATCCTCATCGATCCGGACACGCCGTGGATCGTCGATTCCGGCAAGATGGCGGCCGCCGCCGGCAACACGCCCTTCGACAGGCTCCCCGTGCAGGGCCGGGCCAGGATGATCCTGAAGGGCGGCGAGATCCGCTGACTCGCCGGTCCGGGCTTCCAAAGGTCAGCTGACCGAAACGTGCAGCGCAAGCGGGCTTGAGCGCCTGCTCGGCCATTTGATTCGCGGAGCCGTGGCGAGACGGGTGCCACGACGATCAGACGGAAGCGATGGACGGCGCGAGGGCCTGGCGATGCCGGTGCAACGCGGCGCTGCGCTCTGGAAGTTTACAAAGTTGACGACACGTCTCCGTCAACTTCCGCTTCCGTGAACTTTCGATGAGATGGATGCCGTAGCTTGTCCGGGCGAGCCTGTACGGCCCGACCGGACAATGAAAGCCTTCCCGCAAGAGAAGCATGCATTACCTGTCCCTGTCACTTGTCGCCCGAAAGAGGCGTCCGGCAGGGCTGCCATGGCGGCAGGGGTGTAGGACAGCGGAAAAGCAAGGCTGAGAGGGATGGAAGCGGGAGCACGACCGACACCGGGCCGCCAGAGATAGCGACCCTCTTCCGGCGCTCGTCGGAGGCCAGGTTTCAACTGGAGCCCCACGCATGCCGAGATGACGAGGTGCCAACGCGGGAAATGACGATGTGCCAGATCGCATACCGCTCCCGAGCAGACCGCCGGTGTTCATCTACGCCGCCTGGGCGGCGCTCTCAGCGCGCCGCAGCGAGGCGGGACGACCCGGCTGCCTGTTTCGCGGAAGCGACCCTGCTGTCCTCTCCCTTTGCCCGGGCACGGGCCATTCGGGTGCTGTCCGTATCGTCGAGACGCACGAAGCAGGGCTGGCCCGAGGCACGGAGGGAATTGCACAGCGTCACCGCCGAGGCACGATCGCCAAAGCCGCGAATGGCGAGGCGATGAAAGGCGCGACCGTTCAGCGTGACTTCGCTGTGGACCTCGTTGAAGCCGCCGACAGCGTCGCGCGTGCGGCTCAGCTTCGCCCACTTTTCCCGCGCCACCGCTTCATTGTCGTAAGCGCCAAGCTGGACGACCCAGTCACTTGCGCGCTCGTCGGCGACCGGCGCGACCAGACGGGCAACGCGGCTCATGCCGGTGCGCGCGACAAGTGTCTGCGCATCCGAGCCGCCGGACCGCTGGAACGCATCCCGGACCGCGCGACGCATCGGGTCGGCCGGTGCTTGGATCATCGGCGACGCCGCTTCGTTGCCGGATCCGAAGGCAGCGGCCAGTGCGAGCGTATCGGGCGAAGCGGGCTTGGGTTCCGCGGCAGCCATGGCCACGGGTTCGGCTGCCGGCGCCGCGGCCGGTTCGGCCGACGCCATGGAAAGCTCGGCGCGCGCCTGCGCGACCGGGTCGGCGAGCGCCGCCATCCGCGCGGGGGTCTCGCCGGTCCCGCGCAGCGCGAGGCGTTCGGGCTGGCCGGCATCGTCGGCGCGCGGAACGACGCCGATCATCGCATGAACGCGCGCGCCCTTCTCTTCGCCTTCAGAAATGCGGGACCATTGGGCAATACGCTGCTCGGCCTCGCGCGCGGGCAGGTCCTGGCCGGCAACGAGTCGCGCCTGTCCCCACGCGCCACCGAGCGCAAGGGCATAAGCCAGATTCTGGCGAGTCTGCGCCGTCGCATCCGGCTCACGGCTCGCTGCAAGCAGGGCGCGGGCGCCCTCGCGCACGTCCCCGGCCATGGCCATGGCGAGCCCATAATCGGCAGCAGGCAGAGAGCCGGCATGGTCCGCGAGCAATGCCCGGGCGGCTGCGTCATCGCCGAGTCCGGCCTGCGTCAGCGCAAGGCTGATGATCGTGCGCACATCGCGGTTGCCCAGCGTCATCGCGTCGCTGAACGCAGTCCGCGCGGAAAGATAGCGCCCGTTGGCGAGATAGGCCCGGCCAAGCAGGGCCCGGGCGTCCCCGTCCTGCGGTGCGGCGGCCACCAGCGCCTCGGCCTGCAGCAGCGCGCGGGCATAATCCTTGCCGGCCAGCGCCTGCTCGACGCGCGCGCCAAGCGTCGGCGCCTGGGCCGCGCTGATCGCCGGGCGATGATCCCGCCCTGCCCCGCTGCAGCCAACCATGGATGATCCGAGGATCGCCCCGGAAGCCAGCATGATCGAGAAGGTCCGTTTCGCCATGACCATTGATTCCTTATTTGCCGCGCGAGGCCGTACGGCGGGCCTCGACCTGCCGGGCAAGTGCGTTGAGCTGCTCGTTTTCGGTGATGAGCGTATCGAGTGCCTCGATGAGCAACTGCTGTGCCGAGCGGTTGCTGACCGCGCTCAGCAGGCGCAGGCGCAAATGCCGTTCCTGGTCGATGCGCAGCGTGAAGGCCGCCTTGCGCGCCGCTTCCGTCAACTTGGCCGGGCTCCGGCTCTCGGCCTTGCGCGGCGCGGTCCGGGCATTGATCCGCTTCGCGAGCGCCTGAAGCTGCTCCTCGATCGGCGAGATCGGCATCGGCGGGGCTGGCGCGAGCGCCTCGGCAGCAGGCACGGCGGAAGCGCATTCGGCCGTCATGCTGTCATCGGGCGTGCGCGCGGCCTCCTCTTCAGTCGCCTGCGCGGTCTCCGGGCCGGTTGGCAGCGCGATCTCCGCCTCGGGACAGTCGGGCTCGCCCATGTCGTTCCACCCGAGATCATCGTTCGTCGGGAGCGGCGCGTGCAGGCCGCCCAGGGTCGGGCGGCGCATCGCCGGGCGTGCGGTGCCGCGCCGGGCCAGCAGGCCGGCGGTCAGCGAGGCAGCGGGGCGCGGCTCGGGCATGGAATTCTCGGAGCCGCTCATCAGTTGACGATCCTTCTGCCAAAGCCGCCCTGGTGGCGGATCATGGTCGTGGGGTGCCCCGACGAGAAGACGGTGCGGCGGAAGTTGCGCTCCAGCCGGTCCGCGACATAGGTCCACAGGGCCTCGATTTCCCTGGCGGATTTGCCATTGGCGTCGAAGTCCATGACTGTCCGCCCGTCGATCATCGAGGAGGCGAAATCGGTGCGGTGATGAACGGTGACGGGGGCGACCGTGCCGTGCTGGGAAAGGGCAATGGCCGCTTCGGACGTGATGCGCGCCTTCGGCGTCGCGGCATTCACGACGAAGATCAGGGGTTTGCCCGCACGTTCGCACAGGTCGACCGTGGCGCCCACGGCACGCAGGTCATGCGGGCTGGGGCGCGTCGGCACGACGATCAGTTCGGCCACGCCGATCACGCTCTGGATGGCCATGGTGATGGCGGGCGGCGTATCGATAACGGCGAGCTTGAAGCCCTGCTGGCGCAACAGTTCGAGGTCCGATGCAAGGCGGGCCACCGTCGTCTGGGCAAAGGCGGGGAATTCCTCGGTGCGCTCGTTCCACCAGTCGGCGAGCGAGCCCTGCGGATCGATATCGATGAGTACGACCGGCCCGGCGCCCGCGCGCTGGGCCTGGACAGCGAGATGCCCGGACAAGGTCGTCTTGCCCGAACCGCCCTTCTGGGACGCAAGTGCCAAGATTCTCACAGATTTCCCCTGGTCGTTCATCCGCCGGAAGCGGCAAGCTCTCATGAGGCGCCCTAAAATTCGGTTAAATCCGCCGTTTCGCGAGGGCAGGTCCGTCCGGGAAGGTCGCGTCGGGGCACGAGGGCAGCGATCAGCCCTAGGATTTGATTAACCACAAGCCGCTAGGGTTGACCCCGTTTCGGCCCGCGCCGCCCCGGAGTCATGAGCATGAGATCGATCAGCGCCACCATCATCCTGACCGGCCTCCTGATGTCGGGCGCCGCCCTCCAGGCCAGCGTCAAGACGGGCGTCGATGCCTGGAACCAGGGCGACTACGTCCGCGCCGTCGAACAATGGCGGCCGGAAGCGATCGGCGGCAATGCCGATGCGCAGTTCAATCTGGGGCAGGCCTACAAGCTCGGCCGGGGCGTGCCGGTGGATCTGCCCGTGGCGCTCGAATGGTATCGCAAGGCGGCCGAACGGGGCCATCAGAAAGCTGCCGACAATTATGGCCTGCTGCTCTTCCAGCAGGGGCGCCGGGAAGACGCCATCGCCTATATCAAGGCATCGGCCGAGCGCGGCGAGCCGCGTGCGCAATATGTCTACGGAACGGCCCTGTTCAATGGCGACTTGGCCCCGCGCGACTGGGTGAAAGCCTATGCGCTGATGACGAGCGCGGCGCGCGCCGGCATCGGTCAGGCTACCGCCAGCCTTGCCGAGATGGATCGCTATATTCCTGAGGCGCAGCGAACGGAGGGACTGGCCATGGCAGCGTCCATGGCGTCCGGCGAAGTGTCACAAGAGGCGCCGACTGTCCGGCCCGTGGCGGTCGCGCCGTCATCGCGCATTGCCCAAGCCTCCACGCCTGTCCCGGCGCCTGCGGCCAAAGCGCGCACGGATCGCGCAGCGACGATGCCCGCATCCGTGCAGGCGCCTGTCCGTCCCACTCCCGCACCGGCTCCCCAAGTTACGGCCGCATCAGCGACGCCGACCCCAAAGCCTGCCAAGGCCACGCCCTCCCCGGCACCCGCGAGCGTTCGCCCAATGCCGCGTCCATCAGCCTCGGGACGCTGGCGTGTCCAGCTCGGTGCTTTCAAGGAGCAAGGCCGCGCACAGGCGCTGTGGGCCTCGCTCGGCAAGAAGGTCCCTGCCCTTTCGGGCTTCCAGCCAGCGTTCATCGCAGCAAATGGCTTCACCCGGCTGCTGGTCGGTCCGCTGGACAATGCCGCCGATGCCCGGGCCCTTTGCGAGCGGATACGCCCGACCGGGACGCCCTGCATGGCGACCAGCCAGTAGAAGATCGATCGCTTCCGGCCCGGCGCCTGCATCCGCTGGCGTCAGTCGTCCATCCACTGCGCGCGAGGAATACCGAGCGCATGCAGCAGGGTGCTAAGATCGCCCCGATCGATCGCGACATCGGCGGCGGCCCGTGTGCGCGGCTTGGCATGATAGGCCACACCCAGCCCGGCGGCCTCGATCATTGGGATGTCGTTCGCGCCGTCACCGATGGCGATCGACTGGGCGGGGCTGATGCCGAGTGCATCGATGGCGCCAAGCAGCTCGGCCCGCTTGCGCGCCGCATCCACGATCGGCTGCTCCACCGTGCCCGCCAGCTTGCCGTCCGCGACATGCAGGATATTCGCGACCTGCCGATGAAAGCCGATCGCCGCGCTCACTGGCCCGGCAAAGGGCACGAAGCCACCGGACACCAGGATCGTGCATGCCCCGCGCGCGACGAGAGTGCGCACCAATGCGCGCCCGCCGGGCATCAGCCGCACCCGCTCTTCGCGGCACTGGTCCAGCACAGCTTCGTCCAGTCCCTTGAGCAAGGCGACTCGCCCCGCCAGCGCTTCGGCGAAATCAAGTTCGCCACGCATCGCCCGCTCCGTCACTTCGGCGATCTGCGGCTTGAGCCCTGCATAATCCGCCAGTTCGTCGATGCACTCGATGGTGATCATCGTGGAGTCCATGTCCGCGATGAACAGGCGGCAATCGCGATTGGCCTGGGCGAGCACGAAGAGATCGGCGGGCAGCGCCAGCGCCTCGATCGCCGAGCGGGCCAGCGCGCGGTCACCGCTGAAGGCGATATCGACCGCTTCACCCTCGTCGATCCACACCGGCGGCGCGGTTTCCAGCCCGGCAGCCACCAGCGCCTCGCGCGCGCGGTCCACCACCCCCTGCCCAAGTCCCTCATGCGCGACTAAGGTCGCGATCATGTCCATGCCGTCAGCCATTGAGAATTCCGTCTTGCACGACCCGGAGCGGCCGCCGGTCGCGCTTATTGCCGGGCCGACGGCCAGCGGCAAGAGCGCAGTCGCGCTGCGCCTCGCCGAAGCGACCGGCGGCGTGATCGTGAATGCCGATGCAAGCCAGGTCTATGCCGATCTTGCCGTGCTCACCGCTCGCCCGCCCGCAGCCGACCTTGCCCGGGCGGAGCACCGGCTGTTCGGCCATGTCGACGGGCTGGAAGATTATTCGGCCGCGCGATGGGCGAGCGAAGCGCGCGCGCAGATCGATGCGGCGCATGCGCAGGGCCGGCCCGCGATCCTTGTGGGTGGAACCGGGCTCTATCTCGACACGCTGCTGCGCGGGATCGCGCCGGTGCCGGAAATCGACCCGGTGATCCGTGCCGCTGTGCGCGCCATGCCGGTCTCGCAGAGCTGGCCCCTGCTCGCCCGGGAGGATCCCGAAGCCGCCGCTCGCCTGCGCCCGAGCGACACGACACGCGTCGCGCGCGCGCTCGAAGTCGTGCGTTCCACCGGCCGCCCGCTGGCGGAATGGCAGAAGCACCGCGAGGGCGGCATCATCGGGCGGATGCCGGTCCGCGCCGCTGTCGTCATGCTGCCGCGTGATGTGCTCCATGCGCGCGCGGCGCAGCGACTCGACGAGATGCTGAAAGGTGGCGCGGTGGAGGAAGTGGCCGCGCTGATGGGGCGCGATCTGCCAGCCGATCGCCCCGTGCTGCGGGCACTGGGCGTCCGGGAGATCGCGGACATGCTGGCTGGGCGCACCACGCCCGAGGAAGCGCATGCCGCCATCTTCACGCTCACGCGCGCCTATCAGAAGCGCCAGACGACATGGGCGCGCAACCGCCAGCGCGACTGGACCATGCGCGCGCCCGACGAGATCACAGGCATGGAGGATCTCGCGATCCTTTGAGAGTTCGCCGGAGGGGGCCCGGCCGCGTCACCGATCCGGAAAGCCGCGCGGAATTCTCCATATGGGACATCGGCATGCCCGGGCAGCCGAAAGATCATGGTTAAACACCTTCAACCTTTTGCGCCCCACGCCTATCAGCCCCGCTGGATCTATTCTTGACGATGAGGAGGCTTCATGCGTCGTTCCTTCAAAGCTATCGCTATGGCCATGCTGGCCGCCACGCTGGGTTCCCCGGCGCTCGCCGCCGGCGATGCCGCCGCGGGCCTCGAGGCCTTCTCCCAGTATAATCTGATCACGCTCGGAGACTGGACGACCAACAGCCATGTCGACGGCAAGGTGCTTGTCGGCGGCAATGCCAAGGGCGGCAACGGCGTGGTGGGCGCCGGTGGCGGCGGCGGTTCGAACACGCCGGTCGAAACGCCGACCATCGTCATCCGGGGCGACAATCTCCTGTCCGGCCTCACGATCAACAATGGCTCCAACGGCGGCAGCCCGCTTGCCACCGGCCCGAGCGCGGTCATCGGCGGCAACAGCACGAGCGGCACGCTCACGCTCAATGGCTCGAAGCAGACGCTCGTCGTCGGCGGCAATTTCTCGACCACCAACATGAACGTGACCACCGGGGACACGATCAGCGTCGGGCGCAATGTGAATGCCAGCATCGCCGCGAACAACGCGCCGTCCGTCCGCATCGGCGGCACGTACAATGGCAACGCCAATAGCGGCCATCCGCTCATCCAGGCGAGCCAGGGCATCGATTTCAACGCGAGCGACGTGGGTGCCCATACCGGCATCTTCACCACGCTGGGAGCCGATCTGGCAGCCCTGTCGTCCTCGCTGGCGAGCCTCTCGGTCCCGGCGAACCCGAGCAGCTATTCCATCGCCGGCAACCTGCTGACGCTCACCGGCGTGGCCGGGGACAATGGCTTCTCGGTCATTTCGCTCACCGCTGCGGAGTTGAACAGCATCGGCCAAATCAAATATGATTTCGCCGGCGTGGGCGCCGATCCCATCGTCATCAACGTGGACGGCAGCGCGGCAGTCAATCTCAATGCGAACTTCCTTGGCGGCGCGATGACGTTCGCCCAGCAGGTGGTCTGGAACTTCCTCGGCGAGGAAGTGACGTTCAGCGGCAGCCAGTTCGTCGGCTCCGTCCTTGCGCCGAACGCCCATCTCACGCTCGCCAGCAACAATATCGATGGGAACGTCGCCGTCGGCTCGTTCACCCAATATGGCGAAGTGCATAATTACGGCTTCAACGGCAGCTTCCCGCCGCCGCCGCCCCCGCCGCCGCCGGCGGTTCCGGAGCCCGCGACCTGGGCCATGCTGCTTGCCGGCTTCGGCCTCGTCGGCTCCGCGATGCGCGGCAAGAAGATGCGGACTGCTCTGGCCTGAGCCGGCCCGGCCTTCCCGGCCGAAGCAGAGAAACATGGGGACGGCGCGGCATGGCCCGCGCCGTCCTTTTTGTTTGCCTGCCCGCGCTGCCATTCGCATGCCTGAACGATGCGCCATGATATGATTAAAGTGAGGCTCAAAACGTAATTTTGATACACTGTTTTTACTTGACATGACATTTTATGATCCATAGTGGCACCAGCCTTGCCAGCGCCATGGCTTTGGACCATGGCGCGGCCATCATTTCAAAGGAGCATGTCCCGTGGCCGAGAAGAGCGGCGCCGAAATCCTGGTCCAGTGCCTGATCGACCTCGGGGTCGATACGGTCTTCGGCTATCCGGGCGGCGCTGTACTACCCATTTATGATACCATCTTCGGTCATACGGCGATCAACCATGTGCTCGTCCGTCACGAGCAGGCGGCGGCGCACGCGGCGGAAGGCTATGCGCGTTCCACCGGCAAGCCGGGTGTCGTGCTGGTCACGTCGGGTCCGGGCGCGACGAATGCCATCACCGGGATCACCGATGCCCTGCTGGATTCGATCCCGATCGTGGTCATCACCGGGCAGGTCGCAACGCATCTCATCGGCACGGACGCTTTCCAGGAAGCCGATACGGTCGGCCTGACGCGCCATTGCACCAAGCATAATTATCTCGTGAAGGATCCGGGCAATCTGGCCCGCGTGGTGCACGAGGCTTTCCATATCGCGACTTCGGGCCGTCCCGGCCCGGTCGTCATCGACATTCCCAAGGACGTGCAGGTCGCGACGGCGGCTTATGAAAAGCCGGTGCTGAACGCGCATCCGAGCTATCGCCCGCAAATCGAGCCCGATGCCTCGGTCATCGAGCAGACCGTCGATCTCATCATGAAGGCGGAGCGCCCGATCCTTTACACGGGCGGCGGCATCATCAACAGCGGCCCCGGCGCGAGTCTCTCCCTGCGCGCCCTTGCCGAGCTCACCGGCGCGCCGGTCACCTCCACGCTGATGGGCCTGGGCGCCTTCCCCGCCTCCTCGCGGCAGTGGCTGGGGATGCTGGGCATGCACGGCACCTATGAAGCCAACTGGGCCATGAACAAGGCCGACCTCATCCTCTGCCTCGGCGCGCGTTTCGACGATCGCGTGACCGGCCGGCTCGATGCCTTCGCACCGCACAGCAAGAAGGTCCATGTCGACATCGATCGCAGCTCGATCAACAAGACCGTGCAAGTGGACGTGCCGGTGGTCGGCGATGTCGGCCGCGCGATCGAGGCGATCATGGCGGGGCTGAAGGCGCGCGGCTTCCAGCAGCCCGATCTCGCCGAATGGTGGGCCCGGATCGAAGGCTGGCGCGCGCGCAAGTCCCTCGATTATGTCGAGGGCGGGGACGAGATCATGCCCCAGCGCGCGATCGCCGAGCTTTTCCGTGCGACGCGCGACCGTGACGTCATCATCACTACCGAAGTCGGTCAGCACCAGATGTGGGCGGCCCAGCATTTCCACTTCGACAGCCCCAACAAGTGGCTGACGTCCGGTGGTCTCGGCACCATGGGCTATGGCTTTCCCGCCGCGATCGGCGCGCAACTGGGCAATCCCGACGCGCTCGTGATCGACATCGCCGGCGATGCCTCGATCCAGATGAACATCCAGGAACTCGGCACCGCGATCCAGTATCGCCTGCCGGTGAAGATCTTCATCCTGAACAACGAATATATGGGCATGGTGCGCCAGTGGCAGGAACTCACTTATGAGAGCCGCTACTCGCATAGCTATTCCGACAGCCTGCCCGATTTCGTGAAGCTGGCCGAAGCCTATGGCGCCACGGGCATCCGCATCGAGACGCCGGACCAGCTGGTGCCGGGCATCCGGGCGATGATCGACACGCCCGGGCCGGTGATCGTCGATTGCCGCGTGGCGAAGCTTTCCAACTGCTTCCCGATGATTCCATCGGGTGCGGCGCACATCGACATGCTGCTCGATCCCAGCCAGGTCTCGGGCACCATGGACGACGAGGCCAAGGCCTTGGTCTGATGGGCGAGCCGGTCCGCTTCCGCCTCCATGTCAGCGAGCCGTTCGATTTCGAGCGGTGGAACGAGAGTGCCGACCTGTTCGGCACCACGCCGGACTGCGAGGACGAGGAAGCGGACGAGTGGGTGATCGATCTGGAAAGTAGCTTCTGCTTCAACGAGAAGGACTACAGGGTCGTGCTGGTGGCACCGCGCTATGTGGGGGAGCGCCTGACGCGCGTCTTCGACAGCATCGTGGGACAGCCCGTTCGCATTGCCCACAGAACGATGGACGGCTGGCATTTTTCGATGGCGGGCATGCTCTCGCTGGCGCCTCCCGCGCCGGATGAAGCCCCCGCCTCCACGGATTTTTGACAAGGACTTCAACAGATGCACATCCGGCAGGAAGACAGCGAGCGACACGTGCTCTCCGTCATGGTCGACAATGAGGCCGGTATCCTCTCGCGGATTTCGGGCCTCTTTTCCGCGCGTGGCTACAATATCGAGAGCCTCACCGTCGCCGACGTGAGCGAGGACCACAAGATCAGCCGGGTCACCATCGTGACCAACGGCCCGCCTCGCGTGATCGACCAGATCATCGCGCAGCTCGAGCGACTCGTGCCGGTCCACCAGGTCACCGACCTGACCGAGATCGGCCCCTTCGTCGAGCGCGAGCTGGCGCTGGTCAAGGTCGCCGGCACCGGCGATGCCCGCATCGAGGCACTGCGGCTGGCGGACGTGTTCCGCGCCAAGGTCGTCGACACGACGCTCGACAGCTTCGTGTTCGAGATCACCGGGCCGACCAGCAAGGTCGACACCTTCGTGGGCCTCATGCGCGAGCTGGGGCTGGTCGAGGTCGGGCGGACCGGCGTGGTCGGCATGCTGCGCGGCCTCGCGGCCTGAACGGGGCCAAGTTCCATGGCGCCGCCGCAAGGCCGGCGGTGCTTCCATCACATACGTGCTGAAACAGGTTCAGCATGACGATCTGAGAAGAGAAGGGTTTGGGAATGCGTGTTTTCTATGATCGCGACGCCGATATCGGGCTCATCAAGGGCAAGAAGGTCGCCATCCTCGGTTATGGCAGCCAGGGCCATGCCCATGCGCAGAACCTGCGCGATTCCGGCGTTGCCGAAGTTGCCATCGCCCTGCGTCCCGGCTCGGCCAGCGCGAAGAAGGCGGAAGGCGCCGGCTTCAAGGTGATGGCCAATGCCGACGCGGCGAAGTGGGCGGACGTGCTCATGATCCTCGCGCCGGACGAGCACCAGGCCGCGATCTACGAGAATGACATCAAGGGCAATCTGCGCCCGGGCGCCGCGCTTGCCTTCGCCCATGGCCTCAATGTCCATTTCGGCCTGATCGAGCCGCCGGCGGACATCGACGTCATCATGATCGCGCCGAAGGGCCCCGGCCACACCGTGCGCAGCGAATACAAGCGCGGCGGCGGCGTGCCCTGCCTCATCGCCGTGCATCAGGATGCGACCGGCAATGCCCATGACATCGCCCTCTCCTACGCCAGCGGCGTGGGCGGCGGCCGCTCGGGCATCATCGAGACGAACTTCAAGGAAGAGTGCGAGACCGATCTGTTCGGCGAGCAGGCCGTGCTGTGCGGCGGCATCACCCATCTCATCCAGGCCGGCTTCGAGACGCTGGTCGAGGCCGGCTACGCGCCCGAAATGGCCTATTTCGAGTGCCTGCACGAGACCAAGCTGATCGTCGATCTGCTGTATGAGGGCGGCATCGCCAACATGCGCTACTCGATCTCCAACACCGCCGAATATGGTGACATCACCACTGGCCCGCGCATCATCACGGATGAAACGAAGGCCGAGATGAAGCGCGTGCTCGCGGACATCCAGTCGGGCCGGTTCGTCAAGAACTTCGTGCTCGACAACCGCGCCGGCCAGCCGGAACTCAAGGCTGCCCGCAAGGCCGCAGCCGCTCACCCGATCGAGCAGACCGGTTCGCAGCTGCGCGCCATGATGCCGTGGATCGGCGCCAACAAGCTGGTGGATCAGGAAAAGAACTGATCTCTGCGCTCCCGGCCGCGCTTCTGGTGGAAACCGCCGGTTGACGAGGCCATCGAGGTCCGTGCAGGGGACGCGCCATGCGGCCCCTGCACATCCTCATTCCCTTCCCAGATTTCCACGGCGGCGGGCTCGAAGCCGTCGCGCTGCGGCTCGCCGAACGCTGGCGCGCAAGCGGACATCGCGTCACGATCCTTGTCGGGGCGAGCGACGGACCGATGCGCGGCCGGGTGCCGGCGGGCGTCGATGTGCGCATCCTGGAGCCGGAGCGGCCCCGTGCCGCCTTTTCCGGTCTTTCGCTGGGGCGTTACATGGCGGACCCTGCGCGAGAGCTCGCACCCGATCTGATCTTCATTCCGGGCAATCATCACCTGCTTGCCCGCCCGCTCCGCGCAGCCCTGCCCCGGACGCCGATCGTCGCGAAGATCAGCAATCCCCTGCTGATGCCGCCGCTGTCGGATCCGCGCCTCACCTGGCTCGCGCGCCCGGCGCTGCGCATTGCGACCTCCGGCATCGACTGGTTTGTGGCACTTTCATACGGACTTGCCCAGGAAGCCCGCTTCCAGCTCGGCCATAACCGGGTGAGCACCATCCTCAATCCGAATGTCGATGACGATCCGCTGACGCATTTCATCTTCCGCCCACCCCTCGCCGCATCTGAGACGCTGACGATCGCGCTGGTCGGACGGCTGGAGCCGCAGAAGGACATTCCGCTCGCGCTGCGGACAGTGCAACGGGTCGCCGCCCGGCGCCCCGTGCATCTCCATGTCTACGGCGATGGCGGCGAGCGCGCACGGATCGGGGCGATGATTGCCCGACTGGGCCTGCGGGAAACCGTCACCCTCGCCGGCTATACGGACAATGTGAAAGGCGCACTGGCCTCCGCGCGCCTTCTGCTCGTCGCCTCCCGCTTCGAAGGCGTGCCAGGGGTCGTGCCGGAAGCGACCGCGCTCGGCCTTCCCGTCGTCACCACGCCCTGCTCCCATTTCGTGCGCGAATTCCTGAAGAACGAGAGCCTTGGCCGTGTCGTGGAGGAGGGCACGCCCGATGCGCTTGCCGCGGCGATCCTGCGTCAGGCGGCGATTGCCGGCCCGGATGCCACAGTGGCCGCGCAGGCGCTGGAGCCGCTCCGGCAAAGCACGTCTGCGGGGCACTATCTCGATCTCTTCGAACGGCTTCTCCGGGAGCGGGAAGCATTGTGACAAAGCAATCAAAGGGATGACATCTCGTCGATGCCCTTTATGCTTGATGCATCGCCGTGATGAAAACCGGCAGAAACGAATAGGAGACATGAACCATGCGCCTCATTCACGCCGCCCTCCCTGCCCTGCTGCTCACCGGCATTGCCGGGGCGCTCATCGCGCAGCCCGGCAAGCCGGATCCCGCCGCCATTTCCGGCGGCACCTACACGGCGGATGCCGGGCACACGCTGGTGAAGTGGGAAGTCGATCATCTCGGCTTCACGCCCTATTTCGGCATCTTTGGCGATGTCACCGGCACGCTGCAATTCGACCCCAAGAATCCCGGCGCCGCCAAGGTCGACGTGACCATTCCCGTCTCCAAGGTGACGACTGCCAGCACTGGCCTCACCGCGCATCTGCTCAAGCCAGCGGAAGGTGGCAAGCCCGCCGACTTCTTTGGCGCCAGCCCGGCCGACGCACGGTTCGTTTCCACCAATGTCGCGGTGGATGGCCAGAGCGCCACCATCACCGGCAACCTGACGCTCAACGGTGTCACCAAGCCCGTCACTCTCGCCGCCAAATTCTATGGCGCGGGCATGGGCATGGGGAACAAGGAGAATATCGGCTTCACGGCGACCGGCGCTATCAAGCGCAGCGAGTTCGGCATGAAGTTCCTCGTCCCCATGGTGAGCGATGACGTGAAGCTCGAGATCGTCGCTGCCTTCGTGAAGTGATTGCCCAGGAGCGCCGGTCTTCGATGCGGAGACGGCGCTCCGCGGTTCCGAGGCTCCCTATCCGGGCCGCCTGAGCGGGCAATCGCCTATCGCGTGGCGCCGACCGGCCCGTCGATGACCGGGCGGCCGCAACCGATCCCGTCGAGAAGGGCGCGGCGCTGTTCGATCTGCTCGCTTCCCCGGAAATAAGGGGAGACGGGGTGCACCCCCAGTGCCCCGAACTGCGCCCGATCCATGATCACGATGCTGCGCCCGGCGCAAAGCGTGCGGATCTGCGCGCCGCTCAGCATCTGCAGCGCCATCACTGCCGGCCGGGCCAGCCGCCCCTCGTCGAACCGCACGAGGTCAGTCATGTAGTAGCCGCCGCGCATGTCGACCAGCACCACATCGGCATCGCTGTCGCGGATCGCCGCCATCGTGCGCGCATAGCCCCGCAGATAGCGCTCCGTATCCTGCAGGAGCCAGGCGCCCGAGACCAGAGCGACGGCACAGGAGGCCACGACCAGCGCCATCTGCCGCGCGCCCACTGGCATCACGGCGCGCCAGCCGAGCCCGGCGAGCAGGCAGAGGGCCCCGATCTGCCCGTGCATGTAACGGAAGCCCCAGCCATAGCCCTGATAGAGCGCCAGCCCCATCCCCGCGACCACGCCGAGGGCGAGCGGGACCGTGATCGGCACGGAACGCCTCAGTCCCCGCCAGCGCACGCCGACCAAGGCGAGTCCCGCCAGCGGCAGTAGCAAGAGATTGTTCCACGCGATGAGCCGCGCATTGTTCAGCAGCGGTTGCCAGCTGTCCAGCCGGCCGAACAGGCTCGCGATCTTGTCGGTGATGCCGTTGGTGCGATGGACGTCGCTCCGTGGCGGGGCGCCGACCAGATCGACCAGCACCATCGGCCAGAGCCGCGCCCACAGGATCATCATCGCCAGCATCGCCAGCGCATGGAATGCCCCCGCGCCCCAGCGCCGGTTCGCGGCCATCCACAGGATGAAGGGACCGATGAACAGCAGCGGGAAATGCCACTGGTGAAGCCCTGCCGCCAGCAAGGCGACGAGAGCGGCAAGCCCATGGCCCAGCCTGTCGCCGCGCAGCACGAGCGCAAGCCAGACCATGTTGAAGGCGAAATGGCTGGTCATCGCATAAGGCGTCATCGCCGTCGCGATCAGCTGGGTGGAACTGAGCGCCATCAACAGGGTCACCAGCACCGCGTCCCGGCGCTCGGGCATCAGCTTGCGGGCGATGTGCCAGAGCGCCACGAGGCCCGTGCCGAGGACCGCCGGCGCCGCGAGATCGGCATTGCCAAGCCGGATGAACAGCGCGCGGATGGCGGCATGGACCGGCAGATAGATCGAGGTCCAGTGCGTATCCGCGCCATAAGGGCTGTAGAATTCCGGCATCATCGCGCGGCGGAACGGCAGCCATTCCGGCGGGATCGGCCAGCCCACCCGGCCCTGCGCGATATAGGCGCCGGCGAGCTCGACCATCACTTCGTCACGCGAGGGGCTGTAGCCGTGGAACACCAGCGAGCGACCGAGCCAGCTCAACGCCACCGCGAGAAGGATGCCGAGCCCGATCGTCCAGCCCGGCAGGCGCTCAGGGCGCCCGGCCGGGGTCGCCCGCAAATGCCAGGCCCAGCCAGCGAGGGCGGCGAGCGCCAGTGCCTGCGCGTCGAGCACCCACATGTCCTGCCGGGCGAAGAAATACTCCGCGAGCCCGCGCGCCCGGCGCCCCTCGATATGCCAGGCCCAGCCTGCATAAGAGAGCGCGAGCGCCAGCACCGCGCCGGTCAGCAAAGCAATGGCCAGTGCGCGCGGACGCGCCACCGAGGCTGCCTCAGACGAGGGGAACATTGCCGTCCCGCGCCAGCGCCGCGCGCACGAACAGCCCGTCCAGCTCGACAAGCAGCGGGAAATGCCCCTTGTTGTTGGCGAACATCGCATTGGGCACGAAACCCGCGTCCGCCAGCACGGCAATCATGGCCCGGTAGTCCGTCGCGCCTTCATAGAGCGGACGGACCGCCAGCTCCGTCTGCACGCCGCTCATGCGGTCCAGCACCCCGGCCGCGCCGGCCATGACGACCGCATCATGCCCCTGCGTATCCATCTTGAGGAGAATCGCTTGGGCATCGCGAGCGCCCGGCAGGTCCGGCAGGATGGTCTCCAGTCGCGCGCATGGCACGCGCACGCTACGCGCCACCCGATTGCGCTCGGCAAAAATCGGTTCGAGCCCCGCATCCGGCGCGTTCAGCGAACTGAACTGATCCGCCGCCATGATGTTGAAGCTGGCCTCGCCGTCCCGGTCGGACAGGGCGATATTGTGGACATGCCAGCGCGGGTCGCGCCGCGCGGTGTCTTCAAGCGCCGCGAAAACCGTCGGGTTCGGCTCGAAGGAGAGGATTGTCCCGCTGAAGCGAACGTCACGCCGCAGCATCGTCGCATATTGCCCCGCATTGGCGCCGACATCGATCACGCAGTCGATTCCGAAATGCGTGATGAAGCGCCGCAGCGCGACGATCTCGCCATATTGGTGCTGGCGTCCGGCAAGGCCAAGGCGGACCGCCAGCCAGCGATCGCGCAGTTCCCGGCGATATCGCGCGAGGCGGCTCATGCCTGTACCCCCGTGCGTGCGCGGAACCGTGCCTGCGCGGCCTGATAGACCGCCTCGGTCTGCGCCGCCGCCTGATCCCAGCCCGTCAGCGCAGCGCCATGGGCCCGGGCCGCCTCGCCCGCTTCCCTGCGCCGCCGCGCATCGGTGAGAAGCTGGCGCAGCGCCACGGTCAACGCCTCGGCATTGCCCGCCGGAAAGCGGGAAGCCACGCCATCGGGCAATTCGCCGAACATGCCCGCATCGCTGGTCACCATCGCCGCGCCATAGCGCAGCGCGGAAAGAAAGGCACCGCTCGAATCGATGGCGCGATAGGGAAAGGCGAGGATGTCGGCGGCGCGCAGATGCGCATCGAGCCGCTGCTCGGTGAGAAAGCCGAGATCGGTAATCAGCCGCTCTCCGAAGCCGCTGCCATGGATCGCGCCGAGAAAGGCCTCCACCGGCATGAAAGGCTTGCCCGCCAGCGCCAGCTCGAACTCGAGCCCGTCGCGCCACAAGGTGAGGCAAGCCTGCACCAGCAGGTCGAGCCCCTTGTAGGGCCGGATCGTGCCGAAGAAGAGGATGCGCGGCAGGTCCCGCTTGGGTACGGCCGCGACATCTTCGGGACGCGCCTCGCGCAGCCGCATCGGCGGGTGTGGCACGGTGTGGATGCGTCCGTCGTCATGGCCCTGCGTCAGCAGCGCCTCGCGTGTCGCATCGCCATGCACGATGAGCGCATCGAAGCGCCGGAGCAGCTCGCCATAGCCCCGTGCCTGCACGGTCGCCATGCGATCGCCATGGAAAGGCGTGGCATTGTGCACGGTGTGGACCAGCGCCATCCGGGGCGCGAGGCGGCGGAGCAGCACGCCGTCCGCCGCGGCGAAGGGCAGCCACTGGAAATGGGCGACATCCCCGTCCAACGCCGCCAGCGATCCGAAACGGGCATCAAAGGCATAGTCCGCCGCCTTCACCGCCTGCCCGGGCCGCCCTTCCCCCAACACCGGCCGCAGCCGTTCGCCGAGGCGGAAGAAGCGCGGCACATAAGTGTAGCGCCGGGGCACGATCGCGTCCGTCTCGCGCATCGGCCGGCCGAGCAGCGTGACCTCATGACCCCGCGCGGCAAGGCCTTCGCACAGCCCGTCATCATAGCGGGGCGTGAACAGCGACTGGTCGACCATCGCGATTTTCATGTCGGCTGCTCCCGAGGAAGGCCGGCCAGCATCCGCGCATGGACGAATCCGAGCGCGACGTGAACCGCCGCGTAGAGAATGATGAACGCCATGGCGAAGCTCCAGCCCGTTCGATCCGCCAGAGCGAGCGCAAGCGGCACGCTGAGCAGGCTCGCCAGCAGGAAGAGGAAGGATGGCGGCACCAGCGCGCCGAAGCGGCCAAGGCCATTCTGGAGATAGATCGAAGCGCACATCATCGCGAGACCGCAGAGAAGCACGAGGATCGCGCCCAGTTCAATCCATGCCGGTATCATCCGGCCATCGAACAGCAGGTCCGCGAGGCCGCGCCCCGCCGCCAGCAGCACGATGACCGCAGCTGCGGTCATGCCGAGCGAGCGGATGAGCCAGCGGCGCATCCCGCCGCGCAGGGCCGCCTCGTCGCGGGCGAACCACGCACGGGTGAGCCCCGGCAATGCCGTTTCCGTCAGCGCGCGGATGGTCGCGGAGAGCGCGCGGGAGAGCTTGAACGCGAAATCGAACAGCAGTAGCGGGCGCGGATCCTGCGTGGCGGCCGCGATCGTGAAATAAGGCGCGTTATAGGCCGCGACGTCGAACAGCGTCAGTGCCCCTGTCCGGCTGAAATCCGCAAGATAATGCCGGCGGATATGCGCCGCCCCGCGCCCCACGCCGAGCCAGGCGGCCGCCGGCATCCCAAGCGTGCGGTGCACTGTCGAAACGCCGAGCCAGAGCATCAGCAGCGCGATGGCAAGCTGGATCAGCACCGAATCGAGGAGCGGCAGGCCGCCGAGCGCCGCCAGCAGCAGCGCGATGCCGCTCAGGCGCCGGACGAGGTCCAGCATCTCCCACCACAGATTATGGTCAAGCGCGGCCAGCGCGCGCCGGGCCAGCACGGCGAGCAGATTGACCGCAGTCACCCCATAGAAGGCGAGGAACAGCACCGGCCGACCGGTCTCGACCAGACCGGTCGCCATGGCCACCCCGAGCAGCGCGCCGCCGATCAGGACGATCCCCGTCATCGTCCAGGCCAGCGCGCTGATCTCCTCGTTGCGGAAGTCCCCTTCCCCGGCGACCCGGGCGCGGCGCAGCCGGCTGTAGACGATGGAGGAAAGACCAAGCTCGGCCGAGACGGTGAAGTTGGTGAAGGCGACGAGGACCAGGAAGGCGCGGAACTCCCCGATCGGCAACAGCCGCACGAACACGAAGGTGACGACAAAGCCCCACGCCATCGCCAGCGCGACATTGGCGAGCTTGGCGGCCGCCAGCAATCCCGGGCGCCGCTCGAGCCGGCCGGAATGGGCGACGAGGCTGTCGATCACCGCCCCATGTCCATCATTCCGGGCGAGAGGCCCGGAACAGCGTGTCGCCCAAGGCCATGCGGCGCACTTGCTGGGGGGCAAGCGACCGCGCATCGATCAGTTCGACGCGGAAGCCCGCCGCTGCAATGCGGTCGGCAAAATCCCGCCCATATTGCCGCACATGGTCCCACTGGCCGAAGCGATGCTCGCGCTCGCGAGGTGACAGATCGTCAGGCCCGTCCTCGCTCGGCTTCTCCCACAGGGGCACCAGCAGCCATGCCTCGCCGCCCGGCCGCAACGCGCGGAACAGGTTGCGCAGCACGGTCCCGTCGTCGGGCACATGCTCCATCACATGGCTGGCATAGATGCGGTCGAACCGGCTCTCGTCGGCCATCGCCATGAGATCGAGCTGCTGCATGTCCGGCACGTCATAGCGCGCGGGATCGATGTCGGCGGGCACATAGTCACCCGCGCCGGCGGAGAAGCGCTGGACGAGGCTCCCCTCGTTGGGTGCGCAATGAAGGATGGCGCCGCCGGACGGAATCGTGATGATGCCGGCATCGAGCAAGGCATGCATCAGCCGCTCGCGCGGACTGGCTCCGCATGCCATGCAGCCCCACTCCGCTTCCGCGCCATATCGAAAGAAACCGACGACCTCCCTGCGGCAGGCCGGACAATGCCGGTCGCGCCCCGCACCCAGCGCCGCGCGGGCGCGCAATGCGGCGCGCGAGATGTGCTTTCCGGCAGCCTTGAGGACGCGCTGGGTGGTGATCATCCGGCCAGCCTATACAGCGAAGAATCGCGAATGCGAGCCTAACCGGCGGTAAATTCAATCGCGCGATTTCGCGGGCGTCCAGGTCGTGAAAGTCTGGCCGCGCATCGCCATGCGGATGCCCCGGAACGTGGCGACATAAGCGAGCAGCAGGTCCATCAGCGCGGCGAGCGGCCCGCGCCGCATCATGCTACCCAGCATCAGGCCCATGATCGCCGCCGCACCAAGCGCGATCGCCGCGAGCGGGGCCAGCCGCCAGGCCAGCAGCAGTGCCGCCGCGCCGCCGATCACCATCCACGGCAGGCCGAACCAGCGCACGAGCTTGCGCGAGCCATATTTGAAGCGGTCGAGCCGGCTCATCCGCGCCAGTCCGGAGCGCAGATGGCAATGCGTATGCCAGCTTCGCGCGGCGATGCGAATCTTGCGGCGATACTCGTCCTCCCGCCGCGCCACCATCATTTCGCGTGCGAGCACGTCCCGCGCCTTGACCAGCCGCCGGCCCGCGAAGACGACCGCCATGGACACTGTCAGGTCGTCCAGCACGCTGTCCGGGAAATCCGGGTAGAGATCGCGGCGGATCGAGAAGATAGACCCATCCGCGCCCATCACGTTGCCGGTCCGCGATTCGAGGTCCTTGAGCATTTCCTCCAGCCGCCAGTAGAGCGCGCCGACCGAGGCCGAGGCGCTGCTCCCCGCGCCCTCGTAGCGCAGCGATCCAAGCACGCCGCCGACTGCCGGATCGTCATAATAAGGCAGCAGCTTCTCTATCGCGTCCTCGGCCAGCAGCACATTGGCGTCGGTGAAGATGAGGATGTCGCCGCGCGCCATCGCCGCCAGCCGCTTCATTCCATGGGCCTTGCCACTGCGCCCGGGGCCGCGCACGAGCGTCAGCACATCGCCTGCCTGCGCCAGCAGTTCGCCCGTGCCGTCCGACGAGCCATCGTCGAAGGCAAGAATTTCCAGCCCGGGGCAACGCGCCTTGAGCGTGCGCAGATTGTCGATCTTGGCGGGCAGCGACGCAGCCTCGTCATAAGCGCAGAACAGCAGCGACGCGCTGGGCGCTTCTGCCTGTTCCACCATCCGGACCGGGAGAGCGGGCAACAGCCGCAGGACGAGCGGATAGAAAACGAACGGCCAGAGCAGCAAGATGGCGGCGAGAAGGACGATGGCCAGCAGAGTCATGTCGAGAAGCGTCATGACCGCCCTCCCCTGTCCGCGCGCTCAGAAGGCATTATCATGCGCCAGCACCCCGAGCGTCGCCACGATGATGCGAAGATCGCGCCAGATCGACCAGTTGGTGACATATTCGAGGTCGGACTGGAGCCGGTTGATGAGGTCTTCGTGCCGGTCCGTCGGCCCGCGATGGCCGCGCACCTGCGCCAGCCCGGTCATGCCCGGCTTGATGCAGTGCCGCGCCCAGTAGCGCTCGTCCACTTCCCAGTAGAGGCTGTCGGCGGCCTTGGCGGCGGGCGCATGGGGACGCGGCCCGACAATGCTCATGTCGCCCTTCAGCACGTTGAAGAGCTGCGGCAGCTCATCAATGCTGCTGCGACGCAGGAAGGCGCCGACCCGCGTGACGCGCGGATCGTCCTTCTCGGTCAGCTTCTCGGCGGACTGGTCCGTGAGCGCCGTGTGCATGGTGCGGAACTTGAGGATCATGAAAGGCCGGGCATCCTTGCCGAGGCGCTGCTGCCGGAAGAAGACCGGCCCCGGGCCGGACAGCCGGACCGCGACGGCGGCGCCGATCAGGATCGGCCCCAGCAGAATGATGGCGGGTGCGCAGATGGCGAGATCCAGCAGCCGCTTGAGCAGCCTGTCCCGGAACAGCAGCGGGCCGCCCGCCACCACGATGGTCGGATGGTCATCGAACGCGCTCACTTTCGCCGGCGCGAAGCGGCGCATTTCGGGCACGAGGATCTCGCCCTTGGCGGAGAGCGCCGTCAGCGCCACGCGCCAGTCGGCGATGCGCTCCGGCGGGCAGGCGACGACCACCCGCTCCGCCCCGCCTATGCCTTCGGCGAGTCGCTCGGCCATCCCGGCATCGCGGCGCGCGGGATCAACGCCGATGGCAGTCGCGTCGATGCGGTGCGCCTCGCGCGGCGTCTCGGTCTCGACGCCATCGACCAGCAGCACCGTGATGTGCGGCACCTCGCCCACCAGCCGGAGGGCAATCCGCTCGATCAGATAGCGCGCTGCATAAAGCCCACCGGCGGAAAGCAGCAGACCCACGAGAAAAGTGAGGCGTGACAGCTGCTCGGCGATCTTGCCCAGGAAGATGATGATGAGCGTCAGCATCGCCGCCTGGACCAGGCTCCAGATCGCCTTGACGGCGCTCGCCCGGGGATTGCCGATCATGCGGATGCCGTAGACGCCGCCATTGATGGCAAGAAGCGCATAGACCGGCGCGATCATGGCGAACATGATGAGGCCGTGCGGCTTGCCGGGCTCTCCCCAGAGCGAATGCAGTACCGCAAAATTGGCCAATGCGAACGCCAGCCCCAGCACCACGATGTCGAGGAGAATGCTGAGCATGTAAAGGCGCAGGCGCGCCGACTCCTTGGACGGCGCTGGTTTCGCGGTCATGGCCTCGCGCGCTATGCGCCGGCCGGGGTCAGGTCAATGGGCATGTTCACCGACGGCTGGCTCGCTCCGTCTCAGCTCCCGCAGCATATATCCATGAAAAGCCGCTTAAATCGATCAGCGCACTGGCGCATTTGAAATGACACTTCTATGACAGCGGGCAGAAACATGCTGACACCGCCCAATCTTGCCGCAAAACCGATCGAGAGGATTCAGAAAAACCTCCTGGCGGTGCCCGAGCGCAAGCTCCTCAACTGGCTGTGCAGGGTCATGCCTCCATGGGTGACGCCAGACGTTCTGACGTCCCTGGGCGTGGCCGGAGCCGTGGCCACCTTCGTTGGCTATGCCGCGAGCAATCTCGGAGTCGGCTGGCTGTGGCTCGCCATCGTCGGCTATGTGCTGCAATGGTTCGGGGATTCGATGGACGGGAGCCTCGCCCGTTACCGGCGCATAGAGCGGCCCTCTTATGGCTATTTCATCGATCATAGCTGCGACGGAATCGTCACGCTGCTGATCCTGGGCGGCATGGGCTTCAGCCCGTTCGTCCGGGTGGATGTCGCCCTGCTCGCCGTCGCGGGCTACCTGCTGCTCTCGATCCACGCCTATCTCGCCGCCCGTGTCATGGGCGAGTTCAAGCTTTCCTACGGCATCGCGGGCCCGACGGAACTGCGCTTCCTCCTGATCGGCATGACCATCGCGATGATGGTGTCCGGGCCGGCGCGCAACGCCACCGTCACTGGCTTTGATCTCGTGGTCGGCGCGGTGGGCACGATCTTCGTGCTGCTCTTCATCGGGCAGACGCTGTCGGCAGGGCGGCGCCTCGCGCAGGCGGAGCGGCCTCCCCTTCGCTGAAAGGGCGTTTGCGTCAGCCCGCCCGGCGCAGGGCCATGTGCGGCGTTGCCGATGCCGGCTGGTCTGGCCACATGCCGCGGGTATCGTAGACCGCCTTGTCGGACCGCTCGTCGAGCGGCACGGACTTGAAGACGTCATGATCCACCAGCGCGACGAAGACACCGCACGTCTCGATGGCATCGTCGATGTCGATGAGCGTGGCACCGGTGCCGTCGAAAGCGGCCGGCAGCGCCTGCGCATAAGGCTCCACGAGCCGTATCCGGGCGCCATAACGCTTCGCCAGCCGATGCGCGACCTCGAGCGCGGGGCTTTCCCGGAAATCGTCGATATTGGGTTTGAACGCGAGGCCGAGGCAGGCCACCTGCGCGCCGGGATGATCGTCAATGAGTCGGCTGGCCTGCTCCACCACATAGTCCGTCTTAGCGAGGTTAACCTCGCGCGCGGTGCGGATGATCCGGCTGTTCGTCGGGTCGCCATGGACGAGGAACCAGGGGTCCACCGCGATGCAATGGCCTCCCACGCCCGGCCCGGGCTGGAGGATATTCACGCGCGGATGACGATTAGCGAGCCGGATGACTTCCCACACGTCGATACCCATCGTGTCCGCGATCACGCTCAGCTCGTTGGCGAAGGCGATGTTCACGTCCCGATAGCTGTTCTCGACCAGCTTCACCATTTCGGCCGCCCGGGCATTGGTGGTGATGCATTCGCCGCGCACGAAGCGCCGGTAGAACGTCAGTGCCTTGCGCGCGCAGCGCGGCGTGATGCCGCCGATGCAGCGATCATTGTTGACGAGCTCGATGAGGATGCGGCCCGGCAACACGCGCTCGGGGCAATAAGCGATGGAGATGTCGGGGCCATTGCCCGCTCCGTTTGCTGCCGTTCCCGGCATGCGCAGGTCCGGCCGCAACGCCTGCAACGCGTCCCGCACCGCCTCGGTCGTGCCGACAGGCGAGGTGCTTTCGAGGATCACGACATTGCCCGCGGCCAGCACCGGCGCGATCGTGCGCGCCGCCGCCAGCACGAAGGAGATGTCCGGCGCGTGGTTCTCGCTCACCGGCGTCGGCACCGCGATGACGAACACGTCGGCAGGCTCGATCTCGAGCGAGGCACGCAGCGTGCCGCGCGCAACGACGCCCTGCACCAGTCCGTCGAGATCGACTTCCTCTATGTGGACGCGGCCGCTGTTCACCGTCTCGACCACATGCGGCGTCACATCGACGCCCAGCACCTTCATGCCCGAGCGGGCGATCAGCGCCGCCGTCGGAAGGCCGATATAGCCAAGGCCGATAACCGCTACTCTGGTGTCATGCTCAATGGGCATCGGCTATGATCCTCGCGATCCGGCTGGCGGCGTGGCCATCGCCGAAGGGGTTGTGCGCGCGCGCCATGGCGCCATAAGCGGCCTTATCATCGAGAAGCGTGAAGATTTCAGCAACGATCCGGTCGCGATCCGTGCCCACCAGCTTCGCCGTCCCGGCGCGCACGCCTTCGGGCCGCTCGGTCGTCTCGCGCATCACCAGCACCGGCTTGCCAAGCGACGGTGCTTCCTCCTGCACGCCGCCGCTGTCCGTCAGCACGATCTCGCAAACGTCCAGCAGCCCCACAAAGCCCGGATAATCGAGCGGTTCGATCATCGCGACATTGGTCAGGCCGGCGAGCGCCGCATCCATCACGCCGCGCACATTGGGATTGGGATGGACGGGAAAGACGACCGCGACGTCCTCGCGCGCCGCGACATCGCGGATTGCGCCGGCGATACTGGCCATCCCGTCGCCGAAATTCTCGCGGCGATGGCTGGTCACGGCAATGATGCGCCGGCCCTCGAAGCGCGCGGTGAGGCCCCCGATCCCGGCGGCGAGCGCGGGCGTCTCGCGAATGCGCGCCAGCGTGGCGAGCAGCGCGTCGATCACCGTATTGCCGGTCACGTGGATGCTCGCTTCCGCGCGGTTCTCCGCCCGCAACGCATCCGCTGCCGCCTGTGTCGGCGCGAAGTTCATGTCCGCGATGCAGGCGACCACCCGCCGGTTCACTTCCTCCGGCCAGGGGTGATGGATGTCGCCCGAGCGAAGCCCGGCCTCCACATGGCCCACCGGGATCTTGCGATAATATGCGGCAAGGCTCGCGACCATCGTGGTCAGTGTATCGCCATGGACGAGCACCCGGTCCGGCTTCTCCGCGTCGAAGGTCGCGCCCAGCGCGAGGATCAGCCGGGCGGTGAGATCATCCAGCGTCTGGTTGGCCTGCATGATGTCGAGGTCGATGTCCGGCACGATCCCGGCGAGGTCCAGCACCTGGTCGAGCAGTGCGCGGTGCTGCGCCGTGACGCAGACTCGCGTCTCGATTCCCGGCAGTGCCTGCAAGGCATGCACGACGGGGAACATCTTGATCGCCTCGGGCCGCGTCCCGAACACGATGATGACTTTCTGCCTGGACACGGGCCCTCATTTCCCCGGGAGACGCTCGTGCTCCCCTTAGTGACGGAATGTGAAGGGGGCGTAAAGCATCACGGCCTGAGAACTGGCTCCGAGGACAAGGAGGGGCCACGCAGCGACGACGCCGTGCCTGCCATTTCCGAGATGCGCCTACTCAGCTCGGCCGCATGACGTCGCCCGACAGGCAATGTCGTTCCATCGGCGAGCTGGACGACGCGCCCGCTCGGCCCCGGCCGCGTGCCTGACAGATGCGCCATGTTGATGGCGTGGCTGCGGTGAATGCGCTGGAAGCCCGCCGGCAGAAGGCTCAGTATGGCCTTGAGCGTCATGGTCACCATGAGCTGCCGGCCATCGGCCATATGCACGGTGCAATAATCGCCAGCGGCCTTGAGAAAGACGATCTGCGAAGGCGTGAGGATGTGACGACCCGCACCATCGCGAAGCGTGACGGCGGGCTCGGTCATGGCGGCGGAAACCGGCCTCTCGATGACCTGAACCGGCCGCAGCACCGTCGCCAGGCCGAGCGCGACCGCCGCGCCGGCGGCCGTGAGATAATAGCCGACATCGAGGAAATTCGGCCCGACCTGCCACGCCCATGCCGCCAGTGCGACCGCCATTGCCGCCAGCGCGATCGCTTTCCGCTCGCCCCGCATCGCGGCCGGCATAGCCAAGGCCATTGCGGCGATGAGTGCGATTCCGAACATGGCCAATGCCTGGCGGTCCGGCCCGGAAACGAACAGGCAGGCCGTCAGCATCGCCGCGGCCGTGAGGACCGTTGCGGCACGGGCGCGCGAAGGCAGGACAAGCCGGCACGCGAGGAGGACCAGAAGCAGCCCCGCAATTGCCGTGAGGCCCGCCAGCACGACGAGGCGCGCAAGCTGCCAGGGATAGGTATAAGGAAACACCACCTTGCTCACCTCGAGCAGCCCCTGCACGACCACCACCGCGAGGATGGCCATGGGCAGCAGCGCCGGCTTGCCGATCCGGCCGGCGATCAGCAGCGCGCAGAGCAGCAGCAGGACGCCCAGAGGCAGCGCGAGGGTGGCCAGCGTCGGGAGATAATGCCGCAGCGTATAGGCGTCGGCATCGAGCGGCGGACCAATGGCAAGCCGGTGGATGGGCTGACCGACCGGCAGCCAGAGATGATGCGCGGATAATGTGATCGTCACGCGGTTCTCGCCGGCGCGGACGAGGGACGGCGGAACAGGCGCGCTGAAACTGAAATGCCCCGGCACTTCCGATGCCCGGTCGGGACCGGGCACGCCGTTGCGGCCGATCAGTACGCCATTCCAGCGAATCTCCGCGCTTGCCATCGCATCGACATCCACCGCCAGCGGCTCATGGATGGCATCGGGCGGAACCGTGATGATCGCGGAGAGCGTCGTGCCCGGCTTATCCAGAGCAAGCTGCTCCGGAATCACCGGCCGACAGAGCGACGGCCGCGCAGCATCGCACTGCGCCCAGCGCACGGCAGCGGCCGCCCCCGCCGGGTCCGCGAGGCACAGCATCAGCAGCAAGAGGATGCGAAACGCCGTCATCCCGCCGCGCTATCATGAATGCGCAGGTCGTTCACCGACTCGTTCCGGCGTTCACCGATTGGCGCTTATGCGGTCCCGGAGCGAACGATACGCCATGCTGTCAACCAATCCCCGGGAGCCTGCCTGCCAATGTCGTCATTCCGCTCTGCCACCCTGCTTCTGTCCGCCTCCGCGCTGATGCTGGCCGCTCCCGTTATGGCGGCTGAAACCTGGATCCTCCGGACCGACCTCTGGGGCAATCCCGCCTTTTCCACGCTCACCCTGGAGAGGCATGAGAACCGGGTGACCGGCGACCTGGACGGCGACCGGATCGAGGGGCGCGCGGCGGGCGATGAGCTGACGCTGACCGGCACGGACAGCCGGGGCCGCGTTTCGAGCTATCGGATGCGGCTACGCGGGACCGACCTCAGAGGCATGGCCGACATGCCCGACACCAACGACCCCGCCGCCCGCGCCGCGCACGCGATCACCGGCTGGCGTGTCCCGGAGCGCAGCGGCGGCCCGCGAACCATCGACTTCACGCCGACCGACTATTCCAACAGCTGGAATGCCGACCGCAAGCCGGTGCTGGTCGTCTGGCCCGGCGACACGATCCATACGACGACGATCGATTCCGGCGGCGTCGACGAGCATGGCAAGACCCGCGCGCTGTTCGGCAATCCCCAGACCGGGCCGTTCTTCGTCGCCGGCGCGCGGCCGGGCGACACGCTGGTCGTCCATATCCGCAAGCTGACGCTCAACCGCGACTGGGCCGACAGTCTCGATGCGGTGGTCGGGCGCGCGCTCGGCACATCGCTGGTCCCGGATGCGGCCGGGCTCGGCAGGCCGGTCAGGTGGCTGCTCGATCGTGAGGCCGGCCGCGCGCGCCCTGAAAAGGCGCAGGGGGCGCTTGCCGGCTACTCGGTGCCGGTGAGGCCGATGCTGGGCGGGCTGGGAGTCGCGCCGGGGTTCGGAATGCCCGCCATCTCGACCGGCGACACGGGCCGCTTTGGCGGCAACATGGATTTCAACGAGGTCGTGCAAGGCAACACGGTCTACTTGCCCGTCCAGCAACCCGGCGCGCTGCTTTACTTCGGTGACGCCCACGCGCTCCAGGGCGATGGCGAGACGACGCAATATGCGCTCGAGACCTCCATGGAGGTGACCGTGACGGTCGGCCTCATCCCCGGACGCAGCGTGTCGACGCCGCGAGTCGAGTCTCCGGACGAGATCATGGTGCTGGGCCAGGCCGGCACGCTGGACGAAGCGCTCAAGGTCTCCAGCACCGGCATGATCCAGTGGCTGCGGGACGACTATGGCCTGACGCTGTCGCAAGCGGCGCAGGTGCTCGGCACGGCGATGCGCTACAATGTCGCCAATCTGGCGGGGCGAAACGTCGGCGTTGCCGCCAGGCTGGACAAGGCGCTGCTGCCACCGAAGCAGTGATTTTCCCGCCCCGCCGCGCGCATTGTCTTTTCCTCGCGAAGGAGGCTTGACGATAACTCTATATAGGTAGAGTTATCGTGTATGACTCGCACCCGCACACTCTCGTCCCATGCCCGTACGGTGCTGGCCGTCCTTCTCGAGACCCGGGACAAATGGTCCCATGGCTACGAGCTGGCGCGGCTTGCCGGCGTCAAGTCCGGCACGCTCTACCCCCTCCTGATCCGGCTCGAAGCGCAGGGCCATCTGGAAGCGGAATGGCAGCAACCGGCCGAGGGAGGACGGCCGCCGCGACATGCCTATCGGCTGACCGCCAGCGGTGTGCAGCTTGCACGCGCCAATCCGCCCGCCGGGACTGTGCCTCCTGCAGCCGGACGGCGCGAGGCGACGACATGAGCGGTCGCGTGCGGCGCGGCCTTGCCGATCTCTCCTGTCGGGCCTTGCAAGCCATGCTCCCGCCTTCGCTCCGGTCATGGGGCTGCGCCGTACGCTGCGAGACCGCCGAGATCCCTGACGACACCGAAGCGCTTCTGTTCGCGCTGGGCAGCCTGTTCGGGCTCATGCCCCGCGCGCTTGCCACGCATCTTCTTCATCGCCGCGCCTCGCCGACCCGCGATGGCGGTCTTCTCTCTGGAGGCTCGATCACCATGACGCCCACCCTCGTCGCCTCGGGATCACATGCGCGATCGGCGCCGTCATCCTTGGCCTTGTCTACATGGCGATTGCCGGGGCGCCGGCGCGCTATCTCGCGATCAACGTCGGCGCTCTCGTGATCGGCCTGGCGGTTCTGGCGACGCTCGGCCGCAATCGGATCGCGGGGCAAAGATGGGCCGGCGGGACGATCGCCGCGATGGCCGGCGTGCTGCTGGCGACCGCTCTGCTCGGCAATACGGCGGATGGAGCGGCACGCTGGGTCAAGCTGGGCGGATTGTCCATCCAGCCAAGCCTGGTCCTGCTCCCCCTGATGCTTGTCCTGTTCGCGCGAACCCGCGACGCGCTCGCGACGGCAGGCCTCATCGCCGCCGCCGTTGCCATGGCGCTTCAGCCGGACCGGGCCATGGCCGGCATGCTGGCGGCGAGCCTTGCCGTGCTCGCCATGATGCGCTCCGACCGGCATGTCGTCGCGGCACTGGGTGCGAGCGTGACCGGCTTTGCCATGACGCTGGCTCGTGCCGACACGCTGCCGGCAGTCCCCTATGTCGACCAGATCCTCTACACGTCTTTCGACGTCCATGCCGCGGCCGGAGCGGCGGTGCTCGGCGGCTGCGCTCTGCTCCTTGTCCCGGCGATCACAGGCTGGACCCGCGATCCGGCGAGGCGCGAGATCTACGCCGTCTTCGGCGCCGTCTGGTTCACCGCGATCCTCGCGGCCGCGCTGGGCAATTACCCGACGCCGATGGTCGGCTATGGCGGCAGTGCCATCATCGGCTATGCGCTCAGCCTCCTGGCGCTGCCGAAGCGGGCCGATGCCGAGCTTGGCGCAGGGTCCTGCCCCCGTAATGAAGCGGATGCCATGGCGGCCGACCGGCAACTTCTCCTCGCGCCGGCCTGATCGGCAATCAGTTCATCCCGCCACCAGCGCCGCATCGCGCAGGCCACGCCAGACGCGAGCTGCCTGCACGCTCTCCTGTACATCATGCACGCGCACGATCTGAGCGCCCGCGCGGATCGCGGTCAGGGCAAGCGCCACCGATCCGCCGAGCCGCTGGTCGACCGGCGCGCCATCCGTCAGCGCGCCGACGATCCGCTTGCGGCTCGCGCCGAACAGGATCGGCACCCCAAGCCCATGATACATTGAAAGATTATTGATGATCCGGGTATCGTCCTGCAGTGCCTTGCCGAAGCCGATGCCCGGATCGACGATGATCCGCTCCCGCTGCACACCGGCGGCAAGGCAGACGGCGATCCGCGCTTCCAGCCAGTCGAAAACAGCCAGATCGGCCGCCCCCTCAACCACCGCGCCGGCCTTGTAGCGGACAGCGCCGCCATGCGGGTCCTCCCCGGCGGAAGGGGTGTGCATGAGGATCACCGGGCAACCCGCTGCGGCGACCACCTCCAGCGCGCGGGGGTCATGCGTCAGGCCCGTCACGTCATTGACGATTCCCGCCCCGGCGGCCAGCGCAGCCTCCATCACGCTGGCCTTGCGCGTGTCGATCGAAACCATGATGCCGCTTCTTGCCAGCCTTTGTATGACCGGAACTGTCCGCTCGATCTCGTCGCCTTCCCAGACCGGCGCAGCGCCGGGCCGCGTCGATTCCCCGCCCACGTCTATGATCGAGGCGCCGGCAAGCTGCATCGCGAAGCCGGCATCGGCCGCCCGCTCCGGCGCGTCGACATGCTTTCCCCCGTCCGAGAAACTGTCCGGCGTCATGTTGAGGATGCCCATGACCTGCGGCGTGTCGAAGCGCACGATCCGCTCGCCCAGAGTCAGAGGCGCCCGCTGGGCCGTGAGGCTTGCCATCAGGCCATCGATGCGCTCGGCCTGCCGGTCGGAAAGCCCTGCCTGCCAGCGGTCGAGCAGACCCAACGGCACTTGCGCCTTGCTGCTGGCGCCCGTGCCGTCGATCCAGCGGACCTCGACTGCCTGGAACCAGATGAGCCCGCCGGCCAGACGCCGAACATCACTTTCCGCCAGCCCCACAGGGGTGTCGGCGAACCAGATCGGGCGGAGATAGAGTGTCGCATCGGGCGGCGGCAAATCTGCTGGCAAGGTCATGCCGTTCTCGTA
The DNA here is from genome assembly GCF_000283515.1 of Sphingobium sp. SYK-6. GTDB lineage: Bacteria > Pseudomonadota > Alphaproteobacteria > Sphingomonadales > Sphingomonadaceae > Sphingobium > Sphingobium lignivorans. Next base: position 2,297,514 of record NC_015976.1, read on the forward strand.
ACGGAAGCGATCCCCTGAGGGAACATCGCTTCGCTGCCCCGACATCGCGCCTTCCAGTTCATCCAGCAGCGCCATCGCGCACGGACATTGCCTTCTCCCGGAGGAACGGCAGGATCGCGCCCGCAAGCGGCCATAAGCGCCGCGCGGGCACGGAGGGACTATGCATTTCGGCAAGGCAGCGGTCATGGGGATGCTGGCGCTCATGCTGTCCCCGAGCGCCAGCGCCGGAGACCAGCCCGCGCATGTGACCTCCGCCCGGATGAGCGCCCCCGATGCGCCGGGCAATGCCGCGAGCTGGATGTCGCACGGCCGCAGCTATGACGAGCAGCGTTATTCCCCGCTGACCCAGATCAACGATCGCACCGTCGGACGCCTCGGCCTTGCCTGGTACGACGATCTGGCGACCTATCGCGGCGTGCAGGCGACGCCGCTGGTGATCGATGGCATCATCTACAATGCCTCGGCCTTCAACATCGTCACGGCCTATGACGGGCGCACGGGCAGGAAGCTGTGGACCCATGACCCGCAGGTCGAGCGCCAATGGGCGCGGCTCGCCTGCTGCGGTCCCAGCACGCGCGGCATCGCGGCGTGGAACGGCAGGATCTACATCGCGGCGCTCGACGGGCGGCTGATCGCGCTGGACGCGAAGACGGGCAAACCGGTCTGGACTGTCCAGACCTTCGATCGCGCTTATCCCTATTCCATCACCGGCGCGCCCCGCGTCTTCGACGGCAAGGTGGTGATCGGCCATGGCGGCGCCGATTATGGCGTGCGCGGCTTCGTCTCGGCCTTCGATGCGGAGACTGGGCGCCGACTATGGAAATTCTACACGGTTCCGGGCAATCCGGCCAACGGGCCCGATGGCGAGGCGTCGGACAGCGCCATGAAGATCGCGCTTCCGACATGGCACGGCCAATGGTGGAAATATGGCGGCGGCGGCACGGCGTGGGACAGCTTCGCTTATGACCCGCGCCTCAATCTCGTCTATATCGGCACGGGCAACGGCTCGCCCCTTTCCTGGCATTTCCGCAGCGAGGGGAAAGGCGACAACCTGTTCCTCTGCTCCATCGTCGCAGTCGATGCCGACAGCGGCGCATATAAGTGGCACTATCAGATGGTGCCGGAGGAGGACTGGGACTTCACCTGCACCCAGCCGATGATGCTCGCGGACCTGCGGATTGGCGGCAAGTCTCGCCAGGTCATCATGCAGGCGCCCAAGAACGGCTTCTTCTATGTGCTGGACCGCAGGACGGGAGCCCTCATCTCGGCCGAGAAGTTCGTGCCGGGGAACTGGGCGAGCCACGTCGATCCAAAGACCGGCCGGCCGGTGCTTTACCCCGGCGTCCACCTCACCACCACGCCGCAGCGCATCACGCCCAGCCTCCTTGCCGCGCATAGCTGGCATCCCTGGTCGTTCAGCCCGAAGACCGGCCTCGTCTACTTCCCGGCGATGGAGCAATCGATCATCTATGCACGCCAGCGGGACGAGGATTTCCGTTTCGTGCCTTTCCGCAACAATGCCGGTTATGACTATGTGGGCGCCACGCCGGAGAACGCCGCGCTCCGCCGGAAACTGCAGGCCGAGGCGGATGCCATGGAGAAGGGTTATCTCCTCGCCTGGGACCCGGTGAAGCAGCGCGAGGCCTGGCGCGTGCCTTATTCCCTGCCCGGCTCAGGCGGCACGCTCGCGACCGCGGGCAACCTCGTCTTTCAGGGCACGATCGAAAAGACATTCGCCGCCTATCGGGCCGACGATGGCCGCAAGCTCTGGGAGATGCCGGTCGACAATGTCGCCATCGGGGGACCGGTCACTTATGAGATCGACGGCGTGCAATATGTCGCGGTGAATGTCGGCTGGGGCGGCTCGATCGTCGCGGGCCTTCCGAAGATTCCCGGCGGCTTCCGCGTCTCGCCCGCGCGACTGCTCGTCTTCCGGCTGGATGCCGCTGGCGTCGCCTTGCCGCCCCTGCCGCCGCCCACGGCCCTCCCCCGCCCGCCCTTCCTGCGCGCCAGCGAGGAAGAGGTGCGGCTCGGCGCGCAGCTCTATGGCGAGACCTGCGCGCGCTGCCATGGCGAGAATGCGCGCGGCGGCCTCAAGGACCTGCGCTACATGACCAGCGAGACCCATGCGCAGTTCCTCGACATCGTGCTCAAGGGGACGCGCGCCGCGCAAGGCATGGCCGGCTTCAGCGATGTGTTGAGCAAGACGCAGGCAGAAGCCATCCACGCTTTCCTGATCGCCCGGGGCAACGAAGACTGGCAGGACGACGCCGCGCGGCAATGATGCGCCCGACGGGCCATCCGGCTCAGGGATCGGGGATATGGTTGCCCGAGGGAGATCCCAGGCGTGTCCAGGCGTCATGATCCGCAAAGCGCGGCGGCGCATTGGCTGCGACCGCCCGCAAGCCCGCCAGATCGGCAATGACAATGCGCCCGCGCGACCGCTGGACATAACCGGCCTGGTCCAGCCGCTTGAGTGTGCGATTCACATGCACCGGCGTTATCCCCAGCAGATCGGCGAGATGCTGCTGGGTCAGCGGCAGATCGAAGCCATCCGCGCGAGTCAGCCCGGCAGCGTTCAGACGACTGTGCAAATCGAGCAGGAAGGCCGCGAGGCGTTCCAGCGCCGAAGCCGCGCCAATCCATGAGAGTGACTGCATCAAGGCCACCCTCTCCTTCTGTGTGCTCAGAAACAGTCCCACGGCGAGCCTGGGATTCTCGGTAAACATGCGCCCAAGAGCGGGGCAGGGAATCACGCTCACGACGACCTCAGTGAGGGCCTCCAGCGTCTCACCCGCACGTGAAAGCGAGAGGCTGGGCATACCCAGCATGTCGCCCGGCAAATGGACTTTCACGATCTGACGCCGACCGTCGCGAAGCATCATGGAGGACGCGACCCAGCCTTCCATCAGGAAAAAGATTCCCCCCACATGATCGCCCTCCCGCCGGATCGCGTGGCCCCGATGGATCTTTCGATTGGACGCCGCGAACCGCCGGACAAGATCCTCGTCCGAACCCGTCAACGGTACGAATTCTTCCAGACGATGATAGGGCGGTTGCATGCGGTTCTCCGGTAATCCGCCGCTCCCATCGGGAAGAGTTCAAGGCCCTGCATTTACACAGGTTAGTTTGCGGAAATGCCTTTCCGGCCCCCTCACCGGCGCCTGGTGGCGAACCAGATGACATGGCGCGGTCCCTTGCCGTTATCGCGCGCCTTCACCGCCACTTCCTCCACCACGAAGCCCGCAGCGCGCAGGCGGCGAGTGAAGGCTTCGTCCGGGCCGGCCGACCAGACGGCAAGGATGCCGCCGGGCCGCAGCGCCCGCATGGCGCGGGACAGCCCGCTTGCGGAATATAGCCGATCGTTCGCGGCCACCGTGAGCCCGTCCGGCCCATTGTCGACGTCCAGCAGGATCGCATCATAAGTTCCCTGCCCCGCATCGATCAGCGCGGCAACGTCATCCTGGACGAGATTCACCCGGGGATCGTCCAGGCAGCCGGCAGTCAGGTCGGCCATCGGCCCACGCGCCCAGACGATGATGTCCGGCACCAGTTCGGCAAGCGTGATCTTCTCGCCAGCATCCATCTTCGCGAGCGCGGCCCGCAGGGTGAAGCCCATGCCATAGCCGCCAATGAGCAGATGCCGCTTTCCGCGGCCAGGCAATCGATCCAGCGTCATGACGGCCAGCGCAGTTTCCGATCCGCTCATGCGACTGTTCATCAGTTCATTGCGATCCAGCACGATCATGAAATCATTGCCGCGGCGGAACAGACGCAAGGGCTCTCCCCCGGGAACGTCGGCGATTCCAAGAAGTTCGCGGGGCTGCATGGATCATCCTTTCCGGTCGCGCCGATGGCCGGCGCGCACGCTCCCCACTGGCAGCTTGGCTTCCCGGACGCAAATATCGCGGTGCAAATGATCGCGCAAACGGCCCCGGGGCGCTATGGCGCTCGCGACTCCCTCTCATCACCCCTGGATGCACATGCGATATTTTCTCGATACCGAATATAATGGCTTTGGGGGGACACTCATCAGCCTTGCTCTCGTCCCCGAGCATGGAGATCAGGAGTTCTACGTTTCGCTGCCGCTGCCCGAGGCCATTCACCCGTGGGTCGAGCGCAATGTCATTCCTTATCTGCGTCACGTCCCCCCGGGCGTCGATCATGTGCTTGACCGCGTGCAGGCCGCAGAACAGCTCGAGGCCTATCTTCAGGGAGATCCCGACCCGTGGATACTGGCCGACTGGCCCGAAGATCTCGCCCACTTCTGCGCGCTGATGGTGACCGGGCCGGGCGAGCGCATCAATCTGCGCAGTCTGCGCTTCGAACTGATCAATGCGACAGGGTTCAGCAGCGCGCGAAACAGCAGCGTCCCCCACAATGCGCTGCATGACGCGCGGGCGCTGCGCGGATTCTGCTTGTCGGAGTAGGAATCTCCGATTGGGCCTGTCGGAAAGCGGTCTCGGGCGACGGCAGGCCGTCGCGGCGTACCGGGCGCGGGCCGGCTGTCCGGCTTACTGCCCCGTCCAGCTCGGCAGGTCGAGCGTGAAGCGCGCGCCCTGGCCCAGTGCGCTTTCCACCGTCACGTCGCCGCCCATGGCACGGGCGAGCCGGCGCGAGATGTAGAGGCCAAGGCCGCTTCCTTCCTCGCCGCTCAGGCCCAGACGCTCGAATCGTTCGAAGATGCGTTCGTGATCGGCGGGATCGATGCCCCCGCCCTGATCCGCCACCACGACCCGCGCGCGGCCATTCTCGACATCGACACGGACCCAGACAGTGCTGTCCCCCGGCGAATGACGCACCGCGTTGCCGACCAGATTGACGAGGATCTGAAGGACACGCCGATATTCGGCACAGGCCGGTGCCCGCTCTCCCAGAGGCGGTGTCTGGATGCGGACATGACGGGCGGCGGACTTGAGATTGAGCAGGCCGGCGGCGCGACGGGCCATATCGGCCAGGTCGACTTCCTCCTTCGCCGTCGTGAAGCCCGGACGCTCGATCGCCTGCAGGTCGGCAAGGTCGTCGATCAGTTCCAGCAGATGCCGTCCTGCCGCCGCGATATCCGCCGCATAATTGGCATAGTCCTGCCGCAGGGGGCCTTGGAGCTGCCCACTGATCGTGCTGGCATTGGCGATGATCCGCCCGATCGGCTGGCGCAGGGCCTGATCGAGCCGCCGGCCAAGATCGGCGCTGAAGATCCGGCCTGCCTCCGCCGATGACGGACTGGCTGACGCGGCGGACAGGTCGGTCTCGAAAACGGTCGGGACCGCCTGTCCACGATAGCCCGTCAGGCCGCCGACATTGTCGAACAGCGGCTCGCCGAACAGGCGATAATGAATGGACGGATCGGCGCGCAGCCGAGCCGGCTGATCCCGGAACGACACTCGCAATGCCAGCGCTTCCAGAAGCGGCATGGCAGGGCTCTCATCGTCGGCGACGATATCCAGCAGAAAATAGCCCGTCAGCGGCTCGCCAGCGCGCGGCGGCTCGTGCCCGATCGCTTCCGCTTCCTGGTAGGAGCGTCGAAAGCGCAGCCGTGCATCGACTTGCCAGGACCAGCCGTTCGCGCCCTCCTCCCCCGGCTCCGGAAAGGGGCCGATACCGCCGGCGGGTTCCTCGGGCGCGCGGGTCTGCCAGTCGACGATGGTCAGCGCATAGCCTTCCCCGTCGGGACGGATCTGGACCCACATGCTGGCATCGGATGCCCCGTCGACGACTTCGACCGCGCGGGAGACGGGAATCGACAAGCGGCGGACGAGACGGACCAGTTGCGCGAGCGCCGGCACGGCCAGCGGCCCGTTCGGATCGCCGCCCGCCTCGACCTGCAGGCGCAGAAGCGCGGCATCTGCCGAGAGGATGGAACCTTCATGATCCAGCCGAGCCTGCGCGGCGGGCTTGAGCGCGATCATCGCACGCGGTCCAGCAGCGCGAGTTTATCGGCGAGGGCGCGAGGTCCGGACATCCGGTCAAGCCATGACGCGGCGCGATCGGGGGTATAGCGGCGATAATCCTCGATGAAGGCGACCAGCGCAGCATCGCCGCCCGCCGCCATGCCGTTCAGCGGCGCGAGCAGTTCGGCGGCGCGGAAAGCGACGGCATCGCCGACCCGCATGAGGCGCAGCAATGCGAGGCGCGGCTCATCACGAAGGTCGATCATGGCGTCGAGCACGTCGTCGAGCGGCAGTCCCGTCTCGCTTTCTGCAAGTGCGGCGAAAAGCAGAAGCCTGGCGTCCACGAGAGCGGCCGATGCCAGCGCATGGCGCGTTTCCGAGGGAAGACTCCGCGCGCAACGGCGGGCCAGCGCGAAGGCGCCCTGGCCTTCGTCATGGCGGCCGATCAGCTGTTCGGTCGCCCGCGCGATCGCCTTGACCGCCGCAGGCGCCTCGTGGCCGGGAAAGCGCTCGCAGCCCCGGATCAGCAATGCGGCAACCGTCCATGCGAGATCATGATAATGCTCGGCGGGAAGGTCGGGCCGCATCGGCGCATCCAGCAGCATCGGCGCAGACCAGCGCTTCTCCGCTATGCCAAGAGCCGTCAAGGCCTCGATATAGATGTCATTGCCAGCACCGGAAGCCAATGCAGCAAAGCTCGCTGGGCCGCCCGGCGCGTCATCGTTGCGCAGCAGCAGCGCCACCGCGGCGCGTCGACGCAAATGACCCAGCAATTCCGGAGAGAGCAGGTCGAGATCGCTCTCGATCGCGCGGCGGGCATAGCCGGTCCCGAGATCGGAAAGCAGCGCCTCGATATGCGGATCGCCCACGTGCAGGCCGATGGCGAGCTCGATCGTGTTCATCATCCCGGCGAGATGAAACCGGGTTTCGGCGAGCAATGCGTCCGTCCACCGACGAGGGGTGGCCGCAGCGAGCCATGCGAGATCGGTGCCGTGGCGGACGTCCTCGATCAGGCGACGCGAGAGGCGCGCGGCTGGCCGTTCGCCCACGCCATAGGGGCGCTGCTCGACGGGATCGTTGGCCATGCTCATGGCACGTGCTTAACGCCACAGCCTTAATAGGCCCTAAATTCCCGGCGCGGATTCAGCAGGAAGCTGGATGCACCGCTGGTCTCAGGCCACCTTCTGCACGCCCGGGAACAAGCGTATGGTAACGATCAGCGCGCAGAGCGCTGCGAGCAAGGCAAAAGCGCCGTCCGGCCGGCCGAGAAGATAGCCCAGGAAAATGATCAGTGTCGCGGTCGGCACGGTGAGGCGGGCCCAGCGGGTCCACAGACCTGCCGGGGGCGCGCGCTCATCGGCAAGCGCCAGCACGCCGATCAGGAAGACCGGCAACCAGGCGCCCGCCAGCATCAGTGGCTGGCCTCCTGAAAGATGCAGGCCCGACACGGCAAGAAGAGCGAGGCCAGCCCCGTGCACCAGCCGCTCGCGCCACGGCGGGCCGGCGACACGCAGTGTCACCAGCGCAGCCTGTCGGGCCAGATCGCATGTGCCCAGCGCCAGCAACATCACGCCCAGCGCGGAGATCATCCAGCCGCTCAGGCCCAGGGCAAGTCCTGCCGAGGCAAGCAACAAGGAGAGGGCGACCGGCAGGGAAGGATCGATCTGCCTTCGCACCAGTTCGCGCACCATCGCCCGGGAGACAGGCGCGAGAAGGCTGCCGAGCCCGCTTGCGCGTCCGGAGAGATCGGCCTGACTGCGGTCGCTGAGCGCCTGCAGCGCGAGGTCTGCGCTCTCCTGGTCATGGACCAGCGCGAGCCGCCCCTCCATAACCATTTCCGGCGAGAGTGCGACGCGCGCAATCCCGTCCTGGACGGCCCGGCGCAGCAGAGTGAGCGCCAGATCCCATTCGCCGAGCATGTCGATCGTCGCCAGCACGCGAGTCGCGGGAAGGCACAGCGCGCCGCCCCAGACGGCGCCGCCATCGATGCGCTCCAGGTCGCTGGTAGCCGGAACGGCCGGCAGCGCCAGCACTGCCGCCGGCCCGGCCACGAGCAATGATGCCAGCGTGTCGGGAGGCAGGACGATATTCTCGGCAATGAGAAGCACGCGGTCCTCGGGAGCAAGGCTGCGAGCGAGGATAGTCATGTCCTGGAAAAGAGCCACCTCGGGTGCGCGCGGGCCGCCAATCTGATCGACAAGCCGGGAAAGCTCCGGCGTGACCTCATCCACATGAATGAGCACGCGTTCGGCTCCGGCCGCGACAGCCAGGCGCGCCTGATACCCCACGAGCGGCTGCCCTCCGAACTCGATGAGCGAGCCGGCCCGATCCCCATCAGCATGGTCGCGCGCGCCGTCACGCGCACTGAGCAAGGCAACAAGCGCCATCCGACGTGTTAATCCAGGGCTTTCGACATGCCTCCTGTCTGACGGCGAGACAGCCTGAATGCAAGCGGAGGGCGTGAACCTCTTGCGCAGACAGGCCGCGCGGGCTTGCCGGAACGGCGAAGTGTCGATCGCCGGCGAACGCTCCTAACAAAAAGCCCCGCCAAGGCGGGGCAGTGTTGACCGCTGCTCGGGTCTGCAGTGGACAGCGGGCGTCGATGAAACGTGCTACCGGCGCGTTGGTTGCATGCCGCGGGTGCGAAATGAGAAAATTTTCTGCCGGGCGTTCAGTCCCGCGTTTCGCCTTCGACCAGAGCGATCGCATCGCGGATCCGCCGCAGGATGACCGGATCGCCCGGCGCACTTTCCAGGGCTTCGTCAGCAAGGTCCATCACGCTGTTCACGCCGAAGCTCGCGCACAATCCCTTGAGCTTGAGAGCTGCCATGGTCCAGTTCGCGTCGCAGCGGGCGCGGGACAGAAGATCGAGCTGCCTTTCGGCGCTTTCCATGAACGCGCGGCGCAACTCAGCGATCAGCGCGAGGTCCGATCCGACAGCCGCGGAAAGGGCTGCCTCAAGAGTGCCGGGGTCATAAGCCATGCGCTGAAAATAGGGCGGCAAACGTAAACAGGGCGTAAAATTCGGTTCCACGGCGAGGCTAAAATGTTAAGGACAAGCCCATGACAGGGCGCAAAAAAGAGAATAATCCGTCCCACTCAGGGACAGGGGGCCCGGACTCCGAACCGGCAAGGGATGCAGACGGCATGAGTCATGACTGGCTGGCGCGATTGCGCGAATCCGACTCCGGATGGAATGAACCGGCCTTTCCGGACCGCTTCGCACGCAGCGATGGCCAGACGGCTGCGTCTCTTTCGGAACAGGCTGCCGTGGAGGAAACCTCTTATTCTGAAGACTCTGGACGCGGCTTCGTGCGTCTCGCCGGCCTGGGACTGGTTGCGCTCGCAGCGATCGGCTGGATTGCGCTCGTGGCGGCAAGCGGCGTCGATCCTGACATCGCGCTTCGCCTCGCGCCTCTCGTCAATCTGGTGGCGGTTCTTGCCGCACCGCTGGTGCTGCTCGGCGGGCTTGCCGCATGGCTTGCGAGGCCGCGTCGCGATCAGGGCATGAACCCCGCCATGCTTGCCGGCGCGCGGGATACGGTCGGCCAGGCTGAACGCGCCGCCATCCGGCTCGGCGAAGCCCAGGCCCTTTTCATGAACCAGACACGCGATTTCGCGGCGATGGCAGACCAATCTGCCGGCGCGATCCTCGGCACCGTCCAGGCCATGAGCGCCCAGACCGCCCAGATCGAGCAGAGCACGGGCGCTTCCATCGCGACTCTCACGGACCTGAGCGAACGGATCGCGACGATGAGCGAGGCGCTGCCCCGCCTTGAGGACCGACTGGCAACGCTGGGCGAGACGCTGGCCCGGACCAGCGGCGAGATCGGCCATCGCCACGATTCGCTTGATCAGCAGCTCCAGTCCACGGCCCTCGTCGCGGAGGAAGTGCGGCTGCAATTGCTCGATGCAGGCAAGGCTCTGGGGGACCAGCTTGCTGATCTGCGCGAGGGCACGCGAACGGCCGGCGAGGAACTGGCCGGCCTCTCCGAGCTCTCCTCCGCGCGGATCGATCTGACGCTCGATCGGGTCAAGGGCGTGCTCGCTTCGACCCAGGAGCGCATCGAGGCGCAGAATGTCGCTCTCGCCGCGCTGGTCGAGGAGAGCCGGGCGAGCATCGATCGCGCCGCCGGCAACGCGCATGAACGCTTCGCCGAGCATTGCCGCAAGATCGAGACCATTCTCGATGCGCTGGACGCCCGGATCATGGGCCAGGCGGAGAAGAGCAATGCCTGGCTTGAGAGCACGGCGCGCGGGGTCACTGAACTGGCCGGCGAGTTCAATGCGCTGGAACAATCCGCCATGGCGCGCACCGAACGGCTGTCCTCGACGATGATGCAGCTTTCCGGCGATACCCGGCGGCTGGTGGATGCCATCGAGGACGGCCACGGCAGTTCGGAGCAGCTCGTCCGTCGGGCCGAGGCCTTGCTGGTCGCGCTCGATTCCGGGGTCCGCGAGCTGGATGAGAGCCTGCCGACGGCGATGGGGCGCGTGGAAACGCGGCTCGGCGCCCTGCATGACCGCATCCGGGACGCCAATCCGGCCATCGAAGCCGTGGAAGCTGTCGCCACCGGCGTCGTCAGCCAGCTTCGCGAGTCCGACGATCTCGCCAAGGGCCATGCTGCCGCGCTCGGCGAGGCGCTCCAGCGCTCCCAGCAGGCTCTTGCGGCCCAGAAGGCGGAAGTCGCGGCGCTCGCGCAAGCCGTGGGCGAAGCGAGCGACAGCATGGCGCGGCTGGGCGAATCGGTCGGGCCGCAGATGATCGAGGCGCTGCTGCGCGTGCGCGAAACGGCCGATGCCGCTGCCAACCGGGCGCGCGCGGCGATTGCAGAGGCGATCCCGGCAGCCGCCGCCGAGTTGGGCGCAGCAAGTGGCGAAGCCATGGACAAGGCCGTCGGACAGGTCGTCACGGATCATCTCGCCCGGCTGACGTCGGTGGCGGACGAAGCCGTGAAAGCCGCGCACCGCGCGACTGACAAGCTCACCCGGCAGATGCTCACCCTCACCGATGCCAGCCAGACGCTCGAGCGGACCATTGCCGGCAATGCCGAGCGGATCGAAGGGCAGGACCGCGAACTGATGGCCGAGCGCTCGGCCCGCCTGATTGCCTCGCTCAACGAACGCGCGATCGACGTCAACAAATGGCTCGACAAGGATGTCTCCGAGGCTGACTGGACTGCCTATCTCAAGGGCGATCAGGGACTGTTCGCCCGGCGGGCAACGAGGCTGGTGAGCAGCGCGGACGCCAAATATGTCCATGCGCTCTACAATGAGGATGCGGATTTCCGCGAGCATGTGAACCGCTACATCCATGACTTCGAGGCCTTGCTGCGCACCGTCATGGCGACCAGAGATGGCAGCACGCTCGCGCTCACCATGGTGTCGTCGGACATCGGCAAGCTGTACGTCGCGCTGGCGCAAGCCATCGAGCGCCTGCGCGCTCACTGAGCCTGCGGTGCGGGATGTCCCGCCCGGTCTCTAAACCCGGCGTCTGCGCGTCGGCGCATGAAAATCGCACGGCTTGTCAGCGATCCAGCGCAGAAATGAAGCCATGGCTGGCGCTGCCTGCAGGGCGGCGGCGTCGTCGCCGGTGCGTTGGAGCTCTCCATTGCTGAAATTGGCATGGATCGCGCGGTGGCAGATCGGATGCACGGGCCGGGTCAGGCGCCCGCCCTTCACTTTCGGAACCGGGTGATGCCATTCGATGCGTCGGCCGAGCAATCTCCCGCAAAGCCAGCACCGCGCTTCCGCTTCCGCCGGCCCGGCATCGGCCCTGTCATCAGGCGGATGGCGCTTCTTCGTTCCTCTCGCCATGGCCGCTTAGCGGGCCAGCGCTTCCGCCCGCCCCCGCCAGGCTTCCGCCAGCACCGGCATGCGCGCCAGCGCAGCCACGCCGGCAGGATCTCGTTTGTGCCCTCCCCCGATGAGCAGGGCGAATATCCGTGCAACGGGCCAGTCCGGATGCGGCCGTGCAACGAGAGTCACAGGCTCGCCGGCCTGTACTTCGCCCTCGCGCAGCACGCGCAGATAGAGGCCGCAGCGGCCGCTCGCCACGGCCTTTGCCAGCACGTCGTTGCGGCCGAAGCGATGATTGAGCTTGGAGCATGGCTGGCGCCCGTGGCTGATCTCCAGCAAGGACGTCCCCAGTTCGAAGCGGTCGCCAAGGCAGAGGTCGACTTCCGTCGCGCCGCGCGTCGCCAGATTCTCACCGAAGGCGCCCGGGCGCGTCAGCAGGTCATGCGGCCCTATCGCCTCACGCCACCAGCCATAATGTTCCTGGGGTACCAGATGCACGGCCTTGTCATGCCCGCCATGATGGACGGGATCGGCCACGGTATCGCCCTCCAGCCCCAGCCAGCCGATCCGCACCGGACCTGCCACGGGCAATTTTCCCATCGCACTGGTCACGCCGGGCGCGAGCAGCGCCGGCCGACCGGTGAGAACGGCATCCAGACCGAGAGACAGGGATGGCAAGGCCATGGGAATTCCTACTCCCGGAACATCAGCATGCGGATCTGCTTGAAGGGCAGGTCCCCATAAGTGAGCAATGTGTCGTGGAAGTGCTTCATCGAATAATGCTCGCCCATGCGGCGCTTATACTCCTCGCGCAGCTTCACGATTTCCAGCTCCCCGATGATCTCGCGCCCGGGGGACGCGGGGGTCTGGGAATCCCGCTGCACCTCGATGAAGGCATTGGTCGGCTCCATGCCGATCTTCTCGACATAAGCAGCCACGGCCTGATCAAACGTCATTTCACCCCGGGCCATGCGCAACTTGGTGAGAATGCGCTGGACACGCCACATGCGCATCTGCCGCCGCGCCATCCGCGTCTTGAGCTCCTCCATATAGGGCAGCGTCTTGTAGTACCCTTCTTCCTCCATCAGTCGCTCGAGATAGAAGGACCAGGACTGGCTGAAATAGGCGCTCCGATAAGCGCGCCGCATCGGCCGGGTGACATGCTGGTTGCGCGAGGCGATCTGCACATTGTGGCCCAGCCATTCGTGATAGGAGATCACGTGCGTCCAGTAGGGATTATAGCTCTTGATGCGGCTCGCCCGTTCCTCTGGCGTGAGGATGTCTTCGAGCGGGGTCAGCACATAATATCCTGATTGCCGGCCCGCCACCGTCGGCCCGCCGGTGGCGCCGCCGAAGGATAGGATCCGCCTGCCCATCGGCGGGGTCAGCCGCGCGCCATAGTCGATATAGTCGGGGATCGTGACGATGTGTGCGCCGGGGCCGCGCAGCCAGTCGCTCATCATGTCCACATAGCGCTGCGCCATCGGCACCACATGATCCCATGGCGGCGCCTCGTTCTTCATCGCTTCCCACGTCGTGCGCAGGTCGCCGCTCGGATGGATCTGGCGCGCCAGGTCGCGCATTTCCGTGAGGAGGACCCGCTCCTCCCCTTCGGCGATCCTCAGCATCTCCTCGACGCTGTAGTCGTCCAGCTGTTCCTGCACGAACTGGTAGAACTCGATCTCCTCGGGCTTCCACGCCGGCGCGCGCGTCGAGCGGGGCAGCAGGTCCGTCTTCAGCCAGCGGGTAAAATCGTCGACCGCGGCAAGCGCCGGGCCGGCGGCCGCGATGAGGTCACGCTTCACTGCCGGGTCGTCGGTCGACACCGTGGGAACATAGTCCTTCAACAGGAGCCGTGCATAATAGGCCTGATAGATCCCGTTTTCCGTCCATGTCCGGGCGGGATTCTTCAGATTCTGCTTTGCGCGGGCCAGCACCGCCGGCAGCGCCCGCAATTCGCTTGCCGCTTCCTTGACCGCGCCGTCGGACAGCGCCCCGGGGCGAATGAACAACCGGTTCGTCTTCTCCAGCGCGAAGACGAAGGCGGGAGTCACTTCATGAAGGCGCAGCGTCTCCATCTCGAAGAGGCGCGTGCGTACATGCGCAATGAGCAGGTCATGATCGACCTGATCGTCCAGCCCCAGCCGGTCCCGATCGATCTGCCGGGCCTTGGCCAGCACGCCGCGATAGGCCTCGGCGGCAGCGGCAAAGGCCGGCGTCCCCGGTTCCCCTTCCCTGACCGCCAGTGCCTCGGTGATCACGGCCTCCAGCGGCTGCGCGGACGAGGATGGCTGGGCAGCGAGGCGCGACGAGGGGAAGATCGCCATGCAGACGATGGCGAGGCAAGGAAGCAATCGGAACATCTGAACCCTCCCGGCGCGCCGCAACGTGCGAAAATCGCCGGACGCGAGGCTATCGCCGCGCCGCAAGCCGGTCAACGCCATGTCCCGGCATTGCATCATGCCGCTCACGCCTGACACCCATTCGCCGGCGCCACCGGGCCCTCAGACCGTTTGCGAAACATGGTGATGACCATCTCCCGCGCAACCTGAAGCCCGCAGCGCCGGTAGGTCGCGATGGCCGCTACGTTGTCTGCATAGCAATGGAGGAACGGTCGCAGGCCCTGCGCGGCGAGGCTGGCCATCGCCTTGCGCGACATGAGCATGCCGAGCCCCCGCCCCTGCGCCTCGGGATGGACGCACACAGCGCTGACCTCGCCATATCCGGGCAGGCGCATCCGCTCGCCGGCCATGGCGATGAGCCGTCCGCCCTCCTCCCGCACGCCCCAGAATCGTCCAAGCACATGGGTCCGCGCGGCGAATGGCCCGGGTTGGGTCAGTTCGGCAAGCGCGCGCATCTCGGCCGCATCCGCCTCGCCAAGCGCGATGATCCTGGGATCATCGACCGGCGCGGGCGGATCGAGGGCCACCATCTGCACGGCAGCGGACATGCGCTCCAGCACCGTACCCGGCGGATGGGGCACGCTATCGCGTTCGATCATGGCAAGCAGTTCGCCGGGCGCGGCCAGCGCTGCGACGGCGGCAAGACCGGCTTCATCGAATGCGCGCATGGCCGCGAGTGGCCCGATATCGGGCAGGAAACGGACGGCATGATCGTTGCGCCGGGCATGATGTGCCTGAAGACCCGTGAGCGCATTCCAGACCGGCCGGTCGAGGGGCGAGTCAGCCATGCCTCGTCTCCCCGCCAGCGCCTGCCGCGGCGATCCGTGTGTCGAGTGACCGCACTGCCAAGGCCTCCTCCATTCGCGCAATCTGGTTGAGGAAATCGGGGCCTGCTGCGTCGCACAGCGCCGAAACCGCATCCCGGACGGCAGGAAACAGGCTGGCGGACAGATCCGCCATCAGCGCATCCCCGGCCGGGCTGATCGCGACGCGCCGCTGCCGCTTGTCGCGCCGGACGCCGGTAACGATGACGAGCCCATCCTTCTGCAGGGCGGCCACGATCCGGCTGACTCCTGGCTGGCTGATCCCCAGCCGCGCGCTCAGCGCCCCGACGGGAAGCGGCCCTTCCTCCCGCAACGCCCAGAGCAAAGGCAATTGCCCCGGTTGCACGGCGAGCCCCCGGGACACCAGTTGCGATGCCACACCGCTCTGCAGGCGCTCGCCCAGCCGCTTGAGGCGGCTGCCAAGGCACAGATGCCCAAGCTGGGCGATCAGGTCGCCCGAATTATCCCCAATCTCGATACTTTCCATATGCCGCTATATATCGCGCTATTCTTTCAAGGGAAGCCCGCCATTGGGAAGTGCTGGTGAAGGCACCATGGGCGGCTTCCGGCTGCTGGAGCGGCCCGACACTCGTGCGTGAAGCCGGGGGCAATCAGCGCTCACAATGGACCTTTCCTTTCTCGCACCGGGGCGCTATAGGCGCGCGCTTCCTGTCCTTGGTGACAGGGAGCATGCGGGAGGAATGGCCTTGGGCCATCCGCTTGACCGCTAAGCTTGAACCGGATGTCTGCCTCGCTCGCGCGGCGCATCCTCTACAGAGTGAGACACATGGCCAAGAAAATCACGGGCTATATCAAGCTCCAGGTGCCCGCTGGAGCCGCCAACCCCTCGCCGCCGATCGGCCCTGCACTGGGTCAGCGCGGCGTCAACATCATGGAATTCTGCAAGGCGTTCAACGCCGCGACGGAGAAGGAGCAGAAGGGCACGCCCCTGCCGACCATCATCACCGTCTATGCGGATCGCAGCTTCTCCTTCGTCACCAAGAAGCCGCCGGCAACCTATCTCATCAAGCAGGCCGTGAACCTGAAGTCCGGCTCCAAGGAGCCCGGCAAGGTCTCCGCCGGCAAGATCACGCGCACTCAGCTCGCCGAGATCGCCGAGGCCAAGATGGCCGACCTCAATGCGAATGACATCGAGGCAGCGACAAAGATCATCGAAGGCAGCGCCCGCGCGATGGGCCTGACCGTGGTGGAGGGCTAAGCACATGGCGAAGATCAGCAAGAAGGCAAAGGCTCTGGCAGCGGCCGTGAACAGCGAGAAGCTGCACGGCGTCGATGAAGCGATCGCGCTCATCAAGACCCACGCCACCGCCAAGTTCGACGAGACGGTCGAGGTCGCGATGAACCTCGGCGTCGATCCGCGTCACGCCGACCAGATGGTCCGCGGCGTCGTCACGCTCCCGGCCGGCACCGGCAAGGAAGTCCGCGTCGCGGTGTTCGCTCGCGCCGACAAGGCGGAGCAGGCCAAGGCTGCCGGCGCAGAGATCGTTGGCGCCGAGGATCTGCTCGAGCACATCCAGGGTGGCAATTTCGACTTCGACCGCGTGATCGCGACGCCCGACATGATGGGTCTCGTCGGCCGCCTCGGCAAGGTGCTGGGTCCCAAGGGCCTGATGCCGAACCCGAAGCTCGGCACCGTCACGCCGAACGTCGCCGAAGCCGTCAAGGCGGCCAAGGGCGGCCAGATCGAGTTCCGCGTCGAGAAGGCCGGCATCATCCATGCCGGTCTCGGCAAGGCCAGCTTCTCGAACGAGGACCTGCGCAAGAACTTCGACGCATTCGTCGATGCGATCGTGAAGGCGAAGCCCTCGGGCTCGAAGGGCAAATATGTCCGCAAGATCGCGCTCTCGTCCTCGATGGGCCCGGGCGTGAAGGTGGACGTGGCGGAAGTCGCCAGCGCCTGATCTGCCGGAACCGGCGCTTCCGGGTGCCGGACCAAATCACGAAGTCCCCGTCGCGACCCGATCGCGGCGGGGATTTCTTTTGCCAAGGCCAATCAGCGCCTTCTAGGCCTGTTCGCACCCAGCATCCCTTTTCTTCACGCGCACTGACGGCTTGCAATCTCTCCTCTCTGATATGCATCCCGTCTTCCTTGCTTTTCCCCTGTCCTACACCCCCTCCGCCATGGCAGCCCTGCCGGACACCTCTTCCCGTCGAAGGAGACAAGGCCATGCGCGCATCTTTCCTGTTGAATGACTTTCGCCAGCCGGTCAGGCCGCACGGCCTTGCTGGGACCGCCCTTGGCATGCGGCGCATCGCCCCTTCCGCAACGGTCAGGGAAGCGGAAGATGACACTGACGGGTCGTCATCTTTGTAAACTTCCAGAGCGCAGCACCGGGCTGCCCCCCCCCCGCCCCGAGGTCCTGGAAACGCGAGGGGCGTTTCGGCCGAAAATCAGTAAACGGCGCATTAACCGGATCGCAAAACCACATGTTGGGCAAGGACGCCGCATCCTCCCGCCATGGCAAGAATTCACCTCGAACTCGGCAGCATCCTCGCTTTGGCAGGCTTCACTATGCTGGCCCTGACTGCCCCGTCCGCCGGGAACGGGGTGCGGGCGGCGGGTCCGGTCGCGAATATCGCGGTGACGCCGGCTGCCGAAGAGGCCGGGCGCGCGGAAATCGCGCCTGCCCTGCCCAGCCAGACCATCCGCCGTCACAAGGATGGCCTCTTCTATGTCGAGGGAAAAGCCAACGGCCATTCGATCCGTTTCGTGGTCGATACGGGCGCCACGGTGGTGGTGCTCAACCGCTCGGACGCAGCGAAGCTGGGCATCCCTTATGAAAGCCTCACGAGCCGGAGCAGCATGCGCACCGTCGGCGGCGCCTCGGACATGCGCTGGGCGCGCATCGATCAGATCGACATGGCTGGCAAGCGCATCGAGAAGATCAATGCGGCCGTCGTGGAAGGGGGCCTCCCCGTCTCGCTGATGGGCCAGAATGCGCTCGAGAAGCTCGGCACGGTCACCCTGCGCGGCGACACCATGACCATTCACTGAATGGATTATGGATTGGCGCGGTCGTTCACGGCCCGCGCCATGCCGGTGTTCAGTCCGGCCGCTGCCCGGGACCTCATGTCAAAGATGTTGCATTTCGGCGCCGTTCCGCTTATCGGCGCGACGCTTGCCGGGATTCGTCCCGGCATACCGTCCGAGACAGCTGGCGATGGCAAGGGCCATCTTAATATCCAGCCGAGACGGGGAAAAGTTCTCGCCGGAGCGCGGCCTGCATGCGTGCAGCTGCCTTCCGGGTCTGCCCGCCCTCCTGGCGCGGGTCCAGTCAACCCTTCCCCTCGGACAAACATGCCGCGCGCGGCCGGTGAACGGTCGCGTCTGGCTTAGTGCAACGCGGCCGCGCGGCGGGGTTCGTCCCCGCGGCAGGCCGCAGAGGAGAATGGCATGGATCGCAATGAAAAGACCGAGGTCGTTTCCGCGCTTCACGCATCTCTGAAGGAGATGGGCGTGGTCGTCGTGACCCGCAATCTGGGCATGAGCGTCGCTCAGTCCACCCAGCTCCGCCAGAAGATGCGCGAGGTCGGCGCGACCTACAAGGTGACGAAGAACCGGCTTGCCAAGATCGCCATCCAGGACACCGATTATGCCGCGCTCAGCGACATGCTCGTCGGTCCGGTCGGTCTGGCGACGTCTTCCGATCCGGTCGCGGCCGCGAAGGCTGCGATCGATTTCGCGAAGACGAACGACAAGCTGGAGATCGTCGGCGGCGCCATGGGAACCACTTTGCTGAACGCCGAAGGCGTGAAGGCACTGGCTTCCATGCCCTCGCTCGATCAGATGCGTGCGACGCTCATCGGCCTCATCCAGGCGCCGGCGACGAAGCTCGCTGTCGTCACCAAGGAGCCGGCCGCGCAGCTTGCGCGCGTGTTCAACGCATACGCCACCAAGGATGCTGCCTGATCTTCCGGGCATCCCGCGTGAAATTGCAATCAACTGACTTAGGGCCCAATGCCCGCCTAGAAAATGGAGTGAATTAAAATGGCTGATATCAACGCTCTCGTCGACCAGCTGTCGGCCCTGACCGTTCTCGAGGCTGCCGAGCTTTCGAAGGCTCTCGAAGAGAAGTGGGGCGTCTCCGCTGCTGCTGCCGTGGCCGTCGCGGCACCGGCTGGTGGCGCCGCTGGTGGCGATGCTCCGGCTGCCGAAGAGAAGACCGAGTTCGACGTGATCCTCGTCAACGACGGTGGCAAGAAGATCAACGTCATCAAGGAAGTCCGCGCCATCACGCAGCTCGGCCTGACCGAAGCCAAGGCGCTGGTCGAGTCCGCTCCGAAGGCTGTCAAGGAAGGCATCGCCAAGGCGGAAGCCGAGGAAATCAAGAAGAAGCTCGAGGAAGCCGGCGCGACCGTCGAGATCAAGTAATTTCAAAGGGGGGCGGCTTCAGGGTCACCCACCGAAAGACTTGGGGCGCATCCTCGCGGGTGCGCCCTTTCTCTTTGCCAGCACCGGCAATAGTCGTGGGCGATGGTCGTGGCAGACCTCAGGCGGAGGTGCGTTGCGCTTGTTCCGCCCGCTTCATCGCTTCGACTGCCTCCATCAAGGTGGCGACGCCTGGCCGCGGCACCGCGGCGGCAGCCTCCTGAACCGGCTCGCGATAGGCATCCTCATCGCGGTGATGAGCCTCGACCGGCACCTCATCGGCGACAACCACTGGATCATCCGCGCGACTGCGCTCGCCCAGACGCCAGAACAACAGGCCGGCCGCAAGCGCCATTGCCGCCACCAGACCGATCTGACGCCAGAAGGTCCGCAGATACTCGCTGATGATTGCTGCCCAATCCGAGGCAGAGTCGAAGCCATCCATCATGCGGCCTGTTTGCTCGGGCTGAACAGCCCGGGGCGGCGTAACGGCCGAGAGGGCACTGATCCGATCCAGCGGATCGGGGCTTCCGGCGGCATGAGGCGTTGGTTCGGGGCCTCGCTCTCCAACGGTCGCGAACCCCGACCTCCCGTCCTCTCTAGGCCTGCTTGCGCCGGGAAAATCGAGGAGAGACAGCCGCTCCGCCCGCGGCTCGCTCGCCAGAAGTCGGGGCGCCCGAATCTCCAGTCCTGACGAGCCGCGCGCTCGGAGCACCATGTCCGAGGACGGAACGGCACTCGAAGGCATGAACTCGGCTGGCATGGCGTCGGTCGCATTTTCGACTTGTCCCAAGGCTGGAAACGTAGCGAGTATGCAGAACAGCGGCGCGAAGCGCAAAATCGGAATATATGCTCTCATTATCCTGGCCGACCCGTTGTGAGCCAGCGATAAACGCAATAACCAGCGGATGTAAAGTTAGCGCCCTTCCCCATCGCTGGCGATCATGGCCATCGGCCGGCATAGACGCCAAGCCACCTTCACCTGACGGAGCCGACGATGAGCGATGCCTTGAGATTGGGCGAGGGTCTTCCCCCTCGCAACGATGACCTGAAAGCCCTGATCAGGACGATCCCTGATTATCCCATCGCCGGCATCATGTTCCGCGACGTCTCGACGTTGCTGCTGGATGGTCATGCCTTCCGCGAAACCATCGATCGGCTGGCCTCAGCCCTGGATCCTGCGGACATCGACCTGATTGCCGGGATCGAAGCGCGCGGCTTCATCGTGGCGGCCGGTCTCTCCTACGCGTTGGGCAAGGGCAAGCTGATGCTCCGCAAGCAAGGCAAGTTGCCCGGCCCGGCCGTAGGGATCGACTACGCCCTCGAATATGGATCCGACCGGATCGAGATGCATCTGGGCGCCGTGAAGCCGGGCCAGCGGATCATCCTTGTGGATGACCTCCTCGCCACCGGCGGTACCGCGCTCGCTGCCGTCGCGCTGCTGCGCGGCCAGGGCGCCATTGTCGAGCAGGCCCTTTTCATTGTCGACCTTCCCGAACTCGGCGGCGGCCAACGTCTCCGCGCTGAGGGCGTGACACCTGTCTCGCTCGTGACGTTCGAAGGGCATTGATTCGATGCGCATCATTCTGCTCGCCGCGCTGCCCGAAGAAGCCGATGCCGTTCTGCCGGGCACTGGCACAGCCTTGTCGGACGCCTGGCCGGCCGTCCGCAGGATCAGCGCTCATGGTCACGACATCGTTCTGGCAACGACGGGAATCGGCAAGGTCAATATCGTGTCTGCCGGTGCAGTGCAAAGCACCGATGGATCGGGCCGGCGGCATGGATGTGTGGGACGTTCGGTGTTTCGATATGAAGGTGACCCTCATATCGAGTTCCTCGCGAAGTATGCGAGGGCTTCCTTTAGAGTCTGTCCTGTTTAGATTGAAGCATAGCCACTATTCCTGAGGTAGTTGGCGCACTCATGGGGTGGGAAGGCATCGAGCAGTTTGCCTATCCGCTGCCATGTGGCTTCGACGGTGCGCTCGGCGGCTTTTCGCAGTAGCAGCTTGAGCTTGGCGAAGACCTGTTCGATTGGATTGAGGTCAGGGCTGTAGGGCGGCAGGAACAGGAGCTTGGCCCCTGCCGCACGGATTGCCTTGCGCACGGCCTGACCCTTGTGACTGCCGAGGTTATCCATGATGACGATGTCGCCGGGCACGAGGGTGGGCACGAGGAACTGCTCGACATAGGCGAGGAAGAGCTGGCCGTTGATCGGGCCGTCGAGGACGCAGGGCGCATCGATCCGGTCGTGACGAAGCGCCGCCACAAAGGTCAGCGTCTTCCATTTGCCGAACGGCGCCTTGGCGATCAGCTTGTCGCCGCGTTTTGCCCAGCCCCGCAACGGGGTCATGTTGGTCTTGGCCCAGGTCTCGTCGATGAAGACCAGCCTGCGAGGGTCAAGCCGGCCCTGGTACTTCTTCCACTGCGTCCGCCGCCGAGCCACCTGCGGGCGGTCCTGCTCGCTGGCGAACAGGCTTTTTTTTGAAGCTGTGGCCAGCCTTGCGCAGCAGCGACCACACCGTGTTGGGGCTGACTCGGTGACCGCGCCCGGCCAGCTCGACCGCCAGCCCGCGCACCGTCAGATGCGGACATTCCTCAAGACGAAGCAGCATCCATTCCTGCTCCCCCGCCAATACCCGTTGCTTGTGGCCTCCCATCGGACGTGAACCGGCGTTGCCCGTATCACGCAGACGCTGCGACCACTTCACTGCGCTCGCCACGCTCACACCGAACGCACCAGCAACCTCGCGAACCGAGCGGCCCGACAAAACGGCCGCTGCAACCCGATCTCGCAAATCGTCAGAATAGGCTCGTGCCATCGCTGCTGGCCTCCTCCCCAGCAAGCAGCTTGAATCACAACAAAGCCACCTTGGGAATCCCCAAACGATTCAGCCTATCAGGACAGGCTCTAGGATGTCTCTTTCGACTTTCAGCTTGGCCACTTCACGGCGCAGCCGCTCTATTTTCGACTGCTCCGGCTTCTTCCACTCTGACGTGCACCGCTGAAATGTGACCGATTTGAGTAGGGTCCTACGTGAAGGAGTCGGGCGGAATGAAGCGCAGCCGGCTCAACAGCAATCCCCAATCACGGACCAATCTTACCACCTCAAGCTTGAACTCGCGGCTGAACTTCCTTCTCTCCATTTCTGCTCTACCGAGAGATGAAAACACCTTATCTCGCTGTCCGCCAACCGGCAGCAGGCCAATCTGATGACCAGAATGGCCACGTGCTCAACAACCCGGATAGCTTAACGGAGCCGCCTGTTTTCATAGTACCGGCGGCAGGCGTAGCCCGGTAGGCGTGGGGCCTGCTTCTTTAGCCATGGGCATGCTCTCTGTCCTGGATCAACTGTAAGTCAGGGATCTAAGGAGAATGCCCAATTCGCGATCGTCGGTGCTGCCGGCTACGCGTTCACTTGGCCTGACAACCGAAGACTGCAGTATGAGGTCGATCACGAAGGGAGGCTGCGACGGATTGAGCAAAAGCTCGATCGTTGCCTCCCCGCCGCTTGGCAGGGACATAGAAGTGCGGTCATCGCCGAACAGGCAGGTGACTTCCTGCTCGAACGGCAGGAAATTGGCGAGCTGGACAACCACCTTGTTGGCGCCCGCAACGGGCGCGATCGGGATGCTTGCGCTCCCCGTCGTCCAGGTGCCAATCGGTTCCGGTCCATGAACTCCACTAAGCATATCAGCCGGATAATCGCCTAGGGCAAAGGAAATATGGCTAGCGACCTTCCTAGCCGCATAGAGCGGTATTCCTGAGAAGGTTTGTCTGATCCGGTAGAGGTGCAGCCCGTGCCGACAGAACTGGTTGCGTAGATAGTCGAAGCGGAAACCCAGCTCCATCCATCCCCGTCCCGCGATTACCGAAATGCACTCCGGATCGAGACGCAACCCCCAAGGGCAGTAGAAATCGTCGTAGATCGGTTCGTTCGAAAGCAGGATAACGCAGTCATCCTTAAGCTGCTGCGCGATGCTGCCAATCAGCGCCGCATGATCCAGGCTGTGATGAAAGGCAGCGTGGAAAATGATGCAGTCATAGCGAAAATCCTCTCCCCGCGGATTGGCGCCGAAGGGAAGGTTGAAGGGTGTCAGAGCCGTTCCATAAAATTCTGCGTTACGCGCGATGTGTTCACAATAAGTGGTTGAGATGTCTACGGTATCAACCGAAACACCCATGCGCGAAAGATTGATGGCGACGTTACCTGGGCCCGATCCATATTCCAGCGCATGCTTGCCGCTGCTCAGACCCGAATGAAGGAATATATCACCCAGCATCGCCAACTCATAGCCCGCATGCTGGACCGCGCCGGGATCACGTCGCGCAAAATAACCGGGAAAACGGATGGGGCATTCGTTATACGCCGCATCCTGTTCATGCTCTCCGATGTCGTAATGCGCGCCGGCCGATCCACTGCCGCGGTCGAACACAGCCTGCCACAGCTTCAGTATCTCATTGCGATAATCGGGCCCATAGGGATCCATCGAGAGATCGAGCCAATGGGGAAGTCGCAGCTCAGGCTGAGGCTGCTGCCCCATGAGATGATACAGGCGATTGTGCTCGCCGGGGTCGTTAGCCCAGATTCGTCGGGCTTCGGATGCGATCCAGTTAACATCGTCAATCTCGAAATAGGCGGTCATTCAACGACTCTCCCTTGGTATGAGGCTGACTAGTTCGAACGCGTATCACTATCAACTATCGCCTTCCGTCATAAACGTTATCGGGACAGCAGCGCTCGCAGCGGGCATCAACTTCTCTCACCTGCAAACCCCTTGGTTTTCAGAGATATCTTATGACGCGCTCCCCTGTAATGTGACCGATTGAGTAGAGCCCGACGTGAAGGGGCGGAAGAAGATGAAGCGCAGCAGGTTCAGCGAAGGGCAGATCATCGCGATCTTGAAGGAGCGGGAGACCGGGATGGCGACCACAGACAGCCCCCCCTCCTTCATTAACACTCGACGACGATCGAAGAAATCGGTCCGCCGATATGCAGCTTCGACCGCGTTGGGAACGCGGTGCGCCAACGCGCCAGACCTCGCATCACCGATCGCAGCGAGACCTCCTTTGGCACCAACCCCTTGATGTACGCGAACTCGAGAACGGTTCCGATACGCTGCAATACGCGTTTCGCAGTATCGGGGATCCTGAGCCAGATAGGCCCCAGCACAGTCAGAACCGCCGTGCTATCCACCGCAGCGACTGTCTTGCTCCCAAAGTGCGGGAACCCATGCCGCGCGAAGCTGGATATCCAGGATGCATGTTGCTAATCCTTCCAGCCACCCTTCATCGCCTAACGTGCTCCCCGGAAACTCCTCCATTTTAATGGGAGTCCACTTCGAGAAGGAGTGCGACGTGAAGAAGAGCAGGTTTACCGAGGAACAGATCATCGCGGTTCTGCGGGAGCAGGAGGCTGGAGCGGCGACGGCGGATGTGTGCCGCAAGCACGGCGTGAGCAGCGCGACGTTCTACAAGTGGAAGGCAGCCTATGGCGGCATGGACGTGTCACAGGCACGCAAGCTGAAGGTTCTGGAGGACGAGAACGCGAAGCTGACCCGAAGGGCGGCGAAGCCAACAAGCTTCTGGC
Organism: Sphingobium sp. SYK-6; assembly: GCF_000283515.1. GTDB lineage: Bacteria > Pseudomonadota > Alphaproteobacteria > Sphingomonadales > Sphingomonadaceae > Sphingobium > Sphingobium lignivorans. The sequence goes on from NC_015976.1 coordinate 2,322,408, forward strand.
CGAAGCGATGCTCGATAATGCTGTGCTGAAGGAAGTGACCTCAAAAAACTGGTGAAGCCTGCCGCTCAGCGCAAGGCTGTCGAGCATGTTCGACAGCTCTTCGCGATCAGCGAGCGTCGGGCATGCTCCATCCTTGCCGTGGATCGGACGTCGATGCGCTATGCGCATCGGCGATCGGATGATGGCGACCTGCGGTCGCGGCTTCGCGAGATCGCCCTGGAACGACGTCGGTTCGGCTATCGGCGGCTCGGGATCATGTTGCGCGAGAAGGCATCGTCATGAACCACAAGAAGCTGCTGCGCCTTTATCGTGAGGAGAACTTGCGTGTGCGGCGGCGACGCGGTCGCAAGCGAGCCATGGGCACGCGAGCGCCGATGACGCTGCCGCAGGCCCCCAACCAGCGCTAGCCTCGACTTCGTCAGCGACACACTGGCCTGCGGCCGGCGGTTCCGCATGCTTGCCGTGGTCGATGACTTCACGCGAGAGTGCCTGGCGCTGGCGGCGGATAGGTCGCTGTCAGGCGCCCGTGTCTGTCGAGAGCTTGACGCGATCATCGTGGCTCGCGGCAAGCCTCTCATGATCGTCAGCGATAACGGCACTGAGCTTACGAGCCTGGCGATCCTGCGGTGGACAGGATCGCCGCATCGAGTGGCATTACATCGCGCCCGGCAAGCCGCAGCAGAACGGCTACGTCGAGAGCTTTAATGGTCGCTTACGCGACGAGTGCCTCAATGAAACGCTGTTCGCCATGCCCGTTCGGTGTTGTGCAATTGGCGCGACGACTACAACCATGTGCGGCCGCATAGCGGGATAGGCGGGCTGACGCCCGCCGATGCCGCCAGGCGGCTTGTGCAACCTTGCCCAGACGGGCACCATGACAACCCCGGACTCTACTTATGAGTGGAGGAACTTGGGGAGCACGTCATTTTCCTTCAACATCACGCCGATCCGACGATCTTTATGCTGCCCCCGGGGAGGGTGAGATAGTTTTCTTCCAGGGGCTGTCGCGAGAGCCGCTTCGCCTTGCCTGTCAAGCGATACTTCATGGGCCACAGAGCTGATCTGTTCGACTGGAGGAACAAGCCTTCCCCTTCGAATCTCTTATAGCCGCGTTTGCGAAGCTGGAATTTCGGGCTCTGAATCTCAGAGCGGAATGGTACATCGCTCATTTCGATACCGCGAAACTCTGCTTTTCTTTCGATTTGCGAAAATCTGAAAGCTGGTGGAAGCTTCCGCATCAAGAAATGGTAGCGGAGGAGGGACTCGAACCCCCGACACGCGGATTATGATTCCGCTGCTCTAACCGGCTGAGCTACTCCGCCCCGTTTCGGGAACCGCCTTGGCGATTGGTCGAGGCGCTATACGCAGCCCGATCCGCACGGTCAATGGGCTGTCCCCAACATTGATCGGCCCGTGTTTCTCTGGCAAGTGCAGCGCTCGTCGCAGGCTGCAGGGGATGGTGGATGCCGCATTTTGATTGCCTTATCGTCGGTGGCGGACACGCCGGAGCGCAGGCGGCCATCCTGCTGCGCCAGCTCAAGTTCGAGGGGACGGTAGGGCTGATCAGCGGCGAAACAGAATATCCCTATGAGCGCCCGCCCCTCTCCAAGGATTATCTGGCCGGCGAGAAGATCTTCGATCGCATCCTGCTGCGTCCGCGCAATTTCTGGGGGGATCAGGGCATCGAGCTGTTCCTGGGCGAGCGGGTCAAGGCGCTGCAGCCGGCCGAGCACAGCCTGACGACCGCCAGCGGCGCGGAATTCACCTATGGCAAGCTCATCTGGGCGGGCGGCGGCGTGGCCCGGCGATTGTCCTGTCCCGGCGGCACCGCGAAAGGGCTGTTCACCGTGCGCACCCGCGCCGATGTGGATGCGGTGATGGCCGTGCTGCCGCAGGCGGAGCGCTTCGCGATCGTCGGCGGCGGCTATATCGGCCTGGAGGCGGCGGCCGTGCTCAGCAAGCTGGGCAAGCAGGTCACGCTGATCGAGGCGCTGGACCGGGTGCTGGCCCGCGTGGCGGGGCCGGAGCTCTCGGCTTTCTTCGAGGATGAGCATCGCGCGCATGGCGTGGACGTGCGCCTCGCCTGCGGCGTCGAGGCGATCGAGGCGGACGAGCAGGACCGGGCCACCGGCGTGCGCCTGGCGGACGGCACCATCATTCCCACCGATGCGGTCATCGTGGGGATCGGCATCGTGCCGGAAACAGGACCCCTGCTCCTGGCCGGGGCCAGCGGCGGCAATGGCGTCGATGTCGACGAATATTGCCTCACCTCCCTGCCGGACGTCTATGCGATCGGGGATTGCGCCGCGCATGAGAACCGCTTCGCCGAGGGGCGGCGCGTGCGCGTGGAATCGGTGCAGAATGCCAATGATCAGGCCCGCACTGCCGTCCAGCACATCATCGGCACGCCCGCGCCTTATGATGCCGTGCCGTGGTTCTGGTCGAACCAGTATGATCTGCGGCTGCAGACGGTCGGGCTCGCCGTGGCGCATGACGAGCGGGTCGTGCGGGGCGATCCGGCGACGCGCAGCTTCTCGGTGGTCTATCTGCGCCAGGGCCATGTCGTCGCGCTCGACTGCGTGAACCGCACGAAGGATTATGTGCAGGGCCGCGCGCTGGTGGTCGATGGCACACGGGTGGACCGCGATCGGCTCGCCGATGCCGACACTCCCCTCAAGGAACTGACCGCCGCGCAGGGATGAGGCTGCCGGGCACGCAGCCCTCGCCCAAGCCCCTGCCCCATCGCCTCAGCGCCGCCCCCGGAAGGCGTAGCGGGCGATAAGGTCCCATCGCCCGTCCCGATAATGCCAGCAGGCCAGCGCCGCGATCCGCACTGGGCGCGGGCGCACCGTCTGCCGGAGCAGTGCAAGCGTCGCGCGCGCGACATCCGGCGCCACCTTGTTCTGGATGGTGATGTGCAGGCGCGGCGGATGATCGTCCTGCGGCGTCAGATGATGGTCGAAGCGCGCACGCATATGCGCGTGCAGGTCGAGCAGGTCCGGACTTTCCAGCACGATCGCCACGGCCCCGTCGAGCGCATGAGGCGCGCCGATCCGGGCGCGCGGCGGCGGCCCGGCGGCGAATTCGGCAAGCAGCCGGCGCAGCTCGTTCTCCAGCGAGGGCGGCAAGTGCCGGAACAAGGTGACATGGGCCGGCACCTTGTTGCGCTCGGGCGGATAGAAGCGGCGGCGGAGCCCTTCCGCCCAGGCCTGGGCTTCCCCTTCGAGTTCGGCCGAGACGATGATCGGCGCCGGCGCGCCGGGGCGCCCCGCCGTCCCCACGCTGCCGTTCACGCGCGCGATTGCATTTCCGGGCAGATCGGGCATGCTGCCATGATAACGATCTATGGGGGGATGCCATGGAAAAAGTTTCGCAAGGCCGCGCGCCCATCTGGCCGGCCATTCTCTTCCTGCTCTGGAACCTGCTGGGCTGCGCGGCTTTCGTCATGCAGTCGACCATGGACCTCGACGCGCTCGCCGCGACGGATCCGGTGCAGGCGCAGATCTGGGCCACGATGCCGGCATGGGCCTGGGCCGCTTATCTGGTCGCCGTCGCCGCCGGCACGCTCGGCGCGATCGCGCTGCTGATGCGCTCCCGGCTGGCCGTGCCGCTCTCGCTGCTGTGCGTCGCCGCCGTGCTGGTGCAGTTCGGCTACGCCTTCCTGGGCACCGACTTGCTGGCGCTGAAGGGACCGTCCTCGGCCATCTTTCCAGCGATCATCGTCCTGCTCGCCATCGCGCAGTGGATTTATGCCCGCTGGCTTCGCGGCCGGGGCGCGCTGCGCTAAGCACAGCGCCAGGGGGTGATGGCACGGCCGGTCCGGCCAGCCTACATCTCGCCCCGCTGGCGGCGCAGCTCGAACCATTTGCGGACATTGTCGTTGTGCTGCTCCAGCGTGTCCGCGAAGATGTGGCCGCCCTTGCCGTCCGCGACGAAATAGAGCGCCTTCGTCTTCGCCGGGTTGAGCACGGCCTCGATGGAGCTGCGGCTCGGATTGGCGATGGGGCCCTTGGGCAGGCCAGTCATCGCATAGGTATTGTAGTCGTTGACGGCATCGATCTCCGAGCGGCGGATACGCCGGCCCAGCGGCTTGCCGCGCGTGATGGGATAGATGATCGTGGGGTCGGCCTGGAGCATCATGCCCGTGCGCAGCCGGTTCTCGTAGACCCCGGCGACCAGCGGCCGCTCGGCGGGAATCGAGGTTTCCTTCTCGACGATGCTGGCAAGCGTGATGGCTTCGGCGGGCGTCCTCACCACGATGTCGGGCGCGCGCGTCTTCCATCTCTCGTCGAGAAACCGGCTCATCGCGTCCTGCATCCGGGCAAGCACCGCGCCGCGCGATTCGCCTTTCTGGTAGGCATAGCTGTCCGGCATCACCGAGCCTTCCTCGGGCACGGAAATGTCACCGGTCAGTTCCTCATTGGCCATGAGCCGCTCGTGCACCAGGATGGACGGCATGCCTTCCGGGATCGTCACGAGATAATTGATCGTCTTGCCGCTCTGCAGGATCTCCAGCACCAGTGCGTTGCTGGCGCCCCGCGGCACCTCATATTCGCCGGCCTTGATGACGCCCGCCGCGCCGAGAACCCGCGCGCGCAGGAGGAAGCTGTCCGCCGAAGCGATGACGCCCTGTTCCTCCAGCCGGGTCGCCATGGAGCGCAGCGTGGCGCCTTCCGGCACCACGACCACGGCATCCTTCTCGAGCGGACCTTCGCTGGTCCAGCCATGCACGAAATTGAAGGCGAGCGCGGCCAGGATCAGGGCTGCCAGGACAAAGACGAGACAGCCGATCCGCCGCATGACTCAGATCGCCTTCAGTACCAGGCTGGCATTGGTCCCGCCGAAGCCGAAGCTGTTGTTGAGCACGGCGCGCACCTTGCGCTGCTTAGCGACGTGCGGGACGAGGTCCACGCCCGCGCAGCTGTCGCTGGGATTGTCCAGGTTGAGCGTCGGCGGCACGATCTGGTCGCGCATGGCGAGCAGGCAGAAGATCGTTTCCACCGCGCCCGCGCCGCCCAGAAGATGGCCGATCGCGGATTTGGTGGAGGACATCGACATGCTCTCGATCGCGCTGCCGAACAGCCGGCGTACCGCGCCCAGCTCCAGCTCGTCGCCGAGCGGGGTGGAAGTGCCATGGGCATTCACATAGTCGATGTCCGCCAGCGAGAGGCCGGACTTGCGGATCGCCATTTCCATCGAGCGATAAGCGCCCGCGCCCTCGGGATGCGGCGCCGTGACATGATAGGCATCGCCCGAGAGGCCATAGCCCAGAACCTCGCCATAGATTTTCGCGCCGCGCGCCTTGGCCCGCTCATATTCCTCGAGGACGACCACGCCCGCGCCTTCGCCCATGACGAAGCCGTCGCGGTCCTTGTCATAGGGGCGGCTGCCGCGCGTCGGATCGTCGCGGAAACCGGTGGAAAGCGCGCGCGCCTGCCCGAATCCGGCAATGCCGATCGGGCAGATCGCGCTTTCGGCGCCACCGGCCAGCATCACGTCGGCATCGTCCATCGCGATCATCCGCGCGGCGTCGCCGATCGAGTGGACGCCGGTCGCGCAGGCCGTGACGACCGCGTGATTCGGGCCCATCAGGCCATATTTGATGCCGACCTGGCCGGAGATCAGGTTGATGAGGCGCCCGTGCACGAAGTGCGGCGACACGCGCTTGGGGCCCTTGTGCTCCAGCACCAGCGACTCGCTCTCGATGCCCGGCAGGCCGCCGATGCCCGATCCGATCGAGCAGCCGGCTCGCAGGCGCTCCTCCTCGCTCATGTCGGTGAGCCCGGCATCTTCCAGCGCCTGGCTGGCGGCATCGATGCCGAAGACGATGAAGGGATCGACCTGCCGCTGGACCTTGTGATCCACGCGCTTGTTGGCATCGAAGCCATATTCGTGGTCGGCAGGCTTCACTTCGCAGGCGTAATTGGTGTGGAAGTCGGTCGCGTCGAAGCGCGTGATCGTTGCCGCGCCTGATCGCGCGGCGATGATGTTGGCCCAGCTTGTTTCCACGTCCCCGCCCAATGGCGAGACCATGCCCAACCCGGTTACGACGACACGACGCATATCACTCTCCCGTTTCGATGAGCCGGCCGCTCCCGCGCCTCGCGGCCGATAAATGAAGACGGCCCTCCTCTGGCGAGCGAGCCCGCGACCGGAGAGCCGTCCAAATCTTCAGGCCGCCCGCGCATGACACGGGCGCAGCGCCGAGGCGCTTACTGCTTGCCTTCGATGAAATCGATCGCGTCCTTGACGGTGGCGATCTTCTCGGCCGCATCGTCGGGGATCTCGACGCCGAATTCTTCCTCGAAAGCCATGACGAGCTCGACGATGTCCAGGCTGTCCGCGCCGAGATCGTCGATGAAGCTCGCGTCCTCGGTCACCTTGTCCGCCTCGACGCCGAGATGCTCGACGACGATCTTCTTCACGCGATCCGCGGTCTCACTCATGAGTGGTCCTTTACTATGGTTTGATCTCTATATCGAAAGATGCCCTAGTGCGAAGGGCAGGACGTGACAAGAGGCTAGCAGCCTCCCGACAGTTCCTCATTGCGTCTCGAAGTCGGCAGTGAAAACGGCGGCATTGGCCCGCGCGGCGGCATATTCGCCGATCATGCGGGGAATGTCGCCGCTCAGCTGGTCCTCGCGCACCGCCTTGTCGTTGAGCAGCTGGTAGACCAGCGCTTCGCCGCTGTCGTCGCTCACCTCGCCATTGGCGACTCCGCGCCGGGCCTCGGGCGCGAGCTGCGCGAGGAAGGCCTCGGTGGAACCACGCAGCGTCTCCATGTCCACCCCGAGCGGCACGAACTCGGCCGCCAGCCCGCGCGTCAATATCTCGCCGAACATCACGCGCAGCGCACTTTCCGTGGCGGCCTGCGACCAGCCGGCGGATTCGGCGCAATGGAAGAAGCCTTCTCCCGCCCGCTCGATCAGCGCCGCGCCCATGTCGCCTTCCCGGCGATAGGTCGCGAAGACGGCGGCGCTCAGCGGTTCATCGATCAGGGCGGTGGCGCAAGCGAGGTTGTCGGCCGCCCGCGCCGGCTGCCCGATGGCCAGCAGCAAGGCGCCGCACAGGCCGGCGACCAGTCCATGTCTCGTCATCGCGCTTCCCCCACTCGCGCGCATCGCGATCCGCCAGCCGGATCGCGCCTGCGTCAGATCATCGCCATGCCGCCATTCACGTGCAGCGTCTGGCCCGTGACATAGCCTGCCTCGCGACTCGCAAGATAGACCACCGCGGCGGCAATGTCCGCGCCTTCGCCCAGGGCCCCGGCCGGGATGCGCGCGAGGATCGCGCCCTTCTGCGCATCGTTCAGGGCGTCGGTCATTGCCGAGCGGATGAAGCCGGGCGCCACGCAGTTCACGGTGATGCCCCGGCTCGCCAGCTCCTGCGCCAGGCTCTTGCTCATGCCGATGAGGCCGGCCTTGGACGCGGCGTAATTGGCCTGCCCCGGATTGCCGGTGACGCCCACCACGCTGGTCACGGAGATGACGCGGCCGAAGCGCGCCTTCATCATCGGGCGGGCAGCGGCGCGGATGAGACGGAAGGCCGCTTCCAGGTTGATCCGCTGCACGGTCTCCCATTCCTCGTCCTTCATGCGCATGACGAGATTATCGCGCGTCACGCCGGCATTGTTGACGAGGATGTCGAGTTTGCCGCCCAGCGCCTCGATGGCGGCGGGCACGAGCGCTTCCACGGCGGCGCTGTCGCCCAGGTCGCAGGGCACGCACACATGGTCCCCGCCCAGCTCGGCGGCAAAGGCCTCCAGCTTGGCGATATTGCTGCCCGAGAGCGCGAGCCGCGCGCCTTGCGCCGCCAGCCCCCGCGCGATTTCGGAGCCGATGCCGCCGCTCGCGCCGGTCACCAGCGCCGTCATTCCCGTCAGATCGAACATCGTCATTCTCCCGCCGGCTTGCGCGCCACGATCTGGACGACGGCGCTCAGCCCATGATGATAAAGGCCTTCATTGACCTCGCGATGGATTTCCCGGGCCAGCACGAAGTCCAGCCCGGCCAGTTCTTCCCGGAGCGTGGCGAGATCGGCCAGCATCTCCTTCACGTCCGGCCCGCCCCTGCCGGGCATGTCGATCTGCTCGGGCGTATAGGCTTCGAGCAGGAACGTGCCGCCCGGCTTCAGCGCCTTCACCACGCGGGCATGGACGTCCCGGCGCAGCGCCGCGGGCAGATGGCCGAAGATCGAGACGATATTGTCCCAGCGCGCCTCGCCCAGGTCCCATGTGGACAGATCGCCGGTTTCCGTGGCCAGCGCGACGCCCTGCCGCGCGGCGAGGTCGCGTGCGCGCGCCATGCCCACGGGGGACTGGTCCATCGCCGTCACCGCGAAGCCCTGGCCCGCCAGCCACACCGCGTTGCGCCCCTGCCCTTCGGCGATGCACAGGCAATTGCCCGGCGTCAGCGCGACGGCCTGTTCGGCCAGAAAGTCGTTCGGCCCGTCGCCATAGGCCAGGTCGGCCTGCCCGAAGCGCTCGTCCCAGGATTGCATGCCGCGTTCCTTTCTCAGATCCGGCCGACCAGCGCCTCGATGTCGTCCATCGTCACCACGCTGGTCGCGTCCGCCTCGGGCGCGATGCGCTTGACCATGGGCGTGAGCACCTTGCCGCCCAGCTCCACGAATTCGGTGATGCCTGCCGCCCACATCGCGGCAATGCTCTCGCGCCAGCGGACCCGGCCCGTCACCTGCTCGACCAGCAGCTGGCGGATCGTCGCCGCATCGGTGACCGGCGCGGCCGTCACATTGGCGTAGACCGGCAGGAAGGCGCCGGGGGACTGCGTACTCTCCAGCGCCCGCGCCATCGCGTCGGCGGCCGGCTGCATCAGCGGGCAATGGAACGGCGCGGAGACCGGCAGCAGCACGCCGCGCTTGATGCCATGGTCCTTCACCATGGCGATCGCGCGCTCGATCGCGCCCCGGTGTCCGGAAATCACGACTTGCCCCGGGTCATTGTCGTTGGCCACGGTGCAGACCTCGCCCTCGGCCGCGGCGGCCGCCAGGGCCTCGGCCTTGTCGATGTCGGCGCCGAGCAGCGCCGCCATCGCGCCTTCGCCCACCGGCACGGCCGCCTGCATGGCCTGCCCGCGCGTCTTGAGCAGCCGCGCCGTCGTCGCCAGGTCGAACGCGCCCACGGCGCACAGCGCGCTATACTCGCCAAGGCTGTGACCGGCCACGGCCTCGGCCTTCTCCGCAAGGGCAATGCCGCCCTCGACTTCGAGCACGCGCAGCGTCGCCAGCGCATTGGCCATGATCGCGGGCTGGGCATTCTCGGTGAGCGTCAGCTCGCCTTCCGGGCCTTCCGTCATCAGCCGGAAGAGATGCTGGCCCAGGGCCTCGTCCACTTCCTCGAAGACCTGCCGCGCAACCGGCGAGGCCGCCGCAAGGGCACTGCCCATGCCGACTGCCTGACTGCCCTGTCCCGGAAAGATGAATGCACGCACGGCCTGAATTCCCCGCTTGTTCTAAAGCTCTGCGCCCTAGTCGCGGGGGGCGTCCCTAGCAAGACCCGTTGCGGGCCCCTGCCGCCCGGATGGGCCGAAGCCCATGAGGGACGTCCGCCCTCATCCCCCGATCATCGGGATATTCCCATTGTATCGCCTTTGCCCAGTCCATAGGGAAGTCCGGACATGGTCAAGCCTCAGCTCCCGCCGGCCCTTCGCCGCATGGACGCGCGCGTGCTGCGCGGACGCATCGGCGCGATCGGGGGCGCCCTGCTGCTCAGTGTCGTCGCGGTGCTCTTCGCCAAGCTGGGTGAGGCCGCGCAGCATCTCTTCGTGGGCGTCGCCGATGCCTTTCCCTATGCACCGCTCATCGTCACGCCTGCCCTCTTCGTGGCCGTCACCTACATGACGCGGCAATGGTGCCCGGAAGCGCGTGGATCGGGCATTCCGCAGACCATGGCCGCCGCCCGGATGCCGGACCGGCCGGAAGCCCGGGCCCTGCTCTCCCTGCGCACCGCCTGCTTCAAGCTCTTCGGCACGCTCGGCATGCTGCTCGCCGGCGGCTCGGTTGGCCGCGAGGGGCCGACGGTGCAGATCAGCGCGGCGATCATGGCGGCAGTGCAGCGCTGGCTGCGCGTCCCGGTGTCTGCCGGAATCATCATCGCCGGCGGTGCGGCGGGCGTGGCGGCCGCGTTCAATACACCGCTCGCCGGCGTCGCCTTCGCCATCGAGGAGCTTGCCGCCGCGTTCGAGCAGAAGATCGCCATCGTGGTGATGGCTGCCGTGATGATGGCCGGCATCACCAGCCTCTGGCTGGCCGGCGACTACATCTATTTCGGCGCCATGAACCAGTCGATGCCGATCTCGTCGATGCTGCTGCTCACCCCGGTGGCCGGTCTCGCGGGCGGCGTGGCGGGCGGCCTGTTCTCGCGGGCACTGATCGCCATCGCCTGGTCGCGCAGTCCGCTCACGCGGGCCATGCGGGCAAGGCCGCTGCTCGTCGCGGGGGTCTGCGGCGTGGTCGTGGCGATCACCGGAATCCTCACCGCCGGCATCAGCTGGGGGACAGGCTATGAGACGACGCGCGCACTCCTGTCCGGCGAGGAGGTTTCCTGGACCTTCGGCCCCGCCAAGCTCGTCGCCACGCTGGCGACAGCCGTCAGCGGCGCCCCGGGCGGCATTTTCGCGCCGTCCCTCTCGGTGGGTGCGGGCTTCGGCCAGCTCCTGGGTTTCATCTTCCCCGATCAGCCGCACGGCGCGGTCGTCCTGCTCGGCATGATCGGCTATTTCGCCGGCGTCGTCCGCGCGCCGCTCACCGCTTCGATCATCATGATGGAGATGACGGCGGATCGCACGATGATCCTGCCCCTCTTCGCCACGGCCATCTTTGCCAACTGGGTCAGTTCGCAGATCTGCCGGCCCAAGCTCTACCACGCGCTGTCACGCCAGTTCCAGCGCTAGCGATTCCCGGCTTTTCCGGAGATTGCGCTCTTGCCTTGAGCGGCATTTTCCGTCATAGGCCGCCGCTTCGCGGGACGGAAAGGCTTTCGTCGCGCGATTTCTTTGTTTGAGACGACAGCCGGAGGGGTGGTTCGCATGGGGCGGCCATCAGCGATCGGCCAACACAGGATGCATAGAACCATGCCATATTATGAGCATGTCTTCCTTGCGCGTCAGGATCTGGCTCAGGCCCAGGTCGATGCGCTTGCGGAAAATGCCGCCAAGATCATCGAAGCCCAGGACGGCAAGGTGACCAAGGTGGAGAGCTGGGGTCTTCGGAACCTCGCCTACAAGATCGCCAAGAACCGCAAGGCTCACTATGTGATGCTCAACATCGACGCGCCGGCTGGCGTCGTCGCCGAGCTGGAACGTCAGACGCAGATCAACGAAGACGTGATCCGCTTCATGACCGTCCGCGTCGAGGAGCTCGAGGGTGGCCCTTCGGTGATGATGCGCAAGAACGAGCGCGAGCGTGAGCGCGGTGGCCGTGGCGGCCGCGGCGGACGTGATCGCGACGAGGGCGGCAGCAGCAACAGCTCCGCCAGCAACAGCAACGACGGCGAATAAGGAGACCTGACCAATGGCACGCCCGTTTTTCCGCCGTCGCAAGACCTGCCCCTTCGCCGCCAAGGATGCGCCGAAGATCGATTATAAGGACGTTCGCCTGCTTCAGGGCTTCGTCTCCGAGCGTGGCAAGATCGTCCCCTCGCGCATCACTGCCGTTTCGGCGAAGAAGCAGCGCGAGCTTTCCCAGGCGATCAAGCGCGCCCGTCATCTGGGCCTGCTGCCCTACATCGTGAAGTAAGGAGGGCGGACCCATGGAAATCATCCTGCTCGAGCGTATCGAGAAGCTGGGCGCGATCGGCGACATCGTGACCGTCAAGGACGGCTACGCGCGCAACTATCTGCTGCCCAACAAGAAGGCGCTGCGCTCCAACAACGCCAACAAGAAGGTGTTCGAGGCCAACCGCGCCAAGATCGAGGCCGACAACGCAGCCCGTCGTGACGACGCTGCCAAGGCGGCCGAGAAGGTCGATGGCGTTCAGGTCGTCCTGATCCGTCAGTCGTCGAACAGCGGCCAGCTTTACGGCTCCGTGTCGGTTCGTGACATCGTCGAGGCGCTGCACGAGGCGGGTCACACCGTCGTCAGCAAGGCGATGATCGTGCTGGAACGCCCGATCAAGACGCTTGGCCTGTTCGACGTGCGCGTCTCCCTGCACCCGGAAGTTGCCGTGACCGTGCAGGTCAACGTTGCTCGCTCGCCCGAGGAAGCCGACCTGCAGAAGGACGGCGTCGACGTCATGGCCTCCATGTTCGAAAAGGACGAGGCCGGCTTCACCGAGGATTACGATCCCAATGCGGAGCCCGGCGAGATCGCGACCGAGACCGCCGAGGAAGAGACGACCTCCGACGCCGAATAATCCCGGCATCGCGAGAACCGGACAAAGGCCGCCCGATCCGTTCGGGCGGCCTTTTTCGTGGGACTCGCCCCGGTGCTGCTGCACGGACATGAAAAAGCCCCGGCCGCCATCGCGGTCGGGGCTTTTCGTCCGGTCCGGCTTCACGCCGGAGCCGCTTGCCGACGTCAGGAGAAGGAGACGGCCCTGCGCTGCGCGGCGCTGCGACGCATCAGCGCGCCACCGATCGCGAAGCCGCCGATCATCATCGCCCAGCTCGCGGGTTCGGGAATCGCGCCCGGGTCGGACGGAGTCGGGGCCGGCGCCTGCGCCTGCTTCACCTGGACATAGCCGCCGAACCAGTCGCTCCAGCAGTCATTGCACGTATAATCACCCACGAACTGCAGCGACACGGCGCCCGCATTGGCATAGCCGGTTGCCGTCAGCGCGGGCGAGTAACCGACCGAGAAATCGCTGAGGATGGATACGCCGTTCAGCAGAATGTCCGTGAAGCGGAACTTGGGCGATCCCTGCATGACGATGTCGATCTTGCTGTAGTCGGGGATGTCGAAGGTCAGCAGCTGGTCGAAATGGTCGCGGCTGGTCACCTGCACGCCCCAGTAATCGATCCCCTCCCAAGCGCTCGACGGATTGGTGATCGGGTCCGTGATGAAGGAGGTGGTTGCGGCGGCGGGTGCCGCTCCCATCGCGAGTGCCATGGCACCGGCGAGGGCATTGATGGTCTTCATGGTCTGTCTCTGTTCTTCCCTGCAAGGCGCACCCCACGCCTGATCGGCCTGCGCCTGCCGACTGGCCGCGCATTCCGTCAGGGGCCGGAGCTGCCTTGCTGTCCCGCGCTCCATGCTCGCGGAGCGCTGTATGAAACTGTGAACCTCGCAAGGCGCATCTTGCGCGCGCCTCGGTCGGAGCGCGGATCGCCGCGCCATGAGGGGGCCTGTCTCTCCCCGAGTCCCCCCATTCCACATCGAGCGGGCCGCAGGTGACAGCAAGAACATTACTGGCTGGTGAATGAGTGCCCTTCAGGGCCTGTCCTCGTCCCGATCCTGCACGCCCGGCCCGGCGGGCTTATCCCAGATGCATGAAGTCGCGCGGATAGCTGCGCATGTGTGCGCCGGCATCGACATGGATGGTCTGCCCCGTCACCGCGCGCGCGCCGGCGAGGTAAAGCACAGCCTGCGCCACGTCCTCGGGCTCGGGCAGGCCGTGGAGCGGCATCGCCTCCCCCAGGAAGGCCAGCTGCTCGGCGCCATAATCCTCGGTCGCCAGCGTCAGCCCCGGCGCCACGGCATTGACGCGCACCCGCGGCGCCAGTTCGCGCGCGGCGATGCGGGTGAAGCCGGCTAGCGCATATTTGCTCACCGTATAAGCGAGCTGGTCGCCATGCGGTTGCGCCAGGCGCTGGTCGAGCAGGTTGACGATGCAGGCGTCTGCTTCCGCGGGACGCTCGGCCCGCGCGAAGGTGCGCGTGAGCAGGATCGGCGCGCTCGCATTCACCGCGAAATGGTCCGCCAGTTCATCGCCGGTCACGCTGTCGAGCCGGTCCTGCCCGAACAGCGACGCGCTGTTCACAAGGAGGTCCGGCGCCCGGCCGAAATGGGCCGCGACGGCCGGCACCAGCGTCTCGGCGCTGCCCGGTTCCAGGAAATCGGCGACGAATCCCGCCCAGGGCACGCCTGTCTCCGCGAGGCAATCGGCCAGGAAGGGATGCGGCTCGGCGTCATGACGGCCATGGATGGCGAGCGCATAGCCCGCCCGGGCAAGCCCCATCGCGATCCGCGCGCCCAGCCGACGATGGCCGCCGGTGACGAGCGCGAGCGGCATGGCGGCGGCGCTCACTGCACGCCCATGAGGCGCAGCACTTCCTCCCGGCTCTTTTCGTCGCGCTTGAACACGCCCATCATGCGGCTGGTGCGCATCACCGTGCCGTGGGTGCGCACTCCGCGCCCGGTCATGCAGCCATGCGTCGCCTCGATGACGACCGCGACGCCATGCGGCTTGAGATGCTCCCAGATGCAATCTGCCACTTGCGCGGTCAGCCGCTCCTGCACCTGCAGCCGGCGGGCGAAGGCCTCCAGCACGCGCGCGAGCTTGGAGATGCCGACCACATAATCGCGCGGCAGATAGGCGATGTGCGCCTTGCCGATGATCGGCGCCATGTGATGCTCGCAATGCGACTGGAACGGGATGTCCTTGAGCATGACGATCTCGTCATAGCCGCCCACCTCGTGGAAGATGCGCGAGAGATGATAGGCCGGGTCCTCGGCATAGCCCTCGCAATATTCCTTCCAGGCGCGCGCCACGCGCTTGGGCGTCTCGAGCAGACCCTCGCGATCGGGGTCGTCGCCGGCCCAGCGGATCAGCGTGCGGATCGCGTCCTTCACGTCGGCAGGCACGTCGGGCTTGCCGGGGCGGATATCGGTTTCGACTTGCTGGCTGGCCAAACGGAGCCCCCTCGCTGCACATGGGACATACGGAGCGCATGCCGGTTGATCTGATGCCGGGCACATAGGTTCCCGCGCGCCGCGATTCAACTCCCGCGATGCAGGGCAGCGCCTTCCGAGTCGCGGGCCGCGCTGCCCGGCAGGCAGGTCCCCATGCGCGCAGAACGGCCTTCGCGCCCCGAAAATTCGCTCGCCTCCTAACTCACATACCGACCTTCCGTTTACGTTAGGGTAAGGCTGGGAAATTGCCGATTCCGGCCCGTTTCCGCTGGCCCGGCACTGCCGATTTTTCGCCGTTCCTCGCGCGCTTCCCTTGCGAAAGGCAGGCGGGATGCCGCATATTGCCGCCAGACCTTCGCGCCCGCCGCGCCAACAGCCGATCCACAGGAGAGCGACCATGGAAGCCTTCATCTACGACGCGGTGCGCACGCCCCGGGGGCGTGGCAAGCCGGACGGGTCGCTTCACGAGATCACGCCTGTCCAGCTTGCCGTGCAGGCGCTCCAGGCGATCCGCGATCGCAACGGCATCGATACCGCCGATCTTGACGACGTCATTCTGGGCTGCGTCGCGCCGGTCGGCGAGCAAGGCACGGACATCGCGCGCATGGCGGTGCTCACGGCCGGCTTCGCGGACACGGTGCCGGGCGTACAGATCAACCGCTTCTGCGCGTCCGGGCTGGAGGCGACGAACATGGCCATCGCCAAGGTGGCGAGCGGCGAGGCGGAGCTGGCGATCGGCGGCGGCGTCGAATCCATGAGCCGCGTGCCGATGGGCGCGGATGGCGGCGCCTGGGCGTCCGATCCCGCCGTGGCCTATGCCACTTACTTCGCGCCGCAGGGCATCGGCGCGGATGTCATCGCCACCAAGTTCGGCATCTCGCGGGATGATTGCGATGCCTATGCGGTCGAGAGCCAGCGGCGCGCCAAGGCGGCGTGGGACGAGGGCCGGTTCGCCCGGTCGATCATCCCGGTGCGCGACGTCATCGGCCAGGTCGTTCTGGATCGCGACGAGCATATGCGGCCGGAGACGACGATGCAGAGCCTCGCCGCGCTCAAGCCCAGCTTCGTGGCAATGGGCGAGGAGATGCCCGGCTTCGATACCATTGCCCTGCTCCGCTATCCCGAACTGGAGCGCGTCAATCATGTCCACCATGCCGGCAACAGCTCGGGCATCGTGGATGGCGCGGCGGCCGTGCTGGTCGGCAGCCGGGCCATGGGCGAGAAATATGGCCTCCCCCCCCGCGCGCGGATGAAGGCGATGGGCTCCATCGGCTCGGAACCGATGATCATGCTCACAGGGCCGGAAAGTATCGCAGACAAGCTCTTGAAAAAGGCCGGGATGACGACCGGGGACATCGATCTCTGGGAGCTCAACGAGGCCTTCGCCAGCGTGGTGCTGCGCTACATGCAGGCGCTGGATCTCGATCCGTCGCAAATCAACGTGAACGGCGGCGCGATCGCCATGGGCCATCCCTTGGGCGCGACCGGCGCCATGGTGCTCGGCACCGCGCTCGATGAGCTGGAACGCTCGGGCAAGGGCACGGCGCTGGTCAATCTGTGCGTCGGCGCCGGCATGGGCACCGGCATCATCATCGAGCGGATCTGAGAGGAGCGAAACATCATGGCCACTACCCTCTCCCTGGAGGTCGACGGCGACGGCATCGCGCTGGTCACGATCGACGTGCCCGGCCAGTCGATGAATGTCATCACGCCGGATTTCTTCGACGATCTTGCCGGCGCGATCACGCGCATCGCCGAGGACGAGGCCGTCAAGGGCGCCGTCATCAGCTCCGGAAAGGCCAGCGGCTTCATGGCCGGCATGGACCTCAAATATCTCGGCAAGATGCTTCAGGATGCCCAATCGGACGGCGGCGCAGGTGATGACGCGAACATGGGCCAGCTCTTCGAGAGCGTGTTCCGCCTCAATGCGCTGCTGCGTCGGCTGGAGACCTGCGGCAAGCCGGTCGCCGCCGCTATCGAGGGCACCTGCATGGGCGGCGGCCTGGAACTGGCGCTGGCTTGCCATCGCCGGGTTCTGACCAGCGATCCACGCGTGACGATCGGCCTCCCGGAAATCCTGGTCGGCCTCTTCCCCGGCGGCGGCGGCTCGCAGCGCCTGCCGCGTCTCGTCGGCATCCAGGGCGCCCTCATGTACATGCTGCAGGGCAAGAGCTGGCGCCCGGCCGAGGCGCTCGGCATGAAAGTGGTCGACGAGCTGGCCGAGCCCGGCAAGGCCATCGAGGCGGCCCGGGCATGGGTGAAGGCCAATCCTGGCGCGCATACCCAGCCCTGGGACGTGAAGGGCTTCAAGGTCCCGGGCGGATCGGGCCAGTTCAATCCCGGCTTCATCCAGACGATGATGGCCGCGACCGTGATGACCACCAAGACCACGCAGCGGAACATGAACGCGCCGCACGCGCTGCTCTCGGCGGTCTATGAGGGCATCCAGCTTCCCATGGACAAGGCGATCCGGGTGGAAAGCAAATATTTCGCCAAGGTGGTGGCCGATCCGCAGGCCGGCAACATGGTGCGCACGCTGTTCGTCTCCAAGCAGGCGGCCGAGCGCGGCGCTCGTCGCCCGGCCGGTGTCGAGAAGGCGCCGACGAAGAAGCTCGCCATGCTCGGCGCGGGCATGATGGGCGCGGGCATCGCGAATGTCGCCGCGCAGGCGGGGATCGAGGTCGTGCTGCTGGACCGCGATCAGGCGGCCGCGGACAAGGGCAAGGCCCATGCGCAGGCGCAGATGCAGAAGCGTCTCGGCCGGGGCATGACGCCCGAGAAGATGGAAGCGGCGCTCGCCCGCATCACGCCGGTCACGGATGCCGCGGCGCTCAAGGGCTGCGATTTCGTCATCGAGGCGGTGTTCGAGGATCCGGCGATCAAGGCGGAGATCACGCAGCGCGTGGAAGCCGTGCTGGGCCCGGACATGATCTTCGGCTCCAATACTTCAACCCTGCCGATAACATCGCTGGCCAAGGCATGGACAAAACCGGAGAATTTCATCGGCGTCCACTTCTTCTCCCCGGTCGAGAAGATGCCGTTGGTGGAAATCATCATGGGCAAGCAGACCGGCGATGCGGCGCTCGCCAAGGCGCTCGATTTCGTCGCGCAGATCCGCAAGACGCCCATCGTGGTGAATGACTCGCGCGGCTTCTACACGTCCCGCTGCTTCGGCACTTATGTGCAGGAAGGCACGCAGATGCTGGCGGAAGGGATCAATCCCGCGCTGATCGAGAATGTCGGCCGGCAGCTCGGCATGCCGGTGGGGCCGCTCGCGGTCTCGGACGAAGTGTCCATCGAGCTGGGCCACAAGGTGACCGTGGCGACGAAGGCCGCGCTGGGCGATGCCTATGTGCCGAGCCTTGCCGACGATGTGGCCGCGCACATGGTCGCGCTGGGGCGGCTCGGCCGCAAGAACGGCAAGGGCTATTATGACTATCCGGCCGATGGCGGCCGCAAGTCGCTCTGGCCGGGCCTTGCCGCTGAATATCCCCTCGCCCTCATGCAGCCCTCTCCACAGGCGGTGCGCGAGCGCCTGCTCTATCGCCAGCTCGTCGAGTGCGCGCGCTGCTTTGCCGAGGGCGTGCTGGTGACGCCGCAGGATGGCGACATCGGCGCCATTTTCGGCTGGGGCTTCGCGCCTTATACCGGCGGGCCATTCAGCGCGATCGACACGATTAGCCCGGCGAAGGTCGTCGAGGTGCTGGACCGGCTGACAGCGGCCCATGGCGAGCGCTTCGCCCCGCCGGCCCAGTTGCGCGAGATGGCGACGAGCGGCGCCACTTATTATGGCAAGGCGGGCGCTAGGGCGGCTTGATCCGCCCCGCCACGCCTGCCGCATCACCCGGACGAAGGACCGTGGCGACGATGGCGTCCATAGGCCCTATGCCGCGGCGGGTCCGCTCGCTATAGGCCGGCCATGCTTGCGAGCGACCTGCGAATTGCCCTGTTCAGCGGCAACTATAATTATGTCCGGGACGGCGCCAATCAGGCGCTCAACCGCCTGATGGGAACGGCGATGGCGGCGGGTGCCGCCGTGCGCGTCTATTCCCCCACCATCGAGACGCCGGCTTTCCAGCCCACGGGCGATCTCGTGTCGGTGCCGAGCTGGTCCATGCCCGGCGGCCGCGGGGAATATCGCCTGGCGCGCGGATTGCCCCATGCGGTCAGGGCCGATCTGGAGGCGTATCGCCCCAACATCGTCCATGTCTCCGCGCCGGACATTCTGGGCCACCGCGCCGTCTCCTGGGCGCGCGCGCAGGGCATTGCCACCATCGCGTCGCTGCACACCCGGTTCGAGACCTATCCGCGCTATTACCATCTCGGCTTCACCGAACCGCTGCTCGTCTGGGCCCAGAAGCGCTTCTACAACCGCGTCGATCAGGTGATGGTGCCCAGCCAGAGCATGGTGACGCTGCTGCGCGAATGGGGCGTGTCGAGCCCCATCGGCGTCTGGTCGCGCGGCATCAATCACGCGCGGTTCAATCCCGGCCGGCGGGACGAGGCGTGGCGCCGCGCGCTCGGCATCGCGGAGCATGAAGTGGCGGTCGGCTTTCTCGGCCGGCTGGTGCTCGAGAAGGGGCTGGGCGTGTTTGCCGATGTCGTCGCGGCGCTCAAGGCGCGTGGCGTGCCGCACAAGGTGCTGGTCATCGGCGATGGCCCCGCGCGCGACTGGTTCGCGCGCCGCGTGCCCGAGGCGGCCTTCACCGGCTTCCAGGCCGGGGACGATCTGGGCCGCGCCGTGGCTGGCATGGACATTTTCTTCATGCCGTCCGTCACCGAAACGTTCGGCAATGTGACGACCGAGGCGATGGCCGCCGGCGTGCCCGTGGTCGCTGCCCGCGCGACCGGATCGGTCGATCTGGTGGTGGATGGCGTCACCGGCTTCCTCGTTCCGCCGCAGGATGTCAGTGCCTATGCAGATGCCATCCAGCGCCTCATCGAGGACCCCGCCCTGCGGCGCGCGGCCGGCCTCGCCAGCCATGAGCGCGTGCGCGGCTACGAATGGGAAGAAGTCAACGCCGACATGCTCAAGGCCTATGAGGCACTCGCGCACAAGGCCTGAAGTGTCGCTTCTTCAGCCCTAGGGCTGATCGACATTGTCCTAGCGGCGTGGACAAATTCCGAGGCCCTGGCGGCGTCCCATATCTCGTCATGAACGACGTCATCCCGGACTCGATCCGGGATCCCGCTGCTTGAAGGTCGCCGGGGCCCAGCTGGCTTGAGAAACCGGAAGAAGCGGGATCCCGGATCAAGTCCGGGAGGACAAAGGAAAAATAGCTGGAAAGCGCGCTTCTGGCTCCCTCGAAGTCCGCCAATTTGATCATGACTTGGATGAAGAATTGACTTCAACCATATGCGATTATTGCCATTAGTTATCATTAAACAGCAGCCCCCTCGCCCGTCGATGTGGCCGGGATCGACCCTGCCCCGCCGGTCCCGCCACCCGTGTCGGAACTGCCGAGGTCCGGGCCGCCGCGATCAGGGCCGCCTCGGGCCGGGCTTCCCTCGCCCGCGCCGCCGACCATGGCCACGCGCCCGCGATACTGCACCAGCGCGTCGGGCATCGTGTCCCGGATGAAGGCAAGCAGCCCTTCGCGCACGTCGCAGCGCAGGTCGAAGGCCTTGGAGGCGTCCGCCGCCGTCATCAGCGCCCGCACTTCCATCGCCTCGGGCTTGGTATCGGTCACCTGCATGTTCCAGAAGCGCCCGTCCCACAGTGGATGCGCGTTGATGATCTCGCCCACTTTCTCCCGCAGCCGGGAAATGTCGGTCGCCGGATCGAGATACCAGAAGACGCTGCCGAGCAACTGGCTGGTCTGCCGGGTCCAGTTCTGGAAACTGTCCTCGAGGAACTTGGAGACCGGCACGACGAGCCGGCGCTCGTCCCACACCTTCACCACCACATAGGTCAGGCGGATTTCCTCGATGCGCCCCCATTCGCCCTCGATGATGACGACGTCGTCGATCCGGATCGGCTCGGTAAAGGCCATCTGAATGCCGGCGATGAGGTTCTTGAGCGCGGGCTGCGCGGCGGCGCCGACAGCCAGACCGGCAAGACCCGCCGAGGCGATCAGCGTCACCCCGATGCTCCGCACGCTGGGAATGCTCATCAGCATCATGCAGAAGGTGACGAGCAGCACGATGAATATCGCGATCCGGTACAGGATGCCCGAGCGGGTGCGCCGCCGTCGTGCGCGCAGATTATCCGCAACGTCGATATCGGCGCGGGCCTGGATGATGTCGAACACCACGCCCAGCACGGCGATCGCCAGCCAGCCGATCAGCGCCGGGACAAGCAGGCCGGAGAGACGGGTCCAGAGCCGCAGTCCCCCTTCGTCGAGCGCGAGGGCCGGCTGCACCAGCGACAGCGCGATCGCAACGAACAGCCAGCGGCTCGGCTGGCGGAGGCGCAGGAGCAGATTGTCGTCGATGCTCGACACGCTGCGCGCGGACGCCCTGCGCACGATCTGCACCGCAAGCCAGTGAAGGGCCAGCGCCACGATGATCGCCGCGCCTGCCACGATCAGGCTCGCCAGCCAGCCGGGCAGCCCGGCCATCGCTCGGTCCATAATGTCTCTCCGCTGATGATGCTGTCCCGTGGCAACGGCGCAGCAAGGCGGAGAGTTCCCGGGCCGGGGTCGATCGGGGAGCCGCGCGGGTCACACAGGCAGGAGAGGTCGCCCTTCCCCGCGCCAGTTCAACCCCGGTTCAACAGTGTCTGTTGGGTGGGAAAGCCCGTTCGGACCGTCCTCTCAGGCCCAGTCGAACGTGAGCGGGGCCTCGCGGAACGCGAAACGGTCGAGATGCCGCGCAACGACGCCTTTCATCGCGTCGAGATGCTCGGGGCTGCTCGCATCGATCGTCACGTCAAGCGTCTCGTCTCGTGCATCCATGGTGACGAGGGCGTCACTGGCCCAGGTGGCGCCGCGCGCATCGCGGGGGAAAGTGATGGTGCCATGCTCGGGGGTGAATTCCACCGCGAGATTATGGGCCCAGTGCTTGCAGAGCTGCTGGAGATAGCGGCTGCCGTTGCGGGTCGGCACGCGGGCAATGGCCTTGGTCATGCTTCTGTCATCCTGATGGTCCGAGGCGTGGACGCCGCTTCAAAGGGGAGAAGCGGCGTCCACGCCTCACATTGGGTTTGCACGCGGCCGGCGCAAGGCCAGCCGCGCGGGGGCTTCACAGCCGTTCGATCTTGCGCGCGGCTTCGTCGAGAATGGCGGCGATGTCATGCGGCAGCTCGTCGCTGCCCGCGCCGCGTCCCATGCGGGCATGCAGCACGGCCTTGAGATTGCCTATGGCACGCCGCACCGGCCCGTGGTCGGCGCGCTCGCGCATCTCGCGCAGGCCTTCGAGCCGTGCCATCAGCGCGTCCACTTCCTCGGCATGTTCGGCCAGATGAGCCTCGCCGGCCGGCGTGATCGCATAGAGCTTGCGCGCCCCCTCGCTCTCGCCCTCGCCGATCAGTTCCATGTCCGCGAGCAATGTGAGCGTCGGGTAGACGACGCCGGGGCTCGGGGCATAAGCGCCGCCCGTCAGTTCCTCGATCGCGCGGATGAGGTCGTACCCATGGCGCGGCCCCTCCCCGATCAGCTTGAGCAGCACGAGGCGCAGTTCCCCGCCATCGAACATGCGACCGCGTCCCCGGCCACCGGGGCCACGCCGCTCTGCGGGGTCCCATTCGGCACCGAACGGCCCCGGACCCAGGCCATGTCGGCCGCGCATGGCATTGCGAATGGTCGAATTGACGAAGCTGCCGATGGCCTCTCCGAAATCGTCCCCGAACCCGTTCCCGAAGCCGCGTCGGCCCCGCCCATGCCCGCGCGATCCCTGCCGCCCGTCGCATGCTCCCGGGCCTGCGGGCCCGCCTGATCTTCCATGCCTCATCATGTCGTCCTTGAGTCGTTGTGATAGCTATAAGATATATCTTAGATCGCTCTTGGCAACCCCCAATCTGCCTTTCGTGGACATCTCGGGGTCGCGCCGCACTGGCGCGGCGGAAATCTTGCCGGCCCATGCCTGTGCAACCGGCCTCCGTCCGCCCTATATAGGCGCCATGTCCGATCTCTTCGGCGGCGCTCCCGCCGCGACCAGCCCTCAGGCGCCGCCGCGTGACGCGCCCCTTGCCGATCGCCTCCGTCCCCGCTCGCTTGCCGAGGTGGTGGGCCAGGATCATCTCACCGGTCCGGAAGGCACGATCGGGCGCATGGTGGCAGCCGGGCGGCTGTCCTCGATGATCCTCTGGGGTCCGCCCGGCACCGGCAAGACGACGCTCGCCCGGCTGCTCGCCGATGCGGTCGCCATGCGCTTCGCCCCCATATCGGCCGTGTTCTCAGGCGTCGCGGATCTCAAGGCGGCGTTCGCGGCAGCGCGCGATGCGGCCCGCGCCGGCCAGCGCACCTTGCTCTTCGTGGACGAGATCCACCGCTTCAATCGCGCCCAGCAGGACGGGTTTCTCCCTTATGTGGAGGACGGGACAGTCACTCTGGTCGGCGCCACCACCGAGAATCCCAGCTTCGCGCTGAATGCCGCTTTGCTCTCGCGCGCGCAGGTCCTCATCCTGCGTCGTCTGGATGAAGCGGCACTGGCCGAACTGCTTGTCCGCGCCGAAGCGCTGGCGGGCGTCCCCTTGCCGCTCACGGATGATGCCCGCGCCGCGCTCATCGCCTCCGCGGACGGAGACGGACGCTTCCTGCTCAATCAGGTCGAGACGCTGCAAGGCATATCGATTGCCGAACCGCTCGATCCGGCGGGCCTCGCCGCCCTGCTCCATCGCCGCATGCCCGTCTACGACAAGGATCGCGAGGGGCACTACAACCTGATTTCCGCGCTTCACAAGGCACTGCGCGGCTCGGACCCGCAAGCGGCGCTCTATTATCTCGCCCGCATGCTGGTGGCAGGGGAGCAGCCGCTCTACGTCCTGCGCCGCCTCGTGCGTTTCGCCAGCGAGGATGTGGGCCTGGCCGACCCGCAGGCGCTCGTCCAGTGCCTCGCCGCCAAGGATGCCTACGAGTTTCTGGGGTCACCGGAGGGGGAACTCGCCATCGTGCAGGCCTGTCTTTATCTGGCCACGGCGCCCAAGTCGAACGCGGCCTACAAGGCTCAGAAAGCGGCGTGGCAAGCGGCCAAGGAGACCGGCTCGCTCATGCCGCCCGCCAACATCCTCAATGCGCCCACGAAGCTGATGAAGGAGATCGGCTACGGCAAGGGCTACAGCTACGATCATGATACGGACGAAGGCTTCTCGGGCGACAATTACTGGCCCGGGGAAATGACTCCGCAGACCTTTTACGCCCCGGTCGATCGCGGCTTCGAGCACAAGATCCGCGAGCGGCTGGCTTATTGGGAAGGCCTGCGGGAACAGCGCGCAGGCGTCTGACGCGGAGGAGCCCGGCCGCGACTCCCCCCAACTCAAGGCGGCGTGGACAAATTCGAGGGCCATGGCAGGCACCATATCCCGTCATGAACGACGTCATCCCGGACTCGATCCGGGATCCCGCTGCCTTGACTCTCGCCGGGTCCAGCCGGCCTGAGAAACCGGAACCCGAGCACCGGATACCCGCGAAACCCCCATTTGCCCGCCGCCAGCGCTGACTGGCGAGCACCCCTAAGCAAATATCAATCATTCCGCCCCACCACTGACGCATCGTGTGGCTCAGGTGGGAATAGAAAATGGCGGTCTCTCTTGGATGTTTGCGCGCATCCGTCTCTGCTTGTCTGCTGATTGGCCTCGCGGCCGCCCCGGCTTTCTCCGCCTCCCCCGCGCCGCAGGTGGATGTGGCCCGGGATCAGGATCTCCGGCTGGAAACCATCGGCTATCGGCTCGCCATCGCAAATGGCAGTCGCTGTGACAGCCAGCAGATGCTGACCGGCCTCCTGTTCCACGATATCGGCGCTTATGAGCTGAAGGATCGCCCCGCCATCAGCCGGGTCTATGGATTGGGCAAGGGCTTCGGAATCCGCGGCGTGGTGCCGGAGAGCCTCGCGGAACAGGCGGGCCTGCGTACCGGCGA
The DNA here is from genome assembly GCF_000283515.1 of Sphingobium sp. SYK-6. GTDB lineage: Bacteria > Pseudomonadota > Alphaproteobacteria > Sphingomonadales > Sphingomonadaceae > Sphingobium > Sphingobium lignivorans. The sequence continues at coordinate 2,347,232 of NC_015976.1, forward strand.
TGAAATCACCGCCGTGAACGGCGTCGATCTGGACGCCTTCTCCCCCGAGCTGATCCGCAGGACCGGCTCCTACGATCGAACCGAAGCCTTCATCGCCTATCTCGACGCGGCGTTGCGGCAGGGCCCCGCCCTGCTATCCGTCCGCCGTGGCGATGCCGTGACATCGTTGCGCCTCGCAGGCGCGCCGGGCTGCGGCGGGCGCTTCGCTGTCCAGGCGCGATCCGATCTCAATGCCTGGTCGGACGGCCGCTACGTCGCTGTCACCACCCGGATGATGGACTTCGCCGCCGACGATCAGGAACTGGCTTTCGTCGTCGCGCACGAGATGGCGCACAACATCCTGAAGCACGCGGAACAAAGCAACGGCGTCACGCGTCTGCTCGCGCAATTTGCCGTGGGCGCCGGCAAGATCAAGAAGTCCGAGCTGGCCGCTGACGAGCTGGGCGTGGAGCTCTTCGCCCGGGCGGGCTATGATCTCAGCGCCCCGGAGCGCATCCTGCGCCGTGCCGCCAAAAGCCTCTGGTGGAACATTGCCTTCACTCATCCGGGTACGACGCGCCGGGTGGAGCAGATCAACGCGACCATCGCGAGATTGCCTCAGGCCGATGCCCCTCCGGCCCGCCTGCTGACGGCGGCACAGGCCACCACGCCCTCGCCCTGATCCGGGCGGGAGCCGCACACGCCCCGCAAGATCCCCACGCCGCCGAGGCGCAGACGCGCCGATGCGCCGGCTGTACTGTAGAGACAGCCGGCGCCCCTGCACCCCTCATTGTCGTCCTCTGGCCGCGCTTGGCGTCAGGGGCTGGCCGGTTCGTCGTCGCTCAGCACGCCGACCCCGACCGCAAGGCCGACCAGGCCCGAAGCGGCCAGAAAGCCGTTGATATTCCGCACCCTCGGACGAGCCGGCGGCGGAACATTGGTGCCCGGTGCCGGAGGCGGATTACCGGCTTCGGGTGGCGGAACATTCTCCTGCCCATCCGGCTGCGCGGAGACCATTGCCAGGAGCGGCAGCTTCGCATTCGCCGCTTCTGCATGGACCGGGGCGGTCACTGAGAGGGCAAGCGCCCCCATCAGCAGCCCCGATGTCAGTTTCGTCAACATAGCCTGTTCACTCCATATGTTTGCGCGATAGCTAATGCGTCTTCCTTAATGGACAGGTAGCGGTCTCCTGGACCCCATCCTGTTCGGCTTTCAGTCCCTTGCGCCCCGAGGACCCGCGCGTTTTCGCGGCAGTCCCCACGTTCTGTGGTGGCCCTTGCTCCCGGGGCCAGCTTCATGGCCCCGTCCTTTCGAGAGACAGGGCCGAAATTTCGAAGCGGACAGGCTTCTGGCCATCCGGCGTCGAGACGACGAGCCGCCAGAATTGCAGTCCGCAATCCGGCGGAATTGTCAGGGGGAGTGGCTCAGCGCTTGCGCCATTCGCCGGCGGCACGGCCTGTTGCCAGACCGGCGGGGCATTGCCGGGGGCGCAACGCAGCACCCACTCGACACGGGGGCTCTGCTCCAGCAGCCCGACGTCCAGACTCTGGCGCATCGCATAGGCACCCGGCGGCAGCTGGGTGATGCGATCGACAAGCGTGACAAGACGCCCCGGCGCGACCTCCACGCCAAGCCTGCCGTCCTCGATCAGCCGGGCCTGCGCGATCTCGCTGCTGTGAAGCGAGAAAGTGAGCGGCGCAAAATCCGGGTCCGTGGTCGCCTGCGTCAGCGCGAAGCTCTCCAGGGCCCGGCGATCGAGGCGGCCACTTGCCACTGCGAGTGCCCTGGCCTGTTCATAATCCCCGGAACGGATCAGCGGGCGCAGCAGGGCCGGGAGAAGATCGCGCTGATCTCCCGCAAGGGGAATGCCGCTTTCCAGGACGAGCGCGACGACCGCCGACTTGTCCTGCGATTGCTGAATGGCGGTGGCCAGGAAATGCCGGAACCACGGCCGCGCGGAATAACGCAGGAGCAGCCGGCGAAACGCGGGCTGATGCAGCGGCAAGGCCAGCGCCGGAAACACCTCCCTTCCCATACCGGGATTGACGGTCAGCAGGATGTCGAGATGCCCGAGCGCCGCGACATCGTCGCCCCGCGAGGTCGCGAGCGCCATCAGCGCCAGCTGCGTTTCCTGGTCGCGGCGGGATATGCGCTCGGCGAGCCGCAGCTTGCCCTCGAAGCTCGGGTCGCCCGTCGCATTGGCAGCCAGCCCGAGCTGCCGCATCGCGGCGGCGTTCAGGGCCCCGTCCCGCAAGACGGCCCGCGCGTCCCGGACGATCTTCTCGGTCGCCGCAACGTCCAGTGCGCCGGGCTCGAAGAAATAGCGGTCTGACAATTCGAGGCCGATCCGGGGATCGGACTGGAGGAAGCTCGGCGCCAAGCCGGGCGATGTGGCCAGCCAGTAAGCGAGCGACGCGTCCCGCCATGCCTGTCCGGCGAGCAGGCAGGCGAGCACCGCCAGCAGAAGCAGGGCCGGCGTCCGCCAGCCCCTGCGCCGTTCCAGAGGCAGCCCGCGCGCCCTCACCCGTCCTCGCCTGAAGCCGGGGCGTTTTTCCGGCCATATCCGTATCGATAGCCATAAGCATAGCCATAGGCGCCGCTGTGGGCCGCGACCTTGGTGACCGTTGCGCCGAATATCTGGTTGCCGGTCTCACGCAGCCTGCGCAGCGCCGCCCGAATGGCGCGTCTCGGCGTCTTCTCCGCCTCCACGACGAACACCACGCCTTCGGCCGTCCGCCCGATCAGGAGCGCATCCGCAAGGCCCAGGACGGGCGGCGCATCGATGACGACATGGTCGAAATCCTTGAGGAAGACCTGCAGCAGCTCGGCCAGCCGCGTGCTGCTGAGCAGCTCCGGCGGGCTCGGCGGCAGCGGACCGCTCGTCAGCAGATAAAGGCCTTTTCTGCCCGTCTCCTGAATCATCGCGGCAATGTCGTCCTCGCCCGCCAGCAGGTTCGAGAGACCGACCTCGTTGGGCATGTTCAGGATCCTGTGCAGGGATGGCATGCGCAGGTCCGCGTCCACCAGCAGCACATTCTTGCCGGTGCGGCCGATGAGATCGGCCAGCGCGAAGGCTGTCGTCGACTTGCCTTCCCCCGACCGCGCGCTGCTGAGCGCCACCGTCCTTGGAAGGCCATGGGTCGTGGCGAAGGCAAGCGTGGAGCGGACACTGAAGTAGGACTCGAACAGCTGCGAGCGCGGATCGCTGAGTTCGGCGACGGGATCTTCCTTCACCAGCGGCACGCTTCCCAGCAGCGGCACCGAAAGAAGCTCGGAGACATCCTCTGGCCGGCGGATGCCCTCGTCGATCTGCTCCAGTCCGATCACGGCAGCGACCGACAGGCTGAGCCCGGCCAGCAGTGCCAGCGCCAGATTGAAAGTCATGTTGGGCGCCGATGGCCGGGTGGGAACGCTGGCCTCATCGACCACGGAGATGTTGTTCACGCCGACCGCGCCGGCGACCCCGACCTCCTTGTAGCGCTGGAGCAGCGCGTCGTAGAGCTGACGGTTGGTGTCGGCATCCCGCTGATAGATGTTGTACTGGATCGCGTCGTGCCGCTGCGCATCGAGCACGGCCTTGAGAGCGCCGACCTTCTGCTCGAGGTCCCGCTCGCGACGCACGGCTTCCTGATAATCCTGCTGCCGGCTTTTCGCGACGCGCCCGGTTTCCTGGGAGATCGCGGCATCGAGCGCGATGATCTGCTCCTGCACGGCCCTCGCCGCCGGATATTCCGGCTCGAACGTGACCATGAGCTGGCTATGCTGCGCCGCCAGTTCCGCGCGCCGGGCCCGCATCTGGGTGATGGCGGGATTTGTCAGCACCTCGACGCTGTTTGCGGCGCTTCCGCCCGCGATGCGGCTCTGCGCGACGATCCGGTCGGCCTGGGCGCGTTGCAGCGCTTCGTTCAGGGCTTCGAGATTGGCCGATGCAAGCGTGCGCGAGGTCGGGGTTCTGGTGCCCCCATCCGTGCCCTCGTCCAGCGGAATGATGTTCTTGCCGGAGGCGTAGGCGACCGCATCCCGCTCGGACTGCTCCAGCCTGGCCTTCAGCATCTCCAGACGGCCTTCGAGGAAATGGCGCGCATCCGCGGTCGAGGAGAACTGGCGGTCCATCGTGGAACCGATGAATTCCTCGACCCAGGTGTTCGCGAGCAGGGCGGACATCTCGGGGGATCGACTGGTGTATATGATGTCCACGAGCCGGGAGTTCCTGACCGGCTGCACGTCGACATGCTGGAGCAGGATCGACATCACCAGCCGCTCGCGCGCCGAGGAGCCGCCACTTTCCCGGCCGGTGCGATCGACTTTCTGGAGCTGCTCGGCGCTGACGCCATGCGCGCGGAAGAAATCGTCCGACTTGGCAAGGTTCAGCCGGCGGGCCACTCTCTTCGCGAGGGATTCCGCCTTCAGAAGCGAATATTGCGTCGCGTAGAATTCAAGATCGCGCCCGGCCTGCTCGGATTCCACGCCCTCGACATTGGTGACGTTCTTCTGCTCGCGGCTGATCTCGATGCCGGTCCGCGCGGTGTAGAGTGGCGCCATGAGCAGCGTGACGGCAAGGCCGGCCAGCAGGCAGGCGCCAAAGATCGCGGCGATCACCAGGCGCCACCGCACGGCGGTATGCCAGTAATTGAGGAGGACGGGAACGAAGGAGGAGCGATCCTCGTCCGCTTCTGGTCCGGGGCCGGCTGCCAGCGAAAGCACCGGTTGAGAAGGACCTCGGATTGGCTTCTGGAATGAAGTCATGGCGGTTCTGCTATCCTGCGCTTATCGGGTCAAACGATCGATGGCGATCACCGTGGGGGTGATCAAAGCCGGCGAGATCGCCAACAGGTCCTTGAAAAGTCTGCGAGCCCTGGATTCCCCCACCATGACGATGTCGCTCGCATAGACCTGGGGGTCCGGATAGGCGCCGTGCCGGATCGCATCGAGATTGTAGAGCGCCGCATAACGCTGGCCACGGACCGTCCGGAAAACGACCACATCGTCCAGCCGGGAGAACTCCCCGGTCCCTTCCGCCTTCGCGATCGCGCCCATGAGGGTGAGACGGCCGACCACCGGATAGAGCCCCGGCTTGTTGACTTCCCCTTCCACGGTGATGACCTGGCTCAGGGTTTCCTTGAGATTGACGGTCACCTGGGGTTCGCGGACATGAGCGCGCCTCAGCCGGGTGGCCAGTTCGCCTTCCACTTCCGCGGGAGTCAGTCCGCTGACGTCCACGATCCCCGCCAGCGGGAAGGATATCCGTCCGCTCGCATCCACCTGCACCGCTCTGTTGGAGAGTTCCTGGATGCCGAAGACATCGATGGTGAGGCTGTCGAACGCTCCCACATAATAAGGTACCTGGTTCGAGCTGACGTCCTCCCGGTCCGGCCTGGGCAGTTCGGTGCCGGGGAGTACGGCGAGTTGCGGATCGCCGCCCAGGTGCCGCGGCCCGCTGGAGCAGGCGGCAAGCGCCGCCGCGCAGAGTGCTGCAAGTCCGACCCGGCCGGCAGTGCCGCCATATCTGTCGATTGCCAATGTCATTCCGGGCATCTCCCACATGATTTAATGATCCCACCTTTGAATGCGTGCCTCCCCGCCCGGCCATGGCCGTGAAGCTCTTCCGGGGAGGGAATTCGTGCCAGAGAAGAGCCAGACAAATGCCACGCTCAACAGGCAGCTCATCGACGGCGTTCTCAACGGATAGTCCGTGATCGACGCGACGAAGAGAATGAGGATGATGACGAGCGCCAGCCCTTCCAAAGAAGATCGCCGGCCCATGGCTTTGCTGGACACGCTGTTCTTCAGGCGCAGGACCAGCGCTGTGGCGGCAATGGCCAGGAGCAGCATGGCCGGCACACCGCCCGTCAGGACCAGTTCGAGCCAGTCGTTGTGGGCGTGGTTCATGTAGGACGAGGTGAGCAGCCGATAGGGTTCGTGGACCTGATAGACGGCCTCGAAGCTCCCGAGCCCCGTTCCCCACGGCAGATAGAGCCCCAGCATGTCCATCATGACCGGCAGGATGCGCACGCGCATCTCGTCGGCGCTTTCCCAGCGCATCAGCCGGTCGAAGGCGAGCGCCCTGTCGAGCAGGATTGCGATGCCGACGAGCCCGGCAAGGCAGACCGGCATGAGCCACGACCTCAGAGCAGGGCCATTCGCCCACCCTTGCCGGGGCCGCGATACCGGCTCCCGGGAGCGGTCGCGCACGAGGAAGGGAACGGCCAGCAGCGCGATCAGCGCCGTGAACATGCCCGACCTCGAACCGGAAACGAGGATCAGCAGGAGGAGGAGCGTCGCACCGGCCGCGAGCGCCGCCATGACGACAGGCCGGGGCATGCGGGCTCCCCCGACCGGCGCGCGAGGTGCCTGCCCCGCCGTCCAGACGAACAGGGCGGGAATGAGGCTGGCCAGGAACACGGCCTGATGATTGCGATTGGCGAACAGCCCCACCGGCGCGCCGTTGTTGGTGATGTCATAGAAATAGAGCGCGCTGCGCGGGTCTCCCAGCATCTGCAGCATGCCGATCACGGCACTTGCCAGGCCCAGCATCAGGAGAAGCGGCAACAACGCGGCCCGCTGCTTGTCATCGATCTGGATGCCGAGCACGAGGACCCCGAGCGGCGCAACCAGCGCCCACAGCGCATTCCAGGTCGCCGCCGGTGCCATGGTCAGCGGCAGCCAGCGATTCCCAAGGCCCGCCTCCCTGCCGATCTCGACGAGCAGTTCCCGGCCGGTCAGCAATTGCCACAATTGCGGCGGCAGCGGGACCAACTGGAGCAATGGCAGGAGAAGCACCGCAAGCCCCATGCCGAGCGGGAACCGGTGCTCCCGCAGCACGGCCGGGCTCAGCCCCGCGATTGCATAAGCGAGCACCAGCACCGAGATCGGCCTCAGGAAGGACAGGCTGGCGATGTCGGCTCTGGCTCCGCCGCCGAACAGGAAGATGAGAGTCAGCCAGAGCGAAAGGATGATGAACGTCACTTGCTGTCTGCCGGGCGTCCCTGCCCGGCCGCCGTCCGCCCGAAGGGAGGAGCGAAGACCTTCGGGAAGGTCGCTCGCCCCCGCCGGGCGCTGAGGCACGATCCTATCTCGAGCCGAAACCACTGAAGATCGTCCCGATGGTCTTGATGGAAATCAGAAAGTCGAGCCAGAAGGAGAAATACTTGATGTAGTAGAAGTCATATTCCAGCTTCTCGCGCGCGGCCTCGACGTCGCCGACATTGCCCTGATGGACAGCCGCCCAGCCCGAGATTCCCGGCCGCACGGCATGCCGATAGTCATAATAAGGAAGATGCTGGCCGTAGCGCTCGGCAAGGGACACGGCTTCCGGCCGGGGCCCGATCCAGCTCATCTCGCCCTTGAGCACATTGATGATCTGCGGCAGCTCGTCGATGCGCCATTTGCGCAGCAGCTGGCCGGTCCGGGTCAGTCGCGGGTCTTCCTGCAGCGTGAAGGCCGGCCCATCCTGCCCGCAGCGCATCGTGCGCAACTTGAAGCAGATGAATTGCCGGCCGCGATAGCCGACACGAGGCTGGCAGAAGAGCATCGGCCCCGGGCTGTCCAGCTTGACGATCAATCCCGCGATGAGAATGACCGGGATGACGAGGGGAAGCGCGGCGACGGCGACGACGAAATCCAGCAGTCGCTTGACGCGCAGATATGTGAGCGAAGGCAGCAACGCGCCGAAATTATTGTCGGCGTGGCTGGTGAAGCGGACACGTCCGGTCAGGCACTCCTCGAAATGGCTGCGGTGATAGACGGGGATGCCCGCTAGGACGAGCTGGGCGATCAGCTGCGCGCTCTCGACGTCCCGCGCCTCATGCGGATCCACCACCATGGCCGTCACGGGGCGGGAAATGACCGGCTGTTCGACCGGCTGCCATTCGAAATTCGCTCTGTGACTGTCGAAAGGGTGAACCGCCGATCCGAGCAGCGCGATCGTGGGACGCACCAGCCGGTGCCGCAGCGCAAGCACGCCGCCATACCAGGTGAGGCTGATGGCGCAGGACATCCAGAAGAAATAGGTGTCCATCGGGATCCGCGCGGCCATCAGCGCAAGGAAGATCAGGCCGAACGTCGCAAGGAACACCGGCACCAGCAGATGCCGTGCCGCCACGAGGGGCAGCACACCGAGCTGTCGAACCGAGAGATGAGATGCGACAATAGCCGTCGAAGCGGCAATCACCGATACGTCCGCATAGCCGGATGCCGTCGGCCCGACCGCCCCCATCGGTGCCAGCTGCGCCCGCAGAAACGCCGGCAGCGCGACCCCCGCGAGGATCGCCACGCCCAGCACGAACCTGTTCGAGCAAAGCACCCGCCCGGCCATGCCCGTCCAGCGATCGTAGTCCAATGGCCTGGCCGTTGTCGGCATCGGAACTATTGGCTTGAATTGCATATATACCCCACTTCAATATAATTTCGAATGAAACTATAAACCCCGGAAGTCCCCCGACATTCTCTCCTGATTTGTATTTTTACTTTGCAGAACAGGACATGATTGAGCCCTCATTCACTTTGAGAACTCGTTTATGACCCATAATTTCTAGAAGTATCAGGACGCGACCTTTGTCATCCAGCGACTCGACTGAGGCGATCTTCTGGGCAAAGGGGCCATTGATGAGGCGGACCTGCTGGCCCGGCTCGAAGCTGTCGGCCATCTTCGTGACGACCCCGTCCTCGCATCTGGAGAGGATCTGCTGCATGGCGGCTTCAGGCACCGGCCAGGGGCGAGCGCTGTCGATGCCGGCCAGCCGCTTGACCCCACGCGTGCCGTAGATCGATCGCCACGGATGCCGGTCCCGATCGAAGCTGACGAAAACATAGCCCGGAAACAGGGGAGCCAGGACGGTCTCGACCCGTCGGCCATGCCGCTTCACTTTTCGGAAACGGGGGCAGAAGCTCTTGAACTGCTGGCGCTTCAGATTCTGGATCGCGACATGTTCCTGTCGCGGCAGCGTCTCGGCGACATACCATTGCAGGGCATTTTGCCCGCGCGATGCCGCCATTTCGCTTTCGCCAGAGTCGGGCCTTACATCAGGTTGCACGCCTCATGCTCCTTACGATTTGTGTTGCTCGCGACGGGGCCGGTCTGTGCACGCCGGCTAGATGCTGTCTTCGATGGAGAGGTGGGCGCGGGACACGCTCTCACCTCTCCGCGCTCACTCCAGCAGAGCCGCGCAGAGCAGTCCCAGGGCGACCCAAAGGGACAGGCTCGCAGGGATCCCGATCATCAGGCCCATCAACACGGCCGGATCCCGGGCAACGATCCTGGGCGCGGGCATGACCGCGCTCAGGTCCAGCGTCGTGGACAGATAGGGGGCCGCCCCCATGTCGCGCGGCAAGGCCGCCGCGCGTGCCCGGGCGAAGAACCGCGGCATCATGCGCGCCCTCCGGGCTGGTAGTTCGGCGACCACGGCCGGAACCGGCCGGTTCCCCGACCAAGCTGGTGCAGCGGCACCACGACGGGCTCATCCTCGTACCGCCAGCGGCGCCACAGGGATGGAAGCCCCACATGATAGCCTTGCTGCCAGCATGCGTTCAGCGGCGTCGCATAGCGGGACTGCAGGCGCTCGGCGATTTCGCTCTGCTCCTCCGTCTCCACGCCTTCGACGATGACGATGGGCGCCATATGCGCGGCGAGGCCGAGGATATGTTCCAGCATCGCTTCCCCGTGGGCGCTGAGGGTGACCCGCCGGAGGAAGAAGGCATCGATCTTGATGATGTCCGGGCTGAGCGCCATCGCATTGCGGATGGACGAATGGCCGACGCCGAAATCATCGAGCGCGACCCGGCAACCCAGGCGGCGCAGGCGGGCAACGAATGCGTGCGCTTCACCCGCAAGAGCCGCCGTCTCGGTGATCTCGACCACCAGCCGGCCGGCGACATCGGGCGCAGCGCGCAGCCGGTCGAACATCGAGGACCACCAGCCGTCGATCCGGGCGCTCTGCGCCGAGATATTGATGCCGAGCCTGGCGCCGGGGAAATTCTCCATCTCGTCAAGGGCAAGGCCCATGACATGCCGATCGAACGCCCGGACGAGGCCCAGCCGCTCGAGGGCGGGAAAGAAATCGCCCGGTGACCGGGCTTCGCCTGTCGCGGCGGTGAGCCGCGCCAGCGCTTCGTGATAAAGCACTTCGCCCTGCGACTGCATCGAGAGGACCGGCTGCCAGCTCAGGTCCACCCGGCCGTCCGCCATCGCGGCCAGCACCTCCACGGCGACAGCCATGTCGCGGCGGTAGGCTTCCGCCCAGGCCTCGTCGTCGCATGCGGGCTCTCCCGCTGGCAGAACGGGCGAGGAGGCCAGGCTGTTGGCCTCCGGAAACACCGGACATGAAACCGCGAGATGGAAGCAGCGCCCGCCAACCTCGACAGGACTGGAAGAGAGATCAGCGATGAGCGCTTCCAGGCGCCTCGCGGCTTCATGTACGGATTTTTGCCCGAACGAGATCGCAATCAGGTCAGGGCGATGCGCACGTGGGAAGCGCATGCCCTGCCCCGACTGGCCGACGATCATGTCGATCATGGCCGCAGCGGCCCTGATCCCTGCACACCCAAACGCCGACTCAATGTGGGAGAAATTGTCGATGCGTATGGTTACCTCAACCGCGCCATTCTCGTGGGACAGAGTGGCGAGCTGCCTTGTGCTGGAATCTGCGCCGACCAGGTCGGCATTGAGCACTGCGGTCATTGGTCACCTCCGTTGCCGGACGAACCCCTCGTTCGGGCTGAGACGGAATAGACAATTGTGTAACAACTAGCAAGCCGGTATCGTGGTTAACTGTGTCATTAGTCTTTTAACCCACCGCAAAGCCGAGATTTTTCTGAAGGGAAATCCGGGCGTCCCGTTTTCGGCGTCTTGCTGCAGTGCGGCATCGGGCGCGTTCCATTCCATCGATTCGTCCTCCGTTTCTTCCTCGGGCGGCATGTCTGAACCCTGCTCCTCGTGCAGCCAGATTCGGGACGCGATCTCCCGCTCTTCCGGTCCCATCGCCGCCGCATAGATCGCGGTCGTCTTCATGTCGGCATGGCCGAGCCAGCGCTGCACCAGATGAAGCGGGACGCTCGACTGGACCGCGCGCACGCCGAAACCGTGGCGCAGCCCCTTCGGCGTGGCCCAGAGCCCGATGATATTCGCCGCTTCCATCACTTCCTTGATCCGGCGGTACGCAGTCATTCGCGACCATGGCCACAAGCGATCATCCGGAGAAAACTCAGTTTTTTCAATCCATTGAGATAGTGCCTCCAACAAATTGGCCGGGAGCGGGATCGCGCGATAGATGCCCGTGCGACGCTTCTTGAGGCTCTCCACGATCGCGAGCTTGGCTTCGAAGTCCAGGCTCTTGGGCGTGATGCTGAGCGCCTCCGAAATCCGGCAGCCGGTCGCGGCGATGAACCAGCAGAACAAATGAACGGGTAACGGCCTTCGCTGCGCAGAGGCCAGGAAGCGATGCGTCTCCGCCCGCGTGAGGTACTTGCGATGTCCGTCCCGCCCGAATGCGGAGAGGGGCGGGTGCGTGGACCGCCTCTGCTTCTGGGCCCGCGGGGAACGGTCGTTCACCGACCTTTGCGCGGAAAAGCGCCGCCGGGGGGCTGTTACACAATTGTCTATTTTGTCACTATTTTTTACATTATTTTTCATAGCGTTACCCGTTTTTTGAGTTGGAGCCTTCAAGGCACCCCTGCTGTTCTTGCGGCGCTCTTGTCTTCAAGTCGCGCCGATATTGCCTAGGGACTTATTGCCTAGGCATTTCTTATATGACTCCCCTCGCCCCCCGAACGCCTCAAGTCAATTGTTGGTTAACCCGGCACGCCAGGAAGAGCGTTTCGTTCGATCATTCGAGCCTGAAAGCAACCCCGCTGACGCTACGGCTTCCTGAAAGTTCATCGAAAATTAATCGACATGATCGCGATTACGATCCCGGAACCAAACAATTTGCAGTTCCCGCATAAGATATGACTAATATTTTATTAATATAGGATCATTTTTCGAATCCATCGGTAGAATCTAATCCATTGCTATGGCAAACATCTCGTATGCAGTTAATATTATTTAACTCAGTTATAAGCTTACTGGTATATTTTATATTAAATTAACTAATATTTATCGGTAGTTAATTAATGAGGAAGAATTTATCTTTGAACTGAATGGGGACGTGAGGACAAAATGCCGATAGATCTTTCCAACTATGACGTGGAAGGAAAGAGGAAATATCTCACACGTGCAGAGACGAGCAAATTTATATCCGCAGCAAAAGATGAAGATGTTTCCGTATATTTCTTCTGCTGGTTCATTGCCACGACAGGTTGTCGTGTGTCGGAAGCGTTGATGATCACGAGGAGAAGCATTGATTTCGAAGCAGGGCTCGTCATCATCGAAAGTCTGAAAAAGCGTCGCACCGGAGTCTTCCGGGCTGTCCCCCTGCCTTCGGCATTCCTGCAGAAACTTTCGAAATGGTTCGAGACCAAGGCGATCGAGCCGCAAAGCCGCTTGTGGCCATGGTCCCGCATGACGGCCTATCGGCGAGTGAAGACCGTCATGGACCGGGCCGGGGTCGAGGGTCCCTGGGCCACGCCGAAAGGCCTGAGGCATGCCTTCGGCGTCCGGGCTGTCCAGTCGGGCGTTCCTCTGCACATCGTTCAGCGCTGGCTCGGCCATGCGGACATGAAGACCACGGCGATCTATGCCGGCGCCGTCGGCCCGGAGGAACGGGATCTCTGTTCCCGGGTCTGGCTGGATCAGGAAAAGCCTCGCCGCTCCTCGAGATCACCGTCCCTGCCCGCAGCAAGCCATCCTCATGAGGATATGGATCCCTCCGTCATGGGCCGTTCTCTTCGGCTGCATGAAACCCCTGCTCCCCTCGAGGATCACGGGAGCGCCAGACATGCATCGTCAAGATCGGGGCTCGAGGCCTGCGTCGACAAGGTCATCCACCTCGCCAGCCGGGTCTATGCCTATATGTCCTAATGTGTCCGGTTTCTCCCGGCCAGAGGGTGCCGACGAGGCCGGATTCATGGGTTGATTCGGGCTTCCCGAGGCGCGGCTGAAAAATGTCCTGCCGCCGCCCGCACCACCAAGGCCCGGCATCCCGGCCGGGCGATTGCCCAACATTTCACTGCGCAGCCTGCGCCGAAAAGCTGCCTTGCCGCCCCGGGTCGGGATCGGCGAGAAGAGCCGGAACCGGCGGAGAGGCATGTGCGCAGCATCGATTATTTCGACAAGATGGTCCGGCTCGATCCGGAAAGAACGATCCTGATCGACGGCGACAGCCGCATCACTTACGGCGAGATGCACCGCCTCACTCACCGCCTCGCCCGCGCCATGCATGAGGCCGGCCTTGGTCATCAGGAGCCGGTCGCGATCATGTCGCCCAATCATGGATCGATCCTGACGACCCAGCTCGGCCTGTGGCGCGCCGGCGCGGTCTGGATCCCGGTCAACACGCGCAATGCGCTCGATGCGAACATCGCTTATCTGGCCTATGTCCGGGCCGGCTGGCTCTTCTACCATTCGAGCCTCGCGGAGGATGCCCGCCGGGCGCGGGCGCAGGTGCCGACCATCCGCAAGCTGATCTGCCTCGACCGGCCGGACGGCGACGTGCCGTCCCTCGCCGATTTCCTGGCGCCGGACGACGGCATCGATGCGCCCGATCTCGGCGATCCGACGGGCAATGGCGATGAACTCACCGCCATCATCGCCACCGGGGGCACCACGGGCCCCGCCAAGGGCGTCCGCGTCATGAACCGCAGCTGGGGCACGCTGATGGAGACCATCGGCAATCTGATGCCGGCTGACGATCCCGTCTGCCTCGCCACGGCGCCGCTCACCCATGCCGCCGGCCCGGTGGCCATGGCCGCCGTCGCCATGGGCGCGACGATCTCCGTCCTGCCGACCTTCGATGCCGCAGCAGTCATGCAGGCAATCGAGCGCGATCGCGTCACGCACATGTTCCTGCCGCCGACCGCGCTCTATACGATGATGGCTCATCCCCGCGTGCGGGATCATGATTATTCGAGCCTGCGCTATTTCCTGCTCGCCGGCTCGCCTGTCTCACCGGACAAGCTGCGGCAGGCGGTGGAGATTTTCGGCCCCTGCATGTGCCAGAGCTACGGCCAGACCGAGTGCCACATGATCGCCACCTGGCTCCCGCCCGAGATCGTGGCCGCCGCCGCGCGAGGCGAGCATCCCGAGCGCCTGGCGAGCTGCGGGCGCGCCTCATATTCCGTCCGCGTGGAACTGATGGACGATGACGGCAACATCCTCCCGCCCGGCGCGGTGGGCGAGATCGTGGCGCGCGGCGGCATTGTCGGCGGCGGCTATTTCGAGATGCCCGAGGCGACTGCCGAAGCGGCCGCGCATGGCTGGCATCACACCGGCGATGTCGGCCGCCGCGACGAGCACGGCTTCTATTATATCGTCGACCGGAAGAAGGACATGGTCGTGACCGGCGGCTTCAACGTCTATCCGGCCGAGGTCGAGGCAGCGATCATGGAACTGGAGCCGGTCGCGGAAGCCGCCGTCATCGGCGTGCCGGACGAGAAATGGGGCGAAGCCGTCACGGCGCTCGTCGTCCTGCTGCCGGGTACCGCTCTGGCCGAGGATGCGGTCCGGGCGCATTGCAAGGCCCGGCTCGGCAGCGTGAAGGCGCCCAAGACGGTGCTGTTCCGCGAGAGCCTCGCGCGCACGCCCGCCGGCAAGATGGACAAGAAGGCCATGCGCGAGGAATTCTGGGGAAGCGCCGCACGCAACGTCAATTGAGCCGCTGCCTTCTCCTGTCGCGATCCTTCAAGGCACCGGCGGCGCGCCGGGCTATGCTGTGCCGACAAGAACAGGAGCTCACATGCTTTTCAGATACACGATCCTCTACGTCGAGAATGTCGCGGCCTCGATCGATTTCTACGAGCGGGCTTTCGGTCTCGAGCGGCTGTTCCTGCACGAGAGCGGCGACTATGGCGAAATGTCCACGGGTGACACAAAGCTCGCCTTCTCGTCGGTTTCGCTGATGCAGTCGCTGGGCAAGGCACCCGGCAAAGCCGATCCTTCGGCGCCGGTGTTCGAGATCGCTTTCGAAACGCAGGATGTCCCTGCCGCCCTCGAACGCGCGCTCGCAGCCGGCGCCGCGCTCCGGCAAGCGGCAAGGGTCGAGCCATGGGGCCAGACCACATCCTATGTGAGCGATCCCGACGGCTATCTCGTGGAGATCTGCTCGCCCGTCCAGTTGCCGAGCCCCGGCTGACGGAGAAGATGCAGATGATCGCCTTCGCTGCGCAGCCGCGCGGGCGTCGATCCGAACCACCGTACGAATTCTCGCGTCATGTGCGCCTGATCGGCGAACGCGCATTCATGGGCGATGGCGGCCAGCGAAGCCTCGCTCGACATCATGTCCACGGCGCTCCGCGCCCGGCCAAGGAGGCGCCAGTAATCCGGCTGCGGCAGGCCCGCTCGCCGGAAATGCCGCTGCATCGAGCGGATGCTCACGCCAAGTCCGCGCGACACGGCCTGCAGGGTCGATCCCGGCTGGGCGAGGGCCTGCACCGCTTCGGCCATTTCGTCGGCGCCGGCGAAGTCATGGGCGAGGATCTGCGTCGCTTGGCGCGGATCGGCAGCGATTGCGTCCATCGCCTCCCGCCCCGGCACCACCCCCGGCCGTAGCCGATAACCGGTTATCCCGATGCCGCCAGACAAGCGCACCCGGCGCGGCCCGACATCGAAATCCGTCAGGGCAACGCGGATGCTCTCGTCCGGCCTGTGCACGATGAGAACGTCTCGGCATCCGTCGGGAAACACGGGGGCCTCTTCTGCCTGGAGGACCTGATGGGCCCATATCGTGTAGTTGGCCTTGCTCGGCATACCGCCTTTCTATCAACGCGACTGGATCAGGGCCAGCAGGGCCCCGCCCTTCAGCCCATGACCATCGCCTTTCCGACTGCCCCCATTCCGGCTACATGCCGACGCATGACACGATCCGCTCTGCGCCTTCCGCTTCTTGCCGCGGCTCTGGCCTCGCCTGCGCTCGCACAGCCGCAGCCAGCTCCAACGCTCCATGACCGCGCCATCGCGGCCGGCTACAAGGCGGCCATGCTCTGCAGCGCCATCTTCAATGGCGGGCGCAGCGAGGCACAGGTCGAGACCGTCGAACTGCATGGCATCTATCCGCAATATGCCGCCATCGTCCCTACGCTCACGGCCGAGGTCGATCGGGCCAGCGCCACGGTGAGCGTCGCTTTCGACGATACCCTGCCCGCCCGCCGCGCCGTCTGGCACGCCGGCACCGGCTGCACCAACATGCCGATCGGCGCGCCGGCTTCGCCCGATGCAGAGCGTCATGCGGTGCCTCCGGGGCCCGCCCCCGCTGATCCGCGCCCATGGCCGCTGGGGGACGCATTGCCCCGGGTCGCCATGCCGCAGCTCGCGCCGGTGGCAGCCGCGTTCGAGAGCGACATGTACGGGGCAGGCATCGTCACCACCGGCGTCATCGTCCTCAAGGGCAATCAGATGATCGCGGAGCGCTATGCCGAAGGCTTCGGGCCATTAACGGCGCAGCGCACATGGTCGGTCGCCAAGAGCATCACCGGGACGCTGGTAGGCATCGCCGCGGCGCAGGGCCTGGTGGACGTGGCCAAGCCGGCGGATATTCCCGAGTGGCAGGATGGGCTGGCGCCGGACCCACGCCGCCGAATCACGCTCGACCAGCTCCTGCGCATGGCATCGGGCCTCTACAGCAGCACCGCCGGCAACAGGACCGACGCCGTCTATTTCGGCGGAACGGCCGTCACCGAAGAGACGGTCGGCCTGCCGCTCGAAGCGGCCCCGGGTACGCGCTTCCGTTATGCGAACAACGACATCATGCTCGCCATGCGCGCCTTGCGCGCCACGCTGGGCGAGGAACGCTACCGGACTTTCCCGGCGACAGCCTTGTTCGAGCCGCTCGGCATGCACCACAGCGTCGCCGAGACCGACTGGCGAGGCAATTTCATCTCCTCCAGCCAGATGTGGACCAGCGCGCGCGATCTGGCGCGCTTCGGACTCCTGTATCTCGATGATGGCGTCTGGAACGGCCGGCGCCTGCTGCCGCAGGGCTGGGTGTCCTATGTCACGATGCCGGCCGGCCCGCAGCCCGAGGGTGCGTTCGGTTATGGCGCGACCTTCTGGCTGCTCAACAACTCGCCCGGCGTCCCGGCCGACACCTATGCGGCCTTCGGAAATCGCGGGCAATATGTCGTGATCGTGCCGAGCCGCCGCATCGTGATCGTTCGCCGGGGCGAGGACCCGGCCGGCGCGCCTTTCGATGTCGCCCGTTTCACCGCCGATGTGCTCGCCGCGGTCCGGTAAGGCACGACACCGGAAGGCCCGGTGAGCCGCTTCACCCATTTCGCCGCGATCGACTGGTCGGGCGCGGTCGGTCCACGCCAGCGCGGCATCGCCGTGGCGATGTGCGCGGCCGGCACGGACGCCCCCGGGCTGGTCCGCCCGGGCCATGTCTGGTCGCGGCAGGAAGTGCTCGACTGGATGATCGGGGAGATGCCGCCCGGCACGCTGGTCGGGCTGGACCTGGGGCCATCGCTGCCGTTCATGGATCGGGGTGCCTTCTTCCCGCAATGGGCGGACAGTCCGGCCGATGCCCGTGCGCTCTGGGCGCTGGTCGACCGCATCTGCGCGGATGATCTCCATCTTTCGGCAGCCAGTTTCGTCGATCACCCCGATGCCTGCCGCCATTTCCGCCGCCATGGCGGGCGCGAAGGCGATCTGTTCGGCGGGGGACGCGGGAGGCTGCGCGTCACCGAGATTGCCCAGCAGGCTCAGGGCCTCAATCCGTACAGCAATCTCAATCTGGTGGGTGCCGCCCAGGTGGGGAAATCGAGCCTCACCGGCATGCGCCTGCTCCATCGCGCGCAGGAGCACCTGCCGGTCTGGCCGTTCGATCCCGATCCGGGCGCGGGCAGCCTCATCGTCGAGATTTATACCAGCCTCGCCGCGCTGGCCGCAGGCAAGCGCAAGGGCCAGACCAAGATCCTGGACCCCGGCGAACTGGACATCCGCCTCGCCCGCTTCGCCAGCGCACCCCATTTGCCCCTCCCCGGCCGCTATACCGATCATGCGACCGACGCGCTGCTCACCGCTGCCTGGCTGCGCCATGTCCATGCGCAGCCGGCCCTATGGGCCCCGGCGGGCCTCACGCACGAGATCGCGCGCACCGAGGGCTGGACGTTCGGGGTTTTCTGAGCCGTTGGCGCCTTCGGCGCCACGTCGGAACGCGCCCCATCGACCAGCCCGGGCTGTCTTTCACATTGACCCCAACCCGGCTGCCCCCTAGAGCCCCTTCGGTTTCGATAATCGGAACCAGCGCTTCATGGCCCTGTTCGGCTGCATTTTCTCCCTCGGGAGAAGAGCCCGGGGCAAGGCCAATTGCCGGATTAGCACAGTGGTAGTGCAGCGGTTTTGTAAACCTGTTCTGGCTCACTTGCTCAGTCCTTACTTTGTCGCAGATTTCTAGGTCTTTCGCTAGCATTTTCTTTACTCAGACCGCTGCACTTGTGCCGGATTTTGTGCCACCCCGTGCATGGCGGCCAATTTCTCGTCTGGCTTCAGGTGCTTCAGGTATCCCTCGGTCGTCTGCACGCTCGAGTGCCCCAGGACGTGTTGCAGATCGTACAGGCTCCCGCGTCGCTCGCGCAGGTAGCGGACGGCGAAAAGGTGCCGCAGATCGTGGAAGCGAAAGCGCCTGAAGTCCTTGCCCTCCTGTGCCGCTTTTCGTGCCACCCTGCCCGTCTTCGCGTAGAACTGGCTGGCGATGTTCTGGAAGCGCTCGCCGTTGGCGCGCCAGAAGCACCACGAGTGCTTGAAGTGGCGAGGCTGGCGATCCAAAATCTCGAGCGCTCGAGCGGACAATGGCACCTCTCGAGGCTCGCCATTCTTTGTGGCCTCGAGCGTCGCCGACATGCGCTTGCGATCTATCCGGTCGTGCTCGAGACTGGCGACCTCTTCCTCGCGCATGCCGGTCTCGAGCGAAAATTCCGCCATATCCATGAAGCGCCCGGCGATGGCGAACACCAACGCCATGCTTTCCTCTCGAGGGAGGATGATCGGCGTCCGGTCTTCCTTGAATCTCGAGCGGTCAATCATCTTGGCCGGATTCTCCTCGAGCCAATCCAGATCGACACAATGGGCTAGCACGCTCGAGATAGCTGTCAGGTCGCGCCGCACTGTCGCGTTGCTGACACCCTGCTTCTGCCTATCAGCGACGATCTTCTTGAGGAGTTTGACGTCGATCTGGTGAACGTCCTTGTCGTCGAGCCAGGGGCGGAGCTGGATAAAGCTGACCAGATATCGATTGAAGGTAGTGAGTTTGATGCCGAGTGCTCGAGGCCCCTTCTGGCTCCAGGATATCACGGCGTCCGGCCACGCTGTCGGGCCGCCCTCGCCGAAATAGACCTGCGCTGCGATCTTCTCTTTCAGCGCCTTCAGGTTTCGCTCCGCCTTGGCTTCAGAGCGAGTTCGTAGGCTTTCGCGGTATTCGACGCCCTTGATCTTGAAACGCGCCCAGTAGATGCCGTTCCGCGTGTAGAGACCTTTGGGCATGGCTGCGCTCCCAGCTTACGCAATGCGATGATATCGAAAGTCCAGCGGCCGAACATGAGCCGCGCGCCGGGTATAAGGCCAGCAGCGGCCTTCTCTTGCAAGGTCCGAATGGCGAGACCAGTGATGCGCGCCGCTTCAGCTACGCGCACGCGCTCAGCCTCGAGACGCGCCGCCGCCGTCACCCCCGCTGCTCCTCTGGCGGGATGGGGAGAGGCATCCAGTGGGTGGGCTCGAACCTAAGCGGCCCTTCAGTCCCGTCAGCGTTGACGCCTCGCCAATTGCCGTCCTTGCCGCGATACCCGTGCCGCCCCTGCCCATGCGAATAATAGGGGTGATGCAGCCAGACCGCGAGCATGTCGGGCAATGTCTCTATCGGTTGCCAGCCCATCCCCTACCCCTCCTGCTCGATGGCTGGGGCGGAGGGAACGCGGATTTTGCGCTTCACATCGCCGAACCAAGATTGCGTGCGCTGAGCCTTGTTGAATGCTTCCACGGCAGCATAGAAAGCGTCAACACCGTCCATGTCGTCGACGCTTGCATCCTCGTGCATGTCATCAAGCAGGTTTTCGAGAACGCTGTCCGCATCAATGCGGGGATAGCTGATTATGCATGGACTGACCCATTCAAGGCCATCATCCTGCGCTTCCGCCATCTCAGTATAATAGGTATCGCCATCGAAGGCGCAGTAGGGCCCGCCATCGTCGGGCACTTCGATCGCGGCTTCCAACTTGCGCTGGTATCGGCAGGTGTCGCACACGGTCCAGCTCTTATGGCACTCCGCGCCACAATGCTGGCAGTTGTTGTGCGTCTTGCAGTTGTAGCAGTCCGCAGCCGCCTCGCGAGCCGCAGCGTGCTTGCGCTCTTCGGTCGCGAGATAGATTTCAGGTGAGTGGACCGATCCGCACTTGGCGCACACGTATAGGCGCGCCTTCTGCTCGGGGTCGTCTGCGAACACGAGGATACGCGGCTCGTTGTCCGCCATCCCCTCCACGGTCAGCGGGCGGGTCATGGGGTCAGTCATTGCGGGCCTCCCTTGCAGCATGTTCAAGGCGAGCTACAGCAAGCAAGGTCGGCTTCAACTCTGGAGAAGCTTCATCGAATGCCAGCTTGCGATTATAGCGATTTCCCCCAGCCAAGCGCGGAAGCAGCGCCCTGGGAATTAGCTCCCAATTCGTCGGCGAGGTATTCGTTTTGTCGCCATCCAGGCACTTCAGGCAATGGCCATCCGGGATCGCGCCGTGTCGCTTCTCCCATAACCAGACGTGCTTGAGCACATAGCGCCTTTCGTAGCCGGTGTGAGGGTTGCGCTGGTCAACGCTGATGTAGACATATCCGTCTTTCGGATCGATCCGCTCGTGTCCCAAAAAGTTCGTGTTGTGCGGCCGACCACCCTTTTTGAACTGCGTCTTGCGGGAATTTGGATGGCGCCCGCCTTTGCCTTCCGCGCATGGCAAGCCCTTATTGTGAGGAGCCTGACCTTTAACGAAGCAACCAGTGCGCCCCGTCAGCCAACCATGACGCTTGCAAAGCGCGTTGAAGTTGCTGAGCGACACGTCATCGCGCCCGAACCTCTGGCAAAATGCGGCGTGAGCTTCGGAGCGAGGCCATGTTCGCACCGATTGAATGAACGCGAGTTCCTTGTCGGTGTAGCTGATCGATAGCCCCTTAGGCATCCTTCGTTCCGATCATTGGCAGCATGGGCTTGAACCGGTCGCCATGATTGGCGAGGACGGTGACAGCCTTGAGTTGCAAATCTGCCGTCCGCACGATCTGGTCGGCGATTGAGACGATAGCGTCAGCGCGAGTGACTTCAGCCTCGATCTGCTCAGAGGACAGCCCTTCTTCCGAGAGGCGCTCAAGCTGGGCGAACAGGTGATCGTTCAGATCGGTCAGCTTGTTCTTCATCCCTAAATTCCCTGCCTCGCGCTTTTCGTCCCTTCCAGACGCTGGCTGCGGAGGCCTTTGGTGCCAGTACCGGTTGATGTCAGGCGGCGTGTTTCCGCCGGGCAAGGTCCGCATCCCACTGCGCGAGGATGATCTCGCGGGCCTGCGCGGCGGGAATGTGCTTGTTGACCATGAGCCGGATATATTCGTCGCGCAGGTGCGGCGGACACCAGCTCAGCTTCCGGGCACGGAAAGTGCGAACGCGCTTGGCGATAGCCTCGGGCGTGACATTGAGGCGCTCCTCATTCACGCGGGCGATCACAGCCATCTGGCGCGCACGCTCGGCGGCAACATAGTCCGGGTTCTGGCGGTTTCTGGCCAGCGTCGCAGCGTTGGATCGGGCCTTCCTCGCGCGGAAGTGAGGATCGCGCCAGAGAGCCTGCGTGTTGCAGGGGCGGCACATTCCGGACTTGTTCCGGAGCCCCAGCACCTTCCCGCAGCCCTTCGTTGCGCAAATCTTCACTTCCGCGGCTCCCGGTCACGGCGATCCGCCCAAAACTCGCCCTCCCTCTCGCGCTTGTAGGCGACCATCTGAGCGACCAGCACGGGGTCCTGCCGCAGCGTGAAGCGGCCGATCTGGCGGGTGAGGATCATGACGCTGCTGCCCGCGCCTTGGCCTCGGCGGACTTCCTCGCGTTCGCCGCAGTCAGGTTCGCGATGGCCTTGGCCTTCTTGGCGCGGAAGACGGCGAGTTCGGCCTGGGCTTCGTCCCGCTCCTTTACCAGCTTGGCGATAAGCACCTCTCGACCGCGCGCGATCGAGGTCATTGTCTCGATCTGCGCCTCAAGAGCGGCGACGGTCTTGGCGTGATGCTTCTTGGTGACGAACATTGGGTGTCTCCCTTCGGTCAAAATTCGGGCGGCGCTTCCTCGGCGCCACTGATGGCCTCGCCCATGTCGGTTTCGCCGCGCTTCTCCTGAAGCTCGGAAAACCGGCGATCATAGGCCGCACTGATCTGGCTGCGCAGCTCCGGGTGGTTCTCTGCCAGTCTGGCCAGCGTCTTTTCGGCCTTGTGCCGCAGCTCGTGCAGCGCCGCGTCGTCCATGGCGGTTTCGACAAGGCCGATGTGCGTCGCCGTCCAGTCTGCTGCTGCTGCTGCGGGATCGCGCTTCTGCTGCTCCGGTTCGGCTTTGAGGGGCAGGATTTTGATACCTGCCTTCTTGCCCTTCGTCTTCATGACGACGACGACCGTTTCCTTGTCGATATGACTCATGTGGCTGATGCGGATGCCGCCGACATCAAGGCCGCCGAACGTCACCTTGTCGTCGCGATAAATCCGCATCGAACGCCCCACATAGTCGGCGGCATAGCGCCCCCAGACAGCAAGCAGGACGCGGCGCATGGTTTTGCAGGGCTTGAAAGGTTTCCCGTTGTCGCCCTCGTAGAAGATCGACACCGGCTGATCGCCGTCGTTGCCGGTCACCCGCGTGACAGTGATCGTGCGGGGTGCGCCGATCAGATCGTCGGCGTTCAATTGGTCCGACTTCGCCTCGACGAAGCGGGACATGTCTACCATGTCGTTCATATCACGATTTCCTCTTCTTCACGCCGCTCCGTCGCCACGAGCCTGGCATTGCTGGCCAGCGCCTCGTGGTAGAGCTTCAATTTCTCGGAAAGCCGGCGCTCAAACTCACCGGCCGCGTTGACGATCGCGTCCTGAATGACGGGATCGGGATAGACCCGGATCGCAGGCATATGCAGGCCGCCGCAGTAGGATAGAAAATCGATCCACTCCCATTCCGCGACCAGCAATCCGGTCTGGCACTGGATCACATAATCGTCGGGGATCGTGCCCTGAAGGACGTGCTCGACCAGCGTCTGGATCTGATACTTCTGGCGCCGTGACTTGCCCTCAATGCCGGCTTTCTTCCCGACGATCTTGCCGTCCGGGCTGTAACCGAGCGTGAAGCCCCAGCGGTTGTTCGTAATGAAGCCGATTTCCTCGACCGGCTCGTAGTGCTCGGCATATGCTGCGCGCGCGAGGATTTCGTCTTCCTGCCCACGCAGCATATCATCACTGACATAGTGCGGCTCGACATAGCCGGTGATGCGCTGGGCAAGCAGTTCGTAGAGGTGCGCCGTCGCCTTGTCGTTCTGCGCAGACTTGAGCGTCTTGGCGGTGATGACGTGCTTCATCTCGCTCGCAGTCAGAAGCCCGCAGCGCGCCTGTAGCCACTGCTCTGAGCCTTGTTCGAACTGGTTGTGGATGGTGATGTGACCGGTGCGCGGCTTGGCCTTGGGCTCGTCGCGCGGTGCCTCGAAAAGCTCCGGTTCGCGATAGTCTGGGGCGAAGGGGTTATCCATGGCTCAAAACCTCAGCGAAACGTTGGGGACTTCGCCGCTGCGGATCAGCAGCACGATCTTCTTGGCGACCTCCTCATCCACGCCACAGGTCATGATTGCCTCCTTGGCGGCCTTCATGACGGCGGTGCGGTGGGCCTTGTCGGCGTCGCGTTTGGCCTGCTCGGCTTGCTCGGCGGCGATGCGGTCGCGTTCTGCCTGTGCAGCACGCTCCACTTCATCCGCGCGCGCTCGCTCGGCAGCCAGTGCTTCCTCATGCTCGCGCTGGATACGCTGGCGCTCGGCCTCAGCAGCAGCTTCAGCTTCACGCTGGGCACGTTCAGCAGCCTCGCGCTCAAGGCGCGCAATGCGCTCGGCCTCGGCCTTCTCGGCCGCGATACGGCGCTCTTCGGCGACACGGGTAGCTTCGGCCTGGGCAGCAACCCGCTCCTGCTCAGCAATGCGCTCAGCCTCGACCCGGTCACGCTCTTCCTTTTCAGCGCGCAGCTTCTCCAGCTCGGCGCGCTCTTCTGCCTCCCGCTTCAACCGGGCCAATGCCTCTTTGAGCACGGAGACAGTCTGATCCTTCGCCGCCTGCGCTTCCGCTGCCAGATCGCCGAACACCTCGGGATCAATCACGATGCCCCAGATGTCGGTGCCGCGCTCCTGCACGCTTTCAACCGTGTCGACGATGGTGACGTTCGCGGCGGCACGGATGCGCGCGATGGTATCGCGGCAGTTGGACAGGCGCTCATTCTCAGCCTGCTCCCAATCGGTCAGGGGCTGGCGGACCTCGGTGGCAAGCGCTTCAAGCCGCTGCTCGATGATCTTTCCGGCCGCGTTGGCCTGCGCGGTCATGTCACGCCATTCCTTGGTCAGCGCGAGCCGCGACTTGTCGATCGCTGCCTTCTGCGACCGGACATTGGCGGCGAACTTGCGCAGCGCTTCCCGGCCCTTGTTCGTGGTCACATCGGCATCAACCGGCGCGTCCGCTTTGAGCTTCTCATAGAAGACATCGAACTTTTCGGTGTCGAGCAACACGATGCCGGGGTTTTTCTGTACCGCGACGACAATGGCCGTCGAATCCTGGGCAGCGTCAAGCAGGGGCGCGGTGGCCATGTCGGTTTCCTTTCGGTTGAGAGAAGTCATCACCCCATCCACCACAGGCTGGCCGCGCACACCCCGGCGCACAGGCCGAGCACGCACCCGGTGTAGAGGCCGCAGACGAACTGCCGCCAGATCGCCTCGCAGGCGTCCTCATCGGTGAGCTGGTGCAGCTCGGCGGGGGGAAGGTGGGTGTATTCACGCATCTCGACCTCCAATGTCCCCGGCGCTCAGCACGCGGGTGATTTCGTCCTCGGGAAGGTTGGCGTCGCGCAGGACTTGCTCGTCACGCTCGCGGCGATCAGGGCGGCCGGCGTCGAAAGCCCGGCTCCATCGATCATATTCCTCGCGGCGATCAGCAGCGTCGTGCGGATCACGCCAGCGTCGCGCCAGCTCATCCAGATTGATCGGCTCGCGTGTGGTGGCGAACCGGCCCTGTGCGTCGCGGGCTTGCTGCGCTGCTTCCGCAAGGGCGGTGTAGTGTGCGAGGGCGGTCATGCGTTCTTGAGCAGCCATCTGGCAAGCTCCTCCACATCGCTCGCCGGAACGTGGATTTCGGCCTCAAATTCTGCATCAGCGTCACCAAACGGGGCCGACCAGACCTCGATATTCGCTCCACCGCTACTGGTCAGACCGACACGGGTGCGGTCGCTGCCAATGAGATGCATACGATATGCCATCACGCACCCCCAACCGGCTGAGAGGGGGGGCGGGCTGCGAGACGAGCGCGAACACTATCGCGATGACTGCACCGCTCTGTGCTCATGCACTCGTATGGCCCCGGCTCTATTCCAAGCCTGCAACCATGAACGCAGCCATATTCTTCGAAGCGCTCGGCCTCGTAATCGTCGATCTCGTCCATGGCGGCTTCAAGGCTGGCGACAGAACCATAGCGGTTGTCGCAGGCATCATCGGCGCCATCGAAATCGTCGTGCCAGTAATGCCAGTCCATCGTGCGCACCGGGATCGGCGGCGGGTCGTACTGGATGTGCCAGTCACCGTAGCGGATAGCGCTCACTTCGCCTCTCCCTGACCAGAGAGGGAGGCGGCTTTGAGGGCGGCCATATCAGCCACAATCGCGCGCACATTGTCATTGTCGCGGAGCCAGCCTTGGCTGGTGAGTTCGCCGACGCGATAATCCAACAAGCGGTCGATAAGGTGCATCGCCCGGCCATTCAGAGCCTCGATGCGCTCGATGTGGGCGGCATAGAAATCGTGAGCGCGGCCCAATTCGGCGCGAAGATAGTCCTGCCACCAGTTAACGTCACCACCGCCGAAATCGTTCAGCAGCCCAGCGTCATAAGCATCAATCGTCATGAGGCCCTCCGGTCGCGGAGAAGGCCGGCAAGGAACTCGTCGGCCTTGTTGATTTCAGTGAGAAGCGCTGCAACCTCAGGGATCTTGTCCTCGGCAATCGAGTGATCGCGGACGACATCGGAAACGAGATCGTAGGCGTCGGCTAGGCGCGGGTCGGCCCAGAGCGTGTAGTGACGGGCACTCATCCCCTCACTCCCCTCGTCAGTCCAAGAGCGGCAGCGCCAAGGCCGTGCTCGTGCGTGCGCCAGTCGAGATATTCCCGTCCGGCGTGTGTAAGTTCGTCGATCGCGGCTTCAGCCTGTGCGAACGTGTCGTCGAGTTCGGTGTCACCAAACACAGGACGGCTGTTCAACTCGGCGAACACAGCATCGAGCATGTCGAGCAGGTCGTGGGTCCGGACCTCGCTCAGGGGGTGGAGGGCGGTGGGGATCATGCGGCCACCAGCTTTCCAGCCTTGCAGACGTACCAAGTGTCGGGGGCGATCCCATCGACACCGGCGATGCCGGCGGCTACCGAGATAATGTTGAGGTCTTGGTCGCGTTCAATAGCGAACAGTGCGTTGCCAGACGCGCCGCGCACCTTGCCCTCGTAAGAGGACATGGC
This sequence comes from Sphingobium sp. SYK-6, assembly GCF_000283515.1. Taxonomy (GTDB): domain Bacteria; phylum Pseudomonadota; class Alphaproteobacteria; order Sphingomonadales; family Sphingomonadaceae; genus Sphingobium; species Sphingobium lignivorans. The sequence continues at coordinate 2,374,023 of NC_015976.1, forward strand.
AGCGCCTCGGGTGCCGGTGGCGGACGCAGCGCCTTGGTAGCCGGTGGCGGACGCAGCGCCTAGGTCGCCGGTGGCGGACGCAGCGCCTCGGGTGCCGGTGGCGGACGCAGCGCCTAGGTCGCCGGTGGCGGACGCAGCGCCCTGGTAGCCGGTGGCGGACGCAGCGCCTTGGTAGCCGGTGGCGGACGCAGCGCCTCGGGGGCCGGTGGCGGACGCAGCGCCTCGGGGGCCGGTGGCGGACGCAGCGCCTAGGTCGCCGGTGGCGGACGCAGCGCCTCGGGGGCCGGTGGCGGACGCAGCGCCTCGGGTGCCGGTGGCGGACGCAGCGCCTAGGTCGCCGGTGGCGGACGCAGCGCCTAGGTCGCCGGTGGCGGACGCAGCGCCTCGGGTGCCGGTGGCGGACGCAGCGCCTAGGTCGCCGGTGGCGGACGCAGCGCCCTGGTAGCCGGTGGCGGACGCAGCGCCTTGGTAGCCGGTGGCGGACGCAGCGCCTCGGGGGCCGGTGGCGGACGCAGCGCCTCGGGTGCCGGTGGCGGACGCAGCGCCTAGGTAGCCGGTGGCGGACGCAGCGCCTTGGTAGCCGGTGGCGGACGCAGCGCCTCGGGGGCCGGTGGCGGACGCAGCGCCTCGGGTGCCGGTGGCGGACGCAGCGCCTAGGTCGCCGGTGGCGGACGCAGCGCCTTGGGGGCCGGTGGCGGACGCACCCTCTTTCTGCGTGCAGCGGTCGAAGACATATTTCACCGCGCGGGAAATCAAGTCATGAAGGCTTACCTCGACGCCGATGGTGATCTTGGCCGACGCGATCTTGATCTGATCGTCGGAGTGCATTTCTCCGGACTGGATGACCTCGCAGTAGCGAGACGTGGCCGGAGGGTAATAATTGAAGACCGAGAGTGGGTGAGCATCGGCGTCACAGGCGTGGAAGCCGCCTTCGCAGGCACGGACGGATCCATCATGCTCGAAGGTCTTGCCGATCTCGAACTGATATCCCCGGCAGGAGAGATTGCTGTCGAAGCCCTTGATCGACTTCTTCTCGACAACCGCCGTCTTCGTCGGCTTCTTCGCCATCGTCATTTCCTTCCATCACGCCGGTAGGGGCGATGGAGGGATATATACCGTTTCGGTATTTGCGCGTCAATACCGTTTCGGTATATTTTTAAAGCGCACGCAAAAAGGCCCGCCTGGCGGGGCGGGCTAAGGAGATTGGTGTAGGCCGATCGCGCTAGCGTCGGCCCACTATATGAAGTTCAACAGGTCGCCGGCTGCCTTGGCGTTGATTGCCAAGATATCGGTTTGCAGGTAGATGATACCCGCATCTTTGAAACGCCTGATCGTCTCGTCGGAGAGCTGGCCGTTTTCGTCAACGGGATCGGCGTGAACGTCGAAATAGCCCAGGCAAAAGAATGGGACACCCTTGGTCGGCAGGTTCATGTGGCTGATTTTGAGGCCCAATTGCTCCAAAAGCTCCAGAGCTAGCCAACTGGTTTCCGGCGCAAACCCGAACTGAAGCCGATCAAAACAGCAGATGAAGCCTTTGTCGCGCAGATATCCGACCGTGCCCTCTCGGGCTAAAAGCTGATTTTCGGCATATATCAGCTTAACGCCCCGAATGGTGTTTCCCAATCCTTCAAGGGCGCTCATCTCCCCGCCCTGCAAGTCAAGTTTCACGAAGTCATATTGAGGTTCCGCGTCGAGGCGAACGACCTCAACCTCCACCGTGTCGGCGTAGTGAGCGCCAAGCATGCCGTCATACGACGTGCCGGGCGGCCAATCGGGGTTGGCGCTATTGCCCATGCGCGTTGGAACTGAAAAGCTTGCACGGCCACTGAAATTAGAGACGGCGAACGGGCGCACGTTCAAATTTGGGTGGTCCGCACATACGCGCTCAAGAACCACCACGTTCTCTGGCAGAGGCTCAAAGCATTCTACGCTCGCCGAGTGCCTGTTTTCAGGCTCCAGATGCGCATCCAAAAGCGCGCCATATTGCGTTGAGACTTTACCGACGCCAGCCCCGCAGTCTGCGAACCGGGAAAAGCCAGCCTGATATTTCTTTATCGCGATCGGCAACAGGTCGTCGAGTATGCCTTCACGCTTTCCAGCCATCATGCGTGCGTATAGCGGCTCCGTCAGCATCCACCTCTCCCATTGATATTGCAGGCCAAGCGCAAAGGCTCCTTAACGCGCTTGCAAAATAGGATTCTTCCTATGAGAACATATTGAGAACATCGACTCGGAGGCGACATGCCAAAAGAAATCAGGATGGGAGAGCCGGCCTGCCCCGAACAATGCCCGGACTGCACGCTGCGCTGCGCCGCGATTGTCCATTCTATGGCCGGGCTTCGCCGCCAGCATGAAGAGGCACTTCGACGATATTCTCTTCATCGGATGCGCGCTGACCTTGAAGAGATAAATGAGCTTGGAAAGTGCTTGGAAAGCTCCGCGCGAGCATTCGCGCGCGCTCGCCCTCATCGCCGGCGGTCGCAGTCTGCTCCAGGAGCGTTTGAAACATACGTGTCAGCACGCTTGCAGTAGGAAGCTGGACCGGGAGACTTACAAACGCGCCCTGTTCTGGGGCGCCCAAGCCTCTTTCCAGAAAAAGTTCTGCCTCCGGGACGGATAGCGCCTCGGCGAGTTTTAGCCGAAGCTTCCCGCGCGGCTCGCGCCCACCAGTCTCCCAGCGGCTCACCGTTTCCTGTGCGACGCCAACCCGCTCGGCAAGTTCGTCTTGCTGCCAGCCCCTCTCCTTTCGGAGCCGTATCAGATTCGTTCTGAATGCCATGCCGGTATAATGGTCCACCGGCTGCAACAAATGAATGACCGAAGCGGTATATTGGCTATTGCGGTCAAATACCGTTTTGGTATATGAATGGCTCATGAGCACCTATCAGAGCCTCATTAGGGCATTCGTTGACGACGAAGCCAATTCGCAACTGGCGCTCGCAGCGGAGATCGGCAAGAGCCAAGCCGCTGTAAATCGGTACGCCAACGGCTTGCGCTTTCCGGATGCCGAAACCGCCAGGGCCATTGAGCGCGCCACAGGCGGGCAAGTTCCATTCTCGGCATGGCAGCAAGAAGCTGCTGCGCGGATTGGAATCGAGCCCCCCCAGGACCGCGCGGCATAGATATGGCGAGGACACCTCTCTCTCGCGGCCTGTTCGCCATCATTGACGATGAAGATGAACATCTCGTCGCCGGGATTAAATGGCACGCCCACCCTGTCGAGCGTTCGACAGGGGGATTTTACGCGGTCAATGGCCGCGGTGGCGCAAAGCCGACTTTGGCAGGGCGCCGCTACATGCATCGACTGATCTTGGGCGCTTCGGCTTCTCAGTTGGTTGATCACGTCAATGGCGACGGCCTCGATAACCGGCGCGCAAATCTGCGGATCGCAACGCGGCGGCAGAATAATATCAATCGGCAAACCACCAATCGCTGGGGATTTAGGGGGATAGAGCGCACGGCATCGGGAAGGTGGCGGTCGCTGATAAGAGTTGATGGCCGAAGAATTGCAGGGCCGCTGCAGGACAATGCCATCGACGCGGCGCTGATCTATGACGCCATGGCAAGCCTTCATTTTGGCGAATTCGCCGTCTTGAACTTTCCTAAGCACAAAGAAGCGACCGCGCCTCAAGCCCCCGCCTCCCGGAATGGAGGGCGGCTGTGAGCGCATGGTTCGGCACGGCCTTCCTTGTGCTGGCCTTTTGCGCGTACCTCGCTGCGTGTGCTGCGTCTGGCGTAGCCCCCACGATCGACGGCATTTTGCTTGTTCTGGCGATCATGATTTACCTGCGCCTTTGGCAGATGGAGCGCGACTAAATGCCCGCCTCCTGCCCCAAATGCGGCCTGCGCACTGCCAGCCCGAATCTTTGCGAATGCTTGCCCTCTGACGCCGCGCGCTTTCAGCGCCCCTCTCCCGGCGTCAGCGTCCCGGCCATGCCTCCCTCCAACGTCCATGGTCGGGACATCTTTTCCACCCTTGGCGCGCCGTCCTTCCACCGCGCCAAGCTGCTCCCCGGCCGGGATAATCCCACGCCGGCCGGGGAGCAGTCCGTCGCAGCGCAGGGGGCACAGGCGCGCGACGATCTCAGCAACAAGTTCACCGATGGGTTTGGCGTCGTTCATGCGCCCTCTATCACACACAGCGAGGCACGACATCATGCGTGATACTGCCGACATCATGCGCGAACGCCAACGCGCTATCCGCCGCGAGATCGATCGCCGGGGCATCGCCCTCAAGGCTATCGAGTTCGACGCGGGCATCTCCAACTCGACGCTGCTGTCCTACTTCCCCGGTGGCGATGCGCAGCCGGCGGTGATCCCCATGTCGGCGGTGTTCCGGCTGATCGAGGGCAAGGCGCTGCCGCTGGATCTCATCTCTATGCTGCTGCCAGTGGGGTTCCTGCTGGTGCGGGTGCCGGAAGAGGTCGACTTCGACGAGATCGACGCGCACTGTCGCGCCTTCGTCAAGACGAAAGCCGAGACGCATCGCGAGGACAGTCCGGACAGGCGCGACATTGCCCCGTGCGAGCGCGACACCCTCAATGGACAGGTCGCGCGCCTGCGGGCGGTGGTGGGATGAACCATCTCGGCAAGCGGAGCCTCAAAAGGCTCATCGATGATCTTCACGCTCAGGCTCGTGAGGCGGCGGGGCTGACGAGCGGCAGCGAATGCTATGAATGCGGCGCCTCGGGCAGCGATGTCGCGCGCCTTCTTGAGGATGCCGCGGACACTTTGGAGGCGGCGTCGCGCCATGACCAAGGCTGAGAAAATCCTTCAGGCAAAGCTCAACGCTCTGGTCGCCCATCTGGACGCCACGTCCGGCCCGATGAACGCTGCCAGCCTCTCCCGGTCATACGGCGTGGACGAGGCCCGCGTCACTGAAATTCTCAAGCGCAGAGGAAGGTATCAGCATGGATAGCCCGCCTTATCTGTTCGACCAGTACGCCAAGCGCCACGGCCTGAGCTTCGAGATGGCCAAGCGCGCCCTCCTGATGCGGTCCTACGCCGACCAGGGCAAGAAGATCAAAGAGGCGGCGTCTCTTGTCGGCATCAGCCTCAATAGTGCAAAAACCGTTGCGCGACGCATGCTGATCGATTTCGCTGACTGGCGGCCATATGCCCGTCTGGAGGCAAAGGGGCTGGACCGACCGCAGCCCGGCGAGCGCAATATCGCACAGCCGGCGAATGAGCTGCCGTTGTTCTCATGAAACTCCTCCCCCTCTTCTCCCGCAAGCCAGACCCTCGTGAGCAAGCCATGCGCGATCTGGAGCGCATCGTCCGCGAGACGAGAGAGCGCAACCGAGGATGGGCATATCGCCGCCGCGACCAGCTCGCAGGCGAGCGCAGGAAGCGCTTCGAGGAGGCTATGGGGATATGAGCCTTGACCGCATCATTGATGCCCGCCTGCGCGCCCATGAACGCAACGCCAAGCAACAGGCCGGTATCGAAGCACTCCTTGCCCGCAACGAGACGATCCGCCGGCTCAAGAGACAGGGCGTCCCCGATGAGGATATCGCGCGGCGCTACGGGATCGGCATCACGACCGTGGGGAAGATCAGTGTCGGCAACACGGGGCGGCGATGATGGCTGGATACCCTGGACCGGCGAGCGAGGCTTTCACGGCGATGCGCCGCTACGCGTCCGTTTCCGCAACGGCGACGTCAGCAAGCAGGTCCTTCCCGCGGGCAAGTGGCGCGGACGCTGGGGCCATCCTTTTCCGCGCGATTGGGATTTCGACATCGTCGCTGTGCGTCGGGAGGGGTGAGTGATGCGAAACCGACGCCAGAGCGCCAATATCGACCAGACGATGATATCGGCGCGCGATGCCGAGATCCAGCTTCTGCATCTTCTGACCGGCGCGCGGACCATCGCGCATTTCACGGTCGAAGACCTCTCCCGCATGTATCGCGTGCGCCCGGGCAAGATCGCCCAGATGCTCGCGACGGAGCAGGAACGCAGGAGCCGCCTCCTGTGAACGATATGGCGCACCTGGATTCGCTCACATCGGGCGATCTGCATGAGGAGCCCATTTTCCTCGTGCGCGGGCCTACGGCAATCCCGAAATCGCCGGAGATCGTTCGGCAGCAGCAGTTCCGCAATCTCATGCGTGCAGCCGCGCCGTCTGTGATGGTTTTCGCCAATGCCAATGCCGGCAAACGCAACCCGTTGCTTGCCCGCAAGGAAGGCATTCGCGGCGGCGTTTTCGACATGACGGTGGCGTGGTCAGAGCGTTGCATCGCCTTCGTGGAGATGAAGGGCTTCGACAAGCGCGGCCATGCTGGCGAGCTTCAGCAAAATCAAATCGATTGGGGCAACTCCATGCATCGGCTCGGCTTCCCTGTCGCCTGCTTCTTCGACCCCGTCGAGGCCATCGACTGGCTGCGCGAGGTCGGCTGTCCAATCAGAAATATGAGGTGAGCAATGTCTGAGATCGGCCACAACATTAACGCTACCGATGACCGTCTTCGCCTGCTGATCGAGCGCATCGAGCGCCTGGAGGAGGAAAAGAAAGGCATCGGAGACGATATCCGCGACGTTTACGCGGAGGCCAAGGGCACCGGATACAATCCCAAGATCATGCGGGAGGTTATCAAGCTCCGTCGCATGGACCCCGATGCCCGCAGTGAGCGCGAGGCGGAGCTGGAAGCCTATATGGCTGCGCTCGGGATGGCCTGACATGGCGGTCCACGAAGTCATCTCTGATTTTCTCGACTTCATGGCGAGCGAGGGCGTGGCGCCTACTGATAGCGCCGCGTTCATCAGCGAGATCACGTGCGGCAACGTCATCCGTTTCGATTGCGTCGGTGAGCGCCGGGGCAGCAAGAACGGGTGGGCGAAGCTCTATCTCGACGCGCGCCCGGCCGGTGCGTTTGGCAACTGGAAGATGGGCATCAACAGGCGCTGGTCGAGCGGGACAGCCAATGAGCTGAGCCCCGCAGAACGGCGCGCCCTGCGTGAAGAGTGGGATCGCAACAAGGCGCGCCGTGAAGCCTTGCGCATCGAGGCTCAGCAAGGCGCTGCCCGCGATGCCGCCCATATCTGGAGCACCGCCGACCGAGCGAGCCCGGAGCACCCTTATGCGGCCCGCAAGAGACTGAATGTCGCCCCCCTGCGGCAGCACGGCAGCGAATTGCTGGTCCCGATGTATGACGACGAAGGCGCGATATGGAACATTCAGCGCATCTTCGAGGACGGCAAGAAGCTGTTCATGAAAGAGGCACGGATCGACGGGCTGTTCGCGATTATTGGCGACTTCACTGGTGCGAAAGAGGCCGTGATAGGCGAGGGCTATGCGACGCTTGATAGCGTCAACCAGGCTTCCGGCCTGCCGTGCATCGTGGCCTTCAACACATCGAACCTTCCAAAGGTGGCGCGCCTGTGGGCCGCGCATCGGCCGGACATGGATTTTATCGTGTTCGCAGATGATGACGCTGCGACGCGTGAGAAGATGCTGGCGCAGCATGGGGTCGACAAGAACCCCGGCATCGATGCGGCCGAGGCTGTCGCGAACGAGATCGGCGCGCGTGTCGCCTATCCCACGGGGAGGGTGGCTTGAGCGTGGCTGAAAATCGTGATGCCAATGACGACTTCGTGCAGCATGGGCCAGAGGCGATACGCAAAGCGATCGCTGGCGCGCGCGCGCCCTTCGCGCCCTTCGCGCCATATGACGAGCCGGATAATGATGACGGCCCATTGCCTGGCATCGCGTATCCCAGCGAGTGGCAGGGACTGAGGCCGCCCAATCGAGACTTCGTCATACCTGGCTGGATCGTGCGCGGCTCATGCGGGCTGTTGAGCGGGCAGGAGGGCGTCGGGAAGTCTCTGATCGCGCAGCAGATGGCGACATGCGCTGCGGTCGGCCGCAAGTTCCTCGGTCTCGATATCCAGCACACCAAGGTCATCTATATCACCTGCGAAGACCCGACTGACGAGCTTTGGCGCCGACAGGAAGACATCAACAAGTCGCTCGGCATCGACATGACTGATCTCGAAGGGGCCATGCTGCTGGTGTCTCTAAAGGGAGAGCTAGGCAATGAGCTTGGCACCTTCGATCCGCAGGGCCGCCTATCCCTGACTGCCAGATATCGTCAGATTGAACGCCTTGCCCTCGACTTCGGGGCGGGCCTTCTCTTTCTCGATAATGCCGCGCACCTGTTCACCGGTAACGAGAATGCGCGCCATGAGGTGGCTGTGTTTCTCGGCATCCTGGAGCGCCTGTCGGAGGCCATGAAGGGCGCTGTCATCCTTCTCGCGCATCCGAACAAGCAGCATGCCCAAGGCAACAAGCAGGGCAACGAATATAGCGGCTCAACGGGTTGGAGTGCGCATGTCCGAAACCGATTGTTCCTCGATTGGGCGGACAAGTCCGACACAGGCGATGTGCTCGGTGATGACGGCCGAGTCCTGCGCAAGTCCAAGGCGAACTATGGAAAGAAAGGAGAGGAAATATATTTCCGCTGGCACGAATGGGCTTTTGTCCGCGACGAGGAGCTGCCCGCAGAGGAACGCGCGGCTGTTCGCGTCGAGAGTGCTGCCGGGTTCGAGAATGATTGCTTCATCGCATGCCTGCGTCAGCGCATGAAGGAACAGCGCGCCGTGTCGGAACTGCCGGCATCGCGCACCTATGCCCCCAAGGTCTTCGCAGACATGCCGGAAGCGCGTGGCCTGACGAAGGAGCAACTGGCGGGGGCCATGGATCGCCTGTTCCGCATCAACGCAATCGAGCGCGGCTTTCTCTGGGTCATCAAGGGCGAAGGGAAGACGGCGCATGGCATCCGCGAGGTTGGCCGGAGCAACCGTCAACAGGTGGCAAGGGGGTCCGATGACCTCTCCGATGACCTTCCGATGACCTCTGGCGATAAATCGGGGGAAAACTGAAAATGCTTATTTTTCAAACCGATGACCTTCCGATGACCTTTTCGGAAAATACCCCGATGACCTCCGATGACCTTCCGATGACGTCCGATGACGTCTCCGATGACGTCCCTACCCCCTACGGGGGTATTCCGGGACAGGACGTCCCCGGATACCCCGAGGGGGTGACGGCCGGCCCTTGGCATGATGACACCCACCACTGGCACTGCCCCTGTGGCTGGCACACCCAGGTCAGGGCCGACGCCTTCAGCACCATCAACCCGGCACCAGCCACCCTCCCCTGCCCGGCGTGCAAGGGTGAGGCGAAGAGGAGACCCGCCCATGACGAAGCTTGATCCCGAGACGGTACGCAACGGCGAGCAAGCAGCCGAGCAGGAGCGGCGCATCGCTGAGATGGAACGCAGGATCGAGCAGCTGGAGCGCCAGATGTTCCCGAACTTGTATCCGAGGCAACCATTCATGCCGAGCATCCCGCCGGGCTGGCAGCCGGAATATCAGTGCTCGGTGTGCAAAATGAAGTTCAGCGGCGCGATGGGCTATGTCTGTCCGCGCGGCAATTGCCCATCGCGAGTGACTGCCCTCGCCAACCACAAGGGCAGCGGCGGTGAGTAGGGCTGCTGCGCTGCCTTGCAGCGATCGGTGTCTATCATATGATCCGGGGGCGCCCATGACCCCCGATCGATCAGACGATCTCACCACGGCCTATCTCGCCGGGTTCGAGCGGGGGCGCGATGCCGAGAAGGCTGCGATCGTGGCGTGGCTGATTCAGCAGCCGTCGATTGTCGCTCTCGGCAACTCTCCCAAACACGTGGTGCCGAACCGACCGGCAAAGCTCGCCGCTGCCATCGAACGCAGCGCCCACCACACGGGCCGGAAAACGGAAAATAGGGGGTAGCGCTTGAAAGAGTTCCGTCGTCCGATGCCGGACACGTTCGCGGCCAGCTTTATCGAGCATGGCCATGACCGGGTGCTGGAGGAAATCCACCGGGCATCGTGGAAGACGGTTATGCGCTGGATACACGATCTGCCAGACGAGATCATCGAAGCCCGCGAGGAGCACCTGCGGCGCACCAAATGGCCCAACGGCAGACCGGGCCCGAAACGACGGAGATATGTGATGGGACAGACGTTGACGAGTAAGAGGAGGGGGGCGTGACCAATCCAGTCGGACGCCCCTCGAAGTTCAAGCAGGCCTATTGCGCCGAGGTCGTGAACCACATGGCAGAGGGCGCGAGCCTGACTTCGTTCGCTGCCGAGATCGGCGTTGCGCGTGCAACACTGAACGTCTGGATGGAGGAACACCCGGAATTTTTGGATGCCGTTGGGAGGGCGAAGGCCAAATGCGCGGCCTGGTGGGAACTTCAGGGCCGGAAAATTGCCGTCAATGGTGGCGGTCCGGGGGCATCGACGCTTGCCATCTTCGGCATGAAAAACATGGGCGGCGATGACTGGCAGGAAAAATCATCTGTCGACCTGAGCAATCCGGACGGCAGTATGCGACCGACTGTCGTCAAGATCGTGGCGGCCGATGTCCGAAGCGACGATTGAGTTACCGCCAAAGCTTGTGCCCGTCTTCGGCCCCGCGCGCGGCTCGTTCCAGTACCGGAACCTGCATGGCGGGCGCGGCTCAGGCAAGTCGTTCAATGCGGCAAAAATGGCGGCGGTATGGGGCTATGCAGAGCCCCTGCGCATCCTCTGCACCCGCGAGTTTCAGGTCAGCATTTCCGAGAGCTTCCATGCTGAGTTGAAGGCTGCGATTGCGTCAGAGCCATGGCTTGAGGCGCATTACGACGTTGGCGTCGATTACCTGAAGGGCGCGAATGGGACGCAGTTCATATTTCGAGGGCTGAGGCGCAACGTGCAGTCGGTCAAGTCGCTCGCCAAGATTGACCTGACAATCGTTGAGGAGGCCGAGGATGTGCCGGAAACGTCATGGCTGGCGCTGGAGGCGACGGTGTTCCGGCAGCCTAAGTCGGAACTGTGGGCGCTGTGGAACCCACGGCAGGAGGGAAGCCCGGTCGACAATCGCTTTCGGAAGAGCCCGCCCGCCAACGCGATCACGGTCGAGGTCAACCATTTCGACAATCCGTTTTTTCCACCCGGCCTAGAAACCCTCCGGAGACGTGAGCAGGAGCGCCTTGATCCGGCGACCTATCATCATGTCTGGGAGGGCGGATATCTCGTCAATTCCGACGCTCAGGTGCTCGCCGGTAAGTGGCGGGTCGCCGAGTTCGAACCGGCGGACACATGGGATGGGCCATATCAGGGTGGCGACTTCGGCTATGCGCAGGACCCTACCGCTGCGGTGCGGTGCTACATCCACGGCGACACGCTTTATGTGAGCCACGAGGCGGGCGGGCGCGCGATCGAACTGGATCACATTGGCGCGAAAGTGTGCGAGGCCATTCCGGATTTCGCGCGCCATGTCTCTCGATGGGATAGCGCATCGCCTGGCTCGATCAGCATCATCACCCGCAGCGGCGTCCCGTTAGCCAAGCCAGCGCCCAAATGGCAGGGGTCCGTCGACGATGGCATTCGGTTCCTCCGATCGTTCCGGGAGATCGTCATTCACCCCCGCTGCAAGGCAACGATCAACGAGGCCCGGTTGTACAGCTACAAGGTCGACCGGCTCACTGGCGACATCCTTCCCGTGCTGGTAGATGCGAACAACCACTACATCGACGCAATCCGCTATGCCGTATCCCCAATGATCAAGGGCAAGCGCTTCAACATGGCCAAGCTCCTCGACTGACCGACGACGGTAATCCCCGGCGCTACCCCGCCCTACCCTCATCGCCATGTCTGGTGGCCGCATTCGATCAGTTCGCCTGAAGGACGGGCTCGGCGCTGCCTTTGCCTCGCTCGGGGCGATGAACATGCCGCCCTATATGGCTGGCGCCGGTCTGCTCCCGGGCTTCTTCACGCACCAGCTCGCTATCGCGGCCTACATGGCGTCGGGCATGATGCGCAAGGTCATCACGATCCCGGCCGAGGACCGCGTTCGCGAGTGGCGCGACTGGCAGGCGGAAAAGGACCAGATCGCGGCGATTGAGGCCGAGGAAGAGCGTCTTGGCCTGCAAGGCAAGGTGCTGGAAGCGGAAACCCTGCGCGGCATTGGTGGCGGTGCTCTCGTCATCATCACGGCCGGCGACCATTCGACCCCACTGACGCCCGAGATGATCCGCGAGGGTGGCATCATCGCGATCAACGTCGTCTCGCGCTGGCAGATCAGCGGCAGGGACTGGATCAAAGACCTCGCCAGCCCGGAATATGGCCAGCCCCGCATGTGGGAGATGGACAACGGGGCCGCGACGCGGGCGAACATCCATCCGAGCCGCGTCATCTGCTTCCGTGGCGCGCGCCTGCCCGCCGGTGCCGCAATCAGCGATGAGGATGCTTTTTGGGGCGATAGCAGGCTCCTGCGCGTCTACACCGAGGTTTCCCGCTCCGATGAGGTGCAGGCGTGGTTCGCGGCGCTCGTGCGCAAGGCCAAGCTGCTGCGGTTTGGGGTGTCCAATCTTACCGATTACGATCAGGACGAACTGAACAAGCGCATCGCCCTCATCGCGCAGGGTGAGAACGCGCTGAACGCCACGCTTTACAGCTTGCCCACCAAGGATGGCGTCGGGGAATCTGGCGGCGAAAAGATCGATGACTTTCAGGTCACATGGGCCGGCATCCCGGCCATGATGGACGCCTTCGACCAGCGCGTCGCCGCCGTGTCGGACATTCCGTTCACCCGTCTGACCGGGCGCTCGCCTGCTGGTATGAACGCGACCGGTGCATATGATGACCTGAACTGGGTCAAGGCCGTCACCACAGGGCAGAAACTCGAAACAGGGCCATGCCTCAAGCAGCTTGATCCCTTCCTGCTGGCATCCGCTGGCGTTTCTGGCGAGGACATCTGGTGGCAGTTCGCGCCGCTTTCGACGCCGAGCGAGAAAGAGGCGGCCGACACCTTCGCCGTCATGATGGGCGCGATCGAAAAGGTGCAGGCGACCGGCGCGGTGCCTGATGAGGCCTTCGCCAAGAGCTTCCAGAACTGGCTTGTCGAGAACGGTTACCTGCCCGGCATCGATGTGGCGTTGGAAGATATCCCGGAAGACGAACGTTATGGCGTCGCACCGGATGATGACGGCTCGGATCCAAGTGCAATCCAAGCGAGAGGAGGTGATCCTGACCTATCTGCCGAGCGTGGCGGCTCAGGAAGTGGGGCCGCCCGCCGTGCTGCGAATGACAAAAAGGGCGAGGAATGAGCGTCGACATCATCGAGCGTGGCGAACTGCCCGAGAAAAAGCGCTATGAACTCCGCTGCCTCCATTGCCGCACGAAATTCTCCTTCCTGCGCGAAGACGCTCAATATTGGTCGAGCGTCCGCAATGAGGAAGGCCTGAAGATCGCCTGCCCGGTCTGCCGTCGGGATTGCTACACTGACGGTGTTTGAGCCGTGCGTTACAACCTCGCCCAGCTAGCCCGCCAGCAACGGAACACCCGCCGCCAATCCATCGCCCTGCGCGAGATCGTCATGCCCGGCGTGCTGGCCACGGACCTCTACCGTTCCGTCTACAAGCCGGTTATCGACACATGGACCGCCGCCCTCCCCCGCATTGAGGCGGTCTATGCGCGGACGCTTGCGGAGATGGTCACCGACAGCCCGGCCGATGTGCGCGCGGAGATCGACGGGGCCAGCGCGGCGGTGCAACGGCTGCTGTTGATCCTGACGCCGAACATTCGGGACTGGGCTTTGCGTGTGGAGCGATCCCAGAGGCAGAAGTGGGCTGGCGCGGTGCTCAGTGCCACCGATGTCGCGATTGATTCTCTCATGGGGCCGGAAGACGTGCGCGGCACGCTTGAATCATTCATCGAACGCAATGTGGCGCTGGTGCGCGATGTCAGCGCGCAGGCTCAGGCTCGCATCTCGGATGCAGTGTTTCGGGGGCTCAGTGAACGGCGTCCTGCCCGTAACGTGGCAAAGGATCTGCGCGACGCGGTGAGTCTGTCCCGTAAGCGGTCACTCAACGTCGCCAGCGATCAACTGTCGAAGATCAGCGGTTCGCTCGCGGAGGAGCGCCAGAGGCAGGCGGGAATTGAGCAAGTCATCTGGAGATCGAGCCGCAAGCTCCATCCGCGCAAGCACCATGCCGCGCGCGACGGCAAGCGTTACTATCTGGAGACGAAGCGGGCGGTGGACGGCAGCGAGACAGTCGCGCCCGGCGATTGGGTCTCACAGCCGCCGTTTTGCGGGTGCAGAACGCAGGCCTGGATTGACTTGATGGGCGATTGAGCTTGGCGGGGAATCAGTAAAATGCTAAGAAATTCGGGCCGGTAACGCTGCGTCAACAGCGCCCGGCCCTGACCCTATGATGAGGCGACATCACATGGCTAACCGATCCGATATCACGCCCGAGTTGTGCCGCCAACTGCTCCGCTATGAGCCGGAGACGGGGAAGCTGTTTTGGCGCAAGAGGGGCATGGAATGGTTCTCTGACCGACGTTCCTATTCAACTTGGAACGCGAAGTATGCAGGCAGGGAAGCGTTCTTGGTTCGCACAGAGGACGGATATTTGAAGGGGCTTCTCCTCCGCTCATCATTCCGCGCATCAAGAGTAGTGTGGGCCATTGTGCATGGCGTCTGGCCCAAGGGCGAAATTGACCACATCAACGGGGTGAAGGACGATAATCGGGTCGCGAACCTTCGCGATGTGCCGCGATCCGTTAACGCACGGAATCGTGGCATGCGCCGCAACAATCGCAGTGGGATAACGGGAGTGAAGCTCGACCTGAATTCGCTGCGCTGGCACGCCACCATTCGCGGAAATGGCAAAAACCTGTTTCTCGGCTCGTTCGAGAACAGGGTAGATGCGATCGCTGCAAGAAAGGCTGCTGAGGTCGAGTTTGGATACTCCGAAGGCCATGGGCTTCAACGCTGACGACGGTAAACCCATGCGCATGCCCCGCTTAGTTTCGGGGCATGGTCCAACTATGCGACACCCTTGATGCGTCGAACGGCGTCCGGATTTGCCGGGATGGTTCGCTCGTGGCTGAGGTGTTCGCAGCAAGAACCGGCCTTCAGGATTATCTAGGCCAAGAGGTCGATCCTGATAACAAGCACGGCTTGCGCGACAAGGCCGTCGCGAAGGTCTACCGCCCCGAGAGCGAAGTTTTCAAGCTGGACAGCCTCGCCTCTTATTCGGCGGCGCCAGTGACAATCGACCATCCCCCGGTCGCGGTCACCGCCGACAACTGGCGTGAGTATGGTCGCGGCGAGATCCACGGCGACATTGTTCCGGACGGCCAAAAGGTCCGCGTGCCGATCATCGTCCGCGATGCGCAGGCCGTGAAGGCTGCCACCACCACGCACAAGCAGATTTCCATGGGGTATTCGACGGAACTCGTCTTCCCCACTGACGGCAAGCACCCGGACGGCACCGCCTGCGACGCCTACCAGACCAACATTCGGATCAACCACATCGCTTTTGTTCCTGCCGCTCGGGGCGGGCCGGAACTTCGCGTGATTGATGAGCGCCCCAACTCCCAGGAGAAACCGACAATGAAGATCAGGATCGGCGACGCCGAAGTCGATGCGACGAACGGCGAGGCCGTTCGGATCGCAAATGATGCGCGTGAGGCGCAGTTCAAGGATGTTCAGGCCCGCGCGATCGAAGCAGAGGCCAAGGTGGTCGCTGCCGACGCCGCCGCTGTCGCAAAGGATGCCGAGATCGCATCCCTCAAGCAGCAGCTCGCCGACGCGAAGCTGACCCCGGCCCAGATGCGCGAGGCCGGCAAGGCCTATGCGCTGATCGTCGACAAGGCGAAGGCATCGGGCGTGACCGTGACCGACGCCATGGATGAGGCCGCCATCATGAAGGCGGTCGTCGACAAGGCGATGCCGGGCAACACCTACACCGATGAGCACGTCAAGATCGCGTTCGAAACGCTGACCAAGGACGTGAAGCCGACGCAGGGCGCGACCGTTCAGCCGCTCGGGGCACCGGTCGTTCTTGGGGATGCCGCAGCCGAATTCGCCGACGCCCAGCGCAAGCTCAGCGACCAGCGCCGCAATGCCTGGAAGACGCCCGCTTTCGGCGCGGCGGCGTAAGGAGACATCGACATGGCTATTACGGTTCAGAGCACCTACGCCACCGATTACGCCAAGGGCTATCCGGGCATGATCGCGAACGGCGAGACGAGCAATCGCATCTCGCGCACCGTCGAGGATAGCGCCGGCATCGCGTTCGGCAAGGCCGTCTTTCGCGGGTCCGGCGACCACGGCGTGACCGCCACCCCGGCAGCAAACACCTTCATGGGCGTGACCATCGCTGATCGCGCCATCGTCCCGACGACGGTCAGCGGCGCCGTGGACACCTACCCGCAATATTCGACCGCCGGCATCCTTTTCGAGGGCTGCATCTACGTGATCGTTGGCGAGGACGTGACGGATGGCGCGGCGGCTTACGTCACCAGTGCCGGCGCATTCGTCGACACGTCTTCGAGCAACACCGCCATTCCGGCGGTCTTCGATGAAACTGTTGCGAGCGGCGGCGTCTGCCGTCTGCGCATCGTCCGCTAAGGGGGTAAGACACAATGACTGGTCAGATTTTCACGGACGCGCAGCAGGCGGTGGGGTTCGCAACCCCCGCCCTCTACCGCATGCACTCCACGGTCTTCGAGGAGAAGTATCCGGCGTTCGACTATGCGACCTACATGCCCGTCAATGAAGACGGCGACATGTGGGACGTGGGCACGATCGTCACCAGCCTGAACGGCCCCGCCGGTCGCGCCGAGTATATCTCGGCCAAGGGCTTCGACATCCCGAACGTGTCCAAGCAGATGTCGCAGGGCGTCACCAACTTCTTCCTCGCCGGCTGCGGATACGAGCTTTCGCTTCAGGAGGTGAACCGCGCGTCGAAGATGGGCGTCGATCTGGCGAGCCGCGACGCCTCGGACGCGCGCAAGATCGCGGAGAAGTTCATCTTCGATCGCGGAATGACCGGCTCAACGGAGAAGGGCTTTACCGGGCTCATCAACAACGGCGGCGTGCCGACTGCCAACGTTCCGGCGGACGGCACCGGATCGGCAACGGCATGGTCCACCAAGGACGCCGACAAGAAGGTCCGCGATGTCAATCTGGCCATCACCGACGTGTTCACGAACACGAAGGAAACGGAGATGGCCGACACGCTGCTGCTGCCAACGTCCAGCTTCCTCGACGCGTCGACCGCGCGGGTGGGAGATACGGGGATGACGGTGCTGGCCTATATCCAGGCCAACAACGCCTACACCGCGATCTCCCGGCAGCCGCTCAACATCCTGCCCATGCAGTGGCTGGAAACGGCGGGCGCTTCCTCGACCAAGCGCATGATCGCCTATGCGCGCAATCCGGGCGTGCTGGAATTCTTCCTGCCCGGCGCGTTCACGTTCATGCCGATGCACCCGATTTCCTCGCTCGCGTGGCGGGTGGACGGCATCATGAACGTCGGTCAGCTCGAAATCTATCGTCCGAAGGCGGTCTCCTACCGCGACGGCATTTAAGGAGCGCTCGCCATGAAGAAGCTGACAAACCACACTGCCGGGCCCAAGGGCGTCAACCTCAAGAACGGCACCACGCGCTGGATCGAGCCGGGCGAAACGGTCGAGATCGACGCGGGCGATATCGTCGGAGACGTTCCCGATCTGGGCAAGGCAGGCAAGGCTGAGCCTGACGACGCTGCTCTCATCGATGCCGTGCAGGCTGAGAACGCGGCGCTCAAGAAGGAAGTGGCCGATCTCAAGGCGCAGATCGCCAAGTTCGATGCAGATGGCGACGGCAAGCCCGGCGGGTCGAAGGCTGGTAGCAAGACGCAGAACTGATTTCGTCATCCGATCGACGCACTGAGGCCGCCTCGTCACACACGCGGCGGCCTTCATTTTAAGGACCGCCCATGGCTTATGCCCGCCTCCCCCTCGCCGACTTCAAGGCCAAGTATGTTGCCTTCCCGGCGCTTCAGGAGGCCGCTTACGCAGCATGGGCGAGCGAGGCCGAGGCCGAGATCACGGACGCCTATGGCACCGCGCAACAGCGCGCCACGGAGCTACAGACGGCGCATTACCTCGCATCGCAGGGCATCGGCGGGGCTGCTGGGGCTGATGTGCTGATTGCGACCGGGGCGACCAGTGTCAAATCCGGCACCTTCTCTGCGACCATCTCCGATAGCGTCGTGTCCGCGCGCGCGAAGGGTGGGCTCGGCTCCACGCCCTATGGCATTGAACTCGCCCGCATCCAGCGCCGGTTGTTCGGCTCGCCGCGTCTGGTGGGTTGCGCGAGGCCGTGCCTATGAGCCTTGCCGACGCCTTCGCCGGTATCGGTGCGGCGTTTTCGTCCGCGCTCGGTGGCCCGTTCCATGCGGCGCGCGTGATTGGCGAGACGGACGCGGTCTATGATACGGGCGGCTCCATCGTCACGCCAGGCACTGTGTCATATCGCGACTGCTCCTGCCAGATCGATATCGCCACCGACGAGATGCGCCGGGATGGCAGCTATGTCGATCGCGATGTGCGCTTCATCGTCCTCTCAGCATCGCTCACGGGCAATCTGGGGACTGAGGCGCGCATAGAAGTGCTCGACGGCCCGCACGCCGGCACATGGCTCGTATCGTCGCTTGAGCGGGACCCGGTGGCAATCGGATGGGTCGGGAGGGGGCGAAAGGCATGATTTCGTTGCATGAATCGCGCGGTTCTGCCATAAATCAGCGGGCCGGAATGACGTTGGAGCGTCACCCGGCCCTGACCAAAATGTCTGTTGTGGAGACGATAATGGCTGACGAACGAGTATGCTCGATTGATGGTTGTGGCAAGAAGGTAAAGGGCCGTGGTTGGTGCGCAGCCCATCTATGGCGCTTCCACAACCACGGCGATCCGCAGCAACTTAAGATCAAGCAGCCGCTCGCCGAGCGCTGTTCAGTCTCAGGATGTATTTCGAAGCCGGATCGTGGCCGAAAGGGTCTTTGCGCTCGTCACTACCGCATGACTTATCGGCGAGGCACCACAGCACCCGCTAAAGCGATGGATGGCGAGCCCGAGCAGTGGCTCCGCGAAAGGGTAAGGTATTCTGGTGATGAATGCCTAATTTGGCCGTTCGCTCGGGGCGGGGATGGGCGAGGCCGGATAAACTGCGCAATTGGAGCGCAGGCTCACAGAGTTATGTGCATTCTGGCGCACGGCGAACCTGTCGATTCCAATTTGCAGGCCGCCCATTCTTGCGGCAGGGGGCACGATGGTTGCGTTAACCCAAAGCATCTGCGCTGGGCAACCCCGTTAGAAAATGCGGCCGATCGCGTTGCCCACGGCACGCAGGTTCGCGGCGAGGATTCATCCAGCTCGATTTTGACTGAAGATCAGGTGCGAGCGATCAGGCTTTTGCAAGGAAGCTTCTCGCAAGGTCGGCTCGGGCGGATGTTTGGAGTTGATGGGGAGACTGTTGCAGACGTCTTGAATGGTAGGACTTGGGCATGGCTCGATCAAAAATGATTGGAGCCAAGGCACATGTCGCTCGCCTGCGAAAATTAGCTGGCGAAGCGACTGTTAGGAGAGTCGGTAAAGCTCTCTTCGCTGCCGGAGAACTCATCCAGGTCGAGAGCCAGATCGGCATCACCTCAGGTGCGGTGTCGGGGAAAAATCACACCCCCGGTCCCGTAGGCGGCTACCCGAATGCGGACACTCACCTGCTCGCGGACAGCCACGAAACTAATCAAATCGCGCCCCTTGTCGTCGAAATATCGGTAAACGCTCCTTACGCCGGCTATGTCCATGATGGCACGTCGCGCATGGGCGCTCGCCCCTACCTTCAACTCGCCCGCGACGCAAAGAAAACCGAGGTCACCCAGCTCGTCCGCCGCGCCGTGGACCGCGCCGTCAAGACCAGCAGAGGAACTGAATGATGCAGACCGTGAAGTTCGCAAAGACCTACCGTCACAAGATCGATGCCCTGCGCGAGGCGCGCTATCCGGCGGGCGCCGAAATGGAAGTCAGCAACGAAGTCGCCGCTGCCGCCGAAAAGGCCGGCGCTCTTGAGAAGGGACCAAAGAATGGCGGGAGACCTGCTCCGGCAAACCGAACGGGCAGCAACGATCAGCCTGAAAGCTGATGCGGGCCTTGCCGCCCTTGTTCCGGCGGCGCAGATCGAACCCGTCGCCGAGGCTCCCGCTTGGCCGTTCATTCGCCTTGATGGAACGCAGGCCATTCCGCAGGGCCGGGGATGCACGGCGCGCTCGGAAGTGACGTTCCTTGTCCATTCGTTCGCCAAGCCCCGACGCAATGGTTCAGGACAGATGGTGGAGACGGCGCGCGATCACGCTGCCCGGATCAATGAGGCCGTGGTCGAGGCTCTACAGGCCCACGCCTATGAGGTCGAAGGCCGACACTACAAGTTCATCGTCCGCTCGTCCCGCCTCATGATGGACGCTGGCGAGGCGGATGCGTGGCATGCGATTTCGAGCGTGCTGGCGCGCGTCTACAACGGCTGATATACAGGGCAGATGGATCAACCCCTCGCCGAGCGCATGTTGCGTGCCCTGTTGATCCAGCTCCTCAAATCCGAGGCTATCGATCCGGACGACATCGATGCGGCGGCTGACAGGCTGGCGGCCGATGGCGATGGCGAGGCGGCTCATGAAATGCGGTGCCTCATCGTCGAATCCATGGCGCCAGAGCAATCGGATTGGGAGGCAGATCAGCGGCGCTCGCGTTTCCGGGTCGTGGACGGCGACGACGGTAAACCCACGGCGTAGCGCGTCCTAACCTTCGGCCATCATGAAGCCGGAGATATGCCCGTGAGCCTTCCCGTTGAAGCCGATTTCGCTGTCGTGAAGATGGGTGATGGCGCCACCCCCGAGGTCTTCACCATCCTGTGCGGCCTCGATCAGGTCAACATCAGCCGCACGGCGAACACCACCGACCGCGCGCGCCGCGACTGCGCCGCTCCGGGCACGCCTGCATATCGGCGATCGCGCACGAACAGCAAGCAGATGGACATCACGGCCAACGGTGCGATTAATATTCCGGACATCGCGCGCTACAATGAAGCGCTCGGCAAGGTGAAGAACTACGAAATTCACCTCGGCAAATACGACAACACGCCCGAGGGCGAAATCATTCACCTGATCGAAGGTGCGTTCAACCTCACCTCGGCGACCAGCGGCGTCGGCGATGAAAGCAATGCCGACGTGGCTCTGGCCAGCGATGGCATCTGGACCGAGGGCGCCCCTGAATAATGGAAACCCGCGTTGAGGCCGCTTTCGCCGGTGGCCGATACAGCTTTTGGCTTCCCATGCCGCGCATCGTGGAAATCGAGCGCGGTCCCCAGGGCTTCCGGCACGACAAGCGCTACCCGGTCTCGATCTTCCAGCTTTATGACGAGATCGGCGGCGGGCTCGGCGTCCATGAGGACAAGCCCGTCTATCTCGGCGGCGGCACGGCCATCATTGCTGATGCCCGCAACGTTATCCTGCAAGGCCTGATCGGCGGCGGCAAAGCGTTGGTCGACGGGCAGGAGATCGAGGTCGGCCCGATGCGTGCCGCTGAACTGGTCGAATCCTATCTTTTCCCGAATGCGCCGGCCGTCGAGGCCGCGTTCCTCGCGTGGACGATCCTCAATGCCGCGATCAACGGTGTGCAGTTAAAAAAAAAGGAAGCAGCCGAAGACACGGTAAAATCTCCGCGATCTCGAAAGGGCAAATCCTCGCCAACTGCGGACAGCTAGGGCTCGATTGGGAGCGACTGTCGCTCAGCGGCTATTTCGAGGCGCTGGAGGCGCATAACGCAGCGAACTCCGGTGAAAAGCCCAGTTCAGGCGGTGATCCGGAGCAGCTTGGGGCGGTCATGGCAGCGCGCTTGGCGGCAGAGGGGCGCTTTGTCGGGGCGCATCGGGGCGCACCCTAAAACGTCGCAGCCTTCATTTTCACGAAGGCCTTGCTGTCTGTCGTGCCGAGGAACTTCCGGCCGTCCTTGAATACTGCCACGAATGTGACGTCTTTCCCGCGCCCTCCCGCAAGCAATCCTGCGAGCAGCCCGACCGGGCCAAGCAATGTGGCGCCGACTATACCCCATCCGACAGTGCCGCCGACCCGCTTTACGGCCTCTTCGGTGGCCTGTTCGATCGATTGGAGCTGAGATGCCGGGATGCCCTCAAATCCTCCCCAGCCTCCCTTCGGCAGCGCAAAAGAGCCGAAGGTGAATTGGCCGGCCCCCTTGCCCCAATCACCCGCATGAACATGAACCTTGGCCATCACCTTCCTCCATGATCGAAAGCCGCCATCCTCACCCGACGACGGTAATCCACTCCAATCATGAAACCTAGCATGATGGCATGCCCGAGGTCGATCCCGTCATCCTCCGCTTGCTGGTCGACAACGGCAAGTTTCAGGCCGAGATGCGCAATACGGCGCGTCTCGTGGAGAGCACCATGGGCAGGCAAGAGCGCTCTGTCCAAAACCTTGAAGCGCAATTCAGGAAATCGTCAGGCGCGATAGGCGCGAGCCTGAAGGGGCTGGCCGGGACACTGGGCGCCGCCTTTACCGGGCGCGAGCTGGTCGGGCTGATCGACGGCTTCACCCGCGTGCAGAACAGCCTTCGCGTCGCCGGGCTTGAGGGGCAGGAACTCGCCAAGGTGCAGCAACAGCTCCTTGAACTGTCGGCGCGCTACGGCGTGTCGCTGGAAAGCCTGTCCTCCCTGTTCGGCAACGCCACGCAGGCCGGCAAGGAACTCGGCGCATCTCAAGCAGAGATCGTCAGGCTGACCGAGGCGACGGCGCAATCTCTGCTCATCACCGGCACCAGCGCCACGGCGGCATCCGGGGCCATCCTCGGGCTTCAACAGGCGCTCGCCTCCGGCACAGTGCGCGCAGAGGAATTCAACCAGATCAACGAGGGCGGCCTGCGCCCCTTGTTGCAGGCGGCGGCAAACGCCGAGAAATATGGCGGTTCGGTCGCCAAGCTGCGGCAGGCCGTCATCGACGGGAAGGTCAGCAGCCAGGAATTCTACCAGGCGATCCTTGCCGGTGCCACGGCGCTGGAAAGCCAGGCCGCCAAGGCGACGCTGACGATATCCGGCGCATTCGAGAGCCTGAACAGTCAACTCACCGCCTATGTTGGCGAGGCCGCAAAGGCCAATGGCGTCTCGGCGGCGCTGGCGATCGGCATCCAGAAGCTGGCCGACAATCTCGACCTCGCAGCCGGAGCCCTTGCCGTTATCGCTGCCGTGCTGGCCGGGCGCTTTGCCGCGAGTATGGTTGTGGCCGGTGCGGGCCTTGTTCGCACGCAGATCGCAGCCGCCACGACCGCTGCCAGCTTCAATGCGATGACGCTTCAAGCGACACGCGCATCAACCGCTCTGACCACTGTTGGTGCGGTTGGCGCCGCGACTGGAAGGGCATTGCTCGCTGCGTTCGGTGGCCCGGTTGGGTTGGCCGTCACGGCGCTGACCCTTGGCGTTGGCTATTATGTGATCCAGGCCAATGCCGCGAAAGCCGCATCTGAAGACCTGAAGAACCAGCTTCAGGTGTCCGCTGACAGCCTCAGCGCGGCTGAGGAGCGCGCCAGAAAGGCTGGCGTCGAGGTCGAAAACCTTGGCGATAAGTCGTCATCGGCGACAGGCGACGTGTTCAGCATCGGCCGGGCGATGAAATTCGCATCCGACGCCGCATCGCAACTGGCCAAGAACGCGAAATTCGCTGCGGCCGCAACGGCGACATTGCGCGCCGTCGAGGCAGAGCGCCGGATTGCCGAGATCGATTCATACGGAAAGCCAAACGAAACGCTTTCGCGCATCAATGCCGCGCTCGGCGGGCAGAAGTCAAACGAGGTCATCAACAAGGCATTCGAGAGCCTGCAAGCGGAGAGGGGCGCGCTTCAGGCCATCGCGCAGAACGCGCGGCAGGAGGCGAAGGTCATTCTCGCAACGCCTGATGCAGCGTTCAATGAAAAGAGCCCCGCTCCTGCGCCGGCAGGCGATGACAAGAAAAAGAAGAAAGGCCGCGCCGGCCCGACTGCGGAAGAAATCGAGGCCCGCTTCCAGAGCGAGCTTTCAAACGAGATACAGCGCACCATCGAAGCGCGGCGCAGCATCGCGATCGGCGCCGAGGAACAGGCTGCGCTTGAGCGGCAGGCGCTCGCCATCGCCGTCGAACGCTACAAATCCGACGTGCAGGCGGACAAGAACTACTCCGATGCGCAGAAGGCCGCCCTTCAGGCGCAGGCCGACAAGACAGCCGAAATCGAGCGCGAGCGGATCAACATCAACGAGCGCGAGGCACTGGCGCGCGAGCAACTTGACGTCATGTCCGGCGAGATCGCCAATGACCGCGACATCGCTTCCGCACAGGCCCGGTTGGCTGAGACGAGAGATGAGCGCGCGCGGCTTGAGTTCAGACTTCTTGACCTCGCCTATGAGCAGGAGCGGGCGGAACTTGAAGCGGTTCTCGCCAGCGAAACCGCCACCAAGGCGCAGAAGGACATCGCCAACGCGCGCCTCGCCATCCTCGGGCAACTCCGCGGAATGGAAGCCGAGGAAATCGGCCGCCGCTATGAATCCCCCCTTGAGCGCCGTCGCCGCGATGTTCGGGAAACCGCCGCCAACATGGGCGACGCGATCCAGAATATCGAGCTGGATGCAGTTGATCGCCTCACCGATGGTCTTGCCGACGCCTCGACGGAGTTCATCAAGCTCGGTGGCGTTGCGGGCGATGTTCTCAACGGCATCATTCGTGACATGATCCGCCTTGCCGCGCAGCAGGCGATTTTCGGTGGCGCGGGCGTTGGCGGCATTCTCGGCACGATCGGCGGGTTGTTCGGGATCGGCGGCGCCGGGGCCGCAGCATCCGGCGCCGACATCGTGTTCAATCCCCAGACTGCCGCGAAATATGGGTTTGCCTCCGGTGGCTACACGGGCGACGGCAATCCGGGCGACGTGGCCGGCTTCGTCCACAAGGGCGAGTATGTGATCCCCGCCAGCGCCGTGCAACGCATCGGGGTCGCCAATCTCGACGCCCTGTCGTCAGCCCGCTCAATGACCGGCGTTTCGGCGGCCTCGCCTGCCTCCGCGATGAATGGCACGATCCGGGTCGCGATCACGATGGACAACGACGTGTTCACGGCGCGGGTGCAGGAGGCGAGCGTTCCTGTCGCCGTGGAAGTTGTGCGCCAGAACGGCCCAGGCCTCATCCAGGCCGCGAAGGCTGAGACGATGCGCGACATGACCCGCCCGCGCCTCTGACGACGGTAATCCAGTTCCGGCCATCGCCCTACCCTCGCGCGCATGGCCGAAATCACCATGCCTGCCGGCGACCTTGAAGATGTCGAGATCGAACTTGACCAGAATTTTCAGGTCAACCGCAGCGCATGGACCGGACGCAGGCGTGTCACTGGCATGCCGGGCGTGCAGAAATGGTACGCCAGCGCGACGGTTCCGGATATCGCGACGGAGGAAGACGAGCGCCCGTGGCGCCTGTTCCTGCTCTCCCTGCGCGGCCCCCTGAACTGGTTTCGCTTCCCGGTCGCGTGCAGCCAGCGCGCCGGCTCTAACCCCACGGTCCGTGCCGGTGGCGGGCCATTCACTAGCCTTCCGCTTGAGGGGCTACCGAACTCGGCGACCGTCCTGAAAGGTGGACAGTATATGACCGTGCCCCTCCCGTCCGGGAGGCATCGGCTCGTGATGCTTACCGCCGATCTGGTCACGAACGGCTCCGGTCAGGGGACAGCCACGTTCGTCCCTGAACTGACCGAGACGCCAACGACCGGGGCGATAGTCGAAACGATCAACCCCTTCCTCATGGCGGCACTCACTGACAGTCGGCAAGGCTGGAAGCTCAGCAATGGCGTGAGCGTCTTCCAGATCGTCGCAGAGGAGGCGTTGTGAGCCGCCCCGACGCAACGGCATCGGCGGCGCTGGATCACGACTTCATCCGCCCGGGCTTTTTCTGCTTCCTCGACATCGTCGGCGATCCGTTTCGCATCAACACGCTCGGCGTGGACCTGCTCATTACCGGCACGCCCTATCCGGAAATGAACGACCAGACGTTCCTTGGGGTAACCGGCAGGCTCGTTGATATCGGCCCGGTCAATGTGAAGGGCGGCGGCTCTGACAGCGTCATGGCCAGACTCTCCGGCCTGCGCGATCTCGACAACGATACGCTGAACACGATCGGCGACCGCGCCAACTGGCAGGGGCGAACGGCGATGCTCTGGCGGATGATCCGCGATGTGGCTGGTGCCCAGCAGGGCGCGATCCAGCACTATTACACGGGATACATGACCTCGCTCGCCATTTCCGGCGAACCGCAGTCGCAGACCATCGAACTGACCATTGAAAGCTACCTCGCTGCATTCAGCGAGGCGAGTAACCGGACCTATCTCGATCAGGAATTGTTCGATCCCGGCGACCTGTCGGCACGCGCCAGCATCGCCATCGCGAATGGCATATCCGGCAATCCGCTGATGAGCAACACGCAGACCAATTCCGGCGGTGGCGCTCGCCCGGTCGGATATTCCGGGCAGCCGCTCAAATGATCGCGCGTCGCCCCGATTGGGAGGTGCGGCTGTCCGCATATCTCGCTGAACGGTTCGATGCGATCGTGTTCGAATGGGGGGCGAGCGACTGTGCCCTTTATACGGCCGATGCCGTGCTGGCGATGACGGACGCTGACATCGCCGCGCGGTTCCGGGGCAAATATTCGACGGCGGCTGGCTCGGCCAAAGCGCTCAGGAAATATGGCGCCGGGACGCTCAAGGACACCTTCGATACGCTGCTTCCGCCCAAGCCTGTCGGCTACGCCCGGCGCGGGGACGTTGTGATGCACGACGGCGCGGTTGGCATCTGCATCGGTGCCGATGCGCTTTTCATGCGGCTCCCCGAGGCTGGGCCGGGCCTTGAGCGCATTCCCCGGCCGGACTGGTCGCATGCCTGGAGCGTCGGATGAGTGGCGTTATAAAGGCGGTCGGCAAGGTCGCCGGCATCGTCGCGGCGGGACTCGCCATCGCGACCGGCGTCGGGGCAATCGCTGGCGCGACCATTATCGCAGGCATCGCGTCGGCTACGGCTGTCATGACCGTGGCCGGTGTCGTCTCGGTCGGCGCCTCGCTGCTCACACGCCCCAAGGCGCCCTCCGTCTCTCCTGCAACGACCGACCGCCTGACGGCGAGTATCGACACGAAGGCCTTTCGCAAGCTCGGGTTCGGCAAGACGGCGCTGGCGACTGATATCCGCGATCAGGAGATCACCGGCGCGGAGCAGGACGAGGTCCACCGGTTCGTTGTCCTTGCCAGCCACAAGATTGCATCGATCGATGAGCTTTGGCTTGACGACAAACTGGCGTGGACGGCCACCGGGGGTATCGCCGCCGAGTTCCTGGGATATCTCGGCGTCGAGGGCTACACCGAGGGGAGCGCGGCGAACGCCAAGAACATCAGCCCGCGCATGGGTAACACGCGCCGATATACCGGCCTTGCGTGGATGTATCTGCGCTTCAAGGTCTCGGGCAACAGCAAGAAGGCCGAAAGCCCGTTCGCGCAGTCCATCCCGTCGCGCGTCACCATCGTTGGCAAAGGCGCATTGGTCTATGATCCACGCCTCGACAGTACCGTTCCGGGTGGCTTCGGCCCCATGCGTGCGGACGATCAGACTACCTGGGGCTGGGATGATGACGCAGCCCGCAACCCGGCCCTGCAAACGCTCTGGTATCTCCTTGGCTGGCGCATCCAGAACCCCGTCACGAGCGAATGGCGTCTCGCTGTCGGCAAGGGGATTCCGCCGGCACGCATAGACCTCGCCAGCTTCATCACGGCGGCGAACCTGTGCGATGAGCCGGTGGCGCTCGCCGGTGGCGGGACGCAGCCGCGCTATCGCAGCGACGGCCTGTTCTCCGAAGGTGATCCCACGTCGGTCGTGCTGGACCAGCTCAAGGCCAGCATGAACGCCGAGCTGGACGACCTCGACGGCAAGATCAGGATCACGGTCGCGCACAACGACCTCGCCACGCCGATCGCCGACTTTTCCGAAGACGACATTCTGGGCGCCTTCACATGGGATCAGACCGCGCCGCTTGAAGAAATGTTCAACGTCGTGCGCGGCACGTTCATCGATCCGTCGCCTCAGTCGCTTTATCAGGCGGTCGACTTCCCGGAAGTGCGCATCGATAGCCCTGACGGGATTGATCGCTATCAGCCTGTCAATTTCCAGACCGTGCAGGATGCGCGACAGGCCCAGCGACTCGCCAAGCAGCGCATCGCGCGGATGCTCTATTCTGGTCGCTTCACGGCGACTTTCGGTCACCGCGCATGGAGGGTTCAGAAGAACGACGTTGTCCGTTTGACCTTCGCCCCGCTTGGGTGGACCAACAAGCTGTTTCGTGTCGTCCAGACCGCCGTTCAGGTTGACGGCCAAGTGCCGATGGTACTCCAGGTTGAGCATGCAGATATCTATCTGTGGGATGCTGACGAGCGCCCGGCAATCGAGCCCGTAGAACCAACCACCTATGACCCGTATCTGAACCCCATCTATCAGGATATCGTCGATCCGAAATATGGCGACGGGACGTCAATAGATGATTTTCGAAGCACGGTTGAAACTCAGATAGGAGATATACAGGACGCACTTGAAGGCATCAGCGGAGAGTTTGTCCTTACCGGCCAACTAACCAATCCTTCCTTCAATATATTCGCATATGCCGATGGAACTCTGGTATCCACAGCCGGGGCTTCCGGCACTTTCATCGTCAAGCAGGGCAATACTGTTGTCCCGGCATCGTCTGTCGAGTTCAGTTCTTCCGCTTCTGCGGGTGTGACAGGCTCTATAAATGCGGACGGCGATTATTCGGTCACCGGCCTTACCGTCGACAATGGCTCACTTACGCTGACCGCAATATATGCCGGCGTGCCACTGACTCAGATATTCAAGGTCACCAGGACGATAGTCGGTTACGAAATCGTTTCCTCTCTGCCGACCACCAATCTGTTCGAAGGCCGCGTCGTGTTCCTCGATACGGACGGCAAGCTCTATCGCTATCACGCCAGCGCATGGACGAAGGCTGTTGAGGCCACGGACATCTCCGGACAGATCATTGCGAGCCAGATCTCCGATGGCGCGGTCAGCATCGCCAAATTCGCGTCGGGCATACAGCCGGTGGCAATCGTCAGCAGCGTGCCGGGCTCTCTGTCCACCCGCGCCGTGTTCAATACGACCGATGGGAAGCTCTATCGCTGGAATGGTTCGGCCTATGTCGCTACGGTCCCCACGACCGATCTGACGGGCACCATCATAACGGCGCAAATCGCAGATGCGGCGCTGACCACGGCCAAATTCGCATCCGGCATACAACCCGTGACGATTGTCAGCGCCGTGCCGGGCTCGCTCTCGACGCGCACCGTCTTCAACACCACCGACGGCAAGATGTACCGCTGGAATGGTTCGGCCTATGTGGCGACTGTCCCGACCAGTGATCTCACCGGCACCGTCACGGACGCGCAGATTGCCGGGATGGCCGCGAGCAAGGTCACAGGAACGCTGTCTGACAGCCAGCTTGCGGCGATTTCGGCGGCGAAGATCACCGGGCAAATCACCTCGACGCAGATCACGGACGGCGCGATCAGCACGCCCAAGCTCGCCGCCGGTTCCGTTACCGCCGCCCAGATCGCAGCTGACACCATCACGGCAGCGCAGATCGCGGCGGGGGCAATTACGGCGTCTGAACTGGCAGCTGGGTCAGTGATTGCCGGGAAGATCGCTGCGGGCACTATCCAGGCCATTGACATCGCGGCTGGGGCGATCACGACCGCCAAGCTCGCCGCGGGCGCGGTAACGGCGAACGAGATCGCCGCCGATACGATCACGGCGGGGCAAATCGCCGCAGGCGCGATCAGCGCCAGCGAGATCGCGGCCGGTGCCGTGGTGGCAGGAAAAATCGCCGCCAATGCCGTCACGTCCAATGAGATACTTGCCGGGAGTATCACCACGGCGAAAATCGCCGCCGGAGCGGTCACAGCGACGCAGATCGCAGCTGACACCATCACGGCAGCGCAGATCGCGGCCGGCGCGATCTCGGCAAGCGAGATCGCCGCCGGGGCGGTCACCACCAACAAGCTGGCGATTATTCCGGAAAGCCTGATACCGGACCCCTATTTCCGCGACCCGACCTATTGGGCCGGTGGCGGCGTGGATGCTGGGGGTTGGTTCCCGGAAAATAGCGCTACCGGTAACTTCATAGAGGCGCTTGGTGCCCCAAGCGGCCTCACGCTGGCGCCGATCGGAGCGACGATTAAGTATGCATGGGGCGCAGTGCTGCCGTTCTCCGGCGTCGGTCAGGTGCTCAGGCTTCGCTTCAGGGCGCTCAATCCGGGCGCTGATGCCATGATTGCGACTCTGTTGTTCCGCGACAAGAATAATGCGGTCATTCCCGTCTATCTCTCGATCAATATCCCCGCCGGCACGTCCTCACCGCAAACATTCACCGCGCAGCAAGTCGTCCCAGAAGGCACCTGTTTCATTCAGCAGGTCGTCTACAATGATGGATCAGTCGCGAGCGCCAGTCACCGATCGATCACCGCGCTCAAGCTGGACGTAGCGGCGAGCGCCGAACTGCTCGTCGACGGCAGCATCACGGCTTCCAAGATTGTCGCCGGCTCCATCACCGGCGACCGTATCGCCGCCAACACGATTGCGGCCGGGAATATCGGCAGCGAGCAGATCACGGCGGACAAGATCGCGGCGGGGGCCATCATCGCCGGGAAGATCGCGGCCAACGCCGTGACCGCGCTGACAATCGCGGTGGATACGATCACGGCCAGCAAGTTCGTGACGGACGCTGGCGTCGATCTGGCGGCCATCGTTCCGGGGGCGATCAACACGGCGACCAGCGCCACGCAGGTGAGCCCCGTGAACATGAACGACACCACCAGCTCAAGCCTGCCCCTGCTCGCGACATCGGGCATAGCGTGCGGCGCGGACGATTTCATTTATCTGCGAATTCGCGCGCAGATCACCGCGTCCTCAAGCTTCATCGGCATCGTCTATGTCGACCGCTACGTCAACGGGGTCCTCAGTTCGACGCTCGGGGGCTATATCGGGGACAGCAACAGCTTTCTGGGCGTCTCCGGGGCCCAGACGCGCACATTTACCGTGGAAGACGGCACGCATCCGGCCGGGCTGATCCACTATGTCCTGCGCGCGGTCTGCACCGGAGGGACGGCTACGTTCAATAATTCGTACATCTCCTATCGAAGGTTCGCGATGAAATGACCGTGCATCTGTTCGTCGTGGACCCCGAAACCGGCATGTCGATCAGCCGCATCGAAGTCGCGTCCGTCGAGCTGGCTGCGCAATATCCGACGCCTGACGGCTACAGCCTCTACGTCTTTAACGAAGCGCTCGGAGACCCTGCCGATTTCCACACGGCGAAGGATGGGGACGAGATCATATTCGTGCTGCGCGCGGCCGATCCCGGCGTTGAACTGGCCCTCGCCAAGGTCGAGCGCTGGGAAGCGGTGAAGCGCATCCGCGACGCAGCGTTCCTCGTCACGCCCACGGTGTTCGGCAGGTTCGACAGCGATCAGGCGGGGCGGGACAATATCGCTGGCAAGCTCGCCGAGTTCCGCGAGCTTGAGGCGCTCGGCATGGCGCTGCCGGAAGCAGTGACATGGAAGCTCGCCGACAACACGTTCATCGATACCCTGACGCCGACGCAGCTCCGGCAGGTCGGCGTGCGCTTCTCCCAGTATCGCAGCGATGTCTACGCGCGGTCGTGGGCGTTGGAAACGGAAATCGGCGCTGCGACTTCAATCTCAGCGCTCATGGCGATCGACATCCATGAAGGCTGGCCAATAACCTGAAAGGACCTGACATGAATGACTTGCACGACCTGGTCACATCCGAGCCCTATGGCGCGATGATCGCCGCGCTGGAAGCGCTGCAGCCCACCTATCTCGCTGATCCCACGATGGCACCGCATATCAACGGATCGCTGACCTGCCTGCGCAACCTGCGCGCCGCCACGCCCGCCCCAGAGACGGAAGGCGATCCGGACGAACCGGAGCCAGCGCCCGTATGAACCACCGACGACGGTAAACCGAAACTAGCCGCCTGCCTACCCTTGCTGCGAACCTCAACAGGATCGCGGCATGGCTCTCGGCGAACTTACTCTTTCGACCACTCAGGGCGTGCAGGGCAGCCCGTTTCAGGCGACGATCAACGGCCTGACCACTGGCAATGTCGAGGTGTTGGCCGATGGCTCTCCGGGGTTCTCGACGGTCAACGGAAAGCTCCGCAGTGAAGGCCTGCCCTACCCCGTCTCGACCGTTGTGCTGCGCGAATATGAGCCGGGCGTCGGCGTCGGTTACCGGGACAGCAGGATCGACATTCTGGCCGCCACGACCGCCTCTAGGCTGGCCCTTGCCCAAAGCATGATCGCCGATGGGCGGACACTGGTGCGCTGGAGCACGGCGGGGGCTGTGCAGGCAGATGGGTCTTACGAATATCGGGTCTACGCCGAGGACGATCTCGGCGCCACGACAAGTGCGCTTGTTGGTAGCGCCACCCCCACGCCGACGCCGACACCCGGGACCGATGCGGTGCGGGTCGCCGTGTCGACCGGCTATCATTCCGGCAGCGATTCCGGCATTCAGGCGGCACTGGCAGGCAACAAGACGCTCAAGAGCCGGTTGACCCGCTCCATCGCGTCCGGCGCGACGGAGACGTTCGCATGGCGGCTCGCCGAAGCCGTCCCGGCCAACGGCCTCGATATCCTCTACATGGTATCGGCCACGGGCGGCGCGGTTGCCGCAGCCTACTCTCTCGACAGCACGAACGGCAGCAACGGCACATGGACCGCGCTTACCGCCGCCATGGCCTGGCCGACCAACAACGGCGGCGCCGGCGGCACAGCGCTCGGCGCGCATTATCGCCGCCAGCGGGTCAAGGGGCCGGGCACGGAACTGCCCAGCGGCGCATGGGTGCGGCTGGCCATCACCGCGCCCACCGGCGGCGCCTCGCTCTGGTATCCCGCGCTGTATCTGCGCCCCGACTTCCGGGCGAACATCTTCGCCAGCATCGGCGCATCGCTCGAAGCCTATCCGGTCAACAGCAAGGAGATGGAGGACGCCATCGTGGCGGCCGACCCCGGCGCCGACCCGATCTGGTTCAACTGGGCGCTTGGCGGCGCGACGCTCGCCCATCAGGCATCCGACGCGGCGGCCGGTCTTGCCCTGTGGGGGGACATCGTCGGGGCCGTCTATGAGGGTAATAGCGGTGGCAACGATGTCACCGCCGCGCGGCCGATTGACGATGATAGTCCGAGCGCCCTGACGGCGCTTGGTGATGCCTATGACGCCTATGTCGCGACGATCGCGGGCGGCATCCCGGCATGGGCGAAAATCTATTCCATCCGCCGCACCTTCCGCGCCTATTCGGGTGTCACGCCAACCGCACAAGCTGGCGGCATGCTGCCTTATGAGCAGCAGGTCTTCGGCCCCCGGATCGCGGCGCGCGACGCCAGCCTCATCTCCGCCGCGACAGGGGTGCAGCACTGCGACCTCTACATTCCCGCGATGCGCAGGCGCGCCGCTGCATCGGACGGCACGCACTGGTCCCTCAGCCTGCCCACCGGCAGTGTCTACGACTGGATGCGCGCCGAGATCATTCGCACGGTCTACGCGCATTTCCGAACCGGATCATGGCCGACGAAATCCTATGCCGAGATGCTTGTCGAGGCCGCCGAGTGGAGCCGGGATGTCGACGATTGCGACGAGGCGCAATGGGCACTCGACAGCCTGCCATCGAGCACACTTAAGACGTCCCTCTCCGCGCGCGTGACGGCGGCCTATCCCGCCGTGATCGATCGGTTTGGCAGCGCGGACGGCACCAATCTCAGCGCTCACACGGCCGATTCGGGGCAAGCCTGGGCGGCGCAATCCGGCGCCATGCTCATCAATGCCGGGCGCGTCTATCCGAGCAATGCCTCGGCATACAAGATGACATGGACGCCCCCGTCGGCGGTCTACAAGGCCGGCGCGACCTTCTATTGTGCGAGCGACACGGCCGTGGGTTACGGCATGCTGCTGCGTTACACGGACGGCAGCAATCGACTGCGCGTGGGTTATGACAGCGCCAACGACAAGATCGAGCTGGCGCAGACCGGCGGTACCCAACTGCTCGCGGCATCTGTGCTGACGCCGATCGTCGGGCGGAAGATCAAGCTCATGGCGGTGCCGCCGGAGATGGCCGACAGCGATCACTGGGAAGTCTGGCAGGGCAATGACCTTGGCGACTGGACCAAGGTCATCGAGGACAGCGCCGACGCCATCACCTACAGCGCAGCCTCCAGCATCGGCCTGCGCTGGGCCAACAGCCAGACCACAACGACCGGCAATCAGTGCGACGCGGTCTGGGCGCAGCCGGCGTCATGAACGCTCCGTCCCGCATCGATGTCGCCGGGCAACCGCCCTGCTGCCCCTGCTGCAACCGGCCGATGCCGCTGAAAGTGCAGCGCGGCCGACTCATGGTCATGAGCGAGCCCTGGCGCACCTTCTGGGATGGCCGGGAAATCCCGCTCTTCGGGCGCATGGAGAGCCGATATCTCTCGCTGCTGTTGCGGTTCGGCGAGGTGGGGCTCGGCGCCTTCGAGATGCTGCTGGGCGAGGACACGAGCGCGCGGGCCGTGCCCGTCCATATGAGCCGCCTGCGCAAGGCCCTGATCGGCAAGCCCGTGAAGATCGAGAATATCCATGGCTGGGGATACCGGCTCAAAATGGAGGACAATCCATGATGCGCCTGATTGCCCTCACCCTCGTCATCGCATCCCCTGCTGCGGCCCAGCTCAACCAGCTCGTGCGGCCCACCGCGCCGGGTGTTGCGCCCGCAGAGACGGGTGTCCCGACCCAATGGCATGTCCAGGCCTATATGGACAGCGCGCCGATCCCCGCTGCAGGTGGGC
This sequence comes from Sphingobium sp. SYK-6, assembly GCF_000283515.1. Taxonomy (GTDB): domain Bacteria; phylum Pseudomonadota; class Alphaproteobacteria; order Sphingomonadales; family Sphingomonadaceae; genus Sphingobium; species Sphingobium lignivorans. The sequence continues at coordinate 2,408,846 of NC_015976.1, forward strand.
GGGACACGCGCATCGCGACGATGGATGCCCGGGCCGCACTGGCCTGGGCCATGGCCGATCATGACGCGCTGCTGAGCCGGATCGGCATCGACCCGGCCGAGCGCAAGGCCATGACCGCCGCTGCCGCCAAGGCGGTGCGGCTGCGTCCCCTGCTTGGGGAGGCCAGTGCGGACACCTTTATCGATGTCGAGGCGAGCGGCACCGGCGGGCGCAGGAGCTACGTGCGCATCGTGGCCACCCCCGCGCCGCAGTGATCTGGAGAATATAACATGGGGCGCACACTGAACATGGACAGCGATTTTCTGGACTGGCTCAAAGTCGGCGGGGCGGCCGGCGTCGGTATTGGCGGTGGCGCCGGCGTCTTCATGGGCCTGCTACTGTTTTTTCGGTGGATGCTCAACTTCATTGCCGGGCGAACCGACATCAATCAGCAGCGCCTCGATACGGTCCAGCACCAGTTGATCGAGGGGCTGCGTCGGGATGTCGCTGAACTGAAGGCAGAGAACAAGGCAATGCGCGCCGAGCTGGCGCAGTGCAACGAAAAGCACGCCGAACAAGCGCAGGAGATGGCGCTTTTGCGCGCTCAGCTCGGCATCAAAGGCGTGATCGCGCAGGAGGCCGCGAAGGTCGCTGCGGCTGACACGCTGGCACGAAAGGAGCGCGGCGAATGAGCGTCGATATCATCAAGACAGTGCAAGGTCATCTCAATATCCCCGCAGATGGCGTAGCAGGCCCGCAGACGTGGAATGCTATTGCCAAAGCTCTTGGCCTGCATAGTGCGGCTGCTCCGGGCATCCCTGATGACTACTGGCCGATGCTGAGCAAGATCGAAAGCAATGACAGGCCCTATATCAAGGCGCCGACATCAAGCGCGTCTGGCCTTTACCAGTTCATCAAATCGACGTGGCTGGGCGAAGGCGGCAAGTGGGGCAATGATCCCTCGCAGGCGTTCGGCGGCCTCAAGCCAACGGTCGAGGAACAGCTTGCCCGCGCGAAGACCTTCACGGAAAAGAACGCGCAGTTCCTCCGCAACCGGGGCATCCCGATCAACCGGGCATCACTCTATGCTGCGCACTTCTTTGGCCCGGCGACCGCCGCGAAGGTGATCGAGGCCGATGTCAACGCGCGCGCCGACCTGATCGCCGGGGATGCCGCGACAAAGGCCAACCCGTCCATTCTGAAAGGGAAGACAGTCGGCCAGTTCCTATCGTGGCTGCACGGGAAGACAGGGGCTTGGGCGCGGTGACCGACCCCCGCATTATCATCGGCACTCTGTTTATCGTGGCCTACTACGCCACACTATGGGTTATTGGCTTCCGACCTATGCCTGTCGAGAACGTCTCGCTGATTAAGGATGCGATGCTCCAGCTAGGCCCCCCGGTTGGGATCATCATCGGCGCACTGTTCCGCAGTGACAGGCGCGACGAAGAGGCCACGCAGAACACCGGACGCGCATTTGACGCCATCAAGGCTGCATCGGAAGGTCGAACGGTCCAGATCGATCAACCTGCTGACAAGCCTGTTCCGGTGAAGGAAGAGTGACCCGGCGCAGTGTGCTTCACTACTCGGCTGATCAAACCTTTCACTTCGAGAGGCCGGCCGGGTTCTATTAGAGAAATTATATCATGATCCCCCTCACCTCTGCAATAGCCTTCACGCGAGGAAACTGGAAACTGATCGGAGTAGGCGCTCTGGTGGTGGCGCTTGCCATTTCCCTCGCATGGGGTTTCCGGGTGGACGGCCTGCGCGCGGCCCGCACGGCAGAACGGGACCAGTTCGCACGCGAGAACAGGACATGGGCGGACAAGCACGCCATGCAGGAGCGATCGATCGTGGACCTGACCCGTGCCCTTGATGCCAAGAGCGCCGAGAGCGACAGGCGCGCCGAGGCTTACAGACAGCAGGCCGAGGATGATGCCCGGCGCCTCGCCGCGATGGACAAGGCGGCGACCACGACGGACCAGCGGATTGCCCGGCTGCGCGAGATCGCGAAGCAGGGGCCGTCCATGTGCGGCGTCGACGATGAGCTACGGGAGGCACTGAGCGGCATATGAGAGCGATACTGATACTGGCGGTGCTTGGCCTCACGGCCTGCGCCAGGACCGTTCCGACGCCGCCCGCGACGCAAATCAAGATCGTGCGGGAGGTTGTCGAGGTTCCTCGACCTTGCAATGCCACAAAGCCGAAGCGCCCCGAGCCGATGGCGCGCCCGCTGCCGACCGATCTGCGGACGCTCGTCGCCTTGCTGGCGGCCAAGCTGGAGGAATATAGCGGCCCGGGCAAGTTCGCTGATCGCATCGAGGGAGCACTGGATCAGTGCACGAAGGAATGACCTGTTAAGCGCCTGCCATTTCGCGAACATGTTTTCGGGACGTGTTAAGCAAAGTGGCGAGGTGCGCTCGATATCACGCATTGTGCAGCACTCGGAGGCTGCGCCTCGCCTTCAAGCCCGATGCCGAAGCAGAGCGGGAACCTCGTGACACAGCTATTGGCACCCTTGGGTCGTCACCCTCACACAGCCACCTTCTCCGGGCGACCGCGTCACAGCTCTGATATACTGGATTCACGCTCCAACGTCAAACCGCCATCCACCCCCAGCACAGCCACACAAGGCCGAGAGTGAAGCGGGCGCCGAGAAGGAAGTCAGACATCTTTCTGCTCCTCCAGGATTGCGCGGACGGCTAGACCGAGCGGGGTGAGGCGATAATATGTACACCCGGCGCACCCATCCGGCCATTCACGTTGCACCAGAGATGAATGACGGCACTCCAGTGCTGCCACTGCCTGCCGGGTAACACCTCTTGGCGGCGGACTATATTCCCCAGTCATACGCCTAATTACGCTTCTCTGCGCCTCGCTCAGCCGCGATGCTATCTCGGAGGGGGTGGTCATTCTGACTGCTCCGGGGTGTTGAGAGAGGCGAGATGCGACACTGCTTCGCTGTACGCCCGGTTCAAAGGCTCATCGCACAGTCGCAAGACAATCTCGTCGTCAACCGCCTTCGCCAGTGCCGCCAGCTTCTTCTCTGCATGCTCTGCGCGCTGGCGTTCGGTGGCGAGAAGATCGGCCATCCGGTCAGTCGTGTCCAGAATGGCGCCTATTGCGATCTTGACACCATGCTGGTTATCAAGGTCACCCCGCAAACAACGTTCCGCCTCGCCGATGGCAAGGGCGACACCTTTCTCTGCCGCATGTGCCTCCATGTACTGGAGGTAAACTTCCCGCGCGCGGCGCAGAACCACCAGCCCCGCCGCTGGCACCGGATCGGGCGCGGTCATGGGCGCATATACCAGTCGGATTTGCAGCAACGCAGGCAAAGCACCCTCACAAATTCCGGATGAGGGAACTTCGGCAAAACGGGCGGCAGCGGCTTACGCTCAACCGTGCGCATCTTGTGGATGCCCATCCTACAGAGCCATCTATGCTTTCCGAAGTCGCTCACTTACCGCTCTCCAGCTTGGCGAGGGTGGCGCGGGTACGTTCTTCAAACGTTTCAGCCATGACGGACGGTTTTCCTGAAAGGGTGCTTATGAGGATATTGAGCGCGGCAAACCCGTTCGCGGCGTCTTTCAGCGCCTCCAGCACCTCCTCCCGCGCGGCCGATGGTCCGGCGTGGGTGAGGCGGTGGGCAGCAAGGGTGGCCGCAACTTTGTCAATATCCGCCTCATAGTATCCGTCATGCGAAACAATGTTGGCCGCAGATACCAATTGGTCGGCTAAGGAGTAATCAGCATCCGTCACCCCAACGGCAGGCGGCGGGGGAGTGGAGCGCTTGTTCCATGCGGTTATGGCTTCGTCAGATGTTGCAAGCATCGGGCCCGCGCAATCGCAGATATCGCACTCAACCACAAAATATGGCGCGCTCTCTGCGTTTTGGCGTACGGCAAGCTTGTCCGCATTATTGCACCATGGACACGGCAGCAGTTCCCCCGCCCCATCTTGCGGCTGCTCGGCCGATGTGGGCGCAGGGGCGGCGGGCGTGGTCAGCAAATAGTCGAGGGCGCGCTGCCAGAACGGATCAAGCCACCCCTTGAAGTCGGCAATCAATTCAGCGCGCGAAATCGGGTCGCCGCTATCGTTGTAGAACAACGTCTCGGCTCCCTCGTGGTTTTTCGGCGCGGACGGAAAAACCTCACCGAGGCCCTGCTCGGCGGCGGCGGGCGTGGGTGTCTGTGTCATGCACGCTTCCTTTCAATGAGAAGGGGGATATCCGATCGAGGAAGGTCATGGGCAGCACCTCGGAGAACCGCCGCAGAGGTTCATGTCGTCGCCATAGACGAACAACTCCACCTCAACGGGCCACTCGGAAGGGTTGCCGCACCGGACGCAATCGAACTCGATCCTGCCATTCCGATAGGTGAGGCCGTCAGGTAGGCCGAGAATGTCACTCGCGTCCCATTCGTCGCAAGGGTCGTAACCGATGCGGTCCAGAAGGTAGCGAAGGCCAAACAGGGTGACTATGCGGCCAGAGATCGGCTTGCTGGCGGGCCGTGTATCAGCTCGGAGGCTCACCCCTCCGCCCCTGTGTTTGAGGGGGAGAGGCGGGCCTGAAGCGCGCGCTCGTGTTGCGCCAGTATCTGGTCAACGCGCTGCGCCATGCGGTAAGGGTCGCGTGAGTGCCCCACATGCCACCCCTTGCACTTGGGACACCAATAGACATTCATCGCGCAATTTTTCAGCCGCTTGACGACGATGCAGGCGATTTCTCTTGTCCGGTGACGCTTCTTGCCGGAGCATCCGTCTCTGCTCACTGGTTCAACCCCTGTTCGCGTGCGGCATTCAGCCGCGCCATTGCTGCATCGCTGCCGCCTTGATCGGGATGGGCTTTCATGGCGAGCGAGCGATAGGCGGCATTGATTTGCTCACGCGTGGCCGAAACAGGCACGCCAAGCACCTGCCACCACTGCTCCGGCGCAGGGAGCGCCTGATAGCCCGCAAAGGCCTGCGCTGCCGTGCCGACGCCCCAGCGATCCATCCCGCGCAGTGCCTCGATGTGCTTGGCAATGGCAGCGATATTATCTGCCACTCGATCCCACTTGTCGCAGGCGAGCACGGTGTCTTTGCCCTGCAAGCGGAAATAGACAGCGGCACCGGGGTCTTGCGGCTCTGGCTGGCCGGAGCGCGGATTACCATCAAGGCGCGTCTCCAGATTTGTGGAGAGCGTCACATAACCGGCGCGCAGCATGTCCAACTCATTCTGGAGCCGGGCACGTGCATCTGCGACGGTGAGATTGGTCTTGTATCCGTTGCGCCCGGTCGTGCCGAACTTCGCGCTGGAGCGGTATCGCTCCCGTGGCCAGCCAGTTGGCCATTGAAGCGGGAACGCTTGGACACCAGTATTGGCACTAGTCATATCAACGCACCCCTATGCGTTCGTGTGGCAGGCCTCGGTCGCGCTGGCAGGCGCTGCCGGGCCGTTCATGACTTCACCGCGCGAATGCCTTCGATGATCTCTTCAAGCTCGTCGACATATTCGTCTCCATTCCCGGGAAACTCGGTCACGCCGGTAGAAGGGTCGTAAGAGCCATGCTCCTGCACGTATTCGTCGCGGCGCTTCTCAACGAATTTGGCGGCAAGCTCGATGCCAGCGGTGAGTTGCGTTGTCACCGCTGCCCCCTCTTTGAGGCAGCGAGGCTTGTCGGGGACGACCTCGTACTCATGAAAGCCAGTTAGCTTGACGCTATAGGGTCGATAATGTTCGGTGGAGCGAATGTCCGCATACCCGCAGTCAACGGCGGCGGCATGAACGGCATGCTCGATCTTGTTGATGTGGAACGCCTGCCAATTTAGGTTGACGTTCGCTTTCTGGGATGCCTTCGGGCCTTCAGCGTGAAGCGCCCTATCGGACAACTTCTGCATCTTCCTGCGCTCGTCGCGCAGGTTCTTCACTGCGTTGAAGAGGCGCTCCACGTCTTCAAGGTGCGCAACCATTATGCTGCCACCTTAAATTCAACCCAGAGGTTAGAGTGAACGCGAGCCTTGTACTGATCGCCGTTCACGTAAAGCTTGAAGTCGTCTATCCAGGTCGGGAAGCCTTCGACCTGCGCGCCGGAGAAGCAATTATCAAGCGAGTACACGCGAACATCCGTGGCAGCTGCGATTGCCGAGGTGAATTCCTTCGAGTTCTTTCTGACTGTCCGTTCCATCGTGCTTGCCTCCGTATCTGATATGAGTTATTTATCTCATATCACTTATAGGGTCAATACCTCATATGAGAAATAATGCAGCCTTGGCACACAAAGTCATATGCGATACGCCCCGACGCGTGGGCAGAATCAAACGATGGGCCGAGGACATGCAGGCGCGGTTCGCCGAGGGGACGTTCGCGCGCATCGCGCGTGTGCTGAAGGATGGCGAGGACCGCACAGACTTCGTGCGCGAGGCCGTCGAGGCAGAGCTTAAGCGGCGAGAGAAGTAGCCTCGGGGGCGATTGCAGGCGCTGCCGGGGCCGTTTGTTTCCGTGAACAGTAAGGGAACAGGTTGTGCCACTTTCTGTGACACCATGAACCGATGCGGGGCGCGTGTTTCGCGCTTTCCTAGTTGACCGTGTAGCCCGGAAAACCTAGGGAAATCCCCAATCGCCGGATTAGCACAGTGGTAGTGCAGCGGTTTTGTAAACCGAAGGTCGGGGGTTCGAATCCCTCATCCGGCACCAGCAATCCACCACAACCACCACCATTTAGATGTTTGATCTCCAAGTGTGATGGTACGATTGCCAAACTCACGCAAGCTTCCGTCGTTGCATTGATGCTCTCCGTTCGAGGAAAACGCCTTGTCTCGGTGTCTTCCAAACCGTCGCAGGCCAAATTTTTAAATCGAGCTCAGCTGCTTCTCAGATGCGCGCAATCAAAAGGCAATCGCGGCGGCCCAACTCTCGTTTCCCCGTTTGTTTCCTTCGTGCCATTCGCTATTGCAGGCTTAAATGCGATCGAGCCCAGAATATCCCTACCCGTTAAGGATCGCGAGCCGCTGGCTGAAACTCTCCATCCATGCGGACGCTTTTCGTTCCAATCCTCCTGCTTACCTGACGGCCCTATGGTGGCGTCTTTGTCGCAAGAAAGTACGTTCGCGCAGCCAGTTGGCTCCGTTGCTCGGCACTTCAAGAAGAGCCTACGATGCGTGGGTGCTCCGGAAAGAAAAACCCAACCCTCCCGATCATCTTCGTGGAACGGCACCCTCCATACTGGCGCTGGTCGAGGGCGGCGCGGATCAGGCACTTGTGGAGCAAACTCTACGGAATCTGGCCTCCGAAGGCCTGCCGTCCTTGGTGATCGGCTCGGAGAATACGCCTACCCTTTCCGAGGCGATCCAGAAGATCGACTGGAGTGTCGCGCCCTGGCTGATGCCGATTGCGGCTGGTGATAAGCTCGCCGCAAGCGCCGCAAGCGCCTACCGAGCCGCGATCTCCGGGACGGAATCACGGCTGGTATATGCCGATGACGATCTTCTGACCCGAAAGGGCCGGCGCACCGCGCCGCATTTCAAGCCCGACGGGAACAGCGAGCTGTTCTGCCATTTCGACTATCTTTCGGGCACCTGTGTGCTGCGTGCATCTCGCGACGAGTTGGAGGCGATTGCGGGGGCGAACGACTGGATGCGCCAGCTGGTGTTTCAGGCGATGGGAAAGGAGGCGCCGCTGCATGTTCGCAAGATACTGCACCACAGGAACGATCGTCCGCGTCCCCATGTGCCCCCGGCTCCTGCAGTTCTGTCACGGGACTTGCCGCCCATCACTGTCATTGTTCCCACACGCAACCGAGCGGATCTGCTGAAAACTTGCATCACAGGCATCGCGCGCACGGACTATCCGGACGTGGACGTGATCATCGTGGACAATGACAGCGACGATCCGGAAACCCTGTCCTTTCTCGCCGGTCTCGAGCCGGCGCGCCACCGGGTGATACGCCACCCCGGCGCGTTCAATTATTCGGCGATCAATAATCGTGCCGTGGAGCAGGCGCGCACCCCGCTTCTATGCCTGCTGAACAATGACATCGAAGTGATCGAGCCGGGCTGGCTGGCGACACTGGCGGTTCAGGCCGTGCGCGAGGATGTTGGGGCGGTGGGGGCTCGCCTGCTGTATCCGGATGGTCGGATACAGCATGCAGGCGTCGTGATCGGCATGGGCAATGCAGCTGGACATGCCCATCGCTTCCTGCGTCCCGAGGAAGAGGGTTACTTCCATCGCCACGCGCTGCCCCAATTCACCTCGGCAGTGACTGCGGCGTGCCTTGTGGTTGAGCGAGAGCGATTTCTGGCGGTGGGCGGGCTCGACGAGCGGCTTTTCCCGGTCGCCTTCAACGATGTGGACCTTTGCATGCGCCTCAATCGGCGGGGATGGCAGTCTTTTTATGAGCCTCGTGCGACGCTGATCCACCATGAATCGGTTTCACGCGGGTTTGACCGCGACCCTGCCGGAGCGGCGCGGTTTGCCGGGGAACTGGCAGCGCTCAAACAGCGATGGGGTACTGACACGGCAGTCGATCCCTTTCATCATCCGCAGCTAAGCCGCGCGAGTGAGCTTTTTGTCGTGGACCTATAAAAACATTATGTTGGTCGAACCAGAAACCAGGTCCGTTGGCCGAATTGCGTTGCCGGAAGTAACCCTGTGCGCGGTCACGTCAGTTAATATTGCGGCGACTATTCAAGCATTGGAGAGGAGCCTGGGTGAAATTGACTTCGGGGCCTGTAAGCTGTTTACCAATAGGCCGGTTTCGATCGATCCTCGGAAAATTACGGTTGTTCCGATATCACGACTGGAATCGTCAGCCGCTTATTCCGATTTTCTCCTCTCGGCCCTGGCGGACCATGTAGAAACCTCCCACTGCCTGGTAACACAGTGGGACGGGCATGTGATCGCCCCGCATTTATGGCGTCCTGAATTTCTCGCTTATGATTACATAGGAGCAAGCTGGCCCCAGTTCGACGATGGCCATGATGTCGGGAATGGAGGCTTTTCCCTGCGCAGCAAGCGTCTGATGGAAGCCTGCAGGGAGCCGGAGTTCAGGAAGTCCCACCCGGAAGATATCGCCATCGGGCGAGTCAATCGCACCTGGCTTGAAAGCAAGGGGATGCGCTTCGCGCCGCGGGCGCTCGCCGATCTCTTTGCGGCGGAACGGGCAGGAGAACTCGGGAGCGGCTTTGGTTATCATGGCGTGTGGCACATGCCCCGCGCGATTGGTGTCGAGGCTTTCTGGTCCCTGTATCAGGGTCTCGATGATCGCGGCACGATCAAGCACGATTTTGCGCGTATCCTGGGGGAAGTGGGGCGCGGCGCCGGGGGCCTCCCGCGCGCGATCAGAATGATTTTGGACCATGTCGCAGATCGGCTAAGGGGAAGTGGCCGTGATGACGCCCATGCCGGCCCGGCAGAAAGGCCTGACGAATTGTGATGAATCCTCTTCCCGGTGTGCCGCTGGTCGAATCGCCTTTGTTTCCCAAGCTTAAGGATTCGCTGGGATTAACGGCCGAAGAGGAAAGGATCGCGACCAGCCTCCATGAAAATGGCTATGCCGTGCTGGACTTCCCGGATGCCGACCTTCACGCGCGAATTGAACGGATCAAGCATAACCTGGGGCCGCGATACGGGATCGATTTCAACGATCCGCAAAGCGACAAGACTGTAGGCGAACGCCGCATCCAGGATGCCTGGACATTTGACGAAGATGTGCGCGCAATCGCTGCGAATGCCGCAGTGATGGACCTGCTGAGCAAACTTTATGGCCGTCGCGTTTTTCCTTTTCAAACGCTGAACTTCCCGGTGGGAACGCAGCAGGACGCCCATTCCGATTCAGTCCATTTTTCGAGCCTCCCCGAACGTTTCATGTGCGGAGTGTGGCTGGCAATGGAGGATATTGGCGCCGACGCTGGTCCGCTATTCTATTATCCCGGATCGCATCGCTGGCCGATCATGACGAACGCGATGATCGGGCGGCGAGGCTTCGGTAGCGACCTGCAGTCCGCGCAAGATCCCTATGGGCCGGCCTGGGACGCAATGCGGGACGCGTGCGATGCTCGGCAGGACATTTTTCTCGCGCGAAAAGGGCAAGCCCTGATCTGGTGTGCGAACCTGCTGCATGGCGGCACGCCTCAGGCCAACCCCCATCTCACGAGATGGTCACAGGTGACCCATTATTATTTCGATGACTGCATCTATTATACGCCGGCTTTCTCCGATGAAGCATTGGGGCAACTGCGGTTGCGCGACCTCGTGGGAATTGATGACGGGCAACCCCGCCTCAATCGCTACCTGGGGGAAGCACTGCCAAAAACTCCTGTAACGCCTCGTGCTTCCTTCCGGCGGCGCTTAATAAAGAGGATCCGAATTTGATGAACGTGGCGGTCAGTATTTTCATCGAAGGGGGAGCATCAACGCAATGACGGAGCTCTGTGGTGAGCCCGTAAATTTGGACAGAGTGCTAGGCGTTAGTCCTGGCATTTGACGAGTTAGATCGAGTGTGAATCTTGGGCTCGATTGTCCCGATTTCGCAGATGTAGGAGCGAGACTCTACCTCTGGCCTGTAACAATGAACCGCCCCGGGATTGCCGGAGGCCCGAACTCCTGAGAGGAAGGGTCTACGATGAGCAAGACGACGAACAAGTTTGCACCGGAGGTTCGTGAACGGGCGGTCCGCATGGTGCTGGATCACGAAGGCGACCATCCGTCCCGCTGGGCGGCGATCACATCCATTGCCGAGAAGATTGGCTGTTCGGGGCACACGCTGCTGGAGTGGGTGAAAAAGGCCGAGGTGAACAGCGGCAAGCGAGCCGGCGTGCCCACCGAGGTGGCTGACAAGCTCAAGGCGCTGGAGCGCGAGAACCGCGAGCTGCGCCAGGCCAACGAGATCCTGCGCAAGGCCTCCGCATATTTTGCCCAGGCGGAGCTCGACCGCCCGTTCAAGCGATGATCGCGTTTATCGACGAGCATCGCGGTGATTATGGGGTCGAGCCGATCTGCCGGGTTCTGCCGATCGCCCCATCCACCTACCATGAGCACCTGGCGCAGCGGCGCGATCCCTCGCGGCTATCTCCACGTGCTCAGCGTGATCAGATGTTGAAGCCGGAGGTGGTGCGCGTCTTCACCGAGAACTTCGGCGTCTACGGCGTGCGGAAGGTGTGGCGACAGATGCGGCGCGAAGGCTTCGATATCGCCCGATGCACGGTGGAACGGCTGATGCGCGATCTTGGCTTGCAGGGCGTGATCCGCGGTAAGCCGGTGCGCACGACGATGAGCGACAAGGCCGCGCCTTGCCCGCTCGATCAGGTGAACCGGCAGTTCCATGCGCCGGCACCGAACATGCTGTGGGTCTCGGACTTCACTTACGTCGCGACGTGGTCGGGGTTCGTCTACGTGGCCCTCGTGATCGACGTCTATGCCCGCTATGTCGTGGGCTGGCGGGTGAGCAGGACGGCGCACGCCAGCTTCGTGCTGGATGCCCTCGAGCAGGCGATCCATGATCGGCGTCCTGTCCATCGCGGTGGCCTGATCCACCACAGCGACCGCGGCAGCCAGTACGTCTCGATCAAGTATACCGAGCGCCTTGTCGAAGCCGGGATCGAGCCATCGGTGGGCAGCGTAGGGGACAGCTATGACAACGCTTTGGCCGAGACGATCAACGGCCTTTACAAGGCCGAGGTGATCCACCGGCGAGGTCCGTGGCGATCCTTTGAGGCAGTCGAATACGCCACGCTGGAATGGGTGGACTGGTTCAACAACCGCCGGCTTCTCGCGCCCATCGGCAATATACCACCGGCCGAAGCGGAGAAACGCTACTACGCCATGGTGGACGACACTCCCACGGCCGCATAATTTAAGCCGAATGGCCTCCCACAATCCCGGGGCGGTTCATATGGCCTCCGCCGGATGCAATAACGCGGGCTCTCACGATGCGCGCCGCATCACCGCCTGAGCGCCCCCGGCGCAAAATCCGCTTGGTAGCACCACAAAAGCAGCCCGATGCAGCGTCATAAACGGCACCATCCTCAACAATCAGACGGCAATCCATCTTTCGCAAAGGTCTCGTGTGCGCGGAAGTTGACGCGGCGCTCGGCGCATCTGGGGTGCAGACGCAAAGTCTGCGAGATAATCTGTATCGCCGCCCTCAACGCTATGATCCGCAAACGACACCTATCGCACGCGCATAAGCATCAATAGCCGCCCAATCACCCCTTCTGCGCGCGGACGAGGTCCAGCACGGACTGGGCATGCTCATGGCGGCAGATCAGCAGGTCGGGCAGATAGACGTCGCGCTGATTGTAGATGAGCGGTGATCCATCGATCCGGGAACAATGGAGCCCATGGGCCAGCGCAACCGCGGCAGGGGCGCAGCTGTCCCACTCATATTGCCCGCCCGAATGCAGGTAGATGTCCGCCTCGCCGCGCACCACGGCCATGGCCTTCGCACCGGCCGATCCCATGGGCACCAGCTGCGCGCCGAGCGCGCTGGCGACTGTGACCGCTTCCGCAGCGGGACGGGTCCGGCTGACCAGCATGCGCAGGGTCTCGGGCGGCGGCGGCACTGGCGCGGGCCGGTCCGTGCGCAGGATTTCGCCCAGGCCGGGCAGCGCGACGGCGCCGATGACGGGCTGCCCGTCAATGGCCAGCGCGACATGAACCGCCCAATCGGTCCGCTCTTCGCCATATTCGCGCGTGCCGTCGACCGGGTCGATGATCCACACGCGGGATTTCTCCAGGCGCTCCGGCGTATCCTTCGCTTCTTCGGACAGCAGGCCATCATCGGGCCGCTGCGCGCGGATGGCATGGCAGAGGAACGCGTTGGCGGTCTGGTCACCGGCCTTGCCGAGCGCCTTGCCCTCGAACAGGCCGGAAGCGCGCACCTCCAGCAGCAGCCGGCCCGCGACTTCGGCGAGCTGTGCCGCCAGTGCCGCGTCGCTCAATGCCATCCGAGCAGCCTTTCGATGATCTCGTCGGCGGCCTGCTCGGGCGTGATCGCGGTCGTGTCGATGCGTATCTCAGCCGCCTCGGGCGCTTCATAGGGGCTGTCGATCCCGGTGAAGTTCTTGAGCTCACCGGCGCGCGCCTTGCGATAAAGGCCCTTCACGTCCCGTCGCTCGGCCTCGGCCAGCGGCGTGTCGATGAAGATTTCGAGGAACTCGCCTTCCGGGATCATCGCCCGCACCATTTCCCGCTCCGCGCGGAACGGGGAGATGAAGGCCGTGATCACGATCAACCCGGCATCGGTCATGAGCTTCGCAACCTCACCGACCCGGCGGATATTCTCGATCCGGTCCGCTTCGGTAAAGCCAAGGTCCTTGTTGAGCCCATGGCGCACATTGTCGCCGTCGAGCAGGAAGGTATGCCGGTTCATCCGGTGCAGCTTCTTCTCGACGAGGTTCGCGATGGTCGATTTGCCCGAGCCGGAAAGACCGGTGAACCACAGCACGGCCGGCTTCTGGTTCTTGAGGCCGGCATGCATCTCCCGCGTGATGTCCACGGCCTGCCAGTGGACATTCTGGGCACGGCGCAGGGAGAAATGCAGCATGCCCGCCGCGACCGTCGCATTGCTGATCTTGTCGACGAGGATGAAACCGCCCAGCGTCCGGTTCTCGGCATAGGGCTCAAACACGACCGGCCTGTCGGTCGCCAGTTCCGCGACGCCAATGGCATTGAGATCGAGCGTCTTGGCCGCCAGATGCTCCATCGTGTTGACGTTGATCTCATATTTGGGCGCCTGCACCGTCGCGGACACCATCTGCGTGCCGAGCTTGAGCCAGTAGGCTCGGCCCGGCTTGAGTGCCTCGTCCGCCATCCAGACGATCGTCGCCTCGAACTGGTCTGCGACCTGCGACGGATTGTCCGCGGCCGCGATGACATCGCCCCGCGAGCAGTCGATCTCGTCGGCCAGGCACAGCGTGACGGACTGGCCGGCAACGGCCTCGTCCAGATCGCCATCCAGCGTCACGATGCGGCTCACGCTGCTCGTCTTGCCGGAGGGCAGCACGCGGATCGCATCGCCCGGCTTCACAGTCCCGCTCGCGATCAGCCCGGAGAAACCCCGGAAATCGAGATTGGGGCGATTGACCCACTGCACGGGCAACCGCAGCGGCTTTGCCTGATCGGCGCTGTTGTCCACCTCCACGCTTTCGAGATGGTCCATCAGCGGCGACCCCGCATACCACGGGGTATTCGGCGAGAGGGTGGTGATGTTGTCGCCCCGGAAACCCGAGATCGGGATGGCGACGAAATCGGTGATGCCGATCGATCCGGCGAAATCGCGATACTCGCTGACGATCGTCTCGAAGATATCCCGGCCGTAGCCCACCAGGTCCATCTTGTTCACCGCCAGCACGATGTGGCGGATGCCGACCAGATTGGCGAGATAACTGTGCCGCCGCGTCTGCGTCAGCACGCCCTTGCGCGCATCGATGAGGATGACTGCGAGATCGGCGGTCGACGCGCCGGTCACCATGTTGCGGGTATATTGTTCGTGGCCGGGCGTGTCCGCGACGATGAACTTGCGCTTTTCCGTCGTGAAGAAGCGATAGGCGACATCGATGGTGATGCCCTGCTCGCGCTCGGCCGCCAGCCCGTCCACCAGCAGCGCGAAGTCGATTTCCTCGCCTTGCGTGCCGACCCGCTTGCTGTCCGCTTCCAGCGCGGCAAGCTGATCCTCGAAGATCATCTTGCTGTCGTAGAGAAGGCGCCCGATCAGCGTGGATTTGCCGTCGTCCACGCTGCCGCAGGTGATGAAGCGCAGCAGGCTCTTGTGCTGATGCTGGCTGAGATAGGCGTCGATGTCCTGCGCAATGAGTGCATCGGTCTTGTAGATGGGGTCCGTCATCAGAAGTACCCCTCCTGCTTCTTCTTTTCCATGCTGGCGTCACCACCGTCCTTGTCGATCACGCGGCCCTGCCGTTCGCTTGTCGTGGTGAGCAGCATTTCCTGAATGACTTCGCTCAGCGTCGCCGCTTCGCTCTCCACCGCGCCCGTGAGCGGATAGCAGCCGAGTGTCCGGAAACGGATGGAGCGCATGACCGGCGTTTCGCCGTCCCGCAGCGGAAAGCGCTCGTCATCGACCATCAGCAGCAGGCCATCGCGCTCCACGGTCGGGCGCGGCGCGGCGAAATAGAGCGGGACGATCGGAATGCGGTTGAGCTGGATATACTGCCAGATGTCCAGTTCGGTCCAGTTGCTGATCGGGAAGACCCGGATGCTCTCGCCCTTTGCTTTGCGGGCATTGTAGAGGTTCCACAGTTCGGGCCGCTGGTTCTTGGGGTCCCAGCCATGGCTGGCCGTGCGGAAGGAGAAGATGCGTTCCTTGGCGCGGCTCTTCTCCTCGTCACGCCGCGCGCCGCCGAAGGCCACGTCGAACCCGTGGAGATTGAGCGCCTGCTTCAGACCTTCCGTCTTCCACATATCGGTGTGCAGCGGACCATGGTCGAAGGGATTGATGCCCCGCTCCTTCGCCTCCGGATTCTGGTAGACGAGCAGCTCCATCCCGCTCTCCTTCGCCATCCGGTCGCGCAGTTCGTACATGGCCTGGAACTTCCAGGTCGTATCGACATGCAGCAGCGGAAAGGGCGGCGGCGAGGGATAGAAGGCCTTGCGGGCGAGATGGAGCATCACGGCCGAATCCTTGCCCACCGAGTAGAGCATGACGGGCCGCTCCGCCTCGGCGACCACTTCGCGCATGATGTGAATGCTCTCCGCTTCGAGCCGTTCGAGGTGCGTGAGTTTCCGGGTCATTCAGCATCCTGCATCAAGGAGTGGAGATTCGGGGCGCCTCATGGGCGAGGCAGTGCTATCCCAGACCCTACCGCAAGGCAGCATGCTTTTCCTGTATCAGGAAACAATTTGTCTATCGCACCTGGCTTCAGGCCGATCGCGGAGGGCGAAGTCCGGCGATCATTCCGCGGCGGCCGGGGCCTTGCTCTTGGCTTTGGACGGTGCCTTTCCCTTCACTGTCGTTTTCTTCGCGGCGCCTGACTTGCCGGCGCTGGACTTCGCCTTGCCCTTGCGCTTCCCGGCAGGCGCCTTGGCCGCGCGCTCGTCGATCAGCTGTGCGGCTTCCTCCAGCGTCAGCGCATCGGGCGCGACTGTCTTCGGCAGCGTCGCATTGGTGGTGCCGTCGGTCACATAAGGGCCATAGCGTCCCTCCATGAGCCGAATCTCCGCTTCCGTGCGCGGATGCGCGCCGAGTATCTTGAGCGGCTCGGCCGCCTTGCGGGCGCCGCCCCGGTTCGCTGCATCGGCCAGCTTGGCGACGGCGGCGTTCATACCGGTCTCGAAGATCTCGGCCGTGGAGGCGAGCCGCGCATATTTGCCGTCATGTGCAAGATAAGGGCCATAGCGTCCGAGGCTCGCCGTGATCGGCTTGCCGGTCTCGGGATGATCGCCAATGGTGCGTGGCAGCGAAAGCAGTCTGGTCGCCCAGTCCAGCGTCAGTTCGCCATTGGGCAGATCCTTGGGAATGGACGCGCGCTTTGCCTCCTTGCCGCTTCCCATCTCGACATAGGGGCCGAAGCGTCCTGACTTGCGCAGGATCGGCTCGCCGGTTTCCGGATGCGTGCCGAGCTCCTCATTGCCCCCGGCTGCATCGCCATCGGCGCCACCGGGCTGTCCGAATTTGCGGGTGTAGCGGCATTCGGGATAGTTGGAGCAGGCAATGAACGCTCCATAGCGCCCGCCCCTCAGTGACAGCCGGCCGTCGTGGCAGAGCGGGCAGAGCCGCGGATCGCTGCCATCGCCTTTGTCCGGGAACAGCATGGGCGCCAGATATTCGTCCAGCGCGGCCGTGATCTCGCTCGGCTTCTGCTCCATGATCTCGGCGGTCTTGGGCTTGAAATCCCGCCAGAAGGCTTCGAGCACCTGCTGCCACTGCGCGCGGCCACCGGAAATCTCGTCCAGTTCCTCTTCAAGGCCCGCCGTGAAATCGTAGGACACATAACGCTCGAAGAAACGCTCGAGGAATGCCGTCACCAGCCGACCGCTCTCCTCCGCGAAGAACCGGTTCTTCTCGATGCGCACATAGTCGCGGTCCTTGAGCGTCTGGATGGTCGAGGCATAAGTCGAGGGGCGACCGATCCCCAGTTCCTCCAGCCGCTTGACGAGGCTCGCCTCGCTGTAGCGCGGTGGCGGCTGCGTGAAATGCTGGTCGGCGCGCACGTCCTTCTTGGCCGGCTGATCCCCCGCCTTGAGCGCGGGCAGCAGCCTGCTTTCCTCATCCTCTCCATCCCCAGCACCCTGCCGGCCGACAGGATCGTCCCGGCCCTCTTCGTAGAGTGCCAGAAAACCCGGAAAGAGCACCACCTGTCCGGTGGCGCGCAGGACATGCTGGCCAGTGCCGTCCGTCAGTTCGACGGCGGTGCGCTCCAGTCGCGCGGACGCCATCTGGCTTGCCAGCGCACGCTTGAAGATGAGGTCGTAAAGCTTGGCATGGACACCCGAGCCAGCGCTTTCCCGACTGAAGTCGGTGGGCCGGATCGCTTCGTGCGCTTCCTGGGCGTTCTTGGCCTTGGTCTGGTAGTGGCGGGGCTTGTCCGGCAGATAGCCACCATCATAGCGCTTCGCGATGGCATTGCGCGCGGCGGAAATGGCGCTTTCGTCCATCTGCACGCCATCGGTCCGCATATAGGTGATCGCGCCGTCCTCGTAGAGCTGCTGAGCTACGCGCATCGTCTCGCTGGCCGAGAGGCCAAGCTTGCGCGCGGCTTCCTGCTGCAATGTCGAGGTGGTGAAAGGCGGCGGCGGATTGCGCGTTGCGGGCTTGGTCTCGACAGAGGAAACCGTGAAGCGCCCGGCCTCCACATCGGCCTTGGCTGCAAGCGCGTCGCCTTCCTTGCCAATGCTCAGCCGGTCGAGCTTCTCGCCGCGCCAACGCACGAGCCGCGCATCGAATCGCTGCCCGCCCTGCTCCAGAAGCGCCGTGACGGACCAGTATTCCTGCGAGACGAACGCCTCGATCTCCCGCTCGCGTTCCACGATCAGCCGCAGCGCCACGGATTGCACGCGCCCGGCGGACTTGGCGCCCGGCAGCTTGCGCCAGAGCACCGGCGAAAGCGTGAAACCCACGAGATAGTCCAGCGCACGCCGCGCGCGATAGGCGTCGATCAGGTCGTCGTCGAGCGCGCGCGGATGCTTCATCGCCTCCGTTATCGTCGCCTTGGTGATCGCGTTGAAGGTCACGCGCTCCACCCGCTCGGGCAGGGCCTTCTTGGCGCGCAGGACTTCCTGCACGTGCCAGCTTATCGCCTCGCCCTCGCGGTCAGGGTCAGTCGCCAGGATGAGTTCGTCGGCCTTCTTCGCCTCGTCCGTGATGGCCTTGAGCTGTCGCGCCTTGTCGCCATAATTTTCCCAAGCCATGGCAAAGCCATGCTCCGGATCGACTGACCCGTCCTTGGGCGGCAGGTCGCGCACATGGCCATATGAAGCCAGGACGCGATAATCCCCGCCGAGATACTTCTCGATGGTCTTGGCCTTGGCCGGCGATTCGACGATGACGAGCTTCATGATGCTCCGCTAGCTTTTCTTGCGTGTACGCGCGAGAGTGGGAAGCAGGCTGCCTCCTCGTCAAGCCCCGCGCATGAAGATTGGAGAATAGGTAGGATCAGGCGGGCCATCATGCGAGACTGACGCGCCCGCCCGCATGGCGCTGGAGGCGTCCGGCAATCTCCAGTTCCAGAAGCGCCGTCTGGACAAGCGCGGGCGCAAGCCCCGTCTGGCGGATCAGTTCGTCGACAGCCACAGGGCTCATGCTGAGCAGTTCCACGACGCGGGAGCGCTCCGGTTCGGACAGATCGGTCGATGGAGGGCTATGGAAGCTCCGGCGCCCCGAGCGCAGCGCCAGCGGATCGATGGCGCCGATCGCCTCGATAATGTCCTGCGCGTTCTGGACCAGCGTCGCCCCCTCGCGGATGAGGCTGTTGCAACCCTGCGCGCGCGGATCGGCCGGAAAGCCGGGGACGGCCATGACTTCCCGCCCCTCCTCGCCTGCGAGCCGCGCCGTCAGCAGCGAGCCGGAGCGCGGCGCGGCCTCCACGACAGCGGTGCCCGCGCTCATCCAGGCGATGATGCGGTTGCGCGCCGGGAAATGCCGCGCGAGCGGTTCGGCGCCGGGCGGCAATTCCGTGATCAACAGCCCTTCGCGCGCGATGCGGTCCTGCAGATCGGCATTCTCGGGCGGGAAAGCGACATCGATACCCGCGCCGATGACGGCAACCGTGCGCGATGGTCCGGCCCCCATATGGGCCGCCGTATCGATGCCCCGGGCAAGGCCGGACACGACCGTGATGCCCGCCGCCGCCAGTGCATGCGCCAGCTCCCGCGCAAACCGGGTCGCCGCCGCCGATGCATTGCGCGCGCCGACCAGCGCGACGGTGCGCTGTCGGGCAAGCGCCGTGTCCCCGCGCAGGATGAGCGCCGGAGGACTGCCGCCCGCGTCGCCAAGGAGTGGCGGATAATCCCGATCCCCCAGGAAGCAATAACGTGCTTCGTTGCGGACCACCCGCGCGATCTCCGCTTCAAGCGCCCGCGCGTCCGCCGGCCGGAACGAGCGCCCGCCACCGCGTGCGGCCAGTTCAGGCAGGGCCTCGAGGGCCCGCCCCGCGCTGCCGAAGCGCGCCATGAGCTGCCGGTAGGCGACCGGCCCGACATAAGGCGTACGGACGAGGCGAAGCTTGTCGAACTGGTCGTCGGTCAGTGTGCTCATATCTTGGGGGAGGCGCCTACGCGCGGTTCGACGCCGCGTATCAGCCGCGCGATATTGGAGCGATGGCGCCACAGCACCAGCGCCGCCATGGCGCCGAACGCCGGCATGAGCCCGACAAGGCCCAAAGCGAACGCCGCCACTGGCGTGCAGAGCGCCGCGCTGATCCCGCCGACCGAACTGATCCGGGAGAGCGCCAGTGCGACCAGCCAGACCAGAGCGAAGACGAGACCGACGAGCCACGAGAGGGCAAGGCTGACGCCCAGCATCGTGGCAACGCCCTTCCCGCCTCGAAAACCGAGCCACACGGGATAACAATGGCCGATCAGGGCGAGCACGCCCGCGATGGGGCCTCCGCCCTCAGCGCCCAATTGCGTTCCGGCCCAGACTGCCAGCGCGCCCTTGGCGCCATCGAGCAGCAGCGTCGTTGCCGCCAGGCCCTTCCGGCCGGTGCGCAGCACATTGGTCGCGCCGATATTGCCGGAGCCGATCGCGCGAAGATCCCCGGCTCCAGCGAGGCGGGTGAGGATGATCCCGAACGGGATGGACCCGATAAGATATCCCAGGGCAGCAATCAGTGCCGCCATCTGCCACTCCGTCAAACCAGCCCCTCCCTCGTGGATGCGGGCTCTTGTTGCGCGGCACGGCAGACAGTTGCAAGCGGCGAGTGAATTCTCCCCGTTGGCGAAGCATTTGACGGGTGCCCGGCTTCCCTGCACAAGACGCGCAACAATCAGGTTCAGGGGTTCCGGCATGAATTATTCCGTGACGGCGGTCATCGCGGCCGCACTTGCGTTGAGCATCGGGCAAGCACAGGCGGCGGACGAGAAGAAAGACAACGAGCCCGCCTGGGATGTGAACGCCCCGCCGGGTCTCAAGACCCGCGAGGTCCGCATCACGGTGGACGAGGGCAGCTGGATGAACGTGGACGTCTCGCCGGACGGCAAGACGATCGCTTTCGATCTGCTGGGCGACATCTACACCATGCCTATCGCGGGCGGCACGCCGAAGCGGATCGCCGAGGGACTGGCCTATGAGCACCAGCCGCGTTTCTCGCCGGACGGCAAGCGCATCGCCTTCACGTCCGATCGCGGCGGCGGCGACAATATCTGGATCATGAACGCCGACGGCAGCGACAAGAAGGCCCTCACCAGCGAGAGCTTCCGCCTGCTCAACCAGCCCAGCTGGAGTCCGGACGGCCGCTTCATCGTGGCGAAGAAGCATTTCACGACGCAGCGCTCGCTCGGGACCGGTGAGGTCTGGCTCTATCATGTCGCGGGCGGCGGCGGCGTGCCGCTGGTCAAGCGCGCCAACGAAGTGCTGCAAAAGGAACTGGGCGAACCCATTCCGGCCCCGGACGGCAAGAGCGTCTATTATGTGCGCAACGTCACGCCCGGCAACATCTTCGAATATGCGCAGGATTCCGGGCGGAACATCTTCGATATCGAGCGCTACGATCTCTCGACAGGTGAGGTCAGCACCGCTGTGACGGGCCTGGGCGGCGCCGTCCGCCCCACCCCATCGCCCGATGGAAAATCCATCGCTTTCGTCCGCCGGGTCGATGGCGTCTCGACGCTCTGGCTGAAGCAGCTCGATACCGGCGCGGAGCGCAAGCTGTTCGGTCCGCTCGACCGCGACGTGCAGGAGACCTGGGCCGTGACCGGGCTCTATCCGAACATGGCCTGGACCCCGGACAGCCGCGCGATCGTCTTCTGGACCGGCGGGAAGCTCTGGCGGCTCGATACAGGCAGCGACAAGCCAGTCCTGATCCCCTTCCGGATCGATGACACGCGCGTGGTGATCGACGGGCCCCATCCCCAGATCGAGGTTTCGCCCGATCAGGTTCGCACGAAGATGCCGCGCTGGGCCAGCGTGTCGCCCGATGGACGGCAGCTGGTGTTCGAGACGCTGGGCAAGCTCTGGACCAAGCCCGTTTCGGGCAGCGCGGCCAGACGGCTCGTGCCGGGCGACGAGGCGGACATGCAGCTCTGGCCGAGCTGGTCGCGTGATGGCCGTTCCGTCGTCTTTGTGAGCTGGACAGATGAAGGCCTCGGCCACGTCCGCACGGTGCCTGCCACCGGCGGAAGCGCACGCACGATCACCAGCATCGCCGGCCATTACGCCAAGCCCCGTTTTTCTCCCGATGGCAAGACGATCGTCTTCGAAAAGCGCGGCAGCGAAGGCCTCACGTCCACGCGCGGGACTGACGAGCCCGGCGTCTGGCGCGTCGCGGCGAGCGGCGGCGCGCCCGGTCTCGTCGCATCCGGTGTCGGCGATCCCCAGTTCGGTGCCGAGAATGACAGGCTGTTCATGGTGGGTTCCGAGAGCGGCAAGCGGCAGCTCATCAGTGCCGGCCTGGATGGCACCGCGCGCCGGACCCATGCCACGGGCGCCATGGTCACCGAATTCGAGGTTTCGCCGGACGGCCGACATGTCGCTTTCCGCCAGAATTACCAGGCGTTCGTCATGCCGCTCATGCCCGGCACGCAGAATGTGGATGTGGACAAGGAAGGCGGCCCCCTGCCCGTGACGCGGGTGAGCGCGGAAGGCGCGTCCTTCATCAACTGGTCGAACGACGGCGCCGCGCTGCACTGGTCGCTTGGCCCGACATTGTACTCCGCGCAGACCGCCGCTCTCTTCGCGGCCGGCCCGACGGGCAAGGATGCCCCGAAATTCGCGCCGCCCCGTTCCGGCGTAGACCTCTCCATGACCGTACCGGCCGACAAGCCCAGCGGAACCGTCGCGCTGACCGGCGCCCGCATCCTCACCATGGCAGATGATGCGGGCGGCATCATCGAGGATGGCACCATCGTGATCCGGGGGGACCGGATCGTGGCGGTCGGCCCGTGCGGGGATATCGCCATCCCCGCCGGCGCGACGCAGCTGGACATGGCCGGAAAGACGATCATGCCCGGCTTCGTGGATGCCCATGCCCATGGCCCGCAGGGCGAGGACATGCTCATTCCGCAGCAGAACTGGTCATCCATCGCCAATCTGGCGATGGGCACCACGACGATCCACGATCCTTCGTCCAGTGCAGCCGACATCTTCGCGGCCGCCGAGATGCAGCGGGCAGGCATCATCCTCTCCCCCCGCATCTTCTCGACCGGCGAAGTCATCTATGGCGCGAAGGCACCGGGCGTCTATGCGGAGATCAACAAATATGAGGACGCGCTGGCCGATGTGCGCCGGCTCAAGGCGCAGGGCGCGCACAGCGTGAAGAACTACAACCAGCCGCGCCGCGATCAGCGACAGATGGTCGTCGCCGCTGCCCTGGCCGAAAATATGGAAGTGGTACCCGAGGGGGGCTCGCTGTTCACGATGGACATCTCGCTGGTGCAGGACGGCAACTCGACCGTCGAGCACAATGTCCCGCTCGAGACCTTCTACCAGGATGTCGTCAGCCTGTGGTCACAGAGCACGACGAACTACACGCCAACACTGGTCGTGACCTATGGCGGCCTCGCCGGTGACCCCTACTGGCGGGCCCATACGGACGTATGGCGACATCCGATCCTCTCCAGCCATGCGCCGGCCGCGTTGCTCGCCGCGCAGAACAAGCGGCGGGAGCTGGCCCCGGAGGAAGCCTATGTGGATGACGAGTCCGCGCGGGAAGCGAAGAAGCTTGCCGATCGCGGCATCCAGGTCTCCATTGGCGCGCATGGGCAGCAGACCGGCCTTGGTTCCCACTGGGAAATCTGGAGCTTCGTGCGGGGCGGCTGGAGCCCGATCGACGCGCTGCGCGCCGCGACGATCATGCCCGCCCGCTCGCTGGGCTATGTCGCGGACGTGGGTTCGCTGGAGACCGGAAAGCTCGCCGATCTCATCGTGCTCGATGCCGATCCGACGAGCGACATCCGGAATACCGAGAAGATCCATCGCGTGATGCTCGGCGGACGCCTCTACGATCCCATGACCATGAACGAAGTCGACACCGGCAATCGCAAGCGCCTGCCCTATTGGTGGGAAGCCGACGGGACCAGCAATGGCGCAGGCATGAAGCTGAGCATTAGCAATGGCCATGGCCACTGACGATCGCCTGAACTGAGAGACCGAGCGCTTTTCCCGGCTTTCCCCGCTGATCCGTCGGCGGGGAAAGCGCGAGAAACCTGCCCTTTCGGCGCACAGGGGAGCCGCCGTCACGCTTGCCCCGGGCCATGCGGCTTGCCGGCAGCATTGGCTCTGCGACAGACGTTGCAGTCCGACTGTCGCAATAGCATAACATTCGCATGCCAGACAGGCAGCGAATGAAGACGATAGCGGTCTACAGCCTCAAGGGCGGTGTCGGGAAATCCACCTTCGCCGTCAATCTCGCATGGGCATCCGCCGTGCTCTCTTCGCGACGCACCTTGCTGTGGGATCTCGACCCCCAGGCCGCGGCGACATATCTGCTCGCGCCGGCCGCCACCGCCCGGGATGCTGCCCGCGACGTCTTTTCGAAACAGGTCGACCCTGCCGATCTCTGCCAGCCGACCGCCATTGCGGGGTTGGACCTGCTCGCCGCGGATCCATCGCTCCATGGACTGGAGCGGCTCCTCTTCGACCTGGGCAAGAAGAAGCGCCTCGCCCGGCTGATCGAGAACCTCAAGAAACATTATGAGCGCGTCCTGCTCGACTGCCCGCCGGGCCTCACCGAGACTGCGGAACAGGTTCTGAAGGCAGCGGACATACTGGTCGTGCCAGTCGTGCCCTCACCCTTGGCCCGCAAGTCGCTTGACGATCTGGTCGAGACACTGGTGCGTCGTGGCGGCTCCCACCCGCCCATCCTGCCGGTCTTCTCGATGGTGGATCGCCGCCGCAAGCTTCATGTCGCGGCGCTGGAGAGCCACCCGGACTGGCCCTTCGTCACTTATGCCAGTCAGGTCGAGCAGATGGGGACGAGGCGTCTGCCGCTCGGCGCCTATGCACCGCAGAGCCAGCAAGCGGCGCAATTCGCCGGCATCTGGGCAGCGATCGAACGACGACTCGCGCAGAGCTGAGCCCGCGCGACCCGCTCGCTTACGCCACCTGGCTGTCGGCGCTGCCGAACAGCGCCCGCGCATCGGCTGCCGGCATCGGACGGCCGAAATAATAGCCCTGGACGTTGGTGCAGCCCAACGCACGCAGCAGATCGAACTCCCCTTCGGTCTCCACGCCTTCCGCCGTCGTCTCCATGTCCAGGCCTTGTGCCATCGCCACGACAGCGCGCACGATCGCCAGGCTCTCGCGCTGATTGCGCGCGGCACCCTCGACGAAGCTGCGATCGATCTTGATCGTGCTGAAGCGGGTGCGCGAAAGATAACCGAGCGACGAATATCCCGTACCGAAATCATCAAGCGCCAGACACACGCCCAGCTTCATGAGCTTCTCCAGCAGCTGCCCGGCGCCCATCCCTTCGCGCAGGAAGACGCTTTCCGTCACTTCCAGTTCAAGACGATTGGCAGGCAGCCCACTATGGGCAAGCGCTGCGACCACGGTTTCCAGAAAGGCGGGGTCATAAAGCTGCTCCGGCGAGACGTTGACGGAGACGCGCACGTCCTCGGGCCAGGTCGCCGCTTCCCGGCAGGCCGAACGAAGTACCCAGTTGCCGATCGGTCCCATCAGCCGCGCATCCTCCGCCACCGGGATGAAGCGGCTCGGCGACACCTGTCCGAGCTCCGGGTGAAGCCAGCGCGCCAGCGCCTCGAAGCCGCTCACCCGGCCGTCGCTGGCACTCACGATCGGCTGGAAGAGCAGATAGAGCTCATCCCGGGCCAATGCATCGCGCAACGCGATTTCGAGCGTCCGCCGCTCTTCCGCGTCCGCATGCATCGATGGCGTATAATGCTGATGCTTGCCTCGCCCGGCTTCCTTGGCGCGATACATCGCAAGATCGGCATTGCGCATGAGGGTCTCGGCATCCCGCCCGTCATTGGGGGCCAGCGCTGAGCCGACACTCGCGCCAACGAACAATGTGTGCCCATTGACGAGATAGGGCTGGGAGACGGCCTTGATGATCTCGGCAGCCAGTCGATCGATGTAGAGCTGCTCGCCTACATCCCGAACAAGGACCGCGAATTCGTCTCCGCCGAGGCGTCCGCACAGCTCGTTCGGAGAACAGACCTTGCGGAGCCGCTCGGCGACCTGAGCCAGAAGCTGGTCGCCGATGAGATGGCCCAGCGTGTCGTTCACGGACTTGAAGCGATCGAGATCGATCATGATGAAGCCGCAACGCGTATGCCACTGCGACACCTGCGTGATGGTGAGTGACAGTTCTTCGGTCAGGTGGAGCCGATTTGGCAGGCCGGTCAGCATGTCGAAACGCGCCATCTGCGCAATGCGCTCGGCCGCTTCCTTCTGGACCGTGATGTCCGAGCCGACGCCTCGAAACCCGTGAAAGACGCCTTTATCGTCGGTGCGCGGCGACGCAGAGATCTGCCACCAGCGCTGCTCCTCGTTCACCACCACCGGCAGCACGAGATCGGAGAAAGGCGCACGCTGCTTCAGCCGCTCGGCAAGTTCGTGCAAGGCGGGATCGAACGCGCCGGTTTCCCAGGCCGGTCCCGCCAGCACTTGCAGGATCGAGCGCCCCTCCAGGGCTTCGCACGTGGTGCCGAGCATGCGCGCAAAAGACGGTGAAACGCCCGTGAGGCGCCGCGCCGCATCGATTTGCCATAGCGCATCGGCGGCCTCGACATCATGCTCCTTGAGCAGCAGGCTGACCACCTCGCGCTTCTCCGCGAGCATCTTGCTGGTGGTGAGTTGAACACCGAACAGATGGGCCTGACGAAGACTGGCTGCGAGAAGCAGGATCGCATAGGTTGCCCCCACCGCCGCGAGCATCGGGTCCGCATGTTCTCCCATCATCCAGATGGCGCCGGCACTGATCGGCAGGATAAGGCCTGCCGCGGAAAGCGGCGTGGACTGACAGGTCATCGCCGTCGCCGCCATCAGGCAACATGCGATGGTCCAGAGCGTGACCATGCCGGCCGGCCCCGTCTCGCGACCCATTGCGAGGATCGCCGCTGCCCATGCACAACCCTGAAGAAACGACCACAGGCCATGGCGAAGCAACGCGGCGCGCGTGACGCTCGAATAATCGGAAGCCACATGCTTCTGGCGCATGCGGAAGGAGGGGATGTGCACGCCGACCAGAAACAACGTCCAGAGGGCGAGCACCCAGATCGGCACATATCCCTGAAAGCGAACATTGATGAGGAAGACCGAAATCGCCGCCAGGGCGGTATACAGCCCCAGCATCCGGTCGGCCGCGCGAAGCTGCTGACCGTGCACGAATTCGACATGGCCGCCCGGCAACCGCGTGAATCCCATCAGGACGCCAAGGGAGAGCGTCTCGGGAAGGCCGTCCGGCCGGCTTGTCCTGGGCGAGACTCGGTTCGTCACACCCTGCTGATACGGCCCGCTGGTTATCAAGCCGTAAGCAGCGGGCCGGCGAGCCGCGCCTCATCGTAAAGCTGCCGCGCCTGGTCGCCTCTCGCCGCGGGGCCGCCAGAAGGCGCCGTCAGCCCCGCAACGCGCTAGGCAGCGACGTCGTAAGGGACGATCTCACCCTCAAGATAGAGTTTGCGCGCCTTCGAGCGGCTGAGCTTGCCCGAGCTGGTGCGCGGCAACGAGCGTGGCGGCACCAGTTCGATCACGCAGTTCATGCCGGTGATCGAGCGCACCCGCTCGCGAATCTCCTCGCGCAGCCTCGCCCGCTCTTCCTTGTCGGAAACGCGGCAATGGACCAGCACGGCCGGTGCTTCCTCGCCACCCGGCGTCGTGATCGCGAAAGCGGCGATGTCGCCCTGCTTGAAGCCGGGAAGCTGTTCCACAGCCCATTCAATGTCCTGGGGCCAGTGATTCTTGCCGTTGACGATGATCATGTCCTTGGCGCGGCCGACGATGTAGAGATAGCCATCCGAGAGATAGCCCATGTCGCCGGTATCCAGCCAGCCGTCCGCCATGCAGGCCTCGGTCGCTTCCTGATCCCGGAAATAGCCGACCATCAGGCTGGAACCGGTCGTCCAGACCTTGCCGATCATCCGGTCAGGCAGGATATTGCCGAAATCGTCGCGAATTTCGACGGTCATGCCCATCACCGGCTTGCCGCAGTTGACGATGGCGCGGTAGCGTTGCGGCCTGTCCTGCGGCGCATTGCCGCCGGAAAGCTCCGTTTCCTCAACCAGCTCGACGATGATCCCTTCGCCCGGCGGCATGATGGTGACGGCAAGCGTCGCTTCCGCCAGCCCGTAGCTCGGCAGGAAAGCCGAGGGACTGAAACCCGCCTCCGCAAAGGCATCCACGAAGCCCTGCATCACGTCGGGCCGAATCATGTCGGCGCCATTGCCGGCCAGCCGCCAGCGGGAAAGATCAAAACGCTCGGACGCCCGCGTCTGGCTCGACATGCGACGCGCGCAGATATCGTAGCCGAACGTCGGCGAATAGCTGATCGCGGTGCCCGGATGACGCGAGATCATGTCCAGCCAGGCGAGCGGCCGCCGCGCGAAATCCTCGGTCTTGAGATAGTCGGTCGAGACCTGGTTGGCGACCACCGAGAGGAAGCAGCCGACAAGGCCCATGTCATGATACCAGGGCAGCCAGCTGATGCACCGGTCGGTCGGAATGAGCTGCATGCCGTGGCTGTGGGCCGCGAGATTGGCAAGCAGCGCCTTGTGCGTCACCGCGACGCCATGCGGGAAACGCGTCGAGCCGCTCGAATATTGCAGATAGCAGATATCGTCGGGCGATGCGGCAGGCAGGTCGCACGGCGTGACGTCCGCGGCGAGGAAATCCTCAAAGCTCAGCGGCTCGACATCGCGACGGCGCGCTGCCTCGCTTGCCATTTCGGCCAGCTCGGCGGGAAACAGCAGCATCAGCGGATCGCAACTCGAAAGCTGGACGACGAGCTGGTCGATATAGCTTTCCTTGCCGCCGAAGCTGGTCGGCAACGGCAGCGGCACCGGCCAGGCGCCCGCATAGACGATACCGAAGAAAAGCTGTGCGAACTCGGCCCCTGTTTCCGCCACCAGCGCGATGCGGTCCTGCGGCTTCACGCCACGCGCTATCAGCCGATAAGCGCAGTCAAGCGCATCGGCGCGCATCTCGGTAAAGGGATAAGCTCGTGCGAGGTTTCCGCGCGCATCATGGAAATTGAGGCCGCGCACGCCCTCGGCGGCATAATCCAGCGCCTCCCCCAAAGTCCCGAAATCCGCAAAACGTCGCGCAAGCCGATCTTCCGTCGGTGTTGGCTGCATCAAGTGTGACCCTTCTCTTCCGCCTATACTCGCTCGAAATCCGAACCATGGCGGCTTGTCCGGCGTGCTCCTGCGCTTATGCCCGAAAGCCGCAATTCACGTCGCGCCTGGCGATTTCTTGCCTCTGCCAAGCAGATTCACTTATGAACGGGACTATGGCACAAAAAAGGCGCAGTCGCCCGGAAAGGCAAAAAACGGGGCCGCGCCCGCTCGATCCGGAGACGCTCGAGAATCTGGCGCTGACCTATGTGAGCCGGTTTGCGACGAGCCGGGGGCGCTTGACCAGCTATCTGGCCCGCAAGCTGCGCGAACGCGGCTGGCAAGGCGAGGAATTGCCGCCGATCGAAGCGATCGCCGATCGGCTGGTGGCGCTGCGTTATGTCGATGATGAAGCCTATGCCGCGATGAAGGCGGGCGCCATGCAGCGACGGGGCCTCGGCGGTCGGCGGATCGCTCAGGCGCTGCGGCAGGACGGCATCGATGAGACGGTGGCAGCCGGCGCGGCGCCGAACCTGCGCGCCCGGTGGGAGGCCGCCGACCGGCTGGCCCGCCGCAAGCGCATTGGCCCCTACGCGGCTGTCCGCGCCGACCGTCCGGTGCGGGAGAAGCAACTCGCGAGTTTTCTGCGGGCCGGCCATGATCTGACCCTCGCCCGGCTCTGGATCGATGCAGCACCGGATGAGCCGCCACCCATCCCCGATGACCAGGACTGACCAGGAATGAAGCGCAAATCATGGCTGTGGACGGCAAGCCTTGCCTTGCTGATCGCCGCGAGCGGCTGCCGCGGCGATGCGCCGGCCGCGCCGGCAGCGCGGGATGACGGCCCGGATGCCGCCCCGACGACGCGGGAGGGCGAGGTCCAGCTGCGCATCACCACTGCCTCCGGCGACATCAGGCGCTTCCAGGTCGAGCTGGCGGTGGATGACGCCAGCCAGCAGCGCGGACTGATGGAGCGAACGCATCTCGATCCCGATGCGGGCATGCTCTTTCCCTATCCCTATCCGGTCGCCGCGTCCTTCTGGATGAAGAACACGCCGCTTCCGCTCGACCTCATCTTCATCCGGCCCGACGGCACGATCGCCGCCATCCTGCCCGGCGAGCCCAATGATCTCACCCCCCTCTCCGCAGGCGAAGCCGTGTCGGGCGTGCTGGAAGTGAATCGAGGGCGTGCCGAAGCCCTTGGCGTGGCGCCCAGCGACAAGGTGTCATGGGGGAATTGCGACGAGGCCCCACCGGCCGCCAATGCGTGGCGAGCCGATCGCTTCTGCCCGGGCGAGGCCGAATGAACGCGCAGCGGCATTTCGGCGGTTGCCAATAGCGGGGGAGAGCGGCTAAGCGCTGGCGCCATGGGACTTCTCGGCAAGATCTTCACCTGGTGGGACGGCGCCACCATCGGCACCGCGCTTTTCAGCATGCGCAAGGGCACCAAAGTCGGCGAGGATCATCAAGGCAACGTCTATTACGAGGGCGGGGTCGATCCGAACGGCCTGACGCGGCGCTGGGTCATTTACAAGGGTGCCAACGACGCGAGTCGCGTGCCTTCCGAATGGCATGGCTGGCTGCATCACTCCATCGACGGCCCGCCCGAGAGCCATTTGCCCCCGCCGCGCATCTGGGAAGCGGAATTCACCCCCAATCAGACCGGCACGCCCAATGCCTATAGGCCCTCCGGGGCAATCGAGGCTGGCGGCAAGCGCCAGATGGCGACCGGCGACTACGAAGCCTGGGCCCCGGACGCGTGACGCGAGCCCGGTCCGCCGTGCCGGGCCGGTGGTTGCTCCCGCTCGGCCTTGTTGCCCTGCTTGGCGCGTGCGGCCAGCCGGAAGGCGCCCAGAATGCCAGCAATGGCATGCAGGAAGAACGCCGCCGGGACGAACGCCCCGTTCAGGTCGACAACGGCCTGCCCGGTACGCCGATGGCCGAGCGCGCTGCCGAGATCGGCCTGCTGAACAAGCGCAACGGAATCACGCGCAAGCTTGCCATGAAGCCCGGCGAGGCCGTGCGTGTCGGCAATGCCATCGTCCGCCTGCGCGCCTGCGAGTCGACTGCGCCCTGGGAAATGAACAGGGAGACCGGCGCCTTCGTTCAGCTCGATGTGCTGGAAAGCCGTGACAACAAGTGGCACCGCGTCTTTTCCGGCTGGCTCTTCAAGGAGCGGCCGGATCGCAATGTGGTCATCCACCCGATCTACGACGTCTGGGTCAACAGCTGCGCAATGACCTGGCCGGAAACGGGCCCCGATACGGTCAAGGTTTCGGAAAGAGGCACGCGCGCCGAAGGATCGGCAGCAAGCCAGTCCAGCGCGGAAAATGCCGCCGAAGCAGCGCCCGCCGCGCCCTCGCCCACACCCTCCCCTTCGCCTTCCGCCAGCGCTTCGCCCAGCAACAACGAATAGCGTTCGGCCGGGATCTCGATCGCGCCGAGCGATGCGAGATGGGGAGTCATGAACTGGCAGTCGAGCAGAGTGAAGCCGCCCACCCGGAGCCGTGCAACAAGCCAGGCCATGGCGACCTTGGATGCATCGGTCATCCGGCTGAACATGCTTTCGCCGAAGAAGGCCCGGCCGAGCGCAAGGCCATAGAGCCCACCGACCAGCCGCCGCTCGCCATCCTCGCGAAACCACACTTCCACGCTGTGCGCCAGGCGGCGATGATGGAGGCGCAGGAACGCCTCCTCGATATCGCGATTGATCCATGTCGTCGGGCGGTCCTCGGCGCTCTCGGCGCACAGCGCTATCACCTCGGCGAAGGCCGTGTCCGCCGTCACCTCGAACTTGTCGGAGCGCAGCGTCTTGCGCAGCGAGCGGGAGAGATGGAAGCCATCGAGCGGCAGGATGGCCCGCTGCTCCGGCTCCACCCAGAACACCGACCCGGCCGAGCGATCATCCGCCATCGGGAAAAGACCCACGGCATAAGCGCGCAACAGGATCGGCAGGTCGATAGCCATCGAATCTCGGTCTAGCAGGCCCAGCCGCCCTTGTCGTCGCCCACGCTTCCTTCTAGCCCCATGCGGACACAGGCAAACAACCGGGCAGGAGAGAATAGTATGGCGACATATGTGCTGGTGCATGGCGCATGGGGTGGAAGCTGGGGCTATGCCAGCCTCGCGCGGGCTTTGCGTGCCGCCGGGCATGATGTGCATATCCCTTCCCTCACCGGCCTTGGCGAGCGGGCCCATCTGGCGCATGGCGGCATCATACTTTCCGATCATATCGCCGATGTGGTGGGCCTGATTGATTGCGAAGACCTGTCCGACATCATTCTGGTCGGTCACAGCTATGGCGGCATGGTCATCACCGGCGTATCGGCCCTGCGTGGCAAGCGCATCCGCAGCCTGGTCTATCTCGACGCGTTCCTTCCGCAGGACGGGCAAGCACTCTGGAACTTGGCGGACGAGGCGACGCGCCGTCTCTACATCGAGAACCAGAAGGGCACGCCCGGCCTTGTCCAGCCGATCTTCCCGATGCCGGAAGGGCGCACGAGGCGCGTTTCCGGCCATCCGCTCCTCACCCTCCTGGAGCCGGTGAAACTGGGCGGCGAGGAGAGCGCAATCGCTCGCCGGATCTATGTTTACGCCAATGCCAGCCCGCTCACCATCTTCACCCAGTTCCGGGATCGCTGCCTCGCCGACGAGGGCTGGAGCGTCCATGAAATCGCGACCGGGCACATGGTGTGGGACGAGGATCTGCCCGGCGTCACGAAGATCCTGCTGGATGAAGCAGCGGCTGATCTGCGGTAAATCGAAGCTCGTGCTTGCGCCCTCGCGCGACGCGGGTTAAGAGCGCCGCCTTCGCCGGCACAGGAGTGTAGCTCAGCTGGTAGAGCGTCGGTCTCCAAAACCGAATGCCGGGGGTTCGAGTCCCTCCACTCCTGCCAAAGACTTGCCGACGGGCGCGACTGCGCCTAGATGCAAGGCCGGTTTTGGAACCAGGCGGCGGACTGGCCGGGGGAAAAGCTCCGGGTGCGGTCCGCTTTCTTGTGTTCCAAAGAGTTCATTTTTGAAAGAGCAGAGAGAGCGTGGCGAAAACCTCCCCCACAGAGTTCTTCCGTCAGGTCCGCGCCGAAGCCGGCAAGATCGTCTGGCCGACATCGCGCGAGACCGTGATGACCACCATCATGGTCGTCATCATGACGTCGACGCTGGGCCTTTTCTTCTTCGGCATCGACTCGCTGTTCGGATGGATCGTGCGGATGCTGCTGGGCCTGGCCACCGGCCAGGGCTGATCTCCGCCAACGCGAAACTGAGGAACACAAGGCACATGGCGCGCTGGTACATCATCCACGCTTATTCGGGCTTCGAGAACAAGGTCCGCGATTCCATCATGGCGGAGGCGGAGCGCATCGGCCTTGCCCAGCTCATCGAGCAGATCGAGGTCCCCACCGAGACCGTCACGGAAGTGAAGCGCGGCAAGAAGGT
Organism: Sphingobium sp. SYK-6; assembly: GCF_000283515.1. GTDB lineage: Bacteria > Pseudomonadota > Alphaproteobacteria > Sphingomonadales > Sphingomonadaceae > Sphingobium > Sphingobium lignivorans. The sequence continues at coordinate 2,442,141 of NC_015976.1, forward strand.
GCAGGTCGAGCGCAAGAACATGCCCGGCTATGTCCTCGCCAAGCTGACGATGAACGATGACATCTATCACCTCATCAAGAACACGCCGAAGGTGACGGGTTTCCTGGGGTCCATGGGCAAGCCGCAGCCGATCAGCGAGAGCGAGGCCCAGCGCTTCTTCAGCTCGCGCGAGGAAGCCGCGACCCAGCCGCGCCACAAGGTCAATGTGGATTACGAGATCGGCGACAGCGTGAAGGTGATGAGCGGCCCGTTCGCAAGCTTCATCGGCACGGTGGAAGAGCTGGACTTCGAGAAGAGCCGCGTGAAGGTCTCCGTCTCGATCTTCGGACGCGCGACACCGGTCGAGCTGGACTTCGAGGAAGTCGAGCTTTCCAAGTAACGGCAGGCGCCGCCAGACAAAGAGGGCCGTCGATCGCGAGATCGGCGGCCTTTTCGTTTGCGGGTCTCCGGGCAGCGCGGAAATGTTAGAGTTCGAGACGACCATCGGCCTCCAGAAGGTTGAGATGGGCGAAACGGGATGAGACGACCGCCCCACGACGCCTCACCATGCGGGCTCCGCCCCGCCCGTCCAACATGGCGCTGCAGTCTGGAAGTTTACAAAGATGACGATACGTCCGTGTCATCTTCCGCTTCCGTGAACTTTGCGACGCCGCAAATCAGGTGGACGCCAGAGCCCGTCCCGGCAAGCCTTTGCGGCCTGACCGGACAATGAAGGTCCTCCAATGAGAAACAGCCGCGCCTGCACCTGTCGCTCTCGACGGAAGCAGGCGTCCTGCAGGGCTGCCATGGCAGAGGGGGTGTAGGACAGGGGGAAAGCGAGGCTGACGGGGGATTGAGGGCAAGAAACCCCGGCCATCCCCGCACTCGAGCGCGTCCGCCCCCGTTCAGGAAGGCATCCGCGCTGGTGACAGGCCATGCCTGTCACCCATGCGAGATCATGGCTCGGTTGCGAGCAGATAGAGCTGGCGCAGCGCGTCGACCGGCTTGAGTACGCCTTCATGCTCGATGTGCCAGAAAGTCCAGCCATTGCAGCTCGGCGCGCCTTGCAGTGTCGCGCCCAACTTGTGGATCGATCCCACCTGCGTCCCGCTTTCCAGGCTGCCGTCAGCCCGCACATGGGCATTCCAGCGGCCCTTGACGTCCCGGAGCGCGGTCCCCGGCGCGATCATCCCCGTCTCGACCAGCGTGCCGAACGCGACGCGCGGCTGGCTGCGCGGCGACTGCATGATGGCGAGCGCGCTTTCATCGAGCGGCAGGGCCGCCGCGATGCGCTCGCGCGCCACCTCGCAATAGCTGTCCTCGCGCTCGATCCCGATCCAGCGGCGACCGAGGCGACGTGCCACCGCGCCTGTCGTACCGGTGCCGAAAAAGGGATCGAGCACCACATCGCCCGGCTTGGTGCAGGACAGCAGCACGCGATAAAGCAGCGCCTCGGGCTTCTGCGTGGGATGCGCCTTGTGCCCGTCCCTCTTGAGCCGCTCCTGCCCCGCGCAGATCGGAAGCACCCAGTCCGAGCGCATCTGCAACTCGTCATTGAGCGTCTTCATCGCGCGATAATTGAAGGTGTATTTCGCTTTCTCGCCCTGGCTCGCCCAGATCATGGTCTCATGCGCATTGGTGAACCGCGTGCCCTTGAAGTTGGGCATGGGATTGGCCTTGCGCCACACGATGTCGTTGAGGATCCAGAAGCCGGCATCCTGCATCAGCGCGCCGACGCGGAAGATGTTGTGATAGCTGCCGATGACCCAGATGGTGCCGTCCGGCTTCAGGATACGCCGGGCCTCGGACAGCCATTCGCGGCAGAAGGCATCATAAGCGCCATAGCTGTCGAAATGGTCCCAGGCATCGTCCACGGCATCCACGCGCCCGCCTTCGGGGCGAAAGAGATCGCCCCCCAGCTGGAGATTATAAGGCGGATCGGCGAAGATCATGTCCACGCTGCCGGTCGGCAGCGTCCGCATGATGGCAATGCAATCCCCCTGCAGCAGCATGTCGAGCGGCAGGCTGACGCTCTCCTTGCGCGACACTGTCTTCAGACGTGTCGGCCGATCCGCGACCTTCGCGATAACCCCCATGACGGCAATTCCCCTGTTCGTTCGGCACGGGTTTGAGTCCCCGCGACTCAGCCGTCAAGCTCGGTAATCTTGGTTTACGGATGGCTTGCCGAGAGCCGGGAAGCGGAACGAAACGAGTCCCCCACGAGGGATGGAGTCTCGCGATTCGATCCAGACTCAACATCTTGTGGTGTTGCACGCAGGACTCAATCCTTCCGCGCCCCGGCTTTTTTTTGTGACGCCCGGTTCCATGCGTCACAACAGCCCGGGCCCGGACAGGAGCAGCCAGATACCGATCCCCGCGAACAGCATCGCCGCGACGATCCGCACCGCCTTCAGCGGTACGCGCCGGACCAGCTCATGGCCGAGGAACACGGCGGGGACATTGGCCAGCAGCATTCCCAGCGTCGTGCCGAGCGTCACCATCCCGACCTGCTGAAACTGCGCGCCTAGAGCGACGGTCGCGACCTGCGTCTTGTCGCCCATCTCCACCAGAAAGAACGCGACCGTGGTGGTGAGGAAAGGCCCGAAGCGACCGGGCTCTTCCGGCAGATCGTCCATCTTGTCGGGAATGAGAGTCCATAGGGCCATCGCCAGGAACGAGGCTGCGACCAGATAATGGAACCAGGCGGCGCGAACCAGCGAAGCGACGCTGACCCCGAGCAGCGCAGCGAGGAAATGATTGGCGAGCGTGGCCGCGAGAATGCCCAGGATGATCGGCAGCGGCCTGCGAAAGCGCGTAGCGAGCAGGATGGCGAGCAACTGGGTCTTGTCGCCGATCTCGGCCAGCGCGACCACGGCGGTCGAAGTAAACAAGGCTTCCATGATGATGCACTCAGGGCCAGGGCGATCATACCGAATGACATCGCACCTCCCGCCCGGCCCGGACGAAAGCGCAACGTCATTGGTCTCGCCTGGACCTCCGTCCCCCGCCGCCATGACCTCTCGGCCAAGTATGTTGACGCGCGGGCCCGCCGAACCGGCGGCTGGCTACTCCCCAAGTGACGCAAGCCCGCTAAGGGAAAGCGGCGCGCGCGTCAATCTCGGAGGCGCACGCCGCGCTGGGGGATTTGTGGCAAAGTCCCGCGCCGCCCGCCTCGTTTGCCCGTTTCAGGCCAGCGCCATCTGCGCGACGGGCGTGAAGCTGCGTCGATGCAGCGGGCTGGGACCATGCGCACGCAGGGCGGCGAGATGATCGGGCGTGCCATAGCCCTTGTTGCGCTCCCAGCCATATTGCGGATGGGCCAGAGCCGCCTCGCGCATCAGCGCATCGCGATGTTCCTTCGCGATGATGGACGCGGCGGAGATGCAGGGTTCGAGCGCATCTCCCCCGACGATCGGGCGTGCGCTCCAGCGCCATTCAGGACGGCGACCATGAGGCGTCAGATTGCCATCGATGAGCACTTCAAGCGGATCGCAGCCGATGCGGGCGCACAGTGCCTCCACGGCGAGCGTCATCGCCAGCATGGTCGCGCCGAAGATGTTGAGCTGGTCGATCTCCGCCACGTCGACCACGCCGATGGCCCAGTGGCATCGCCGCTTGATGGTCGCTTCCAGTTCCGCGCGGCGCGCCGCGCTCAGCTTCTTGCTGTCATCGAGACCCGCCGGGCGGGGCTTGCACAGAATCACCGCTGCTGCCACGACCGGGCCGGCGAGCGGACCCCGGCCGGCTTCGTCCACGCCCGCGATCATGGCAGGCGCCAGGGCGGATAGCGCCGGTTCTCGCCGGCCGCGTACAGGCAGACGCGATTGCCGGCCGGATCGACAAGCCACGCCTCGCGCCAGCCCCAGGCCTGCGTCACCGTCTCGCTATCGAAGACGAGACCGGCCGACTGAAGCTGTGCCACGCGCGCGTCCAGATCATCGCACTCGAAATAGACCGCCGGGCTCTCACCATGAATGGAAAGCGTCGCACCGCCCGGCGCCTCGAACCGCGCATAGCCATTGCCGGGACTGTCCACGATGAGCCGCAGGCCGAGATCCTCGTAGAAGTCGCGCGAGGCGGCATAATCCAGCATCGGTACGCTCAACTGGTTGAGCCGCGCGGGCGGCCCGAGGTCGAGCCGAACGGTGCCATGCCCCATCGGACCATGACCCTGGCCCAGCCCCGGCGCGTCCCGCAGCGCCAGCCGCACGAAGAGACGCGCCCGCTCGATGGCCTGGGGCAGATCGAGCCCCTGCCCCAGCCCGCAGGCAATCGCGCTGGCCAGCGTGCATCCGGTGCCATGCGTATGGGGCGTATCGATGCGCGAGCCTTCCCACCGGGCGATCTCGCCTTCCGGCCCAACCAGCCGGTCGATGATCGTCTCGCCCGGCGCATGACCGCCCTTCACCAGCAGCATCTCGCCGCGCACCGTCAGTTCATGCTCGCCGCCCAGTGCCTCCAGCTCGGGGAGGTTGGGCGTCGTGAGAAAGGCCCAGCCCATCAGCTCGTGCAGGCTGTCGATCGTCTCCGCATCCGCCAGCGTGCCGCCGCTGCTGGCGACCATCACCGGATCGAGGACGACCGGCGCGCCGATCGTTTCCAGCCGCTCGGCGAGCGCCAGCGCCGTCTGCGCCGAGCCGATCATGCCGATCTTCACGGCATCCACGCCGATGTCGCTCACCACGCTGTCGATCTGCGCCAGAACCATCTCGGTCGGCACGGGATGGATGCCCTGCACACCCAGCGTGTTCTGCGCGGTGATGGCGGTGATCGCCGTCATCGGATGGCCGCCCAGCATGGTGACGGTGCGGATATCGGCCTGAATGCCGGCGCCGCCGCCTGAATCGGAGCCGGCGATGATGAGGATGCGGGGAATCGTCATCAGGCGCTTTTGCCGAGTGCATCGGCCGGTGTCGAGCCATCGCCCGGCCGAAACACGACCGGAACGGCTTTCAGGCTGGCTGGCCGATCGCAATCGGGTGCCCAAGCCGTTCCAGCGCGCGCAATCCATGCACGCAAGCCATGCCCCAACCGCTCAGCCGCGGAAGCGCCGCTCCGTGGCGGCGGGGTGATCCAAGAGCGCCTTGCCCCTGCGGGTTGGCCGGTCGAGCAGGTCACCGCCGCAATTGGGGCAGCGGTCGTCCATCTCCTCCGCGCAGGTCGCGCAGAATGTGCATTCGAACGAGCAGATGAAGGCGCCACCCGCGTCGGCGGGCAGATCGGCGCCGCAGCGCTCGCAGTCGGGGCGCATCTCAAGCATGGATAGGACCCTGCTCAGGCATTCACGGCCGCGGCGCCGGCCACCGCGTCACAGATACGATCGACCACGCGCTTCACCTGTTCGCCATCGTCTCCTTCCGCCATCACGCGGATCACGGGCTCGGTGCCGGAGGGACGGATGACGAGGCGGCCGACGCCTTCCAGCTCCTTCTCCGCCTGCGCGATCACTGCCTTGACGCTTTCCGCCTCCAGCGGCTTGCCCCCTGCGAAGCGGACATTCTTCAGCAGTTGCGGCACCGGCTCGAACTGGCGCAGCAGCTCGCTGGCCGGCCTGCCGCTTTCCACCAGCGCGGCAAGCACCTGCAATGCGGCGATGGTGCCGTCCCCGGTCGTCGCATAATCGCTCAGGATCATGTGGCCGGACTGCTCGCCGCCCACATTGTAGCCGCCCTGCCGCATCGCCTCGAGCACATAGCGGTCGCCCACCTTGGTGCGCACGAGCGGAATGCCCTTGTCGCCGAGCAGTCGTTCCAGCCCGAGATTGGACATGACCGTCGCCACCACGCCGCCGCCGCGCAGCGTACCGCGCGCGGCCCAGCTCGTGCCGATGAGCGCCATGATCTGGTCACCGTCGACGATCGCGCCGCTCTCGTCCACCACGATCAGCCTGTCCGCATCGCCATCGAGCGCGATGCCGATATCCGCCCCGGAGGCGACCACGGTTTCCTGCAGAAGCTGCGGCGCGGTCGATCCGCAATCCTGATTGATGTTGATGCCGTTGGGCGTCACGCCGATCGGGACCAGTTCGGCACCCAGTTCCCAGAAGGTCGTGGGTGCGGTGTTGTAGGCCGCGCCATTGGCGCAATCGAGCGCGACCTTCAGTCCGTCCAGCCGCAGATGCGCCGGGAACGTGGATTTCACGAAATGGATGTAGCGTCCGCGCCCGTCCTCGATCCGCCGGGCCCGGCCGATATGGGCCGGCTCGGCAAGCGGAATGTCGCCATTCTCGATCAGGGCCTCGATCTTCATTTCGTCGGCATCGGAGAGCTTGTAGCCATCGGGGCCGAACAGCTTGATGCCATTGTCGAAATAGGGATTGTGGCTGGCGGAGATCATCACGCCGAGATCCGCGCGCATCGATTCCGCGAGCATCGCGACGGCCGGCGTGGGAATGGGGCCGAACTGGACCACATCCATGCCCACGCTGGTGAAGCCGGCGACCAGCGCATTCTCGATCATGTAGCCGGACAATCGCGTGTCCTTGCCGATGACGACGCGATGCCGGTGGTTGCCGCGCATGAAATGACGGCCGGCCGCCATGCCCACTCGCATGGCCATTTCCGCGGTCATCGGCGCCGTGTTGGTGCGGCCGCGGATGCCATCCGTGCCGAAGAAGCGTCTGCTCATGGCGCTCCAGGTTTCTGTTTTGCCATATTTTTCGAGTCGCCGGATGTTCCCATCCAGCATCGATACTCTAGCGAAGGCATAGCGCAGGGCGCCAGTATTTTCGGTCCGCTTCCTCCGGCATGTGCGAACCGGCGCGTAGACCACCCGTTGTCAGCCCTGCCCCCTGGGCAGATTTGTCGGTCATGGCGGGAGGGGAAGCGCCTCGGCGCCTCCCCTCCCGGCCGCTCAGTTTGCCGTGGGCGTCACGCGAAGCCCTTCTTCCGGACGGTCATCCGTTGGCGGCGGCTCGTCGCGAAGCGTGTCGAGGTGCATCAGCTTCCTGATGACCGGTGAGACCGCCAGAACCGCGACGGCAATACCCACCGTCCACCAGCCGATGGTCGAATAGACCGCCAGCGTGCCTTCCTTGGTCATCTCGCCGCCATGCCCCCCGGTCGCTTCGCCGATCTTGCCGGCCACGAAATTGCCGACGGCCGTCATGTAGAACCAGGCCCCCATGATGAGGCTTGCCAGATGCTTCGGTGCCAGCCGGTTCATCGCGGAAAGGCCGACAGGCGAAAGACACAGCTCACCGGTCGTCTGGAACAGGTAGACCAGGAAGACGAAGATAACCGGCGTCAGCGCTGCCATGCCGACCGACTGGGCACCCCAGACGAAGATCAGGAAAGAGAAGCCGACCTGCCCCAGCGCCAGGCCGAACTTGGCGGGCGCCGAAGGCTCCCAGCCGCGCTTGCCCAGAAAGACCCAGAGCCACGCGAAGACCGGCCCCAGCAGCACGATATAGATCGGGTTGATCGACTGGAACAGCGAGGCTGGCACGCCGCCCCGGTCAACATAACGGTCCGTATAGAGATTGAGGCTGCCGCCGGCCTGCTCGAACAGTCCCCAGAAGACCGGGTTGAGCGCGATAAGGAAGAGGATTGCGAACATCCGGTCACGCGCATGGGGTTCCAGCTTCAGCGCCGAGAACATCACATAGCCGAGCAGGCCGATGCCCGAGACGATGAGCAGGTTCTGGATGATGCTCTGATATTGCACCAGGAACCAGATCACCGCGATCGAAGCGATGCCGATGCCGTAAAGCCCCCATTCGAGCTGCTTGGTGAGGAGCCGGGGCGGTTCGCCCTGCCCCATGAGCCAGGGCTTGCCGAGAATGAAGACCAGCGCGCCCAGCAACATGCCGACCCCTGCCGCGCCGAAACCATATTTCCAGCCATAGGTCTCGCCCAGCCAGCCCGCCATGATCGTGCCGATGGCCGCGCCTACGTTGATGCCGACATAGAAGATCGTATAGGCGCCGTCGCGGCGAGGATCGGTCAGGCCGTAGAGCTGGCCGACGATCACGGAGATGTTGGCCTTGAGGAAGCCCGAGCCGACGACGATGCAGGAAAGCGCGAGCCAGAAGATGTTGATCGTGGGGTCTGCCTGTCCGCCCGTTCCTTCGAACGCCATCAGCAGATGGCCAGCGGTCAGGATCAGCGCACCGAACAGCACCGCCTTGCGCTGGCCGAGATATTTGTCCGCCAGATAGCCACCCAGCACGGGCGTGATGTAGACGAGGCTGGTATAGGCGCCATAGACCAGATTGGCCTGCCCGTCCGCGAACAGCCAGTGCTTGGTGAGGTAGAAAATGAGCAGGGCCCGCATGCCGTAATAGGAAAAACGTTCCCACATTTCGGCGAAGAAGAGAATGTAGAGACCCTTGGGATGTCCAAGGAATTCAGGTTTCTTGCTGGATAGTCCGGCAGCGCCGCCGATCAGCAGGATCAGCAGCACGCCGAGCGCGATCGCAGGTATGGTGGCCATAAAGTCTCCCGTTTCGCGCGCCGGCGCCTGACCCCCAATGGCCGTCACGTGTCTGGCTGCGCGAAGATTGATCGAGCGAGACTAGAGATAAACCGGGCGCTGTGAAGCGCATTTTTTCCGCGTCTTTCTGCGAGCGGTTCGCAAAGGTCTTGGCGGCGGCGGCGCATTTCGCTAGCGCTTGGCCATGCTCAATGATCGCTCATCCCTGCTCGCTTATCTCTCCACCCGACGCTCCGGAAAGCCGCGCGACCTGGCAGAGCCCGGCCCCGACCTCGATCAGATGCGGGAAATGGTGCGGATCGCCGCGCGCACGCCCGATCATGGAAAGCTTGCACCCTGGCGGTTCGTGATCGTGCCGGGCGATCGGCGCGAGACGCTGGCCGCCCTCCTGGCCGATGCTTATCTCGCGGAGAAGCCAGAGGCGGGCAGGATGGAGATCGAGGCCATGCACCAGTTCGCACGGCAGGCGCCCGCGCTGATCGTGGTGCTTTACTCGCCGAAGCAAAGCGCCATTCCGCTCTGGGAGCAGGAGCTTTCCGCCGGCGCCGCGACGATGAACCTGCTTCATGCGGCGCATGCCATGGGATTTGCCGGTGGCTGGCTCACTGGCTGGCCCAGCTTCAACGATCGCGTGCGCGATGCATTCGGCAGCCCGGACGAACGGATCGCCGGCTTCGTTTTCATCGGAACGCCGGCGCGCGCGCTCGAGGAACGGCCGCGCCCTGATCTGGACGATATCCTGTCGGTCTGGGGCGAGGACTGAAAGAAGGGCGGACCGGCCCGCCGCCCGGGCCTGTCACGACTCTAAGTTCTTGACCGATTGGCTGTATTATGTCACTGACGCAGCATGATCGACGACAACCGTCCCGTCTATCTGCGTTTGCGTGATGTCATCGCCGCAGCCATCCTCGAGGGGCGCTATGGAGATGGCGATATCCTCCCCTCCGTGCGCGCCTTCGCCGCCCAGCAAGGCGCTAATCCACTCACCGTCGCCAAGGCTTATCAGAGCTTTCAGGATGACGGCCTGGTGCAGGTGAAGCGCGGCGTCGGCATGTTCGTATCCCCCGGTGCCTCGCGCAAGTTACGGGCCATGGAGCGCGAACGGTTCTTTTCCTCGGTCTGGCCCCCGGTCGTGGAGCAGATGAATCGCATCGGCATCACGCTGGACGAGCTGACGGACCGGACCGAAGCCTGAGGCACGGCCTCCTTCAGCCCTGCAGATTATAGCTTTTCATCAGGTCGTAGAGCGTAGGCCGGCTCACGCCGAGCATGCGGGCAGCCCCCGAGATATTGCCATCGGCACGCGTGAGGGCACGGCGGATCGCCTGCTGGTCGGCGGCTTCACGCGCGGCTCGTAGATTGATGACGCCCTCGGCACCTTCCCCGTCGACGAGATCGAGATCGGCGGCGCTCACCAGCTTCCCGTCCGCCAGGATGACCGCGCGCTTCACGCGATTTTCCAGCTCGCGCACATTGCCCGGCCAGGCCCATTCGTCGATGGCGGCGATGGCATCCGCCGCGAGTCCCTTCACTTGCGGATTGAGTTCGCGAGCGTAGCGCGCCACGAAATGCCGGGCCAGCAGCACGGCATCCCCGGCGCGCTCCGCCAGCGCCGGAATGCGGATCACGATCTCGGCGAGGCGGTAATAGAGATCCTCGCGAAATCGCCCGTCTGCGATCATCGCTTCGAGATTCTGATGCGTCGCGCACACGATGCGGCAGTCCACGGCGATGGGCTGGCGCCCGCCGAGCCGCTCGATCACCCGCTCCTGCAGGAAGCGCAGCAGCTTCACCTGGAGTGCGAGCGGAATGTCGCCCACTTCATCCAGGAACAGCGTGCCGCCCTCGGCCTGCTCGATCTTGCCCGCCACCGTCCGCACGGCCCCGGTGAAAGCGCCCTTCTCATGACCGAAGAGCTCGCTTTCCAGCAGCGTCTCGGGAATGGCGGCGCAATTGATCGCAACAAAGGGACCGGATGCCCGATCGCTCGCTTCGTGCAGGCCGCGCGCCAGCAATTCCTTGCCGGTGCCGCTCGCGCCGAGCAGCATCACCGTGACATTGGCATTCGCGACCCGCTCGATCATCCGGGCCACCTTGAGCATCTCCGGGGCCGCCGTGATGAGCCGCCCCAGCACCTGCCTGTCCTCGGGGGCCGCTTCGGCAAGGCGCCGGTTTTCGCTTTCGAGGGCATGGACATGGAAAGCGCGCGAGACGATGTGGCCGAGCGCCTCGATATCGATCGGCTTCTGGTAGAAGTCCCACGCCCCTTCCGCGATGGCGCGCCGTGCGCTGGCGCGCTCGCCATGCCCGGATGCGACGATCACTTTCGTCTCGGGGCGTTCGGCGAGCATCTGTGCGAGCAGCGCCATGCCTTCGCTGATACCGTCGGGATCCGGTGGCAGGCCGAGGTCAAGCGTGACCACCGGCGGCGCCTCGCTGCGCAGGATCTCCAGCGCATCCTCACGGTTTCCGGCGATGAAGAGCTGATAATCATCATAGGCCCAGCGCAATTGCCGCTGGAGTCCGGCATCGTCCTCGACGATCAGCAGCTTGGGGCGAGTATCGGGCATCAACCGGTCTTCCGTGCCGGCACGGAGCCGGTTGTGGGGGTGTCAGCCGCCTGCTTAGCGGCAAAAGGCAACCGGATCGTAAAGCATGTGCCTTCGCCCGGCCTGCTCTCGACATCCAGGCTGCCGCCCATGGCGGATATGAGCAACCGGGCCTCATGGGCCCCGAGGCCGAAGCCGTCCGCCTTGGTGGAGCTGAACGGACGGAACAGCTCATCCCGGATGAACGCAGGCGCCATTCCCTCGCCGCGGTCGACCACGCGGAGGCAGGCAGCTTCCTCCTCCTCGGAGAGCATGATCTGCACGATCCGGCCGGCCGGGCTTGCCTCGATCGCGTTGCGGACCAGATGCGCCATCGCGCGGGATAAACTATCGGCGTCGCCACGAACGGGCCGCATGGCGTCACCGGTCACTTCGACCAGCCCGAGGCCGGCGGCCCAGTTCGGCGCCAGCGTGCGGACCAGCGGCCCCAGCACCATGCTCGCCGTCTCGCGCGGCGGTGCGCCGGGCCGACCCAGCCGCTGGAGCAGTTCGGTCATGCGGGACGCGGTCTCCCGGAGCGTAAGCACCATGTCTTCCCGAAAGGCAGGATTGTCCGCATGACGCTGGGCATTGCTGGCCAGCAAGGTCATGTGACTCACCAGATTCTTGAGATCGTGCAGGATGAAGGCGAAGCGGCGATTGAACTCGTCGAAGCGTTGCGCCTCGGCCAGCGCCGCGCGGCTGCGCGCCTCGCTGATGCGCGTTGCCGCCTCATTGCACACCACGCGCAGCACATCGAGATCCTCCCAATCGAGCCGGCGCCCGCCCGGCGGCTGCGCGAGCAGGATCGCCCCGACGAGCTGTTCGTGGTGGATAAGCGGCGCAATGGCCCAGGCGTCGGCGCTCCGGCGCATCCAGTCCGGCAGCATGGCGCCGTAACGAGGCCAGTCCGCCGCGACATCGACGATCCAGCCGCGCCGGGCCATCTCGTCCGCGAGCTCCGGCGCAAGCTGCTCGGGGGGTGTGCTGCGTTCCAGCCATCGCCACTGGCGCGCGCAGGCCAGACGCCCCTCGGCATCGGCGAGATAAAGCGCCGCCGCCGGCGCGTCCACGGCCTCTGCGATCGCGCGCGTGATCCGTTCATCGAGCGGCACGGTCTCCTCGGCATTGTCCGCCACGTTCGCCGCGAACCGCAGCCAGAGCGCGCGATAATCATATCGATGCGCGAAGAGATGCTTGGATATCGCCACCCGCAGCCATGAACGCAGCGAGGCCGAGGGCATCAACGCGAGCACGGAGACCGCCAGCGCGAACAACATCGCCGACTGCGTCAACCGGCCGAGCGGCGCCGCGATCTCGCCGGAGAACATCGCCGCCATCACCACGACCAGCACATAGAGGGCGATGATGCCCAGCGACACGAGCCGCATCATGACCGTGCGGGAGAGCGCGATGCGACGCGTGCCGTCCGTCCGCAGCCCGACGACCAGCAGCACGGTCGCGAGCGCCATCACGAAGCCGCGCATCGGCGCCACTGCCTCGACCGGACCGCCAAGCAGCCACGCCAGGATATAGTGGTTGAAATCATAGGCCCACATGAGCGCCATGGCGCCTCCGACCCAGATTTCCCGGCGGGCGCCGGCAGTCTCCTCCCTGCGAACCGACAGGCCATGAAGCATGACCAGCGCGCCGAGCGCAAAGACGTCTCGCAGCAGCCAACTCGCTTCAAAGACCGGCAACAACGCGGCGCTGACCGACGCCCCTTCGCCGATCACCAGATCGAGGCAAAGCTGCATGCTCAGCAGAAAGGCCAGCGCGACGAGCACCAGTTGCCGGCCGCGGTGAGCCCCTGCCCCGTCGGGCCTGCGCCTCAAATAGTAGGCCAGCACCGCGAGCCATGCGCCGTTGCGGACGGTCTCGGCGACTCCGTCCGCGATCAGATCCACGCGCAGCACCCCGGCAAGGGCATGGCGCAGCGACCACAGGGCCGTCACCGCAAGCGCGACCACCAGCAGCCGCCCCTCGTGCAGTCGCCCGAAACGGCGCGACGTCAGGATGGCGAGACTGGCGAGCAGGGCCGCGGCGAGGGCATGCCCCGCATGGCCGGCGATCATCCAGAGCGAAGGCATGGACGCGCGCGCCCTACCGGGCGCCCTCGGGCCACAGGATCACCCGCAAGGTCTGGAGAATGATGAGCAGATCGAGAAACGGCGAATAGTTCTTCGCATAATAGAGATCATATTCGAGCTTGTGCCGCGCATCCTCGATCGACGCGCCATAGGGATAATTGATCTGGGCCCAGCCGGTAATTCCCGGCTTCACCATATGCCGCTCCGCATAATAACGAAGCTGCTGCTCGAGATCGGACACGAATTGCTGCCTCTCGGGCCGCGGGCCCACGAAGCTCATGTCGCCCTTGAGCACGTTCCAGGCCTGGGGCAGTTCGTCGATGCGCAACTTGCGCAGCAGCCGGCCGATGCGCGTGATGCGCGGATCGTCCTTCTCCGCCCAGACCGCCTGCCCGGCAGACTCAGCATTCTGCCGCATGGTGCGCAGCTTCACGATGTAGAATTCCTGGCCATAGAGGCCGACCCGCAGCTGCTTGTAGAAAGCCGGCCCGCGGCTGTCGATCATCACCGCCAGAGCGCCCAGCGCGATAAGCGGCGCGGTGAGCGCGAGCAGCACCGCGCTTGCCACCACGTCGAACAGGCGCTTGGCGATGGCGGAAATCCGCTGGCCCGAGGAAAAGCCATCCGAGAAGATCAGCCAGCTCGGATTCACCGTATCGAGATCGATCCGGCCCGTTTCCCGCTCCAGAAAGGTCGAGAGATCGTTGACGTGCACGCCTGTCGTCTTGATGCGCAGCAGGTCGCTCATCGGAACCGAGTTGCGGCGCTCCTCCAACGCGAGGATCACTTCGCTCGCCGCGAGCCGCACGACGAAATCCGACATGTTGTAGATGGCGTTGCGATTGATCGCTTCGGGAATGACCTGCTCGCCGTCATTCATCGCGATATAGCCCACGACGATGAAGCCGGAGCCGGGGCGCTTTTCCAGTTGGCGGATACGGTCAGCACGCTTGCCCGCGCCAAGCACGACCAGCCGCCGCTTGAAAGCTTCGCTGCCGAGTATCGACCCCAGCAGGATGCGCAGGACGAGCAGGAACAGGAAAGCCAGGATCATCGCGTAAAGCGAATTGGAGCGCCACAGCGTGTAGTCCGGCATCATGAAGTGCATGACGGAAAGGAAGATCACGCCGAGCGAAATGGCGACCAGCAGCCGCGCCGTTGCAAAGCGCAGCGAGGTCAGCGCTTCCGGTCCGTAGACCCCGACGGCGATCATCGCGGTCTGCAGCGCGATGGCGAAACTCAGCAGCGGCCCGAAGCGGGTCATGACCGGCTCGATGTCCATGGCGATCTGGTGCGCGCGCAGCACCCAGCCGGTCTCCGCAGCCGCGACCAGCAGCACAAAGTCCAGCATGCCGAGCATCAGCACCGCATGCGGTATGTAGTGCTTGAACAACCTTATCATGCCGACACGTCATTCCCCGGGCGGTCGGGCCACTGCCCGCCGCGATACATGAGAGCGTCGAAACCCACGACACCGATTGAAGGCCTTAGACTGCAAATCGCAAAGATATGTTGAATGCGGGGGAGACCATGCATTGCCCCTGCCCTCGCGGCGCCGATTTACCGAATGCTAAGGACGCGCCTGTAGCGTCCGCGCGGAGCGAGCGGAGATCAGGCGCCAAGACATGTCCATGCGACTCTTCCAGATCGTCGCCGTCGCAATCCTTGTCGGCTCACCCGTCGTCGTGCATCTGGCGAGCGAGGCCGTTCCGGGCAACCGGGATGATGGCACCGGCCAGGCGGAAGGCCCTCAGGAGCCGGAGCAGCCTGTCCTCGCGTCCGCTCCGCGCCAGGCCTCCCCAGTCTCGATGCCGCCTGCCCCTCCGCCACGGGAAAGCGCGGCTCCTGCCCCGCTATTCGATGCGACACCGTCGCTCGACGCGCAGGGTATCGCGCCCGTCGCGGCCGTTGATCCTGCGCGCACCTCCACCTCATCTCCGACAACAGCCGCCGCAAGTGTCGCTGGACCATCGGCCATGCAGGAAGCACCGGCCGACGACGCTCCGCCTTTCACGCCGCCAGCCGTCCCCAGAACCGCGCGATACTGAGCGCTCGGCGCCTCAGGCCTTCCCGAGCAGGTCCAGCGCGGCCACGGTCAGCGCCTTGCTGGCGGTGCCGATCACGGCTTCCGGATCGGGTGCCCAGAGCGGACTGTGCAAGCCGGGCAGGCTGATCTCGCCCTTCTCCGCCTGCGCGACCTTCGCCGGATCCACGCCGCCCACCCAGAAGATGAAGCTCTCGATCGACTTGTCGGCGCGATGATATTGGCTGAAGTCCTCGCCAGCCATCACCGGCGGCACGGGCACCACCCGCTCGGCACCAAAATGTCCGCTCAGCAATTGGGAAAGGCGCGCCGTGATATCGGGCGTATTGAAGGTCGAAGGCGTATAGTTCTGTTCGACATGGACGATCGGCATGCGATCGTCAGGCACGCCGGCAGCCATCGCTTCGGCGCGGGCAATCCGCTCGATGCCCTTGAGGAGCGCGGCCCGCGTCTCGTCCGCGTAGCTGCGCACGGTGATGAGCAGCTTCGCCTCGTCCGGAATGATATTGTGCTTCGCGCCGGCAATGAAGCTGCCCACGGTCACCACCGCCGGCTCCTGCGGATCACGTTCGCGACTCACCAGCGTCTGCAGGCTGGTGACGATGCGGCTCGCGATGACGATCGGGTCCTTGGTCAGGTGAGGATAGGCCCCGTGGCCGCCAGCGCCACGGACAGTGATGTCCACGCTGTCCACATTCGCCAGCACCCAGTCCTTCGCGTAGCCGATGGTGCCGGCAGGAAGTTCCGCCGAATCGTGGAAGGCGATCACATAATCCGGCTTGGGAAAGCGGGTGAACAGCCCGTCCTCCAGCATCGCCCTGGCCCCAAGACCGATTTCCTCGGCAGGCTGCAGGATCATGACCAGCGTTCCGGACCAGCGGTCCTTCATGCCGGCAAGCGCCTGCGCGGCCCCCATCCAGGCGGACATGTGCGTATCGTGCCCGCAGGCATGCATCACAGGGCTCTCGATGCCGTCGCGCGTGGTCGCCACCACTTTCGAGGCATATGGCAGGCCGGTCTTCTCAGCGAGCGGCAGCGCATCCATGTCCGCACGGATCAGGAGCGTCGGGCCTTCGCCATTCTTCATCACCGCGACGACGCCGGTCTGGCCCACTTTCTCGGTCACGGTGAAGCCAAGCGCCTTCACGCGCGCCGCCAGCTTGGCTGCCGTCCGCACTTCCTGGAAGCTGAGTTCGGGATTGGCATGCAGGTCGCGATACAGCGCCAGCAGGTCCGGCATGGCCGCCTCGATCCTGGCATCGACCGGCGTCTCTGCGGCGAAAGCGATCTGCGGTGTCTGCAAGGCGATGGCTCCCCCGATGAGGCAGGCAAACAAGGCTGCCCTGAACTGTTTCATATGCGGATTCTCCCTGATGGGGCGAGCATAAGGCCTTTTCACGTCAGCGAAAGAGGCAGGCGCGCCTTCAGCGCCCCGGCGCTCTCAAGCGGCAGGGGCAAGGCGCCCCCCCGATCATCATTCCGCTGCTTGCGCGGAATCCGTCTCGGCTTTCTCCTGCTCGTCCGGCTGCTGCCCTTCCTCTCCGGCAAGCGGCCCCGGCAACCGGGCCAGGGCATCGACCTGATCGATGGCCTCGATCTCGCGTGAGCCGGTCTCGACGCTCAGCTCCTTGAAGCGTCGGCCCGTTACCAGCACGCGATTCTCGAAGCTGGAGACGAACTTGTTGTAATGGCCGACCGATCCGTTGAGGCTCCGCCCCAGCGATGCGAGGTGCCCGGCAGCGACCGAAAGACGCTCATACATTTCCTTGCCGAGAGCGCCGACCTGCTGCGCTTGCTCGGCTAGCTTTTCCTGCCGCCATACGCTGGCGACCGTGCGCGTGATGGCAATGAGATTGGTCGGCGTGGCGAGCAGCACACGCCGCTCGAAGGCCCATTCCCAGAGGCCGGCATCCTGCTCCAGCGCGGCGGAGAGGAAATGCTCGCCGGGAATGAACATCACCACATAATCGGCGGCCTTGCCGAAGCGCGTCCAATAGTCCTTGGCGCCGAGCTGCTGGGCGTGCAGCCGGAGCGATCCGGCATGCGCGCGCAAATGCGCCAGCCGCGTCGTATCGTCGGGCGCGTCGCTCGCATCCTGATAGGCATTGAGCGAGCATTTCGCATCGATGATGAGTTCCCGCCCGCCCGGCAGCCGCACGATCACGTCGGGCCGCAGCCGCCCGTCCTCGGTATCGACCGAGACTTCGCGCAGATAATCGACATGCTCGGAAAGGCCTGCCTGCTCCAGCAGATTGTAGAGCGACTGCTCGCCCCAGCGCCCCCGCGCCTTGGGACTGGAGCGCAGCGCATTCACCAGCCGTGCGGTTTCATCGCGCACCTGCCCCTGTCCCGCGCGCACCAGCTCCACCGCCTCGCGCAGCGCGGCGTAACTGTCCACCCGCTCCTTCTCGACCCGGCCGAGCCCTTCCTCATAGCGCTTGAGCGTGGTGTCGATGGGCTGGAGCAGCGCCTTGAGGCTCGCTTCGCTCTTCTCATGCGCCTGATGGAAGCGCTGGTCCGCCCGCTCGATGAGCGCGCGCTGCGCTTCGTTCAGCAGCTTGCCCGCCGTCTCGCTGAACTGTGCGGAAAGCTGCTCGCGCGCTTCCTGCAGCGCCTTGATCTGCGCCGCGAATGCCTCGGTCCGCGCGGCATGATCGGCGCGCATGGCAGCCAGCTCGCGCCGGGCCGCATCGAGTGCTTCGTCCGTCTGCTCGAGCCGCGCGCGCAACGCCTCCGCCTGCGTCGCCCTTTCCGTCGCGACGGCAAGATCGCGCAGCGCGGCATTGCGCATGTCCTCAGCCGTCGAGAGGCGCCCGGCCAGCGCGGCGCGCTCCGCCTCCGTGCCCGCCGCCAGACGGCTCCGCAGCAGCCATCCCACGGCAAGGCCGATCAGCATGGCGGCAAGGCCGGCGACAAGAGCGAATGGAGACACGGATCACCTGCTTCGGGAGGAACGAAAAGGGAACCTACCTTGTCGGTCACAGCGAAGCAAGCGCCACGGGCCCGCTTCGCCTGATGGATCAGCGCTTGCTCAAATGTTCTTGATATGTTCTATTGCAGCCATGTCCGCGATCAAGGGCCGTGGCGCCCCGTCCAACGCCGGTTCATCCCGCTTTGCCCTGCCCATCCGGCAGGATGACGGCGACTGGCTTGATCGCCTGTGCAACGATGCAGAGGATGCCCCGCCGCCCCTGCGCACGACGGTGACGGAAGAGCAGGCCCGCACGATCATCACCCGCAACACTTCCCCCGATATCGGATTCGACCAGTCGATCAACGCCTATCGGGGTTGCGAGCATGGATGCATCTATTGCTTCGCGCGGCCGAGCCATGCCCGGCTCGATCTTTCGCCCGGCCTCGATTTCGAGAGCCGGCTGTTCGTGAAGCCGGACGCGGCCGCCCTGTTGCGCAAGGAACTGGGCCGTCGCGGCTATGAAGTGCGTCCCATCGCCATGGGCACGAATACGGACCCCTATCAGCCGATCGAGGGGCATTATCGCGTGACGCGCGCCTGCATCGAGGTGCTGGCGCAATGCCGCCACCCGCTGATGATCACCACCAAGTCGGACCGCGTGACGCGCGACCTGGATCTGCTCGCGCCCATGGCGGCGGATGGTCTCGTCGCGGTGGCTCTTTCGCTGACCAGTCTCGATGCGGCGCTGTCCCGAAAGCTGGAGCCCCGCGCGCCGCATCCGCGCAAGCGCCTCGCCGCGATCCGCGCCTTGAGCGAGGCTGGCGTGCCGGTGAATGCCTGCGTTTCCCCGATCATTCCGGCCATCAACGATGCGGAGATCGAGGCGCTGGTGGAAGCGGCCGTGACAGCGGGCGCGCGCTCGGTCTCCAATATCCCGGTGCGTCTTCCCTTCGAGGTGGCGCCGCTGTTCCGCGACTGGCTGGACGTCCATTTTCCGGACCGGGCCGGGAAAGTGATGCACCTGATCCAGTCGATCCGGGGCGGGCGCGACAATGATCCGGACTTCGGCAGCCGGATGCGGGGGTCGGGCCCTTATGCCGATCTCATCCGCATGCGGTTCGACAAGGCGCGGCGGCGCCATGGGCTCGCGGACGGACGCATCACGCTGCGACGCGACCTGTTCATTCCGCCGGGCGACCAGTTGCGGCTCTTCTGAGCGAATAGAAGCTCCCGCCGCCCATCCAGCACCGCAGGCGAGCTCAAGCCACCACGCGCAATTGCGGGCCGATCGGCGTCATGACGACCGCGCGCACGCCTGCGATCGCTTCGATGCGCTCGGCAAGTTCGCCATCGAGCTGGAAATCCTCGCCCACGCAGACGATCGCGTCGCCGCCTTCCGGCAGGGGCGTCGTGATCTCGACGCGCGAGCGCCCGCCACGCCGGCCGGAGAGCATGCCGGCCAGCGGCGCGATGGCTTCCACGGCGTCCACGCTCACCGTCATGCGCAGCTTGGCCACGCTGGCCACGCGCGCGAAGGGCGTGACATTGCGCACCGTGACGCGCGGGGTTTCCTCACCGGGCTGGCGGTCCAGCTCGACACCGAGCAGCGCGCATTCATTCTCCTCATGCAGCCGCGCGAGCAGCTTGCACCCCTCCTCGTCGAAACAGCTCGCCTGGAACTGGCCGCTGCTGTCAGAGAAGGTGGCAGCCACGTAGCGCCCGCCCCGGCGCGTGTCGCGCCAGCGGATTTCCTCCACGAGAGCCGCCATCGCGGCCTGGTTGCGCTCGCCCGACCCCAGGCCGGATGATTGCCCGCACAGCTCGGCATAAGTGCGCACGCCGCGCTCCTTGCTGATCTGGCGATAACGGTCCACGGGATGGGCGGAGAAGTAAAAACCGAACGCTTCCTTCTCCTGCGCCATCCGCTCGCTCTGCGACCAGACGGCATCGGTCGGCAGCGGCACATCGGCATGCGCGGCATCGTCCCCGCCGAACAGGCCCCCTTGCCCGCTCTCGCGCTGTTCGGCCGCCTTGGCAGCCACGGAGAGGATGGTCTCGGCGGCGGCATGGACGACCGCGCGGTCCAGACCAAGCGAATCGAAAGCGCCCGCAGCCGCGAGGCTTTCGAGCTGGCGCCGGTTGAGCAGGCGCGGCTCGATCCGTCCCGCCAGGTCATCGAGATCGCGGAAGCGCCCGCCTTGTTCGCGTGCTTCGACCAGCGTTTCCATGGCCTTCTCGCCCACGCCCTTCAGGCCACCCAGCGCATAGCGCACCGCCATCTGGCCGGACCCGGCGGGATCAGGCTCCACGGTGAAGTCCGCGTCGCTCAGGTTGATGTCCGGCGCCAGGCAGGGGACGCCCATGCGGCGCATGTCGTCCACGAACACGCAGAGCTTGTCGGTCTGGTGGATGTCGAAGGCCATGGAGCCGGCATAGAATTCGGCCGGGTGATGCGCCTTGAGCCAGGCCGTCTGATAGGCGAGCAGCGCATAAGCCGCGGCGTGGCTCTTGTTGAAGCCGTAGCCTGCGAACTTGTCGATCAAGTCGAACAGCTCGTTGGCCTTCTTCTTGTCGATATTGTTGGTCTTGCACCCTTCGACGAAGGTGACGCGCTGCGCGTCCATCTCCGCCTTGATCTTCTTGCCCATCGCGCGCCGCAGCAGATCGGCGCCGCCGAGCGAATAGCCGGCGAGGATCTGCGCCGCCTGCATCACCTGCTCCTGATAGACGAAGATCCCGTAGGTCTCGTTCAGGATCGGCTCCAGCAGCGGATGCGGATATTCGATGTCCTCCTGCCCGTTCTTGCGTCGGCCGAAGAGCGGGATGTTGTCCATCGGGCCCGGCCGGTAGAGCGAGACGAGCGCGACGATATCGCCGAAGTTCGTGGGACGGACGGCCGCGAGCGTCTTGCGCATGCCTTCCGATTCCAGCTGGAACACGCCCACCGTGTCGCCGCGCTTGAGCAGGTCGTAGACTTTCTGGTCGTCCCAGCTCAGCGCGTTGAGATCGACATGGATGTCCCGCTTCGCCAGCAGCTGCACCGCACGCTGGAGCACGGACAGCGTCTTGAGGCCGAGAAAGTCGAACTTCACAAGCCCCGCCGTCTCGACATATTTCATGTCGAACTGCGTGACCGGCATGTCGGACTTGGGATCGCGATAGAGCGGAACGAGCTGGGAAAGCGGCCGGTCGCCGATCACCACGCCGGCGGCATGGGTGGAGCTGTTGCGCGGCAAGCCCTCCAGCATCCGTGCCTGATCGACGAGCCGCTTGATCTGGCCGTCCGCCTTGTACTCCGCGACGAACTCTGCCGAGCCGTTCATCGTGCGCTCGAGCGTCCAGGGATCGGTCGGGTGGTTGGGCACCAGCTTGGCCAGGCGGTCCACCTGATTATAGCCCATCTGCAGCACGCGGCCGGTATCCTTGAGCGCCGCGCGGGCCTTCAGCGTACCGAAGGTGATGATCTGCGCGACATGATCGGCACCATATTTCTGCTGGACGTAGCGGATCACCTCGCCACGCCGCGTTTCGCAGAAGTCGATGTCGAAGTCCGGCATCGAGACGCGCTCGGGATTGAGGAAGCGCTCGAACAGCAGGCCGAGTTGCAGCGGATCGAGATCGGTGATGGTGAGTGCCCAGGCCACCACGGAACCCGCGCCCGATCCACGCCCCGGCCCCACCGGAATGTCCTGCGCCTTGGCCCATTTGATGAAATCGGCAACGATGAGGAAGTAGCCGGGGAAGCCCATCTGGATGATGACGCCCAGCTCGAATTCGAGTCGCTCGAAATAGGGCCGGCGCGCGGCCTCGTCCGTGATGTCCAGCGCTGCGAGCCGCGCTTCCAGCCCTGCCATGGCGTCCTGCCGCAGCTGCGCTTCCTCGCCGGCGCGGTCTCCCGCCAGGCTGGGAAGGATGGGCTTGCGCTTTGGCGCCATGACCGCGCAGCGTTGCGCCACGACCAGCGTATTGGCGATCGCTTCCGGCAGGTCATCGAACAGCGCGACCATCTGGTCCGCTGGCTTCATCCAGCTTTCCGGTGAGCTTTTGGGACGCTCGTCGCTCTCGACATAGCTGCTGCTGGCGATGCACAGCAGCACGTCGTGCGCGCCATGGAAGCCGGCATCGGCATAGCAGGCGGGATTGGTGGCGACGATCGGCAGGCCCCGCGCATAAGCGAGGTCGAGCAGTGCGGGCTCCGCCTTTTCCATCACCGGGTCGCCGGTGCGCGAAAGCTCGATGTAGAGCCGGTCGCCGAACAGCGCCTCCAGTCGGTCGAGCCAGGCCCGGGCCGCGTCGGGCTGGTCCTCCGCGATCAGCCGCGCCAGCGCGCCTTCGCCCGAGGCGGTCAGACAGATCAGCCCTTCATGATGCCGTGCCAGAGCCTCGAAATCGACATGCGCATCCGCCTCGATCGGCCGGTCGACATGCGCCTGGCTCACCAGCGCGCAGAGATTGGCATAGCCCGTTTCGTCCTGCGCCAACAGGACCAGCCAGTCGAGCACCAGCGGGGCACCATCCGGACGGCCCGGCCGCGCGATGGACAATGTGGCGCCGATGATGGGCTGGACACCGGCCTTGGCGGCCGCGTCGGAGAAGGACATGGCGGCATAGAGCCCATTGCGGTCCGTCAGCGCAACGGCCGGAAAGCCCTGCTCCTTCGCCCGCGCCGCGAGTTGCTTTGGCGCGATCGCCCCTTCAAGCAGCGTATAGGCCGATAGATTGCGAAGCGGGGCATAAGGCGCATGGGGCATGGCAGGCCCTTTATGTGGCGCGCGGACCGGCGCTGACAACCCATGGCTTGCCCGCGAGACGACTTGTCCACAGGCTTTTACCCATCCGCGCGCGCAAACTTGCCACTTGCGGCGATTCATGGTCCAAATGAGCGCTGATCATATCCGTTTTGGGGGAGACGATGTCATGACAGTGGAAACGCCCGCAGGGCCCGGCGGGGACATCGCCGCCCGCGCCAAGGCAATCATTCTCAAGCCCAGGGATGAATGGCCGGTCATCGCGCGCGAAACGACGCCCAGCGGCGAGGTCTTCACGCGTTATGCCGTGCCACTGGCCGCCATCGGCCCCGTGGCGAGCTTTCTGGGCGGGCAGATTTTCGGCTACGGCGCGTTCGGCATCAGCTTCCGCCCTTCCATCATGGGGAGCCTGTCGATTGCCGTTGGCGGCTACATATTGTCGCTGGTCGGAATCTTCGTGCTGAGCTTCATCGCCAACAAGCTGGCAGCCAGTTTCGGC
Source organism: Sphingobium sp. SYK-6 (assembly GCF_000283515.1). Lineage (GTDB taxonomy): Bacteria > Pseudomonadota > Alphaproteobacteria > Sphingomonadales > Sphingomonadaceae > Sphingobium > Sphingobium lignivorans. The sequence goes on from NC_015976.1 coordinate 2,465,436, forward strand.
GGCGAAAGCAGTTCCCGCAATGCCTTCAAGCTCGTGGTCTATTCCATGACGGCAAGCTGGCTCGCCGGTATCTTCAGCCTCGTCCCTTCGCTTTCCCTGCTCGGCATCGTCGGTCTCTATTCCTTCTACCTCTTCTATGTCGGTGCCGCGCCGATGATGAAGGTGCCGGGCGAGAAAGCGCTCACCTACACCATCGTCACCGTCATCTGCGCGATCCTGCTCTATTTCGTGACCGCCGCGATCGTCGGGGCGATCGGAGGCATGTTCGGCGCGTCCTCCTGGGATTCGCCGTCGGTCTCGGAGGGCGGCGGCAGCATTTCCATCCCCGGCGTCGGCACGTTCGATACGGACAAGATCGAGCAGGCGGGCCGGGACATGGAAAGCGCCATAGAGGGCAATGTGACGGCAGCGGCGCCCGCCGATCTCCAGTCCCTGCTGCCCGCCAGCATCGGTGCCTACCAGCGCGTCGCAGTCGAAAGCGCCCGCGCCGGTCCCGGCAGCACGGCTGAAGGCACATATGAGGCGGGCGACAGGCGGTTCACGCTCAAGATCGCGGACATCACCATCGCGGGCGCATGGGCAGGCATGGCCACCGCCTTCGGGGTGGAAGCCAACCGGGAAGATGCCGATGGCTATGAGCGCACCAGCACGGTCGACGGCAATCTGGTGATCGAGAAATGGGATCGCTCCGCTGGCGACGGCAAGTTCGCCACGATCGTGGGCAAGCGCTTCATCATCGAGGCGGAAGGCGATGCCGCCAGCATCGATGAGCTGAAGGCCGCCGTCGCCAGCATCGATCAGGGCAAGCTCGCCACGCTCGGCAAGAGCTGAACCCGCGATGCCACATGAGGCGGAACGCCTGCGCTTCACGTTCGAAGCGGAGGTGATTTCCTGGCGCGGCCCGGCGCCTTATGTCTTCATCGCAGTGCCCCTGCATGACGCGCAGGCGCTTCGCGAAGCCGGTCGCGCGGTCAGCTATGGCTGGGGCATGATCCCCGCCAAAGTGACGATCGCGGATGTGACGTTCGAGACATCGCTCTTCCCGAGGGACGGCAGCTATTATCTGCCGCTCAGGGACAAAGTGCGCGCGCAGCTCGACATCTCGGTCGGCGACCGCGTGTCGGTCACGCTTGAGGTCCCGGCTGCATCGCCCCGGGCGGGTTAGATCGGGATCAGGCCTGCTCTCAAAAATCAAACGCCGGCAATGATCTAGCCCAAGGCCAGCGAGGGATCACCAGGCGAGTTCACTGCCGTCATAGTTCCAGAATCGCCCGGTCCTGGCGACATCGAGCGCGTCCAGCACGGCCCGCAGGCCCCCGGCGCTGGTCGCCACGTCGATATCCGCTCCCGCGCCGCCCATGTCGGTGCGCACCCAGCCCGGATGCAGGCAGGCCACCGCGATGCCTTCCGCCGAGAGATCGGCCGCAAGGCACTGAAAGACCTTGTTCACGGCCGTCTTCGAAGCGCGATAGGCGACATGGCCGGACTGCGGGGAGGCCATCGACCCCATCAGGCTGGAGACGACCGCGATCTTCCCGGCAGGCGCCTTGCGCAGATTGGGCAGCAGCGCCTGCGTCACGCGCAGCGGGCCAAGCACATTGACGTCAAGAACCTGCGCGAAGCCGTCGAAATCCATATCGGTCGCGCTTTGCCGGGCCGGGCCGGAAATCCCGGCATTATTGATGAGCAGATCGATCGCCCGCCCCTCCAATGCCGCCGCGAAGGTCGCGATCCCGGCCGGGTCACTCACATCGAGCGCGAGCGTCTCGCCGATGGGTTCTTCCGCCTTGTCGGTCCCCCGCATGGCGCGGATCACGATATTCCCGGCCGCCGCATATTGGCGGGCGAGTTCCAGGCCGATGCCGCGATTGGCGCCGGTGATGACGATAGTGGCCATGCTCTCTCTCCTTGCGCTCGAACACATTCATGGTCGCCCGCTCCGGGGCACAGTCATACACCAGACGGGTGGGCGCTGTCGCCTCAGTCCAGTCGCCCGTCGTGCAGGCGCACGATCCGGTCCATCCGCGCGGCGAGCCTCTCATTATGCGTGGCGATCAACGCCGCCGACCCCTGTTCGCGCACAAGCCGGATGAACTCGTCGACGACCACATCGGCCGTGCGCTCATCCAGATTGCCGGTGGGCTCATCCGCCAGCACCAGCGCGGGCCGGTTGGCGAGGGCGCGCGCCACGGCCACGCGCTGCTGCTCCCCGCCGGAAAGCTGGCTTGGCTTGTGGTCGAGCCGCTGCGCAAGACCCAGATCAGTGAGCAGGCTTTCCGCCCGCGCCCGCGCCTCGTCCATCCCCCGGCCGAGAATGAGCTGGGGCAGGATGACATTCTCGATGGCGGTGAAATCCGGCAAGAGATGATGGAACTGGTAGACGAAGCCCAGCTTCTCACGCCGCAGGCGCGTGCGCCCTTCATTGCCTTCCTTCGCCACTTCCACGCCGCACAGGCGGATGGAGCCGCCATAGCCGCCCTCCAGCAGGCCGATCGCCTGCAGCATGGTCGACTTTCCGGAGCCGGAAGGACCCAGCAGCGCGATGATTTCCCCCGCATCAACCGTGAGGTCGACACCGCGCAGCACATCGATCCGGGCGCCGCCCTGGGTGAAGCTGCGCGAAAGCGCGGTGACGGAAAGGACTTCACTCATAGCGCAGCACCTGCACCGGATCGGTGTTGGCGGCCTTCAGCGCCGGATAAAGCGTAGCGAGGAAGGAGAAGCCGATGGACATGAGGCAGATGCCGATGATCTCCACCGGATCGGGCTTGGACGGCAGCGTGGTCAGGAAGCGGATCGAAGGATCCCAGAGCTGCTGGCCGGTGAGGAACTGCACGCCATCGAGGATTCCCTGCCGGAAATGCAGGATGATGAAGCCGAGCGCTGCGCCCGCCAGCGTGCCGGTGGCGCCGATCGCCAGCCCGACCGTCACGAAGATGCGCAGGAGCCCGCGCCATGTCGCGCCCATCGTACGCAGGATGGCGATGTCCCGCGTCTTCGCCCGCGCCAGCATGATGAGGGAGGACAGGATGTTGAACACCGCGACCAGAATGATCAGCGAAAGGATGACGAACGACACCACCCGGTCGACCTGCAGCGCCTCGAACAGGCTGGAGTTCATCTGTCGCCAGTCGATCACCAGCGCCTTGCCTTCCACCTGCTTTGCGAGCGGCGCGAGGATCTCTCCGACCCGGTCGGGATCCACGGTCTGGACTTCCACCATGCCGACCTGATCGCCCATCAGCAGCAGGAGCTGCGCATCCTCCATCGGCATGATGATGAACGCCTTGTCATAATCATAGACGCCGATCTCGAAGATCGCGCCCACCTCATAGGGAAGCTGGCGCGGCACGGTGCCGAATGGCGTCGAGCGGCCCGCCGGATTGATGATGCTGATGGTCTGGCCGACATTGACGCCGAGATTCTCGGCGAGGCGGGAACCGATCGCCACCTTGCCGCTGCCGGCACGAACCGAATCGAGCGAGCCGGCGACCAGCTTGCTGCCGAGCGCGCTGTTCTCGCGGATATCGCTCTCCGTCATGCCGCGGATCAGAGCCGCTTCCACCCGGCCATTGAAGATCGCCAGCAGCGGCTGCTCGATCAGCGGGGTGGCGCTGGTAACGCCTGGTGTCTTGCGCGCCTGCTCGGCAATCGCCTGCCAGTTGTCCAGCCGACCGCCATAGCCTTGCACCACCGCATGGCCGTTCAGCCCCACGATCTTGTCGAACAGCTCCGCGCGAAACCCGTTCATCACGCTCATCACGACGATGAGCGCCGCAACGCCCAGCATCACGGCGACCAGGCTGATCGACGCAACGACGAAGATGAAGCCTTCCCCCCTGCCCGGCAGCAGGTATCGCCGGGCGATCATTCGTTCATAACGGGCAAGGATCATAATGCTGCGGGCAGCTCTGAAACGAGGGAATGCTCACCTCTATGGCTCGCCGGCCCGGGTGGCAAGCGTACTGAGCGTTCATTCCGGATTGCACGCCGGCGCGCACGTTCCCGGCCATCCGTGCGGCCTCTCCGATAGTAGCCCGGGTCGCAAGGGCAGTTCCCGGAAGTCGAGCCGGCCGGTCCGGCTGATTCGCGGAGCCGTGGCGACGACGGGTACTCATGGCGATGGGCAGCGCGGGGGCTCGGGGACGGGCTATCCGTCCCGGTCCAACATGGCACTCCACGCTGGAAGTTTACAAAGATGACGACACGTCCCTGTCATCTTCCGGTTCCATGCACTTTGCGGCGGGACCGATGCGGCGAATGCCGGAGCCTGTCCCGGGCAAGCCGCTCAGTGCGCGGACGAGGGAACGCTTCAATGAAAAAGAGCCGTTCATGTGTCTGTCTCCGCCGATGGGAAGAGGTAGTCGGCAGGGCTGCCATGGCGCGGTGCGTGTAGGACAGCGGAAACGCGAAGTTGGCGCGGAGAGGAAGAGCTGGGCCCCGTCGCCTGCATGCCCAAAATGACCCCTCCTGGTGGCCCGATCCGAGATCAACGCATGGCCGCCGACCGCCCTCATGCTGAGATGTGGTGTCATCCAGATCGAGGACGCCCCTATCTGTTGCGGATTTGGCACAGATGCCGGTTCAATTTCCATGCGGCGCGACTTGCCCCGTGACAGGGCCGGACGGCTCGCTTAGCTTCCTTCTCGAAACACAGGCTCTTCATAGCAGGCCGTGGTTCAGGGATGTCGTTCTCCCGCCTACCCGCTTGAGGGGGCCGGCTAGGCGCGTTGAGACGACTACCAAAGGGGGAGACGATTATTCGTCCACGGGCGCCCGGATCGGCAACGATCTGGGCGCTTAGTCTTTCAGCGATATCGTTTTCTGTCCTCCCGCGATTGACCGGCCGCCGGTCCGCCCCTGCCCGGAACGCTTTTCGGCGGCCCCTTTCCATAGGTCAGGCGCAGCATTCCCGCCCCTTGAGCCGGTGTGTCGGAATCTGAAAACGGCCCTCTTGAAACCGCCTGGACCACGCATATCTCCCTCACGTCCGGTCGCCACTTCGGGATCGGACGGATGCCCCGGGCGCCCGCCGCGGGCCCGGCATCGCAGTTCAAACACGCTCCACAAGGAGGATTTGATGATGCGTGGATTTGATTTGACCCCCTATCGCCGAACCACTGTCGGCTTCGATCGCCTGTTCGATCTCATCGAGAACAACGCCCGGCTCCAGCAGGCCGATAATTACCCGCCCTACAATATCGAGCGGCTGGACGAGGACCGCTATCGCGTGACGCTCGCCGTCGCCGGCTTCAAGGCGGACGAGATCGACATCACCGCCCAGCAGAACCTGCTGCAGATCAGCGGCAGGAAGGCCGAGGTCGCCGAGAGCGATCACGCCAAGTTCCTGCATCTGGGCATTGCGAATCGCAGCTTCGAGCGCCGCTTCGAGCTGGCTGACTTCGTGCGCGTCGACCGCGCCGATCTGTCCGACGGGTTGCTTACCGTGGAACTGGTCCGGGAAATCCCGGACGCCATGAAGCCTCGCAAAATCGCCATCAACGGCAAGGGTGAGGTCATCGACCTCAAGAGCGACAAGGACGCCGCCTGAACCGTTTCACCGTCTCTCTAAACCAGTCAGAGAGAAATGAAGGGCGTCCGGGGCAACCCGGGCGCCCATTTCATTCCATGAGGGGAGCGCCATGCCCGGCTAGCCCCTCTTGATGCGGTAGTGATATCCGTAGAGGTCGCGCGTGAAGCCCAGCCCCCGATAAAGCGCCAGCGCCGGCACATTATCCGCCATCACCTGCAGGGCTGCCGCCCGCGCACCGTTCGCCCGCGCCCAACCGAACAATGACGAAAGACATTGTCGCGCAAATCCCTGCCGGCGCACCGCAGGATCGCTCACCACCGATTCCACGATCAGCAGATCGCCTTGCAGCGCGCCATAGGCCACCGCCTTGATGTCCCCCGCATGGCAGGCCATGGCGAACCCGCACGGCAGCAGGATCGCCGCGACAGTCTCCCGATAGGCGAGGCAGGCGGCATCATCATTGCCGCTCAGCCGATCTCGCGCCGAAAGCCAACGCGCGTCCGGACGTGGGATGAGCGCGGTCTCCGTGCCTTCGTTGGGCTGCGTGGGGAGATCGGCCATGTCGGCCCACAAGGTTCGTGTATGCGCATCCGCTGCATAGCCCCGTTCCGCCAGCAGGGCATCGATGGGCGGCGAGATGTCGGGCACCCGGAAGATCGGCGTGCGCCCCAGCGACTGGTAGAACGCTTCCACGGCCTCGATCAGCGGCTCGCTCGCGGCCGCGTCGCGATGGAGCGGATTGGCGGAATTCAGCCGCCTCGTGGGCCCGCCCGAGGCCCGCAGGAGCCAGCCATCGAGGATGATCTGGCGGGGCGATGGCCAGGCGTTGAGGCATGCCGCCTCCACGCGCCAGCACATCGCCTCAGAGGCCGGATCGTGAATCGCCATCTTCGCTTCCCGGGTCTGGTTCCGTCACTGGATAACAGCCTGCCCGCCAATCCCGGCGAGAACGGCCCTCCACGCGTCAGACCAGCCGGCTCTGCTTCAGCGCCGCAGCGATGAAGCTGGCGAAGAGCGGATGCGGATCGAAGGGCTTGGACTTGAGTTCGGGATGGAACTGCACGCCAATGAACCAGGAATGGTCCGGCCGCTCGACGATCTCTGGCAATTGCCCGTCGGGAGACATGCCGGAGAAAATGAGACCGCCTTTTTCCAGCGGCTCGCGATAACGGGCATTCACTTCATAGCGATGCCGGTGCCGCTCGCTGATCTCCTCAGCCTCGTAGATGCTGGCCACGACGCTATTGCCGGCCAGTTTGGCGGGATAGGCGCCCAGCCGCATCGTGCCGCCGAGATCGGTCTGCTCGGTGCGCTTCTGGAGGCCTTCCTTGCTCATCCACTCGGTGATGAGGCCCACGACCGGTTCGTCCGTCGGGCCGAATTCGGTGGTGGAAGCGCCCGCGATTCCGGCGGTATTCCGCGCGCTCTCGATACAGGCCATCTGCATGCCGAGGCAGATGCCGAAAAAGGGCACGTTACGCTCGCGGGCGAAACGCACGGACGCGATCTTCCCTTCCGATCCACGCACGCCGAAGCCGCCGGGCACGAGAATGCCGTGCATCGGCTCCAGTCTCGCGGCAATGTCGCTCTCTTCCTCCTCGAAGAGTTCGGCATCCAGCCACTGGATGCGAACCTTGACCCGATTCGCCAGTCCGCCATGGACCAGTGCCTCGTGCAGCGATTTGTACGCATCCGGCAGGCCGACATATTTGCCGACGACGCCGATCGTCACTTCGCCTTCAGGGTTCTGCTGGCGATCCATGATGTCGATCCAGCGCGCCATGTCGGGCGCGGGCGCGCCCTCGATGTCAAAGGCCCGCAGCACGGCGGCATCCAGCCCTTCGGCATGATATTGCGCCGGGACAGCATAGATGCTGCTCGCATCCAGCGCGGGAATCACGGCGTCGGTCGGCACGTTGCAGAACAGCGCGATCTTGGCCCGCTCGCTATCCGGCAGCGGATGCTCGGTCCGGCACAGCAGGATATGCGGCTGAATGCCGAGCGACGTCAGCTCGCGCACGCTGTGCTGCGTGGGCTTGGTCTTCAGCTCACCGGCCGCCGCGATATAGGGCACCAGAGTCACGTGCACGAAGATGGATTGCTTCGGTCCCAGCTCGTTGTGAAGCTGGCGGATCGCCTCCATGAACGGCAGGCTTTCGATATCGCCCACCGTGCCGCCGATCTCGCAGAGCACGAAGTCGACGTCGCCGGTCTCCGCAAGAGCGAAGGCCTTGATCTCGTCCGTGACGTGCGGGATCACCTGCACCGTCGCGCCGAGATAGTCGCCGCGACGCTCCTTCTGGATGATCGTCTGGTAGATCCGGCCCTGCGTCACATTGTCGGCCTGCCGGCTCACGACGCCTGTGAAGCGCTCATAATGGCCGAGATCCAGATCGGTCTCCGCGCCATCGTCGGTCACATAGACTTCGCCATGCTGATAGGGCGACATCGTGCCCGGATCGACATTGAGATAGGGGTCAAACTTGCGCGTGCGGACCTTGAATCCGCGCGCCTGGAGCAGTGCCGCAAGCGAGGCAGCCATAAGGCCTTTGCCAAGCGAGGAGACCACGCCGCCGGTGATGAATATGAACCGCGCCATGGGAGATGAGGCTTATGCTGAACCCGAGCAGGAGGGCAAGCGGACGAATCCGCCTGCGGTGAAAAAATTATGCGGAAATGCGTTACTGAGCGAGCGGGACCGCCGGCTCTTCCGCTCGATTGCCGGCCGCTGCCGCTGCGCCCGAAAGCGCATCATTGCCGGCAGGCGCGCCACCCGCCGCATCGCCTGCGGGAGCCGTCTGGCCCACGAGCGACGTATCCAGCGTGGCAGCCCGGTGCTGCGTCGCCGCGATCACGGCAAGCACGATGCTGAGGCCAACGAACAGCCCCGCGAGAACGGTCGTCGCACGCGTCAGAAAGTCTGCGGCGCCCCGCGCGGACATGAGACCGGACGGGCTTCCACCCATGCCCAGCCCGCCGCCTTCCGAACGCTGCATCAGGATGACCGTGACCAGCGCGAAAGCGATGATGGCCTGAACGACGAGGAGGAAGGTGAAAAGCATGAGTGGCGGAAACTTCCGTATGATCGCGTGTTGCGCCGCCCTTAGCGCCGAACGGCGACGGCATCAACCTCGCCCGTGTCGAACGCGACCCCGAATACCCCGCGCGCAATCCCGACCGCCGCGCGAGACCGGGCAGAGCGCAGGCGTCGCAAACTGTGCCGTCATGAGACAATCATGCCCCCGCTGCGTCATTCTGGCGCAGGGATGCGGCAACCGGCACTTCAATTGTGGTGCCGCTGGTGACACTCTGTCCTCAAAGTCTCGTCAACCATTCGAAGGACCGCCATGACGCATCGCTTCGTCGCTCTCCGGCCTGCCCTCGCCGCGCTCGGTTGCGCCGCGCTTCTCGGCGGGTGCGCCACGAAAACCTATGTCAATGAGCAGATCGGCGCGCTGGAGGCCCGGCAGAACGCCCGAATCGATGCCGTTGACCGCACCGCGCAGGAAGCGCTCGAACGCGCCAAGGCTGCCCGTCAGCTCGCGGAAGGCAAGTTCGTCTATTCCGTGGTGCTGAGCGACGACAAAGTGCATTTCCCGACGGGGAGCGCCGCCCTGTCCCGCGAGGCCGAGAAAGGCCTGGCCGAACTCGCGCAGAAGCTGATCGCCGAGAACCGCAACGTCTTCCTGGAAATCCAGGGCTATACGGACAATGTCGGCAGCGCGGCCAGCAACCTGCGGCTGGCGCAGGCCCGCGCCGACGCCGCGATGCTTTTCCTCCACAAGCAAGGCATCCGCGCCAACCGCATGTCCACCATCGCTTATGGCGAGGCTCAGCCCGTTGCTCCGAACACCACGCCGGAAGGTCGCGCGAAGAATCGCCGCATCGTCGTGATCGTGCTGGACTGAAAGGACGGCTGGCGGGGGAGCGGGCCGGTACCGCTCTCAGCCATGGAAATAATCATAGACCGTCTGCGCGACGGCGGATGACACGCCGGGCGCGCGCTGCAGATCATCGAGGCTCGCATTGCGCACCGCGCGCGCCGTGCCGAAATGCATGAGCAGCGCTTTCTTGCGAGCCGGGCCGATGCCGGGCACGTCATCCAGTGAACTCGCCGTGATCGCCTTGGCGCGTTTCTGCCGGTGCGCCCCGATGGCGAAGCGATGCGCCTCGTCGCGCAGCCGCTGGAGATAGAACAGCACCGGATGATTCACCGGCAGCGTGAATTCGCCTCCGTCAGGCAGGTGAAACACCTCGCGCCCTTCCCGCCCGTGATGAGGCCCTTTCGCGACGCCCACCATGGGAACGTCCTCCACGCCCATCTCCTCGAGGACCGCGCGCGCCGCGTTGAGCTGGCCCCGCCCGCCATCGATCAGCACGAGGTCCGGCCATTCGCCCGTCTCGCGCTCGGGATCCTCCTCCTGGGCGCGCGCGAAGCGGCGCTCGAACACCTCGCGCATCATCGCGAAATCGTCGCCCGGCACGGTTTCGGGGCGCCGGATGTTGAACTTGCGATAGGCATTCTTGCGGAAGCCCTCCGGCCCCGCGACGATCATCGCGCCGAGCGCGTTCGTGCCCTGGATATGGCTGTTGTCGTATACCTCGATGCGATCGGGCGGCCCCTCCAGCCCGAACAGATCGGTCAGCTCGGCCAGAACCTTGCCCTGCGCGCTGCTTTCAGCCTGCCGCCGTTCGAGAGCTTCCTCGGCATTGCGCTGCGCCTGCCTGATGAGCTTGACCCGCTCGCCGCGCTGCGGAACCTCGATGCGGACCTTGCGGCCGATCCGCTGGCTCAGCGCCTCGGCGAGCAGAAGCGTTTCCGACGGTTCGCGATCGCACAGCACGAGCGGCGCGGGCGGCACATCCTCGTAGAATTGCGCCATGAACTGCATCAGCACTTCATCCTCGCTCACCTCCGCAGTGTGGACGGGGAAGAAAGCGCGATGCCCCCAGTTCTGCCCGCCCCGGATGAAGAAGGCCTGGATGCAGATGCCGCCATTGCGACTGGCCAATGCGAAAAGATCCGCATCGCCGAGCCCCTCGGCATGGATGGCCTGGCTGCCCTGAATGAAGGTCAGGGCCTTGAGCCGGTCCCGGTAGACGGCCGCCATCTCGAAATCGAGCGCCTCGGCAGCGGCGTTCATCGCCTCGCCAAGCTTGGCCTGCACCCGGGTCGACTTGCCGCCCAGGAAATCCTGTGCATCCGAAACCAGCTCCGCATAAGCGGATTCGCTGATCCGGCCGACGCAGGGCGCGGAGCATCGGCGAATCTGATAGAGAAGGCACGGGCGCGAGCGATTGTTGAAGAAGCTGTCCGTGCAGCTGCGCAGGAGAAAGAGCTTCTGAAGCGCGTTCAATGTCTTGCGGACCTGCCCCGCCCCGGCGAACGGCCCGTAATAGCGCCCCTTGATCTTCCGCGCGCCGCGATGGAGCTGCACCCGGGGAAAATCATGATCCTCGCGCAACAGGATGAAAGGGAAGCTTTTGTCGTCGCGCAGGAGCACATTGTACGGGGGCCGGAAGCGCTTGATGAGCTGCGCTTCGAGCAGCAGCGCCTCGGCTTCGCTCTGCGTGGTGACGATCGTCATGGAGCGGGTCTGCGAGACCATCCGCTGGAGACGCTTCGAGAGGCGCTCGACCTGCGTATAATTGGCGACGCGATTGCGGAGCGCGCGAGCCTTGCCGACATAGAGCACGTCGCCCCGGGCATCCTGCATCCGATAGACGCCCGGCCGCGCGCCGAGCGTCTTCAGCGTCTCGCGGATCGCGGCAACGCCGGCTTCGACATCCGGCAGCTCACTGCCACGGACGGCATAAGTCGCCTTCTCCTCATTGAAGCGATTGGGGGATGACGGACGATCACTCATGATGGCGATTTAGGCGTGCGCCGCTGCGGGGGCAATGCGCCGGCGACGGGATTGCCTCACCGGGCGCCGCCAGGCACGAAAAAGCCGGGCAGGTCGCCCTGCCCGGCCTTTCATGACGATCATGCGCCGGATCAGTGCGCCAGCTTGCCGATCACCTCGTCCACAAGGCCCTTGTCGGCCTTGGCGTCATGGGCCTGCCGGATCAGCGTGGCAGCCGCGGCGGTCGCAGCGGTCGCGGCGCGGGCGCGCACATCGGCGATGGCCGCACGCTCGGCAGCGGCAATCTTGTCCTCGGCCATCTTCTGGCGACGGACGACGAGCGCTTCCGCCTCGGTCCTGGCGGCGCTGATCAGATCGGCCGCTTCCTGCTCGGCAGCGACGCGCATGGCATCCGCCTCCTGCGCGACCGTCGCGATCTTGCGCTCATACTCGGCCTTGAGCGCCTCGGCTTCCTTGCGGAGCCGGGCAGCCTCGTCGAGCTGGGCGCGGATCCCCGCGATCTTCTTGTCCAGCGCGCCACCGATCAGGGCGGGCACTTTCTTCCAGACCAGAATGGCCAGGAAGACCAGCATGGAAAGGCTGACCCAGCCGGTGGCATCCATCCAGAGCGCGGACGATTCAACGCCATGCGCGGCCGGACCACCGAAGGCTTCGGTGGCGGAATGGACTTCTCCGTCCATGCCCTGCATCCGATCGGCATGATCGAGATTATACTGGACGGCAACCGATCCGTTGTCGCTGGCGGCGGCCTCAGCCGCTGCCGCTGCGGGTGCTTCGTTCGCCATGTCAGATCACCGCCTTCACTGCCTGGAGCGCCATATCGGCGGGAACATTCGCGCCGGCAACGCGCTGCACGATGTCGCTCGCAACTTCCGCCGCGACCGCCTCGATCTCGCCCAGCGCCTTCACGCGCCCGGCCTCGATCTCACGTTCCGCAGCGGCCAGTTTCCCCCCGGCCGCCGCATCGGCCTTGGCCAGTGCGATTTCCCGGTTCCGGGCAGCTTCGGCCTTGGCCTGCGCGATGCGGGCCTGGGCCGCGGCGCGTGCCTCATTCTCCCTGGCGCGCCAGTCGGCTTCCAGGGCGTCGGCCGCCGCCGAGCCGGCGCGAGCCGCCTCGAGATCATCGGCAATCTTCTTGTCGCGGGCATCCACCGTGGACTGCACCTTCGGCACCATACCGAGGCCGATCACGAAGAACACGAACCCGAAAGTCAGCAGAAGCCAGAAGATCTGCGACGAGTAGGTTGCGGCAAGCTGGGCTATCTGAGGCATATCACCTGTCCGTCTGCGCGGTCCGACGGTGCCCTGCGAGGGCAACCGCCGAATCCGCCATCATTGTCCGATCGTCTTGCGGGCGATCAGGCAACGAAGATCAGGATCATCGCGACGACGAACGCCAGCAGGCCGAGAAGCTCTGCGGCGGCGAAGCCGATGAACAGGCGGCCCTGCTGGCCGTCAGCGGCGCCCGGATTGCGCAGCGCGCTCTCGAGGAACGAACCGAACACGTTGCCCACGCCCAGCGCGGCCACGCCGGCACCGATAGCAGCCAGACCGGCACCGATCAGCTTTGCGGCTTCTGCGTCCATGTTACTTAACTCCTTTTCAAAAAATCGCTTTGGTCGTTGGTTGAAAAATCAGTGCAGATGCTCGGCGTCGTGAATGTACAGCGACGTGAGCAGTGCGAACACATAAGCCTGAATGCCGGCCACGAGGATTTCCAGCGCCGAAACGCCGATCATCAGCGCGAAGCTGGGCACGCCGACCACGCCGCCCCAGAGCGGGCTGGCATTGGAGGCATTGATGACGAAACCGGCGAGCACCTTGAGCAGGATGTGCCCGGCGATCATGGCGACGAAGAGTCGCAGGCCGAGGCTGAAGGGCCGGAACAGGAAGGACACCAGCTCGATCGGGAAGATCACCAGCACCATGGGCAGCGGCGTGCCGTGCGGGATGAACAGCGAGAAGAACTTGATGCCATGCTTCCAGAAGCCCACGATCAGCACGATCGAGAAGCTCATGATCGCCAGAACGCCAGTGACGGTGAAATGGCTGGTGAAGGTGAAGGGATGCAGGCCGATCAGACCGAGCGGCAGCAGGCCGAGCAGGTTCGCGAACAGGATGAACATGAACAGCGAGAAGATGTAAGGCACATATTTGCGCCCGCCCTTGCCGATATTCTCGTCGGTCAGCTTGGCGATGAAGCCGGTCATCGATTCCACGGCGGCCTGCCAGCGGCCGGGCACCAGCTCCCGCTTCATGCCGCCGAGCATGAACACCCAGAGCACGAGCACCGTGATGACCATCCAGAGCGCACTGTTCGTGAAGGCGATGTTATAGCCGCCGATCGCGAGATGATCGGTGCCGAACATCGGCTCGATCGCGAATTGGTGCATGGGGTCGATCTTGCCGGGTTCTGCCACAGTCTGCTTCCCAATAAACGCCTGCGATATGACGAAAGCGCCCTATTTTTCAGGACGCTTCGTCGAAATCCTAATGATGTTCCTGAAGGCCACGATGATCCCCAGAAAGAGGAAGGCCAGCAGGAGCCAGGGCGACGTGCCGATGAACCGGTCCAGGACCCATCCGATCAGCGCACCACCGGCAAGACCGCCGATCAGTTCCGCAAGCACCCGGTTGCCGAGACGATAATTCGCGTCGGCATGCCCGGTCCGGCCTGCACCGGTCCTGACCTTCTCGACCGCCTCAGCACGATCCAGCCGCTCAGAGAGCGACTTGATGCGACTATCCTCGGCAATCGGGTCCTGCTCGGGTTCGGTCTCGCTCATCATGCCCACTCCCGTTTGCGCCACCGGGGACACAAACCGTCGCTGCATGACTTGCCTGGGCCGCCCCCGTCAAAGCGGGGCCCGTGTAGAAAGCGAAGCCCCGCAAGTCAACACTAGCGGTGGGAATGGCTAAATGCGGCAGAAAAGCTGGCAATCCCCCGCAAAAGAACAGCGAATCGAGCGGGATTATTTGCCGGCTGCGGCGCAATAATCCGGCAGGGCGATCGGACCGGCGCCCTTGGTCTGCCAGTCTCCGTTGCCGATCCGGTAGATCTGCCCCTGGGCGACCCGGCCAGCGAGCGTCTGGCAACCGGTGACGGCCGCCATGTCGGCGACGGTGACGCCGCGCTTGGCGGCCAGCTCGGTATAGGCCGCCCGGCGCTTGATGTTCAGGGCATCGACGGCCGCGCGCACCTCGGCGCTCACGGAGCCCTTGGTGCCGAGATAGCCATCGGCCTGCTCGCCTACGGTTCCGGCTGCCTTCGCGGCGCTCACGACGCTGTCCTGCGCCATTGCGGGCGCGCTCAAGGTCATCAGCCCGGCGAGCATTCCGCTCAGGAGATTCGACCTGCTGAAGATGCGTGTCATTTGGGGAAAAGCTCCGGATTGTTCTCGATGAGGTCTCTGGCGTCCTGCTGGAGACGCACGACGACTTCCTGCTGGATCTTCACGTTGAGATTGATCTCGATGGGCTTCTCGGGCGCCCGCACCTGGATGCAGGCGCACAGGCCGCCTGTCAGCAGCAGCATCAGTCCCGTTCGCTCCATCAACTCCAACCATGGTCGCTGCCTCATTCCTGATCCCTTTCTAGACCCTTTTCGCTGTCCGGCGGCTGAACGGCAAGCCCGCTCTCGCTTTGCGCTTCCTTCCTGCTCGCCGCTTCCTCGTCGAGCTGCCTGCGGATGTGCAGCGTCGGGTCGGCAAGACCGGTCGCGGTATTGAGCAGCCCCCGGAACGGCGCCTCGATGCGAATGTTGAAAATGAAGGGCAGGCCGAGGAACGGTCGGGCAAGGAAGCTCTTTCGCGCTTCCTCCGTGCCCTGGTTGATGCCGTTGACGCGGACCTGCGTCACGAACTCCCCGTCGATCGCGCCATCGAGCAGCACGGCGAGACAGCGATAGCGCAGATTCTTGAGCGCATCGAAGGCCAGCTTGCCGACCGCGTTGAGCTTTGCATTGGACACTTCGCCCACATAAGAGAGATTGCCCGCCTGCCGGCTCTGGTCGCAGGGGATATCCAGTCCCTCGGTGGTCGTGAGGACGCGCGCCGCATCGCCCTGTTGCCGCGCCACCAGCAACCCGCCCTCGATGCGCCCGCCATTCTCATCGAAGATCATCGGCAGCAAGCCGTCGAAAGTGCCGGTGGCGGACACATTCTCCAGCTCCAGCTTGTTGATGAAGGCGCCGGCATCCAGCCCCACCACGCGGAAATCCAGCGAGCGGGGCTTGCGCGAATCGAGCGCGAGGCGGGTCGGCAGCAGCTCCAGCGTGCCGCCGGAGAAGGGCCACAGGCCGCCCTCGATGACCGCCTCCTCGCTGGAGAGCAGCGCATAACGAATCACGCCGTCATTCGCCTCGATGCCGGGATTGACGCTGCGAATGGTCATCACTTGCCCCGGCTGGGTGCGAAGCCCGAGCAGATCGGTGAAGCGCAGGCTCGTGGAAAAGCCCGTCACCGGGCCGAAGGCCGCGGCGAAGGCCATGTCCTGTGTCGAGAAGCTGCCTTCGCTCGCCACGTCCGTGCCCGACCAGCGGATATGCCCCTGCCCGTTCACGACGCCATCGACATTGGCCACGACCCCCAGCGACAGCGGCGTGACGTCATCGGGCTGGAGGCGGTTGCCGAAACGCAGATCATTCACCGTGAAGTCCGCCCGCCCCACACCGCTGGGCAGATCGTGCCGGATCGTCACGGCGGCGATCGTTTCCCGCCGTACCGGATGCACCAGCGTGCCGGTCGCGTCGATCCGGCCGTCAGCGAAGGTCAGGCGGACATTCTCCCCGACAAGCGGATTGAACCGCCGATCGGCCTGCGTGTCGCTCACTCGAAGCGCACCGTCGACCGACAGCCGGCCGTTCCGCAGTGTCCAGCGCCCGGCGATGTCGGCGAGATCGAGCGGCACGCTGCCAATCCGTCCCGCCCCGCCCTCGATCGTCCCGGCAAAGCCGCCCTCGCCCGTCATGGCGCCAGCCAGCCGGGCCGCGGCCATGCGGACAGGGCTTTCCCCCGCACCGATGCGCAGATCCGGTGCGGCCATGTCGAACCGCCCTGTCGCCAGCGCATAACGGGCCGACCGGGTCGAGAAGAGCAGGCGATTGTCGCCCATCCTGCCCGTCAGCCGGACGGGTCCCGTGCGGATCTGCCCCTCTTCGGCGCCACACAAGGTCAGCCCGGCCGGATCGATCGCGACGCCGGCGCTGCGCAGCGAACGCCAGCGCAGGGGCACGCAATCGCTCGCCAGCGAGACACCGCCGCGCGGCGAGAAGCGGAGCCTGAGCGGCATGTTCAGCCCCTCGATCGCGCCGTCCGGTAGCGGACCATCCAGCGTCAGCGCGGAACTCATGGTGCCGCGCCCGGCGGCATCGATCGCGAAGGTCAGCGGCGCCAGCGCCAGACGCGCGGAGCCTGCCGCATAAGGCGCCAGCGTCGCCGTTCCGCGCAACTCGCCCTGCGGCCCGGTCGCGAGACGGATACGGCCCTCCGGCAAGCCGCCGCCGCGCATGTCCAGAGTAGCCGTGGCGCCGATCGCGCCCGTCGGCCAATCGAAGCGCAGCACGCTGCCCTCCTCGGCGGAGAGGCGCGCCCCGCTGGCAGAGGTCAGTTCAAGACGGTCGAGCCGGGCATTGCCTCGCCCGCCGAGCAGATTGACCTGCCCGCCCACAGTCAGCCGGTTCTGCTTGCCAAGCGCGTCCAGAGCCTGCGCCAGCCGCCGGGCAAGTGGCTCGACGGGAGTGCCGGCCGTCGCCGCGACGACTCTCTCGGGCTTCAGGCCACGGGTGGGGCGCGCATTGTCGATCGTCGCCATGCCTTGCCAGACCAGCGCCCGATTGCGCGCCTCGGGCCGGAACGCGAAATTGCCGCCGATCTTGACCGAGCCGGTGTCGATGCCATCCACGGCCGCACCGGTCGCGGCGAGCGATGCGCTCCCGCGCAGGTCGCCATCCTTGCCGGAAAAGGCCAGCAGGCCGGACAGGCGATCGAACACGCGATCGCCCTGCCGCGCTTCGTCCGCATGAAGCGTGATCGCGCCGCTCGGGTTGCGAAGCGACGGGTCGAGGCGCAGATTGACGCCGAGGCGCGGCGTCGCGAGCGTGACTCCCGCGTCCGTGCATGTCGCCGCCGACGTGGACACAGGCCCCTTGAGCCAGATGCCGTCCTCCTGCGTCGTGACATCAAGCGGGGCGATGAGCCGCCCGGTCCGGCATGCGCCCACCGAAAGGCCGGTCGAGGCGAGGCTGATCGTCCCTGAGAAGCCCGCGCGAAGTGGCCCCCGCCCTTCCATGCCAAGGACGAGCATCCCCTGATCGGTCGCGATATCGGCGCGGGCATCGTTCAGGTCGACGATCCAGTCGGGCAGCTGGCTCGCCCCGCCGCCTTCCCCCAGCAAGCGATCGACCGAACCAAGGCTCAGGGCGCCGTCCGCGATCCGCCCTCTCAGCCGCACCCCGCTTGCCCGCACCGCCGCGATGCGCGCGCCCGTCAGGCTCCAGCCGACATCCACTTCGACGGACCGGATGACGAGATCGGGCCGCTTGGGGTCCCCGATGACGAGATTGTCGAGCCGCTGCGTGCGCGGGCCGATTCGCGTGACCTGATAACGGCCCTGCACGCCGCGCGCGGCCAGTTCGCGCGCGATGAAGCTGTCCGCGATGGGCTTGCGGGCCAGCCAGAGCGCACCCCCGGCGGCGACGAGCGCGAGCGCCGCGCTCCCGCCGATCCATCGTGCCAGTCGGGTGCGGCGGCCATGCGCAAGGGCGGCTTGTTCTGGCAGTTCGGCATCCTCGGCCAAGTCGATCAGCCGTCCTTCCCGGTATTTGTCATTCCGCTTGCCGCTTTTACGACCCGCGCCTAGCGTCAACACTCATGAGCGAAGGACGATCCCGGGGCAAGGCCCCGCCCACGCATGACGGCACTGGGCATCGCGCACGGCTGCGGGAACGACTGGCGGAAGGCGGCCCGGATGCACTGCTCGATCATGAACTGATCGAATATCTGCTGGCCCTCGCCATCCCGCGGCGGGACACCAAGCCGCTCGCCAAGGCCCTGATTGCCCATTTCGGCAGCCTCGGCGGCGTGCTGACAGCGGACTGGGCAGCGCTGGAGCGGATGCCGGGACTGGGCGAGACCAGCATCGCAGCCCTCAAGATCGTGCAGGCCGCATCCCTGCGCATGCTGCGCGGCGAACTGGTGCAACGGCCGGTGCTCTCGAGCTGGCAGGCGCTGCTCGATTATCTCCGGGCCGACATGGCTTTCATGTCGGTCGAGCGCGTCCGGGTCCTCCACCTCAACAGCCGGAACATGCTGCTGCGCGACGATCATATGCGCGACGGCACGATCGATCAGGCGGCGGTCTACGTCCGGGAAGTGGTGAAGCGCGCGGTCGAGCTCGGGTCGGCCAGCCTCATCCTCGTTCATAATCATCCGAGCGGATCGCCCGAGCCGAGCCGGCAAGATGTCGAGTTCACGCGCGAAATCATCAATGCGTTGCGCCCGATCGGCGTGTCCGTGCACGACCATATCATCATCGGGACGGACGGCCATTATTCGATGCGCAACGAGGGCCTGATGTAGGAAACGCGAAAAAGGAGCCGGAATGCTCCGGCTCCTTTCCGCGCCCATCAGGGGATTGGGTCGTTCCTCCGGGATCAGCCCTGGAGGAACTGGGTCAGCTCATCCTTGCTGACGAGCTTGTTGCCGTCTGCGTCCGCCGTCGCGAATGCGTTGCTGGCATAAGTGGTCACTTCCGCCTCATCGACCGTTCCGCCGGAGGACTGGAGTTCGGCCGTCTTCAGCGCCTTGATCCACGGCTCGAACTCCGTGGGAGAGAGCGAGCCGTCGCCGTCGGCGTCCGCCTGCGGGAACTGCTGGTCAACGAAGGCCACGACCTGGGGCTTGCCTTCAGCCGGCGCTTCCGCAGTCTGCGCAGGCGCCTGAGGGGCTGGCTGCGTCATAGGCTCGCCAGCGGGGACGGGCGCCTCGGCAGTCTGGGCAGGGGCCGTCGGGGCAGGCGCCTGAGGCGCCGGCTGAGTCGCGGGCTCACTGGCCGGGATGTCGGTCGTGTTCGGCTGCGGCGCCATGGTCGAGGGCGCAGGCGCGGATTCCGTCGGGGCCGGGGCGGTCGGATTGGTCGCCGGGGTCGGATTCATCGGCGCATCCGTCGTCTGCGCATGGAGCACCGCCGGCGCGGCCGCGATCAGGGCGGCCATCGCGAGGGACGAGGTAAATTTGGTCGATCTGGACATCATCTACTCCTGTTCTTCTGAAGTGAATCGATGCTTGCATCGTCGGTCTTGAAGTCTGTGCCGGGGCGCCTTCACCCGTGTCGGGGGCGTTGGTTTCCCGGTGTCGTTGCTCTCAAAACGGCCATCGGGAGCCATGTTTCCGGGATGACCCCTGCGGACGCGGTGAATCGAGCCCTTGCCATGGCGAAACGCCCTCCAGGTGGATGGCACACCCGGCCTGGGCTCCGGCTCACCCGGGCATTTGCCCCCCGCCCGCCTGCCTGCTAGGGGGCGCGCATCCCGTCGTCCAAGCCCAGGAATATGCCCATGGTCCCTCGTTACGCCCGCCCGCAGATGACCGCCATCTGGGAGCCGGAAGCGCGCTTTCGCATCTGGTTCGAAATCGAGGCGCATGCTACCGATGCGCTGGCCGAGCTGGGCGTGGTGCCCAAAAGCGCCGCGAAGGCCCTGTGGGACTGGTGGGCGACCAACCCCACGATCGACGTGGCGGCGATCGACGCCATCGAGGCAGTCACCAAGCATGACGTCATCGCCTTCCTGACCTGGGTGGCGCAGAATGTCGGGGACGAAGCCCGCTTCATGCATCAGGGCATGACCAGCTCGGACGTGCTGGACACCTGCTTCAACGTGCAGCTCACGCGGGCGGCCGATCTCCTGCTTGAGGATCTGGACGCGCTGCTGGCGGCGATCCGCCGCCGCGCCTTCGAGCACAAGCTGACACCCACCATCGGCCGCAGCCACGGCATTCATGCCGAGCCGGTGACATTCGGCCTCAAGCTCGCGGAAGCCCATGCCGAGTTCAGCCGCTGCAAGACGCGCCTGCTGGCTGCGCGGGCAGACGTCGCGACCTGCGCCATTTCCGGCGCGGTGGGCACCTTCGCCAATATCGACCCGCGCGTGGAAGCCCATGTCGCCGAGAAGCTGGGTCTCGCGGTCGAGCCGGTGAGCACGCAGGTCATCCCGCGTGATCGCCATGCGATGTTCTTCTCCACCCTCGCCGTCATTGCCGGATCCATCGAGCGCCTCGCGGTCGAGGTCCGCCACCTCCAGCGCACCGAAGTGCTGGAAGCGGAGGAGTATTTCTCGCCCGGCCAGAAGGGCAGCTCGGCCATGCCGCACAAGCGCAATCCGGTGCTCACCGAGAATCTCACCGGCCTTGCCCGCATGGTGCGCGCTTATGCGCTGCCGGCGCTGGAGAATGTCGCGCTCTGGCATGAGCGGGATATCTCCCACTCCTCAGTCGAGCGCTTCATCGGGCCGGACGCCACCATCACGCTCGATTTCGCGCTGGGGCGCCTGACCGGCGTGATCGACAAGCTGCTGGTCTATCCCGAGCGGATGATGAAGAACATGAACCGCATGGGCGGGCTCATCCATTCGCAGCGCGTGCTGCTGGCGCTCACCCAGGCGGGCGTGAGCCGGGAAGACAGCTATGCCCTCGTCCAGCGCAACGCGATGAAAGTGTGGGAATCGGACGGCAAGCTGTCCCTGCTCGACCTGCTGAAGGCCGATCCCGGCGTCTCGGCCTATCTGGGGACCGCCGAGCTGGAGGCGCTGTTCGACCTCGATTATCATCTCAAGCATGTCGACACCATTTTCACGCGGGTGTTTGGCGAAGCCGGCTGACCCGCGTGACGGGCATCGGACGGAACTGTTCGTCCGATGCCGGCCTCAGATCGCTCCTCAAGACGCGAAGACAGGCTCCCTGGCGGGCGGCGTCCGAATATCGATCACGCCCCTAGGCAACCGGCCCCTTCCCTCTTATGGTCCGCAGGGACAGAGCACGCTGGAGAACCGAAACCATGCAGTTCCTGCGAACCGCTTTCTGGGTCGTGCTGGCGATCATCGTCATGATCTTCAGTTTTGCCAACTGGACCCCGGTGACAATCAACCTCTGGGGCGGGCTGCAGCTTGAGACCAAGCTGGCGCTGATCGTGATCGTGGCCTTCCTCGCCGGCTCGCTGCCTTTCTGGGCCCTGCACAAGGCAACGCACTGGCGTCTGCGCCGGAAGCTCGACACGGCCGAGCGGGCCCTTGCGGCGGTGGTTCCCTCGGCTTATGCGGCCCCCACCGCGCCGCTGCCCCGCGCGACCACTCCCGCGCCCACCAGCGCTCCCGATACGCCTCCGACAGGATCCGACCCGGCCCAGCCATGAGCAGCATCATCTACGTCGCCATCGATACGCCTCTTCTGACCCGCGCGCAGGACATCGTGCGCAGCGTGCGCAACCATGTCGGCGGGATCAAGCTCGGCCTGGAATTCTTCTGCGCCAATGGCCATCACGGCGTCCATGAGATGCGCAAGTTCGGCCTGCCGATCTTCCTCGACCTCAAGCTGCACGATATTCCCAATACCGTCGCCAAGGCCGTGCAGGCACTGCATTCGCTCGAGCCCGCGATCATCACGGTCCATGCCTCGGGCGGGCGCGCGATGATGGAGGACGCGAAGGCCGCGGCGGGCGTCCATACCAAGGTCGTCGCCGTCACCATGCTGACCAGCCTCGACGACACGGACCTGGGCGAGACCGGCGTCTCCGGCACGGCCCGCGAGCAGGTGTCGCGGCTGACCGAGCTGGCCCGCGCCTCCGGACTGGATGGCATCGTCTGTTCCGGCGCGGAAGTGGCTTATGCCCGCAAGCTCTGGCCGAGCGGCTTCTTCGTCGTGCCGGGGGTCCGGCCGAGCGGGGCGGCCAAGGGCGACCAGAAGCGGGCCGTCACGCCGCGCGAGGCACTGGATGCCGGCGCGTCCATCCTGGTGATCGGCCGCCCAATCACGCAGGCGATGGAACCCGATCAGGCCGCGCGGGAAATCGAAGCGACGCTTTAGGCGCGCGCGCCCTTCGGGCGGCCTTGTGGACCGCTCCGGCGGCTCCCCGCCGCCCGTCCCACAACAGGGTGTTTTTACCGGACATTTCGACGAGCGGGTTTAGGGGCGTATGTGCCTATAATCCCGGGCGTTCTCGCGCGGGAAGTGGACAGATCAGGACACATAAAACCGGCCGTCAGCGAAGGTCAACCGCCATTCCCGGATTGCTTGCCAGATATCGCCATCAAGCCACTGTTATATAACAACTTTATGCCTATTCAGCGAATTCCGCGGGCGGGGAGAAGATGGCGTCGAAGCTGCGCACCGTGATCCAGCCATTGACATAGTTGGCGTAGAACAGGGCGAACAGCACCGCGGCCACGACGCTCGTGCGCAGGATGATCCGCCAGGGCCGGAACTCGTGGGGCGCGCTCTCCGCCTGCCCCGGCACCCGCTCCTTGCCCATTTCCTCCGACGTGCGAACCCCTAGGGGCAACACAATGAAAAGGCTGAGAAACCAGAACAGGAAATAGATCGCGAGGAGCGATGTGAACCGCATGATCCGCTCGCTCCCTCAGCCCGCCTGCACGATCGACACGCTGACGATCGGCTTCTTGCCGGTCCATTCCAGCGCCACGCGACGCACCGCAATGCGGACCGCTTCCCGCAGTGCCTCGATGTCGCTCCGGCGCCCCTTGGCGCTGACGGTCGAGGCGAGCGCCGCGCGCGCTTCCTCCAGGAACAGCTCGCGATCCTCCTCGATCGGCACGCCGAGCAGGCGAATGTCCGGCACGCCCACAAGCTTGCCCGCCGACGACAGCGCCAGCCCCACGCTCATATGGCCATGGAGCATGAGCTTGCGCCGCTCGCTCATCGGGCCGCCATCGGCGGGCAGGATGACGTCGCCGTCCAGCACCAGACGGCTGGCATGAACCTCGGTCAGCTTGGTCGGCCCATTGGGCGCGAGCCGCAGCACGTCGCCATTCTTCTGGACGATGGTGCGCGCGATGCCTTCGCTGGCGCCGAAGCGGGCCTGCTCCATCATGTGGCGCATCTCGCCATGGACGGGCAGCAGGATCTCCGGGCGAATCCATTCGTACATCGCGGCCAGTTCCGGCCGGCCGGGATGACCCGAGACATGCACATGCGCCTGACTCTCCGTCACCATGACGACTTCCTTCTCGGCCAGCGCGTTCTGGATGCGGCCGATGGCGATCTCATTGCCCGGGATCTTGCGCGAGGAGAAGATCACCGTGTCGCCGGCATCGAGCGAAATGGGATGCTGGCCGGCGGCAATGCGCGCCAGCGCCGCGCGCGGCTCGCCCTGACCGCCGGTCGCGATGATCATCGCCTCGCGCGGGGGGACGGCCATGATCCCGTCGAAATCCAGCAGCGGCGGGAAATCGTTGAGATAGCCGCAGCTCTGCGCGACGCTGAGGATGCGATCGAGCGAGCGGCCCGCGACGCACAGCTTGCGCCCGGTGAGCCGCGCGACATTGGCCAGGGTGTGCAGCCGCGCCGCATTGCTCGCGAAGGTCGTGACGACCACGCGCCCGCGCGCGCCGGCCACGGTGCTCAGCAGATCGGCCTGCACCGACCCTTCCGAACCGCTGGCCTCCGCATTGAACACATTGGTGCTGTCACAGACCAGCGCCAGCACGCCCGTGTCGCCAATGGCGCGCAGTTCCTCGGCCGTGCTCGGGCGGCCGAGCTGGGGCTCGTCGTCCAGCTTCCAGTCGCCGGTGTGGAAGATGCGGCCGAACGGCGTCTCGATCAGCAGCGCATTGCCTTCCGGGATCGAGTGCGCGAGCGGGACATAGCGGAAGCCGAACGGGCCCAGCTCGAACCCCTCGCCTTCCTGGATGACATGCAAGGGAACGCTGCTTTCCAGCCCCTCCTCGGCGAGCTTGCCGCGGATCAGCCCCGCCGTGAACGGCGTCGCGTAAAGCGGCACGCCCAGTTCGGCGGCGAGATAAGGCACGGCGCCGATATGATCCTCATGACCATGCGTCAGCACGATGCCGAGCAAATCCTTCTGCCGCTCCTCGATGAAGGCGGTGTCCGGCATGATGAGGTCCACGCCCGGATAGGAGGCGTCGGCGAAGGTCACGCCGAGATCGACCATCACCCATTTGCCGCGACAGCCATAAAGGTTCAGGTTCATGCCGATTTCGCCGGACCCGCCCAGGGCCAGGAATAGCAGTTCTTCGCCGGGCGTCATGGCTTCGTCATGCCTGTCTTCAAGCTCCGCTCGTAAAGGATGGCCAGACCGTTGATGGTGAGGTCCGGCACGATGATATCAAAAAGGTCGGTCTTCTCGTCGAACAAGGCCGCGAGCCCGCCGGTGGAAACGACGTGGGCCGGGCGGCCGATTTCCTTGCGCATGCGCTCGACCAGCCCCTCGATCATCGCGACATAGCCCCAGAACACGCCGATCAGCATCTGGTCTTCCGTGGTCCGGCCGATCACGCTCTTGCCCGCGGGCGCCGCGATGGCGATGCGGGGCAGCTTGGCCGCCGCGCTGACCAGCGCATCGAGCGAGAGATTGATGCCCGGCGCGATGATGCCGCCCTTATAGGCGCCGCTGTAATCGATATGGTCGAAGGTGGTTGCCGTGCCGAAATCGATGATGATGAGATCGCCCTCATAAGCTGCATGAGCGGCAATGGCGTTCACTGCGCGATCAGCACCGAGCTGCTGGGGCATGGGCACGTCGACATTGATATGCCACTCGACCGGCGGCTGGCCGGCAATGAGCGGGGTCACCCCGAAATATTTGCCTGCCAGCACTTCCAGATTGTGGAGCGCGCGCGGCACGACGGTGGAGATGATGACCGCCGTCACATCCGCCATCGCCAGCCCTTCCAGCCCGAGGAGCTGGTTGATCCAGACGGCATATTCATCGCCCGTGCGCCGGGGATCGGTCGCGATGCGCCAGCGCGCGCGGATCTCCCCGCGATCCACGAGCGCGAAAACGACATTGGTGTTGCCGGCATCGATAGCGAGAAGCATGGCTTGTCCCTGTCAGACTGTTGCGGGCAAAGTCAATCGAGGAGGCCGACGTCGCCGCTGTGAACGATGTGCCGCGCGCCATCGCCGGTCTCCAGAACGAGCGCGCCATCGGCCTCCAGCCCCGCAAAGTGGCCCGCCAGCGGCTGGCCATCCCCCATGGAGAGGAGAAGCCGCGTGCCGGGCGGATGCGCCCGCTGCTGCCACTCGGGAAGAATGGCGCTCAGCCCGCCCGTGCGCCAGCGCGCCAGCCAGACATCCACGGCAGGCACCAGCGCATCGAGCACCCCGGCCGCCGTGAGGCTGGCGCCGCCGGGCAGATCGGCCAGGGCGGCCGTCGGCCGATCGGGTAGCGCGGGCGCCTGCGCGACATTCACGCCTATCCCTGAGATGACGGCATCCCCTTCCCGCTCCAGCAGCATGCCGGCGAGTTTGGCGCCACCGGCCATGACATCATTGGGCCATTTGAGCTGGACATCCGCCTCCGGCAGCAGGCCGGACAGCGCCGCATGCACCGCCACCCCGAGCATCAGCCCTAGCCCGGAAAGCGGCGGGTCGCCGGGGCGCAGGCGGATCAGGGTCGAGGCATGGAGATTGCCCGCCGTGCTGAGCCAGCCCCGCCCGAGGCGGCCGCGCCCGGCGGACTGGCGCTCGGCGCGCAGCCACTGCCCCTCAGGCCAGCCATCGCCGGCCAGCGCGCGCACGTCCACATTGGTCGAGCCGGTCTCCGGGACGAGCCGGATGCGCCCGGTCAGAACAGCGACGCTGCGGCTGCCGCGCTTGCCTGATCCAGCGCGGGATTGAGCAGATAGCCGAACACGATCACCGCGGCGCACACGACGATGATGCCGTAATCCACCATGCTGCGCTCGGCGGCATAGCCCTCGGCCGGCGGATCGAAGTAGATCGTCTTCACCACCCGCAGATAATAATAAGCGCCGATGACCGAAGCCGCGATGCCGATGGCGGCCAGCGCCGTCATGCCCGCGCCGACGGCGGCATCGAAGACCAGGAACTTGGCCCAGAAGCCGAACAGCGGCGGAATGCCCGCAAGGCTGAACATGAAGATCGCGAAGGCGGCGGCCAGGCCGGGCCGGGTCTGCGAAAGACCGGAAAGGCTGGCGATCGTCTCGACCGGGTTGCCGTCCTTGTCCTTCATCTGCAGCACGCACACGAAGCTGCCGGCAGTCATCACGATATAGATGAACAGATAGCTCATCAGCGCGGCGACGCCCTCGGCCGTGCCGGCGGCCAGGCCGATGAGCGCGAAGCCGACATTGTTGATCGACGAATAAGCCAGCAGTCGCTTGATGTTCGACTGGTTGATGGCAGCCACCGCGCCCAGCACGATGGAGGCCAGCGCCAGGAAGATCACGATCTGCTGCCAGGCGATGCCGCCGGGCCCGAAGGCACTGATGGCAACGCGGGTCGTGAGCGCCAGCGCCGCCACCTTGGGCGCACTGGCGAAGAAGGCAGTGACCGGGGTCGGCGCGCCTTCATAGACGTCCGGCGTCCACATGTGGAACGGCACGGCGCTGATCTTGAAGGCAAGGCCGGCCAGCACGAACACCAGGCCGAACATCAGGCCCGTGCTCATCTCCCCGCCCATCGCCTGCGCGATGCCGGCGAAGCTGGTGGAGCCGGCAAAGCCGTAAAGCAGCGACATGCCGTAAAGCAGGATGCCGCTCGCGAGCGCGCCCAGCACGAAATATTTGAGGCCCGCCTCGGCCGAGCGCACGTCCCGGCGCATGAAGCTCGCCAGCACATAAGCGGCAAGGCTCTGCAGCTCCAGCCCGACATAGAGCGTGAGGAGATCGGTCGCGGAGACCATCATCGCCATGCCGATGGAGGAGAAGACGATGAGCACGGGATATTCCCCGCGCAGGCCGCCCTGCCGCTCGAAGAAGCGCGGCGCCACGACGATGGAGACCGCGGCCGCGCCGAAGATCATCGCCTTGGCGAAGGCCGAGAAGGCATCGGCGCGATACAGCCCGTCAAAGATTTCGCCGCCGGCATGAACGGCCGGATGCGCGAGCGCGAGGCCGGCCACCACCAGCGCGGCGACGGAGAGCCAGCTCACCAGCCCGGCAATGCGATCGCCCGAGAAGGCGGCCGCCATCAGCAGCGCCAGACCCGAAACGGTCAGGATGATCTCGGGCAGAACCGAGGCGAAAACGCCGAGACTGTCCATCAGTGCGCCTCCCCGGCAGTGTCATGCGTCGCCTGTTTCTCCGCCGCTCCCATGGCCAGCTTCGCATCGCCTTCCGGCCGCGCGGCTTCGGTGCGTGCGACGATCGCCGCGACGTCGTTGCGCATCGGCGCGAGGAAGCTCTCGGGATAGACGCCCATCCACAGCACGGCGAGCGCGATGGGCACCAGCAGCGCCAGCTCACGCGGGGAAAGATCAGGCATCGCCTTCACATCGTCCTTGACCAGATCGCCGAAGACGACGCGGCGATAGAGATACAGCATATAGGCAGCGCCCAGGATGATGCCGGTCGTGCAGACCAGCGCGACCCAGCTCGAGGCCTGGTAGACGCCCGTCAGCGCCAGCAGCTCGCCCACGAAATTGCTCGTGCCGGGCAAGCCCACCGAGGCCATGGTGAACAGCATGAACAGCAGCGCATAACGCGGCATGTTGATCGCGAGGCCGCCGTAACGATCGATCTCGCGGGTGTGGAGCCGGTCATAGATGACGCCCACGCAGAGGAACAGCGCGCCGGAGACGAGGCCATGGCCCAGCATCACCATCATGGCGCCTTCCAGCCCCTGCTGGTTGAACGCGAACAGCCCCACGGTGACGATCGCCATGTGCGCGACGGACGAATAAGCGATGAGCTTCTTCATGTCCTGCTGCACGAGCGCGACGAGGCTGGTGTAAACCACCGCGACCATCGACAGGGCGAAGACCAGCCAGGCGAAATGGGCCGAGGCCTCCGGGAACATCGGCAGCGAGAAGCGGATGAAGCCGTAGCCGCCCATCTTGAGCAGGACGCCGGCCAGGATGACCGAGCCCGCCGTGGGCGCCTGCACGTGCGCATCGGGCAGCCAGGTGTGGACCGGCCACATCGGCATCTTCACCGCGAAGCTGGCGAAGAAGGCGAGCCAGAGCCAATATTGCGCCTCGACCGGAAAATCATAGGCCATCAGCACCGGAATGGCAGTCGACCCCGCCTCGCGCACCATCCACAGCATGGCGATGAGCATCAGCACCGAGCCGAGCAGCGTGTAGAGGAAGAATTTGTAGCTCGCGTAGATCCGGTCCGCGCCGCCCCAGATGCCGATGATGAGATACATCGGGATGAGGCCGGCCTCGAAGAAGATGTAGAAGAGGAAGATGTCCTGCGCCGCGAAGACGCCGATCATCAGCGTCTCCATGAACAGGAACGCCGCCATATATTCGCCGACGCGCTTCTGGATCGCGTCCCAGCTCGCGCCGATGCAGATCGGCATCAGGAACACGGTGAGCGCGATGAGCATGAGCGCAATGCCGTCTATACCCAGCGCCCAGGCGAACTTGCCGAAGATCGGCGCATATTCGGTGAACTGCCACTGGGGCGCCCCGGCCGTCTGGTCGAAGGACATCCACAGCAGCACGCCGAGCACGAAGTCGATCAGCGTCGCGACGAGCGCGATCCACCGCGCCGACTGCGCCGTGACGTAGAGACAGGCGATGGCGCCGACCATGGGGACGGCGAGCATCAGCGAAAGGATGGGGAAGCTCTGGCTCATTTCGGCATGATCGCCCAGGTGACTGCCGCGGCGAGGCCGATCAGCATCACCAGCGCATAGGAATAGAGATAGCCCGACTGAAGGGCGCGGGTGACCCGGCCCCCGGCGACGACCACAGCCGCCGCACCATTGGGACCGAAGCGATCGATCACGCCCTGATCGCCGCCCTTCCAGAAGATGCGGCCGAGCCAGAAGGCGGGACGCACGAAGAGCAGGTCATAGAGCTCGTCGATGTACCACTTGTTCAGCAGGAAGTCGTACAGCAGGCCGAACTGCGCCGTGAACCGGGCGGGCCAGTCCGTATGGCGGATATAGGCGAGCCAGGCGATCGCGAGGCCGGTGACCATCACCGTGAACGGCGACCACTTCACCCACTTCGGCACTTCGTGCGCGGCGTGGACGAGATGCTCGTTGAAGAACAGCGTGCTGGCCGCCCAGAAGTGCGCGCCGCCCTCGGCATCGAAGAAGGCGTGATGGAAGGCGAAGCCGCCGAACACCGCGCCGACGCTCAGCACGATGAGCGGGATGAGCATGACCAGCGGGCTCTCGTGCGGATGATAGCCGCCCGTCCCGTCTGCCAGCGCATGCACGCCGGTCTCGTGACCATGCGGATCATGGCCGGCATCTTCCTGCGCGGGCGGATTGTCCGCATCCGGCTTGGCGTGGCCATAGGCCTGCGCGTGCGCGTGATCCTCATGGGCATGATCGTCATGGCCGTGGCCATGCGCGTCATGAACGGCATGCTGGATATGCTCGCTCTGGATCCAGCGCGGCTTGCCCCAGAAAGTGAGGAACATCAGCCGCCAGCTGTAGAAGCTGGTGAGCAAAGCCGCGAACACGCCCACGAAGAACGCGCCGGTGCCATGGCCGCCGGCCGCATAAGCGCTCTCCAGGATGGCATCCTTGGAGAAGAAGCCGGCGAACCCGAAGATCGTGCCCGGAATGCCGACGCCAGTGATGGCGAGCGTGCCCAGCAGCATCGTCCAGAAAGTGATCGGGATCGATTTCCGCAGGCCGCCATAATAGCGCATGTCCTGCTCGTGATGCATGGCATGGATGACCGAGCCCGCGCCCAGGAACAGCAGCGCCTTGAAGAAGGCATGCGTGAGCAGGTGGAACATCGCGGCGCTGTAAGCGCCCACGCCCGCGGCGAAGAACATGTAGCCCAGCTGCGAGCAGGTCGAATAAGCGATGACGCGCTTGATGTCGTTCTGCACCGTGCCGATGGTGGCGGCGAAGATGCAGGTCGCGGCGCCGACGATGGTCACGACCGACATCGCGACATGGCTCGTCTCGAACAGCGGCGAGAGCCGGCAGACCATGAACACACCCGCCGTCACCATGGTCGCGGCGTGGATGAGCGCGGAGACCGGGGTCGGGCCTTCCATCGCGTCCGGCAACCAGGTGTGCAGGCCGAGCTGCGCCGACTTGCCCATCGCGCCGACGAACAGCAGCAGGCAGAGCACCGTCATGGTATCGAGCCGCATGCCGAGGAAGCCGATGGTCGAGCCCGCCATCGCGGGGGCAGCGGCCAGGATCTCCGGGATGTCGATGGTGTCGAACACCAGATAGATGCCGAAAATGCCCATCATGAAGCCGAGATCGCCGACGCGGTTGACCACGAAGGCCTTGATCGCGGCCGCGCAGGCCGATGGCTTGCGGAACCAGAAGCCGATCAGAAGATAGGATGCCAGGCCCACGCCTTCCCAGCCGAAGAACATCTGCAGCAGGTTGTTGGCCGTCACCAGCATGAGCATGGCGAAGGTGAACAGCGAGAGATAGGCGAAGAAGCGGGGCTGGTCCGGATCCTCGTCCATATAGCCCCAGCTATAGAGGTGGACGAGCGCCGAGACGCTGGTGATGACCACCAGCATGGTCGCGGTGAGCGTATCCACCCGCAGCGCCCAGCTCACGTCCAGCGTGCCCGAGCGCACCCAGGTGAACATGGGCTCCACGAACTGCGAACCATGGCCGCTGAGGAACGGCAGGAAGACCGCCCAGGACAGCGCGCACGAAAGGAACAGCGCGCCGGTGGTGACGATCTTGGCCGGCACATTGCCGATGACGCGATTGCCCAGCCCCGCGATGAGCGCGGCGAGCAGCGGACCGAAGACGATGATTGAGATCACGCGCTCAGCCCTTCATGCGATTGATGTCGTCGACAGCGATGGTGCCGCGCGCACGGAAATAAATGACGAGGATCGCCAGCCCGATCGCGGCTTCACCCGCAGCGACCGTCAGCACGAACATCGCGAACACCTGCCCGACCAGATCGCCCAGATAGGCGCTGAACGCGACGAGATTGATGTTCACCGCCAGCAGGATCAGCTCGATGGCCATCAGGATGATGATGACGTTCTTGCGATTGATGAAGATGCCCAGAACGCCCAGCACGAACAGGATCGCGCTCACGACGAGATAATGCGCAAGGCCGATCATGCCGCGTCTCCAGTCCAATAGCGCCCGATCACAGCTCCACCCCCTGCCCCACGGGCTGATTGACGTTGCGGATCGCCTCCTCGGGGCGACGGCGCACCTGCTTGCCGATATTCTGCGTGCGCGTGCCGCCGCGGGCACGATGCGTCAGCACGATCGCGCCGATCATCGCCACCAGCAGGATCAGGCCCGCCGCCTCGAACAGGAAGATGTAGCGCGAATAGAGCAGCTGGCCGATCGCCTCGATGTTCGGCGTCGCATCCGGCACCGGCGCGGCGCGCTGGCCCAGATTGAGCGTGCCCGCCCGCCAGGCGCTGATGCCGAGCACCAGCTCCACCAGCAGCACCAGCGCTATGGCGCCGCCCACGGGGAAATAACTGACGAAACCGGCCCGCAACTCCGCGAAATCGATGTCCAGCATCATCACCACGAAGAGGAACAGCACCGCGACCGCGCCGACATAGACGATCACGAGCAGCATCGCGACGAACTCCGCCGAGAGCAGCACCATGAGCCCCGCCGCATTGAAGAAGGCGAGGATGAGCCACAGCACGCTGTGCACCGGATTGCGCGCGAGGATGACCATCGCGGCGGAAGCCACGACGATGCTCGCGAACAGGTAAAAGGCGAGAACTTGAACGGTCAAAACGTCCCCCTCTGGTCCCTGCGCGGCGCCTTAACGGTAGGGGGCATCGGCGGCAAGGTTCGCCGCGATCGCCCGCTCCCATTTGTCACCGTTGGCCAGCAGCTTGGCCTTGTCATAGATGAGTTCCTCGCGCGTTTCCGTCGCGAACTCGAAATTCGGGCCTTCCACGATCGCGTCGACCGGGCAGGCTTCCTGGCAGAAGCCGCAATAGATGCACTTCACCATGTCGATGTCATAGCGCGTCGTGCGGCGCGAGCCATCGTCGCGCGGCTGCGCCTCGATGGTGATGGCCTGCGCCGGGCAGATCGCCTCGCACAGCTTGCACGCGATGCAGCGCTCTTCCCCGTTGGGATAGCGGCGCAGCGCATGCTCGCCCCGGAAGCGCGGCGAAATCGGGTTCTTCTCATAGGGATAGTTGATGGTCGCCTTGGGCTTGAAGAAATACTTCAAGGTCAGCCAGTGCGCCTTCACGAACTCCCAGAGCGTGAACGACTTGATGAGGTGAGCAACGCTCATCCGGCAGCTCCATAACGGGTCAGCATGAGGAACCCGGACACGAGGAAAACGAAGAACAGCGAGAGGGGCAGGAAGACTTTCCAACCCAGCCGCATCAGCTGGTCATAGCGGAAGCGCGGCACAGTGGCCTTCACCCAGCTGAACACGAAGAAGAAGAACAGGATCTTGGCGAAGAGCCAGATGATGCCCGGCACCAGATAAAGCGGCGCCCAGTCCACCGGGGGCAGATAGCCGCCCCAGAACAGGATGGCGTTGAGCGCGCACATCAGGATGACGTTGGCATATTCGCCGAGCCAGAAGAGCGCGAAGCTCATCGAGCTATATTCGGTCTGGTAGCCGGCGACGAGCTCCGATTCCGCCTCGGTCAGGTCGAACGGCGCGCGCGCCGTCTCGGCCAGCGCGGAAATGAGGAAGACAACCGCCATCGGGAAGAGCAGCGGATTGAAGCCGTGCCCGTTGAGGAAGCCGTAATAGCCCTTCTGCGTCATGACGATGGTCGAGAGATTGAAGCTGCCCGACCAGAGCACGACGGAGATCAGCACGAAGCCGATCGACACTTCATAGGAGATCATCTGCGCGGATGCGCGCATCGCCGAGAAGAAGGGATATTTCGAGTTGGACGCCCAGCCCGACATGATGACGCCATAGACGCCCAGCGAACTGATCGCGAGAATGTACAGCAGGCCCACATTGATGTCGGCCAGCACCAGCCCGGCATCGAACGGGATCACCGCCCAGGCCATGAGTGCCACCGTGAAGGTGATGATCGGCGCGAGCAGGAACAGGCCCTTGTTGGCCGCGCTCGGGATGATCGTCTCCTGCAGGAAGACCTTGAGGCCGTCCGCGAAGGACTGGAGCAGGCCGAAGGGGCCGACCACGTTCGGCCCGCGCCGCAGTGCCATGGCCGCCCAGATCTTGCGATCGGCATAGATGATCATCGCAACGGCCAGCATCAGCGGCAGGGCGATCAGCAGGATGTAGATGAGGTTCGCGACGAACCAGCCCCATCCGGTGCCGAGAAGAGATTGGAACCAGGAGGTCATTCCGCGGCCTCCGCGAAGTCTGCGCCATGGAGCAGTTCCGCCGAGCAGCGCTGCATCGTCGGGCTGGCCCGGCAAATGGCATTGGTGAGGTAGAAATCCTTCATCGGCAGCGCGATCCCGCCGGACGGCGCGGCCGGCAGTGACGGCAGGTCCTTCAGATTTTCCGGCCAACCATAATCGGCCAGCCCTTCTTCCGCCAGCGCCGGCACGGCCGCATACATGGCGGCACGCAACGCATCGAAGCTGTCGAACGGCAAGGGATGCCCGAGCACATCGGACAAGGCGCGCAGGATCGTCCAGTCCTCGCGCGCATCGCCGGGCGCGAACACGGCCTTGTCGCCGCGCTGCACGCGCCCTTCCGTATTCACATAAGTGCCGGCCTTCTCGGTATAGGCCGCGCCGGGCAGGATGACATCCGCCGCATGCGCGCCCTTTTCGCCATGATGGCCGACATAGACCTTGAAGCTCTGCCCGAAGAGATCGAACGGCACATCGTCCGCGCCCATGAGGAACAGCAGCTTCGGCGCTGCCCTGGCGATCGCCTTCGCGCCGCCCGGCGTGGCATAGCCCAGCATCAGCCCACCCATGCGCGCCGCCGCCATGTGAACGACATTGAAGCCGTTCCAGTCATCGCGGACGAGCCCGAGCGTCTCGACCGCCGCCAGCGCCGCGCCATGCAGGCCCGGCACGGCCAGCGCGCCGCCGCCCATGATGAGCGCGGGGCGATGCGAGGCGCGGAACGCCTCGACCAGATCCTTGGGCAGGTTCGCCAGCAGCCCCGCATCATTGCCGAGCGAGGTCACCTTGTAAGTGAGGTCCACGTCCGGACCGAGTGTCCAGACCTTGGCGCCCTTCTTGATCGCCTTGCGGATGCGCGTGTTGATGAGCGGCGCTTCCCAGCGCAGGTTGGTGCCCACCAGCAGGATGGCATCGGCATTCTCGATGCCCGCGATGGTGGAATTGAAATTCACGGCGGAGAGGCTGGAGACGTCGTAATCGAGGCCGCCCTGGCGCCCTTCCAGCATCGTGCCGCCCAGCGCCTTCACCAGTTCGCGCGCGGCGAACATCGTCTCGCAATCGAGCTGGTCGCCGGCGATGGCGGCGACCGAGCCGGCCGCACCCTTGGCGACCTGCGCGATGGCGGCGAAGGCCTCGTCCCAGGTCGCGGGCACGAGCTTGCCGTCCTTGCGGACATAGGGCTTGTCGAGCCGCTTGCGGATGAGCCCGTCGACCGCGTGGCGAGTCTTGTCGCTCGCCCACTCCTCGTTCACGTCGTCATTGATGCGCGGCAGCACGCGCAGCACGGCACGGCCGCGGCTGTCGACGCGGATATTGGTGCCCACGGCGTCCATCACGTCGATGGCGAGCGTCTTCTTCAGCTCCCAGGGCCGCGCCTCGAAGGCATAAGGCTTGGAGGTGAGCGCACCGACCGGGCAGAGATCGACCACATTGCCGGAAAGCTCGCTCTTCGCGGCATGCTCCAGATAGGTGGTGATCTGCATGTTCTCGCCGCGATGGATCGCGCCGATCTCCGGCACGCCGGCTACTTCCTCGGCGAAGCGCACGCAGCGGGTGCACTGGATGCAGCGGGTCATCACCGTCTTGACGATGGGACCCATATATTTCTCGGTGACCGCCCGCTTGTTCTCGTGGAAGCGGCTCGCGCCACGGCCATAAGCGATGGACTGGTCCTGCAGGTCGCACTCGCCGCCCTGATCGCAGATCGGGCAATCGAGCGGGTGATTGATGAGCAGAAACTCCATCACGCCCTCGCGGGCCTTCTTCACCATCTCGCTGTCGGTGCGGATCTCCTGCCCCTCCGCAGCCGGCAGCGCGCAGCTCGCCTGCGGCTTGGGCGGCCCGGGCTTCACCTCGACGAGGCACATGCGGCAATTGCCGGCGATGGACAGGCGCTCATGATAGCAGAAGCGCGGAATTTCCTTGCCGGCCAGCTCGCACGCCTGAAGCACGGTCGCTCCGGCGGGAACCTCGATCTCGATGCCGTCTACGGTTACTTTGGGCATTATTGCTTCCCCGACAGGGCTGCGAGACTGGCCTGACCGGCTTGCGCCTCACGATAGATCGCCTCGGCCAGAATTGCGTTGACAGAGGATCGGTTGAACTTGGCTGTACTGCCTTGCTGCAGACAAGCGCCCATCTTTGGAGCCAGCTTGGAGAGGGCTTCATCTTCCATCCCGCTGGCCGGCTCAGCTAGAACAAACCTGCGCGCGGCTTCGGGCTCCGCACGGGTCAGGCAACTACCGAAATCCAATAGCATCGCGTGCTGTATGGCCAATTCGTTGGGAGTGCCGCCCATAATCTCCGCATGGTTCGGCGCGGCTTCGGCCATTGCAAGCTGCCCCCTGCCGAAATCTCGCACATAAGCCGATCTGAAAATCGCCCCGCGCAACAGGGAGGTGGGCGTTCTCAGCTTACCGGAGTAAAGACATTCGTCCCGTGATTTCACCAATCTGTTGAGAATGGCGAATGCCTCCGGCGAGCCATATTGTGCGTCGATATAGGCCTTCGCGTCACTTGATCGCCGATCGACAACGCAGTTGGCAAACCGATAAGCCAGAATACGCCCCTGAGCTTCCTTGGAAAGCCCCGGCCTGTCGGAATGACGCGCAGCACTTCCACGGGACACGATCGTCCCGGTTTCACGCTCGGCCGGTCCCTGAGCGAGGGCCGATGACGCGCCGCCCACGACCAGCGCCACGGAAATCAGAAGACCAATGCCTCTCACTCCGCCGCCTCCATCACGGGCGCCATGCCGCCGCGCTTGGCGGCGATGCGGCGTTCGATTTCGGGGCGGAAGTGGCGGATGAGGCCCTGGATCGGCCAGGCCGCTGCGTCGCCGAGCGCGCAGATGGTGTGGCCTTCGACCTGCTTGGTGACCTGGAAGAGCATGTCGATCTCTTCCACCTCCGCGTCGCCGCGCACGAGGCGCTCCATGACACGCCACATCCAGCCCGTGCCTTCGCGGCAGGGCGTGCACTGGCCGCAGCTCTCATGCTTGTAGAAATAGGAGAGCCGCGCGATCGCCCGCACGATGTCCGTGGACTTGTCCATGACGATGACTGCCGCCGTGCCGAGGCCGGAGCCCAGCGCGCGCAGGCCATCGAAATCCATCGGCGCGTCCATGATCTCGGCGGCCGGCACCAGCGGCACCGAGGAACCACCGGGGATGACCGCGAGCAGATTGTCCCAGCCGCCGCGAATGCCGCCGCAATGGCGGTCAATCAGCTCGCGGAAGGGAATGCTCATGCTTTCCTCGATCACGCAGGGCTTGTTCACATGGCCGCTGATCTGGAAGAGCTTGGTGCCGCGGTTGTTCTCACGCCCGAAGCTGGAGAACCAGGCCGCGCCGCGCCGCAGGATGGTCGGCGCCACCGCGATGCTCTCGACATTGTTGACCGTGGTCGGGCAGCCATAAAGCCCCGCGCCAGCCGGGAACGGCGGCTTGAGGCGCGGCTGGCCCTTCTTGCCCTCGAGGCTCTCGATCTGCGCGGTTTCCTCGCCGCAGATATAGGCGCCCGCGCCGCGATGCACGAACACGTCGAAATCATAGCCCGAGCCGCAGGCATTCTTGCCGATGAAGCCCTTGGCATAAGCCTCTTCCACGGCAGCGAAGAGTATCTTCGCCTCGTAGATGAACTCGCCGCGGATGTAGATGTAAGCCGCGCGCGCGCGCATCGCGAAACCGGCGACCAGCGCGCCCTCGATCAGCTTGTGCGGATCGTGGCGGATGATCTCGCGGTCCTTGCACGAGCCCGGCTCGGATTCGTCGGCATTGATGACCAGGAAGCTCGGGCGGCCGTCCTTGCTTTCCTTGGGCATGAAGCTCCACTTCATGCCGGTCGGGAAGCCCGCGCCACCGCGACCACGCAGGCCCGAGGCCTTCATGATGTCGATGATGCCGTCCTGCCCGATCTCGAGCAGCTTCTTGGTATTGTCCCAGTCGCCGCGCTTCATGGCGGCGTCGACGCGCCAGTCCTGATAGCCATGGACGTTGGTGAAGATCCGGTCCTTGTCCTCCAGCGGGCCGACGAACGGCGGCGGAGGCGGCGGCGCGGCGGGCGTGGTTGCGTCAGCCATTACCATTCCCCCCGATAATCGTGGTTCTCATGGACCATGGCCTTCGTCGCGGTCGGGCCGCCCTCGGGCGCGCTGGTCTGGCGGTCGATCTGCGGGCCGATCTTCGGCTGCTTGCCGGCGGCGAGATCGTCGAGGATCGCGGTCATGGTCTCGAAGGTCAGGTCTTCGTAATTGTCGTCATTGATCTGCACCATCGGCGCATTGGCGCAGGCGCCCAGGCACTCGACCTCGGTGAGCGTGAACAGCCCATCCGCCGTCGTCGCGCCCTTCTTGAGGCCGCGCTTGTAGCAGGCGTCCAGCACATCGTCCGACCCGCGCAGCATGCACGGCGTGGTGCCGCAGACCTGCACATGGAAGCGGCCGACCGGCGCAAGATTGTACATGGTGTAGAAGGTCGCGACCTCATAGGCGCGCATGAACGGCATATCGAGCTGCGCGGCGACATATTCGATCACGGGGATCGGCAGCCAGCCCTGCGTGTTCGTCTCCGCGCCGACCTGGCGCTGGGCCAGATCGAGCAGCGGCATCACCGCCGACTGCTGGCGCCCCTCGGGATAGCGCGCGATGATCGTCTTGGCCTGCGCGGCATTCTCCGCCGTCCAGGCAAAGCCGCCCCAGCGGGCGCGGACTTCCGCTTCGTCAGGAATCTGGGGTGCGTCAGCCATTAACGGATGAACTCCACGCGCGACACCTTGTCGCCCTCGAATGAATAGATGGACATGACCTCGAACTGCTCGCCATCCGGCGCGCGCGAGACCTTCTCGTGCAGCACGACCGTCTCGCCGAGGCAGTGGCTCGCGAGAATGTCGGCGCGGTTCTGCGGGAACTGCGCGAACATGGCCTTGAGCCCGGCGCGCGTCCCTTCCCTGCCCTCGCGGATCACCGCGCCGCGATAGCCCGCCTCGCAGGCATCGTCGGTCATGAACGCGACATAAGCGTCGGCGTCCTGCGCATTATAGACCTCGATCATGCGCGTCGCGATCGCGATACGCTCGTCGGGGGAAAGAGCGAGATCGATGCTCACCGGTCGCACTCCCCGAACACGATGTCCATCGCGCCGAGAACGGCGGTGGTGTCGGCGAGCATGTGGCCCTTCATGAGGAAGTCCATGGCCTGCAGGTGGCTGAACGCGGTCGGGCGGATCTTGCAGCGATAGGGCTTGTTGGAGCCGTCGCTCACCAGATAGACGCCGAACTCGCCCTTGGGGCTCTCGGTCGCCACATAGACCTCGCCCTCGGGGACGTGGAAGCCCTCGGTGTAGAGCTTGAAGTGATGGATCAGCGCTTCCATCGACTGCTTCATCTCGCCGCGCTTGGGCGGGACGACCTTGCGATCGAAGCTGGCGACCGGCCCTTCCGGCATCTCGTTGAGGCACTGCCTCATGATCCGCGCGGACTGGCGGACTTCCTCGACGCGCACCATGAACCGGTCATAGCAGTCATAATTGGTGCCGACGGGGACGTCGAACTCCATGCGGTCATAGACGTCGTAAGGCTGCGCCTTGCGGATATCCCAGGGAATGCCCGAGCCGCGGATCATCGGGCCGGAGAAGCCCCATTTCAGCGCGTCTTCCTTCGAGCAGACCGCGATGTCGACATTGCGCTGCTTGAAGATGCGGTTGTCCGCCACCAGGCTGATCGCATCCTCGAACAGGCGCGGCAGGCGATTGTCGAGCCAGTCGCCAATGTCGGTGAGGAGCTTCAGCGGCACGTCCTGATGGACGCCGCCGGGCCGGAAATAGGCGCTGTGCATGCGCGCGCCGGACGCGCGCTCGAAGAAGTTGAGGCAATCCTCGCGAATCTCGAACATCCACAGGTTCGGCGTCATCGCGCCCACGTCCATCACATGCGAACCCAAGTTCAGCATGTGATTGCAGATGCGGGTCAGCTCCGCGAAGAACACGCGCAGATATTGCGCGCGCAGCGGCACCTCGAGGTTCAGCAGCTTCTCGATCGCGAGCACATAGCTGTGCTCCATGCCGAGCGGCGAGCAATAATCGAGCCGGTCGAAATAAGGCAGCGCCTGCAGATAGGTCTTGTACTCGATCAGCTTCTCGGTGCCGCGATGCAGCAGGCCGACATGCGGATCGCAGCGCTCGACGATCTCGCCGTCCATCTCCATGACGAGACGCAGCACGCCATGCGCGGCCGGATGCTGGGGACCGAAATTGATCGTGTAGTTCTGAATGGCCGTGTCGCCGGGAAAGGGCTCTCCCTCCTCGGCCAGCGGCTGCAGCTTCTCGGCATAGGTCGACATCAGGATTCACCCTCCGGCGCCTTGGGCTTGCGGGCACGCGGGGCCCTGGCCGGCGCATCGCCCGTGGGCGTCGCCTTCCGGGCGCGGGCCGGCTTCTCCGGCTTCACCGTCTCGGCCTCGGCTTTCTTGGTGCGGCTGCGCTTGGCGGCTTCCTTGTTGGCGGGCTCGCCGGCGCCGGTCTGCTCGGGCTTCTCGGTCGTCTTGGGCGTCACCGTGGCGGGCGCGGGCTTCTCCGCCGCATTGGGCGGAGGCGGCGGCGCTGCGACCGGCGTGGGCGCGCCCGGCGCCTGGCCATGCGCCTTCTCGTCGCCGGGCAGCACGTACCGCGCGCCTTCCCACGGGCTCATGAAATCGAAGCTGCGGAAATCCTGCGCGAGTTGCACGGGCTGGTAGACGACGCGCTTCAATTCCTCGGAATAGCGCAGCTCGACATAGCCGGTGAGCGGGAAATCCTTGCGGAAAGGATGCCCCTTGAAGCCATAATCGGTGAGGATGCGCCGCAGGTCCGTATTGCCCTCGAAGAGGACGCCGTACATGTCGAACACCTCGCGCTCCAGCCAGCCGGCGACCGGCCAGAGATGCGTCACCGTCGGCACGGCATGATCCTCATCGGTGCGCACCTTGACGCGCAGCCGGTGGTTCTTCGTGACCGAAAGCAGGTGGTAGCAGACCTCGAAACGCTCGGCGCGCTCGGGATAGTCCACGCCCGCGATTTCCATG
Organism: Sphingobium sp. SYK-6; assembly: GCF_000283515.1. Classification (GTDB taxonomy): domain Bacteria; phylum Pseudomonadota; class Alphaproteobacteria; order Sphingomonadales; family Sphingomonadaceae; genus Sphingobium; species Sphingobium lignivorans. Next base: position 2,506,346 of record NC_015976.1, read on the forward strand.
AGCTGCTGATAAGCGAACTGGTCGCGCAGCGTCACCATCACATCGGCAAGTGCCTCACGCGTGACGCCGATCGACATCTCGAAATGCGCTTCGCTGACGGCCAGGACAGCATCGCCCAGCGCCGCGCGCAAGGCATCCGCAAGGCCCTCGATCGGCGCGACGCGGGGGGCGGAATGGACTTCGGCCATGCTCTCTTCCCTCACCGCTCGATCGTGCCGACGCGGCGGATCTTCCGCTGCAGCTGCATGACGCCATAAAGCAGCGCCTCGGCGGTCGGCGGGCAGCCCGGCACATAGATGTCCACGGGGACGATCCGGTCGCAGCCGCGCACGACGCTGTAGCTATAATGATAATAGCCGCCGCCATTGGCGCACGAGCCCATCGAGATCACATATTTCGGCTCCGACATCTGGTCATAGACCTTGCGGAGCGCAGGCGCCATCTTGTTGCAGAGCGTGCCGGCGACGATCATCACGTCGCTCTGGCGCGGCGAGGCGCGCGGCGCGGCGCCGAAACGCTCCATGTCATAGCGCGGCATGTTCACGTGGATCATCTCGACCGCGCAGCAGGCGAGGCCGAAGGTCATCCACCAGAGCGAGCCGGTGCGCGCCCAGGTGAACAGATCTTCCGTGCTGGTGACCAGGAAGCCCTTGTCGCTGACTTCACCCGACAGCGCCTTGAAGAACTCCGGATCCGGCTGGGTTCCGGCCGGCGGCGCGCCGAGCGTGCCGGGCCGTTCAAGCTCTACTCCCAATCGAGGGCTCCCTTCTTCCAGGCATAGACAAGACCGAGCACCAGCTCACCGATGAAGATCATCATGGTAACCCAGCCCGTCCAGCCGATCTCCGACAGGCTGACCGACCAGGGGAACAGGAAGGCAGCTTCGAGATCGAAAATGATGAACAGAATCGCGACGAGATAGAAGCGCACGTCGAACTGGCTGCGCGGATCCTCAAACGCAGGAAAACCGCACTCATATTCGCTGAGCTTCTCCGGGTCCGGCTTGTGCGCGCCAGTGAGGCGCTCGACCGCCATGGGCAGGAAGACGAACGCGCTCGAAAGCAGCAACGCCACCACCAGGAAAAGCAGGATCGGGAGATATTCCGACAGATCGACCAACGTGAATCCCCTTGGCCAAACAGGGCCTTCGCGGGGGCTTTAGGACTGCTGCACTTGCGAGGCAAGGCCCCGGGGGCTGAGAATGACTCGCAACTAGAGGGAGTTTGCGGCGCCCTTCCCGGACAGGTCCGGACAGGCTCGCGGATGGGGCGCGTCTTGCGGCGGATTGAGGGCGCGGAGGGGCGGTTTGCTATTGCAAATGCCTCGCATAAGCCTTACTTCGACCCTCATGCTCGTCTGCATCTGCAACGCCATCCGCGAAGATGAATTGCGGGAAGTCGCCCGCCACGGCGTCACGTGCCCTGAAGCTGCTTATGCCGTGCTGGGAAAAAGCCCGCAGTGCCGCATCTGCCTCGACCATGCCGAGGACGTGATGAGCGAGGAGCGCGCGCGCTGCGCGGACCGCTGCCCGTCGCGCCAGAGGTTCGAGCCCGCGCCCGGCCTCAGCGCCTGAAGCCGTTATCGCGACTTATCGGCAATAGCGCCGATTTGTCCTGTAAATGCAATCCATTATCCATAATATTTGCGAGACGTTCGCGCGTGAATTCGCGCGCCGCTGCTGTTATGAAGGCCCCTTCAAGACAATGAAACGGGAGCTCCCCCATGAAGGGCGATGAAAAGGTCCTCGATTATCTCAATCAGGCCCTCAAGAACGAACTGACCGCGATCAACCAGTATTTCCTGCACTACCGGCTTCTTCATCACTGGGGAATCGCGCGGCTCGCGAAGTTCGAATATGAAGAATCCATCGACGAGATGAAGCACGCCGACAAGCTCGCCGAGCGCATCCTGTTCCTGGACGGCCTCCCCAATTTCCAGCTGCTTGGCCGCCTGCGGATCGGCACCAACGTGGAAGAGATCCTCAAGGCCGACCTCGAGGTCGAGATGGAAGCGATTCCCCTGCTGCGCGACGGCATCCAGCATTGCGAGAGCGTGCGCGACTATGTGACGCGCGACCTGCTGCAGGACATCCTGGACAGCGAGGAAGACCATGTCGACAAGCTCGAGACGCAGTTCGAGATGATCGAGCGCATGGGCCTGCAGAACTATATCCAGCTCAACAGCGAGGCCATCGAGGGCTAGGGCCAATCGACATTCAGCCCTAAGCGCGGGTGGCGCGGGCTTGGATGGTGGCGAAAGCCAGCTTTTGAGCGGCTTCTTTTGTCATCCCGGACCTGCTCCGGGATCCCGCTGCCTTGAAGCCCCCCAGGGCGGCCAGTTCAAGAAACCGGAAGAAGCGGGATCCCGGATCGAGTCCGGGATGACGTTGTTCATGACGAGATGGGGCGCGCCGCCATCGCCTCGGCATTTGTCCACGTTGCCCAAGGCTCGAGGCGAGAGGCCCGGGCATTCTCCGGACAGGCGTATACCGGGCGACTGGCCGCACCCTGCCCCGTTCTTCAGCGACTTGCGTTGCCAGAGAGCGGGGCCGGCGTGACCGGCCGCCCCCCTGTTCGCGCATGCGGCAAAAAGCGCCCGTCGGACCTGCCAGCCGGGCGCTTTTGTCTGTCTGGGACATTGGCGAGCAAGCCGGGCGCGGCGGCCCGGGATGAAAAGGCAGCGCCCAAGCGCGCGCCCCTCCCCCTCTTCAGGCGTTGCGGAGCGAGCCCGCCAGAAGCTTGTGCAGCTTGCTGTGCATGATGTCGTTGCCGGCGAGGATCTCGCGGCGCTCGACCGGCTCGGACCCGCCGCGGAAATCGGTGACGAAGCCGCCCGCTTCCCGCACCAGCAGGATGCCGGCCTGCACGTCCCAGGGCTTCAGCCCCGATTCCCAGAAGCCGTCGAAACGCCCGGAGGCCACCCATGCGAGGTCCAGCGTCGCGGCGCCGAAGCGCCGGATGCCCGCCACCGACGGCGCGATGGCGCCGAAAATGCGGCTGAACTGGGCGAGATCGCCATGGCCGAGAAAGGGTGTGCCGGTCGCCACCAGCGCTTCCGACAGGTCACGCCGCGCCGAGACGCGCAGCCGCTGATCGTGGCGCCAGGCCCCGCGCGACTTCTCCGCCCAGTAGCTCTCGTCCGTGATCGGCTGGTAGATGAGGCCGGTCGTCACCTCGCCCCAGCCGCGCCCGTCCCGCCGCGGCTCCTGCACGGCGATGGAAATGGCGAAGTGCGGAATGCCGTGGAGGAAATTGCTGGTGCCGTCGAGCGGATCGATGACCCAGCGCGGCTTCATCGGATCGCCCTCGATCTCGCCGCCCTCCTCCAGCAGGAAGCCCCAGTCCGGCCGCGCCTTGCGCAGTTCCTGGACAAGCGTGTTCTCCGCCTTCTTGTCGGCGACGGAGACGAAGTCCGCCGGCCCCTTGCGGCTGACCTGAAGATGCTGGACCTCGCCGAAATCACGACGAAGCTGCGGTGCGACCTTGCGGGCGGCACGCTCGATGACGGTCAGCAGACCTGAATGGGATACCATGTTCTGTTCCTCTCTTCCGCGCGGGAAGAGTATCTATGCAAGTGTCACTTCTTGGGCGGCTGCGGGGCCATCTCCGGGCGGAAACCGCACACGGCCGCCATGGCGCCCAGCACATTCTCGGGCTTGCTCTTGTCCAGCTTGCGCGCCGCGATCGCCTTGTCGGTGTTCTCGCTGATCTGGCTGAAGGGCACCGAGTAGACGCAGGCGAACAGCACGTTCTTCACGACCTGCGGCACCTTGTCCGACTGCAGACCGCCCATGAACACGCGGAAATTGTTCGCCGCGGCCTGCATCTGCGCCTGGCTTGGCGGCTTGGGCGCCGGCTGGGCCTTCTTGGCCTGCGCGAGGCCGGGCGTGGGCGAAAGCGCCAGGGCAGCGATGCCGAGCGCGAGAGCGAGGCGAGCGCGGGCCATCAGTCGGCCCGCTTCACATATTCGCGCTCGTAGACGTCCACGATGATGCGCGTGCCGGTCGTGATGTGCGGCGGCACCATGACGCGCACGCCATTGTCGAGAATGGCGGGCTTGTAGCTGGCCGAAGCGGTCTGGCCCTTCACCACGGCGTCGGCTTCCACGACCGTGGCTTCCACCTGCTCGGGGAGCTGCACGCTGATCGGGCGCTCGTCGTACATTTCGAGCATGACCATCATGCCATCCTGCAGGAAGGCAGCGGCATCCCCCACCAGATCGGTCGGCAGGCTGATCTGCTCATAGGTCTCCGTGTCCATGAAGACGAGCATGTCGCCCTCGGCATAGAGATACTGGAAATCCTTGGTATCGAGGCGGATGCGCTCGACCGTCTCGGCGGAGCGGAAGCGCACGTTGTTCTTGCGGCCATCGATGAGGTTCTTCAGCTCCACCTGCATGTAGGCGCCGCCCTTGCCGGGCTGGGTGTGCTGGATCTTCACGGCGCGCCAGAGACCGCCTTCATATTCGATATTGTTGCCGGGACGGATGTCCACGCCGCTGATCTTCATGAGGATCGCCTGTCTGCTAAGGTTGGAAAGAGCCGGAGCGCCCTCTACGCGTCTTGGCGCGGCTCGGCAAGTGGGGCGCGTTCGGGCGAGCCGGGCCCCTGCCCGCGCCTGCCCTCCGCCCGGGCTGTTCTCAAGCCGCCCGGAAGCGGCTATCCACTCGGAAAAGACGGCAAGGAGAGGATCGTCATGATGCGCACGCCCGAGGAGCAGGCGAATGTCCGGCTGGTGCTGGACCTGTTCGAGAAAGTGCTCATCCCGATGGACAAGACGCTGGTCGACGATTTCATCGCGGAGGATTATCTCCAGCACAGCTCGCTCGCCGAGCCCGGGCGCGAGGCGCTGAAGGCCTGGCTCGACCACGTCCGGCAGGTTTCGCCGCAAGCCACCCAGACGATCCATCGCGTCTTCGCCGAGGGCGACCATGTCATCACGCACCAGCATGTCGTGCGCTGGCCCGGCGACCCCGGCTTCGCCGTGTGCGACATCTTCCGCATCCGCGACGGCCGCATCGTCGAGCATTGGGACGTGCTGCAGGAAATCCCGGAAAAGCCGGTCAATCCCAACTCGATGTTCGAGAACGGGCGCTAGGGGCGGATCGATGACCGTGGGGCGGCCTGCGGGTGGCGGTTATCCGGTATTTCGTCCGGAAGGGGCCTGTCGGGATACGACCCAATTGCGGACATCGCTCAGTTTTGAGATCATCTCTGAATGCGGTCGTTGAACGTCTTGTTTGTGAGTTGTGCAGCGCTTCTATCCTGTGCCCCGCAGCCAGTCCTCATAGCTTCGGACCGATGTTGGTCCGTCGCCGTTGGCGACAAGGTTGAAGGCACAGCGCTCCTCTTCGCCTATGCAGGCGAAGGATGCATTGAATGCGGTGCATCTGTGTCGGGGCGCGGCTGCTCCGGGGTAGGATTTTCAACCGGAAATGGCGCCGTGGCTCAAGCATATGATCGTATCGTGCATTCAGCGCCGGCAGATAACCTCGGATTTGTCCGCCAGGTTGTTTTCTTGTCGGGAGAGGTTGTCGCTAATGCAGCGACAGGAAAGCGGATGATCCGTGCCACCAGCTTACGGCTCGCAACGGAAGATGGCGGCACGTAGAGACCGATGAGAGCCGACCGACCGTTTTTCACAACAATGGCGTCATTCCTGCCGCTCCGGACACGACAACCTTTCGGACATTCCCTGTCACCGCTAAGCTGATCAACATGAGGATGCCACCAACCACCCCGCGTGAGGTTCTTCGTGAACTTGCTGATCAACCTACCACCGGCCTTCGGATCGCCCGTTGGTGGAAAATTATCGGGGCGCTGTTCGGCTGTGCGATGGCGGTTGCTCATTTTGCCTATGATGTTCCAATTCAAAATGAAAACACCGGCATTCCTGCTACGGATGGCGAAGTCGTAGCCATAACATCGCTGTTGGGTGGTGGCGGCTTGTTTTTTGTTGTCGCTGGCATTGCTCTGCGACGCTGGCTGCTCAACCGCACGAACGGCAGCTAACCACAACAATTAAGCCATGGGGCCCGCGGTCAAGGTGGCCCCATGGCGGACGACCGGTCAGGCTGGCATGTGTCCACCCGATCTTGGGGAGCGCCGGCCCGTCCTCCCCGGCAACATGCGATGACCCCGCGGGCAGGGTTTCGTACCGGATCGCGCCTGCGCCCTCGGCTGCCGCCGGAAGGGTGACTGGATTCCCGTTTGCACGGGAATGACGAGGAAAGGTTGGGGCGCCTCCCCTCTCCCCCCTGTCATTCCGCCCGGGTGGCGCAGGGTTTGAAGCGGATGCCGCGCCTTGGTCGCCCTGTCGGCGCCATCGGCCCGGGGAGCCCGCACGGGTACGGGGTTATAGGCGCGCGGCGATCGCGGCGACGCCGTTGCGCACGCCTTCGAACATCTGCCCTTGCGCGAAGGCGGGGATCATCTCCTGCTCGATGATGCTCTGGCATGTCTCGTCGGTCAGCCTGGCTTCCATGCCATAGCCCACCGCGATGCGCACGAGTTGTTCGCGCGGCGCGACGAGGATCACCACGCCGTCATCGATGCCCTCGCGCCCGATGCCCCAGCGATTGCCCAGATCGCGCGCATAGCCGGCAATGTCGCGGCCGCCGAGCGTGGGCACGGTGGCGACGACGAGCTGGTGGCCGGTGCGCGCCTCGAGGGCGGACAGGTCGCGAGTCAGCGCGTCGCGCTCGGCCGGGCTGAACAGCGCCGCGGCATCGGTGACGCGACCGGCGAGCGCGAGATCATGGCCGGGCGCGCGCGGGGAGGCCTCGGGTGCGGATGCCTCGGATGGGGTCGTGTCTGTGGCGGGGCGCGTTTCGGATTTCGCCGGTTGGGCGTGGCCGCACGCCGACAAGCCGGGCCCGCCGGCCACGATGATGAGCAAGGCGGCAGCGGCGAGCGGGCCTTGCAAGGCCCTCAACCGATGCCGGCCGGTCATCCCAGCACCGGCGCGAAGGCTGCGACGCCAGCACCCGGGCCATCCGGATGGTTCCAGACCGCACCGCTCACCGCGAGAAAATCCGCGCCTGCCTCGACCAGCGGCCGGGCGTTCTCCGGCGTGATGCCGCCGATCGCGACACAGGGCAGCTCGAACAGCGAGGACCACCAGCGCAGGATATCCGGCTCGGGCCGGTGGCTGGTCTCCTTGGTCTCGGTGGGATAGAAGGCGCCGAAGGCGACATAATCCGCGCCCGCCTCCCCGGCTTCCATCGCCAGATGGCGGCTGTCATGGCAGGTCACGCCGATCTGCGGGCCCGGCCCGAGGATGCGGCGCGCCTCGGCGGGATCGCCATCGCCCTGCCCCAGATGCACCCCGTCCGCGCCGAGGCGCTTGGCGAGCGCGACGCTGTCATTGACGATGAAGGCGACCTCCCGCTCGGCGCACAGTGCCTGCAGCGGGGCGGCGAGCCGTGCGATCTCATGCTCGTCAATACCCTTGAGGCGCAGCTGGAACGCCGCGACCGGCCCTCCGTCAAGCGCGGCCTTCAGCTGCGCCGGGAAATCCGGGCCGATGGCGGGCGGGGAAATGAGATAGAGCTGGCAGGACGGCATATGGGTCATGCCGGTGCCTTAGAACATGTTCCGCCCGGATTGAATCGGAACCTGCGCGGGATGGTGCTTTTGGCTGGGGATTGGTTGGGACAGGCGCTTCTGGGCGGCGTGGGCAGAATTCGAGGCCATGGCGACGCACTATCTCGTCATCTCGTCATTCACGAGGTCATCCCGGACTCGATCCGGGGTCCTGCTGCCTTGAAGATTGCCGGGTCCAGTCGGTTCGAGAAAAAGGAAGAAGCTGGATCCCGGATCAGGTCCGGGATGACATTGTTCGTGAGGAGAGATGGTGCGCCATGGCCTCGGAATCTGTTGACGCCGCCTCGCGCAGGTGCGGCGCAAGTGCCGCGACGAAGGCCGCGCGATCATCGAGCCGGTGCGCGAGGCGGGTGACGGTGCGGCGGCCCATGGGCAGCGGGCCGTCCAGATCGATCACGATGTTGGGCCAGGCGATCAGCGCCATGTTGGCGGTCTGCCGGTCCCGCACCAGGGCCCTGTCCCAGGAGGTGCGCAGCCCCGCGATCCGATCGAGCGGGACGGAAATCATGCGCAGCCAGCCGCAGCGCCACAGCAGCACGCCATCGCGGATCTCGACCGGCCGCGCGCGAAACGAGCGGATGAGCGCGACAAGCCAGAGAAACGCGGCGATGCTCATCACCGAGAGGAGCAGCGCCAGCCATGGCTGCCACAAGGCGACGAGCAGGTGGAGGACGGCGGTCTCCACCGCCATCAGCCCGGCCAGCACCCACATCATCGGCGCGAGGCTGCGATGATAAGGAAAGCGCTCCGCCTCGCGCATGATCGGTCAGGCGGCCAGCGCATCCTCGATGGCGGAGACGAGCGCGGGATCATCGGGCCGGGTGTCCGGCGCGAAGCGGGCGATCACGGTGCCATCGCGGCCGACGAGGAACTTCTCGAAATTCCAGAGCAGTTCGGGCGGGGCATTGGGCACCATGCCATAGCCGCGCAGCCGCTCGCGGAACGGGCCGTCATTGTCGGCCTGCGGGATGGCGGCGGTGAGCTCGGCATAAAGCGGGTGCTTGTCCGGCCCCGTCGCCACCAGCTTCTCGAACATGGGAAAATCCACGCCGAAATTGGTGGTGCAGAAACTCTCGATCTCCGCGTTCGTCCCGGGCTCCTGCCCCGCGAAATCATTGGCGGGGAAACCCAGGACGACGAGCCCCTTGTCCCGATAGGCGACATGGAGCGCCTCCAGCCCCTCATATTGCGGGGTGAGGCCGCATTTGGACGCGACGTTCACGATCAGCAGCACCTTGCCGGCATAGTCCGCCAGCGAAGCCTCGGCGCCACGAATGGTCTTGAGCGGGATGTCGGCAAGCGCGGTCATGAGCGGTCTCCGGGCAAGAAAAAGGGCAGCGGCCAAGCATAGGCCGCTGCCCTCATCCTGTCACCGGCGGAATGCCCGGCCGGGCTCCGCCGCGCCGGTCAGGCCGGAACCTTGTCCACGGACGCTTCGTAGATCTCGTCGATCGCGCTTGCGAGCGAGGCGTTGAATTCCTCGTCGCTCATCTGGTGGCGCAGATCCTCCAGAAGCGCGCGGCTGAAGCTCGCGATCACACCGCGATTCTTCGCCAGCTCGACGCAGGCCTCGGGACGCTTGAAGCCGCCGGAGAGGGCGACCACGCGCAGCACCTTGGGATGATCCACCAGCGGATCGAACAGGCCCGACTTCTCCGGCAGGGAGAGCTTGAGCATCACCTGCTCGCCCTCGGGCAGCGCATCGAGCGCCTTGAGGATTTCCTCGAGCAGGATCTGGTCGGCCTGCGCGCGCTCGGGGCTCTTGATGTTCACTTCCGGCTCGATGATCGGCATCAGGCCGCCCGCGCGCACCTGCTGCGCGACCTCGAACTGCTGCTTGACGATCGCCGCGATGCCCTCGCGATTGGCGAGATTGATGACCGAGCGCTCCTTGGTGCCGAACACGCCCAGCCCCTTGGCGCGGCTGAGCAGCGCGTCCAGATCGGGCATCGGCTTCATCATCTGCACGCCGTTTGCCTCGGCTTCGAGCCCCTTGTCGATCTTGATGAAAGGCACGACGCCGCGCTCGATGAGCGCTGCGGGCGTCGGCTTGCCATCGACGGTGCCGTCCATGGTCTTCTCGAAGAGGATGGCGCCAAGCACCTTCTCGCCCGTGAAGGCCGGCGAGGTGATGATGCGGCTGCGCATCTGGTGGATGAGGCCGAACATCTCGTCATCGCCGGAATAGGCGCTTTCCTCGATGCCATAGCCCAGCAGGGCCTTGGGCGTTGAACCGCCGCTCTGGTCGAGCGCGGCGATGAAGCCTTTTCCGGAAGCGATCTTGGCGGTCATGTCGGCTTGCTGCATCATCCCATCCTGTTTCCATGAATCCCAGAAGGCGCCCGCAGGTGCCCCGTTCGAAGTCTCTTTCACGGGCGCGCGGGAAATTGCAAGCCGGTCAACCATGGTAGCGCCACCGCCTGGCCTGCCCAGCGGGCACGCGATCTCAGGGAGGGGCCCAGTGATGGTCTCAGTGATGATCGTCCGGCCACTCGAAATCCTCGTCCGCGACCGGGCGCGGACGCGGAAAGGCACGGGCATCCCGCACGAGCAGCAGCCCCAGGCCCAGCACCGCGTCCGGTCCCTGATGCGGATCGAGCCCCATCTCCTGCATCCAGGCCACCAGCCTGGCGCTGTTCTCGAAAATGCCGATCGCCGCCATCTCGATGCCGCCCACCGCATAGCTCTGCGGCGGGCGCGGCGCCTCGCCGCTCTCCAGCATCCCGAGAATATCGTTCCTGACCGTCATGCCGACCCCATCGAAAGCGTTGCGTCAATCGCTTCGCAACCTAACGATGTGCAGCGCTTGCGCAAGGCCGCCGGCGATGGTGGTCCGGCTCAGGCTTCCGCCATCAATGCGGCGACGCCGGGCAACTCCTTGCCTTCCATCCATTCCAGGAAAGCACCGCCCGCCGTGGAGACGAACGAGAAGTCGGCGGCCACGCCGGCATGGTTGAGCGCGGCGACGGTATCCCCACCGCCCGCCACGGAGACCAGCGAGCCTTCCACGGTGAGCGCCGCGGCGGTCTTCGCCAGCGCGACGGTCGCCGTGTCGAAAGGCGCCAGCTCGAAGGCGCCGAGCGGGCCGTTCCAGACCAGCGTGCGGCAGGTCTTGAGCACGTCCGCCAGCGCCTCGACAGCGGCGGGGCCGACATCGAGGATCATTTCGTCGGCCGCCACTTCATTGACATTGCACAGCCGGTAGCTGGGCGGATTGGCCGCGAATTCCTTCGCCACCGCCACGTCATAGGGGAGATGGATTGTGCAGCCGGCTTCCTCGGCCCGGTCGAAGATCTCGTTGGCGGTCGACACGAGATCATGCTCGCACAGCGACTTGCCGACATCCACGCCGCGCGCGGCGAGGAAGGTGTTAGCCATGCCGCCGCCGATGATGAGATGATCGACCTTCGCGACCAGATTCTCCAGCACGGCGAGCTTGGTGGAAACCTTGGCGCCGCCGACCACGGCCGCGACCGGCTTTTGCGGATTGCCGAGCGCCGCTTCGAGCGCATCCAGCTCCTTCTCCATCGAACGCCCGGCGAAGGCCGGCAGGCGATGGGCCAGCCCCTCGGTGGAACTGTGCGCGCGATGCGCTGCGGAAAAGGCGTCGTTCACATAGAAGTCGCCCAGCGCCGCCATGGCATCCGACAGGGCCGGATCATTCTTTTCCTCGCCGGCATGGAAGCGGGTGTTCTCGAGAATGGCAATGTCGCCCGGACGCATCACGGCGATGCCGGCAGCCGCCGCCTCGCCCTGGCAATCGGGAATGAACTGCACGTCACGGCCCAGCACCTGGCCCAGTCCGCGCGTCACCAGCGAAAGCGACATGTCCGGGGTCTTCTGCCCCTTGGGTCGCCCGAAATGCGCGAGAATGAGCACCTTGGCGCCCTTGTCCGCCAGCTCCAGCAGCGTCGGCACGGCAGCGCGCAGCCGCGTGTCATCGCTCACCGAACCATCCTGCATGGGCACGTTGAGATCCTCGCGAACCAGCACCGTCTTGCCGGTGATGTCGCCCATGTCGTCGATGGTCCTGAAAGATTTGGACATGCCGTGCTCCCCACAGGTCTTGCCGCTCGTGCGGGCGTTTCCAGAGCTTTGCGGCGGCGCGGCGGGGACGTTTTCGCCCCGGACCCGCGCCCGCCGTCATGCGAACCGCCTCCGCCGCCCGCGCAGGGCAACGGGGCGGCGCGCCTTTTGCCTTACATCAGGCCAGCGACCACCTTGCTGGTGTCGATCATGCGGTTCGAGAAACCCCATTCATTGTCGTACCAGGAGAGGACGCGGACCAGCTTGCCGTCGATCACGGCCGTCTCCAGGCTGTCGACCGTGGAGCTGCGCGGATCGCCATTATAGTCGATCGAGACCAGCGGCTCGTCCGAATAGCCGAGGATACCCTTGAGCGGGCCGCTTTCCGACGCCGCTTTCAGGAGGCCGTTCACTTCCTCGATGGTCGTCGCGCGGCCGGCGATGAACTTGAGGTCGACGACCGAGACGTTGGGCGTGGGCACGCGCACGGACGAACCGTCCAGCTTGCCCTTGAGCTCCGGCAGCACTTCGCCCACGGCGCGGGCGGCGCCCGTCGTGGTCGGGATCATGGAGAGCGCGGCGGCACGGGCGCGGCGCATGTCCTTGTGCAGCTGGTCCAGCGTGTTCTGGTCGTTGGTGTAGCTGTGGATCGTGGTCATGAACCCGCTCTCGATGCCGAGCGCGTCGTGCAGCACCTTGGCAAGCGGGGCGAGGCAGTTGGTCGTGCAGCTCGCATTGGAGATCACGACGTCCTCGGCAGTCAGCGCCTCGTGATTGACGCCATAGACCACGGTGCGATCAACGCCGGTGGCCGGCGCCGAAATGACGACGCGCTTGGCGCCGGCGGTCAGGTGCGCGCTGGCCTTCTCCTTGCTGGCGAAGATGCCGGTGCATTCCAGCGCGATTTCCACGCCCATGTCCGCATGCGGCAGCTTGGCGGGATCGCGCTCGGCCGTCACCTTGATGCGCTTGCCGTCGATGACGAGCGTGTCGCCGTCGACGCCGACCTCGCCCGGGAACGCGCCATGGACGCTGTCGCGCTTGAAGAGCAGGGCGTTGGACTTGGCGTCGCCCAGATCATTGATCGCCACCAGCTCGAAGTCGTGATCGGTCCGCTCGAGCAGGGCACGCGCGACAAGGCGCCCGATCCGTCCGAAGCCGTTGATTGCTACCTTGGTGGCCATGAATGATCTCCTTTCCTAGTTCTCAGTCGAGCGCCGCGAGGACGCGTTGCGCGATCGCCCCGGCGGTCAATCCAAAATGTTCGTAGAGGGCCGGTGCCGGTCCGGACAGGCCGAACTGGTCGATGCCGATGTTAAGCCCGTCCGCGCCGGTGATCGCGCACCAGCCGAAGGTCGTGCCCGCCTCGATGGTGACGCGCAGCGCGCCGGCCGGCAGGACGGCAGCGCGATAGGCCTCGTCCTGCGCGAGGAAACGCGACATGCTGGGCATCGACACGACGCTCGCGGCAATGCCCTGTTCGCCGAGCTGCTTCGCCGCCTCGACCGCGATCTCCACTTCCGAGCCGGTGCCGATCAGCACCACGCGCGGAGAATCGCCGCCGGAAACGAGCGTGTAGGCGCCCTTCGCGGACAGATTTTCTGATGCATTATCACGCAGTTGCGGCAGGTTTTGCCGGCTGAGTGCGAGCACCGACGGCGTGCTCTGCTGGGCAAGCGCCAGTTCCCAGCATTCCGCCGTCTCGATCACGTCGCACGGCCGGAACACCTCCAGATTGGGGATCATGCGCAACGACATGACATGCTCGATCGGCTGGTGCGTGGGACCATCCTCGCCAAGCCCGATGCTGTCATGCGTGAGCACATAGACCACGCGCAGCCGCTGCAGCGCGGACATGCGGATGGCATTGCGCATATAATCGGAGAAGACGAGGAACGTGCCGCCATAAGGAATGACGCCGCCGTGCAGCGCCATGCCGTTCATGGCCGCCGCCATGCCGAATTCGCGAATGCCGTAATAGACATAGCGGCCGGCACGATCATCGCGGCTGAAGGCGGCCTTCTGGTCCTTCGACTGCGTGAGGTTGGAGCCGGTGAGATCGGCCGATCCGCCGAACATCTCGGGGAGCTGCACGTTGATCGCGTCCAGCGCCATCTCGCTCGCCTTGCGGGTCGCGACTTTCTTGGGCTCGGCGATCAGGCCATCAAGATAGGGCCGCAGCGAGAAGTCGGCGGGCAGATCGCCCGCCATCCGGCGCTCGAATTCCGTTTTTTGGGAATGACTTGAGAGGCGATCCTGCCACTGTGCATGAGCCGGGCGGGAGCGCTGGCCAATGGCGAGCCATGCGGTGCGGACATCCTCGGGCAGCTCGAAGGGCGGCAGATCCCAGTCCAGCGCCTGCCGGGTAGCGGCGATCTCGTCCTTGCCGAGCGGCGCGCCATGCACCTTGTGCGAACCCGCCATGTTCGGTGCGCCCTGCCCAATGCGCGTGCGGCACGCGACGATCGAGGGGCGCGGATCGGCCACGGCCTCGGCCAGCGCGCGGCGGATATCCGCGAAATCATGCCCGTCGCAATGCGTCACGTGCCAACCGGTCGCCGCATAGCGCGCCAGCACGTCTTCGCTCGACGAGAGGTCGACGGACCCGTCGATGGTGATCTTGTTGTCGTCCCACAGCACGGTGAGACGGCCAAGGCCGAGATGACCGGCAAGGCCGATCGCCTCATGATTGATGCCTTCCATGAGGCAGCCGTCGCCAGCGATCACCCAGGTGCGGTGATCGACGAGTTCGTCCCCGAAGGTGGCATTGAGGTGCCGCTCGGCCATCGCCATGCCGACCGCCATGGCAAGCCCCTGCCCCAGGGGACCGGTCGTGGCTTCCACGCCCGGCAGCTCGAAATTCTCCGGATGCCCCGCACAAGGGCTGCCGACCTGGCGGAAGGCCGCGATCTGCGCCATCGTGGGCTCTTCATAGCCGGTGAGGTGCAGCAGCGCGTAGATCAGCATCGAGCCATGGCCGGCGGACAGCACGAACCGATCCCGATCCGCCCATTTCGGCGCGGCCGGATCGAACTTCACATGGTCCTTGAACAGCACGGTGGCGACGTCGGCCATGCCCATCGGCATGCCGGGATGGCCACTATTGGCTGCCTGCACCGCGTCCATCGCCAGCACACGGATCGTGTCGGCAAGGCGCTTTTCGGTGACTGGCATGGGCGAACGCCCCTTTCTTCTTCTCTGGGCGCACCACGGCGCGCATTCACGTCGGATCTCGCGCCGGAAGGTCTCGGCCGGCGGGCCGAACAAGCGAAGGCGCGCCATCGGCATGAGGGCGCGAGTCGTTTGCGCCGCCTCCATGTCGGTTCGAGCCGCGAGCGTCAACCTGCGGGGATCGCCACCTGTCGCGCCGGTGCGGCCGATCACCCGCTGCACCGGCCGTCGCAGGGGACCCAACGAGCTTTTGCATTCCCCATTTGCCGTGATAAGGATCGGGCATGGCAAGCGACGCGATGATGCAGGCAATCGGACGGCTGGAGCGCGCGATCACGCGCGCCGAAACCCTCGCAAGGCAGGTTGCCGAGCAGCAGGCGCAGGCCATCGAGGCGCAGCTCGCGCAGGACGACCGCGAGGACATGGCCGGCTATGCCGCCACGCCCGGCGCGGGCCATGGCAGCGAACTCGACCCCTTCTCGCGGGACAAGGCGATCGCCGCGCTCAAGTCGCTCGATGCGCTGATCGGCGACCTTCAGAAAGCCCGGAGCGAAGCCTGAGATGGCCGAAGTCAAGATCATGGTCGGTGGCCGGCAATATGCGGTGCATTGCCGCGACGGCGAGGAAGCCCGCCTGCACCAGCTCGCCGGGATGATGTCCGACCGGGTGAATCAGGTGAAGACCGGCAGCCCGGGCCTGACCGAAGTGCGGCAACTGCTCTTCGCCGGCCTGCTGCTCGCCGACACGCTCTCCGACAAGGCGCTCGAGGCGCCCGCGCCGGCCGCACCCGCCGAACCGGCCGCCCCGCCCCCGCCGGTGGACGACCCCGATACGCTGGCCGCGCTCGCAAAACTCGCCGAACGGATCGAAGCGCTCGGCGACAGCCTTGCAGCGCAGCTCTCCAACGCCTAGATAGTCCGGGACGGGTACTGCCCGGTGCGCGCTTTAGCGAACATCCCTGAGGCGATATCACATCCACGGGGGCTGTCTCTGGCCGGACCCTGGTCCGCGTTACATGGTCCCCACCTGACGTTGAGGCGTCAGAGGATATTCCAGCAAACGGCCATGGCGGTCCCGTCACGCCTTCCCTGCCATCGCCATGGAGCCTTTCCGCGATGACCAATCAGCGCGCCTCCCTGCGGACGGAGTTGCTCGCCCGGCGCCAGGCCTTCGTGGCCGGGCTTCCCAACAGCGTGCGCAATCTTGCCTTTCGCGTTCTCCCTTCCCCCATCCTGGCGCTGATGCCGCCCGGATCGCGGGTCGCCGTCTACCGATCGATGGGATCGGAAGCGCCGACGGAAGCGCTGCTCGAGTTCCTCGACGAGCGCGGCTTCAAGCTCTGCCTGCCGCGCCTGGGACGGACCGTGGCGGAGGACATGGAATTCGCCGACTGGAAGCCGGGAGACATCCTCGTGCCCGGCCAGCTGCGCATTCCCCAGCCCGCGCCACAGGCCGCCACGGTGACGCCGGACATCGTCCTGACGCCGATGGTGGGCTTCGACCGACGCCTCAACCGCATCGGCCATGGCGCGGGCTATTATGACCGCGCCTTCGCAAAGCTGCCCGACGCGCTGCGAATCGGCATGGCCTGGAGCTGCCAGCAAGTCGACCTGCTGCCCGTCGAGCCCTGGGACGTGCCGCTGCACATGGTGGTGACCGAGCAGGCCATCATCTCGGGGGAAGCCGCATGAACGAGTATCGCCCCAGCTGGCGCAAGCCGGCCGGCATGTTCGCCATATTGGGCATCATCGCGTTCTGGGCCTGGATCGTCGCGAGCTTCGCCGAGCACATCGCGCGGCTGCCGGGCATCCTGCAGGCGGTGATCTACATCATCGCGGGAATCATCTGGATCTTCCCCGTCCGGCCACTGCTGGTCTGGATGGAGACGGGCCGCTGGCGCACCTGAGTCGCGTCCGGCGGCAATCCGTTACACGATGACGGCGCGTTTCCGGCGCCTCTGCCCGGCGACGATCAGGACAATATTCGGAGATGTTCGGAGGATGACGAGCCCGGCGGGCCACGGCGCCCTGCTGGTAGCGAGGCGCGTGCGATCCGTGCCTCCCCCGGAGGGAAGGCAGGACGCAAGACGATCATTTCATGGAAGAAATGGCGCGAGTGACGGGGCTCGAACCCGCGACCTCCGGCGTGACAGGCCGGCACTCTAACCAACTGAGCTACACCCGCGCTTGGTCGAGGACGGCGCAGGTATAAGCTGGCGCGGGCGCTGTCAACACCCTCGCGTCATCTCTCGTCATAATCTGTCGGCGCATCGTGCATCGTGCTGGTCAGCGTGCCCGCCTCGAACAGGAAACCCGCGATATCCGGCTTGCCCGCAGCGGCCAGAACCGTCTGGATGATGATGAGCAGCGGCACCGCCAGTAGTGCCCCCGCCGTGCCCCACACCCAGGTCCAGAAGCTGAGCGACACGAGAATCAGCAGCGGATTGACCTTCAGCCGCTCGCCCAGCACCAGCGGCGTCACGATATTGGCCTCGATCAGGTGCAGGCAGACCATGATGATGGCGGGCAGCAGCGCCCAGCCGACGGTGGTGAAGCTCATGAGCCCGCCCAGCCCCAGCAGGATCGCCGCGATGATCGGCCCGAAATAGGGAATGAAGTTGAGCAGGGCGACGAATCCGCCCCACATGAACGGCGTCGGCATGCCCATCAGCATCAGCGCCAAGGCGACGGTGAGCCCGAGGCCCATGTTGATGAACGTGATCGTCAGCACATAACGCGAGGTCGCATCGACCACGTTCTGGATGACCCGGGCGATGGTGAGCGCGCCGGTGAAGCTGCCACGGCCGCGAATCGTGCGGTGGCGCAGCCGCGTCCACCCGCTCAGGAAGAAGAAGATCACCAGCAGGCCGAACAGGACATTGATGACCACGCCCGGCGCGGCCGTCGTCATCATCTGCAGGAGCGAGCCGGGCATGGCGATGTTGCCCGGCCCGTTCGCGATGTCCTGCGTCTCGGTCACCATGCGCAGCAGCCCGTCGATGAAGCCCTGCGCCTGCGTGTAGAGGCGGATGACCGGCTCGAGCGTGATCTTGATCTGGCTGATCCTGTCCGGCAGCTGCGTGATCCAGTCGCTTGCCGGCACCACGATCAGCACCAGCGCGGTGTTGGCAACGAACAGGAAAGCCGACAGGGCCAGGAGGGCCGCCAGCGGAGACGGGATGCGCCGCCGCTCCAGCCATTCCAGCAGCGGCACGAGGCACACGGCGATAACCAGCGCCGCAGTGAGCGGGAGGAAGAATTCGGCGCCGGCACGCAGCGCGAACGGCAAGGCGAGCAGGAATCCCGCCCCGGCGAAGAGCGCGATGGAGGCGGCGAGCCGGTTGCGCTCCCATGCCTCCCGATCGGGCGAGCCCTGGCGCAGCCCGGGCTTCCCTCGCCTCTTCTCTTGGCCGCTCGCCGCCAGATCGTCGTCCCGGTCGATATCGCGCAGCGGCATGGCGCTGCTCAGACCGCGATGGGGGCGGATATGCTCCGCTGCGGCTCATAATCCTCGACGGCGAAATCCTCGATGCGATGCGCGAAAATGCTCTCCGGCCGCCGCAGGATGCGCAGCCGGGGCGCGCCGGCGGGGCGGCGGGAAAGCTGCTCCTCCACCAGCTCGGCATGATTGAGGTAGAGATGCACGTCGCCCCCCTGCCAGACGATCTCACCCGCCTCCAGATCGCATTGCAGTGCGATCATCCGCGTCAGCAGCGCCAGCCCGTAGATGTTGAAGGGAAAACCGAGGCCGAGATCGCAGCTGCGCTGGAAGAGGAGGCCATTGAGGCGCCCGTCCGCGACATGGAACTGATAGGTCATGTGGCAGGGCGGCAGCGCCATCGCGTCGATCTGGTCCACGTTCCAGCCCGTGAAGAGCAGCCGCCGCGAGCCCGGGTTGGCGCGGATGGCATCGACCAGCGCGGCGATCTGGTTATGCCCTTGCGGCGCCTGACGGTAGAGCCCCTCGCCTGCCTCGGGGGCGGGCTCGTAGCGCGGCCAGTTGACCCACTGGCGGCCATAGACGGGGCCGAGGTCGCCCCAGTCCCGGGCGAAATCCTCGTCGGCGAGGATGCGCGCCTCGAAGGCCTCCATGGAGATGGCTTCGCCCGTTTCCCGGCGATAGCGATCGAGCGGCCAGTCGCTCCAGATATGCACGCCCTGCGCCACCAGCGGCCGGATGTTGGTCTCGCCGGAGAGGAACCAGAGCATCTCGCGCGTCGCGACTTTCCAGAAGACGCGCTTGGTGGTGAGCAGCGGCACCGCGTCATCGGCGAGCGAGAAACGCATGGTCGCGCCCAGGATCGACCGGGTTCCGACGCCGGTACGGTCGATTCGCTCATGGCCGTTGCGCCAGATGTGCGCCATGAGGTCGAGATATTGCTGCTCGTAATGCGGCGCACCGCCATCGGAGGACGTGAAAGGCCGGGCCGGGGCGGAAGCTGTCGTCATGGACCCGTCTTACCCCGCGCCCGGTGGCGGCGCCAGTGCAAGACGCGCGCGCAGGAGATGTTTGCGCGCCATATTCCCTCGCCCCGTCGCCCATCACGGCGCCGCGCGAGGGCCATCGCAGCGCCGTGTCACGGATTTGCGAAGCAGCGCTTGCCAGCAGCAAAAGCCGCCCCTATAGGGCTCGCCTGCCTTGCCGGCGCGGACACGCGCACGGCCCGGTCGGGGAGTAGCTCAGCCTGGTAGAGCACTGTCTTCGGGAGGCAGGGGCCGGAGGTTCGAATCCTCTCTCCCCGACCATTTCATTCTTCTGTTTCCTGTGCTCGGGTGCGACATCGGTCGCGCCCGATCGCGTGCCCCCCATCGCATAGCTAAGTGTTTCGCTTCGCGCGCGGATGCCGCTATTCTGCGCCGGCAGGGTATCACAGGAGGCTTCATTGACGATAACCGGACCGCTGGCTCATGCCGCACGCGCGCTGGTGCAATGGCCGCGCGACCATGTCGCCCGCCTCGCCGGACTGGACGAGGCGGCGCTGGCGGACTTCGAGGCCGGGCGGGCCGACCCCGGCGACGCGGCGCGGGCGCGGCTGCGCCATGCGCTGGAAGAAGGCGGCGCGCATTTCCTGCCTGATGAGAACGGCCTTGGCGTCGGCGTCCGCCTGCGGTTCGCGGCCCGGGACATCCCGGCGATCAACAGGCTGGAAGGCGAAGGCGGCGTGGTCGGCAGCGACGACGTCTAAGGCCGGGCGACGGGCTGGCGGGCAAGTCCGGTCGATCGGCCCCACGTTATATAGGCTTTGCCTTCAGGCTGGCGCGCTGCCTCGCCGCCGGTCCTGTGCCGGGAGGGGGACTGGATTCCCGTGTGCACGGGAATGACGGGGGAAGGAGCGGTGATGTCGGCGCGGACGATTCGCCGCGGTGCGTGGGGCCGTACGTGGAATCCTGCGGACGCGCGGGCGGCCACGCAGAGCACGCGCCGGGGCGATGGACTTCGCCGGCGCGCCTTCCTACATGCAGGCCATGTCGCAAAACGCTCCCCTGCCCTTCGCCAAGATGCATGGCCTCGGCAATGATTTCGTCGTGATCGACACGCGCGAGACGCCGGTCGCCATGGACGCGCCGCTGGCGCGGGCCATTGCGGACAGGAAGACGGGCGTGGGATGCGATCAGCTCATCCTCATCGGCGCCTCGGACCGCGCGGATGTGAGCATGCGCATCTTCAATCAGGACGGCAGCGAAGTGGAGGCCTGCGGCAACGCCACGCGCTGCGTGCCGCTGTTCACTGGCCGGGACGTGACGATCGAGACCAAGGCGGGGCTGCTGCATGCGGCGCGCATCGGCGGGCTGGTGAGCGTCGACATGGGCGAGCCGCGCTTCGGCTGGGAGGACATCCCGCTCGCTTATGCCATGGACACGCTTGCCATGCCGGCAAGCTGGGACGAGCTGCCCCCGCCGGCCGCCGTGAATGTCGGCAATCCGCATGTCGTCTTCTTCCTCGACGATCCCGCGCGCGTCGACATGGCCCGGCTCGGCCCGCTCATCGAGACCGATCCACTGTTCCCGCGCCGCGTGAACGTCAATTTCGCGCATCTCGTGGATGACGACCATATCCGCCTCACCGTGTGGGAGCGTGGCGCGGGCTTCACGCGGGCCTGCGGCACGGGCGCCTGCGCCACCGCCGTCGCCGCCATTCGCCGCAAGCTTGCGCACGGCCCGGTGCGCGTGACGCTCGAAGGCGGCGACCTGCTCATCGACTGGACGCCGGGCGGTCACATCACGATGACAGGCCCTGCCGTCCATGTGTTCGACGGCGTGCTGGACCCGGGCAGCTTCCCTGCCACGCCATGAGCGGCGCCAGCATCATCACGCTCGGCTGCCGGCTCAACATCGCGGAAAGCGAAGCCATCCGCCAGCAGCTCGGCGACGCGGACGACCTGATCGTGGTGAACAGCTGCGCCGTCACCGGCGAGGCGGTGCGCCAGACGCGGCAGGCGATTCGCCGCGCGCACCGGGACCGCCCCGAGGCCCGCATCGTGGTGACCGGCTGCGCGGCGCAGACCGACCCCGCCATGTTCGCCGCGATGCCGGAAGTCTCGCGCGTGGTCGGCAATGCCGAGAAAGCCCTCTTCGCGGAGGCGGTGCGCGACGAGGCACCGGTGCGCGTGGCCGACATCATGACCGTGGCCCGGCAGGCGCCGCAGATGGTCTCCGCCTTCGCCGAGCGCGTGCGGGCCTTTGTCGTCGTGCAGAATGGCTGCGACCACCGCTGCACATTCTGCATCATCCCTTATGGGCGCGGGCCGAGCCGGTCCGTGCCGGCCGGATCGATCGTGGAGCAGGTCGCCCTGCTGGTGGCGCAGGGCGTGCAGGAAGTGATCCTGACCGGCGTGGACGTGACCAGCTACGGCCCCGACCTGCCGGGCAGCCCGACACTGGGCGCGCTGGTCGAGCGCATCCTGCGCCATGTGCCGGCGCTGCCCCGGCTGCGCCTCTCCTCGCTCGACGGGGTGGAAATCGACGAACGGCTGTTCGAGCTGATCGCGAGCGAGCCCCGGCTGATGCCGCATGTGCACCTCTCCCTGCAGGCCGGGGACGACATGATCCTCAAGCGGATGAAGCGGCGCCACAGCCGCGCGCAGGCCATCGACCTCGCCGACCGCCTGCGCGCGCGGCGGCCGGACATCGCCATCGGCGCGGACATCATCGCCGGCTTCCCGACCGAGGACGAGGCGATGTTCGAACGCAGCCTCTCGCTGGTGCGGGACTGCGGCATCGTCCACGGCCATGTCTTCCCTTATTCGCCGCGCGAAGGCACGCCCGCCGCGCGCATGCCGCAACTGGACAAGCCGGTGATCCGGGACCGGGCGGCGCGGCTGCGGGACGCCTGCGCGCAGCAGCGCACGGACTGGCTGCGCTCGCTCGTCGGCAGCCGCCAGCGCGTGCTGGTCGAGACCAGCGGCCTTGCCGGCCATGGCGAGAGCTTCGCCCCGGTGCGGTTCGCCGCGCCACAGCCGGTCGGCGAAATTGTCGAGGCATGCATCACGGGACTTGAGGACGGCGCGCTCATCGCGCATGGACAGGCGCATGGCTGAACTTTCCTGGCGCGAACGCCTCTTTGGCGGCTTCAAGCGCACATCCGACCGGCTTGGCGAAAGCGTCTCCGGCATCTTCGGCAAGGCCGCGCTCGACGAGCAGACGCTCGATGAGCTGGAGGAAGCGCTCTACACGACCGATCTGGGCCCGGCCATGGCGGCGCGCATTCGCGACCGGCTCGCCGAAGGCCGCTTCAACCGGGAGCTCACCGAGGAATATCTGCGCGAGATCCTGGCCGAGGAAATCGAGAAGGTGCTGACGCCCGTCGCCAAGCCGATCGAGATCGAGGCGTTCCCGCGCCCGCAGGTGATCCTGGTCATCGGCGTCAACGGCTCGGGCAAGACCACGACCATCGCCAAGCTTGCCCATCTGTTCCAGGAACAGGATTATGGCGTCATGCTGGCAGCGGGCGACACGTTCCGCGCGGCGGCCATCGGCCAGCTCAAGGTCTGGGCGGACCGGCTCGGCGTGCCGATCGTCACCGGGCCGGAAGGCGGGGATGCGGCCGGCGTCGTGTTCGACGCGGTGAAGCAGGCCACGGCGCAGGGCATCGACGTGCTCATCGTCGACACGGCCGGGCGCCTCCAGAACAAGACCGAACTGATGGACGAACTCGCCAAGATCAGGCGCGTGCTCGGCCGCCTGAACCCGGCCGCGCCCCATGACGTCGTGCTGGTGCTGGACGCGACGACCGGGCAGAACGCCCTCTCGCAGATCGAGATCTTCCGGGACGTGGCACATGTTACCGGCCTCGTCATGACCAAGCTGGACGGCACGGCGCGCGGCGGCGTGCTCGTGGCCGCGGCGGAGAAATTCGGCCTGCCCATCCATGCCATCGGCGTGGGCGAGAAGATCGACGACCTGCGGCCCTTCGAACCGGCCGAACTGGCGCGGGCCATTGCGGGAGCAGCTTATGCACGGTGACGGACGCGAACCGCACGGCGTGGACGTGACGATCGATTCGGCACCGGTCGCGCCTGGTCCCAAGGGCGAAGGCTGGCTGCCGATGGCGCTCGACTTCGGGCCGCTGCTCGTCTTCTTCCTCGCCACCAAGTTCATCGGCATGTTCGCCGGCACCGCCGCCTTCATGGTGGCGATCCTCATCGCAGTGGTGGTGAGCAAGTGGCGGCTCGGCCGCGTCTCGCCGATGCTCTGGCTCTCCGCGATCCTGGTGACCTTCTTCGGCGCGCTGACGCTCTATTTCCACGATCCCGCCTTCATCCAGGCCAAGCCGACCATCATCTACGCCTTCTTCGCGCTGATGCTGCTGGGTGGATGGATGCGCGGGCGGCCGCTGCTGCGCTACCTGCTCCAGTCCGCTTATAATGGCCTGACCGAGACCGGCTGGCTCAAGCTCTCGCGCAACTGGGGGATCTTCTTCGCCGTGCTGGCCGTCGCCAACGAAGTGATGCGCGCGACGCTGAGCTTCGACACCTGGCTCGCGGTTAAGGTGTGGGGCGTGACCATCATCTCGATGGTCTTCGCCATGGCCAACCTGCCGATGCTGATGAAGCACGGCCTCGACCTTGGCGATGGCAAGTCCTCCTGAGCCCCGCCGGGCCGTGCCGGAGCCGGAGCGAAGAGATCGTTCAGTCCGGCGTGTCGGGTGCGGCGGCGGCGCGGTGCCAGTCATAAGCGCGCGTCACACGGGTCGCGATCATCCGGTAGGAGTCATACCAGCGCGCCCGGCCGACATCGCGGGTGGCGGCATGCTCGGCATGGGCTCGCCAGGCGCGCGCGCTCGCCTCGTCCGCCCAGTAGCTGACCGTGATGCCAAGGCCATCGGCGCCGCGCGCGCTGTCCATGCCGAGATAGCCCGGCTGGCGCGCCGCCAGCGCCGCCATGGCCGCCCCGGCGCGCTCATAGCCGGCCTCGTCTGCCTCCGTGCGCTGCGAGACGAAAATCACCGCGACCGCGTCCTTCGGGGGCAAATCGCCCGGTGCCATGCTCATGTTAATCTCCTGCGCGCAACGTCCTTGCCAGTCGTGCGTTCTTTTGTCACCCGTCGCACATGGGAGACCCTGACTAGATGACCGCAGCAGAGCGCATCGCTTCGCCCGGCCTGTTTTTCGCCAAACAGTTCCTGCGCCATCCCCGGATGATCGGCTCGGCCATTCCGACCTCCTCGATCGCGATCCGCGCCCTGCTCGATCCTGTCGACTGGGCATCGGCGCGCGTCGTCGTCGAATATGGCCCCGGCACCGGCGTGTTCACACGGGCGCTGCTGGCGCGGCTCTCCCCCCATGCCCGGCTGATCGCGATCGATACAAACCCGGTGTTCGTGAATTATCTGCGCGACTCCCTAAAGGACGAGCGGCTGACCTGCGTGGAGGGATCGGCCGCCGACGTGCGCAAGATCCTCGCAGACCTGGGCCTTGAGGCGGCGAATTATATCGTTTCCGGCCTCCCCTTCTCGACCCTGCCGGACGGCGTGGGCGACGAGATCATGGACGCGACGCAGCGCGCCATCGCGCCGGGCGGCGCGTTCCTCGTCTACCAATATTCCAGTTTCGTGCTGCCTTATCTGAAGGCGCGCTTTCCGCGTGTCGACGTGGATCGCGTCTGGCGTTGCATCCCGCCCGCGCAGCTCTTCTGGGCCCGGAAGGACGCGGCCGCCGTCAGCGTTTGCGGCGAGAGTTTAGCCGCCGAGTGACGGTGTAATCCAGCACACCGACCAGCAGATATTGCAAGGACCAGATGAAACGCTGCAGTGGGCCCGCCATGTAGCGGTGAACCCGCGCATCGATCTCGTCGCTATCCGCCGCGAGCCGCTCGACCAGCGCGCGCGCCTCGGCGGCGAAGGCGGCATCCTCGATGCGCAGCATGAGCTCGAGATTGATGAACAGGCTGCGCATGTCGAAATTGGCCGAGCCGACATAGACGATATCATCGATGACGATCAGCTTCATGTGAAGCTTCTGCGGCCGATATTCGAAGATGCGCACGCCGCCGCGCAGCAGCCGCTTGTAGAGATGCCGGGCGGCGCCGATGGTCGCGCTGTTGTCCGAGCGCATCGGCGCGATCAGCCGCGCGCAGCCGCGCCGCGCGACACCGTTGATCCGCTTGATCATGCCCCGGCTCGGCGAGAAATAGGCCGCGACGAGGTCCAGCCGCTCGCCTTTCTCCAGGTCCGCCTTCACATGGCGCGTCCAGCTGTTGAGATAGCGGGTGGGGCCGCCGATGAGCCAGCGCGCCTCTCCCGTTCCCGGCTTCCAGTCACGCACCAGCTGGCGCAGCCGGCGAAAGCGCTGCGGGCTGTCGATGGTCCAGTCCGCCAGCGCATCGAACCAGTGCTGCAACGCGCCGGCGAGCGGCCCGCGCACCATCATCCCGAGATCGCACCAGGCGAGCTCCTCGGTCCATGAACCGAAATAGGATTTCTCGCAGTTGAAGCCGCCGATCAGCGCGTGCCGGCCATCGGCGATCGCCATCTTCTGGTGATTACGGATCAGATAGCGGGTGGTGCGATGGGCACCGAAGCGGGCGAAGCGCGCGCCGGCCTCCCGAAGCGGCGCGAAGACCGAATCCGGCGTCGTCGCGGTGCCGAACGCATCGACGATCAGTGTCACCGCGACATGCCGGTTGCATGCCTCCACCAGCGCATCGATCACCTGCTGGCTGCACTCGTCCCGCCCGAAGATATAATAGAAGATGTCGAGCCGCTCGCGCGCGTCCGCGATAAGCCCGAGCAGGGCCTCGAGGCGCTCGATGCCGCCCGGGATGAGGAGCAGTTCATTGCCTGCGACGATGTGCCGGGCGACAGCTTCTTCTCGGGCTTGGCGGGCGCCGTGGCTTTCCATAGCCCCTCCATGGGCCACTCTCGCTTGCTTGCCAAGACGCGCATTTCCTTGACTTGCGCACGCGTCGCTGTTAGCGGATCGCGCTTCCCAATCATGTCCGCTGTTTCAGGAGCCAAGCATGGCGCGCGTTACTGTCGAAGATTGCATCGACAAGGTTCCCAACCGTTTCGACCTCGTTCTTCTCGCTGCGCAGCGCGCGCGGGCGATCTCGGGCGGCGCGGAACTGACTCTCGACCGGGACCGGGACAAGAACCCCGTCGTTGCCCTGCGCGAGATCGCCGAGGAGACCGTCATGCCCGACGATCTCAAGCATGAACTCATCGGATCGATGCAGAAGATGCAGATTGACGATGACGATACGCCTGACGAGATCGGCTCGATCGCCCGCTCGGCTGAGGCACTGCGGCTCACCGCCGCCACGCCGCCGCGCGCGCACAATCTGGGTGCCGACTACGAAGGCTGAGAAGCCGGGTTTCGCGATTTCGGACGTCCGGCATTGCCCTGCAATGCCGGATGTTTTTGTTTGGGCGGCGGCACCGCGCGCAAGCGACCGCTGCGCAGCATGCCGGTCTCGAGAAACGGCGCCACGATTTCGTGGATGCGTCCTGACCGGTTCGATCCGATCGCGAGATTGAAGAAGCTGTTCGCCACGACATCGGCGATTTGCACGCCCGGGGAAAGATGGCTGTGGACCAGACGGGCCGAGCCGCAGCTTTCGAGCAACCGGGCAACGTCCCGCCGCATCTCCTCCAGCATCAGGTCGTGATAGCGCCCGGTATCGATCACGAAGCTGACGCAATCGCCTCCTTCGGCGAGCCATTCCGCGACAAGCTGGTTGAGCAGGGCGACATAGACGTCGAAATCATCCGGCCGGCCGCCCGGCTGCTCACGATCGTTTTCCAGCGTGCAGATGCGGGCGCGGCCGCCGAAGCGGTCCAGCAACTCGAAGAAAAAAGCGCGCTCGATGGTGCTGATGCGGCTGCCCTTCAGCTCGCCATGCAGGCCCGTGACGGCCTTGAAGCGCTTGAGGAGCGCATCCGCCGCATCCGCCTCGATATCCACGGCGGCGATAACCATCGCGCCGGCGGGCAGGCTGCCGCTTTCATCCATGTAGATCGGCATTGCGCTTCTCCCTCCCCTGACCGCGGCGCCCTGTTCCACGCTTGCGCTGCCTACCGGCCGCGGGGTCCGGCGGCGTCATCGGTCCCGCGTGGATGGCCAGTCGCGCAGACATGAAAAGGCCGGACGATCCGCTTGCGCATGACCGCCCGGCCCTGTTTCTGTTCGTCGTCCGGACCTCAGACGCCCTGTGGCGCCGGATCGGCGACGGGCCCCTTGCGGCGGCCGGTCTTGGGGATCGAGGTGCCGGTGGTCGGCACCGACTGCGGCCGGACCGTCTGGCCTTCGCGCACCAGCTCGCCCCTCTCGATCAGGGTCTTGATTTCCTCGCCCGAGAGCGTCTCGAACTCGAGCAGGGCATTGGCGAGCAGATGCAGCTGATCGTTGTGATCCTTGAGGAGCTGGTGCGCGCGGTCATAGCCCGCGTCCACGATCCTGCGGATTTCCTTGTCGATCTTCTGCGCCGTCTCGTCCGACATGTGGACGCGCTGGCTTTGCGAATAGCCCAGGAACGTCTCGCCCTGCGGCTCCTCATATTGCAGCGGCCCCATCTCGTCGGACATGCCCCACTGCGTCACCATGTCACGCGCGAGGCGCGTGGCATACTGAATGTCGCTGGATGCGCCGGACGACACCTTGTCATAGCCGAAGATGATTTCCTCGGCGACGCGCCCGCCCATCGAAACGGCGAGGTTCGCGTACATCTTGTCGCGGTGGTAGCTGTAATTGTCTCGCTCGGGCAGGCGCATGACCATGCCCAGCGCACGGCCGCGCGGAATGATCGTCGCCTTGTGGATCGGGTCCGAAGCCGGCTCGTGCAGCGCGACGATGGCATGGCCCGCCTCATGATAGGCGGTCATCTTCTTCTCGTCCTCGGTCATGACCATGGAGCGCCGCTCGGCACCCATCATGACCTTGTCCTTGGCCGATTCGAACTCCGCATTGGCGACGAGCCGCTTGCCGCGCCGCGCCGCCATCAGCGCCGCCTCGTTGACGAGATTGGCGAGATCGGCACCGGAGAAGCCCGGCGTGCCGCGCGCGATGGCGCGGGCGTCCACGTCCGGCGCCAGCGGCACCTTCTTCATGTGGACCTGCAGGATCTTCACGCGGCCCTCGATGTCCGGGCGCGGCACGACCACCTGCCGGTCGAAGCGGCCGGGGCGCAGCAGCGCGGGATCGAGCACGTCAGGCCGGTTGGTCGCGGCGATGATGATGATGCCTTCGTTCGATTCGAAGCCGTCCATCTCCACGAGGAGCTGGTTCAGCGTCTGCTCGCGCTCGTCATTGCCGTTGCCCAGGCCAGCGCCGCGATGGCGGCCGACCGCGTCGATCTCGTCGATGAAGACGATGCACGGCGCGTTCTTCTTGGCCTGCTCGAACATGTCGCGCACGCGGCTGGCGCCGACGCCCACGAACATCTCGACGAAATCCGAGCCGGAGATGGTGAAGAAGGGCACGCCCGCCTCGCCCGCGATGGCGCGGGCCAGCAGCGTCTTGCCGGTGCCGGGCGAGCCGACCAGCAGCGCACCCTTGGGGATCTTGCCGCCCAGCCGCGCGAACTTGCTCGGGTCCTTCAGGAACTCGACGATCTCCTGCAGTTCCTCGCGCGCCTCGTCGATGCCGGCGACGTCGTCGAAGGTGACGCGGCCATGCTTCTCCGTGAGCAGCTTGGCCTTGGACTTGCCGAAGCCCATGGCGCCACCCGCGCCGCCGCCTTTCTGCATCTGGCGCAGCACGAAGAAGGCAATGCCCAGGATGAGAACGAACGGCAGCGACTGGTAAAGCAGGATCATCCAGAAATTGGGCTGTTCCTCGGGCTGGCCGCTGAACTTGACGCCATTCTGGTCGAGCAGCGTGGTGAGCTGCGGATCAGGCACGGTGTAGGTCGTGAAGCGCTGGTCATTCTTGAGAACCCCGGTGATCCGGTCCGGCGCAATGGCGACTTCCTTGACGGCGCCCGCTTCCACGCGCGAGCGGAAATCGGAATAGGCGATGGCGGTGCCCTTGCCTGCGCTCATGCCCTTGCTGTCGAACACGGTGACGAACATCAGCAGCGCCAGGAACACGCCGGCCAGAATGAGCGCGCTCTTGATCCAGGGATTGCCTTGCGGCTCTTTGTTGTCGTTCATCTCATCTCGCTTTCGCGCTTCAAAATAGGACATCCCGCCCGGAACACAATGGCTCAGCGCGAGTTTCGCGCCGCCGCCCGCCGCACGGTCCACTGCGCGCCGCCGGAGACGACGCAGTCCGCCAGAGCGACCGTCCTACCATCCAAAAGCTGAAGAAGCGCTTGATCCAGCGACGGGCCGCGCGGTTTTTCGGCCTTGGGGTGGCAATGGGCGATCATCCGGAGCAGCAAACGGCGCAGAATCTCGGGCGGCAGGTCCGTGCGGCGGAGCGTCGCGCTCCCGGCCTCGAACGCGATCGACTCCGCCGCGAGCGTGTCCGTCATCCAGCCCAAGGCCGAATCGGCCTGCGCCAGCGCATCCACCGAGCGGGCAAGGCCACCGGGATCGATCAACGTGCTGCCCTCCAGCGCGGTACGCATGCGGACGCGATCGAAGCGCGGGTCCTCGTTGCTGGGATCATCGATGAAGGGAATGCCGGCTCGCTCGCAGAAGTCGCGCAAGGCCGCTCGCCGCGTCCCCAGCAGCGGCCGCAGCAACGTGCCGCGCCGCGCGCGCACGGACGCGAGGCCACCCACGCCCGCACCCCGGCCGAGACGCAGCAGGATCGTCTCGATCTGGTCGTCGGCCTGATGCGCCGTCATCAACCAGGCGAGCCCCCGCGCCCCGCGCCATTCCTCCAGCAAGGCATAGCGCGCGGCCCGCGCGGCGGCCTGGAGATTGCCTTCCAGCGGCGGCGGCGGGCCGAGAATGACGTGGGGAATGCCCTGCCCCTCGCACCAGCGGGCCACCATGGCCGCCTCGCCCCGGGCGGCCGCGCGCAAACCATGATCCACGGTGGCGGCTTCCACCCGGCCGGGCCAGGCGTGATACGCGAGGGCAAGCAGCGCCATGCTGTCCGCCCCGCCGGAAACGGCGATGCCGATGCGCTCCTCCGTCGCCAGCGGCCGGCCGAGCAGGCGGTGGGTTTCCGCCTTCAGCCGGTCCGCAAGCGCGTCAGGCACCGCACTTTGCGCGTGCCCGGCCCCTGGTCATCATGTCCCGCGCCGTGGCCGGCATGTTGTCGGCGAAGACTTCGGCAAGCTCGTCATAAGCGAGGCACGCGTCCTTGAGCCGGTTGAGCTTGATGAGCGCTTCGCCGACCCAGGCGAGGCTTTCCGCTGCCCGGTCACCCTTCGGCCGGACCCGGTAATTCTCGTAGAGGACCTTCGCGGCGGTGGAGGGCTTGCCATCGTCCAGATAGGCGCGGCCGAGCAGGTTCTGCGCGCGGCTGGCAATCGGGTCCTTGCCGTATTTGTCAACGGTTTCCTGAAGCTGCGCCTGCGCCTCGGGATAGAATTTGGCTTCCCAGAGACGGAAGCCATAAGTGTAGCTGTCGAGCGCGGCATTGCCCGTGCTCGGCTTCTCGATCGCCGCCACCTTCTCGGTGCGCGCGAGCAAGGGCGTTTCCCCGGGGGCCGGCCGCGGCTGGGTCGCGGGCGCTTTGCCACCGGCCTGGGCCGGCGGGGTCGCAAGGCCCTCCTCGGCGGGCGGCGCGACCGCCGGCAACGGCGGCGGCGCACTGAACTTGGCGAAGGCCTCTTCCAGCTGCCTCAGCCGATAGCCCGATTCCTCGACCTGGCCGGTCAGACGCGCGAGCTGCGCCTCGATCGCGGAGACGCGCGCGGTCAGATCGGCAACCGGGGATGCGGCCGGCGAGCCGGCGGACACGCCGGGCGTCGGCGTGGGCGGCGCCACGTCCGGGACGACCACCTGCCCGCCCGGGAACACCTTGCGCTGCACGGCGCGCATCTCCTGCTCGAGCCTGTCGACCCGGCGTTCAACGGTCGGCTGCTGCTGCGCGGACGCGCTCGCGCCCCAACCGAGGGAAAGGCAAGCGCCGGCGAGAAGGAAATGCCGGAAACCCCGACGATGAGATGACATCAATTTCATGATCCAGTTCCTGATGGGCTGAAATATCCATAGCCGATCCCATGCCGCGGTAAAGCGCCCAGGTGGCGTGATCGAGGGCCCAGACCGGGCCGGTGCCTGCTCGCGGCCGGTGCAGCCGTCAGTGGCCTCCGGCGCGGGGCGCCGGGCCTGCGCCGGCATTGAGGGGAGACCCAGGAGCGGGAGGCGCGGGGGCGGCATCCTCATTATCCTGCCCGGCCTGACGGGACAGCAAGGCGGCGGCACTGATCGGAACATCCGAGATGGTCCTTTCCGCCGTGCCCAGCGGCGGCACGGCCCGGCCGCTCACGGTGACCGCGAGCGCATCCGGCCGGCCGGTCAGGATCATGGGATTGCGGGCATTGTCCGGCACCGTGTAGCGCTCGTCCTTGGCCAGCATGCCCTCGAACAAGCGCTGGCCATCCGGCTCGTAAACGCGCAGCCACACCTCGTTGACCGCCGTGAGGACCACCGGCCCGCGCGGTGCGACGCCGACAGCAGCACGCGGCGGCGCGACCGGATCTGCGATCCGCGTCTCGGTGCGTTCCTCGGCGGCGAGTTGCTCGTCCGTGGGCGGCGTATTGAGCTGCATGCGCCAGATGGCGTAGCCGCCGGCGAACAGCAGCACGAGCACCGCAGCCACCCAGGCCAGATAGCGCGGGGGGACGCTGCTGGGATCGACCGGCTCCTCGATTTCGTAGGGATCCTGACCGAGCCCGCCCATCTCGTCGATCTCGGCGCGCACCTTCGCTACCAGCGCCGCTTCGTCCAGTCCGACGGCGCGCGCGAAGGCCCGGGAGAAGCCGGCGCAATAGGTCGTGCCCGGCAAAGCATTATAATCACCGGCCTCAAGCGCGGCGAGATGGCGCATCGGCACGCGGGTGCGCGCGGCGACCTCTTCGAGAGTCAGACCCGCAGCTTCCCGCGCCCGGCGCATCTGCTCCGGCGCACTGGCGTTGCTGTCCGCGACCACGTCTTGTTCTTCAGCCTTGCTGGGCTCAGGAGCCATGTCTCGTCCGTTGTTCGGTCCGCATTCCGGCTCTGCGTTGTTTCATGGCAGGCCATGCGCGTCAACGCGCTTAAGAAAGCCGGTGTGAGAGAAATGCGCACGCAAGGGATTGCGTTGCCGGGATAATCATGCGGACACGCGGTGCCGGTCCGCATCGGATCGCTTGGCTCAGCTCAGCTCCACGCCCTGCTCGTCGGCCCACTGGGCAAGCGGCTCGCGCAGATTGGGCACGCCGCCGCTCAGCAATTCGGCGCATTGCTCGGTAAGCAGTGCCAGATCGAGCGAGCGGACCATGGCCTTGACCGGACCGACCGAGGCCGGCGTGATCGAAAGCCGCCGGATGCCGAGCCCGAGCAGCGCCATCGCCTCCAGCGTGCGCCCGCCCATTTCTCCGCAGACGCCGACCGGCACATCATATTGGGCGCAGGTACGCACGATGCGCGCGATGAACCGCAGGATCGCCACGCTCATCCAGTCGTAGCGCTCGGCGAGCTTCGGGTTGGCCCGGTCCGCCGCGAACAAAAACTGGGTGAGGTCATTGGTGCCGATCGAGAGGAAATCGAGCTCCGGCAGGAGGAAGTCGAGCGTCTCGGCCAGCGCCGGCACTTCCAGCATCGCCCCGTAATACACCGCCTTGGGAAGCTTGCGCTCGCGCTTCTCCAGCCAGATCTTCTGCTCGCGGAACAGGGCCTTGGCCTGCGCCAGCTCCCAGGGTTCGGAAATCATGGGGAACATGACATGGAGGGTGCGTCCCGCCGCGGCCTCCAGCAACGCGCGGGCCTGCGCCTTCATCAGCGCGTCGCGCTCCAGCGCCAGCCGCACCGCGCGCCAGCCCATGGCGGGGTTTTCCTCATGCTCATTGTCGCCCGCGCGCAGATAAGGCAGCGCCTTGTCACCCCCGATGTCGACGGTGCGGAAGATGACCGGCCGGTTGCCGGCCGCATCCAGAACGTCGCGATAGAGGCGCTGCTGGCGCTCGCGCTGTGGCAGTGTAGCGGAGACGAGGAACTGGAATTCGGTGCGGAACAGGCCGATGCCGTCCGCCCCGGTCACATCGAGCGCGGCGACATCGTCACGCAGGCCGGCATTGACCATGAGCTCCACGGTCACGCCATCCTTGGTGACCGCCGGCTTGTCGCGCAGCGCCGCATATTCGGCACGGCGCTTCTGGGTGAGCGAGAGCCCCGCCTCGAATGCTTCGTCCATCGGCACGGTGGGCCGGATGTAGAGCCGGTTCTGGTTGACGTCGAGCAGCAGCAAATCGCCGTCATTGATGAGCGCGCGGGTATTCTTCACGCGCCCGAGCACCGGCACGCCCATGGCGCGCGCAACAATGGTGACATGCGCGGTGAGCGAGCCTTCCTCCAGGATGAGGCCCTTGAGGCGCCGCCGGTCATATTCGAGCAGCTCGGCCGGGCCGAGATTGCGGGCGATGAGGATCGTGTCCTGCCGCAGCCCCATCTGCGCGGCGGTACCGAGCTGGCCGGAAACGATGCGCAGCAGCCGGTTGGAGAGGTCCTCCAGATCGTGCATCCGGTCCTGCAGCAGCGGATCGTCGATCTGGCGCATGCGCATCCGGGTGCGCTGCTGCACGCGCTCGATGGCCGCTTCCGCCGTCAGGCCCGCGTCGATCGCCTCGTTGATCCGGCGCGACCAGCCTTCGTCATAGGCGAACATCTTGTAGGTCTCGAGCACTTCGCGCGTCTCGCCTTCCACGCCGAACTCGGCCTGCCCCGCCATGCGATCGATCTGCTCGCGCATCTTGGTGAAGGCGGAATAGACACGCTGGCGCTCGACCTCGATATCCTCCGCGACAGTATGCTCGATGGTGATGCGCGGCTGGTGGAAGACGGCATGGCCGCGCGCCATGCCCATGACGAGCTGAAGCCCGGAAAGGACCGTGGCGCCCGTCTCCAGCGGGCGGTTCTCGCCCGGATTTTCGTCGACCAGCCCGGCATTGGTGATGAGCTCGGCGAGCACCATCGCGACCGTCTGCAGCGCCTCGATCTCCACTTCCTCATAAGGACGCGGATCGACATGCTGGACGCACAGCGCACCGATGGCGCGCTCGCGCCGGACGATCGGCACGCCCGCGAAGCTGTGGAAGAGCTCTTCCCCGGTTTCGGGGCGGTAGGCGAAGTCCGGATGAGCGGCCGCTTCCTCGAGGTTCAGCGTCTCGACATTATGGGCAATGGTGCCCACGAGCCCCTCGCCCAGCCCAAGGCGCGTGACGTGCACGGCTTCCTGCTTGAGGCCGCGCGTCGCGAACAGCTCCAGCATGCCCTCGCGCAGCAGATAGACCGAGCAGACCTCGCTCGACAGCTCCTCGCCGATGATCTCCACGATCTTGTTCAGCTTGGCCTGCGCGGTGGTGCGCGCGGCCATCACGTCCATGAGACGCTGAAGAATAGCCCGGGCAGCGATAGCGGCCGAATTGGAGGAAGCATCCGTGCGATGGGGCGATGTCATGGAACCTTTGCTAACAGAAGTTGCATGAGTGACCAACCTTCCGTCCGGCCACTCATGCCAAGGCTTTGTTGCGCAGCATCAAGCCATGCTGTGACGCTCAGCCCGCCGCCGGTGCCGCCAGCCCGGGCGCGCTTGCCGGCGCCCCGTCCTTGCGCGACTCCGCCTCATCCGGAAGCGGTACTGCGCCGATGTTCGAGGC
Source organism: Sphingobium sp. SYK-6 (assembly GCF_000283515.1). Lineage (GTDB taxonomy): Bacteria > Pseudomonadota > Alphaproteobacteria > Sphingomonadales > Sphingomonadaceae > Sphingobium > Sphingobium lignivorans. The sequence goes on from NC_015976.1 coordinate 2,541,335, forward strand.
GTAGCGATAGGGGCCGAGGATCCAGTAGAGGATCGTGCCGAGCGCGAGGCAGACCAGCATGATGACATAGCCGCTCATGTAGGACCCGCTCGAATCATGCAGCCATGCCACGAGCGGCGGCGCGCAGCCCATCGAGAAGGCAAGGAACATGTTCTCGAAGCCGTGGTAGAAGCCGAATGCCTTGAGGCCGAAGAAGCGGACATGCAGATAGGTGCCGATCGGCCGCGCCGTGCCGAAGGCGAAGCCGCCCAGCCCGACCGCCATCGCGAGAAGATACCAGCCGCCGAAGCTCGCGGTGACCATCGCGAATAAGAACAGCCCCAGGAAGGAAATGAACTTGAAGGGGATCGCCACCCGACTGGTGTTGAACCGGTCCACTGCCCAGCCGCCGACCAGCGTGCCGAGCGGCGCGATGAGCGTGGTGATGCTCATATAAGTGACGGCATCGCCCTGGCTGAACCCCTTCTCGTTGAGCATGGGCACCAGGAAGGGCATCATGCCGGTGCGCGGCGCCGTGCCGATGATGGTGGCGATGACGATCAGCCAGAACACCCTGTCGCGCAGGATCTGCTTGTCGGTGAGGCCTTCCAGCTTCGCCGAGCGATCCTCCTTCACTTCCGCCTTGGGCCTGATCAGCTTGCGGTCGCTGCCGATCTCGCCGGGCTCGTCGACGGTGAAGTAGATCACCGGCAGCAGCAGCAGCACGATGCAGCCGCAGATGATGAACATCTCCCGCCAGCCGAAATCCGTGATGAGCCAGTTGAGCAGCGGGGGGATACCAGCGCCGGCAAGCGTCGATTCGACGCCCAGCAGCGCCATCGCCTTGCCGCGATGCTGGGTGAAGAGCGCGCTGACGATCTTGGTATAGCCGATCGCCGTGCTGCCGAAGATGCCGAGCATGGCGAAGCAGAGATAGAATTGCCAGAGCGTGCCATCGATGAAGCCCAGCGCGATCGTCGCCAGGCCCACGCCGATGGTGCCGAAGAAGATCGGCAGGCGCACGCCGACCTTGTCCATGAACTTGCCGTAGAAGGGCAAAGTCACCGCCCCGCACCACATCAGCGCCGTCATCGCCCAGCTATATTCCGTCTGGGACCAGCCGAACTCCTGCGTCATCGGCACGTTGACCAGCGTGATCGCCCCGAAGGGCAGCAGGCTGGTCGCGAACATGTTGGCAAGAGTGATGATGGTGGCGAGCTTGATTTTCCGGAACGAAAAATCCGACTCGTAGCGCGGCTCGGCCCCTGCCGCGGTCGCCGCCCCTGTCATGCCGGCCGACCTTCGCAGGCCATGGGGACCTCGCCCCGCTTCAGTGAACGCGTCATATCCTCTCCTTGACAGCGCACGCGCGATCTCGGCCGCGCTTTCGGACAATGTCAACGATGAGAGGGGGAACGTCAAGCGGAGATACGCATGCCCGGTCGCGGCCATCAGAGCGCCGCGCGCGCCGCGATAAAGGGGGCGATTGCTGTTGCTTCGGAACGGAATGCATGGACGGCGCCCGTCCATCCGGCTCCCTTCAGGACAGGCGGATCTGGAACGGAATCATCGACCCGGCGACGAGCCAGATGCCAGACAGCGAAATGCCGGGTTGCCCCCGCTCGCCAGCAAATGGCCCGGACAGCGAACGGCCCCGGTCCGTCCCCTCATCCGTCCCATGGACATTGCCATGGGACGACGGAGCGGGAACGGGCCGGGGCCGCGATGCGCCGGGGTGGCGCGTGCTGCGAACCGGAAAGGCTCAGTAGCGGTAATGATCCGGCTTGAACGGGCCCTGCTGGGGCACCCCGATATAAGCCGCCTGCTTGGGCGTCAGGGTCGTGAGCTTCACGCCGAGCTTGTCGAGGTGCAGCGCCGCCACCTTCTCGTCGAGATGCTTGGGCAGCACATAGACCTCGTTCTTGTACTCGCCGCCCTTGGTCCACAGCTCGATCTGCGCCAGCACCTGATTGGTGAAGCTAGACGACATGACGAAGCTCGGATGGCCGGTGGCGCAGCCCAGGTTCACGAGGCGGCCCTGCGCGAGCAGGATGATCTTCTTGCCGTCGGGGAACTCGATCTCGTCGACCTGCGGCTTGATCTCGGTCCACTTCATGTTCGAGAGCGCAGCAACCTGGATCTCGCTGTCGAAATGGCCGATGTTGCACACGATCGCCATGTTCTTCATCGCGCGCATGTGATCGACGGTGATGATGTCCTCGTTGCCGGTCGCGGTCACGAAGATGTCCGCGCGGCTCGCGGCTTCCTCCATGGTGACGACTTCATAGCCTTCCATCGCCGCCTGCAGCGCGCAGATCGGATCGATCTCGGTCACCAGCACGCGCGCGCCGCCATTGCGCAGCGAGGCCGCCGAGCCCTTGCCGACGTCGCCGAAGCCCGCGACCACGGCCACCTTGCCGGCCAGCATTACGTCGGTCGCGCGGCGGATGGCGTCGACCAGCGACTCCTTGCAGCCATAGAGATTGTCGAACTTGCTCTTGGTGACGCTGTCATTGACGTTGATCGCCGGGAAGGGAAGCTTGCCCTTCTTGGCCAGCTCATAGAGGCGGTGAACGCCGGTCGTGGTCTCTTCCGAGACACCCTTGATCGCCTGCACCGTCTTCGTGAGATAGCCCGGACGCTCGGCCAGGAACTTCTTCAGCGTCGCGACGAAGATGGTCTCTTCCTCGTTCGACGGCGCGAACAGCTCTTCACCGGCCTCGACCCGCGCGCCCCACAGGGCGAACATCGTGGCGTCGCCGCCGTCGTCGAGGATCATGTTGCAGGTCTCGTCGCCCCAGTCGAAGATGCGCACGACATAGTCCCAATATTCCTCCAGCGTCTCGCCCTTGACGGCGAACACCGGGATGCCGGCGGCCGCGATGGCGGCGGCGGCATGGTCCTGCGTCGAGAAGATGTTGCACGAGGCCCAGCGGATGGTCGCGCCCAGCTCGGCCAGCGTCTCGATGAGTACGGCGGTCTGGATCGTCATGTGCAGCGAGCCGGTGATGCGGGCGCCCTTGAGCGGCTTGCTCGCGCCGAATTCCTCGCGCAGCGCCATCAGGCCGGGCATTTCCGTCTCGGCGATCTCGATTTCCTTGCGGCCGAAACCGGCCAGCGAAAGGTCCTTGACGATATAGTCCTGGGCGATGGTGGCCACCTGAAAATCTCCTCGCGAATGAAAACGGATCGACGGTTCGCCGACGCAGCGACGAACGAAACACCCGCGCGCCCTTAACAAGCCAACGCGCGCCCGGCAAATATAAAGATATCTTTATGTGATAAAAGACCCGGGTGCCATGGCGATCGAACGCTCAGGCATGGCCGCTGCTGCTCGCCAGCATCGCGGGATCGATCCCTTCCAACGCGAAGGCGCCCGCCCAGCGCTGCTCGGGCGGCATGGCGAAGAGCCGGCGCGGATCGGCCTGGCTCACATACCAGCCGGGCGAGGCCAGCTCGCGCTCGAGTTGCCCGCTCTCCCAGCCGGCATAGCCGAGCGCGACCAGATACGCCTCCGGCCCGCGCCCTTGCGCGATGGCCTGGAGGATCTCCAGCGATCCGGTGAGCGCGACATCCCCGGCGACGGCGTGACTGTCGCGGGCCATCCAGTCGCGGCTGTGCAGGACAAAGCCGCGCCTCGGCTCGACCGGCCCGCCGGCAAGCACCGTCCCGTCCGCCACGCCCTCCACGGCGATATCGAAGGAGGACAGCAGCGTATGCAGGCCGACCCCGGCCATCGGCTCGTCCAGCGCGATGCCGAGCGCGCCGCCCTCGTCATGCACGCAAATCAGCACCACCGAGCGCGCGAAACGCGGATCGGGCATGTCGGGCATGGCCAGCAGCAATTGCCCGGCGAGGGATAAGGGAGCAGTGGGCTGCATCATCCTGCCTTCGAGACTCAGCGGACAAGATGCCCCCGCGCTTCCCCATCGTCCAGCACCAACGACGTAAAATGCGTTTCCGTGCGATGGGTTGACAGCGAGGGGCGCAACACCGACTTCCCTGCGCGAGAGCTGGAACACCAGCCATCTCCCCTTCTGACCAGGAGACTGCCATGACTATCAGCGTCGGCGACAAGCTGCCCGCCACCACGTTCGTCACCATGACCGACAACGGCCCGCAACCCATCGAGAGCAGCGAATATTTCGCCGGGCGCCGCGTCGCGCTGTTCTCCGTGCCCGGCGCCTTCACGCCCACCTGCTCGGCCAAGCACCTGCCCGGCTTCGTCGCGAAGGCCGCGGACCTCAAGGCCAAGGGCATCGGCGAGATCGCCTGCACCGCCGTCAACGATCCCTTCGTGATGGGCGCCTGGGGCAAGGCCAGCGGCGTCGATGGGGCCGTCACCATGCTGGCGGACGGCAACGGCGCGTTCGTCAAGGCGCTGGGGCTGGAGATGGACGGCAGCAAGTTCGGCCTCGGCACGCGCGGCCAGCGCTTCTCGATGGTGGTGAACGACGGCACGGTCGAACAGCTCCATGTCGAAGCGCCGGGCGAATTCCGCGTCTCCAGCGCGGACTATATGCTCGAACAGCTTTGAGACTGCGGAGGCGGCGCCGGGCAACCCGCGCCGCCTCTCCGGCTTATACCGCCATCAGGATGTCGAGCGCGATCTGCTGGAGCGGCGTGAGCGTCTGCAGCGGCGCGATCAGCCGGTCGCGGACGGTGAAGGCCGGCGCCGCGGCGCTGACCGGCATGCCGGCAACCTGCTCGCCATAAAGCCCGTTCGAGACGGCCTGCTCGCCGGTCCGCACCAGCGTGCGCGCCAGCGAATGGGGCAGCCAGTCCACACACTCCCCCGCCGGCGCCGGCCGGGGCGGATCGTCGGCATAAGTCGCTGATCGCAGGCGCGGCGAGGATGCGATCACCTCGCACAGCCGGTCGAACCGGCGCACCACGATCCTGTTCGGGCGCGTGCGCTGGCGGCACAGCAGCTCGAAACTGTGCGAGACGATGGTGAAGGCCGCCTGATGGTTCAGCGCGGCATAAGCGAGCGCGGCGATCATCTCCTGCGCGGAGAGCGCCGTGATCTGAGCGTGGCGCGAGCCGCCCGAAGGCCCGGCGATGGCGGAGACCGGCACCTCGATCACGCCCGCGTGCAGGACCGGCGCCGTCGTCTCCCGTGGCAGCGTGATGCCGCAGACGCCGTCCGCATAATCGGGCGAATAGCTGGTGTCGCAAGCGATCCCCACCCGCGCCAGCGCGCGCAGCGTATCGTCGTTCGCGCCATAATTGCCCGCGCGGAAAGCGACCGGCATCGGCGCGCCGGCGGCCAGCAGACGCTCGATGCCATAATCCAGGATGCGGACCTGATCCTCCAGCGGGAAATCGGCCATGTTCCGCCCGCCGCGTCCATCCGTGGGGCCGGACTTCGAACGCCCCAGCCACTCGGCATGGGCATGGAGCTGGACGTCATGCCCGGCCTCCAGGATCGGGTGCACGATACGGTCCACCATCTCCTGCCCGGCGACGAGCGCGACCAGCGTATCGACAAAGAAGATGCCCTTGAGCCCGAAGGCATCGAGCCGCTCCATCTGGTAAAGGATGCCGAAGTCCCCGGCCTCCGTCCGCCCGAGGATGGAGGACGCAAAATTGGCCTCCAGCCCCGCCGCCCCGTGGCGCCGGAAATGGAGGGACGACAGCTCCGTGTCGACCGTCAGATAGACATTCGTCGTGGCCCCCTGGCCAATCACCGCGGACAGTCCCCTTCTGCCTGGCTGATCGAGCAACGTCTCTTTCTTAGGTAACATGTCGTGGTTATGGAAGGCCATGACACAATCATCTAGCACAGCGATCGTAAACCGACTCATAGCGGAATATGAGGCGGCGGCGGGCAATCTGCGCGACGCCCTCTTCGCCTTCTCCCGGGACGGGACACTGCCCTCCCCCGATCATGTGGCCGAGCGCGCCTTCTGCTATCCCTCGCTGACGATCGATTATCGCCGGGCCAGCGACAGCCTGCCGAGCCGCCGCTCCTTCGCGCGCCTCTCCAAACCGGGCCGCTATGTGACGACGGTGACACGGCCCGCGCTCTTCGCCGCCTATCTCATCGAGCAGCTCGACCTGCTGATGGCCGATTATGACGTGGAAGTGAGCGTCGGGCGCAGCGACCAGCCCATTCCCTTCCCTTATGTGCTGGAGACGCTGCCGGCCGGCGCGCTCGCGGCCATTCCGCCAAGCGAACTGGCGCGGCACTTCCCGGCGACGGAGCTGTCCGAGATCGGCGACGAGATCGCGGACGGGCTGTTCCTCCCCGCCCCTACCGGCGAGCGCCCGCTGGCCCTCTTCGACGGACTGCGCACGGATTTCTCCCTCGCGCGGCTGCGGCACTATACCGGCACTCCGGCGGAGGACGTGCAGCGCTACATCCTCTTCACCAACTATCACCGCTATGTGGACGAGTTCGTCCGCTGGGGCTGCGCGGAGCTGCGCCGGCCGGGCACGCGCTTCACGGCCCTCTCGGGCGCGGGCGGCGTGCGCGTGACGTCCGAGACGGCCGACCCGGAAAGCGCCATCGCGGACAGTGCATGGCGCCGCCACCAGATGCCCGCCTATCACATGATCGCGCCGGACGGCACGGGCATCACGCTCGTCAACATCGGCGTGGGGCCCTCCAATGCCAAGACGATCTGCGATCATCTCGCGGTGATGCGCCCCGAGGCCTGGCTGATGATCGGCCATTGCGGCGGCCTGCGCCCCAGCCAGCGCATCGGCGACTATGTGCTTGCCCATGCCTATCTGCGGGACGACCATGTGCTCGACGAAGTGCTGCCACCGGAAATCCCCCTGCCCGCCATCGCGGAAGTGCAGGTCGCCATGGCCGAGGCCTGCGACCATATCCTGGGCGACAGCGGGGACATGAAGCGGCGCCTGCGCACCGGCACCATCGTGACGACGGACGACCGCAACTGGGAACTGCGCTATTCCCACTCCGCGCTGCGCTTCTCGCTCTCGCGCGCCGTGGGCGTGGACATGGAAAGCGCCACCATCGCCGCGCAGGGCTATCGCTTCCGCGTGCCCTACGGGACATTGCTCTGCGTCTCGGACAAGCCGATCCACGGCGAACTGAAGCTCCCCGGCCAGGCCAACCGCTTTTACGAAGAAGCCATTGCCGGCCACCTCGCCATCGGCCTCGAGACCTGCGAACGCCTCCGCGCCCAGGGCGAGCGCCTCCACAGCCGCAAGCTGCGCGCCTTCAACGAACCGCCGTTCCGGTGAGGGGCAAGGCTGCGGCGAAGGTCAGCCCGGGCGAGGCGTAAGCTCCCGGCGCGACAGATCGTGCCGCGCCGGAAGTCCGGTCAGTGCGCCGGGCTCACCAGCCGCACTGCTTGCCCTTGTTCTGCTGGTCGAGCCATTTGCCGAGCGGGGCGAAATAAGCGAGCATGGCCTTGCCGCTCATCTTGCGGCTGCCGGTGAAGGCTTCCAGCGCGTCCGGCCAGGGCTTGGATGCGCCCATCTCCAGCATGGCGTTGAGCCGCTTGCCGACTTCCTTGTTCCCGTAGAAGGAGCAGCGGTGGAGCGGCCCTTTCCAGCCGGCCTGACGGCAAGCCGCCTCGTAGAACTGGAACTGGAGGATGCGGGCGAGGAAGTAGCGCGTGTAGGGCGTGTTGCCCGGCACATGGAACTTCGCGCCGGGATCGAAGCTGTCGGCCGGGCGATCCGTCGGCGGCACGATGCCCTGATAGCGCAGGCGCATGTCCGTCCAGGCCTTGTTATAGTCCGCCGGGCGGATCGATCCGTCGAACACGCCCCAGCGCCAGCGATCGATCAGCAGGCCGAAGGGCAGGAAAGCGACCTTGTCCATCGCCTGCCGCAGCAGCAGGCCGATATCCTTGTCCGCGCTCGGCACCTTGGCGGGATCGAGCAGCCCGATCTGCACCAGATATTGCGGCGTGATGGACAGCGCGATGAAATCGCCGATCGCCTCGTGGAAGCCGTCATTGGCGCCGTTGAGGTAGAGATAGCCGTGCTTCTGGTATGCGCGCTGGTAGTAATTGTGGCCGAGCTCGTGGTGAATGGTGACGAAATCGTCGCTGTTCACCTTGGTGCACATCTTCACGCGGATGTCGTTGCGATTGTCGACGTCCCAGGCGGAGGCATGGCAGACCACCTCGCGATCGCGCGGCGCGATGAACTGGGTGCGCTGCCAGAAGGTCTCGGGCAGCGGATCGAAGCCGAGCGAGGAATAGAAGCCCTCGCCGATGCGGAACATCTGCTTTTCCCAATAGCCGCGCCGCTGGGTCTCGGGCGTGTCCGGCGTGTCGATCGTCTGCGGCGTGGTCTGGACGAAGCCCTTGGCGCGCAGCAGGTCGCCAATGTCATAGCCCAGGTCGCCGGTGCCGGCGGGCGCCACGATGGGGTAGATATTGCCCCATTCCTGCGCCCACATATTGCCGAGCAGATCGGCGCGGATGGGGCCGGTGGGCGACTGCACCGCATCGCCATATTTCTCGTTCAGCTTGGTGCGCGTGTAGCAGTGCAGCGCATCGTAGAGCGGCTTCACTTCCTGCCAGAGCGCTTCGGTCAGCGCGGCGAACTCATCGGGCGGCATGTCATAGCCGGATCGCCACATCGCGCCGGCATCGGCAAAGCCCAGCTCCTTCGCGCCTTCATTGGCGATGTCGACGAGGCGGACATAATCCGCCTTCATCGGCGCGCCGACCCGATCGTGCCAGCTCGTCCACATCTCGGAGAATTGCGCGGGCGTGTGCGAGAGATTGGCCATCTCCGCCTCGATGTCGCTGCCGGTCAGTTCCTTGCCGTCCAGCGTGCCGCGGCCCTTGCCATAAGTGGATTGCAGCCGGGTCGCGATCTCGTTGAGCTCGGCCGCCGCGCCGGGCTTCGTCGGGGCGGGGAGAACGATGCCCGAGCGCATGATGTCGAGCTTGCGCTTGGTATCGAAGGAAAGGCCGGGCACCTGCTCGTATTTCGCGGCCTCAAGCGCGAAGCGGACGGCCATCTCCGTGCCCTTCGCGCCGGCCTGCGCGGCCAGCGCGTCGGTATCGTCCGTGATGTGAGTCGCGTTGACCCACATGATCCGGCTGGCGTCCACGCTATAGTCGAAAGCTTCCTTCTCGGCGGCCGCCACGAATGCGTCCGCCTGCGCGCTGTCCGGCGCCTTCTGGCCCTGTCCGGCCTGCGCCAGCACCGCGGCGGGCGCGGCAAGCAGCATCGCCGCCGAAAGGGCGATGCGCGATACCAATATGTGCATGATGGTCTGTTCCCTGGACAATCTTGGATTGCGCGCAGGCTGCCCCGGCCGGGCGTCGCGCGTCAAGCGGCGAGATAGCGAACGATCGCCTCGCCGAAGTCCGGGAGCGTGATGCAGCTCATGTGATTGCCCGGGACGGTCCAATATTCGGCATTCGGCAGCGCCTGCGCGAGCGCTTGGGCCGAGCCGTTGTCCCGGTCCTCGCTGCCGCTCAGCACCAGCGTGGGCATGGTGACCGCGGCCAGATCCGCCTCGCTGATGTTCGGCATGGAGAGAAGGAGATGCCGCAGCGCCTCGCGATCCACCTTGATCGTCTTCATGAACTGGATGGCCATGAAATCCCGGTCGCCGGCCCGGGCGATATCGAACCGGTCGAGCGCATCGAGGAAGAACTGGCGGCGCGGCGCCCAGTCGAGCAGGCCCTCGAGCCCCATGCCGCCCAGCACCAGCCGGCGTGGCGCCAGCCCGCGCGTGACCAGCGCCGTGCAGATGCGCGATCCCATGGAATAGCCCGCCAGATCGAAGCTATCGAGCCCGAGGGCGGGAATGACCGCCTCCATGTCGAGCAGCATCACATCCTGCGGATAGGCCGCCGCGTCGGCCGGCGTGTCGCTACGGCCATGCACCCGCTGGTCGATCATGATCGCTTCGAAACCGGCCTCGGCAAGGCGCGCAGCGGTGCCATAGCGAATCCAGTTGATCTGCGCGCTGGAACTCAGGCCATGCAGCAGCAGCACCGGCCGCCCCTCGCCGAGACGGTGGACGGCGATGCGCACGCCATCATGGCCGGGGAAGAAATCGAGAGTGGCTTGCGCGCTCATGATCGCCTGTTGGGGATATTCGGCTGCCCAGGCAAGCCCCAATCCGGCCTCGGGGCACGCGCGTCGGCCGAAAAGGGCAAGTCCGGCGAAGTCCTGGAGGGCCCAAAAGTCGCGGTTTTCCGCCACTGCGCGAGAATCTTCGGGATGGCTACGCTCTCCAATTGCATTTAGTAAGCCTACTCACTATTTGGTGGACATGGACAACCAGCATATCGCTTTCGTCATCAGCGACGTCGCGCGGCTGTTTCGTCGGCGCTTCGACGAGCGGACGCGCAGTCTCGGCATCACCGGGCCGCAAATGCGCGCGCTGGTCGCCATCATGCGCTTCCCCGGCATCAACCAGGGTGCGCTGGCCGACCGGCTGGACGTGGAGCCGATCACCACCTGCCGGATGGTCGACCGGCTCGAACAGGCAGGACTGGTGGAGCGCAGGCGCGATCCGCTGGACCGGCGGGCCTGGCAGCTTTACCTCACCGAGGCAGCCGAGCCCGTCACCGAGAAGCTGCAGGCGATCGGCCAGACGGTCCTCACCGAATCACTCGACGGCATAGCGCCGGAGGAACGAGACGCCACCCTGGCCCTTCTCGACCGCATCCGTACAAATCTAACGACCCCTGCTCCCCACGACCGGGCAGGCGAGCCAAGAAAAGGCATGACACATGGCTGAGGCTGATCCCGCTCTCGCGAAGAAGGCAGCAACATCGCCGGCTGCCGGCGCGCAAGCTGACGCACCGACTGAAGACGCGCCCCCTGCGCGCCAGTCCGGCAAGCTGCGGCGCATCATTCTCATGATCTCGGTGCCGCTGGCCCTGCTGCTGGTCGGCGGCTGGGTCTGGGTAACGAGCGGCCGCTTCGTCTCGACCGACAATGCTTATGTGAAGCAGGACATCGTATCGGTCAGCAGCGATGTCGCGGGGCGGATCATCGACGTGCGCGTGCGCGAGAACCAGATGGTCAAGGCGGGCGATGTCCTGTTCGTCGTCGATCCCGAGCCCTATCGCGTGGTGCTGGAGCAGGCCAATGCCCAGATCGCCAATGCGCAGGTGACGGTGGGCAAGCTGCGCACCGACTATCAGGCCACCAATGTCGACATCACGGGCGCGCGCGAGAATGTCTATTATGCGCAGGAAGACCTCAAGCGCCAGCAGGCGCTGATGACGGACGGCTTCACGACGCGCGCGCGCCTCCAGCAGTCCGAGCAGGCGCTCGACAATGCGCGCACGCAGTTGCGCACCGCCGAGGCCGACGCCGCCAAGGCACGCGCCGCGCTCGCCACCGGGTCACAGGTGCCCGGCGTCAATCCGGACCTTGCCGCCGCGCAGGCCCAGCGCGACCAGGCAGCGCTCAACCTGCGCCGGACCGTGGTGCGCGCGCCGGTTTCCGGCCGGGTCAGCCAGGCGGACCGGCTCCAGATCGGGCAGATGGCCGTGCAGGGCCTGCCGCTCGTCAGCCTCGTGGCGAGCGACCGGGTGTGGGTGACGGCCAATTTCAAGGAAACCGACCTCGACCATATGCGCGCCGGCCAGCCCGCGACGATCAAGCTTGATGCCTATCCCGGCACGGAGATCCGGGGGCATGTCGAGAGCATCGGCGCAGGGACGGGATCGGAATTCTCGGTGCTGCCGGCGCAGAACGCCAATGGCAACTGGGTGAAGGTCACCCAGCGCGTGCCGGTGCGCGTCGCGATCGACAGCAAGCCCGCGCGGGACATGATCGCGGGCCTGAGCGCGCATGTGTCCGTCGACATCAGGGATCGGGCGCAGGCGGAGAAATAACAGATGGCGCACGGGGAGGACCGCGCCCAGCTCCATGTGCCCAACAAGGCACTGGCGACGATCGCGATCATGGCCGCGATGGTCATGCAGGTGCTGGATACCACGATCACCAATGTTGCGCTGCCGCACATGCAGGCATCGCTGGGCGCCACGCAGGAAACGATCAGCTGGGTGCTGACCAGCTACATCCTGGCGAGCGCGGTCGCGATCCCCATTACCGGCTGGCTCGCCGACAGGATCGGCGCCAAGCGGCTGTTCGTCTTCTCCGTCGCCATCTTCGTCATCGCCTCCGTGCTTTGCGGCATTGCCCAGAACCTCACGGAAATGGTCCTGTTCCGCACCTTGCAGGGCATTGGCGGTGCCTTTGTCGGCCCGCTCGCGCAAACGCTGATGCTGGACCTCAACCGGCCCTCGCAGCAGGCCCGGGCCATGTCGGTCTACGGCATGGGCGTGATGATCGGCCCGATCATGGGCCCCATCGTGGGCGGCTATCTCACCGAATGGTTCGACTGGCGCTGGTGCTTCTTCGTCAACGTGCCGGTCGGCATCGCCTGTCTTGCGGGACTGATCCTCCTCCTGCCGGAAAAGCCGCTCAAGCGCCGCAGCTTCGATCTCTTCGGCTTCTCGATGCTGGCGCTCGGCCTTGCTTCCCTCCAGCTGATGCTGGACCGGGGCCAGCATGCGGACTGGTTCTCCTCGACCGAAATCTGGATCGAGGCGGCGCTGGCGGTGAGCTGCCTGTGGATCTTCGCCGTGCACACCGTGACGGCGCGCAAGCCGCTCTTTTCCCGCGAGATGTTCGCGGACCGCAATTTCGTGAGCGCGTCGATCTTCATGTTCATCATCGGCATGGTGATGTTCGCGGCCATGGCCCTCCTCCCCTCGCTGCTGCAGGGGCTGTTCGGCTATCCGGTGGTGGAGACGGGCGAGATCCTCGCCTCGCGCGGCATCGGCGTGCTCGTAGCCATGGCGATATCCGGGCGGCTCACCGGCATGATGGACCCGCGCCTGCTCGTCGCCGGCGGCTTCGCACTCTCCACCGCCTCGCTCTGGATGATGACCGGCTGGTCGCTCGATCAGGGCTGGACGCCGTTCGTGACCACCGGGCTCATCCAGGGGCTCGGCATCGGCCTTGTCTTCGTGCCGCTGCAGGTGCTGGCTTTCGGCACGCTGCCCCCCTCCGCGCGGACGGAAGGCGCCGCCGTGCTCAACCTCGCACGCAACATCGGCTCGTCGATCGGCATCGCGGTGGTGATGGCGCTGCTGGCGCGCAACATCCAGGTCAGCCATGCGGACCTTGCCCAGCATCTGACGCCGGACCGGCTGCCGATCGATCCCGCGATGCTGCCCCGCTTCGGCCAGCTCGGCGAGGCCGCGCTGCTCGCGGCGGACGGCATCGTGAACCAGCAGGCCGCGATGATCGCCTATCTGGACGATTTCTACCTGATGGCGCTGGCCTGCGCGATCGCCATTCCCGCTTCCTTCTTCCTCAAGCGGCCAAAGCCGCGCGCGCCCGGGGAACCCCCGCCGGTGATTTCCGAATAGGCTCTTGTTGCAACGCAGCATATCGGCTTATTCGTCGCGGATGGGCAAGAAAGCCGGACAATTCAGGACATATGGGGACGCCGGTGCATCGCCGGCGGTGATCCCGCACAGCGCGGTGGAGGATATCTACGCGCTGATCGTCGGCTGCGTGCTGCTGACGCTCGGGCTCGCCCTGCTGAAGGCAGCGGGGCTGGTGACCGGCGGCATCGCGGGCATCGCCCTCTTGATCTCCTATCTGGTGCCGCTGCCGGCCGGCCTGCTCTTCACGCTCATCAACATCCCGTTCTTCGCCTTTGCCTGGCGGGCGATGGGCCGGGGCTTCATGATGAAGACGATCGCCGTGAATGCCGGCATTGCGCTGCTCTCCATCGCCATGCGCGCCAGCCTCTCGATCACGGTGGCCTCGCCTGCCTTCGCGGCGCTGGTGGGCGGCACGGTGATCGGCATGGGGATCCTCGCGCTGGCCCGCCATGGCGCGGGCGTGGGCGGCACCGGCGTCATCACCTTGTGGCTGCACAAGCGCCACGGCATCAATGCGGGCCTCAGCCAGATCGCCTTCGACATCGTGATCCTGGGCATATCGCTCAGCGTGATCGACGCGCGGGCGCTGGCATGGTCCGCGCTGTCCGCGGCAGCGGTGAGCGGCATCCTGATCGCCTGGCATCGGCCGGGGCGCTACACCGGATTCTGACCGGACCGGCAGGAAAAGCGCCAAAAGATATACTTGACCCACATGACTGCCGCTTTACGCTAAGGACAGTGACGGGCGGGGCGAAAAGGGCGTGGGAGGTGCCCGGCCCCATCCGGACAGCCGGGGCCGGCGGACAGAACCGGACAACCAGAACGATATTCGGCGAAAGCGATCTTCGAAGGCGGGCGGCCATGATCCGGGAGGATCATCATGCCCGCGGAGGGGGACGAGCATCCACATGCCTTCGCTCGTCCCTCTCCACCGGCGGTCAGCGCGGATTCAGCGCCCTTTCCGGTGGAGAAGAGCCGCGAGAAGCCAGGCGATGAGGCTGCCGAGCTGGGCCAGCGCCATGTCCTTCTGCGGATCCCATAGATCGCCCTGCTGACCATTATAATGATCCGCCGTCTCACCGGCGAGGACGAGCGTGAGCTGCCACTCGAACACCTCGTAAAGCGCGCCGGCCAACCCGACGAGCGCGAAGCCGAGCAGCCAGGCGGGGCGGCGGCGCAACCCGCCATGGCGCTGGCCGATCTGCGCGAGGACCGGCGTGCACAGCAGGCCGAACATGAAATGGACGAAGCGATCATAGGCGTTGCGCGCATCGCCCGGGGAACCGGCTTCGGGCAGCCCCGGCGCGTCGCCACCGGAGAGGGCAGCCAGCCACGCGTCATATGGCACATAGGAATAGATGTAGCGCCCGCCCAGCGTGTGCAGCAGCAGGAAGAGCCAGAGCAGCGCGACGGCGCCGGTGGTGAGCGGCCAGCGCCGCAGCAGCCAGGGCGCGGCAAGCGCGATGGCGACGGTCGGCACATGCTGGAGCGGCGCCAGCGCCGGATAAGGCTGCGCGATATTGGCCGCGCCGACCGCGAGCAGCAGGCTGGCGAGAAGCAGCCATTGGGCCGGCGGCACCGCGGTTCCGCCCGCGCCCGCGTCCCCGCCGGGTGGCTCAGGCGCGGACATGGTCGTGCGCACGAAGGACGCGCCGGGAGCGGCAGGCGGCCGGCGGGGACGGCGTCCTGCGCCCCCTGCCCCCGCCGCCGCGCCGGGCGCGCATGGGCTCAGCCCTTCTGCAGGTGCCGGCGGCCGAGCAGCTCGGCGATCTGCACCGCGTTGAGCGCGGCGCCCTTGCGCAGATTGTCCGAGACGCACCAGAGCGCGAGGCCGTTCTCCACCGTCGGATCTTCGCGCACGCGGGAGACGAAGGTGGCATATTCGCCCACGCACTCGACAGGCGTGACGTATCCGCCATCCTCCCGCTTGTCGACGAGCATGACCCCGGGCGCCTCCCGCAGAATGGACTGCGCCTTCTTCGCGCTGATCTCATCCTCGAACTCGATGGTGATGGCTTCGGAATGGCCGACGAACACCGGTACCCGCACGCAGGTGGCGACCACCTTGATCTTGGGATCGAGGATCTTCTTGGTCTCGACCACCATCTTCCATTCCTCCTTGGTCGAGCCATCGTCCAGGAAGACATCGATATGCGGAATGACGTTGAAGGCGATCTGCTTGGTGAAGGTGCGCGGCTCGGCCGGATCGCCCACGAAGATGTTGCGGCTCTGCTCGAAGAGCTCGTCCATCCCCGCCTTGCCCGCGCCGGACACGGACTGGTAGGTCGCCACCACCACGCGCCTGATCCGCGCGGCATCATGCAGCGGCTTGAGCGCGACCACGAGCTGCGCGGTGGAACAATTGGGATTGGCGATGATGTTCTTGCGCCGATAACCGTCGATCGCCTCGGGGTTCACTTCCGGCACGATCAGGGGCACGTCCGGGTCCATGCGGTACAGCGAGCTGTTGTCGATCACCACGCAGCCCGCCGCCGCGGCTCGGGGCGCATGCTCCTTCGTCGGACCGGAGCCGGCAGCGAACAGCGCGATATCCCAGCCGGCGAAATCGAAATGCTCGATATTCCGCACCTTGAGCATCTTGCCGCTCTCGCCGAACTCGATCTCATCCCCCGTGGACCGCGCCGAGGCGACGGCGGCGATCTCGTCGATCGGGAACTCCCGCTCGGCCAGGATATTGAGCATCTCCCGCCCGACATTGCCGGTGGCGCCCACGACGACGACACGATAACCCATGGACGCTTCCTTCCAAATAACGCGAACTGACAAGCGCCGGCGCATAGCCGATTGGCGCGGCGGGGCAAAGGCGGTTGAGGGGGGCGGGGCGGTTAGCGGTACAGACCTCAGGTCCTGCCGCTACCAATCCTTGCCCTCTTGCGTTTATCGTGCAGATGCAATCGCGATATCGGGCACAACTTCGAAATTTTCCCTTGCGGCGGCGGCGCTTCCAGTAGGTAATTTGCTTATCCAAATAGATGGCAGTTTCGAAATGGATTGGAGTGAAATAGCCCTTCCCCTCGGTAGTCCGGAACGTGGAGAGTTTGGATTGCATCTGAACTTCACACTGCCGGATGCAACCGACAACGAACCCACGAGTGAACGTCAAGCCGAAGCCGTTAAGCTGTTTTACCAAACAGACTTCGGCGAGTTACGCGGTAGCCAAGCCCACGCTCTTCTGTCGTGCCGCGAGTACGCCCGGCTATGCGCCGAAACCATTTTCAAACGATATCCGCCGGCCGTGCAGCATATAATGGGGCGAGCACTAGCAGCGTTTTTATTGTCCGACTCCCAAATGGTGGCGTTCGCTACAACCTGGAGCGATGCAGCTTTCAAGCGCGGCTCGAGTTCGCCACGCGTTCGAGGTTCGCGATTCTTCATGGATGTTGAGCACTTTGCCAGCTACCTTGAGGGCATGATGGAGCTGAGCGGCTGGACTATAGAGCATTTGGAGCAATTGCGGTTTCGGTAAGCGCATTCCAACTTCCAGTCCGCGCATGAATGCCCCCTACTCCACCCCCTCCCCAGCCTGTTCGCTGACATGCCGGATGCCCGGCTTGGCAGCGCCGGGGGCGAAGGCGAGGTGGCAGCTTTCGCAGGCGGTATCGAGGCGGCCGCCGGCGTCGAAGAAGGCGTCCTCGTTTCGGTCCTCGGCGGCGCGGGCGGCGCGCAGGGCGGCGGCGCGGACGTCCGCCACGGCCTTTGCCCAGCGCGGATCATCGACCCGCCGGCCGGGCAGCAGGAGGATGTTGGTCAGCTCGGCGAGCGCGAGGCCAGCGCTTTCCGCCTGATCCCACTCCGCGTCGGTCTTCGGGAAGAGCGAGCGCTCGCCATCCTTGTCCGTGACATAGCCCTGCCACTTCCAGATCGCGTCCGCCGAGAACTGGAAGACATGGGCCATCACTTCCTGCATGGAGAGATCGAGCGTATCCGGCGGCAGGGCATCGGCGGGCACATCCTCCATGAAGGCGAGATTGCTTTCCTCCGTGGCATAATCGGCGCCGCGCATGCCCTCCTCGCTATCCTGCAGGCCATCACAGGCGCAGAGCAGCAGCGTCGCAGCGGGGATAAGCGCGGTCCAGCGCATGAGGGCTCCTCTCTCGCGGGTCTTTCCGAGCCGCTCTCCTAGAGCATTTTCCGGCCGG
This sequence comes from Sphingobium sp. SYK-6, assembly GCF_000283515.1. GTDB lineage: Bacteria > Pseudomonadota > Alphaproteobacteria > Sphingomonadales > Sphingomonadaceae > Sphingobium > Sphingobium lignivorans. The sequence continues at coordinate 2,558,844 of NC_015976.1, forward strand.
GTGGAAACAGCCACGCGCACCCGGGGCTCGCGCCCCCGCCCGCTCAGCCAGGCTCGCGACCGGCCATCGCGAAACGCGGGCCGGCACCGCCACGGGCCGCGCGATCATCGGGATTGTAGAGCCTGCACTTGCGCAGCGACAGGCAGCCGCAGCCGATGCAGCCATCCAGCGCGTCCCGCGTTCGCTCCAGCGCCTTGATGCGCGCATCGATGGTGCGGCGCAGGCGCGTGCTGATGACGCGCCAGTCCGCCGCCGTGGGGGTGCGCTCGTGCGGGAGCCGCGCCAGCTCCCCGGCGATCTCCGGCAGCGTGAGGCCAAGCTGCTGGGCAATGAGCAGGAAGGACAGCCGCCGGATGTCCGATCGCAGGAAGCGCCGCTGTCCCCCGGCGGTGCGCAGCGAGCGGATCAGCCCCTTCCCCTCATAGAAGCGAATGGCGGACACCGAGAGCCCCGTGCGCCGCGCGAGATCGCCGATGGCGAGCAGATCATGTCCATGCAGCATATCCTCGCCCTCCCGGTCGGCATTCTTTCAAGCTTGACCTCAACTTAGGTTGAGCTTGTAGTGACCGCAAGCATGGCAACCGACTCGAAAAGGACCCATGCCCATGCCGACATCTCTGCCTCTGCCCGGCGCCCGCTTCGCGCCCTTCCTGGAGCATGTGAATCTCACGGTGCGCGACCCGCATCGCTCCGCGCAGCTCTTCATCGCCCTGTTCGACTGGTATGTCCGCTGGGAAGGCCCGGCGCTGAACGGCGGCCGCACCGTGCATGTCGGCGACGATCGCTTCTATCTGGCGCTCTACACCCAGTTCGGCATGGAAACGCCGCCGGAGACATTCCGGAAAGGCCAGCCGTTCAATCATATCGGGATCGTGGTGAGCGACATCGACGCGGTGGAACGGCGCGTGGAAAGCGCGGGCCTCGTCCCCTTTTCCCACGGCGACTATGATCCGGGCCGCCGCTTCTACTTTTTCGATCCGGACGGAATCGAGTTCGAAATCGTCAGCTATGGCTGAGCCGGCACCGGCAGGGCATCGAACGCCACGGTCATGCGCGGATGGGCGCTGGCGAAGGGGATCGTGCCGTGCCAGGCATAGCTCGGGAACAGGACCAGCTTGCCGACTTCCGGCCGTTCGACGCGGCGGGGCGGGAGCGAAAGGCCAAGGCTCGCATCGGGCACGCCGAAGACCAGCGCGCCGGGCACATCGCCCTCCGCCGGCGCCGCTTCCACTTCCGGCGGCAGGCTGACGTAGAAGGCCGAGCTGAGCCAGCCCTCCTGATGGATATGGCTGACATGGAAGCCGCTGTCCCGCAGGCGGATGGACCAGCTATGCCGGAAGCCGATCCACCCGGTGTTGCGGCGCAGGAAGGGATGCGTCTCGTCGCGCGGCAGTGTGGCCAGCCATTCCTCGATCTGCCGGTGCAGGGTGCGGGACAGCGCCTCGATCACCGGATCGCGCCGGGTGAAGAGATGGCCGCGCGTCTGCGTGCCCTGCCGCGCGGACTGGTCATCGGGATGATGGGCACTGGCGCCATGCATCCCCTCCAGCACCGCACGCAGCTCGGCCAGGAAGCTCCCCCGGTCCGCATAGCCGGGCGGCGGCTCGAGCATGAGAGTCGCGACGTGGCGCTCCGGATCGATCAGCCAGCGCTCGCGCGGATCGTTGAGCAGGCGCCAGGCGGTGGCGAGATAGGCCCAGCCGGTCTGCTCGTCCGGCGCGAGCGCGGTGGCGGCGCGGGCATGGCGCTCGGCCGCCTCCGGATCGCCGGTCGCCAGCCGCCAGTGCGCGGCCTGCACGGCAGCGAAGGCATCAGGCGCGGGTCCGCCGGCCAGCCGCTCCAGCAGCGCCAGCGCCGCTTGCGGATCACCCGAGAAGCCAAGCGCATCGGCATGAGCGACGGCGAGGAAAGGATCGCCCGGGAAGCGGCGCACGGCCTGCTCGCTCCAGGCAAGGCAGGCGGGCCAGCGGCGCAGGCCCCGCGCCGTCCGGACGGCACTGCGCCAGAGCGCACGATCGCCGGGCCGGGCGCGCAACGCGGCCTCGTAGCCGGCCAGCGCCTCCTCGCCCTGGCCGATCTGCGGCAGGAGGCGGGCAAGCGTCTCCTGTGCGTCCAGTTCCTCCGGCCGGGTGGCGATGACGGCGCGATATTGCGCAGCCGCGTCCTCCAGCCGATCGAGATCGCCAAGCAGATGGCCGTGCAGCGTGCGGGTGAGCGCCGGAACGCCGGGACGCGTGACGAGGGCGCCAGTGACGGCAAGCGCTTCCTGCGCGCGATCCTGAAGCCGCAGCGCGAGCGCGAGGCCATGGCCGGCGCGGAAGCCGCCCGGCACGAGCGCGAGCGCGCGCCGATAGGCAGGCTCCGCCTCGCGCGCATCGCCAAGCCGCAGCAGCAGATCGCCCAGCGCGAGCCAGGCATTCACCCCATCGGGATCGACTTCCACCAGCCGCCGCCGGGCGACGAGCGCGGTCCCCAGGTCCTCCATCTCCTCCAGCAGGCTGCCAAGCGCCGCCCAAGGGCCGGGCTGGGCCGGATCGAGATTGATCGCGGCATTGAGGGATGTGCGCGCCTCCGCCTTCAGGCCCGCGAGGCGGCAGGCCTCCGCGAACAGCCAGTAGACATCCGCATGGATGACCTTTGCTTCCAGCAGCGGCCGGATGCGCTCGATCGCGCCCTGCCCCTTCCCCTCGCGGACAAGCTGCTGCGCGCGGCGCAGTTCGGAAAGCTGATGATCGGAAAGCGGAGGCCGTGGAGTCATGCCATGTTATCGCGGCGCGGCTGCGAGGACGCAACGCCCTTGTGCGGATGGCGGAGATGAAAACCGGCCTGCAGAGCACATGAAAACGGGCGGGAAGCACCCGCCCGGTTCCGGAAATATCGCTGTACCGGCAGAACCGGCGACGCGGCGCTTACTGAGCGTCGTTGCGGACGTCGCGGCGCTCGGCAATGCGCGCGCGCTTGCCGGTGCGGCCACGCAGATAATAGAGCTTGGCGCGACGCACGACGCCCTTGCGGACGACCGTGATGCTCTCGACGTTCGGCGAATAGAGCGGGAACACGCGCTCGACGCCCTCACCGAAGCTGATCTTGCGCACGGTGAAGTTGGAGCCCATGCCCTTGTTCGAGCGCGCGATGCACACGCCTTCGAAATTCTGGACGCGGGTACGCTCGCCCTCGACGACCTTCACGCCGACGCGCACGGTGTCGCCCGGACGGAAATCCGGAATATCCTTGGAGATGGCGGCAATCGATTCCGCCTCGATGGTCTGCAGCAGGTTCATTGGTCCTGTCTTCCTTCGTCTGTTCGTCGCGCGCCAGAGGCAGGTCAGTCCCGAACGCTCCTGTAGCGTTCCCAGAGGTCCGGCCTGCGTAACCGTGTATCATCCTCCGCCCTTTGTTTCCGCCAGGCGGCGATCTTCGCATGATCCCCCGATCGCAACACTTCGGGGATTGTGCGCCCTTCCCATTCAGCAGGTCGGGTATAGTGGGGATATTCGAGGAGGCCGCTTTCAAACGATTCCTCATCTCCACTCGAAGCGGCGCCCATTACGCCGGGAAGCAGCCGAATGCAAGCGTCCAGCAGCATGAAGGCCCCGATTTCCCCGCCGGAAAGCACGATGTCGCTCATCGAGACCTGCTCGATGGCGCGCGCCTCGAACAGCCGCTCGTCGAACCCCTCGAACCGGCCGCACAGGATGGTGACGCCCGGCCCGGCGGCAAGATCGCGCACGCGCGCCTGCGTGATCGGCGCGCCGCGCGGCGTCATCGCCAGCACCGGCAGCCCCGGCCGCGCCGCCCGGGCATGATCGACCGCCCGCGCCAGCACGTCCGCGCGCAGCACCATCCCCGCCCCGCCCCCGGCCGGCGTATCGTCCACGCTCTTGTGCCTGTCCGTCGCGAAATCCCGGATCTGGATGGGATCGCAGGCCCATTTCCCCTCGGACAGCGCCCGCCCCGCGAGCGAAATGCCGAGCGGCCCGGGAAACATCTCGGGATAGAGGGTGAGGATCTGGGCGATGAAGGTCATGGGGAAAGAGTCCAGTTCTCGGTCTTCAGGCCGGGCACATCGGCGAAATCCGCCTCATTGTTGGTGATCACCGTCGCGCCGATGCTGAGGGCGTGCGCGGCCAGCAGGCGATCGAAGCGAGCGCGCCTGAATGGCAGGCGGGCATATTCGCGCGCGGCGGCTTCATCGAAAGCGACGAGGGGAATCGCGCGAAGGAAGGCATCGAGAATCTCCTGACGCGGCGGCTTTCCATTCCAGCTGCCGAGCGCCACCTCCGCGAAGCTGATCGCGGAGATGGCGACATCGCCCGGGTAGCAAGACGCAAGGCGCCTGTTCAGCACGGAGTCGGCCTCGCCGCCCATCGCGTAAATGGCGAGATCGGAATCAATGAGATAATGCGTCACTCGCCGGACAATGCCTTGCGCCGGGCGACCGTACTGGGGCGGTCCTCGAAATCCTCACGGGGCGCTGGGCTGAAGCCGGGCAGCTTCCCCGCGAAGCCACTGACGTCGATCGTCCTGCGGGGCTGCTCGACCGGCTCGACGCGAAAGGCCATGCGACCTTCCCGCAATATGCGCACCTCGGTGCCTTCCGGCACGCCAAGCCCCTTCGGCAAGCGCAGGGCCACCGAATTGCCGGACTTGAACGTCCTGCCCATATATTCCTTATCGTCGCTCATCGGAGTCTTTCGTATATACAGAATGTATATACTTCATGCCGTGACTCGTCAATCGGCGCCCCTGCTCACCGCGCGACCTCGAACTCCAGTTCCTGGATCGTCGCATTGGCGGTCGGGGCGAGGAGGACATTGCCTGTCACCGTGCCGGTCGCGCAGGTCCAGCTGAAAGTGCCGGAAAGCGCACCGGTGGCCCGGATGGGGGCATCCGTCCCGCAATCGCCCGCCTCCCGCTTCACATCCGCCAGCGCCCGCGCCCAGTGAGCGGCATCACGATCCAGCAGAAAATTCATGGCCAGCGCATCCTTCGCGGCCAGCACGTCTCCTGCCTCATAGATGCGTCCCGCTGCCACATAGCCCTGCGCGAGGAGCGGCGAGACAGGCGTGGGCCGCGGCTTGATCGCACCCGCGCGATGGAGCGCCATGGCGGCATCCCAGACGGCGGGCGTGCTGCTGTTGTAGGTGCGGTTCGAGAAGGCGAAGAGGCCGATGCCGGCGTCCGGCATCAGCAGCACGAAGCTGCCATAGCCCGGATAGCCGCCGCTGTGGCCCAGCGTCAGCCCGAGTGCGCAATCCCGCGCGACACGCATGCCGAAGCCATAAGTGACGCTCTGGCGGCAGGCATTCGCGCCGCCGCTCGCCCCGGGGCGCTGCGCCAGCGAAGCGAAGCCGGCCCCCTGCACCAGCATCCGCACCGAAGCGCGCGGCAGGGGACCGCTCTGCCCGCCCGCGCGCGCCGGCCAGGCGGAGAGCAGGAAAGCGACATAGCGCGCATAATCATTCGCGCTGACCTGAAGGCCGCCCATGGCGTTGAAAGCGCCGTCCGCCAGCTCCGGCTCGGGCCGCCACGCCTCGTCCTCCCACCGATAGCCGAGCGCGCGCCGGGCGAGGGGCGCGGCCGCCACGTCATAACCGCTGGACGCCATGCCGAGCGGGCGCAGGATATGGCGCTGCATATAATCGGCATAAGCCATGCCGCTCACATTCGCGACGATCCGCCCGAGCACCGCATAGCCGAAGTTCGAATATTCGAATGCCGTGCCGGCCGGGCGGCTGAGCGGCACGCCGGCCTGCAGCATCGCGGTGAAGGCGGCCTGCGGCAGATATTGCTGGCGATCGCCCCAGGGATTGTCCGTGACGAGCCCGGCGCTGTGCGTGAGCAGATCGCGCACGCGGATGTGCGGCCAGTCGGCCGGATAGGTCCAGCCGCGCATTTGCGGCACATGCTTCTCGGCGAGATCGTCCAGCGAGAGCTTGCCGGCATCGCGCAGCTGGAGAATGGCAAGCGCGGTGAAGGACTTGGTCATCGAGGCGATGCGGAACAGGCTGTCCGCGCTCACCGGGCGGCGCTGCTCCAGATCCTGGACGCCCAGCCCCTTCACATGAACGAGCCGGCCATTGGCGACGATGCCATAGACCATGCCGGGCGAATGGCTCTCCCGCTGATAATCGGCGAAGATGCGGTCGACTTCCGGCAGGGCGGCGGCGATTTCGGGTGGCAGCGGCGCGTCGGCATCGGCCGGGGCGGGCGTGGCGACAGGCTGCGCGATCCCGGGCGCGGCTGCGGTCACGAGCGAAAGGGCGAGCGGCGCGGCGAGGCACGGCATGATCCTTGCGGCGATCGACATGGCGTTCGGTTTCCCCCGGGGCAGAATGGCAATGCAAAGCCGCACCATAAGGAAGAACCGGGGAGAAAAGCCAGATATTCAGGGCGGCTTCGGCCGCGCGAATGTCCAGGCGAAGGGCGATTGCAGTGCCGAGACCGGCGCGACGGGCGGAAGGCTCCGCCAGCCGCGCGCGCTCAGTCGATGAAGGCCGCCTCGATGACGGCGCGCGCATCCTCGATGCGGGCGGCGTGGATCGGCACCATGAAGCGCTTGCCGTCCGGCTTCTCGATCTCGAGAACGTCCCCGGCGCCGAAATTCTCGACCGAGACGATCGTGCCGACCGCCGTGTCGGGATCGACCACGCACGGCAGGCCGATCAGATCGACATGATAATATTCGCCCTCGCCCAGCGGCGGGAGCGCCGAGCGGGGCACGGTGAGTTCCGTGCCGCGCAGCGCCTCGGCAGCGTTGCGGTCCGCGATCTCCGCGAACCGCGCCACCGCGCCATTGGGCCCCGGGCGGATGGCCCGGAGCGTCAGGGTCCGCCCGCCGGCATTCAGGCCGGCGTAGCGCTTCAGGCTGTCCGGCCCCTCGCCAAACAGCTTGAGGCGCACTTCGCCCGTCACGCCATGCGCGCCGATGATGGCGGCGAGCGTGACGGGGCGATCAGGCTGCAAGCTCAGCCCTCGGCCTGCGCTTCAGCCGGAGCCTCCTCGGCCACGGCTTCCTCGGCGGCGGGCTCTTCGGCCGGCGCCTTGGCAGCTTCCTCGGCGGCCTTCGCGGCGGCTTCGGCTTCAGCCAGCTTCTCGGCCTTCTCCTCGGCGCGGTCCTTGGCCTTCTTGCCCGGCTCGGCCTTGTTCGGATTGTTGCGCGCTGCGCGCTCCTTCACGCCGGCGGCGTCGAGGAAGCGGGCCACGCGGTCGGTCGGCTGCGCGCCGACGCTCACCCAGTGCTTCGCGCGCTCGACGTCGATCACGATGCGCTTCTCGTCGTCCTTGGCGAGCAACGGATTGTAGCTGCCGATGCGCTCGATGAAGCGGCCGTCGCGCGGCGAGCGGCTGTCCGTCACCACGATCTTGTAATAGGGACGCTTCTTCGAGCCGCCACGCGACAGGCGAATGCTGGTTGCCATAAGTTCCTTACCTTACCTTTCTAACGAATTCAGACTGTTGGTTCTAAAAATTCCGGTCATTTCTTGAAGTTCTGGAAGCCGGGCGGCAGCCGGGGCATGTCCGGCATGCCGGGCAGGCCCTTGAGCCCGCTCAGATCGCCGGCCGGGCCGCCCGCAGGTCCACCGCCGCCGCCGAGCAGGCCACCGAGCCCGCCGCCGCCACCGCCGCCGGTGAACATCTTCGCCAGCCCCTTGAGACCGCCCATCTTCTTTATCTTCTTCATGGCCGTCTCCATCTCCTTGTGCATCTTGAGGAGACGATTGACGTCCTGCACCTGCAGGCCCGCGCCCTTGGCGACGCGGATCTTGCGCTTGGCATTGAGCAGCTCGGGCTTCTCGCGCTCCTTGAGAGTCATGGAGCCGATGAGCGCGTCGAGATGGATCAGCGTCTTGTCGTTGACGCCGGCATTCGCCATCTGCGCCTGCGCCTTCTTGAGACCGGGGATCATGCCCGCGAGCATGCCAAGACCACCCATCCTCTGCATCTGGGAGAGCTGGGCGCGCAGATCGTTGAGATCGAACTTGCCCGCCGCCATGCGCTTGGCGAGCTTGTCCGCATCCTCCTGCTGGATCGTCTCGGCCGCGCGCTCGACGAGGCTGACGACATCGCCCATGCCCAGGATGCGCTGCGCGACGCGCGCGGGATGAAAGGGCTCAAGCGCGTCGAGTTTCTCGCCGGTGCCCGCGAACTTGATCGGCTGGCCCGTGACGGCGCGCATGGAAAGCGCCGCGCCGCCGCGCGCATCGCCATCCATGCGGGTGAGCACCACGCCGGTCAGCGGCACCTGCTCGGTGAAGCTGCGCGCCACGTTCACCGCGTCCTGGCCGGTCAGGCTGTCGACGACAAGAAGGATCTCGGCCGGATCGGCGACCTGCGCCACCGCTTTCATCTCGTCCATCAGTGCCTGATCGACATGAAGGCGGCCGGCGGTATCGAGCATCAGCACGTCGAAGCCCTGCAGCTTCGCGGCCTGCAGCGCGCGGCGCGCGATCTCGACCGGCTGCTGGCCCGCGACGATGGGCAGCGTGGCCACATCGGTCTGCGTGCCGAGCACGGCAAGCTGTTCCTGCGCGGCGGGGCGATTGACGTCGAGCGACGCCATCAGCACCTTCTTGCGCTCCTTCTCCTTGAGGCGCTTGGCCAGCTTGGCCGTGGTGGTCGTCTTGCCCGAGCCCTGGAGACCGACCATCATCACGACGGCCGGCGGCGTCACGTCGATCAGCAGATCGGACGCGTCCGCGCCAAGGGTCTCGGTGAGCGTGTCGGAGACGATCTTGACGACCATCTGGCCCGGCGTGACCGAGCGCAGCACATCCGAACCGACGGCGCGTTCCGTTGCCTTGTCGACGAAGGCGCGCACGACCGGGAGGGCCACGTCCGCCTCGAGCAGGGCGATTCGCACCTCGCGCATCGCGGCGCGCACGTCATCCTCGGTGAGCGCGCCGCGCCCCCGGAGCTTGTCGAACACACTGCCCAGCCGATCGCTCAGACTGTCGAACATCCATCACCTCAACTGCGGCCGGAACCGCGAAAAACCTGCATTCAGCCCCACAACGGAAAAAGCGCCGGTGGGCGAAACCTCGCCGACCAGCGTCGATCCCCGAGGCCCCTATGCGGGCCCAGCCAGGACTGTCAGAGCGCCCGGAGAGGCGGAACACCGCCCTCGGGACAAGGGGCCGTTAGCCCAATGGCGGCGAATTGGCAAGATCGGGCGCGGGGACGGGCACGGAACATGGGGAAGATGGCACAGGCCGCGAAGCCCTTGAAGCAGTCCGGTGCCGGACCCAACTGGAGAAGAGACCGCCCGGATGATCCAGAGCGGCACAGGAAGCGCCGTCAACGGCTTGTCAGGACATTGTCGGCAAGACGATTGCCGGTTTTTCGCCGCCCGCATTGCTGCTATCATGCCGGCGAGGCTCAAGAGAGGTAACGCGTGTCCATCGAAGGCAAGATTTTCCCGGGCGAGGAAACGCCAGCACAATCCAGCAGGCTGAACCGGCGGCACATCATCATGGGCGGCGCGCTGCTCGCGGTGAGCGGCCTCGCCTTCGCGCGCACGCCCAAGCGGCGCTACCCGGACCTCAATGACAAGCAGTTCAGCGCGCTGTTCCCGGCAACCTTCGGCGACTGGCGCCCCAACAATGTGAGCGAGCTGGTGCTGCCGCCCGAAAGCGAGCTGGCCGACAAGCTCTATCAGCACATCCTGACGCGGACCTACGTCAACCCGAAGACCAACGCCGCAGTGATGTTCCTGGCCGCCTACAACAGCATGCAGCTCAACAACGTGCAGCTGCACCGGCCGGAAATCTGCTATTATGCCTCGGGCTTCTCGATCGACCGCAGCCGGCCGGTCGAAATCGGCCTGCCGGGCGGTGACGAGATCCCGGCGCGCACCGTGACCGCCACCATGGGCTCGCGGACCGAGAACATCCTCTACTGGACGCGCATCGGCGAGGACTTCCCGCAGAGCTGGGCCGGCCAGCGGCTCGCCATGACCAAAGCCAATGTCGAGGGCTATCTCGCCGACGGCCTGCTGCTGCGCATGTCCGTCATCAATGACGATGGCGACCAGTCCGTCAAGCAGATGACCGATTTCGTCACGGGCATGATGGCCGCCGGCGGCCCGCAGACGCGCCGGCTCCTCATCGGCAACGCCTGATCCCCTGCCCCGCTCCCGCGCCGCCAAGGCGCCGGAGCGAACGCCGCGCATCACGCACCATCATGAGATGAGACGGATCACGCGATCCGGCAACCGCGCGTTGGCGCCTGCCGGCGAGAGCAAGAGCCTGCATGTCACAAGCGCGCCGCGAACGCCCTGAGTGCGCCTCACCCCGCTGCTTGCGGCAGGGGGTTATGCGCGAGTTCAGGCAGTGCCGGTGGCGGGTTGCTCGGCCGGCGGCGGCGGGGGCGTCGCGTCCTTCGGATTCTTGAGCCCGGGCCAGAGCAGCCCGAGCAGATGGTCGATCGCGAAGATGGTGATGAGCGCGGTCATGAACATGGTCATGCCGGCAAAATCATGCAGGAAGCCCTGCGCCGCTGCTTCGCCGCCATGATAGGTCAGCAGCACCAGCAGCAGGATGCGCACGAAATTGGCGAACACCGCGACCGGAACGATCGCGAGAAACATGAGCAGCGCATAGCGGACATTCGCGTGATGCCGCAGATAGACATAGAAGAGCGCGATCGCGGACAGGGAAATCAGCGAGTTGAGTCCGGCGCATGCCTCGGCCACGAGCAACTGATACTGCCCCACCTGGATGGTCACGCCGGCAGAGGCCGTCGGATAGCCCAGATGGTAAAGCAGCGACACCGCGCCTTGCGAGAGGAAAATCTTGAGCGGATTGGTCACCATCGCCACCAGCGTGTCGGGCGGCGGGAGCACGAAGAGCAGGTAGATCAGCGGAAACCACATCTGCTTGATCGCCGCCCAGCCCACGAAGCTGAACAGGGTCGCGACGACGAGGCCATACATGAGATAGCCCTCCGTCTCCACGATGTGGCTGACGCGCGACACGAAATAGAGCAGCAGCAAAGGCACGAAGACGACCGCGACGGTCCACGCCGGCGCCGGCCTGAACAGCGGGCGCGCCTTCTGCCACTCGCGCAGCAGCAGCCAGAGGCCAGTCGCCAGCACGATCGGCCCATGGGCGCCCTGTTCGGTCGACCAGCTCTCGTTCGCCACGAGCGCCAGGGTCGGGACGATGACCGACAATATGCCGGCCGCGAGGATCGGGTTCGCGGTCAGCCAGTCGAACATCGACTGGAGAAAGCTCTTCTGCTTTACGAGAGATGCGTCGGTCGCCATGTCAACTCTTTGCTCGGGGCCGCAAGCCTATCAACGGGGCGTTAAGAGCTGATGACTGCCTGACCATCGCCATAGCGAATAGTACCCCCCACGGACAAGAACCTACGGATATAACCACGGTTATACTGACTGCCTCATATGAATTTCACCACCAGTAAGCGATAGCCCGAATTTCGACGCTGACCCGGGGCTGTGCATCATCGGGACATCCCGGATCGTCGAAGGCCACATGCGGCACGCATCCGGCGACATCCGGCGCGCTGTCATGGGTCTTGAAGACAATGGCCTCGTCGGGCGTCATGTCCGGGAACCAGTGCCAGCGATGCGCGGGATCATGCGCAACGACATAGCCCTCGAAGCTCCAGTCCCCGGCGGGACTGTCGAAGATCGCGTCCGCCTCGATGAGTTCCCGGCCCCGCAGGCTTCCCGCATCGCAGAGCGCGAGCGGCACGTCCTGCGGCGCCGGCGAGAGCACGCGCCAGACATTGTAGTGCGCCGCGCGGGAATAGGCGCCGGGCCGGGGCTGCGAGCGGCGGGAGAAATCCGCGCCGGTAGCCTGGCTGACATCGACATGGGCGAAGCGCGCGGGATGGCTGTTATCACTCGATCCCGCCCGGCCGGAGCGCTCGGAGAAGCGCAGGATCGGCTTGCCGGTAACCACGACGTCATCGGCGCCGGTGACGCTGCGCAGCAGGGCCTCGACCTGCGCAGCATAAGCAGGACGCTGCGCTTCCTCCGCCGGATCGACTTCCAGGACATGCGGCACGAGGATGAAGCCCTGGTCGTCCAGGTCCAGCGCCTGCGCGCGACCATCGACCAGCGGCATGAAGTGCGGCGCGACCACTACCGTATCCCTGCCATGGTCATTGGCATGATAACGGGGCCGACCGCCAGTGCGCGCGGCGTAATTGATGCAGGCGGCGCCACGATCCGTCTGCTCTGTCTGGACCATCTCTCCCACAGCAAGGCAGATTAAAGCAAATGCCCGGCCGAAGGAAGGCTTTTGCCACTCGACAAAGGGCCGCCACCCTCTCCACTATGCGCCGAGGACAATCGGGCGACGGGACGGACAGCTTGCCGGACAGCAGACAGGACTTCGCCCGGGGCAGGGCGCTGCGCTCGATCGTCGGCGGCTCGCTCGGCAATTTCGTCGAATGGTATGACTGGTACGTCTATTCCGCCTTCTCCGTCTATTTCGCGAGCCGCTTCTTCCCGGCCGGCGACCAGACCGCGCAACTGCTGAGCACCGCCGCGATCTTCGCGGTCGGCTTCCTCGTCCGTCCGATCGGCGCATGGCTGATGGGCACTTATGCCGACCGGCATGGCCGCAAGGCCGGCCTCGCACTCTCGGTGAGCCTGATGGGCGGGGGATCGCTGCTCATCGGCCTCATGCCGACGGCGGACACCATCGGCCTCGCCGCACCGGCGCTGCTGCTGCTCGCCCGGCTGCTGCAGGGACTGAGCGTGGGCGGCGAATATGGCGCCAGCGCGACCTATCTCGCGGAAATGGCCGGCCCCAGGCGGCGTGGTCTCGTCTCGAGCTGGCAATATGTCACGCTGATCGGCGGGCAGCTCGCGGCGCTGGCCGTGCAGCTCAGCCTCCAGACCATGCTCAGCGAGACAGCGATGGAGCAATGGGGCTGGCGCGTGCCGTTCGTCATCGGCGCGATGCTGGCGCTCGGCGTCTTCTACCTGCGGCGCCGGATCGACGAGACCGCCGATTTCGCGGCAGCGCGGGCGAGCGGTCGCCGCTCCGGCGGCTTCGCGCTGGTGCGGGAGCATCCGCGCGAGGCGCTGCTGGTGATCGCGCTCACCGCAGGCGGCACGCTCGCCTTCTATGCCTACACCACCTACATGCAGAAATATCTGGTCAACTCGGCCGGCTTCACCCGCCCGCAGGCGACAATCATCATGGCCTCGGCGCTCGGGGTGTTCATGCTGATGCAGCCCCTCTTCGGCGCCTTGTCCGATCGCATCGGGCGGCGGCCGCTGCTGATCGGCTTCGGGCTGGCCGGCACCTTGCTCACCGTGCCGCTGTTCACCGCCATCGGCCAGGCGACGAGCGCGGCGGGCGCCTTCGGGCTGGTGCTGGCCGGGCTGCTCGTCGTCTCGGGCTATACGTCCATTAATGCGATCGTGAAGGCGGAGCTCTTCCCGCCGCACATCCGCGCGCTGGGGGTGGCGCTGCCCTACGCCATCGCCAATGCCCTGTTCGGCGGCACGGCGGAATATATGGCGCTGTGGCTCGTGCAGGTCGGCCACGAGGCACTGTTCTTCTATTATGTGAGCGGCATGTGCGCGCTCTCGCTCATCGCTTACTGGCGTATGCGGGAAACCGCCGTGCATGGCGCGATGAGCCGGGGCTGACCGGCCCCGTTCAGCCCGGCTCGCGCAACCGCATCAGGCCTTCCTGCGCAACGCTTGCCAGTAGCCGCCCATCCCGCGCGAAGAAATGCCCGCGCGCAAAGCCCCGGCCATCGCCCGCGAAGGGACTGTCGGTCGCGTAGAGCAGCCAGTCCCCGCACTCCACGTCATTGTGCAGCCACAGGCTGTGATCGATGCTCGCGCTGATGACGCCGGGACCGGCGATCTGGAGGCCATGAGGCCGATAGGCCGTACCGAGCAGGAACAGGTCGCTCATGAAGGCGAGCAGAGCGCGCTGCAGCGGCTGACCGACGCCGAGCGGCCCGCCCGTGCCGATGCGCATCCAGCATTCCGCATGCGGCGCGCGCATCTCGTCGAGCAGGCCGGACTGGATGGGCCCGACGGGACGGAACTCGATGGGGCTTGGCTGGGTCGCGATGGCGCGCAGGGCCGGGCCGGCGGGAATATCGTAGGTCGCCAGCAATTCGCGCAGGCTGCGCAAATCCTCGGGCGGCGGCACCTGAGGCATGGCGCTCTGGTGCTCCGGCCCCCTCTCCCGCCGATGGAAGGACGCGATCATGTTGAAGATCGGCTTGCCCTGCTGGCGCGCGACCACGCGGCGATTGGAGAAGGCCCGCCCCTCCATGTCCGCCTCGACCGCGAAGTCGATCTCGTGATCCTCGCTGCCCGGCCGCATGAAATAGCAATGGAGCGAATGGGCCGGCCGGTCCTCCGGCACGGTGCGCGCGGCAGCCATGAGCGCCTGCCCGACGACTTGCCCGCCGAACACCCGCCCCACGCCGCCCGGCTTGCGCGCGCCCGTGAAATGATCCTTCTCCTCGCCGGGCGTGACATCCAGCAAGCGAATGAGGGCCTGCGTCAGCCAGGCGACATCGGGCATCGGTTGGTTCATTCCTGCGTCTTCATTCTCATCGAAAAGCCCGGGACCGGGCATGGCCGGGGGAAAATGCGTCCATAACGCATGGCAAGGCAAGCGCTGGACGCATCGAGGCCCTTGCCGTAGCGTCCCGGCATGACAGATTTCTTCGCTTTCAAGCTGCTGCCACCCGAGGAATGGACCCGGTGGCGCGAATCAGGCACGTTCGAGGGATCGCCCGTCGACATCGCCGATGGCTATATCCACCTCTCCACGCGGGACCAGGTGCGCGAGACGGCGGCCAAATGGTTCGCACAGGTGGACCCCACCATCCTCGCCATGGTCGACCTGCAACCGCTCGGCGATCTGGTGAAGTGGGAAGTCTCGCGCGGCGGCGCGCTGTTCCCCCATGTTTATGGCACCATTCCCCTTGGCGCCGTTGCCGGGCACAGCAAGTTGCGCCTAGGGCCCGACGGAAAGCACGTCTTCCCGGCAGGATTCGACTGACATGACGCATCAGGTTCACATCATCGGCGGCGGCCTCGCGGGCAGCGAAGCGGCATGGCAGCTCGCGCAGGCGGGCGTGCGGGTCCGCCTTTCCGAAATGCGCGGCGCGGGCGACATGACGCCGGCTCACCAGACCGACGCGCTGGCCGAGATGGTCTGCTCCAACAGCTTCCGCTCGGACGATGCCGACAGCAATGCCGTGGGGCTGCTCCATCAGGAGATGCGCGCGCTCGGATCGCTGGTGATGGCGAAGGCCGACGCGGCGAAAGTGCCGGCCGGCTCCGCGCTGGCGGTGGACCGAGACCGGTTCGCGCAGGGCGTGACGCAGGCGATCATGGATCATCCGCTGATCGAACTGGTGCGCGAGCGCGTGGACGGCCTGCCGGCGGAAGGGCTGACCATCGTCGCGACCGGTCCCCTCACCGCCCCCTCGCTGGCGGACGCGATCGCCGGGGCCACCGGCCGCGACCAGCTCGCCTTCTTCGACGCCATCGCGCCCATCGTCCATGCCGACAGCATCGACATGTCGATCGCATGGAAGGCCAGCCGCTGGGACAAGGGCTCTCCCGATGGGGACGGCAAGGATTACATCAATTGCCCGATGGACAAGGCGCGCTATGACGCGTTCGTCGCGGGACTGCTGGCGGGGCCGAAAACGGAATTCCGCCAGTGGGAAAAGGATACGCCCTATTTCGAGGGCTGCATGCCCATCGAGGTGATGGCCGAGCGCGGGCCGGAGACGCTGCGCCACGGGCCCATGAAGCCCGTTGGCCTCGACAATCCGCGCACCGGACGCTGGCCCCATGCCGTCGTCCAGCTGCGGCAGGACAATGCGCTGGGCACGCTGTGGAACATGGTCGGCTTCCAGACCAAGCTCAAATATGAAGCGCAGGTGGAGTTGTTCCGGACCATCCCCGGCCTCGAGAATGCGCAGTTCGCGCGGTTGGGCGGGCTGCACCGCAACACCTTCATCCGCAGCCCCGAGCTGCTCGACGGCCAGTTGCGCCTGCGCGCCGCGCCGCACATCCGCTTCGCCGGGCAGATCACCGGCTGCGAGGGCTATGTCGAAAGCGCGGCCGTCGGCCTGCTCGCCGGCCTCATGACCGCAGCGCAGATCGCCGGGGAAACGCTGGCCGTGCCGCCTGCCGAAACCGCGCTCGGCGCGCTGCTCGGCCACATCACCGGCGGCGCCGACGCAGGCAGCTATCAGCCGATGAACGTCAATTTCGGGCTGTTCCCGCCGCTCGCGGACGATATCCGCAAGAAGGACCGCAAGCGCGGCTATACCGACCGTGCCCGCGAGGCACTGGCGGCATGGCAGACGCAGGCCCTACGCAACAGGGTGGCGGTGAGCGCCTGATCGCGAGGGCTGGACCTGCGAGCGGCTATTCCTCCTCGTCGCAGGCGCAGGCCTGTGTCGGGCGGGTTGATTTCTTGGCGGGTTTGGGCGCGGTCGTGGCGAATTCGGCGCGGGTGAGCTTGCTGTCGCCGTTCGCATCGGCACCGGCGAAGCGATCAGACGTGCGCACGGCCCATTCCTCGAAGGAGAGGAGATTGTTGCCGTCCTTGTCCAGCTTGCGGAAAGCGGCGGCGCGGCTGCCCATCATCTCGGCGCGGCTGATGATGCCGTCGCGATTGCGGTCATAACGGTCGAAGCGCTTTTCCTCGCGCGTGCGGGGCGTCGCTTCCGGCACGCCGGGGGGCGGCTCGCCCATCGCTGCCGGATCACCCTCGCCAGGCAGAGCCGGCCCCTGCGCCCGAGCGCCGCCCTGCGCGATCAGCGGGCGCGCGGTGCGATCCGCCTCGCCCTGCCACCAGAACAGGCCAGCGGCGACCATCAGCAATGTCGCAATCGATCCCGCCAGAATGCGTCCCATGTCGGCTCCCCCCGATGGGCAGAGACTAGCCCCGCAGGGAGGCGCGCAGCAAGCGCCCATAATGCCGGAGCGTGAAGCCCGCCGCCGGCACGCGCCCGGCGCGCACGTCCGGCAAGGCGACGGCATGAGCCAGCCGCAAGGGCCGGAACAGGCGCCCGGCGGGCAGGCTCGCCGGCCCGGCACTTTCCCCCGCGACCGCCAGAACCTGCCGGGCGAGCCCCGCATCGCTGACATGGCCGGCAAAGTCCCAGAGTGCCCAGATAGCGCCCGCGCGGCTCAGGGGCTCCGCGTCCGCCCCTGAAGCGGGCTCCGCGCTGGCCGCCAGCAGGCCGAACAGCCCGCCGCCCCGCGCCAGGCCATGGGCCGCGATATCCTCGGCGCTCAGGGCCTCGGGAGAGGCCAGCACGCGCCAGCCGTCGATCAGCCGCTCGGCTGCCTGCGCCGCAGCGGGTGGCGCGATCGCGCGCCAGCGCTCGACGAGCGGCTCCCCGCCCCCCTTGTCCTTCTCCTGCCGCACCAGCACCCCTTCCCACCAGGCAAGGCGGATCGCCGTGATGGTCGGGTCCCCGCCCCGGCGCACCACCTGCGCGAGGCGCTGGTCGAACTGCCAGCAAAGCGCTTGCCACGGCCGGGCATCCGCCGGCGCATAAGCGAGCAGGAGGCGCTGCAGAGGGGGGAGGTCCAGCTCCGGCCCAGGGGACTGCGGGCTGCCGTTCATACCTGCTCAACCATCGCCGTTAGCCCTTTCTCTACCGCTGCAAGCTAGGGGAACCGGTGGCTCAGTGCGGAACGCGGGTTCCGGCCGGGCTGGCCTGAAGGGGGCGGTGAGGGCAATCATGAAGCGCATTCGGGCAGGCGGTTCCTTGATGACGCGGCTCGGCCGCGACGTCAGCGGCAATACCATCGCGCTTGCTGCTGCCGCCATGATCCCGCTCGCAGGGCTGATCGGCGGCGGCGTCGACATGAGTCGTCTTTATCTGACCAAGACGCGTCTGCAACAGGCTTGTGACGCCGGCGCGCTGGCCGGGCGCAAGGCCATGGGCCCGGGAAGCTGGACGACCGGCGGCACGACGAGCTCCCAGGCCAGAGCCAACGAACTGTTCGCCGTGAATTTCAAGGAAGGCGCCTACGGCACGGGCGCGCTCAGCAAGGACTTCACCGAAGACAGCGGCACGGTGAGCGGGACGGCGAGCGTCGCCGTACCCATGACGATCATGCGCATCTTCGGCATGACGGCCCGCACGCTGACCGTGAACTGCACCGCCAAGATGGAAATCCCCAACACCGACGTCATGTTCGTGCTGGACGTCACCGGATCCATGAACTGCGCCACAGGCAGCTCAGGCTGTTCGAACAATGGCAATGTGCCCGCCGCCGGAGCCAAGATCCTGGGCCTCAAGAGCGCTGTGAAGTGCTTCTACGAAGCCCTGCTCAAGGTGAACACGCCGGAAGTCTGCGGCAGCGACCCGACCGGCACATCCTATACCCAGACCGCGCAGATCCGCATCGGCTTCGTGCCCTATTCCATCGCCGTCAACGTCGGCAAGCTCCTGCCGAACGCATTTCTGGCAGACCAGTGGGACTACCAGTCCCGCGTCGCCAACGTGCAGACCGTCTATGCCTGGACGCTGGGCACCGAGAGCGGAAAATCTGCCTGGAGCAGCTGGTCGCCCGCCAACATGCCGAGCAGCTTCAATACCGCCAGCGGCTTTTCCGGCTGGTCCACACCCAATTC
The DNA here is from genome assembly GCF_000283515.1 of Sphingobium sp. SYK-6. Classification (GTDB taxonomy): domain Bacteria; phylum Pseudomonadota; class Alphaproteobacteria; order Sphingomonadales; family Sphingomonadaceae; genus Sphingobium; species Sphingobium lignivorans. The sequence goes on from NC_015976.1 coordinate 2,577,470, forward strand.
CAACGTGACGATCAGCGGCAACACCTATTCACGCCAGCGCTCCGACCGCACATCCTCCAACTGCACCGGCCTGAACACGTTGAGCGGCTCCAGCAGCACGCTGGTGGCGCGCACTGACGTCGCCGGCAACACAAGCTCCGGCCTGAGCAACACCAGCAACAACCCGCCCGTCCATCCGGCGAACAGCCAGACCCTGACCTACACCGACACCGAGCCCCACACGGTGACCGGCTATCGCTATCGGTGGAAAAGCGTCAGCGGCACGAGCAGCTGCTGGCTGGAGCTGAGCAATGGAAGCTACGACAAGACGCGCACCCAGACCTCGACCCGGCCGATCAGCTGGACGACCTATGAAAACACGTTCCAGAACTGGACCTACCGGCAAGTCACCCATGATGTCTCCGGCCTGAAAGCAGGCGAAGCGAGCTGGAACAATGCGGTCGCCCTGCCATTGGCGACGACCAGCGGCCCCACCGTGAAGCTCTCCGGCTCCAGCTCGAACACGACTCTCGCCTACGTCGCCAACACCAATGTCGCCTGGAACGGCTGCATCGAGGAGCGCCAGACGGTCAAGAATTCCGATGGCGACCCCAGCGACGAATGGAGCCCGATCCCGACGGCGGCCTATGACATGAACATCGATCTGGTGCCCAGCGCCGGCGTGGCGGGCAGCTATTGGGGGCCAATGCTGCCCGATGCCGTGTGGGCGCGTTACTGGTCCGGCAACACCACAAACGACGTGACGACCACCAGCAATCTCATCCGCAACTATTACAACTACTGCGGCACGGAAGCGAAGAAGCTGCAGACCTGGTACACGCCCAATTCCTTCGTCTCCTATGTCGATTCACTGCATGCGGAAGGGAACACCTATCACGACATCGGGATGATCTGGGGTGCCCGGTTCATCTCCCCGACCGGCATCTTCGCCAGCGAGAACGCCGCGACATCGACCGGCGGCGCCATCCAGCGCCACATCATCTTCATGACTGACGGCGACACGATGTCCTACAATGACGACTATAACAGCTACGGCATCAGCTGGTGGGACCGGCGGCAGACGACCTACGCGCCCTCCAACTACAGCGGCACGAACAGCCACACCTCCAAGATCGTGAATGCGCATCTCGCCGGCCTGTGCACGGCGATCAAGAACAAGAACATCACGCTCTGGGTGATCTCCTATGGCGGCGGGATCAACGAGGAAACGGAAGCGCGCCTCCAGGCTTGCGCGACCAACGGCAAATATTTCAGCGCGAGCGACACCCCTGCCCTCATCGCGCAGTTCAAGCAGATCGCGTCCGAAATCGCGCAGCTGAGGCTCACGAGCTGATGATCGCCCGGCGCATCCCCCTGCCCCGCCGGCACCCGCGCGACATCGCAAGCGCGCAGGACGGCGTGACCATCGTCGAGTTCGCTCTCATCGCGCCGGCGCTGATGGTGCTGCTGTTCGGCGCGCTGGACGTGGGGCACACCCTCTACATGCAGAGCGTGCTGCAGGGGACGGTGCAGAAGGCGGCGCGGGATGGATCGCTGGAGTCGGCGGCAGGGACGGTAACGACGCAGCGCGATGCCATCGACACGATGGTGCGCGACCAGCTCCTGACGCTGAATCGGACGGCCACCGTCAAGTTCAACCGCCGCTTCTACAAGACCTTCTCCGACGCAGCGGCCGCGAAGGCCGAGGAGTTCACCGATTCCGCGGTCGGCAGCCCCTTCCGCGACGGCAAATGCAACAATTATGAATCGTTCGTCGATGCCAACAATAATGGCCGGTTCGACCGGGACGGCGGCGATTCCGCCGAGCGCGCGGGGGCACGGGACAACGTCGTCTACACCGTGACCATCCAATATGATCGCATGTTCCCCATCGACAGGCTGATCGGCGGCAACGGGCTCACGACGCTCAGCGCAGCGACAGTGCTCTCCAACCAGCCCTTTGGCGACCAGTCGAGCACCGGCACGCCAACCGTCGCCCAATGCGGCCTCGGCGCCCCCAATGTGGAAGCGCCCGCGCCATGATGCTGCGCCTGCGCCATGACATCGCCCGCCTGAAAGGCGACCGCAACGGCCTCGCCGCCGTCGAGTTCGCGTTGTCCGCGCCGGTCATCCTCACCATGTTCCTCGCGGGCGCGGAGCTGACCAACTTCGCCATCACCAAGATGCGGGTCAGCCAGGTAGCGCTGCACATCGCCGACAATGCCTCCCGCATCGGCACGAACAGCCTGCTCACCGCGCCCCAGATCAGCGAGGCGCAGATCAACGACCTGCTGATCGGCGCCAATCTGCAGGCGGGCAAGCTGCAGCTCGCGACGCGCGGGCGCGTGATCGTCTCCAGCCTCGAACCGATCGCCAATCCCAACCCGACCGGGAAGTTCAGGATTCGCTGGCAGCGCTGCTACGGGACGAAGTCCCATCCTTCCAGCTACGGGCTGCAGGGCGACACGAACCTGACCGGCATGGGACCGAGCGGCCAGCATGTGACCGCCCCGGACGGCGGCGGCGTGATCTTCGTCGAGGTCGCTTATGATTACGAGCCGCTGATCTCGGACCGGTTCCTGCCCTCCAGCCAGATCAGGGACATCGCCGCCATGACCGTGCGCGACGACCGCGACTTCGGCGGCAACGGGGAAATCGGCATCTACAACAGCGAAGGCGTGACGCCCTCCACCTGCTGAGCGCGGTTAAGCCGGAAAAGCAGGGCATGGCGAAAACGATGAGCGCCGGTTCTGACTGGATCAGACCGGCGCCCTCGGATCGACAAATCTTGCCGATGGTCAGTCGCGATAGCAGACCTTCTTCGCGGCCGCGACGACGCGCTTCGCGTCGATCAGCGCGGCCTTCTCGAGATTGGCGGCATAAGGCAGCGGCACGTCCTCATTGGTGACGCGCAGCACCGGTGCATCGAGATCGTCGAAGCCCTGCTCCATGCACACAGCCGCGATCTCGCTGGCGATCGAGCAGACCGGCCAGCCTTCCTCGACGGCGACGATGCGATTGGTCTTGGCGAGGCTCTCCAGCACCGTCTGCGTATCCAGCGGACGGAGCGTGCGCAGGTCGATGACCTCGGCATCGATGCCATCGGCGGCCAGCATCTCGGCTGCTTCCAGCGAGACGCCCACGCCGATCGAGTAGCTCACCAGCGTGACGTCCTTGCCGGGGCGGACGATGCGGGCCTTGCCGATCGGCAGGACATGATCCTCGACCTGCGGCACATCGAAGCTGCGGCCATAGACCAGCTCGTTCTCGAGGAACACGACCGGGTCCTCGCTGCGGATCGCCGCCTTGAGCAGCCCCTTGGCGTCCGACGAGTCATAAGGCGCGATGACGACCAGACCCGGCACGCTGGCATACCAGGGCGCATAGTTCTGGCTGTGCTGCGCGGCGACGCGCGACGCAGCGCCGTTCGGGCCACGGAAGACGACGGGGCAGCGCATCTGGCCGCCCGACATGTAATTGGTCTTGGCCGCCGAATTGATGATGTGGTCGATCGCCTGCATCGCGAAGTTCATGGTCATGAACTCGACGATGGGACGCAGGCCACCCATGGCCGCGCCCGTGCCGACACCGGCAAAGCCATATTCCGTGATCGGCGTATCGATGACGCGGCGGGGACCGAACTCGTCGAGCAGGCCCTGCGTCACCTTGTACGCGCCCTGATACTCGGCCACTTCCTCGCCCATGACGAAGACACGCGGATCCTTGCGCATCTCTTCCGCCATCGCGTCCCGCAGCGCCTCACGCACCGTGGTCTTCTGGAAGGTCGTGCCTTCCGGCAGCGTGGGATCGGCCGCGGGTGCGGCTTTCGATACGGCCAGATTGCTGGTGCCGCTCTCGGCCTTGGGCGCGGCGCCCGTGCCGGACTCCGCGGCCTTCTGCTCGGCCTCGGGCGCCTCGGTCTTGGGAGCCTCGGCAGCAGGTGCGGCAGCGGCGGGTGTAGCGGTTTCCTCGCCCTCGCCCGACAGCATCGCGATCACCGTGCCGACCTTCACATTGTCGGTGCCTTCCGCGATCAGGATCTTCTCGATCGTGCCTTCGTCGACCGCCTCGAACTCCATCGTCGCCTTGTCGGTCTCGATCTCGGCCATGATGTCGCCGGCCTTGACCTCGTCCCCTTCCTTCACCAGCCATTTGGCCAGCGTGCCTTCTTCCATGGTCGGCGAAAGGGCCGGCATCTTGATCTCGACACCCATCAATACTGCTCCACCAGAACGTCGGTATAGAGTTCGCCAGGCGCCGGCTCGGGCGAAGTCTCGGCAAAGTCGGCCGCCTCGCTCACGATCTTGCGGATCTGAGCGTCGATCGCCTTCATTTCGTCCTCGGCGACGCCGGCCTCGGCCAGCGCCTTCTTCACGCCCTCGATCGGATCGGACGTCTCGCGCACATGCTGCACTTCGTCACGCGAGCGATATTTGGCGGGATCGGACATCGAGTGGCCGCGATAGCGATAGGTCTTCATCTCGAGGAGGATCGGCCCCTTGCCGGCCCGGACCCACTCCAGCGCTTCCTGCGTGGCGCCGCGCACCGCGAGCACGTCCATGCCGTCGACCTGGAGGCCGGGGATGCGGAAGCTCTCGCCGCGCCGGTAGAAATGATCCTCGGCCGACGAGCGCTGCACCGAAGTGCCCATCGCATACTGGTTGTTCTCGATCACGTAGATGATCGGGAGCTTCCAGAGCGCGGCCATGTTGAAGCTCTCGTAGACCTGGCCCTGATTGGCGGCGCCGTCCCCGAAATAGGCGACGCACACGCCGCCATCCTCATTATATTTGTGGCCGAAGGCGAGACCGGTGCCGAGCGACACCTGCGCGCCCACGATGCCATGGCCGCCGTAGAATTTGTGGTCGACGCTGAACATGTGCATCGAGCCGCCCTTGCCACGGGAAATGCCGGCCTCGCGGCCCGTCAGCTCGGCCATGATGAGCTTGGGATCGATGCCATAGGCCAGCATGTGGCCATGGTCGCGATAGCCGGTGATGACGCTGTCCGCGCCCGGCGTCAGCGCCGACTGGATGCCGACGGCGACCGCCTCCTGACCGATGTAGAGATGGCAGAAGCCACCAATCAGGCCGAGGCCGTAAAGCTGGCCGGCACGCTCCTCGAAACGGCGGATGAGCAGCATCTGCCGATAGAATTCGAGCAGCTCGTCCTTGCTGGCCTCGTAACTTTTCGGTTCGCCGGGACGCTCGCGATTATGATCGGCAGCGGGCGGCGGGGAGGACGCCGAAGAGGTCTTTCCCGATCGGCTGGAAGCTGGCTTCGCCAATGTTTCAGGTCCTTCTCGCGTGGAAATTTTGTGCAGCTATAGGCACGGCACATGCAGGAGCGCAATGTCCAGATAGGTTAAATGCACGCCTCGATCCCGAAAGAGGGACGAAGCGGGCCGCGCCTCACTTCGTCGGAATCACGACTTCGTCCGGGTGCGCGACGCCGAGTTGCCGGCGCACGAGCTCGTCCACCATGTCCGGGTCCGCCTTCTTGGGATCGAGCAGCTTCACGCGGTTCGCCAGCGCGGCTTTCTGCGCCTGCAGGACGCGCAGTTCGGACTGGCGCTGCTTGAGCTGGCGACTGTAATCGCCCCAGGCGAGAATGCCGTTGGGCCCGATGATGGCATAGACGATGAAGACGAGCAGCAGCACGATCGCAATGGCCGGCATCATCGCCGAACCGAACAGGGATCTCAATTTCGCAAGCTGCGCCATCGCTTCTTGGAATCACGGCGACTCCCGCTTTGCAAGCCCAAAATGCAGGCCATGCGACGAGAGGTTTGAAATCGGCAGAAAAACGGCATCCGGAGAGACGAAATGCGGGCCGGACCATCCCGGAGGAAGTCCGGCCCGCGATTTATGCGTCAACCGTCGCGGAGGCGCGCTCAGCGGAAAATCGACGCTCCGGCATAATAAGCCCGGTCGCCCAACTCCTCCTCGATGCGGATGAGCTGGTTATATTTGGCGAGCCGGTCGGAACGGGCGAGCGAGCCGGTCTTGATCTGCCCGCAATTGGTGGCAACGGCGAGGTCCGCGATGGTCGCGTCCTCGGTCTCGCCCGAACGATGCGACATGACATTGGTGTACCGCGCGCGGTGCGCGAGATCGACGGCCGCCAGCGTCTCGGTGAGCGAGCCGATCTGATTGACCTTCACCAGCATGGAGTTGGCGAGGCCCTTCTCGATGCCCATGGCGAGGCGCTTGGGATTGGTGACGAACAGATCGTCGCCGACGAGCTGGCACTTGTCGCCGATGAGATCGGTCAGGATCTTCCAGCCCTCGAAATCATCCTCGCTCATGCCATCCTCGATCGACTTGATCGGGTAGCGCGCAACGAGGTCGGCGAGATAATCGGCCATTTCGCCCGGCGAGAGGGTCTTGCCTTCGCCCGAGATCACATAGCTGCCATTCTTGAAGAACTCGGTAGCCGCGCAGTCGAGCGCCAGCACGACATTCTCGCCCGGGCGGTAACCGGCCTTCTCGATGCTCTGCATGATGAAATCGAGCGCTTCCACGGTCGAGGCGATGTTGGGCGCGAAACCACCCTCGTCACCCACGCCAGTGGCGAGACCCTTCTCATGCAGGCCCTTCTTGAGCGTGTGGAAGATCTCGGAACCGATCTGCACGGCATGGGCAATGCTTTCGGCGCCCACCGGCATGATCATGAACTCCTGGAAGTCGATCGGATTGTCGGCATGCTCGCCGCCATTGATGATGTTCATCATCGGCACCGGCAGGACATGCGCCGAGACGCCGCCGACATAACGATAGAGTGGCAGGCCACGCGCATCCGCCGCGGCCTTGGCGACTGCGAGGCTGACGCCGAGAATGGCATTCGCGCCGAGCCGCGCCTTGTTCTCCGTGCCGTCGAGTGCGATCATCGCTTCATCGATGTCGCCCTGATCCTCGGCATCCATGCCGACGACGACCTGGCTGATCTCGTCATTGACCGCAGCGACTGCCTGCAGCACGCCCTTGCCGAGATAGACGTTCTTGTCCCCGTCCCGCTTCTCGACCGCTTCATAAGCGCCCGTCGACGCGCCCGAAGGCACCGCGGCGCGACCGAAGCTGCCATCCTCCAGCAGCACGTCGACTTCGACGGTGGGATTGCCGCGGCTATCGAGAATCTGGCGCGCGTGGATATCGAGAATTTCGGTCATGCCGTGGCCTTTCCCTTGCAAATTCACTGGTTCTGCGTGGGCCGCCGCTTAACGGGCGCACCCGTCATTGGCAATGGCGCGAACCACCCCGCATCGCGCGGCGCGAGAATTGTCCGGGAACAATTGGCCCTCTGGGTCTGTTAAACAAAGCGGGCCCTGCTATATCGATCTTGAGGGGCACATCTGTTGCCAGAAAGGGAAGATCATGTCTGACACCAGCAGCACCGACACACCAAAGCGCAAACCCTCCACGAAGACCGCCGCCAGCAAGAGCGCCAGCCCGAGCACCACGAAAGTCGCAGCCGTGAAGCAGGCCGCTTCGGCGCGCAGCACCGGCGATGAGGCCGAGGGCGGCAAGTGGCGCGAGCAGGCAGGCGAGTTCGCCGAACAGGCCAAGGCAACCGCGCGCGATGCCGCGACGACCGCCAAGAACACGACCGGCGATGCCCTTGCCGGCCTCTCCAAGCTGATCGCGGAAACCGCGGAGACCGTCGATTCCAAGCTCGGGCCCCAATATGGGGATTATGCCCGCAAGGCGGCCGAGACGGTGGCCGGCGCGGCCAAGTCGCTCGACGAGAAGGATGTCGACCAGCTCGCCGAGGAAGCGCGCAATTTCGTGCGCAAGAGCCCGGCGGTTGCGATCGGCGCTGCCGCCGTGGTGGGCTTCGTCCTCATGCGGATGATGCGCGGCAGCTCCTCGAACGACACTTAAGAACCAGTAATCGGACCAACGCAGACCCATGACGACACCAGACGGGGAAACGGAGGCGCAGGCAGCGCCGACCGCTGACGATGGCTCCATCCGGGCAAGCGTCGAGCGTCTGGTGGCGTCCGGCCGGGAGATGGCCGAGGCGGAGCTCACCTGGGCGAAGCTCAAGGCGGCCATCATCGGGGCCATTCTGGGCAGGGCGCTCGCTTTCGGCGTGCTGGCCTTCGTCTTCCTGGTGATGACGCTCATCATGCTGATCGTCGCGGCGGTGATTGCGCTGGCACCGATGGTGGGCTGGCTCGGCGCCACCCTGATCGTGGCAGGCGTTTCGCTTGCCGCCACGATCCTCTTCGGCCTGCTGACGCGCAGCAGCGTTCAGGCCCTCAAGAGGGGAGGAAGGCCATGACGACACCCGAGCAGAGGCAGGAAGTGGCCCAGGCCCGCGCGCATGCCGACCTCGCCCGGCTGCGCTTCTCGACCGCGCTGGGCAATCTCCGCCAGCGGGTATCGCCAGGCCGGCTCAAGGACGACGCGCTCACCGCCGTCGGCGAAAAAGTGGAGAGTGCCAAGCTGCAGGCGCGCATGTCGATCCGCAGCCATCCGTTCCTCATGGCATCGGCCGCGAGCGGATTCGTGGCCTTGCTGTTCTGGAGACCCGCGCGCACAACGCTGCTCTACGGCGCACGACTGGCGCAGATCGTGTGGCTCAATCGCAAGCTATGGAGCGCGGGCAGTGACGACTGAGAAGAAAAACAACCGGGATGGCAGCGGCACTGCGAGCGAGGTGCGCGCCCGCGCCATGGACGGCATCGACCAGGCCCGCCGCAAGGCAGGCGAAGTCATCGCAGCGACGCGCGAGAAGGGCGAGGCCGTGATCGACGACACGCGCGAGAAGACCTATCGCGCCGCAGCCGAGACCAATCGCCTGTTCCAGGAACATCCCATCGCCGCCGTGGCCGCCGCCGCGGCCGCAGGCGCAGTGCTCGCCATCTTCATTCCCAAGATCGCCATCGCCGGCAAGGCGGGGCAGACGGCGGGCCGGGCAGTGAAAGCCGCCGCCGGGAGCAAGGCGGCGAAGGCCATGCTCGTTGGCCTCACCGACACGCGCCACAGCACATTGCGGCGCGTCGCGAGCCAGGCTGCGACCAGCATGGGCAAGCATGTCTTGACCCGCAAGGCGCGAACGGCAAAAGGGAAAGCGAAGGACGGAGAGGAATAGCCCGCAGACGCAGGCAGACGCCCGCCCCGGCCGCCGTCTTGGCAGTCAGGCGCAACGCTGCTAGCCACGCAGGCAAGAGGCCAGCCCGGCCGGCTCGACAGGATCCGGCGGGTCACCCCAGGGAGCATTTCCGTTGAGCTTATTGCATCTTGTCATGGGCGGGCGCGTCAAGGACCCGCAGAAACTCGAATTCGAGGACCTGAAGTCGATCGACCTGATCGGCGTCTTCCCCGATTATGCCAGTGCCGAAACCGCCTGGCGCGGCGCAGCGCAGCGCACCGTCGACGACGCCGAAATGCGCTACGTCATCGTCCACCTTCATCGCCTGCTCGACCCTGCCGGCGAAGCGATCGACCCGCAAGTCGGCTGAGGCGGAACGACGAAAGGTCGTTTTCGCTGGCCGGTCAGGGCGCGGCGCGGAAGCGTCGCGCCAGCAACGGCCGGGCCAGCAGCAATCCCGCGATGAAGCCGCCGATATGGGCACCGATCGCGATGCCGCGGAACAGGCTGTCAAACCCGCCGGCGAACGCGATGAGCAGCTGCAGGATCGTCCAGGCGACCGCGAGCCAGATGATGCGCACGACATGCGCGGGAATCGGCCCCAGCGATCTCACGCCGCGCTGGCTGTAGATCACGGCATATGTGCCCAGCAGCGCGGACACCGCGCCGCTTGCGCCGATCATCGGCACGACGCCGTCACCGGCCGGCATGAAGAAGGCGGATGTCGCCCATTGCCCGAGCGCCGCGGCATAAGCGCCGACCAGATAGACGATGACCGTCCTGCCCTGCCCCAGCACTTGCTCCACGAACCGGCCGCAGAACACCAGCATGAGCAGATTGAAGGCAAGGTGCAGCCAGCCGGAATGGATGAGCGTGGCGCTGAGCGGCGTGATCCACAGCGGCAGCCACGGAATATCCAGCGATATGTTCTGCGCCGCCAGCGCCGTGACGCGCTCCGGGATGAAGCCCGCCAGGATGGCGGCACGATCCGTCTCGCCCGCCAGCTGGACCGGCAGGAAGGCAAGCAGCGTGATCGCTGCCAGGATATTCGTCGCCGGCCCCCGGGGAAGCGTCACTGACATGAAAGCTGGACCTCGTGCGCCGCGAAACGGCTCAAATGAACTCGATCTTCTCGACGAGGTAGAACTTGTCGCCGGACGGCACTGTCACTTCGACTTCCTCGCCGACCTGACGCCCGATCAGCGCACGGCCCAGAGGCGAGTTGTAGCTGATCATGCCCATCTTCGCGTCGGCTTCCGCCTGACCCACGATCTGGTAGCGCACCGGCTGCTCGTCCTCGTCCAGCAGAGTGACGGTCGCGCCGAAGATGATCTTGTCGCCTGACAGCGACTTGGGATCGATGACCTGCGCGCGCGAAAGCTTGTCCTCCAGATCGGCGATCGTCGCCTCGACCTGGCCCTGCCGCTCCTTGGCGGCATGATATTCGGCATTCTCGGAAAGATCGCCGTGCGCACGCGCCTCTTCGATCGCGTCCACGATCTTGGGACGCTCCGCCTTGAGGGCACGCAGATGATCGGTCAGCTTTTCATAGCCAACAGCCAGCATCGGCAACTTCTCAACGGTGGCCATCTACACTCCCCAATCTCTTCACTTGGCTTCAAACGGCTGTCCGGAAGCGCGCATTCCCTTGCCGACCGGCGGCTCCGGCCAGCTCGCATGCTGATTTCATGTCTGTCGGAAGATCAGTCCTGCGACGCCTGATAATAGGATTGGAGCGACCGCACTTCAAGGGGACGCGCACGCAAGGCCTCGATGGCGTCCACCGCGGCAAGGCTCGCCGCCGCCGTGGTGAAGCTCGGAACCTTGAGGCGCAGCGCACTCGTGCGGATCGCCTTGCTGTCGATGAGCGACTGCCACCCTTCCGTCGTATTGAAGATCAGGTCGATCGCGCCGTCGGTGATCCGGTCCACGATATGGGGCCGCCCCTGCGCCACCTTGTTGACCGTCTCGATCTCCAGCCCGGCTTCCGACAGGAACTTCGCCGTGCCGCCGGTCGCGACGATGCGGAAGCCCATGCCGGCGATCTTGCGAGCGGCTGGCAGGATGACCGTCTTGTCGCTGTCCTTCACGGACACGAAGACCGTGCCTTCCTTGGGAAGGACAGTGCCCGCGCCGATCTGCGCCTTGGCGAAAGCGGTCGCGAAATCGACGTCGATGCCCATGACCTCGCCGGTGGACTTCATTTCCGGGGAAAGGACCGGATCGACGCCCGGGAAGCGATTGAACGGGAACACCGCTTCCTTGACCGCGATATGGCTGATCGCGTTACGGTCGATCGTCGGCAGGTCCGCCAGCATCTCGCCCGCCATGACGCGCGCGGCGATCTTGGCAATGGGCGTGCCGATCGCCTTGGCGACGAAGGGCACGGTGCGCGAAGCGCGCGGATTGACCTCGATGAGATAGACGTTGCCGTCCTTCACCGCGAACTGGATGTTCATGAGGCCGCGCACATGCAGCGCCCGGGCAAGCACGTCCGTCTGCCGCTCGATCTCGCCGATGATGGCTTCGGGCAGGCTGTAGGGCGGCAGCGAGCAGGCGCTGTCACCGGAATGCACGCCGGCCTCCTCGATATGCTGGAGCACGCCCGCGACGACCACGTCCCGGCCATCGCACAGCGCATCCACGTCCACCTCGACCGCGTCGCGCAGATACTGGTCGATGAGCACCGGCGAATCGCCGGAGACCTGCACGGCGGTGGCGATATATTCCTCGAGCTGCGCCTGCCCGTCGACGATCTCCATCGCCCGGCCGCCCAGCACATAGGAGGGACGCATGAGCACGGGGTAGCCGATGCGGCCAGCGACCGCGATCGCTTCCTCCTTGCTGCGCGCGATGCCGTTGGCGGGCTGGAGCAGGCCCAGTCTCTCGATCAGCGCGGCGAAACGCTCGCGGTCCTCGGCCAGGTCGATGGCATCCGGCGACGTGCCGAGGATGGGGATGCCCGCATCCTCCAGCGCCTGCGCCAGCTTGAGCGGCGTCTGCCCGCCGAACTGCACGATGACGCCGGCCAGCGTGCCGCGCGACTGCTCGACATGCAGGATCTCCAGCACATCCTCGGCGGTCAGCGGCTCGAAATAGAGCCGGTCCGACGTATCATAATCCGTGCTCACCGTCTCCGGATTGCAATTGATCATGATGGTCTCGTAGCCGGCATCCTCCAGCGCGAAGCAGGCGTGGCAGCAACAATAATCGAACTCGATGCCCTGCCCGATGCGATTGGGGCCGCCGCCCAGGATCACCACCTTGCGCCGGTCGCTCGGCTGGCTCTCGTCCTCGGGCTCGCCGAAGGTGGGCGCCTCGTAAGTGGAGTACATGTAAGGCGTGCGCGCCTCGAACTCGGCCGCGCAGGTATCGATGCGCTTGAACACCGGGCGCACGCCCAGCTTGTGGCGCAGCGCGCGCACTTCCTTCTCCGTCACGCCACCCGTCATGGCGACGACAGCCTCGCGCACCAGCCCCGAGCCGCGGCGAATGGCATTCTCCATGCCGCCGGGGACATTGGCGGACTGCAGGGCCAGCCACGCAAGCCGCTTGTCCGAAAAGCCCATGGCCTTGAGCGCGCGCATGCCCTGGGCGTCGCGCGGCAGGCCGTTCTCCATCACCTGTCGTTCGGCCGCGACGATCTCGGCAAGCCGGTCGAGGAACCAGGGATCGAACCGGGCGACCGCGTTGATCTCCTCGACGCTCAGCCCCTCGCGCAGCGCCTGCGCGGCAATGAGCAGCCGGTCCGGCGTGGGCTGGCCAAGCGCGGCGACGATCTCGTCCTTGCTCGCGCCGACCAGATGATCGACCTGATTGAAGCCGGAGAGCCCGGTTTCGAGGCCCCGCAGCGCCTTCTGCATGGACTCGTGGATGTTCCGACCGATCGCCATCACTTCGCCCACCGACTTCATCGCGGTGCCCAGCAGCGGCTCGGCGCCCTTGAACTTCTCGAAGGCGAAGCGCGGAATCTTGGTCACGACATAGTCGATGGTGGGCTCGAAGCTCGCGGGCGTGACGCCCGTGATGTCGTTCTGGATCTCGTCCAGCGTGTAGCCGACGGCCAGCTTGGCCGCGACCTTGGCAATGGGAAAGCCCGTCGCCTTGGACGCCAGCGCCGAGGAGCGGCTGACGCGCGGGTTCATCTCGATGACGATCAGGCGGCCGTCCTTCGGATTGACCGCGAACTGGACGTTGGACCCGCCCGTCTCCACGCCGATCTCGCGCAGCACCGCGATGCTGGCGTTGCGCATGATCTGATATTCCTTGTCGGTCAGCGTCAGCGCCGGCGCGACCGTGATGGAATCGCCCGTGTGGACGCCCATCGGATCGACATTCTCGATGGAGCAGATGATGATGCAATTGTCCGCGCGGTCGCGGACGACTTCCATCTCATATTCCTTCCAGCCGAGCAGCGATTCCTCGATCAGCACTTCGGTGGTCGGCGAGGCATCGAGACCGGAGGTGACGATGCGGACGAACTCTTCCCGGTTATAGGCGACGCCGCCGCCGGTGCCGCCCATGGTGAAGCTGGGCCGGATGATCGCCGGCAGGCCGATGAACTCCAGCGCCGCCATCGCCTCGTCCATCGTGTGCGCGATGCGCGAACGGGCGCTTTCGAGGCCGATCTTGTCCATCGCGTCGCGGAACTTGAGCCGGTCTTCCGCCTTGTCGATCGCCTCGGCATCCGCGCCGATCATCTTTACGCCGTATTTCTCCAGCGTGCCGTCGTTGAACAGCGCGAGCGCGGTGTTGAGCGCGGTCTGGCCGCCCATGGTCGGCAGGATCGCGTCGGGGCGCTCCTTCTCGATGATCTTGGCGACGATCTCCGGCGTCACCGGCTCGACATAGGTCGCGTCCGCCATCTCCGGATCGGTCATGATCGTGGCCGGGTTCGAGTTCACCAGAATGATCCGGTAGCCCTCTTCCTTCAGCGCCTTGCAGGCCTGCGTGCCCGAATAATCGAACTCGCACGCCTGACCGATGATGATCGGGCCCGCGCCGACAATGAGGATGGAGGAGATGTCTGTTCTTTTGGGCATTAGTTTGCAAGCTTTTCGATTAGAACTGCCCAGTCTTCTGGGAGAATCTGCGACGTCTGAAAGGCAAAGTCCGCTCTCACTCTAAAGACATTGTTGAATGGCTGAGAGCTATGTTGAAAAGAAGGCAGGCTGGCTTTCGCATCTTCGATGGCCATTCTCTGATGGGGGTTGCCGAGCGGTTTTATCCTAAAGGGTAAAACCCATCTCTCCGGCCAAATATGTGTAACGCTCTCCACTTCATCGGGACGGGAATACACCACAAAAGGGACGGTCAACGCCTTGTCTTCGCTACTGTATAGAATACCCAACGCACCTATGGGCATCTTCCGTGCCTTAGTGATACGCCCTTTTTCCTGTGGTGAGCCTACTTCCATTGGACCAACCGCCCACGTCTCAGAACCCACGCCAGCCCAGATGTTGGTCATTGTTGAAGAAGCGAAGACGTAAATATCCATTACCTCAGCCCCTCCACGAACCGCTTGAACAGATAGAAGCTGTCCTGCGGCCCGGGCGATGCCTCGGGGTGGTACTGCACGCCGAAGACCGGCTTGTTCGTGAAGGCGATGCCGCAATTGGAGCCATCGAACAGGCTCACATGCGTCTGCACGACATTGGCCGGCAGGCTGTCGGCATCGATGGCGAAGCCGTGGTTCATGGAGGTGATCTCCACCACCCCGTCCTCCAGCCGCTTGACCGGATGATTGGCGCCGCGATGGCCCTGGTGCATCTTGCTGGTGTGCGCGCCCGCCGCGAGGCCGAGGAGCTGGTGGCCGAGGCAGATGCCGAAGATCGGCATGTCCTCGTCGATCAGCCGCCTGATGACGGGCACCGCATATTCGCCGGTCGCGGCGGGGTCGCCGGGGCCGTTCGACAGGAAGACGCCGGCGGGCCTGAGCGCCGTGATCTGCTCATAGGTCGCCGTCGCGGGCAGGACGGAGACCTTGGCGCCGGCCTTCACCAGATTGCGGAAGATATTGTCCTTGGCGCCATAATCGATGGCGACAACATGAGGCCTGTCTTCGACTGATCGCTCGCCCGTTTCCGTCGCCTCATAGCCGAAGCCAAGGCGCCAGGGCCCGCCGGTCCAGTCGCGCTGCTCGCCAGTGACTTCGACGGCCAGGTCCATGCCCTCGAGGCCAGGCCAGGCCTTCGCCTTCTCATGCAGGGCCTTGAGATCGAACTTGCCCTCGGGATCATGCGCGATCACCGCATTGGGCGCGCCGGCCATGCGGATGCGCCGGGTGAGCGCGCGCGTGTCGACACCCGCGAGACCGATGCGGCCATGCGCCTTCAGCCACTGGTTGAAGGGCTCGACATTGCGGAAGCTCGACGGCGCCGTCACGTCCTCGCGCACCACGCAGCCGAGCGCCCAGGGCGTATCGGCCTCCACATCCTCGGGATTGGTGCCGACATTGCCGATGTGCGGGAACGTGAAGGTGATGATCTGACCGGCGAAGCTCGGATCGGTCATGATCTCCTGATAGCCGGTCATGGCGGTGTGGAAGCAGAGCTCGCCCACCGCTTCCCCGCTCGCGCCGAAGCCGCGGCCGAAAATGACCGTGCCATCGGCAAGAACCAATACCCCCGTCGCTCCTTTGGGCACGGTCGGGTATCTGGCGTTCGCCATGGCACTGGGTTCCTTATGCTGTCGCTTGCAGGCCGGCGCCCGGAGCGCTGGCTAAACGGCCGGGTCACTAGGATTTCGGACCTGCATGGTCAATCCTATTAAAATTCATCGTGCCGCCTTATATGTCATCCTTTCCCACAAGGCGGAACGGAGGACGCGAAAATGATTCGCGACGGCATCAAGGCTGCGCAGATCCAGGCAATGAAGGGCGGCGACAAGGCCCGCCTCGCGGCCGTGCGCCTCATCCTCGCGAAGCTGAAGGATCGCGACATCGAGCTGCGCACCGCCACGCAGGTGCCGGATGACGACGTCATCGTGGTCGACGTCCTCCAGAAGATGGTGAAGCAGCGGCGCGAATCGATCGCCATGTACGAACAGGGCGGCCGCGCTGAACTCGCTGCGCAGGAGCAGGCGGAGCTGGACGTCATCGAGAGCTTCCTGCCCCGGCAGATGAGCGAGGACGAGACTCGCGCCGCGATCGAGGCGATCAAGACCGAGGTCGGCGCCTCGTCTGTGAAGGACATGGGCAAGGTCATGGCGGTGCTGAAGGATCGGCACGGCACCGTGCTCGACATGAGCAAGGCCAGCGCGATGGTGAAAGCCGCGCTGGCGAGTTAAACGCCACTTGGCTCATGCCGGGACATATAGCCTCGCGGTTTCGCGGATGCACAATTAACAGGTGCAATCATTCCTTAACCATGTTTCCTTGTTCCCGCGCCGCGCTCTTGCGGGGGCCGGCGCGTTCATCGTGGGACTGGACAGGGGATGATGATGAAACATGTGGGCGTGCTTGCCGCTGCAGCAGCGGCTCTTTTTTTCGCGGCGCCGGCACAGGCTGCGCTGCTCAACTTCACGCTGACCGGCGATTATTCGGCAAGCTTCCAGCTCGATTCGAGCCCGGTGCCGGACCTCTTCGACGAAAGCTCGTTCACGATCTGGGACGTCTCCGGCTTTCCGGACGCGGCGCTCGGTATCGTCGACCTCCAGTTCTGGACCGGCGACGAGGCGGGCGGCTTCTCGATCATCGACTTCTACGGAGACGCCTATCTGCTCGACGCCACGGGCAGCCAGCTCTTCTCGGGATCGACCGGTGCGCCGACCTTCCTGACCGGCACCTATGCCCTGGCGGACCTGTTCGGCCCGGGGAGCTACACGCTCGTCATCGCGGAAGCGGGCACGACGCCGGCCATTCCCGAACCCGCCACATGGGCCATGCTGATCGCCGGCTTCGCCATGGCCGGCGCAGCAATGCGCCAGAAACCGCGCAAGCTCGCCGTGGCTTTCCAGCAGGGCTGAACGACTGAAGACGGGCGGCAGGGGCACGCGCCCTTCCGCCCGCCCTCCAGCGGTGCTAGGGTGGCGGCTCAATGGTTCGCCTGGCGCCGTTTCCCCGTAGACTCCATGTTTTCCAGCCAGGGCAAGGCCCCCGGCGGGCGCATTCGTCATGAGCCTCTCGCCTCAATGGCTGGACGAGCTGCGCGCGCGCACAACGCTTTCGACCCTGATCGGCAAGACCATCAAGGTCCAGAAGGCCGGGCGGGAATACAAGGCCTGCTGCCCCTTCCACAACGAGAAGACGCCCAGCTTCACGATCAACGACGAGAAGGGCTTCTACCACTGCTTCGGCTGCGGTGCGCATGGCGACGCCATCCGCTGGATGACGGACCAGCGCGGCCTGCCCTTCCTCGATGCGGTGAAGGAACTGGCGGCGGCAGCGGGGATGGAGGTGCCGGCACCGGACCCGCGCGCGGCGAAACGGGCCGAGAAGGCGCGATCGCTGCACGACGTGACGGCGGCGGCGCAAGGCTGGTTCGAGGCGCAGCTCGCCGGCCAAGAGGGAACGCAGGCAACGGCCTATCTCGCCCGGCGCGGCATCTCGGACGCGACTCGCCGCAGCTTTGGCCTGGGCTACGCGCCGGATAGCCGGGGCAGGCTCAAGGCGGCCCTGCACGAGTTTCCCGAGGACATGCTGGTCGAAAGCGGCATGCTGATCCAGCCGGAAGACGGCAACCGCGACAGCTACGACCGTTTCCGCGGCCGGCTGATGATCCCGATTCGCGATCAGCGCGGCCGGGTCATCGCGTTCGGTGGCCGCATCCTGGGACCGGGCGAGCCCAAATATCTGAACTCGCCCGAGACGCCGCTGTTCGACAAGGGACGCACCCTCTACAATCTCGACAAGGCCGCACCGGCCGCGCGCAAGGCCGGCCGCGTGATCGTGGTCGAGGGCTATATGGACGTCATCATGATGGCGCAGGCCGGCATCTCCGAGACCGTCGCGCCGCTCGGGACCGCGCTGACCGAGCCCCAGATCGAGAAGCTCTGGACGATGGTCGAGACCCCGCTGCTCTGCTTCGACGGCGATGCCGCGGGCCAGCGCGCGGCCCTGCGCGCGGCCCATCGCGCGCTGCCGCTGCTGCGACCCGGCCACAGCCTCGCTTTCGCCACCCTGCCGGCCGGACAGGACCCGGACGACCTCATCCGGAGCGCGGGCACCCGGGCCCTGGAAGACGTGCTGTCCGGCGCTATCCCGCTCGTGGAGCTCATCTGGCGCCACGAGCATGAGGCGCTGCCGCTCGACACGCCGGAAGCGCGCGCCGGCTTCAAGCAGCGCCTCGCCGAGCTGTGCCGCACCATTTCGGACGGGGACATCCGCGCGCTTTACAGCCGGATGTTCAAGGAGCGCTACGACGCCCTGTTCTTCGCGCCGCGTCAGAATCCCTCCTTCAACGGACAGCCCGTCCGCAGGCCGGCGCGCGACCAGCGTGGCGGGCGGTGGACGCCCCCTCCCCCGCCGCCGACGGACGAAGCGCGGGCCATTGGCGCGAGCGGCAGCGACGCCATGCTGCTGCGCGCGGTGATTGCCGGCCTGCTGCGCTTTCCCGAGGAAATTGTCATCCATCGCGAGGCGCTGGCGAGCCTCACTCTTACCGACGAACGACTCGCGCGATTGCTCGACAGGCTGATTGAAGCGAGCGACATCCAAGAAACTGTTGAAACAGAGCGACTGCTTACCATATTGGGCGACAGTGAAGTGTATAATATGGCGAAGGGGTTGCTCCGCGCCGATGCGCTGCAGTTCACCTTCACCCGGGCCGAAACGGACAGGCAGCGCGCACAGCGTGACCTGGCGGAGGCTATCGCGGTGATTGTGGCGATGCCGCGAATCGACGCTGAGCTGGCGGCGGTCACAAGGGCGATGGCGGATCATCTGGACGAAGCGGGCTTTGCCCGTCAGCAGTCCCTGCGCAAGCTCAAGGCGGATTTGGCCGCGCGCGTGGCCGAACTGGCCCAACCCCCCGAAGAATGAACTTATGGCTGGTGCGTGATGCGACCGGCTTGGAGCAAGGCGACGCATGGCGAGCAAGATCAACCAGAATGAAGCAGGCACCGAAGAGAGCGGCGATGCACCGCTGCTCGACCTCAACGAGGCCTCGATCAAGAAGCTGATCGCCCGCGCCAAGAAGCGCGGCTACATCACTTATGACGAGCTGAACAACGCCCTGCCGCAGGACCAGATGTCTTCCGAGCAGATCGAGGACGTGATGTCCGCCCTCAACGACATGGGCGTCAATATCGTCGAGAACGACGAACAGGGCGATGACTCCGAGGATGGCGCCGAGCCCGAGGCTGACACGATCGACGGCGCAGCCGAGGACGAGGATGGCTCGGGCAATGTCGGCGAGAAGAAGAAGGAAACCGTCGACCGCACGGACGACCCCGTGCGCATGTACCTGCGCGAGATGGGCGCAGTCGAACTGCTCAGCCGCGAGGGCGAAATCGCCATCGCCAAGCGCATCGAGGCCGGTCGCGACACGATGATCCTGGGCCTGTGCGAGAGCCCGACCACGTTCAACGCGATCATCGAATGGTCCAACGCCCTCAACAATGGCGAGATGCAGCTGCGCGAGATTCTCGATCTCGACGCCATGCTCTCCAAGGACCCGGCGCCAGAATCGCTCTCCGAGGACGGCGAAGGCGACGATGACGGCGAGATCAGCGAGAAGACCGCCGGCCCCTCCTTCAAAGAGGAAGAGGACGTCGAGGAGGAATCCGCCGACGACGACGAGGAGTCCATGGTCGAGCGCCGTACGCCGCGCGCCGAGGAAGAGGACGAGGAGGACAACACGCTCTCCCTCGCCGCGATGGAAGAGCTGCTCAAGCCCGCCGCGCTCGAGAAATTCGCCAACATCACCCAGCTCTACAGCGCGTTCGGCAAGATCCAGCAGGCACGGCTGATCGCGCTGGGCAATGGCGTGGAATTCCCCGCCAAGGACGAAGCAAGCTACCACAAGCTGCGCGAGGACCTGACCGCGGAAGTGGAAAGCGTCCAGTTCCACCAGCAGAAGATCGAATATCTCGTCGATCAGCTCTATGCCTTCAATCGCCGGCTCACCACGCTGGGCGGCCAGATGCTGCGCCTCGCGGAGCGCCACAAAGTGCCCCGCAAGGACTTCCTGGACCAGTATGTCGGCCATGAGCTGGACGAGGCCTGGCTGGAGAAAGTCGGCAAGATCGACAAGAAATGGAGCGCCTTCGCGAGCGCGGAAGCAGGTGCCGTGGAGCGCATCCGTTCCGAGGTGGCCGAGATCGCGCAGGCAAGCGGCACCTCGCTGCCCGAGTTCCGCCGCATCGTGAACATGGTGCAGAAAGGCGAGCGCGAGGCACGCATCGCCAAGAAGGAGATGGTGGAAGCGAATCTGCGCCTCGTCATCTCCATCGCGAAGAAATACACGAACCGCGGCCTGCAGTTCCTCGACCTCATCCAGGAAGGCAATATCGGCCTGATGAAGGCAGTGGACAAGTTCGAGTATCGCCGCGGCTACAAGTTCTCGACCTATGCGACCTGGTGGATCCGGCAGGCGATCACGCGCTCCATCGCGGATCAGGCCCGCACGATCCGCATCCCGGTCCACATGATCGAGACCATCAACAAACTGGTGCGCACCAGCCGCCAGTTCCTCCACGAGCAGGGCCGCGAGCCTACGCCCGAGGAAATGGCCGAGCGGCTCTCCATGCCGCTGGAGAAGGTGCGCAAGGTGATGAAGATCGCCAAGGAGCCGATCTCCCTCGAAACGCCAATCGGCGACGAGGAGGATTCGCACCTGGGCGACTTCATCGAGGACAAGAACGCGATCATCCCCGTGGATGCGGCCATTCAGGCCAATCTCAAGGAGACGGTTACGCGGGTTCTGGCCTCGCTCACGCCGCGCGAGGAGCGCGTGCTGCGCATGCGCTTCGGCATCGGCATGAACACCGATCACACGCTCGAGGAAGTGGGCCAGCAGTTCAGCGTGACCCGCGAGCGCATCCGCCAGATCGAGGCGAAGGCGCTGCGCAAGCTCAAGCACCCGAGCCGCAGCCGCAAGATGCGCAGCTTCCTGGATCAATGAACGGGATTATGGGCCGGTCCTGAAAGGCCGGCCCTTTCCATCGCACTTCGGCTATCCACCACCGCGCGCCCGATGCGCGGCGACGCCTCTCGTCAGAAGCCGAAGTCCGGCCGGTCGGGTCGCTTGCCGGTAAGCCAGTCGTAGACCTCGACGACCTGCGCGGCCTTGCGTCCCCAACTGTAGAGCGCATCGATCCTCGCCCTGCCCCGTGCGGCCATCGCGGCGAGATCATGCTGCCCGGCCGCCATCTCCGCCAGCACCTGCGCCGCACGATCCCGCATGAGCTCCCGTGAGTCTATAGGCAGCCTGAAGCCCGTCTCGCCCGTTACGATCTCTGCAGGGCCGCCATAATCGGCGATGATCGGCACGAGCCCCAGCGCCATCGCCTCGATCACCGCGCCGCCACCGAATTCGCGCACGCTGGGGAACAGGAAAACGGACTTGTCCCGCGCGATCTCCGGCACTTTGCGATGTTCCACCCAGCCCGCGAAGGTGACGGCATCGGCCACGCCGAGCCGGGCGGCCAGCGCCTTGAGGTCGGCCATCATGGGGCCGTCGCCGATGATCGTGAGCCGAGCGGCGCCCGCCCGCAGCAGGTCCTGCGCCGCCTCGATCGCGACGTCCGGCCCCTTGTAGGGCACCAGCCGGCCGATGAAGCAGAGATCGAGCCGCGCGTAGCGGTCGGGCTGGCCATGGTCGGCGAAGCGCGCAGGATCGATCGCGTTTTCGGGGATATAGATGCACTTTCCGCGCGCGCCCTCTGGCAACTCCGAAGCGGTGTGCCGCGAGCCTGCGATGATCGCGGCCGACTGCCGCCACGTCCGCTTTATGCCGGGCATCGCCTTGTAGGCATTGCGGACATAAGACAGCCATTCCTTTTCCTGATGGCGCTCCCTGGTGAACGCACGCGGCCAGGGAATGCCGCCGTTCAGCGGACCGACGACGAACGGGACGCCGGCGCGGGCACAGCGGCCGGCAAGCAGGCTCGGCGCCGTGGGGCTGAGCGGCGTGATTCGGTGAACCACATCGAATTCGCCGACCCTGATCTGCTTGCCGAAGCGACGCCACACCATGCTCTCGAACAGCGGATAGAATAGGGACTGAAGCGCCGTCACCGTCGTCCACCCCTTGCCGGCCCCGCCGCGCAACTTGCCGATGATTGTCCAGAGCGGCTTCATGAGCGCTTCGGTATCAATAGCGGTGAAATCCCGGCCTTCGACGAGGCCGGCACGCTCGAAGGCGGCTTTGTTGCGAACCTGCGTCACGATATGGGCGTCCGCGACCGAGCGGATCGCATTTGCCAGCGACCAGCCGACCAGCGGCACGCTGACCCATTCCGGATTGGCCGCCTCGGCGATCAGCAGGACTCGATAGCGTGACGTCATCAGCGGGGAACTCCGTGCGGCCCGGGCCCTCAACAGGCCGACTCGCTCTCTCTATGGCACGGGATGGGAGGGCGCAAATCACGACTGAGATCGCCTCTCGCGCCGTAGCTGGCCCTTTGTCCAAGCGCGGTACAGGTCCCGTCTTGCCCGCTCAAAACGTCAGCCCGTGCCACAGGCCGGATGAGCCGTGGAACCAAATTTCCGCACCATTAACTGTGCCAATTCCGGCCGGTCCATGGTAGAATTTGGCTGGGCGCAGAGCACAATATCAATAGCTTGTTAACGTCCTCCGCTCTACTTCCGGTGTGGGGACGACGTCGATCCGGTAACGGACGACGCGATGAGGTTTGTCATGAACGAGCAGCCCCGCCAGTCGACCAATTCCAGCCTCGCTGCCGTGATCGCAGCCATAGTCGACCAGGACGGCTCCGCGGCTCACGGCTATTGCGCGCCCGCGGTGGCTGGAGAGCGCCATGCGTTCGTCCGCGACCTCGTCGACTTCGCCGACTTCGTCCATCTCGTCACGCTGCTCCATGGCCATGTGCCGGGCCTGGTCGATCATGCAGCCGCCCGGACGGTGGAAGTCTCGGCGCGCGGGTGGCTCATCAAGTCGATCGACGCGTTCGTGACCGAGCGGCAGTTCCTCAACCGGCTGAGCGTGGCGGTCGGACCGCTGCCAAGCACCGCCGGTCATAGCGAGACGAGCACCGTCGTCGCGCAGCAGCGGCACGCGATCGAGATGCTCGCACAATCCGACCGGCGGGGATGCGCCCTCGGAACAGCCGTGACGCTGACACTGGAATGGCACCCCATTCGCGCCATCCTCGATGCCGGTGCGGTTCGCCTCGGTATCGAGCCGTCGATCTGCACGGTGCCCAGCCGCGCGGAAACGCTGGCGCTACTGAACGATCTTCCCGACCCGGATCGCATCGCCCGGGCGGTGCAGTTCGGCGCGACACAGCTTGTCGGCCAGCATCGCGGCATGTGGGACCTGCTCCAGGCCCGCGCCGCCGTGCGCAAGATGCAGGACTGACAAACCGCCGACGACCCTTTAGGTGAGGCACCGGCGCGCCGCATCCGGCGGCGCGTGCCGGGTGGGAGCGCGTGCCGCGCAGGACTTCGATTCGATTCGATGCGGGCGGGCGCTACGCGCTTCGCGCGCATCCGCGCACGGTTGGAGGTCGCCCAGCCCGAGCGCGGACCGGCGGCATGGGTTTATGAGTTCCTGCTGTTCGGATGCGCGCGAAGGACTTGTCGTTACAGGTTCAGCAAAGCACGAATTTTCGCCTGAACCTCAACCAGCACACCCTGTGGCACCGCGCCTTTCCTGGAAGCGAGACGAGCCCGCCAGTCGAGACTCTTGATCTGATCGGCCAGCACCGCGCTTGGCGGAGTCTCGCTCACGACGACTTCGAACGGATATCCTTTTATCCTCGACGTCATCGGACAGCAGATCATCATCCCGCGCGCACGATTGTACGAAGCCGGCGACAGCACAACGGCCGGGCGATGGCCCGCTTGCTCATGGCCCGCCTGAGGGTCGAAATGAAGCCAGACAATATCGCCGAGCTCCGGAACATAAGCCCCCACTACCAGACTTCCTTGCCTGCCGGCGGACCAAAGTCGACTTCTTCCGGGAAGGTGTCAGGCGTCATGCCACTGAGCAGCGAGTCCAGGTCATAGGAAGGCGTGGAAACCGGCTCGATGATGATGCGTCCCTCTTCCTCGCGGACATCCACCTCCTGATCGATGCGCAGAGATGCCGATGCCATGATCGAGGCCGGGATTCTCACCGAGGCGCTATTGCCCCATTTCTTGACATGAACACGCATTGTCATTGCCCTTGATGTATCGACAATGATGATACGTGACTCGCGGGCAGAGTGTCAACAAATGTATCAACAGGGAATTGGCGCAAGGTTCTGAGTGGCAGCCCAGAGCGTCGTGACCAGCCCGTCTACGAAGGCGAACCGGATTGAGCAGTCCAGCAGACCACCCACTCAGTAAAGCAGATGCGCTGCCCTCGCCTGCGCCCAGGCGGCCTCGTCGGGCAGGGTCAGGGCGTCGAGATCGGCGGGGGTCGCAGCGGCATCGTCCACCCATTCGCGCAGCAGCGGCGAGCCATTGATCACGTCGATGGGCAACTTGCCAAGCTCATATTCGTAGGGGAAATCGCGCCAGAGGGGATAGTCCGGCAGCAGCTGCCGGATGGCTTTGAAGGCAAGCGCCTGCACGCGCCAGGGACGGAACGCATCATGGCGATAGGCAGGGCCCTCGGCATGGATATGGACGCCATTGCACAACGTGCCGACATGCTTGTGGAAGGTCGGCTCGAACCAGCAATCGCGCAGGATGCAGCCTTCCAGCCAGTGCGGCGCGAGCGCCCTCATGCGCGCGACCACGGCGCGGGCATCGATGTCCGGCGCGCCGAACAGTTCGAGCGGGCGCGTGGTCCCGCGCCCTTCCGAGAGCGTGGCGCCTTCCAGCATCACCGTGCCGGCGTAGCAGCGGGCCATGTTGAGATTGGGAGCATTGGGGCTGGGATTGACCCACAGCCGTCCGGACGGCCAGCCGAAGCCGGGCGCGGCATCCGGGTCATAGCCTTCCATCGCGATCACGCGATAGTCCAGGTCCAACCCGAAGTGATCGACGAACCAGTGGCCCAGTTCCCCCATGGTGAGGCCGTGGCGCATCGGCATCGGCCCCGCGCCGACGAAGCTCTCCCACCCGGCCCGCAGAGTCAGCCCCTCCACCGGACGCCCGGCGGGATTGGGGCGGTCCAGCACCCAGACCGCCTTGCCGAGCGGCGCTGCCGCTTCCAGCAGGTAAAGCAGGGTGGTGACAAAGGTGTAGATCCGGCAGCCCAGATCCTGAAGATCGACAAGGAAGATATCCGCGCTGTCCATCATCGCACGTGTCGGCCGGCGCACCTCCCCGTAGAGGCTGAACACCGGCACGCCATGGACCGGATCCTCATAATCCGGGGATTCCACCATATTGTCCTGCTTGTCGCCGCGCAGGCCGTGCTGCGGCCCCATGGCGGCGGCCAGCGTCACGTCGCCGCAGGCCGACAAGGCATCGAGCGCATGCGTGAGATCGGCTGTCACGGATGCGGGATGCGCCAGCAGGCAGACGCGCTTGCCGGCAAGGGGCCGGCGCAGGGCGGGATCGGCGAGAAGGCGGTCGAGACCGGTCTGGAAGCTCATGCGCTGCCCAGTGGCGGAAGCGCGAGCGCGAAGCAATCGCGATGATGAAAATCGGGCTTGCCCGGCGGATGCGCGAGCGCCCAGTAGCTGAGCCGCCCGCCCCGCTCCTCGATCACCGCCGAAATGCCGATCCTGCCGGTGCCGTCCCACGGCAGGCAATCCTCGCACAGGCGCGCCGTCATCACGAGCCGCTCCGTGCCGGCGGACATCGCGATTTCCGGCGCCGGCAAGTCGATGCGCGTCATGCCGGTGCGGTAATGATCGAAATGATAAGCGGCGAAAGCACCCGAGGGCGACAGGTTCAGCTCCGCATAGGCATCGCCCGGGCGAGCGAAGAACAATTCGAAGCAGGTCGTCTTCCACAGACCATCGCTATGCACCGGCGGCGCTGCCGGCGGCAGGCTGACCAGGGACGGATCGCCAGCCGCGATGAAGCTGATCTCCCACCCGAAATCCGCCGTCCGTGCGATCCGCGCGCCCAGCGCCACAATGGCCGCGCAGGGCGTCGCGGGATGGCATTGCAGGGCCCGCTCGGCCAAAATGCTACTCATGGTCCGGTTCCCATGCTAAGCGCGCCACCGTTTTCCTGACGGGCCGCCGCGAGAGAAGAAAATGGCAAGCTACAAGTCCGACCTGCTCAACCTGCTCGAAGAGCGGGGCTATATCCACCAGATCACCGATGCAAGCGGGCTCGACGCGCTTGCCTCCACGCAGGTCGTCCCGGGCTATATCGGCTTCGATCCCACCGCGCCCTCGCTGCATGTCGGCTCCATGGTGCAGATCATGCTCCTGCGCCGGCTGCAGCAGACCGGCCACAAGCCCATCGTGCTGATGGGTGGCGGCACGGGCAAGGTCGGCGACCCGAGCTTCAAGGACGAGGCACGCAAGCTGATGACCGTCGAGACGATCAACAGCAACATCGCCTCGATCAAGACGGTCTTCGAGAACTTCCTGACCTTCGGCGACGGGCCGACCGATGCCATCATGGTCGACAATGCGCAGTGGCTCGACGCGCTCGAATATCTGCCGTTCCTGCGCGATTACGGCCAGCATTTCTCGGTCAACCGGATGCTCAGCTTCGACTCGGTGAAGCTGAGGCTCGACCGCGAACAGTCGCTGAGCTTCCTAGAATTCAACTACATGATCCTCCAGGCCTATGACTTCCTGGAGCTCTCCCGTCGCGCCGGCTGCCGCCTGCAGATGGGCGGGTCGGACCAGTGGGGCAACATCGTCAACGGCATCGAGCTCTCGCGCCGCGTCGACGGCACCGAAGTCTATGGCGTCACCACGCCGCTCATCACCACGGCCGACGGCGGCAAGATGGGCAAGACGATGGCCGGCGCGGTCTGGCTGAACGAGGCGATGCTGCCGCATTTCGATTACTGGCAGTTCTGGCGGAACACGGACGATCGCGATGTCGGCCGCTTCCTGCGCCTGTTCACCGATCTCCCGCTCGATGAGATCGCGCGGCTCGAAGCGCTGGAGGGCGCGGAGATCAACGAGGCCAAGAAAATCCTCGCCAACGAGGCGACGGCGCTTTGCCGGGGCCGGGACGCAGCCGAGGGCGCCGCCGAGACGGCCCGGCTCACGTTCGAGGCAGGCGCGGCGGCGGCCGCCACCGACCTCCCCACGATCCAGGTATCCGGCGACAGCATCGGACTCGTCGCGGCCCTGACCGAGACCGGCCTTGCCGCGTCCAATGGCGAGGCGCGGCGCAAGATCGCCGAGGGCGCGGTGCGCGTGGATGACCAGCCGATCCGCGACGCCGCCCATCAGGTCGCGGTGGGCGAGGCGCCCGTCAAGCTGAGCCTGGGCAAGAAGCGCCACGCCCTGCTGACGCGCTGAGAGCCAACCGCGTCGCGCTCATCGTTTACGGCGCGCTAGGGATGATGATTGACCTCCGGTTCACGGATGGGGCGGACAATGGTCGGTCCTGAGCCGGAGGAATGTCGATGTCGCTTCCCTCAACCGAATATGAGCCCCGGCGCGCCGTTCGCGAGACCATCGCCTGCCCCGCGCGCATCTGGGGCCTCACGCTGCCGCCGAGCGACGTGGTCGTGGTCAATCTCTCCGCGAACGGATGCATGCTGCAGTCCGACATGCCGGCGTCGATCGGCGAGAGCCTGACGCTTGAGCTGCCGGACCTCGGCAGCCTGCGCGGCGTGGTCATATGGTCGACCGGCGCGCGCATCGGCCTCGAGTTCGAGGCCCTGATCCCGCAGGATGCCTATCTGGGCTTTCTTGAAAGACACCACGACGGGAGCGAGGGGTAAGCCCCTATTCTACCAAGAAAATGACAAAACGTCCGCACATATGACGGACGAGCTCATCTCAACCCATAAGTCGCAAGGAGAGAGAGAATGACCCAGGAGGCCCCTCGGATCGCACCGGACATGCCGCGCCAGCGTCGGGAGACGGCGCGCGATCTTGTCGATTTCCCCACCAGCATCGAACGAGGCGATACGCGGCTGGACGTCCGGCTGATCGATGTCTCGGCCCGGGGTTTCCATGCCCGTTGCAGCGACGCCCGCTTCGTCCGCGGGGAAGCGGTGAGCGTCTGGCTGCCCCAATGCGGCCTCGTCCAGGCGCGCGTGATGTGGGGATTGCGCGGCTGCTTCGGCGCCCAGTTCATGGTGCCGATCGATGCCCGGACCTATCCCGACATACTGGCGACGCTGCGCGGGCCTGCGCCTGCGAACAAGGCGCAAGGCGCGCTCCCGGACTGATCGATTTCGGGGCCGGCACGACCGCCCGCAATGCCGGTCCAGCACGGCGCTGCTGTCTGGAAGTTCACGAAGATGACGACCCGTCCGTCTCATCTTCCGCTCCCCGTGCGCTTTGCGGTGGACCGACGCGGCGGACGCCGGCGCCTGCTCCGGCAAGGCTGGACGGTCTCGCCGGATGATGGAAGGTCTCCAATGAACAAGAGCCGCGCATTGCCCTGTCTCCTTCGATGCGAAGAGGCGTTCGGCAGGGCTGCCACGGCGGAGGGGATGTAGGACAGGGAAAAACGAGGCTGAGGGGGGGGGAACCACCTCACGGCATACTTATCCCGGATGGCCAGCTCCTTCGGTGCCTTTGCCCCCTCCTGCACAGGCGGAGCCCCCTGGGGGGCGATGGCGTTGCCCCCTCTCCCAACCCTCTCCCCTGAAGGGGAGAGGGCTCTAATCCCTCCGTTGGGTCAGCCGCTCGAGAGGAGCGCGATGGCCGCGTCGCGCTCGAACAGGTAGAGGCAGGTGCGCGCAGCCTGCCCGCGCTCGGAATCGAGGCCTCCGTCCCGGTCCATCAGCAGTCGCGCATCGTCATGGGCGGCCGGCAGCAGGGCCTGGATCTGCTCCGGCGTGGCAAGGCGGAAGCGCTGCTCGCCGGACTGGCGCGTGCCGAGCAGCTCGCCCGCCCCGCGCAGGCGCAGGTCCTCCTCCGCGATGCGAAAGCCATCGCCGGTCTCGCGCATGAGGGACAGGCGGGCGCGCGCGGTTTCGGAGAGAGTCTGGCCATGCAGCAGCATGCAGAAGCTGCGCTGGTCGCCCCGGCCGACGCGCCCGCGAAGCTGGTGAAGCTGCGCGAGGCCGAAGCGCTCGGCGGCCTCGATGACCATCAAGGTCGCATTGGGCACGTCCACCCCGACCTCGATCACCGTGGTCGCGACGAGAAGGCTCAGCCTGCCCGACGCGAATGCCTCCATGACGGCATCCTTCTCCGCGCCCGGCATGCGGCCATGGACGACGCCGACCTTGTCCGCCCCGAACCGGGCCCTGAGCCCCGCCGCGCGCACCTCGGCCGCAGCTTCGTCGCCATCCTCGCTCTGCTCGACCAGCGGGCAGACCCAATAGGCCTGCCGCCCGGCATCGACATGCCGCCCGACCGCGGAGACGACCTCGTCGATGCGCGCATCCGAAATGACCCGCGTGTCGATCTGCTGCCGGCCCGGCGGCATCTCGTCCAGCCGCGAGACGTCCATGTCGCCATATTGCGTGAGAGTGAGCGTGCGGGGAATGGGCGTGGCGGTCATCACGAGGAGATGCGGCGTGCGCTCCGCCTTGGCAGTGAGCATGAGGCGCTGGGAGACGCCGAAGCGATGCTGCTCGTCGATGACGGTGAGGACGAGGTTACGATAGGTCACGGCCTCCTGGAAGATGGCGTGCGTGCCAACGAGGATGTGGATGCTGCCGTCCGCCAGCCCCATCAGCGTTGATTCGCGGGCCTTGCCCTTGTCCCGCCCGGTAAGCAGCGCGACATTCACCGGCAGGCCGGCGAGCATGGACTGGAGGCTCGCAAAATGCTGGCGCGCGAGAATCTCCGTCGGCGCGAGGAAAGCCGCCTGCCCGGACGCCTCCACCGCATTCAGAAGGGCCATGAGCGCGACAAGCGTCTTGCCCGATCCCACATCGCCCTGCAGCAGCCGCAGCATCGGGACGGGCTGGGCCATGTCCCCCTCAATCTCCGCGAAGGCGCGCCGCTGCGCACCGGTGGGCGAGAAGGGCAGCGCAAGCTTGTCCCGCAGGCGACGATCGCCGGCAACGGGCACGCCGCGCCGCCGCCGCGTCGAGGCCCGCAGCAGCATCAGGGCGAGCTGGCTGGCGAAGATCTCATCATAGGCAAGGCGTGTCCGCGCAGCCTGCGCGGCGGGATCATGATGCGCCGCCGCGAGCGCCTCGTGCCAGGCGGGCCATTGCTTGCGGGCGCGCAGCCCCGGCTCGATCCATTCCGGCAGCTGCGGCGCGCGGGCGAGCGCCTGCACCACCAGCTCGCGCATCCGCCCATTGGTGATGCCTTCGGACAGGCCGTAGACCGGCTCGCGATCAGCAATGCCGGCGGCTTCCTCGGGCGGCACGACATGATCGGGATGGACGATCTGCAGTTCATCGCCGAACCGGTCCAGCCGGCCGGAAACGAAGCGCGGCTCGCCGAGCGGAAAGAGCTTGCGCGGCCAGCCGGAATTCTTGCCGAAATAGACGATGCTCACCACATCGCCCGCCGCATCGACCGCGCGGATGCGGAACGGCGCACGCGCCGAGCCCGATGCGCGATAATCCTGGGCCGTGAGCACGACGCCCACCATGCGGCCGGTTTCCGCATCGGCGAGGCGATGGACGCGCTGCCGCTCGATCCAGCTCACGGGCAGATGGAAGGCGAGATCCACCGCGCGCGTGAGGCCGAGGCGCTCCAGCGGCCGGGCGAGCACATTCCCCACGCCCTTGAGGGCAGTGCTTTCCGTGAACAGCGGATTGAGAATATCGGGTCGCATGACTATGTGCGCCCTAGTCCAAGCCGACGGGACAGGAAAGCGCCCGCCGGCCTGCAAGCATGGCGGCCGGAACGGCGGCGGGCGGTAAGGGAGCCGTAAATGACTGACGAGAGCCGCCTGCGCAGGATGAAATTTCGCGCATGGCACCGGGGCACCAAGGAAGCCGACCTGATGATCGGCGGGTTCTTCGACACCCATGCCGCCGGCTGGAACAGCGACCAGATCGACTGGTTCGAGCAGATTCTCGAGGAAGATGACGTGGACATCATGGCCTGGGCGCTGGGAACCCTGCCCTGCCCTCCCGAGTTCGAAGGGTCGATGATGCAGGCCATGCGGGCACTCGACTATATCCCCATCGCAAAGTGACGACCGCGCCGCTGCCCGAATCCTCGCTGCGACCGCCCCCGGGCAGAAGCGCACGCGCGTGCCCGGCCGGCGGGCGCAAGCGCCACTCTCACCCGTCCCCGCAGGGGCATCAAGACCTGACATATGACTGACATCCAACGCATCCTTTCCGCCCGGGCGCCGCTCACCCTGTCCGGCGTCCCCAACGGCTTCCTGCCGGTGCTCCTCGCCGACCTCGCACGCGCGGCGAAGGGGCGGCTGTGCTTCATCGCACCCGACGCGCAGGCGATGGACGCCATCGAGCAGAGCGTGGGCTATTTCGCGCCGGAAATGGCCGTGGTGCGCATCCCGGCATGGGATTGCCTGCCTTATGACCGCGCCTCGCCCTCGCTGCGCGCCGCATCGGAAAGGCTGGCGGGACTGCAGGCGCTCCAGGCGCCGCTGAAAGGCCCACAGCTCGTCCTCACCACGATCAGCGCCATCACCCAGAAGACGCTGACGCCGTTCCGCATCCGCCAGATGGTGGCGCGGCTGGCGCCGGGCGAGCGCATCGCCATCGACCGGCTGGTCGCGCTGCTCCAGTCCAACGGCTATGTCCGCACCGACACCGTCCATGACGCGGGCGAATATGCGGTGCGCGGCGGCATCGTCGATCTCTTCCCCTCCGGCGAACCCGGCCCGCTGCGGCTCGACTTCTTCGGCGACGAGATCGAAACGCTGCGCCGCTTCGATCCTTCCACCCAGCGGACGATCGAGGCGGTGCCCGGCTTCATGCTGCTGCCGGCCTCCGAAGCGCTGCTGGACGAGGAAAGCATCAAGCGCTTCCGCAGCCGCTATCGCGAGATGTTCGGCGCCACGGCGACGGGCGACCCGCTCTATCAGGCCGTGAGCGACGGCCGCCGCCTCGCGGGCATGGAACACTGGCTGCCGCTGTTCGAGGAACGGCTGGTGCCGCTCTTCGAGCATCTCGCGGACGACACGCTCTGGCTGCGAGACGGCGGCGTTGCCAGTGCGGCGGACGCGCGGTTCGAGGCAATCCGCGATTATCATGCCAATCGGGTGAGCGCCGCCGGGGCGTCGCCGGGCAGCTACCGGCCGCTCCCGCCCGAGCAGCTCTATCTGGCCGGCGAGCAATGGGCGGACGCCATCACCGCTCTGCCGATCCATGCCACGTCATCCTTCCACGAACCGGAAAGTGCCAGCGTCCTCGACTTCGCGGTGGACAGCGCACGGGATTTCGCGCCCGAACGCGCACAGAACGCGAATGTCTACGAGGCCGTGGGACGGCATCTCGAACAGGCCGGGCGCAAAGGGCGCAAGCGCATCATCGCCAGCTATTCGGCCGGCGCGCGCGAGCGGCTGGCGGGCCTGCTCGCCGACCATGGCGTCAAGCGGCTGACGATAGTCGACAGCTGGCAGGAAGCGCAGGGCACGGCTGCCGGCGGCGCGGTGGCGCTCGCCGTGCTGCCGCTCGACCACGGCTTCGCCACCGCCGAGCTGGAAGTGCTGACCGAGCAGGACATGCTGGGCGACCGGCTGGTGCGCAGGGCCAAGCGCCGCAAGAGCGCCGATGCCTTCCTCGCCGAGCTGGCGACGCTCTCGCCGGGCGATCTCGTTGTCCATGCCGACCATGGCATCGGGCGCTACGAGGGCCTGACGAGCATCCCGGTCGGCAAGGAACCGCACGACTGCGTCGAGCTCCATTACGCGGGCGGTGACAAGCTCTACGTTCCGGTCGAGAATCTGGACGTGCTTTCCCGCTACGGATCGGGCGAGGAAGGTGTCTCGCTCGACAAGCTCGGCGGCGAGGCATGGCAGCGGCGCAAGGCGCGGATGAAGGAGCGCATCCGCGAGATCGCGGGTGAATTGCTGGCTACCGCCGCGCAGCGCGCATTGCGGCCCGCGCCCGTGTTCGAGCGGGAAAGCGCCGGCTACCCGGCCTTCGTCGATCGCTTCCCCTATGAAGAGACCGAGGATCAGGACCGGGCGATCGCCGATGTGCTGGAGGACCTGGCGGCGGGCAGGCCGATGGACCGGCTGGTGTGCGGCGATGTCGGCTTCGGCAAGACGGAAGTGGCGCTGCGCGCCGCGTTCGTGACGGCGATGGCGGGATCGCAGGTCGCGCTCATCTGCCCGACCACGCTGCTGGCGCGGCAGCATCATCTGAACTTCGAGGAGCGCTTCCGGGGCTTCCCCCTGAAGATCGGCCGGCTCTCGCGGCTCGTGGGCGCCAACGAGACCAAGGCGACGAAGGAAGGCCTCGCCGACGGATCGATCGACATCGTGATCGGCACTCATGCGCTGCTGGCCAAGGGGCTGACCTTCAAGCGGCTCGGGCTGGTCATCGTGGACGAGGAACAGCGCTTCGGCGTTACCCACAAGGAGCGGCTCAAGCAGCTCAAGGCGGACGTCCATGTGCTGACCCTGACGGCCACGCCGATCCCGCGCACGCTGCAGATGGCGATGAGCGGCCTGCGCGAGCTGAGCGTGATCCAGACGCCGCCGGTCGACCGGCTCGCGGTGCGCACCTACGTCATGCCATGGGATGACGTGGTGCTGCGCGAGGCCCTGCTGCGCGAGCATTATCGCGGCGGGCAGACCTATTTCGTGGTGCCGCGCATCTCCGATATGGCGGACATGGAAGACTTCCTGCGCGAGAAAGTGCCCGAGGTGCGCTTCATCTCCGCGCATGGGCAGATGTCCGCCAGCGAAGTCGAAGAGCGCATGTCTGCCTTCTACGAGCGCCGGTATGACGTGCTGCTCTCCACCACCATCGTGGAAAGCGGCCTCGACATCCCCAGCGCGAACACGATCATCATCCACCGCGCGGACCGGTTCGGCCTCGCCCAGCTCTATCAGCTGCGTGGCCGCGTGGGCCGGTCCAAGACGCGCGCTTATGCCTATATGACGACACCCGCCGACCGGGTGATGACCGAGACGGCGGACAAGCGGCTCAAGGTCCTCTCCGACCTCGACACGCTGGGCGCGGGCTTCCAGCTCGCCAGCCACGATCTCGACATTCGCGGCGCAGGCAATCTGGTGGGGGACGAACAATCCGGCCACATCAAGGAAGTCGGCTTCGAACTCTACCAGTCAATGCTGGAAGACGCGATCATGGAGGCCAAGGCGCAGGGCGCGAAGATGCCCCTCGCCCGGCAGGACTGGTCGCCCCAGATCAATGTCGAGGCGCCGATCCTGCTGCCCGAGGACTATGTGCCGGACCTCGACCTGCGCATGGGACTCTATCGCCGCATCAACGAGCTGGAGGACAAGGCCGAGATCGAGGCGTTCGCCGCCGAGCTCATCGATCGCTTCGGCCCGCTGCCGGACCCGACCCGCAATCTGCTCACATTGATCGAGGTGAAGCTCAATTGCCGCACCGCCGGCATCTCCCGCATGGACATCGGCCCGCGCGGCGCGCTGGTCTCGTTCCACAACGACCAGTGCCCTAATCTCGCCGGCCTGCTGGGCTATGTGCAGAAGATCGGCCAGATCGCGAAGCTCCGCCCGGACAGCAAGCTCGTCATCCAGCGGGCATGGGGCGATCCCAAGGCGCGCCTCAACGGGGCGCTGAAGCTCAGCCAGGGGCTGGCGAAGGCGATCGGCTGAGCAGTGGAGGGAGGATGGGCGCGATGATCTCCATGCCGGACATGCTCCCGTGATCGGCGCGATCGCGCTGCTCTGCCTGTGCCAGCTCGCGGGCGAGATCATCCATCGGCTGAGCGGCCTGCCCCTGCCCGGCCCGGTGATCGGCATGGTGCTGCTGCTCGTCTGGTTCGCCCTGATGCCGCGCGAGCGCCCGACGCTCAGCGCCGTCACGGGATGGCTCACTGCGCATCTCTCGATCATGTTCGTGCCGGCCGCGGTGGGCCTGGTCGAGCAAGGGCCGCTTCTCGCCCGCTACGGGCCCGCACTGGTCGTCGCGACAATGATCTCCACGCTGCTCACCCTCATCGTGGCGGTCACGGTCTTCCGCCTCGCCGCGCGGCGCATTCCGGCGGAGGACGAGGCCCCATGAGCGCCATCCTCGCGATCCCGATCTTCTGGCTCGTCGCCACGCTCATCATCTTCGAAGGCGCCGACATCCTCTCGCGGCGCAGCGGGCGGCATCCGCTCTGCCACCCCGTGCTGCTCGCGACTCCGGCGCTCATCGGCCTGCTGCTGGCGACCGGGACGCCTTATCCCGCCTATCGGGAATCCACTGCCCTGCTGAACTTCCTGCTCGGCCCGGCGGTGGTGGGCCTTGCCGTGCCGATCTGGCAACAGCGGCGCCTGATCCGGCGGCTCGCGAAGCCACTGGCCCTGGCGCTGCTCGCGGGCGCTGCGACGGCCATCACCAGCGTGGTGGGCATCCTGTGGCTGTTCGGAGCGCCATCGGAAATCCTCGCCTCCGCCGCGCCGCGCGCGACGACGACGCCGGTCGCGATCGAGATGGCGGCGCAGCTTGGCGGCGTGCCGGCCCTGGCGACCGCCATCGTCCTGTGTTCGGGCATCCTGGGTGCGATGATCGCAACGCCGATATTCGATGCGCTGAAGATCTCCGACTTCCGGGCGCGCGGCTTTTCGGTCGGCATTTCCGCGCATGGACTCGGGGCAGCGCGCGCCTTTCAGGTCAATTCCACGGCCGGCGCGTTCGCCAGCCTGGGCATGGCCCTGAACGCCGTCGCGACCTGCGTGATGCTGTCACTCATCGCCTTACTGGTCTGAACGCCTTGTTCCTGCGGCCCAAGGCTTTAAGAGCGGGCCCGTGAGCAATACCATCATCATCGGCAACGACCCTGCCGGCGCGCCGGTGCGCATCGACATCGAGGAACTGCTGGCGACCCGGCTGCTCGTGCAGGGCAATAGCGGCTCGGGCAAATCCCACCTGCTGCGGCGATTGCTGGAGCAGAGCGCCGCGCTCGTCCAGCAGGTGGTGATCGACCCGGAAGGCGATTTCGTCACGCTGGCCGCCCCTTTCGGGCATGTCGTGATCGACGGCGCGGCTTATGGCAGTGCCGAACTCGCTGAGCTGGCCGCGCGGATTCGCCGCCACCGCGCCTCGGTCGTGCTGGCGCTCGACGGGCTCGACCTGGAAGCGCAGATGCGCTGCGCGGCGCAGTTCCTCTCCGCGATGTTCGACGCGCCGCGCGACCAGTGGTTTCCCGCGCTCGTCGTGGTCGATGAAGCGCAGATGTTCGCGCCGGCCGCGGCCGGGGACGTGAGCGACGAGGCGCGCCGGCTTTCGCTGGCGGCCATGACCAACCTCATGTGCCGGGGCCGCAAGCGCGGGCTGGCCGGCGTCATCGCGACGCAGCGCCTCGCCAAGCTCGCCAAGAATGTCGCGGCCGAGGCCTCGAACTTCCTGATGGGGCGGACATTCCTGGACATCGACATGCTGCGCGCGGCGGACCTGCTCGGCATGGAGCGGCGGCAGGCCGAGCAGATCCGCGACCTGGAGCGCGGCCACTTCCTGGCGCTGGGCCCGGCCATCACCCGCCGCCCAATCTCCGCGCGGATCGGCCCGGCGCAGACGGCGCCGCGCACATCGATCAGCGGGCTCATCCCGCCGCCCGAGGCGCCGGCGCAGGACATGTTCGCGCTTCTCCACGCCGATCTGCAGGACGACACGCCGCCGCCCAACCGGCCCGCGCCGCCGCCACCGGAGAAGCTCGACAGCCTGATCGACCGCATATCATCGCCGCAGGCGCCGGACCTGCCCGCCGGCGCGCCGTCTGCCCCGGCCCCCGCCGAGACGCTCTCGAGGGAAGAGATGGACGCGGCGCTGGACGACATCCTTGCCGAGATGATCCAGGACGATGAAGCGCCCTATCGACCCGCGGCCGTGACTTATCAGGATTTCACCGTCCGCTGCCGCATGCTGCGCCTTCCCGCCAACAGCCTGAGCCTCGCCGGGTTCCGCCGCCGCTTCGCGATGGCGCTCGGCGGCTTCAACGTCTCGGGGGAGCAGAGCGAGGCAGAACAGGCGGTGCTCGACCTTGCCCGGGCCGTGCCGGACGATCTGCTGGCTCCCTTCCTGTGCATCGCGCGCGCCGCGATCGACCAGCAAAGCTGCCCCAACGACGAGCAGCTCGCCCATATCTACGGCACCCGCAGCCCCGGCCGCGTCCGCCGGATGCTGGAGCATCTCGAGAAAAGCGGGTTCATCGTGTTGCGGACCGACTTCGGCGGGCGCCGCTCGGTCGGCCTTCCCGGCCTCAACCTTTCCACCGCGCCGCAGGAGGCATGAGAGCGATGCTGGCCGATCCGGCGGCCCTGCTGCGAAGCGTCTTCGGGTTCGAGGGCTTCCGGGGCGTGCAGGCGCAGGTCGTCGAGCGCGTGCTGGCCGGCAACGCGACTCTGGCCATCATGCCCACCGGGGCAGGCAAGTCGCTCTGCTACCAGTTGCCGGCGGTGGCACTGCCGGGCTGCTGCGTGGTGATCTCGCCACTCATCGCCCTGATGCACGACCAGCTCCGCTCCGCCCGCGCGCTGGGCATTCGCGCCGCCAGCCTCACCTCGGTGGACAGCGACTGGCGCGAGACGCAGGAGCGGCTGCGCGCGGGCGATCTGGACCTGCTCTATGTCGCGCCCGAGCGCGCCTCTGGCACGGGCTTCCGCACCCTGCTGGAAAGCGCGCGCATCAGCCTGTTCGCCATCGACGAAGCGCATTGCGTCTCCGAATGGGGGCATGACTTCCGCCCGGACTATCGCCTGCTGCGGCCGCTGCTCGATGCTTTCCCGGACGTGCCGCGCCTCGCGCTCACCGCCACGGCGGACCGGCATACGCGCGAGGACATTCTCGCGCAGCTCGGCATCCCGCCCGAGGGCCTCATCATTTCCGGGTTCGACCGGCCCAATATCCGCTACGCCGTCCAGCCGCGCGACGGGCTGCAGCGCCAGCTCCAGGACGTGCTGGCGGCCAACAGCGGACCGGGCATCATCTATGCGCCGACCCGCGCCGCGACCGAACAGCTCGCGCAGGGACTGGCCCGGGGCGGACGCACGGTGCTGCCTTATCATGCCGGGCTCTCCAGCGAGGTTCGCGCCGCCAACCAGTCCGCCTTCCTCGCCAGCGAGGACATGGTGATGGTGGCCACGGTCGCGTTCGGCATGGGGATCGACAAGCCGGACGTGCGCTTCGTCGTCCATGCCGGCCTACCCAAGTCCATCGAGAGCTATTATCAGGAAAGCGGCCGCGCGGGCCGCGACGGGGAGCCCGCCATCGCGCTGCTGCTGTGGGGCGCGGAGGACTTCGTCCGGGCCCGCCAGCGGATCGCGGAAGTGGAGCCCGCCCGGCAATCAGGCGAGCGCGCCCGCATCGCCTCGCTTGGCGCGCTGGTCGAGACGGCAGGGTGCCGCCGCGCGGTCCTGCTGCGGCATTTCGGCGAGACGCCGCCGCCGCAGTGCGGCAACTGCGACAATTGCCTGGAGCCGCCCGCATGCATGGACGTGACGGAAACCGCCCAGAAGCTGCTCTCCGCCGTCCACCGCACGGGCCAGTCCTTCGGCCTGGGTCATCTCGAAGCCGTGCTCACCGGCAAGAGCAACGAGCGCATCGTCCAGCGCGGGCATGACGGCCTCTCGGTGTTCGGCATCGTCGGGCAGGAGGAAGCGCCGCTGCTCAAGCCGGTGGCCCGCGCCCTGCAGGTGCTCGACGCGCTCACGACCAATGACCATGGCGGGCTCGCCTTCGGCCCGGCCGCGCGCGATTATCTGCGCGGCGAGGAGAAAGTAAGCCTCGTCCTGCAACCGGCGAAATCCCGTGGCCGCAAGCGCGCCTCGGGCGGGCAGGACGTGAACGACCCCATTTTCGAGGCCCTGCGCGCCTGCCGGCGGGATCTGGCGAAGGAGGCCGGCGTCCCGCCCTATGTGATCTTCCACGACAGCACCCTGCACGAGATGGCACGCATCCGGCCGAAATCATTGCGGGACATGGGCCTGGTCAGCGGCGTAGGCGAGCGCAAGCTGGACGCCTATGGCGCAGCCTTCCTCGAGGCGATCCGCCGCTTCGGCTGAGCCGGGCGACCAACCGGCGCGTCCTTCGCGCGCATTGCCAGGCCTTAACCAATAATTTGCCGACGCCCCCCTATGTGCCGTGATCCCTTTCGATGTGGTGGGAACACGGATGAGGAAGACGATCGCACCCGGCGAGGTGAGGATGGGCATGAAGGTTCTCGGTTTCGAGGGCTCCTGGCTGCATCATCCCTTCTGGAAGAAGAACTTCCGCATCGATGATCCGGAAACGCTCCGCAAGGTGCAGGAAAGCGACGTTTCCGGCGTGGTCATCGAGATCGATATCGAGGACATCGCCGTGCCTGTGACAGCGCCCCGCCAGGCCCCTGCCCCGGCCAGCGCGCGTCCCCCGCGCCGGACGGAGGCGTTCGTGCCTGTCGCCCGCAGCGAGGCCCCGATCAATCAGGATCTGGAGCGCGCAAAAGCCGTGATGCAGCGCGCGCGGCGGATCATGTTCCGCGTCTTCGAGGAAGGACGCCTTGGCCGCGCGGTCAGGGGATCGGACGTCTCGGGACTGGTCGAGGAGATATCGGACGCCGTGATGCGCAACCCTGCCGCGATGCTGCACGTGGCGCGGATGAAGTCCAAGACCGAATATACCTACATGCATTCGGTCGCGGTGTGCACGCTGATGATCAACTTCGCCCGGACGCTCGACCTGCCCGAAGACAGCCATCGCAAGATCGGGATGGCGGGACTGTTGCATGACCTCGGCAAGGTCACCATGCCCATCGAGATCCTCAATAAGACCGGCCCCCTGACCG
Organism: Sphingobium sp. SYK-6; assembly: GCF_000283515.1. GTDB lineage: Bacteria > Pseudomonadota > Alphaproteobacteria > Sphingomonadales > Sphingomonadaceae > Sphingobium > Sphingobium lignivorans. The sequence continues at coordinate 2,617,550 of NC_015976.1, forward strand.
ACGCCGAATTCGAGCAGATGAAGATGCACACCCTGAACGGGCGGGATCTCATCGCGGAAAGCACGGACATCCCGGAGATCGCGCTGGACGTCTGCGCGCACCATCACGAGAAGATGGATGGAACCGGCTATCCCTTCGGCCGGCAGGGCGCGCAGCTCAGCCTGCATGCCCGGATGGGCGCCATTTGCGACGTCTACGACGCGCTGACCTCCGATCGCCTCTACAAGCCGAGCTGGACGCCGCAACAGGCCCTCGCCGCCATGCAGGCGTGGGACGGGCATTTCGATGACCGGCTCTACTTCCAGTTTCTCCGTTCCGTCGGCATCTTTCCGCCCGGCATGCTGGTCGAACTCCGCTCGCAGCGGCTCGCGATGATCCTGCCGGGGGGGCGGCGCAACTCGCGGCCGCGCGCGCGCGCCTTCTACGACTTGCGGCAGCGGGATTTCATCGAGCCCGTCGATGTCCAGCTCGACGACAGCCTGCGGCACGATCAGGTCCTCCGGGAAGCGAGCCCGCTTACCCATGGCCTGCCGGACTGGGACCTGTTGAAGGCCGCGTTGCTGGGCGGCCGGGATCCAAGGCCAATGGTCGACAGGGCGGCCTGATCGGCGCGGGTGCCGGGCGCTCAGGGAAGGCGCGCGACCACTTCCCAGGCATAGCCCCGGAACAGCGCGCGCGCCTCCAGGCTGGCACCCTGCGCCGCCGCCACGCGCCGCGCTTCCTCGAAGAGATCCGCGCGCGGCGTGACGTGGAACCGATCGAGCCAGCCGCGCAGGGCCGAGCGGAACCAGCCCGGCAGCGCTTCCTGCTGGCCGAAATCCACGATGTGCAGCGATCCGCGCGGTTCGAGAAGCGTGATCGCCTGCGCCAGCGCCGCCTTCCAACCAGGGATCATCGACAAGGCGTAGCTGATATAGATGCGATCGAAGCCCGCTTCCCCGAACAGCGCCTGCGGATCGAACCGGGTGGCGTCAGCACGGGCCAGCAACGTCCGGCCATCAGCCCCGGCCCGGGCGAGATTCGCCTCCGCTGACTTCAGCATCTCAGCGGAGATATCGAGTCCGAACAGGCGGGCCTGGGGATAGCGCCGGGCGACGAGGGCAAGGTTCCTGCCGGTTCCCACCCCGATCTCCAGCACGCAGCCACCCGGCGGGACCGCCAGTCCACGGATGAGGCCGTCCCGGCCCAGCAGATAATATTTGCGCGTCAGGTCATAGAGATGCCGCTGCAGCGCATATTGCGCATCCATGGCGCGGGCATGATCCTCGCTGCCCGCGTCCATCCCCCGGCTGCCGGTCATCGCTCAGCCTTCCAGCGAATAGAGATGCACACCGCCATAGATGGACGAGCGATCCGCGCGCGTGAAGTCCAGCGATTCCGCCGCGTGATAGGTCCAGCGGTCGAGCAAGGCGGGCGAAAGGCGGCCGGGCAGCAGGCTGGGCTCGGCCGCGGTGCGGAAGAGCACACGGGCACCGGGCCGCGCGCAGCGGGTGATCTGCGTCCACAGCGCATCGAGCTGGGCATTGCTCATCCAGTCCTGCGCATCGAGCAGGACGTAGCGGTCGACGCTCTGGTCGGCCTGGGTCGCGAGCCAGTCGGTCATGTTGGCATGGCGGATGTCGACGCGGCCGGTGCGGCTGCGCACGGCGTCATAATGCCGTTCCTCCAGATATGGCGGCAAAGGCGCATCCTGATGGCGGCCATAAGCGCGGCCGAACGCCTGCCAGGCGAAATAGTTCGACTTGAGGTCATGGTCGCAGGCGAGTTTCTCCAGCCGCCGGCGCAGCACCGCCGCCATCTTCTCGTCCCCGGCGAGCGACTCATACTGGGCAGGCGGAATGCCGAGCCCGAACAGCGACGCGGGCTGGTCCGTCAGCCAGCGGACGAACTTCCGGTTGAACACCGGCGCGAGCTTCTCCTCGAAGATCCGCCGCTGCTCCTCCATGTTCCGCGCTTCGAGCAGGACGCGCGGATCGATGCGGTAAAGCTTCGCCACCAGATGCGCCGCGCCGATGAAGCCGCCGAGCAGCCCGCGCTTGTACGCGCCGCAGCGGAACATGCCGATGCGCCGGCGCCCGACCAGATCCCGCCCTTCCCAGTAGCGGCGCGAGGTCTCGTCGAGATAGGGGCGGATATAGGTCCGGTAGGCCGCGATGTTCGCGGCGCTGTCCGCATCGCCAAAGAAACGGCGGAAATGGGCGTAGTCAGGCAGGCTGACCGCCGCGACCTGCTTCAGGCGGTTGAGCGCGATATGCGCGGTGTTGAGATCGACCGCCGTGATCCGCGCGGGATTGGCGGTCAGATAGGAAAGGACGTTGCAGCCGCCGCTGGCGATGGTGACGACATGGCTCTGCGGCGTGATTGCCAGCGCCTCGATATCGACCACGGGGTCTTCCCAGATCTGGGCATAGACAAGGCCCCGGAACGCGAAGGCAAAGGCGCGCTCCAGCAGCCCTTCCCGGCTGAGCGCCTCGTGATTCACGACCGCCCGATCGATCACATGTCCCATGCCTTGCTCCACGTTTGACCCGTCTGGCCGGCCGCTAGCCTGCGCCGGTGTCGGGTTCGTGACGGTCCGATTGCAGATCGGTGACAGCCATCGCCCTCGCCGGATGGCGGCCCCATTGATACAAGGGCAGTCGATGGATCCGATGGTCTCCGATCTCGAACGTGCCTGGTATGCGCTGGAGTGGATCATCCGCATCGGCGCCCTGGCGATCGTGCCGCTGCGGCGCACGCCGGCCGCCGCGCGGGCCTGGCTGCTGCTGATCTTCTTCCTGCCCTTGCCGGGGCTGCTGCTGTTCCTCGCCATCGGCAGCCCGCGCTTCCCCGCCTGGCGGCGGGAGCGCTTCGCCGCTCTCACCCCCTTCCTGGCGCGGATCGCCGAGCGGCTGCGCACGCATGCGCCGGCACCGGGCGCCAGCGCGCCCGTCGCTGCGCTGGCCGAGACGCTGGGCCACATGCCGGCGACCGGCGGCAATCTGGTTGAGCTGATCGACGACTATGACGGGGTCATCGACCGGCTGATCGCCGACATCGACGGCGCGCGCAGGAGCGTCCACCTGCTTGTCTACATCTTCGCGGACGACGCGGTCGGCCGCAGGATCGCGGACGCGCTGGGCCGCGCCGTGCTGCGCGGGCTGGATGTACGCGTGCTGTTCGATCCGGTCGGCTCGCTGGCATGGCGGCGTGGCACGCAGAAGATGCTCCGGACGCGCGGCGTACGGGTCTGCGAGACGCTGCCGCTGCGTCTGCTGCGCGCCCGGACGCGGCGCGACATGCGCAATCACCGCAAGCTCTTCGTCATCGACGGGGAGATCGGCTATGCCGGCTCGCAGAACATCGTCGCCCGGGATTTCCGCCCCGGCGTCGTCAATCGCGAACTGGTGGCGCGGGTGCGGGGTCCGGTCGTCGCCAGCATGGACGCCATCGTGCGCGCGGACTGGAGCCTTGAATCGGGCGAACCCGCGGCGGCGCCCGAGGACCTGCCCGCGCCGGCAGGCGACGCCATCGTGCAGCTGCTCCCGAGCGGCGCGGACTATCCGCTTGCCGGGTTCGAGACCCTGCTGGTCTGGCAGCTCCACGAGGCACGGGAACGGGCCATCATCGTGACGCCCTACTTCATTCCTGACGAAAGCGTGCTGAACGCGATGATCTCGGCCGTGGCGCGAGGCGTGAGAGTGGACCTGATCGTCTCCGGCGTCATCGACCAGCGACTCGTCCATCTCTCCCAGAGTTCCTTCTACGACGAGCTGCTGGTCGCCGGAATCCACATCCACCTGTTCAACCGCTACCTGCTGCACGCCAAGAATGTCTCGATCGACCGCCAACTCGCCATTGTCGGATCAAGCAATGTCGACCTGCGCTCCTTCCAGCTCAATCAGGAAGCGAGCCTGCTTTTCCACGACGCGGAGTCGATCACCGCGGTTGCCGAGATCCAGCAGGATTATCTCGACAACAGCACGCCGCTGAAACTGGAAGTCTGGCGCAGCCGCTCGCGCCTGCGCCGGCCCGCCGAGAACATCGCGCGCATGATGAACTCACTGCTTTGATAGTACAGGCTATTCCCCGTTTTCCGATGAAGACTGTGCCGTCCCCAAACATCGCGGATGCAGAATGGTTTACAAATCATTAACCTTTATTTAGATTGCCGCCTGCTTCCTTCACCCGGAACCAGCCTCAAACGGTGGAGCTGCGGACGAACAGCGCGGACTGGATGGAGCATCAGATACCACGCAGCCCGTGGGAATCGAGCAGGATATTCGCCGGACGCAGCAGGGTCGTGGGCTGCATATGCGCAAGCGAATGTCCGTTGAGAGGAGCCGACCATCATAGGTCGGTATGTGGGAGACTATCATCATGAAGCGTTCAATCGCTGCGGCAGCCTGCGTGCTCGCCGCCTTTACGGCTGTCTCGGCCAATGCAGAGGTGATTTCGCTGAACTTCGCCGGCCTGGACGGCGACGCGCAGGAACTGGTTCTCGATTATTACAATGGCGGCACCGGCAGCCTCGGCTCCGGCCCCGGCACCAATTACGGCATCAGCTTTTCCGACAATGCCATCGCCTGCTCCGTGCAGCCCGGCGGCAGCTGCAACTCGGGCGGCCTGCCCACCGGCGGCAACCTGCTGTTCTTCCTGACCGGCGACGCGTCGACCATGAATGTTTCCGGCGGGTTCGATACCGGTTTCTCATTCTATTACAGCGCGATCAACAATCCCGCGTTCGTGAGCGTGTGGAGCGGCCTCGATGGGACCGGCGACCTGCTGGCGACCATCAACCTCGCGACCACGCCGAGCGATCCGGGCTCGGCTGCCTGCGCCGGTGGCGGATTCTGCCCGTTCGTCCCGATCGGCGTGGCCTTCGAGGGTATCGCGATGTCGGTGGACTTCGGCGGTTCGGCCAATCAGGTCGCTTTCGCCGCGATCACGCTGAACTCCGACGTGCCGGGACCGGCACCGGCCGTGCCGGAACCGGCGACCTGGGCAATGATGATCGGTGGCATGGGCCTCGTCGGCGCCTCGATGCGCCGTCGCCGCGTCAAGGTCGCTTTCGCAGCCTGATCGCCAAAGATCGAGAATGGAGAAGGGGTCGGCCATGCCGGCCCCTTTTTCGTTGCCCCCACGCGGCTCAGTCGGCGAGCAGGCGCAGAAAGGTCTCGCGGTCCACATTGCCGCCCGAGAGGGTGACGATGGTAGCGTCGGTCGCGTCCACCTTGCCGGCCAGCACGGCCGCCAGCGCAGCCGCGCCCCCGGGCTCGACCACGAGATGCAGCTTCTCGAACGCAAGGCGCATGGCGGCCGCCACGTCCGCCCGCGTCACGGCCGCGCCGCCGCTCACCCGCTCACGCAGCACCGCGAAGTTGATCGGGAATGTGCGCGGCGTCTGCAGCGCGTCGCAATCGGTGGGGTAAGTCATGTCCGCGACCGGCAGGATCTCGTCTGCGGCGAGCGAGCGCAGCACATCGTCCCATCCTTCCGGCTCGGCGATGTGGATCTCCGCGTCCGGGCAGGCGAGCGCGACGCCCGCCGTGAGCCCGCCGCCGCCGCAGCATGTGACGAACCGGTCCGGCTCGCGCCCGATGCGCGCGCGCAGCTGTGCCGCCGCCTCGATGGCCAGCGTCCCCTGCCCCTCGATGATCCACGGATCGCCATAGGCATGGACCAGCGTCGCGCCGGTCTGCGCCGTCATTTGCGCGGCGATGGCATCGCGATCCTCGCGTGCCCGGTCGTAGAGCACGACCTGCGCGCCCAGCGCCCGCGTCGCCTCCAGCTTCGCGCGGGGCGCATTGGAAGGCATGATGATCGTCGCGGCGATGCCGAGCCGGCGGGCCGACCAGGCGACGCCCTGGGCATGATTGCCGCTGGAGACGCCGACCACGCCGCAAGCGCGCTGCGCCTCGTCGAGATCGCTCAGCCGGTGCCATGCCCCCCTGATCTTGAAGGCGCCGACGGGTTGCAGAACCTCTGCCTTGCACCAGATCGTGCGTCCATCCAGCTCCAGCGGAAGCAGGGGCGTCGGCGGCAGCAGCGCCGCCACTTTCTCCGCCGCGCGCAACACGCCCTCGCGTCTTGGCGAACGGGTCGGGTCCAGCAATTCTTGTTCTGTCACAGAGCCCCCCTATATGCAGGCGCTTATCGATTCGATCTCACGGAGACTTACAGATGAGCAAGGTGCTGGTCATCGGCGCAGGCGGCGTCGGCTCGGTTGCCGTCCACAAGATGGCGATGAACCGGGACATCTTCAGCGATATTCACCTCGCAAGCCGTACCGTCTCCAAGTGCGACGCCATCGCGGCGTCCGTCAAGGAGCGCACGGGCGTCACGATCAGCACCTACGCGCTGGACGCCGACGATGTCGAGGCCACGACGGCGCTCATCCGGCAGATCGGCCCGAAGCTGGTCGTCAATCTCGCGCTGCCTTATCAGGACCTTGCCATCATGGACGCCTGCCTGGCGGCCGGCGTGCATTATATGGACACCGCGAATTACGAACCGCGCGACGAAGCGCATTTCGAATATTCCTGGCAATGGGCCTATCAGGACAAGTTCCGCGAGGCCGGGCTGATGGCGCTGCTCGGCTCGGGTTTCGACCCCGGCGTGACCAGTGTGTTCGCGACATGGCTGAAGAAGCATCATTTCGAGCGGATCGACACGCTCGATATCCTCGATTGCAACGGCGGCGACCATGGCCAGCATTTCGCCACCAACTTCAATCCCGAGATCAACATCCGCGAAGTGACCGCGCCGGCGCGGCACTGGGAGAATGGCGAATGGGTGACGACTCCGGCCCTCTCCTACAAGCAGACGTTCGACTTCGAGGCTGTCGGCCCCAAGAACATGTACCTCATGTATCATGAGGAGCTGGAGAGCCTCGCGAAGTTCTTCCCGGAGATCAAGCGCATCCGCTTCTGGATGACGTTCGGCGATGCTTATCTCAAGCATCTGGAAGTGCTGCAGAATGTCGGGATGACGCGGATCGACCCGGTCATCTACAATGGCGTGGAGATCATTCCGCTGCAGTTCCTCAAGGCCGTGCTGCCCGAGCCCGCCTCGCTCGGGCCGACGACCAAGGGCAAGACCAATATCGGCGACATCGCCACCGGCCTGGGCAAGGACGGCACCGAGAAGACGCTCTACGTCTACAATATCTGCGACCATGAGGACGCCTATGCTGAGACCGGCAATCAGGCGGTGAGCTACACCACCGGTGTGCCCGCGATGATCGGCGCAGCGCTGGTGCTGCAGGGCATCTGGTCCGGCGCGGGCGTGTTCAACATCGAGCAGCTCGATCCCGACCCGTTCATGGACATGCTGAACAAGCATGGCCTGCCCTGGCAAGTGAAGGAACTGGACGGCCCGCTGGGCTTCTGAGGCATGGCGCGGATCGGCACGCTCATCCTCGCTCTCGCGCTGGCGCCGCTCGCCGGCTGCTCGCCGCAGATCGGGCTGGTGGAAGGCGTGCCTTCGCCCGAGCTCAATGCCTGCGTCCGGCAGGGCGGGACACTGCAGGTGCGCGGCCGGGCGGGCACGGTGATGTGCGTCATCCCTTATGCGGATGCGGGCAAGAGCTGCGCGTCCAGCTCCGAATGCCGGGGCCGTTGCCTTGCCGCGCGGACCGACGGCGACCTGCCGAAGCGGGGCGAGGCAGCGCCCGGGCAATGCCAGCCCGAAAACCGGCTGTTCGGCTGCTTCGCCGAACTCAAGGACGGCAAGGTCGCCACCACCATGTGCATAGATTGAGCGAGCAGGATATGGAAACCAGAGCCGGCGACCCCGGAGCCTTCGCCCGTTTCGACCTCAACCGCGTGCCCTCGCCCGCTTTCGTGGTGGATGCGGCGGCCGTGCGGCGCAATCTCGCCATCCTGCGGGACGTGCGGGATCGCGGCGGCATCCGCATGCTTGCGGCGCTCAAGGCCTTCTCGATGTGGGCGCTCGGGCCGACCGTCTCCGCCTATCTCGACGGCGTATGCGCATCCGGCCTCTATGAAGCGCGCCTTGGCCGCGAGGAATATAGCGGGCTGGACGAAAAGGGCGAAGTGGCGACCTATTGCGCGGGATACAAGGCAGTCGACCTGCCGGAAATCTGCGCGCTTTCCGATCATATCATCTTCAACTCGCCCGGCCAGCACGACCGCTTCCGGCCGATCCTCGATGCCCAGCGCGCCAATGGCGGCCGGTTCGACATCGGCCTGCGAATCAATCCGCTCCACGCCGAGGGCGAGGTCGCCAAATATGACCCGTGCCAGCCACACAGCCGGCTCGGCTTCCCCATCGACCAGCTCCGGCCCGAGCATCTCGAAGGCGTGGAAGGCATTCACTTCCACTCGCTGTGCGAGCAGGACTTCGTGCCGCTGGCCCGCACCTGGGCAGCCGTCGAGCCCAGCCTGCGGCATTATTTCGGGCAACTCAAATGGCTGAACTTCGGCGGCGGGCACCACATCACGCGCGCCGACTATCAGCGCGAGGAGCTGATCGCCTTCCTCCAGCAAGTGCAGCAACAGACCGGGCTCGACGTCTATCTCGAGCCGGGCGAAGCCGTGGCGCTCGATGCGGGCATTCTGGTGGGCGAGCTTCTCGACGTGATTGACAATGGCATGCCGGTCGCGGTGACCGACATCTCGGCGACCTGCCATATGCCCGACGTGATCGAGGCGCCCTATCGCCCCGCCATGCTCGGCGAGCGCATCGCGGATCCGGCCGCACCGCTGGTGCGGCTGGGCGGCCCTTCGTGCCTCGCCGGCGACATCATCGGCGACTATGCGCTGCCGGTGCCGGCGGAACCGGGGCAGCGCATCGCCTTCCTCGATCAGGCGCATTATTCGATGGTGAAGACCAACAGTTTCAACGGCGTGCCGCTGCCCTCCATCTGGCTGTGGGACAGCGAGACGGACGAACTGCGCGAGGTGCGCAGCTTCGGCTATGAGGACTTCAAGAACCGGCTGAGCTGATCCGCCGCGGGTTCAGCGCAGCGCGGGACTGGCTTCGCGAAGCTGCTGCTCCTCCGCGCTCATCAGCGCCTGCGCGGCCAGCCGCTCGTTCTGGAAGGCGGTGAGCGAAGCAGCGGTCAGCGGGGTGGCGGTCATGTGCTGGATAAGGCTCTGCCGATCGCGCGCGCGCAGTTCCAGCTTCGCGGCGGCCGCCTCGGTCTTGCTGAACCCATTGCCCTCGCCCAGCGCGATGATGGCGAGGGCGCGGCCGCTGAGCGCCGTGAGGTCGGCCGTGTCCTTCCTGCCCGCGGCCCCATAGGCCTCGTCCAGCCCCTTGCGCATTTCGCCCGCAAGCGCCGCGCCGTCCTTGCCGGCATCGGCCTTCTCGGCCGCCGCGCGACGCGCCTGAATGGTGATGAGCACTTGCGAGGTTCCCGAGGCCCCGCTCGCTCCGCTCGCCCCGCTCTTGCCGGTGCCGGACGTCACGCGGGCGATGGTCTGCTGGACGGACAGCGCGGTGGGAGAAAGCGTGCCTGAGGACCCTGACGTGTCGGTCCCGAGATAGGCAATGAGCGACATGGACGCCTCCTGAAGATAACTGGCCGAACGCGACGTAAATGAAGAAGGTTAACGGGCGATAACCCTCCCCGCGTCCTGCGAACGGCTCGATTCGACCCATGCCGCCCGGCCGGGGGTTGATTGAGCCGGGAAGGCCGCCATTTCATGAAGTGCGCGGTAAAATCGCGGGAAATTCAGGATTTCCATCACGCGATTCTTTTGCCCCCGGTCTTTACAGACCCCCATGCAGGCCATATATGCGCACCCCTGCTGCCCCATGGGACTTCCACCGCAAGGCAGCTTTGTTTGGCTGATACCCACTGGAGGTCCCTTGAGTTGTACAAGCACCATAGCGCGCTGGGGGTAGCTCTTTCCCTCAAACCGGCAGCACCGGTAACGCTCATTCGCCCGCAGGCTGCGGCCCGCGCCGCCCGGTTCTTCTCGCAGAAGTTCCCGGGGCGCTCGCTCTATGCCGTCAAGGCCAATCCCTCGCCGGAACTCCTCAGGACGCTCTGGTCGGCGGGCATCACGCATTTCGACGTGGCGTCGATCACGGAAGTGCGGCTGGCCGCGCGGACCCTGCCCCGTGCGAAGCTCTGCTTCATGCACCCGGTGAAGGCCGAGGAGGCCATTCGCGAGGCCTATTTCCAGCACGGCGTGCGCACCTTCTCGCTCGATTCGATCGAGGAGCTGGAGAAGATCGTCCGCGCCACACGGGGCGCCACGGATCTTGAACTGTGCGTGCGCCTGCGCGTCTCCTCCGAGCACAGCAAGCTCAGCCTCGCGTCCAAGTTCGGTTGCGAGCTGGCCGATGCGCGCGACCTGCTGATGGCCACTCGCCAGGTGGCGGACGCTCTGGGCATCTGCTTCCATGTCGGCAGCCAGGCGATGTCGCCCCATGCCTACACGCAGGCCATCGAGCGCGTGCGCGCGGCGATCGTCGACGCGTCCGTCACGGTGGACATCGTGGATGTGGGCGGGGGCTTCCCCTCCAGCTATCCCGGCATGGAGCCGCCGCCGCTCGAGGACTATTTCCGCGCCATCCATCGCGCCTTCGAGAGCCTGCCGATTTCCTATTCGGCCGAGCTCTGGTGCGAGCCGGGCCGGGCCCTGAGCGCCGAGTACAGCTCCCTCCTCGTGCGGGTGGAGCGCCGTCGCGGCAATGAGCTCTACATCAACGACGGCGCTTATGGCGCGCTGTTCGACGCCGCGCATCTCGGATGGCGCTTCCCGGTGCAGCTGCTGCGGGCGGAAGCCAATGAGGCCGACATGGTGCCGTTCAGCTTCTACGGCCCGACCTGCGACGACATGGACCATATGGCCGGTCCCTTCATGCTGCCGGCCGACGTCAAGGCCGGCGACTTCGTGGAGATCGGCATGCTCGGCGCCTATGGCAGCGCCATGCGGACCGAGTTCAACGGCTTTGGCGCGGACACGATCTGCGAAGTCGCGGACGAGCCGATGGCGAGCCTCTATCGCGACGAGGTGCCGATGCCCTCGCTTTCCAACGTGGTGCAATTGCGCCGCTAATCAGTATCAATTGACAACTGAAATGCGTTGAGACAGCCTCCCCGGATCAACTCCGGGGAGGTTTTCCATGTCCACCAATCTGATCCCGCCGGTCCTCACGCTGGTGATCTGGTCGCTCATCATGCTGATCTGGATGGCGACGCTGCGAATGCCGGCACTGGCGCGGCTCAAGATTCCGCCGGATCAGGCGCGCGGGGGACGGGGGCAGGATCTCGACCGGGTGCTGCCGCGCGAGATCAACTGGCCCGCGCACAATTATGCGCATCTCATGGAACAGCCGACGATCTTCTATGCAACGGTGCTGGCGCTGGCTGTGCTGGGACAAGGCTCGCCCCTCAATGTCGGGCTCGCCTGGAGCTATGTCGCGCTCCGTGTCGTGCACAGCATCTGGCAGGCCACGGTGAACACTATCCCGGTGCGCGCGGGCCTGTTCTTTCTTTCCTCGCTGCTGCTGCTCGCACTCGCCGCCAACGGGCTGCTGGGGGCCCTCAACGCCTGAAGGTGCCGACCAGCTCGACATGCGTCGACCAGCGGAACTGCCCGACCGGCCGCGCCTGTTCAAGCACATAGCCGCTCTCGATCAGGGTGGCGGCATCGCGGGCGAAGCTTGCTGGATTGCATGAGACATAAGCAATGACCGGCACCTGGGCAGCCGCGAGCTGCAGCACCTGCTCGCGCGCGCCGGCGCGTGGCGGATCGAGGATCACGGCATCGAACCGGTCCAGCTCCTTCGGCGTGAGCGGACGGCGGAATAGATCGCGATGCTCGGGGAAGATGCGGCCGGGCAGACGATTTCCACCGGCCTGCAGCGCCAGCACCAGATCGCGCGCGGCCTCCGCGGCATAAACCTTGCGCCCGGGCACGTCATTCGCCAGCGACAGCGCGAACGTGCCGAGGCCGGCAAACAGGTCGGCCACCATGCGTGCATCGCCGATCGCGCTGCGGACCGCCGCGACCAGCGCGGCCTCACCGTCGCGCGTGGCCTGAAGGAAAGCGCGCGGCGGGAAGCCGACCGCGATCTCGCCGAAGCGGACGGTGACGGGATCGGGCTCCCACAAGGTCATGGGCGCGTCCCCATCGTCCAGCAGGAGCCGGGCCAGCTTGTTCTCGCGCGCGAAATCCAGCAGCGCCTCGGTCACGGCCAGCCCATCGACGGCAAGGCCGCTCAGCACCAGATCGACGCCCTGATCGACCAGCGCCATGTCTACCGTGGCGGGCTGGCGATCGCGCAGATGGCGGGCGAACAGGCTGCGCAGCGGCGCCACCAGCGCGAACAGGCGCGGCTCCAGAACCTCGCACTGCGCGAGATCGACCATGCGATGGCTGCCCTGTGCGCTGAACCCGACCTGCACTCGCTTGCCGAGTCGCAGCGCGCGCAGGCTGGCGCGTCGGCGGCTGCGCGGCGGCGAGACATAAGCGAGCGGGACGTCCCCCGCGCTCACGCCCTGCCCGGCCAGCGCGCCCGCGACGCGGCTACGCACATAATCGGCATAAGCCGCGTCAGAGAGGTGCTGGAGCTGGCAGCCGCCGCATTCCGGAAAGTGCCGGCAGACCGGGGCGACGTGATCGGGGCCCTTGATCAGCGTCCCATCCACGAGCAACCGGTCGCCCGGCGCGCTGCCCGCGACATGGCGCCCATCGGCCGTGACGCCGTCGCCCCGCGCCGCAATGCGCATGATGAGATCGGGATCGCTCACAGGGCACTCTCCAAAGCGGCGGGAAGATGGGCGAGAAGATCGTCCGCCACGAAGGCCGCGCCAGCGCGCCGTGCCGCCTCGCCCTGCAGCCAGACCGCCTCGCAAGCCGCGCGAAACGCATCGCCCGTGACCGCGAGGCGCCCGGCACACAGGCCTGCGAGCACGTCACCCGTGCCGGCCGTCGAAAGCCAGGCGGAGGCCGGGGGCGCAACGACGCAGCGGCCGTCCGGCGCGGCAATCACCGTGTCCGTTCCCTTGTGCACGATCACGGTCTCCATGTGCGTCGCGGCCTGCCGCGTACGATCGATCTTGTTGCCGGCGACTGTGCCGAACAGATGCGCGAACTCCCCCTCATGGGGCGTGAGGATCGCGGGGGACTGTGCCCATGCCGGCTTGCGCTCGCCGATCAGCCACAGGGCATCGGCGTCCGCCACAAGCGGGATGCCCGCCGCAAGCGCAGCAGACAGGCGCTGCCATGCCGTCTCCCCCCGGCCCAGTCCCGGCCCCACCAGCACGGCCCGCGCCCGATCGAATGCCAGCGCCTGGCTGCGCACGATCGCATGGCTGAGCACGGGCTCGGCCGCATCGCCGAGCAGACGGACATAGCCCGCGGCCGAGCGTGCCGCCGCTTCCGCCGACAGGCCCGACGCGCCGGGCATGTCACCGGCCACGACCGCCACCAGCCCGCGCGTATATTTGTGCGCATCCCGCGCCGGCGCATCAAAGCGTGGCGGCGCCAGCACCATCGCCCCCTCCGCCGGGGCCGCGATGCCGATGTCGACAAGCCAATGCTGCGCGGAGAGCGCGGCCGAGGGCATCAGCACATGGGCCGGCTTCCATGCGCCCAGCGAAATGCAATGCGTGAACGCCGGAACGGGAGACAAGGCGATCGCCGCATCGCTTTCCACACCGCTCGGCACGTCGATGGCATAGCTATGCTGCGCAGCATCGACGAGCTGGGCCAGCCTTTCCGCGAGATCGGGCGCGAGGCCGCGCGTCAGGCCGATGCCGAACAGCGCGTCGACCAGTTGCGCGGCAGGTGCCGCCTCTTCCAGCGTCTCCACAGAACCGCCCCATGCCGCGCGCGCCTTGCGGGCGCTGTCGGTCCCCGGCGCGGCCAGCGCGGCGACCCGGACCGGCACGCCCAGATCGCGCAGCGCACGCGCCACGACATAGCCATCCCCGCCATTGTTGCCCGGACCGCAGAGCACCAGCGTCTCGCGCAAATGGCCGGCGCGCCAGATCACCTCCGCCGCGCCTTCGCCTGCGCGGCACATCAGGGCGTAAGGATCGACGCCGGCATCGAACAGCGCCTGCTCCGCCGCCCGCATCTGCGCGACGGACAGGATGGGGCCGGCTCTCATGGCACGCGCCCGCCCTCGATCGCGCTCACCGGCAGCGCATAGCGCTCCTCGCCAAACAGGATCGCGACGGCGGAACCGCTCCGCGCGGTGCGCGGCTCGATGGCGCCATCCGCGGCGGCGAGCGTGCCATCGGCATCCAGTCGCACGCGGCGGAACCCGCCGTCGGGCCGCGACAGGATGAAGACCCGGCCCTGCGCATCCTCCACGGTTTCGATCCGGCAATCCTCCGCGAGGGGCGTATCCCGGTCCATGGCGCAGGGAATGCGAGTCCGCCCGTCAGTAGCGCCATCCACCCAGCGCTTCACAGCTTCAGCGGGAGAGACTGGGGGCGCGGCGGGATCGGCGTCGTTACCCGGTCCCGCCTGCCCGCACGCGCCGAGCAGCAGCGCAGTCGCGAAAACCAGCAAAGTGCCCGCCGACCGGGCGACGCTTGCCCCCGACCCGGACGGAGCCGGCGGAGCGGATCGTGCCAGACCAGTGCCGCTCCTAGATATCCGCATAGACATGCGTTTCGGCGCGAGCGCCGGGGTGCGTGACCGCGCCGGTGCGGGCCGGGCCGACATTGCGCGAATAACGCCACAGCGCGCCGGCCTGATAATCATTGGTGCGCGGCTGCCACTTCGCCCGGCGCTCGGCCAGCACGGCCTCGTCGACCAGCAGATCGATGGTGCCCGCTTCCGCGTCGATAGCGATGGTATCGCCATTTTCGATCAGCGCGATCGGGCCGCCATCCGCCGCTTCCGGCCCGACATGACCGATGCAGAAACCGCGCGTGCCGCCGGAGAAGCGGCCATCGGTGATGAGCGCGACCTTTTCGCCCAGCCCCTGCCCGTAAAGCGCCGCCGTGGTGGAGAGCATCTCGCGCATGCCGGGGCCACCCTTGGGCCCTTCATAGCGGATGACGACGACGTCGCCGTCCACGATCTGCTGCGCCTCGACCGCCGCGAACGCATCTTCCTCCCGCTCGAACACCTTGGCGGTGCCGGTGAACTGCAGGCGCTTCATGCCCGCCACCTTCACGATCGCGCCTTCCGGTGCGAGACTGCCCTTGAGGCCGACGACGCCCCCGGTCGGGGTGATCGGCGTCTTCGCGTCGTGGATCACTTTCTGGTCGGGGTTCCAGGTGACTTCGTCGATATTCTCGCCCAGCGTCTTGCCGGTCACGGTCATGCAGTCGAGATGCAGCAGGCCGGTCTGCGCCAGCGACTTCATCAGCATGTAGATGCCTCCGGCGGCATGCATGTCCTTCGCGACATAGCGGCCACCGGGCTTGAGATCCGCCATGTAGGGCGTGGTCTTGAAGATCTCCGCGACGTCGAACAGGTCGAACGCGATGCCGCATTCGTTCGCCATGGCGGGCAGGTGCAGCGCGCCGTTGGTGGAGCCGCCGGTCGCCGCGACGATGCGCGCGGCATTCTCGAACGCTTCGCGCGTGCAGATGTCGCGCGGGCGGATGTTGCGGGCCAGCACATCCATGATCTGCTTGCCGGCCGCCACGGCGATTTCCTGCCGGCTCTTGTAGGGCGCGGGCGCCATGTTGCTGTTGGGCAGCGAGAGGCCGATCGCCTCGGCCACGCAGGCCATGGTGTTGGCGGTATATTGCCCGCCGCACGCGCCATGACCGGGGCAGGCCGCCTTCTCGATAGCAACGACCTCGGCAAGCGGGCAATTACCGGCGGAATAGCGCCCGACGGCCTCGAACACGTCAATGACGGTGAGATCGTCGCGGTCCTTGTAGGTCCCCGGCAGGATCGAGCCGCCATAGACGAAGATGGCGGGCACATTGAGGCGCAGCATCGCCATCATCATGCCCGGGAGCGACTTGTCGCAGCCGGCGAAAGCGACCAGCGCGTCATAGCAGTGGCCGCGCACCGACAGCTCGACCGAATCCGCGATCACTTCCCGGCTCACCAGCGAGGACTTCATGCCCTGATGGCCCATGGCGATGCCGTCGGTCACGGTGATGGTATTGAAGCGGAACGGCGTGCCGCCCGCCGCCATCACGCCTTCCCGGGCCCAGTCGGCCTGCTGGTCGAGCGTGGTGTTGCAGGGAGCGGAATCATTGCCGGCAGAGGCGAGCGCCACGAAGGGCTTCGCAATATCCTCTTCCTTCCAGCCCATCGCATAATAATAGCTGCGGTGCGGGGCGCTCTCGACGCCGACCGAAACATGGCGGCTGGGGAGCTTCGACTTGTCGAACTGGTGGGTCATGGAGTCCTCTGCGTTTTGCGGGTCCCTTTCCACCTTTGGGCCCTTTCACGCAAGACTCTTGCGGCATTGCTCCAGAACCGGACCCAGAATTTCCGCGAAGCGCGCCTGCCCCGCCGCGTCGTTCACCAGGTCCTGCCGCATCTCCACGCCGAGATAAGGGCGACCATGCGCCTCGGCATGGCGGTTCATGGAGGCGTTGAGCAGCTTGCCCGAATAAGGCTGCTGGTCGCCCACCACGAGTCCGGCGGCCGAAAGCAGCGGAATAGCGATGCGCGCGGCGCGATCATCCTCATTGTAGAGAATGCCGATCTCCCACGGACGGGCTTCCTCCGGACGGCTGCGCAGGCCGGGCGTGAAGCTGTGCAGGGAAAGGATGAACGGCCGGTGCGCCTGCCCGGCGAGTCGCTCCACCTGCGCATGATAGGGGTCATAGAAACGCAGCAGCCGGTCGGCGACGTCAGCCGTGCCATTGCCCTCGACATGGTGGCCATCGCTGTGCACGGGAACAAGGCCGGCGGCATCGGGTTCGCGATTATAATCGATCACAAGGCGGGAGACGCCGCCCAGGATGGCGCAGCACCCGCCTCGCCGGACGAGCAGCGCGGCCACCTCGGCAACGCCGATATCCAGCGCGACATGCTCGTCCATGAGCGCCGGAGGCACGCCGAGATCGATACCCTCCGGCACCGCATTGGAGGCATGGTCCGCGACGATGAGGATCGGCGCGCCGCTGTCGCCGAGGATATGGAAGGGAGACGTCATCGGCCCATCCTAGAGGCAGGATCGCTTCGCCGGAAGAGGCTGTGCCGGCCGGAGAGTTGCCGCTCTTCAGCGCAGGCGCGTGGAGAGCGTCCACCAGTCGGGATGATCCCGGTCGATGCGCGTCGCGGCGGCATCCCGCTCGGCCGTGCTGGCGAACAGGCCGAAACAGGTGGCGCCCGAGCCGGACATCCGGGCGAGGCGTGGCAATTGCGCGCGCAGCACGGCCAGTACCTCGTCGATCTCCGGCACCAGGTCCATGGCGGGCGCGGCAAGATCGTTGCGCCCGCGCGCCCAGTCGCGCGGATCGAGCGGACCGCGATCCTCCCCGTCCCACGCCGCGAACACCGGGCCCGTCGGGCAGGCGACCAGCGGATTGACGAGCAGGACCGGCATGTCGGCCAGATCGAGCGCCACCGGCTCCAGCTTGTCGCCGATCCCCGCGCCGAACACAGTGTGCGAACCGAGGCAGGCCGGCACATCCGCGCCGAGCCCGGCGGCGATGCGCGCCAGATCAACATCAGCCGGGGAAATGCTCCACAGGCGCAGCAGGAGGCGCAGGGTCGCCGCCGCATCCGCCGAGCCGCCACCAATCCCGGACGCGACGGGAAGGCGCTTGTCGAGCATCAGATCGGCCCCGGACCGGATGCCCGCGGCCTCGCGCAGCGCCCGCGCCGCCCGCAGGACGAGATTGTCCTCCCCGGCGGACAGATCATCGGCGAACGGCCCCTCGATCGCCAGCGTCAGCGCGCCGTCCTCGCGCGCCGTCCCGCCCAGCACGTCGCCATCCGCGCAGAAGGCGAACAGGCTTTCCAGCTCATGATAGCCATCTGCCCGGCGCGCGCGGACATGGAGCGCCAGATTGACTTTCGCAAACGCTATTTCGGAAAGAGCCGGGACCTGCATGGACGCCCTCTTAGCGGCGCTCCCGGCCGCTTGTCTTGCGCTGATTGGGACAGGCGCGTCCACCGCTGGCGATCGGCTCGCGGAACTTTCCGGCGCCCGGACCGTCTCATGATGGTCTGTTCATCATTGATCGGGAGAATGCTCCATGCTCTGGACCATCATCGCCGTGCTGCTCGTGCTGTGGCTGCTCGGTTTCGTCGCTCAGGTCGGCGGCGGCCTCATTCACCTGCTGCTGCTGGTGGCAGGGGTGATTTTCGTGTTCCAGCTCATCACCGGACGCCGATCGCTATAATCGGCGCGCTGCCGGACGCGTGGAGAAGGTTCGCATCGCAACCTGCTCCACCGCCGGCTTGCCTTCGCCGCTCGCTCAGCCGAACGGCGCATCCATCGACGTTGGCGGCTCGGTAAACCATTTGGGACCCGTGGCCGTCATGTGGAAGCAATCTTCCAGCCGCATGCCGAACTGACCCGGCAGGTAGATGCCCGGTTCGTTCGAGAAGCACATGCCCTCGGCCAGCGGCGTTGTCTCGCCATGGACGAGATTGATCGGCTCATGCCCGTCCATGCCGATGCCATGGCCTGTGCGATGGGAGAGGCCGGGTAGCGTGTAGCGCGGCCCATAGCCCAGCGATTCATAGTAAGCGCGCACGGCATCGTCCACCTTGCCGGCAGGCGTGCCGATCTTTGCGGCCGCGTTTGCAACCTGCTGGCCGCGCGCCATCTCGCCCCACACCTTGCGCTGCAGTGCGCTGGGCGTCCCGTAGACGAATGTGCGCGAGATATCGGACGCATAGCCCTTCACCGAGCAGCCGCAATCGAACAGCACGACGCGCCCCTCGCCCACCGTTTCCGGCACGATGCTGCCATGCGGATAGGCTGTGCCTTCGCCAATGAGGATGAGCGAGCCCGGGGCTTCGCCGCCCAGCCTGATGCTCGCCGCCTCGATAAGCCCGGCAAGGTCCGCCTGGCTCATGCCTTTCTCGACACGCGGATAGACCCAGCGATAGGCCGCCATGGTCACGTCGTTCGCGCCCTGCATCAGCGCGATCTCGGCCGGCGTCTTGCGCATCCGGCAACCGCGCACCACGGGATTGGCCGACACCAGCTTCACGTCCGGCAAGGCGCGCTTCAATCCGTCGATGGCGAAATAGCGCACGGTCTCCTCGATGCCGACCGGCCGCCCGGCAAGGCCCCGATCCTTCAGGAACCCGGCGACAAGCTTGAGCGGATCCTCATCCTCCTGCCAGACGCGCACCTCCGCCTTGATGTCCAGCATCTGCTCGATGGAAGGCGCCTCGAAGAACGGCGTGACGATGCCTGCCTCGCCCTCGGCTGGTAGGATCACGGCGGTCAGCCGCTCGCTGCGCCACCATTTGATGCCGGTGAAATAGACGAGGCTCGAACCCGGCTCGATGAGCACCGCGCCGATCCCGTTCTCGCGCATGAGCGCCTGCGCCCGCTGCACGCGCGCAGCGCGCTCCGCCGTGCTGATGGGGGCAAGACCGCCGGTGAGGCTCTTGAGCTCCGCCAGATCCGGCTCGGCGGCCCGGACGACAGGGGAGCGCGCAAGGTTCGCTCCCAGGAAAAGCGCACCCCCCGCCCCGGCAAGCCACTGGCGGCGCGAAAGCCGCGGCAATTGTCCCATCATCGAGCCCCCTCAAGATCAAAAGATTGATCGTAGATCGTAGACGATCTGGATAACCGCATTATCCGTTCATCGGCAATGCCAATGTGCGGGGCCCGAAGCCATCGCTGACGAAAGCCGTCCCGGCGACGGTGCAGACCCTTCACATGTTCGGATAAGTCGGACCGCCGCCGCCCTCGGGCGCGACCCAATTGATGTTCTGCAACGGATCCTTGATGTCGCAGGTCTTGCAGTGGACGCAGTTCTGCGCGTTGATCTGGAACCGGGCCTCGCCTTCTTCGTCCGTCAGCACCTCATAGACGCCGGCCGGGCAGTAACGCTGGGCCGGCTCGTCATAGAGCGGCAGATTATAGCGGATCGGCACGTCCGGGTCCTTGAGCTGCAGATGGACCGGCTGGTCCTCCTCGTGATTCGTGCCCGAGAGAAACACCGACGAGAGGCGATCGAAGCTGATGACGCCATCGGGCCGGGGATAGTCGATCCTGTGGCACTGGTCCCTGCGCCAGAGCTTGGTGTGATCGGCCTTGTTGCGCAGCGTGATCGGCAGGCCGATGCGCAGCTGGCGCATCCACATGTCGATGCCCGCCGCCAGCGTGCCGAGCGTGTTGCCGAACCGGGCCAGCGCGGGCCCGGCATTGCGCACCATCTTGAGCTCGTCCGCCACCCAGCTCGTCTCGAGAGCAGCGGGATAGGCCTCCAGCGTGTCGCCGGAGCGATCCGCCGTGACCGCATCGAAAGCGGCGTCGGCCGCCAGCATCGCGGACTTCATGGCAGTATGCGTGCCCTTGATGCGCGGCACGTTCACGAAGCCGGCCGAGCAGCCGATGAGCGCCGCGCCGGGCATCACCAGACGGGGCACGGACTGCCAGCCGCCTTCATTGATGACGCGCGCGCCATAGGAAACGCGCTTGCCGCCTTCCAGGACCACGCGGATGGCGGGATGCTGCTTCCAGCGCTGGAATTCCTCGAACGGGCTGAGATGGGGATTGCGGTAACCCAGACCGACCACGAAGCCGAGCGCCACCTGCCCGTTCGCCTGATGATAAAGGAAGCCTCCGCCATAAGCGTCCGTCAGCGGCCAGCCCTGCGTGTGGATGACGCGGCCGGGCACATGCTTCGCCGGATCGATGTCCCACAGCTCCTTGCAGCCCAGCCCGTAGGTCTGGGGATCGCAATCCGCCTCCAGATCGAAGCGCGCCTTGAGCTGCTTGGTGAGATGGCCGCGCGCGCCCTCGGCAAAGAGCGTGTAGCGCGCGTGAAGCTCGAGACCGGGCTGATAATCGGGCTTGCGGCTGCCGTCGCGCGCGATGCCCATGTCGCCGGTGGCGACGCCCTTCACCGACCCGTCCTCATGATAGAGGATCTCGGCGGCCGGGAAGCCGGGGAAGATTTCCACGCCCATCCCTTCCGCCTGCTCCGCCAGCCAGCGGCACAGCGAACCCAGCGAACCTGTGTAGGTACCCTTGTTGTGCATGAAGGGCGGCGTGAAGATATGCGGGATCGCCACCTTGCCGGACGCACTGAGGAACCAGTGGACATTCTCGGTGACGGGCACCTGGGCGAGCGGGCAATCCGTGTTCCGCCAGTCCGGCAGAAGCTCGTCCAGCGCCCTGGGATCGATCACGGCGCCCGAGAGAATATGCGCGCCGATTTCCGAACCTTTTTCCAGCACGCAGACGCTGAGCTCGGCGCCGGTTTCGGCGGCGCGCTGCTTCAGGCGGATCGCGGCGCTCAGGCCCGCGGGCCCGCCGCCAACGATCACCACGTCATATGGCATGGATTCCCGTTCGGACATGATGGCTCTCCGTAGCATCGACCGGGGTCCGGTCGCCGCAATTCTCAAACGTCTTGCGGTCACCCGCGATGCGGCAGAGTTGACCGCGCCGTCAACCTCTGTCTCTTAGCAACGCGATGCGGGGTAGAGAACAAAGCAGTCTGGAGGAGGCGGTCCGGTCCTACGCGCTGTGGTGGCGCGATGCGGGACTGCACTGCGCGACCGAATCCGGCGCCCATGGCTGGCGGACGGCGCGTCCGGCGCCGTTCTGGCAGGAGACGCCGGGTGCCGATCGGGCGCAGCCGCCCGAAATATCGGCGGCGCCTGCCCTGACGACGAGCACGGTCGCGCACGCCCCTGCCCCGGCCGCCATTGCCACGCCGATGCCGGGCGATCTCCCCGCTTTCCTTGCCTGGCTCGCCAGTGATCCGGACCAGCCGGAAGCTACATGGAGCGGCCCGCAGATCCTGCCGCCGCTGCGCGAACAGATGCGCTTGCTGTTCATCGTCGAGATGCCATGGGCGCAGGCGAGCGACAGCGAGACGGTACTGGCGCCCGAGCAGCGGCATTTCGTCGAGGCGATGACGGCCAGCCTGGGGCTGAACGCCGATGACATGGCAATCGCCTCGCTCGCAACACGGCGCCCGCCCGGCTCCCTGCTCGACGAAGCGACGCTGGCGCAGCTCGCGGGGCGGATGACGCATTATCTGGGCCTTGCCCGGCCCGGCGGCGCCGTGATCCTGAGCGATCGCACCAGCCGCGCCCTGATCGGCGCGCCATGGCGGCCGGGCATGGACATCCTGCCCGAGATCGCCCATTCAGGCGGCGGGACGAGCGCGGTCGCGCTGCCCGGGCCGGATCTGCTGATGAACCGGCCGGCAGCGAAGGCCAGAAGCTGGCAGGCCCTGCGCCTGCTCCATGGGGTATTGAACGGATGACTCGCGCAAGGATGGCCGCGCTTCTCGCGGCGATAAGCTTCGGTGGACTCGCCGCTCCGGCAGCGGCGGCCCCGACGGCAGCGACGGCCATCGCGCAGAAAGGATCGGCGATCGTGCCGGTCAGCGCGGACGAGCGCGCGCGCTATGGCGTGGTGGTCGCCGCGCTCAATGACCAACGCTGGGCCGAGGCAAAGACCGCGATCCTCGCGCTCGACGAGACGGACAGCATGCGCGCGCACCTGCTCGCCGAACTCTATCTCGCCAAGGGCTCGCCGCGCGTCGAATTGTTCGACCTGCTCGACATTCTCGCCAAGGCGCCCACCCTGCCCCAGGCCGAGCGGCTCGCTGCCCTGGCCAAGAAGCGCGGCGCGCAGCTCCTGCCCGATCTGCCCGCGACCCGGCAGCTCATGTGGACCGGTACATCGCCCCAGCGGCGCATCCTGCGCGCGATCTCCGGCGATACCGCGGCCGACAAGCTGCGCGGCCAGCTTCTCCAGTATATCAAGGACGACAAGCCGGCGGACGGCGAATCCCTGCTCTCGATCGCCGAGGCGGACCTGACCATCGAGGGTCGCACCGAACTGCGCCAGCGGCTCGCCTGGTCCTATTATATCTGCGGTGACATCGCCAATGCCCGGCGCCTCGCCGACATGGCAGCGCAGGGCGGCAGCGGCGCCTTCCTTGCCCCGGCGCAATGGGTCGCCGGCCTCGCCGCCTGGCGCCAGAAGCAATGGAATGCCGCCGCCACCGCTTTCTACCAGGCCGCAGTCAACAGCGCCGACGCGGACATGCGCAGCGGCAGCTATTTCTGGGCGGCGCGCGCAGTGATGGCCGACCGGCGCCCCGAGCGCGTGAATGCCCTACTGCGCGCCGCCGCCCGCGACGAAGAGACCTTCTACGGGCTGCTCGCCCGCGAGACGCTGGGCCTCGGCCCGAGCGCCACGCTCGCGCGCGGGCATGTCTCGGCGGAGGAATGGGCCGCACTCTCGACACGCGCCAATGTCCGCAATGCCGTGATCCTCGCATCGCTCGGGCGCAGCGCGGAAGCCGACGAAGTGCTGCGTCACGAAGCGGCGCTGAGCGGTGATAGCCATTACACGGCGCTCGTCCATCTCGCGTCCGATCTCTCGCTGCCCACCACGCAGCTCTGGCTCGCGCAGCGATCGCCCAGCGGCCGCATGTCCGCCGCTTATGCACGCTATCCGCGCCCGGACTGGACTCCGGTGAATGGCTGGCAGGTCGACCGCGCGCTGGTCTATGCGCATGCCTTGCAGGAATCGCGCTTCCAGACCAACGCCCGCAGCCAGGCGGACGCACGCGGCGTGATGCAGGTGCGCCCCGGCACCGGCGGCGAACTGGCCGCCGACGCGGGCATGAGCTTCTCGGACGACCAGCTCTATGATCCCTCGGTCAGCCTCGCGCTGGGCCAGCTCTATCTCAAGAAGCTCAGCCGCATGCGCGCCACGGGCGGGCTGCTGCCCAAGGTCGTCGCCGCATACAATGCCGGGCCGGTGCCGATCGAGAAATGGAACGTCCAGGTGCGTGACGAGGGTGATCCGCTGCTCTTCATCGAATCCGTGCCTTATTACGAGACGCGGGCCTATCTGAACGCGGTGCTGCGCAATTACTGGATCTACCAGATGGACGAGAAAGGCACTTCGCCGGCGCTCGCGGCCATGGCGCAGGGCCTGTGGACCCGCTTCCCGGACAGCGGCCAGACCGTGGCGGTGCGCATGGAGCCCAGTGGGGTCGTCTTCGGTGCCCAATGATGACAGCCGGCCGTTTCTGCCGGTCAACATCGCGCTCCTGACCGTCTCGGACAGTCGCACTCGCCTCGACGACCGCTCCGGCGATCTCCTCGCCGAGCGCATCGCCACCGCCGGCCATGTGCTCAAGGCACGCGAGATCAGCCGGGACAGCGTCGAGGACATCCTCGCCCACATGCATCGCTGGATCGACGATCCGCAGATCGACGTCATCATCACCACGGGCGGCACCGGCGTGACCGGCCGCGACGTGACGCCCGAGGCGATCGAGAAGATCCAGGACAAGCCCATTCCCGGCTTCGGAGAGCTGTTCCGCTGGATCAGCTTCCAGTCGATCGGCACCTCGACCATCCAGTCCCGCGCCTGCGCCTGCGTCACGCGCGGCACTTATGTGTTCGCGCTCCCCGGTTCGACCGGCGCGGTGAAGGACGGCTGGGACCAGATCCTTGTGCACCAGCTCGACAGCCGGTTCCGGCCCTGCAACTTCGTGGAACTGATGCCGCGACTGCTAGAAAAATAAGGGCCCCCGCTGTCGCGGGAGCCCTTCGGACCGAGCCGTGCAGACCCGTGGCCCGGGAGCCCGGGGGCGAGCGCGGCCCGCCCCCAGGCGCTTACAAACCTTCGACGGCCTTGCTGACCAGAACGTTCACCGCGACGCGGCGGTTCTGCGCCTTGCCTTCTGGCGTCGTGTTGTCTGCCACCGGGTCCGCCATCGCCATACCGGTCGGCGTCAGCATGCGGTAGGGCTTCCAGCGGCAGGCCTGCTGCAGATAATTGACGACGCGCGCGGCGCGCTTCTCGCTCAGCACCTGATTGAAATCCTCGCTTCCGGTCGCATCGGTATATCCGATGACGAGCAGCAGGGCATTGTCCATGCCTTCGGCCGTCGCGGCGGCATTGCACAGATCGGCCTTCGCCTGCTCGGACAGGACGGCCTTGCCGGTATCGAAATTCACGTTGATCGTGTTCTTGACATTATACTGGTCAATATCGGCAACGCGGCCGCGCAGCGCTTCGGTGGCTGCGGTCTGCTCCTCGAAGCCCTGCGCCGTGCCGGTGCGGATCATCGCGGCGGTCTTGAAATCATTGTTCTTGAACGTGATCTGCCGTGCCACCAGCTCTCCGTTTTCCAGCTGGGCGGTCTTGATGGTCACCGGAAGACCATTGAGCAGCGATTCCGTCGTCGGCGTGGTGCGCCGGCCGAACAGGCCGCTGGTGGCCTTGAGCTTGGTCGCCTCGTCAAAGGCGACAACTGTCCGCGAGCCGTCCTCGGTCGTGACCTGCAGCCGGTTATCCTTGCGCGCGGAAATGAAGCCCTTGACCTCGGGTCCGTCGATCCGTTGCCCGTAGATATTGATGTCGTCGCCGGCGGCGACGTCGTCGCTGCCTGCAGCCTGCGTCTGCGCCATCAGGCCGCCGGAGACCGGCATGGCCAGCATGGCGAGCGCAAGAAGATGGTGACTGGGTTTTCCGGACATGAAACGCATAAAATTCTCCCTCGGACTCCCCTCCCTCGAACTGCCCCGGCTCAGGCTGTTCAGGGACACCTTTCTGCCAGATGAACCAACGAGGCGGAACGCGTGATCCTGCCGCCCATCAGAGTGGATCGTGCGACGACCTGATGCGAAACAGGGGCGCCGCTTCCGGATTCAGACCAGCAGAGTCCGCGCCCATGCCGCGATGCGCGCGGCCGGGATGGCTCCGGATCAGTAGCTCCGGCCGACGATCACCCGTTCCACCGCCGTCTCGCCGGTGAAGATGCAGGTGCCGGTGGCCGGCGCGGCGTCGAGCGGGGTGTTGCGCAGGGTGAGCTTCTCCCCCTTCAGCCACTCCTCGACCGCGTCGAGCGCGGCGCCGGTCGGCCTGGCCCATTCCACCTCGACCCAGCCGGGCTTGTCCCCTTCGAACGCGGCGGCGAGCGCGGCCTTGTCGGTCACGTCGCGGCGGATGTTCGCCTCGAGCCGGCTCTTCGCATCGGCGTGGAGCGTCGCCTGGATGTCCTTCAGCGTCTCGGCCGCGCGCGCGATGAAATCGTCCTTCGGGAGGATCGCGCTCGCGAGCTTGCCGGCGTCGTTGTAGAGCCGGTCGCGGCGCAGCACGGAGACGTTCCCCCCCGCGACATCACGCCCGCCCACCTCGACGATGATCGGTGCGCCCTTCTTCACCCAGGACCAGCGCTTGTTGGCGGCCTTGATCGGCTTGCGGTCCAGCAGCACGCGCAGCGGCTCGCGGAACACATCCACTTCGCCGAGCGCCTTCGCCAGCGCCGCGCAATAGGCAATCACCGCCTCGTCTTCCGGATTGTCGCGCAGCATCGGCACGATGACGACCTGCCACGGCGCGATCATCGGCGGGCAGCGCAGCCCGTCATCGTCGCCATGCACCATGATGACGCCGCCGATCATGCGGGTGGACGTGCCCCAGCTCGTGGTGTGCGCGAACTGCTGCTGCCCTTCCGCATCCTGATAGCGGATGTTCGCCGCTTCCGCGAAACCGGTGCCCAGATAATGGGACGTGCCGGCCTGCAGCGCCTTGCCGTCCTGCATCATCGCCTCGATGGAATAAGTGGCGACGGCGCCGGGGAAGCGCTCATTTTCCGGCTTCTCGCCCGCGATCACCGGCATGGCGAGCTCCGTCTCGGCGAAATCGCGATACATCTCCAGCGCGCGCATCGTCTCCTTGCGGGCATCCGCCTCGTCGACATGCGCAGTATGCCCTTCCTGCCAGAGGAACTCGCTGGTGCGCAGGAACATGCGGGTGCGCATTTCCCAGCGCACGACATTGGCCCACTGGTTGACCATGAGCGGCAGGTCCCGCCAGCTCTGCACCCAGCGGCTCATCGCCTGCCCGATCACCGTCTCCGATGTCGGCCGGACGACCAGCGGCTCCTCCAGCTTCGAATCCGGATCCGGCTGGAGCTTGCCGTCGATAGCCTTGAGCCGATGATGCGTGACGACCGCCATCTCCTTGGCAAAGCCATCGACATGGTCGGCCTCCTTCTCGAAAAAGGACAAGGGGATGAACAGCGGGAAGTAGCAGTTCTCAACCCCTGCCGCCTTGATGCGCGCATCCATCAGCTTCTGGATGCGCTCCCAGATGCCGTAGCCCCACGGGCGAATGACCATGCAGCCGCGCACGCCGCTTTCCTCGGCCAGATCGCCCTCGCTGATGACGGCCTGATACCAGGCGGCGAAATCCTTCTGGCGGGTGACGGGCAGGGCATGCTTGATATTGGGAATGCTCATCGCTGCGACTTCTTGGTGAGAAATGGACCGGAGACGGCCTTTAGAGCGGCCGGCCTCAAATAAAAAGCACTCGATAGGCCCGGGCTGCACGGGTGCAGCGATCGGGCAGTGGACCGCCGGCCGAGCGCGTCCCTCGGTGCAGCAAATGCATGTTTCGCAATCACCCGTGTCCTGCATGCAATAGCACGCGTCATAAAAGCAACAGGAGTTGGAAGATCGTCGATCTCCGGCGCCGTCAGCACGCCTTCCCGCTTGCATCGATCCACGCGCTTCGCTTGGGGGCAATCAGCCCGGGGCACCCACAACCTCGAGAGAAAGAGGAGAGAGACCATGAAGACATTGCTTGTTGCACCAGCGATTCTTCTCGCATCCACCAGCGCCTTCGCGCAGGGCACCCAGCCGCAAGGCTCCACCACCACCGCCGACACCTATGGCGACGAGATCATCGTCACGGCCCAGAAGCGCGAGCAGTCGCTTCAGGACGTGAGCGCCGCCGTGAGCGCGCTCAGCGCGGACCGCATCGTCAATGCGGGCGTGAGCAGCATCTCCGACCTGCAGACCATCGTCCCCTCCGTGAACTTCGGCAGCGACTTCAACCAGGCGAAGATCTTCATTCGCGGCGTGGGCGCCAACACGTCGACCACCGGCAGCTCGACCGGCGTCGCCTTCCATGTCGACGGCGCCTATGTGGCGCGCGCGGAAGCGCAGCTGACCTCGCTGTTCGACCTTGAGCGCCTCGAAGTGCTGCGCGGCCCCCAGGGCACGCTCTACGGCCGCAATGCCGTGGGCGGCTCGATCAACGTCATCACGGCCAAGCCCACCGCCACGCTGCAGGGCTATGGCCGCTTTTCCTACGGCAACTACAATGCCCTGACCGCGGAAGCGGCGGTGAGCGGACCGATCACCGACAGCATCCGCGCCCGCCTCGCGATCAAGACCGAGGATCGGGACGGCTTCGGCATGAATCCGGTCTCCGGCAAGGATGTCGACGATCTCAACCGGCGGATGGGCCGTGCGCAGATTGAGTTCGACCTCGGGCCGGAAGCCTCGCTGCTGCTCGCCGGCGAATATTTCCGCCAGAGCGACGCATCCGGCGCGATCCATTATCTGCGCGCGTCCTTCCCGGGCGTGGCGCGCCTCGCACCGCTCGGCGTGGGCGGCTATGCCACGCATCCGCGCGACCTCGCGACCGAATCCGATCCCGGCACCGAGACCGAGACCTATGCCTTCACCGGCACGCTCGAAGTGCCGCTGAACGATGCCCTCACGATCAGCAACATCGCGAATTACCGCTCGTTCAAGAGCTCGCTGTTCCAGGACCTCGACCTGTCCGCCGTCATCGACAGCCTGCCGACCAACGGCCAGGCAACGACCGTGCAGGAGCGCCGCATCGACAGCAAGCAGTGGAGCAACGAGCTGCGGCTGGGCCTGAGCTCGGAGTGGATCAACGGCACCATCGGCGTCTTCTACTTCCATGAGCGTCAGCGCCCGATCGACAATGTCGGCCTGCAGAACCGCAACGGCATGGCGCAGAACATCGCCGTGCTGGAAGCTGCCGGCATCAGTCTCGCTGAAGCCTATAATCTGTGCGGCTACTCGCCCGACGGCGTGACCGGCGGCAGCACGATCATCGCGCCCAAACGCGTGTGCACCAAGTCCAACCTGTCGACGGACGCCTTCTCCATCTTCGGCCAGTATGCCATCGGCCTTGGCATGTTCGGGGATGCGCTCTCCGCCTTCACGGTCAAGCTCGGCGGGCGCTGGAGCAGCGAGCATGTGGAATCGGAAAACCCGTCGATCATCATCACGCGCAATGGCCTTGGCCCCATCGTGCGCCACACGCCGGAAAGCACGCATGTCGAGAAGACGTTCCGCGACTTCACGCCGGAAGCGGGCATCGAGTGGAAGGCCAGCGACGACATCCTCGTCTATTACACCTACTCGGAAGGCTTCAAGGCGGGCTCCGGCGAGAATGCCTCGGGCAGCCGCACCATCGTGGACCCCGAGACGATCACCAACCACGAAGTCGGCATCAAGGCGAGCTTCGGCCGCATGCTCACGGTCAATCTCTCCGGCTACAGCTACACGCTGGACGGCCTGCAGCTGAACAAGACGATCGCCGGTGGCCCCAGCGGCTACACGACGATCTTCGAGAATGCGGCCAAGACCCGCGCCAAGGGCATCGAGATGGATGTGCTGCTGCGCCCTGCTCGCGGCCTGCGCCTGAGCGGCGCGGTGTCCTACACGGACGCCCACTTCGTCGACTATCTGACGCTCGATCCGCTCAATCCCGCCAACATCGCCGGCGGCACGCCCTATGATCCGGTGACCAATCCCGACCCGACCGCCTTCGGTGCGCCGGGCGGCGGCGAGATCCAGCTCGCGGGCAACGACACGCGCAACAGCCCGCGCTGGTCGTGGAACGTCCATGGGGAATATGACGTGGTTGCGCCGGTCGGCACCTTCACGCCGAGCGTCGACGTCTCGTACAAGAGCCGCACATATTTCAGCGAGTATATGCGGGAGATCGAGAGCAGCGCGGCTTATGCCATGGTCGACGCCTCGCTGGCCTATGAGACCAACGACGGGCGCATCCGGGCGCAGCTCTGGGCGAAGAACCTGTTCGACGTGTTCCGGCCGAGCAGCACCTTCGCGCTCGCAACGGGCCGCCTGATCGGCGTCACCTGGCTGCCGCCGCGCACTTATGGCGTGTCGATCGGCTACAAGTTCTGACGACGGAATTCCCGGGCGGCGTTCTTCGCGTCGCCCGGGAATGATTCATCCGGCGCTCTGCAGACGCCGTGGCCGACTACCGCCAGAAACCCCACGACTGGCGGCAGTGCCCTTTCACGCTTTCATGTGATGCTTCTCGCACGGGCGAGACAGGCTGTCGGTGCGCGCTTCCCCTTCGGATGAAGGCGCTCTTCCGGCAGCGATCAGCCGCCGGGCACCTCAGCGGCGATGGAAGGCTTCAGCCCCCGAGCTTGTCAATCTTGGCATTGAGCGCCGCCAGCTGCGCCTTGAGCTCGGCGACCTCGTCCGTGGCCGTCTCGGCCTTCGGCTTGACGGCGCCACCGGGCTTGAAGGCATTTGCGGCGGCATTCAGCATTTCCATGTTCCGCTTGGCAATCTCCGCGAAGGGGCCGCCGGCAAACGCGCCCTGCATGGCTTCCTGAAACTGCTGCTGGTTCTTGCGGAAGGCTTCCATGCTCGCTTCGAGATATTGCGGCACCATCGACTGCATGGAATCGCCATAGAGCGATATGAGCTGGCGCAGGAAGCTGACCGGCAGCAGGTTCTCGCCCCGCTGCTCTTCCTCCATGATGATCTGGGTCAGCACGCTGTGCGTGATGTCTTCCCCGGACTTGGCGTCCACGACGACGAAGTCGCGGCCTTCCCGGGTCATCTGCGAAAGAAGTTCTAGCGTGATATAACTGGAGGTTTCCGTGTCATAGAGGCGGCGGTTGGCGTACTTCTTGATGACAATGGTACCTGATTCGCCACCCGATTTCGTCCGCGCCATATCTGATCCTCCAACCTCCGGAGGCCGCAGCATAGCATCGATTCTTTCCGCATCGCAACATGGACCGCGTCCGCTCCCGCTGTTTCTTTCCATTTTGTGGTCCGTGACGGCACAGGATGCCGAATTGCGGCGACGCGCCTTCGCCGGCCTGCGGCGATATCAGAGCGCGCCGCGGCGGATCGAGCCCGATCCTCCAAGCCCCGTTGCGCAACATGGACGCGCCACCTTGCTCACGCGAAACGGCGATGCACAACAGGGCGCGAGGCCGGAAAGCGGGCGATCGCCGGTGATCCTCGTGCCCTCGCTCATCAATCCGCCCGATGTGCTGGACCTGACGCCGCGGCGGTCATTGCTGCGCTTCCTGCTGCGCGAAGGGCATGACGCCTATCTGCTGGACTGGGGACATCCCTCGCAGGCCGATGCACCAAGCGACTTGGCCGATCATGTCGAGGCGCTGCTGCTGCCGCTGGCCACGCGATGGGAACGGCCGCCGCTGCTCGTGGGCTATTGCCTGGGCGGCACGCTCGCTCTGGGTGCGGCTGCCCGGCTCGCCGCGCAGGGCCGACCCGCGGCAGGCGTCGCGACCATCGCCGCGCCATGGGACTTCTCCCGCTATGACGAAGCCTTCCGCACCCGGCTGGCGGCGACATGGGACAATGCCCGGGCCGGCTGCGAAGCGCTTGGGCTCGTGCCGATGGAAGTTTTCCAGTCGGGTTTCTGGTCGCTCGATCCCGAGCGCACGATCGCCAAATATGCAAAGTTCGGCGAGATGGAGGAAGATACCCCCGCTTATCACGGCTTCATCGCGCTGGAGGACTGGGCCAATGAAGGCGCGCCACTGACGCTCGGGGCCGGCCGTGATCTTGCGGAACGATGCTACGGCGCCAATATGACAGGGGGCGGCGCGTGGTCGATCAACGGCACGCGCGTCGATCCGGCGGCGCTGGACTGCCCGACGCTCGCGGTGGCGTCCACCACGGACCGGATCGTCCCCGCGACGACCACGCCACCCGCCGGCGAACGCATCGACCTCGCGCTCGGCCATGTCGGCATGATGATCGGCGGACGGGCGCAGGAAAGCCTCTGGAGAGGACTGAGCGACTGGCTTTCACGCTGCGGCGGCTGATGCTACAGGCGCCCGCGGACGACTGACACGCGCGCGGGCATGCCCTGCCCGCGCCTCAACCAAGGGATTCGTCAAGCATGACCGATATCGTCATCACTGCCGCCAAGCGCACACCGGTCGGCAGCTTCCTCGGCAGCTTCGCCGCCACCCCGGCCCATGAACTTGGCCGTGTCGCCATCCTCGCCGCGCTGGAGCAGGCGGGCGTTTCCCCGGCCGAAGTCTCGGAAGTGATCTTCGGGCAAGTGCTCACCGCCGCGCAGGGCCAGAACCCGGTGCGCCAGGCGGCCGTCAATGCCGGCATCCCGGTTGACCGGACGGCCTTCACGATCAATCAGGTCTGCGGTTCGGGCCTGCGCTCCGTCGCGCTCGCCGCCCAGGCGATCCGCACCGGCGACGCCGCGATCATGATCGCTGGCGGACAGGAAAGCATGTCGCTGTCCCCCCATGCGCAGCAGCTGCGCGGCGGCACCAAGATGGGCAATGTCAGCCTGATCGACACCATGGTGAATGACGGTCTGATGGATGCCTTCAATGGCTATCACATGGGCATCACGGCCGAGAATGTCGCCGAGAAATATCAGATCACGCGTGAGGCGCAGGATGCCTTTGCCACCGCCAGCCAGAACAAGGCGGAAGCCGCGCGCGCGGCGGGGCGGTTCGTGGACGAGATCGCGGCCGTCACCGTCAAGGGCCGCAAGGGCGACACCATCGTCGATACCGACGAATATATCCGCGCCGGGGCAACCATCGAGGCGATGGCCGGGCTGCGGGCTGCCTTCAAGAAGGACGGCACTGTCACGGCCGGCAATGCCAGCGGCCTCAACGACGGCGCGGCGGCGCTGGTGCTGATGAGCGCCGAGGAAGCCGCGCGGCGCGGCGCACCGGTGCTGGCCCGCATCGCAAGCTGGGCGACCTGCGGCGTCGATCCCTCCGTCATGGGCATCGGCCCGGCGCCCGCCTCCCGCAAGGCGCTCGAGAAGGCGGGCTGGTCCCTCGCCGACCTCGATCTCATCGAAGCGAACGAAGCCTTCGCCGCGCAAGCGCTGGCCGTAGGCAAGGAACTGGGCTGGAACCCCGACATCGTGAACGTGAACGGCGGCGCAATCGCCATCGGCCACCCGATCGGCGCCTCGGGCGCCCGCATCCTCACGACCCTTCTCTACGAAATGGGCCGCCGCGACGCGAAGAAAGGCCTCGCCACGCTGTGCATCGGCGGCGGCATGGGCATCGCGATGTGCGTGGAGCGCTGAAGGCGGATCGCGCCGGGGATCCCTGATTCCCGGCGCTTGTCCACCGACCTGAATAGCAGGGCCAGACCCCGCCATCCTTTTCCGGACAATTCTGCTCGCGGCCGCCGGAAAGCGACCTGTGGCATTCCGCAAACAAAGTGAGCGGCATTGCCTGTACAAGCGCCGCGCAGAATATCTTTTTTAGTTCTGCTTTCTAGCCAACGCAGTTACAAGCGAAGTGGAACATAACGAATCAATGGACGGGAGTGCTCGTCTATGCTGCCTGGTTCGACCGACGGCGACGTCACGCAAGTACAGAAGCTCGATCGGCTTCAGGCGATCATTGCTTCTGCCATGGATGCGATCATCAGCATCGATGCCGCGCAGCGCGTGATCTTTTTCAATCCCGCCGCCGAGCAGATGTTCGGCATTTCAGCGCCTGAAGCCATGGGTGCGCCGATCGAGCAGTTCATTCCGGAACGTTTCCGTGCGGGCCATGCGGCACATATCGTCCGCTTTGCCACGACCGGGGAGACCGGACGG
The DNA here is from genome assembly GCF_000283515.1 of Sphingobium sp. SYK-6. Classification (GTDB taxonomy): domain Bacteria; phylum Pseudomonadota; class Alphaproteobacteria; order Sphingomonadales; family Sphingomonadaceae; genus Sphingobium; species Sphingobium lignivorans. The sequence continues at coordinate 2,651,291 of NC_015976.1, forward strand.
CGCATGGGCGCGCTCGGCGCCATCAGCGCCCTGCGCGCGAATGGCGAGGAATTCCCCGTCGAGGCATCGATCTCGCAAGCCCAGGTGGGCGGCGAGCGCCTCTCGACCGTGATCCTGCGCGACATCACAGAACGAAAGGCCAATGAGGAAGCCCAGGCCTTGCTGGCCCGGGAAGTCGATCACCGGGCCAAGAACATCCTCGCGATCGTGTCCTCCCTCGTGTCACTCACCGAGGCCCCGACGCGCGAGGCTTATGCCGAATCGCTGGCAGGGCGCATCGCCGCCATGTCCCGCGCCCACGGCCTGCTGGCACGCGGACGCTGGAAAGGTGCGTCCCTGCGTCAGGTGGCGGACGACGAGCTCGGCACCTATGCCGATCTGGCGAACTTCACTTGCGAGGGTCCGGACGTCAAGCTCTCGCCCCGGGCGGTCCAGCCGGTGGGCATGCTCATCCACGAGCTGGCCACCAACGCCGTCAAATATGGCGCGCTGTCCATGTACAATGGCCATGTCCATCTCAGCTGGCAGCAGGTGCCTGGGAACGGCATCCATCTGAGCTGGCAGGAAAGCGGCGGCCCGCCGGTAACCGCCCCGGCGGAAATGGGTTTCGGCACCAACCTGATCCAGCAGATCGTGGACAATCAGCTCTGCGGTGACTTTGAGCATCATTGGGCCCGCGATGGCTATCGCCTGGAACTGAATCTGCCGGAGAGCGTTTTGCAAATCGGCACGGAGAGACGGCCGAGAGAAGGCAGGCCTGCAATGGGGGAACCGGTAAGACAGGAAGGCGCGTCCCAGCGCACTGACGACAGCGAGAAACTCGGCACGTTGCTCATCGTCGAGGACGAACCGCTGCTCGCGATGCAGATGTCCAAGTCACTGGAGGAGTATGGTTGGTCCGTTGTCGGCGTGGCCGGTTCCATCGAGGACGCCAATCGCATTCTTTCCGAAAAGAGCCGGCCGGATGTGGCCATACTGGATGTCGATCTCGGCGGAATGCCGGTGTTTCCCTTGGCGCGCTCCTTGCGGCGCCTCGGCATCCCCTTCCTGTTCTGCACCGGCTACGAGGATCTTGGCTACAGCCAGGAATTCGCCAATTGCCGCGCGATCAGGAAGCCGGCGACGGTGCTGCAGCTGATCCGCGGGTTGCGGGAAGCCGTGCGCGGGGCGCATGGCACCCTGACCATGGCGCCCAGCTCCTGATCAGCGCCAGACGCGCTCGTAGCGCGCGCCAAGGCCCGTCAACAACTCATATTGCGAGAGACCGGACTGGGCCGCCGCCAGCGTCAGATCATAGTCCAGCTCCACCCAGTCCCCCTCGCCCAGCGAAGGCACCTGGCTGACATCGACGATCAGGAGATCCATCGAGACGCGGCCGAGCACGGGCAGGCGCACGCCGTCGGCAAGCGCCGCGCCGGTAGAGGAGAAACCACGCAGATAGCCGTCCGCATAGCCGACGTTCAGCACCGCCACCTCCCGCTGATCGGGCGCGCGGAACGTCGCGCCATAGCCGACGATCGCACCACTCTTCACGGTTCGCCGCTGGAGGATCTGGGCACGCGGCCGCACGACCTGCGCGAGATGACCCGCCGCCTCCGGGCGCGGCACGCCGCCATAAAGCGCGAGGCCGGGCCGCGTGAGGTCGAAATGATAATCCGGTCCGAGCAGGATGCCGGCACTGTTGGCGAGGCTCAGGCGCTTCGCCGGCACCCGCGCCGCCACGTCATGAAACAGCGCGCACTGCGCCGCATTGAGCGGATGATCCTCGTCGGCGCAGGCCAGATGGCTCAGCAGCGTCTCGATTTCGAGCCCTTCCAGAAGATCGGCGGAGATATCCTGCGGATCGAGGCCCAGCCGGCTCATTCCGGTATCGACCATGAGGTCGCAGGGCCCGCCCCCGGCCGCTTTCCAGCGTGCGACCTGCCCGACACTGTTGAGCACCGGGCGCACCGGACAACCGCGCGCAAAAGCCATGTCCTCGGCGCGAACGCCATGCAGGACGGAAAGCGAGGCATCGCCCCGATGCGGCATCAGCGCTGCGGCTTCCCGCCAAGTCGCCACGAAGAAATCGCGGCAACCGGCAGCCTTCAGGTGCCTCATGACCTCGATGGCGCCGAGGCCATAGCCATTCGCCTTGATGGCCGCGCCGCAGCGGGCATCGCCGCTCCGCCGCGCGAGCCACTGCCAGTTGGACTTGAGCGCGGCACTGTCCAGATGCAGCGCGAGCGGCGCAGATGGAAGCTCGGTCATCGATGGGGCGTTAGCGCGCGCCGCTCCCTGCGTCGAGATCATTCCGCCAGGAGCGCCCTGCACCCCACAGGATCACAACGAGCGCTAGCGCCACCACGCCGAGCGTATACCAGAGGCCCGCATAAGGATCGCCCGTCCGCGCCACGATATAGCTCGCGATGAAGGGCTGGAACCCGCCGAAATAGCCGGTGCCCACATGATAGGGGATGGAAAGCGAGCTGTAGCGCACGGCGGGAGGGAACATCTCGCTGAGCAGCGCCGCCACCGGGCCGTAAGTCATGCCGGAGAGCAGGCTCAGCCCGACGACGCCGAGCATGATGATGAGCAGGCTGCGCAGCGGCGGGGTCTGCGGCGTGAGGTCATAGCCGGCAACATCGAGCGCGGCGTCCATCCCCTCTCCCTCCGGATCTGCAACGACGGTGCCGCCCACGGTCACGCGCAGCTCCTTGCCATGCTGGACCGTATAAGAAAGGCCCTTTGCCGTCAGCCGGTCCAGCACCCGGCTGCAGGGTGTCGCCTGCCCCCCGCTTGCGAAGGGGTCGTAGCGGCATTGCGCGCCCGTCACGACGATGGGCGCACGTGCGCTCGTCGCCGCCAGCGCGGGATTGGCCTGGCTGCCGATCAGCCAGAAGGCAGGCACGAGCAGCACGAGAGTCAGCGCATATCCGATAGCGATGACGCGCCTGCGGCCCCATGTATCGGACAGATGGCCGAACAGGATGAACCAGACCGATCCGATCAGGGCGGCCAGCGCCACGATCACCTGCGCCGTCGTCGCGGAGACCTTCATCGGCCCCTGGAGGAAGGAGAGTACGGAGAACATCGAGGTGTACCAGATCACCGTCAGCCCCGCCGCCACGCCGAACAGGGCGACAAACAGGCGCCGCCCGTTGCCGGGATAGGTGAAGCTCTCAACGAAGGGATTGCGCGCCATCCGCCCTTCCGCCCGCATCTCCTCGAACACCGGGCTTTCGCGCAGCTTGCTGCGCATCCAGACTGAGATGACGAGAAGGACGATGGACAGCAGGAACGGCACGCGCCAGCCCCAGGCATCCCATGTCGCGGCCGACATGACGCCCTTGACCCCAAGCACGACGAACAGCGACAGGACGAAACCGCCCGCCACTGCCGCCTGGATGAAGCTCGTGTAGAAGCCAGCGCGTCCCTGCGGCGCATGCTCGGCCACGAAGACCGCCGCGCCGCCATATTCCCCGCCCAGCGCGAGGCCCTGGCAGATGCGCAGAAGGATGATGAGGACTGGCGCGGCCAGCCCGATCGTCTCGGCCGACGGCACAAGACCGACGCCTGCCGTCGCAACGCCCATCAGCACGATCGTCACGAGGAAAGTATATTTCCGGCCCAGCCTGTCGCCGAGATAGCCGAATATGATCGCGCCCAGGGGGCGGAAGCCGAAGCCGATCGCGAAGCCCGCCCAGGCAAGCAGGGTCTGCAGCGTCTCGCTGCCGGTCGGGAAGAAGACCCGCCCGATGATGCCGCTGGCCGCCAGGGTCCCGTAGATGAAGAAATCATACCATTCGAACATGGTGCCGAGCGACGAAGCGCCGATCACCAGCGGAATGGATTGCGTCGTCTCGCCGGTCTCCCCCTGCGCCGCAGCCGTTGCCATGTCCCCTCCATTCCCCTGCCCCGTCGCGACTTCTACGGGAGTTAAGGCGGGTTGTGAACGCCTCGCGACGCTCGGCCGGAAGGCCCTATTCCAGTTCGAGGATCACGTCATCCAGCGCCAGCGTCGCGCCGGACAGGGCCACGATGCTGGCGACGGTGCCGGCCTTGCCCGCGCGCAGGACATTCTCCATCTTCATCGCCTCGACGACCGCCAGCGGCTGGCCTGCCTCCACCTTGTCCCCCTCTTCCACGTGCAGCGCGACGAGCCGGCCGGGCATCGGGCTCATGAGGAAGCGCGAGAGATCGGGCGCGGGATGCTCGATCATGTGGACGGCATGGCGCGCGACATGCGCCGGCAGCACGCGCGCTTCATGAGACGCGCCGCGCGTGGTGAGGCGCCAGCCGGTCCGAACGGGCGCGATCCGCACGGCGAGCCCTTCCTGCGCGCCGTCCGTGCCGAACTCGGCTTCCACCAGCCGGTCGCCGGGCGTGTAGTCCAGCGCCATGAACAGCGGCGCGCCATCCACGGTGAGGTCATCGCCATGGATGGTCACCGCATGATCCTCGTCCCCGATCCGGACCTGCCAGTCCGTCGGCGGCGCGAGAGGGCGGCCGAGCTGGCCGTCGATCCGCCGCGCCCGGTCCGCCTGCGCCATCGAAACGAAGGCCGCGATCGCGGCGAGACGGCGCCTGAGGCCCGGCGCGGCCGGCGCACCGGCAAAACCGTCCGGATATTCCGTGGCGATGAAGGCGGTCGTGATGTCCCCCGCGCGGAAGCGCTCGTGCTGCATCAGAGCGGACAGGAAATCGATATTGTGATTGAGACCCTCGATCTCGAACCGGTCGAGCGCATCGATCTGGAGATCGATGGCGCCGGTGCGCGTGGGCGCGTGCGTCACCAGCTTGGCGATCATCGGATCGTAGAACATTGAGACGTCGCTGCCCTCGGCCACGCCATCGTCCAGCCGGATCTCGCCGCCGCGCGGGGTATCCTGGCCGGGGACGACTTCAAGCTCGGTAGCGTCGAGTTCATCGGCATCTGCCTCCACTACGCCGGTCTCCGGCCGCGTGTAGCGCACCAGACGCCCGGTGCTGGGCAGGAAACCGCGATAGGGGTCTTCCGCATAGACGCGGCTTTCGACCGCCCAGCCGTCCAGCCGCACGTCCGCCTGCGTGAAGCCAAGCGCCTCGCCATTGGCGACGCGGATCATCTGCTCGACCAGATCGAGGCCGGTCACCATCTCCGTCACCGGATGCTCGACCTGAAGCCGCGTGTTCATTTCGAGGAAGTAGAAGCTCTCCCCCGTCCTGTCCGCGCCGGAGACGATGAGTTCCACCGTGCCGGCGCTGTAATAGCCCACGGCCCGCGCGAGCGCGACGGCCTGCTCCCCCATCGCCCTGCGCATGTCCGGCGTCACGAACGGCGACGGCGCTTCCTCGATGACTTTCTGGTGGCGCCGCTGGATCGAGCATTCGCGCTCGCCCAGATAAAGGATGTTGCCATGCTGGTCCCCCAGCACCTGGATCTCGATATGGCGCGGCTGCTCGATGAACTTCTCGATGAACACGCGATCGTCGCCGAAGCTCGCCAGCCCCTCGCGCTTGACGGCGGGAAAGCCCTCGCGCACCTCGGCTTCCGAATAAGCGAGCCGCATGCCCTTGCCGCCGCCGCCGGCCGACGCCTTCATCATCACCGGATAGCCGATCTCGCCCGCAATCCGCACGGCATGATCGGTGTCGTCGATCTCGCCGACATGGCCCGGCACGACATTGACCCCGGCGGCGAGCGCCAGCTTCTTGGATTCGATCTTGTCGCCCATCGCGGCGATGGCATTGGGCGGCGGGCCAATGAAGACGATGTCATTCTCGGCGCAGGCCCGCGCGAAGCTTTCGCGCTCGGACAGGAAGCCATAGCCCGGATGCACCGCGTCCGCGCCGGTCGCCTTGCAAGCCGCGATGATCGCATCGGCGAGCAGATAGGATTGCGCAGCCGGCGGCGGGCCGAGCAGCACCGCCTCGTCCGCCATGAGCACATGCGGCGCGCGCGCATCCGCCTCGGAATAGACCGCGACCGTGGCGATACCCATCCGGCGCGCCGTGCGGATGACGCGGCAGGCGATCTCGCCGCGATTGGCGATGAGGATTTTGGAGATCATGGCAGCTTCCGTCCTCGAACAATGCGATGGATCGCCAGGGAGCCCGCTCCGGACACCAAAGGTGCGCCCCGCGTCATGAGCAACATGATAAAACTGACCCTGGGCACTGCGATTCAGCGACCGCCAGCCACGCCGCCGCTTCCCCGTCCGTCGTCATGCCGGACTTGATCCGGCATCCCGCTTTCTTGCCACGCGACATCAAGGAAGCTGGACTGCGGATCAAGTCCGGAGTGACGAAGAAGGTGCGGGGGAGCCTCACTCCGCAGCTTCTTCCAGATGCCCGTGCGGCGCGGCGTGCATCGCCGCGATGCCGAGCTTCGCCAGCAGCGCGCCATCGCTGTCGTCGCCCGCATTGGGCGCCGTGAGGAGCTTGTCGCCGGTGAAGATGCTGTTCGCGCCCGCCATGAAGCAGAGCGCCTGGCAGGCCTCGCTCATGCTCTCGCGGCCGGCGGAGAGGCGCACCATGCTCGCCGGCATGGTGATGCGCGCCACCGCTACCGTGCGCACGAACTCGATCTCGTCAATTTTGGCGAGCGGCGTGTCGGCCAGCATGTCGCCCAGGACCGTGCCTTTCACCGGCACCAGCGCGTTGATCGGCACGCTCTCGGGATGCGGCATGGTGGCGAGCGCGTGGATGAAGCCGATGCGGTCCTCCCGCGTCTCGCCCATGCCCACGATGCCGCCGCAGCACACATTGATGCCCGCCGCGCGCACCGCTTCCAGCGTGTCGATCCGCTCCGCGAAACTGCGGGTAGTGATCACCTCGCCATATTTCTCCGGCGCGGTATCGATATTGTGGTTGTAATAATCGAGGCCGGCCTGCGCGAGCATCTCCGCCTGCGCGGGCGTCAGCATGCCGAGCGTCATGCAGGTCTCCATGCCCATGGCGCGCACGCCCTTCACCATCTCGATGAGGGCCGGCATGTCGCGATCCTTGGGATTGCGCCAAGCCGCGCCCATACAGAAGCGGCCCGAGCCGTTATCCTTGGCCATGGCGGCGGACTGGAGCACGGCGCGCACGTCCATAAGCTTGGTCGCCTTGAGCCCCGTCTCGGCATGCACCGACTGGCTGCAATAGCCGCAATCCTCCGGGCAGCCGCCGGTCTTGATGGACAGCAGCGTCGAAAGCTGCACCGCGTTGCGCGGGTGGCCGGCGCGGTGGACGGTCTGCGCCTCGTAGAGCAGGTCCATGAACGGCAGGTCGAACAGGGCGGCAATCTCTGCCCGGGTCCAGTCTGTGCGGGGCTCAGTCATCAAAATCTCCATGCAGGGCGAGCGCTGCGCCCACCCCGCCTATTCCCTGGAAGAGAGCATGAGCGCGGGCAAGCCCCGACGGGGGCAATTGCTGTGCATGAAACGGCCGCGCCCTGCTCATCGCTCACAGCTGGTCCAGCGCCTGCGCCATGTCCGCGATGATGTCGTCGATATGCTCGATGCCGACGGAGACGCGCACGACGTCCGCCCCGGCGCCGGCGAGCACCAGCTCGTCATCGGAAAGCTGGCTGTGCGTCGTCGAGGCGGGGTGGATGATGAGCGAGCGCGTATCGCCGATATTGGCGAGATGGCTGAAGAGCTTCACCGAGGAAACCAGCTTCACGCCCGCCTCGCGCCCGCCCTTGAGGCCGAAGGTGAAGACCGCGCCGCCCTTGCCGCCCATGTAGCGCTGCGCCAGCGCATGATAGCGGTCCTCGGGCAGGCCGGCATAGGACACCCAGTCCACCTTGGGATGCGTGCGCAGCCACTGCGCCAGCATGAGGGCATTGCTGCAATGCCGCTCCATGCGCAGGGGCAGCGTCTCCATGCCGGTGAGCACGAGGAAAGCGTTCATCGGCGCCAGCGTCGGCCCCAGATCGCGCAGGCCCAGCGCCCGGCAAGCGAGAATGAAGGCGATGTTGCCGAACGCCTCGGTGAAGCGCTTGCCGTGATAGCTCGGGTTCGGCTCGCTGAGATATGGATATTTGCCGTTCTTCGCCCAGTCGAACCGGCCCGCGTCCACGATCACCCCGGCCAGCGAATTGCCATGGCCGCCAAGGAACTTGGTCGCGGAATGGACGACGATGTCCGCGCCATATTCGATCGGGCGGCACAGCATCGGCGTGGCCAGCGTGTTGTCGACGATGAGCGGCACGCCGGCCGCATGCGCGATCCGGGCGATGGCCTCGATATCCTGAACCACGCCGCCGGGATTGGCGAGGCTCTCGATGAAGACGGCGCGGGTCTTGTCGGTAATGGCGGCAGCGACATTGTCGGGCTCGTCCGCGTCGACGAACGTCGAATCCCAGCTCATCTTGCGGAAGCTGTGGCCGATCTGGTTGAGCGAGCCGCCGTAGAGCTTCTTCGCCGCCACGATGTGGCAGCCCGGCTCCATCAGCGTGTGGAAAGCGAGGAACTGCGCGGCATGGCCCGATGCCGTGGCCAGTGCCGCCGCGCCGCCTTCCATCGCCGCGATCTTGCCCTCGAACGCCCCGGTCGTGGGGTTCATCAGGCGCGTGTAGATGTTGCCGAACTCGTTGAGTCCGAACAGCGCCGCCGCATGCTCCGGACTATCGAACACATAGGATGTGGTCTGGTAGATCGGCGTGATGCGCGCCTTGGTCGTCGGGTCCGGCTCGGTCCCGGCGTGGATGGCGAGAGTCTCGATATGGTCGGTCATCGGCAATCACTTCTCCTGATGTCTGGTCGGTCTTTGGCCGATCAGACCGATTCCGGCGAGGGCATATTATGCCCGAGCAGGCGCAGCACGTCCTCGACCGAATCGAGCACATTGGTGCCGGGACCGTAGATCCCCTGCACGCCCGCTGCCCGCAACGCCTCATAATCCTGCGGCGGAATGACGCCGCCCACGATCACCCTGATATCCGCCCGCCCGGCCTCGCGAAGCCGCCCGATCAGCTCAGGGATCAGCGTCTTGTGCCCCGCGGCGAGGCTGGACGCGCCCACCACGTCCACATCCTTCTCCAGCGCCAGTGCGGCCGTCTCTTCCGGCGTCTGGAACAGCGGGCCGCTGGTCACCTCGAAGCCCAGATCCCCGAAGGCAGAGGCAATCACATTGGCGCCGCGATCATGCCCGTCCTGCCCCATCTTGGCGACGAGGATGCGCGGCTTGCGGCCAAGGCGCCGCTCCACGGCCTGCACGCCATCGACGACATTCGCCCAGCGCTGGTCCTCGCGGTAAGGCGCGGCGTAGACGCCTTTGACCGGCTGGGGGACCGTGGCGTAACGCCCGAACACCTCTTCCATCGCCGCGGAAATCTCGCCCAGCGTCGCGCGGGCCCGCGCCGCGTCCACCGCCAGGGCAAGGAGATTGCCGGTGCCCGCCGCGCCGGCCTTCAGCGCCGCGAGCGCCGCACTGCACGCCGCCTCGTCACGCTGCGCCTTCACCTGCCGGATGCGCGCGACCTGCGCGTCCCGCACGGCGTGATTATCCACTTCCAGGATCTCGATGGGCGCCTCGCCCGGCAGGCGATATCTGTTGACGCCCACGATCACGTCATCGCCCCGGTCGACCCGCGCCTGGCGGGCAGCGGCGGCTTCCTCGATCATCGCCTTGGGCCAGCCGGCGGCCACGGCCCGCGCCATGCCGCCTTCCGCCTCGACCCGGTCGATGATCGCCTGCGCGGCTTCGGCCAGCTCATGCGTGAGCGCCTCGACATAATAGCTGCCGCCGAGCGGATCGACGACCTTCGTCATCCCCGTCTCCTCCTGCAGCACGATCTGCGTGTTGCGGGCGATGCGGGCGGAAAAGTCCGTCGGCAGGGCAATGGCCTCATCGAGCGCATTGGTGTGCAGCGACTGGGTGCCGCCCAGCATCGCCGCCATCGCCTCGATGGTGGTGCGGATGACGTTGTTGTACGGGTCCTGCTCGGTCAACGAGACGCCGGACGTCTGGCAATGCGTGCGCAGCATCTTCGAGCGCTCGTCCTGTGCGCCGAGCGTCGTCATCGCCCTGTGCCAGAGCAGCCGCGCCGCGCGCAGCTTGGCGACTTCCATGAAGAAGTTCATGCCGATGGCGAAGAAGAAGCTGAGGCGGCCGGCGAAACGATCGATATCCAGCCCGGACGCCACGCCATATTTCACATATTCGATGCCGTCCGCGATGGTGAAGGCCAGTTCCTGCACCGCCGTCGCCCCGGCTTCCTGCATATGGTAGCCGGATATGGAGATGCTGTTGAAGCGGGGCATGTGGTCCGCCGTATAGGCGAAGATGTCCGAGATGATCCGCATGCTGGGCGCGGGCGGATAGATATAGGTATTGCGGACCATGAACTCCTTGAGGATGTCGTTCTGGATGGTCCCTTCCAGCTTCTCCTGAGCGACGCCCTGCTCCTGCGCCGCGACGATGAAGAAAGCGAGGACCGGGATCACCGCGCCGTTCATGGTCATGGAAACGGACATCTGGTCGAGCGGAATGCCGTCGAACAGGATCTTCATGTCCTCGACGGTATCGATCGCCACCCCTGCCTTGCCGACATCGCCCGTCACGCGCGGATGGTCGCTGTCGTAGCCGCGATGGGTGGCGAGATCGAAAGCGACGGACAGCCCCTTCTGCCCGGCCGCGAGATTGCGCTTGTAGAAGGCGTTGGATTCCTCGGCGGTCGAGAAGCCGGCATATTGGCGGACCGTCCAGGGCCGCCCCGCATACATGGAAGCACGCACGCCGCGCGTGAACGGCGCGAAGCCCGGCAGGCCGGGGTCCAGCCCTTCGATGTCCGCCGGCGTGTAGAGCGGGCGGACGTCAATGCCTTCCGGCGTGTGCCAGGCGAGATCGCGCCCCTTCACTTCCTGCGCGGCGCGCTGCTGCCAGTCCTCGATCGTGGGCCGGTCGGTCATCATTCGCCCCGGAAAATCGGTGCGCGCTTCTCGACGAAGGCGGCGACGCCTTCGCGGAAATCCTCGGTGCGCCCCGCAGCGCTCTGGTTTGCCGCTTCCACCGTCATCGTCTCGGGCAGCGTATGCGTGAGCGCCGCCGCCACCTGCTTGCGGATCAGGCCGATGGCCACGCCCGGCCCACGGGCGAGACGATGCGCGATCGCATCCGCTTCGCTCGCCAGTGCCTCATCATCGAAGACCCGCGCGACCAGCCCGGCATCCACGGCGTCCTGCGCGCTCATCTGCTCGCCCAGCAGCGCCATCTCCAGCGCCTTGGCCCGGCCCGCGCTCTTGGCGACCAGCCATGTCGCGCCGGCATCCGGCACCAGCCCGATATTGACGAAGCCAAGCTGGAGATAGGCCGAGCGCGCGATGAGGGCGATGTCCGCCGCCAGCGCCAGTGCCACGCCCGCGCCCACTGCGGGACCGTTGATGGCGCTCACCACCGGGATATCCAGCCCGGCAAGGCGCAGGAACAGGGGATGATAATAAGTCGCCAGCGTCTCGCCCAGATCGCGCACCACGCCGCCGCTGCCCGCCAGATCCGCTCCGGCACAGAAGGCGCGGCCGGCGCCGGTGAGGAGCACCGCGCGGGCCCCGGCCGCCACGCCGTCGTCCAGCGCATGCGTCAAGGCTGCCAGCAATTCGGTGGAAAGGGCATTGAGCCGCTCCGGCCGGTTGAGCGTTAGCGTCAGGACGCCTTCCTGCAGGGAAGAGATGAGGATCTGGGTCAATGTCCCGCTCCCTTGGGGGTTTCCATGATCTCGGTCAGCACGCCGCCCATGTCCCGGGGATGGACGAAGAAGACCGGCGTGCCGTGCGCGCCAAGGCGCGGCTCGCCCAGCACCCGCTTGCCCTGCCGCTCGAACCAGTCCTTCGCGGCCGCTATGTCCGGCACTTCGAACGCGAGATGATGCTGCCCGCCCTGCGGGTTCTTCGCGAGGAAGGCCGCAATGGGCGAGGCATCCCCAAGCGGCTCCAGCAATTCGATCTGCGTGCCCGCCGTGCCGTCCGCCCCGGGCGTCTCGACGAAGCAGACGCGCACGCCCTGCCCGGCCATGTCGAACGGTTCGCGAATGATCTGCGCGCCCATGACATCACGCCAGAAGGCGATCGCCGCCTCCAGCGAAGGCGTCGCCACGCCGACATGATTGAGGCGCCCCAGCTTCATCAGAGCAGTTCCACCGCCATCGCCGTCGCCTCGCCGCCGCCAATGCACAGCGACGCGATGCCGCGTCGTCCGCCGGTGCGCTCCAGCGCGGAGAGCAGGGTCGCCACGATGCGCGCGCCGGACGCGCCGACCGGATGGCCGAGCGCCGTCGCCCCGCCATGGATGTTCACCTTCTCGTGCGGAATGGAGAGGTCATGCATCGCCGCCATGGTGACGACGGCGAATGCCTCGTTGATCTCGAACAGGTCGACATCCTCGACGCGCCAGCCGGTCTTCGCCAGCAGCTTCTCGATCGCCCCGACAGGGGCGGTGGTGAAATGGGCGGGCAGCCGGGCATGCGCTGTATGGGCCACAATCCGCGCGACCGGGCGCACGCCGTTGGCCGCTACCCAGCCCTCGCCCGCCAGCACCAGCGCGGCCGCGCCGTCCGAAATGGAGCTGGCATTGGCGGCAGTGATCGTACCGTCCTTTGCAAATGCCGGCCGCAGGCTCGGGATCTTCGCGGGATCGCCCTTCAGCGGCTGCTCGTCCTGCGCGACGGTTTGCGAGCCCTTGCGGCTTGTCACTTCGACCGGGACGATTTCCTTTTCGAACCAGCCGCCTGCCTGCGCCTTCTGCGCCCGGGTCAGGGATTCGATCGCATAGGCATCCTGCGCCTCGCGCGTGAACTGATAGTCGCGCGCCGTGCCCTCGGCGAAGACGCCCATCGCCTTGCCCGGCTCATAGGCATCCTCCAGCCCATCGAGCATCATGTGGTCATAAATGACATCATGGCCAATGCGGGCGCCGGCCCGGTGCTTCTTCATGAGATAGGGCGCGTTGGACATGCTCTCCATGCCACCCGCGACGATCAGCTCGGCCGACCCCGCCGCGATGGCGTCCGCCGCCATCATCGCTGCCTTCATGCCGCTGCCGCACATCTTGTTGATGGTGGTCGCCTCGACATGATCGGGCAGCCCTGCCCCGCGCGCGGCCTGGCGCGCCGGCGCCTGCCCGAGCCCCGCCGGCAGCACGCAGCCCATATAGCAGCGTTCGACCGCCGCCGGATCGACGCCCGCGCGCTCGACCGCAGCCCTGACGGCGGCGGTGCCGAGCTCCGTCGCGCTGGCGCCGGAAAGGTTGCCCTGGAATCCACCCATCGGCGTGCGGGCATAAGAGAGAATGAGCGTGGCGTTCGTCGTCATGTCCGGAAATCCATCATTCAACCAGCATCCTCCCCGCAAAGCGGGGAAAGACGAACCGGTGCGGAAACATCAATTCAGCAGGCCCAAGCACAGGATGGAGAGAGACATCACACTCAGTCCGATCCATGGCACGGCGCGTAACAGTTTCAGTTCAACCTCGAACCGACGGGGATCATCGCCTCTTCTAATAACCTGCTCCCCGATCAGACCGCGAACCCGAAAACGCAGTTCTCCCGACCTGGATGCTTCCCGAGCCTTCATGAGAGGGATGACGCAAGCCGCAGCCAGTGCGACCCCGCCTCCCAGAACAAGAAAAAGTGAACTATCCATCACAGCGGTATGTTATCATGCTTCTTCCACGGATTCTCGAGCTGCTTGTTGCGCAGCTTCCGCAGCCCGAGCGCGACGCGCCGCCGCGTGGAATGAGGCATGATGACCTCGTCGATGAAACCCTTGGAGGCGGCGACGAAGGGGTTGGCGAAGCGATCCTCATATTCCTTCGTGCGCGCGGCGATCTTCTCGGGGTCGCCGATATCCTTGCGGAAGATGATCTCCACTGCGCCCTTGGCGCCCATCACGGCGATCTCGGCGGTCGGCCAGGCATAATTGAGGTCCCCGCGCAGATGCTTGGAAGCCATCACGTCATAGGCACCGCCATAGGCCTTGCGCGTAATGACGGTGATCTTGGGCACCGTCGCCTCGGCATAAGCGAAGAGCAGCTTGGCGCCATGCTTGATGATGCCGGCATGCTCCTGCGCCGTGCCGGGCAGGAAGCCGGGGACGTCGACGAAGGTGAGGATCGGGATCTCGAACGCGTCGCAGAAGCGCACGAAGCGCGCGGCCTTCTTCGAGGAATTGATGTCGAGCACGCCCGCGAGGACCATCGGCTGGTTCGCGACCACGCCGACCGTGCGGCCCTCGATCCGCCCGAAACCGCAGATGATATTGCCGGCATGGGCGGGCTGGATCTCAAAGAAATCGCCTTCGTCCAGCGCCTTGCGGATGACCTCGTGCATGTCATAGGGCTGGTTGGCGCTTGCCGGGATGAGCGTATCCAGTCCCGGCTCCTCGCGATCCCACGGGTCGGCGGTGGGACGATCGGGCACGGGATCGCGATTGTTCGCGGGAAGAAAGTCCACGAAGTCGCGCGCCGCCAGCAACGCCTCGATGTCATTCTCGAAAGCGACGTCGGCGACGCCCGACTTCGTGGTGTGAGTCACGGCGCCCCCGAGTTCCTCCTGCGAAACCATTTCGTTCGTGACGGTTTTCACGACATCGGGGCCGGTGACGAACATGTAGCTCGAATGTTTCACCATGAAGATGAAGTCGGTCATGGCCGGGGAATAGACCGCGCCGCCGGCACAGGGCCCCATCACCAGACTGATCTGCGGGACCACGCCGGACGCCAGCACGTTGCGCTGGAACACCTCGGCATAGCCACCGAGCGACGCCACCCCTTCCTGGATGCGGGCGCCGCCACTGTCGTTGAGGCCGATCACCGGCGCGCCGACCTTCATCGCCATGTCCATGATCTTGCAGATCTTCTGAGCATGCCGTTCGGACAGCGACCCGCCGAAGACCGTGAAATCCTGGCTGAAGACGAAGACCAGCCGGCCATTGATCGTGCCCGAGCCCGTGACGACGCCGTCGCCGGGCATGCGCTGCGCATCCATGCCGAAATCGGTGCAGTTATGCTCGACATACATGTCGAGCTCCTCGAACGAGCCTTCGTCCAGCAGCACGTCGAGCCGTTCGCGCGCCGTCAGCTTGCCCTTGGCGTGCTGCGCGGCGATGCGCGCCTCGCCGCCGCCAAGCCTTGCCGCGGCGCGCTTGGCCTCAAGCTGCTCGATGATGGGCAGATCGGACACGGGCTCTCCATCCTGCGAAACGGACTGTTTGCGAAACGCGCTGGTGCCTGAATATGGCCCCGGCAGGGCTTTGTCACGCGTAGCGCTTTGCAAACTTGCGGAGTTGCGAAGCGTCGGTTTGCGGATTAGGCAGCGCGCATGTCCCGCGGCACCCGCCTCTTCGTCGGCCAGAAGGTCCGGCAGCTTCGCCTCGACAATCGCATGGACCAGAAGGCCATGGCGCGGCTGCTCGACATCTCCGTTTCCTATCTTTCCCAGCTCGAGAATAACGACCGCCCCCTCACCGCCAAGGTGAAGGCCGCGCTCGCGAGCGCCTTCCCGCTGGACTGGTCCGCGTTTGACGAGCGGCAGGAGGAGCAGTTGCTGGGCGCGTTCAACTGGGCGCTCGCCAATCCCGGCCTCGGCTCGCCGCCGCCCGATCCGGAACGCGCCGAGCGGCTGCATCTCCATTATCCGGACTTCGCGGCGCGCTATGTCGAGCTGCACCATGCGTTGCGCCAGACGCAGGAACGGCTCGCGATGATGGAAGAGGCCATCGCGTCCGACGCTGCGCCGGCCGCGCGGGCACCCTGGGAGACAGTGCGCGACTGGTTCCACGAGTCAGGCAATTACATCCATGCACTCGATGTCGCGGCCGAGGATCTCTGCGCACGGCTGGGGCTTGGCGGGCCGGACAATGAAGCACGGCTGCTGCGCGCGCTGGAGGAACGGCACCAGTGCCGCGTCAGCCCCAGCGAAAGCGACCGCACCATGCTGCGCCGCTACGATGCCGCCGGACGGCAGCTCAGCATCAATGCCGCCCTGCCCCTCCCCAGTCGCGCCTTCCAGATCGCCAACCAGTTGATGCAGTTCGAGCTGGGGGGAGACATGGCGGCGATCATGGCCGAGGCCCAGCTTGGCGATCCGGTGGCAGACCAGCTGCTCCTGCTCGGTCTCGCCAATTATGCCGCCGGTGCGCTGCTGATGCCTTATGGTCATTTCCGCCAGTCCGCCCGGTCCCTGCGCCACGATATCGATCCGCTCGCCCGCCAGTTCGGCGTGAGCTTCGAGCAGGCCTGCCACCGGCTCTCGACCCTCCAGCGGCCGGGGCAGCGCGGCATTCCCTTCTTCTTCTGCCGGGTCGACATGGCCGGCAACATCACCAAGCGGCACAGCGCCACGCGCCTGCAATTCGCCCGGTTCGGCGGCGCCTGCCCGCTCTGGGGGGTGCATGAGGCTGTAGCGATCCCCGACCGGATCATCGTGCAGCTCGCCGAGATGCCGGACGGAATGCGCTATGTCTCCATGGCGCGGGGTCTTGTGAAGCCCTCGGGCAGCTATGCCCGCGCGCCGCGCCGCTATGCCGTGGTGCTTGGCTGCGAGATCGAGCATGCCGGCAACTTCATCTATGCCGATGGCCTGCGCCTCACCGACGAGGCCGCCGCCACACCCATCGGCATGTCCTGCCGCCTCTGCCCGCGCGAAGGCTGCGACCAGCGCGCCTTTCCCCCGCTCGACCGACCGATCCACATCGAGCGCGATCATCGCGGCATCGTGCCTTACGGGATCGGGTGAGCGCGGGAAGCAGCGCCCTCAGCGCATCAGGACGAGCTCTTCCGCCATGCTGGGATGCAGCGCCACCGTGGCATCGAAATCGGCCTTGGTGAGGCCGGCCTTCACCGCGATGGCGGCGGCCTGCAGAATCTCGGGCGCATCGGGCGAAAGCATGTGGATGCCGACGACCTGGTCCGTCAGGCCATTGCAGACCAGCTTGTAGAGGCTGCGCTCGTTGCGATTGGCCAGCGTGTTCTTCATCGGCCGGAAATCGGACGTATAGACCTTCACATTGCCGAGCTTGTTGCGCGCCTCGCCTTCCGTCATCCCCACCGCGCCGATCGGCGGGTGGCTGAACACGGCGGAGGGAATGCAGTCATAATCCACCGTGCGCGGATTGCCGCCGAACACCGTGTCCGCAAAGGCATGGCCCTCGCGGATCGCCACGGGCGTGAGCTGCACGCGGTTGGTGACGTCCCCCACGGCATAGATGCTCTCGACATTGGTGCGGCTGTGGGCATCCACCTTGATCGCGCCCTTCTCGATCTCGACGCCGGCATTCTCCAGCCCGAGCCCGTCGATCTTGGGATTGCGCCCGGTGGCAAAAAGCACGAGATCCGTCTCGATGGGCGCGCCGCCAGTGATGAAGACCTTGAGCGAGCCGTCTTCCTGCTTCTCGATCTTCTCCAGCGGCGCGTTGAAGCGGAACTGGATGCCCTTGGACATGCTGATCTGCAGCAGACGGTCACGAATCTGTTCGTCATAGCCGCGCAGGATCTGGTCGCCGCGCAGCACCAGCGTCACCTGGCAGGCGAATTCGTGGAAGATGCCGGCAAATTCATTGGCGATATAGCCGCCGCCGAAGATGGCGACGCGGCGCGGCATCTTTTCCAGGTGGAAGACTTCGTTCGAGGTAATGCCCAGCTCCGCGCCGGGCACGTCCGGCACGTTCGGCCAGGCACCGGTAGCGACGAGGATATATTTCGCCTTCACCAGCCTGCCGCTGGCAAGGCGCACCTCATGCGGCCCCTCGATCGTGGCGCGTTCGTGGAACGTGATGACCTTGTTGTTGTCCAGCGTCTGCTGGTACAGCCCCTCCAGTCGCGACACTTCCCCGATCACATTGTCGCGCAGCGTCGGCCAGTCGAAGGCGCAATCCGGCACATTCCAGCCGAAGCGGCGCGCGTCCTTGAGATCCTCGGCGAAATGCGCGCCATAGACGAGAAGCTTCTTGGGCACGCAGCCCCGGATGACACAGGTCCCGCCGACCTTGTGCTCCTCAGCCACGGCGACCCGCGCACCATGCCCGGCCGCCACGCGCGAGGCCCGGACGCCCCCCGAGCCTGCGCCGATCACGAACAGGTCGAAATCATAGTCGTCGCTCATGGGATATCCTCACCGGGCTGATTATCGGTCACGCGCATATGGGCAGGCACAAGCGGCGGCGCAAAGCAATTTTGCTTGCGAGGTTGATAGTGTCCGGCAGGAACCACCACCCTCGCCGCGCATGGCCTTATCCCAGCGCCAGCTCGATCAGCGCCATCGTGCTCGGATCGAAGCCCTGCGCGCCTTCCTGCTCGATGCTCCTGGCGATCTCCTTGCCCAGCTCCACGCCGAACTGATCGAAGCTGTTGATCTCCATCAGCACGCCATTGGCAAAGGTGCGGTGCTCGTAGAACGCGATCAGCGCGCCCAGGGTATGGGGCGTGAGCGCATCGATGAGGATCGTCGTCGAGGGGCGATTGCCGGGATAGGCCCGGGCGGGATCGGCGGCATTCTCGCGCCCCTGCATCAGCGCCGCGCCCTGCGCGAAGCAGTTGACCAGCAAGGTCTGGTGATGAGCGGGATCGAGATTGTCGCCCGCTTCCGTGACCGCCACGAACTCGACCGGCACGACATGCGTGCCCTGATGGAGAAGCTGGAACACGGCATGCTGGGCATCGGTGCCCACGCCGCCCCAGGTGATGGCCGCCGTCGGCCCGTCCACCGGCGTGCCATCCGCCTTCACCGATTTGCCGTTGCTCTCCATCTCCAGCTGCTGGAGATAGTCGGGCAGCAGACGCAGGCGCTCGTCATAAGCGAAGACGGCGCGGGTCTGGCAACCCATGACACGCGCATAATATTGATCGACGAAAGCCGCGCGCAGCGGTGCGTTCGCCAGCGGGCCGGCATGGCGGAAATGCCGGTCCATGGCGGCGGCGCCTTCCAGCAGCGCTTCGAACCCGTCCCAGCCCAGTGCCAGCGCGGCGGGAAAGCCGATGGACGACCAGAGCGAATAGCGCCCGCCCACACTCTCGGAAAAGCCGAGAATGCGCGTCTCGTCCACGCCCCATTCGATCGCCTTGTCCGGCGCGGCGGTGAGCGCGACCACCTGTCCATAAGGGTCTTCCACGCCCGCGCGTGTCATCCAGTCGATGGCGCTTGCCGCGTTGAGCATCGTTTCGGTGGTGGTGAAGGTCTTGGACGCGATGACGAGCAAGGTGCAGGCCGGATCGAAGCGGGCCATCGCTTCCTCCAGCGCCACCCCGTCGACATTGGACACGATGGCGACGTCATAGCGGTCCGCGCTGCGGGCCAGCGCATCTACGAGCAGATCCGGCCCGAGCGCCGATCCGCCGATGCCGACATGGAGGATGTGGCGAATCTCGCCCAGCGCACCGGCCTCGATCGCGTCGATGAGCGTGCGCATCCGGGCCTTGTGCTCGCGCGCCGCTTCCACGCTCGCCGCCTTGCCTTCGCCGCGCTCGGCACTGTGCTCGACCGCGCGCCCTTCGGTGACGTTGATCGCCTCGCCATTGAACATCGCCGCGCGCCGGCCGGAAAAATCCACCGCCTCGGCAAGCTCCGCGAACAGCGCGAGCGCCTCGCCGGTCAGATGCGTCTTGGAGAAATCGAAGCGCAGTGCCCCTTCCTCCACTACATGCGCGGCCAGCCGCCCGAAATCCGCCCCGAAAAGCGCCCGCAGGTCGGGGACATCAAGGGCTTTGAGAGCGTTCCAGCAAGCGGCAATGCGATCAGTCTCAGCCATGCGATCCTTCTTTCCCCTCGGGTTTCACCGGGGGGCATATCCAATCGCAGGCCCCATTGCACCCCCTCAGGCCGGTCGCGCAAACGCAGTCCGTCCGATGCCCGGCGCTTGACGCCGCACGCATGGGCCCGCAAAGACGGCGAACGGGCCGTCCGGCCCCGGCCAACTCCAGGAAAGCGCGCGTTCCATGTCCCAGAAATCCGAAACGCGGGATCTCCTGACGTTTCTGCTCAAGCTGGCGCTGGTCGTTCTGCTGATCCGCTCGCTGCTCGTCGCGCCGTTCAACATCCCGTCCGAATCGATGCAGCCCCGCCTGCTGATCGGGGATTATCTGCTCGTCTCGAAATGGCCTTATGGCTATTCGCGCTACAGCTTCCCCTTCCATCCCGACCTGTTCGAGGGCCGCATCATGGGCAGCGACCCCGAGCGCGGCGATGTCGTGGTGTTCGCCTCGCCCCGCAATCCGCGCGAGGACTGGATCAAGCGCGTGATCGGCCTGCCGGGCGATACGGTGCAGGTGCGCGAAGGCACGGTCTATCTCAATGGCCAGCCCGTTCCCCGGCGCCGGGTGGACGATCTCGTCATTCCGGTGACGGCCAACATGACCAGCGCAGCGCGCAACGAGCGGGCGCTCTCGCCCTGCTTCCGCTCCGATTTCGAGTTCACCGACCCCAAGGGGGATGCATTCTGCCGCTATCCGCGGTTCCGCGAGACGCTGCCCAACGGCAAGAGCTACGAAGTGCTGGACCTGATCGACAGCGCGGCCGACAATACCGGCGTCTATGTGGTTCCGGAGGACCATGTGTTCGTCATGGGTGACAATCGCGATCGCAGCGCCGACAGCCGCATCCCGCAGGAAGAAGGCGGCGTGGGCGCCTTGCCGATCGACCATCTGATCGGCCGCGCGATGGTCAGCTTCTTCTCCACCGACGGGTCGGCCAATCTGCTGCTCCCCTGGACCTGGCTCACCGCCGCCCGGGCCGAACGCATCGGCGAGGGCTTTTGAGCGGCGCCGCGCCAGACGCATGGCTTGCCGGCCTCATTGGCCGCGCGCCGCGCGACAAGGCGCTGTATGAGCAGGCGCTCACCCATGGCAGTGCCAGCGCCGATCATTATGAGCGGCTGGAATTCCTCGGCGACCGGGTGCTGGGCCTCGTCATGGCGGACTGGCTCTACCAGCGCTTCCCTCAGGAAAAGGAAGGCCAGCTTTCCCGCCGCTTCAACCATCTGGTAGCCGGCGGCACCTGCGCCCGGGTGGCCCGGGCGATCGGCGTGCGCGCGCATCTGCGCCTCGGCAAGCAGGCACGCGACGATGGCGCGGTGGACAGCGACAATGTGCTCGGTGACGTGATGGAAGCGCTCATCGGCGCGCTTTATCTCGATGCCGGCATGGACGCGGCGACCGGCTTCGTGCGGCGGCTGTGGGAAGGCGAGCTGGACAGTCAGGCCAGCGCGCCCAAGCATCCCAAGTCCGCACTCCAGGAATGGGCGGCCGCGAACAATCGCCGCCCCCCGGAATACAGCCTTGTCGAGCGCAGCGGACCCCAGCATGCATTGCGCTTCACGGTCAGCGTCACCATCAAGGGCGCTGGCGAGGCGCGCGGAGAAGGCCATTCCAAGCAGGAAGCGGAAACCGCTGCTGCCACGGCGCTGCTGACGAAATTGTCGGGATGAAGCCCTCGGCGCTTCGACCGGCCGAACAGGAACACGGAACCCGGGCAGGACGGCGGTTCCGGACGAACGGAGACATGATTGAACGCGAATGAAAAGCCCCAGCATTGCGGCGTGATTGCCGTCGTGGGTGCGCCCAATGCGGGCAAGTCGACGCTGGTGAATGCGCTGGTGGGCCAGAAGGTGGCGATCACCAGCCCCAAGGCCCAGACGACGCGCACACGCGTACTGGGCATCGCCATCCAGGACGAGACCCAGCTCGTGCTGGTGGACACGCCCGGCATCTTCCAGCCCTCCCGGCGGCTCGACCGCGCGATGGTGCAGGCCGCATGGGGCGGCACGCAGGATGCGGACCTGATCGCGCTCGTCGTCGATGGGCGTGCCGGGCTCGGCCCCAAGATGGAGCCGATCCTCGAAGGTCTGGCGACGCGCCCCGAGGCGAAGTGGCTCATCCTCAACAAGGTCGACATCGCCGCCAAGGACAAGCTGCTGGCGCTGACCAGCAAGCTGCACGAGCGCGTGCCCTTCGCCGAAATCTTCTTCGTGAGCGCGGCAACCGGTGACGGCCTGCCCGAACTGCGCACCGCGATGATGGCGGCGATGCCCGAAGGTCCCTGGCATTTCCCCGCCGATCAGGTGTCGGACGCGACCGACCGCCTCCTCGCCACGGAGATCACCCGCGAGCAGCTCTATCACCAGCTGCACGACGAGCTGCCCTATCAGAGCGCGGTGGAGACCGAGCAGTACAAGGAGCGCGAGGACGGATCAGTCGAGATCCACCAGCAGATCCTCGTCGCGCGTCCCACGCAGCGCGGGATCATCCTGGGCAAGGGCGGGCAGCGGTTGAAGGAGATCGGCTCAAAGGCCCGTGCCGAGCTTGCCGCCCTGCTCGGCTGCAAGGTGCATCTCTACCTGCACGTCAAGGTGAAGGAAGGCTGGGACGAGGACCGCCAGGTGTGGCGCGACATCGGTATGGACTGGGTGGAGTAAGGCCGGCCGGTCACCGGCTGTAGGCATAGGGTCCGCCCTTCTCCAGCGCCGTCCGATAAGCCGGCCGGGCATGCACCTTGTCCAGCCACGCGGTAATATTCGGTCGCTCCTCGCTAAGCCCGCCGCGCGCACGGGCGGCCTCCAGCGGAAAGCTCATCATGATGTCGGCGCCACTGATCTGCTCGCCGGCGAACCAGGGACGCTGCGCAAGCTCTGCTTCGATATAGTCCAGATGCACGTCGATCATCGGCTGGATGCGGCGCATCGCGATCCTGCCCATGATCGGCACGCGGCTGAGCACCAGCTTCACGAGGAGCGGCGGCATCACCGATCCTTCCGCATAATGCAGGAACATCCGGTAGCGCAGCGCCGCGTCCCGCCCCGCCGGCGGCCCGAACCGTCCGTCCGCCTTCTCGACCAGATACTCCACGATGGCGCCGCTCTCGGCGATCACGCGCCCCTCATCCTCGATCACCGGCGCCTTGCCGAGTGGATGGACGCGCCGCAGCTCGGGCGGCGCGAAGAGCGTCGCGGGATCGCGCTGATAGCGCCGGATCTCATAAGGCAGACCCAGTTCCTCCAGCAGCCACAGCACACGCTGCGAGCGGGAATTGTCGAGATGGTGGACGATGATCATGGCGACCTTTCCGAAAGCGCGATCCAGCGCGCCGTCTGATTTCCCTTCGCACCCCCGCATACAACGCGCGAGGCGGCGCGCCTATCCGCCTCCGCGACAGGATGACCAGGAGCGCGTCCCGGAAGTTCCGCTCCGATAGACAAAATCAACGTCACCGCTTGACCCCATGCCGCCCAGCAGGCAGCACGCCGCCTGTAGCGTCGGAACGCGCCGAAATCGATTTGTACGCAGTCAGGAGAGAAGCATGAGCAATCGCCGCATGGTCACGATCGCGCCCACCGGGGGCACGACCTTCAAGAGCGCCAATCCGGCGCTGCCGACCCAGCCGCAGGAAATCGCCGACGACGTCTATGCCTGCTACAAGGCCGGCGCCGCCATCGCCGCGATCCACGCGCGCCGGCCGGACGACGAGGCGACCTGCAATCCGGCGATCTATCGCGACATCAATGACCGCATCCGCGCGAAATGCGACATCATCCTCAACAACTCCACTGGCGGCGGCAACAGCGGCGACATGCTGATCGAGCGGCCCGATGGCATGTTCGAGAACAGCTTCGAGGAGCGATTGAAGGGCACCGAGGGCGGCGCGGAAATGTGCACCTTCGACGGCGTGACCGTGGTCGACACGATCAGCGGCAAGGATGTGCTTGTCATCACCCCGCCCTCGCGCTGCGAGACGCTGGTCAAGGCCATGGTCGACAAGGGTATCAAGCCGGAATGGGAAGTCTTCTCGCCCGAGCACATCCTGCAGGACGTCACCCGGCTCATCCAGAAAGGCTATGACAAGCCGCCTTATTACATCAACATCGTGCTGGGCGGCGAGAAGGGCTTTCAGGGCGCCATGCCCTATACGCCCGACATCCTCGATTTCATGGTGAAGTGCCTGCCGCCCCAGTCGATCTGGTGCATCTCCGGCATCGGGCCGGCGCAGCTCCCGGCCACCACCCAGGCGCTGCTGCTCGGCGGCCATGTCCGCGTCGGCCTGGAGGACAATCATTATTATTCGCGCGGGGTAAAGGCGACCAATCTCATGCTGATCGAGCGGCAGGTCCGCATCATGGCTGAGATGGGCTACGAGCCCATGTCCGCCGCGGAATCGCGCGAACTGCTCGGCCTGAATCCGGTCTGAGGATGCCCCTCCCCGCCGGACCGAGCGTAGCGCCGGTTCTGCGGGGATTGCGGGGCGCATGATCGTTCCCCCCGCAGCGCGCGACTGCCCAGATTTGACTTGCCGCACCGGGCATCTGATACCGGCAGCGCAGCCCCGTGCCGACTGGGAGAGCGCTCCGTGAGGAACCATGACGCGATATCCGCCATGAGCGGCCTCGCCACAGAATTCGCCAACGCCGCCCGCCTCTTCGCGCAGGCGGCC
Source organism: Sphingobium sp. SYK-6 (assembly GCF_000283515.1). Classification (GTDB taxonomy): domain Bacteria; phylum Pseudomonadota; class Alphaproteobacteria; order Sphingomonadales; family Sphingomonadaceae; genus Sphingobium; species Sphingobium lignivorans. The sequence goes on from NC_015976.1 coordinate 2,675,646, forward strand.
GATCTGCGCGCGGCGCAGGGCGCCGCCGAGGAGGCCGAGACCCTGCGCCGGTCCAGCGCGCTCAGGCAGGGCATCGCGGACAGGTTGCTCGCCGCCAGCGATAGCGCGCAAGGGCCAGCCGAAGGATCATGGCTTCCCACGCCCGAAGAGATCGAATTCGGTATCAAGGCGCGCCTGATGGGCGGCCGCGGCACCAGCGCGCTCAACGCCGCCGACCAGCAGCTCTTCGCACGGATCGACGATCTCCTGACCCATGGCGCGCCCTCGCGCGACACGCGGGAGATAGTCGCGGCCGCCAGGGAAATGTTGTCGACGGATTCGCGCGCCATTGCGAAGCCATCCGGCTTGCCGCATCAACCGGGCTGACGCTCGCGAGCAGGGAAAGGGAAGCATGGCCGACGCTGCCGGATATGGACTGGAACAGGCGGTCGTGCTGCTCGGCGCGGCGGTGGCGGCCGTGCCTCTCTTCCGGAAGCTCGGCCTGGGCTCGGTGCTGGGCTATCTCGCCGCCGGGCTCATCATTGGCCCCTTCGGCCTGCGCCTGGTGAGCGACGCCGAGACGCTGCTCCACATCTCGGAGCTCGGCGTCGTGATGTTCCTCTTCATCATCGGCCTCGAGATGCGGCCAAGGAAGCTGTGGAACCTGCGGCGGCAGATCTTCGGCCTCGGCGCGGCGCAAGTGCTGACCTGCGGCGCGCTGCTGACTCTGCTCGGCATGGTGGCCGGCGGCCTTCCTCCCGCCGTTGCGGCGGCGGCCGCCATGGGCTTCGTCCTCTCCTCGACTGCCGTCATCATGCAGATGCTGGAGGAAGCGGGCGACACCGCCACGGAGGAAGGGCAGAAAGCGATCTCGATCCTGCTGCTGGAAGATCTGGCGATCGTCCCGCTGCTGGCGCTCGTGGCGCTCTGGGCCGCGTTCAACGGACACGGCACGAACGATGCGGTGCCGGTATGGCAAAGCATCGCCATCGCGCTGGGCGCACTAGCGGTGCTGATCGCGGCGGGCATCTGGCTGCTCGATCCGCTATTCGGGCTTATCGCCCGGTCCGGGGCCCGGGAAGTCCTGACGGCTGCGGCTCTTCTCATCGTGCTGGGATCGGCGCTGTTCATGCAGTCGGCCGGCCTCTCGATGGCAATGGGCGCTTTCCTCGCGGGCGTCCTGCTTTCCGAATCGAGCTATCGCCACCAGCTCGAGGCGGACATCGAGCCGTTTCGCGGCATCCTGCTCGGCCTCTTCTTCATCAGCGTGGGCATGTCGCTCGATCTCGCCACGGTAGTGCGGGAATGGCCGTTCGTCATTGCCGGCGTGCTGGGCTTCATGGCCCTCAAGGGCGCAGGCATCTATGTCATCGCGCGCCTCTCCGGCTCCGTGCATGGCGCGGCGCTGCATCGCGCGGCGCTGTTCGCGCAGGGCGGCGAATTCGCTTTCGTCCTCTATGCGGCAGCGCTGGGCGTCGGCCTGTTCGATGCGCGGGTCGCGGCGATCATGGCGGCCATCGTCATCCTTTCGATGGCACTGACGCCGCTCGTCCTGATCGCGCAGCGCCGGCTGACCCGCGACGCGCCGGTCTCGCTGGATGGGATAGACGCTGCGGACGGCCTGCGAGGCCAGGTGCTGTGCATCGGCTTCGGCCGCTTCGGCCAGATCGTCAGCCAGACCTTGCTGGCGCGGCGCGTGGAAATGGCCGTGATCGAGACCGACGTGGAGATGATCCACGCGGCGGGCAATTTCGGCTTCAAGGTTCACTATGGCGACGGCACGCGACTGGATGTGCTCCATGCTTCCGGCGCCGGGCGCGTCGACGCCATTCTGGTGTGCGTGGACAAGCCCGAGGCAGCGGACAGGATCGTCGAGCTGTGCCGGTCCGAATTTCCCCATGCCAGGCTGTTCGTGCGATCCTTCGACCGGGGCCATGCGCTGCGCCTCATCGAGGCAGGCGTCGCGTTCCAGATCCGCGAGACATTCGAGTCCGCCCTGCTGTTCGGCCACGAAGTGCTGAAGGATCTCGGCTTCGACGAAAGCGAAGCCGACGATGCGGTCGACGACGTGAGGGATCGCGACGATCAGCGGGTGAAGCTCGAACTGGTCGGCGGCATCGCGGCGGGGCGCAAGCTGCTGCGCAACAACATGACGACGCCCGAGCCAGAGCCGTTCTTCCCGCGCGCACGGTCCGGCGAGGACACACCGGCCGCGCCACAAGCCGCGCTCGAACGGGACTAGCGGCCGGCGCCGGACCTCCCTCCAGCGCCGGCCCTGTTCAGCTGCTTCCTTTCAGGCGGCCTTGACCGTAGCGCGCTGGCCCGGCCTCGCCTCAGGAACCTGCGTCGTCTCGATCTCGCGGGAAATCTCGGTCACGACCTGCGAACTGACCTCGACGCTTTTCCGGGCTTCCTGCGAATAATCGTCCGAGGCGCGCTTGAAGAAGTTCGAGACGATCCCCGGCAGGTCCGTCATGTCTTCCGTTTTGCTGAGCTGCTCCAGAAGCTCCATGTCGCGCTCGCAGCGCAGCGTCAGGAAGCTCAGCCATTCCTTCTGCTGCTGAAGCGCGATGTGGGCGAGGGATGCCTGCATCCGGGGCAGCGTGAAGGCGAAGCGCCGTACCTGCGGCAGCATGGCTTCCACGGCGGAAAAATCGGGATTGAATGAAACGCTGCTGACCATCTCAGTCTCCTTGGTGAACGTGGCTGGCAAGCGGCGGCATGTCACCGCCTCGAAAGCGACCGATCCCGGCTTCGCGGGTGCGGTTCTCTTGTTGCGTCCGTGGCCACGCTCGACAGGACATTTCCTGGCAGCGGGGCCTATCTCCCGAGGGCGCCCTGCCCTTCCGTGGTCATCGGCAACCATTTCGGGCGGGCCTCAGGCCATGCGCCCTGCAAGAGGCCTTGAGACCTCCGCATCGTTTGAGCCGCAAGATGGCAGAGGCGTGCTTCGGTCCATATCCGCAATTCTACGGAGGCGAGCATGGCGCCGTTATCGCTGGACAGCCGGACGGAAAGCCTGTCGTTTCATGCAGTAAGGGCTTTTACCGATATGATTCGCATGAGGTTTGCAGGATGGCGACACTCATGACCGCACCGCTGACTGCCGAGCCCGACCAGGGGCATGATCCGCTGGATGGCCTCGCGGAAACCATGGACCGCGCGTCCTTCGCCGCCATCGCGCAAATGACGCACGGCCTCTCGCCGGCCACGCTGGCGCAGGCCTTTTCCGACTGGGCAATGCATCTCGCCGTTTCCCCCGGCAAGCGCGCGCAGCTCGCCGCGAAAGCCGTGCGCAAGAATCTCCGCCTCGCCGAGCATCTGACGGACGGCAAGCCGGCCATTCTCCCGCTCCCGCAGGACCACCGCTTCGACGATCCTGCCTGGCAAGCGCAGCCCTGGTCGCTGCTTTCCCAGGCCTTCCTGCTCAATCAGCAATGGTGGCATGCCGCCACCACCGGCGTGATGGGCGTGACGGCGCATCATGAGGCGATCGTCGAGTTCGTCGCGCGGCAGATGCTCGACATGATGGCGCCCTCCAACTTCCTCCTCACCAACCCGGTGCTCCAGCAGCGTATCGCCGACACGGGCGGACAGTGTCTGGTCGAAGGCGCGCACCTGCTGCTTGAGGACATGGTGAATGCCATGCGCGGAGATCCCTCGCCGGGCAGCGACGGCTTCATCGCGGGCGAGACCGTGGCCGTGACGCCCGGCAAGGTCGTGTATCGCAACCGGCTGATGGAGATGATCCAGTATGCGCCGACGACAGGCACCGTGCGTCCCGAGCCGGTGCTCATCATCCCGGCCTGGATCATGAAATATTATATTCTCGATCTCTCGCCGGAGAACTCGCTGATCCGCTGGCTGGTCGGCCAGGGCTACACCGTCTTCGCGATCTCCTGGCACAATCCCGAAAGCGCGGACCGGGATCTCGATATGGACGCCTATCGTCGGTTCGGCCCGCTGGCCGCGCTCGATGCGATCGGCGCGATCACGGGCGCCGCGAAAACCCACGCGCTCGGCTATTGCCTCGGCGGCACCTTGCTCGCCGTCACGGCGGCGGCCATGGCGCGCGACGGGGACGAGCGGCTCGCCAGCCTCACGCTGCTGGCCGCGCAGACGGACTTCTCGGAGCCCGGCGAACTCGGCCTGTTCATTGACGAGGCGCAGATCAACCTGCTGGAAAGCCTGATGTGGAGCCGTGGTTATCTGGACAGCGGCCAGATGGGCGGCGCCTTCCAGCTCCTGCGCTCGAACGATCTCATCTGGTCGCGCGTGCTGAACACCTATCTGATGGGCAAGCGCGAGCCGCTGAACGACCTCATGGCCTGGAATGCGGACGGGACGCGCATGCCCTATGCCATGCACAGCGGCTATCTGCGCAGTTTCTTCCTGGAGGATTCGCTTGCCGAGGGGCAATATGAAGTGGACGGGCGCGCGATCAGCCTGACGGCCCTGCATGCGCCGATGTTCGTCGTGGGCACGGAGCGGGATCATGTCGCGCCCTGGCGATCGGTGTACAAGATCCACGGGCTGACCCCGGCCGACATCATGTTCGTGCTCACCAGCGGCGGGCACAATGCCGGCATCGTGTCCGAGCCCGGTCATCCGGGGCGGCACTTCAGCATGCTCGAGCGACCGGCGCAGGCCCATTCCCTCTCCCCTGACGAGTGGCTGGCGAGCGCGCCCGGTCATGACGGCTCGTGGTGGCTCGCATGGAGCGACTGGCTGGGCGCGCATTCCGGCGAGCCCGTGCCCCCGCCGCCGATGGGCGCGGCGGACAAGGGCTATCCCCCGCTGGGCGATGCGCCCGGCCTTTATGTCCTGGAGCGATGATCCGATGACCAAGCCGGACATGATCGAGAACCGGACGTTCGACGAGATTGCTGTCGGCGACCATGCGAGCCTCTCGCGCACGCTGGGCGAGCGGGAGATCCAGCTCTTCGCCCTCGCCTCGGGTGACGTCAATCCGGCGCATCTCGACCCGGACTATGCCGCCACGGACATCTTCCAGCGCGTCATTGCGCACGGCCTGTGGGGCGGCGGGCTCATCTCAGCCGTGCTCGGCACGGAACTGCCCGGCCCCGGCACCATCTATCTGAGCCAGAGCCTGCGCTTCGTGCGCCCCGTCTGCCTGGGCGACACCATCACCGCGTCCGTCACGGTGAAGGAAAAGCGCGCGAAGACGCACGACCTCGTTCTTGATTGCCGGTGCAGCAACCAGCGCAACGAGGACGTCATCACCGGCGAGGCGCTGGTACGCGCACCGACGGAGAAAGTGTGCCGGCCGCGCATCGCGTTGCCCGACGTGCGGGTGCCCGACCATGACGACTATCGGCGGCTCATCGAGGCGACCCGGGGCGGCGCCCCCGTGCCCACGGCCGTCGCGCATCCCTGCTCGGCAGCGGCCATCGCGGCGGCAGCGGAAGCCGCCGAAGCCGGCCTCATCGTCCCCATACTCGTCGGGCCGGAAAGCAGGATCAGGGCGGCAGCGCAGGAAGCGGAAGTAGATATCAGCGCCTTCCGCCTCGTGCCAGCCCCGCACAGCCATGCCGCCGCGGCGCAAGCGGTTGCGCTGGTGCGGGCGGGCGAAGCGCAACTGCTGATGAAGGGCTCGCTGCATACCGACGAGTTGATGAGCGCGATCGTGGCCCGCGAGACGGGCCTGCGCACGGAGCGGCGGATCAGCCATGTCTACATCATGGACGTGCCCGGCCATCCCACGCCCCTGCTGATCACGGATGCGGCCATCAACATCGCGCCGACGCTGGAGGAGAAAGCCGACATCATCCGCAACGCCATCGACCTTGCGCATGTCATCGGCATCCAGACGCCCCGGGTCGCCATTCTCTCGGCCGTGGAGACGGTCAATCCTGCCCTCGCCTCCACGTTGGACGCCGCAGCGCTCTGCAAGATGGCGGATCGCGGCCAGATCGCCGGGGGCGTGCTCGACGGCCCCCTTGCCTTCGACAATGCGATCAGCGAGGCCGCCGCGAAGGAGAAAGGCATCGTCTCGCCAGTCGCCGGCAAGGCCGAGATCCTGATCGTGCCCAATATCGAGGCGGGGAACATGCTGGCCAAACAGCTCACGTTCCTCGGTGGAGCCGATGCGGCGGGCATCGTGCTGGGCGCGCGCGTGCCGGTCATCCTCACCAGCCGCGCCGATTCCGCGCGCACCCGCATGGCCTCCTGCGCGGTGGCCGTGCTGCTGGCCCGCGCCGCAACGAAGGCCGCGCCGGGCGTGGCAAGCCAGCCCGCATGAGCCAGGCGATCATCAGCCTCAATTCCGGTTCCTCCAGCATCAAGTTCGGCCTGTTCTCGCTGGAAGGCGGCGTGCCGGTCCATGCCGCCGGGGGCAAGCTGGAGAAGATCGGCATCGCGCCCCAGCTCACCATCCGGGACGGCGAGGGCAGCATCATCGCGGAGAAGCAATGGCCGCAGGGCGCGGGCCTTACGCATCAGGCGCTGCTCGACGATCTCTATGACTGGGCGGGCAGCCATCTGGCCGGGCACGAGATCATCACGGTCGGGCATCGTGTCGTGCATGGCGGCGCCGATTTCGCCGCGCCGGTGCGGGTGGACGCGGCCATTCTGGCGCGGCTGGAAGCACTCTGCCCGCTGGCACCTCTGCATCAGCCGCACAATCTTGCCGCCATCCGGGCCATTGCCGCCCTGTCTCCCGACCTTCCCCAGATCGCCTGTTTCGACACTGCCTTCCATCATGCCATGGAGCCGGTGGCGACGCGGCTCGCCCTGCCCCGCGCGATGTCCGACAGGGGCATTCGCCGCTATGGTTTCCATGGCCTGTCCTACGATTATATCGCGCGCCGGCTGCGCGAGATCGACCCTGAGCTGGCAAGCGGCCGCGTGATCGCGGGGCATCTCGGTAACGGCGCGTCGCTCTGCGCGATCCATGAGGGCCGCAGCGTCGACACGACAATGGGCTTCACGGCGCTCGACGGCCTGATGATGGGCACGCGCAGCGGCGCGCTCGATCCCGGCGTCGTCATCCACCTGATGAAGCAGGAAGGCATGAGCGCCGATGAGATCGAGACGCTGCTCTATCGCGAGAGCGGCTTGCTCGGCGTGTCCGGCATTTCGAGCGACATGCGCACGCTCCACGCGAGCGACGATCCGCGCGCGGCCGAGGCCATCGCGCTTTTCGTGTGGCGCGCCGCACGGGAAGCCGGCGCCCTCATCAGCAGCATGGGCGGGATCGACGGCATCGTGTTCACGGCCGGCATCGGCGAGAATGATCCGGCCATCCGCGCCGCCATCGCCCGGCGCCTCGCCTGGACGGGCCTTGAAATCGACGAGACCGCCAATCGCGCCAGTGCGCCGCTCATCAGCACCCCCGGCAGCCGCGTGACGGCCCGGGTCATTCCCACGGACGAGGAACGGATGATCGCCCTGCACACGCTGGCGACCCTGCAAGCGGAGGCAGCGTCCCGGCCATAACCACCGGTGCCTTCCGGCTTTTCAGGCCCGGGACAGAAGGCGCCTTCCAGCCCGCTCAGCCATAGCGTTCCTCATTCCAGGGGTCGCCGCGCATGTGATAGCCGTTCTGCTCCCAGAAGCCCGGCTTGTCGCCACCGAGGAAATCGATGCCGCCGAGCCATTTGGCGCTTTTCCAGAAATAGAGATGCGGAATGACCAGCCGGACCGGCCCGCCATGGTCCCGCGTCAGCGGCTTCCCGTCCCAGCCATGGGCCAGCAAAGCGTCGGGCGCGGCGAAATCCTCCAGCGGGACATTGGTCGTATACCCGTCATAGCCGTGCAGCATGACATGCGTCGCCTCGTCGGCCGGGCGGACCATGTCCAGCAGGTCACGGGTCGCCACGCCCGTCCAGTCATTGTCGTAGCGCGACCAGGTGGTGACGCAGTGGATATCCGAGCGGACCTGGGCCTGGGGCAAGGCCATGAAGGCGGCCCAGTCCAGCGACACGGGCTCCCCGACCATCCCGCCGATCCTCAGGCGCCAACGCTCGGTGGAGACCTCCGGCTGCCGGCCAAGATCGAGCACCGGCCAGTTGCGCACCAGATGCTGGCCAGGCGGCAGGCGCTCCTCCGCCGGGCGAGAGGGCGCGCCGGTGATGAACTTGTGTTCGCTCGCCCAGCGCCGCTTGGAGCGCGTCAGCTTGCTGTCCGGCGGAGTCGTCTCATCGTCCATAGGCGGTTCCCGGAAGAGGCGCGGCGTGCCGGCGCAGCATCCGCCAAACCGCAGCCGCGCGCAAGGCCGGAACGCGCAGGGAGCGCGCTGCCCCATCCGCCTGCCCTCCCGATTTCCCACGATGAACGCAGCCCATTTCTGCTATACCGAGGCTTGATATGACGGCCCCAAGCTGCTTTCTATCATGATAGGAAAAGCCGGCGGCGAATATCGACCGCCGGCGCAGCGCGCAGGAGAGTAACCGTGCTCATCAAACGGCTCGATCACGTCAATATCCGCACGCGTGACCTGCCGCCGGTCGTCGCTTTCTATCGCGACATACTGGAGCTGGAAGAACGCGACCCACCATCCAATCTCGACAAGACGATGGTGCGGTGGATGTACGATCACAAGGATGATCCGATCGTCCACATCAGCACGCCAGGCGCGCTCAGCGAGCATGGCATCTACGACAATATCACCGGGACGACCGGCGGGCTCGATCATGTCGCCTTCCAGTGCGTGGGCCTCGCGCCCCTTGTGGAGCGGCTGAAGAAGCATGGCGTCCCCTGGCGCGAGAACCGGGTGGACGTCATCAGGATGACACAGGTGTTCCTGCACGATCCCACCGGCGTGCAGATCGAGCTCAATGTGTTCGACGAGGATCCCGGCCCCTGAGCGGCGGGGCCGCTCCACACGAACAAAGAAGAAACAGAACCAAAATCAGAACCATAATCATCAGGAGAGAGACCATGAACAAGCCTGAGGTGAAGATGACGGCTCCTCCCAGTCAGGAGCGCAAGATTGTCAACGTCCCCGAACTCTTTCCGGACCTGATCGCGAAGCATGCCCATCCCGGGCGGTTCGTCCATTATGACGAGAAGGACAGTCCCTGGGTCCCCTTCGGCGAGAATGCGGCGATCAAGCACCTGCTCTTCGACACGCGCCACAACATCTATTCCAACATCCTCTGGATGAAGGGGCCGGCCGTGGTCGGCACGCACAAGCACCGGGGCTATGTGGTGATGATGTGCCTGGAAGGCAGCGTCCATTATCTCGAATATGACTGGCTCGCGACGCCCGGCTGCTTCATCTACGAAACGCCCGGCGAGGCCCACACGCTGGTCACCGACCATCCCGAGGGCTGCAAGCTGTTCGGCTGGATGCAGGGGCCCAACGAGTTCTACGATCCCGACGGCAATCTCGTCATGACCGCCGATGTCTGGTGGTTCATGGATCATTACGAGAGCTACTGCCGCGAGCACGGCATCCCGCTCAATCCCGAACTCTATCTCTGACGCCGCGCGCGCCAATCCCGTCGCCTATCCTTTCGAAAGGACATCATGGTGAGCCACCCTCCCAAAGCGCTCGAACAGTTCGACATTGCCGGCCGCAGTGCCATCGTGACCGGTGCCGCCTCCGGCATCGGCCTTGCCTATGCCGAGACCATGGCCGAGGCCGGCGCCCGCGTGACGCTCACCGATGTGGACGGCGCGGCGGCGGAGCGCGAGGCGGCGCGGTTGCGCGCGGAAGGATATGATGCGCGCGCCGCTCAGCTCGACGTCTCCGACCGTGCACGCACCACGCAGGTCTTCGACGAGCATGAAGCGGCCTATGGCGGCCTCGATATCGCTTTCGCCAATGCGGGCGTCGGCATCGGGCCCGGCTTCTGGGACCCCAACGGCCACCGCGCACCCGATGGCCAGGTGGACAGCTACAATCCCGAATATTGGGACCGGATCATCGCCATCAATCTCACCGGTGCCTACAACACGATGCGCGATGCCGTCCGGCTGATGAAGAAGGGCGGCAAGGGCGGATCGATCATCGCCACCTCATCCAACGCAGCCGTCATCTGCGAGGCGATCGTCCCCCTGCCCTACATGCCCGCCAAGGCCGGCGTCAGCCACATGGTGAAGCATCTCGCCTTCGAGCTGGCGGAATATCATATCCGGGTGAACGCCATCCTGCCCGGCCCCTTCGTCACCAACATCGCCGATGGCTCGCTCAAGGACCCGGTGGTGCGCGAGGCGTGGGACAAGTCGACGCCGATGGGCCGCATCGCCGAACCCTACCAGATCAAGCCGCTCGCGCTCTATCTCGCCTCGGATGCAGCGAGCTACGTCACGGGTGCACAGATGTTGATTGACGGCGGCATGGCGCTGGGGAAATTCCACTAGTCGCAAGCCGCGCGCCGCCACTGGCCGGACCGGCCATACGGGCCTGCACGGCAAGCCAAGGAGCAAGACATGACCACGACCACCCGCGCCGCCATCTGCTATGGGGCGGAAAAGCCCTTCTCCATAGAGGATGTCACGCTGGACGATCCGCGCGAGGACGAAGTGCTGGTGCGCATCCACGCCTGCGGCATCTGCCATACCGACATGGCCGCGCGCGACAGCCAGATCCCGACGCCGTTGCCGATGGTGCTGGGCCATGAGGGTGCGGGCGTGGTCGAGAAGGTCGGTGCGGCAATCACGCATGTGAAGCCGGGTGACCGCGTCATCATGAGCTTCAACAGCTGCGGCCATTGCCCCTCCTGCGCCATCGACCGGCCGACCTACTGCTATAATTTCGTGCCGGAGAACTGGACCGGCAAGCGCGCCGACGGGAGCGCGACCGCGCATCAGGACGGGACGGACGTCAACGCCAATTTCTTCGGCCAGTCCTCTTTCGCCGCCCACGCGCTGGCGCATGCCCGCAATGTGGTGAAAGTGCCCGAGAGCGCGGCCGCTATTCCCCTCGCGACGCTGGCACCGCTGGGCTGCGGGCTGATGACCGGTGCGGGCGCCGTGCTGCGCAGCATGAATGTGCGCGCGGGCATGCCGATCGCTATCTTCGGGTCGGGCGCGGTCGGCCTCGCCGCGGTGATGGCGGCGAAGATCGCCGGGGCGAACCCGATCATCGCCGTCGACGTGCATGACAATCGCCTTGCCCTCGCTCGCGAGATGGGCGCGACGCACAGCATCAACGGCAGGACGCAGAATGCCGTGGAGGAAATCCGCAGGATCTCCCCGCAGGGCCTGGCCTATGCCTTCGACACGACGGGCCTAAAGTCCATCATCGAGCAGGCCTTCGGGCTGCTGCTGCCGCTGGGTGTGCTGGGCCTTGTCGGCGCCTCGGCTCCCACGGAAATGCTGAACTTCAACGAATCCAGCCTGATGGGCGGCGGCAAGCGGGTGATCGGCATCCTCGGCGGCGATTCCGATCTCCAGACCTTCCTGCCGGAGCTGATCGAGCACCATCTCGCGGGGCGCTTCCCCCACGAGCGCCTGATCCGCACCTTCCCCTTCAGCCAGATCAACGAGGCTTTCCATGCCGGCGAGAGCGGCGAAGTGGTGAAGCCCGTGCTGGTGATGGAAGACTGAACCTATCGTTCGCGCGCGCCGGCAAGGGCAGCCCTGCAAGAGGCCGCCCCCGGGCACGCGCCGAACATGCCGAGAGGATGACACAGATATGCGCGCCGCCATCATGCAGGGCCTGAACAAGCCCCTTCGCGTGGATACGCTTCCCGATCCCGTGCCCGGCGAAGGCGAGCTGGTGGTGAAGGTCGGCCGCTGCGGCATCTGCGGCTCCGACCTGCACATGACGGAAGACCCTGGCTACGGGAAAGGCGCGGGCGACGTGCTTGGCCACGAGTTCGCCGGCGAGATCGTCGCTCTGGGCAAGGGCGTCACCGGTTTTCGCACCGGCGAGCTTGTCTCGGTCAGTCCGCTCAGGAGCTGCGGGCACTGCGCGGCCTGCCGGGCGGGCGATGTCGCCTGGTGCGCGCAGTTCGGACTGCAGGCGGGCGGCTATGCGGAATATGCGCTCACCCGCCCCAATCAGTGCGTGAAGCTCCCCGATACGCTCAGCCTTGCGGACGGCGCCATCGTCGAACCGCTGGCCGTGGCACGGCACGGCATTGCCTTGTCCGGCATCCGCGCGGGCGACCGGGTGCTGGTGCTGGGCGCCGGGCCGATCGGCCTCGCCGTGGCCTTCTGGGCCCGCCGGGCCGGCGCGGCGGCCGTGATCGTGCAGGACATCGCCGACTGGCAGCGCGAGCGCGCGCTCATCATGGGCGCGACCGGTTTCATCGTCGACCGGGACGATCCGGTGGGTGCCGCGACCCGCGCGCTCGGCGGCCCGGCGGACATCGTGTTCGAGTGCGTCGGCGTGCCCGGCCTCATCGCGCAGGCCGTGCAGCAGGTGCGCCCGCGCGGCACCATCCTGCTGCTTGGCCTGTGCAACCAGCCCGACACGTTCAACAGCTTCGCCATGCTTTCCAAGGAGATCCGGCTGGTCACCTCGGCCTTCTTCACGCAGGGCGAATATGAGGCGGCGCTTGACGCGCTGGACCGGGGCGCCGCCGAACCGCGCGCGCTCGTGACCGAAACGATCAGCCTCGCCCGGACGCCGGAGATCTTCGAAAGCCTCAAGCGCCGCACGCATCAGTGCAAGGTGATGATCGCACCGGGCGAATAGCCCCACCCCCGCAGGGACCGGAATGGCGCTTTCGGGCCACTATTTCCTTCGCATATGTGATCGCTTCATATACGGCGAACCCGGAATCAAGAACCATGAGTCTCGGGTAAGCGGAGTAAGGACATGACGGCACGCGGTCTGACGGTGGAAAAACCAGCACGGGCGGAAGGCCCCACGGTGCGCGATGCGGTGATGACCCTGCTGCGCGATCTCGGCATGACCACCCTGTTCGGCAATCCCGGCTCCACCGAGCTTCCGCTGTTTCGCGACATGCCGCAGGATTTTCGCTATATCCTCGGCCTGCAGGAAAGCGTCGTCGTGGGCATGGCGGACGGTTTCGCACAGATGAGCGGCAATGCCGCCTTCGTGAACCTGCACAGCTCGGCCGGCACGGGCCATGCGCTGGGCAATATCTTCACGGCCTTTCGCAACCAGACGCCGCTGGTCATCACCGCCGGGCAGCAGGCGCGCAGCATCTTCCCCTACGATCCCTTCCTCTATGCCGAGCGCGCCACGGAATTTCCGCAGCCCTTCGTCAAGTGGACCTGCGAGCCGGCCCGCGCCGAGGACGTGCCACTCGCGATCCTGCGCGCCTATCACATGGCGATGCAGGCACCGCGCGGCCCGGTGTTCGTCTCCGTGCCCATCGATGACTGGGATCGTGCCTGCACGCCCATCGACGTCTCGACCGTCTCGCAGGACGTGATGGCCTCGCCCGCGCTGATCGGCGCGGCCGCCGAAGCGCTCGACAAGGCAAGGTCGCCGGTCATCGTGGCTGGCGCAGGCGTGGGCCGCGAGAATGCGCGCGCCGCGCTCGCCAAGCTCGCCGAGGCGCACAAGGCGCGTGTCTTCGTCGCGCCGATGGCCGCGCGCGCGGTGTTCCCGGAGGATCACCCGCTGTTCGCCGGTTTCCTCCCGGCCTCGCGCGAGGCGGTCGTCTCCGCGCTCAAGGGGCATGATCTGGTGCTGGTGCTGGGCGCGCCGGTCTTCACTTATCATGTCGAGGGCTTCGGCCCTTATGTGCCCGAGGGGGCCTCGCTCATCCAGATCGTCGATGACCCGTCGGTCGCCGCCCGCACGCCGGTGGGCACGGCGATCATCGGCAATGTCGCCGACGCCATCGCCCGGCTGAGTGCCGCCACGAGCCCCGCCCCACCGCGCGCCGTGCCGGACGCCGCTCTCCCCGCGCCCAATGTCGTGGGCAGCGGAACGGCCATCGAGGAAGCATTGCTGATGCAGCAGCTCGCGACGCTGCGCCCGAAAGGCATCATCATCAGCGAGGAAGCACCCAGCACGCGCGGGCCGATGCATGATCATTTCCCGATCCGGCTCGAGGACGAGTTCATGGCAACGGCGAGCGGCGGCCTGGGCTTCGCGCTGCCGGCCGCGGTCGGCGCAGCGATCGCGCAGCCCGATCGCACGGTTCTCTGCCTGCTCGGTGACGGATCGTCCATGTATTCGATCCAGGGTCTGTGGACGGCCGCCGAGATGGGCCTCGATGTGCGCTTCCTCATCGTCAACAATGGCGGCTATGCCGCGCTCGACCAGTTCGGCGCGCTGTTCGACATCGAAGTGGTGGGAAGCAAGCTGCCCGGCCTCGATTTCGTGAAGATCGCCGAGGGCATGGGCGTACCGGGCGCGCGTGTCTCGACCGTCGATGCGCTCGACGAGGCGATCCGCGAACTGTTCGCCGGAAAGGGCCCGCGACTGCTCGAAGTCGTGGTCCAGCGCCCGGCATGAGCATGTGCCTTGTGCGCAGCATCGCCTGCAGCAAATGCGGGCCTGCGCACGGCACGACCATAATCACAGGAGAGCGATAACATGGCCAAGACCTTCATCACCTGCGCGATCACCGGCGCCTCCCCGATGCCCAAGCATCCCAATTTCCCCTTCCGTCCGGAACATGTCGCGCAGGAAGCGCTCGACGCGGCGGCGGCCGGCGCCTCGATCATCCATGTCCATGTGCGCAACGGCGCGGACGGCACGCCGAGCCAGGAACTTGAGGATTATCGCAAGGTCGTGGGCCTCATCCGCGAGAAGAACACCGACGTAATCCTGAACGTCACCACCGGGCCCGGCTGCATGTGGTTCCCCAAGAGCGCCGAGGAGCCGGCCGTGCCGGACATGGAAAAGACGCTGATGTTCACGGCCGAGCGGCGCATCGAGCATATCCTCGAGCTCAAGCCGGACATGTGCACGCTCGACATCTGCACGATGAACCTGTGGGGCGGCATCGCGATGAACCTGGAGATGATCGTCGGCAAGATGGGCACCATGTTGCAGGATGCGGGCGTGCTCACCGAGATCGAATGCTTCGAGGCCGGGGATTTCGTGTTCGCGGACGATCTGATGGCCAAGGGCCTCATCCCGAAGAACTCGCCCTTCACCTTCGTGCTCGGCACGAAATACGGCCTGCCCGCCACGCCCGAGGCCATGATGTATTCCAGGAACCAGATCCCGCGCGGCGCGCACTTCACCGGTTTCGGCGTCTCGCGGCACAGCTTCCCCATGGCCGCGCAGTCCGTGCTGCTCGGCGGGCACATGCGCGTCGGCTTCGAGGACACGATCTACCTGCGCAAGGGTGTGCTCGCGAACAGCAATGCCGAGCTGGTCGAATGGGGCGCGGACATCGTGAACAAGCTGGGCGGTGAAGTGGCCACCCCGGGCGAGACGCGCGAGATGCTCGGCCTCAAGGGCTGAGCGACGGCGCATTGCCGGGAGGGGGCGGAAACATGATCCAGAAGGTGGACTCGTCGTCGGTCAAGTCGGCGACGCGCACGCTCGATATCCTCGAGTTCGTGGTCGGCTGCGGCCGGGCCGTCAGCGCCGCCGAGATCGCGGCGGCCCTCGCGATCCCGGTGAGCAGCCTCTCCTATCTGCTCGGCACGCTGGTCGAGCGGGGCTATCTCACCCGCAACGGCCGCCTCCATTTGCCGGGGCCGGCGCTTGCGCGCCTGAGTGCCGGGGAACGCAGCGCGACACTGGCGGAGCGCGTTTATCCCGTCGTCCGCTCGGTCTCGCTACAGCTCAACGAGACGGCCTCCTTCTTCGTGCGGCATGGCCATGAGATGGAAGCCATCACGGGCGAAGTCGCGCCGCAAGCCCTGCGCTATACGATCGAGGTGGGGCGGCCCGTGCCGCTCCATGCCTTCGCGGCCGGCAAGGCCATTCTCGCGACGTTCGACGAAGCGGAGCTGAACGCCTATTTCGCCGCCAGCCGCCGCGATGCCTTCACCGCCCACACCCTGACCAGCGAGGCCGACCTGCGCCGGGAAGTGGCCGCCATCGCCCGCACCGGCACCGCCCGCACCATCGAAGAGTATACGCCCGGCATCATCGGCATCGGCCGCGCGGTCATTTCCGGCGGGCAATTGCTGGGCGCGATCAGCGTGGCGATCCCGGCCGCACGCACGACCCCGCAGCTTGAGGAACGGGCCATCCAGATGCTCCAGCGCGCTGCCGAAGCGCTTGGCGACCGCTGAAGGCGCGGGCCCCGTGAACCTGCTCCACCCCCTGCCCCTGGCACGGCATGAGGAGAGCTTCACGGATATCCTCGCCCGGCCCGGCCTGCGCATCGAGCGGATCGTCTCGCATGGCCAGGTCACGCCGCCCGACGCGCCCTATGACCAGTCCCACGAGGAATGGGTCCTGTTGCTTGCCGGCGCCGCGCGGCTGTGGCTGGAGGATCACGGCGAGGTCGCGCTCGAGCCGGGCGACAGCCTGCTCATCCCGGCCCATGTCCGCCATCGCGTCATCTATACGCAGGCCGACCCGCCCACTATATGGCTTGCCGTCCATCTGGAGGGCTGAGGCCATGGCCGAGATCATCAATCTGCGCATGGCCCGCAAGGCGAAGAAGCGCGCCGACGCCGCGCAGCAGGCGGCCGAAAACCGGGCGAAGTTCGGGCGAACCAAAGAGCGCAAGCAGCAGGAGCGCATGGCAGCCGAGCGCGCGGCACGCACCATCGAGAGCGCGCGACGCGAAGGCCCGGCTGCCGAGGCGCCGCCGCGCGAGGACGACTGAGGCCAGCCGTCCCTCGCGCCCATGATCGGGCGCTCGGGATATGCGGACAAGCGAACGGCCGCCGAATCGCTCCGGCGGCCGCCTGTCATGCGCTTTCTGGCGAACCGGCCCGATCAGGCCTTCTTGGTGCGCCAGCTGTCGGCATAGCCCGTGCGCGCCACGGCCGAGTACGGCACCGGCGCCACGACCGCCTTGATCTCCGTCTGCTCGTGCGGCTCGACGGTCGGCTTGGAGGTGCCGCCATTGGGCTCGCCCCAGAGCAGCGAGACTTCCGTGCCGGGCTTGGCATATTTGGGATCGATCATCGCGAGCGTGAGCATCTTGCCCTCGTTCGACGAGTAGCCGACCCAGGTCGAGACGCCGACATGCTTGCCGTCGACCAGCACCGAGTCATAGGGGTGCATCGAGTAGACCGCGCTCGGGAACTCGAAATATTTCGCACGACCGGAGTCCGAGAAATAGCTGCTCATCACGCGCAGCATGTCCTCGTCGTCCAGCGCCAGCGTCACCTTCTCGAGGTGCGGCTCGTTCGCCATCTTCTCCAGCGCTTCCTTGCCGATGAAGTCATGGTCGAACTTGACGATGATGCCATAGCCGATGTCCCAGGGCGTCAGGCCATAGCCTTCCAGGCTCTCGGGCACATAGGAACCGCCGATGGAGCACTTGGCGCCATAGCTGTTCTCGCCGGCCCACTTGCGGAAGTCGGCCGAGCCTTCGCCGAAGAGATAGCCCGGGAACGGCGAGGGCACCCAGCCGGATTCCAGCGTGTTGGACGAATAGGCACGGCCGCCGACGAGCGCCAGCCCATGGTTCTTGCCGGCCGCGACCAGCGCCGAATGAACCGCCTCATAATCCGCCCAGGGACCATAGAGCTCATAGCCCGGCTGACCGGCCATGCCGTGACGCAGCGCGCCGACGGTCTTCCCGGCGATCTGGATGTCCGCCATGTTGAAGAATTTGAGGTCCGGCGGGGTCTGGCCCATCGCGTCCGTTAGGATCGCCATGGCGTTGGGGCCCTGCAGCTGGAAGCGATAGTGGCGACGCACGCCGTCGGTGCGCAGCGCGGTGCGCTCGTCACGGGTGAGCGTCACGTTCCACTTGCCGGTGGCGGCATGGAACTCGGCCCACTCGATGGCCGGCGCGCGGCCGACGAGGTTGAACTGGTTCTCGGCGAGATAGAACAGGATCACGTCGCCGATGACATAGCCCTCGGCCGTCACCGGAACCCACTGCTTGGCCTTGCCGGGCGCGAAGTTCTTGAAGCTGTTGATGCCGAGATAGTTGAGGAAGGCGAAGGCGTCGGGGCCTTCGACCATCAGCTCGACCATGTGGTAGCTCTGGTTGAAGAGCACGGCGGTCTTGGCCCATGCGCGCTGCTCGTTGCGCCAGTTGGAATATTCCGCCGGGACGCCGGGATAGACGTTCGGGCCGGTCTGCTGGTTGCGCAGGAAATCGACTGCATTTCCGGCATTGTCCAGCACATCTTGAAGACTTTTCGCCATTCTACTCTCCTTCAGACTAAAGTTCAGGAATTCAGGATTCTGTCTTTTTCCGCGGCGTGCGCCGCATCCAGCCAGGACGCGAGGACCCGCGTCATCGCCGCTGGCTGCTCGACCGGGACCATGTGGCCCGCGTCGGGAATGATCGTCAGCGTCGCGCCGGGAATCGCGGCGGCGATGGCTTCATGCTGCACCGGCGGTGCCCAGGCATCATCGGCGCCGGTGGCCACGAGCACGGGGCAGCGGATGGCCGGCAGCAGGCTTTCCACTTCCGGGCGCGCAAGCAGGGCGCGCATCTGCCGCTCATACATGTCGAGACCGGCATCGCTGCACATCTGCCACAGCATGTCCATCAGGCCCGGGCGCGAGCGATTGGCCTCGCCGACCATCGGGGGAAGCCATGCATCGATGAGGGCATCCATGCCCTGCTCCACGCCGCGCGCCAGCAGGGCAAAGCGACCATCGGCCTCGCCGGGCCGGGGCAAGTGAATGCCGGTGCTGATGAGGCCAAGGCCCGCAACCCGCTCCGGTGCGCGGCGAATGATCTCCAGCGCGACCCGGCCGCCCATGGAATGGCCGACCACGACAAAGCGCTCCGGCGCCTGCGCAAGCACCTGCTCGGCCATGGCGCCAAGGCTGTCCGCTTCCCCATAGCCCGCAACCGCCGTCACCGGCTGATGCGCGCCCAGGGCCTCGGCCTGCGGTGCCCAGATACGGTCATCGCAGATCAGGCCGGGCAACAACAGCAGGGGCGCTGCCTTGGAAGGCGAGTGACTCATGGAAATCCGATGTTCTTCGTATATACGAAGATTTCATCTACTCGAAGACCGGCGTGAATGCCAGCCCCAAATGTGCAGCACGCGCACAATTGAAAGGTCATGCTGCGGCACGACGCGCAGCATTTGCCGCACGTCGTGCAGAGGGAAACCGGTCAGTCCACCAGCATCAGGGCGTCGAGCGCAATGGCCCCCTGCCCCTCGGGATAGACGACCACCGGATTGAGATCGAGTTCCTGGATGCGCGGTTCGCCGCGCAGCAATCGGCCGACCTGGCCGATCAGCTCCGCCACCGCCCCCACGTCCAGCGCGGGCGATCCGCGATAACCGTGCAGCAAAGCGGCCTGCTTGAGCTTGCCGAGCTCGGCGACGATCGCCTCCTTCGTCATGTCCGGCGAGAGCAGGCGCACATCCTGCAGGATCTCGGCCGTCACGCCCCCGAAGCCGGCGAGGATCACCGGACCCCATTGCGGATCGTTCTTCGCGCCGACGATCAGTTCCAGACCCCGCGCGCCCATCGCCTCGATCAGCACGCCGTCGAGAATGATGGAGGCGTCATAGCGCTTCACGTCCGCGAACATCTTGTCCCAGGCCGCGCGGATCGCCTCGGCCCCGACGAGATTGAGCGCCACGCCACCGGCATCGCTCTTGTGGCTGAGCGCGGCGGCCTGCGCCTTCATCACCACCGGGCCGCCGATCGCTTCTGCCGCGGCGATGGCATCCTCGACCGTTGCAGCAAACTGGCCCTTGGGAAAGCTGATGCCGAGCGGGGCAAGCAGCGCCTTCGCCTTATATTCGGGCACGACGCCCTTCTCGCTCGCCAGCGCGGGCACGCTTGCCGGCGCCGCATCCGTCCTGCTCGCATCGCGCGCACCGGCAGCGGAAAGGCGGCGGATGGCACGCAGCGCGCGCTCCGTGGTCGGGAAATAGGGAATGCCTTCGGCGCGCAGTTGCTCGATCCAGTCGGCAGGCACATCGGCGCCTTCGTCCACGCCGCCGAAGATCACCGGCTTGGTCGCCTTGAGCTCGCGCACGGCCTTGAGGAACGGCGGCAGCTTGATGCCGATGGTCGCCGGATTGGTCTGGATGATCCCGGCGAAGATCGTGCCGACACGATCATCCTCGAACAGGGCCGCCAGCGTGCGATAATACATGTCCGGATCGACCAGCCCCTGTGCGGTCAGGTCGAGCGGATTGCTGACCGGCACGAACTCGGGCAGCGCCGCCCGCAGCGCCGGCGCATTACCGTCATCGAGGGTCGGCAGCGCCAGCTCCAACTCCTCGGCCAGATCGAGCGTCAGCGCCTTGAGCGCGCCGGACTCGCCCAGCACCGCCGTGCCGCCGCTCGGCAGCGCGGGGCAGCGCGCGGCGATCTCGGTGATGTCGCCCAGTTCCTCCAGCGTCTCGGCCACGACCACGCCGGCCCGCTCCACCTTGGCGCGCATCAGCTTGTAGTCGCCGGCCATGGCGCCGGTATGCGTCGCGGCGGATTCGCGCGCGGCGCTGCTCTTGCCGGGGTGCAGCAGGACGACCAGCTTGCCCGCCGCATTCGCCTTGTCCATCAGTGCGAGGAAGCGGGCGGGATCGCGGAACTGCTCGACGATCATCGCGATGATCCGCGTCTTCTCGTCGGCGATCATGAACTCGACATAATCCTCGACGCCGCTGCCGGCCTCGTTGCCGGTCGAGACGGAGTAAGTGAGGTCGAGCGTGCGGCTCTCCAGCATCACGGCGAGCACGGCCGCCATGGCGCCGCTCTGCGAGACGATGCCCACGCCCCCGGGGCTCGGCGCCTTGATGTCGGTATCGATGAAGGTCAGCGGGATGCGGTCGAGATAATTTACCGAGCCGAGGCAATTGGGCCCTTCCACCACGATGCCCGCCTCATGCGCGATGCGGCCGATCTCCTGCTGGTCGGCCATGCCCTGCTCGCCGCCCTCGGCGAAGCCCGCGGCAAAGATGATCGCGGCGCCGGCCTTGCGCGCGGCAAGCTGGCGCATGGTGTCGAGCACGGCGACGCGCGGAATGGCGAGGATCGCGCAGTCGACGCCTTCGGGCAGCGCGTCAACGCTCGGCACCGCAGGGCGTCCGCTGATCGTCTCGCGCTTGGGATTGACGAGATGGATGTCGCCGGGGAATTCGTTTCGGACGAGGTTGGCAAGCACGCTCGCGCCAAGCGAGCCGGGCGTTTCCGATGCTCCGACGATCGCGATGGACCGGGGGCGCAGCAGGCGATTGATGTCACGCGCCCCAGCCTGGGGACGCACTCCGGCCTCAACCGTCATATCTCAACTCTCCTTAGCGGAACCAAATACTGGCAGATCAAGCCATTTCCCGCGTGGCGACGGGCGGCGCAAACCGGGATGGACGAGGCGGCCGGGAAGATGCCCGGCCGCCTCCTGTCATCAGACCTCGGTCTTGGTCTTGTCATAGTGCCCGAGACCGGGCTTGAACGTCTTGTCGTCGAGGAACTGCTTCATCGCGACATGCCGGCCGTCCGACTTGTCGAACCAGTTGAGGCCTTCCTGCAGGCGGATCAGATAGTCTTCCGCATTGTCGTACGTCATTTCCTTGACCCGACGCACGGCATCCTTCGTGTACTTCACCGTCGCCCAGTTCTTCTGGATGAGCGTCTCGGCGACCTGCTTCACACGGGCCTTGAGCTGATCGGCGGGCATCGACTCATTGACGAGATTGTAGCGCGCCGCGTCCTGGCCCGAGAGATTCTCGCCCATCATGGCGTGGTACATGGCGACCCGCATCGGCATGAGGTCGACCGCGACTTTCGTCGCGCCGCCGCCGGGCAGGATACCCCAGTTCACTTCGGAAAGACCGAACTGCGCCTCGTCCGCCGCGAAGGCGAGATCGCAAGCGAAGAGCGGGCCATAAGCGCCGCCGAAGCACCAGCCATGGACCATGGCGATGGTCGGCTTCTGATACCAGCGCAGACGCTCCCACCAGGTATAGGCCTCGCGCTGTGCCTTGCGCGTGCCGGCCAGACCCTCGGCCTCCGTCTCGCGAAAATATTCCTTGAGGTCCATGCCCGCGCACCAGGCCGGACCTTCGCCGCCGAGCACCAGCACGCCGACATCGTCGCGGAACTCGAGCTCGGTGAGCACCTTCAGCATCTGGCGGTTGAGCTTGGGGCTCTGCGCATTCCGCTTGGTGGGGCGGTTATAATAGACCCACGCCACGTTGTTCACGATCTCGTAGCGGACGGTATCCTCTTCCCGTTCCACCGGCTTATTCTCCTCGGACATGCGATTTTCCTTTTCAGGCCAATTATGCTATAAGCCATAGCATTCACCGCCGATGGGAGCAAGCCATCGAACGAGGTCAGGGAAACATGGGCGAACGAATGAGGCAGGACGATCAGGACGCCGGGACCGGCAGCACGGATGCACCGGCAGCGCTGCTCCCCAGCCCGCTCGACAATATGCTGGGCTATCGCATCCGGCGCGCCTCGATGGCCATGATGCATGATCTGGCCCATGCGCTGCGGCCCTTCGACATCAGCGTGGGTGAAGCGTCCCTGCTCATCATGGTCGGCGCTAATCCCGGCTGCCGACAAAGCGATCTCGGCCGCGCCCTCGAGATCAAGCGCGCGAACATGACGCCGCTCGTCGGCCGCCTGAAGGCCCGGGGCCTCATCACCGACGCGCCGATCGACGGGCGATCGCTCAGCCTCACGCTCACGGAAGAGGGAGAAGCCCTGCAGAAAGTCCTGCTGGCGCATGCCCAGACCAGCAACGACCGCTTCCGCAAACGCCTCGCGCTCGACGAAAAGGATCTGATCGCCGCCATGGCCGCCCTGGCACGCTGAGGCGCCGCGCGGACAGGCCTCGAAAAAGCCCGTCGCTTTGCTCTTCCCCCCGCAACGCAAAGCTGATAGCGGGCCTCTCCACGCACTCGTAGCTCAGCTGGATAGAGCGCTGCCCTCCGAAGGCAGAGGCCACAGGTTCGAATCCTGTCGAGTGCGCCAAAGCCTCCCCATGAAATCAGCACGTCAAGCGGGACTCCCCAGCGGCCTTTGAGTTCGACCTGGCGGGCGCCTCGCAAACCCGGACGACGTTGGCGCGGCCAGCGGGCTTTCCCACGACCTTTGCGAGCTGCCTCCACAATTCACGAGCCTCGCAGCCGTCAGCGACGTTCGCTGCCAACCTTTTCCGATTGGGGCGATTACGTATTGATCCTGACACGATGTCAGACCCTACATCGTCATGCGTCGGAAGGAGCAAGACGATGAACGAAGCGGAACCTGCGGCGCACGGCGCGAGCGACCGCGCCGGACATGAAGCGACGAAGGTCGAAGCGGATGTCCAGGATCCGGTCTGCGGGATGACGGTCGATCCCGCCAGGACTGCGCACCATGCCCGCCATGGTAGCGAGACCTATCATTTCTGCAGCGCCGGGTGCCGCTCGAAGTTCGTCGACGAACCTGCCCGCTATCTCGGCCCGCCTCCAGCCCCGATCGCGGCGCCCGAAGGCACGATCTGGACATGCCCGATGCATCCGGAAATCAGGCAGGACCATCCGGGCGCGTGCCCGATCTGCGGCATGGCGCTCGAACCGGCAACCGTGACGGCCGATACCGGCCCCAGCCACGAGCTGATCGACATGACGCGGCGCTTCTGGATCGGCCTGGCGCTCGCCATCCCGGTCTTCATCCTCGAGATGGGCGCGCATCTCTCTCCAGGGATGCATCGCCTGGTGCCCATGTCCGTCTCGGTGTGGGTCCAGTTCGTCCTGGCGACTCCCGTGGTCCTGTGGGCCGGCTGGCCCTTCTTCGAGCGGGGCTGGGCGTCGCTGCGAACGCGCAATCTCAACATGTTCACGCTCATTGCCATGGGCACCGGCGTGGCCTGGACCTACAGCGTCGTCGCGACACTTGCGCCGCAGCTCTTCCCGCCCGCGTTCCGCAACGCCGACGGGATGGTCGCGGTCTATTTCGAGGCCGCAGCCGTCATCACTGTCCTCGTGCTGCTGGGCCAGGTGCTCGAGCTACGCGCCCGCGAGCGCACCTCCGGGGCGATCAAGGCACTTCTCAACCTGGCTCCCAAGACCGCACGCCGGATCGCCCCGGACGGCAGCGAGGAGGAAGTGACGCTTGATCTCGTCGCGGTGGGTGACCGGCTGCGCGTGCGACCCGGCGAGAAGGTGCCTGTCGACGGCGTGGTTGCCGAGGGCCGTTCCTCCCTCGATGAGTCCATGGTCACCGGCGAGTCCATGCCGGTGACCAAGGCGGTCGAAGACAAGGTCATCGGCGGCACGCTCAACCAGACCGGCGTCCTTGTCATCGTCGCCGACAAGGTGGGACGGGATACCATGCTGGCCCGCATCGTCCAGATGGTCGCCGAAGCTCAGCGCTCGCGCGCGCCGATCCAGCGCATGGCTGATCAGGTCTCCGGCTGGTTCGTGCCCGTCGTCATCGGCATCGCGGTGATCGCCTTTGCCGCCTGGAGCATCTGGGGCCCCGAGCCGCGTTTCGCCTACGGGCTCGTTGCGGCCGTTGCCGTCCTCATCATCGCCTGCCCGTGTGCGCTGGGGCTGGCGACGCCGATGTCGATCATGGTGGGAGTCGGCAGGGGTGCCGGGCTCGGCGTCCTCATCAAGAATGCCGAGGCGCTCGAGCATATGGAGAAGGTCGACACACTGGTCGTCGACAAGACCGGCACGCTGACCGAAGGGCGCCCCGCCGTCACCGGGATCGTCGAGGCCGAAGGGTTCGACGCGACCGAACTGCTGCGTCTCGCCGCTTCGGTCGAGCGTGCATCCGAGCATCCGCTCGCGCTCGCGATCGTCGAGGCGGCGAAGGACCGCGGCATCGCGACCAGCGAAGTCAGCGCGTTCGACTCCCCGACCGGACGCGGGGCCCTGGGCATGGTCGACGGCCGACGGATCGTGCTCGGCAATGCCCGCTTCCTGGGCGAGGAAGGCATCGCCACCCAGTCGCTCGCCGAGCAGGCCGACGCGCTTCGCCGTGGCGGCGCCACAGCGATCTTCATCGGCCTCGACGGCAAGGTCGCGGGCGCGTTCGCGATCGCCGATCCGGTGAAGAAGACGACCCCCGAGGCACTGGCCGCGCTGAAGGCGGAGGGGATACGCGTCGTCATGCTGACCGGCGACAACCGCACGACCGCCGAGGCAGTCGCCGCGCAGCTCGGCATCGACGAGGTCGAGGCGGAAGTCCTGCCGGATCAGAAGAGCGCGGTGGTCGCGCGTCTCAAGAGCGAAGGCCGCGTAGTCGCCATGGCCGGCGACGGCGTCAACGATGCGCCCGCACTCGCCGCCGCCGATGTCGGCATCGCCATGGGCTCGGGCACCGATGTCGCGATCGAAAGCGCCGGCGTCACGCTGCTGAAGGGCGATCTCACCGGAATCGTGCACGCCCGGCGGCTCAGTCAGGCGACCATGTCCAACATCCGGCAGAACCTCGTCTTCGCCTTCATCTACAATGCCGCAGGCGTGCCGGTCGCGGCAGGAGCGCTCTATCCGACGTTCGGCATCCTGCTCTCGCCGATCATCGCGGCGGCGGCCATGGCATTGTCTTCGGTCAGCGTGGTCACCAACGCGCTCCGGCTGAACAGGCACGCGCTGTGAACATCGGGCAGGCGTCGAAAGCGAGCGGAGTCTCGCAGCGCATGATCCGCCGCGGTGGATAGACGCAAGCAGCTTCACCTGCTCGCGCGATGAGGCTCGTGACAGGGCGCAGTCCCGCTGCCCGCTTCGCGGCTTTCAGTCCCCCGCGCCTTCCAATGTCCTGAGGCCCATCACTTTCTCGACGGCATCTTCCAGCAGGACCGGAAACATCTCGTCCTCCAGGAACACGGGGCCTGGCCTGTTCAGAAGGCTGTTGTTCAACGCGGCGAGGAGCATCTGCACGGCAAAGCGGATTGCCGGTTCCTTCACCGAAGCCTGATCGATCGTGGACTCCGCCCTGATCCGTTCCAGCAGATAATTGGCAAGCTCGTGACTGTTCCTGCGAAACGGCTCCCAGGCTTCGGGATCCTCCAGGGACACCTTCACGGCACTGCGCAGGAAGATCGCGTTCGCCAGATAGGCCCGCACCATTCGCCGGATGGTCGCCCCGAGCATATCCCGGAACGGGACGGCATCCAGCTGCGCCTGGGACTGGGCACGGGAGCTCATCGCATGCTTGATGATCAGGGCCTTGAAGAACGAGACCTTGTCGGGAAAGCGCGCATAGAAAGCGCCTGTCGAACAGCCGGCGTCCGCGCAGATCCGCGCGACGGACAGGTCTTCGAAATCCACCCGCCTGGCGAGCGCCAGACCGGTCTCCAGGAGCGCGTCGCGCATCTGCTTGCTGCGCTGCTGCTGCGCCGGGAATGCGCCGGCCGTCCTGAGCTGCTCTTCCAGATCACCCGCCAAAAGCTACTTGCTCCTCATTTTCCGCACGGTTGACACAGAAGCGTCCCTATCGCAAATGCCCACAAAACATAATGAGAGTCTGATTCTTTTTTAGGAGGGGTTATGTTTTCTCGTCGCGCATTCCTTGGAACGGCCGCCGCACTGCCTCTCGCGGCCCGTGTCGAGGCCGCCCCCGCCCGCCCGCCCCACATCGTGTTCATCATGGCCGATGACCTCGGCTATGCGGACCTGAGCTTCACGGGCCGGACCGAATACGCCACGCCGCACATCGACAGCATTGCCGAGCAGGGCTGCTTCTTCTCAGATGCCTATGCCAATTCGTCCGTCTGTTCGCCGACCCGCATGGCGCTGGCGACGGGTCGCTACCAGTATCGGCTTCGCGGCGGTCTCGACGAACCCATAGGCGGTGGCCCGGAGCCTGTCGGCCTTCCGCCCGAGCATCCGACGATCGCCTCTCGCTTGCGGGAGGCTGGATACCGGACGGTCCTGGTCGGGAAGTGGCATCTGGGGTCCCCTCCCCGGTTCAGCCCGTTGCTGAGCGGCTATGACCGCTTCTTCGGCATTCACGGCGGCGGCGCGGACTATTTCACGCACAGCCAGTCCATGCAGGGCGGCGGCTCCAGCGATCTGTACGACGGCAGCAGCGTCACGGACCGTCACGGCTATCTCACCGACATCCTGACCGAGCGGGCCGTGGCGGAAATCGATCTTGCGGCGAGGACGCGCAAGCCGCTGTTTCTCAGCCTCCATTACACGGCCCCGCATTGGCCATGGGAGGGCCCCGAGGACGAAGCGCTCGCCGCGCAGATCAAGTCGCTGCTCAACTATGACGGCGGCAGCGATTCGACCTTCGCGAAGATGGTGCAGGCGCTCGACAAGGGGGTCGGCAAAGTGCTCGCCGCTCTGGAAGCCCAGGGCATGACCCAGGACACGATCGTCGTGTTCACCAGCGACAATGGCGGCGAGCGCTTCTCCAAGGTCTGGCCGTTCGACGGCATGAAGGGCGATCTGCTCGAGGGCGGCATCAGAGTGCCGATGATGATGCGCTGGCCGGGGAAGATTCCCGCCGGTTCCCGGAGCGCCCAGATCGCGATGACCATGGACTATATGCCGACATTCCTCGCGACCGCGGGCGGTTCGGCGGATCCCGCCTTTCCCAGCGATGGGATCAACCTGATGCCGGCGGCCCTCGGCCAGAGCGCTCCGGCCCCGCGAACAGTCTTCTGGCGCTACAAGGCAGGCGAACAGGCGGCCGCCCGCTCCGGCGACTGGAAAATGCTCAGCGTGAACGGGCATGAATATCTGTTCAATCTGGCCGACGACAAACAGGAACGCGCCAATCTCAAGGATTCAAATCCTGAGTTGTTCAGCAAACTCAAGGACGAATGGCGCGCCTGGAATGAGACCATGCTGCCTTATCCCGACAATTCCCCCAGCTATTCGAGCAGAGGCAAAGGATATCTGGCGGTTCATGATTGAAACGAAACGATATAATAAAAGGGAGGACATAGGTGAGACCATTTTCCGCATTTCGTTCACTTGGCACGACATCGTCCATCATCGCGATGGCGTTTTGCCACCATGCGCCGCTCATGGCCCAGCAGGATGATGCGGCGACCTCTTCGACGGCTGACAACGCGCCGTCCACGGAAGCCATCGTCGTCACCGGCAGTCGCCTGGCCCGGGGAGGCTTTCAGGCTCCCACGCCCGTCACCGTACTCGGGCAGGAGGAAATCGCACGGCAGGGTTCGGCGAATATCGGTGACGCGCTGAATCAGCTGCCGTCGTTCCGCGCGCAGTCCACGCCGGCCACGGCCGGTGTGTCCCTCGCCAACGCGGGCGCACAACTCTCCGACCTTCGGGGCCTTGGCGCCAACCGCACTCTGGTGCTGGTCAATGGACGGCGCTTCATTTCGGGCACGGTCGCTGGCAATCCCCTCTCCCCGGCCGGCGCGGTTGACCTCAACATGATCCCGACCTCGCTGGTGGCCCGGACGGAGGTGGTGACGGGCGGCGCGTCGGCGGCCTACGGCTCGGATGCCGTGGCCGGCGTGGTCAACCTGATCCTCGATGACCGGCTGGAAGGCCTGCGCGGTTCGGCGCAGCTCGGCATGGCCGAGCGCGGGGACAATGTGGAGCGCTTCTACTCCCTCGCCGCAGGAACCAGCTTCGCGGGCGGCGCCGGGCACATCGTCCTTGCCGGCGAATATGCCGGTTCCGATGGCATCGGCTCCTGTTACGATCGCCCGTTCTGCGCGGCGGAAGTCGCGCCCATCACCAACCCGAACCCCCAGGCGAACGGCCTGCCCCGGCAGATCCTGCTCCCCAATGCGCGGCCTGCCACGGCCTCATGGGGCGGCCTCATCGTGTCCGGGCCATTGCGCGGCACCGAGTTCGCGGATGACGGGTCCACCTTCCAGCATGATTATGGCACCTATTATGGGGCGGGCCTGTTCCAGTCCGGCGGCAGCGCGGATCCCCGCAATGCCTATTTTGACAATTTCCCGCTCGTCGCGCCCGTCGAGCGCTATTCGCTCTACGGGCAGTTGCGCTACGATCTGGGGTCGGACCTCGAATTCAAGATGGATGCATCCTACGGGCGCGTGACGGCGGAACTCGTCGGCGCGCAGACCCGGGATACCAACATCGTCATCCAGCGCGACAACCCCTTCCTGCCGGAGGCGGTGGTCGACCGCATGACCGCGCTCGGGCTGACGTCCTTCACCTTCGGCCGCATCGGCCAGGATCTGGGGCCGATGGTCGGCAGGACGACGCGCGAGACGGCCCGGATCGCCGCCGGGCTGGAGGGCCGGATCGGCCAGGGCTGGTCATGGGACGTCTATTATCAGTACGGCCAGACCGATTATGCGCAGACCGCCTCCAACAACCGCATCAACGACAATTTCCTTCGCGCGGTGGACGCCGTCGAGGCGAGCGATGGATCGATCGTCTGCCGCTCGACGCTGACCGACCCGACCAATCCGCTCGTTCAGGGCTGCGCGCCGCTGAACCTGTTCGGCCAGAACAACTTCTCGGCGGCAGCAAAGGCCTATGCCTATGGCACGGCGCAGCAGAACACCAAGCTCACCCAGCATGTCGTGGCAGCCACGCTGCGCGGCGACCTTTTCGAAGGCTGGGCGGGCGCCATCCCGGTCGCGATCGGCGCCGAATACCGGGTGGAGGATGCCGAAGGATCGGCCGATCCGGTCTCCACGGCCCTGCGCTTCTACACCAGCCCGGGCTCCGGCATCACCGGCCCCGCCGTCGAAGTGAAGGAAGCCTTTGCCGAGGCCGCACTGCCGCTGGCCCGTGACCTGCCCTTCATGCAGAGCCTGGAACTGAACGGCGCCGTGCGCGTGACCGATTATTCCACGAGCGGCACGGTCACGACGTGGAAGGTCGGCGGCGTCTGGGACGTCTCCAGCCTCTTGCGCGTCCGTGCGACACGGTCGCGTGATATCCGTGCGCCCAATTTCTTCGAGCTCTACAGCCCGCCCAGCAGCTCCTTCCAGCGCATCGACGACCCGCGCTTCGGCGGCGCCAGCGAACTCGTACCCGTGCTGATCGGGGGGAATGAGCAGCTGAGGCCGGAAACGGCGGACACCTTCACGGCCGGCGTTGTGGTGTCCCCGATGCGTGGCCTGCGCATCGCGGCCGACTATTACGACATCAGGCTCGACGGCGCGATCTCCACGCTGGGCGGCGGGACGATCGTCGCGCGGTGCGAACAGGGTGCGGCCGAGTTCTGCGCGCTGATCGATCGTGATCCCGCAACCCAGCAATTGCTGGGCGTGCGGAACATCAATCTCAACGTCAATTCCCTCAAGGTCCGGGGCGTTGACTTCGAAGCCAGCTACCGCACTCGGCTGGCGGACGGGACGCTGGATATCCGCCTGCTCGGCACGCATGTGATCGATCTCATCACCGTCGACAGCGGCGGGACCGTCGATCGCGCCGGCATGAATGGTGCCCCGACATCGCAGACATCAGGCGTCCCGAGCTGGACGGTGACCGGCAATGTCGGATGGTCCAAAGGACCCTTCGCCGCCCAGCTGCAGGGCCGCTATGTCTCGTCCGGCGTGTATAATGCGCTGCTCATCGGCCCCGGCGAGGAGGGATATGCCCCGACCGCATCGAACAGCATCAGCGACAACAGGATCGGCGCGCGGGTCTATCTCAACCTGAATTCGCAGATCACCGTCTATGAATCGGGCAGGCAGAAGCTGGAGCTGTTCGGCGTCGCGAACAATCTGCTCGATACGATGCCGCCCAACAACACCCCGTCGAGCTCCGGCCCCGGCAATGCCGTGCTCTACGACGTGATCGGCCGCGCCTACAAGATCGGCGTCCGCTTCGCTTATTGAGCGAAAGACCATCTGGTCGTGAGGCAGCCGATCATGATCGGCTGCCTCCGGTCGGATCATAAAGCGATTTTCATGTCGAGCCGGACGAACCGTCCGAGCGGATCGTAGAATTGCGGGAAGGTGTTGCCGTTGCCGAGCACGCCGATCAGCGAGTCCGCAGCGACCAGAGGCGGGTCGCGGTCCAGCACATTGAGCACCGACAGGCTGAGCGTCAGGCGACTGGAGGCCGGGATGGCCAGGCTCAGGTCAAAATAGTCCTGGCGCGGGATCTTCCCGCGATCGGGCGAAACGGCCCCGGCGAGAAGCGGATCGGCACTGCTCCGGTCGACCCGGACGGCGCCCAGCCGACGCCAGGTCAGCATCGTGGAGATTGCCCCGTCCGTCACCCAGGTGACCGATGCACGCTGGCGCCAGCGAGGCGTCGGTAGACCGCACACCAGCCCATACAGCCCCACACAATCGAAGCGGCCAAGTTCAGGCGCGCGCTCGGCCTGCTGACGGAAGACGTGGCTGGCGACGAGCGAGAGCCGTATCTCCCCGCCCGGCCCGGGCGGAAGCGCCGTGGTGTAGCGCACACCGATATCCACACCGGACGTCGCCAGGGCGCCGATGTTGCGCAGCGGATCGGCGACATAGCCGTCGTTGCCAAGGTCGAGCGAGCCGTTGATGG
The DNA here is from genome assembly GCF_000283515.1 of Sphingobium sp. SYK-6. Taxonomy (GTDB): domain Bacteria; phylum Pseudomonadota; class Alphaproteobacteria; order Sphingomonadales; family Sphingomonadaceae; genus Sphingobium; species Sphingobium lignivorans. The sequence continues at coordinate 2,706,960 of NC_015976.1, forward strand.
GCGAGCGATGGACCAGCTGACACAGGCTCGGGACGCCGGTCTGTACGCAGTTGGAGAGGATCAGATTGGCCCCGATCTGGCCGATCGCGTTGCGCACGCGGATGTCGAAATAATCCAGGCTCAGGCTGAAGCGCGGCATCTCCGGCGGCGCGATGCTGACGCCGAGCGTGAGAGTGTCGGCTATCTCGGGCTGCAACGCCGGGTTCCCACCGGTGCGAATGTTGAACAGCCGGGCCGGGTTGACGGCGATATTGCCGAACTGGGCTGTCGTGACGCCCGATGCCGCGCAGGCCGCGAAGTCATTGCCGTTCACGCGGCCGTTCGTCGCGGGGCCGGCGCAGGGATCCCAGCCGCTGAAGGTCGGATTGCGGGCTGGCGCAAACAGTTCGGCCACATTCGGCGCGCGCACGGCGCGATTATAGCTTCCCCGCAAGCTCAGTCCGCGCCTTGCCCAGGTGAAACCGGCCTTGCGACTGTGTGACCAGCCCGATGTCGAATAGCGGCTGATGCGCCCCCCGAATTCCAGCGTGATCCGTCCGACCGCATGGGCCGCGCCGGTCAGCGGCAATTGCAGTTCACCGAAGGCTTCCACCACGTCGAACGCGCCATGCTGGTCGAGCCGGCGAGTCCCGCTCTGGCCCGAAAGGTCGCCGCTTTCGAAAGTCCCGTTGAAGTCGAGGGCGAGTATCTCACGACGATATTCACCGCCGATCACCACGCCGACCGCCTCGCCAGCCCATGGGCTGCGGATTCCCGCCGCGTCCAACCGACCGGTCAGAGCCACATTTGCCACCCACTCCTCAGTGCGCCCACGCATCGAGGCCGTCGCGGCAAGATAGTCCACGGCTTGCCGGTCGGCCGGGCCCACGCGCCAGACATCATAGGGGCGGCAGGCCAGGTCGATTCCGGTCAGGACGGCAGCGCAGACCGGGCGCCCGACAGTCGGGCTGGCAGGCCTGTCATCCAGTCTCACGTCAAGGGCCCGCCCGATGCGCGTCCGGGAGAGATCGCCGGTGAAGACTTCCCGAAGATCGACCCGGCCATATTGCACATGGCTTTCATACTGCCAGTCCGCGTTCGCTTCGCCCCGCAGCCCCACAATGGCGCGGAACGAGCGATGCCGGATATCGTCCACCCTCGGCCCGCCTTCGACATTGCGGCGCCCGATCGACACGAGACGCCGCGCGCCCGTCCCCGCGGCGATTCCACAGACGGCGTCCTGCTGGCTCGCGGAAAGCAGCGGATTGTCGCACGCGATGGGGAAGAGCTCACCGAATATGCCCGAGGGCGCTATGCGGGCCCGGGTGTGGTCATCCGCGATCATGAATTCCGCGAAAGGGACGAAAGCGGAGCTCAACTCGTAATGACCGATCAGCCCTGCCGCGATCCGACGATCGGGCCGCTGGAGGTGATTGTCGGGCGCGTAGTTGAAGGAATCGCGACTGGTCACATAAGGGCGGAATCCGTCCGAACCCGGATCGAGCGTGACCGCCGGCCCAGCCCCACCGTCCAGGATGAAACGGGCCGGGACCGTCGTGCTGGAGCCCAGGCAGCTCAGCGCATCGTCGGTCGCGCGGGCCCTGCTCAGCCCGCAGGCGCTGTAATCCCGCTGTCGCTGCAAGACCCCATCCACCTGCCGGAACGTGCCATAGGCGATGACATGCCCTCGGTCCCCCAGCCGCGAGCCCGCCTGAAGAGTCACTTCACGGCTCCATCCGTCAGCGACCAGTCCCGCCGGGGACGCATAGCCCGCTCTCGTCACGATGGCTCGCGCCGGACTGTCATTGTCATGGATATAGGCGCCGAGGCTCGCGGAGGCAGTCGCGCCCTCGAAATGATCGTCGGTAATGAAATTGATCACGCCGGCGACGGCATCGGACCCGTAGATGCTCGATCCGCCGCCGGAAACCACCTCCATCCGCTTCACGACGGGTAGGGGAATGCTATTAAGGTCGGGCACCAGAGCCAGCGGGTCGCCCGGCATCATGCGGCGTCCGTTGATGAGCAGCAGCGTGCGCGCGCTGCCCAGGCCGCGCAAATTGACCGTGGCGGTGCCGGTCGCCTGGCCGGAAAGGAAGGCGCCCTGCTCGGTGCCGGCGAATGGAAGGCTGGCGACCAGATCCTCGGCCCTGAGCGTCTGCCCCGGATGCTGCGCAACGAGATCCAGCGAGAAGACTGGGCCGACCGGCTCATCGCTCGGGGGGCGGATGCGCGAGCCGGTGAGGATGATCGTTTCCTCAGCGGGCGCCGCACCCACCTGAGCGAGCGATGGCGGTGCCCGTGCAGGCCTCGTCGCGATGCTGGCCCGTCTCGCCCTCGTGATCACGAAAATGCCGCTGGGCCTGCGCGCAGCCCGCAATCCGGTTCCGGCCAGCATCCGGCGCAGAGCCTCGGCCGTGCCCAGCCGTCCCGCAATCGCTTGCGTGCGGAAGCCGGCCACCTCTTCTTCCCGAAAAGCAATCTGTGCGCCGGTAAGGCGGCCAAGGGTGCGCAGAGCGTCGCCGGCCGGACCCGAGGCGACCCGCACGACGTCCTCGCGTGTCTGGGCCCGGGCAGCAACCGGACTGGCCATCGGCCCCGCGACCGCCAGCACGAGACAGGACGAACGGAAAAGCAGGGCGTGAACCGACAAGGCCCTCGCCCGAACTCTGCAGATGAGACACGTCAACTGCTTCTCCGCATGTGCCCGGCTCAGCGTCTCCCGGGTTCGAAGCGGATCACCTTGCCATCGGTCTCTGCCCGTACGTCGAGCAGAGACGTCACGGCGTCCACGAAGCCGTCGATCTCCCCGGATCGGAATACGCCGCTCACCTTGAAGGATGCGACGGCAGGGTCAACCTCGATCTGCCTCGTCGCCATGCGATTGACGCGCTGGACGGCGATAGCCAGCGTTTCGTCGACAAGGACCACCTCGCCCGTGACCCAGGCCCTGCTGCGATCGTCCAGCAGTCGCTCCATGAGCGCCGGCCGGCCATCGCCATGGATCACGAGCCGCGTCCCCGGCTTCAGCGCCTGCTCGAAGCGATGTGCCGGCGACCGCACGATGACGCCCCCTTCATACAGTTCGACCTGGATCTGGTCGTCCAGACGCTCGACCGAGAACAATGTCCCCGTTGCGGTGACGCTGATCCCGCTCGCCGCCACCACGAAAGGCCTCGCCTTGTCCGATCGGACGGCGAAGAGGGCCCGGCCGCCCGCCAGTTCGAGCGCGCGTGACTGGCTCGTATCGCGCACCAGAACCCTGCTGTCGCCATCGAGCGTGACGACAGATCCGTCGGGCAATGTGGTCACCCTGCGCTCTCCGGCCGCCGTGCGCAGATCGACAGGCGCGGTCGGGGACACCCCGGAAGGGATCATGACCAGCGCCAGGGAGGCGGCCAGGGCCATCGCGGCAACGGCGCCACCGCCAAGGAACCATCGCCGGTCGATGCGCCGCACCTCAGGTGCCGGCTCTGCCGGTGCAGGCTCTGCCGGTGCCATCGCCTCCGGGCGCTCTTCCAGTTCATCCCAGGTTTCGCTCACCCGCGTGAACGCCTCCAGGTTGGCCGGCGCTGCGGCGAGCCACCGGTCAAAGGCAGCGCCTTCTTCCGCCGTCAGCCGCCCCTGCAGCAGCAGGGCATACCACTGTGCGGCCGCATCGATGGGGTCGTGGGGGGCATGCATCGTCATTTCGGATCCCCCAGCCGACGCACCAGATGGGCGATGGCCTGCGCGAGTCCCTTCTCCACCGTGCTCAGTGACACGCCGAGCCGATCGGCGATTTCGCGCTGGGAGACATTCTCGAACCGGGCGAGCATGAAAATCGTGCGCGTCCGTTCGCTCAGTTCCTGCAGGGCCTGGGTGACGATGGCCAGTCGCTCCCGACCAATCAGCACACGCTCAGGATCGATCACGTCGATGTCCGATGAAACAGCGGCAATATCCTTGCTGTGGCGCATCCGGACCGCCAGCCTGCGCGAGCGATCCGCCAGCAGATTGGCCGCGACACCGAACAGATAGGCGTCGACGCGATCGGCCCCTTCACCGTGCCTGTCCGTCCGGATCAAGACTTCCTGCGCCATGTCCTCGGCATCGGCATAGGCGACGCCCCGACGCAAGAAATAAGTGATGAGTGGCAACCGAAAACGGCCGTTGAGCGCGGTCATGGTGGCGCCCGGCACATCCGTGCCGCCGCATAGCCTCAGCCGGTCAGCAGCGGCCATGGCCAGCGTTCCTCCCCGGCCGGACGCAGGCGAACGGGATGCCGGGGCCATATGCCGCGCGATCTCTGCTTCCCGTCCGCCTGTCCGTCATGTCGTTTCCGATACCCTATTCGTCAGCGGCCCTGCCAGCCGTCCGGCTGACCATAAGGCAAGCCGACTTCGACCGCCTCGATCGCCCGGATGCTGTTGTCACGGATATTGAAGGCTTCCGCGATCAGCACATGGCTTGGTATCCGCGCATTAGCCGGCATCGCGACCTTGCCGTGCGTGGGCGAGTCGACTTCCCTGATCGTCCCCGGATGGACGAACATGAACATGCCCACCACATTGCCCCGCTCCTCGTCGACCAGCACATAACGGCGCGGTTCGACGCGCTGGATGTAGCGCCAGAGCCCGGTCTTCATGTTCTGGTCGCAGGTCATGTTGAAGGGGTTGAAGGCCGGATCCGGAAAACTCGGCGACTTGTGCTCCGGATTGTTCGTGGTCTGGATGCCGTTCTCGACCCTGTTGCAATCGCTGGTGAATGCCACCGGAGCACCGCTGGTCAAGCCGTTGAAGTAGCTGTCCGCGGCCTTCACCAGCGCGTCACGCGACGGCCGCTGCCCCTTGGGAAGCGCTTCATCGAAAGCGGGCATCTTGGCGCGCGCCTCCAGCTTCGCGACGTGCTCGGCATTGCGATAAATCAGCATCTCGGCTTCGGCGACCTTGCGATCGACCACCTTGAGGCGCAGCGAGACGAGCACCGGGCGATCCGCCTCACGCGCCGTGCCGAACCAGACCACCTGGCCGGCCGGAACGTCCGCGAAATAACGGCTGTAACTGCCCTTGTTCTGGTATGTCGCCCAGAAGCCGTCTCCGAGCGTCAGCGGCACGCTGTTCTCGGTGTAGTGAAATCCGGCCGCGACCGGAACCTTCGCGGGATCCTTGGCATCCATGGCCGCCATGAAGCCGGCGGCAACACCCTCCAGGCACGCACGGTCGCAGCTCACCTGAGCCAGGGCCGGTGATGCCGCGATGGCGGCGAAGCTCAGCAGCGCAGTGGCGATCGTCTTCCTCAAACCCATTCTCGATACTCCCGCAACCATCATCGATCCCATCCGCTTCCGCGGCCATAAGCATAGCTCGTGCCGATCGCCTCGATCCGGCGAACGCCAGTCCTGTCGACCTTGAACGCCTCGAAAATGCCCACACTGCTGGGGCGGAGAAGGTTGGGGGGCACCGCCACCGGGCCGCCCTTCGTGTCGAGCGTCTTCTTGTCCCCGTCATGCTCGAACAGCGCCATGCCCACCACGATGCCGCGTTCCTCGTCGATGATCGTGTAGCGGCGATACTGGATGCGGCTGACGAAATCGAAGAAGCGACTGTCGATATTGTCCTTGCAGTTGAGGCTGTAAGGCTGGAACTCGGACTCGAAGCTGCGCGACCGATAGGTGGGATTGCTGGTGGTCTGAAGGCCGTTTTCAAGGCGGAAGCAGTCGCTGGCAAAGGTGATGCCGGCAGAACTGTCCTGTTCGATCGCGTCGAAATAGCGATCGGCCACCTGGATGAGGCTATTGCGCGAGAGGCGCTGGGCCGCCGGAACCGGCTGGTTCCAGAGAGGGTCCACGCCTTTGGCATTGAGTGCCGCTACATGGGGTGCATTGCGCACGGCAATGATCTCCGACTCCCGGATCGCCTTGTTCACGACCTTGAGGCGAACGGTCAGCAGCCCGTCGATGCCATTCTCCTGCATGGTGGCGAAGGCGTTTATCTCGCCGCGCGCCACGTCCGAGAAGTTGATGCGATAGGCGCCGAGATGGCTCGCGAGCGCCCAGAATCCCTTGTCCAGCGGGATTTCGACACCGTTCTCCGTGTGACGGAAGTCGCGCGCCAGCGGCAGGCTCGAGGCATCATGTGCGCGCATCGCCTTGAGATAGGCGTCCATCACGCTCTCGAGGCAGGACCGCTCGCAATCCATCTCGCCCGGCTTGGGCGGCGTGCCGTGCGGGGCGGGAGATGCAACCGAGGCACCCGGCGGCGCCACGGCAAGCAGAGCGGCGACAACGGACAGACGGATCATGGTCGTTTCTCCACCCAGCCTGAAGGCATCTTGTAGGGCACGGCGAGATGCGCGGCCTCGATCTGCCGGATCTTCCCTTCCTCGATCTTGAAGAGCTCGCCCATCATCAGCGTGAAGGGCCGCGTGAACGGATAAGGCACTTTCATCACTTTGCCGTCGGCAAGCGTGACCTGCGGGATGTTGCCGCGGTGATCCCAGAACATGATCGAGTAGACGAGCCCCCGCTCCTCATCGACGATGGGGAAGCGACGCTCCCGAACGTCCGTTACGAACTTCGAGAAGCCGCTGTCGAACTGTGCCTGACAGCCCACAGCATGCAGTGTCCCCACATATCGCTCGGCCTTGCTGCTGGTGGTCTGGGTGCCGTTCTCGAACCGTATGCAGTCCGGATGGAACGGCGTCAGCTTGCCGGTCGCCTGCACGATGCCCTCGAAATAGGAGTCCGCGATCCGGATCAGCTCGGCGCGCGACGACCGCTTTGCCGGCGGGACGACCGCGTGAAAGGCCGGCTTGTCGTAGGATGCTTCGAGCGGGCGCTTGTCCTCCCGCGCAACGATCGCTTCCATCTCGCTGATCTTGCGATCAACGACCCTGAGGCGGAGATTGAGCAGGGCACGCGTGCCGTTTTCCTCGACCTCGGCGAACAGCGCCGTCTCGCCGGTCTTCACGTCCGAAAAGTGCAGCCGGTATGGGCCAACACCGGTGACGCTGGCCCACATGCCATCGCCGAGCGCCATCGTCTGGCCGTTCTCGGTGTAGCGCGCGCCGGCAGAGAGCGGCAGGCCCGCCGCGTCCTTGGCGGCCAGGGCTGCCAGATAGGCATTGCCCAGCCCTTCCAGACAGGCACGATCGCAGTCTGCGCCTGCCTCGGCCTTCCCTGCCTGCGCCATCAGCAGCAAGGGTGCTGCGAGCAGAGCCAATCTCCGTTTCTTCATCGATTTCTGGTTCCTCGAAAAAGGCGGCGGGATCGCGAACGACCCCGCCCCGTCTCGTTCAGAATGTGACCGTGGCGCCAACATAGATGTAGCGGCCGAGAGGGTCATAGACCTGCGGGTAGGTGTTGCCGTTGCCGAGAACGCCGGTGAGCGAGCTCGTGCTGATCAGCGGCGGTGCCTTGTCGAACAGGTTGTTCACGCCGGCGCGGAGATTGAACTGGCCGGCCACGTTGGTCGAATAGGCCAGGTCGAAATAATGGCGATCGCCCACGCGGCGGTCGACTTCCGCGACGCGTCCGGTCAGCAGGGGATCGCTGCTGGCGCGATCGACGGTGACGGCACCGATATAGCGCCAGTTGAGCGAGAAATCGCCGACCCAGGGCGTCGCCCAGACCAGCCGCGCGCGGTGCCGCCATTCCGGCGAGGGTACGCCGCAGGTCAGGCCGAAATAGCCCTTGCACTCGTAGGTGCCGAGACCCGGCAGCGGCTCGGTCTTGAGCGAACCCAGCCATGTGCCGTTGAACGACATGGCGAGGGAACCGACATTGCCGAGGCCGACCTCGTCGAGCGCCAGCCGGTAATCGACGGAAAGATCAATGCCGCTGGTCGATTTCGAACCCGTGTTGCGACGAATGTCGAGCACATAGCCGTCATTGCCGAGATAGATGGAACCGTTGACGGGCGACCGCAGGACGAGGTCGCAGTAGAAGGGGTCAGCCGTCTGCACGCACTGGCGCAGGATCAGGTTCCCGCCGATCACGTCGATCGTGTCCTCGACGCGGATGTTGAAATAGTCGGCGGTGATCGAGAGCCCCGGAAGGAATGTCGGCGTGGCGACGAAGCCCGCCGTCCAGGTATAGGCCGTCTCCGGCCTCAGGCCGGGGTTGCCGCCCGTGCGGCTGTTGTACTGGCCCGCCGGATTGGCGATAATCGTGCCGAACTGCGCTTCCGTAACGCCGGAAGCCGCGCACTGGGCGAAGGTGTAGCCGTTCACGCGGCCATCGACGGCCGGGCCCGCGCAGGGGTCCGTGCCGGTGAACCCGGGGGCGCCAAGCGGCGAGAAGAGCTCGGAGACGTTCGGCGCGCGAACCGCCTTGTTGTAGCCGGCACGGAACCGGATGTCGCGGCTGGGTGCCCAGTCGCCGCCGATCTTGAAGGTGTGCGTCGAACCGGCCGTGCTGTATTCCGAGAACCGGTAGCCCATGTTCAGCGACAGGGAGTGGAGCAGCGGCCGCTCCTCCACGATCGGCACATTGGCTTCGCCGAACAACTCGAAGACGTCGAACTTGCCGTCCATGTTGACGCGGCGGCTGCCATTCTGGCCCGCCAGCTCGCCGTTACGGAAGGTCTCGTCGAAGCGACTGGAGAGGGACTCCTCGCGATATTCCGCGCCAAGCGCCACGCTGACGCCATTCTCGGCCCAGGGAAGCTGCACGCCATATTTGCCCAGGTCGCCAGAGAACGAAAGGCCGGCCACCTTCTCCTTCGTATCGCCGGTCCAGAAGGCCGCGATCTGGAGGTAGTTCACGGCCTGCGGTGTCACGCCGTTCACGGACCAGACGTTGTAGGGGACGCAGTTCGGGTCCACACCGTTCAGAACCGCCGCGCAGACCGGGCTGCCGAACGTCGCGCTGCCCGCGCGCGTGTCGGTGACGACATTCAGCGCACGGCCGATACGCGAGAGGGCGAAGTCACGCTGGAACATCTCGGTGAGCGTCGTGAGGCCGAACTGCCCGTACACGTCGTAGCTCCAAGCATCGCCCAGGTCGCCCCGCGCACCGGCGACGATGCGGTAGGACTGGTGGCGAAGATCGTCGAGCCGGCCGCCGCCTTCCACGTTGCGCTTGCCGATCGAGACTCCCCTCGTCGCGCTCGTCCCGCTGGCGGCGCCGCAGATGGCGCTCATCTGGCTCGCGGAGAGCAGCGGATTGTTGCAGTTGATCTGGAAGATCTGGCCGAAGATGCCGGAAGGCGCGAGCTGGGCGACCGTGCGGTCGTCCATGTACATCACGTCGAGATAGGGGACGAAAGCCTTGCTCACTTCATAGCTTGCGAAGGCGCCCATGGTGTAGCGCCGGTCGGGGCGCTGGAAGTAGTTGATGGGCGTGTAATTGTAGGAGTCCCGCAGCACATTGTAGGCACGGAACGTGTTGCCGTCGCCAGCCGGGTCCAACGTGACCTCCGCACCCGAACCACTGTTCAGGACGAACCGCGCGGGACTGGTTGTGCTCGATCCCAGGCAGGCATGCGTGCTGCCGGTCGGGCCCGTGGCGCCAAGTGCGCAGGCGACATAGTCGCGATTGCCCTGGAACGACGCGTCCAGCTTGCGATAGCCGCCATAGACCGTGATGTTGCCGCGGCCGCCTTCCAGATTGATGCCGATCTTGGCTGACAGATCCAGGCCATGGCCGTCTGTCACGCTGCCCGTCGGCACGTCGTAGCCGGCCGCCCGGGCGAGCGGCGCGACGATGCTGTCGCGATTATTATGCTGATAGAAGCTGTGCTGGGCGGAGATCTGCACGCCCTCGAACCTTCGATCCATGATGAAGTTCACCACGCCCGCCACGGCATCGGAGCCATAAACCGCAGAGGCGCCGCCCGTCACCACGTCGACGCGGCGGATCATGTTGCCGGGAATGAAGTTCAGGTCCGGCACCAGCGCCATCGGGCTGCCAGGCATCAGGCGCTTGCCGTCGATCAGGACCAGCGTTCGCGTCGACCCGAGATTACGGAGATTGGCGTTAGCGGTACCGGTTGCCTGACCGCCGATGAAGGCGCCCTGCCCGGCCGTGAACGCCGGAAGCGTGTTGACCACGTCCTCGATGCGCATGGCGCCCGTCAGCTTGATGTCTTCCTCGCCCACTGTCGTCACGGGGCTCAGCGCGGAGAGACCGGGCTGACGAATGCGCGAGCCGGTAACGACGATGGAGCTGGTGCTCGCAGCGCCATCCTCGTCCTGCGCCCAGGCGGGTCCGCCCGGGATCGCGACGATAGCCGACGCCAGCATGAGAGAAAGAACACTCTTCTTCATGATAAACCCCCTGTTTGTTTCTTTGATGACGGCATGCGCCGCACTCACTGGCGAGGCGGCGGCAATTTGCTGAAGGTTCTGGGCAGGTCGGCGTCGCGCGCGCCGGGCCAGCCCGAAGGCATTCCGTAAGGTGCTGCCGTGAGGACCGCCTCGATCGTCCGGATCTTGCCGCTCTCGAGCTTGAAGGCCTCGGCGATCTCCCAGGTCATCGGCGTGTCGGGACCGAAGTCCTTCAGCATCGTTCCGTCCGCCAGCGGGAAGTTGCGGATCGTGCCGCTGTGGTCGAAGAAGCCGAACGCGAAGACGGCGCCGCGCTCGACGTCCACGACCGGAAAGCGGCGGTCCCGGACCCGGTCTACAAAGCGAAAAAAGCCTGTCTTGAACTGCGCGGTGCAACTCAACGCCGAGAGGCGCGCGATCGGGTTCGCGGCGGCAGCGGCCTCGCCCTGCTGGCCCGCGAGGCGGCGATTGATGTCGGCATAGTCGATGTCGGGATTGTTCGTAGTCTGAACGCCGTTCTCGTGCCGCAGACAGTCATCCGTGAAAGGGTAGTCGGCGTGGCCGTCATTGAGCTCGATCGCCGCGAAATAATTGTTCGCACCCCGGACGAGTTGTTCGCGCGTCTCGCGGCGCTCGGCCGGAATGATTTCACTCCAGGAAGGATGCGGCGCACCGCGCTCCTCCAGCATGGCCGGGCCGCGACTGATGTTGCCCGAGCCGCTCGACCGCGAGATGATCGTCTCGACCTCGGTGAACTTGCCATCCTTGACCTGAAGCCGCCCCGCATAGAGCGCGAGCTTCTTGGCCTCCTTCATCACGACGATGAAGCCGATCTGCTGCGTATCGGTATCGATGAAGATGTTGCGATATCGCCCGGCGCCTTCGACCGTGCCCCAGAAACCGTCCCCCGCAGACAGGGTCTGGCCGTTTTCGGTCAGCCGGACATCTGCCGCGAGAGGCAAGTTCGCGGTCTTCTTCCCGCCGACCGCATCGACGAACTGGTCCGCCATTCCCTGAAGACAGGACCGATCGCATTCCGACGCGGCTTGGACCGGAGCCGCCACAAAGGCGGCCGCCAGCGCGGCACCAAGGGTGATAACATGTGCGCGCCGATAACGGAGCGCTGCCGCGCTGCGGATGTTCATAGTCGCCTCCCGGTCCGCCCCTTGTCGGGCGATCACGGAGAAGACGCGCGACCGTCACAAACCCGTAAGATTTTTTATCCGGCCGGCTCGGGCCTCCGGGCGGCATGCCGCATAGTCCGCTTCTGCACCCGCCGAACGACCTGCCAGGGAAGGGAAGGAAAGGACTCGCCTGCCTACGGCATGCGGGAAGCATCCGCGCCGGCCGCGTCCGCTTCCCGGAGCCGCCACCGCGGGTCATCGGCGCAGCGTGCCTCCAGGCCCCGGCCCAGCTCCGCGAGGCTCACCGCGCCCAGCCGCTCGACCATCAACGCCTCCGCATCGCGAAGCACATCTTCCACCGCGGCGTTGACGAGTTGCTCGACCGCGCAGGCCGGGTTGGAATGCTCGTTCCCGATCGCGAAAAGCCGGGGGCCGCCCACCGCGCGATAGACATCCAGGAGCGACACGCGCTCCAGGTCGCAGGCAATGGCCCAGCCGCCGCCATGCCCTTTCTCCGAGCGGACATAGCCCGCATCGCGCAGGCCCGCCAAGGTGCGCCGGACGACGACCGGGTTGGTCCCCAGCATCATGCCGATCGCTTCCGATTTCATGGGGCCGTCATGCCGCGCCATGTGGAGCAGCACGTGCAGCATGCGGGAAAGGCGGCTGTCGTTTCGCATGGGTCGATCTTCGCAGGTCTCCGCCCGTTGGCAAGGGCACGCCATCATGATACTTATGAAGTTACATGATTCGCGAGGGAAAGACATGCGAGAATTCGAGAATCCGGACCATTGGGACAATGCGGCGCGCCATTATCAGCAGACCGCCCATCCTTTCACGGCGCTCTTTGCGGAGGACGCGCTGGCGCGGCTGCCCCTGACGCCCGGAAGCCGCGTGCTCGATGTCGCGGCCGGCACCGGCGCGCTCGCTCTCGCCGCCGCGCGCAGCGGTGCGCAGGTGCTGGCAACCGATTTCTCCCCCGGCATGGTGGAGTGCATTGCCGCTGCCGGCCTGCCCAATGTCGAGGCGCGCGTGATGGACGGGCAGGCGCTGGACCTGCCGGACGCGCAGTTCGATGCCGTCTTTTCGATCTTCGGCGTCATCATGTTTCCCGACTGGCGCAAGGGCCTTGCGGAAATGGCCCGGGTGACGCGACCCGGCGGGCATGGCGTGATCGCCACATGGCAGTCCCGGGGCGCGGCGACGTTCCTCCTGCTGGGCGAGATCCGGCAGAAGCTGTTCCCGGAGCGGCCGGGCATGGCCATGCCCGAAGCCGTCCAGGCGCTCAGCGATCCGGACGATTTCGCCCGCGCCCTCGTCGCGGCCGGCTATCGCGATCCCCGCATCGAGGCCGTGACGCATGATTATCGGCTGGACGTGGCGGCGCTCGATGCCCCCGATACGCTGTTCGGCATGTCGCCCGACTGGACCAGTCTGGACGACGGCGAAAAGGCTGCGGTGGTCGCCAAGGTGCGGGACCGGGCGGCTGATCGCCCAATCCTGCCCATCCCCTCGACCGCCCTTATCGGCGTGGCGGAACGGTGAGGATCGCACGAAACCTCAGGGCTTGATCTCGAGCGAGGCGATCCTGTCGTCCCGAAGGCCGAAGACGTATCGCAGGTCGACGGGGAATGAGCGCATGGCTCCGGCGCCTTCCGGGACGCCGGATCATGGAGATCACATCGCGGCGCTGATCGGCCGCCGCCGATATCACCGCCTGCGCACAGCGTTCTTGAACTGCCGGCCCGACGGGCTCATTCCTGATGGACGGCTCCACCCCTTCGCAGCGGGAGAGGAGTCCGGAACGGGGCAGTCATGGCACAGCAGGAGGCAAGTCCAGTCTCGCGCAGCCGTCGGATCGGACGATGGCTTGCCGTCATGGTCGGCATCGCGGCCGCCGGCCTGCTCGTGCGCCATCTCACGGACCTTGAGCATTTCGCGATTCTGGTGCGGCAGGCTCAGCCGCTCTGGCTTCTGGTCGGCCTCGGCCTTCAGGTTTCCACTTATGTGATGGTTGCGCTGAGCTGGAAACTCGTCCTGCTCCGCGCGGGATTGCGCCGGAAGCTGCATGTCCTGCTGCCAGTCTCGATCTCCAAGCTGTTCGCCGACCAGGCCCTGCCAGGCGCGGGCCTGGGTGGCCATGTGCTGCTGGTCGATCGCCTCATGGCGCTGGGCGCGCCGCGGGGGGCGGCGGCCGCGACGCTGCTCATCTCCATGATCGGCTATTATCTCGCTTACATGGTGCTTGCGCTGGCCATGCTGCTGGTTCTCTGGCTGCATCATCGCGCGACGCCGCTGCTGTCCGGGCTGGTCACGACTTTCCTTCTCGTCGCCCTTGCCATTCCCCTGCTGGCCCTGTGGCTGCGGCATCGTGGCAGCCAGCCCCTGCCGCCCTGGCTGGAGCGAGTGGGTCCGGTCCGCTCGATCCTCACCACCATCGGCGAGGCGCCGGTGGACCTCGTCGGTGATCGGCGCCTGCTGGTCCGGGTATCTCTGCTGAATGGCGGCGTCTTTCTGGCCGATGCGGCGACGCTTGCCGTCTGCATGCGGGCGCTGGGCATGCCTTGGGATCCGGCCACTGCCTTTCTGGCTCTCATGGCCGGGTCGATCGCAGCCACGCTGGCGCCCATTCCGCTGGGATTGGGTAGCTTCGAGGCCAGCTCGACGGCCATGATGGCGTCTCTCGGCGTTCCGGTCGAGGCGGCCTTGACGGCCACGCTTCTCCTGCGCGGGCTCACGCTCTGGCTCCCCCTGTTGCCGGGCCTGGTCCTGATGCGGACGGGATGGCACGGGAAAGGCGAGCGGCGATGATCCAGGGTTTCTGGAGCATGTCCGGCGAGCAGGCGCTCACGGCTTTGCGCAGCACGCCGGCGGGGCTCGGGTCCGGCGATGCCGCTGCCCGGCTCGAAGCGGACGGGCCGAACGCCATCGAGGAGGCCCGTTCATTTCCCGCCCTGCGGCTGCTGGCAAGGCAGTTCAAAAGCCCGCTGATGCTGATCCTCGTCTTCGGGGCAATGGTTTCGATGGCACTGCGCGAGTGGCTCGACGCGACGATCATCCTGCTGATCGTGAACGGAAGCTGCCTGCTGAGCTTCCTCCAGGAATATCGGGCATCGAAAGCCGTTGCCGCGCTGCGTGACCGGCTGGCGCTCAAGGCCCGCGTGCTGCGTGACGGACAGGAAATCGAGATCCCGACGCGCGAGATCGTGCCCGGCGACATCGTGCTGCTGTCGGCTGGCAACATGGTGCCTGCCGATGGCCTGCTGATCGCCGCACAGGATTGCCTCGTCAATCAGGCCGCCCTGACCGGGGAGTCGCTCCCAGTGGAGAAGGCGCCCTGCGTGCTCCCCGCGGCGGCGGCGATGGGCGAGCGCACCAATGCCCTGTTCGCCGGCTCGTCCCTGCGCAGCGGCACCGCGAGGATGCTGGTCGTCCAGACCGGGTCGCGCACTGCATTCGGCCAGATCACCAGCCGGATCGGTGCCGCTGACGAGGAGACGGAGTTCGAACGGGGCGTGCGGACCTTCGGCATGATGCTTGTCCGCGTGATGATCGTCATGGTGCTCGCGGTGTTGACCGTGAACCAGTTGATGGACCGCCCGTTCGTGGAGTCCCTGCTGTTCGCCGTCGCGCTGGCGGTCGGGCTGTCGCCGGAGCTGCTGCCGGCGATCATCAGCGTCACACTCGCCAAGGGCGCGCGTCATCTGGCCGCGCGCGGCGTGATCGTCCGGCGACTGGACGCGATCGAGAATCTGGGCAGCATGGATATTCTCTGCACCGACAAGACCGGCACGCTCACCAGCGGCAAGGTCAGGCTGGAGGCAGCGGTCGATCTTGAGGGCGTGCCCTCGACGCAGGTTCTGCAGGCGGCGTTCCTCAATGCCTGCTTCGAGACCGGGATCGTCAACCCGCTGGACGAAGCGATCGTGGAGGCCGCGCCGGCCGTGCATCTTTCGAGCGAGGCCTGGCGCAAGCTCGACGAGATCCCTTATGATTTCAGCCGGCGGCGGCTCAGCATCCTGGTCGAGGAAAAAGGCGCGCCGGGCCAGTCCCGCCTGGTCACCAAGGGCGCCTTTGCAGAAATGCTCGCCGTCTCCGGTCGCCTCCGGGAGGGCGGCACGGACCGGCCCCTGCTCGACGAGGACAGGCGCCGGATAGAAGCTCTGTTCGAGGCGAAGGGAAAGGCCGGTTTCCGCGTGCTGGCTGTGGCCGAGCGGCAGTTCGGCACTGGCCATGACCGGGTGACTCACGAGGATGAGGCCGATCTCACACTCCTTGGCCTGCTGCTGTTCCTCGATCCTCCCAAGGAGGGTGTGGAGCGGACCATCCGCGATCTGCGGGACCTGGGCATCACCACCAAGATGATCAGTGGCGACAACCGGCACGTTGCCGCCCATGTCGCGGCCCAGGTGGGGCTCGATGCCACCGCCGTGCTGACCGGCGACGAGATCGCCGGCATGTCGAGCGAGGCCCTGTGTCATCGCGCCGGGCAGGTCGCGGTGTTCGCCGAGATCGATCCGCAGCAGAAGGAGCAGATCATCCATGCGCTGCAAAAGGCGGGACATGCCGTCGGCTACATGGGTGACGGCATCAACGATGCCCCTGCCCTGCGCCTCGCCGATGTCGGGATTTCGGTGGATCAGGCCGTCGATGTCGCACGTGAGAGCGCCGACATCGTGCTCCTGCAGCAGGATCTGAACGTGCTGCGCCAGGGCGTCGTTGATGGCCGCCATACCTTCGCCAACACGCTCAAATATATCTCGATCACCACGAGCGCCAATTTCGGCAACATGGTGAGCATGGCACTGGCCACGCCTTTGCTGCCGTTCCTGCCGCTGCTTCCCAAGCAGATCCTGCTCAACAACTTCCTGTCCGACATTCCCTCGATCGCGATCTCCAGCGACAATGTCGACCCCGAGCATCTCGAGGCGCCGCAGCGCTGGAGCATCCGGAATGTTCAGGCCTTCATGATCGTGTTCGGTCTCGTCAGCTCGGTTTTCGACTTGCTGACCTTCGGCGCGCTGCTCTGGATATTCCGGACGGACGCGGCGACTTTCCAGACCGTCTGGTTCGTGATTTCCCTGTTCACGGAACTGGTCGTCGTACTGGTCCTGCGCACGCGGCGGCTGAGCTGGAAGAGTCGGCCTGGGGGCCTGTTGCTCCGCACGACGCTGGTCATGATCGCGGTCGGGCTCATCCTGCCGTTCGTGCCCGGTCTCGACGGCCTGTTCGGTTTCGAGCGACCATCCGCCCGGATCATGGGCTTCAGCATCGCTATCGTAGCCTGCTATGCGCTGGCGACAGAAGTCACCAAGCGCCTGTTCTTCCCCCGACGCGAGAAGCAGGCCTGACGCAGAGCGGCCTTGACTAGACCGCCCCGGCAGGAAAAGGCTGGCGCGTGATCGTTCGCTCCAAACCCGGCCTGCGCGAGATACTCTTCGCGCTTCACGGCACCATCCTGGTGCAGATCGTCGGTCGCCTGTCCATCATCGCGGTGGTGTGCGTCTGCGCCGTTCTGGCTGCGCTGACCTGGCCGGGTCTGTTCGCGCAGATCAGGGGCATCCCCTTCGCGCTGATCGGCATCTCGCTCTCGATCTTCATGAGCTTCCGCAACGGCGCCTGCTATGATCGCTGGTGGGAGGCGCGCAAGCTGTGGGGCGCGCTGGTCATCGCCTGCCGATCCTTCGCCCGCCAGAGCGGCACGCTGGACGAGGCGGACCGGGCGGTGCTGCTGCGTTATCTCTGCGGCTTC
This sequence comes from Sphingobium sp. SYK-6, assembly GCF_000283515.1. Taxonomy (GTDB): domain Bacteria; phylum Pseudomonadota; class Alphaproteobacteria; order Sphingomonadales; family Sphingomonadaceae; genus Sphingobium; species Sphingobium lignivorans. The sequence goes on from NC_015976.1 coordinate 2,724,063, forward strand.
ACGGCAGGGCTCGCCGCCCGGCTGCGCGGTAATGAAGAGCCTGCCGTCATCCGCGCCCATTGCGGCGAGGGATCGTGGACGACGTCGCCCAACCCGACCGACGCCGTGCTGCAGCAGGCGGGCCGGCATTGCCTCGAACTTGCCGCGAGCGGGAAGATCACGTCCATCCACCATTCGCTGCTTGAGGGGCAGCTCGTCGCGCTCAGCCAGGTCCAGGCCGGGTGCGAGCGGATCGTCACGACGCCGATCCCCTTCACTTACTCGCTGGTCCTGCACCGCACGACATACATCTTCTGCCTGCTGCTGCCTTTCGCGCTGGCCGGGATGCTCGGCTGGTGGACGCTGCTGCCCGTGCTGCTGGCGAGCTACACCTTCTTCGGCCTCGATGCGCTGGCCGACCAGCTTGAGGACCCCTTCGGCCTTGAGCCCAACGACTTGCCGATCGATGCGATCACGCGGACCGTGGAGCGCGAGATGCTGGCGTTGCTGGGCGAGGCGGACCTGCCCCCGCCGCTGGAGCCGCAGCGCTACATCCTGACCTGAAAGAGCCCGCCCTCCATGGCATCGACGGGGACGGCCATGCCTTCCAGCGCCAGCAGATAGCGCTTGGCCGCAAGGCCGCCGGCAAATCCCGTCAGCGCGCCATCGGCCCCGACCACGCGATGGCAGGGCGCCACGATGGAGATGGGGTTCCTGCCATTGGCCGCGCCGACCGCGCGCACTGCGCTCGGCCGGCCGATCGCGCGGGCGATATCCGCATAGCTGCGCGTCTCGCCGAACGGGATCGCGAGCAGCGCCGCCCAGACCTGTTTCTGGAAATCCGTCCCCTCGAAGTCGAGCGGAAGATCGAAGTGCTGGCGCGTGCCGTCGAAATAGCCGTCCAGCTGGCGCGCCGCCTCGTCGAGCACCGGATGATCGTCCGCCTCCACGCGTGGCCCGCGCTTCACCCGCGCCGGATCGTCATCCTCCCAGAGGACCGCCGAAAGGCCACGCTCGCTCGCGAGCAGAGTGAGCACGCCGAGCGGCGAATTCATGGTGCGGACTGCGTAACTCATGCCGGGCTCCTGTCATGGAAATGCCGCCATAAAGGCACGGGCGCGCAGGTACATCCCGCAGCTTGCGTTCAAACCGGACCGGCGAAGGCGCCACCGGGCATCGTCATCGGGCGAGATCGGGAAGGTTGCTTGACTTAGCGCCATTCGTTTCCTAAACGTTCACTGTCCGTTCCAACTTTCAGGGCCATGCCATGCTGACCGCCAAGCAACAGCAACTGCTAAGCTATATCAAGCAGCATCTCGACCAGGGCGGCGTCTCGCCCAGCTTCGAGGAAATGAAGGAAGCGCTGGACCTCAAGTCGAAGTCGGGCATCCATCGACTGATCAGCGCGCTCGAGGAGCGCGGCTTCATTCGCCGCCTGCCCAATCGCGCGCGGGCGCTGGAGATCGTCAAGCTGCCGGACAGCCTCTCGTCGGCCGCGCATGCCGCGCCGGGCGCGAATGTCGTCCCGCTTCGCAAGCCCACCCCTGCCCCGCTCACCGCGTCGACGATCGCCGCCAATGACGTGGTGGAGATTCCGCTCCACGGGCGCATCGCCGCCGGTGTGCCGATCGAAGCGATGGAAGGCCAGACCATGCTGTCCGTGCCTGCCGCGCTGCTCGGATCGGGCGATCATTATGCGCTGGAAGTGTCCGGCGATTCCATGATCGAGGCCGGCATCCTCGATGGCGATTTCGCGCTGATCCAGCGCGCGGACACCGCCCGGCCGGGCCAGATCGTCGTCGCGCTGATCGACGAGAACGAGGCGACGCTCAAATATTTCCAGCCCGAAGGCCGCAAGATCCGTCTGGCGCCCGCCAATCGCGATTATGATCCGCAGGTCTATGATGCCGATCAGGTGCAGGTGCAGGGCAGGCTTGCGGGACTGCTGCGCCGTTATAACTGAACGCGGCTTCCGGCGGGGGCGGCGTCCTCGCTGAACCGGCGCGGACGACGGGCCGGCAACCGAACGCCCCCTGGCGCTGCGCTGAGTTCCTTACCCGGGATCCAGCCGCGCCTGCGGTCCGGCCCCCGACGAGGCGCGCCGGCCCGCCCACGGAAAATGCCGATCATCTGTCGCGGATGATCCAGGGATGCTCGTCCCGGGGGTCGCGCCCGCCGATGATCCTTCGTTCCTTGAGGGAGATCATCGCGCCGCCCATCGCGGCCAGCACCGGCCGGTCGAGCTTTGCCCAGCGGGGCAGGCAGGCATTGGGCAGCCTGCGATCGGCAATGGCGATGTCCGCCCGGGCACAGGCAGCGACGAGCGCCTGCCACGGCACGCGCAGGCTGGACCGGGTCATCAGCAGCCGGACGGGCTCGGCATCGGCGCGCCGGAGCCTCACTTCGCACAGGTCCCGCGAACAGGCCGCCTCGCCGGTGTCGGCCAGCGCGGCGAATGCGCCTTCATAGCCCGCCGCCTCGGCAAGGGTCGTGCGCACATAGTCCCCGGCGCGGTCGCGCAGCAGGGCCATCTCGCCATTCGCGACGCGCAGGGCCACATGCCGCCCGTCCGCGGTGACCAGCACGTCGGGCGCGGGCGCGGCCAGCGTGAACGCGAGGCCGATCGCCGCGGCCGGCGCGCCCAGCCAGCGGATACGGCTGCGCCAGAGCATCAGCCAGATGAAGCCGATCATCGCCAGCGCGAAGGCGAAATTCCCCGATGTCGGCCGGACCATCGTGGCGAAGGGCTGGTTCGCCACGAAATGCGCGAGCGCCAGCAGCAGTGCCAGCGCCGTTTCCACGATCCACCAGGCCGGCTTCCCAAGGCCGACGATGTCCAGCATCAGCGCGAGCGCCTCGAAGGGCATGATGACGAAGCTCGTCAGCGGAATGGCGATCATGTTCGCCAGCGCGCCAAGCAGGCCGGCGCGGTGGAAATGCGCGAAAGCGATCGGCGTGAGCACGATCTCGACGACGAGCCCGGTGGCGAGCAACGCACCCAGATGGCGCAGGAGCCGCCGCCAGCGCGCTTCCTCCCGACGCGCGAAGAACGCCCGCGCCGGCGGATATTCGTAAAGCGCGACGATCGCGGTGACGGCGGCGAAGCTCATCTGGAAGCTGGGTCCCGGCACGCTTTCCGGCCAGAAGAGCATGACGATGAGGGCGCCGACCGCGATCATGCGCAGGCTGATCGCCTCACGCCCCAGCGCCAGCCCGCAGATGACGAGCAGCGCCGCGATGCACGAGCGGACCGTGGGCACTTCGGCGCCAGTGAACAGGGTGTAGGCGATTCCCGCCACCCCGCCGAGGCACGCGGCCACGAGGAGGATCGGCCATCGCAGCGCCAGTCCCGGCGAGAGCGCGAGCAATCGCATCGCCACGAGCATCACGCCGCCGATGAGCGCGGAGACATGGAGGCCGCTGATCGAGAGCAGATGTGCAAGGCCGCTGCGGCGCATCGCTTCCGCGTCCGCCTCGCTGATGCGCGTGCGGTCCCCGGTCGCCAGCGTCACGGCGATCGCGCCTTCGCCGCCGGGGAGGCGCTCGGCGATGTGCGCGGCCATCCGCGCCCGCGCGCCGGGCCCGTTCTCGCCCCCGCTGACCCGGCGGACCGTGCCGATCACCCGGCCGGACGCGCCGATCCCCGCGAAATAGGCCCGCTCGGCAAAGTCATAGGCGCCGGGCACGGCGGAAGGCGCCGGCGGCATCAGCCGCGTGCGCAGCGCGACGACATCGCCCCGCCCCGGGCTTTGGGGCAATTGCGCAGGTTCCGCGTTCACGCGAATGCGCTGGGGCAGGTCCGGCCGGTCCAGCGGCGCGAGATCGAGCCGGACGAGCCCGCGCGAGAGCAGCGACTCGACCCCCGTCACGCGTGCGTTCAGTTCCACCATGGCCGGCCGGGCGAGCGGCGGGGCGCCCATCAGCAGCGCCTTGGCCCATATCAGCAGGCAGCCTGCCGCCAGCAGCATGGCGCCTGTCGCAAGTGTCGGCGCCAGCCGCCCGCCCCGACCCAGCATCCCGACCGCCATCGCGAAGCCCAGCCAGCCGACGACCCAGGCGACCCAGTGCAACGATGTCGGCAGGGCAAACCACGCGCAGATGCCCGCGCCAAGCGCGACCGGGCACCACAAGGGCAGTTGGGCGCGCTCATCCTCCAGCCAAGCTTCCACCCATGTGCGCAGGCGCGAGACAGCGGCGCTGCTGCGGTGCAACAGCGGGATTTGTCGACTGGAAAAAGCCGTGCTAGGGGCGTGCTCGTTCAATGGACCCCATCCCCCCTGGAGCTGAGCATAGCGTGACGGACGGTTTGAAAACAACGAGCAAGGTCGTCACCCGCTTCGCCCCCTCGCCCACGGGTTTCCTGCATATCGGCGGTGCCCGCACCGCATTGTTCAATTATCTCTTCGCCCGGCATCATGGCGGCCGATTCCTGCTGCGGATCGAGGATACCGATCGCGCTCGCTCCACCGAGCAGGCGATCGAGGCGATCTTCGACGGGCTGGGCTGGCTGGGCCTGGAAGGCGACGAGGAGCCGGTCTTCCAGTTCGCCCGCCTCCATCGCCATGCCGAAGTCGCGCAGCAGATGCTGGCGGCCGGTCATGCCTATAAATGCTTCGCGACCCCCGAGGAGCTGGCCGAGCTGCGCGAGCAGCAGCGCGCCGCCCGGCAGCCGATGCGCTATGACGGGCGCTGGCGCGACCGCGATCCCGCCGAGGGTGGCGACAAGCCCTTCGTGATCCGCCTCAAGGCACCGCGGGACGGCGAAACGGTGATCGAGGACGCGGTGCAGGGCCGCGTCGTCGTCCAGAACAACGAGCTGGACGACATGATCCTGCTCCGCTCGGACGGCACGCCGACCTACATGCTCGCCGTAGTGGTGGACGATCACGACATGGGCATCACGCATGTCATCCGGGGCGACGATCATCTCAACAACGCCTTCCGCCAGCTCGGCATCATCCGCGCGATGGGCTGGCCCGAGCCGGTTTATGCCCACATCCCGCTCATCCACGGGGCCGATGGCGCCAAGCTTTCCAAGCGCCATGGCGCCATGGGCGTCGATGCCTATCGCGACGAGCTGGGCATGCTGCCCGAGGCCGTGAACAATTATCTGCTCCGGCTGGGCTGGGGCCATGGCGACGAAGAGATCATCGATCGCGCGCGCGCCGTCGAGCTGTTCGACCTCTCCGGCGTGGGCCGCTCTCCCTCCCGCTTCGACATCAAGAAGCTGGAAAGCCTCAATGGCCATTATATCCGCGAGGCCGACGACGGTCGCCTTGCCCTGCTGGTCGCGGAGCGCATGGCGCCGCTGGACGACAGTGCCGCTGCCCAAGCGCGCCTCCACAAGCTGGCCGACATCATGCCCGCCCTCAAGCCCCGCGCGAAGACGCTGCAGGAATTGACCGAGGGCGCCGCTTTCCTCTTTGCCACGCGACCGATTCATGTCGACGAGGCCGCCGCGAAGTTGCTAGACACAGACGCGCGGACCTTGATCAAGACCGTGGCCGATGCCCTTGGAAAGCTGCCGGACTGGTCGCTCGAAGGCATCGAGACCGCGATACGGACCGTGGCTGAGGATGCCGGTCTGGGACTTGGCAAGGTGGCACAACCGCTGCGCGCCGCATTGACCGGGCGAACGACTTCGCCTGGTATTTTCGACGTGCTCTACCATCTTGGACAGGAAGAGACACTCGGGCGTCTTGGTGACCAGATCCGGGACTGACCAGCCGCGAACAAAGGAACGAGGGGTGAAGGAATGACCGATAATGTCAAACTGAACGTCGACGCTAAAGAGGTGGACCTCAAGGTGCTCTCCGGTTCGGTGGGCCCGCAGGTCATCGACGTGCGCAAGCTTTATGCGCAGACGGGGATGTTCACTTACGATCCCGGCTTCACCTCCACGGCGAGCTGCGATTCGGCTCTGACGTACATCGATGGCGACAAGGGCGTCCTGCTCCACCGCGGTTACCCGATCGAGGAACTGTCCGAGCATTCGAGCTTCATGGAAGTCGCCTATCTCCTGCTGCGCGGGGATCTGCCTTCCAAGGACGAGCTGGACAAGTTCGTGTGGACCATCACGCGCCACACGATGGTGCATGAACAGCTCAGCACGTTCTTCCGCGGTTTCCGGCGGGATGCGCACCCGATGGCGATCATGTGCGGCGTCGTCGGCGCCCTGTCGGCCTTCTATCACGATTCGACCGACATCACGGATCCCGTGCAGCGGATGATCGCGAGCCACCGCCTCATCGCGAAGATGCCGACGCTGGCTGCCATGGCCTACAAATATTCGGTCGGCCAGCCCTTCGTCTATCCGCGCAATGACCTGAGCTACACCGGCAATTTCCTGCACATGACCTTCTCGGTCCCGGCCGAGGAATATGTCGTGAACCCGGTGATCGAGCGGGCGCTGGACCGCATCTTCATCCTGCACGCGGATCATGAGCAGAACGCGTCGACCTCGACCGTCCGCCTCGCCGGCTCGTCGGGCGCGAATCCCTTCGCCTGCATCGCGGCAGGCATCGCGTGCCTGTGGGGCCCCGCGCATGGCGGCGCCAACGAAGCGGCGCTGAACATGCTCCGCGAGATCGGAACGCCCGAGCGCATTCCGGCCTATATCGCCCGCGCCAAGAACAAGGACGATCCCTTCCGGCTGATGGGCTTTGGCCATCGCGTCTACAAGAATTACGATCCGCGCGCGACCGTGATGCAGAAGACGGTTCGCGAAGTGCTCTCCGAGCTCAAGGTAAGCGACCCGATCTTCGACGTCGCCCTGCAGCTTGAGGAAATGGCGCTCAAGGACGATTATTTCGCCGAGAAGAAGCTCTTCCCGAACGTCGATTTCTATTCGGGCATCATCCTTTCGGCCATCGGCTTCCCGACCGACATGTTCACGGTGCTTTTCGCGCTGGCGCGGACCGTCGGCTGGGTCGCGCACTGGAACGAAATGATCTCGGATCCAGAGCAGAAGATCGGCCGCCCCCGCCAGCTCTACACCGGCCCGGCGCAGCGCCCCTACGTGCCTGTCGCCGAGCGCTGAGGACAGTTATCGGCCGGACGGCAGCGAGCCTGTCGTCCGGCTTCTTCCATGGATCGCCCCGGGGCTCCACTCGCGAGGCTCCGCTTTCCCGCCCCTCCCCGTCCGCTCCCTCGCTCAGCCTCTCCACGCGGCTGGGCGATTGCCGTTCGTCGAAAGATCGGCTACCGGTCGCCGCAGGGTCAGCAGTTCACCCAGGCGTCACCGTCCCGCAAGGGAAGCTAAACCTGCCGAAAACCAGACAGACGACTCCAGCCCTCGTGCCGCGTCGCAAGCCGGTGACCCTCGATATCCAGCAGGCACATGCGAGGATTGGCCATGTCCAGAACGATCTTGCCGTTCGCTGCTCCGGATTTTTCCGCTCTTGCCCGCTCGCTGCGCCAGCAGCTTGTCGGGCGCACCGCAGCGCCCGGTCATCTTGAACTCATGAACATGCTGGCGCGTGCCGCCGGCAGCCGCAATTACCAGCATTACCGGGCGCAGGCACTCACCACGCCCGCGCCGCAAGCGCACGCTGCGCCCCCGGCCACGCACGACATCGAGGCGGCCGACACCCCGCCCGTGCGCCCCGAACGCCTCGAAAAAGCCCTGCGCTGCTTCGATCGGGACGGCCGGCTCACTCGCTGGCCGGCGCGCACCGTGCTCCAGCATCTCTGCCTGTGGCCGCTCTGGGCGGATTTCCCCCCGGCCCGCACGCTCGATGAGAAGCAGGTCAATGACTATCTCAAGAGCCGCAACAGCTTCTTGGACCACGCCATCCTGCGGCGGGAGATGTGCAACATCGGGCTGCTCAGCCGCACGCGCGACGGCCGGGCCTATCGACGGCTGGAGCGGCGCCCGCCGCCCGAAGCACTCATGATGATCCGCCTGCAGGCCGACAAATGCCGCAAGGCGGGGTGACAGGGGAATGAACGTCAGCAGGAAGGTTCGGGGCCCATGCCCCGGCCTTTCCGGCCTCAGGCAGCCTTGCGAGTCTTCGCCAGCTTCTTGAGCAGCATGTCCCGCTTCAGGCGCGAGAGATGGTCGATGAAGAGAATGCCTTCGAGATGATCCATCTCATGCTGGAGGCAGGTGGCGAGCAGCCCTTCCAGCTCTTCCTCGTGGATGCGGCCCTGCCGGTCCATCCAGCTCGCCCGGATGCGCGCGGGGCGATCCACCTCGGCATATTGGTCGGGCACCGAAAGGCAGCCCTCATTGTAGACCGAGTGCTCGGCCGAGCCCTCGAGAATGCGCGGATTGATGAACACCAGCGGGTTCTTCACCGGCGGCGCGCCTTCCTCGTCCGATTCGGGCTCCTGCAGGTCGATCACGAGCACGCGCTTGGGAACGCCGATCTGGATGGCCGCAAGGCCGATGCCGGGCGCGGCGTACATCGTCTCGAACATGTCGTCGATCAGCGTCTGCAACGCATCGTCGATGGTCTCGACGGGCGTCGAAATCGTCCGCAAGCGCGGATCGGGCGTCTCGATGATAGGACGGATGGCCATGAGGGGGAGATATGAGAGGGGCCACGCAAGATCAAGGGTGGCGTTGATGCTTTGTTCCGATCAATCTGATCGAACGCAAAGACAGGCCTCGTGCGTTACACCATTGTTTCGGCGGCAAACGGGCCTTTCGCAAGGCGGATGACGGGACGGGCAATGCGCGACAGCCAGAGCCAGCAGGCAGTGATCGACTTTCTCTCGGGCCCCGGCGTGCTGGGTCCCGGCCGCCCTGAGCGAATCGATACCCATGGCGCTATCGTCTTCCTCGCCGGCGACCGGGTGTTCAAGCTCAAGCGCGCCGTTCGCTATGCCTATCTCGATTTCTCGACGCCCGAGAAGCGGCGCTGTGTCTGCGAGGCGGAACTGCGCCTCAATCGCCGCACCGCGCCCGACCTCTATCTGGAAGTGCGCAGCGTCAATGCGCAGGCGGACGGCAGGCTGGGCTTCGAGCCCGGCACGCCGGTCGACTGGCTGGTGGTGATGCGCCGCTTCGGGGCGGAGGACCTGCTCGAGAGCGTCGCCGCGCGCGGCGGACTGACGGCGCCTCTTACCCGGCTGCTCGCGGACCGGATCGCGGCCTTTCACCGGGAGGCGGAGGTGGCGGTCGTCCCGGACGGCGCCGCGCGGGTGCGGGCGATCATCGAGGGCAATCGCACGAGCATGGCCGCATGCGATGGTGCGGTGCTACCGCCGGACGACTGCGCCCGCCTGCTTCAGCGCAGCCTCGCCGCGCTCAAAGAGCTTGTCCCCTGCCTCGATGCGCGCGGCAGCAGCGGCCATGTCCGCCACTGCCATGGCGACTTGCATCTGGCCAATATCTGCCTGTGGCGCGGCGTGCCGACCTTGTTCGACTGTCTGGAATTCAGCACCGACCTCGCCACGACCGACGTGCTTTACGATCTCGCTTTCCTCGTCATGGACATGTGGGAAAAGGGCCTTCACGCGCAGGCCTCGCTGCTGTTCAATCGCTATCTGGACCTGACCGGCGAAGAGGACGGCATCCCCGCGATCCCGCTCTTCCTCTCCATGCGAGCAGCGATCCGCGCGCATGTCAGCGCCGTGGCGGCGCAGACGCAGGGCGATGCGGCCGCAGCGGAGGGGAAGCGCCGGTCCGCTGGCACCTATCTGCGCGCAGCGCTTGCCTTTCTCGATCAGCCGCCGCCGGTGCTGGTCGCCGTCGGCGGCTTCAGCGGCACGGGCAAATCGACGCTCGCGGGGGCGCTGGCGCCGGGCCTCGGTGGCGCGCCGGGCGCGCGGTGGCTGCGCACGGACGTGCTGCGCAAGCGACTCGCGGGGCTGGCGCCCGAGGAGCGCCTGCCCGCCGCCGCCTACACGCCGGAGCAGTCGGCGCGGGTTTACGAGGCGCTCGGCGAATCCGCCGGCGCGAGCCTCGCAGCGGGCAGAAGCGTCATCGTGGACGGCGTCCTCGCCAGCCCGGAAGAGCGCGCCGCGATCCGCGCGGTGGCAGCAGCCCATGGTGCGCCGTTCATCGGCCTGTGGCTCGAAGCGCCCGCCGCCCTGCTCATGGACCGCGTGTCCGCCCGGCAAGGCGATGCCTCGGATGCGGACGCGCGCGTCGTTTCCCTGCAATTTCAATATGATCCCGGCGATCTTTCGGACTGGCGGCGGATCGATGCGTCCGGCTCCCCGGAGGATGTCGCGCGCCGGGCAATGTCGGCACTGGAGGAGGATCAACGCTCATGGCCCTGATGCATGCCATGCAACTCGATGCGCCGGGCGAACGGCTGCGCCCCGTCGCGCGCCCGCTGCCCGAGCCGGCGGCGGGGCAGATCCGCCTCGCCATTTCCGCCTGCGGCGTCTGCCGCACGGACCTGCATGTGATGGACGGGGACATCCACGGCGTCCTGCCGATCATCCCGGGGCACGAGATCGTCGGCCGCGTCGATGCGCTCGGGCCCGGCGTGACCGGCCTCGCGCCCGGTGACCGCGTCGGCGTGCCCTGGCTCGGCCATAGCTGCGGCACCTGCCGCTTCTGCCTGAACGGGCAGGAGAATCTGTGCGACGCCCCGCTCTTCACCGGCTTCACGCGCGATGGCGGCTATGCGAGTCATTGCATCGCGGACGCGCGCTATTGCTTCCCCATTCCGGACATGTTCGACGATGTCCATGCCGCACCGCTGCTCTGCGCGGGGCTGATCGGCTATCGCGCTTACCGGCTTGCCGGGGATGCGCCCACGCTCGGGCTCTATGGCTTCGGCGCCGCCGCGCACATCCTTGCCCAGCTCGCCATCTGGCAGGGGCGCCGCGTGCTCGCCTTTACCCGCGAGGGGGACGCGCGCAGCCAGCATTTCGCCCGCGCGCTCGGCTGCGCCTGGGCCGGGTCGTCCACGCAGTCCTCGCCCGAGCCGCTCGACGCCGCCATCATCTTCGCGCCGGATGGAGCGCTGGTGCCGCGCGCGCTCAAGGCGGTCCGCAAGGGCGGACGCGTGGTCTGCGCCGGCATCCACATGTCCGACATCCCGGCCTTTCCCTATGCCGATCTGTGGGAGGAGCGCAGCATCCTCTCCGTCGCCAACCTGACGCGCGCCGACGGGCTGGCGTTCCTGCCTCTCGCCGCCCGGGCCGCCATCCGCACCAGCGTGACGGCGCTGCCGCTCGATCAGGCGAACGAAGCGCTCGACCGCCTGCGGCGCGGCGATGTCGACGGCGCGCTCGTCCTCACCATGTGAGGCGCGCTCAGCCGGCCGTCACATTGTAGCCGCTGTCCACATAGATGGTCTGCCCGGTGATCGTGCGCGCCTTGTCCGAGAGGAGGAAGGCCGCCATCTCCCCTACCTGCTCGATGGTGACGAGCTGGTGCAGCGGCGCATTCTCCGCCGCCCGGCACATGAGCGCATCGAAATGGCCGAGGCCGGATGCCGCCCGGGTCTTCACCGGCCCCGTCGACAGGGCATTCACTCTTATGCCGCCGGGTCCCAGTTCCGCCGCGAGATAGCGCACCATCGCTTCCAGCGCGGCCTTGACCGGTCCCATGATGCCATAGCCCGGCACGACCTTCTCCGATCCGTAGAAGCTCATCGTGAGGATGGAGCCGCCGTCGGTCATCAGCGGTTCGGCGAGATGCGCCAGCCGCGCCAGCGAATGGCAGGAAATGTCCATCGCGGTGGCGAACCCGGCCGCGGAGCTGTCGACCACCCGCCCCGCGAGGTCCTCCTTCGGGGCGAAAGCGATGGAATGGAGCAGGAAATCCAGCTTCCCCCAGCGCCGGCCGATCTCGGCGAACACGGCTTCCGCCTGATCCTGCCGCGTGACGTCGAGCGGCATCAGCAGCGGCGCGTCCAGCACCTCGGCGAGCGGCGCGGTGAAATCGCGGGTCCGCTCGTTGAGATAGGTCAGCGCGATTTCCGCCCCCGCCGCGCGCAACGCCCGCGCGCATCCCCATGCCAGCGACTGGTCGTTGGCCAAACCGATGATGAGTCCGCGCAAAGCCGTCTCCTTCCTGCTGCTGCGTGGTTTCCCCCGGGCAGCAGTTTTCAATTTTTCCAATCATCCGGCGCCCCTTCCCGGGCGCGCGCTCAGTCGATCGGGCGGCGGGCGCGCAGGGCCTGCGCGAGCGTGCCTTCGTCCAGATAATCGAGCTCGCCGCCGATCGGCACGCCATGGGCAAGCTGGGTCAGCCGCACCGGATAGGCTTCCAGCCGCTCCGCGATGTAGTGCGCCGTCGTCTGCCCCTCGAGCGTCGCGTTCATCGCGAGCACGACTTCATCGATGCCGCCCTGCGCGACCCGCTGCACCAGCGGCGCGATCGCCAGATCCTCGGGGCGCACCCCTTCGAGCGCGGAAAGCCGCCCGCCCAGCACATGGAAGCGGCCGGGGAACAGGCGCGACTTCTCCAGTGCCCAGAGATCGGCCACATCCTCGACCACGCACAGCGCGCGTCCGTCGCGGCGCGGGTCCGCGCAGATGCCGCAGGGATCGATCGTGTCGATATTGCCGCAGATGGCGCACTGGACCATACGCTCGTTCACGGATTCGAGCGCACGCAGCAGCGGCGCCAGTGCGGTCTCCCGCTTCTGCAGGAGATGCAGCACCGCGCGCCGGGCGGATCGGGGCCCCAGACCGGGGAGCCGGGCAAGCGCCTGCGTGAGCGCGTCGATCTCGGGTGAAGACATAAGCGCCAAATAAGGGCTTGCACTCGCGCCGCACAAGCGTTTCAGAGCAAGCCATGCGGATCACCTTCATGGGCACGCCCGATTTCGCCGTGCCGACGCTCGACGCGCTGGTCGATGCCGGCCATGCCGTCGCGGCTGTCTACACCCAGCCCCCGCGCCCGGCCGGCCGGGGCAAGGCGCCGCGCCCCAGCCCCGTGCAGATGCGGGCGGAAGCGCTTGGCCTTCCCGTCCGCACGCCGCTCAGCCTGCGCGAGGAAGCCGAGCAGCTCGCCTTCGACGATCTTGAGCCGGATGTCGCGGTCGTCGCCGCTTATGGGCTCATCCTGCCGCCGCCGGTCCTGCATGCGCCGCGCCTGGGTTGCCTCAACGTCCATGCCTCGCTGCTTCCCCGCTGGCGCGGCGCTGCGCCCATCCAGCGCGCCATTCTCGCGGGCGATGCGGAGACCGGCGTCACCATCATGGCCATGGGCAAGGGGCTCGATACCGGGCCGATGCTGGCCGCCCTGCGCACGCCCGTCGACGGCAAGACCGCGGGCGACCTCACGGGCGAGCTGGCCGTGAAGGGCGCGGCCCTGATGATCGAGGTTCTCGCCAATCTCGGCGCTTATCCGCCCGTGGTGCAGCCCGAGGACGGCGTCACTTATGCCGAGAAGATCGGCAAGGCGGAGGCGCGGCTCGATTTCACGCGCCCGGCCGATCTGGTGCAGCGGCAGGTCCAGGCCTTCAATCCCCCCGGCGCCTGGTTCGAGCTGGGCGGCGAGAGGATCCGGATCCTCGATGCCGTGCCGGCGCCGGATAGCGGTCCGCCGGGCACCGTCCTGGCGAGCGAGGGCGAGATGCTGATCGCGTGCGGCACCGGCGCGCTCGCGCCGCGCCTTGTCCAGCGCGCCGGCCGCAATCCGATGCCGACGGCCGAGCTGCTGCGCGGCTTTCCCATTCCCGCCGGCACGATGCTCGGATGACCCGCTTCGCGCTCACCGTGGAATTTGACGGCCGTCCCTATATGGGCTGGCAGCGTCAGGCCCATGGGCCGAGCGTGCAGCAGCATATCGAGGAAGCGCTGGGCCGGATCGTCGGCGCGCCGCCGGTCGTCCATTGCGCGGGCCGCACCGATGCCGGCGTTCACGCCCTCGCCATGCGGGCCCATGTCGATCTGGACAGCGCGATCACCCCGTTCCGCCTGATGGAGGCCCTGAACGCGCATCTGCGCCCGGAGCCGATCGCCATCATCGGCTGCGAAACGGTCGCCGATGACTGGCATGCCCGCTTTTCCTGCCTCGCCCGGTCCTATGATTATCGCATCCTCAATCGCCGCGCGCCGCTCACTTTCGAGCAGGGACTGGTCTGGCGCGTGCCGCAACCGCTGGACAGCGGACGCATGCACGAGGCCGCGCAGCAGCTGGTGGGCCGGCATGACTTCACCACCTTTCGCTCCGCCCAGTGCCAGGCCGACAGCCCGGTGCGGACGCTGGACCGGCTCGACGTGATCCGCACCGGCGAGCGCATCAGCGTCCTCGCCCGGGCTCGCAGCTTCCTGCATCATCAGGTCCGGTCCATGGTTGGCTGCCTCGTCATGGTCGGCGCCGGAAGCTGGTCCGTTTCCGATCTCAAGGCCGCGCTCGATGCCCGCGACCGCGCCGCGCTCGGGCATAACGCGCCGCCGGACGGCCTCTATTTCGTCGCCGCTTTCTATCCCGGGGAGCCGTCCCGCTAAGGAATTGTCAATCTTGTGAGAATAGGCCGGCACGCTGGGCGCTCGACGACGGCCGCCTTTCCTGCACTGGCTCAATGGATGGAACTCGATTTCTTCAAGGCGGAACACGCCGTGCTGCTCGATCTCCGGCAGCGACTGCTGGACGGCATGGACGATGGACGGAGCGATCTCGCCCGGCTCCGCGCCCGCTTGAGCGGCCTCCTCCTCAAGCATCTCGCCAAGGAGGATCGTCACCTTTACCCGTCCCTCAAGCGGCTGGACGAGAGCGTCGCAGCCCTGCTTGCCGCGAAATATGAACGCGAGATGGGCGATCTGGCGGCGCGCTGGTGCGCCGCGTTGTCGGACTGGCCGGAAGACCGGATCGCGCAGGACCGGAACGGCTTCTGCACGCGCATGCGTCCGTTGCTCGATGCGCTGGCCAGTCGCATCCACCGCGAGGAGCATGATCTCTATCCCGCTTATGCCGCGGCGCTCGCGGACGCGGCCGCCGCCACGCACTGAGGCGGTCAGCCGAGCCCGAAGAGCCGGCCCAGCGCCTTGTCGAGCATGACCAGCTGCCAGAGCAGGCGTCCATGATCGCTCAGGCCGCTGCGATGCGTCTCGGCGAGGCGACCGATCCGGCGCATGTCGAACCATTCTGTCCGCGCAAGGGCGGATCCGCCCGCGATCGCCCGCGCCTCGCCCGCGAGCGCACCCCGGAACCATTCGCTGACCGGCGTCGAAAAGCCCATTTTGGGCCGGTAGAGCAGGTCCAGCGGCAGCCGGTCCTCCATGCTCTTCTTGAGCAGATATTTGCCCGAGCGCCCGCGAATGCGCTGGCGGACCGGCAGGCGCGCCGCGAACTCGACCAGCCGATGGTCGAGCATCGGCTCGCGCGCTTCCAGGCTCACGGCCATGCTCATGCGGTCGGTCTTGGTGAGGATGTCGCCCGGCAGCCAGATCTTGATGTCCGCATATTGCGCCCGGTCGATGGCGTCGCGTGCCGGCGCATTCCGCATGGCGGCCACATAGCGGTCCTCGGCGCGATGGCCCTGCAGGCCTGACCGGGCGAGATCGGTGAAAAGCGCGGCGCGCAGCGGCGCGGGCGTCACACCCACCGATGCGGCATAGGCCTCCGCCCCGTCGGCCGCGAGCGCCTGCAGCGTGGTGCGGGCGCGCAGGAAGCGCGGCGCCCAGTCCGCCTTGGGATAGATCGCGCCCAGCGATCCGAACACCGCGCGGCGGACGCCCGCAGGCAGGACGCGCCGCGCCATTTCCTCGCGATGCTGGAACAGGTGGCGCCGATAGCCGGCGAAGGCCTCGTCCGCCCCGTCGCCGGACAGCGCGACGGTGACGGTCTCGCGCGCCAGCTCGCAGACCCGGAAGGTCGGCAGGGCCGAGGCATCCGCGAACGGCTCGTCGAAATGGTCGGCGATCCGGTCGATCAGCGAAAAATCGTCGGGCGAGACGATCCGGCTGCGATGATCGGTGCCGAAGCGCCGGGCAACGCGCTCGGCATGCGCGGTCTCGTCCAGCGCGGCGACGTCGAAGCCAATGGTGCAGGTCCGGACCGGCTGCCGGCTGTTTTCCGCCATCAGCGCGACCACCGCGCTGCTGTCCACGCCGCCGGAAAGGAAAGCGCCGAGCGGCACGTCGGCCACCATCCGCGAGCGGACGGCGTCACGCAGCTTCTCCCGCAATGTCTCTTCCAGCACCTCAGGCCGCGCGGTCTCGCGATCGGCGAAGCTGATGTCCCAGTAGCGGCGCGGCGCGGGCAGCGGGCGCCCCCGCACCGCCAGCAGATGCTCGCCCGCCGCGAGCTTCTTGACGCCTTTCACGATGCAACTGTCGTCCGGCACATAGCCATAGGCCAGATAGTCCTCGACGGCGGTCAGCTCCGGCTCGCGCCGCAGGCCGGGATGCGCGAGCAGGCCCTTGAGTTCCGAGGCGAAGATCAGGCTGCCATCGGCCAGCGAGGCATAATGGAGCGGCTTCACGCCGAACCGGTCGCGCACCAGCCACAGCGATTGCGTGCGCAGGTCGTACAGCGCGAAGGCGAACATGCCGTTGAGGCGATCGACGCATTGCTCGCCCCATTGCCGCCAGCCATGCAGGATGACTTCGGTGTCGCTCTGCGTACGGAACACATGGCCGCGTTCTTCCAGCTCGCGGCGCAGTTCCGCGAAATTGTAGATCTCGCCATTGAAGGTGACGACGATGTCGCCCTCGCTCGTCGCCATGGGCTGCGCGCCGCCGCCCAGATCGATGATGGAGAGGCGCAGATGCCCCAGCCCGATGCCGGGCCCCATCCACAGGCCCGATCCGTCCGGCCCGCGATGCTCCATCGGCGCGAGCATGGCGCGCACGCGCGCTTCCTCGACCGGCTTGGCCGTCCCGACGTGAAAGATGCCTGCGATGCCGCACATGAGCTGCGCGCCTAGCGGATCGCGAGGCTGCGGTCAGCCAAATCTTCGATCGGCCCGAGCGCCTTCGTGAAATCGGCCAGCGCCCGCTGCGCCTGAGCCTCTCCCTGCGGGCCGGGCGGGACCGGCGTGCTGAGCAGGATCGCCATCGCGCGCTGGTCGCGCCCGAGCAGCCTTGCCTTGAGCGTCTCCAGCTTGACGCGCCCGGCCTGTCCGGTGAGCTGGCCGCCGACGCGATAATATGTGTGGACGAGGCGCCGTTGCGGCTTGGGTCCGGCAAGCATGTCGCCCCGTGCCCGGTCCGGCGCGCGGGCGGGCGATTCCCAGGCCCAGTCCCCGCCTTCGTCTTCCGGCGCGACGGCCCCCTGGCCGAAGCCGACCAGTTCCTTCCCGTCCTCCTGCCAGGCGAAGAACACCAGCGCGAGGTCGACGACGCGGTCCGCCCCGTCGCGATAATGAGTCATCACGATGCGGTCGGCGCCCCGGTAATGCGGGTCCCAGCGCGGCAGCAGCGGCAGGCGCTCCTGCGTCCAGCCCGCGACTTGCGGCGGCGTGGTGACGGGCGGCAGCGCGGTCGAGAGCGCGCTGCTGGCGCTCGCCCAGCCCACTGGCGCGAGCATCGCCAGCGCAGCCGCCGGCAGAATGGCGGCGCTGGCCCTTGGCGCGCCCGCCGCACCCTGCAGCCGGGCCGGATCGAACCACGGATCTGACGGCGCCCGGTCGAAGAACGGCCGACCCGCCACCAGCACCAGCACCAGCACCAGCGCGAAGAAGAGCCAGCCATAGAACACATGGTCCACCACTACGGCGGCATCCACGCTGCTGTGATAGGCGACCAGCATGATGCCGAAGGCGCGCACGCCATTCGCCAGCAGGCAGATCGCCAGCGCCCCCGCCACGAAAAGCAGCCGGCGCAATGTGCTGCGAAAGCAGAGATGCGCCACCAGCGTGGAGAAGGCGGCCATGGCGATGAGGAATCCGGTGCCGCTGCACGCTTCGGCCACGCGGAAATAGGCATTGGGCGTGGTGATGAAGATGCCCGATATCTCCGCCGGCACGCCCGCCAGCCAGAGCAGGCCGATCGCCATGCGGGCGGTGAGAATCTGCAGCACCGGCTCGGCCTCGGTGCCGAACGGGATCATGAACAGCGCATAGAACAGCGGGAAGGCCAGCGCGCGGCCGACCGCGGGCCCAAGCACCGTCAGCACGATGCCCTGCGCCATCACCACCAAAGCGGCATGGCGGAACAGCGCCACGCCGCCCGCCCAGCCGAGCAGCCAGGCGAACGCGCCCAGCCCCAGCCACGCCAGCGCGGGCCACCAGCCGACCGCCTCGAGCTGCCGGAGCGCCGGGACGCGCTGCCGCACCAGCCAGCCGATGATGAAGGGAAGGAACACGCAATGCCCGTAGGAACTGCTGCGCAGCCACACCTGCACCATGTCGATGATGTCGGCATGGAAGAGCAGCGCGAACAGCACGCCGAGCACCGCCAGCCGCACCAGAGCGGCGCGCCATTCGCCGCTCTGCCGGATGACCTGCGGCGCCCGCATGTGCTGGAAGGCCGGTCTCATGTTCATGCCGCCGCGCCGGTCTGCCGGTCGCCGAAGAGCATGTCTTCCAGCGGCGCCATCGCGGCCGCCCAGCCATAGCGCGCCTGCACGCGGGCGCGGGCAGCAGCGCCCAGCGCTGCCCGGCGCGCGGGGTCGGCCAGCAGGCCCAGCACGAGCGCGGCCAGCGCATCCGGTCCCGACGCAACCAGCAGGTCGCGCCCGTCGATCGCGTCGATGCCTTCCGCCGCCGGGGCCGAGGCCACGACCGCGCGGCCCATCGCCATCGCTTCCAGCACCTTGTTCTGGATCCCGCGCGCCAGCTGCAGCGGCACGACGACGACTTGCGCGGCGGCGAGCCATGGCCGCACGTCCGGCACGGCGCCGGTCACGATCAGCCCCGGCAGGTCCGCCAGCGCCCGTATCTCGGCGGTGGGATCGCGCCCCACCACCGCGAACTGCGCCGTCTCGTCAGCCTGCCGGATGGCGGGAAAGCCGTGGCGCGCGAAGTCGATCACGGCCTCGATATTGGGCCGGTAATCCATCTGGCCGGTGAAGACGATCAGCGGCCCGGTCACCGGCAGCGCGTTGAGAGCGATCGGCGAGACCTTCGCCGGATCGAAATAGGCCGTGTCGACGCCGTTCTCCAGCGCGCGCACCCGCTCCGGCGGCAGCGCCGCGCCCTCGCGGAACAGGCGCGCCTCGGCATCGGAGACGAATAGCGAGACGTCCGCCCGCGCGGCGACTTCCCGCTCATAAGCGGCAAGCAGGCGCCCCTCACGCCGGTGGATCCACGCCATCGCCCCCCGCTCCGCCGCGCCATAAGCCGCGAACTTGGCCGAATCGACATCCACGAAATCCATCACGAAGCGGCAACCGGGCGGCAGGTCGCGCGCATATTGGGCCACTTGTCCGGAGAAGGCGAACACCGCGCGGATCGGCCGCTCCGCCAGCACCTGCCGCACCCAGTCGCGCATCTGTGCGCTTTCGAACAGCGAGACGGACAGGGGCGCGCGCCGCGCCAGTCCGCGCAGGGCCGCCTTCGCCCGGCCACCCGGCCGCCGCACCACGCACTGGCTGGCGGTGAGATTGGCCATTTCCGGCGCGAAGCTCTCGTCCCGCGCATCGTCCGCGAAGCAGCCGACATGCACCGGCGCCAGCGCCGCCAGCGCGCGCAGCTCATGATGCGAGCGGATCTTGTCGCCCCGGTCCGGCGGCCAGGGAATGCGATGGCTGAGGAACAGGATCTCGCCGCGCCCGCTGTCGTCCATCAGCCGAGCCCCCGCGCGATCAGTGGCCCGAGCCGGTCCGCGATGGCAGGCGGCAGCGCTTTCCACAGCGCCACCTTGCGCCGATATTGCGGCGAGAGCGGATTGATGTCGCGCGCCTCATGCCCCGGCGCGGCATGGATATGATAAGCCAGCGGCACGCCCTCGAAGCCCCAGTTCTTCTTGTAGGCCGCCGTCCCGGTGCCGACCTTGGACCGGCCGAAATCGAACTGCGCGCAGCCGCGCTCGCGTCCCCGGCGCATCAGCGCGAAATAGGCGACTTCATTGGCGCGGGCGAGGCGCGCATCCCGGTCCGCGCCTTGCCAATAGGGCATGATCCGGTCGCCATGATATAGCGCCAGCACCGCCGAGAGCGGTTGCCCCTGCCCGGAGACGAGCACGATCTCGGCATCCTCGCCAAAGGCGTCCAGCACTTCGTCGAACATCGCGCGGGGGAAGACAGGCGTGCCCAGATTGTGGACGCTGCGGCAATAGAGCGCATAGAAGGGATCACGGAACGCCGCATCCCGGCCGAAGCGGATATCGAGGTCATTCGCCAGCCCCTTGCGCACTTCCGCGCGATGCTTGCGGGGAATGGCGTCGAGCTCCGCCTGATCGTCCGTCGCGAGCGGGCGCACGAAGCCGAGATAGGCATTCGCGCTGGTGTGCCAGCCCGGGCCCGGCGAAGGACCGCCGCGCAGTTCCACCGTGGGGCAGACCCGGCGCGCGGCAAGGCGCACCGCTGCATCGGCCAGCGCGGCGGCAACCGCCGGATCGTCCGCCAGGATGCCGCCATCGACTGCGAAGCCGGAAGAGACCAGCGCGCGGCCGAACAGCGGGCTGTGGATGAGATTGAGCGGCAGGATGCCCGCCGGCGTGCCCGATATGTCCCCGGCGACCAGCATGATCGCCTGCTGTCCCGTGCCCCGCGCCACCGCGCTGATCCAGGCGGGCCGGTGAAAGGGCGTCGCATCGGCGCGCCCGGCGATCCAGCGCTCCAGCGCCGCCCGGGCGCGCGGATCGTCGGGATCGATCTCATATATGGGGACGCTGCCCGCCATGGATAGGCCAGCCCTCAAGACGCGGGCGGGAACGGCACGGCCCGCGCCCGCTCCGCCGCCACCAGCCCGTCGATCCGCGCCCACTGGAAATCGTTCAGCAGGCGGCGCAGCTTGCCGGCCATCGCGCCGAGATTGGTGTAGTGCCGCAGGCGCGAGCGCAAGGGCGCCGAGGCGACGCGCGGCTGGCCGGGATCGATTTCCCAGGGGTGGAAATAGAGGATCGCCGGGCGCCCGTCCCGCTGCGTCACCTGCCGGAGCGCCCAGCGGGAAAAGCCGTAGGGCAGCAGGCGGAAGAAGCCCCCGCCCCCGGCCGGCACGATGCGCCCGCCAAGGCGCGCCGTCGTCACCGGCAGCTCGACCAGATAGCTACCCGGCACCGGCAGGAAGGAGAAGCGCGGCGCCTGCGGCCAGCCATAATGATCATGCACGATCGGCGCGACGCTGCTCGAATAGGCATAGCCGGCCTCGGCGAGGATGGGGTGCGCCCAGGGCGTGCGGGCATCGATGGAGAAGCTCGGCGCGCGATAGCCGGTGACCGCCACGCCGCCGGCCTGCTCCAGCAGGTCGCGCGCTCTGGCGAGGTCCGCGCGGAATTCGTCCGGGCTCATCAGGAACACGCGCTTGTGGTCATAGCCATGGCTGGCCAGTTCATGGCCAGCATCGACCACGCGCCGGATCAGCCGCGGGAAGCGCTCCGCGACCCAGCCGAGCGTGAAGAAGGTGCCGACCACACCCGCCTGCGCGAACATCTCCAGCACGGCCTCGCTGTTGCGCTCGATCCGGCTTTCGCATCCGTCCCAGGCGGCGCGATCGATGCACCGCTCGAATGCCCCGACCTGAAACCAGTCCTCAATGTCGACCGACAACCCATTGAGCACCGGCTCTTTCCCCCATGCGAGATCGGTTGATGACTGCCTCTCAGGCGACTCGGCTCGTGAACGGCCCGTTGCGCGCGTCCCGCTCCACCCATTCGATGAGTTTGGAGAGGATGCGGCGCAGCACTTCGTCCTGTTCGTCCAGCCGCTGCTCGGCGCTGGCGAGCCGGGCCTCGAGCTCGGCGATCCGCTCTTCCGCCGCCTCGGGGAGGCGCGTTTCCTGCGGCGACATGGCAGGATCGCGATGTCGCTCGCCCCGGGCAATCGCCGCGTTCAGCGTCTCGACCTCGCTTTGCAGTTCGCGCAGATGATCGACATCGGCCGCTTCGTTGCCCTCTTCCGCCTCGGCCATCAGCGCCGCGCGCGCGGCTTGCGTGGCGGGCGGCGTCTCGCTGTCCGGCGCCGCGAAATCATTGCCGAGATCAGCGACGACGGCCTCCACCACCCGCTCGTCGATGATGTCGAGCTGGTCGATCGCGCCGAGCAGCAGCACGCGGCTCACCAGCGCGTTGAGGCGCCGGGGCACGCAGCCGCTGGCCTGCGCCAGCAGGGAATGCGCATCGCTCGTGAAGCGCGGATTGCCCGTCCAGCCCACCACCTTGAGGCGATGCTCGATATAGGGGCCGACTTCCTCGGGCTGCATGGGGTCGAGATGATGGGTGGCGATGATCCGCTGGCGCAGCTGCTCGAGCCCTTCCGAGCCCGAGATGCGCTCGCGGAACTCGGGCTGGCCGAGCAGGAAGATCTGCAGCAGCGACTGGCCGCCGAGCTGGAAATTGCTGAGCATGCGCAGCTCTTCCAGCGCCGTGGGGGAGAGATTCTGCGCCTCGTCCACCACCAGCAGCGTCCGCCGGCCGGCACGGGCCTGATGATGGAGGAACGCCTCGATGCGGCTCAGGACATGCGCCTTTTCGACATGATCGGTGGCGATGCCGAAGGCCTGGGCAGCCAGACGCAGCATGTCGTCGCCCTCGACCTGCGTCGAGACGATCTTGACCGCGGTGAGCCGCTGCGGATCGATGGTGGCCATGAGATGGCCGACCAGCGTGGTCTTGCCCGCGCCGATGTCGCCGGTGATGACGATGAAGCCCTCGCCCTGCGCGAGGCCATAGCCGAGATAGGACATCGCCTTGCGATGCGTGGCGCTCTCGAAATAGAAAGCCGGGTCCGGCGTGAGCTGGAAGGGCCGTCCGGTGAAGCGATAATATTTTTCGTACATGATCGAAGTCTCCGGAAGGACGCTCAGAACTGATACCGCAGCCCGATCTGGGCAAGCAACGAGATGAAGGATTGCTGCGCCTGGGTATCGATCGAATCGATGCCGATCGCGGCCGAGGCGCTGAGACGCCGCCAGATCATGCGCCGATAGCCGACATTGGCGCCGATATTGGTGACATCGCCGATCCCCGGCGTGCCGGAGTCGAAATAATTGACATAGCCCATGACGTCGAAGGCCGCATCCGAGCCATAAGCCCGCGAGGCGCCCAGCATGGCGAAATAATTCTGGTCGGCAAGCCCGTTGGCCGGCGCCAGCACCGATTGGCCGTCGCTGATGAACTTGCGGTGCGCATAGCCCGCCGCCGCGCTGACCGTCCAGGCATCGGCGCGCCGGGCGATCTGCGCCACCACCCCGCGATTGCGGAAGTTCGCGCTGGTGATGCCGGTGAGCGTATCCGTGAAGCAGGCGCCGCCCGCCTGCGCATCGCCGAAGGCGCAGCCGGTCAGGTCACCCGAGAAAGGATTGCGCACCACGTAGAAGTCCGTGCCGATATTGGCGAGCGCGCCGTTGAGCGCGCGGCCGAAACTATCCACGCTGTCGAACAGCACGACATTCACCGCCGTGTTGCGCCCGCGCCAGGCAAGGCTGCCGGTATAGCTCATCGAGCCGTAGCGATGGCCCACGCGCAGTTCCGCTTCCAGGCGCGGATTGGGGCGCCAGAGCACGCCGGCATCCCAGATGATCCCGTCCTGATCGTAGGAGAGGCGCCGTGGCGACGCGGAATCGGTCACGAAACGGCCATTCTCGTCACGAACCGGCACGCCATTGGCATCGCGCAGGGCATCGCGATTGCTGATCTCGATCTTCTCGTAGCCGACGCCGCCGACCAGCGCGACCGTGGGCGAAATCGGCACCGTGATGTCGGCCCGCGCATATTTGTCGTCGAAGCGCTGGTCGAGCTGCGAGGCATCCTCGCGGATCCAGCCAACGCCGAGCGACCAGCCCACGGGCAGCACGCCGGGCTGCATCCCCACCGCGGCATTGGCGACATGCAGCCAGCTCTCGTCGAAATAGCCCGCGACGGGCGCGCCGACGGCCGCTGCGGCGCCGAAATCCGTGTCCACCCGGTTATAGCCGAGGCGATAGGCGCCGGTCACCGTGAGGTCGCCCACCGGCACCGAGAGATTGGGGCCGATATAGGCGGAATAGGTATGCGCCGTGTTCGTCACGTCCGCCAGCGTCGTGTTGGCGCCGATATAGCCATCCGCCCGCACCCGGGTCGCCAGCGCGCCCGCCTCGATGCTGAGCACATTGCGCACCGCGTCGATGCGGCCATTCACGATGCCGCTCAGGATATCCTGGTCGGTCCGCCCGCCGCCCCATGCGAACTGATGCTCGTAGCGCACGTCCGCACCCAGCGCGGCATTGGCCGTCTCGATCGAGGCCGTGACGCCGGCCGCCACGCTCGTATAAGTGACTGTGTCGCCGTCGCCGCCCTTGAGGTTCCAGATCGCCGTCTGGTCCACTTCCAGATAAGGCGAGATGGCGATATCGCGGCGGGACTTGCGGGACTTGCGGTCGCCGCGCCCCTCGCGAGCGGCCGAGGGCGTTGCCGAGCCCCCCTGCCCCGCCGTCACGTCGCTGTCTCCGAGCAGGCCGCCCATCTGCGCCTGCAGCGGCGTTGCGGACATCGCGCAGGCAAGCGCGGCCGCGAGGCCGGCGAGGTTCCCCCGGCACGCAAGCGTCATGACGCGGCCTTTCCGTAATAAGTGCCGAACTGGCGGCCACTGGACGAGAATTTGACGCCATTGAGCAGCAGCCGGATGAGGGGGCACTGGCCGATGAGGTTCACCGCATCGCGCAGCGCCGCCTCGCTCGTGCGATCGGCGCGCACGACCATCACGGTCTGGCCGACATGGCGTGCCAGCTCGGAGGCGAGCGAGGCCGCCAGCGCAGGCGGCGAATCGAAGATCACGATGCGGCGGGCATTGTCCGCCACCAGCCGGTCCATCACCTGCCGCGTCCGGCCCGAGGCGAGGAATTCCGTATCGTTGCGGACATGGCGCCCGGCCGGCAGCACGCTCAGCGAGGGGACGTCCGTGCGCAAGATCGACTGGCCGATCGGCATCTGCGGATCGACCAGCGCATCCATGAAGCCGGGGCCTTCCGGGAGACCCAGCAATTCGCACAGCTCCGGCTTGCCGAAATCGGCATCGACCAGAAGCACGTCCATGTCCTGTTCGGCGGCCAGCGACATCGCCAGATTGATGGCGCACCAGGTCTTGCCTTCGCCCGGATGCGCGGAATTGACGAGCACGAAGTTTCCGCGTCCCTTGGTGGCGCCGGTCTCGCTGTCGAAGGCGGCGGCGAGGACCCGGCGCTTGACGATGCGGAATTCCTCGCCCGTGCCGGTGATTTCGCCATCCGGCAGGATGATGCCCAGCGCTTCGAGCCGGTCCCGATCGATCGCATGGCGCATGCCGGACCAGACGGGCACCGGCGGCGTCAGCGCCTCGGCCGACTGAAGCGGCGCCGGACCGTCGATGTGCGGCGCGGCTGCCGTGGCATTGGCGACCGCCGGCTCGGGCAACGGATCAGCTGCGGCATCGCTCTCGGCGGGCGCCGGTGCCGCCCCGGCACCGGGCACGACGGCATGGGGCGTGACGCTCTGCAAGGCCGCCGCGAGATCGAAATGATCGGCGGCGCGCTCAAGGAGCGAGGGCGGCTTCCGTTCGGCGGATGGGCCAGTCATGTCCTTCTCGCTCCCGCTCACGCGCTCATGCCGCGCTGGATGAACTCGACGGCGAGCAGGACGAAGCACATCGCCCCCAGCCCGCCGCACCCCGCATAGAACCAGCGGGCATGCTGCCGGATGCGCTGCGCCCGCGCCGGCGTCTCGACTTCCGAGATGCCGCCGATCACCGGCAGGCCCGTCGCTTTCTCCAGCCGCCCCGTGGTGGGGTAGGTCGTGCGGATCTGGCTGAGCGCGAACGCCGCGGCAATGCCGGCGCCGATGCCCGTGACCAGCACGGCGAACAGCAGCAGCGGCCGGTTCGGCGAGGCCGGGATCGGCGAAAGCGACGGCGGATCGATGACGCGGAACTTGAAGGCGCCGCCTTCGCTCTGCACATCCCCGCGCAGCCGGACCGCTTCCCGGTCCGCCAGCAGCTTGTCATATTGCTGCTTCACCGCATCATAGTCGCGATTGAGCCGGTCCTGCTCGGCGGCAAGGCCGGGCTCGTCGATCTGCTTGCGCGTGAGCGCGTTGAGATCGCCCTCCAGCTGCGCCTTGCGCGCCTGCAGCGCGGAGACGGTCGAGCCGCGTTCGGCCTGCATCGCCCTCAGCGAAAGATAGGCCGGGTTGGGCGTCCGCGTGCCGCCGGCAGCGCCGCTGCCCAGCTTGCGCAGGGTCTCGATCTGCCGCTTGAGCGCCACGACGTCGGGGTGATTGTCCGTCCAGCCCTGCGCACGCGCGGAGGCGAGCTGTCCCTCGGCCTGCGCCAGCGCCGAAAGGCCGCCGGTCGGCCCGACCGCCGAGACGATGTCGGCCGGCGTGCCCGCAAGCTGTCCATTGATGCCCGCCAGCGCACTGCGCGCGGACACCAGTTGCGAGTCGATCTGCGAGACTTCCGCGCGCATCGCCTCGGCCCGGGCACTGATCGATCCGCCGCCGGGCACCGAGCCCAGATGCTGCTGCTCGAAGGCGACGCGCTTCTGCTCGGTGCTCTCCAACTCCTTCGCGCGCGCCGCGATCTGCGCATCGAGGAACTTGAGCGAATGGCTGGCATCGGCAATGCCGCCCGCTGCGTTGGTTTCCTGGAAGGCCTGGATGAGCCCCGCCACGACCTGCGCCGCCATACGCGCATTCTCGCCGGCGCCGAGCGCCCGGTCCGACCAGTTGGCGGTGATCTCGAAGAGATTGTCCTGCTGGGAAAGGACCTGCACATTCTGCCGCAGCAGGCCGACTTTCGCGCCGATGTCGCGATCGCTGACCGCACCGGCACCCAGATCGGTGTTGCGCACCACACGGTCCAGCACCTCGGCGCTGGTCATCGTCTGGCGCACCTGATCCAGTGCCTTCTGCTGGTCGAGCGGCGAGTCGTTGAGGCTGCCGGGTAGCACCGAGTCCATCTGGACGAACACCCGCGCGCGCGACTGATAGACATTGGGCACGAGCGCGACGGCAAGCCAGCCCAGCAGGCATACGCCCCACGCAACCGACAGCGCGACCCAGCGCCGCTGCCAGATGCCGTGGAGGATGATCTGCAGTTCTTCGTAAAGATTGTTCATGCCGGTTCGATACCCCCGCGCCGCGCCATGGCGCCGCTCCTAGAACATGCTCTCGGGAATGATGATGACGTCGCCCGGCGCCAGCCGCACATTGGCGCGGGAATCGCCGCGCTTGAGCAGGTCGCCGAGGCGCACCTTATATTCCTTCTGCCGGCCGCTCTCGCGATCATAGCGGATGAGGCGCGCCCTGTTGCCCGCCGCATATTCGGACAGGCCACCGACCGCGATCATGGCATCGAGCAATGTCATGTTGGCCCGGTAAGGCAGCGAGGCCGGCTTTTCCGTGGCGCCGACGATGCGGATCTGCTGCGAATAGGTGCCGGCGAAATTGTTGACGATCACCGAGACGATCGGATTCTCGATATATTGCGAGAGCTGGATCTTGATGTCGTCCGCAAGCATGGCGGGCGTCTTGCCCACGGCGGGCATGTCCGAGATGAGCGGCGTGGTGATGCGTCCGTCCGGGCGCACCTGCACTTTCGCGCCCAGTTCCGCATTGCGCCAGACGAAGATCGTCAGCTCGTCGAGCGGCCCGATCACATATTCCTCGCCCGGCCCCTCGCTTGTCGAGACGAAGGCGGCCGGCGGCAGCTCGGCGCCCGACGATGCGCCGCCCGCAGCGCATCCGGTCAGGAGCGCAGGCAGGGCGAGGCCCAGCAGCGAAGCCGCGATGAAAGTTCGCTTGAAGCGCATGCAGATCACTTTCTCTTCAACACCGCAAGGAAGCGGAACGGCGCGCGCAAGGCCCCGAGGCGCCGCTGCCCGCAGGCTCCGGCTATGTCGAAAAACCGTGAAGATAGCGTTAGGAATGCCCCCACCCGCCCGGGCCCGGACGCGCCTCAGTCCTCCACCAGCAATTCCATGGCCGGCGCATGCCCCAGAAAAGCGGAAGGACTGGCGCTGGCGCCATAGGCCCCCGCGAGGAAAACCGCCACCAGATCGCCCGGCTCCACCGGCGGCAGGGCAAGGGAATCGCCCAGTCGGTCGAGCGGCGTGCAGAGGCAGCCGATGACCGTGAGAGGCTCGGCGCAGATCGGCCCATCGAAGCGATTGGCGATCGCGAGCGGATAATTGCGCCGCACCACCGTGCCGAAATTGCCGCTCGCCGCAAGCTGATGATGCAGGCCCCCGTCAACGACCGCGAACCGCTCGCCATGGCTGGTTTTCACGTCCACCACGCGCGTCAGATACACGCCCGCCTCCGCGACCAGATAGCGGCCCAGTTCCAGCGCGAAGCGGCTCTCGGCAAGAATGGCGGGCCGGCTTTCCAGCGTCTCGCCCAGCGCCGTGCCGATCAGGCCGATGTCGAGGGGCATGTCGCCGGGGAAGTAGGGGACGCCGAAGCCGCCCCCCAGATTCACCAGCGGCGGGGCCGCGCCGACCTCTTCGGAGAGGCGCGCGGCAAGCGCGACAGTCTGGGACTGGGCTGCGATGATCGCCTCTGCATCGAGCGACTGGGAGCCCGCGAAGATGTGCCAGCCCCGCCAGAGCGCGCCTTGCGCGATCACATGACGGGCCAGCGCCGCTGCCCTGTCGGCATCCACGCCGAAGGGCCGGGCGCCGCCCCCCATGCGCATGCCCGATCCCTTGAGTTCGAAATCCGGGTTGACCCGCACCGCGAGGCGCGGCCGCACGCCAAGCCGCTGGCCGATGGCAAGGGCGCGCGCCGCTTCCCCTTCCGATTCCAGATTGATGGCGACGCCCGCCGCAATGGCGGCTTCCAGTTCCCGGTCCTGCTTGCCGGGCCCGGCAAAGCTGATCCGCTCGCCTGCGACATGGGCGCCCAGCGCCAGCGACAGCTCGCCAGAGGACGCGATGTCGAAGCCATCCACCAGTCCCGCCATCAATGCGAGCAGCGGCGGGAAGGGATTTGCCTTCATGGCATAATGGAGATCGACACCGTGCGGCATCACCTCGCGCAGCGCCGCGATGCGCGCGCGGATCATCCCGGCATCATAAGCGAACAGGGGCGTGTCGCCCGCCTCGTCGACCAGCGCCGCCGCGCCACGCCCGCCAATCAGCAGCATGCCCTGCTCGCTCTGGAAGCCGGGCGGGATCGGGCCCATCGGCTTCACTTTCATGGTCATGCCCCTTCCCCTCCCTGCGCCAGGGCGGCCAGCGCCACACGGTCAATCTTGCCGTTCGGATTACGCGGCATCGCTTCGAGACGAAGGATGTCCGCCGGTTGCATGAATGTCGGCAGGAGCTGCCGCAAGGCGCCCCGCACCCGGTCCACGAGCGCCGCCTGATCCTCCGCGCAAAGCGAAGCCTCGCCGCGCAGGAACAGCACGATCGCCTGCCCCAGCCGCTCATCCGGTCGCCCGAGCGCGCAGGCTTCCGCCACGCCCGAGACGGCGAGCGCCGCTTCCTCGATCTCGCTGGGGCTGATGCGATTGCCCGCGCTCTTGATCATGGCATCGTCCCGCCCGACGAAGCGCAGCAGCCCGTCCCGATCCCGCACCACCGTGTCGCCGGACCACACCGCCATGCCGCCATAGCGCGAAGTCGCCGGTGCGGGACGGAAGCGCTCCGCCGTACGTGCCGCGTCGCGCCAGTAGCCCTGCGCCACCAGCGGACCGCAATGGACCAGCTCGCCCGGCTCCTCGTCCGCCGCGAGCGTGCCATCCGGCCGCACCACCAGCACTTCCGCGTCCGGGATCGCGCGGCCGATGCTGTCGGGATGGTCCGCCAGCATGGCAGGGGGCAGGAATGTGGAGCGGAAAGCCTCGGTCAGCCCATACATCGCGAAAATGTCCACCTCGGGGAACGTCTCGCGCAGCCGGGCGATGAGCGGCCGGGTCAGCGCGCCGCCGCTGTTGGTGATCCTGCGCAGGGATTGCACCGCTTCGGTCGGCCATGCCGTCTCGACAAGCTGCGTCCAGAGCGGCGGCACGCCCGCGAGCGTCGTGATCCGATGAGTCCCGATGGCCTTCACCACCTCGCGCGGCAGCAGATAATCCAGCGGCACGACGCACCCGCCCGCCCACCATGTGGAGAAGAGCTGGTTCTGGCCGTAATCGAAACTGAGCGGCAGCACGGCGAGCGTGCGATCCTGCGCCGCAAGGCCGAGATACGTGGCCACGGCCCGCGCGCCGATCATGAGATTGGCGTGGCTCAGCATCACGCCCTTGGGGCGCCCCGTCGAACCGGACGTGTAGAGGATCTCGACAAGCCGGTCCGGTGGCGCATCGCCGGGCGGCAAGGCAGGCGCGCCGTCCCGGCCCATGACAGCTTCCAGAGCGCCTTCCTCGACCACAAGAAGGCCCGGCGGCGTATCGCCCGGCTCCAGCGTCGCGAGGCGGGCCGGCGCCGAGACAAGCATCGCGGCCTCGCTGTCGGCCAGGATATGCGCCACCTGCGCGCGCCTGAGCAGCGGATTGACCGGCACATAGACGAAGCCCGCGCGCGCCGCCGCGAGCGGCAGGACCACCGTCGCCACGCCTTTCGGCAGCCAGGCGGCGATCCGGCTCCCGCCGGGGAAGCCATGCCCCGCCAGCCAATGGGCGAGCCGGCCGGTCATGGCGTCCAGCCCGGCATAGTCGATCACGCCGAATTTCCCGGCCAGCGCGGGTGCATCGGGCCGTCCGCAACGGGGAAGATGGTCGAGAGGTGGGATCATCGCTGGCCCATTAACATGATCGATGGACTTTTGGGGATAGGTGTCGCGCGGAACCGCGCCATGACGAACGACACCATCCATGTGAGCCTCTTCAGCAGCTTCGCGCACGCGCGGGCGGCGGCGGGCGGCGCATTGGACGGAGCGGCCCAGCCCGGCCCGTTCGATCGGCTCGGCTGGTTCGAGGCGCTCCACGCCAGCGCCTTTCCCGAGGCCACGCCCCTTATCCTGTGCGCGAAGGCCGGATCCGCGATGGCATGGCTCTTCCTGACCGGCGGACAGGACGGCCCGGTCGACGGCATCACCAACTGGTACAGCTTCCTGTTCCGCCCGCAGTTCGTGAGCGCACCTTTGCGGGAGACCCGGCTGCGCCTGCTGAGCGCGCTTGCCGCCCGGCTGCGCGGCGTCACCCCGCATCTGCGCTTCCATCCGATCACGGACGAGGGAGGGAGTGACCGTGCCTTGCTGAGCGATGCTCTCCGGACCGCAGGCTGGCGCGTGATCCCCCGCGTCATGGCCCATAAGCGGATGCTCCATCTCGCCCCCGGCATGCGGTTCGATGCCTATTGGGCTGCCCGTCCGGGCTCGCTCCGGTCCACCTTCCGGCGCAAGGCGAGGCAGCGGCCGGTCGTGGTGGACATCCACCACAGGCTGGATGAGGGCCTCTGGTCCATCTTCGAGTCCGTATTCGCCGCCAGCTGGAAGCCCGAGGGCGACGACTTCGCTTTCCTTCGCGCCTTCGCGCAGGCGGAAGCCGAGGGCGGCCGGCTGCGGCTCGGCGTGGCATGGCTGGATGGCGCACCCGCCGCCGTGGAATTATGGACTGTCGAGCAGGGCTGCGCCTACATTCACAAGCTCGCCTTCGATGAACGCTTCGCCGATGCCTCGCCCGGCACCCAGCTCAGCCACGCCATGTTCCGGCAGGCCATCGATCTCGATCATGCCACCCGCATCGATTTCGGCACGGGCGACAATGGCTACAAGGCCGCCTGGATGCCGGAGACCGTGCCCATGTGGCAGATCGACGCCTTCGACCTTCGTCATGCCGCGAGCTGGCGGCCGGCCTTCGCGACATGGCTCTCGGCCCTGTCCCAGCCCACCGGCAGCCATGCACGTCAGAGCGGCCCGCCCAGCGGCCGGCGTGCGGCACTGGACGCGGCCTGGCCTCCCTGAGCGCGAGCGGTTCGGCGCTTTTCAAAGCGGCTGGAAGCCGCTAGGGGCGCCGCCATGCGCATGAACGAGACCAGCGGCACGACGCACGCCCGGGATTCCATGGCCGATACCGCATTGCGCCGCTCGCTTGCCGAGGCACTGGGGCTGGACGAGGCGCGCGTGGCCGCCTTCGATGCGCAGACCCCCCTGTTCGGCGCGCTGCCGGAGCTCGACTCCATGGCGGTGGCCACCTTGCTCACGGACCTCGAGGACCGGCTTTCCATCATCATCGACGACGATGATATCGATATGGAAAGCTTCGAGACCTTCGGCGGCCTGCACACCCTTCTGGCGCGCAAACTCGACGCAAAACTGGGCTGAATATAGGCCACCGCTAGCCAATACCCCGGGACCGGCAACGCGCCCTACCCCCTTCGCGCCTGTGCGAATGCAAAAAGTGCAATCGCGATTCCGGCTTTTGCGGTTGCTGATTCATTCGCAATGCAACAATTTCACACTGCAAAACAAAACAGGATGCTGGACGGCTCTTTTGTCAACCTCACAAAGGAGTTTGTTCGTGAAAACTCTCTCTATCGCCGCAACGGCACTCTCTCTTTCGCTCGTTTCTCCCGCACTTGCGAACGACGAACCCGTCAAGTTCGTCCATGACGGCGTCAGCTACGTCTACAGCGTCAAGGCAATCGGCGAGACCAAGCGCGTCATCACCGGCCGTGCCACCCCCGGCTCGTCGTTCCGTCTGGTCGTCTCGGGCGATCAGGTGACCGGCACCGCCAATGGCATTCCGGTCGCCTTCAGTGTTGCGGAAGCCAAGGGCCAGGCCACGCCGAGCGTCACCGTCGCATCGCGCGCCGACTGATCGGACCGAGCCAGAATTCAAAAGGGCTGATCTGTCCTGGAATGTCCGGACAGATCAGCCCTTTTTTCATGTCCGCAGTTTTTCGCATAAGCCCGAGCGGCAGGCGCCGCACCGGCGAAAGCACGGAAATATAGACGTTTCCCTGCCATGGGCATGCGGCGACACATCGCCGTCGCGCTCCGCGTTCGCGCCTCAAGGAGCGCCGCGAAACTGTCCGGCTTATCGCATGACCTCCCGGACCCGGATCTCGCCCGCCAGCGCTTGAGCGCGCCGCCCGGCCAAAGGCTCAGGCGTGGGCCATTGCCTCGAAATCCGCTTCGGCCAGGAAGCGTTCCGCATCCAGGGCAGCCATGCATCCCATCCCCGCCGCCGTGACGGCCTGGCGATAGACCTTGTCGGTCACGTCGCCTGCCGCGAACACGCCGGGAATGCTGGTCCGGCTGGTGCCCTTCTCCACGACCAGATAACCCTCGTCCAACGGCAGCTTGCCGTCGAACAGCTCGGTCGCGGGCTTGTGCCCGATGGCGACGAAGGCCCCGTCGGCCTTTTCGTGGCTCTTCTCTCCGGTCACCGTGTCGACCAGATCGACGCCGACAAGCCCTTCCGGATCACCTTCACCGACGAAGCGCTCGACGGCCTTGTTCCACAGCACCTTGATGTTCGGGTGCGCGAACAGGCGATCCTGCAGGATCTTCTCCGCACGAAACGAATCGCGGCGATGGATCAGCGTCACGTCATGGCTGTGGTTGGTGAGATAGAGCGCTTCCTCGACGGCGGTGTTCCCGCCACCGATCACCACCACCTTCTTGCCGCGATAGAAGAAGCCGTCGCAGGTCGCGCAGGCCGAAACGCCTTTGCCCTGCAGCAGATGTTCGCTTTCGAGCCCCAGCCACTTGGCCTGCGCGCCGGTCGCGATGACCAGCGTGTCGCCATAATATTCCGTGCCACCGTCGCCGGTCAGCTTGAAGGGACGCCGGGACAGATCGACATCGACAATCTGGTCGTACATCATCTGCGCGCCGACATGCTCGGCTTGCGCCTGCATCTCCTCCATCAGCCACGGCCCCTGGATGACATCCCGGAACCCCGGATAATTCTCGACGTCGGTGGTGATCGTGAGCTGGCCGCCCGGCTGGATTCCCTGCACGACGATCGGTGCCATGCCGGCGCGCGCGGCATAGATGGCGGCCGAAAGACCGGCCGGGCCGGACCCGAGGATGATCATGCGGGAACTGTGCGTGGCGGTCATATCGGGGTCGACTCTTTCTGCTGGAGCTGGATGGCGCTTCCGATCCGCTGGAGAGCGGGCGGGACAGGCCTGCACTTAGGAAATTCCGTCATAATCGCAAGAGGCGCCCGGCTGGCCGGTCATCTCCGCGCGGCCTGTCTATGCCGGCCAGCCCGAGCCGCCAAATCGATCCTTCAAATATCTCTGACCGATGGAGATCGTTTTCCAAGCCCGTGCGGCACGCGTATCCTCCGTTCATTCTTCAGAACAAGGCGAGAGGAGTCAGCCATGGATGCCAAGACAAGCGGAAGTCCCCTGAGCGACCCGTCCAAGGAACTGGCCGCCCTGCGCAACCTGCTGGGCCGTACGAATCGGGACTGGTGGCCCAACCAGCTCTCGCTCGATATTCTGCAGCAAAATGGGCTCAGCGGTAATCCGATGGGCGATGACTTCGACTATGCGAAGGAATTCCAGGCGATCGACTATCAGGCGCTCAAAAGAGACCTCACAGCTCTGATGACCGACAGCCAGCCCTGGTGGCCGGCGGACTATGGCCATTACGGCCCCTTCTTCATTCGCATGGCCTGGCACAGCGCCGGCACCTATCGCACCGGCGACGGGCGCGGGGGCGCCTCCTCGGGCTCGCAGCGCTTCGCCCCGCTCAACAGCTGGCCGGACAATGCCAATCTCGACAAGGCCCGGCGCCTGTTGTGGCCGATCAAGCAGAAATATGGACGGCAGCTCTCCTGGGCGGACCTCCTCATCCTGGCCGGCAATGTGGCTATCGAATCGATGGGTGGCCCGGTCTTCGGCTTCGGCGGGGGACGCGAGGACGTCTACGAACCGGCGAAGGACATCTACTGGGGCACCGAGGAGGAGTGGCTGGGCGCAACCCGCATCGAGGAGGAGTCGGGCCGTGCGCTGGAAAATCCCCTCGCCGCGATCCAGATGGGCCTCATCTACGTCAATCCCGAAGGCCCGGGCGGCAAGCCCGATCCCCTGCTCTCCGCCCGCGACATCCGCGAGACCTTTGCCCGTATGGCCATGAACGATGAGGAAACCGTCGCGCTGACCGCGGGCGGCCACACCTTCGGCAAGTGCCATGGTGCCGGCGATGCATCCAAGGTCGGGCTGGAGCCCGAAGGCGCGGACATCGCCATGCAGGGGCTTGGCTGGCAAAGCGGCCATGGCAGCGGAATGGGCGACGACACCATCACCAGCGGACTGGAAGGCGCCTGGACGCCCACGCCCATCCGCTGGTCCATGAACTATTTCCGCATGCTGCTCGACTATGATTATGAGCTGGTGAAGAGCCCGGCGGGCGCGTGGCAATGGCAGCCGATCAACCAGAAGCCGGAAGACATGGCACCGGGCGCCCACAATCCCGCCAAGCGCCTGCCCACGATGATGACGACAGCCGACATGGCCTTCAAGATGGACCCGGAATACCGCAAGATTTCCGAGCGCTTCCATGCCGATCCCGCGCTGTTCGCCGATGCCTTCGCTCGCGCATGGTTCAAGCTCACCCATCGCGACATGGGGCCGAAAGCCCGCTATCTGGGCCCCGAGGTGCCGGACGAGGACCTGATCTGGCAGGACCCCGTGCCCGCCGGCGCACCGCTGAGCGACGCCGACGTTGCGACGCTCAAGGCGCGGATCGCAAGCTCTGGCCTCAGCATCGGCCAGCTGGTGAAGACGGCCTGGGCCTCGGCAGCGACGTTCCGCGGATCGGACAAGCGCGGCGGCGCCAATGGCGCGCGCATCCGTCTCGCGCCACAAAAGGACTGGGCCGTCAACGAGCCGGCCGAGCTGGCAAAGGTCCTCGCAGTCTATGAGGACATCAAGGCTGGTTTCGACGGCACGGTGAGCATGGCGGATCTGATCGTGCTGGGCGGCTCCGTGGGCATCGAGCAGGCGGCCAGGGCTGCGGGTCATGACGTGACCGTGCCCTTCACCTCCGGGCGGGGCGATGCCACGCAGGAGCAGACCGATGTGCACAGCTTCGAGCCGCTCGAACCCAAGGCCGAGGGCTTCCGCAATTATCTCTCGACCCGCTTCAGCGTCCCCACCGAGGAGCTTCTGATCGACCGCGCACAGCTTCTGGGACTGAGTGCCCCGGAAATGACCGTGCTGGTCGGCGGGCTGCGTGTGCTGGGGGCGAACCATGGCAACGCGCCGCATGGCGTCCTGACCGACCGCCCCGAACAGCTCACCAACGACTTCTTCGTGAACCTGCTGGACATGGGCACGGCCTGGAAGCAGGTCGATGATCGCGGCGATGAGGTGTTCGTCGGCACGGACCGCGCCACCGACGAAGAACGCTGGACCGCAACTCGCACCGATCTGGTGTTCGGGTCCAACTCGCAGTTGCGGGCGCTCACCGAAGTCTATGCCGCGGCTGACGCGGGCGAGAAATTCGTCGCCGACTTCGTGAAGGCCTGGACCAAAGTGATGAACGCAGATCGCTTCGACCTGGCAGCCTGACGGTCGGCACCGGGCAGCTCCGATGCCGACCGGCGCCTCCCCCCTCGCTCCCACGGCGAAGGGGGGAGGACGTCAGTCGATCAGGGACGGCAGCGAATCGAATCCGGCCTTGAGGACCGCGCCCCACTCGCTGGAAATCTGCGAGAATTCAGGGTCGTTCGCCTCGATCCTGCGGCGCAGGCTGAATTTATAGCTGTCGCGCGGAATGATGCTGAGATCGAGCGGCATGCCGACCGACAGATTGGACCGCAAGGTCGAGTCCATCGACACGCAGACGGCCTTCGCGGCATCCGACAGTGAAGTGTTCGGCCGGATCATCCGGTCCAGGATCGGCTTGCCATATTTGTGCTCGCCGATCTGGAAGAAAGGGGTATCCGCTGTCGCCTCGATGAAATTGCCCTCGGAATAAACCATATAGAGGCGCAGCTTGCCGCCCTTGCGCTGGCCGCAGACGAGAATGGAAGCGCCGAGCGAGACATTGCTCGCGCTCATGCCGGTGCGCATTTCCTTCTGCACGGTCTTCATGGCATCGCCGACCAGATGCGCGACCCGATGCATGGTCGCGCAATTGAGCAATGTCTCGATCTCCGGATCCTCCACGGAATCCTTCATGGCGCGCGAAAGCTTGGTGCGGACTTCCTGCGTAACGGACAGGTTTCCCGAGCAAAGAAGGGCGATCGCCCGCTCGCCGGGCTTTTCGTAAGTGAAGGTCTTGCGGAACATGCCGATATTATCGAGCCCCGCATTGGTCCTCGTATCCGAGAGCATCACGAGGCCGGCCTCGACCCGCAAGGCCACGCAATAGGTCATTGAACTTCCCTTCTTCCGCTATCCCGGCGGCATGGGCCGGCAGGACCGCGACTCACTGCTGCGTCTGCGCCTGTGCGGCGTCGTCCGGCGGCAGACTGGCAATCAGAACGTCATGCGACAATTTGGTTTCAGCCACCGGCAGCATGACGCCGCGAATTGGTGCGGCATCTGCGGCATCAAGGCCACAGCAAAGGCGGACATGGCCTTCCACCGGGCAATGGCCGAGAGCAGGATCAAAGCCGATCCAGCCCAGCCCCTCCACGAAGGCCTCGGCCCAGGCATGCGGGTCATGTTCGCCGTCCGGCCGCTCAGGATCGCGCAGATAGCCCACGACATAGCGCGCCGGAATGCCGAGGCTGCGCGCTGCCGCAATGAAGATGTGGGACTGGTCCTGGCATACGCCGGCCCGCTGGGCGAAAGCCTCGGCCGCCACGGTGTCGACAGTCGTGCTGTCCGCGCGCCAGGCGATGTCCTCATGCACGAGCTGGCAAAGGGCGTGGAGGCTGGCAAGCGGGCCATCGGGACTGCGCGCCCGCTCGGCGAACGCCGCGATCGCCTCGTCCGCCGCGGTCAGCGGCGTCGGCCGCAGGAACAGGCGGGGACGCAATTCGCCGCCGCTCGGCTTGAGCACGCCGGCCGTGTCGCTCGTGCGCACTGTCCCTTCCGCGAGGATGACGACCGACTCGACCCTGCCCGGCGCGCGCCACACCGCCTCGGCATCGCCATGCCCGTTGCTTATCCAGCGCTCGACAGGCTCTCCATTGACGCTGACCGCCCAGCGCTCGACCACCTGCGCATTGCTGCTTGCGGGCGCGAGACACAGGCGCATGACCACGCCTGCCGCCGGCTCGGCATAGTCATATCGCGTTTCGTGACGGATGCTGATCCGCATGATGTCGTCGTCTTTCCGGTTCAACCGAAATGATAAGCTTCGGCGATTTCCTGCCCAAGCATGTTGCACTGGACGATCTTGCTCTGGATCGTCTCATGCAAGCCTTTTTCGAAGATCGCGCCGCTGCTCGTCTGGGCCAGGGCTTCCACCATCTCCTCGCCGCGCAGGTTCGCCGGCGTACGCTGCCCGTGCCAGTGCGCCAGCCGCTGGAGCCGATAGGCAAGCTGGTCGAAGCAGTAGAGGACGCTGCGAGGAAACTGCCGGTTGAGCATCAGGAAATCGGTGATCTGCCAGGGCGAGTAGGAGCCGCCATAGACATGGTGATAGGCCCGGCTGCCCGACAGCGCATGCAGCACGGACGTCCACTGATAATGGTCGCGATGCCCCCCGACGACTTCGGTTTCCGGCAGAAGGACATAATATTTGACGTCCAGCAGCCGCAACGTCATCTGCGCCCGCTCCAGCGCCCCCCCGGCGCGCAGGAAATCGTGGCCCTCGTTGCGCAAGTGACTGCTTTCCGTGGCGCCGCGGAACATCATCGCCCGGTTCTTCACCCAGTCGACCAGTTCGGCGAAGTCGCGACGGGCATCGGCAACGCCATAGGTCTCCAGCTTGCGCCAGCCCTCGTTCAGCGACTCCCACATCTCCTGCGTGAGCGCCGTGCGCACCGACTTGCCGTTCTGCCGCGCCCGGGCGAGGCATGAGCGGATCGACGCGGGATTGTCCGGGTCGAGCATCAGATGTTCGACGATATCGCTCTCGCGGATGATCGCATCCTTGCCAAAGGCATCCTCGCAGCCGGTGACGCGGACGACGGACCGCCATTCGTCGCGCATGGTCGCGGCGGGCAGGATCGCCATGCGCTGGCCCATGGTGAGCAGTCGCGCCGTGGACTCGGCGCGCTCCATGTAACGCGCCATCCAGAAAAGATTCTCGGCGGTGCGGCTCAGCATGGGCAGCCCTCCGTCATCGCAGCACCCGTCATCCCACCACCCTTCATCGCAGCACCCAGGTATCCTTGACCCCGCCGCCCTGACTTGAATTGACGACCAGCGACCCTTCCGCCAGGGCCACGCGGGTCAGGCCGCCCGGTACCAGCCGGATCTCCTTGCCGACGAGGCAATAGGGCCGGAAATCGACATGGCGCTGCACCAGCCCGGATGGCCCCAGCGTCGGCGATGTGGACAGGTCGAGCGTGGGCTGCGCAATGAACTCGGCGGGATTGGCGCGGATCCGTTCGGCATAGGTCGCGACTTCCTGTGCGGTAGCCTGCGGGCCGATGAGCATCCCATAGCCGCCCGAGCCATGGACTTCCTTCACCACAAGCTCGGGCAGATGGTCCATGACATAGGCATAATGGTCCGGCAGGCCGCACTGCCATGTCGGCACATTCTGGAGGATCGCCGTTTCGCCGAGGTAGAAGCGGATCATCTCGGGCACATAGACATAGACGGCCTTGTCGTCCGCAATGCCCGCGCCGGGCGCCGAGCAGAGCGTGACGCCACCGCCGCGATAGGCATTGAAGAGTCCGGGCACGCCCAGCATGCTGTCCGGCCGGAAAGCCAGCGGATCGAGGAAATCATCGTCGATGCGCCGGTAGATGACGTCCACCCGGCGCGGCCCGGACGTCGTCTTCATGTAGACGAGCCCTTCGTCCACGAAGAGATCGGCCGGCTCCACCAGCTCCACGCCCATGAGATCGGCGAGATAGCTGTGTTCATAATAAGCGCTGTTGAACGCCCCCGGCGTCAGGACGACGACCTGGGGCTTGTCCTTGCAGGCGGGCGGCGCGACTTCCTGGAGAGACTTGAGGAGCTGGCTGGGATAATCGTCCACCGGTGCCACGCGTTCCAGCGCGAACAGCTCGGGGAACATGCGCGTCATGATCTCGCGGTTCTCGAGCATGTAGGAGACACCGGACGGCGTCCGGCAATTGTCCTCCAGCACCATGAAATCGGACAGGCCCGTGCGCACGATGTCGATGCCGACGATGTGGCTGTAGACCCGGCCGGGCGGCGTGAAGCCGGCCATCTCGGGCTTGTAGGCCTTGTTCTGATACACAATGTCGGCCGGAACGATCCCGGCACGGATGATCTCGCCGCGATTGTAGACATCGAGCAGGAAGGCGTTGAGCGCCGCCGCCCGCTGGCGAATCCCCGCTTCGAGCCGCTGCCATTCCATCGCCGTGAAAATGCGCGGCAGGAGATCGAACGGGATCAGGCGTTCGGGGTCACCGCCCTCCCCATAGACCGCGAAAGTGATGCCGATGCGCCGGAAGATCGCTTCTGCTTCGCCGAGCCTGCGATGCAGCCCCTCTATTCCTGTTTCCTCCACCCATTGCTGGATGACCGCATAGCAGTCCCGAATTTCCCCGGCGTCGCCCAGCATCTCGGAAAAGGTCATAGGCTTTTGTTTTTCTCGGCCTCATTGTGCATCGCAGCATAGTGCGCGCGCCATTTCCAAAATCAAGCCGAAAAATCACCTGCCTTGCCGCTGGCCCGACGCCGCACCTCTTTTTGCGTCCTTGAGCCTTACAGGGCCCTGATGCCCTGCCGTGGCGCGTGCTCGGGCGGTGATGAAAAAGATTTCGCGACCTTGTTCGATTATTGCTGGACGTGACGGCCTTTTCGGGGCATTTTCACCCATGATGCTGTACCGGATCTCGATCATCCGCCTTACGCGACTTACGCGCCCTTAGGCGCGACCATGCGGTTGCCGCAGGCGGCACCCTGCGCCTAAGGGCATTCGGAAAGTCACAATCGAGACTCAAACGACCGGAGCGAGTCGGCGCGGCCTGTCCGCTGCTTTTTCCGGCAAAGGCGAAATAGCTGACCCATGATGCTGATCGATCCTTCCCGTAAGTACCGCCCTTTCCCGCAAGTCGACCTGCCGGACCGGCAATGGCCCTCGCGCACGATCACCAAGCCGCCCCGCTGGCTCTCCACGGACATGCGCGACGGCAATCAGGCCCTCATCGATCCGATGGATACGGAGAAGAAGACTCGCTTCTTCGAGCTCCTGACCCGGATCGGGCTCAAGGAGATCGAGGTCGGCTTCCCTTCCGCGGGCGCGACCGAATTTGATTTCATTTCCGGGCTGGTGCGCTCGGGGCGCATTCCAGACGATGTGATCGTGCAGGTGCTGACACAGGCGCGCCGTGACCTGATCGAACGAACCTTCGAGAGCCTGGAAGGCGCGAAGCAGGCGATCGTGCATGTCTACAACGCCGTGTCTCCGGCCTGGCGGCGGATCGTGTTCAACATGGACCGACCGCAGATCAAGGACATCGCGATCAACGCCGCGAAGATCATCCGCGACGAAGCGGCAAAGCAGCCGAACACGGACTGGTCCTTCGAATATAGTCCCGAGACCTTCTCGACCGCCGAGCTGGATTTCAGCCTGGAATGCTGCGAGGCGGTGATGGACATTCTGCGCCCCACGCCCGAGAAGCCGCTGATCCTCAATCTCCCGGCGACCGTGGAAGCAGCGACGCCCAATATCTACGCCGACCAGATCGAGTGGTTCTGCCGCCACATCCGGGATCGGGACAGCGTCGTCATCTCCCTCCATCCGCACAATGACCGGGGCACGGGTGTCGCCGCCGCCGAACTGGGGCTGCTCGCGGGCGCCGACCGCGTCGAAGGCTGCCTGTTCGGCAATGGCGAGCGCACCGGCAATTGCGACCTCGTGACCGTCGCCCTCAACATGTACACGCAGGGCGTCGCGCCCGGGCTCGACTTCTCCAACATGGAGGAAGTCGTGCAGACCGTCACTTACTGCAACCAGCTCCCCGTCCACCCGCGCCATCCCTATGCAGGCGATCTGGTGTTCACGGCGTTCTCCGGCAGTCACCAGGATGCGATCAAGAAGGGCTTTGCGGCGCAGGAACAGCGCAATGACGAATATTGGGACGTGCCTTATCTGCCGATCGACCCGGCCGACATCGGCTGCTCCTACGAAGCAGTGATCCGCGTCAACTCGCAGTCCGGCAAGGGTGGCGTCGCGTGGGTCCTGCAGCAGGACAAGGGCCTGAAGCTTCCCAAGCGCATGCAGGGCGACTTCTCGAAAGTGGTGCAGGACCTGGCCGACTCGTCGAGCCGCGAACTGCATGCGAGCGACATCTGGGATGCGTTCGAGCAGCATTATTGCCTCACCGGCCCCCAGCCCTATTCGCTGGTCGATTATTTCGAGAGCGGACCGGCGGGTCAGCGCGTCTTCACCGGCAAGATCGCCCATAATGGCGAGGAGCGCAGCATTTCCGGGCGCGGCAATGGCCTGATCTCCTCGGTGCTCTCCGCCCTGCGCGAGGAACTGGGCATCGGCCTCGACGTCGTCGACTATAGCGAGCATGCCATCGGCACGGGTCGCGATGTCCATGCGGCGGCCTATGTCGAATGCCGTACCGATGACGGGCACACGGTGTTCGGCGTCGGCCTCGACGAGGACATCGCCACGGCGTCCGTACAGGCCGTGCTCTCGGTCGCCAACGGGCTGGAACGGCGCGTGCTGACCTCCGCCAGCGCCGCATGATGCGCGGACCGGCCGGAAAGGCGCGCGCTTCGTTTCTCGCGGCGGCGCTGGCGTTCCTTTCGGCAGCGCCGGCCGGTGCCGCGGAGCCCTGGACCCTGCTGATCCATGGCGGGGCCGGCGTCATCGAGCGCGCGAACATGACGCCGGAACGGGACGCCGAGATTCGCGCGGCTCTCAGGAGCGCGCTCGAAGCCGGCGGGGCCGTGCTCGATCGGGGCGGGACCGCGCTCGATGCGGTGGAAGCAACCGTGCGCGTTCTTGAGGATTCCCCTCATTTCAATGCAGCGCGCGGCGCAGTGTTCACGTCCGCCGGCACCAACGAAATGGACGCGGCGATCATGGAAGGTTCGACACGCCGGGCGGGCGCGGTCGCCGGCGTGACGCGCAC
Organism: Sphingobium sp. SYK-6; assembly: GCF_000283515.1. Classification (GTDB taxonomy): domain Bacteria; phylum Pseudomonadota; class Alphaproteobacteria; order Sphingomonadales; family Sphingomonadaceae; genus Sphingobium; species Sphingobium lignivorans. The sequence continues at coordinate 2,767,048 of NC_015976.1, forward strand.
GAAAAATCCCGTCTCGCTCGCGCGCGCGGTGATGGAGAAGAGCAGGCACGTCATGTTCGTCGGCCCCGGGGCGGACGCATTCTCGATCGAGGCCGGGCTGGAGCAGGCCGATCCGGCCTATTTCCGCACCGAGCTGCGCTGGCAGCAGCTTCAGGATCTGCGGGCTCGGGGTCAGGGCGCGGCGCGGCTTACGAATCCGGAGTTCAAGTACGGGACGGTGGGCGCCGTTGCCCGGGACAGCCGGGGCCATCTCGCCGCCGCCACCTCCACGGGCGGACTAACCGGCAAGACTCCCGGACGCGTGGGCGACTCGCCCGTCATCGGCGCCGGCACTTATGCGGACGACCGCGCCTGCGCGGTCTCGGCAACGGGCGCCGGTGAATATTATATCCGGGAAGGCGTGGCGCACGAGATCTGCGCGCGCATCCGCTTCGCCGGGGAGAATGCGCAGGTCGCCGCCGACACGGTGCAGGCGGAAACGCTGGCCATGGGCGGCGATGGCGGCGTCATCGTGGTGCCGGCCAAAGGGGAAGGCGCCTTCTCCTTCAACACGCCGGGCATGTACCGCGGCCGCATGACGGCGGGGCAAGCGCCGCAGGTTGCCATCTACGGCGACGAATAAGGCCGCCCGGGACAGCGCGGCTTCCGGAGCCTCAGGCCCCGATCCGCAGGCCGAGCCAGAAGGTCTGCGGCGTGCCGAGGTCGATGCTCTCGCCTACCTTGCGCGTGAGGATGGTCGCATCCAGCAGATTCTCGACGCGGCCCACCAGCGCAACGTTGGGCGTGAGCGGCACGCGCGCATAGCCGTCGAACGTGAGCACGCCCGGCATCCGGTCCGTTTCCAGATCGTCCTCGAATTGCGGCCCCACATAGCGCGCCGTGAGCGCGAGCCGGGCCTGCGCCGGTGCGCGCCATCCCAGGGTGGCGCTGGCGCTGTGGCGCGGGCTCTGCGCCGGCCGCATGCCGTCCAGCGGCGCGGCATTGCCGCTCGCCTCGACCTTGCTGTCATTGAAGGCATAAGAGGCGGAGAGATCGAATGTGCCGGCCTCTATCGCCCCGGTCAGTTCCACGCCCTTGCTGACGATGGCGTCCACATTGCGCCGCTGGCGCGTGTTGGTGCCGATCGTCACATTAGCGATGGCGTTCTCCAGCCGGTTGTAGAAGCCGGTCAGGGACAGGCGAACGCCGGGAACGGGCGTCAGGTCGATTCCCCCTTCCCCGCCCTTCAGCCGTTCGGGCGAGAGCGCGGCATTGGCCTGCGTCACCACCGGGAACACGGTGAAGCCGCGATACAGCTCATTGATGGTGGGCAGGCGGAAGCTCGTATACCCCGCCGCGCGCAGGGAAAGCCCCTCGGATGTCCGCCAGAGCAGCCCGCCGCGCACGCTTGCCTCCCAGTCGCTGCGGTCGGGATGAACGGTCGTGCTCACGGCGCCGGTCGTCGCGTTGCGTTCCGTGAACCGCCCGCGGCTGATCTCCCAGCGATCCGCGCGCGCGCCGGCTGTCAGCACGACGTCGCCGAGCGTCCAGTCATCCTCGATATAGACGCCGCTGGTGACCTGCCGGCCGGTCGCATCCCGCCGCACCATGGCGGCGCCGGTCGTGGCGTTCAGGGTCTCCTCATACATGTCGGCCGTGGCGAAACGGCTGTCCACACCGATGCGCAGCACGTGATCGGCTCCAACGGGCGGGCGGATCTCTACCTTGCCGCCAAGGCCGGTCGAAGGCGTGTTGCGTTGATCGAGCGTCGGGCGGAAGCTGCTGGAACTGATGACGATGTTGTCGAAATTGCGAAGCTGGACATAAGCGAGGGCTTCGACCTGCCAGCGCCCGCGCGACAGGTAGCGCAGGCTGGCATCCTGCCCCGCCTGTCCGTTATCGGCCCCGGCGAACCGCAGGGTACGATCATCCCGCATGAGATTGACGCGGGCCTGTATCTCGCCCGTGTCCCCCACCGGCGCGACGCCCCGTAGCGTCACGGACCAGCTCCGGTAGCGAGCGGGCACATCTGCCGGGCCGCGCTGGTCGGCCGGCGTCGTCCAGAAGCCGTCGCCCCGGGAGAAGCTCCCCGAAAGAGAAACGAAGCCCGCCCCCAGATCGGGCGAGAATGATGCGTTCACTTGCTGGGCATCGCGCGAGCCGTAAAGCGCCGTGGCGCCAAACAGCGGAAGCTGCGCCCGGTCCGCGCTGAACAGCTCGATGGTGCCGGCCACCGTCCCCGCCCCGAATGCGCCGGCGCCGCCGCCGCGCGTGATGCGAACCGCGCCGATGGTCTCGAGCGGCAAGGCGTTGAACGGGATGGACCCAAAGAAAGGATCGGCCAGCGGTACGCCATCAAGGAGCACGAGCGCCCGGCTGGTGGCATTGCCCCCCAGCGCGCGGAGCGTGACACCCTGCGCCGAGGGATTGGCGGAGCGACTGTCCGACCGGCGGAACTGCTGAAAGCCGGCGACGTCCGCCAGAGCGTGCTCGACGCTTCCGGAGGCGTCTTCCTCCAGCCGCTCCCGCCCGATCGTGACTGATCCGTAAGCCGGAGTGCCGGGCGGCAAGTCCAGCCCTCGCCCCAGCACGATGATATCCTCCGGCGAGGGAGGCGCCTCCGCCAGCAATGGGTCGGGTGCGGCCATGGCAGCGGTCGCGCAAAGGGAAATACTGAGCTTACGAAGGATCATGGGGGCCTCTTGCCGCATGGCCGGTGGCTTGGCAACTCGGCGCCGGAACGCAGTCGGCCTGCAGCGCTCATGCAACCCCGTTCCATTTCTTGCGATCGTGTTGCACCGCACCGCCTTATCTCTTTGACACGTCTTGCTCTTTGGCCGATGGTCAGGAAAGGACGGATAAGAAAATGGGCACAGTGAACCTGGAGGGGCTCTCATCGGTCGTCGACCTGAGCGGGGTCGAGGGAGAACGGCGCGCGGACATATGGACCGGTGCGGCGCCGGCCATCTTTCCTGGCCTGCGTATCGACACCATCGAACCGCATCCGAGCATCGGATCGATCCAGCATAGCCGCATGGGCCAGGGCGCCCTTTTCGCCATTACCTCCGCGCCGGCCGAAGTGGCTTATGTCCCGCGGGCCGTCAACGAAACGGGCCAGCATCTCACGCTGATGCTGCAGACAGATGGCTCGATGGTGGCCTTTCAGCGCCAGCGTCATTGCGAGCTCGGCCCGGGCGACATCTGCTTCATCGACGAACGCCAGCCTTTCCGGCTGATCGGCACGGGCTGCAGCCAGTTCATGCTGCTGCGCATGCCCCGCATGCTTGCGCTCAATCGCTTCCCCGAACTGGAGCATCTCGTCGCGACGATCATTTCGTGCCGCGATCCGGGCACGCAGCTGCTGGCGCAGACGCTGATCCATCTCCTGCACGTCGCCAACGAACTGCGCGAGGCGCAGCAGAACGCCGCGATGAATGCGATCATTCACATGCTGGGCGCCACCTCGGGCCTCGCCTGCGATCTGGAGACGGTCCACTGGCGCGTTCAGAAGGCGCTGGACTTCATCGAGATGAACCTGCCGAGCCCGGATCTTTCCGCCGAACAGGTCGCCCGGGCGCAGCATATCAGCCGGCGGCGACTCGACCAGCTCATGCGGGACGCGCTGGGCCTCTCGATCACCGGTCAGATCTGGAACCGCCGCCTGCAGCGCGCGGCGGACGACCTGCGCGATCCCCGCTGGGCCAATGCCCCGATCTCGCAGATCGCCTTCGCCAACGGTTTCGAGGACCCTGCGCATTTCGCCCGCGCCTTCAAGCGGCGGTTCGAGGAAACGCCGGGCCAGTGGCGCGCCCGGGTGCGCATACCGCACTGAAGACGCTGCCCCGGCAGGCGCCAGGCAAGCCTCCCTCTCTACAGCGCGCGGGTCGGCATGCTGATCGTCCGCCAGATATGCGCGGCCGGGCTGTGATCGAAGCCGAGGCCCTCCTCCGGCTGCCGGAAATTGCGACCGATGACGTCCTCGAATTCCTCGAGTTCCACCATCACCTCGGGATCGAACGCATAATAGTCGTTGAGGCAGATCAGGCGGCCGGTCATGTAGTAACGATGGTCGCGGAAGCGCTCATAGGCTTCGCGGACATAGGGTTCGGGGACGAAGTCGGCCCCGAAATATTTGATATAGGCTTCCGGATAGGCGTAGCCCACGGACGGATCGGGGAAGAAGCGCAGCACCTGATGGGCGCGGATGGCCCAGCTCACTTCCTCATCGACATAAGGCTCGACCATCGCCGCGCCCCAATAGCCGTGATCGCCGCAGATGAAGCCGGTGACGCTGATGTCATGCAGCAGGCAGGCCAGCACCACTTTCTCGTCATGCCCATTCTTCATGGCAAGGCGCGCGCTCTGCATGACATGCTGGGTATTGCCGAAACGCAAGCGGAAGAAGTCCATGAGCGTCGGCTTTTCCGGCATCGGGGGAATGCGCGGGTCCGGCCCCATGAGGAACTTCTTGCCGGCCGCCAGCGCATCGAACAGGTCGTGTCCGGGGCCGGAAGGATCATGCTCGCCCGACCGATAGATGGCCGAGCGGATGGGCTGGCGCTGCGCCACCTTGCGCTCCAGCTCCATGCTCATTTCATGTTCGAGCGCATCGGCACGCTCGGAAAGGGAAGCCATGCCGCTCTCCTGAAAAAATGCGTTTCCCAACTCTAGCGCTCGCGGCCGGCGGAGGCCAGCCCATCACGGCCGATGAACAGCAACATGGGGTGGGCGGGGCACAGGCGCTTCCTTTTACAGGACGTCCCGTGCCTCCGCCTCCGAAATACCGTCGCGCTGGCCAATCGCCGTCGTGACGGAGATGTCCATCATGACATTCCCGAGCGTGCGGAAAATGTCCGGTATCGTTTCCACGGCCAGCAGCAGCGCGAGCGGCTCCACCGGTGCGCCCAGCACGATGCAGATCGGTGCGATCGCCGTCACGAAGCTGATCTGCCCCGGCAAGCTGACCGAGCTGAGCGAGGTGAGCACGCAGACGAGGATCGCCATCGCAAGCTGTGCGGGGCCGACCGTCACGCCGAACCAGTGCGCGACATACAGCGCGACGCCGATGTTCATGGCCGGCCCCGTCGCGCGCAGCAGCGCCACTGCCATCGGCAGCACGACATCGGCCGTGGACTCATGGACGCCGAGCTGGCGGGCCTTGCGCAGCATGATCGGCAGGCACGCCAGCGAGGATTGGGTACTGATCGCCAGCGCCTGGACAGGCACGATCTCGCGCGCATAGTCCCGCAACGCGATGCGGCCGCCCAGCACCGCCACCAGATAAGCGACCAGCGCGATGAAGATGCCGACCGACGAGAGAACGATCACATAATGGAGCACGGCGCCGAAGATCGCGGCGCCGGAGCGGGCACCGACACCGAAGGCCAGCGCGAAGACGCCGATCGGAGCCAGCCGCAGCACCCAGCCGATGACGATGATGAGCGCATCCGCCGTCGCGGCGAAGAAACCGGTGAGCTGGCCGCGCGACGCCTCCGGCAACCGCGTGATGGCAAAAGCGAAAGCGCCGGTGAACACCAGCAGCGGCAGGATGGCGTCGCTTGCCGCTGCCGCCACCGGGTTTGTCGGCACGATGGTGGTCAGGAACTCACCGAAGGGCGGCACGGCCGCGACCTCGACGCCACTACCGAGCGCCGCCTTCAGGGCATCGGCCGATCCGGCAGGCATCGGCCAGAGCTGGATGAGGAGAGGCGTCAGAAACGCCCCCGTGGTGCCGGAGATCGCCATGGCCGCGAGGATCCACCCCAGCGCCAGTCCCGCGATGCGTCCCGCCCGCGCCGCCCGCGCCGCCTGCGCCACGCCCGTGATGAGCAGGGAAACGACGAGAGGGACGACCGTCATGCGCAAGCCGTTGAGCCACAGGCTCCCCACGGGATCGGTCACTGCCGTGATGCCGGACGCCAGACCCGTGGCATAGGCATCCCCCAATAGCCCGAGGACAAGGCCCAGGATCAGGGCAATGAGGATGAACCCGGCATTGGACATGCAGCAGAGCCTCGCGATCAGACGGCTCTCGCCGCTCACAGAAAAACGCGCCACTGCGCGGCGATACCGCGTCCGGGCTCGCTTTCAGTATCGGAAATCCGGAAAGGAGCAATGCCCCGCTGCCTTCAGCGGTTCCGTGACGACCCGGCGGCCTCGCTTTCCCCTGTCCTACACCCCCTCTGTCATGGCAGCCTTGCCGAATAGCTCTTCCTGCCGACAGGAGGAGCAAGACAGGGCTCTTTCTTATTGAAGCGTTCCAACGTCCGGTCAGGCTGCGCAGGCCTGCCGGGGCGGGGTCTGGCGCCCGCCGCATCGGACCCGCCGCAAAGTTCAGGGAAGCGGAAGATGAGGCCGACGTGTCCTCATCTTTGTCAACTTCCAGACCGCTGTGCGGTCTTGGAGCGTCATTCAGTCACGCGTGGAGCGGTCGCGCAATCCGCGGCCGCCATCCCATCCTGATGGGTGCCAGTCCCGCGACGACCTCGCGAATCAGCCTGCGGCGCTTATCCCGCGCTGGCTGCCGGGGGACTCTCCCCGCCATTCGAGTCCATGCCGCCCGCGAACCTGTCGCACAGGAACATCATCAGTGCTTCCACATGCGGGTTGGCCAGCCGATAGTAGATCGTCTGCGCTTCTCGTCGGGTCTGGAGGATGCCCCCCTCGCGCATCTTGGCCAGGTGCTGGGAGACACTGGATTGGGAAAGGCTGCACAGGCCCACCAGTTCGCCGACGGATGCCTCGCCCTCGCGCAACCGGCAAAGCAGCAGCAGCCGTTGCTCGTTGGCGACCAGCTTGAGCAGGCCGGCGACTTCCGTCGCCCGCTCGCAGAGCTGGCCCATCGCCATGTGGGACATCATCATCATTCGGTCGCGGGCCTCCCGTCATCCCTGAGCACGATATAGATGGCCGGAATAACCAGCACGGTCAGCAGCGTCGAGGAGGCAAGGCCGAACAGAAGCGAAATCGCGAGGCCCTGAAAGATCGGATCGGTGAGGATCACCGCCGCGCCGATCATCGCGGCCGCCGCCGTCAGCACGATCGGCTTGAAGCGGATGGTGCCCGCCTCCAGCAGCACGGCGCGCAGCGGCTTGTCCGGCGCGGCGGTGTGGCGGATGAAATCGACGAGCAGGATCGAATTGCGCACGATGATGCCAGCGAGCGCGATGAAGCCGATCATCGAGGTGGCCGTGAACGGCGCGCCGAACAGCATATGGCCGATGACGATGCCCACCAGGGTCAGCGGCACGGGCGTGAGGATGACCAGCGGCAGCTTGAAGTTGCGGAACTGGGCGACGACCAGAATATAGATGCCGAGCAGCGCGACCATGAATGCGGCGCCCATGTCGCGGAACGTCACCCAGGTGATTTCCCACTCACCATCCCACAACAGGCTGGGCTTCGATTCATCCTGCGGTTGACCGTTGAGGCGTATCTCCGGTTTCACCAGCCCCTTGCCTGCCCAGTCATAGGCATCCACGGCGCGATTGACTTCGATCATGCCATAGATCGGCGCTTCATAGGCACCGGCCAGCTCGGCCGTCACCATGTCGGCGAAGCGCCCGTCCCGGCGGAAGATCGCGCGGCTGCCCTGTTCCATCCGCGCGTCCGCCACGGCGCCCAGATCGATGAGCTGGCCGCCGGGCCCCTGCGCCACCGGGGTTTCGGCAAGGCCCTGCGTCCAGCTGCGATCCTTCTGTTCCAGCGCGATGGTGATGGGGAGCGGCGTGCGCCCGTCACCGCGCGGCGCGTAACCGATGGTCTGGCTGCCCATTAGCATGCCGACACTGTCCGCCACCTGCCGCTCGGACAGGCCATAATAGTCGATCCGGTCGCGTTTGAACTCCAGCCGCAGCCGGGGCCGCTCGGTTCCAAAGCTGTTGTCCACGTCGACGATGAAGGGCACGGACCGGAAGATCGCTTCCAGCTCCGTCGCTGTTTTCTGGCGTGTGGCGGCGTCAGGGCCATAGACCTCTGCCAGCAGCGTGGCGAGCACGGGCGGCCCGGGCGGCGTCTCGACCACCTTGACCGAAGCGCCCGCCGGCAGCCCGAGGGCGCTCAGCCGCTCGCGCAGGTCCAGCGCGATGGCATGGCTGGAACGGTCACGATCGCCCTTCGGCAGCAGCGTGACCATGATGTCGCCCATCTCGGGCTGCGCGCGCAGGAAATAATGGCGCACGAGCCCATTGAAGTTGAACGGCGCGGAGGTGCCGACATAGGCTTCCATCGCCGTCGCTTCCGGCAGCGCGCGCACGACCGCGGCGACATCCTCCAGCACCCTGCCCGTGCCTTCCAGCGACGTGCCTTCGGGCATGTCGACAATCACCTGCACTTCCGACTTGTTGTCGAAGGGGAGCAGCTTCACGGTCACGGCCTTGAAGTAGAACATCGAGCAGGCAACCAGCGTGGCGATGCCGACACCGATGAGGAAGCGCCAGGCGGATTTGCGGCTGTCGATCACCTGATGCGCGACCCTGGCGTAGATCTGACCAAGCCGGCCGCCACTTTCGTCATGGCCATGTCCGGCGGCCAGCGTCTTGCGAGCGAAGCGGATCATCAGCCACGGCGCGATCACCACCGCCACGAAGAAGGAGAAGATCATCGCCGCCGAGGCATTGACCGGGATGGGCGCCATATAAGGGCCCATCAGCCCGGAAACGAACAGCATGGGCAGCAGCGCGGCGACCACGGTGAGCGTCGCCACCACCGTGGGGTTGCCCACTTCGGCCACCGCCTCGATCGCACCCTGCGTCGGCGTGCGCCCGTCGTTCATGGCCCAGTGGCGGGCAATGTTCTCGATCATCACGATCGCATCATCGACGAGGATGCCGATGGAGAAGATCAGCGCGAACAGGCTGACGCGATTGATCGTGTAGCCCATCAGGTTCGAGGCGAACATCGTGAGCAGGATCGTGGTGGGAATGACCACCGCCGTCACGGCCGCTTCCCGCCAGCCGATGGCAAAGCCGATCAGCGCGACGATGGAGACTGTCGCGAGGCCGAGATGGAAGAGCAGTTCGTTCGCCTTCTCGTTCGCCGTCTCGCCGTAGTTGCGCGTGACCGAGACCTCCACGCTCTGCGGCAGCAGCGTACCGCGCAGGCTCTCGACGCGCTCCAGGATCGCGTCAGAAACCACGACCGCGTTGGCGCCCGCCCGCTTGGCGATGGCCAGGCTGACCGCCGGAGCGGAATGCCATGCCTCGCCCGTCTTGGCCCAGCGCCATGCGCGCGCCTGATCCTCTCGCGGCCCCTGCGTTACCTGTGCCACATCGCGCAGATAGACCGGCGCGCCGGAGGCCGCGCGCACGGTGAGCAGGCCGACGTCCTGCGCCGAGGAGAGCGTGCGCCCCGCCGTCACCGTCACGGCCTTGCCGTCCTCCCGCACCGTGCCCAGCGGGAAGCTGCGGTTGGCCTGCGAAGCCGCTTCGATGAGGCTGCCGAGCGGCACACCATATTGGCGCAGTTTCGCGGGATCGGGCGCGATGCGGATTTCCTCGGGACGGCCGCCCACGATGAAGGTCAGCCCCACATCATCCACCTTCGCGATCTCCGTTCTCAGCCGGGCGGCAAGTTCATAGAGGCTCGCATCCGTCCACTGGCCCGCGGCATCCGGACGCGGGGTGAGCGTCAGCACGACTGCCGGGACGTCATTGATTCCGCGCACGGTCACTTTGGGATCGGGCACGCCGATCGGCTTGCGATCCCAGTTCGCCCGGAGCTTCTCCTCGATGCGGATGGCTGCATCCTCCGGGTCCGATCCGACCAGGAAGCGCGCGGTCACCATCACGCCGTCGTCCTGCGCCTGGGTGTAGACATGCTCCACCCCGTCCACGCTCTTGACGATCGTTTCCAGCGGAATGCCGACCAGCTCGGTGGCGTCCGCCGCACTCAGGCCCGGCGCCATCACCTGAATGTCGACCATCGGCACGCTGATCTGCGGCTCCTCCTCGCGGGGGATGGAGAAGAGAGCCAGCAGACCAACGGCCAACGCCGCAAGCAGGAACAGCGGCGTCAGGGGAGAATCGATCGTGGCGCGCGTGAGGCGCCCGGAGATGCCGAGATTCATCAGCCCGGCACCTTGTCGGCAGGCTGGGGACTCGCGGTTCCGGGGCGCGCGCCCTGCGGCGCAAACAGCGTGTCGCCAGGCGAAACGCCGCTCAGAATCTCGACCTTCCCGGCCTCGGCAGTTGGCGCGATCTGGACCGGGACCATGCTCAACCGCTTGTCGGCGGTCACGACCTGCACCTGATCGATGCCATAGCGCGTGGTGACGAAGCGTTTCGGCACGACCAGCGCGCTGCGCCGCCCCACGGCGATCGACGCCCCGACGCGCCGCCCGACGAGATCGGCTGCAAGGCCGGGCAGCGTCGCATCGACACGCACCTGGCCGCCCGTCACGGCGGGATAGACCTGCACGACCCGGCCTTCGCGCCCGCCTTCCGGCATGTCGCTTGCATCCACCAGCACCGGCGCGCCGATTTGCACCTGCGGAGCGACAGTCTCGGGCAGCATCAGCCGCAGGATCGGCGGACCGGCGGTCACCGTGGCGATCGACATGCCCGGCGCGACCACGGAACCGGCGGGAATGTCTGCACGCAGCACCCGTCCCGTTGCGGGGGCCAGCACCGCGCCCTGGCCGGCCACGCTGGCGCTGGCGCCCTGCTGCGCCCGGGTCGCGGCGACCTGCGCATTGGCGGCGCGGGCCATGGCGACTGCCTGATCGAGCCGGGCTTTGGCATAGACGCCATTGTCATAGAGGTCGCGTATCCGCGCGAGATCGGCATTGGCGCGCGCCTCTTCCGCCTGCGCGGCCGCGACCTGCGCGCCATAAGCCGAAGTCTCGTAGCCGAGCCGTGCATCCACGATCATGCCGATGCGCTGCCCTTTGCGCACCATGTCGCCAGCACGAATGGAGAGGCTCGTGAGCGTGCCGGGAATGCGGGCAAGCGCTTCCGCCTGATCGCGGGTCGCGATTTCCGCGCCGATCGCTTTCAGGTCGGCAATTTCGGCTGGCACCAGCCGCAGTGTCTCCCCGGCGGGCAGCGCGGCGGTCGCCGCCGGATCGCGCGCCTGTTCACCGCCACAGGCCGACAGCGTGAGTGCCGCCCCTGCCAGCCAGAGCCACTTCGCCATGATCCGCCCTCCTCGCTCGCGCCCGTTCGCTCAATCCTGAACCACCGGGAGGCCGGCTGCCTTCCACGCGCCGATGCCCCCGGCGAGATGCGTGTCGATGGACGCCTGCGCCTGCGCACAACGTTCCAGCGCCATGCCGGACCGCTTGCCGCCAGCACATTGCAGCACAACCGTGCGGCCCTGAGCATCCGGAATCTTACGAGGTGAAAAATCGGAGAGTGGCAGGTTTAATGCGCCCGGGATGTGGCCGGATGCGAACTCGTCGGCTTCACGGACGTCGACCAGCATAACCGACCCGTCCCGCAGCATGGCGTCAAGCGCTTGAGGGTCGATTTCCCGATGAGCCTTGCCTTTTCCGAATCCAAACATGATTGCCTCCTTCAATTTGTTGATTGCATATATCGCATAATCATTATATTAGTCAATGACGATTGACGCGACGGAAGGGTGATCCGATGGGCAAACCAAAGATAGTAGTGCTGGGGGCTGGCCTCGGCGGAACAATCGCCGCTTATGAGATCAAGGCTGCAGTCCGCGACAAGGCCGATGTTCTCACCATATCCGACTCAGAAACTTACAGTTTCGTGCCGTCGAATCCCTGGGTCGCCGTGCGCTGGCGCGAGCCTGAAGCGATTCAGGTCCACTTGCCGCCTGTCTTCCACAAGAAAAAGATCGACTTTACGGCGGTCGGTGCCAAGCGGCTGGATGCCGCCGGCAAGCAGATCGAGCTCAACGACGGGAGCATAATCAATTACGATTATCTTGTAATTGCAACCGGCCCTGACCTCGCGTTCGACGAGATCGAAGGTCTGGGGCCCCATGGCGGCCACACCGTGTCCATCTGCCAGACATCTCATGCGACGAGCGCGGCCGACGCCTTCGATCGCTTCACGCAATCGCCCGGCCCCATCGTGGTCGGCGCGGTACAGGGCGCGTCTTGCTTCGGCCCCGCCTATGAGTTCGCGCTCATCCTCGACACGGAACTGCGCCGCCGCAAGATCCGCGACAAGGTGCCCATGACCTTCGTGACGTCCGAGCCCTATATCGGGCACCTCGGCCTTGACGGCGTTGGCGACACGAAGTCGCTGCTCGAAAGCGAAATGCGTGACCGGCATATCAAGTGGGTCACCAATGCCCGCGTCACCAAGGTGGACCCGGATGTCATGCACATTGAGGAAATCGGCGAGGACGGGGCCGTCAGGAAGACACATGATCTGCCGTTCGGCTTTTCTATGATGCTGCCCGCCTTCCGTGGCGTCCCCGCCGTGCGGGGCATCGAGGGCCTCACCAATCCACGCGGGTTCATCATCGTGGACAAGCAGCAGCGCAACCCGACATTTCCTGAAATCTTTGCGCTCGGCGTCTGCGTCGCCATTCCGCCGACCGGCCCGACGCCGGTGCCGGTGGGCGTCCCCAAGACCGGTTTCATGATCGAAAGCATGGTGACCGCCATTGCCACCAACCTCTCCGCGATCCTGGAGGGCCGCGAGCCCACCGCCGAAGCGACATGGAACGCGGTTTGCCTCGCCGATTTCGGCGATGGCGGCGTGGCCTTCGTCGCGCAGCCGCAGATTCCGCCCCGGAATGTCAACTGGTCGTCCAGCGGTAAATGGGTCCACCTCGCCAAGATCGGCTTCGAGAAATATTTCCTGCGCAAGGTCCGCAAGGGCGAGAGCGAGCCCTTCTACGAGAAGCTGGCGCTGCATGTGATGGGGATCCGCAAGCTGCGCCTGTGATGCCCGGTCTGTTTTCCCAGTCTTTCAAGGAGATCATGTCATGACTCTCGATCGTGCCGTTATGTGCTTTGCCGGCTTCGTCGTGTTGCTCGGCGTCATCCTGTCGCTCACCGTCCATCCCTGGTGGCTGGCGCTGACGGCGTTTGCCGGCTTCAACATGATTCAGGCGAGCTTCACGGGCTTCTGCCCCGCCGCGATGATCTTCAAGGCGATGGGCGTTCGTCCGGGGACTGCCTTCAGATGAATCTTGCGCGGACCGTTCTGCTCGGCCTGCTGGCGAGCGTCGCCCTGCCCGCGCAGGCCGTGACGCTCGATCAGGCGATCGCGGCGGCCATGACCCATGCGCCCGACATTGCGGCGGCCCGGGCCGACTCCGACACGGCCGACGCACGCGTGCGCGAAGCGCGCGCCGGCGGCCTGCCGAGCGCGACGGTGACCGGGTCGATCGGCCTCGGGCGGCTCGACCCGCAGAATTTCTTCGGCCTGGGCGCTGCCGATGTGACACCCCGGGTCGCGCAAGTGACTGTCGAGCAACCGCTCTTCGCGGGCGGGCGGGTTCACAATGGCATCGCCCGTGCGAAGGCCGGCAGCGACGCCGCGCAGGCAGGAGAAAGCGCCACGCGCAGCCAGGTCGTTGCGGCGGTTGCACAGGCCTATGGGGAAGTGCTGACCAGCCGGCGACTGGTGGACCTGCATGAAGAGCTGCTCACGCAGATGCAGGAAATCCAGCGGCAGGCGCAATTGCGCTACCGGGCCGGCGAAAGCCCGAGCACCGACATCGCGCAGGCGGCCGCCCGCCTTGCCGAGGCACAGGCCGGGCTGGCGCGCGCGCAGGGCATGGCTGTCTCCGCGCAAGCGCGCTTCACCAGCCTGACTGGCCTGATGCCGGATTCGCTCGAGCCCCTGCCCGCCAGTCCGGACCTGCCCGGCGCGCTCGATGAAGCCATCGACCTTGCCATGCAGCATAATCCCTGGCTGATGCAGGCCGAAGCCGGCCTGCGCGCTGCGCGCGCGGAGGCGAAAGGCGCGCGCTCGGAATTGCTGCCTACAGTGGGCGCCTTCGCGGAAGGCGCGGTGGTGCGTGACCAGTTCTTCCCCGATTACCGCGCAGACAGCGCCACGGTGGGCATCCGCGCCCGCTGGCAAATTTTCAGTCCCGGGACCTATGCGAAGATTTCGGGCAGCGACAGCGCCGAGCGCGCGGCGCAAGCGCGGGCCGAAGCGGTGCGCTCGCAGGTCCGCGAGCAGGTGATTGCCGGGTTCCAGGCCGTGCAGACCGCCGCTCTGGTCGAGGATGCATCCCGGAAACAGGCTGAGGCCGCCGCGCAGGCCCGGGACAGCGTCCGCCATGAAGTACGCGTGGGCATGAAGCCGCAGCTCGATCTGCTGGACGCGGAGCGCGAAGCCACGGCGGCCGCGGCTGCCCAGGCCCGTGCATCCACCGATCGGATCGTCGCTGCCTACCGGCTGCTCAGCATGATCGGCCGATAGGCCAGAGGACAAGGAGCAACATAATGCACAAGGACTGGCCAGAAATGGCCCGGGAACTCAGCCACGCCATCAAGGACGTGCGCCTCGGCACGCCCGAGGTCATGAAATCCTTTTCGGCCATGGCCAAGGCAGCGACCGAGGCGGGGGCCCTGGATGTCAAGACCAAGGAGCTGATCGCACTCGCCATCGCGGTGGCGATCCGCTGCGACGGCTGCGTTGCCTTTCATGCGCAGGCCGCGGTGAAACAGGGTGCCACGCGCGACGAGATCATGGAGACGATGGGCATGGCACTCTACATGGGCGCTGGCCCCAGCCTCATGTATGCCGCGCAGGCCGTGGAGGCTTACGACCAGTTTGCTGCTGAAGCCGGCTGACCCACGCCCGAAGGCTGTATCAGCGAGCGGGAAGAAAGGGTGCCAACTGTTCGACGAAGCGATCGACGCTGTCCGTTCGTAGACCGGCAATGTTGATGCGCCCGCTGTCGGCCATGTAAATCCCATGGTCCGCACGCAGGACAGCCACATCGGCCGGGGTTACCGGCAGCAGCGCGAACATGCCGCGCTGCCGGCCGATCGGTGCCAGCGCGGGGTGCAGGGCAGCGAGCGCAGCGCGCAATCCATTGATCCGCCCGCGCATGGTCTCCAGCTCGGCCTTCCAGTCCTCCTTCAGGACCGAGTCCGTCAGGATTTCCCGGACGATGGCGGCGCCATGATCCGGCGGCATCGACCACATGCTGCGCGCGAGAGCCTGCAGATGGCCGCGCACCAGCGTCGCCGAGCCTGACGTCGCCGTCTGCACCCAGAGCGCCCCGACCCTGTCGCGGTAGAGCCCGAAATTCTTGTCGCAGCTATAGGCCAGCAGGGCCTCAGGCATCGCCTCCAGCAGTGCCAGCGTGGGCGCGACGTCCGCTTCCGGCCCGTCGCCGAGACCATGATAAGCGAGATCCACGAAGGGCACGAGACCGCGTGTCGAACAGAACCGGACAACCAAAGCCCATTGCGCCGCGGTGAGCGTCACGCCCGTGGGATTGTGGCAGCAGCCATGCAGCACCACGACGTCCCCCGGGCGGGCATTCGCCAGATCGGCCAGCATGGCATCGAGATCGACGTCGGACCGGGACGGATCGAAGAAGCGATGCATGCGCACCGACAGGCCCGCCTGCCGGAAGATCGGCGCGTGATTGGGCCATGTCGGCGTGCCGATCCAGACCGTGGCGTCCGGCCGCGCGCCTGCAAGCAACTCCGCGCCAAGGCGCAGGGCGCCGGTTCCGCCGGGTGTCTGGATGCCGGCAAGACGCGCATCGTCCGCACGCGCGGAGCCGAGGACGAGATCGGCAAGGCGGCGGACGAACAGCGGATCACCTTCGGTCCCCAGATAGCTCTTGGTATCCTGCCGCTCCAGAAGGCGTCGCTCGGCCGCTTTCACTGCCCGCATGATCGGGGTGTCGCCCTGCTCGTCCCGAAACACGCCCACGCCCAGATCGAGCCGGTCGGGTCGGCGGTCCGCCTCGAACAGGGCCGTCAGACCCAACAGCGGATCGGCGGGCTGACGCGTGAGCCCATCGAACAGCGCTCCCTGGTCAGCGGGAGCGGGTTTGCGCGGCATGAGAAGAATGGTCATGCGGCCAGTTTTCCAGAAAAGCCGCGTGATTGCTTTTCAAAACACACGCGCCAGAGCTATAAACTGAAATAAATATTATTCAGAGAGCCTATCTATGAAAAAAATCGTCAAACTCGATGAGCTGGACCGCCGCATTGTCTCGGAACTTCAACAGGATGGCGGCCTCAGTAATGCTGAGCTGGCCGAACGCGTGGGCAGCACAGGTCCCTCATGCTGGCGCAGGGTGCGGCAACTGGAAGAGACCGGCGTGCTGCGCGCGACCGTGCGCCTCGCCGATCCCCGCTTGCTCGGGCATGGCGTGAATGTCCTGTGCAATGTGCGACTACGCAATCATGACCCAGAAACATCGCGCCGGTTCATCGACTTCATTGACAGCGAAGCCCGGATCATGGAGTGCTATTCGATGTCCGGAGAATGGGATTATCTGATGCGCGTCGTCGCCAGCGACGTGGCCGATTACGAGGATTTCCTGCTGCACCGGCTCCTCACGCATCCGGTTGTCGCCAATGCCGCCTCGCACTTCGCGCTCTCCATCGCCAAGTACAAGACAGCCCTCCCCATCTTCACGGAGCACTGAACGCCACTCGGTTGAGCGCCCGTCGCCAATCCGGCGAAGTTGAGCCGGGGGGTCTTCGTGCGAATGCAGAACAGCTGCAGGCCCGCCACGTACCAGAGGAGGCGGTCATCGTTCAGCCCACCAGAGTGAGCCTCATTCTGCGAGCTCCTCGAACCAGCCGAGGCGCCGCATCAGCCGCTTTTCCATTTCCAGCACGAGAAGCAACGCCACGCCGATGCCGATGATCAATGCCCCGTCCACAAATGCCAGAGGCCGGCTGCCGAAGATCTCGTTCATCACCGGCAGATAAGTGAAGGCGAGCTGACCAGCGACGACGGCAGCGATCGCGGCCAACACAACCGGGGTGCCCAGCATGCCCCGCCAGGTGATCGAGCCGACATGCAGGTAGCGGACATTGAACAGGTAGAAGATCTCTCCGACGATTACCATGTTGACGACCATCGTGCGGGCAACCTCGATCTCGCGGCCCTGGCCCAGCGTCAGGAAGAAGACGCCGAGCGCCATCCCGGCAAACAGCAGCGATACCAGAACGACGCGCCACAGCAGGAAAGGCGACAGCAGCGGGGCATTCGATTTCCGCGGCGGGCGCCGCATGACGCCCGGCTCGGACGGTTCGAACGCCAGCGCGAGGCCAAGCGTCGCACCCAGGATGAGATTGACCCACAGGATCTGCGTGGCCGTCATCGGCAGCGCGAAGCCGACGAAGATTGCCAGAATGACGATCAGCGCCTCGCCGCCATTGGTGGGGATCGTCCAGGCCGTGACCTTGCGGATATTGTCGTAGACCGTGCGCCCTTCATGCACGGCGTTGACGATCGAGGCGAAATTGTCGTCCAGCAGCACCATCTGCGCGGCTTCCTTGGCTGCCTCGGTGCCCTTTCGGCCCATGGCAGTGCCGACATCGGCCTGCTTGAGCGACGGCGCATCGTTCACGCCATCGCCCGTCATGGCGACGATCGCCCCGTCCGCCTGCAAGGCCCGTACGATCCGCAGCTTGTGCTCCGGGCTGGTGCGAGCGAACACTGAGACATGCCGGACAAGATCGGCAAGCTCGCCATCGGACAAATCCTCGATCTGCGCCCCGGTAACGGCGCGCGGATCGTCGGCAATGCCGAGCTGTCGACCGATAGCCAGCGCGGTCGCCGCATGATCGCCCGTAATCATCTTCACGTCGATTCCCGCCGAGCGGCACTGCGCGATGGCATCCACCGCTTCCGGCCGGGGGGGATCGATGAAGCCGATCAGACCGAGCAGCTCGATTTCCGCGACATCCTCGAACGAGAGGCGCTGAAGCCCGGCGGGCTTGCGCAGGGCACCGAAAGCGAGGAGGCGCTCCCCCTCGCCCGCTGCCTCGTCGATCCGTGCGTTCCAGTATTCGAGATCGAGGGGTGCCTTCGCCATGGCAAACAGCGCCTCGGGCGCACCCTTGACGAAAATGACCATCTCCCCCGTGGGCGAGCGGTGCAGCGACGCCATGAAGCGGTGCGCGGCATCGAAAGGAATCTCGTCGATCCGCGGCCACTCGGCCCGCACTTCCGTCGGCTCCAGCCCCGCCTTCATGGCGAGCGCGACGAGCGCGCCTTCCATGGGATCGCCATCGACCATCCAGTGCCCGGCGGATTCGCGCAGATGCGCATCGTTGCACAGCAATCCGCAGCGCAGCATCGGCATGGCAGCATCCAGCGCCGCGGCGTCGTCATCGGTCCCCTGCGCGATGATCTCGCCCTCCGGCGCATAGCCGGCCCCTCCCACGAGCAGCCTGTGCGCGGGCAGGATGAGCTGCCGCGCGGTCATCTCGTTGCGGGTCAACGTGCCGGTCTTGTCAGAGCAGATCACCGAAGTGGCGCCGAGCGTCTCTACCGCGGGAAGCTTGCGGATAACGGCATTGCGCGCAGCCATGCGGCGAACGCCGATCGCCAGCGTGATCGTGATGACCGCCGGCAGGCCCTCCGGGATCACCCCCACGGCAAGCGCGACGATGAAGATGAGCGCTTCATCCCAGGCAAAGCCGCGGACCAGCACCGCGAAGGCGAACAGCAGCACCGCCGCCACCAGCACGACCGCAGTGAAGTGCCGGGCGAAATGCTCAATCTGCCGTAGCAGGGGCGTGGTCAGTTCCTCGACCGACTGAAGCAGCTTGCTGATCCGGCCGATTTCGGTCCCGATGCCGGTCTCGACGACGACGCCCGTGCCTTGCCCGGCCGCGACCAGCGTGCCGGAGAATGTCATGTTCGAGCGGTCGCCAAGCGGCGCGTCCGCTTCCACGGTGCCTTCATGCTTCTCCGCCGCGACGGATTCGCCGGTCAGCGCGGCCTCGTCGACCAACAAACCACGTGCGCGGAGCAACCTCATGTCGGCGGGCACGCGGTCGCCCGCCTCCAGCAGCACGATGTCGCCGGGCACCAGATCACGCACGCCCACCTGGGTGCGCACACCGTCACGCAGCGTGAGTGCATGCGGCGCGATCAGGTCCCGGATGGAATCGAGCGCCTGCTCGGCCTTGCCTTCCTGAATGAAGCCGACCGTCGCATTGACCAGCACGACGGCAAGAATGACCGCGGCATCAACCAGATGCCCGAGCAGCGTCGCGGCAACACCGCCCGCGAGCAGGAAATAGATGAGAGCGCTATGGAACTGCCGCAGAAAGCGGATGATCGGGCTTTGGGGCCGGGCGGCAGGCAGCACATTGGGACCATGAATAGCAAGGCGCCGCTGCGCATCCTCGGACGAAAGGCCCGTGGGCGTCGTGCCAAGCGCCGAAAACAGGTCTGCTGCCGGCATGCTGTGCCAGGCCTCGTTTCGCCGATCCTGCTTTGCAATCCGGGAAATGACCGCCTCCTTTTGCCGACACTGTTCCTGCAGATGCCGGGAGAAAAGCGGCCGACCCGCCCGTTTCGTCCGGTGGCATCATCATGACCCCACCGATAGGGCGGATGCAAGTGCTGGCAGAATAAGGATATTCCCGTAGAACCAGCAGGCGCGACGGTTCGGAAGTTCACAAGGATGGCGGCCGGGAGCCTCGATAAGGACAGCTCAGTCGCCTGTCAGCGCTGCGACCAGGGCGCGGACTTTCTTCTGTCGCCACTGCGGCAGGGGCGCGATGAGCCAGTAGCCGGGACCGGGCTGCGACTCGCCAATGATCTCCACGCGACCTGCAGCGACATCCGCCCCGGCCAGCAGCGCGGGCACGCAGGCCCGGCCGAAGCCGCTGGCGGCAGCATCGATGGCAAGGCCCGCATCGCCGACGCGCATGACTGCCTGACCATCCGCGACCGGACAGCCGGGCCAGGCGATCTGCGCATCGAGGCCGCGGCCACCGGGTGCCTGCACAGTCACGAACCGCCCCTCGCCAAGCGCGATGCCTTCATGCTGACCCGGACCATCGGCGAGGCAGATGGCCAGATCCAGATTGGCCTCGGTAAAGTCGAGCGCGTCGTCGGCAGCGACCAGCAGGAAATGAAGCCCCGGCTCGGCATCGGCATGGACAGCGAGACGCTCGCTCAGCCATTTGGCGGTGAGATCGCGCGGGGCGGCAATGGCGAGGTGCTGGGAACTCTGCCCGGCCTGCATCGCCCGGACCGATTCCTCCAGCTCCAGAAAGCCACCCCGCAGAGCCGGCAGCCCCGCCTCCGCCTCCGGCGTCAGCTCCAGCCCGCGCGGCGTGCGGCGGAACAGGACGACGCCCAGCAGGTCCTCAAGCGCGCGGATCTGCTGGCCGACCGCCGCCGGCGTGACCGCAAGCTCGTCCGCCGCGCGCGTGAAGGAAAGATGGCGCGCCGCCGCGTCGAACACGCGCAGGCCGTTCAAGGGCAGATGCGTTCGCTTCAATTCGACACCGCCGGGGCCAGAAGCGCGAAGCGGGGGATCGCCACCTCAATAATACTGCCGCCCGCCTCGAGCATGATGTAGCTGCCTTCCATCCAGCCGGTCGGCGTGGTGAGCGGGCAACCGGACACATAATCATAGGAAGCGCCGGGCTGGATCACCGGCTCCTCACCCACGACGCCGCGCCCCTCGCGCTTGTAGAGGGCCCCGCGTCCGTCCGCGATGGTCCAGCGGCGCGTGAGGAGTTGCACCGGCGAGGCGCGGCCATTCTCGATGCGGATATGATAGGCCCAGAACCATTTGCCCATGTCCGGCTCCGATTGCTCGGCCAGAAAGGCGACAGACACGCGCACGGTGATGTCGTGCGTCGTCTCTGCATAAGGGAAGAAGGCGTCCATCATGCGAGCATCCCATGAGCCGTCCCCGGGCCGACCCTAGTCAAAGGCCCACGGCGGTCAATGCCTGATCCAGATCGTCGATGATATCCTGCGGATCCTCGAGGCCAACGTTGATGCGCACCATGCCTTCCTCGACCCCCGCCTCGGCGCGGCCGACGGGGCCCATATTGTTATGCGTCGTCGAGGCCGGATGACACAGCAAAGTCCGGGAATCCCCGATATTGTTGGAGATGTCCGCCAGCTCAAGGCCATTGAGCATCGCCATCGCCTGCGCGCGATCCTCCAGGATGAAGGAGAAGATCGGCCCTGCCGCCGTCATCTGGCTCATCGCCAGATCGTGCTGTGGATGCGTCGGAAGGCCCGGATAGAGGATGCGCGGCACCCGCTTCTCCAGGAAGCGCGCCACTTTCATCGCATTCTCGGACTGGCGATGCGCGCGCAGGTCCAGCGTTTCCAGCCCCTTGAGGACCACCCACGCGTTGAAGGGCGAGCAGACGGGCCCCGTGTTCCGCTGGAAAGGCGAGAGCTTGCCGTTGATCCATTCGTCCGTGCCGCAGACAGCGCCCGCCAGCACCCGGCCCTGCCCGTCCATCAGCTTGGTCGCGCTGTAGGCGACGACATCCGCGCCGAACTCCAGCGGCCGCTGGAGGACCGGCGTCGCAAAGGCATTGTCGACCACCGTGGTAATGCCATGCGCTCGCGCCAGGCCGCAGACATGCGCCAGATCCACCACGTCCATGGTGGGATTGGCCGGCGTCTCGAAGAAGAAGGCCTTCGTATTGGACTGGATCGCCTTCTCCCACGCGTCATTGTCGCGCGCATCGACGATACTATGCGTGATGCCGAAGCGATTGAGCACATTGTCCAAAATCCAGCGGCACGAACCGAACGCGGCACGGCCCGCGACCACATGGTCTCCCGCGCTCAGCATGCAGAGCAGTGCGCTCGTCATCGCCGCCATGCCGGACGCCTGCACCTTGCACGCCTCTGCGCCTTCCATCAGCGCGATGCGCTCTTCCAGCATCTGCACCGTAGGGTTCTGGAAACGCGAATATTGCATGCCCGACGCTTCCCCGGCGAACCGGGCGGCCACCGTTTCCGCATCGTCGTAGCAATAACCCGAGGTGAGGAAGATCGCCTCGCTCGTTTCGCCCTGCTCGGATCGCCATGTGCCGCCGCGTACGGCACGGGTCGCCGCACGCCAGCGACTTGTGAGGGATCGGTCCTGTCCGCTATGCTTCTTCATGCGGCCGCTTCTAGCCGCTCACCCCGCGCGGTCAATCCGGCGCAAACATGAGAGATGCGGACGCCACCATGACCGCACAGGCCGCCAGACCCTTCATCGCGCCCGGTTGGCGTGATGTCGCCATCGCCGCATGCTTCTTGGCAATTGCCCTCGCCCTGTTCCTTTTTCGCCTCGGCGACCCGGCGAAGATCAATTTCGACGAAAGCCATTATGTGCCGGCGGCGCGAATCCTGACCGCCTTTTCCGGCCTGCCCAATCCCGAACATCCGCCGCTCGGCAAGCTGCTGATCGGCGCGGGCATGGCGATGCTCGGCGACAATCCGCTGGGCTGGCGAATCATGAGCGCGCTGTTCGGCGCGGCACTGGTCGGGGCCGGAGTGATGGCCGCGCGCTGGCTGCTCGGCACCCGGCCGGCAGCGGTGATGACCGGCTCGCTGCTGCTGCTCAGCCCCATGCTGTTCGTGCAAGCCCGCATCGCCATGCTGGACATCTTCATGGCGAGTTTTCTCATGCTCGCCTTCTGGATGCTGGCGGCGGCGGGCCGCACCGGCTTTCGCGACCGCTGGCGACTGGTGCTGGCAGGTATTTTCCTCGGCCTCGCCACTGCCTGCAAATGGACGGCGATCCCGCTCGTCGGCGTCGCCCTGCTGCTCTGGCTCGCGGTGCGCCCACGTCTCGGCACCCCCCGCTCGCTCGCAGCAAGGCCCGTCTCCCTGCTGGAGGGATTGTTCTGGCTCGGCCCGTTCGCCGTGCTCATCTATCTTGCGACTTTCCTCCCGCTCGGCTGGCTCGAGACGGACGCGGTGCCGCCATGGCGGATCGTCCACCAGCAATTCGAGATGCTTCGCTTGCAGAGCGCGCCGATGGCTTCGCACGGCTATCAGAGCCAATGGTGGCAATGGGTGCTGAGCATCCGGCCGATCTGGTATTTCTACGAGCCGGTCGACGGTATCCAGCGCGGCGTGCTGCTGATTGGCAATCCCGCGATCAGCTGGGGCGGCCTCGTGGCCCTGATCGCATGCCTGTACGCGGGGCTGAGGCAAGGGGCATGGCCCCTGTTGATCGTGGTACTGCTCTGGGCTGCCTCGCTCGGCTTCTTCATCGTCATCCCCAAGCCCGTGATGTTCTATTATCATTATTTCCCGGCCTCGCTGCTGCTCTGCTTCGCAACTGCCGGCGCGCTCGACCACTGGTTCTGGCAGCGCGGGAACAGGCTGGCGCCGGCCCTGTGCATCGGCTTCGCCGCGTTGCTGTTCGCCGAATTCAATCCGATCATTTCCGCCGCGCCGCTGAGCGACCCGCAGGATTTCAATCGCTGGATGTGGCTGGACAGCTGGCGATAGAGCGATCGGAGATATCGGCTGTGTCAGTCGCTCCCCCACAAGCCTTCACATCGGCGGCGGCGTCTGCCCCGCGAGCACCGTGGCGGCTTGGCTCATGTCCAGATTGCCGCCGGAGAGGATGACGGCGACTTTCCGGCCCTGCATCGCTTCCCGCTCCTGCATCAGCGCGGCCATGGCGGCGGCGCCGGCGCCTTCGGCGAGATTATGCGTATCCTGCCAGAGCACGCGAATCGCCTCGGCGATCTCGTCATCGTCGACCGCGACGAAGCGCTCGGCGCGCGACGTCAGATAATCCAGCGCGGCCTGAACCGGCGTGCACACCGCGATGCCGTCCGCGAAGGTGTGCGCCGTCTCGGTGCCGATCAGGCGCCCCTGCTCGAAGCTCTGCTTGGCGCCGTCCACTGCCGAGGAGACGACGCCGACGACCTTCGTCGCCAGCCCCAGCGCATCGCGCGCGGCAATGGTGCCGCACAGACCCGAGCCGCAGCCGACCGGAACATAGACCGTATCGAGATCCGGCACGGCGGCCAGCAGTTCCAGCCCGTAGCTCGCGACACCGCGCACAAGCTGCTCGTGAAAGGCCGGTACCATGAACAGGCCATATTGCGCGGCCCGGGCCATCGCTTCCGCCTTCGCCTCGTCAAATGTCGCGCCATGCTCGATCAGATCGGCGCCGAACGCGCGCATGGCGGCATTCTTCTCACGGGCATTGCCGAACGGCACGACGATCGTCGCCGAAAGGCCCGCCGCCCGCGCCGCGCGCACCTGCGCCTGTCCGTGATTGCCGCGCGTGGCAGTGATGATGCCCTTCACCTCCGGATGGGTGCGCCGCAGCCAGTCCATGTAAGTGATCGCGCCGCGCGCCTTGAAAGCGCCGGTGGGCGTGTGATTCTCATGCTTTACCCAGACCTCGCAGCCCAGCCGCCGGGCCAGCAGGGGCCACGCGAACTGCGCGGTGGGTGCCATCTGCGCATGGACGAGCGCAGCGGCATCGCGCAGCGAGGCGAGCGAGACGTCCATGCCTAGAGCGCGGCCAGAACCGCGTCACCCATGGCGCTGGTCGACATGGTGCCGCCGAGATCGGCCGTGCGTGCGCCGCTCGCCAGCGCCTTGCCGACGGCAGCCTCGATCCGATCCGCAGCCTCGGACTGCCCCAGCGAGAAGCGCAGCATCATCGCGGCCGACAGGATCGTCGCGAGCGGATTGGCCTTGCCCTGCCCGGCGATATCCGGCGCGGACCCATGGATGGGCTCGTAAAGTCCCTTGCCGTTCGCATCGAGCGAAGCGGAGGCCAGCATGCCGATGGACCCCACGCACATGCTCGCCTGATCGGACAGTATGTCGCCGAACAGATTGCCGGTCACGATCACGTCGAACTGACCCGGATTGCGCACGAGCTGCATCGCGGCATTGTCCACATACATGTGGCTGAGCGCCACATCGGTATATTCGGTCGCCACCTCGATGACGATGTCGCGCCAGAGCTGGCTCGTTTCCAGCACATTGGCCTTGTCCACCGAGCAGAGCAGGCCGCGCCGGGCTCGTGCCGCCCGGAACGCGCTGTGCGCGATGCGGCGGACCTCGGCCTCGTTATAGGACATGATGTCATAGCCTTCGCGCAGCCCATCCTCGGTGCGGCGCATGCCTTTCTCGCCGAAATAGACGTCGCCGTTCAGCTCGCGCACGATCAGCAGATCGATCGCCTCGGCGACTTCCCGGCGGAGGGTTGAAGCATCGGCCAGCTCGGGGAACATCTTCGCCGGGCGCAGGTTCGAGAACAGGTTCAGCTCCTTGCGCAGGCCCAAGATCGCCTGCTCCGGGCGCAGGGAACGCTCCAGCGCGTCGCAGCGCGGATCGCCCACGGCGCCGAACAGGATGGCATCGGCCCGACGCGCCAGCGAAAGCGTCTCGGGCGGCAGGGGATGCCCATATTCGTGATAGCCCGCGCCGCCGACCAGCGCGTCCTCATAAGCAAGCCCGGGAATCGCCAGCGCATCGAGCACGCGCTTTGCCTCCGCCACGACTTCGGGGCCAATGCCGTCTCCGGGAAGCAGCGCGATCAACATGGAACTCACCTTTCTTGTGCCCCGCACGCGCGGGAATGGGGAAGGGCCATAATGGCGGCGAACGCTCTCACGCAACCGCTCTTTTGAGCCGTTCGATCAGGCGTTCGCGCGCGGCGAGCACGTCCTGCCGGCGCGGATCGAAAAGATTCTGGAGGAGGAAATGGCCGGTGAGCGAGAAGCCGGCGAAGATTTCCGGCCAGCCGGCCTCGCCGCCCTGGGTGAGGAAAGCTGGCAAGGGCAGCAACCGCTCCTGCCGCCCGCCTGCCCCTTCCTCGGTCACCGCCCGGCCGGTGCGCGGGCTGATCCAGACGAGCCCCTCGCGCGCGCCGGTGACGGCACATTCCGCCAGATCGAGCCCGAAGCCGAGTTCAGCGAGCAGCAATTGCTCGTAGCGCACCAGCGCCACGGCCCAGCCGCGCGCGGCCGGGGCGGCTTCCACGGCGTCCAGAACGGCGCCGAGCCCGCTCCAGAGCGAGGGATAAGGCTGATGCTCGGGCAATGTCGCGGCCGTGAGCGCGCAAGCCCAGTCAATGGCCGCCGCCGGCAAGGGCTCTGCAAGCAGCGGACCGCGGCTGCGCTCCAGCTCGACCGAGAGGCCTGCGAGCTGCTCCGCCGTCCGGGCGCGGAAGAGGCCGCGCACGACATTGCCGGGAATCAACACCGGCCGCATCCGGCTCGATCGTCCGCCCTGCACATAGCCGGCCAGGAGCCCTGCCTCCTCCGTCAGCGCGCGCACGATGGCGCCGTGCTCGCCATGCGGCCGGACCGCGCAGATGATGGCCGTAGCGGCAAGGCTGGTCATCGCTCTTCCTTACCCGGCCTTCGCGCGATCGCGAAGAGCACGACGATTGACCGGCACGCGCTTTCCCGCGATGGCGGCGGCAACTGGCAATGAAAGGAACGGCAGGTGCAGCGAATCATGCGTTGGGGCGTCGCGGGAGTAGCGGCCGTGACTCTGGGCGCCCTCGCCTTCGCGCAGGACGAGCCCAGCGCACCCGACGTCGCGCAAAGCGCGCAGTGGCACAATCAGCAGGCGCTCGCTCTGGCGAAGCTGCGCTGGCAGGATGGCTGGCGAGTACTGCCCGGCGGACTGCGCTGGCGACCCGTCAGTGGCGACGGCTCGGGAGTTCATCCGACTGTCGAGGATGCGGTGACGCTCCATTATGAGGGCCGCCTCGTCGACGGCACGGTGTTCGACAGCAGCTACGCGCGCGGCGAACCGGCCACCTTCCCGCTCGGCCGGCTCATCAAGGCCTGGCAGATGGCGGTGCCGCAGATGGGCGTGGGCGACACGATCGAGATCGCGGTGCCGGCAGAGCTGGGCTATGGCCCCCGCGGCAAGGGCCCGATACCGGGCGGCGCGACCATGTTCTTCAAGATCGAGCTGCTCGGCATCGAGGGCCGGTAAAAGGCGCTTTCGCCCGGCGTCAGGCTGCCGCGATGATCGGCGCGAACTTCGCGACCGAGAGGCTGGCGCCGCCGACCAGCGCGCCGTCGACATTGTCGAGATGAAGGATATCGGCCGCATTGTCGCCCGAGACCGAGCCGCCATAGAGAATGCGCATCGCCTGCCCGTCCGCGCCCAGCGCTTCCACCAGAGCGGCACGAAGCGCGCCATGCATGGCGGCGACCTGCGCGGGGGTGGCGACCTTGCCTGTGCCGATCGCCCAGACTGGCTCATAGGCGATGGTCAGCCAGCCCGAACCCGCGCCTTCCGGCAAGGATGCCAGCAGCTGATCGACCACCCAGCCATGGGCGGCCTCGTCGCCCTGCTCGCGCGTATCGAGCGTCTCGCCCACGCAAAGCACCACTTCGAGCCCGTGCTGGCTGGCGCGCGCGGCCTTGGCGGCGACATCCGCATTGGTCTCATGCTGATAAGTGCGCCGTTCGCTGTGGCCGACGAGCGTGCCGCCCGCACCGGCACCCAACAGCATGGGTGCGGAGATGCATCCCGTGAACGCGCCCGCTTCCTCATGATGGCAATCCTGCCCGCCGACAAGGACGGTCCCGGCGAGCGGCGCGGCGGCGGAAATGAGCGTCGCGGGCAGAAACAGCGCCACGTCGATATCCGGACGCCCCGCAGCCAGCTCCGCAATGGCCGAAACCTCGCCGAGCTGCGCCTTCAGCCCGTTCATCTTCCAGTTTCCCGCGATCAGCTTGCGCCTGCCGGTCATCGTCCGAACTCTCCTCTCGCTGTCCAGTCTTCCACGATACAGTCGGTCCGGATGGACGGCGCGGGCGGCTTTGTCCAGTGCTTCCACCCGCATTGCCCGCTTGATGCCGCTGGTGCGCGGCCCTAAAGCGACCGGACCTTTCCTTCCCGCCAGCTCCTGGACCCTACGACATGAATTTCTTCCGGCGCATCCTCAAGTCCAAGTTCGGCGGGGTTTTCGCGGCCGTGTTCCTTGGCCTGATCGCGCTCGCCTTCGTCTCGGGGGACCTCACCTCGGGCGGCATGAACCTGTTCGGCCCCTCCTCCGCCGAGGTGGCGAAGATCGGCGGACGGACCATCACCGTCAACGACGTGCAGACCCGCACGCAGATGGTGTTCGAGCGGATGCGCAACGAAAACCCGGCTCTCACCATGGACCAGTTCCTTGCCGAAGGCGGGCTGCGCAACGTGGCGAGCGAGATGATCGCGATGCAATCGCTCATCGCTTATGGCGAGAAGCACGGAATGCAGATCAGCAAGGCGCTGATCGACGCCGAGATCGCATCCAATCCCGCCTTCGTGGACGCGACCGGCAATTTCAGCGAGACCGTGTTCCGCCAGATGCTGGCCCAGCAAGGCATTGCCGAGAAGGATCTGCGCGAGGACATCATCGCCAGCATCGTCCAGCGGCAGATGCTGGCGCCGGTGAGTGCCGGCGCGCGGACGCCCGCCAGCATGGTCCCGCCCTATGCGGCAATGTTGATCGAGGAACGCAGCGGCGAGATGATCTCCATTCCTTCCGCCGCGTTCGCACCCTCGACGCCGCCAGGCGATGCCGAGCTGCAGGCTTATTACCGCAGCAATCCCGGCCAGTTCACCGTGCCCGAACAGCGCAAGCTGCGCTATGCGACAGTGAACCTCTCGCGTTTCGAGGCCCAGGCCGCCCCGACGGAGGAAGAGCTTGCGCAGGCCTACAAGGCACGGTCGCAGGAATTTCAGGCGCGGCAGACGCGCGACGTGAGCCAGCTCATTCTCGCCACCGAGAACGCGGCCCGCGACGCCGCCGCCAAGGCCAAGGCCGGAACCCCGCTCGCCGATGTGGCGCGCGGCCTCGGCCTCGCCGCCACGCGGATGGACGGGCAGGACGAGAAGGCGCTTGCCAGCCAGACGACGCCGGAGATCGCCAAAGCCGTCTATGCTGCCGCGAAGGACGCCGTGATCGGCCCGGTGCGCTCACCGCTCGGCTGGGCGGTGGTGCGGGTGGAGGACGTGCGCGCCGTGCCGGGCAAGACGCTCGATCAGGCCCGCCCTGAGCTTACGGCCGAGATCCGCAAGTCCAAGGAACAGCAGCTTTTCAGTGCCTTCCTGAACGATATCGACGGCAAGATCGGCGAAGGCCTCAGCTTCGCCGAACTGGCCAAGGCGCACAACCTGACGATGGTCGAGACCCCGCTTGTTCTCAAGGACGGTACGGCGCTGCGCGATCCGGCCTTCAAGGCCGACGCGACGCTTGCCGCACTGCTCGACCAGGGCTTCTCCATGTCGGCCGACGATGATGCGCAGGTCGTCTCGGTAAAGCCCGACGAGGAAGCGGCCATTCTCGCGGTCGAGGACGTGGTGGCGGAGGGCCCGCCGCCGTTCAACGAAGTGAAGTCCGCCGTGCAGGTCGCATGGGGTCTTTCCAAGGGCGCGGAGCGCGCGCGTCAGCTCGCCACGCAGCTCGCGGCGGAGCTGGGCAAGGGCGCTGACCCGGCCGCTGTGCTCGCCAAACTCGGCCTCGCGCAGCAGGCGGAACGCCAGACACTCTCGGTGCGCCGCGCCGACATCAACAATCGTGAAGACGGCCGCATTCCGCCGCCACTTGAAGCCCTGTTCACCATCAAGGTCGGCGCAACGCGCCTGCTGCCGCTGGAGAACAACCAGGGCTTCTCGGTCGTGCGCCTGGACAAGATCACCCCGAACGATCCCTCACAGGTGCCGCAGCTGCTGGCTTCGACCCGCGCCGGGCTCAGCAATGTGCTGGGTGGCGAATATGCTCGCCAGTTCATGGTCGCCGTCCAGAAGGAACTGGGCGTCCAGCGAAACGAATCCGCGCTGGCGGCAGTCGAGAAAGCCTTGCGCAGCGCGAATGGCGGCGGCGAATAGGATCGGCGCTTGACCCGCAGCAACAGCAGCATGGAAGCCGCGCGCGCGGCGCTCTCCCACGGGCGGCCCGCGCTGCTCTGGCAACGCGTCATCGCCGATACCGAGACCCCCGTCTCGGCGGCGCTCAAGCTCATCGAGCCGGAACGCGGGGACTTCATCCTCGAATCCGTGGAAGGCGGTGCGGTGCGCGGGCGCTACAGCCTCATCGGGCTGGCACCGGACCTCGTCTTCCGCGCCACGGGCCGCACGAGCGAGATCAACCGGGACTGGCAGACCGACCGGGAAGCCTTCACGCCGCTCGGCACCGATCCGCTCGATGCCTTGCGCGCGCTCGTCGCCGAATGCCGGGCCGAAGTCGATCCCGAGTTGCCCCCGGCGCTCGCCTGCCTCGTGGGCTATTTCGCCTATGAGACGATCGGCCTTGTGGAGAAGCTCCCGCGCCCTGCGGACAATGGCCTGGGCACGCCGGACATGTTGTTCGTGCGCCCTACGGTCGTGCTGGTCTTTGACCGTCTGGCCGATGCCCTGACCATCGTCGCACCGGTCTGGTCAGCGCAGGAAGACCATATCGACCGCGCGCTGGAGGCGGCGCAGGACCGGATCGAGCAGACCGCCGCCCGGCTCGCCCGCCCTCTCCCACGCGCACAGGCGCCGGACTTCGACCCCGCCGACATCGCGGTGGAGCCAGTCCTCGGGCCCGGTCGTTATGCGGACATGGTGCGGGCGGCGAAGGATTATATCGTCGCGGGCGATATCTTCCAGGTCGTGCTGGCGCAGCGCTTTACCACGCCTTTCACGCTGCCGCCGATCGATCTCTATCGTGCGCTGCGGCGGATCAACCCGTCGCCCTTCCTCTACCATCTCGACTTGCCCGGCTTCGCACTCACCGGATCCAGCCCGGAAATCCTCGTGCGGGTGCGCGACGGGGAAGTCACGATCCGGCCGATCGCGGGGACGCGTCCGCGCGGCCGCACCGCGACGGAAGATGCCGCGAACCGCGATTCCCTGCTGGACGATCCCAAGGAACGGGCCGAGCATCTCATGTTGCTGGACCTGGGCCGCAACGACGTGGGCCGCGTGGCGGCCGCCGGCAGCGTGACGGTGACGGACAGCTACATGGTGGAGTTCTACAGCCATGTGATGCACATCGTCTCGAATGTCGTGGGCCGCCTCGCGCCGGGCAAGGATGCCCTGGACGCGCTGTTTGCCGGCTTCCCCGCAGGCACGGTATCCGGCGCGCCCAAGGTACGGGCCTGCGAGATCATTGCCGAGCTGGAACCTGAGACGCGCGGCCCTTATGCGGGCGGCGTCGGCTATTTCTCGCCGGACGGGAACATGGACAGCTGCATCGTCCTGCGCACCGCGCTGGTGAAGGACGGCGTGCTCCATGCGCAGGCCGGCGCCGGCATCGTGGCGGACTCAGAGCCCGCCTACGAGCAGCGCGAATGCGAGCACAAGTCCGGCGCGCTGTTCGCGGCGGCACGCGAGGCCGTCCAGATCGCGCGCGAGGGCCGGTTCGGGCAGTGAACCAGCCCCTTGGACCGGCGACGACGCTCTGATAGCAAGGGCCGGACAAGCCAGACGGGACGGCCATTCTTGGGACTGCACGATCACGCCCATGACAACCACGGCCACGACGGGGCCGATCAGCATGACCATGGCCCGGATCACGTCCATGGCCCGGGCGGCCATCATCACGCACCCGCATCCTTCGGCCGGGCTTTCGCGATCGGCATCGTGCTCAACACCGCTTTCGTGGTCATTGAAGCGGTTTATGGCTTTCTCTCCGGCTCGATGGCGCTGGTCGCCGATGCCGGGCACAATCTCTCGGACGTCCTCGGCCTCGTCATAGCCTGGGGCGCGACCGTGCTCTCGGCACGATCGCCCTCCAGCCGCTTCACTTATGGATTCAAGAGCTCGTCCATTCTCGCCGCGCTGCTGAACGCAGTGCTGCTGATGATCGCCGTGGGGGCGATTGCGCTGGAAAGCATCCAGCGCTTCATCAATCCGGCGCCCATCAACAGTGGCACGGTCGTCATCGTGGCGGGCATCGGCATCGTCATCAACGGCTTCACCGCATTGCTCTTCATGCGCGGCGGCAGGGACGACATCAATATCCACGGCGCCTTCCTGCATATGGCGGCAGATGCGCTGGTCTCGCTGGGCGTGGTGGTCGCCGGTGTGCTGATCGGCCTCACTGGCCTGCTGTGGATCGACCCGCTGACCAGCCTCGTGATCGTGCTGGTCATCACGATCGGCACCTGGGGGCTGCTGCGGGATTCCGTGAAGATGAGCCTGCTCGCCGTGCCGGACCGGGTGGATCACGAAGCGGTCGAAGCCTGGCTGCGCGCCCAGCCCGGCGTGACGAAAGTCCATCACATCCACATCTGGCCGCTTGGTACCACGGACACTGCGATGACGGCGCATCTCCAGATGCCGGACGGGCATCCGGGCGACGCCTTCCTGCAGCGGCTGGACGCGGAGATGAGCCGGCGTTTCCGCATCGGCCATTCAACGTTCCAGATCGAGATCGACGCTGCCGAGGGGCGCGTGCCCGGCTGCCCGGCCTGACGGCGCTCCGTTCAGCCGGGCTTGCGGCCGCTCGCCCACCACACACGATGCGGCACGAGCAGAGGCTCCGCACTGAAATCAGCGGCGAGCAGAGCGCGCAGGCGCTTTTCGAAGCGATCCGTCGCGGCCGGGTCGAGACTGGCGCGGATGCCCGCGCTGGCCCGGATACGCCCGCACCAGCCATCATGACTGTATGGCTGCGTCACATCGAAGGAGCATGTCTCGATATCCGTGAAGCCCGCACCGCTCAAATCGCCGGGCCATTGCGGATAGATGCCGGTGCCACCGCCCATGGTCCAGGCCGGGTTCGCCTCCAGGATCAGTCCCTCGGTCGCTTCCACGACGGAACCGCGCAATGGCAGCCAGTCGAAATGAGCAATGACCATGAGGCCGCGGGGGCGCAGCACGCGGAAGGCTTCGGCGGCGGCCTGCGCGCGATCGAACCAATGCCAGCACTGGCCGGCAGTCACCATGTCGAAGGCAGCATCAGGAAATGGCAGGCTCTCGGCCGTCCCCTGCCGATAGTCCACGGTGACGCCCGCTTCCCGGTCGAGTCTCGCTGCTTCGTCCAGCAGGGCCGGCGCCGGATCGAGCCCCGTCACACGCATGCCGCGCCGCGCGAAGCCCCGCGCCAGCGTGCCGGTCCCGGTCCCGACGTCGAGTATGGTGGCGACACCCGAAAGCGCACCAGCGCCAGCCACCCGGTCGACGAACGCCTCGGGAAAGCCTGCCCGGAAAGTGCCGTAGTCCGATGCCGTGCGTCCGAAATCCACCTGCGCGCCGAAACGGGCGGTAGCCTCGATGTCCGGGCCGCGATCCGCCGACGCCGTCCGCACACCGGGCTGGATCATGGCATCGCCACGAATGCACCCTGCGCCCGGTCCTTCACCACCTCGGCGGCACGAAACACCGTGCCGTTCATGGTGATGTAGACGCCCGGCGGCGCGATCTGCGCCGTCGCGAAGGCCATGCCCAGATTGAACGGCGCATCGCTCTCCGCAAAGCGGGCGGGCGCAAGCGCGCCAACCAGGACGACAGCACGGTCCTGCGCCAGCGGGGCCAGCTCCGCAGCCGTCTGCGTCATCGTATCGGTGCCGTGCGTGATGACGACAGGCCGGCCGGGCGCCGCCGCGACGCGCTCTGTGATGAGCGCGCGATCGGCATCGTCGAGATCGAGACTGTCCTTGCGCAGCAGTTCCACGATCTCGACCGGATGCGTAACCCGCGCAGCGTCGAGCACGCGCGCGAGAATCGACTCGCCAATGCGGTATTCGCTCAGCGCGTCGAAATAGAGCTTGTCGATGGTGCCGCCGGTGGTGAGCACGAGGATGGGATCGCGGGATTTGGTCATGTCTCGTCCATAGCGCGGAACACCGCCGCCCCGCTACCCGTGCGAAGCGATTGCGCACCGGCCCGCCAGCCCGTAGAGCAACGCGCCATGATCCTCGTCATCGACAATTATGACAGCTTCACCTGGAACCTGGTCCATTATCTGATGGAACTGGGCGCGCAGGTGGAAGTGGTGCGCAATGACGCCATGTCCGCCGGGCAGGCGCTGTCCAGCGGCGCGCAGGCCTTCCTGCTCTCGCCCGGGCCCTGCACGCCCAATGAAGCGGGGATCAGCCTCGATCTGGTGGCTGCATGCGCGGATGCCGGCAAGCCGCTGCTGGGCGTATGCCTCGGGCACCAGGCGATCGGACAGCATTTCGGCGGCACGGTCGTGCGTGGCGGACTGATGCACGGCAAGACATCGCCGGTGAGGCATGACGGCACCGGCCTGTTCGCGGGCATCCCCTCCCCCTTCATCGCGACGCGCTATCATTCGCTGATCGTGGAGGACATTCCGGAAGCGCTGATCGTGAACGCGACCAGCGAGGACGGCTCCGTCATGGGTTTCCGCCACGCGAGCCTGCCTATCCACAGCGTCCAGTTCCACCCCGAGAGCATCGCGACGGAACATGGCCATGCCATGCTGGCCAACTTCATGAAGATCGCGGGCATGAAGGTGACGGAGCGCGCCTGATCTTGCGGCGAAAAGCGGTTCCCACCCGTCACGACCCGTCCATCGCTTTTGAAGTTTGATCTTCTGCCATGCGGGCGCGCGAAGCGATGCCCCCTGCGTCGCAGACACCTGCCATATGGACAATGATTGTATTTCGTATACTAAACTTCGAGTCGAGGATTCGAAGGGGAAGCGGACATGCGCAGGCACTGGTTCATCGCGGCGGCACTGGTCGCCGCATCGGCATCCACGGGGGCGCTGGCCCAGAGCCCTGCTGACCAGCAGCTCAAGGCCCTCTACGACGCCGAGTGGCAGTGGCGAGTCAGCGAGAATATGGCGCGGGGCGAGGGTCCGCCAAATCCGCACATGCCGCATGTCGACGCCGCGTCGCAGGCGCGGCGCGCTGCTTACTGGAGCGATGCCCTCAAGAAGCTGGACGCCCTCCCGCTCGACCAGCTCTCGCCGGAAGAGCGCATCAATGCCGAAGTGTTCCGGGAAGCGCTGCAGGGCTTCCTGACCGAATATCGCTTCAAGGAATATGAGGACGCGTTCGGCTTCTGGACCTGGATGGCGCCCAATTATGGCTTCGGCTCGGTCGAGGGCTACAAGGCCTATCTGTCGCGCCTTTCCGAGATGCCGCGCTATGTGGACGAGCAGATCGCCAACATGCGCGCGGGAATCAAGCGTGGGTTCACGCGTTCGGCGATCGCCGTGAAGGGTCGCGAGAAGGCGGTGGAGCCGCTGGCGAGCACGGACGCCACAGCCAACCCCCTCTACCAGCCCTTCACCATGATGCCTGCCAGCATCCCCGCCGACCAGGTCGCGCCGCTACAGGCGCAGGGCAAGGCCGCCGTCGCTGAGACATCGAAGGCGTTCGCGAAGCTGCTGACTTTCCTCCAGACCGAATATATGCCCAAGGCCCGCACCGAGACCTCCGCCGAGGCGCTCCCGGACGGCAAGGCCTATTATGCCGCCAAGCTGCGGCAATATACCACGCTGGACCTGACGCCGGACGAGATCCACGAGATCGGCCTCAAGGAAGTGGCCCGCAT
The DNA here is from genome assembly GCF_000283515.1 of Sphingobium sp. SYK-6. Lineage (GTDB taxonomy): Bacteria > Pseudomonadota > Alphaproteobacteria > Sphingomonadales > Sphingomonadaceae > Sphingobium > Sphingobium lignivorans. The sequence continues at coordinate 2,802,384 of NC_015976.1, forward strand.
CAAGGCGGACATGGACCGGACCATGAAGGAATCCGGCTGGACCGGCGATTTCGCGGGCTTCCTGCACTTCCTGAAGACCGACCCGCAATTCTACGCGAAGACGCCTTACGAACTGCTCGCCAAGTCCTCTTATGTCGCCAACAAGATCAATGGCGAACTCAAGAACACGATCGGCCTGCTGCCGCGCTATCGCTTCACCATCCGGCCAACGCCGGACAATATCGCGCCCTTCGCGACCGGCGGCAATGGCGGCCTCGAAAGCTGCAAGATGAACACCTACAATCTGCCGGCGCGGCCGCTCTATACCATCCCGCCGCTCACCGCGCATGAATGCGCGCCAGGCCACAGCTTCCAGGCCGCCCTGGCTCTGGAAGGCCCGGACCGGCCGGAGATCCGCAAGAACACCTATTTCTCCGGCTATGGCGAAGGCTGGGCGCTCTACATGGAATGGCTGGGCACCAAATGGGGCATCTATGAGACGCCTTATGACGAATTCGGCCGCCAGACCTACGAGATGTGGCGCGCCACTCGCCTCGTGATCGACACCGGGCTGCATCACAAGGGCTGGACCCGCCAGCAGGCCTATGATTATCTCAGGAACCACACGGCCCTGTCCGACCATGAGGTCACGATCGAGACGGACCGCTACATCACCAGCCCGGGCCAGGCCAATGCCTACAAGCTGGGCGAACTGCTCATCCGCCGCAAGCGTGCCGAGGCGGAAAAGGCGCTGGGCGACAGGTTCGACCAGCGGTGGTTCCATGACGTGATCCTTGGCCTGGGCGCGGTGCCCCTGCCCACGCTGGAGCGCGTGATCGACGAATGGATTGCGGACGGCGGCAAGAACCCCAATCCGGACCTCGTCGCGAACTGAGGCATGGAGCGGCGCGTGTCCGGCGCCGCTCTTCCTGCCGCGAGGGCGCCGTCCCCGCCCCGGCGGCTTTCCACCTTTCCCGGGTAATCCTCGCGCGCTGGCGAAACCGGGCATGAACGGGCTCGACTTTTTCGATCCACGGCCCTTATGGCAACGACCATGAGCGCGATGACCTCCCTGCCCGACCCCACCGCACCGCTACCCGAGGCGGACGCAGCCCGCGCCTTTGCGGCCATTCTCGATGGCACGGTCAGCGATGAGGCCATTGCCGCCTTTCTCGTCGCCCTCTCCGACCGGGGCGAGACGGCAACCGAAATCGCCGCCGCAGCGCGGGAAATGCGCGCGCGGCTGAGCCCTGTCACCGCACCGTCCGGCGCGATCGACGTGTGCGGCACCGGCGGCGACGGGCATCATACGCTCAACGTCTCCACGGCCGTCAGCCTCGTCGTCGCGGCATGCGGGGTGCCAGTCGCCAAGCACGGCAATCGCGCCGCCTCATCCAAGGCGGGCGCGGCCGACACGCTGGAAGCACTGGGACTCGATCTCGACCGCGCGGCGCAAACCGCCGAGCGCAGCCTCGCCGAGATCGGCATCTGCTTCCTCTTCGCGCAGAAGCACCACCCTGCCCTGGCGCGGCTGGGTCCGATCCGCCGCGCGATCGGGCGGCGCACCATCTTCAACCTCATGGGGCCGCTCGCCAATCCCGCCGGGGTGACGCGCCAGCTCATCGGGATCGCGCGGCCGGCCTATGTGCCGATCTATGCGCAGGCGCTCGCATCGCTGGGCGTCGAGCGGGCCATGGTCGTCTCGGGCGACGAGGGGCTGGACGAACTGAGCATGGCCGGAGGCAACGACGTCGCGGACGTGACAGCTGACGGTATCGTGGCGATGCGCCGCGTGAGCGCGGCCGACGCCGGGCTGCCGTCCCACCCCATCGATGCCATCCGGGGCGGCGACCCGGCGTATAACGCGGCGGCGCTGCAAGCGCTCCTGCTGGGCGAGCATGGTCCCTATCGCGACGCCGTGCTGCTCAACGCGGCCGCGGCGCTCATGGTCGCCGGACGCGCGGAGACGTTGGTCGAGGGTGTCGCGCAGGCGGCCGAGGTCATCGACAAGGGCCTTGCCAAGGCCCTCCTCCAGTGCTGGATCGCTTACGAATGAACAAGCTCGACGAAATCTGCGCCACCAAGCGCGAGGAAGTTGCCGCGCGCAAGGCGGCGATCAGCCTCGCGGACCTCGAGAGACGCGCCGCCGCGCAGACGCCGCCGCGCGGCTTCCGCCGGGCGCTGGACGAGAAAGTGGTCGCAGGAGGCTATGGCCTCATCGCCGAGGTGAAGAAGGCCAGCCCTTCCAAGGGGCTCATTCGCGCCGATTTCGATCCGCCGGCTCATGCCCGCGCTTATGAAGCCGGCGGCGCGGCCTGCCTCTCCGTTCTGACCGATGCACCCTATTTCCAAGGCCATGAGGATTATCTGGTGGCCGCCCGCGCCGCCTGCGCCCTGCCGGTGCTGCGCAAGGATTTCATGGTCGATCCATGGCAGGTCCTGGAAAGCCGCGCGATCGGCGCCGACGCGATCCTCATCATCGTCGCAGCCTTGAGCGACCAGCAGATGCGCGAGATCGAGGACGTCGCTATCGGCCTGGGCATGGACGCGCTGGTGGAAGTGCATGATGCCCACGAGTTGGAACGGGCGCTTACCCTGCGCTCGCGCCTCATCGGCGTCAATAATCGCAATCTCAAGGACTTCACCGTCGATTTTGCCCGAACATATGAGCTGGTGGGCAGCGCGCCGCAGGGCTGCACCTTCGTCGCCGAAAGCGGCCTCACCACACGCGCCGATCTCGATGCCATGGCAGAGCATGCTGTGCGCTGCTTCCTCGTTGGCGAATCGCTCATGCGGCAGGCGGACGTCGAATCCGCAACCCGCGCGTTGATCGGCGCCGCATGACCGGGCTCAGCCATACCGACGAAGCGGGGGCCGCACGCATGGTGGATGTCTCCGCCAAGGCGGACACTGCCCGCACCGCTGTCGCGACCGGCCGGATCGACATGAATGACGCGGCGCGCGGCGCGATTGCCGAGGGAAGCGCCGCCAAGGGCGATGTGTTCGCCGCGGCACGCATCGCCGGGATCATGGCGGCCAAGCGCACGAGCGACATTATTCCACTTTGCCACCCGCTGCCACTCACTGGCATCACGCTCGATCTTGCGCTCGACGAGAAAGGCGCGATTGCCACGGCGACCGTGAAGACGGCAGGCAAGACCGGGGTGGAAATGGAGGCGCTCACGGCCGTTTCTGCAGCCCTCCTCACCTTGTATGACATGCTCAAGGCAGTCGACAAGCACATGATCATGAAGGACATTCACGTCTCTGCAAAGAGCGGCGGAAAATCCGGCGACTGGTCGGCATGAACCTGCTCCCCGTCGAGGAGGCGCAGGCCCGGCTGCTCGCGATGGCGAGCCCCCTGCCCGCCTGCCTCGCGCCCCTCGCCGAGGCTGCCAGCCGCTACCTTGCCGAACCGCTCGCCGCCGCGCGCGATCAGCCCTGGACGGATCTCTCCGCCATGGATGGCTATGCCATGCGCCATGCGGACATGCCCGGCCCCTGGCGCGTCGTGGGCGAAATGGCGGCGGGTGCCGTACCGGGCCGTGCGCCTCTTGGCGAAGGCGAGGCGATGCGCATCTTCACCGGCGCGCCATTGCCGCCCGGTGCGGACACGGTCGTGGTGCAGGAGGACGTTCACGTCGATGGAACGCTGGTCCGCCTCACCGGCGAGGGACCCAGGGGACGGGGACGCCATGTCCGTCCGCGCGCCAGCGACTTCGCACAAGGCGCTACCCTGCTGCCCGCCGGCATCCGCCTCGGCCCAGCTCAGGTCGCGCTGGCCGCACTGGCGGGACACGGAGCGATGCCGCTGGGGGGGCGCCCGCGCATCAGCATCCTTTCAACCGGAAGCGAGCTGATCCCGCCCGGCGCGCCTTGCCCGCCGGGCCGCCTGCCCGCCTCCAACGGAGTCATGCTGCGCGCGATGGCCGAGGGTGCCGGCGCGACCGTGGCCGGGGAAACGCTGGTTCCCGACGATCTCGGCTTGCTGACACAGGCCCTGCGGCACGCCGCCGAAGCGGATGAGGCGCATGTCATCGTCACCTCGGGCGGCGCCTCGGTCGGCGACCACGATCTCGTCCGGCCTGCACTGGAAGCCGCGGGCGGCAGCATCGATTTCTGGCGGATCGCCATGCGGCCGGGCAAGCCGCTGATCGTGGGCAGGATCGGCGGCGCCATCCTCCTCGGCCTGCCGGGCAACCCCGTATCGGCCATGGTGACCAGCGCACTGTTCCTGCTCCCGCTGGTCCGCCACCTCGCAGGCGCCGCCGAACCGCTGCCCCGGACGCGCGACGCGGTGCTTGCCACCGACATGCCGGCGGTGGGCGGCCGCACCGATTTTGTGCGTGCGACCGTGGCAGGCGAGACCGTCACGCCCATCGCGTTCCAGGACAGCGCGGCCATGCATGCGGCCGCCAGAGCGAATGCGCTCATCGTCCGCCCCGCAGCTTCGCCCGCGGCCCGTGCCGGCGAAAAGGCCCCGATCCTCGACTGGCCCGCCCTCGGCCTCGCCGGCTGAGCGATCTCCTGCGATTTTCCCCAACGGACTCGTTGACAAGCCCGCTCGCGCCCGCTACCCGCGCCCACCTACCCAACAGGCAGTCCACTGCCCCGTGCCCAGATGGCGGAATTGGTAGACGCACCAGCTTCAGGTGCTGGCGATCGCAAGGTCGTGGAGGTTCGAGTCCTCTTCTGGGCACCAATCCTGGCTCTGGATACGTCCAGCAGCGTCCAGTAAGCGGCTGGTTTCACAGCATTTTTAGACCGAGAATCGCCAGACACCGTCCGGCGAAATCCGGCTAAGAGCACCAGCAGCAGCAACAAATGTTGCTCTTTTTGGGGCTCTCGGATCGACCCGGCTTTGCTGGGAAACCGACCATGCTGACCTACATCCAGATCAATGCCGCAAAACCGAGGGACAAGGCCTGGAACCTCTCCGATTCTCAAGGCCTCTACCTAATCATCCAGCCAAACGGCTCGAAGCTTTGGCGATTTCGATATCGCTTTCTTGACAGACAAAAGACCCTTCACCTCGGTGGCTGGCCGCAGATCAGCCTCGCTGATGCTCGGACGCGGCGAGACGACGCCAAGAAGCTGGTCGCCAACGGGATCGATCCGGCGCTGGAAAAGAAGCGCGCGCGGATCGCCGCCAAACATGCTGCGGCGAACACCTTTGAGGCTGTGGCCCAGGAATGGCTGGTGAAGTGCGAACGGGACGGCCTCGCGCCGGTGACGATCGAAAAGATCAGCTGGCTGCTCGACAAGGCCTACCCAATGATCGGCAACATCCCGATCGCCCAGATCACGCCCCATGAGGCGCTCGCCGTCCTGCGCAAGATCGAGGCCACGGGCGCCTACGAGAGCGCCCGTCGCATGCGCAGCGTCCTCAGCCGGGTGTTCCGCTATGGCGTGGCGACGGTCCGTTGCGACAAGGACGTCGCCGCCGACCTTCGCGGCGCGATCGCGGTGCCGAAGGTGAAGCATTTCGCTGCCATCACCCGACCTTCCGAGGTCGGTACGCTGCTCCGAGCAATCGATGGCTATACCGGGCACAAGGTGACGGTCATGGCCATGCGCCTGTCGCCGCATGTGCTGCTACGTCCCGGCGAACTCCGACAGGCCGAGTGGACCGACATCGATTTCGACGAGGCTATCTGGTTCATTCCGGCCGAGCGGATGAAGATGCGACGCCCGCACCGCGTCCCGCTCTCGCGACAGGTGATCGAGATGCTCAAGGAGCTTCACGAGCACACGCATTGGTGGAAGTATCTGTTTCCGTGCCTCGGCAAGCCGCGCAAGGCGATGTCGGAGAATGCCGTCAATCAGGGCCTGCGCAAGCTTGGCTACACGACCGACCAGATGACCGCACACGGATTCCGGGCGATGGCAGCGACGCTGCTCAACGAAATGGGCGAGTGGAACCCCGACGCTATCGAACGACAGCTCGCACATGTCGACACCAATCAGGTCCGGCGCGCCTATGCGCGCGGCGAGTATTGGGACGAGCGCGTGCGGATGATGCAGTACTGGTCCGACTATCTCGATACGCTGCGGGACGGCGGGAAAGTGCTGTGGGGCAGCTTCGGCAAAGACGGAACTTCCGGCTGAATTTTCTTTCCGGCGCTGACACGGGGCAGCATCGTCTCGTGTCAGCGCCACTGACCGCTTTGCCGGTCACTCCCGACATTGCGACCGCAGTATCGGTCATTCCCCGTGTTTCGTACCGCTGCCTGACGCGGACATGGCTGAAGCCTCGTTGCCCGTCAGGACCTTCAGGCTCCGATACTGGACGAGCGTCGCGCGCCCGACCTTCGTTGTTTCAAGGTCGCCGGACTGGATGAGCTCGTAGATCCGGGATCGGCTGAGACCTGTAATCCGGACGGCCGTGGACACACGCACCGTCAGGGGCTCAATCTTCTTTTCCCATCCCCGCTCGATCATTTCTGCCCCCTTAGCGCAGCGTCACGGGCCCTGAGAAATCCGCGATCGGTTTCAAGGAATGCCGCGAGCATCGCGGGAATGAGTTCGGTCAGCGGCTCGGGTGCGCCATAGGCTTGCTCATAGGCACGGGCATAAGCCTTGAGCGCCTGATGCAGCTCGGGTGAGAGCGTGATGCCGAGCTTGACCGGCGTCCGATCGGGAAGCTTTCCCAGTTTCAGGTCCGCCATGTCAGTCTCCTTGTTCATGCCAGGGCGCCAGGATCAGATCCTTGTGAACGACCAGGCGCACGGGCGCGCCGGGCCGGATCGTGATAGTCGGCTGGATGTTGAGATTGCGCTGGGTGATCCGGTCGCCGGCGCGCGATACTGTATCCTGTGTCGCCATGCGGAGCGCCTTCACAAGATCGCTCTGACCGGAGAAGGCCAGCTCGGAACTGACGCCGAGCAAGGTCGACAGAGCGACGCCTTTCAATAGCTGCCAAGTGTGAAAATCCACCTTGTCCTGCAATCCGGCATAGCCGGAGGGATCGGTCGCCGGCACGTTGTCGATACGAAGCGAGCTGCCGTCTGGCAGCATGATCCGTTGCCAGACGACCAGCGCACGCTTCTGCCCGAAAGCCACCACGCTGTCATAGCTGCCGATTAGCCGCGCGCCCTGCGGCACGAGCAGAATACCGCCGGTGGCGCTGTCATAGACATTCTCGGTCACCTGGGCGGTGACCAGCCCGGGCAGGTCAGATCTGATGCCCGTTATGAGGCTGGCCGCGATCACACTGCCGGCCGACAATGTGTAAGGCGACGGGGCCGGGACGAGTGGGTGCGGATTCGTGTCACCGCGCGGATCGAGGCCGCTCACGAATTCGGCCTTGCGCCCCTGGGCGTTTGGATCGCGCTCGGGATCGAGCGCGACCTTGCCATTGTCCGCCGAGGAGGCCGGCGCGGGGGCGGCCGGCACCGCAGGCAGGCTGTCGACTGTGCCGCTACCCTGCCGGCTCTGCACCAGCACATCCGATTCCCGCGCAGCTTTCTGCTCGGCGATCCGGCGCTCGCTGTTGGCCGCGTCGATCTGCTGCGCCTGCTGATCTATCGGGCCGGCCATCGCAGCCATGGCCTGCTGATGCTCGAGGATCGGCCTGCCGAGATCGCCCGGCAGCGGCGGACCCAGCCTTGGCACATCGCCATAGCTGGCCGGCGCTCCCCTCAGCGCATCGCTCGTCAGACGTGCATTCGGCTGCGACAATTCTTCCTGAGCATCGAGGTGCCGGAATATGCGCGGCTTCAGTGCCAGCCAGGCGACCGCAATAAGACTGGCGGAGCCGATCGCGGCGATGGCGATGATGATGCCGCGCCTGAACCGGATCGCGCGCGGCGGCCTGGCGCGCAAGACCAGCGTCTCTGGGTCGACCTTGGGCGCGGGCTGGAGGGCTGCTTCGCTCATGATCCCCTCCGACGCCGGCCGTTGTCGCTCGCGCGGGCGATGCGGACGATCTGCTGATGCCTGAGCCCCAGCCGCAGCTCGGCCATGTCGAACAGGCGATCGACCACATAGAAACGGCCCTGGACGCGGTAGTTGACGAGGCTTGCCTCGCCTCTCGCATCGACGAGGAACAACGGCGGCGCTTCGCCGGTGCCCAGGCTCGCCGGGAACTCGATGAAAGTCTGCCGCCCGTCGTCGAATGCGCGCAGCGGCCGCCAGGCCGGATTGTCGCCGGTGATCGCATAGCTGAAATTGAGCTGCTCGACCGCAAGCCCCGAGGCGACCGGCCGGGCGGCCGCAGCTTCGGCCTGCTGGCGCCGGATCGCGATCAGCTCATCCTGCGGATAGGTCCAGGACAGCGCCGCCATCGCGGTCGTCGCGGTGCTTTCCATTTGCAGATGATAGGCGCGCCGGTCCGTAGTGATGATGAGGTTGGTCGACAGGCCGGCCGCGAACGGCTTGACGAGGATGTGTGCGCGTTTCGTGTCGCCGGTGCCGCTGCTCGTATCGCCGACCGTCCAGCGCGCGGTGTCTCCCGCGGCGATCGAGACGATCGTCTCCCCCGGCTGAAGCGCGATGTCGGACACGTGCTCGGGCGCCGCGAAGAGCCGGTAGAGCACGCCGTCGCTATAGGGGTAGATCTGGACGGCGTTGATGAAGGCGTGCGCGGCCGGTTCCTGCGTTGCCTGCGCGTTTGCCGCACGCACGCGCAGCTCGGCCGCCGATGGTCGCGCCCGCCGATGCTGGACAGGCGGTGTCGCTGCCACCGGCACCGGGGGAGCTGGCGGAATCGCTGTCGGGGCGGCAGGCGGCCTCGCTGCGGCAGCCTGCGGCTCGACCGTCGTCGGGGGCGTAGCTTGGGCATGGGCGGTGGCGGCCAGCACGGCCGTCGCGAGGATCGCATATTTCATGGACGGGTCTCCGGTTGGGGCTGCGCGGGAGCATCAGGGTTGGCGTCGAGCGGGGAGCCGAGTGGCAGATTGGCCGGAGGCCGCGGTGGTGCCGGGGCCGGCCGGTCGGCCGGCGTCTCAAGCTCGCGACTCCAGTCGATCGCATCGACATAGAGGCCGAGCGGATTCTTCCTCAGCGTGTCGGCTGTCTTCGGCGGCCTGACCGTCACGGTGAGGATGGCTGTCCAGCGCGACCTGCCTGCGAGCGCGCCGCGCTCCCAAGCCGTCTCGGTCCATTTCACCTGAAAGCTCGTGTCGGATGCGCGCACAACGCTCGTCACCTGAACCGACACGGTCCTGTCGCCGAGACCCGCGAAGGGATTGGCCGAGCGGGCATACTCGCCGAGGAAGACGCTTCCACGCGTCGTCACGAAATCATAGGCTGACAGCCAATTCTGGCGCATCAGCACGGGATCGAGCGAGCGACCGCGGACATCCGCGATGAAGCGGCTGAGGAACCAGGCGATCTGCGGATCAGTCGGCCGATATGTCGCATCCGCCGGACTGACAGCGCGGGGTTCTCCGAGCTGGTCCACCTCGACCACATAAGGGACAACGCGGCTCTGCATCGACTGCCACAGCAGGCCGCCGGACAGCGCGGCAGCGAGGCCCAGCCCGCCGAATGCCATCAGCCGCCAGTTGCGGGCCTGGACGCGGGCTGAGCCAATCCTTTCGTCCCAGAGCTGGCCGGCACGCTGAAACGGTGTTTCCGGTTCGGGGGTTCGTCCATAACGCTGGACCGGACGCCTGAAGATCATGAGGATCAGTCCTCCCTTTGCTTGATGTCGGGGGTGGCGCCATGACCGCCGCGGTCGCCGGATTGCAGCGCATGGATCGCCATCTGACGGTGATGACGGGCGGCCTGCGTGGACTGGAGCCGGCGTGCCCAGCCGGGGGGCCTATCGGATACCGGCCCGCCTGCGGTCGCGCCGGCTGACGCGGGCGCGGTGCTCCCCGTTGCCCAGGCCGCTTGCTGGCCCCGTTCGGCAGCGGCGCGAACGCCGAAAGCATTGTTCAGGCGCTGCGCCGCTGTACCGCGCGCGGCTGTGGCGAGGCCGCCCAGACCAGCACCGACCGTGTTGGAGCCGGATGTTTCCTGGCCGAGCCTCCAAGCCGTGGACGCGGCTGATCCCATCGTAGTGCCGGCGCGGATCGCGCCAAGGCCCGCGCCCGCGAAACCCCGCGCCGCGGAGACACCGGCACCACCAGCGGCGGCGAATCCGCCTGCCGCCAGTGCTGTCGTGGCGATCGCCGATCCGGCACCGAGCTGTGGGGCGCCTGCGACCAGGCCGGACGCGATGCCGGGGCCGAAAATGCCAAGCCCGAACAGGGCGAGGCTCGCCAGCACGAGGCTCATCGCCTGCCCGATGTCGGGTTCCTGACCCTGCAGCGCGGTCGTGAACTGGGTGAAATAACTGGAGCCGATGCCGACGATGACGGCGAGCACCATCACCTTGATGCCGGAGCTGACGACATTGCCAAGCACCCGTTCGGCGAGGAAGCTGGTGCGGTTCCAGAAGGCGAACGGCACGAGGATGAAGCCGGCCAGGCTGGTCAGCTTAAACTCGAGGATCGTCACGAACATCTGCACCGCAAGGATGAAGAAGGCGAGGATGACGATGACCCAGGCGATCAGCAGGATCATGATCGTCAGGAAATTCTCGAAGAAGCCGGTGAAGGTGGTGAGCTTCGATGCCTGATCGAGCAGCGGCCAGGCTGCCGAAAATCCGATGCCGGCGAGACGGCCGGGTTTCAGGAGATCGTCCGCCGTCAGCGTGCCGCCGCCCGCCGTGAGCCCGGCCTGCGCGAACGAGCGGAAGATGATGTCGGCGAGCGTCGAGAAGCTGTTCAGGATGAACGCGAAGGCACCGATATAGAGCACCTTGCGGATCAGGCGCCCCAGCACATTGTCTTCGCCGCCCAGCGCCCAGAACAGGCCAGCCAGGGTGATGTCGATCGCGATCAGCGTGCGGGCAAGGAAGCTGACATCCCCGCCGAGCACACCGAACCCGCTGTCGATGTAGCGGATGAACGCCTGCATGAAGCTGTCGATGACGTTGAGGTCGTTCAAATTCGTTGTCCTGTTGAAGCGGGATGCCGCGGGACGTGCCTGGGGAGCTGAGGGCGACACGCCCCGCGGCGACGGCGGCGGGAGGCGAACCGCCGCCGCCTGATCCGGCGCAGCCTATTGGGGGGTGTAGGCGTTACCGGAACCGAGGAACCTGGCGGTTGCCGCCTGCCCGTCCGCCTTGGACTGCGCACGCTGCGCCTGCTCGATCGCCTGCGCGCGATATTGCGCGGCCATCAGGTTCTGAATCTGGAACTGCTGCTTGGCGGTGAGCGCCAGAAGCTGGTTGGTGGCCTGTTGCGCCTGAAGCGCGCCCTGTGCGCCCTGGCTGCGCGCGACGATGCCGGCGAGCGCCTGCGCGTCAGTCTGCACATTCTCGACAACCTGCGACTGGACCGTCATGGTCTGCTGGAATGCCGCCTTTGCCGTATCCATGCGGGCGCGGGCACTCTGCACCTGCTGGTTGGTGGTGAATGCCTGGTTCAAGCTGTCGGGGAAAAGCTGGTGGAACTGCTGGTCGAGATTGGCGACACGGAACTGGATGCCCTGCGCCTGTCCCATGAGCTGGTCGATCTGCTGGATTGTCTGGGTGATCGTCTGAAGCTCGGGAAAGCTGATCGTCGTCAGGTTTTTCGCCTGGTAGATGAGACTCTGCGCCTGGTTCTGCAGCATCTGGATCTGGTTGTTGATCTGCTGCAGCGTCCGGGCGGCCGTCAGGATATTCTGGCTATAGTTCGAGGGATCGAACACGGTCCATTGCGCCTGGGCAGGCGTGCTGGTGGTCACAGCGATGATGAGCGCGCCGGTCGCGCCGAGACCGAGCGCGGACGCGATCAGATATTCGCGTGGGACGATACGCATTACAGGACTCCTTCTTTGGGGGCATGGGGGGCGGTAAAGTCAGCGAGCAGCTCAGCGGCCCAGTCGAGGCCAGTGGAAGCGAGGAAGTGGGTCGCGAACTGATCCGGCCCTTGCTCGGCCAGGATGCTGTCGATCCGCTCCTGCGTGGCGGGATCGGACGCACCGCACAGCGCCAGCGCAATCGGTCCCAATCCCAGCTCGAACAGCCGATTGCCCCGCGCCGATTGCAGATAATAGTGCCGCTTCGGCGTGGCGCGGGCGATCAGTTCGATCTGGCGGTCGTTGAGACCGAACCGCTCATAGGCGGCGCGCGCCTGCGGCTCGATCGCGCGATCATTGGGCAGCAGGATACGCTGCGGGCAACTCTCGATGATGGCCGGGGCAATGCTGCTTTCGGCCACGTCGGCGAGGCTCTGGCTGGCGAAGACGACACCGACATTCTTCTTTCTGAGCGTCTTCAGCCATTCGCGGATGCGCGCGGCGAACAGCGGATGGTCGAGGAACTTCCAGGCCTCGTCGAGGATGAGCAGCGTTGGCCGTCCGTCGAACCGCTCCTCCAGGCGGTGGAAGAGATAGGTCAGCACCGGCGCCACCGCGCCCGTGCTGTTCATCAACGTCTCGGTCTCGAAGCACTGCATATCGGCAAGCGCGAGCCGGCTTTCCGCCGCATCGAGCAGCCGTCCATAAGGGCCTTCGAGCGTATAGCTGGCGATCGCGGACCGGAGCGCATTGGACTGAAGCAGGAGGGCCAGGCCGGTGATTGTCCGTTCATCGGGCGGGGCCGACGCCAGGCTGCCAAGTGCCGACCAGACCGCTTCCTTGATGGCCGGATCGACCACAACCTTTTGCTGGTCGAGCAAAGCCACGATCCATTCGGACGCCCAGGCCCGTTCCGCCATGTCGTCGATCGCGCGCAGTGGCTGGAAGGCCAGACCGCCCTCGTCGTCGCCGGACCCGAGCGCGTGGTGAGCGCCACCGCATGCCAGCGTCGCAGCGCGGGCCGAACGCCCCATGTCGAAGATATAGATCTGGCTCGCTGCATAGCGCCGGAACTGGAGCGCGATCAGCGCCAGAAGAACCGACTTGCCGGCGCCCGTCGGCCCAACGACCATCATGTGACCGACGTCGCCGACATGGGTCGAGAGCCGGAACGGGGTCGAGCCAGCGGTCTGCGCCACGAGCAGTGGCGGCCCGTCGAGATGAGCATTGCGCGCCGGTCCCGCCCATACCGACGAGAGCGGCATGAGATGGGCCAGGTTCAGCGTGTGGACGATGGGCTGGCGGACATTGGCATAGGTCTGGCCGGGGAGCGACGACAGCCATGCCTCGACCGCGTTCACACCCTCGCGGATCGTGGTGAAGCCCAGCCCGTTGATGATCCGCTCGACGTTGCGGACCTTGTCCTCCACGCGCACGCGATCCTCATCCGCCACGGTGATCGTGGCGGTGAGATAGCCGAACGCGACATGATCGCCGCCCAAAGCCTGCAGCGCGAGATCGGCATCGATCACCTTGTTGTCGGCATCGCTGTCGAGGAGCTGCGCCGGCTGGTTATACATCACCTCGCGCAGCAGCGCGGTGATCGACTTGCGCTTGTTGAACCATTGCCGCCGGAGCCTGGTCAGCACCCTGGTCGCATCGGCCTTGTCGAGACTGATGAAGCGCGTCACCCAGCGATAGGGAAAAGCGGCCTCATTGAGCGCGTCGAGAATGCCCGGCCGGCTCATATTCGGGAAGCCGGTGACGGTCAGGGTGCGGATATGACTGAGCCCCAGCATCGGCTCGAGGCCACCGATGAGCGGCGTGTCGGCCAACAGTCCATCCAGATAGATGGGCGTATCGGGCATCGCGATCGGATGCGGCCGCTCCGATATGGCGCCATGCAGATAGGTCAGCGTTTCAGCCGAGGAGAGCGCGCGCATCTCGGGCATGAAGGCGCCGAACAGGTCGAGCGCGCGATCGGTTTCGGCGACGAAAGATGCGAGCACGCTGCGCCAGTCGCGGCCTTCATGGGCATCGGGACGCTCCACAAGCGACCGGCCGGCGGCGTCGCTGCTATCGGCGGGCGGCAGCCAGACCAGCGTCAGATGGAAGCGGCTCTCATAATGCTCGCCTTCGCCTTCGAATCCAGCGCGCCGTTCCTCATCGAGCAGCCAGGACGCCGCATCGGGAAAGGCGCTATCGGGATAGCCTTGGCTCTCGCGCCGTTCCGCCTCGAAGAACAGCGCCCACCCGGTCCCGAAGCGTTTGAGGACATTGTTGGCCCGCGCGCAGGCCGAGATCAGCTCCGCTTCGGTCGCGCTTCCGAGGTCGGGGCCGCGAAACGCCAGGGTGCGCTGGAAGCTGCCATCCTTGTTCAGAACGACGCCGTCCGCGACCAGCCCCGCCCAGGGCAGATGGTCGGCCAGACGGTCGGCGCGGTGGCGATATTCGCGCAGGTTCAGCATGTGAAATGGCTCCTCTGCCTGAGATGGCGGATGAGGACTGGCGCGAAATCGGGGTCACGGCGGGCGGCGAACACGGCAAGGCTGTGTCCGGCCGCCCACAGCACCAGCCCCGCCACCCATTGCTGGAGACCGAGACCGATCGCGGCCGCGATCGTGCCGTTCACGATCGCGATCATCCGCGGTGCGCCGCCCAGCAGGATCGGCGAGCCCAGGGCGCCGTGAATTGGCGCCTCGAAGCCCTCGATGTGGGCCCCGGCGATATGCGGCGAAGCTGGCATGGCGGTCGTCACGCAATCAGCGCCCCGCCGCCAAACGAGAAGAAGGACAGGAAAAAGCTCGACGCGGCAAAGGCGATCGACAGACCGAATACGATCTGGATCAGGCGCCGGAAGCCACCGCTGGTCTCGCCGAACGCGAGCGTCAGGCCGGTGACGATGATGATGATCACCGCGACGATCTTGGCGACCGGCCCTTGCACCGAATCCAGAATCTGCTGGAGCGGTTGCTCCCACGGCATTCCGGTGCCGGACGCAAAGGCGCGGGTCTTTATGGTCAGCGTCAGGCCGATCACGGCACCGACGAGGAAGGTGGAACGGCGATCAGGAATCTTCAAAGTGCGCATGTCATTCTCCTTGGGGTTGGATGGCAGGGGTGATGTCGAGAACGGCGTAGGCACCGTCGGGATCGAGGCCGGCGACGCGGGCAATCGTCTCAATGCGGCGGGCCAGGCCACGCCCGGCGATGAACACGATCAGGTCGATCGCCTCGGCGATCAGCCGGCGCGGCACGGTGACCACCGCCTCCTGCACGAGCTGTTCGATCCGATAGAGGGCGGAGGCGGCGCTGTTGGCATGGACGGTGGCGATCCCGCCGGGATGCCCGGTGCTCCAAGCTTTCAGCATGTCGAGGGCTTCGGGACCGCGAACCTCGCCGACGATGATGCGATCCGGCCGCAGCCGGAGCGTCGAGCGGACAAGGTCGGCCATCGTCACCGAGCCGGCACGGGTACGTAGCGCCACCACATCGGGCGCCGCGCATTGCAGCTCGCGCGTATCCTCGATCAGGATGACCCGCTCGTCGAGATGCGCCATCTCCGATAAGAGCGCATTGGCGAGTGTCGTCTTGCCCGAGGACGTGCCGCCGACGACGAGGATGTTCCTGCGATCGACGACGGCGCGGGACAGCAGCCGGGCGGATTCCGCCGGCATGATGCCGTCGCGCACATAATCGAGCAGCGTGTAGATGCGCGCGGCAGGCTTGCGGATCGAGAAGCAGGGCGCGGTCGATACCGGCGGCAGCAATCCTTCGAACCGCTCACCGGCGCCGTCACCGTGCGGCGGCAGCTCGGCCGAGACGATCGGCCGTTCGCCATGCACCTCGCTGCGGGCATGGCTGGCAACGAGCCGGATGATCCGCTCGACCTGCGCGGGATCGAGCCGCACGTCCGTATCGACCCGACCTTCGCCGAGAATATCAACACGCAGCGCGCCGTCGGGATTGACCATCACCTCGACCACGCGGGGATCTCCAAGGGCGGCGGCGATGGCTGACCCCATCGCCGTGCGCAGCATCGCGCGACGCCGGTCGACGGACAAAGCGGATGCCGCGGTCATGGCTGCACCTCGCCAGCGTCAGCGCCGCGCAATGTGTGCTTGCCAGCCGCGATCTGACGGCCGAGCTGGGCGATGAAACGCTCGAACCGTTCGTTGCCGGTCGCGAGCGCGGCGGTATCGGCTTCGGGGAGCGGCGCGGTTACGGTGAGCTGGTAGCGCACGAATAGCGCGAAGGCTTCGAGCACAACCTCGATATCGCGGCGGCACGATCCGATCTCGCGCGAGATGCGGTCGAGCCGGACCTTGAGCAAATCGTCGACTTCCCTGGTAGCCCTGCGGGCCAGCCAGGTGCCGAGTGCCTCATTGACGATGCGCGACTTGTTGCCGCCGGGGCGCAACGCCAGCGCTTCGAGCGCGTCGGCCAGCTCCCGGTCGATATAGAGGTTCTGCCGGATCTTCATGGATCAGAACCCTGGCAGCAGGTCCTGGGCCTGCCCCTGGTTTATCGCATGGCCGCGCACCAGCGAGGCACGGGCGCGATCCATCACGCGCTTGTCGACGGCGGCGTCCGTGTCGTCACGCTCGGTCTCGGGAAGATCGGACTGCCTCTCCGTCCCGGTCCGGTCTGTTTTCTCCTCAATACCGGGGTGGCGCTGCTGCTGGAGGCCGCCTTCGTCCTCGGCCGCACCGGCCTCGTCACTGGCAGCCCCGAGCCGCGCATCCGGCGTGCGGACGATACCAGCCCAATCGTCGGGACGGGCCTGCGGCCGGTCGACATAGGCGCCACGGGTCAGTTCGGGCGGCGGGGCGAGACGTGTTCGGAAGTTGCGATCTTCATAATAGCGCAGCTTCTTCGCGCGGATCGGTGCCAGGCCCGCAATCAGCACCAACTCTTCGGCCGGCGGAAGCTGCATGACCTCGCCCTGGGTCAGGAGCGGCCGGGCGGTCTCCTGCCGGCTGACCATGACGTGCGCGAGCCAGGGCGCGAGCCGGTGCCCGGCATAGTTACGCATCGCGCGCTGCTCGGTCGCCTGTCCCAGCGCATCGGAAATCCGCTTGGCTGTGCGCTCGTCATTGGTCGCGAAGGCGACGCGGACGTGGCAATTGTCGAGGATGGAATTGTGCTCGCCATAGGCTTTGTCCACCTGATTCAGGGACTGCGCGATCAGGAAAACGCGGACACCATAGCCAGCGAGAAACGCGAGACTGGTCTCGAAAAAGTCGAGCCGCCCCAGCGCCGGGAACTCGTCGAGCATCATCAGAAGCTGGTGCTTGCGGCTCCGGTTGCGGTCGGCGTCCAGTTTCTCGGTCAGGCGGCGGCCAATCTGGTTGAGCACCAGCCGGACCAGCGGTTTGGTGCGGCTGATGTCGGATGGCGGGATGACCAGATAGAGCGACACCGGTTGCGGCGCCTCGACGAGATCGGCGATCCGCCAGTCGCAGCGCGACGTGACCTCGGCTATGGTCGGATCGCGGTACAGCCCGAGGAACGAGATGGCGGTCGACAGCACGCCGCTGCGCTCGTTGTCGGACTTGTTGAGCACCTCGCGCGCGGCCGATGCGACGACGGGATGTACCCTCGGGGCATCCTTGCTGCCGAGATGATTGGTGGTCATCATCTGCCGGAGCGTGGCGGTAAACGGGCGCTGGGGATCTGACAGGAAGGTGGCGACGCGGGCGAGCGTCTTCTCTCCTTCGGCATAGAGGATGTGGAGGATCGCGCCGACCAGTAGCGAATGGCTCGTCTTCTCCCAATGCGAACGACGCTCGAGCGCGCCTTCCGGATCGACGAGAATGTCGGCGATGTTCTGGACGTCGCGGACCTCGTTCTCGCCGCGGCGGACCTCGAGCAGGGGATTATATTTGGCCGAGCGCGGGTCGGTGGGATTGAACAGCAGCACATGGCTGAAGCGCGACCGCCAGCCGGCGGTGAGCTGCCAGTTCTCGCCCTTGATGTCGTGGATGACCGCCGAGCCGGCCCAGCTCAGCAGCGTCGGAACAACAAGGCCGACACCTTTGCCGCTCCTCGTCGGCGCGAAGGCCATGACATGCTCCGGCCCGTTATGACGAAGATAGTGACCATCCAGGCGCCCGAGGAAGACGCCGGCATCACGGTGCAGGCCGGCACGCGCAATCTCGCCGGCTCTTGCCCAGCGCGCGGAGCCGTAGGTGGTGACGTTGCGCGACTGGCGAGCCCGCCAGAGCGAACCGGCGATCGCGGCGCCGCAGCCCAGGAAGCCGCTGGCGCCGGCAAGCGTGCCGGCCTTGTCGAAGACATGCGGCGCATAGGCATCGTAGTGATACCACCAGAGGAAGATTGCCCAGGGCCGATAGATCGGCATGCCGTCGATCACGAACCAGGCAGCGCCGAGCTGCGGCTGGTAGCCGAGCATCGCCGCGCACCATTGCGTCGATGCCCAGACGCCGGCGACGACGATCGCGAAGACGATGACAATCTGGCCGATCAGCAGCTTGGTTGGGGTCATATTCCAGCTCCGGGAAGGACGGTTGTCCTGACCGGGCAAGAATTCCATCCTCAGCCTGCGAGCGTTATCGCCTCGCTGCCGACAGGGGCCGCCTTTCTGCCGACAGCCGTTCAATCATGCGCGGTGATTGACTCGTTGTTCCATTTTTGTTCTCATGGTTGGCATGACTCGAGTCGATGACGATATGCTCTCGCTGCATCTCGAAATGGCCCTTTGTAGCGCAGTCCCTTCGTTGCTCGATAGCCTGACCGATTCCGACGGACGGCGGCGTCATGCCGCAGTCGGCGAGATTGTGCGGCAACTGTTGGAACGGTTGCACTTCTTTGACATCCGCGCCGAGCGCGATGAGACCGGGGTATCGGGGCAGCTGCTGCTCTTCCCTCCCGATATGAGGCCGCTAGGCTAGGTTCGGACATATCGGACATTATGGACAAAATGGATACTCATTCCTATATCCATTCGGGAAGGAGCGATGAACATGGCGACCCAATTGCACAATGCCGATACCCGCGCCGGATTGCGCCGGTTGGTGGCGAGCGAGGTGAATGAAGCGCTCACCCGACAGCCTGGCCTTGCCAAGTCCGCGGCCGCCAATACGGCGCAGATCGTCGCCGCCGTCGCCGCCGTCGTGGTCGCGCTACCCCCGGCGCAGCAGAAACGGCTGAAGAGCAAGAGCGCTGACGTCGCCGACATGATCGCCGCCCTGGCCCGGGAAGATGCGCCTGTCCGAATCGAGATTCCCGAGCCGACTAAGATTGAGCTCGGCAAGGGCAGCGGTATCGGCGAGTTGATCGACATCGAGGAGGGCCGGCGTCGGCTGGCCGCTTATGCGACCAGGGTTCCGCT
This sequence comes from Sphingobium sp. SYK-6, assembly GCF_000283515.1. GTDB lineage: Bacteria > Pseudomonadota > Alphaproteobacteria > Sphingomonadales > Sphingomonadaceae > Sphingobium > Sphingobium lignivorans. The sequence goes on from NC_015976.1 coordinate 2,821,491, forward strand.
CGAGGATTGGGCGGGGCCTGTCGCCGGATCGAGCGCGCTGAGCGATCAGGGCATTGCCCGCTCGACGCTCCATGACTGGCAGAAGCGTGGACAGGTCGTGGCGTTGCTTGCAGGCGCGCGTAAGCACGCCTTTCCGCTAGAGCAGTTCGTCGACGGCCGGCCCGTCGAAGGCATCGCCGATGTGCTCAAGGCCGTCGGCAATCCGCGCCGTGCCTGGCTGTGGCTGGTCCAGCAAAGCCCGTTGCTCGCCAACAAGCGGCCGATCGACCTGCTCAAGCAGGATCGCAGGGACGAGGTCGTGGAAGCGGCCTGGACGGTCTTCGAACATCCGTGACTTTCGACGCCGCAATCCTGCGGGAGCTGGCGGTCGGTATCGACGTGCCCGGCTATCTGCGGATCATCGAAGCGCGCCGTCGCGCCACGCCGATGGGCGTGGGGCATGGGAAGACGCGCTTCTCCAGCGCGACCAACGCGTTCACCGTGCTCTATGCCGCGCAGGATCTGCCGACCGCCATTGCCGAGAAGGTCATCCGCGATCGCTTTCAGGGCAAACAAGCGCGTGTGCTGCTCGGAGCCGATCTTGATGAGTTGGTGGTCACGAACCTGATTGCGTTGAAACCGCTCAAGCTGCTGGATCTTCGCACCAGCGGAGCGAGCCGGCTTGGCGTGCCTACTGATGCCATTCGCGGCCGGGCACAAAAGGCCGGTCGCAGGTTCAGCCAGCAACTCTATGACGCGACCGACTTCGACGGCGTCGTCTATATGTCCAGGATCACCAACGCCGAGTGCGTCGCGATCTACGATCGCGCTGCCGAGGTGAAGCTCGATCCGCGCTGTCCGGTCGAGGATTTGACGCGCCTTGCCGATCTCATACCCGCACTGACGTCACTGAACGTTCAGCTCCGGCATTGACGTAAGCGCAATCGCTATATGGCCGAAGGAGAGCAAAATGGATTTCGACACCATCGTCATAGCCCGACGTCTGCAGGACACCGGCGCAACGATCCGGGTTCAAACGACCGCGGCCGAAGGCGAGCGGCAATTTCGGTTCGATGCTTCCGATGCGATGGATTTCTTGACCCATCCTCGTGCTTGGACCGCGACTGGTCTAAGGACGCCTGCCGACGGCCGGCTCGGCGATGAAAGGTACGAAGGCGATCCCGACGACTGGATCGAAATCGAGTTCGGCGAGCCGGATCCAGCCATTACTCCCTTTCGTTGAACCTGTGCCGATCAGGAAATGCTCGGCCCACTCCGTTGACGCCCTAGCGACCAACTGATCCCACCGTCGCGCATGATGCCGGACACCGACTTGCCAACATGCGGCCCCAGCACCGGGCGCCAAGGGACCAATGTGAAATCCCGCGAGCGCTCGATCAGCGCATGCCGGCCGCTCACCAGCTCGACCGTGCGTGCGAACCGGCCCTCGATCCGCTCATGCTGCCCTGCCTCGGCGAACGGCAGGCCCAGCTCGTCGGAAAGCTGCCCGGCCACGCGCAGCAACTCGCGCCGCTGAAGCGCGGTGAGCATATCTGGCCGCGGCGTCCATTGTCCGTCCATCTCCTCGGCAAGCCCCTGCGCCATCAGCCATTGCCGCCGCCGCGCCTGCGCCTGAACGGCATCTTGCCCGAACGCGGCGTCGCGCAGCGGCTCCGGCGTGGGCGCGACCAGCTCGCGGTCGAGCCAGGTCGCCGCATCGGCGTCGACCAGTTTCTCCAGGGGCAGGTGCGAGAGTGTTTCCACCGCAATCGGCCGATCCCTGGCGCGCGCCGCTTCATAGGCGGCGGCGCGGTCGAGATGATCGGGCGCGATGATCCAGGCGCCGTCGGGCTCCCGCTCAACCGCCTTCGTCAGTCGCCGCATCGCCTCCAGCCGGCGCACATGACTTTCGGCGAACGCTTCGGTGGCGCTCGGATCGTGGCGAAGATGCGCATCAACCGTAAAACGCCCGCCATTGGCGGCAGCGACTTCAGCCACGGTGCGATCGGCAGCGCGGATGCCCGTTTCGACCGGCGTAATGCGAACGATCGCGCCGGTCGCATGAGCCTCGACATTTTCGCCCTTGCCGATCGCAACATAGTGCGAGCGTCCGTCGGCCGCCTCGACGATCAGGTAATGGCGATCGGCATGTTCATCGGACAGGCCGCGCTCGGCGATACGACCGACCAGCGGACGGGCACCCGGCGCGGTGGGATCGTAGATTGCCTGGTCGGCGATCGCCAGCGCCTGGCCGCGCGCGGCATAAGCACGCTGCATCGTGCGGATGATGTCGCCGCGCTCGCCCATGCGCCGGAGCGTGCCTGCGAGATCCGGCGCAAGCCGCCAATGGGCCGCGCCGAACTGCGTTGCCAGGCCCAGGCGCTCCAGCTTCTTCAGCCGGCCCATGCGGATGGCCTGATCGAAGGCGCCACGCGCGTCCGAGCTGACGAGGATATTGGCGTCGGCCTCGCGGATCAGCGCGCGGTCGATGCTGGTCAGTCGTTCCTGTCCGACCTCGGCGCGCAGTCGCTGCTCGATCGCGTCGTCAGTGCGCGGTCCCAGGTCGAGATCGACCAGCTCGCAGGCGCGCTCGCGCAGGCCGTGGCTGATATAGTCGCGGGCGATGACGAGATCGCGGCCGCGCTCGTCGATCCCGCGGACGATGATATGGGTGTGCGGGTGGCCCGTATTGTAATGATCGACCGCCACCCAATCGAGCTTCGTTCCGAGATCCTCCTCCATCCGGGTCATGAGACGCCGGGTGAGCGGCTTCAGATCCTCATAGTCCGCGCCGTCCTCGGGGCTGACGATGATGCGGAACTGGTGACGGTCGTCCCTGGCCTGGTCGAGCCAGGCGTTGCGATCGACCTTGTCGGTTTCGGCGCCATAGAGCTGGCCGCGATCGCCATCGCGGGTGGTGCCATCACGCTCGACATAGCGAAGATGCGCCTTGGCGACAGCGAAACCCTTGCCGCCCAGGGTGACCGGCCTGATCTTGACGATGACGCGGCGCTGGCGAAACGCGGCGAAGCGGTCGCGGCTGGCGAGCACGCGGCCGACCCCGGCGCCGCGCCCGATCCGGCTGCCGGTGAAGCCCGGCTTGCGCGACAGTCCCGGCGCGCCGCCGCGCGCGAGGTTGGCGGCGGCGATGACGCGGTGGAGAAACTTGCGCGGCGACCGCGACTTGCTACCGCCGCGGATGCGGCCCAGCCGAGGCTCGAACTCGTCTTCGGTGCTCATGGAAAGGGTGATCCGGCCAGCGAAAAGCCGACCATGCGCGCTGGCGAAATCCATGAAAACCGGTGCCGCTGAACATGGCGGAAATCCGCCATTTCTTGCCCAACCGGCACTGCCTTCGCACCGGCGGCACTGTTTTCCGCTCTAGAAAAACAATGTGCAGACAATAACTTATGGCATGGCGGCGGAGCCGGTAGTGCTGTAGCTTCTCTATCTTGCCTTACCCCTTCTGCTCCTGCTCCCCGCCCCTGCTGCCACTTCGTGCTCGATCACGTTCTCCGTGCAACGATCAAAATGGGGGAGCGACGCCCTTGCGGACATCGCTCCGGACCGGTCATTCCAGCGCTGCGTTTCCTGTTCCCAACGCGGCCTCGAGCCGCGCTTTCTCCGTCAGCGCCATCGCCAGTTCGGCCCTGATCTGAGCCTCCTCGACAGGGTTCGATATGGCTCCTAGCTCGGCGCGCAGCTCCTCGATCTGAGCTTCGATTGTCATGTCCGGTTCCTCGCTTTGCTGTGAAAGACGAGGCTGGCCGCTGGGTGGATCGGGTCGGGTCAGGAGATCGTGGCGCTGGGCGCCACGACCGCACGAGCGGCGATGGGGGTCACGATTTTCCTGGCGCCGCGCGACGCTGACGAAGGAGAGCCGACGCTGGTTCGCCAGGAAAATGGTGGGGCCCCGTCGTCTCTTGAGGCGGCCCGATCCAGCCTGCACACTGGGACGAACTGAGCAGACATCCCCTTTCCGGGTTGCGCCGCCCTATGGTCGCGCGCGGTCGGAAGCCGTGTTTAGATCGACAAAAATGCCATTGCCATTCGGCTGTCGGGGGGGCTGTCCAGTAGCCCTGCCCGCAGAGAAAAACAGCCTGTCGCCGGAAAGAATGCCAGGCGGCATGGCAGGCGAAAATGGCATCCGGGCAAGCACCGCGAGATAGGCCCGGGTCTCGCCCGGAAGCGGACGGCCCGTCCGAAGGTGCTCCGCATAGCGTGTTGGGCCGGCATTGTAGGCCCCAAACAGCCCCGGGTAGCCGAACCGATCATGCATCAGCCGCAGATAGGCCGCGCCCGCCAGGATGTTGTCGCGCGGATCATGAGGATCGGGCCCAAGCCCGAGCCGGCCGCGCATTTCCGCATAGGTGCCCGGCATGAGCTGCATCAGGCCCATCGCTCCGGCACGGCTGGTGATCGGTTGGCCATCGAGGGTCGTCCTTCCGCGGCTTTCGGCGCGCATGACGGCAATGATCCAGGCTTCCGGTAGGCCGAAGCGCTGTGAGGCTTCGGCGATGATCGGCTGCCATCTCGAGACCGGATCTTCAGCGACACGAGCGCTTGCCGGGGCCGCGACCAGCAGTGCCAGCGCGACCGCGATCGTCTTCAGCGCCGCCACAAAAGATGCGCCTTGCCGATGATGCCATCCGCTTGGGTCGGCCCGAAATAGCGCCCGTCGAATGACGCCGGGTTGTCCATCAGGAGGAGCAATGCGCCATCGCGCAAGGTGACGCAGCCGGTCCACCAGGGCATCGGACGACCACGCGCATCGGTGGTCAGACGCCGCGCAATTGTCCGATCGTTGACGCTCAACGCCGACCCGGATGCGCAGACCCTGTCGCCCGGCGCGGCGGCGACGCGCTTCACCAGCGGTACATTGAAGGGGATGTAGCGGCGCTCCGCACCAAGCCGGCGCGCGGTCTCGGGTGGCCAGGCGATCACCATATCGCCGGTCCGAATTCGCTCGGGCGCGGTCACGGCATAGAGGCCGACCGGCGCGCTGGCCGATGTATTCCAGACCAGTAGCTGGCGCGGCGGCAGCGCGATCGTTGCGGCGAGACATGCGACCCCGATCCCGAGGATCGCTGCGCGATGGCGGAGCGTGCGGCGGCGCTGCCTGGCGTCCCGCAGCGCATCGCCCCAGCGGGAAAGCCCGCGCCCGCTCATCGCCGGCCTCCGTTGCGCGAGGCCTCGGACCAGGCGATGAGATCGTCGATATGGTAGAGGACATAGCGCGCGTGGCGGCGGAAGGCGGGACCTTCTCCGCGCCGGCGCATGCGCTCCAGTGTGCGCATCGACAGGCCGAGAAAGTGTCCGGCCTGGGCGGTGTTGAGAAACGGATTGCTGGTGCGCGCACGCTCGGCGCGCGTCATATCATCATCGTCCATGTCGGGCTCCGTTCCGGGCGGCGCCGTGCTGGTCTGGGGGCGGCCCGGTACGGCGTACTTCGCCTGCCGACGGCGATGGTGGGAGTGTCGAATCCGCCAGAGGCGAATTCGACACTCCTTTGGCCGGTCAGCGCGACCAGATGAGCTTGTGCTCGCCTTCGTCGCTCTGGGTGAGCGTCGCATAGATCGGGGCCGGGAAGGACGGATCGTCGAGCTTGAGGCTCAGATATTCGAGGCCGGTTTCGCGCGCCGCCTTGGTCCAGCCCGCGCCGAATTCGACGCCGTTGGCGTTGACGCGGTGGTCGGGCGCCTTGTCATGCTCGCGCTCGCAGGGCCGGATCGTGGCCTTGACGCGCAGGGTCAGGGTGCGGATTTCGCCGGTGTAGATGCCGTTCTCGCCGCGGATGAAGCTGCCAATCTGTGCCATGTCGTCATTCCTTTTCAGTCTCGACGCCGCCCGATTGCGGCCTCGATGCGGTTGTCGGGCCGCAGGCCGGACGGCGCGCACCCGCAGGGCCGAAGCGGAAGCGGAGGACGGCGGGAGGCGGGCTTCTTGCCGCGCGAGGAAGGCGTGGCACACGCCGGGGAAGAAGCCCGTCGGTTCGCCGTTGCGCGATGAAGGACGGACAGCGGCAAACCGCTCAATCGAACAGGCCGCCGGCAGCGCAGACCGAAAAGTCGGGCGACAATGAAACGGGAATGCGTCAGCCCCGATGGGACGGCCTACGCCCGAAACCAGCGCCTGTGGTCCCCCTGCCGCCCGTTGCCCGCCCGCCGCGACGCTCCTACAAGCGGCGGACGGAGGGGGAACGATGACGGTACTGGATCAGGTGCGGGGATTGGTCGAGCGGCTGGCGCCGACACCGATCTGCGACGACTGCATCACCGGCAAGCTCGGCCTTTCGGTGCGCCAGCATGCCAATCACAAGACACGCGAGCTGGCTGGCAGTGCGGGGTTCGAGCGCCGCAAGGATGTCTGCTCAATCTGCGGCGAGACACGAATCGTGATCCGCCGCGCGCGGAAATAGCATGCCGATCAGGCTGTCTTTTCCGGTCGGTGCGTTTGCCCTGCCGCTGACCGCGCCATTGGAGCACCTGTCACCGGTCGGATTGCTGATGTAACCGATGGCGATACCTTCCAGCTGGAGAGCGGCGAACGCATCCGGATCGGCGGTATCCATGCGCCGGAACTGCATCAATGCCAGGCGGCAAGAACAGCGGCAAGCGGTCGATCTGGTCCAACGGCAAGCACACGCGCGCAGACTGAGCCTGTAAAGCCGCAATATCAGAAATATGTCGCAACCGGTTTCCGCCGCATCGTCGAGGATGACCCGGACCTGCCCGTTCCCTGAAACGAAATGCCGCGCGCCGACGCCCGTCAGGGCCGAGGCGAGCGGCGAAATTTTCAACCAGCCGGAAAGAAGAGCGGACGGCGGAAAACCGCCGCCCGCATCGAGATCAGGCCGCGAGCGCCATCGGCTCGGCCTCGGCTTCGCCCGCAAGCATCGCCCGCGCCGCTTCGACCCTGGCATGGGCGGCGACGGTGGCGACGCCGCCGCGCGCGGTATAGGCGGCGGGGGGGAAGGCCATCCATTTCGGCACCCAGCGTTCGACCCTGGTCCTCCCATCCTTGCCGTCGAGATGATCGCGGACGATGCGCTTCAGGGTCATGGTCGTCTCGTCCGCATTGGCGCTGGCGACCTGCTCGCCCGCCATTTCGGCGACGATCTGGCCGAGCACTTCCTTATCACGGATCAGCTCGAACAAAGCCGCGTCGGCCTGCCACCAGTCGGCCATATCGACGGTCAGACAGGCGCCGACCGCATCGACGGCGGCGCTGCCGACTGCCAGCGTTTCGCCCATGACAAGGACGATGACCTCCATCAGCGCCGGGTCGGACAGGTTGAGCAGGCGCAGGAACAGGCTCGCCACGCCATAATCGTCGCCATTGCCGCCGGTCACGGTCGCTTCCTCGGGCGAGAAACCGAGCAGCGCGAACACGGCGCGGCGATGCTCGTCGAAGCGGGTTTCGGCAAGGCAGGTTTCGACGGACTCGCGCACCGCATCGTTGCGAGCGGTCTGCGGGTCGGGCTTCACGCTCCACAGGTGCGAGCCGACGATGGCATGGGCGACCATGAGACGCAGCGCGACCGCCGGATGGCTAAGGAGAGCGGCCCGCACCGCCGCATGGCGATGGAGATGGACATAGGCGGCGAGGGTGCTGGTGAGTTCGGCGCGCACCGGCTTCGTCCCGCTCGCGGGGGTCGCGCCCGTTTCAGCGCGGCGGGCTTCCTTGCGCGTGAGATAGCCCTCATGGAACACCACCTCGCCATTGGCGCGCAGGGCAATATAGACGCGCCCGCCCTTGCGCTTCTGCGCGCGTTCATGCTCCCAGGTCTGGAAATGCTCGCCGGGCGGCACGATCACGACATCGCTCCAGCCATTTTCCAGATAGGCGGCCTTCTTGGTCTCGATCGCCGCATTCTGTGCGGTCCAGAAAGCATCAGCGTCCGCGAAATAGCGGTCCTCGCCGAAAAGATCGCCGGTGATCGGCCCCTTGAAGCTGTCCACGTCGAACAGGGCGTGCCTGACCGGGATCGCCTGTCCTCCGAACAGCCATGCCTTCACCTGATGCCCGGTCGGCGCCCGGGCTTGCGGATCGTCGATCAGCGCCAGCCATGCCTTTTGCTGGCTCTCTCTGGCAAGGGTCAGGTGGCGGACAGTGGCCGCATCGATCTTCTCCCTGCGGTAGAGATCGCGGATACGCGGGAGCAGATTGCCAAGGGCGAGGACGCGCCGGACCGTCAACTCGGGCAGCCCGAAGGTCTCCGAAATGTCGGCCACGTCGCGGCCTTCCCTGACCAGCCGGGCGAAGCTCTCCCACTGGGTCACCTCGTCGGGGTCGAGCCGCGCCATGTTCTCGATCATCGAGGCTTCGATGGCGGCGGCATCATCGCCGTCCCCGAGAATGGCGCAGGGCAAAGGCCCGTGGTCGATGCCTTCGGCGCGGGCAATGCCATCGGCGGTCCAGCGCCGCGCGCCTGCGACGATGCCGCAACGGCCTTCGTCATTGGCGGGCTTGACCAGCAGCGGCAGTATGATGCCGCGCTTGCGGACAGTGGCGATGATGTCGCTCACGTCCAGGGCGCGTCTGCCGTAGCGCATATTTGTCTTGTCGATGAACAGCTTGTCATGATCGATGAAGTCGAGTTTCATGGGACTACTCCTTTTGAGTGCCGGTCCCGTTGATCTTGCCGGATGGCGGGACCGGCTTTCTGATCGGCGGCGAACGGCCGCCCGCGTCATCCGCCGTTGCCGGTCGGAAGCTCGGAAGCGCCGCGCGCTGCGCGGCGGAGCAGCGATTCGGCTTGGAGGATCGAACCGGCGCGGCGCGCCCATTCGGCCCAGACCGACAGCGGCCGGTCCGTCCCGAACGCGATGTCGCGTTCGATGCGCAGGCCGTACGGCAGGCGGACGCTGGCGATTTCGGACAGGCTGAACACCCCGAGCCCGGGGCAGCCGAACCCGAGATCGGCAAGGCCGAACAGGGTGTCGCCATCCTCGTAAAGCTCGGTCGCCAGCCATGTGGCCGCGCCCAGGGGATTGAACAATTTGACCAGGGGCAGCGGATCGTGGCCGGGCAGATTGATGTTGCCGGCGTTGGCCTGCAGGGCGGCGCGAAGCCCGGGCGTGAGGAGGATCATGCCGCGATCCTCCCTCCGACGCGCGCATCCTGCGCTTCGCGATGCCGGGTCAGCAGCCAGTCGGCGGCCTTGCTTGCCTGACTGGCGGCGCGGAAGATCGCCCGGCTGTCCTCCTGGCAAACCTCAAGCCATGACGCGAGGTAGTCGGCATGGCGGACGGTCGGCACGATGCCCAGCGCGGCGCACAGGAAGGCCGATCCCATTTCGGCGACCAGTTCCTCGCGGGCATAGTCGTTCGATCCGAAGGCGCCGGTCAGGTTGCGATTGAGCCGCCTGGCGTGGCCGGTGGCATGGGTCAGTTCGTGCAGGCAGGTGCGGTAATAATTGATCTGCTCGAAGAAAGCGGGCTGCGGGGGCACCTGTACGAAGTCATGGGCGGGCACATAGAAGGCGCGATCGCCGCCGATGCGAAAATCCACGCCGCTGGCCGCGATCACCTCTTCCGCAACCGGCACGATCTCGCGCGCGGGAAGCCGCACCGGATCAGGCATGAGACCGGGCCGCAGCCCCTCGCACTGCGCGACATTGAAGACGGTGAAGCGTCTGAGGAACGGGATCGCCCGGGCCTCGTCGCCGCGTTCCCGCGCGCGCTCGGCCTCGGCTTCGGGGACGAAGCGGTCGGCATAGACAACGGTCGTTCCGCGCTCGCCCTTGCGGACCGCACCGCCCGCTTGCGAAGCCTGACGGAAGGTGAGCCAGCCTTGTGAGGGCCAGCCCCGCTCGATGACCGCGCCCCACAGGATCAGGATATTGATGCCGGAATAAGCGCGGCGGGTCAGCGCGTTCATCGGCAGACCGGGAACGGGCGAACCGTCCCCGACCTTTCCCCACGGCTGTACCCAGGGGAAGCGGCCCGCCTCCAGTTCGGCGACGATGCGGGCGGTGACGGTCTGGTAGAGATCGGCGCGCGGCGAGGAGCCCTGTTCGCGTTCCTGTTTCCCGGCTTTGCCCCGCACACGGGCGTTGGATTGGCGCATGACGTTTCCTCCTTCGCCACCCAAAATGCGCTTGGCCTCCCCGGAAAGCGGGGGTGGGCGGCGAGATGCGGACGGAAAGGGCCGGCAGGCGACGGCGGCACCCGAAGGGGCGCAATGCAATGGAGCACCCGGCGCGAAGCGCAGGGTTGCAAGCCGGCGACCGCCGGCCCTAGCCGGGAGCGCTGCCCACTCCCGCGCCACCGGGAGAGGCTCCAGGCAACGCCGTCGCGCCGATGAGGCGCGGCGACTGCATTACGATCGTGACCGTCAGGCCGTGACCTGCAGGGGCCCGGCGGAGGCCGGCGGCAACGCCCCGGCCGGAGTAGAGCGCGGTCGCGCGTATGGGCGAGGCGCTATCGACCTTTTGGCCACCGACAGTCGACGCTCTTTCCGGACCGCCAGGCGATCCCGAAGCCGCTGACGAGGGCGAGTTCCATATCTTCCTTGCAGGGCTGATCGTCGATGACGATCAGCTTCGCGGGATTCCCCTTCGCGCGCTGATGAAAATCGAGAAGCTGCCCGATCGCGGCCCGAATAGCGAACCGGACCGTTGCCGGTTCCGTCGGCGTGATCCCGGCCAGGACCGGACCTTGCGTTGCATCCCGAAAGCGCACATCGACGCGGTCGGGCCTGGCATGGACGCCTGTGTCGCCAGCCGCCTTAAGGAAAGTCTCGAAATCCTGTTGCAGCAGATGATGCCCGGGCGAGATGACCAGCTCATGTTCCTGCATATGGCGAACCATCGGGTCGGTGGCGGTCGATGCCGGGCGGCGCCCTTCGTTCTATGGCGGCCGTGCGCTCTGGACGCCTTTGTTGCGGACGGGGTCGAAATCAGGCGTGGACTGCCAGGCACTCACGGAGTGATCCGGTGAGAGCGCGCGCTGAACAATCGACAGCGCCTGATCGGACGGGACAAACGACTATGCCGGCGATGGCGTGAAGGTGACCGCCCTGTTCGATACGGTGTGTGAGGGTCATTTCGGCCCGGCATCAAAAGGACAGGAGCAGACCGGACCTGAGCGCGGGCTATCGTCCTGGCGCGCCCGCAGCGCGCTAAGGCAGGAGCAGATGCCGATATTCACCGCTGGCCATCCGCCGCGCTTCGGCCACACGACGACGCACGCGGGAAAGGAGAAAGTCCGAGCGGCCACCCCATTCCTCGCGAACACGCCTGATGCCAAACAGCGCAATGGCGACATCCCGATAGGAGGCGCCGTCCGCCAGTGCGTCGGAGACGCGCAGGGCTTCCAGCCGCTGTGCCATCCGGGGGAGACGTGGAAAGAGAGAAGGATCGAAGCCGTCGTCGCGTTGGAGAGCGAGTAACTGGCGAAGTGCGCGAAGACGGGGCTCAAGGCCGGTAAAGCCGGACAGCTGATAGTGCAGCCTGACCTGCCTGGACGCGCATATTGAACCTTCGATCACATCGAGCCGGACACGGTGCCACCCATTCGACAGGGCAAGATATTCGCGGCCATCGTCGTCGCGGGCAAGGGTTGCCTGATGGCCGAGCCGGGTCAGATCAAGCGCTTCGGGGTCGTCAGGGGCAGTCGGCTCGGCGCGCACCCGCAGCACGTGCGGGTCAAAAGCGGCACGCCAGAGCAGCCGTGCGGCGGGCGCCGGACGATCTGGACATTCCGCGAAAGTGGAGCCCCCACGGCCGTGCCGACGCATCTGCCTGCAAAGGAAATACCTGCGTTCCGGGGGCCGAAGTCCCTCCAAAACCGTGCCAGGACGCCACATAGCCCGGATCGCGGCGCAACCATTCCCAGGCGAGGCCGGCACGATCGATGCCCTCCAGCGCGCAATAAGGCGCGCCGGAGCGCCAGTCAGGGCGATGATCAGCCCCGCGCTCCGCCGGCATGAAAGGAACAGCCGTACCGGGAACGAAAGCAAATATATTTGCACAGTCGCAACGGGCTACATAGCATTCCGCACTTGCCGAACGATCTGCCGCGCCGACTGAGAATCGGTGTCTGCAGACTCTTGAATGCTGTCACGGGAGCATCGCAGCCTGGGGCGTCTCCCGCATCGATGTGGCGCATGCTATGTTGCTGACCAGGATCGCCCGGGAGTTTGCAGATGCGGTGGATGAGGCGCAGACGGCCGAGGCGCTGGCCACGATATTGCACGATGTGGCGCGCGAAATGGGGTTTCACTATTTCGCGCTGACCCACCATGTGGACGTTCCTCTCGCGCCGCAACCGGCAATCAGGCTGCACAATTATCCTGCAGCATGGGTCGACTATTTTGACGCGCACCATCTGGGACTGTCCGATCCCGTGCATCGGGCAAGCCAGCAGACCAACGTTGGCTTTTCCTGGTCGCGACTGGCCGGGATGATCGAACTGACGGCGCGCGACCGCGACATTCTCGAGCGCTCGCAGCGTGCCGGTATCGGCGAAGGATTTACGGTGCCGGCGCATGTCCCGGGCGAATCCGCGGGCTCCTGTTCTTTCGCCGTTGCAGCGGGGCAGCCATTGCGGGAAGAACGGCTCCCGCTCATCCAGCTTGTCGGGGCGATCGCATTCGAAGGCGCGCGCAGGGTCTCGGCCCTGCGCATGCCGGCACCCGCCCGGCCGCGGCTCACCGACCGGCAGCGGGACTGCGTCTACTGGGCCGCGCGCGGCAAATCCGACTGGGAGATCGCGAAGATACTTGGCATCAGTCATGAAACGGTGATCCAGCATCTCAAGCAGGCGCGCGAGCGCTATGGTGTCGGCAAGCGGGCGCAACTGACGGTGCATGCGCTGTTCGACGGAACGCTGACCTTCGTCGATGTGCTGCGGCGTTGATATCCCCATTTCTGGGGAATGGTCCTGGCGGGCAGCCGGGCGGATGATCGGGGCCTTTCACGAGGCAGGGAGCTCCGGTCATGCTCTTTACGGTCAGTGCGGGCAGCAGCAGCGAGGACGCGGCGATGCGCGCGATGTTCGAGGCGCGCAAGCGCGTGTTTGTCGACCTTCTCGGATGGGACCTTCCCATTCTCGACGGGCGCTATGAAGTCGACCAGTTCGATGATGTCCATGCGCGCTACCTGATCCTCACCGACGGCGAGGGGCGGCATCGGGCATCGGCGCGGCTGCTGCCGACCACACGGCCGCATATCCTCGACAGCCTGTTCGGTACGCTGTGCGAGGAAGCGCCACCGCGCGGGGAGGATATTCTCGAGATCACCCGGTTCTGCCTCGACCGCGGCCTCAACGCCGCGCGGCGGCGGCAGGCACGCGATACGCTGGTCACGGCACTTGTCGATCACGCGCTGAAAACGGGGATTTCGATGTATACGGGTGTGGCCGAGATCGGCTGGCTGCAGCAGATCCTGGCCTTCGGCTGGCGCTGCCGGCCGCTCGGGCTGCCGCAGAGGATCGACGGCATGATGCTGGGCGCGCTTCGCATCGACATCACGCGCGATACGCCGGCGCTGCTGGCACGGGCGGGTATTCGCAGCGAGCAACCCGAAACGAGGCGGGAGGCGGCGTGATGCAGATGATCCGCCCGGTGCCATCGGCCGATCGCGACATGGAGATCGACGCCTGGACCACGCGCCTGCTCGATCAGGGCTATTGTGTCATTCCCGATGTCATGTCGCCCGGCACCATTGCGGCGCTCGACCAGGATCTTGCCGGGGACTTCGCAGACACGCCCTTTTGTCAGGGCGGCTTCTACGGCGCGCGGACACGGCGGTTTGGGCGCCTGCTCGCCCGTTCATCACATGCGGCAGCGCTGGTCATGAACCCGCTGGTCCTCGGCATTGCCGGACGCGTGCTGGGGCCATGGTGCGAGAACATCCAGCTCAACCTGACGCAGGCGATCGCCCTGCATCCGGGGGCGCTTGCGCAACTCCCGCACCGGGATCAGGACATGTGGCGGGGAACGCCCGGCGAAGTCGAATATCTGGTCAATGTGATGTGGCCGTTCACGCCGTATCGCGAGGAAAACGGTGCCACGCTTGTCTGGCCGCACAGCCACGGACAGCATGCGCTGCAGCCCGGGCCCGCCGGATCGCCGGTCACGGTCGAAATCGATCCCGGCGCGGCTCTGCTGTTCCTGGGCTCGACGCTGCACGGTGCCGGCGGCAACCGGAGCGACAGCGTGCGGCGCGGGACGATCGTGAGCTACTGTCTGGGCTGGCTCAAACCCTATGAGAATCAGTGGCTGGCCTATCCGCCTGCGATCGCGCGTCACTTTGCGCCCGACCTTGCCGCGCTTGTCGGATACCGGCAGCACCGTCCCAATCTCGGCAATTACGAAGGTCAGTGCCCGTCGGTGCTGCTGGCGGACAATCTTGCGGCTCATCTCGGGGCGGTCGACGCGTTGCGGCCCGACCAGCAGGCGCTGGTCGACGCCTATGTTGCCGGCCAGGAAGAATGCCGGTCGGCGGGAGAATGAGCCCCGGCGTCACATTCGAGCGCATTTACCGGGAGCTGAAACGCCAGCTTCGCGATGGCGTGCTCGCCCCGGGCGCGCCGGTCGAGCCGGCCGTCATCGGCCATGAACTTGGCGCAAGCATCACACCGGTCCGCGATGCGCTCCACCGTCTGACCGGCGAGCAGCTGGTGGAGACGCCGCAGCACAACGGGTTCCGGGTGCCCCGGCTCACCGAGATGGAGCTGCGCGATCTCTATGCCTGGAACGGACTGGTGATCGGGGTCGCCACGAGCCGGGCGAAAGTCGATATGGTCCGCGATATCCGCCCGCCGGAAGACGCAGAGACCATCGCCGGAAGAACCGCGGCCATGTTCCTGCGGATCGCTGCTGCAACCGGCAGTGGTGAAAATCTGCGGGCGGTCGGACAGCTCAACGACCGCCTGGCGCCCTTCCGGCGTGCCGAGCAGCAGGTGCTCGATGGACTGGCAGAGGAACTGGAGGAAATGACCGGACTGGCAGCCGCCATCGGACGGACCCGTCTGAACCGCGCTCTCGCGCGTTATCACCAGCGACGAACGACCGAAACGCCGCGCATCCTTGCGGCGACCCTCAACGCCCATGCCTGATCTGCTTTCACCAGGCACCGTTCGGGTGACATCCTGGTAGACGACCAGCTGAAGCATGCTCCTCTCCGGGAGGAGGCCGGTGGTATTTTTGTGCACCCAGGGATGCGAAGACGACGATCGCGGCGCTGACGAATCTGATTCCAGCATTTCGCGACCGAACCCCGGTTCGTCGCGAGCTGATCCTGGAACGACTCGTTCGTCGCGTCATTTCGAGCGGTGTGAAGATTGCGACCTACAATGTGAATGGGGTCAACGGCCGCCTCCCCGTCCTGCTTCGCTGGCTCCAGGAAGCCGGGCCAGATATCGTTTGTCTCCAGGAACTGAAGAGCCCTGATGAGCGCTTTCCGGCGCAGCCGATCCGTGAGCTGGGTTACGATGCGATCTGGCAGGGCCAGAAAAGCTGGAACGGCGTCGCGATTCTGAGCCGCGTCGGCGAGATTCACGAGACACGTCGCGGCCTTCCGGGCGATCCCGATGACCGTCACAGCCGCTATATCGAAGCAGCTGTCAACGGGATCCTGATCGGAGCGCTCTATCTCCCCAACGGCAACCCTCGCCCGGGACCTAAGTTCGATTACAAGCTGCGCTGGTTTGAGCGACTTATCGAGCACGCCAGAGGCCTGATCGAGACGGGCCTGCCCGTCATGCTGGCCGGGGACTTCAATGTGATGCCGACTGACCTCGACGTATACAAGCCGGAGCGCTGGCTCGACGACGCGCTGTTCGCACCCGACGTGAGAGCGGCCTATTCCCGGCTTCTGGATCAGGGCTGGACCGACGCGCTACGCTCGGTTCATCCCGGGGAGACGATCTACACTTTCTGGGATTATTTCCGGAATGCCTATGCCCGTAATGCAGGCTTGCGGATCGACCACCTTCTCCTCAGCCCAACGCTGTCGGATCGGCTTCTCGACGCGCAGGTCGACCGCCATGTCCGGGGCTGGGAAAAGACCAGCGATCATGCGCCGGTCTGGATCGAACTGGCGGACAAGGCATAGGCAGGCGACGCAGGCCCGGAGACTGACGATGGCGGTGATCGGCTGGAAACCCGATGTGATCGATCGCGCAGCGCTGCTGAACCGATTTCCGCCCATATGGCCCGATATCATCGCGGATCATGTGACATTCGGTGGCAAGCTGGCGAGCGGTCAGCTGCCGCCCTCAGTTGCAGCCCCGGATTGTCGGCCCCGCTGATGACGGCATCGGCCTGGAGGCCTGGTGGTTGCGATCGACGGGACGACCACCCGCATCGAGGGCAGCAGTTGTCATATAACCTGGTCTCCTGATCGTACCGCAGGGTGAACCGCGCCGGGTCTGCCGGAGGCATTGGGTGGTGAGACACGCTGCCATATCGATGTTGGCCGCGGCAGCATAATATTGTTCTTCGGCTTCGGCAGGAGGGATGTTGCCGATGGGCTCCAGCAGCCGACGATGGTTGAACCAGTCGACCCATTCGAGCGTGGCATATTCGACGGCTTCGAAGCTGCGCCATGGTCCACGCCTGTGGATCACCTCAGCCTTGTAAAGGTCATTGATCGTCTCGGCCAAAGCGTTGTCGTAGCTATCGCCGACGCTGCCGACCGAGGGTTCTATCCCGGCTTCGGCGAGGCGCTCGGTGTACTTGATGGAGACGTATTGCGACCCGCGATCGCTATGATGGATGAGGCCGCCCCGATGGGCCGGCCGACGATCGTGAAGCGCCTGCTCCAGAGCATCGAGCACGAAGCTGGCATGGGCCGTTCTGCTGGCCCGCCAACCGACAATCCGCCGAGCTTTGTCATAGCCCCTCTTTCTTGGCGTGAGTTTTAAGAGGCCTTGAAGTCGAGGCGTCATGCCGTGACCGCCTCGATTTATCGGCATTCTCAGATGCCCGTCGGCGCCTCGAACGTCACATCGCGCGCATGGTCAGACATGCCCTGCTCCCAAGTACTCCAGCCTGAATTCAACCCATAAGGCGCGCGTTCAAGCAAGGCGTCGATCTTGGAAATCAAGCCATTCTTCTCGATCTTGAAGATCTCCGCAATCTGCCATGTATGCGGTTGGACCGGCCCGGCGGTGACCGTTCGGCCATTGGCAGTGGTGAAAGTCCGCGTCGCGCCACCCGAATGATCGAAGAAAGCAAAAGCGAATACGAGGCCTCGTTCAGGATCAACGGCAACGAACCGGCGATCGCGAATACGATTGACGAACGCCATCAGCCCCGACTTGAATTGTTCGGTGCAACTCCACTGACCCGAATAACCGGTCGCCGTGGCGGGGTCGGGACGCTTTTCCCCGGCGGGCGTTGGCGCGAGCGTCGCTTGTTTTCCATTTTCATGACGCAGACAATCGGGCGTGAACGGATAATCCCCTTTTCCGTCATTCTTCTGAAGGCCGGTGAAATATTTGTTGGCCTGCGCGATTAACTGGTCGCGTGAAAGCCGTGCGCTTTGAGGGATCACCTCTACGAGCTTGGGATGAACCGCCATGCCATCCAGCCGGTTATAGCTCGCATTGTCGGTCTCGGCCGGATAGCGGAACACGATCTGTTCCACTTCCGTGATTTGCTGATCGCGCACGAGCAGACGCAGTGCAATGAACGAGCCGTTGAACTTGGCGGCGTCGCGATGATCCTCCTGGATAGTCCCGAAGAATGTGACTTGTCCGGCCGCGACGTCCGTGACGAACAGCTTATAGTTGCCGCGGGCTTTCATTGTGTTCCACAAGCCGTCGCCGACTAACAGGCGCTGGCCGTTTTCCGTGAAGCGCACATTCGGCGAGATCGGCACTGCGCTCGGCTGATTTGCCGCAACGGCATCGAGATAGCGACCGACAAAGCCTTCCAGGCACGCGCGCTCACACGGCGCTGCTGCTGGCGCGGGCGTGGTTGCGGGCGCAACACTCGTGCAGAGCAAGGCTGCAATAAGACCGGCGCAAACCCGTCCTCCACGCAAATTCAGTGATTGTGCGCGCATCATCCTCATCCTTCCCATGATCGTGTCGTCCGATAGAAGTGTTTATCGATTGGCTGATATGCCCTGTGCAGGAGTCGCGCGCTGGCGCGGCGGGGCGCTGGGTGTGACAACCGGGTTGGCGTCCTGGGCCGACCATTCGGGGATGGCCTGATTGTAGATGCGGCGACGCGCATACAGCCACTGGCCATCAACCTTGACGAGTTCGTCTTCGTAGTGGCCCCAGAAATCGACCGTGCCATAACCTGTCGGTCCGCTCGTCATATGGGTCCAGTAGGCCAGTCCGTGCGCCTTGTTCCCGTCGAGTTTGACGACGATATTTGAAATGATGTGGCGTCCTCCCTTCGGACGCTCCCCGGCAGGCGCCTTTGCGCGCGCTTCAGCAGTCCGTTTACGGCCTTCTTCAATAAATGCCGCGATCGCCTTGCGACCTTTGATCTCGCCAGCACCATAATCGAGAATGCCATCTTCGGCGAAGGTGGCTGCATAGCTCGCCGCGTCGTGCCAATCGAATGCAAACAAGTAGCGGCCATGAAGATCCTCAATCGCCGCACGATCATCCGCAGGGCTTGCAAGGGCTCCGCTGGAAATGACCACACCGCCAAGCATCGCCAACGCGATCATGAAATTGCCCGGCCGCCCCGTTCGAAACATGTCCGCTCTCCTCTTGTTTGATGCCTCGTTCCTTCGCGACACCATAAGGGCAATTATAGTCTCATTTGGGACCGGATTGCAAAATCTTTGCCGATGGTGAGCGGAAATTTTGCCGGGTTTGGAGAAGCGCCATTGCGCGCGGGATTCAAGGCGCAATCAGCAGCATTCAGTCCGCCAGCGGCTCGTGAGTACCTCGAGAAAAGCGGCGAACAACATTTTCGAGAATGCGACTCACGGGGCCGCCGAACGCGCCATTGCACCAGAGGCTCCCGTTGAAACTTATGGAAGAGGCGGCAAACACAGCGCCGCCGCCCTCGGTAACGAAATAGGTCATGTCACCCCGCACGAGTGCTCCGGCATCCTCGCCGGTAAGCGCTTGAGGGGGAAAGCGCATGTCCTCCATGAGCGGCAGGAAGCCCGCCTGTAGGCCTTCAGACCGAGCGATGACGACTGCCCCGTCCGGTGTGCCCAGTCGCGTGTCAGCACGGTCAAGTTCGTAACCTGCGGCGCCTCCGGAATTGAGGCCGCAATCCCCGAAAACTTCGCCGTCCACGCCCTCGAATATCCACGAAACTGCCGGGTGGCGAGACTCGTCGGTGCGCCGGAACCATGCAGATTCATATCGACCCTGCGTCGAGAATCCGGTCAAAACAAGCTGCTGTGGATCACGCCGGTTGCGCTTCCATAGGCCTCCGAACTTGCCATCGAGCGCATGATAATATTCGCCGGGCTCGGCTGCCCAGGCGCGTACGCCATTTTCAGCGCGACGAACCTCGAGGGCCCATGGCAGCGACGGGTTTCGGCCGATCCGCCAATAAAAGCCGTTGCCACCAAGATAGCAAAGGCGCCCGCCCCTCTGCACATGCGCTTGCAAGGCATCGAGCGTTTCGGCGGTATGATATTCCGGATGGCCGCCCGTCAACACCACCCGATATCCGCCGAGCAGCGCGACTCCTTCCTCATGGAGATCTTCGTCCGTTATCACGTCAAACTCGATCTCCCGCGCCTCCAGCCAGCCGAGCAGGTGCGAATCCGAGGCGTAGTGGCGCACACCTGACCCGCCCTCGGCCCTGTCCTTGAAAGTGAGGAACCCTGGCCGCATCGTCAGGATCGGCCGCGCTCTCGAGGCATAGGCGATACCCGATCCGTCCGGGTGATGATTGTACGTGCAGCGGCCATAGATCGGAAAGTCATCAGGCGTATGAGGGTAAGCCCCCCATTCTGCTATCCGGGCGCGCAGCGCGTCATCGGTCCAGCCAATCGCATGGTTGCCATAGGCCTGATAGGTGAAGGTGGGCGCGAGAAACACCACGTTCGCGCGCGGCCCGTCACGCGGGGCGAGCACATAAAAGGGCAGCCAATCCTCACCATCCTCGCAGCGGAGATGGAGCGCATAGGATCCGCTCTTCAGCCCCTCGGGAACCGCGAATGCGAAGCTTTGCGCCCAGCCGCAATCACCCAGATCATCTTCGTGGAACCTGATCGCGGCATAATGGCCAGGAGCATGCCGCCAGCTCTGCTCGGCGCCAGTCCAGCGTGCACCGACCACGCCGCGCATGGGCAGATTGACGAGCGTCCCGTCGCAGCCTTGCCCGCCGACGCTCACAATCTGCTGCGTATCAATCCCGATCCCGAGATCCCAGCCACAGATGAGGCGATTGCCAAGCTCCTCAAGCGATTCAAGCGGGCGGGGCCATTCTGCGCGGAACGAGGCGAGAATGGCCGGGTCCTCGATCTTCCCGTTGAAAGTCTCCTCCTGTCCGCCGGGTCTGGCCGCCGCGAGCCGCACGAGACCTCGACCAGGCATCGAGGCGTGAACCACCTCCACCTCATTGGAACCGCTCTGGGCTGGCTCATAAAGATGAGCGGGCGTATGGAAGCCAACGAGCAGCCGGCCCGACCCGAGGTCGAGACTGGCCCAGATACGGTGCCAGCGATCATGGCGCAGCCGCCCCGCGACCTCAGCAACGAAGACCCCCTGCCCCGTGTCCAGCCGCGCCTCAACCTTTCCGCTTCCGATGCTCAACGTAAGCTTGGCCGCCGCACCCGCATGATGAAGCACGACGCGCGGCGCAGATTGCGCCATTGAGGGCATGACGAGCGCTGTCCAGCAGGCGGCATCGGTGATGATGCCGGGCCCCGGCGCTTCGGCAAAGGAGCCGAGACGGATCGGCTGGCGATGCCCCAGCTGCTCGGTCTGGTACAGGGATGACAAATCCTCGAACTGCAACCCTGGTCCGGCAGGGTTGGGATCAGCCGAGATGACCCGCACCAGCCGCACCTGATAGCGTCCCCCACGCCGAACGCTGATCCGCGCCTCAAGCTGCTCACCAGGACGTGCAGAGAGGCGGTTAAGATACCCTGTGATCGGCAGCTCGTTCATCGCTCTCTCCGGGGGCGCTGGTCGGCAGGATCAGCCAGGCTCAAATCCTTGCGGATAATCGATGTAACCGAGCGGAATGATTTTGGCGCCAACGGGCCGACTGACGATCCCGCCCTCCGTCCCGCCAAATAGCTGGCCGACATTACGACCTTGGGCGAAATCCATCAGCAATGTCAGTTCGATGGAGCCGCCATCGTGCAGCGCGAGAAGAAAGAGCTCATCGCCGACCTTGCACGTACTCACGGCCTCGATCCCAACCTCCGTCCTCAGCACATCGAAGCGGGGATCGCTCGGTAAGATCAGCCATTGCCACAGGATTGCCCGCGAATTGACGTACACATGTTCCAGCGCGGCTTCTTCACTATATTGGCAGTAAGCGCGCCTGCCGATCAGTTCGCGGCTCTCCGCTATTGGCAGATAATCGACAGTGCTGCCCGCGATCCGCGCCGGACGGACCAGGCGGCGCATCGCGCTTTCACCTTCGATCAATTGGTCCCAGACCGTAATTGCACGCCCCTGCTCGCGGTCAATCACATGCGTGAGGCCGAGTTTGCGCTCCGCCTCGGCGATATGAACGAAGAAGATGCCTGGGCGAACCTCAACCGCATCATAAGGGGCGCCTCCAGAGGCGGGCTCCGCCGCTCCGCTCATCTCCCATGTCACCCTGTCGATCCCGAACCGGAGGATAAGGGCAGCGCCATCGTCATGGTCGAGCTGGATGTCCTGCCCGGCCAGTATCGTGGTCGATTCCTGGCGGTTCTTGCCCAGGTCCATGTCGCGCACCATGGGCGGGACCGGACGGATCGGTGCGACTTCGTACATGACAATTCCTCTCCCGCGCTGGGGCAGGAATAGTCCCAAATGAGATTATGTCAACTCAACGTGCATGCCAGTGGGCGAGGATTTTCATCAGCAGATCGTCCAGCTTGGCCAAATCGCGTCGCGACAAAAAGCCGAATATCTCCTCTTCTCGCTCCCGGAACAGCTTCATTGCCTGCATGTAAAGCGCGCGACCCTCGTCGGTCACGTCGAGCACCATATAACGGCGATCCTCTTCGCTCGGTCGCGCGGTAATGAGCTTGTTGGCCGTGAGCTTGATCACCCCGCGACTGATGCTGTTCTTCGGTCGCCCGCTCATCGCGCAGATCACATTCGCGGTCATCTCTCCATAGTCGGACAGATAGCCAAGAATGGTGAACTCGTCACGAAGCAGACCATGGTCCTGGGCAAGCGCTGCAAAGGCCTCCGCTGAATAATAATTGCCGATGAGGATCATGCGAAGCCCGAACCAGTCTCCGCCCTCCCCCAGCACGCGCTGGCGAAGCTCTGCAGGAATGCGGTCGATTGCCCCTGTGGATATCTTTCGCCCCAAGTCCGTTCCGCCCTCAATTTCCAATCGCAAGACGTCTGTTCGTGCACGTTCAGGAAGCCCGGCTAGCCGATGTGAACGGCGGGGGTCAACTGCCCAACTTGACAGTCCCGTTTGGGACCATCACTATTGCGGTGAGGAGAATGCTTGATGCACTATAACCGCGATGATCTTGAACAACTCGGTATGCGATATCTCGATGGGCTGATCGCGCGTGACCCCGGCAACTTACCTCTTCACCCAGAGTTCCGCCTCACAGAAAATGGGCAAGAGCTGACGCTGGGCGATGGGCTGTGGGGCACCGCGAATGGCACCGGCCGCTATCAGCATATTGTCATCGATCGCGAAACGGGCGGCATCGCGATGACGGCGGTGATACTTGAAAATGACCGACCTGTGATCGCCGGAATTCGCCTTGCATTGCGCGGCGATCGCATTGCCGAGGCGGAAATGGTGATCTCGCGCACCGACATCCTGTTCTACAAGGATGGCCCAAAAAAGTTGGCTGCCATGGGCAAGCCCCTCCCCATCTGGAAGGAAGTGCCTCCGGAGCAGGACCGCATGTCGCGGGAGGCGCTCGCCGCTCTGGCCGATTCCTACTTCCGCACGCTCGAGCGCAACGACGGGCATTTCATTGCTCCATTTGAGGAGGGATGCCGTCGGCTCGACAATGGCGTCTATGCCACGCAGGCGCCAGAGTTCGACAAGGAGGGCTCGCCACCCTTTTATGGCCTCGGCCCGGCAGAACAGTTCGCTCTTGGCTATTTCGTGTTCGTGACGCAGGTGCGTGATCGGCGCTTTCCGGTTATCGACACAGAGCGCGGCGTTGTGGCCAGCCTGCCCTTCCTCGATCATGCAGGAACCGTCCACGAAGCAAAGCTGACCGACGGCCGCACCGTGCCGATCAGCGTGCGACAGCCCTATTCCTGGCAAATCTTTGAACTGTTCAAACTACGGCGCGGCAAGATCGCGCAAATAGAAGTTGTGCTCAATATGGTGCCTTATGGCATGAGATCGGGCTGGTGAACCGCAGCTGCCCTTGATCTGTCGCTTGGCGCGAGGGGCTTGGCTCGCGCACACCCGCATTTATCTTAGGCCTCGGCAAACCGGACCTTCGTGACGACCCATCCATCATCATGTTTGGCCAATGTCGTAATCAGCACACGGCGCTCGGTCTGGCGCATGCAACGATTGCCTTGCGCCAAGGCCATTTGCGCGAATGTGCAATCTGCCTCCAGCGTCGACGCAGACTCGACGACACAGGGCTGACGGGCGATGGCACTGCGGCCATCGTCTGCAATCTGGATCGCGAGGGGCTGGGCATCATGGTCTGGGGTCACCGCGCTCGCGCCATCAAGATGCGTCACGGCCCCTGCGGTGTCGCGCAGCCAGCGCTCATGCACTTTGCGCACGGCCGCCTCGTCCTCCAATTGCGCCAGCCGCACAGCAGCGCCGTCGTCGGCGAGCGCGGCAGTGGGCACGGTGATGAGCGGCATTGCGATGAACGCGCTGCTTTTCAGGAATGAGCGGCGGGATGCAGTGGTGTCGGTGGTCATGCGTCGCTCCTCTTTGTCTTTTGCGCGTAGAACCGGTCGAGGTCCAACTTGCCAGCGTGGCGCGAATGCGCACCGATGGGGCCAAGGCTCAGCCCCTTCTCGTCACAATGATAGCCGATGCCGGCGTCATGCATGGTGCGCATGTTGATCAGGAAGGTGCCCATCGACCCGTTGCACGCTTCTTCAAGCCAATGCGCAAAATAGATCTGATCGCGAATTTTCACGAAATCCCCCGAACCGCTCCACTCCATTCCCCCCGCGTTTTCATCGGTGAAGATGATCCAGGAGACAGTGCGCGGTGTCGAATAGAGGTGCATCGACGTGAGGCCGGGCGCGTAATTCCACGTCAACGCACGACCGAGCAATTCATTGGTTCGCTCATGACGTCTGAACTTGGGCGGCTGGATCCCCTCCCCTTCCACCGTGCCGAACAGCGTCCGGGCGGCAGCCTCATTGGCGATATAGGGTGTATTGACGTAGCCGTTGAAACAGGTGGCCAGCCCCGCATCGAGATCGATCACGGTCGAATGGCAGTCGTGGTTCGGCGCGCCTTCCAGCAGATGGCCGAAAATATACAAGCCCGGCGCGGATTCCCAAGCATTGTAGCGGGCAGTGATCCAGTTTACCTCCCCCACATAGCGCCATCGCAAACGATCGGCCTCATCAAAGCGATATTCGATGGAGGGGCCATTGTCGTAACGGACGGTCAGCGCCTTGCCCGTCAGCTTGTCCGTGGGGGGATTGCCGTTTTTTGCCATTTGGCTCGGCTTGTCGAACACCAGCTTCGTCTTCGCCGCTTCATCGACCTGTGCCTTGGTGAGCGTCTTCCAGGTGCGCAAAGGACGATACACGCGGCGCGCGCCTTTACCAGGCTCATCCGGGGGCACGACATTCCCCCTTGTATCGCCGAATTTCTCAAACTGGGCGAGCTGACCAAGCCATTCGCCCTGGCCGCGGAACATGTAATATTCCAGCTTGTCGCGCTGATCGAAGCCTAATCGAAATCCAATCTGCTCAATCCGGTTCACATCCATCACGTAAAGGGTGAAGATCCCCGAGAACTCGCACTCGGTGCGTGTGTAGATATAGGCTTCTTCGGACAGGCGGATATAATCGGAGGGTCCGCAAAATCCCAGTTCGCCGCCTGTGCGGGTGAGTTCCACGAAATGAGAATAGGCCGCGCTCGGATAAAATTCGAGCGTCTCTATGCCATTGTCCTGCGTCCAGTGATAGGCCTTCCCTTCAACGCGATTGGTCGCTGCGTGGCGAGCGGCTGGCGGGCCGCTACCCGCAACATCGACATAACCGTGGTAGATTTCGCGCATCACCTCGCGCTTGTCGACAAACCCGCCGAACCAGACCTCAAACACCGTCGCAAGATTGGTGGCTTGGTCGATGATCACAGCAAAGCCGCGCTCACTGTTCGGGATCAGGTGAGTGAGCACGACAATCTCGTCCAGTGCGAGTGCCCCATAGCCTGCAGTCACGGCCTTGGCGCCATTCTCCGCAACCGTCAGCCTGTCTGCGCCGGTAAAACGATAATTGAGCGTGAGCCCCTTGTCGGTCACGATGCGCAACTGCTTGCCCGCGAGCAGATCGGGCCTCTTGCCGTGGCTCGCCGGCCCCGTCTCAGCCACTGGCCGGAGTGCTGACAGGATCTGGGCGTCGCTGAGCTTGGTCCACGGAATGCGGTTATATTGTTCCTTGGGATAGGGTGTGCCCGCCATCCGAATTCTCCCTTGCAGTCTCTGTTATCTGGACGTCACCCTCGTTCAGCCGCGCGGCGGATTGGGGATGGGCTTGACCGGGAAACCGCAGTTGAGCGTCTTGCAGACCGTGATGGTATGCACATAGCGAAGCAGGCCATTTTCAACCCGGAACAGGTGGCTGTCGGGCAGGCTGCTGTTGCCGAAGCGCAGCAACACGACGACCGAGCCAAGATCCTGGTCGACAAGATAGCGACGGTCGACCAGCGGCGTGTTCTTAGGCACACCAACGGCGCAGCTATCCTCTTTGCTTACCACGCCGGGCGCGCCCTTGGCGGTATAGATGCCTCCCTCCAGTCGCGCGCATGGACTGCCCCACGGCACTCTGACCGTCGGGTCGTTGAAGAGGTTGAGATAGGCATCGGCGGCGGCGATGATTGTCTCGCGGTTGTCCTGCTTCTCCGTGGGGATCATGTCCCACTTCTCTGCCCGTGAATAAGCCAGCGTGTTGGACGCCTTGAACAGCCAGTCATCCGCATCCGTAACCAGTGTTTCTATTTCGCGGACCAGATCGCCCGTGAGCTTGATCCGCGTGCCCAGCACATAGGGATGCGCTGGATCGGTGATGATCACTTCCACGAAGCTTTCACAGCCCTGGGTGTCATGAATCGCGCGATGAAAATCTATTTTCTGCGGTTTGTTGAGCAGAGCAGCGGCAAGCGTGATGGGCTCCATCTGCTCCTGAAGCTTGGCATCGGGAGCCAGCTTGATCAGGCTGGGATTTCCCGCCTGCTGAGCTGCCACATAGGATTGGGTTGCTTCCTCCAGGGCCGTGCGTGTGCAGCTTTGCTGCGCCATCGCAGGCATGGCGGTGAGAGCAATACAAGATCCGAGCGCCAGACCGGCTATCTTTCTCAGCATTCCCATCCCTTCCGTAATTGAACATGTCCATCCTGCGCATGATGTTGACGATCCGCAGGCTGCATCTTGTGAGAAATTGGCGAGCGCAGATTGCGCGCTCGCCAGAGTGAAAATCGGACTGCCTACAGTTGCACCCGCACGCCGACGGTGAAGGAGCGCCCGATCTGGTCGTAAAGGAAGGTATTCGTGGGCCGCGTCGCGAACACGAAGAAATTCCCGGCATTGCCCGGAGGATCCTGATCGAGCAGATTGTTCACTGTCGCGAATATCTGGAACTTCCGGCCATTCTCGGTTGTGATATCCTGCGTCAGGCTCAGGTCCG
This sequence comes from Sphingobium sp. SYK-6, assembly GCF_000283515.1. Taxonomy (GTDB): domain Bacteria; phylum Pseudomonadota; class Alphaproteobacteria; order Sphingomonadales; family Sphingomonadaceae; genus Sphingobium; species Sphingobium lignivorans. The sequence continues at coordinate 2,848,397 of NC_015976.1, forward strand.
TGTAAGTAATTGCCGGAACATGATTATCATCGATGGTCACGCCTTCCACGAACGTCGCGTCATATGTGCCGGCGCCGATAATCCGCTCGTCCACACTCGCGGTGAAACCGCCGAATTTGAGCGTGGCATTGATGTTGAAGGTCCACTTCGGCACACCGCCATCGACACCGACCTGACCTGCGCGATTCACGACCGTCGACCCCGGAATGAGCGTCGAAAGCTCGAACACGCGCGATGCAATGGCCCTGAGGCCAAGCGAACCGCTCCCCAGCTCGGTGCGATAGCTGCCTTCGATATCCAGGCCACGCGTTTTCAGGCGATTGATGTTGAGGAAGCCATTATCGACCCGGAACAGAACGCCATTGGGCGCGCGTTCGAGCCTTGGGCACAATGCCGTGGCACCTCGGAAGCACTGATCGATGATGTTCTGGACGCCAAGCTGTCCGATCGCATCATCAATCTGCACCGTATAATAATCAGCCGATATGTTGAGTCCGGGAATGAAGGAAGGCGTGAATACACCGCCGACAGTGAGCGTGTCGGCCACTTCCGGCTTAAGCGCGGTCGAGCCATTTGCCTGGCTGACGACCACTGGTGTTTCATTGTTGCGAAACGGGTCGACCGCGGCGGACGCCCCCGCAGCGGATGTCGAAAACAGCTCGCGCAAGTTTGGCGCACGGATATCACGCGACCGGGTCGCGCGGAAGCGGATATCATCGATCGGCTGCCAGTTGAGCCCGACCTTCCAGGTGTTGACGCCGCCGCTGGTGCTGTAGCTCGTGTGCCGACCAGCAAGGTTCAGGTCCAGCTTCTGCGCGAATGGCACTCCATCGGCGAGCGGGATCAGCGCTTCGCCGAAGACTTCCCACAAATCATATCCGCCCACAATCGGGCGTTGATTTGAGAGGAAATAGGCGCCGAACGTGCTGGTGGCATAACGCGTATTCGCCACGCCGCGCGGCTGACCGTTCGGGAATTTGAGCCCGTCCGAACCCGGGTCAACAGTCCGATTGACCGATTCCTTTCGATAGCCGCCGCCAACGGCGATCGCGACGTCGCCCGCCCAGGTCGCAAAGGGCGTACCGCTCAGGACGATTTCGGCCACATGCTGCTTGGTGCGTTCGAAGGTCCGCGATCCGGTTCCCCCGTAAGGGCTGGACCGGATATAGTCGATGGCGGCCTGCGACGCGGCGTCTGGGCCGAACACGTTGAACGGCACACAGCCCTGCACGGCTGGCACCGTCAACGAGCGATTGCAAACGATGTTGCCTGTCACAGGATCGCGGACCGCATCGACCGCATCGAACACGCGTTCGATCGTCAGATTGCCTTCCGCGCGGATCGTCTGGAGGTTGGTACCGTAGCCATAATGGCCATCGAGGCTCCAATCGCCACCGACCTTCGCTTTGAAGCCGCCAGAAAAGCGCACCGTTTCGCTCTCGCCAAGGTTCCGTAACAGACCGGTCTGGCGCATGGTATGACCCAACGTAAATTGGGTGATGCCCGCCGCATCCATCTGCGCCGCCACGGATGGCGGAAGGAAGGCGTTGTCGCGATAAATGGTGAGCGCCGTATTGCCGTAAAAGCCCATCAACGTGCCGCCAAACTTGGCGAGGCTGTTGCCGTAGAGCGCGTCGGCATAGAGATCGATGGAATCACTCGCTTCGTAAAGCGCATGGGCATAGGCCGTCTTGCGTTCGATCGCCGCAACCGGTGTAAAGTCGAGCCCCTGATCCTCTCCGCTGCCGCCGACCATCTGACTTGGCGTCAGCGGATTTCCGAACGTGAATGGCTGCGGCACGCCGCCAGGGCCGAACTGGATTCCGCGCAAGGGGCCGGAAACGATCAGGCCGCCATCCGCCTCGAGCGGCGTCTTGAGGTTGCAGGTGCGCACGCGCAGCGGCGTCTGACCCGCAAGCACCAGCGGCGCGCAGGACTGGAACCAGTCGCGATCGCGATAGTCCCGCACGCCAGATTGCATGAAATAACTGCCGCTCGCGACAATGTGCAGCCGCTCGCCGACATTGGCGCCAACCGTCAGCGAGATTTTCTGGGTCTCATTGTCGCCGCGCTGCGTAATGCCCGCCTGCGCTGCAGCCTTTATGCCCTTGAACCTTGTATCGAGCACGAAGTTGACAACGCCGGCCACAGCGTCCGATCCGTAAGCGGCAGAGGCGCCGCCGGTGACGATGTCAACGCGCTGCACCAGCTCTTCCGGCAAGATCGACACATCGACGATGCCATCGGATGTGCTCGGCGTAACCCGGCGCCCGTCCAGTAGGATCAGGCTGCGCTGTGCGCCAAGCGAGCGCAGGTTGAGCTGGGTCGCCGCACCGCTCTCAGGCGCAAACTGCGACGTCGTTGGACGCACCGAGTTGGCGAACTGCGGCAGCTTGTTGAGTGCTTCGCCAATCGTCGAGGGTGTGCTGGTAAGAAGCTGCTGCGCCGCTACGACCGTGACCGGCGAGGGCGCGGAAAAGCCATCGCTGATCACGCGCGAGCCGGTGACGACGATGTCGTTATTGCCGCCCTCGATCGATGCGCCAGCGGCAGCCGAATTGGTGCTGCCCCCAACAGCAGGATCGGTGGCTTCTTGTGCAAACGCCGCGGACGGCATGACGCAGACCAGCACCGTCGAGAAAAGCGCGGCAGAGCTCAACAGATAGTGACGAAAAAAACGCTGTGATTGTACGGCCATTCAGACCTCCCCTTTTTGGAGCTGTCCCGCTCCATCCCATGTTTATGTCGCAAATTTAGCTTGAGGATGGCTCACGGCGGGGCGCGCTTTCGTCACCCTCGCGACGCGGGTTCATCCGCACAACGATCACTGTACGATGGCTCAGTATCCGTCCCATATGAGACGATCATTTGATGCCTGTGTCAACTGGCTTGCGGTGGACGATCTCCGATAGATGCCAAGTTATTTGTCCCAGACATCCGAATGCATGCCGTAAGGGACGGTATTGATGACAGCCTCGATCTGATCATGCTTGCCTGCATCGATCTGAAAGAGCTCTGCCACCTGAAACGTCAGAGGAGCGCGGAAGGGTGATGGCACGGTGAGGCCATTGGTCAGCACCAGATCCTTCACTACACCCGTATGATCCCAATAAGAAAAGCTCAGGACCAGCCCGCGCTGACGATCCACGACCGGATAGCGCCGATTCCTGATGCCTGTCACAAAAGCATAGAAGCCACTGAGTTGCTGGCCCTCGCAACTCAATGTCAGCGCGTCAAACCGCTCGCGGCCCGGCCTCACCGTCTTCAGATTTGTGGTCTGTCCGCCATTCTCAATGCGCTCACAGCCCTTTGCAAAAGGAGCGCTGGTCTTGCCCGTGCTCCCTTGGAGATTGGCGAAATAGGCATCTGCGACACGCAGAAGCTCTTCGCGTGACATGCGCTGGCGCTCCGGCACGTTGCGCTCGAACTGCGGGCGCGGCGTACCGATCTCCTCGATTTTCGCGCCAGGCGATGTAACGGAGAGACCGGCCGCTCCCCCGCGCGCGACCACCGTTTCGATCTCACCGATCTTCTGCTCGCGTACGCCGATGCGGAGGGCGATATAGACGGGTCGCCCGTCCTCCATCATGGTCCCGACGAAGCCCGCCTGGCCGGTCTCAGCATCGATGGCGGTGATGCGATAGCGACCGCGCGCATTGGCCGTCCCCCATAGCCCGTCCCATAATGCGCGCTCAACGCCATTCTCGGTCGCCTTCACATCGCCGGCGAGCGGGAGCCGGCTGATGTCGTTCGCTGCCATTGCATCGAGCGTCTGATCGAGCAGCGCTTCGAGGCAACCACGATCGCATGAGACCGGAACTGAATAGGATGCAGGGTTGCTCTTGGCCGCGACGCCAGAGACAGCGAGGCATAGCGCGGCAGTCGTGGCAGGAATGCGGGCTGACATCGCCTTACCCCGCCCGACTGAAGAACAGCCCGCGGCTTGGCAGCGCAGCAGGGATCGTGATGCCCGCCTTCAACCCCATCAGGTCATCGGCAAGGCCGCTCAAATGCTCCATCGCGCGCGCCTCGGAGAACCTGAAGAGCTCTTCTTGAAGCGACGACGGCAGGGCACATGCGGCCACCGACAGTCGCTCGATCCATGTTCGTCGAGACATCCCACTCTCCCGGCAACGCTGGGAGACTTGCAGCGCGCCATAGCAATTTCTTATTTTCTAACGCTGTTAGCCTAACGACGATAGGGCAGGTGTCAACCCACGAAACATCACTTGCCAAAGGAGCCGCTGGTGAGGAAAGTTCGCAGGATGCCACTCGACCGACAGCAAATTATCGCAGCGACGTTCGACCTGCTCCGCGAAGGCGGGCTGGACGGGCTGAGCATGCGTACGCTGGCGAAACGGCTCGATGTCCAAGGCGCCACGCTCTACCATCATTTTGCGAGCAAACGGGTTCTGCTGGATCATGTGGCGGAGGAATTGCTTGCGCCCAGTTGGCGTGATCCATTGCCCGGAGAAGACTGGCGCGCATGGATCTTGGCCATCTCGACAATGACGAGGGGCGCAATGCTGTCTTGCAAGGATGGCGCAATTCTCTGCGCTGGTGGAGGGCCAACCGGTACGGAACGATCGCAGCGGCTCATCCAGACATTGTATCAGCCGCTCCTCGAAGCTGGCTTCGCTCATTCGCAGGCAAGGTTCATTCGCATGTCGGCCTATCGCTTCACGCTCGGCTGGACCATCGATGAGCAAGCATCGCTCGCAGCGAAGCGCGGCCGCGAAGTAACGTCAGCGGACGACGCCTTCCATTTCGGCCTGTCTGCGCTCATCCGCGGTTTCCCGGACCCTGATCCGCAAACCTGAGGCATCAGCCCTCGCGCAACAATTTCGCTTGCGCGTTCGCATCGTCCCGCTACCAATAGTTAAAACCTAACAGTGGTAGGGTGGATCGGGAGAGGTTCGATGTGTCGCATGAAACTATTCGTGACGCCGGCAATCGCGCTGATGGTGGGGTCGACGGCACCTGCTCAGCAGCCGGCCCCTCCCTCTTGCACGCGCACTTGTCTTGAAGGCTGGGTCGACCGCTATCTGGTCGCCATGCGCGACGCCAAAGTGGACGAAGCCATGTTTGCGCGAGACGTGAAATTCACCGAAAACGGCATCCAGCTGCCGCTGGGTGATGAAGGCCTGTGGCATTCGATGAGTGCGCTCGGCACGTATAAATTCACCGTACCGGACATCGAAACCCAGCAGGTCGCGTTTCTTGGCACGGTTCGTGAAAAGAATCGCGATGGTAAGGAATCTGTCGTCGCAATCGCCTTGCGACTGAAAATACGCGGCGATCGGATAACCGAGATCGAGCAGCTCGCGTCTCGCCCTGCCGACACGAACAGCAGCCGCAGCGACATCCCGCCGACCGGCGTGGGCGTTGAAAAGATGGGGCAGCCCCATCCATGGTTCACGGCGCCGATCCCGGTTGCGCAACGTCAAACGCGCGAAGAGCTGGTGAAAACCGCAAATTATTACTTCACCGGGCTCCAGCGGAACGACGGCAAAGGTTATTATCCCTTCACGGATGACTGCATCCGCTTTGAAAACGGCATGGATGTTCTTGCCAATGCGCTTGATCCGACGACAGGCAAGCGCGGGCGGATGACCTGCAAATATCAGTTCGAAGCCGCGCTCAAGAACATCGTTTCCCGCGTCCGCGACCGTCGCTTCGTAGCCGTTGATCGAGAGCGCGGGATCGTGTTCGCATTCGCCTTTTTCGACCATGAGCAGATTAACTGGACGTGGCAGTTAGGTGAGCTTTTCCGAATCGAAAATGGTCAGATCCGTCGGATCGAAGCGATCTTCCACCGCGCGCCTTATGGCATCAACTCGGGGTGGAGCACCTACGAACAAGGTCTGTCCGACCAAATTCAAGATATACGTTGAACCCTAATGCCTCAAATGCCCAAAAACAGAATGTTCGCCTTCGGCCACTTCCCACTGGTTACCAAACATTGCTCTCCTAAACTCAACCTCCGCAATCATACGTTGAAGTTAATAATAACTCTTGTCTCACTATTTAGATCCGCAATTTCGTCGCACTTTGGTTCGGATTTCATAAGAATATCGAAGGATACCAACATGCTCCCGCCCTCATCGAGTACTGTTGAGGTTCTCAGTCTTACTGAATTATAAAGTTCTCGTACTATCCACTTTAGATTTAGAATATCTACCTACCCAGCTTATAAATGCAGCATGGCGCCGAACATTCGCCCAGTTCTTTAATTCAAAGCGGACATTCTGGATCGTTCGCAATCACAGGCATTCGCGAGCGGACGTTCAACGGGATGCCCGAAGGGCGGCTTGGGCGAGATGGGGCTCGTAAGGAGACTTACCGGAGTGTCCGAAGAAGATGACGCTGTCCTAGCCTCTCGGTAGTCCGGTGACCTGGCCATGCAACGTACCCTAAATCACCAGGGGCACGGGGTAGGCGAGCCACCTTTGTTGCGCATCACCGACTGGACTAGACATTCATTTCCGCCCTCACACAAAAACGAAGGGCCGCCCCAGCCGGGACGACCCTTCCATTGTCTGTGCCTTATGCGGCAGGCTTAGAGCCTGACCCCCGCGGAGGCCATGTCCAGACAATCTCCCGCACGTAGCGTGGGACAATGAGACATCTGACCACCTCCTTTCCGTTGTTGAACGATAGGTTGGATGTGGGGCGCGCCTTGCCCCTCTTCAAGATACCGGCCCGTCAGTCATCGTGCGAGACTTCGAAACGTGATTGACCATCGGGGGAGCTCCATCGGTGCAATGCTGTGCTCCCAATTGTGTCGCACCTCGCCAGAGAGATGGTAGATCGACCGGGGCGGGAGTTCGATCTTGGCCCGCGTGAAGCCGTCCGCGCGGCGCTGTCGCAAGCGAAGGGTGGCTGCATTGCCTAAGGAAAGACCGACGACGTGCCCGAAGACCGGACGGTCCCTGTGCCAGCCGATGCCGGCCCCCGGATCGTAGCGGATGAGAAGTGCCTGGACGAGATCGCCTTCGGCGAGGCCCGCAAATCGCTCGGCCCGCCGTTTCACGGTATAAAGCCACTCGGGTATCGGCTCCGTCTGCGTGAAGGATCCAGTCTCGAAATCGTAACTCCAACCGAAGGATCGCGTCAGGCGTTTGCCGGTCCACTGCTGGAAGCGGAACGGACTGAGCGACTGTTCATCGATCCGCTCGATGAGGTCTGCTTCTTCGCCGGACGCGACTGCCTCCCCCTGAAAGGCCAGACCAGAGACGACAGGCGTCGGAAACAGGTCTAGGTTAGAAGCCATGTCAGCGTAGCTGGCTATCCTTGCTGCCCCGGCGATTGATAGCAGAATAGCCTGGACGCCTGTCGCGCGCCGACTGGCAACCGACACATGTTCGCGCCCCAGGAAGGGCAATCCGGCGCGCATCCGGAATTGGCTCGCCGCATTCCTCGCATTCGGACAACCCCTCTCCGGTGGGCAGACGCGCACGCGCCATCGCCAGCGCGTCCTTCACGCTGTCGTCGATCTGATCCTGAACGGCGCCATCGGGCGCCCAGCCATTCGCCATGGGCATTCCCTCTCATTGCTAAGCCAGTGTCTATGTAGGATGCCTGCCGAGATTTTCATCCTCCCGAGCCCCGGCTTACAACGATCGCCGGGAGGGATTGCGCAACGAGCGCCCTATCGGCCTTGATCATCGTTCTTCTTTCGTTCTACCCAAGCCGACCATGAAGATCGAATCGACGCGCGGGAGTAAAAGCAGTGCAATCCGGTGACCGGCCCTATGATCCGAACGAGCGGGCCGAAGACAGCAGCCTTTTTGAGATCATGATGGGCATGACGCCGGAGGAATGGAACACGCCCGTTCTCCCGAAGGGCAGTGAGGCGGATGACTAAGCCCGCTCACGCACCGATCCATGGATGAGGCAATGGAGGTTTTGCGCGCTGCGGTGAGCCGCAGCGGCGCAGGAAAACAGACTGGCGCCGATGTGCGGCTCGCCCTCAAGGCCCTTCGGTTCGTTGGCATTCCAGCAGAAGCGATCCGTTATTTCTGGGACTCGTGTCAGTCAGACAATGAGATCGGGCGCTCCCAGAATATGAGTGCTGCTCTACGACGCATTGAGTTGCTGAGCGCTGCCGCGCGTCTGCGGCAGGACTAGTCTGGAGGGCCTGAGATCTCGGCCAGTCCGGCGAACCATGGTGCATAAGGGGTGCTGCGGACCATGTGGCGATTATAGTCAGGCGCGCCATCGTCCCACCAGACCGGTCCCCGTTCGCCCGGTGCGCGCTTCAGCCGGTCGACCTCCGTTCGCGCAGTCGCCCGGCCAGCCTCGTCATTCGACCGACTGGCCTGTGCAACCGCGCGGCGGGCCCTCATGAGGGCGCGAACCAGCGCATCTTTTTCCGTAGTCGGCAGGGCAGGATTTGCCAGGCGCCACAGCCGGCCACGGACGACGAAATAATCTCCGTCAGGCGTGACCGGACGGCCCGATCTTGGGGGCTCGTTTGCTCAGGCATGGCAGGAGCGATCCAGCATTCTCACCGTCTCGTGAGCCGCCAGGCTCCGGAAATCTGTTCGAGCACCGAGGTGATCAATTCACGACGCTCCGGATCCCGGGTGATTTCAAGCATGGCACTGAGGCTCTTGCGGGCGGGATCGATGTGTCCTGCCGTGAGCTGCAGTCGTGCAAGTGACCACCAGCCGTCCGGATTGCTCGGGGCAACCAGTGTCATGCGTTGGTAGATTGTCATGGCCCGGCCCGGATCGTTCGCGCTTTCGGCTCGCATGGCCTGGTTCATCAGGAGGCGGACCAGCGTGTTGCGGTTGCTCATGGGGCCGGATTGTTTCGCAGATACCGCGACACCTGCGGCTGCGGCCCTGCCGAGGAGCGCGAGGAGCTGTTCCGGTCGGACAATCGCGCCGCCGTTGAATGGATCGATCACCACCGCATCATCTCCGCCGAGGCGGACCAGAACATGACCCGGTGTATCGAGAGGGTCGGCGGTCCATCCGACCCGCCGCGCTGCCGCGACATAGAGGATAGAGAGGCTCACCGGCAGACCCTGACGTCTGTCGAGCACGCGGATCAGATCACCATTGAGCGGCGCATCATAGCTCTCCACGTCGCCTTTGAACCCGAACTCCTCGTGAAGCACCTTTGCCAGAACGGCTGCCTGGTCCGCCGGACGTGTCGCGTCAACGCCGTCGTCCGCAAGACGGCTCGAAATATCCTGGAGCAGACTGGCATAAAGCTCAAGGTCCGTGCCCGGATGATCGAGCTCACTGAGGGCCAAAGCTGCCAGATCGAGGGTGATTTGCTCGTCATCGAGCAGGCCGATAGTCGCAATGGTCATTAGCCTTATGTCGGCGGCGGGTGACTTCGCTTCAAGGCGTATGCGCAAGCCGTCGCGATCCGAGGATTTCGACAGACTGACAATTTAGATATGCGGCAGCTGCGTTTGGCAGTTGATGCCCGATCAGCTCGGCGTCAGAAGCGACCGATGAAATTCCTCCTCGCGCTTCCCCTCGCCTGCCTTGTTGGCCTCTCCGCCTGCGCGACGCCAGCGGCACCGCCATCTCGCGCCGAAACACGCGCCGACCGTCCGCTCAAGCTTGTGAGCTGGAACATGGAATTTCTGGCCGAAAAGGATGGCGTCGGTTGCGAGCCACGTGTCGAGAGTGATTACGCCGCTATGCGCAGGATCGTCGATGGTCTCGATGCGGACGTCATCGCTTTCCAGGAAGTCGAGACCGAGGCGGCAGCGGCCCGCGTGTTCGATCCTGCGCGCTACACCATCGTCATAGAGGCGCGAAAGGGCTCGCCTGGCGGCACCTGTGGCGGGCAGTTCAAAGAGCAGGCCGTCATTCGTCAGGCCGTGGGATTTGCCATTCGCAAGGGCCTTGCCTTTGAGCGTCATCCTGATGTGACATCGTTGATGCTCGGCAATGAGCAGCTTCGCTCGGGCGTGGACCTGACATTGAGGCCGGCCGGCCGCAAGCCGCTGCGCCTTCTCTCGGTTCACCTCAAGTCGGGCTGCTTCACCGGGCAGGATGCGAAAGCTTGTCCTGTCCTGCTCGACCAGATTCCGAAGCTTGAAGCCTGGATCGACGAGGCCGCGAGAGGTCCTCTCCCGTTCGTGATCCTGGGCGACTGGAACCGACGCCTTGGCTTGCCTGATGACCGGGTCTGGGCAGAGATAGACGATGGTGAACCAGCAAATGCGGATCTCAGGCTCGCCGACGCCGGCACGCCGCCGACCTGCGATCCCCGCTATGACAGCTTCATCGATCATATCGTGCTGGATCGCCGTGCCGCGGGCCGTATGATCGCGTTCGGGGAGACCCGCTATGCTCCAGGCGAGAAGCATTATTCAGATCATTGCCCGGTCTCGGTGACACTGAGCGAGTGACCAGCTGATCCCGATACTCAGCGCGTCAGCGTGCGCCGCTCCGGCCGGGCTGATGCTGCGCGTCAGATTTGCTCGACGATGAATGTGTTCCTGGGCGGCGTGATCAGCAGTTCCTCATTGGAAAGGGTCCGATCCAGCCAGTGCATGACCTGTCGCGGAAAGAGGATCGCGCCGTGTCGATCCTGGAAAGGCGCGACCTCAATATTAGCCGCAACCGTCACGATCCGGAAGAAGGGGAGATCGGAGTCCGTCCCCATGGGCGGCTCCCAGACCCCGGCCAGATAGAAATGCTGGCCACTGTCGAGCATCACCCGGTAGCGCTTCCTGCCGACCTTCATGTGGAATTCGGAAGCCGGCATCAGACAGCGATGGCTGGGAAATGTCTGTCCCTCGGATCGAACGAAACGATAGTTCACCCCGTCGCTGAACCGGGGATTGGAACCCCAGCGCGCTTCGATCATCTCAAGCTCATCGACATCTTCCGGATTGCGCCGGATGATCGGTCGCGTCGCGCCCAGAGGCGCGTCGGAGTCGAAGGGTGTTGCAGTGACGCTCATGACTGGAACATACAGGGAACAAGAACGATGAACAAGGGCCCCGGACGATGTGCAATGATTATCGCCTGCTTCTCGACATCGCCACGATCGCCGATGACTTTGAAGGACTGAAGATCAGGATCAGGATGCCGGAAGGCGCGCCAAACGTGCAGGCGCGTCAGGACATCAGGATGACCGATATGGCTCCGATCGTGCGGACGCCCGCCGATGGGCAGCGCGGCGCCGGGGAGCTGGTGAACCGACGATGGGGTTGGCCGGGCAAGTCGGGGCCGGTCTATAATTTCCGGACTGAGGGCTTTGGCGGCCGACCTCCCGATCTCAGCGTCCAGCGCTGCCTTATCCTCGCCGACGGCTTCTACGAATTTACGGATCCCGAAGTCCCGCGCCCGAAGGACAAACGCCTCGACAAATGGCTGTTCACGATGAGGGACCATGACTGGTTCTGTATCGCCGGGATCTGGCGGGATAGTCCCGTCGGCGAATGCTTCTCGATGCTAACGATGGACGCTGGCGAGGAGATCGCACCCTATCATAACCGGCAGATCATTCCGCTGACGCGCGACCAGTGGGCGGACTGGCTCAATCCCGAAGTGCCGGCGCAGGACGTGCTGCGTTATTTGCCGGCTGGAAGCCTGCCAGTCGAGCGCGTCTACCCGCCACCCGGCCTGCTCGCCCAGGCAACGCTTTCACTCTGACGCAGCCGCCTTGACGGAACCTTCACATGAGTAGAACATAATGGGAACATCTGAGTCGATGTCTCACTATGACAGAACCAAACATCTCTCCCGATCGCCTTCGGGCCGATCAACTGTCGGCGCTTCGCGCCGAGCTCATGCACGCGCAAAGCGTGCGCGGCCCCGTGCTGCCATTTGGCGTGCCTGCGCTCGATGATCGGCTCGTCGATCATGGCCTGTCGGGCGCTGGTCTGCATGAAATGGCGCCCCGGTCCGCCGAGCTGACCGACGATGCAGCGACCAGCCTGTTCATCGCCGGGATTGCCGCGCGCTTCGCGGCGAAGCCTGGAGCCAATGTGCTCTGGGCCCTCTCGACGTTTGATCTTTATGCGCCTGCGCTCGAACATGTCGGCCTCGGTCCGGATAAGCTTCTCTATGCCCAGGGACGCCGTGACAGCGAGGTTCTTGCGCTTGCCGAGGATGGTCTGCGCGACGGATCGCTGGCCTGCGTGGTCGCGGAGGTGAAGGGTGCCGACCAGGTGGCGACTCGCCGTCTGCAACTGGCTGCATCCGATGGCGGCACGCCGATCCTGCTCTATCGCCGCCACCGCGCGCGCGATCGGTGCCCGCTGGCGCAACCTTCGTCGGCCATGACCCGCTGGCTGATCGGCTCCGCCCCGTCCGGCCCCCTGCCCCATGCCGGCGTCGGCCGCGCGCGATGGTCGGTCGAGCTGGTTCGCCAGCGGGGCGGCAATCCCTTCCAGCTTGAGATCGAGGCCTGCGATGATCAGGGTCGCCTCGCTCTTCCTGCCGCAGCTCCCCATCGAGCGCCTGCGCAGGATGGAGCGGCCATCAGCGCTGCTGCCTGAGCCGTTTCCGCAGTCCGCTCAGACGCCTCTGCCGCCCATCGATGATGAGCCAGGCGCCTGCTCGGTTCCGCGCGGCGGAGGCTGGAGGCCCGGTGCGCGCTGGGCACGCGACGGCGCGCTGGGTCGCCGCCCCTCGCAGGCCGAACCGGATGCCATGCCGGGTCATCAGCGGCCCACCATGCGCGAGATGGGACGCCGCAGCGAAGCAGCGGACAATCCATACAAGGCCATGCGGCCTGACGATGGCAGCACGGGCGGCGGCCAGGTCCTGCCAACGACGATGACAAATCCATGGGCCAGGCCGCTCATCCTGATCGAGCGGATCGGGCAAAAGGAAGTGATCAGTGCGGCCTGCCCGATCGCAATCGATCTGGGCCTGCGCCCCGGTATGCCGGCGGCGCAGGCCCGGGCACAGGTCACCGGCCTGGAAGTACGCGACGCAGAGCCGGATGCCGATCGGGCCTTTCTCGATCGCCTGGCGTTTCATGCGGTCGGGCATTGGACGCCGACCGCAAGTGTAGCCGGTCCCGACAGCCTTTGGCTCGACCTGACGGGCACGACGCATCTGTTCGGCGGCGAGGCGCGCTTCTGCCAGCGGCTGCTCAATTTTCTGCGCAGGCTGGGCTTCACGGGCGGGATCGCAATCGCAGGAACGCCCGGCGCGGCCCATGCGCTCGCCCGGTTCAGCGGGCGCGCGACAACGATCCTCCAGTCCGGCCAGGAAACGCAGGCGCTTGCCGACCTTCCCGTTGCTGCTCTGCGACTGTCTCCGGCCGCCCTGGTCTCGGCGGCGCGCTTTGGTCTGGAGCGTGTCGGCGATTTCTATCCGATGCCGCGCGGCCCGCTCGCTCGTCGCTTTGGTCTCGAAACGGTCCAGCGTCTGGATCAGGCGCGAGGCCTCTCGCCTGAGCCGATCGCTTCAGTCGTGCCGTTCGAGGAGCCCTCGGTCGAACGGCGACTGCTCGAGCCGATCGGAACAGCCGAAGCCATTACGCAGGTCATCGGCGATCTGGTCGACGATCTGGTTGAACTGCTGCAGGTGCGCGGCCTCGGCCTGCGCACTCTGGTGCTCTCCTGCACAAGGGTCGATAGCAACGAACAGCGCATCGGCCTCGGCACAGCACGAGCAACCCGCGATGCCAGGCATCTGAAACGCATGCTGGGCCTGCAGATCGAGCGGATCGAGCCAGGCCTCGGTATCGAGGCGATGCGGTTGCGCACCCCGCGCGTCGAGGATCTTCAACCCGAAGCGCTAGGGGGCCCGCTCGGCGGCGAGACCGCCGCGCCGGACATCGCTCAGCTGGTGGACCAGCTTTCGGGCCGCGTTGGTGAGGAAGCGCTGTTTCGCGCGAGGGGCATCGAAAGCGACGTTCCGGAGCGCGCGGTCGGTCGCGCGCCGCCCCTGTCGACACCAACGGGATGGGCCCCCTGGCGCCGACCGGTCCGCCTTCTGGCGCGGCCGGAGCCCTTGGGCCAGGTCATCGCCTTGCTGCCCGATCATCCGCCACGGCGTTTCATCTGGCGCCGCCAGCTCTACACGGTCGTTGCTGGCGATGGTCCGGAACGCGTCCATGGCGAGTGGTGGCAGCGGCCCGGGGAGCTCTGGGCCGTGCGGGACTATTTCGCGGTCGAGACGCACGGTGGCGCGCGCTTCTGGATCTTCCGGCGCGGCGATGGCGTCGAAGCGCCCACGGGCGATCTCAGCTGGTACATGCACGGGGCGTTCGGCTGATGGCGATTTATGTCGAGCTTCAGGTCACGAGCCACTTCTCCTTCCTGCGCGGGGTCTCATCTCCCGAAGAGCTGTTCGCCGCAGCCCGGCTGCTCGGCCACAAGGCGCTGGGCCTGGCTGATCGGGGCAGCGTGGCGGGCGTGGTGCGCGGCTGGGAAGGCCAGAAGGCCACGGGTGTTCGCATGATTCCCGGCGCGCGCGTCGATCTTGTCGATGGTCGCGCCCTGCTGCTCTATCCCACGACACGTCCGGCCTGGTCCTGCCTCACCCGGCTTCTCTCGACCGGGAAAGCGCGCGGCGGCAAAGGACATTGCAGGCTCGAATGGAGCGACGTTGCTGCGTGGGCCGAGGGCCTCGTCGCTATACTTCTCCCCGACGAGCCGGATGATGAGCTCGCCGGACAGCTGAGAGAGTTGCGCGATGTCTTCGGGTCTAACGGCTATCTCGCCTTAACCTTGCGCCGCCGACCGAAGGACGCGGCCCGGCTTCACGCTCTCGCCGCCGCTGCCGACGCCCAATCCATACGCTGTGTCGCGACCGGCGACGTCCTGTTCCATTCGCCCGAGCGGCGCCCGCTCCAGGATGTCGTGACAGCCATCCGGGAGCGAACGACGATCGATGCGCTGGGCTTCAGGCGCGAGCGGTTCATGGACAGGAACCTCAAATCGCCACAGGAAATGGAGCGGCGCTTTTCGGCCTTTCCTGACGCAATACAGGCCAGTGCCGATATCGCCGCGCTCTGTGCATTCGACCTCAGCGAGATCCAGTACCAATATCCCTATGAGCAGGTGATCGAAGGTCGATCGGCGCAGGAGGCGCTGGCGATCCTGACAGAACAGGCCGCCCAGGTGATGTTCCCCGACGGTCTCCCCCCGCCCTACCGCAATCAGATCGATCATGAGCTGCGGCTCATCGGTGAGCTTGGCTATGCGCCCTATTTTCTGACGGTGAATTCGATCGTCGCCGAGAGCCGCAGGCGCGGCATCCTCTGCCAGGGTCGCGGCTCGGCCGCGAACAGCTGCGTGTGCTTCATGCTCGGCATCACCTCCATCGATCCGATCAGACATGAGCTGCTGTTCGAGCGTTTCGTCTCGGGCGAACGCAAGGAGCCGCCCGATATCGACGTCGATTTCGAGCATGAGCGGCGCGAGGAAATCATCCAGTGGATCTACGAGACCTATGGTCGCACGCGTAGCGCGCTGACGGCAGTCGTCACTCGTTATCGCACGCGCGGCGCGGTGGGTGAGGTCGGCAAAGCGCTGGGCTTGCCGGCCGATCTCACCAAGATGCTGACGGGCCTTGTCTGGGGCTGGTCGGAGGACGGGATCTCGCAGGAGCAGATCGCCTCCCTGAACCTCAATGATCAGGATCATCGCCTGCGCCTCACGCTCGAGCTCTCCAGGCAGTTGATCGGGACACCTCGCCACCTCTCGCAGCATCCCGGCGGCTTCGTGCTGACTCAGGAGCGCCTGGACGATCTCGTACCGATTGAGCCCGCGGCTATGGAGGATCGTCAGGTCATCGAATGGGACAAGGACGATATCGACCGCCTCAGGTTCATGAAGGTCGATGTGCTCGGCCTTGGCATGCTGGGTTGCATGAACAGGGCCTTCAATCTGCTTGAGCAGGACAAGGGGATCAGGGTCAGCATGGCTGACCTGCAGGACGATGATCCCGATGTCTATCGCATGATCCGGAAGGCCGACACGATGGGCACTTTTCAGATCGAAAGCCGCGCGCAAATGTCGATGCTGCCGCGCATGAAGCCGGTCCGTTTCTACGATCTTGTCATCGAGGTCGCGATCGTACGGCCTGGCCCGATCCAGGGGGACATGGTCCACCCCTACTTGCGTCGCCGCGAGGGCAGGGAGACGCCGGACTATCCCAAACCCGAGCTGCGCGCCGTCCTCGAAAAGACGCTTGGCGTGCCGCTGTTCCAGGAACAGGCGATGAAAGTGGCCATCGTCGGCGCCGGCTTCACGCCCGTCGAAGCCGACCAGCTGCGCCGTGCCATGGCGACCTTCAAGCTCACCGGCGGGGTCAGCCATTTCTACGACAAGCTCGTCAACGGCATGGTCGAGCGCGGCTACCCCAGGGACTTTGCCGAGCGGACCTTCAGGCAGATCGAAGGGTTCGGCTCCTATGGTTTTCCCGAAAGCCATGCCGCGTCGTTTGCCAAGATCGCCTATGCGAGCTGCTGGATGAAGCATCACCATCCCGATGTCTTCTGCGCTGCGCTGCTCAACGCCCAGCCCATGGGCTTCTACGCGCCTGCCCAGCTCGTGGGGAATGCGCGCGATCATGGCGTCGAGATCCGTCCGGTCTCGGTCAATCACAGCCATTGGGATTGCACGCTCGAAACGACCGGGGGGCGATATCTTGCGGTCCGGCTCGGCTTCCGGCAGGTGCGCGGTCTTGCCAATGCCCACGGCGCAGCAATCGCGGGCGCACGCGGCCCGGTGCCCTATGACAACGTCGAGGATGTGTGGCGGCGCGCTGGTGTGCCGCGCGCCGCGATCGAACGTCTGGCGGAAGCCGATGCCTTCCACGTCATTGCTGAGGACCGGCGCCAGGGTCTCTGGAAGGTGAAAGGCCTGGGCGAAGCGCCGCTGCCTCTGTTCGCGGCGGCAGATGCGCGCGAGGGCAAAGTGAGCGCGGAAGGGATCGAGCCTGACGTGGCTTTGCGCCCGTTGACCGCTGGCCGCGAGGTTGTCGAAGACTATCGGTCGACCCAGCTTTCGCTGCGCGGACATCCGGTGAGTTTTCTTCGCGAAGAACTGGATCGAATGGGCATCGTGCGGTGCGGCGACCTTGCCGGCATCCGCGATGGCCGGAATATCGAGGTCGCGGGGGTGATCCTCGTGAGGCAGCGCCCAGGCTCGGCAAAAGGCGTCCTGTTCGTCACGATCGAGGACGAAACCGGAATCGCCAACGGCATCCTGTGGCCCGACCGGTTCGAGATCTATCGCCGGCCGATCATGTCGAGTTCGATGATTACCATGCGTGGCCGGCTGCAGAAGGAAGGCGAGGTCATTCATGTGATCTGCGACCGGATCCTCAATCAGGACGATATGCTCCGCTCGATCGGCCGGACCGATTTCCTCGTCGCGCCCGGCAGAGGCGATGGCGCATCAAATGGCGGCGGACCGGATCCGCGCGGTCCGGCATTCCCGCGCGGGCGGCCCCTCGCCTCCCCGCCCCGCGGCACGGCGACCGAACAGGATGAGATTGTGCGCATCAGGAGCCACGACTTTCATTAAACGCGCAATCCTGATCCGCCAGAGCTGCGTCGCTGCCCCTCTGGTCTGACGTCGCATTCCCCGCGACCGGGACAGCAACTGTCAGGCTTTGCCGCCACGGGGTCAAAGTATTGCTTTGTTGGCGAACACAGATATTCCTGCTTCAGACTAGACCGGCTTTGGCAAGAGCAAGAGGTGCTTGTCCAGGGTCACCGGATAATCGTGCAACCGCACGCCGGTCGCATTGTAAATGGCGTGGGCGATCGCCGCTCCCACACTGCAAATTCCTGATTCTCCGACGCCCTTCGCCTTCATCGGAGTGGACCAGGGGTCGGTGGGATCAAGGAAGATGACGTCCTGGTGCGGGATATCGGCATGGACACGTACTTCGTACCCAGCGAGGTCATAATTGACGAAGAAGCCTTTAGCATATCCGGATCGGTGTCTGCCGACGCGGCACGGAACTCAATCGCTTCCGGGGCGTCGCGACAGAGCGGCGCCGGTTGTGAAGCGCCGCGGATCGGCGCCTCCTCGCACGCAGACCGCAGAAAGGCATGGACGAGCGTGCGCACCCCGGACCCTCGGGGGGCTTGCTTCTGTCCCCCAGCATGCCGCGCAGCAGATCGGACGTGCAGCGCCTCTCGTCGCTCTGGAGGCGGAAGAGGATCGACGCCTTGTTGCGGAAATATTGGCAGAGCGACCCGGGGGCCGTGGTGAATGGCTTCGCGCCTTCGGTCGTCAAAACCTGAACAGCAACATGACTTCGCGCCTGTCACTTACCGTTGGTTAAGCTGCTCCCCCGCATTATAGGGCTATGTCCAGGCTCTCAACGCCCATCATCATCGGTACGGCGGCGGTCATCGGACTGGGCGCTGGAGCGCTCTGGTCAAACGTCGAAGGCCGTCAGGCGCAAGCGCAACCTGCAGCAACAATGGTGTCGATCGCACCACGCGTCTTCAGCCTCTGCCATACGGGTGGGGGCACCAATTGCGTGGTCGATGGCGACACCATCTGGGTGGATGCTGTCAAAATCCGCATCGCGGACATTGACGCGCCTGAAACCCATCCACCGCGTTGCGATCAGGAAGCCGAGCTTGGCCGACGCGCAACGGGACGGCTGCTCCAGCTTGTGAACGCCGGGCCCTTTGAGATGCGCGCCCTGAATGGCCGCGATGCGGATCTCTATGGCCGAAAGCTCAGGGTCTTCCTGCGGAACGGCCAATCCCTTGGCGATCAGCTGGTTCGCGAAGGGCTTGCCCGGGCCTGGTCCGGGCGCCGGGAACCCTGGTGCTGACCCTTCGATGGCTGTCTGGCCAGGAAGGACCGGTCGTGTGATTGCTGCTTTCGAACTTCGGGCTTGCGCCCATGCGGTGTTACAGGATCAGGGTCCTAATGCGCTGACCTTCGTGACCAAACGCATCGGCCCGCTGGCCATTAAAGGGATGTCGAGGGCGTAGAGACATGGAAGCAAATCGCGCACCGGTTGGAGCAGCCCATGGGAACCCCGCTTCGCTGAGCTGAAGCGTCGCCCTGAATCAGGGCTGCCTGCCACAGCCAGCCAGGTCATCATTCTGTCGCTGTCGCTCATCTTCTCTCCATCAAAGACGGCTCAGCCAGTTGATCACGGTTGCAGACCGCTTAGGAGAGCATATCACCGTGAAACCATCTTTGCCGGCGCCGCGGCGATGTCAGTTGCTCGCGATGCGCAGAGCATCGAGCACCTGAGGCGTGATTGTACCGGTGACGGTCAAACCATGACTTGTCTGAAATCTGCGCAAGGCGGCCCGCGTGGCAGGGCCGACATCACCATCGATAATGCCTCGATATTCGCCCTGGCCCATCAACCCGATCTGCACCCGTCGCACGATCGCCCTGAACCGATCCGCGCGCGCCTGGATCGCAGCGCCTGGGCCCAGTTGCGGCGGCGTAGCGCGGTCCGGCGCTGCCGAAGATGGCATCTCCAGCAAAGAGCGCGGCCCCAGGGTTGACGTTGAAGAGGGAGCGGCAGTGTCCGCTGGCGGCGTTGGCGTGGAGGTTGGCGATGGCTCGCTCGGCCTGGGAGCGGGCGCCTGGTAAAAGGACCCGCCACTGTAGCCCCCCGTGCTCGATCTGTGACTGGTATGGCTCGTGTGACTATAATGACCGCCACTGCCGGAACGATGGCTACTATGGCTGCGGTGACTGCTGTGACTGCGATGGCTTCTGTGGTCGGCAAAAAACAGCGGATGATCCTGGGTGAATATCTGAAACAGCCTGGCACCCTCATCGGTCGGCGTTGAGGCGGCCTGGATCAGCTGGGCCTGGATCGTCTGGGGTTTGAAAAACCCGGCGGCCAACAGGCTCGAGACGAGAAACTTCTTAGGGATCATAGCGGCGATATCCAGGCATTGGCGTGCTCATCAGGATGCCATTCGAAGAACCCGCAGCACTGGTCCTGCTCCCGGCAGGTGGCGCAGGCGGGTGCAAATTTCCGCTTCCAGTCGGAAATGGAGGCCGGCGCGAGCGCACGATACTGAGCTGGGACCGTACAGCGGGGAAAATTGAACAGATGCACCGCTTTGCCATGCAGCAGCGCATAATCCAGAGCAGCAGCAACCGGTTCGAAGCCGACCTTGTGATCCGCGAACAGACCAGCCCAGCGATTGCGGGCAAAGCCGGTTTTCTCCAGTTGCATGATCGACCAGCTCTCGATGAAGCGCAGCCGGCTTGCGACCAGCCGGGCCAGTCGCGGCAGGTCGTCGATATTGTCCTGGATGAGCACCGTGCGCAGCTCGATCCGCGCCCCGGCCAGAAGCAGCACATGAAAGCTGCGTTGCAAACGATCGAAGGCGCCAGTCTTGCCGACAATCTCATCATGGCGCGCGGGTTCGTGCGAATAGAGCGGGATGCCCCAGCTTACGCGCCGGAACACGTCCTGGCGCAGGCGATCGACGTCGGACGCTTCAAAATGCTGCGCATTGGTGAGGATATGGAATTCGATATCCGGGCGTACCGTTCCAACGCGCTCAATCAGGCCAAACAAGTCGTCCTTGTAAAGAGTCGGTTCGCCCCCGGTGATGCCAATAACGATATTGGGCCGGGCCAGCAGGCAAGCCTGTTCAAAGAGCGCGAAACGATCAACGTGCGTCTTCCTGGGCGGCTGCGAGCACATGACACAGAGCTGATCGCAGCGTTCAGTCACAAGCAGCGTATTGTGCGAAGACCCATGGCGCAGCAATCGGTCAGCCCGACCAGTATCGGGTTGCACGAGCATGACATCGCCTTCGAGCGCGTCAGCACACACACCTTCCAGGGTCAGCAGGCCGTGCAGGCCGCTAAAGCTCGCTCCTTCCTCGTCTTCAACAACAAGGACAGCGTCAGCCTCATCGATCGCCGTTGCCGGATCAACCCGCAGGCGCGCCACATAAGGCATGGTCGCTTCCGACACGGCCGGAAGGCTGAGCGGGATCACAGCCTGGTCCCGAAGCTTGCAGGAACGCCTGGCAAACGGAGCCACCGGGCCAGCGAATAGTGAATCGCCGGCTCGTCCGAATAAACCATCTCGAAGATGAGATCGAACATATGCAGGTGCCGACGGCAGAACTCGGTCTGGGTCCGCTCGACGTCAATGCGACCATAGCGGGCCAGGTCATCGACCAGATCGCGCCCGCAAAATGGCTGGTAGGCGCAGCGACGACAGCTCTCGTCGAACTGGTTGGTCGCATGCGCATTGAGCAGTTGCCGCTTCTCGCTGTCCCAACCCGAAAAGACATTTCCGATCGAGAGGTCAATGATCCCCGAGCGCGTCAACATGCGGCTCTCATCAGTCGGGTAGACGGTCCCGTCATGGTCGATGACTACATAATCGACACCCATCGGATTGGGATTGCGCAGATCGACATGACGATCATGGCCGGGCTGGAAAATCCGTCGCAGGCAAATGCTGAAATAGGTTTCCTCCAGCACCACCTCCCGATCGGCCCAATTGCGTTCGATGATCCGTCGGACGAAACGTTCATGAAACCGTCGCCAGTCATTCGACTGCTCGCGCGCGCCGCTATGTCGTTTGCGCGCGAAGCCCTGATAGTTGATGGGCCGCAGAAAGATGCTGTGAAGGCCGCGCCTAGCATAGCTGTCGATCAGGGCATCGATCGCAGGGGGGGTCTGCGGATCGATCGTCGGGAGCGCGGAAACCTTATCGGGACCGAATTCACTCAGAATGCGCTCGAGATTGTCGAGGAACTGCTGCGTTCCTGCGCCGGTGCGGTTATGGGCATGTGTGTCGACATCCCCATCGAGCGACGTGCTGATATAGACATCTGGTCGCGCCAGTATGGCGAGAAAATCGCCGTGCAGGTCCTGAAGATTGGTGCAGATGACAAACTGCTTATGCTCGAACCGCTCGCAGCGTTCGATGACGGCCGTGATGAGATCAGGACGTAAGCTCGGCTCGCCACCCTGAAACTCGATTTTGATACGCTGCGTCGGAAGTGTGTCGAGCAAAGTCAGGACGGCATCCAGCGTCTCGCCACTCCAGTCAAACCCTTTACGTTCCAGCCCCACGCGCGAAACCTGACAATAGCTGCAGCTTAAATTGCACCGCAAAGTGGGGACCAGGATCAGATAATCGAGTTCTCCGGTCCGGTCCCACCGCGAGGCGCAGCCATAGGCGTGCGCATCGAACGCGAAGGCATCATCCTCCGAAAAGAAGTGTCCGCCACAGGCAAGTTCAGCCCGGTCACTCTGCGTGAGGGCATCTCCGATGACACGCTCGACCAGATAATCCGACGCGAGAAAGAAGCGTCCGGTGTCATTGACTGCGAGCGTGCCCCGATCAATCGCCCGGAACCTCAGCGGAATGACGCTCATTGCAGCAACCGTTCGATCACAGCCAGACGCGCCGACTCACTGCGCCGCACACTCCACTCATTCACGATCATAACCTGAAGAATCCGGCGCAGAGCATCGTCCGAGCGCGCATCACTCGACAAAGTCACCAGCTGCTCGTCAATGGACACGGTCACGTCGGGATAGAAACGCACAGCCATATCGGCCAGTGATGTTTTGAGTTCGCGCATTTGTGGCGCGAGCAGATGTTGAACCACCCCCATGGCTTACCCCCTCCCTGCCATGTCTAACAGGAAGTCCTGGTCCGCCAAAGACCCTTTGCATCGTCATTGACTTGAATATCGCAACCGCTGCACATTCATGCCCGGGATCAATATTCCTGGGAGCACAGATTCCCCGGGGATGTTTCGAAAATCAGGGGAAGTCATATGGCGCCAATGCCACATGGCACACAGAACGGATTGGGGGCATGGCTCGGGCTGGGCGCTATCGTCATCATTCTCGTCGCTGTGGCCTCCCAATGCTCCACAGAAACGCAGACACCGGCGCAACTGGCGGCGGCCGAGTTCGCGCAGAACACCAGCCAAGGCATCGCAGCGCAGACGGCCGATCCGATTGAACCGATGAATCGTGCCAGTCTCCGGCAGGGACTTGCCGATATGCGGGCGGCGATAAAGGCCGAAGGCATCTCCGGGGCCATGATCTACAGTCAGAATTGCTACGAGGGCTTGTCGCGGAAATTCACATGGGTGCGAATGGATGTTTGCGGCGCCGCAGACATGTTGGCCGTTCAAGCCGTCGATGTCGCCGACAGCATTCGATTATCGGAAATTGGCTATTTCGAAAGCGAGGTGGCAGCCGGGCGATATCTGGCGGCGGCCACGAGCGCCGGCCAGGATGCGTCCGAGGCCGATCAGCGGCTCGAGAAACTGAAAGCACAAACGCGCGATCGTGTGGAAGCGATAGATCCTCAACAATCAAGCGCGGAAAATGAAGATAACGGTATCAGCTTCTAACACTACCTGGCAGAAGTTCATTGAGACGCCTGGCTGCATCCGCATGAGGACAACGGTCCGGCGGTGAGCGAAACAGGCGCTCAATGATGGCCTGGCGTACTGCCGGCAAGGTGGGT
Organism: Sphingobium sp. SYK-6; assembly: GCF_000283515.1. Taxonomy (GTDB): domain Bacteria; phylum Pseudomonadota; class Alphaproteobacteria; order Sphingomonadales; family Sphingomonadaceae; genus Sphingobium; species Sphingobium lignivorans. The sequence goes on from NC_015976.1 coordinate 2,871,808, forward strand.
GAGGAGGTGGGCTGACGACTCTTTTGTCTGCCCCGCCTGGCCGCCGGCAACTCACCCCGCCCTACGTAGTTCAGCTTATTGACAGGCGTCGTGAATGGGGCCGACACCGTCTCCGGGAGTGGGCGGAAGCTGGCTTCCTGGTGGGGGGGGAAGCCTTGGGAGAAGCGTTTGGGTCCTGCCGGACATGACAACAGGGCCCTTGGTGCTCGGTAAAGGTCCAGACCAGCCGAGTATTGTCATCCGCCGTTGGGTAATGCCACAAGCACGACCAGCCGCCCGGCCTGGACGGCTCCAGCCTTGTCTCAAGGTGCCTTCATCTCACCCAGTCGTTTTGCACGGTCGAGGGCGTCGCGATCGTCCATTGCCAGGCGTTGCTACCATGTGGTTGGCGCCTTCGTAGTTGGCGCTGGGCGCGGTTTGGGTTCCTCCAGGCGCGCAAGTCTAACATCCGTCGTGGCGTCCGCCGCCCCACTGGCAGAACTGGCGGGCCCGAACTAGCGCTTGCTGACGCCTTCGTCGGGCCGGATTCAGCGAAGCTGACTGCCGAGCTGATTGCGAACGCGAACTGGGATCGCGCGAAGCCGATCTTTACGGCGACCCTCGAAATCTTCCCCTGAAGAGCAACGCGCCGGCGATCTGGTCGGCGCTCGCGGAGGACATCATGCCCCCGATGAGCGCGCTCATGCCTGCAGAAGGTGCCATGATCGTCTGGCGCGACGATGAGATTTCGCGTTTCCGTGCAATCGATGCCGCTGAACTTCGCGCGATCTTGAACATCAGAGCCTGCACAACATTTGCCGATTTTTACGCTGCGATGGTTGAGCATGCCGGGGAAGCTGAAGGCGTTACAAAAGCTGGCGCCTGGCTTGGCGAATGGCTCAAGGACGGCCTGCTCTTCGACATCATCGAATGAGCCTTGGCTGATCACGCCCCGATGCCGGCCATTCGCATCCAATGTTGAGGTTCCAATAGCCGTCAGCTGTTCGAGCGGCCTTGCGACGGGGTTGTGCGTTAATAAGCTCAACTGGAAACCCTTCCTTGGCGACCGCGATAGAGGGCGGCGCGGCCAAGTATAGCGACCGAGACCCTTGAGGTCTCGGGCCAGCTTGCTGGCGTGGCTCGAACGCCGGGCGGCACGGTGAACGACTATGTTTTCCCGAGCCGGGTTGATCACAATAGGCACCTGAGCAACGGCAGTATGCTCGGCTTGTCGACGAATGCGTGACCGGTGTCGACCTCATGCGAAGCGAGTATGGCATCCACTCGCTTAGGTGTTTAGTCCCGGCATCTGGTGGATCGGGTTGATGATGAACCGGTCTGGTTCTGACGTCCATATCTTGGCGATGTATTCGTAGGGTGTGAGGCCACTGAGCGTCTTGAGCCGGCGGGCGAAGTTGTAGGCGGCCATGAAGTCGGCGAGGTGCGTCCGCAGCTGGTCGTGGCTCTAGTAGTGGATGCGTTTGACTGTCGCGTCTTTGATGGTGCAGTTCATCCGCTCGACCCGACCGTTGGTCCACGGATGGTTCGGTTTGGTGAGCCGGTGCTCGATGTCGTTTGCCTCGCAGATCATGTCGAAGCGCATCTGGCGCGTAACCGTGGGCTGCAGGCCGCCTTGCACGGCGCGGGATTGAGGCGCTGATAGCCGCTCCTTTTGATGGGGTGGCCTGGATGGACGGTAGCGAGGCGGAGCGAGCAAGTAGTCATATGAGTGGTCATATGACTACTCGGATTGAGGTCGTGGGCCGGGTGTCCGGCCGCCGTCGCTGGACGGTGGAGCAGAAGCTGGCGATCCTGCGGGATGCGTTTGGGCCGGAGGGTTCGGTCCGCGCAGCGTGCGACCGGCATGAGGTTGGCAGCGGCTCGATCTACACGTGGCGCCGACAGGCGATGTCGGGAGAACTGACCGGCGTCCGGCCACCGGCCTTGCCGGCATTCTCCGAGGTTGAGGTTGCGGATCCGGTCGTCCGCGATGTTGCACCGTCGGTGCCATCGCGTTGCGGGCAGATCGGCATCGAACTGCCGACGGGTGTCCGCCTGACCGTGGATGCGATGGTCGATGCCGACGCCCTTGCCCGGGTGATCGCCGTGCTCGGCCGATGATCCCGCTGCCACCTTCGACGCGGGTTTACCTGGCCTGCGGCGCGACAGACATGAGGAAGGGTTTTGACGGGCTGGCGGTACTGGTCCAGCAGGTGCTGGAGCAGTCTCCGCATTCCGGCGCGCTGTTTGCCTTCCGCGGCAAGCGCGGCGATCTGATCAAGCTGCTCTGGTTCGACGGCCAGGGGATGTGCCTGTTTTCCAAGCGCATGGATCGCGGCAAATTTGTCTGGCCGGTGACGAAGGCAGGCAAGGTCAGCCTTACCTCGGCCCAGCTTTCCATGCTGCTCGAAGGCATCGACTGGCGCCGTCCCGAACGCACCGCTGCGCCGCTTCTGGCAGGATAAAAAGTCCCAGATTTGCGCGGTTTTTCTGGTGCGGGATGGCCCACTTTGCTAGTGGGTCACGGTGTCGGACACAGCCACTTCCAACCTTGATAAAGATGCCCGGATCGCCGAGCTGGAAGCAGCCTTGGCAGCTCGTGACACGCTGATCGACACGCTGCGTTTCCAGCTGGCGCAGTTGCGCCGCATGACGTTCGGCCAATCGTCGGAGAAGATGTCGGCCCAGATCGAGCAGCTCGAACTGACACTCGAGGAGCTCGAAGGCGAAGCCGCTGTCGCCGATGCCCGCAAGGATGCGCCAGCAGCCAAGCCCGAACGGCCAGCGCCGGTCCGCAGCCTTCCGCTCCATCTTCCTCGTGCCGAGCAGCGGATCGAACCGGAGGCAGGCCACTGCAATTGCCCCGATTGTGGCGGCGTCCTGCGCCCGCTGGGTGAGGACAGCGACGAGATGCTCGACGTCCTGCCGGTGCAGTGGCGCGTGATCCGCACCATCCGCCCCAAGTACAGCTGCCGGTCCTGCGAGAAGATCGTGCAGGCGCCGGCCCCGGCGAAGGCCATTGCCCGCGGCAAGGCGAGCTTCGCCACGCTCGCCCATGTGGTCGTGTCCAAGTTCGACCATCATCTCCCGCTCTACCGGCAGGCCGAGATGATGGCAGCGCAGGGCCTCGACATCGACCGCTCGACGCTGGCCGGGTGGGCAGGACAAGCCGCACATCTGCTCGACCCGGTCGTCTCCCGGATCCGCGAGGAAGGCCTGAAGGCCGGCAAGATCCACAGCGACGATACGCCCGTGCCGATGCTGATCCCCGGCAAGGGCAAGACCGCGCAGGGCCGGTTGTGGACCTATGTCGTCGATGACCGGGCCTGCGGATCAACCGCTCCGGCGCTGGTGTGGTACAAGTTCACGCCCGACCGTAGCGGCATTCATCCGCAGACCGAGCTGAAGAGCTTCACCGGCCTCCTCCAGGCCGATGGCTATGCCGGGTACGAGAAGCTCTATGCCGGCAATCGTATCCAGGAGGTGGCCTGCTGGGCCCACTTCCGGCGCAAGATATTCGACAACCACCAGACCAGCCCGACGCCGTTGACTACCGACCTGCTCGGGCGGATCGCCGCGCTCTACCGGATTGAGGACGAGGTTCGCGGCCAACCACCGGATATGCGCCGGCAACGGCGGCAGGAGAAAACCAGGCCGCTGGTCGATGAGCTGCGCGCGGCCATCGACGATGCCTCGCGCCGCCTGTCGCCCAAGTCCGCGATGGCCAAGGCGCTCGCCTATGGTCGCAAGCGCTGGATTGCGCTCACACGCTTCCTCGATGACGGCCTGGCCGAGATCGACAACAACATTGCGGAACGCGCGATGCGCGGCGTCGCAATCGGCCGGAAAAACTGGCTCTTCGCAGGATCGAAGGCTGGCGGTGAGCGCGCCGCCGCCATTTATTCGGTCGTCGAAACGGCAAAGCTCAACGGCATCGAGCCGCAGGCCTACATCGCCGATGTCATCGCAAAGATTGCGGGTGGTTGGCCAGCCTCGCGCTGGGATGAACTCATGCCGTGGAATTGGGTTGCCACCGAGCAACCGCTGATTGCTGAGGCAGCATAACCTGCGGCCTTCAGGCCACGCTTACTCTGGCGCGACTAGGCGGTGTTCCGATTGCGGGGCTGCTCGGCAAAAAAGGATCCCATTATCGGTCAGGATCGTGTGGATGCGGTAATCTCTTTGTCCGCCTTAGCGGAAAGCCCAAATCTAGCCGCTTCGCGAAGCGATGCACAATTCGCCTGCACCTGGGGTGACGGCTAGATTTCCAGTGATATTATGAAGCGTACTCGCCGGCTCCCGACGGTCGGCTATCGAGGTCCAGGCAGAAGAGCTCACTCTCCAGATAGGGACGAACCGCTGTATGCCATTCTGCGCGAGCCTTGGCGAATTGCAGTATCCGGGCGCTCGCCTCGACGGGATTCATCTTGAGCGTGAAATTCGAATTGGTCCTCCAAGCTGAACGCGTGTCAGCCGCGCCGTGCCGGCCCGAATCTTGGCTGCCATAGGCGTGGAACTCGAGGATACGGCCGTGTGGACAAACAGGCGATGAACCGTAATCCCGCGTTGCATGGGAGTCGGAGAACGAATCCTGCACCACATGGAGTATCGACCCGAGCGCGACGTCTGGGATAGTGGAGCGGCCAAGCGTGAACTTGGGCGCGAACAGGTGATTTACCGTCCAGCCGGACTGTTTGGTGAAATACTCGGTCATTACGGGATCGTCGATATCACCGAGCTTTGTCTCGGCCTCGATGTTGCCGATCGCCACAGCATAGGCGAAGCCGATCCAGTTGATTGCCCGACGGCGCACCTCGGCTGCGGCCTCACCGTCGGCATTCGCCATCGCATGCAGGAACTGGAGATCACCGTAGTGGCTGCGATACTGCATCTTGTATGTCGCGTTCAGCGCCTTTGTTCGGCCTAGCCAGTCCCTATGGGTCTTCGCGATGCCTTGTGCGTCCCGCATCCAGATGGCCCATGTCGCGTAATGGACACCGAAGAGATGCTGATTGGGGTCGTCGTTCCACCACACCCCGCGGATCAATGCGTTCCACTTGTTGCCTTTCGTGTCAGCGGTCCGCCCTGGCGCGTCCAGTGAGCACGGCGCGCTAGGCATCGCGGTCTCCCGCCCGGCCATGCACCAGACTGCCGCGTCCGTGATATCCTCATGCACCGTTTCGGAGATGCGCTCCCAAAATCCACCCTCCGGCCGACCACCATGATACTTATTCTTAAGCGGGTTGAGTTCGTAGGCGCGTACCGCGCCTGAGCCAAGGCTGGAGATCACCGCAGCGATCGCGGCAATACGAAGTATTTGCATCAGACTTATCCCCCGATCATGCCATCACCTAGGTGGGCAGCACGTTGCACTTGGCGCTCCCGTCAGCGCGTTTCGCGGCAGCCGTGAGCGCGACGAGCGCAAGATCGCCGTTGGCCGACGCGTCTATCATTGTCTTCTCGAATGGGTCCGCGCCCGCAAAGGCCGTCCGGTCGGCTCCTGTCGTCGTCCATGGCAGGAAAAAGGTCGAAACGAGCGACACGAGCTTTTCGCGGTCTGCCTGCTGGAACTCGGGTCCTATCGCCTTGCCGGTTTCGTCCTTGCGCTCGGCTGCGGCGGCCTGCTGGTACTCTGCCCGAAAATTCCTGATGGCATCACGGGCTTCGCGTTCGGAAACATCGAGATCGCGCAGCATCTGAACATCATCGCACTTGGTCGTTAGAGCGGCATATCGAATACCATAGGTTTCGAGTAGGTTTCGGGCCGTCGACCATTTCAGAGCCAACCCATTGCCCCAATTTCCGGATCGAGCCTTAACGAGCATCCTGCCGACGTCGGCTGTGACGGCATCGATCGGCGCGGCCTTCACGTCGGCGGCGATCTGAAGCGCACCGCGAAAGTCGGACCAGTCCTTCTGAAGATAGAACTCGGGGGCAGTCCCCGCCGGATAGCGGCGGACATTCATTACCATGTAGAGATCGGACCGAACCTCCACGTAGGGATCGTTATCCAAGGCGTCTTTTTTCTTCTGGAAAAGCCGAGAGGTGTTGTTGTCGAGGCGCAAGTTTGCCCAGTCCATATCCATGTCACGGACCTGAGAGCGCCGGAGCACATAGCGACCAGGCGCAAAGGTTGCCTGTACCGCGCGTGTATCCGCGACACCTGATGAGAGCACGAACCGATATTCGAAAAGCTTATCGTCCTTGCTGCCCGCGAGCAGGCTCTCGCCTAGATCAAAAAGAATGTCTTTTGCCTCGCCAGGACCGGGTAGAGCCTGTTGTCCAAAGCGGGCCAGCGTCGTGAGGAGCGACGAGATAGGACCAGCCTGGGCGTCCACCTCCATCACGACGATCTGGATGCCGATAGAGCCGCCACCGTATGCAGTGCGAGCGCGGAGCGGGATATTGCTGAAGTTGAAGGCCTGCTGGCGTCGAATGTCCTCACCAAAGTAGACGAGCTTAAGCTCGACATCGCTAGGATCATCCGACTTGCCCGGGTACTCGCCCGCCTCCAGGAACCGGCGGGTCGCCGCATCTCCGCTCTGCCCCGCAAATTCGAAGACATTGGCGAGGATCGCGATTTCCGCGGTCTTGCCGAATTCCCGTCCTAGTATCTTCCCCTCAAGAATATTGCTGCCGATCATGCCCTGTTCGATCTCGATCGAGTAGACGTCGTTCGACTGGAACGCGTCCCATCCAGTCTTCGGATCTGGCATATAACGGCGCACAACGCGCGACGGCAGGATTGGGTCGCACAGTGTTGTCATGGCGCCACTGCAGTTGTTAGTGGCGTCTGCAGCCATGGACTTGGTGGATAGAGTGGTGGGTGGTGCATCGGCGATACGATAGTCGATCTGCCCTGTATCGACATGTGAGCAGGCCGATGAGGTCAATAAAATAGCCAGTAAGCCAAGCCGCTTCATTTCCATACCCCCTGTGGCGTAATTGAAACGCTCTCATATTAGTAGCAGATTTTCGTGTGATTGGGAGGGACTCGTAGAAAGATTGCCTGCCGAACTGCGGAAGCCTGACAATCCGGGAACTTAATATGTCGCCCATCCCCATGGCGACTTCGGGGTGAGTTTCAGACTTCCAAGCGAGGGTATGTGAACGGCCAACAGCGGTCGGCACCTGCCGCCGACATTTCAGTCGTTCCCTTGCCATTTTGCGCGCGCTAATATCTGCCATCCGTTCAGGGGCTTTGTTGAGAACTGTTCTTGCCTCATTCACTCACGCCGACAAAGCAGAAGAGCCGGAACTGCTCACCGCTCTCACCGCCCAGATCTAATACCAGCAGAGTCAATGCCTAGCTTATCTACTTGGGCAGCTTCGTACCCGTAAGCTGTTCGACGACGGTGCGGGTAACATCGGCCGGCACGGCAAGACCGATGCCGACATTGCCGTCGCCCGGCGTGATGATGGCGCTGTTCACCCCAATCACTTCACCGCGCATGTTGATGAGCGGCCCGCCGGAATTGCCGGGATTGATCGGCGCATCGGTCTGCACATAGCGATAGCGGCCGTCAGAGGAGGTGCGGATCGCGCTTACGATGCCGGACGTCACGGTCTGACCGACTTGAAAGGGATTGCCGATGGCCACGACATAGTCGCCGACCTCGGTGCGCCGCGCCTCGGCCAGCGGAAGTTGGCGAAGACCACGCGCGGCAATTCTCAGCACCGCGAGATCGGTGCGGGGGTCGCTGCCAATCAGTTCGGCCTCAACTCTGCGATCCCCGATACCGACCGCTATGGCGCGCGCATTGGCGATCACATGATGATTCGTGACCACCAACCCGCGCGCAGCGTCCACGATAAAACCTGAACCGGCCGAGACGCGCGGCGCCAGCGCCTCGTCAGGAACGCCCATGAACATGCGGTAGTAGGGATCGCGCAGAAGCGGATTCTGAAGATGTGGCGACGCTTGCAGGACGGCGATGTTGACCACCGCCGGCGACACCTGCCTGACAAGTGGCGCCAGCGTAAGCTGATCGAGCCGAACGGCATTGACCGGCAGAGACCCGGCGGCCCGCGCTTCCGGTTGTTCGAACAGCGTGGTCATCGCGGCGCCACCGGCAAAACTGCCAAGCCCGCATATGGCGAGAAGCGCAAGCGCGAAGCTCCGCGAACGCCCGGATGATGCCGATCCCCCGTTCACGACCAAGTCTCCCATGCGAAAAAGCCGCTGTCACGCGGAGCCCGCTTCATCTCTGGAATCGCGTTTGGGGCCGGCGCGGAGCCAGCCCCGCCTTTCTCAGAAGTCCATCGCCGGCATGGCGGGCGATGCCTTCTCGTCCTTCGGCAGTTCCGCGACGAGCGCTTCGGTGGTAATGAGCAGCGAAGCAACCGACGCTGCATCCTGCAGCGCGGTGCGCACGACCTTGGCGGGATCGATCACGCCGGCTTTGACGAGATCCTGATACTCGCCGGTCGCGGCATTGAAGCCCCAGTTATAGTCGTCGCTCTCCAGCAGCTTACCGACGATCCACGCGCCGTCCTCGCCAGCATTGTCGGCGATCTGACGCACGGGCGCGCGAAGCGCGCGGCGGACGATGTCGATGCCCGACTGCTGGTCGTCGTTTGCAACCTTCAGCCCCTCGAGCGCCTTCAGTGCGCGCAGCAACGCGATACCGCCGCCCGGCAGAATGCCTTCCTCGACCGCGGCGCGGGTTGCGTGAAGCGCGTCATCGACGCGATCCTTCTTTTCCTTGACCTCAACCTCGGTCGCGCCACCGACCCGGACGACGGCGACGCCGCCAGCCAGTTTCGCGAGACGCTCCTGCAGCTTCTCGCGATCATAGTCGCTGGTGGTCGTTTCGATCTGCTGACGGATCTGTGCGACCCGACCATCAATGTCGGACTTCTGGCCCACACCGTCGATAATGGTCGTGTTGTCCTTGTCGATCGTGACCTTCCTGGCCCGGCCCAGCATGTTGATCGTGACATTCTCAAGCTTGGTGCCAAGCTCTTCGCTGACCACATTGCCGCCCGTGAGGATCGCGATGTCCTCAAGCATCGCCTTGCGCCGGTCACCGAAGCCAGGCGCTTTCACGGCCGCGATCTTCAGACCGCCGCGCAGCTTGTTCACAACCAGCGTCGCGAGGGCTTCGCCTTCCACATCCTCCGCGATGACGAGAAGCGGCTTGCCGGACTGCACGACCTGTTCAAGCAGCGGCACCAGCGCCTGCAGGTTGGAAAGCTTCTTCTCGTGGATCAGGATGTAGGGATCGTCGAGTTCCACCTTCAGCTTTTCGGCATTGGTAATGAAATAGGGCGAGAGATAGCCGCGATCGAACTGCATGCCCTCGACCGTTTCCAGTTCGGTCTCCAGGCTCTTGGCTTCCTCGACGGTGATGACACCTTCGTTGCCGACTTTTTCCATTGCTTCGGCGAGGATGCGCCCGACCTCGGCGTCGCCATTGGCCGAAATGGTCGCCACCTGGGCGATCTCGCTGTTCGCGCCGACTTTCTTCGCGTGGGCCTCAAGGTCCTTTACAACCGCGCCCACGGCCAAGTCGACGCCGCGCTTGATATCCATCGGGTTCATGCCCGCTGCGACGGCCTTGGCGCCTTCGCGCACGATCGCCTGGGCGAGCACGGTTGCGGTGGTCGTGCCGTCTCCTGCCTTGTCATTCTGTTTGTTGGCGACTTCGCGCAGCATCTGCGCGCCCATATTCTCGAACTTGTCGGCCAGTTCGATTTCCTTGGCGACCGTCACCCCGTCCTTGGTGATGCGGGGCGCGCCGAAACTCTTGTCGATCACGACGTTGCGGCCCTTGGGACCCAGCGTCACCTTCACTGCATTCGCAAGCGTATCCACGCCGCGCAGCATGCGATCACGCGCGTCCGACGCAAACTTCACTTCCTTGGCAGCCATCTGCCTTGCTCCTTTCTATTGATATCCTTCCTGAATGTTTGTGGTGAGGGCGGTGGATCAGGCCGCCTGCTTGAGCGGTACGACGTTGTCGAGGACGCCGAGGATATCGCTCTCCTTCATGATGAGCAGATCCTCGCCATCGATCCTGACTTCGGTACCGGACCATTTGCTGAACAGGATGCGATCACCCGCCTTGACGGACAGCTCGACGAACTGGCCCTTATCGTCGCGCGCCCCTGGGCCAATGGCGAGAACCTCGCCCTCTTGTGGCTTTTCTCTGACGGTGTCGGGGATGATGATGCCGCCCGAGGTCTTTTCCTCGGCGTCGATGCGGCGGACGACCACACGGTCGTGCAAGGGGCGGAAATGCATGGCAAAACCTCCAGATGCAAAACAGGATGTGATGGCCCTGGCCGTTCATACGAACGACAGGTGTGGCGGAGCTAGGAAGTCATATTTTTCCATTCAAGAGCCGGAATGAAATTTTTGGCACTCTCCTGCACAAAGTGCCAATCTGTTTGTTATCGGTGGCTTAGTCGCCAATTCCGCTCTTGACGCGACTCATCCAGGTACCAAAATTTGCCAGCGCGGCAGCGCGCCGCACTCGTGAAAGGAGCGACATCAGGAAAGGAGGCAAAGCCATGTCGCAGCCATTTTCCCGTTTCCTGCATCCCTTCGACGTTGCGCGCCATCCGAGCCTGGAGCCGGAAGTGAAGCGCGCCATCCTCGCTTCATGGGCATCGGATCGGTCGGCGGTGAAGGATCAGCCGGCAATGCGCAAACCGCCCGGTGCCCGCCGTGCCGTGCCGGTCGACGACATCTTCGCCGCGATGCGGACGCTGGAAAAACGGCTGGATCACACGTCGCTGCAATGACCGATCGCGCGTTCATGATGCGGTTGCAGGGCTATGGCCTGACGACGGCCGAGATCCATTATTATCGCCCCGATGCGCCGTCGCTGCTGCAACTGTTCGTCTGGCAGGAATATGACCTGGCGCCGGACTTTCCGGTATTGTTCGATTTCATCGACCATTGGAACCGGGAGATCGAGGCGGCGCTCCATTCCATCCGCATCGCTCATGACCAGTTGGTCCGGCCGACGGAATGGCGTGCCGCGCGTGGCGAACTTCGGCTCGACTGAACGACCACGCGCCAAAGGCCCGCCGTCCCGCTTCCGGGATGACGGGCCTTTCTTTGGCGTCCGCTTCAGGCGGCGGCTTCGCTCCTGCCAGCCTCGCGCTTGCGTAGACGCAGGCCGAGCGCGATCAACACACACCCGGCGAACAACGCCCAGACGGCAATCATCGTCCCCACGGAGAGGATGGTCGCGACCGGGTGCAGCCAGAGGAACGCCCAGACACCCAGGCCAAGTAGGAACGACAGCGCTCCGGAGAGACCCAGCAACCATTCGCCCTCGATCTCCTTGCGCAGCCGAATGGCGGCCGCGATCTCGAACGCGCCGGTCAGCAGCGCCCAGGCGATCACGGTGCCTAGCGTCACGAGCGCATAGCTGACCACGGCGAGACCAGGCAGGATCACGAAGATCACGGTGCAAGCGATCCCAACCACGCCCCGGAGCAGCGCGCTCCACCAGCGCTTTTCCTTGCGCGAAGCGCGCCGGATGCCGGCGATCAAAGACAGGATGCCGTCCGCGCCGGCATAGGCCGCGAACAGCAAGGTGAAGGCGAGCAGCGCATTCGCCGGGAACAGGAATGCCGCGACGCTGAGCGCGAGCGCGAGCACGCCGCGCAAGATGAACCAGCCGGGATGACGGGTGGTCAGCACCGGCTCAGACGGGTTGTCCCGCCCCAATTCCTGGAGCGGGAGAGTAGCGGATGATCCAGTCATCTACTTCTCCCTTCACTATTGATATGACGTTGATTGTGATCCCCGGGCCAAGCCCGCACCGTATAGGGCAATCCCTGGCGCATGCAGTATCCAACCGCCGCTTCCGCGTTGGGAAAGCGCAGTCCAACATGGACGAGAGGATCGCTGCCACCGGTCCACCCGGTCAGCGGGTCGGCGAACGCCGGCGCCTTCTGCTCGAACCGCAGACGCCACTGGTCGCGCAGCTTGCGTGGCACGCGATCGCCGAGCAGCCGGATCGGCTCGATGATCGTGTGCGCGTCCGGTGGGAAAGTGCTTCCCCACGCCGGATGAGCGCCGCGATTGTCATTCGCCGCCGATTGCCGCGGTGCGTGACCGTAACGGCACGGCCCGGGGCTCACGCCCCGGACCGACGGATCAAGCCGCTTTCGCGTTGACCGGGATGCGCCGGACATTTTCATTCGCCTCCGCGGAGCGGGGCAGCGTGACGGTGAGCACACCGCTCCGGAAGCTTGCCTGCGCCTTGTCGCGTTCGATCCCGCGCGGCAGGCCGATGCGTCGCTCGAAACGGCCGTAGCTGCGCTCCGAATAGCCGCGTTTCTTGTCCTCGACCTCGGCCCGCTTCTCGCCGCGCAGCGTGAGCACGCCGTCCTCCACCAGGATATCGATGTCCTTCTCGTCGAGGCCTGGCAGTTCCGCGGTGATGCGGATTTCGGTGTCGTTCTCGTCCAGCTCCACCTGCGGCCAGCTCGCCGTGCGGCCCAAGCCGGCGAAAGCGGGCACGCCAAAGCCACGAAAAACGTCGTCGAACAGCCTGTTCACCTCACGATGGAGCGAGAGCAGGGGATGGGACTCCAACGCCGCTTCCCGCTCGGGTTCGACCGTCGCGGGCAGCCGGTTCTCCTGCCGGCTCCAGGGAATCAGATCACGCAATGCCATGATAGTCATCTCCTTTTCTGGCTGGAATGGCATGACCCGCCGGCCCACCCGAAGGCAGCGCCGGCAAGTCACTTTTGTTTATGGATCAGGCCGCTTCGAGCGCCTTTTCCTTCGGCGCCTCGATCCGCTCGCCAGCGGGCTTCGCCCCGCCAATCTCGATGCGGCGCGGCTTCATCGCCTCGGGAACCACCCGCTTCAGCGCAATGCTGAGCAGGCCGGTGTCGAAGCTGGCCTCACCGACCTCGATATGGTCGGCAAGCTGGAAGCGCCGCTCGAACGCGCGCGTTGCGATGCCACGGTGCAGATATTCGCCCTTGCCGTCCTCATCGGCGCGCTTGCCGGTGACGGTGAGCTGATTCTGCTGGGCCACCACCTCGATTTCGTCGGGGCGGAAGCCAGCTACCGCAAGCGTGATACGATAGCTGTCCTCGCCTTCCTTCACGATGTCGAAGGGCGGATAGCCATCGGTTGCGTCGCCGCGCATGCCGGTCTCGAGCAAATCGAACAGACGATCGAAGCCGACCGTGGAACGCCGATAGGGCGTGAAGTCAAAGTTGGTTCTCATTTCCAAATCCTCCTAAAGCGATCTGGGCATGAGCTGCGTCGGTAAAGGAGAGCCGACGCCCCCTATGTCCCACCGGACCCGAACACGGCGCCCGGCAAGGATGAGTTAGAAAGCATTTTTTTCGTTTCAAGACCTGTATCGGTAGGCACGTCGACCTCAAGCCAGCCGACCTGGATTCCAACATCCTTTCCAGCAAATCCGGCCGTATTGATCGCTAAACGCTGAACGCCGTCCGTTGCAAACGAGGGAGGGCTCGCATGATGTTGATGGCGTTGCGCCTGCTAAGCGACCTTGTAGGGGAGACGTTCCTGGAGATTGACCGCCAAACGGGACGTAAAGCAGCAAAGGCTAAGGGGGAGAGAGGAAGGCGATGACATTCGAGTAAGAACCGCCCTGCGCGCTCTCGCCAACAAAGCCGCCGTTCGCGATACTTCGCTTGGCCGTTCAAACCGGCCGTACATTCACTCGGCGAGGTTTGGCGCCTCCATGGCCGATAGCAACTACTGTGGACGAGAAACCGGAGAAAAACTGACCGTCTGCTCATCGTCCTTTCCGGGGGCTCTCGCCGATAGAGACTTCTCTAGCCTTACCACGAGTGCGCCAAGACCCGCATCTATTGACTCCCAAGTGAGGGAGTGAACTAAACGCCTCCTCCTGCGAGCGCATTTTTCTTGCGCAATCGGCGGTGATCGACGATCGTCGCATCATGGCGCTTCACGACCCCGATAGTCTCCCCTCGAATTCACGACGCGAGCCCCTGAAAATCGTGGATTTGTTCTGCGGCACCGGCGGATTCTCGCTGGGTGCGCACGCGGCCGGATTCGAGGTGGTTGCCGCCTATGATCGCGATCCGATCCTCACTTCCTCGTTCGGGCTGAACTTTCCTTCGACGCCGCTGCATCTTCGCAACCTCGCGTGGACGTCGGGAGAGCGTCTTCGACGCGATGCGGGCGGCGACGTCGACGGAATTATCGGTGGGCCACCGTGTCAAGGCTTCAGCGAGATGGGCCTGCGCTGCAAGGAGGATCCGCGCCGGGATCTGCTGCGCCACTTTTTCCGACTGGTCGCGGGAGTGCGCCCGAAGTTCTTCGTCATGGAGAACGTGCGCGGTCTGGGATTCCCCTCTGCCCGGCCGACGCTCGATGCCGCCCTCGATCTAGTGCGGGACGACTACGATATTCTCGGCCCGGTCGTGTGGGACGCGGCCTCGTTTGGTGCGGCGACCACGCGGCCCCGTCTGTTCGTGATCGGGACGCGCAAGGACCTTAAAGCCCCGGTCCGGCGGTCCGACGTCGAAGCCGGGATGCGGCCTGCGGCCACCGTCGAGGACGCGATCGCCGATTTGGAGGCAGCGCGCGAACTCGCCGTCGATCCTGAGGGTTTCGACCAGTGGCAAACGACCCGTCCGTTCCGGCCATCGACCTATGCGATGAAACTGCGTCGGGGCGGCCTGTTTACTGGTCATCGGCCTACGACGCATACCGAGGGCGTGGTCCGGCGCTTCGCTTCGGTTCCGACGGGCGGCTTCGACAAGGTCGGTCGGCATCCGCGATTGGCATGGGACAGGCAGTGCCCCACGCTGCGTGCAGGGACGGGCGCCGACCGCGGGAGCTTCCAGTCGGTTCGCCCCATCCATCCTGAAGAGGATCGCGTCATTACGGTCAGGGAAGCCGCGCGACTCCAAGGCTTTCCCGACGACCATCGCTTCCACCCGACGGTCTGGCACAGCTTCCGAATGATCGGCAACAGCGTGTCCCCCGTTATTGGAGAGGCGGTGCTGGCTGCTGTGCGGGACCGGCTTGCCGCGTCGCCAAGCCAGGAACCGAAATCCGACACCGTTCCGGAGCTTGCTGCCGCTTCGGTGAATGGTTGACCGCCTGACGCCCGAGCGACGCTCGTGGCTGATGTCGCGAGTCCGAGGGAAGAGCACGATGCCGGAGATGGCGGTGCGCCGCATGGCGCACGCCATGGGCATGAGATTTCGACTGCACAGGCGCGATCTGCCCGGGCGCCCCGACCTCGTTTTCCCTCGGTATCGTACCGTCCTGTTCGTCCACGGATGCTTCTGGCATCGTCACGCCGGATGCCGGAAGGCGACGTCGCCGAAGTCGCGTACGGAATATTGGCAGGCGAAGTTCGAGGGCAACGTCGCCCGCGACGAGAGAAATGAGACCCAACTGATCCGGATGGGCTGGCGAGTGTTGACGATCTGGGAATGCGATACGAAAGATTCAGAGCTTTTGAGAGAGAAGCTCGAATCGGTGCGGTCTATCAGAGGGGGGAAGGATGACGGACTCGACTGAGCAAGAGGCGGCCCCGCCGACGATCTTCGCGGGACCGACGAAGCGGTTCTTCATCTCGATGTTCACGCGGGACATCGAACTGAAGGACGCCATTCTCGACATGCTCGACAATTGCGTCGACGGCGCAATGCGTCATTCGGGCCGAGACCTCAACGCGGCAAATCCGTACAAAGACTATTGGGCGAAGATCGAAGCCAGCCCAGAGCGCTTCGCTATGTCCGATAACTGCGGCGGTATTCCGCGGGATATCGCGGCGGGCAGCGCGTTTCGTTTGGGACGGCCAGACATGGAACGCGACAAGGCGCTGCCCACGATCGGCATGTACGGCATCGGCATGAAGCGTGCGATCTTCAAGCTCGGGCGCGATGCCAAAGTGCACTCGCAGCCGGAAGGCGGTGCGTTTCTCGTCCACTACGACAGAGCCTGGATGGACGAGTCCAACGAGACGTGGGACCTTCCCATCGACTGGTCAGCCGAGCAAAGAGCGGACGGCGCCGGCACGACCATCACCGTCGAGGATCTGCTGCCTTCGGTGAAGGAGGACTTCTCCAAGGACTCGTCGTTCCTGGATGAGCTGCGGGACGCCATCTCGACCTACTACGGCTACATCATCTCGAAGGGGTTTTCGGTGGAGCTGAACGGGACGCCGGTCGAGCCGCGCATCCTGTCGCTTTTCGCCACGGACGACGTCGGCAAGGACGGAATGGCGCCTTACTTGCTTCAAGGCGAGCTGGACGAGGTCCGCTACCTCGTGGCCGTCGGCTTCCGTCGTCCGCTGGCTACCGAAACTGAGATCGACGAAGAGCAGGACGCGTCGCGGACGAGCGACGACGCCGGCGTCACGATCATATGCAATGACCGTGTCGTCACTCTGAACGACAAGAGCCGGCTGACGGGGTGGGGAGACAACAACGTCCCCAAGTACCACAATCAGTTCATCGCGATCAGCGGCGTCATGAGCTTCACCAGCAACAACGCGAGCAAGCTGCCGCTTACGACGACCAAGCGCGGCGTTGATGCAGCGACGGAAGTCTACTTGACGGCCAGGAACTACGCGATGGAGGGGCTCAAGGGCGCGACATCGTTTACGAACAAGTGGAAGGGAATGGAGGAAGAAACCGAGCAGTTCTTCCAGAATGCCAAGCCCATGACCGTATCGCACTTCGAGCGTGCGGTCGCGGCGGAGCTGCGCGACGTTCGCGAAGTCGCCGCGAAGCGGTTCAGTCCCAAGCTGCCAATGCCGCCGGCGGAAAAGCCGACGCGCCGCGTTTCGTTCACTCGCACCGCCGCTGAGATCGCGGAGGCTGCCGAGTATCTGTTCGATGATCGCGCGAAGAAACCCAGCGACGTGGGCAACGAGTGCTTCTCCTACGTGCTGAAGGACGCCCGCTCGTGAGCGGTATCGACGTCCCCTATCACCTCCGGCCGAACAAGTACGTCGACCGGCAGATCTTCGTCGACCTCCTCAACCGCCTCGACCGCGTTCGGCCGCTCTCGCAGAGCGTGTACGTGTCTATGGGCGGTAAGTTTCTCGACGACCACAAGGCGATCCGCTTCGCCTTCGAGCTGGCAGGGTCGGTCTCGATCGAGAAGTTTGCGCGCGTCGTGCCGCGGCAGAACTTCAACAAGCCTTTCGAGGACGTGAGCTGCCTCGAGCGGGAATCGAAGGATTTCGTAAGTGGCTTCTCCGAGTTCCGTTCGGAATATCCAGAGGACGCCAACTTCATCGTTTGGCTCGATTTCGTGAAGCCGTCAGAGCGTCTGATCCAACTCGAGGAATTTTCTACCCTGGTAGGCTTCGGTCGACCCTTCGATGTGTTCCGGATTACCATCAACGCGAACGCCGAAACGCTTAAGGGGTCCGATGCGAAGAAGCCGGAACAGTACAAGACGATTAGGGACTGGCGGCTGGCGATATTCGAGAGCCAGCTGCGCAAGTTTCCTTGCAACGCGACAGCCGACGAGATGACCACCGCCGGCTTCCCTGCGGCCTTAGCGAGGGCCGTGGGCGTAGCTGCCATGGAAGGGACGAAGCGCAAGAAGTTTGTGGTCAGGCCGCTTGCCGTCACCTCCTACTCGGACGGCACAACCATGCTGTCGGTAACGGCCATTCTGCTTCCTGCGGAAGAGGCGGACGCGTTCATGGCCATGCCGTGGATAGCGGAATGGAAGCACCGAGCGGCTGGTTGGGGCAGCGTCACCCGGATTGACGTGCCGGATCTCTCCCTGAGGGAGAAGATGCTGATCGATCGGCACATCAACGTAATGGACGACCGCCAGATTGCGGGCGAACTCGGCTTCGAACTCGGGGACGACGAGCCCTCGACGCTCACGAAGCTATCGCAGTACCGCGAGCACTTCCGGTTCTATCCGCAATTCGTGCGGATGGCCTGAGGGGCTGGCGCCGCGACGGGTTCGTTCGACCCTTCGGAGGCCGCTCGCTTCATCTGTTTGTGTCGGATGCGATGGCAGTTGGCGCAAAGGCACTCCACGTCGGCAAGTTTGGTTCGGTGACCGGGAGCCATACGGGAGACCTCGGTTGCGCGATGGTGAACCTCGATGCACGCTTCCCCATCCGGACCGAACTCGGCGACGGGATCGAGACCGCATCTCTCGCAGAAGAGCTTTCCGTGTGATCGGCGCATCTCGGCCTTCTTAGCCCGGGCGACGCCGGGGTGCCTTTCACGGCGCAGATGGGCGAGCCGCCGCTCGTCGCCTTCCGCCCACTCGCGCTCTTCGCTGTCGGCATCCGCAGGGTCGCCCGGATCGGCTCCCCCTTTTCGAATGATTGCCCAGCCGGCCCTCTCGAGCATTTCGAAGCAGACAGTCCCGACGCCGCCGGTGAAGTTCGCGGGCCGTACCGGAAAGCCGAGGGCGTCCGAAGCGGCGAGGCCGAACACAGCCTTGGGCGGGAAACGTCTGCCGTCCTCCGCAACCAGTTCGTATTCGAGCGCATCGTCGAAGCCGTGATCGACGTCTCCGTCGCGAAGACGCTCGATAGCGGACCATATGTCCGTCTCAGAAATCCTGCGGAGATCGCTGGCAGGTAGCCGCAGGGCCGAGCGAGGGACGTTCGCTTCGGGCCTTGCGCCGATCACGGAGGCGAGCTCGCCGATCGAGCCGGTGCCGACAGCGATGCGCGGCCGCTTGTTGCGATTGCCCTTGTTCGGAATGGCATTCGGCGCCTTCCCGATCCGTTCCATGCGCCTTCCGAAAAGTGAAAACAGCGACTTCGCGTCTTCCGCGGCATCCTCTGGGAAGTAGATCTGGCGCTCGGGCAAGGGCAGCGCTTGGACCGGCGCGCTGTCGACCCACGCGCCCGTGATCGCGCGGCCGCGGGCCCGAAGCCGTCGGAGGATCAGGCGCAACGCCGTGGGGTAGTCCTGGTTCTGGGAGTTGCTTGAACCAGCGGTGCCGCCCCGGCTGAGCAGCGTAATCGCGCCCGCCTCGAGCAGGACGTGGGCGTCGAGAGGAGCTCCTCCCTCCTCGGTGATGCGAAACTTCATTCCCGGGCAGATACCGGATGATAGCGGCTTAGCGAAGCATCATTGATTACCCTGAGGCGATACGACGTGCGTCGACCAGTGCTCGCCTTTCCTCGCGGTTTGACCTGCAAGCGCGCGTACAGCGCAGATGCGAATGGCAGCACTCTGATCCCGTGGTGCGACGGCTAAACGAGCGACTTTAGGGCGCCAAGCTGTCTCGACAACCCTTCGCGAGAATCGTCCGCTATTCCAATTTGCGCACCTGAAAGGAGCCGTTCCGGAGTGTCCAACATCTCGGTCGTGTCCTACCGGTTGTCCCCTCAGATCGTGCGTAGTGTAGCAGCTACCTGCGAGCGGCCCTCTCAAGTTCGGCGATGCGCTCGGAGCAGACGGCGTGGACCACGCGCCCGAGTTCCTCGATATGGTCGGCCAGCCAGGTCAGCTCTTCCATCGTGATCCGGTAATGCTTCGAATAGCGGGCTTTGACGTAGGCTTCCTTAAGTTTGGAAAAGATCGCACGCTCGCGGCGATTATCCGACGGCCAGACCTGAGCCAGCCGCGCATCCAGCCTCTCGGCCTGACTACGCAGAAAGGCGAGGTTATGGACGTGAGGAGTATAGAAGGTCACGACCAACAGCACGCAGTGATAGAGCCTTTCCGCAGCCTGATGGAGGAGAAAGGCTGGTTCTTTTGATCGTCCCTGTGTGATCAGATCACGTGCGCTGCTGAAGTATACGAGAGCACTGGGATACCATTCCTCGTAATATTCCTTCGCCATCTCCAGCGCCTTTTCGGGCGTCTTGGGCATGGGCGTACGCAGTTTCCGGTCGTCGCTTTCGTAGAGGACGATTCCGTCACGGGCGATATCCATGAAAAAGTAGCGACCATGCGCCAGCCCGTCGTTCACTTCCTGGAGCGAATGGACGATGAAATTGACGGGCGTACGCAGCCTGTTGACGATGCTGGTCTCGCGCATCAGCCGGTCATCGGCATTCGACCAGTAATCGACGCGGTCGGTCAGCCGCTTGTCGTTGACGATCACCAGCAGATCGAAATCGGAGCGATAGCCCTTTGCGGTATGCGGCTCGTCGACCCAGCCACCGCGCGCATAGGAACCGTAGAGGATGACCTTGAGGATGCGCCCCTTCTTTTTCCAGTCCTGCGTCGCCAGTGCGCGCGCTTCATCGAACTCCTCGAATAGAATCTGGAGCACGCGCTCCAGCTCGCGGCGTTTCGCAGGGGGAAGATGATCGAGATCAGTATGCATCGGAAGAGGAATCCTAACCGGGACCGGCGCTTATGCAACCGGATTGAGAAGGAAAGCGGTCCGGAACGTTGCCGGAACGGCTGGGGAGACGCTCACCCGTCGGGCGCGTTGCTCAACGTCCGGCCAATCTCCACGATGGCGGCGGCCAGCTGACGTTCGACCTCGCATACGCTGATGCCCAGCCGATTGCCGATCGTCGGATAGTCCAGCCCGTCTGCAGAATGCAGTCTGAACACCGAGCGCATCGGTTCGGGGAGCGCTGCGACGGCTGCGCGTATCCGGTCGGGGTCCTCATCGATTCCGGTCATACCTGTCTGCTCCTTTCTGCGGCGCCGCCGGGGCTGGCGGCAGGCAGCGATCCCCAGGAGCGCGACGCAGTGAGGCGGACCGCACCCGCAGGGGCGCAGCGCCAGCGGAGCAGCCGGGCATCGGCTTGCGGTTCGCCGCGTCGTGCCCAGGGTCGGCTGCCACCGGCCCGGCGATCCGCCTGCAGCAGGCAGTTCCGAGGGGAGATGAAGGGCAGCCACCGCTGTCAATTGCATCGCCCGCCAATCTCGCGCAGGATGGAGGTGCAGCCGGACAAGGCCGGCAGCCGGCTGCGGAACCGACCGCCAGGCATCACGAGCGTCCATCCATCCTGGTCGGACGACATATCCGAGGCATCGCCCGGCACGGGACCTGATCTCGTGCGATCCCTTTTGCGTGCCTCCGCTCCGGGCGGATGCAATTCACCGTGCAGCTGACGCAATGGCGCAGCCCCCTGACGATGACGATGTACCGCCCGCCGATGCCGGCAACGGTGTCAGGGCGCACCTCGATATCCTGTACCGCGATCAGGCCCCGCAGCTCCGCCGCCGGCTTCGCGGGCAGCTGCGCTCCTCCGAGGAAGCGCACGACCTCGTGCAGGACGCGTTCGTCAGGCTGCTGGGCGCGGCTGCGCGACAGGCACTGCGCGAGCCGGAGGCCTTTCTCAACCGGATCGTCCGTAACCTGCTCATCGACCGGTCGCGCCGTCTCGCTGCGCGCGCGGCGCATGTTCCGCTCGACGAGGACAGCGAACCTGGCGTGCGGCCCTCGCAGGCCGACACCATCGAGCTGGCACAGATGCGCGACCGCTACCAGGCCGCAGTGAACGCGCTTCCCGAACGGATGCGCGAGGTATTTCTGCTCCACCGGATCGAAGGGCTGAGCTACAGGGAAATCGCGACGCGGCTCGGGATCAGCCACCGGACGGTGGAATGGCATATCGCCGAGGCGATCGTCCGGATCGGCAAGGGCCTGGAGCAATGAACGAACCTGAAGCACCGCCGGCAGAGCCGCCCGAACGGCTCGCGCGCGAAGCCGCGACCTGGTTCGCGCGGATGCGCGGTCCCGATGCGGACGCGCACCGGGCAGCGTTCGATGGGTGGCTCGCGCAGGGTGCCGCGCACCGCAGTGCCTATAACCGGGCGGCCGAGATTTTCGCGTTGGGCAAGCTGCTTGCCGAACCCGGGACAGCCGCGCGCGCTCGCGGACGGCGCAGACCAGGGGTTGCCGCGCTGACGGCCGGCATCGCGCTTCTGCTCAGCGCCGCCGGCTGGTTCGCCCTGTACAGGCCAGGCCCTGACGGCGCGGTACCCGCCGTCGTGGCCGGTCGTGGCAACGACACGCGGCTGCTGTCGACCGTCGCGGGCGAGACGCGGACGATCCGCCTTGCCGATGACTCTGTCGTCCGGCTCGAGGGCGACAGCATGGTCAGGACCGGGTTCAGCGCGGACATGCGCCAGCTGCGCCTCGAACGCGGCAGCGCGAGGTTCGAGGTCGCGCATGAACGCCGGCCCTTTGTCGTTCTCGCCGGGGGCGGCAGCGTCACGGCGCGCGGCACGATCTTCGAGGTCGCCCTGACAGGCCGGGGACATGTCGACGTGCATCTGCTGCAGGGTGCGGTCGATGTCGCGCTGCCGGGGCGGAGCAGCGAGAACAGACCCGAAGCGGTCCGGCGGCTGGCGGCGGGCGAGAGCGTGTCGTTCGCGGCGAAGCCGGCGGTTTCCGGGACGGGACTGTCGGTCCCGGGCGCGGCGAATCCGCCGCCGTCCCCCCTCCCCTCTCCTGCGCGCGATTTCACGGGCATTGCGGTTGCGGATCTGGTCACCGAGGCGAACCGCGATGCCGTGCGTCCTATCCGGCTGGCTGACGCCTCGCTCGGCGCCCGCCGCGTATCGGGACGGTTCCGGGTCGACGACACGTCGCTGCTGGCGCGGCGCCTCGCGGCCCTGTTCGACGGGACCGCAGATTTCAGCGATCCGCAGGAGATCGTGCTGCGACCGTAAGACGGCGACAGTTTTTCCTTCCCCGCACCCCGTAGTTCCGCAATCGCTGCGTCAAGCCCCGTGACGCCGGCCTGAAGCCGGCAGGAAAAGGGGTGACGATGACAATCAGCAAGGGGGCGTTCACGGCCGGCTGCCTCGTGGCGGCGGCAATCCAGGCAGGCATGCCAGCATCGGCGAAGGCGCAGACGGAGAGCGTCGCGACCTGGGATCTTCCCGCGCAGGCGCTGGGAGAGACATTGCGGGCGATCGCGCGCCGGTCGGGGCGCGACATCCTGTTCGCGGAGGCGCTTGTCCGGGGGCGCCGGGCACGAGCGGTACGCGGCCGCCTTACGGCCAGGGCCGCAGTGCGCGCAGCCCTGGCCGGCAGCGACCTTGTCGTCGAAGAGCGCGACGGCGCATTGCTGGTACGGGCCCGGCCGCATGCCGCCCGACAGGACGATCCGGGGCCGGGCGAGATCGTGGTGACCGGCACGCGCATCCGTGGCGCGCAAAGCCCGTCGCCGGAGATCGTTGCGACACGGCAGGCGCTCGAGGATGCGGGCATCGACGATATGGCCGGCTTCTCGCGTATCCTGCCCCAGAATTTCTCAGGCGGGCAGAATCCCGGCGTGGCGGGCGGCGGCGACCAGGGCGGCCAGAGCAATATCAACAATTCGACGACGCTCAACCTGCGGGGGCTTGGTGCCGACGCGACGCTGACGCTGATCAATGGCCATCGCATCGCCTATGACGCGCTGAACCAGGGCGTCGACGTATCGGCTATTCCGCTCGCCGCGATCGACCGGATCGAGGTGATCGCGGACGGTGCCTCGGCGCTCTACGGCTCGGATGCGGTCGGCGGCGTGGTCAATCTGCGGCTGCGACGCGACTATAGCGGTCTGGAGACGACCGCCCGGTTCGGTGCCTCGACCGAAGGCGGCAATGTCCAGCAGCAATATAGCGCTGTGACCGGCGCGCGCTGGGCGTCGGGCGGGTTCATGGTCGCGGCGGACTATGATCATTCGACACCGGTCCTGGCCTCGGACCGAAGTTATACGCGCAAGCTCAACGGATCGCAGACATTGCTCGCGCGACAGTCGCAGACCAGCGTCGTGCTGGCCGGCCATCAGCAACTCACGCCAGGTGTCACCTTCGAGCTCGACGGGCAGTTCTCCGACCGCAGGCTTCAGAAGACAAATGCCTTCACGGCCACGACCGACCCGTTCGTGAACGGTCTCGTCAACCATCCTGCCGCTCGCTCATGGTCGGTCACGCCGACATTGCGCGTCGATCTGTCCCCGGACTGGACCGCCTCGCTGGAGGCGACCCGCTCGGTCAGCAAAACGGATATCCGCTCGCGCAATTTCCGGAGTGGCATCGAGACCCCGGGGCGGCTGATCTACGAAAACAGGCTTATCAATATCGAGGCCGGCGCCGAAGGCCCGCTGGTCCGGATGCCCGGCGGCGACGCCCGTCTCGCCGTCGGCGGCGGCTGGCGCCAGTTTGATCTCGGGATCGACGTCACGCAGACGAGTGCGGGCGTTACCCGGACGACGCGAAGCGGGAACGAAACGCGCAGGAGCCTCTTCGCCTATGGCGAGCTTTCGGTGCCGCTGGTGGGGCCGGACAACCGCATGCCGCTTGTCGAGCAGCTGCAGCTCAGTGCGGCCGTGCGATATGAACGCTACCAGGGCATCGAACAGGTGGCGACGCCCAAGCTCGGCATCATCTATGCGCCGCATCGCGATGTGACGCTGCGGTTCAGCTGGGGCAGGTCCTACAAGATTCCGACGCTCGATCAGGTCAACCGCGTCGAAGCCGGCGGGCTTCTGCCCGGCAGCCTGTTCGCGCCCCAGCCGGTGCCGGCGCTGCCGTCCGGTGCGACGGTTTTGGTGCTGAGCGGGGGCAATCCCGACCTCCGCTCCGAGCGAGCGACGACCTGGACCGCGTCGTTCGAGGTGCGTCCGCAATTCCTCGAGGGCCTCAAACTGGGCGCGAGCTGGTTTGACGTCGATTATCGCGACCGCATCGCCTCGCCGATCTCGGATACGCTGTCGGCGCTCGCCAATCCGGCATTCGCCGATTTCGTCCTCATGGCCCCTTCAGCGGCAGCGGTGCAGGCCATCGTCGATGGTCTGCCGCAGGCAATCACCAATGCGACCGGACAGCCGTTCGATCCGGCAAGGGTCGGCGCGATCCTCGATGGACGTCTGCGCAATTCAGCGCATGAGCATGCCCGCGGCGTGGATCTCGACATCGAATACCGGATCAGTCCGGGTCCCCGCGACAGGCTGACGCTCAGCGCGACTGCAAGCTATCTCGATGCCAGCCGGCAGCTCAGCCCCGGCCAGCCCGTGCTTGCGCGATCGGGGGTGATCTTCACGCCTCCCACGTGGCGCGTGCGGACAGGCGGTAGCTGGGATCGCGGCAACACCGGGTTCACGGCCTTCTTCAACTATTCCGGTGGGGTCTATGACAATCGCCTCGCGTCGCCGGGCGATATCCCGGCCTTCCCGACAGTGGATCTCAGCGCGCGCATCCGTACCACGGACGACCGGGGCCTGCTCCATGGCCTGGAATTCCGGCTGTCGGCGCTCAACGTCCTCGACGAGAAGCCGCACACCATCTTCACCTCCGACCCGGCGGCGATCCCCTATGATTCGACGAACCAGTCGTCGATCGGACGGTTCATCAGCCTGGCCGTGACCAAATCATGGTGAGCGCGATGCGGATGCTGCTGGCGGGCCTTGTGCTGCTCGCTCTCCTGCCCGGCAGGGCGCTTGCCGATACGGCAACGCCCTGCGGCGATATCGTTCCGCAGGCGGAGGGACCGTTTCCCGTGCGTCCGGTCACACCTGATGATCTCGTCAGGCTGCGCGACATCGGCCCGGTGGATGCTTCTTCGCTCGACGCGCGGCTGTTTACGCTGTCCCCCGACGGCAGGAGCGTCGCATTCCAGCTGCGCCGGGCCGACCCGGTCCGCAACGGCTATTGCCTGGCGATGGTCGTGCTTGATCTGCGGAAGGGCGCGCATCCACGTATCATCGATTCCGGCGGCGAATTCATCCGGATCCATTTCGACTTTCGCGACAAAGCGGATTTCCCGACCGGCATCGCCCGGCCGATCACCCCGCGATGGTCTCCGGACGGGCGCTGGATCGCGTATCTGAAGCGCGAACACGGCCTCACCCAGGTCTGGCGCGCCAACGTGGATGGGTCCGGCAGCATGCCCCTCACCCACAGCGCCAGCGATGTGGAGGATTTCCGGTTCGCTCCGGATGGTCATACGCTCGTCTTCTCGAGCCGTCCGGCACTCGATGCCGCCCGACGGGCGATCGACCGTGAGGGGCTGTCCGGCTTTCATTATGACGATCGCTATGCACCGATGGCCAGCGACCGCCCGTTTCCGACCGCGCCGCTCCCGCGCGAGGTCGTCGCACAGGAGCTCGGGACCGGGACAATCCGTCCGGCGACCGCAATCGAGACCGCATTGCTGCCGGGGTCCCCGGTCACGGAAGTCGCATGGACCGAAACGCGTGGTCGCGATGGACGAAAGGCGTGGCTCGCCATTCCGTCCGCGACATTCTGGGCATGGCGCGGGCGGCTGATGGCCGAAGACCGCAATGGCAAGGCAGTCACCTGCGCGGCACTCGTCTGCGCGGACGCGCGGCGGCCCTGGTGGACGCACAACGGGCGCGTCCGGTTCTTCCATCAGGAAGGCTGGGCACACGGGTCGGTGGCCATCTACGAATGGACGCCCGGCGTCGCCGCACCACATCGCCTCTACATAACCGACGATGTTCTGGCCGACTGCCAGCCCGATGGCGATACCCTGCTGTGTCTGCGCGAGGCGTCGCTGACGCCGCGGCGGCTTGAACGGCTCGATCCGGCGACCGGGCGCCGCACGGTCATCTTCGACCCCAATCCCGGCTTTGCCATGCTGCAGAAGGGACAGGTCGAACGGCTGCATCTGCGCAACACCTTCGGCCTGCCGTCGATCGCCGATCTCGTGCTGCCGGTCGGCTACCGGTCAGGCACACGCTATCCGCTGGTTGTTGTGCAATATGAGACGCGCGGCTTCCTGCGCGGCGGCACCGGTGACGATTATCCCATTCAGGCCTTTGCGGGTCGCGGCTACGCCGTCCTCAGCGTCAGCCGGCCCGCGTTCACGGGGTCGGAAAGCGGCAAGGCGGATGTCGTGAAACTCGAACGCGGCAATCTTGCCGATTTTTCCAACAGGAAGAGCGCCCTCTCCTCGATCGAGGCCGGTGTCCGGCTCGCCATAGAAGGCGGGATCGCCGATCCCGGACGGGTCGGCCTTACCGGCATGAGCGACGGCGCGACGGTCGCTGCCTATGCGCTGCTCCACAGCCGGACCTTCGCCGCGGTCGCCATGAGCAGCTGCTGCTTCGACACGACATTTCCGACGCGGGTCGGACCGGTCGCGGCACGGCATTTTTATGCAGTCGGCTATCCGGGGATGACCGACGAGGCCGGCGAAGCCTTCTGGGACCAGATTTCCCTGTCGCGGAACGCCCGGAAAATCCGGACGCCGATCCTCCTTCAGGTGGCCGACGATGAGTTTATGAGCGCGCTGGAAAGCTACACCGCCCTGCGCGAGGTGAACGCGCCCATCGATCTGTTCGTGTTCCCGGGCGAGCATCATGTGAAATGGCAGCCTGCCCATCGTCTTGCCATGTACCGCAGGTCGCTTGACTGGTTCGATTTCTGGCTGAAGGGCGAGAAATCGGCTGAGCCCGACCGGCAGGAGGACATCAGGCACTGGGAGGCCCTGCGTGATGCACCGCCGGCTGTGAAGTGAGGTCCGCCAGTTTCCGGCTCCATACCCCTGTCCATGCCTCGGTATCGAGCAGATCGAGAAGGCGTACCTGCTCTTCACCTGTGAAAGGCATGTCGCTGCGAAACCGGCGGTCGACCGCATCGCGGTCGATGATTTGCTGCCGAGCGAGATTGCCTTCGAGGAGCCGGGACCGGATCTGCTCGCGATGGTTACGAAGGATGGTGGCGCTGACGCCGTCAGGACCACCCTTGGTCCGGCGAAAGAGCACAGCATCCGGCAGATCGGCGGCGAAGGCCAGCCGGGCGACGGCGCGATCGCGGCCGCCCGATCGCCATTGCCATGACGGAATGGCGAGGCAGGCCTCCAAGACGGGTTGCGAGACGAGCGGTGTCAGGACGGGCGCGAAAGCGCCCCGGCCGGGGTCGAGAACATGCTGTACGCGCAGCAGCGCCGCGATGTGCGCAGCCTTGCCTGGCAGGGCATCGGGCGGCGCCTCGAACCAGGGATGCGCGATCTCCCCTGTCGCAAGGCAGGCATCGGAATCGAGAAACATCGCCGAGCATGGCCAGGGATAGCGCCGCCGTCGGCGCGTCCGCCAGGCGGCCCGCAGCGCTTCGCCCGGGCCGCCTCCGGTCTGGCGGCAGACGTCCAGAAATGTCATGAACAGACCGGGCGTGAAGCCACGGGCGAAATAGCGGTCGGTGATGGCGGCAGCGGACTGGGAATAGCCAAAGACATTGTCGCCGCCATTGCCGGTGATGAAGGCATCGCTTCCTTCGGACCGGGCCACTTCCAGATGCGCCCGTTCATAGGCCTGAATGAGCGTGCGTCCGATCGGCCGTGGCAGATGCGGACTGACAGGCCTGTCGATGTCGATCTCCTCGAGCGCATAGCGGCATTCCGTGAGGGGAAGACCGAGGTGGGCACAGAGCACCCGTGCATGGCTGCGTTCGTCGCCGGCGGGATCATCGGTGTACATGGTGATGCAACGGACATCCCGGCCCGAACGGGCAAGACACGCCGCGACGATCGAGGAGTCGAGGCCACCTGAGACGCTGACAAGCGGGCGCGCGCAGGTTGCGGCCCAGCTCCCGACGGTATGGAACACCAGGCGCCGGAGCCGTTCGGCAGCGGATGTGTCATGTTCGTCCTGACGACAAGCGACATGCTGCCAGGGCGCCCACTCGGGCCGCTGGCCCGGCTCATGACCGGGCACGCCAATCGAACATCCGGGCAGCAGTTCACGGATGCCATCGAGAGCCGTGCCGGCCTCCGGCAGACCGCGACTGTAATGGTGGCGCAGAAGCGCGCGCCAGTCGATCGCCGGCCGGACTTCTCCCGATGCCAGCAGGAGCTCGACGTCGGACGCGAACAGGGTCGCTGTCGGGATCTCAGCATAATAGCAGGGCAGCAGGCCGGATGGATCACGCAGCACGCGATATCCGCCAGCGTCTGGGAATATACCCGCCCAGGCACCCCAGCAGCGCATCAGGGCGGCGCTGCCGCCACCGGCGAGGATCAGGCCGGCTTGGCCGTCATCGAGCACGCCGAACGGCCGTGCCGGTCCGTGTCGGGGAAACAGGGTGCCGACGATCACGCCCCGATCGTGAAGGAGTGGCCGTCCGCAGGTGCTACTCGCCAGCACGGTCAGGGGAAAGTGTTCATGCACCACCTCAAGACCAGTTTTGCGAGCAAGGAAGTTCGGGTCCGGCGCCGGGGCATGGCTGTGCGCGATGGCGAACAGGTAGCGGGGTTTCACGATATCACCCGGATCGGTGTGAACATGCGCGCTTCCTCGAGACCGCCCACAACGACGGCATCGTTCCACTGCACCCAGCAATGGGCGGCGAACGGCTCGAGCCGCACGCCGAACACGATCGCAGGAGCAACGCCGACACGGCGACAAAGCGCCCATGCCGCAAGCGCGCGCGGCAGGCATTGATCCGCC
This sequence comes from Sphingobium sp. SYK-6, assembly GCF_000283515.1. Lineage (GTDB taxonomy): Bacteria > Pseudomonadota > Alphaproteobacteria > Sphingomonadales > Sphingomonadaceae > Sphingobium > Sphingobium lignivorans. The sequence goes on from NC_015976.1 coordinate 2,901,084, forward strand.
TTGCGGAACGAGAGTGCAGTGGAAGCGAAGGCGGCAGCGATGCGTGCGATGCGCGCTTCCGCATCGTCAGTTCCGGGCACGGTTCCGGTGTCTGCTTCCATTTCGCATACGATGTCGGCCAGATGCCGTCGGCGGAGCGAAGCCGAAGAGCGGCGCCATGCCAGATGGGCGCGTACGATGTCGAAAGTGCGCACGGCACGTGGTGGCTCCGTACCGGCCTCCCTGGCCGGAAGCGGATGCGACACAGCTATCGGCGGGCGTGGTGCCCCGGCCGTCAGCAAGCCGCACCCGGCAAGCCGGTCGAGCCCCTCGGGTTCCGTGCCTGTATCTGCCCATTGCAGGAACAGCGCATTCTGCTCCGGACGCAGGCGGACATAGCGGTCGCGCCGAAGGTCGAGAAAGACGGCCTGCCCGGCACAGACGCACCATGAGATATCGTCGGATATGTGGAAGGACATGGCGGGGTCCCGCGAAAGGGTGCGCGCGCCGGTGGCACGCGCACCGGTATCGTCAGTCGTCGGTGAGGCCCGTCTGGAGACTGAGGCTCCCTTCATTGTCCTCGACGATGAAGGCACCGCCCTTCGTGTCGGTGCTCGCATTGCCGAGTTCGATCAGATCGTCCGTCTCATGTTCGTGGTTCATGGCTTTCCTCCATTTGAGAGAAACGTCATGGCCATGACCGCTGCAATGTAGCGCGTCTGATAATTATACGAAGCTTATAATCCTGTTATATCGCGATTATTCCGCGATCGCTGCTTCGACATCCCGATCCGCCCGAAGCCGGGTGTGAGAACATGCCTGGACATGCACCGTCACCTTTAGTCGCAAGACCTGGACATCCGCGACGGCCACCCGGCAGCGCACCGGTCGGGCGTGCCTCGAGTCGTCATTGAGGCATTGCGAATGATGCGTTGCAACATAATTGTCACAAACCGGAGGCTTCCGACGCCGCCAGCTACGCCCCCGGCCAGATCGTCACTGGTCCGGCGCGGGAACCGCGAGCAGCGGCTGAGCCGGGGACGCGCCTATAGGGTAGAGAGCATCGACGCCGAGGCGGGCACGGTCTCGCTCGCCAGGCCGCAGGGCAAGAGCATCGCCTGGTCGCCCGCTAGATGGGGCGGCGACCAGGCGGAGGCGTTCGTCGAGGTCGAGCAGGCTGCGCACTGGGACCCCATCCAGTTCACCCTCAACAACCGCCGCGCGGGACGGTTGAACGGACACACCGCCAGCGTGGTCGGGATCAATCCGCAGCATGGCGGCATCGTGGTTGAGCGCGAGGACGGCAAGCACGAAGCCCTCGATCTCTCCCGCCTCGCCGATCGGAATATCCGGCCAGGGTGGGTCCGCACCATCCACCCAGCCCAAGCGACGAGACGCCGCCGCAGGCGATGGCACAACGAGATGGAGTTAACAGTCTTCGCCTCGAATGCCTTGTATAAAGGTCGGAGCCTGCGGGTTCCTGACGTGATTTCAGCGGACACGAAACCTGTGCCATAATGCTAAATACGATTACCAGAATGGTCGACGAGATGTTGCGAGCTATTTCGAAGGCGATGCCACCTCCTTCAATTTCCTCCACTCATCGCGCATCTCAGACCACCGCTGTGCTTCAACTCGCTGGGTGGGATCACTTGGCAACTCGTCCTTCAGCCAGAAATTGAACCACGAAACATTCCTATTATAGACAGTGCCGCATCCCGATGCTGGCAAACGCGAGTATCTGCTCATCGAGCTGAAGCGGCCGCTGCTGAAGCTGGGACGCAAGGAGCTGGACCAGGTCGAGGACTATGTGAACGCGATCCGGGAGGAGGTGGAGTTCACCCACACTGATACCAGCTGGAACTTTTTTCTCGTCGCGAGCGAATTCGAACCGGAAATTCACAGCCGTATCTACCAGAAGGACGGGCCCCACGGCCTTTTCCTCCATGGCGACAATTTCAGGTTCTGGATCAAGACATGGTCTGAAGTGGTGCGCGAGAATGAGGCACGGCTCCAGTTCGTCCAGCAAAAGCTGCAGGTCGAGGTCTCCGACGAGGAGATCGAGCAGCGCATTTCCGACATGCGGCAACTCGTGGTCAAATAGACCGGAGCGCGTTTCGCAGCGTTAATCGAAGCAAGCGTCACCGCGCCCGAGGGCGCGGCCCGCGCTCTACGGCCCTGACGTGCCGCCGAGCCCCGTGATCCGGGTCTCGGCCAAAGGTAACGATCGCTGACGTAGTCGCGGTCGCCGCGTGCTGTCGACGCGGCCGCGTTCTCTTGTGGGCCTTCCCTTGTCGGCGGGAGTGGCCGGCGCTTCCGCCTGAGGCCCGTCGCGGCGGGCGCAACCCCGCTGCGCGGGGTGCTTCATGCCATTGCGCCACTACGGGTTCTCTCTCCGCTGAAGCCGGGCCTCCTCTGGTCGCGTCTCGCCGCCCACCCCCGCCGGGGCTTTTGGGGCGGGTCTGGAGGCATATCGCCGCCAAGGACGACTGACGGACCATCGCGCAACTAAGATTGCGCGAAAATTGACGTGATTGCGCGATTCTCAGAATAGTTGCGCATTGACTCGTTTAGTTGCGCGATTCAGGTTGCGCGCAACTAAGGAGATCGCGTGGCACGACCGATACCCGAAGCCGATCTTGAGGCGATCGAAGCCGTTGTGGCGCAGCACGCAGGCGGTGCCTCAGCTGCGCAAATTGCCGCGGCGCTCGCCAATCCCGGCGCGCGCCGCACCCTTCAATATCGCCTCCGCGCGCTCGTCGATGCCGGTCGATTGCGGCTCACCGGCGACGGTCGCGCTGCGCGCTATCATCTCCGGGGGGAAGCGATCCCCGAGCCGGAAGCCGCTGACGCGATCCCCTTGTCGCCAGAGAGCCAAGCGCTCTTGGCCTATGTCCGCCAGCCGGTCGCGGCACGACAGCCGGTCGGCTATGATCGCGCCTTTCTCGATGGCTATCGGCCAAACGAGACCTTTTATCTAACCGAGGCCCAGCGCGCCCAGCTGGCAACAATTGGCAAACCCCAGATCGAGGCTGCAGCTGCCGGCACCTACGCGAAGCAAATTCTGAACCGGCTGTTGATCGACCTCGCCTGGAATTCCAGCCGGCTTGAGGGCAATACCTATTCTCTGCTCGACACGCGCCGCCTGCTGGATTTCGGTGAGGCCGCCGAAGGTCGCGGGCAGCTCGAAGCGCAGATGATCCTCAATCACAAGGACGCGATCGAGTTTCTCGTCGCCAATGCCGACGACATCGGGTTCAATCGCTGTACCATCCTCAATCTACACGCGCTGTTGGCCAACAACCTGCTGGCCGATCCGGCCGCCGTCGGCCGGCTGCGAAATATTATCGTCGGCATCGACGGCTCGGCATTTCATCCGCTGGAGGTGCCGGGCCTTATCGAGGCATGCTTCGATCAACTCCTAGCTACGGCGGCGGCGATCGGCGACCCGTTCGAGCAGGCGTTCTTCGTCATGGTTCAGCTGCCCTATCTGCAGCCCTTCGATGACGAAAACAAGCGGGTCTCCCGTCTCGCCGCGAACATCCCGATGATCAGGGCGAACCTCGCGCCGCTGTCCTTTACCGATGTTCCCGGCGATCTCTACACGCGCGCGACCCTTGGGATTTACGAGCGAAACGATGTCGCCCTGCTGCGTGATGTCTTCCTGTGGGCCTATGAGCGATCCTGTGGGCCTATGAGCGATCGGCCGCCCGCTACGCGGCCGTTCGCCAATCGCTGGGTGAACCAGACCCCTTCCGCCTGCGCTATCGCGAGCGCTTGCGCGACATCGTTCGGGATGTGGTGCGCGGCCCCATGGATCGAAAGACCGCGCGCGCGCACCTCTCGGCAACCGCGCGTGACGAAATCCCAGAGGGCGATCAGGAGCAGTTCGTCGAGGTTGCAGAGACGGAACTGCTCGGGCTGCATGAGGGCAATTTCGCGCGCTACCAAGTCCGCCCGTCGGAATTCGCGGCCTGGCGTCTGATCTGGAGCCCGGCATGACTGTTCCGATGATCCTGCGCTTGAAGATCGAGCGCTACCGCGGGCATCCTCACGGACCGGAAAGCAGCCTGGAAGGCCTCGAGGACCATCCGGTTGTCCATGTCGCTCACCAGGATGCCGACGCCTACGCACGCTGGGCCGGAAAGGTGCTGCCGACCGAAGCGGAATGGGAATTCGCAGCCTGCGCCGGCAGCGATGAGACGGACTATGCCTAGGGAGATGCGCTGGCGCCGGACGGTCAAATGCTCGCGAACTACTGGCAAGGCCCCTTCCCCCACGGCAACACGCGGGAAGACGGTTATGAGCGCACCTCTCCGGTGCGGAGCTACCCGCCCAACGCCTATGGCCTGTACGACATGATCGGCAATGTCTGGGAATGGACCTCCGACTGGTTCGCGCAGCCCCGGATCGAATCCAAACGTCGCGGCAACTGCTGCGTCCCGGCCAACCCCAGAGGCGGGCTGAAGCGCGAGAGCCTTGATCCCGTCGCACCGTGGATTACCATTCCGCGTAAAGTCCTGAAAGGCGGGTCCCATTTGTGCGCGGAAGCTACTGCCGGCGCTATCGCCCGGCTGCTCGCCATCCGCAGGCGATCGACAGTTCGACGAGCTATATTGGCTTTCGCTGCATCGTGCGTGCTCCTCTTGCAGCGCGATCCAGTCGACGTCGCAAATCCTGAAACTTCGCCTCCTGGTTTTTACCAGCGACTGTGCAAATCAATCGAAGGTCTATAGCGAGGTTGGGCTGCGCAGAAGGACTCGAACCGCTCTGTCCGTTCACGTCCAGCCCTTTCCACGAATCCAAATCATGTTATAGCTGGCTTCGGCAAGTCGATGATTTGATTGATAGATCAGTTACTTGACCACCCGCCCCATTTTATCTTCTGGGGGCACCATTTTTGGACGCCATGTGCGTCCAGCAAGCGTCTGGTTTTACAGCACAAATCGACTGATGCTCGCCGGCTGAATGTCCGGTGACGTCCGGTCAGAACCATCAACAGCACAACATTCCTGATGGTGCTATAGATGGTCCCGGATCGACCGGGCCTGCTGGGAAGACTCCAATGCTGACTCACATCAAAATCACATCCGCCAGGCCCGCAGCGAATTCCTATCTCCTGCCCGCAGACGTAGCCCGTCGAACGGCTCATATACTGCACCGACCTTCCAGGTGGTCACACCGCCCACGGTATTGTAATGTGTATAGCGGAAAGCACCATTGACCTCCAGCAGCCGTGCAAACGCCAGCCTGTCCGAGGGTCAGGCCATTCCCTTCCGGCCATCCTTGCCCCTCGCCGGCATCGCCATGGGCGGAGACACCGGTGTCGCCCGTGTCGACGTCTCGAGCGACGGCGGTCGGCAATGGCATTCCGCAAGCCTTGGCAAGGACCACGGCCGCTACAGCTTCCGACAATGGGAAGTGCAGGTACCTCTCAAGGCGCCGGGCAAAGTGACATTGATGACACGCTGCACCAACAGCGCCGGGGTCACGCAGCCCATGCGGCCCGTGTGGAACCCGAGCGGCTACATGCGGGGCAATGTCGAAATCACCCATATCGAGGTGCGCCAGTCATGAGAGGCAGGTTCCTGGCAGTTGTTGCAACCCTCGCGCTCGCGCTTGCGGCGCTTGTCTGGGTGGTTGTGCGCCCTCGAGCCGACCATGCGCCGGCACCGTCGACACAGGCGAGGTCAGTCGCCAATGAAAGCAGCGTTTCGTTGCGGTCCGAACAGGTTGACCTTCCCGCCGACCTGGAGGAATTCCGCGATCGACCCGGCGTGGCGGCCGTCAGCGCCAATTGCACCGCCTGTCACTCGGCAGGCATGATCCTCACGCAACCGCCGCTCTCCCGCAAGCAGTGGACGGCGATCATAACGAAAATGCAAACGACTTTCCACGCCCCGGTGGTGGAAGACGATATACCCGCAATCCTGACCTATCTCGTCGACCTGTCCGCCGTGGTTGAAGCGGAAAGCGATGGTAATTGAACGTGCAGGGCAATTTCGCCGGGCGACAGCATTTCGCAATCCGTTCGCGCGATGAAGTTCGCGCATTCCTGAACCATCCCGTGCTCGGACCACATTGCCGTAAATGTGTTCGAGCGTTCGAGGATTTGCGCACAGGGGACTCGGCCCCTGTGCTTGGCACTTTGGACGCGGACGTGAAAATTGCGAAGTGCTTAGATTGGCGTGACCGCATTTGCCCCGCCCTCCCGCTTACTAGTTTGAAGAGGGCCGCTCGGCGCCCTTGAGCGAGGCGGGATCATGACCAACAAGACCAGTGGAAGGAAGTTCATCGTCGGTTGCGGCTTGGTAGGCGTGGCACTGGCGACGATCCTCATGTCCGAAGAGACACGAGGGGGGGCCAGCACTCCTGCCCGTCAGGCAGCTACGCAGGCGTCGCCGACGACCAGCCGGTCGCCGCAGCCCCAAGCCCTCCCGCCTTCCTCATCGCGGCTCAGCGGCGCCCAGCAGGCTCTCCATGGCCTCACCCAAATCCGGCAGCAGCAGTGTCAGAGTGGCAACCATCTGGCCTGTCAGGTCCTTCCGCAGATGCCTTCCTACGGTCTTAAGCTCACGCAACTGGACGGAGCGTGCCAGTCAGGCGACCACAACGCCTGTGGAGACTTCGACAAGCTCTCCGGCCAAATTTCCACGGCCTACTCCGAGAGCGCCACCGTGATGCAGGCAGGCGAGGCGGGCATGGCCCAGATGAACGCCTGGCGAGCGCAGATGAACTCCAACGCTGCGGCCAGTATGGCGAACTTGAGAGCCCAAGGTGCGGCAAGCCAAGCAGCTCAGGAGGCGCGGCAGGAGTCCTACGACACAACGAACCGCAACTGGAAGGCAGGACAGGACAGCCTCGACCGGAATCATGGCCGTGCCGTTGATGGCGTCTACGAGGGGACCACGATGGACGGCGCCGGGGTTCAGGCTCGCGTCCCCTATGGGTCCACCGGGTATACCGATGGTAATGGGAATGTTCTTGCGGTGCCGAAAGGCGGGAGGGCGCCTGATGGCTGGCAGGAGATGAAGGAGACCTACAAAGCGCCTCGGTAGATCGTGAGCCAAGAGCGTTTTGAAGATGGAAAACGCGTGAGATTCATTGCGATAACTTTTCTGCGGATAGTCCTAAGCGTCTGCGGATAGTCCTAAGCGGCGTGGACAAATTTGAGCCAATATCTAGCTGTGGCGAGATGGACCATTCCGAGCAAGCTGTTGGCCAGTTGATCGTATCTGGTGGCGATGGCGCGGTTGATCTTGAGGTGGCGGAAAACCCGCGCGTCAACGGTGCCAATCAGTGTGAAGGCAACCCATGTCGAAAGGACCCAAGCCTCTTGAACTTAGGAAAGTTGGCGGCTCAATCCGACACACTAATATGGGGCACGCCCGAACGAGACTTGATGGTGGACCCGCCGTGGACCCGCAAATCTGGCTGAGCCGCGTGACGGGGCGGTTACGTCGCCATAAGACTTTGATTTTCAGATCGGGCGAGGGATTCGAACCCTCGACCCCAACCTTGGTTGGGTTGGGTAACAGTGCGCTGGGGCGTGATCGGTAAACAGGAGGATGGCTATCTCCGGCGCTTGCTCATCGTCGACGCCACGGCGGTCATGCGGATGGTTTGTGAGAACATCGCCCACTCTTCGGGCCATTCATGTGACTTGTAGAACGGCCGCCCCCGGACTCGAACTGAGTATCCAAGTACATCCAGCCCTTTCCACGAATCCAAATTATGTTATAGTTGGCTTCGGCAATCTAAAGTTGATTATTTTGGTTGATAGATCAGTTACTTGACCATCCGCCCAATTTTATCTTCTGAGTCCGTTTTCATCTATTAACGTCCACTTTCGTCTGGGTAGTTCGGCATGGCGCTGCGTTCCCACGCCGCCTGTCTCTCTTGTAATTTGTCAGAAATGTGTATACACGTTTCTGACAAAGGAAGTTGGCATGCGCGGACCGGGTCTCGATCTCAAAGGTGCCATATCGGGCCGGATGGTCTCTGGAGGTGTGCCTTCAGTCTGGACGCCGCAGGACTTTCTCGATCTTGGCTCTCGCGATGCCGTCGATCAGGTGCTCCATCGACTGACCCGCAATGGCGACATTCGCAGGATTGCCCGCGGCCTCTATGACAAGCCGAAACTCAACCCCCTCACGGGCAAACCCACGCACCCCGATCCGCGCGCCGTCGTCGATGCGCTGGCTCGCCGGGATCAAGCCCGTATCCTCGTCGATGGCGTAACCGCAGCCAACGATCTAGGACTTTCCGATGCCGTCCCTGCTCGCATCGTCGTCCATACCGATGCAAGATTGAAGCCCATCACGCTCGGCAACCTCAAGATCGATTTCAAAACCACTGCGCCAAGTCGGCTTCATTGGGCTGGGCGGCCAGCGATGCGTGTCGTTCAGGCCTTGCATTGGTTGCATGACGCCGGGGGCGATACCGATCCGGATGTTGCCAAGCGTCTGCGCAACATCTTCGCCCACCCTGATCACGGCGCCGACATCGTCAACGACCTCCAGGCCGATATGCTGACGCTTCCGCTCTGGATGCAGAATATCCTGCGCAATACGATGCCGGTTACCTCGCCGACTGACCGCCTGAAGGCCGAGCGAGCATGACAATGAATGCCGCTTACGCCCAGTTCCTGGCGGCCGATCCAACAGATCGACGAGATGCGTTCATCGGCGCCGGGCAGCGGCTCGGCACGGCGCCCCAGAATATCGAGAAGGATTTCTGGGTCTGCTGGACCCTTGATGCGCTGTTCAACGGTCCGGCGTCCCACGGCCCACGCTTCCTGTTCAAAGGGGGTACGTCGCTGTCGAAGGGCTTCGGCCTGATTCAACGTTTCTCCGAGGACATCGACATCACGGTGTTTCGCGAAGACATCGGCCAAGACGCAAGCGTCGAGGCGCTGCAGGAGATGTCCGGCAAGAAGCGACAGGCCAAACTCGATGCCATCAAGGCGGCATGCCAAGCCTTCATAGGCGGAGACCTGCTCGCCCAGCTTTCGGAGACCCTAGCCGGTGCAGTTGGCGAGGGCATGGCAGGCGCGAAGGTCGAACTCGATCGGGACGATGAAAGCGGACAGAGCCTTCTCCTTTGGTATCCAAGCGTGACCGCCGAGTCCGATGGCTACATCCGCAAAGCCGTCAAAATAGAATCCGGGGCCAAATCCGCTCTCGACCCTCATGCCCGCCATAGTGTCGTTCCCTATCTCGCCGATGATCTGCCCGGCCTCGATCTAACGGTCGCCAACGTGACCATCGTCGACGCGGAACGGACCTTCTGGGACAAGGTCGTCATTCTCCATGGCCTCCGCCGCTGGTTCGACGCCCGCCAGGTTCTGCGTGCGGGTGGCCAGCGCGTCTCACGCCACTATTACGACGTGCATCAACTGATGGTCGCCGGAGCGGGCGCTTCCGCAATGGCCAATCAAGAACTCGGCAGGGATTGCGTCGCGCACGCCCGGATGTTCTTCAACAGCCGCGACCTCGACCTCGCTCACGCTGAACCCGGCAGCTTCTCCCTGACGCCGACCGATGCGATGATCGCTGACCTCCGCCGCGACTATGGTGCCATGGCCGGCATGATCTTCGGCGATGTGCCCGACTTCGATGCCGTCCTCGCGACCGTTGAAACGCTCCAGCGCTCGCTGAACGAACCGGCTGCTTGATTATCGCGGGCGGCTTCGCCCTTTGTCCGAAATTTGTAGGCGTATTTCTGACAAAGAGCAGCCGGATGCCCGAAAAGACTCGAACCATCCCGTCATGCGGGGTCCAAGCTCGTTTACCGGCGTCCAGATACCCAATGATTTAATCGGCATGGCACGGCCCAATGATGACCTTCTGAGGCATCTTATTCATTGCGACAGTCGCCATCTGTGATCAGCGGGTTGCGGCTGCTTCCGACCAGAGCCGGTCGTTCAGTTTAGCCACCGAGATGTCCGTTTCTGGCGGAAGCTGTCGATGGGACGCATCGAGGCGGATCGTCAGCAACACGCCATTCTTGTACATTCCAAGGAGACGTCAACTTGCTTCAAAAACGTATGATAAAAAAATAGTCAATTTTAAGGTGATAATTTAGGATTCCTGCGCGCTCGGCTAATCGCGCAAAGGCGGCGAAAATATAGGCAGAAAGCGGGATCTATTCCCGCACCCTTTTCCTGAGGTTGCGTATAAATTCTGCGCCATAATAGCTTTCTAACCTACGCAAATAATCAGGCTCGACATCTTCAACGAAGGCTAAAATCCCCTGGACATGCATTAATTGATCATTTGTCAACTGACCGATAAGTGCCCGATGCACTTCCGCCCTTATCTCCCGTTTGCGCTTTCTTCCGAGAGAAACCTTGCCATCGTTGGTTAATATCAAACCTGTAACCTGTCTCTTGTATTTTTTTGTAGCAGATATGGTCTTGTCTGGATTTATATTGAGCCGTGGATAATGATTATTTTTTATCGCGCGCGCTATAACCTTAGGAACGTCAATCATGTTCCACATCCGTGAAGCGGAAAACGTTAGATCGTCGGCATATCGTGTGTATATGACTTCATCTTTGGCAACCTCGTCAGTGATAATTTTGTCAAATTCAAACATGAGAACATTGGAAAGTGCCGGGGAGGATGGCGCGCCAATTGCAAGCCTTAATATCGTGGAATTGGCTGGCTGGTGAAATAAGATATGCGTGCTCAAACCGACATCGACAGTATCGGCGAATACTCCGTGATCTCCGCAGTATTTAATCCAATCTCGACCCTTTATAGAAGGGAAGAAGTCTTTGAAGTCAAATTTCTTTATACTTTCGTTGTGAACATGTCGAGTGGCGTTCTCTTTCAACGAAATGCCTTGCCGGTAAGCCGTTGCTGCTGAGTGCACGGGAAGTTTGTAAAGCACGTGTTCAAGCAAAATTTTCTGCAGTACTTTAACTTCTCGAGCAGGCTGAGAAATGGTTCGTTTCCCACCATTCCTCTTAGATATGGTATAGGTTTTATACCGCTGCGGAGCATTTCGCGCGATTGACAGTATATCCGAGCGGGAAAGACCGGTGTGTTCGATCATCAAGTTTAGCAAGAATGTCATCGTACGGCCCCGCTCATAACGGCCTGGATTCCCGCCCAGCGGTTTTGGTCTTCATTTTGCCAATGCTCACGTATTGAAAGGCGACGGCGCTCTTTCTTTTTTTCTCGGGCTTGGGGGGCAGCTTTGATTTGCGCCGCGTCCTTTTCAAGGTCAGCAGCGACATAGAAGGTTTTGATCCCTCTACGCACTTCGTGAACCCAGCCCACTGATATTGCGCACAGGAGATACGCCCTAATCTTCTCTGTCTTAACGTAAACGTTAAGATGAAGTAGAACCTCATCAATTTCATTTATGGTAAGCGCGCCCCATTCCTGCAGAACGCCCACTATTAATTTTATGATATGGCCAGGGTTATTTTCATTAAATGTCGTAGAACTCTTCTCTTTTTCTACGTGATATTTAATGGGCTCTTCAAGTAATGCTTTTAACCGTGAGGGATCGGCTGTAACCCTATATTGATCTATTCTAATGATGTCCTCACTGCTAATGACGCAGACGCGGTCATCACCGTGGCGCTTCGACAGATAGGTCAGTGGGCCCAACTTAACAAAAGAGTCATCAGACCAGTACTTATCTTCGACTATAACAAATAGCCGTGATGCTATTTCATCTATTGCGCAAAAAGCACCAAGCTCCGCCAAGCTTCCACCACTTTCGCAAAACAGAATTATCAATTCTGTTATTTGCGCTAAGTCAGTTTCAAATTCCAGAATGTTTTCATAATGTTCGGAGAAAACGGAGAGCTTCGTAAAATCCTCGGCTTGAATAACATTTCGGGATCGAGTGCTTGGGAAATCCGCAATTTTCAGGAACGCATCGCGTAACGACACGGGGTTAGGCTCGTCCACGCCAGTGAACATGCCGCCACAAAGAAAAATGACGCCTGTGGGAGCTTGGACGTGGATTTTACCCCCGTCCAAGTTATCCAGAAATGGCACCAAGGCCATTAAATGCTTACCCCAAGCCCCACAAGAGAGCGCTGTGCGTTCGAGCGGAGCGGCCCCATGGGCGAGCGCGCAGCGCTCTCTTGTGGGGCCAAAAAACTAGCCAATATAATGATGTCTGGCGAAACGCCAGACCAAGCACCGAAGTGCTTACCGCGTAAGCGCGTCCTAGCTATCAGCTTCATTCCCCCTGTCAACCGCCACTACCGATAACGAAAAAAGGTTCGTTTCGACAAGTCGCTATTTTTTGATCGCCGGAATGCTCTGTCAAATCGATCTGCTCAGCCGCAGTCTCGGCGTATGGGAGTCGACTGACTTCGATGCAGCTTAAAGGCATAGCAGAGTTAGATCACTCGGAGCTTCGTCGATAGCAGCTAATTAAATTTCGAAAATCGACCTGCCCGCTGTCGACCAAAAGACATTAATCGTCTGGCACGTCTACTTATACCGATTGATATTATCCTTGGTGGATCGATCTGGATTGTCGCGCACCTGTTCGCGTCCATTAATTTTCACTACATGCGTGTCGGGGTGTTCGCCGCGCTTCACCTCGGCTACGACATTTCTCCGAGGTACGTCCTTCCTGCCGCCAATATCATAGTGCTCATTACGCCCACCGGGGCCATCGTTTTTGCCCTTAATCTTCGTACTCTTTTGCTCTCATCTCAATTGCAGCGTTAGCCACGAACGTACCTACTGCCATGTGCTATTCAACGCGCCAGCTTGCAGTCGTTCCGCTTTCGGCCACTTCTGTCGTTCTGAAATGTCGGTGGGGCGAACGTTGAGAGTCGGCTTCTGATAAGAGCTGGCGTACCACATGTCACAGGTGAACGGCAGCAAAGTCCCAAGATCGGACGCGGGCCGGCCCCGAACAAGGACTCAAACCAGTTCGTCCATCGCCGTCCGGCCTTTTCCGCGAATTGAAAGCATGCTAGTGCTGCCCGTGGCGGCTTCGCAAGTCCATGATTTGACTGCGAAATCAATCGCTTAGGCTGCCCCGCAGAAAGCTCTTCTGGGCACCATTTCTGGCCGCTAAGTGCGTCCAGAACCGTCCAGTAAGCCACTGGTTTTACAGCATAAATCGCCTGATGATCGCCGGCTAAATGTCCAGTGACGTCCGGTCAGAACCATCAACAGCACAACATCCCTGATGGTGCTATCGATGGTCCCCGGATCGACCCGGCCTGCTGGGAAGACTCCAATGCTGACTCACATCAAAATCACATCCGCCAGGCCCGCAGCGAAGACCTATCTCCTGCGCGACACCCAGGGCCTGTATCTTGCCGTTCAGCCTACAGGCTCGAAGCTGTGGCGCCTCAACTACCGGTACCTCGATAAGCAGAAGACTCTCCACCTCGGCCGCTGGCCTGAAATCGGCCTGGCCGCTGCACGCGCCAGACGAGATGAGGCCCGAAAGCAGATTGCGGAAGGCATCGATCTCGCGATCGAAAAGAAGCACGCCAAAATCGCTGCGAGATATGCGGCGGCCAACACGTTCAGCGCTGTCGCGGAGGAATGGCTCCTGGAATGCGAGCGCGAAGGCCTCGCAGCTATTACCATCGACAAAATCCGCTGGCTGCTCTCCAAGGCCTATCCGGTCATCGGCAGTCTGCCGATCTCCCAAATCACTCCCCGCGAGGCCCTCGCCGTGCTGCGTAGGATCGAAGCCACCGGCGCCTACGAAAGCGCACGGCGCATGCGCAGCGGGCTTAGGCTCCGAATCCATGGATTGGCGGGAGGGGATGTGATTCAGGTTCCGTTAGGAGACTGATCATGAGCGACCTGTATTGGCTGACGGACGAGCGCGATATGATCGATCCCCAACAGTCTACTTCTCTGCTCTCGCACTGGCCGCCACCGTCATCTTTTGGCTGTGATCAGTGAGTCCTGAGCCTAAACCGGCTTTGGCAAGCGCGAGAGATGCTTGTCCAGGGTCATCGGATAATCGCGCAACCGCACGCCGGTCGCATTGTAAATGGCATTGGCGATCGCCGCTCCCACCCCGCAGATTCCTAATTCTCCGACCCCCTTCGCCTTCATCGGAGTGGACCAGGGGTCGATGGTATCAAGGAAGATGACGTCCTGGTGCGGGATGTCGGCATAGACCGGTACTTCGTAACCAGCCAGATCATGATTGACGAAGAAGCCGAACCGCTTGTCGACCACGAGTTCCTCCATCAGCGCCGCGCCTGCGCCCATGGTCATGGCACCGATCACCTGACTTCGGGCTGACTTTGGATTGAGGATACGCCCGGAATCACAAACTGCGAGCATCCGCCTGATCCGCGTCTCGCCCGTGAAGGCGTCGACGGCGACCTCGACGAAATGGCCAGCGAAAGTGGATTGCTGCGCACGGTCAGCAAAGTCGTTCGCATAGTCGATACCATCCTCGGCGACGAGTTCCCCATCATGCGCAGCGTTGCGCAAAGGCAAAGCTCGATCGCCCGAGCGGACTTCCCCATCCGAAAAAGTCACATCCGCGTTGTTCAGCCCCAGGCGCGTCGCCACCTGGTCGCGCATCTTGATGCACGCGGCATAGACGCCGGCGGTCGAGTTGGCTGCGCCCCATTGGCCGCCAGAGCCGGCTGAGGCAGGAAAGTCCGAGTCGCCCAACCTCACAATGACGTCATCCAGGTTCACGCCCATCATCTCCGCAGCGGTCTGTGCGATGATCGTGTAAGTGCCGGTCCCGATATCGGTCATATCGGTCTCGACGGTGATCTTGCCATCGCGCGACAGCCGGACCCGTGCCGCGGATCTGGTCAGCTGATTGTTGCGAAAACCGCCCGCGACGCCCATCCCGATGAGCCAGCGGCCCTCACGCACGGAGCCCGGGGTCGCCTTGCGCTTGTACCATCCGAAGCGCTCCGCTCCGGTCCTGAGGCATTCGACGAAATGACGCGCCGAAAAGGGACGCTCAGGCTTCATCGGATCGACCTGCGTATCGTTCAGGATACGAAACTCCACAGGGTCCAGCCCCAGCTTTTCAGCCATTTCATCCATGGCGATCTCAAGCGCCATCAGCCCGGGCGCTTCACCGGGCGCGCGCATCGCATTGCCTTCCGGCAGATCGAGCTGCGCCAGTTTCATGGAGACTTCCCGACTTTCCCCCGCGTAAAAAAGTCTGGTCTGCTGGACAACGGTCTCCGGCTCCCCATCCGGGAGATTCCCCGAGATGCTCTCATGCGAGATTGCGAGAATCCGCCCATCCCTGTTCGCGCCGATCCGGATATGCTGAAGCGTAGCTGGCCGATGGGTCGTGTTATTGATCATGAGCGGGCGCGTGAGGGCGACTTTCACCGGCCGCCCAACGGTCCTGGCCCCCAGCGCCGCAAGAACGACATCGGCGCGCAGAAACAGTTTTCCGCCAAAGCCGCCCCCGACATAAGGCGAGTCAAGGCGCACCTGCTCGGGCTTGAGGGACAGTGCCCTGGCAAGATCGCGTTTCCCCCAGGCAATCATCTGGTTCGACGTCCAGACGGTGAGCTTCTCGCCTTGCCAGGCGGCGATGGTGGCGTGGGGCTCCATCATCGCATGGCTCTCATCCGGCGTGCTGTAGCGCTGGTCGAGCTTGACCTCGGACCTGGCGTAGCTGGCTGCAAAATCGCCGGCTTCGTTGGTCTCGTCCTCATCCGGAACAGGCTTGGCCCGGGCAGCCTCGCGCTCGAGATCGAATTTGCCGTCTTCCCGGGCATAATCGACCTGAATCAGCGATGCGGCGGCGCGGGCCTGCTCGAACGTCTCGGCGACCACCAGCGCGATTGCCTGATGATAATGTTGGACCGTCGCTCCACCGAACAGGTTTGCGGTGTTCTGGCCGCCGAGCGGCAGCGGCTCGTGATCCAGCGTGGTGATGATCGAGAGCACGCCGGGCGCGGCCCTGGCGTCAATGAGGTCGAACGACCGGATGGTCCCCTTGGCGATGGCCGCGCCAAGGACGAAGCCATAGGCCTGGTTCGCGGCGACGTCATGCCGTTCATAGGCATAGGGTGCCCGCCCCGTCGTCTTGAGCGGCCCGTCGATGCGATCGGTAGACCTGCCGACAACCTTGAGCTGGTCGATCGGGTTCTGGGTGGCGGGGGCATCGAACTTCACGGCATCAACCCTTCGCGTCGTGCAAGATGCCGGCGAGCGTCCGCTCCACCAGGTCGATCTTGAATGCATTGTCCCTGGTCGGCGTGGCGCCGGCGAGGAGGTGCCGCGCCGCCGCCTCTGCTCCTTGCGGGAGCGCGGCATCCGCAGCGTCCACGCGCCAGGGCCTGGGCGCAATCCCGCCTACTGCAACGCGACCAGAGCCATCCGCCTGGAGGATCACGGCCACCGACACGAGCGCAAAGGCGTAGGAGGCCCGGTCGCGCACCTTGTGGTAGAAATGCCGGCCGCCAACCGGCTTGGGCAGCAGCACGGCCGTGATCAGTTCGCCCGGCGCCAGCGCGGTTTCCCGATGCGGCGTCTCTCCGGGCAATTTGTGGAAGTCAGCGATGTTGATCGACCGGACATTGCCCTGTCCATCGACCGTCTCCACGCGCGCATCCAGCAACCGCATCGCAACCGCCATGTCGCTCGGGTTCGTCGCGATGCAGGCCGCGTTGCCGCCGATCACCGCCAACTGGCGGGATGCCCCCTCGATGGCCGCACAGCCAGTCCCGGGCTGACGTTTGTTGCAGGGCTGGTTGGTATCGTAGAAGTAGGGACAGCGCGTGCGCTGCAGCAGATTGCCGCCGGTGGTCGCCTTGTTGCGCAGCTGTCCCGACGCACCGGCCAGAATAGCCCGGCTCAGGACAGCATAATCGCTGCGCACGCGCCGATCTGCCGCCAGCGCCGTATTGGTGACGAGCGCGCCAATCCGCAGCCCGCCGTCGGGCTCCTGCGTGATCTGATCGAGCTTCAGATCCTGAACATCGACCAGATGGGTCGGCGTTTCGATCTGGAGCTTCATGAGGTCCAGCAGGTTCGTGCCGCCGGCAATGAAGCGGGCGCCCTGCTGGCTCAAGACAGCCGTTACGGCCTGGGCGGGCGAGGTCGCGCGCTCATAGGTGAACGGCCTCATGCCTTGGCCTCCGCGACTTCGGTGATCGCCTCGGCAATGTTGGAATAAGCGCCGCAGCGGCAGATATTGCCACTCATCCGCTCTCGCAGTTCCGCATTGCTCAGTTGCGGCGTGGCCGACAGATTATCGGTGACATGGCTGGGCACGCCGGCCGCGATCTCGTCCAGCATGGCGACCGCAGAGCAGATCTGGCCCGGCGTGCAATAGCCGCACTGATAGCCATCATGCCTGACGAAGGCGCGCTGCATGGGGTGGAGCTGGTCCGGCGTGCCCAGCCCTTCGATGGTGGTGACCTCGTCGCCATCGTGCATCACTGCAAGCGTGAGGCAGCTGTTGATCCGGATACCGTCGACCAGCACGGTGCAGGCGCCGCACTGGCCATGATCGCAGCCTTTCTTCGTGCCGGTGAGTTTGAGCTCTTCGCGCAGCGCATCGAGCAATGTTGTGCGTGTATCAGTCGTGAACCTGCGCAGCGTGCCATTCACGCTCAGCGCGACCTCGACCATCGCCGCGGGAGGTTGCGGCAAGGGGCGCCGGGCATCGGCCTTTTTCAAGCTCATGGCCGCCGCCGTGGCCGAGCTGCCAACGAGCACGCCGCGTCGGGAGACGCGCCACTCCTCCGGTCGATCCATGGCTTCATCGTCCTTCGCAACTGCTGACTGGATAGTCCCATGCTGGCCGAACGCAGCAACCGCGAATTGGCTTCCAGACGATCCCGCATCGCAAACAGGCGTGGCCCCGCGTGCACTTCCATGCGGCCGTATCCATGCATCTCCGCCTGTCGCGACGATCGCCATCGCAGACTTTAGGTCGCGCGCGGACGTGCTTTAATCGCTCCCCCAAACTTTGTACGAGCACCGGATGTGTTGCTTCAATCGCCTCGCGTCCGTGCCGGGCAACTCGTATCCGGATTGCGTATCACAATGAATTATCGCCACTCTTTCCACGCAGGCAACAGCGCCGATGTCGTGAAGCACAGCCTGCTGATCGCCCTCGTGCGGGCCCTACAGCACAAACCGGGCGCGCTGACGCTGATCGACACCCATGCCGGCTGCGGGTTGTACGACCTTGGCGGCGAGGAGGCCGGACGGACCGGCGAGGCTGTGCAGGGCGTGCTGCGGGCCTTTTCCGATCCGAATCCCTTGCTGAACGACTACCGCGCCGCCGTACAGGCGGTAAATGCCGGGGCCGGGCCACGCCTCTACCCCGGCTCGCCGCAAATCCTGGCGCAGCTTCTGCGTCCGCAGGATGTCCTGATCCTCAACGAGAAACATCCCGAAGACGCCCGTGCCCTGCGCGACGTGATGCGCGGCACATCGGTTGCCGTGCATGAGCGCGACGCCTACGAGCTGTGGCTGGCGATGGTGCCGCCCCGCACCGCGCGCGGCGTGGTGGTCGTCGACCCACCCTACGAGCAGCCGGACGAACGCGCCCGCGTCACAGCCAGCCTCGCCGCCGCCCACCGCAAATGGGCGCATGGCGTGACGGTGATCTGGTTTCCCTTGAAAGACCGCGCGATGCATCAGCGCTGGAAGGGGCAGTTACGCAGGCTCGGCATCCCGAAATTCCTGTGCATCGAGCATTGGTTGTACGATGCCGATCGGCCCGGCATCTACAATGGCGCGGGCCTTTATATCGTCAACCAGCCCTACGCCTTCACGCAGGCGCTGCCGGCTCTGCTGGAAGCCCTGCGCGCCGCGCTGGCGCCGGAGGGGCACAGGGGCGAGATCACGACCGATTGGCTGGGCGATTAATGTAACCCCTCCGACGCCACCGCGCGGCTCGGCTTCAGCTGCCAGACCGACCTCACGCAGCGTTTCGACATGCTGGTGCGGGGCTATGCTCGCTATGTCGGCAAGTCGATGCTCGGGGTCGGGCCGATCCTCGGCTAGCTTCAGGGCAATTATGTCGACAGCGGACTGGAACTGCGGGTGGGCGACGAGACGCGCAGCATCAGCCTGAGTCTCACCAGTCTGCTCGACACGCGCGGCAACCGCTTCGCCTTCGGTTCGTCCTTCCTGCTGCGGGACGGCAATCAGAACAACCCGCTTCAGCCGCGCAGCACAAGGCTCGGTTTCGATCTGGCTTTTGATCGGGGACGTCACCGGCCCGACAGCGCTCTTCGCAAGGCCGCAAACCGACCTCCCGGCGGCGGCGCAAGGGAATGCCGCCGCCGGGTGCGCCGCGCTCACTCGTAGCGCAGCGCCTTGATGGGGTTGGTGCGCGCCACCCGCACGGCATGGGCGGCGATTGTCACCACCGCGATCAGCAGCGCGAGCAGGCCAGCCAGCAGGAAGGGCGTCGGCCCCAGGGGCATGCGCGCGTCGAACTGGTTGAGCCAGTCGCGCATCGCCCACCAGGCGATGAGGTTGGCGATCACCACAGGCCGCGTGAACTGCCACACGAGCAGCCGCACGATGTCGAACGTGCCCGCGCCCAGTACCTTGCGGATGCCGATCTCCTTGGTCCGCCGCTCCGCCGTGAAGGCGGCGAGACCGAACAGGCCGAGGCAGCCAATCACCACCGCCAGCAGCGCGAACATGCCGAACATCTGTGCCCGTGCGTCGATACGCTGGTAGGTTCGCGCCATGATGGCATCGCTGAACTCTGCCTTGAAGGGCACATCCGGTGCAAAGCTGCGCCAGACACGTTCCACGCCCGCGCGCACCTCCGCCGGATTGCCATCGTAGCGCACATCGAGCCAGTAGGTGTTGTTGGTGTTTACGAAGAACATGATCGGCTCGATCGGCGTGCGGACGCTGCGGAAGCGGGAATCGGCCACCACGCCGATGATCGTGAGTTTCATGATGCCGCCCTCGTCGCCGCGATCATAGTCGATGATCTTGCCCACCGCGTCCTGCGGGCTGGTGTAGCCGAGGCGACGCACGCCGGATTCGTTGAGGACGATATTGGCGCCGCGTGCCCCCATGGCCCGCGCCGCTTCGGGATCGGGCACGGCCGGCTCGGTCGCGTCGTCCGCAGGACGATTGCGATCGAAAATGCGGCCCGTGACCGTCCGGATCTGCATGGTCGGGAAATAGTCCGCGTCGATCGCATAGATGCCGATCTGGACCGGCTCGGGCTGACCCGGCACGCCCACCACCGTGCTGGAGGTGTTGCCGGTGTTGACGCCGATGCCCGTGCGCGCCGCCGCGGTCACGCCGGGCACCTTGCGAATCTGCTGGATCAGCGCTTCCTCGCGACCCTGCAGGCTGGTCGCGCCGATACCGTTCACCTGCAGCAGCCCGTCCCGCTTGAAGCCGGGGTCAACGGAGCGGGCATAGAGCGTCTGACCATAGACGATGGCGGTGCAGGCCATCAGCCCGATTGAAACCGCGAACTGGACCACGACCAATATGCCGCGCAGCCGCCCCGATCCTTCCGCCTCCGATGCCGACTTGTTGGCCTTGAGCACGCGCGCCGGCTGGAAGCGCGAGAGATACAGCCCGGGATAGAGGCCGCCGGCGGCGCCGACCAGCAGCACTAGCGCCAGGATCGGCAGCAGGAGACCGCCGTGCCCGAAATAGTGCAGCGCTATGTCCGCATCGAGAAAATGCGCGAACCAGGGCACCGCGATCTCGGCCAGCGCCAGCGCGACCAGCGTGGCGATGGCAGTGAGCAGGATGGATTCGCCCAGAAACTGCATGATCAGCTGTTTGCGCGTGGCGCCCAGCACCTTGCGCAGCGCCACCTCACGCGCCCGCTGCCCGGCCCGGGCGGTAGCGAGATTGGTGAAGTTCATGCAGGCCATTGCCAGAATCAGCACGGCAATCACGGAAAAGGTAGCGATCGAGGTCCGGTCGTTGCCCGGCGTCATGTCCGAGTTCTGCGCCTTGCCCAGATGCACGTCGCGCACATTCACCAGCGCATAGGTCCGTCCGTCGCCCTCGTTGCTGCGCTGGCCGTTGGTCGTGCTGTCGGGGATGTTGCGCTTCTTCCAGGCATCGAACTGGCTATTGACCGTCGCCACGTCCACGCCGGGCTTCAGCTTTACATAGACCCAGCCGGCGGTCCATCCCCAGCTCTCCAGGAACGCCTCATTATGGCCCTGCGCATAAAGGCTGGGCATGTCGGCTCGCAGCAGCATGCCGAACGCCATATGCGTGTTCTTGGGCAGATCCTTGAAGACCCCCGTGACGCGATAGTCCGCCTTCACGCCCATGATGATCGTGGTGAGCGTGCGGCCGACCGCATTGGTCGTGCCGAAGAAGCGGATCGCCTGCTTCTCGCTCAGGATCGCCGAGCCGGGACTGACCAGCGCCCGGTCATTGCCGTGGAGCATCGGCAGCGCCACCACATCGAGGAAGCGGCTGTCAACCAGTTGCCCGTCCTCGGGCGTGTAGGCCTGCCCATCTTTGAGGACGGTGATCCCGACGCCGCCGCCCACATAGGTCGCCGCCTCGATCTGCGGGAAATCCTTGAGCAGCGCGCCCTTGGTCACATAGGGCACGCCCTGATTGTCGAATTTGTCGGACGACGTCAGGCTCTGATAATAGCTCTGGAACTGGAACACCCGGTCATTGTCCGGCAGCCAGTCGTCATAGCTGCTCTCATAGCGGACATAGAGCAGGATCATCAGGCATGCGGCGATGCCGATCGCCAGGCCGAAGATGTTGATGAAGGCATAGACCTTGTTCTTGGCCAGGGCCCGCAGGCCCACCGTCAGATAATTGCGCCACATGGCTGCGTCCTTCCCGTTCCCGTCCCGTCTTTCCTCACGCCGCCCGGCGGCGCTCCTGCAGGATGCGCCCGTCGAGCATGTTGACGATGCGCCCGGCATAGTCGGCATGGGCGGGCGAATGAGTGACCATGACGATGGTCGAGCCTTCCGCGTTGAGCTGCTGGAGCATGCGCATCACTTCCTCGCCATGCTGGGTGTCGAGATTGCCCGTCGGCTCGTCCGCCAGGATGAGCTTGGGCTCGGCGACCAGCGCGCGGGCGACCGCCACGCGCTGCTGCTGGCCGCCGGAAAGCTGGCTGGGGAAATGCTTGGCCCGATGAGCGATGCCGACCCGGTCCATCACAGCTTCCACGCGCGCTTTGCGCTCGGAGGGCGCCACCTTGTGATAGAGCAGCGCCAGCTCGATATTGTCGCGCACTGAGAGCTCGTCGACCAGATTGAAGCTCTGGAAGATGAAGCCGATATTCTCCTTGCGCACGACCGCCAGCTTCGTCTCGGACAGGCCGGCGACTTCCTGCCCGTCGAACAGGTAGGAGCCGCCTGTGGGGCTGTCGAGCATGCCGATCATGTTGAGCAGGGTGGACTTGCCGCAGCCCGAGGGGCCCATGATTGCGACGAACTCGCCAGTCGCGATGTCGAGATCAATGGCATCGAGGGCCGTCGTCTGCACCGTGTCGGTGCGATAGACGCGGGAGAGTTCGCGCATGCGCAGCATCATGGATGTCCTTTCATTTCGCGAGGTCGAGGCGGCTCTTGTCGGTGAAGCCGGTATAGGGTGAGGTGATGACGCGCTCGCGGGGGCTGAGGCCATCGAGCACTTCGATATAGTCGCTGTTGCGCCGGCCGAGCCGCACATTGCGTCGTTCCGCGCTGCGCCCGTTCGGCGCCACCACGAACACCCAGGCGCCCTGCGTATCGTTGTAGAAGCCGCCGCTTGGCAGCAGCAGCGCGGGGGTGGGATCGCTGAGCGTCAGCCGCGCCTGCAGGCTCTGGCCGCGCTGGATCTGTTCCGGCTCGGCTCCGATGAACTGGAGGTCGACCTGGAACTGGCCATTCTGCACCTGCGGATAGATCTTGGTCACGCGGGCCGTGTAATGTTTGCCGCCCCAGTCGATGGCGGCGCGCTGGCCCAGCGAGACGCGGCCGAGATAATATTCGTCAACGCCGGCCTGCAGCTTGTTGTGGCCGGGAGAATCGATCTGGCCGATGCGCTCGCCGCGCTGGAGCGACTGGCCGACCTGGATGTTGAAGCCGGAGAGCTGGCCATCCACCGGCGCGCGCAGGTTGAGCGCTTCCAAGTTCATATGGGCCAGTTGCAGGCTAGATTGCAGCGATTCCACGGATTCGCGCAGCTGGGCGAGCTGGCGGCCCTGCATCTGCGTGTTGGATTGCTCGGTGCGGCGCAGCACGGCGGCGCGCCGCACCTCGAAATCATATTGGTCCTGCGTGTCGGCGAACTGCCGCCGCGAGACGAAGCCCTGCTCGGCGAGCGGCGATTCCAGGTCGAGCTGGCGCTTGGCCTTCTCCATGGCGAGGTGGGATTCGAGCACGGCGCGCTCATCGGCGAGCTGGGTCTGGGAGAGCGCCAGCTCCTGGCTACGCATCGCGTTGATCTGCTGCTCCACTTCCGCCTGGTCGCGCAGCGTGGAAAGCTGGAGATCGGCATTGGAGAGCACGGCGATGAGCTGCCCCTTACGGACTACCGCGCCATCCTCGACCAGTATCCTGTCGACCCGGCCGCCCTCCAGAGAATCGATAAACACGGTGAGCAGCGGCGTCACCTTGGCGCGCTGCGGGATGAAATCGTCGAATGTGCCGCGCTTCACTTCCGAGATGGCGAGCTGGGCGCTCTGCACCGTCTGGCTCGCCCCGCTCGGCGCGAACCACCAGAAGCCGGCGCCCAGCAGCGCCAGCGCCACCGCGCCGCCGATCAGCTTGAGCCGCGCGGGCAGGCGGCGGCTCTCCACCACCTGATCCATGCCGCTGCCGCTCGCCGGTCCCGCGGATGCGTCCTCCTTCCTGTCCGTCCTGATCCGCACGATGCTCATGCCACCGCTCGTCGCAAGCTTCATGCCATTCGCCGCGCGTGCCAGAATGTCCCGCCCGATCATGAGAAAACGCCCCGCCCACTGTCCGTTTTCGGACGATGGTGTTCGAAATCGAACGCCAGCCGGATGACGGCGGCGGTCAGCACGATGCGGGTGCGCTCCTGCTCGATGTCAAAATCCAGCCCCAACGGGCGATAGCCTCCTGCTCCCGGCACCCCAAGCAACAGCAGGGACAGCCCCGCCAGAACAGCGAGAATGCTGCTGCGTTTTTTGTCCATGAGAGCGTTCCTTTCGGCTCTTGGTATTGTGGTTGCCTCTCAAGGAGCATGAGCCGTGCCAGTTTCGGTTATTCGCGAAAATCCATGAGACTGGGGAACTGGCACGCATTTTGATTGTCCGAAATCGCACAGTCACCTTATGGGAACGGACAGATGGAGCGCAGCAACGAATTCGATCTCTGCATCGTCGTCGACGATGACGAGGACATCCTCATGGCGGCGCGCATGCTGCTGCGGGGCCTGTTCGCCGAGGTCGTCACCGTCCGCACGCCGCAGGAGGCGATGCCCCTGCTCGCCCGTAAGCCCGAGGTGGTGCTGCTCGACGCCAATTTCGCGCGCGGCGCCACCGATGCCGCGGAGGGTCTCGCCTGGCTGGACCGGATACTGCTCGCCGATCCCGATCTGGTGGTGGTGATGATCACGGCCCATGCCGGCGTGCAGATCGCCGTCGCCGCCATGAAGCGCGGCGCAACCGATTTCGTCTCCAAGCCTTGGGCGAACGAGCGGCTGCTCGCCACGGTGCGCACCGCCGCCATGCTTCGCCGCTCCCGCTCGGCGGTCTCGACCGAGCGCGGCAAGGTGGCCACCGTCGCCAGCTCCGGCACCGGCGAGACGCCGCTGCTCGGCGACGCGCCGGCCATGACCCGCGTCCACAGCCTGATCGCGCGCGCGGGGCCGACCGACGCCAATGTCCTCATCCTTGGCGAGAATGGCACAGGCAAGGAACTGGTCGCCCGCGCTCTGCACCGCGCCTCGCTGCGCGCTGAGCGGGCGATGGTGACGGTGGATCTGGGCGCCATCTCCGAGGAACTGATCGATTCCGAGCTGTTCGGCCATTTGAAGGGCGCCTTCACCGATGCGCGCGCCGACCGCGTCGGCCGGATCGAGGCGGCGGACGGCGGCACGCTGTTCCTGGACGAGATCGGCAACCTGCCGCTGCACCTCCAGCCCAAGCTGCTGACTGCGCTCGAACAGCGCAAGGTGACGCCGGTGGGCGCCAACAAGCCGGTGCCGGTGGATATCCGCGTGATCGCCGCGACCAATATGAGCCGGGACCGTCTTACGGACGAGGGCCATTTCCGGCAGGACCTGCTGTTCCGCCTCAACACAGTAGAGATCGACCTGCCGCCGCTGCGCGAGCGGCGCGAGGACATCCCCCTGCTCGTCGCGCATTTCCTCGCCCTTTACGCGCGGCGCTACGACCGGCCGCCGCCCGAGCTGAGCGAGGGGGCGCGTGCGGCGCTGACGGCGCATGACTGGCCCGGCAATGTCCGCGCGCTGCGTCATGCCGTCGAGCGCGCGGTGATCCTTTCAAATGGCGGCCCGCTCCAGCCCGACGACTTCCCGCTGAGCGCCAGCGCGCCGCGCGTGCCGGTGACCGCGCTCACCGCTGCGACGTCTGCCGAGGCCGGCGACCTCAACCTCGACCGGGCGGAAAAGCGCATGGTCGAGGAAGCGCTGCGCAAGCATGGCTACAATATCTCGCTGGCAGCGGCCGAACTGGGCCTGTCCCGCGCGGCGCTCTATCGGCGCATGGAAAAACATGGGCTCTGACCGCCGCTTCACATTCGCGCTGGCGGGCTGGATCGCGCTGCTCGGCGCCGCGCTGACGGCCAGCGTGGGCGCTTTCATGCTGCCGGGGCTGGGCGCCGGGCGGATCGTCGCGCTGCTCGGCGTGGCCGGCGCCACGGCGGGGCTGTGGCTAGGGTCAGGACCCGTTGATCAAAGCCAGAAGAATACGGTGGCAGCGAGGGCGATGGCAGAGAAGAAGGCAGTGGGACACCTGTCGTAGCGAGTGGCGACCCGCCGCCAGTCCTTCACGCGGAGCCGTAACTTAGGAGGCCGTGAGTTCTTTTCGGACAATGTCCGCGCCAGCGCCCAGAGCATTGAGCTTGCCCCTTGCCACGCGCCGGGAAAGAGGCGCCATGCCGCAGTTGGTCGAAGGATAAAGCTTGTCGGCATCGACAAATTTGAGGGCCTTCCGCAGGGTATCGGCGACATCCTCCGGCGTCTCTGTGGTGTCGGTTGCCACATCAATGGCTCCCACCATGACTTTTTTGCCTCGAATGAGTTCGATCAAGTCCAGCGGCACACGAGAATTGTGGCATTCCAGAGAGATGATGTCGATCCTGGATTTCTGCAGTTTGGGGAAGGCTTCCTCATATTGCCGCCACTCCAACCCCAGGGTCTTCTTCCAATCTGTGTTAGCCTTGATGCCGTAGCCGTAGCAGATGTGTACGGCAGTTTCGCATCGGAGCCCTTCCATCGCCTTTTCCAACGTGGCGACTCCCCAGTCGTTCACCTCATCGAAGAAGACGTTGAATGCGGGCTCGTCGAACTGAATGATGTCGACGCCAGCAGCCTCCAGTTCTCTCGCTTCCTGATTAAGGAGCTTGGCGAATTCCTGGGCCAGCTTCTCACGGCTTTTATAATGGTCATCGTACAGCGTATCGATCATGGTCATGGGCCCCGGCAGCGCCCATTTGATCGGCCGATCAGTCTGCTGACGCAGAAACTTCGCGTCCTCGACAAAGACCGGCTTCGGGCGCTCGACGGTGCCCACGACTGTCGGGACGCTCGCATCATAGCGATCGCGAATCCGAACAGTCTCGCGTTTTTCGAAATCGACGCCGCTGAGTTGCTCGATGAAGGTCGTGACGAAATGCTGGCGCGTCTGCTCGCCATCGCTGACAATATCGATGCCCGCCTCAGCTGATCTGCCAGCGACAGGCGCAACGCATCCTGCTTGCCTTCGACCAATTCGTCGTCCTGCAATTTCCAGGGGGACCAAAGTGTCTCGGGCTGCGCAAGCCAGGAGGGCTTTGGCAAGCTGCCAGCAGTCGAAGTCGGCAATAGTGCTTTCATACATGGATGACCTTGTTAAGCAGCCAGATTAGCGCACAGTCTGTCCAGAATGGCCTGATATGGTTTGATGAAGTGCTCCTGAGCAAACTTGCCTTGCTCGACCGCCAGCCTGCTACGCTCTTCCCGATCATAATTGATTCGAGTGAGCGAATAGTCCTGATATCTGAGACTCGGCTTATACATCTCCGCCGCCACGGAGTTGGCGTTGTATATCTCAGGACGATAGATTTTCTGGAAAGTTTCCATCGTGCTGATCGTGCTGGCGATCTCGAGATTGGTGTAATCGCTGAGCAAATCGCTGATATGATAGAGGGCGAAAGGCGCGACACTGTGTCGGGGCATGAAATAGCGAACCTTCATGCCCATCTTCGCGAAGTAATCATCCGTCGCAGAAAATTCGTCGTTCCGATATTCCAGACCCAGCAAGGGATGCTCGTTTCCCGTGCGACAGTAGGTTTTGCTGCTCGACACGCTCAGGCAGATGACCGGCAGCTTTCTGAAATTGTCCCTGTAAGCCTCTGAACTCAGGAACAGCTTGAACAGATTTCCATGCAGGTCGCCGAACCCCTCCGGCGGACCGGAATTCGCGTGCTTCTTGCTGTGCTCCAGCAGGAGCACAATGAAGTCATAGTCCCGGACATAGGACGAGAAGTTGTTCCCGACGATCCCGTCGATGCGCTTGCCGGTCCTTTTGTCGACGATCGTCGTGTGAAGAATCTCGATCAGCGGGAAGAAATCTTTGCTTCCGGAGGCGCTGATATCGATCTCGACCGTGATGATCTCAAGCTCGACCGAATAGCGATCGCCTGTGGGATTGTCCCAATGCGCAGGGGAATTGAACCGGTTGTCGATCATCCGCAGGGTGTTGCGCAAATTCTCCTGACGACCCTCCCCCCTTGCCAGATTGGCGAAATTGGTGGTCACACGCGTATTTTCGGCAGGGCGATAATCCTCGTTGAAGGGCGTGCGCTGTATGGAGAATGCAAAGGCGCTGTGGGTCATGGCCGAATATCCTGGTTTCTGGGATGGGCTCTGGCTGAAGGGGACATGGAAGGTCATGCTGGAACGGCCCGCAGATGGGCGGAGCGAGGCTCTGCCGACCAGATCGTCACGGTAAGCGTGCCGCCGGCGAGATGGTCGACCACCCTGCCCCTCAGAGTCGCCGCCTTCATGAAGTCGAGAACCTCATCATCTCCAAAACCGAGCCGCGCATGGGCATGTTCGCGGCGCAGTTCCTCGCGATCATGCGGCGCGACGTCGATGACGATCAGCTTCCCGGTCGGCTTCAGAATCCGTGCGGATTCGGCGATGACCGCGGCCGGCCGCTGCGCATAGTGCAGGACCTGGTGGAGGACGACCGTATCCGCCGAGCCGGAAGGCAGATCGAGGGCGTTCATGTCGCCTTGGCGCAGCTCGGCATTGGTGACGCCCGCCTGCAACAGCTTCGCCCGGCCAAAGCGCAGCATCTCGGGTGATCGGTCGATGCCGATCATGGAGTCAGCACGACCCGCAAGAAGATGGACCATCGTCCCGGTCCCGGTTCCGATATCGACAAGCGTGCCCACATGATGATCACCGATTGCCAGCAGGATCGCCTCGTCGACATCCTCTGTAGGAACATGGAGCGCGCGGAGCCGGTCCCACTCCGCGGCGTGCGCAGCAAAATAGGCGGCCGCTTCGGCTGAGCGATCCGCGTTGATCGCTTTGAGCCGGGTCGCATCTGCCGCAAGCCAGGGATTTCGGCCATGCACCTCCGCCCAGCGATCGAGCAATGCGAAGACAGGGTCGACGAGCGAAGCCGCGCCAAGCCTGAGGAAAACCCAGTTTCCCTCCTTGCGCCGGCCAACCAGACCGCAGTCGATCAGCATTTTGAGGTGCTTGGAAACCGTGGGCTGCCCCTGAGCGAGCGTGTGAGCGAGTTCTCCCACGGACAGCTCCATCTCCTGAAGCAGATAGAGGATTCTGATGCGGACAGGATCCGCCAGAGCCTGGAGCGTGAGGACATCTCGATTCATACATGTCTATATGCCAATATAGGAATATAGAGTCAAAGCAATTCGTTCCGGCACAGGCGCTCATTCGGAGCGCTGCGGCGTTACAGCCAGGTCCGGGACCAGAGGCGATAAAAAC
Organism: Sphingobium sp. SYK-6; assembly: GCF_000283515.1. GTDB lineage: Bacteria > Pseudomonadota > Alphaproteobacteria > Sphingomonadales > Sphingomonadaceae > Sphingobium > Sphingobium lignivorans. Next base: position 2,930,141 of record NC_015976.1, read on the forward strand.
GGTCGGCTATGGTGGCGCGACCGCACCTGCCTGACGGCACCAGCGTCAAACGAGACCGGGCAATCGATCAGGAAAAGCGGCAAGGCGCCACCTGCCGTTTCGCTTCTCGACAACGCCAGCTCCCGCGACTAGTTTTCGCGGAACGTCCCGCGATTTTTCCAACGATGGAGGGCGGCATGAGCAAGGCCAGCGCGCATCATGGCGAGGCGGTTCTGGAAGCCGTACGGTCGCCAAGCAGCGCAGGCGTGTCCGCGATTGCGGCCTCATGGTGCCGGTCTGTTCTGAATCACGGGCTTGATCCCGAGCGGCATGATCAGCGTGAGCGGATCGCCAGCGGTGTATTGTCAGCGCTGCGGGCTGAGCATGAGGGCATGCTGGCGGTTGCCGCGCCAGTGCTCGATCATATGTTTCGGTCGGTTGGGCGGTCGGGCTGTGCAGTGATCCTGAGCGACGCGCGCGGCGTCATCCTGGAGCGCCGTGCGGGCGATGGCGATGCAAAGGGCTTCGCTGCCGCGGGTCTTGTCGAAGGCGCGATGTGGGGCGAAGCCGAGGAAGGGACCAATGGTATCGGCACCTGCCTCTTCGAAGACAAGCCAGTCATTATCCATCGCAATCAGCATTTCGCCAGCCGTAATGTCGGCATCAGTTGCATGGATGCCCCTGTGCACGACCCGCACGGGCGGCTTGTGGGCGCGCTCGATGTGTCGACCTGTCGTGATGACCATGGCCCGGCAATGGCCGAGATGATTGCTGCGCTGGTCCGTGACGCAGCGCGCAAGATCGAGCGTGATTATTTCTGCCGCCATTTCGAAGGGAACCGCATCATATTCCTGTCCGACGATACCGTCGCAGGCACCGCACTGCTGGCCGTCGATCGCGACGACCTGGTGATCGGTGCCAGCCGGGCGGCCCGACTGCGGCTGGGGCTGAACGACGCCGCTCTGGCTGCGCCGCGCGTGCTTGCTCAGCTGCTTGGAGAAGGCGCCCCGCCCTCATTCGAGGATGCCGACCGGGCGGTGCTGCGTCAAGCATTGGCGCAAGCCGATGGTAATGCCAGCAAGGCCGCACGATTGCTCGGCATCGGTCGGGCAACCCTGTATCGGCGGATGGCACGGGCCGGGCTGACGCATTGACAGATTGTTGGCTTGACCTGTCTCGCTAGCGAGACAGAAGCCGCCCGCCTCAGGCCCCGCCCCTCTTTCATGTCGCTGGGGCGCTCCTAGCTTTGCTGACAGACGCCCACCCAACGGCGCCTTACCAGCAAAGGAAGAGGATCAGGCACAATGGCCTCCATCGTTCAGGATCGACCAATCGCGAGACTCAAGTCGCCATTCGCGGCGCGCTATGACAATTTCATCGGCGGTCAATGGGTCGCTCCCAAAGCGGGGCGCTATTTCGAGAATGTCTCGCCGGTCACCGGCAACCCGGTGGGCGAAATCGCCCGATCGCAAGCCGAAGATATCGCTGCCGCGCTCGATGCCGCGCATGCCGCCAAAGATGCATGGGGCCAGACCTCCGTCACGGAACGCGCGCTGATCCTCAACCGCATCGCGGACCGGATGGAGGCCAATCTCGAAAAGCTCGCCACGGCCGAGACATGGGACAATGGCAAGCCGATCCGCGAGACCATGGCCGCCGATCTCCCGCTCGCCATCGATCATTTCCGCTATTTCGCAGGCGCCATCCGCGCGCAGGAGGGGTCTCTTGGCGAGATCGATCATGACATGGTGGCCTATCATTTCCATGAGCCGCTAGGCGTGGTCGGCCAGATCATTCCGTGGAATTTCCCATTGCTGATGGCCGCCTGGAAAATGGCGCCCGCGCTGGCTGCCGGCAATTGCATCGTGCTGAAGCCGGCCGAACAGACACCGGCCTCCATCATGGTGTGGATCGATCTGGTAGGCGACCTGCTGCCGCCCGGCGTGCTCAACATCGTCAACGGCTTCGGGCTTGAAGCGGGCAAGCCGCTGGCCACCTCACCGCGGATTTCAAAGATCGCCTTCACCGGCGAGACAACGACCGGCCGCCTCATCATGCAATATGCCAGCGAGAACCTCATCCCGGTGACGCTGGAACTGGGCGGCAAGTCGCCCAACATCTTCTTCGAGGATGTCGTGCGCGAGGATGATGACTATCTCGACAAGGCGATCGAGGGCTTCGTCATGTTCGCGCTCAATCAGGGCGAGGTGTGCACCTGCCCCAGCCGCGCGCTGATCCATGAAAAGATCTACGATCGCTTCATGGAAAAAGCCCTGAAAAGGGTGGCCGCCATCGTGCAGGGCAGCCCGCTCGATCCGGCCACGATGATTGGGGCGCAGGCATCATCGGAACAACGCGAGAAGATCCTCTCCTATATCGATATCGGCAAGCAGGAAGGCGCCGAACTGCTGATCGGCGGCGGGGCGGCGGATCTGGGCGGCGAGCTGTCGGGCGGCTACTATGTCCAGCCGACGGTCTTCAGGGGCCACAACAAGATGCGTATCTTCCAGGAGGAGATCTTCGGCCCGGTCCTGTCCGTCACCACTTTCAAGGATGAGGCCCAGGCGCTGGAGATTGCCAACGACACGCTTTACGGCCTTGGCGCCGGCGTGTGGAGCCGCGAAGCCAACACCTGCTATCGCTTCGGCCGCGGCATACAGGCCGGGCGCGTCTGGACCAACTGCTACCATGCCTATCCCGCTCATGCGGCCTTCGGTGGCTACAAGCAGTCCGGCATCGGACGAGAGAATCACAAGATGATGCTCGATCACTATCAGCAGACCAAGAATATGCTGGTCAGCTACAGCCCCAGGAAGCTCGGCTTCTTCTGAACGCCCCCCTGCCCGCGCGCCCCTCCTCTTCCGGCGCGCGGGCCCCTCGATCTTAGGAGAAAAGCAATGGCCAAGACCATGAAAGCAGCGGTCGTCCGTGAATTCGGCAAGCCTCTCATCATCGACGAAGTGCCGATCCCGCAAGTCGGCCCCGGCCAGATCCAGGTCGCCATCCAGGCCTCGGGCGTGTGCCACACCGATCTCCATGCTGCCGAGGGCGACTGGCCGGTCAAGCCCAATCCGCCCTTCATCCCCGGACATGAGGGCGTGGGCTTCGTTTCCGCTGTAGGTGCGGGCGTCAAGCATGTGAAGGAAGGCGACCGGGTCGGCGTGCCCTGGCTTTACTCCGCTTGCGGTCACTGCGTGCATTGCCTGGGTGGCTGGGAGACGCTGTGCGAGGAGCAGCAGAACACCGGCTATTCGGTTAATGGCGGTTTTGCAGACTATGTGATCGCCGATCCCAATTATGTCGGTCACCTCCCCGCTAATCTGAGCTTCAACGAGCTGGCTCCGGTGCTCTGTGCCGGTGTGACGGTCTATAAGGGCCTCAAGATGACGGACACCAAGCCGGGCGATTATGTCGCCATTTCCGGCATTGGTGGCCTCGGGCATATGGCGGTGCAATATGCCAAGGCGATGGGCCTGAACGTCGCCGCCATCGACATTGACGACAGCAAGCTCGCACTGGCCCGCAAGCTGGGCGCGGACCTGACGGTCAACGCTCGCCATGAAGACCCTGCCACCCTCATCAAGAAGGCCACCGGAGGCGGCGTGAACGGCGTGCTGGTCACGGCGGTCAGTCCCAAAGCGTTCGAGCAGGCGATCGGCATGGTCGCGCGTGGCGGCACGGTGGCCCTCAATGGGCTTCCGCCGGGCACCTTCCCGCTCGACATTTTCGGCATGGTGCTGAACGGCATCACGGTGCGCGGTTCCATTGTCGGCACCCGGCTGGACCTGCAGGAAAGCATCGACTTCGCGGCGGAAGGCAAAGTCAAGGCGACCATCGAGACCGCAAAGCTGGAAGACATCAACACCGTCTTCGATCGCATGCACAAGGGCCAGATCGACGGGCGAATCGTGCTGGAAATCGCGAGCTGAGGAGTTCAGCCATGTCCGACGGGGTGAAAAAGGTGCAGCGCGTCGTCGCCACCCCGGCGGCGCTCGACCTGATCGCCGAAATCCGTGCCGAACACGGCCCCTTGCTGTTCCACCAGTCGGGCGGATGCTGCGACGGCTCATCACCTATGTGCTACCCGGCGGGCGAGTTCCGCATCGGGGACGGAGACATATTGCTTGGCGAAGCCGGAGGTGCACCCGTCTATATTGGCCGTGCGCAGGGCGCTGCGTGGGCGCACACGCAGTTGGTCCTCGATGTCGTGGCCGGGCGGGGCGGCATGTTCAGTCTGGATAACGGACGCGAAAAGCGGTTCCTGACGCGCGGTCGGGTATTCGATGACGCGGAACAGGCATGGTTGCGCGACAACCTCTGACGTGAGCGGCAGCTTTCAAAAATCCCAACGCCCCTCGGCCGCCTGCACCCGGGCGATGTCGATGTGAAAGTAGTCGATCGGATGAGCCCTGAAGCACTTCTTCCAGGCGGCCTCGCTTTCCAGCGCGGCAGACGACCGATGCCGTGGCGTTGCAGGCAGCGATGCAGGATCGCGTCAGGTGCGGAAGCAATGGTTGCAACGCGCAGAGACAATCGTCCAGGGGCAACAGCGTGCAGTGGCGGAACGCCCCAACCATCGCCTCTTCCTCAGTTGTGAGGACGGTGAAATGAGTGGCCCTGCACCCATCGGCGCATCGCTGACATGGGTCCGCTTGCGCCACTTCCGTACCGTCGTCGGGCTGATCCCATAACGACCGGCCAGTGCTCTCGCGCCCTCTTCACTATGCCGTATCGCTCGACGGACTGTCTGTCGTTGGGGCGCTGCCCATGATGATCAATCGTACCACCATATTGCGGGAGCAGACGCCTAAAGCACTTCGAAAAATCTTATCAGCGCAGAAGCGTCGTTCGGCTCCTCTATCACGCCGACGAAAAACAGGCCGAGCACCCAATTATGGTCGCTGCGCACATCGACATCCATACAGCTCGTGACGCGCTGGTACCCGTCGAGGCGCGCGTAGCCGATGTTACGAATATAGAGCCATTCACCTTTCTTGTCGCGCAGGACGATGTGCGTGTTGAGATCGGTTACGCCGTCGGTTCGTTTGAGCGAGTAGTCGCCTCCGCCGCTCGGATAGACTGCGCCCTCGATCTTGCCCGATATGGCGCCCCCGACGATCTTGCGCATGCGGCGCTCGCCATGCGGGGTCTGCTCAATGCGCACGGGCTCGAACTCCAGGCGGACCTCGAAGGCGGGCGCGAAACCGATTTTGGCAATGAACTGTGGCTCACGATCGAGCGCAATGGACAACTCAGTCATTACAACACCTCGTAATAGGTGAAGACGGTCCGATCGGGATCGGTCCTGCGCAGCCCGTGGCCGATGATCAAGCTGTGATTCAGCCAGTCATGCGGGCTATCCTTAGGCGCATCGAAAAAGGGCGAGGTCCTCATTCTGAGCGGCACGTCCTTGTCTGGTGGCGCGACGAAGTCCTGATTGATCGGCGCGCCAGCTTCCCGCGGTGGCAGCCCCCGGTCGAGCGCAGTCGCCGGATCCCAGTCGACCCGGCGCATATAGCCGCGATTGTTGATGTAGATCTGGTGCCCATCGTTCGCCTCGAACATGTAGTGCGCGTCCAGCGGGCCACCGCCGCCGCCAAAGTCCGCACCGCCATAAGGCACGACCTTGCCCTGCAGACGCGGCCCCCAGATATCGCCGCCAATCGTCGGCACGAAGGCACGCCGGAAGGGCGCCTCGATCATGATGCGCTCGCGGAAGAACACGCTGACGGAGAAGGCCCAGCGATAGGAGACGCCACTCATCGTTTCGATGGGCGAAAGGGGCGGAGATATCTGCGGATCGCTCATGTCATGACCTTCCTCTCGAGGGTTGGAGCGGCACTGTATTGATCCCTTGCCGGACCGGAAATTTTGCGGAAGGGGCCACTGGACATGCGGCGATCAACCGCCCATTCAAGCGTCCATGAGTGGCGCCAAACCGACCGAAACTCGCGCTGTTGGAAATAGCCAGCGGCCTGCGCGAGCCAGCCGACTGAGCGCGGTCCATCGTGGCGATGTCACCTTGCCGGCGGAACTTAGCAACGCCGTGGGCTTCCAGATCAGGCGTGCGACGGGCGTTGCCGATGCGCTGTTCGCCGAGACATTTGGCGACATGGAAATCAACGCGGCACAATATGCCATTCTGATGGTCGTTCGCCACAATCCGGGTTGCCCGACCTCGGCGGCGGGAAGCCTGGTCGGCATTGCCCCTAATAATTTCGTTCCCCTGCTCGATAGCCTGACGGCGCGGGGCTATATCCGCCGGACTCTGAGCACCAAGGACCGCCGCGTCCGGCACCTGCGGCTCACCCCGCGCGGCGAGGAGTTCTGCGAGGCGCTGGTGGCGCGGCACGAGGCGATCCAGGCCAGGATCGAAGAGCGCATGGGGCATGGGTCTGTCGCCGAGTTTCTAAGGTTGCTGAAGCTCTATTGCGGCGCCTGATCGGCAGCCAGGCCATCGCCCAGATGCTCGATCATCGCGGCATTGAAAGCCTGCGGATTTTCGACATTGCTGAGATGCGCCGCGTTCGGCAGGACGACGCTGCGGCCGTTCCGCACGCTCTGTGTGATGAGTGGCAGCGCGGCGCCGCGCGGGCCGTCTTCCGCTCCGCCGATGACGAGGGTCGGCGCGGAAATCGACGGCAAAGCGTCACGCAGATCGACATCGCGCAGGGCGCTCGCGTTGCCCGCATAACCTGCGACCGGCATCCCGGCCATGGCCGCCACGAGCCTCTCCACGGCATCTTTCCGTCCGGCGCGAAAGCCCTCGCTCAGCCAGCTCTCGATGGTCGTGCGAGCGATGTCCGCCATGCCTTCGGCGCGCGCCCGCGCGGCGAGATCGTCCCACCCCTGCTTGTTCGGGATGAAGGGCGTCGTATTGGCGAGCACCAGACGACGAATGCGCTCGGGGTGATGCGCAGCCAGCCACATGCCCGTCATGCCGCCCTGCGAAACGCCGACGAAATCAGCGCGCGCGATGCCCAAGGCGTCCATGATGGCCAGGACGTCACTGCCGAGCAGCGCGACGGAATAGTCGCCCTCCGGAGCCTCGCTCGCCCCCTGCCCGCGCGTATCGAAGCGCACGACGCGCCGCCCGGCGAGCACGGGCATCTGGACATCGAAGCAGGCGATATCGCCGCCGATATGGTGGGACAGGATGACGGGGACGCCATCCTGCGGACCCTCGACGAGAACATTGAGGCGGCAATCGCCACTGGCGATGAAGGGCATTGAACGGCTCCAGCTCAAAGGGTGGTCGAGCCCCAGCGGGCCGCGGGTGCCCATGGGGTTTCCATATAATAGGGGACGGCGATGAAGGTCGCCTCGACCGCCGTGATCCGGCCGGCCTTGATCTTGAACAGCTCCAGCAGGTGCCAGCTATGCGGCTCGCGGAAGATCGACTTCATGGCCGTGCCGTCGGTCAGCACATAATCGTCGAGAATGCCCTTATGGTCGATAAACCCTCGTGCCATCACGAGGCCCCTTGTCTCGTCGACCACGACAAAGTCCCGGTCGCGCACGCGCTCGTTGAAGCGATAGCGGCCGAGCCGGAACAGCTTCTCGACGTCGGCATAAGCCTTGCCATTCTCGTAGCGCACACAGTCCTCGGTGAAGGCGGTGTTGCGGATCGCGCCGTCATTCTGCTCCAGCGTCTCGAAATAGCCGTTCGCGATACCGATCAGCGCGGCCCGGTCCATCCGCTCATGGTCGGCGACCGGCCGCGCGAGATCGGGATCATGCCGGAACTCGTCGACCGGTCCGATGGGCGTGGGAGGACCCGACAGGTTGCGCGGGGTGCTGAAGACATGCTCGGCCTCGACGATCTCGTCTCCTTCGACGCGCAGGCGAATGGCGAGATATCCAGCAACATCGAGCGTGCGGATCGCCGTGAAGATGCCGATGCTGCGCTGCACGGTGTCGACCAGCGTCAGCGCCGGCCCCAACTCCTCGGAGATGCTGTCCCAGGTGCCGTCGGGAAACGGCAAGGCAACGCTGTTCTCACTGAAGCGGACAGTCGGGGCGATCGGCGCCCGCGAAGGGTCCCGCGCGGCATAGGCTGCGCGATAAGCGTCGGCAATGCGATGAAGCATGGCTTCCTCGGCCAGATCGGTCATGGGGTCGGTCCTTTCGCGGGCGTGAAGATACGCGCAGCCTCCAGGTCGTCGCGCAGACGGCCGGATGCGAGCACCATGAGAATGGAAGCGATCACGACGCAGACGGTGGCCACGATCATCGAATAGCGCACGGCCTCGTCGCCATAGAGGCCGGCCCAGCGATCGTTCAGCCAGCCGATCGCCAGAGGGCCGATGATCTGCCCGACCATGTTGACGCAGAACAAAAAGATGGCGGCCGTCGTGGCGCGCATCGAGGGCGGGACGATGGCGACCATCGCTGCATAACTCGGGCCGAAATGCATGGCGCCGGCAAGCGAGGCGAGCCCAAGGCCAGTCAGGGCAATCGGCAAGTCGTCCGACAGCAGGAACAATAGCTCCGCCGGCACCGAAATCGCTGCCCCGATGGCGGGGAGAAGAAGCAGCCAGCGCGGGTTCCTGCGCGCGGCCCAGCCGGCCAGCGCGCCGCCGCCGATCACGCCGACGATGCTCGAGAGCCCCCGGATCGGACCGAAGGCGGCCGCCGCCTCGCCTGGCGTCAGGCCGTGTACGCGCATCAGGAAGGTCGGCGTCCAGGTGATCATGGCATAGGTCGTGACGGCGAGGCAGGCGCCCGAGGCGCACATCAGGCCGAAGCTGCGCCGCGTGCGCAGCCAGGCCCAGACCGTGCCGAAGGACGGCGCGTCGGCCTTGCCGTCCTTGCCGAGGCGCTGCGGCTCTGGAACGGTCAGAAAGAGCAGGATGGCGATGACGATGCCGAAGGAGCCGGCCACGAAATAGGCCGAGCGCCAGCCATGATGCTGGGCAATATAGCCCGCGACGGGAAGCATGAGCAGCGCCGAGAGGCCCGACCCCGAGGTCATGATCGAGAGCGCCAACGGCCGGCCGCGCGGACCGAACCGGTCGGACAACATGGCCGTTGTGGGGGCGATGCCCGCCGCTTCCGCCGCGCCCATCAGAAAGCGCGTCAGGGCAAGTTGCGCGACATTGGTGACGGCGCCGGTCAGCACCGTCATCAGGCTCCAGGCCGCGCAACCGAGCGCGAGGATGTTCCGCCGGTTGCCGCGATCGGCCAGCCGCGCGATCGGCACGCCGAGGCCGGAATAGAGCAGCACGAAGGCGAAGCCGGTGATGAGGCCGAGCATCGTGTCCGAGATGTGCAGTTCCTGCTTGATGAGTGGCAGGACGATACTGAGGATGCTGCGATCCAGGAAGCTCAGCGCATAGATGATGGTCACGACGACCAGCGTGTAGATGGAGATCGGCGTCCAGTCGCCGCCTGGCTCCGCCCAGCCGGGCGGGGTTTGCTGAGCGGCCTCACCAGACATTGAGTTGCGCATCGCTATACCACCGGGCATGGACCTGAACATTGGCGCGGAAGGGCAGGATGACCCGGCCGACCGCACCATCCTCCGGATGGCGTGCATCCGCCACCACCAGTTCGGTGCGCATCTCGGCATAGTTGCTGGCGGTTCCGATCAGCCAGCCATCCCCTTCCTCGGCCTGATCAAGTCGCGGCACGAATGTCACCTCCTGCAGGGCGTGGGTTGGCCCAGCGTAGAAGGCGCGCATCGTGCGGTCCTTCAGGTCGAACACGCCATAGCTGTTCGTCAGGCGCCGCGCGCCGGTGCCGAGGCGATCCCGGTCGACCGGCTTGGTCGGGTCGTTGAACGAGGTATAGGCATAGCGCGTCTCGCGCCCCACGAACCGTTCGTCGACGCGTCCCAGATCGACCACGGCCAGATCCGGGAACAGGGCCTCCTCCCGCACGCTGTCGTCGCCGGAACTGAGATCGAAGGTCAGCCGCCTGATCAGCGCCCGGCTCTTGAAGGGATCCCATCTGGAGCCATCCGCGAAGGGAAAGAACGGGAACGGATTGTCCTCGAACATCGGCGCATCGAGGATGACCTTGTCGCCTGTCGTCCAGGCATTGAACGTGTGGATGACAGCGCGGGTCGGCCCCTTGAACCAGCGCAGGTCCTTCGCCTCGCCATCGCGCGGGATGATGCCGTAATAGCTGGGCCTCGTCCCGTCCCAGTGCCAGTGGATCTTGCCCGCCTTGAGCCGCTCCAGATCGGTCACATAACCGAACACAGGGAAAATCACATGTTTCTCGGTGATCGCGAAATCATGGATCATGCTGACATAAGGCATTTTGAGCCGGGTCTCGCGCGTCACCGCGCCGGCGCGATCAATGGTATAGAGGAACACGTCGTTGGTCGCGGGGCCGGTCGCTTCATAGCCGAAGGTGACCATCTCGCCGGTCACCGGGTCGACCTTGGGATGGGCGGTGAAGGTCTGGCTGCGATAGCGCCCGCCGAAATCGTGGAAGCCCCTTGTTTCGAGCGTGACCGGGTCGATCTGCGTCGGCGGCGCGTCTTCCTTGAGTGCGAACAGGCGTCCGGCATTCACTTCGACATTGGTGTTGGCCACCGTATTGCGCCACGGCTCGTCGACATGACGGACCGACGGATCGGTGTCGAAGGGATTGCGATAATAGCCGTAAAGCTGACGGTCGGCGGCGCGATTGTTGCGATACCGCTCCGTCTCGATCCAGCGGCCCTTATAGTCGACGCGGCCATTGCGGAACCGGAACCGGCTCACATAACCGTCCTGGCTGAAGGGCGAGTCATCCTTGTGCGCCGGTGGATAGGCCCAGTCGCCGCCGACACGGATGAAGGCGCCGTTCAGTCCGTCGGGGATGGTCCCCTCGATCTGGCAACGGGGCACTTCCGCCTCGAAACCCTGCGGGGCAAAAAAGTCTGATGTTTGGGACATTTTGGGAATGACTCTCGATCCGGCAGCTGGGTTGGAGGAAAGGTAGGGATGATGGGCAAAAGGCTGGTTCAACTGGGATAGCGGGTGGCGCGCGAAAGAAGCGCCGCGAAGGAGGCCATGTCGCGCTCCTTCTCGACCTCCCCGATCCGCTGGCGCAGTTCATCGGCCAGGCCCTTCGGGACGTTTCCGGCAAACGCCACCTGCTGGTAGAATTTGCGCTCCACCTCCTCGACGGTGCTGCCCCCGTAACGGCGGGGCCGGCCGATCAGCCTTTCGGTCAACACGGTGCCATCCCGGCGTCGAACACCGAGCCGGATTCCCGTCTCGCCCGCCGGGAGCTGGGTCAGCGTCGTGCGCTCGATGAGGCTGACCAGGGCCGGATCGGCAATCGCCGGGAGGGCATAATCTTCCTGCCGCAGATCGCCGCGCAGCAGCGCGGTCGCACAGGCAAAGGCCAGGCTGAAATTAGTCTGCGAATGCAGCGACGGCCCGGAGCGCAACGGCTTGGAAATGAACAGCCCAAGGATACGGGGCTCGACCTCGATCGTCACGGAGTCGATCGTCGCGAGATCGAGCTTTTCCCGCGCGCGGAGGGTCAGCGCGCTTTCGATCGCCGGGTGTGTGGCCGCGCAGGATGGCCAGGGCTTGAAGTAGATCTCCCCATTCCATTCCCGCCCGAGCCCGCCGGTCAGCAGATCGGGCCGGGCACAACCCGCCGTGAACTGCGCATAGAAGCCGCACGGCGAGAGCAACGGATCGGTCATGCCGCTCCAGCCAATTTCGGCGAACCGCGCCGCCAGGATGCCGTTGCGCGCTGCCGTGCCTTGCAGGATCTTCCAGCTATTGGCGCCATCCCAGACATTCTGAACCGTGCCGCCGATCTGATCGGCCGCGATGCCGAGCGCCTGCCGCGCCTTTTCCGGCGAGAGCTTTCTCGAATGCGCGGCGATTGCGGCGGCTGCCATGGTGACATGGAGCGGGACGCCGTCCCAGCCGTCATTGAAATCGAGGCCCGACGCCGCGATGGACCGGGCGGCGAGATCGTCGCCGAGCGCGAGCGATGTCAGGAACGCCTTGCCATCAGACTTGGCCGCTTCCGCGAGCGCCAGCGCCGTCATGACGGTCGTCGGCGCATTGTGGGAGGGTGAGATGACATCCCGCACCTTCACCGTCATGACCTCGAAGTCGAACGCGCGCGCGAGCATTGCATTGGCCATTGCCGCATCGGGAACCGACGCCTTGCGATCAAGGCCGAAGACGGTCGCGTCGCCCCCGCTGTCGCTGGCGAGCAGCTCGGACATCGATCTTTGATTTTCGCCGCGCAGGCCGCCAATGGCGCAGCCGATGACATCGAGAAGCCGCAGCTTGGTGCGTTCGCGGGCGCCGGCGTCCAACTGGTCGAAGTGGGCGGACGCGACATGATTTGCGATGACCGCGCTGAGGCCGCCATCCTCGCGGCTGGGCGCGGGCTTCTGTCGCGCGGCCCGGGTGGGCGCCGGCGCCGGGGGCGGCGTCGATGCGGCCAGCGTGGCGGCCGGCAGCGCCAGAGCTGCGCCGGCCAGGACGGTGCGGCGGCCGAGCGCCATGCGATCAGAAGCGGACATTGACGCCCACCGTGAAGGTGCGACCGATCGTGTCATAATAGATTCCGTTCGTCAGCGTGAAGACCGTTGTCGATGGCAGGGCCGGCGGCGGGGTGTTGAACAGGTTGTTCACGCCCGCGAACAGCCGGAACCTCTCCCCCACCTCCTGGCTCGCCTGCAGGTTGAGATATTGATAGGCCGGGACATGGTTGTTGTTGATCGACGTCGCGGCATTCAGGTTTGCCGTATTGTCGATATTGCCCGCCGAGATCGTGGTGACCTGCCCGGTCAGCGAGAAGCCGCCGCCCTGATAGGTGAGAGACGTGTTCGACCGGAAACGCGGCAGGCCGGCCGGGCTGTTGTCCTTCACATAGTCGATCGTCGCCGAGCCGTTGCCAAGGTTGCTGTAATAGTGGAAGACATAGGTCCCGCTGAAGCTCAGCGTGAGCGACCCGTTCCAACCATCCCTGATGTCACTGAGCGCCAAACGATAGCTGCCGGCAATGTCCAGTCCGTTGGTGCGCAGCGACGCGGCGTTGAGATAGCGGGCATTATAGGCCGTCGGCGTCGTCCCCGCGAAGGTGAAGAGCGAGCAGAAATAGGTCTGCCCCGCCGAGCACAGATTGCCCGCGACCGTGCCCGACACCGTCGTCACGGCATCCTTCAGATCAATATTATAATAGTCGATCGAGAGGGTGAAGCGCGGCGCGAAGCTCGGATTGATCACGGCGCCGATCGTCAGCGTGTCGGCCTTTTCCGGCCGTAGCGCCGCATTGCCGATCGTAGCGTTTTGCGGGATCAGCGCTGCGGTCACGCCATTGACGGTCGCCGAGAGATTGGTGACCGCACCGGCGGAGAACAGCTCGAAGATGGCGGGCGCGCGGATATCGCGCGAACGGGTGGCGCGAAAACGAAGGCCGTCAAACGGTTCCCACACCGCCCCGCCCTTCCAGGTCGTCTGGGTGCCGGCTGTGCTGTAGTCGGCAACGCGCAGAGCGCCGTTCAAGTCCAGCGAGCGCAGGCCGGGCAGATTCCGGGCGAGCGGGACGATCGCCTCGAGATAGCCTTCCTTGACATTGAACCGGCCGCTATAGGGCGCCGCGTTCGACGTTTCATAGAGCCCGGCTGCGGCGACGGCATCGGCACCGACCACTTCCTTCTCGCGGCGATATTCCGCACCGAGCGCGACCGAGACCGGCCCGGCCCAGCTCGAAAAGGGCGTGCCGCGCAGGTTGGCCGCGGCCGTCACCTGATCATATTTGGCGGTCGCGACCGAACGATCCAGAATATAGTCGATAGCAGCGGCAGACGGCGTACCGTTGCCGAACAGATTGATGGGCACGCAGCCGGCGGCATTGGCATTGAAGGACGGACCCGGCAGCGTCGCGCGGCAAACGATGTCATTGCCCGATTGCACCGCATCCGTCGCAAAGCGGAACTTGGTGAGATTACGGTTATTGAGAACCGTCTGCCGATAGTCATTCTCGGCCCAGGTAACATGCGCATCCCATGACCAGCCGCCGCCGAGCTTGCCCGAGGCCCCGGCCATTAGGCGCGGAGTGCGATTGGTGACGTGGACCTTGAACAGGCCGATATCATAATCGAGACGCGAGATGGTGAAGCTCGGCAGGGCGCCCATCGCGCTGCGCACGACCGCCGGAATATAGGGATTGCTGGCGAGGATGGTCACTGCCGCATCACGCGGCGGCAGCGCCGTCATCTGCGCGCGCGTCTCGGAATAGGAGGCCTCGGCCTTCAGGGTCAGCGCGTCGCTGAACTCATATTCGGCATGGAGATAGGGATTGAAGCGCTCGATCCCGGGCGCCAGCGAGACACCGCGCGCCAGCGACTGGCCCTGGCCGCCGATCTGGAGGGAGGCATTGCGAATGCCTCCCCCGTCGAAGGGCGCCACGGTCGTCGCCGATGTGAACTCGTAATTGCGCAGGGAGAAGGTCGCTGGGCCGGTGATGAGTCCCCCGAGCGACGAGCCTGCGTGGACGTTGGTGGCGATGATGTTCGCGGGCTGCCCATTGGTCGCAAAGGCAGGATTGGCGACGCGGCCATATTCATTGGCACCCCAGGGCCGCGTGTAAATGTCCCCGACTTCGTCGTTCTTCACATAGTCGATGCCGGCGACGATATGACCACCCTCACCGAACGCGGCCCCGCCCAGAGCCGCAAGGCGATAATTGCCGGCGTCGCCATATTTGCTGACGCCGGCCTGAGCGCGCAGCTCCAGCCCGGTGAACCGGTTTTTGAGGATGATGTTGACGACGCCCGCCACCGCATCCGAGCCCCACTGCGCCGAGGCACCGCCGGTCACGACCTCGACACGTTCTACCATGAGCGTCGGGATGGTGTTGAGATCCGGCGCGCTCGGCGTCGTGCCCGTGCCATTACTGGCGGGAGCCAGTGGAGGAACACGCGCGCCGTTGACCAGAACCAATGTACGCGCGGCGCCCAGGCCACGCAGATCGGCGGTTGAGGCGCCGGGGGTCTGGGTGCGAATGGCATTCGCGCTCGGGCTGGTGGTCGCCCGGAAGGCGGGCTGTTCGTTCAGTAACTGAGCGACGTTGGTCACCTGGCGATTGTCAATCGCATCCGAGCCAAGAACGTTGGTCGGTGTCGGTGCGTCAGCTCCGTGGGGAGCAGCGCGCGAGGCGGTCACGATAATGTCTGCTGCCGTGGCTTGGCTGCTGATCTCGGCTTGCTCGACCTGAGGTGTGATCTGCGCCAGCGCTGCACTCGGCAGTGTGAGAGCGCTTGCCGCCGAACTCATGAGCAGCGTCCTTCGCAGGCGTCGTGCGCCCCGACAGAAAAATTCCGTCATCTTCCCTCTCCATATGATTCTTATTTAGTTCTTGAGGAAGAACTATTCTGAAAAAAGCACTTCTGTCAACAGGGAGCGGTATTGGGCGAACGAGAGAAGGGTGGCTCTACGGCCATCATCGCACCGCTAAGCTACGCTGGGGCGGGGGCCGTCCATCCCATCAGTCAGCTTCACCGAGCTTTCAAGCAGCCCTGCTTGCTCGAAGTGCTTCTTTGAACAGTTCGAAGGCCGTCGTTCCCCTTCGATCGGGTAATAGAGGTGGTAGCCGGAGAAACGCTCGCACCACGGTTCCAGCAGGCATGCGAGGCGGCCATCGGCAATCGGTGACCCCACCAGATCCTCCAGAATATAGAGAATGCCGAAGCCCTCCAGTGCGGCAGCCACCAGCAGGTCGGCATCGTTGAACACTGGCCCGCGTCCCGGCGCGACCGTCATCGCATGACCGTCGCGCTGGAACGACCAGGGAGACGGATCCCCATGGGCATCGCGATAGGTGATGCAGCGATGCGCCGTGAGGTCGGCGGGTTCCATCGGCGCCGAATGGCCGCGCAGATAGCCTGGCGCGGCCACCACCGCGACGCGAAGCGGCGGCCCGACTGCCAGCGCAATCATGTCCTTCTCCAAATGCTCGCCAAGTCGGATGCCCGCATCGTAGCGACCCGCCACGATGTCGGTCATTCCGTTCTCCACGCAGACCTTCACGTCGATGCCGGGGTGACTGTGTATGAAGGACGGAAGCATCGGCCATAGCAAGGTCTCCGCGGCGTGTTTGTCCGTCGTGATCCGGACGGTGCCAATCGCCGCGCCGCTTGCACGGGACAGCGTCTCGATCGCAGCATCCAACCCAGCCAGTGCTGGCGATAAAGTGGCGAGTAGGCGCTCCCCAGCCGCGGTTGGGGCGACGCTGCGCGTCGTGCGGGCAAGCAGGCGGAACCCGAGTTGGTCCTCCAGCCGCTTCATGGTCTGGCTCAATGCCGACTGCGTGACCCCCAGCCGCTTCGCGGCACGCGTAAAGCTCCGGTCGGCGGCAATCGCAGCAAAAACGGCGAGGTTACCGAGCCGATCCGGATGCATTGATGATCCATCAAGCCGTTGATCAAGTCAGATAGTCTGGCGATCACGCTACTTGAATCATCGTCGGCACGATCTTGCGCCAGCGGAAAGAGATCGCAAGCAATCCCAGGCCGATCAGGCAAATGGAAGCATCGACGATCAGGGCCATGCCGTCATCGACGCCGAGCACGATAGAATGCCACACCGCAAGGGCGATCAGCAACGCGCCTGTTCCGGCTCGGCCGATCCGCGTCAGACTGGTGGGCGAGAGGACAGGCGATGCGCCGAGCGAGGCGAGGCTGATCCCGGCCCAAATCGAGATTGGTAAGGTGACTGCAGGGGTGAACAACGCTGCCGACGCCGCCCCGGCCAATGCGAGCGGCTGCCCCCAGACGGTCGCGGCCCAGACGCGTTCCCAGCCTGGCACCGGCCTGCCCTTGTCGCGTCGTCGCGCCAGCCAGATGTTGACGCCGCCAGCTGCCAGATAAGTGAGGCCAAGCCCCAGCAACGCATAGGCAATCTTGACGATGCCGCCGCCGAACCAGCCAAAATGCAGCGGACCAAGCGACCCTAGAATCTGCTGGCCCACATTGTTCTGCGCTGCTTTCTGCTCGTAATAAAGCCTCCCGGCGCGATCGAAGGCGTAGACATCGCTGCTGGCGATGCGGGATGTGTCGCTTTCCACCTCGAACATGGCGGCCGCGCCCTGCTCGGTCGGATGTTCGGCAATGAGATAGCTAATGCGCGCGCCCTGCGCCTGTTCGGCCACGCTGGCAAACAGCGGTCGCAGATCGATCGGCGGGGCAGGACGCTTGTCTTCTGCCGGATGGGGCGGCGTGAAGATGGCATAGACCTTGGCGGTATCGCCCTGAAACACGGCAAGGCCGATCGCGCCGATAATGACCGTGCTGAGGCCAAGCAATGCGCCGGTCAGCGAGACGGTGAGGTGGAAAGGGAGTGCCCACACGCCGAGGCGATTGTGCAGATCGGCTTCCTGCAGTCGCCGCGATCCCCCGAGCCGCAGATGGAAAGCATCGCGGAAGATACGCGGATGAGCCAGCAATCCGGAAATCAATGAGGAGAGCAGTGCAACGCCGCTCAGCCCGACGATGAAGATACCCCTGCTCTGCGGCAAGTGCAGGTTGATGTGCAGGCGCGTCAGGAAATGCGTCCAGCTTTCGCGCAATTCCCCGGTGATGCGTCCCGCGCTGTCGACGATCCAGGTGGTCCGCGTGCCATCTTCGGTATCGACCCGCAGGGTGGGCCAGGGCCGCTCCTCGCTGGGCATCAGGATGAAGACGTGCTCGACAGCCCCTTCCGTGCGCGCCATCGCTTCGCGATAGGCCGCCTGAGCGGCTTCGCCGGAGAGGCGCTCCATGCGCTCGGCGCCCGGATTCTCCCAACGATAGAATTCGTTGGCGAACACGGCGATCGCTCCGGTGAGGCAGACCAGATAAAGAAGTGCGGCGAAGGCGAGGCCCAGGCCACTATGACCCTTGAGTACCGCGCGCACGAGATCAGGCGACGGGAAGGATGCCCGCTTTTTCGTCTTCATCATGTCAGCCCCTTCAACATGGCTGCGCCAAAGCCGATAACGGCCGTGCCCACGAGTACGGCCGTCGCGCGCAGGATGCGGCTGTCGGCAAGGGTCCATGCCATTGCACTCCCCCAGGCAAATGGCACGATCAGGCCACCGATCAGCAGCCGTGTCTGAATTTCACCGGGCGCCCAGACGGCATAGCTGATCCCCAGCCCCATGGCCGCCACCATGCCGATGGGGCCGGCGAGCGACCAGCGCAAGGTGGTGCGCCACGCGCTTGGTGCCCGCTCTGCAGGCTCCGGGGCCAGCCCTTCCCGCGCGGCACGGCCTGCCCGGGCGGGACGGAGCGTATAGCCCGAAGCGATGACTCCGAGTGCCACGACGGACAGCAGCGTCACCGCCACGAACGGGCCGCGCGCCTCGCCGATCGCCCATGCCGGCCAAAGCAATGTGACGACGAGCAGAGCAAGCCCCACCGAGCGCCAACGGGCCTTGCCTTCCTTGAGTCGCCATGCCCGGCGCAAGGACCATGCGCCGGCGAAGCAGCCGGCAATGATTGCAGCGATGGCTGCCAGGAATCCCGCGTCACTCAAAACCCGGCCTCCAGCACTACGCCGATGCTGCGCGGCGCACCAATCACGGCGAAATTGGTAAAGTCATTGACGTACTGGTCATATTTCTCGTCGAACAGATTGTTGGCGAAGAGCGAAAGCCTCCAGTGATCGGCTTCATAGCCGATCCGCGCATTGACCAGCGTGCGCGCGCCAACGCGGCTGTCCGCCTGCGGGATCGACACGTCGGTCATCACCGCGCTGCGATAGCTGGCATTGACATTGGCATTGAAGCCGCCCCCAAATCGCACATTGGCCCCTCCGGAGAGCGTCCATTTCGGCGCATAGGGGAACTCCAGACCCGAAAGGTCGGTGATCGAGCCGACATCGGTCACGAACTCGTCGAACTTCGTGCGGGTATGCCCCACGCTCGCGTACCAGTCGAAGCTCCGCGAGACCCGGTGCGCCACTTCGAGCTCGAAGCCGTAGATGTGCGACTTGCCGGCGTTGACCGTGTGCGTATCATAGGTTCCATTGCCGAAATTGGCGGTGGTCTGCTGCTCGGTCCAGTCGATGTAGAAGGCATTGGCGTTGAGAGTCAGCCGACCATCCAGCCACGCCGAGCGCAGGGACAGCTCATAATTCCAGGTAAATTCCGGATCATAAGCGAACAGCTGTGATCGCGCCGTGTTGAAGCTGCTGCCACCCGAACGATAGCCGCGTTGCACGACGAAGGCAGTCGAAAGATCGGGCGTCCACGCCATTTCGATCCCACCCTTGGGCAGGAACGCGTTAAATTTGCGGGTGCCGACCGGCGCAGAGCCGTTGGCATCTTCCACCAGCCCCAGGACAAAGCCGTTCAGGGCCGTGATCGCGCCATCGAGCGGCGCCGGGTAGAGCGTTGCGTCCGGCAACGTGCCGACGAATGTCGCGATCGCCTCGCCGCCGATCTTGTTGCGCTCATGATCATAGCGGAAGCCGCCGATCAGCGACAGCTGATCCGTCAGCCGATACCGGGCGTCGGCGAACACCGCCATGGTTTCGACCTGCGTCGGGAAATCCGACGTATAGTCGACCGGGATGTTGGGCAGCGCAGCGGTGTAGATCGCCGCAACCTGCTGCGCTGTCGCGGCGCCAAGACTGGGCGTGAGCGCATTTATAATCGTGCTGGCTGGGGTCGGCACCAGTGTGACCTGATGCGATCGGCGATATTGATCGCGATTATAGTAAAACAGGCCGACAAGTCCGCTCAGCCGATCGCTCTCATAGTTTAGCCGCAATTCCTGCGTGAAGGTTTTCGCGCCGCCCGCGATGTCACTATAGGCGATGCTGGCGGCCGAGGAATCTCCGTCATATTTGCGGATGAAATCGGTGTCGGTCCACGTGCCGAGTGCGCTGAGAGACAGGCCACCGCCCAGATCATAGCGCAAATCCAGCGTCACCTGATCATTATCAACATCGCTGCTGTTGGGATAATCGGACGGGTTGGTTCGCGTATCGAAATAATTGCCGTTCGCACGATCGACATAAACGAACAGATAGCCGCCCTGCGTCTCGAAATGATGGTAGTTCAGGCGCGCCTCGAAATCAGGGAGAGCCGAAGGCGTCCAGAGCAGCTTGCCGCGCACCGAAACCGAGTCGACGGGGTTTTCGGGTGCCTTGCGAGTGGGGTTGTAAATATATCCATCGGAATCGCGCTTTTCGGCAGAGATTCGGAAGGCCAGTTCGTTCGCCACCAGCGGTCCGCCGCCGGCAATCGCGAACTGAGTGGTGTCGAAGGATGACACGAGCGCGCGGCCCTTCACGCCCCAGTCGAAGGTCGGGTCCTGGGTGCGGATATGCACTGCGCCGGCGAGCGCGTTGAGGCCCTGGATGGTGGACTGCGGTCCACGAAAGATCTCGACTTGTGCAACATCCCACATGTCGGTGGGGCCGTTGGAGAGGATGTCCTGCTGAACCGGGGCGCCATCGACGAAAACGGTGGCCGTCGCAGCATCGCCGCCGCCCGAAACACCGCGCTGATCGATGCCGCGGATCGAGAAGCCGGAAGCACCATAGGTCTCGGAGACGTTGGCAGTGCGCTGATAAATTTCCTGAATGGTGAGGACATTCTCTTCCTCGAGACGCTCAGCGGTCACGACGCCCACCGACGCCGTCGTTTCCTGCAAGCTGCGCGACGCCTTTTCGCCCGTGACGATGATTTCCATCGGCTGATCAGCAGGCGCGATATCCTGTGCGAGTGCCGCAGCAGGCCATGCGAGAACGGTGAGCAGCGACGTGGATAGCAGGCAATTGGCGTTCATGGGTCCCCCTGACGTTCGTAAGGGGAGCCTCTATTTTTCACGCTAATGCGAGTCAAATGCAAATAGATGCTGTCTCGCCTTATGCGACGCAGAATTTTAATGTGATGAGCCACGCTCAGGTGTCCCGCCTGCTGGTATCGGCCGACCGCGTCACCGGCGTCGAGGTCCAGCGGAACGGACGGATCGAACAGATACAGGCTGACGGCGAGGTCATCCTTTCATCCGGTGCGATTGGCTCTCCGGCCATTGTTCGGCCGGCGCGTTCTGAAAGGAGGATCCCATCTCTGCGCGGAGAATTATTGCAAGCGCTATCGCCCGGCGGCGCGCTATCCCCAGACCATCGACACGGCGACGTCCTAAATCGGCTTCCGCTGCGCGCGCGACTTGCCTTCGCACTGATTGCTAGAGCGTATTTCCAAATCCAACCGTCCCAGCTGTAGCTCGGACGGTTCCTCCATAGCAGACGATTGAATCAGGAACCGGCTGTTCCCAGATAGTGTCTGCCTAAGGAGGAAGGAATCGAGATGGCCGGTGGATGGTCACGCGATGGCGCGGTACAAGATCAGATCGACGATACAATCAACGACGCAGTCCGTGCCGCCCGGTCACGCATACACACGGGCGAAGGCAGCGAGCATTGCATCGATTGCGGCGAACGCATCCCTGCCCGCCGACGCGAGGCGCTTCCTGGCGTCCGTACCTGTGTGCTTTGCCAGAGCGAACAGGATAAAGCGGTGGTTCATTCGACGATCAACCGACGCGGAAGCAAGGACAGTCAGTTGCGGTAAACCTGTCGGAATGAGGCGGGTGTGCGAGGCGTTGCCAGTCAGTTCCGTTCACATTCTTCCCTGACAGACCCATCTGGCGAATTTCGGTAGGCCACTCCCCTGTCACCGCTTCACTTTGCGGTCCAATCATTTTGCATCGCTCTCCTCTCCGCGGCGGCATCCAGGGGATCTCCGCTGATCTGGGTATCGATGTAGGCCATGATGGCGGCATTCCCGCTGCTCGCCATGCGATAGTCAGCCTGGGTCTGGGGCTGATATGCGACCAGCGCGCGCACGGCCCAGCTGCCTTCCTCGCGGCAGGCCACGCCTGCGGTGGAAGAGGTCTCGAAGCTCCGACATAGATTGCCGCCAGCGTCACGGAACGTCAGGCGAACCTGCACCTGCTGATCAGATCCACCCTCGTGGCTTGCGCTCGCCAGCTGTGTATCGAGCGCGGCGAGCACCTGCGCGTTGACAGCAAGCCCATGCTGCGGCGCTGTATCACCGCCAGTGAACATATACCCCCCCATGAATCCCGCAACAAGGGCCGCCGCCACGCCAGCCCAGCGCGGCAAGCCAGAGCCGGGGACGACGCGCTTCATGCGCGCGCTTGCCAGGCCCGCCACCCTGGCATCCTCTCGCGCCACAGCGCTGATCCCGGCGGGTACCGGCGCTGTGGCTATCGGACCGAAAGCCGCGCGCAGCTGCGCCTGCAACTGGCGTTGCGCTTCCAGCTTTTCGCCCAGCGCCGGAGTCGCTGCGACCAGCGCCGCCACGCGCTTCGCCTCGGCCTCGGGCAACTCGCCGTCCAGCCAGGCGTAAAGGGTCTCATCGTCAATCATCGGGTCAGTCATTGCCTCATCCTTCGCCGACAAGCGCCAGCAGCGCATTGCGTCCTCGCACCAGCCGACTGGACAAAGTGCCAACGGGTATGTCCAGTATCTCCGCAGCTTCGCGGTAGCCGCACCCTTCGATCAGCACGAGCGCGACTGCCTCACGCTGGTCTTCCGGAAGGCGGGCCATGGCAGCCATCAGCCTGTCGAGGTCCAGCCGCGCCTCCAGTCCCGGGCGTGGATCTTCGCCCACCTGTTCACCAACCTCTTCCGGTAGCAGCCGCGCCATCTCCCTGCTCCGCGCACGCGCCGTGTCGATCCAGGCATTGCGCGTGATCCTGTACAGCCAGCTATCGAGCCGCGTGCCCGGTTGCCACTGGCTGCGGGCCCGCAGCGCGCGCTCAACGGCGATCTGCACCAGATCGTCTGCATCGACAGAACTGCGCGAGAGCCCGTGCGCAAAACGCCGCAGGCGCGGCAACATGGCGGAGAGGCCTTCTTCGAATGCGTCCAAGCCCTTTCCTTTCAGCGTCGTGGATGAAACGACCCTCGCTCTGCGTTTCATCCATAGCCGGAAAAAATGATAAGGACCGACCATGGGAAGACAATCACCTGCAATTCTCGTCATGACCGCGCTGCTCACCGGTGCGGCACAGGCACAGCTGCTCCCGGGGAATATCGGCGCACTGCCGGGGCAGGTGGCAGGTCGGGTGATCGATCCGCTCCTGGGGGATGCCGCTGCGAGCCTTGGCAACACAGTAAACGGCCCTGTAGATACGCTGAGCGTGCGCGCCGTCCAGACGCTGAACCGCGCCTCGCTGCGCGATCTGCGCCTCGAGCGCCTGCAGGCGCTCATCCGCGCGAACCGCGAGGTGTTGGAGGCCGATGACGATGGCCAGCCGGTGCGACGCGGAGAAATCATCGCGCTCGATGCCTCACCGGCCTTGCTCGCGCGGGTCCAGGCCGCCGGTTTTTCGATGTTGCGCGAAGATGAGATGGAAGGGATCGGCGTGCGCGTCCATGTGCTGAGCGTCCCGCGGGGGGAGTCCGGGCGCAAGGCGCTGGAACGTTTGCACAAACTCGCACCGGAGGGCGCTTTCGATCTCAATCATGTGTTCGAGCCAGCCGGCAGCGCGCTCGGCGCGGCGGCGGGCGCTGCTGCAGCGGCCGCTCGCAGCGTCAGGGATCGTGGTGATGCCATCGGCATGATCGACGGCGGCGTGGCCGCTCATCCAGCGCTTGCCGGCGCCTCGATCCGCCAACGCGGCTTCGCGGACGGCGGGCTGAAAGGAAGCGGGCATGGCACGGCCATTGCCTCGCTGCTCGTCGGCGAGGAGGGGGCTTTTCGCGGCGCCGCTGCCAGCCGTTCGCTGCTCGCCGCTGATGTCTACGGCGGTGACCCGGCCTCAGGATCGGCTGAGGTCATCGCGCGGGCGCTGGGCTGGCTGGTAGCCGGCGGTGCACGGGTCATAAACATTTCGCTCGTCGGCCCGCCTAACCGGCTGCTGGCCCGCGCCATCGAACTGGCTCATGAGCGCGGCGCCACTATCGTCGCCGCCGTGGGCAATGATGGACCGGCCGCCCCACCCATGTATCCGGCGTCCTATCAGGGCGTGATTTCCGTAACGGGCGTGGATGCACGGGACCGGGCGCTGGTCGAGGCCGGGCGCGCCGCCCATCTCGATTTCGCTGCCCCCGGCGCGGACATGGTCGCCGCATTGCCCGGCAAGGACTATACCAAAGTGCGCGGCACCTCCTTCGCGGCCCCGCTCGTTGCGGCGCGACTGGCGGCGGCCGGTGGTTCGCCGGCAAATCGGGTCGCCATTGTGGCTGACGAGGCCGTCAGCGGGCACGGAAAAGTCGGGCGCGGCATTGTGTGCAAGATGTGTCGCACGGTGCCCGCAACGACTCGCTGAGAAAAAATTCTGGCGTCGGGGATGAAGTCGCAGACCCTCATCGTTCTTCTTTCGACGGGCGGCCATCGAGCGGCCCGCATCTTGAAGGAGATGAGACATGAAACGGATTTTGATCACCACTCTCGTCGCTGCCGTTTTTGCGCTGCCCGCGCAGGCGCAGCTCCTCGGCAACGTCGGTGGCTCGCTCGGCGGCACGCTGGGCGGTGCGGGCAATCTCGGTGGCACGCTGGGTTCAGCCTCGCAGAATGTGAACGGCACACTGTCCGGTTCGGGTCGGGCTCACACCAGCCGGTCGGTCGACACGCGTTCGGGCTCGGCGAGCGCCAGTGCGGGGCTCGCCGGCACGGTTGCCGGAACGGTCGATAGCGCGACTTCGGCGACTGGCCCGGCAGGAACGTCGGCCAGTGGTGGCGGCAAGCCCGGCACCAGCCAGAGCATCGACAAGAGCGCCAGCGCCTCAATCCAGGGTGTCGGTTCGGATGACTCCCGCAGGACTGCCGGCGACGTCGTCGGCACCACTCGCGACACGGCGCGCGGAACCTCCGATACGGCTCGCAACAGTGCGCAGGGCACTGCAGATACGGCGCGCAACGCGGCTCGAGGCGCGGCTGAAACCGCTCGCGGTACGGCGTGGGGCGCTGCCAGCACGGCGACGCGCGACGCCGTCGACGCGGCTCGCGCGGTTGAAGTCAGCGGGTCAGTCGAGGGTTCGGGCTCCGGCGCGTTCGGCCAGCCCGCCAGCGCCAGCGACGAATAAAGTCCCAGCGTCGCCGTCGGGCAACGCCGCGTGGGACAGGTCGTCCGGGAACGTGCTCCGGGTTCGATGAGGCCGGGGCACCTTTCTTCGATGACGATCTGGTCAGGCCAAATCCTGACCGCCACGAGGAGGGTTCCGGCGCGGGGTCGAGGGGAGAGCGATCGAAGGATGATCGGTCATAAGCGTGTAGACATTGCTGCCATATCCATAGTCCAACATTGCTTTGTTGAAGTGCGCAAAAGCCTCTTCCTAGTTTCGCGCTTGGATCGATGCATTCTTGTCTTCCAGCGTGCTCATCTCGCTATGGTTAGCGTTCGATGGTGAAGACCGCGGTAAAACTGAAACACGGCAGTGCAACTATTCGTCAGTCTATGACCATGGCGGTTTCTTGATGTGAATCCGCGTTACCGCTAACCGCGCGAGGCCCCGAAGGCGGCAAGGCTCTCCTCCATGTCAATCCCGCTTTCGGACACGCCCAATGAAATCGCGCTTGCCAATCTGTACGCCTTTCATGCGCAGGATGTCATAAGCGGTCGTGGCGTGAAAATAGAAATTCGGCTGGGAGAAGGATAGCAGGAATTCCTCGGCGGAAAAGTCTATGGCATTAGAGCCAAATTCAAAGCGCATGTCCTGCCCGATGAAGCTTTCGACTTCCTCGGCACTTGTCGCTTCAAGTGCAGCAATAGCTCCGGCGACGCGTTCGCGCAGTCCGTCGAATGTGGTGGGCGGTATGGAGGTGTCCGGCGAGAAGGTCCCATTTCTGACGCCCTCGATGGCACCGATCGAATGCACGGTGGTCGATTTGACCTGATAGGCGAAAGGAAGCATGTCGTCCGCAAGACGTGCCTGAATGAGTGTCTCGGGTTCAATGCCTTGCTCACCACAAAAGGCCTCGGCTTTGCCGATCAGGTTCGAGATCGAATTGAGGATCTGCAAATAGGACGGGATTGTCGCGGCATAGAGTGTGAAGGCCATTGCGCTGACTCCTGCAAAGGTTGGGCATTCCTGCGCGCGGTTGGCGGGCGACGTCAATTTGAAACCTAGCCCAACGCCGGTCGGTCGAGCAACGGTACTGCTGGAGGTCAGCGCGTCTGGTCCACTTCGCCGACAAAGCGGGCGCCCCCCTTCCCGATCCTGCGCGTTTCGAGAAGGTTGATCAGCCTAGATACTCGCTTCTCCCGGAAGTTCGCGAATGGCAGACGCGCCAAGCTGTTGCCTGAGGCGCGTGACGTCGTGCCACACCGTCGACAGCCGAGAACAAATAGTCGGCAGGGGATCGACAGCAGCCATGCCTGCGGCACCAGACACCAGTTCGGCCAATAAGGCCATGATCGATGTGGCCGAGATACTTCGGGTTGCCGCCTTTGGGCGGTACCATCTCTGGATTCTCATCCTCTCATGCGCCGTCACGTTCTTCGATGGGCTGGACTTTCTGCTGATTGCCTACACGCTCCCCTACATTCGCGATGAGATGCATCTGAGCGAAACGGCGATGGGCTATGTCAGCGCCGCCGCCTTTGTCGGCCAGATGATCGGGGCCCTCGCTGGCGCTTATCTCGCCGATCTGCTGGGCCGGAAGCCCATCATCCTGACATGCACGATGCTCAGCGCTTTTCTGACCTTCTCGACCGGCTTTGCACAAACGCCCGAAACCCTCATGATCCTGCGCCTGCTTGCCGGGCTGACCATCGGCGGGCTGCTTGCCCCGGCATGGTCGCTCAACATCGAGGTGATGCCGCGCGCGATGAGGGCGACATCTGTCACCATCATCATGCTCGGCTTCAGCCTCGGTGCGTCTGCCAGCGGCGCACTCACGAATCTGATCGCGCCCCACCTGGGGTGGCATGCCGTCTTTTTCCTGTGTGGCGCATTAACGCTGATCCTGGCCCTGGTCCTGCTGTTCACGCTGCCTGAATCCGTCCGCTGGATGGTTGCCAAAGGAAAACCGGCCAGCGCCGTCCTCCCGGCCCTCCAACGTCTCGCGCCGAACGAGCCTCTCGATCGCTCCAGTAGCTTCTATTTGTCCGACGAAGCGTCCTCCTCGGAACGCACCTCACCCGCCGCCATGTTCCAGCAGCTGTTCAAGGGCTGGCTGGCCTATATCACGCCGCTGATCTGGGTCGCATATTTCTGCTCCTCTTTTGCGATCTATCTCAAAACGAGCTTCGGGGTGCTTTTTCTTGAAGAGCTGGGGCTTTCCGTACCCGATGCCACCTGGCTGGGCGCCGTGACCGGCCTGCTCGGTGCGCTTGGCGGTGTGCTGCTGCTCGCGTTGACCGAAAAGCGCGGACCCGCCTGGATTGCGCTGGCTCCGGCCATCGGAGCGCCCTTCACGCTCCTTCTCGGCCTCGGCCTTGTCCTGAACGGGCCATTCTTCATTCCCGTCGTCCTGATGAGCTCCATCATGGTCGGGACGGGCCATGCTGCGGTGGTTGCGATGACCGGCATCTATTACCCCAGCGCGATCCGCGCCACCGGCGGTGGCTGGGCGAGCTTCGTGGCAAAATTCGCGTCCGTGGCAGCTCCGATCATCGGCGCCCATTTCTTTCTGGGAACCAAGGAACGCGTGTTGCACGGCTACCTCTTTTCGGCAGCTTGCCTGCTTGGGGTCATTGTCTGCGTGCTGGCTCTGGCGAAATTCGCGGCGCGATTGACCGAGCAGAAGCCGGACGCTTAGGCTATTCCGCGACGCTGGCGAGGCCATGCGAGCCGCACGCGTCCCAGCGCAACCTTGCCGTTAACGAGGATCGCGCCGGACATGGATGGGCCAGAAAGACCCAGGCAATCCTGTCTGCGCTCAGCTCCGCACCGCCCGCCCCACGACGGATTCGATCACGGCCCGATGCGCTTCGACGACAGGCTCCAGCAATGCTGCGTCGACCTTGTCGATCGTGTCATCGGCCACATGGCACCAGCGATGAA
The DNA here is from genome assembly GCF_000283515.1 of Sphingobium sp. SYK-6. Classification (GTDB taxonomy): domain Bacteria; phylum Pseudomonadota; class Alphaproteobacteria; order Sphingomonadales; family Sphingomonadaceae; genus Sphingobium; species Sphingobium lignivorans. The sequence continues at coordinate 2,958,064 of NC_015976.1, forward strand.
TGCCAAGACCTGCAAAGGCATTCGCATAGCCGCGGTCGATGATGGAGGACAGCTCTCCCGCTCCGCCCACGACTTCGATCGGCTGCTCATAACCTGCAAGGCCGCGAAATGCGGATGTCGCGTCTGCCATCAGGCTGTGCGAAGACATGAGAACCCGCTGCGGATCCGCGGTCGACAGGAGCTGGCGATTGCGGCCGAGCACCTCATAGGCGTCGCGCGTCGCGAGGCCGGCGCCCAAATGGGTCCAGACTTGCGTCTGGGCCGGAGGCGGCCCTTCCGAAAGGGAGTGATGCGCGCCGGCAAAGTCCAGCTCATGACCGCCCGCATTGATCGCGAAGAGGGAGTGATCGGGATAGCGAATAGCGGCCCAGCGGCACAGCTCCAGGAACGCTGCCGTGCCCGGGGCGCGCTCCCCGACACAAAGCCCCCAGCCTGAGCGCGGCGTCGAGAATGCGAGCCACTTTGGCCCTGCCAGGCGACGGGCAAGGATGTTGCAGCTATTGCCGGTCGCGCTCTTCCCGGTGAGCACCAGGGTTAGAGGCCGCTGCGCTGCCACTGCCTCGACAACGGCCGGCAGGTCACGCGGCGCCATGAGGGCAATGGGGACCTCAGCAATCGGCTTCAAACGCGTGTTAAGAGCAATGATGTTTCCAGTCGGGCCCGTGGTGACGATCACGATGGCCGCCGGCTTGTGAGGAATGACCTGATCAAGCATCAGCTTGGCGTCACCGGTGAAGATGGCCGCATGGCGGCCATAAGGCAGCACGACGATAGCGATCTTGCCCGTTACGGCGCGGGCCTCAAAGGCGTCACGGACCAGAACAGCCGGCGCCGTGAGCCCGGCCGGGGGCGTCGTGATGACGACGGGCTGGGCTGCGACCGGCACATGCTTGCTCCCGAAGCGCAACTCCGACACGCCGGGCTCGAACACCGGGATCGGGAAGTCGACCTGGTTCACGTCGAATCCTGCGGCGCCAAGCCGCTCACCGATCCATCTGGCCGCGGCCAGATCTCCCGGCGATCCCGACAATTTGCTGCCAAAGGCCGCATAAGTTTCCATGTCTTCGCGCAATTGCTTCTGGAGCGGAGATGCTGGTCCATTAAGACCCGAAGAAGTCGCGTTGACGGGCCCGGGCGTTGCCGAAGCCGGAGATGCGCTGCCCAGTGCCGCCACGCCGACCAGCCCGACAGAAGCCTGAAGCATATCGCGCCTGCTTTGCATCGTTTCCGTTCCTTCTCCGAGCCCTTGGGGGCATTTTCAATCCGACGGGTCTTCGCGATCCCACGGCGCTACTGGCTGGGTAAAGGCGACGATGTCTTCAACCAGTGCCTGGACCAGCGGCTGAGACATCTTCACATTCGGGACCAACGCTTTGAGCCACAATGATTTTGCGGGAAATTCGGGCATCAGCCGAACGAGCCGGCCGGCGCGCACGGCGTCGCGGGAGACGAATTCACTGAGCATGGCAATTCCCGCGCCCCGCAGCGCCGCATCGCGCAGAACCATGGCTGTGTTGACAGCAAAGCGCGATGTCACATTGACGGCCAGATCGCCGGATTCGCTCTCGAAAACCCAGGTTCCGCCGATCGATTGGGACCCCAGGCAATCATGCTCGACCAGCTCGCGGGGATGCTTGGGATGCCCCTCACGCGCAAGATAGGAAGGTGCGGCACAGATCACCATCGGATGTTCACACAATGGCACATCGATCACGCCGGCATAGGAAGCGGCCATGGCCCCGATCGCGAGGTCAAAACCTTCCTCGATAGGATTCACGGATCGATCGACGAGCACGAGATCGATACTGACGCCTGCGTGGCTTTGAACGAAATCCGCGAAAAACCGCCCGAAATAGCTGCTGGCCACGGTTGTGGGGCATTTAATCCTCAAATGCCCGTCGAGTGCCTGGCGTGACCGGCGTGCACCGGAAATGACCTCATCCGTCTGCCGTACAAGGGCGCGAATGCGAGGCAGCTGCCGCTCGCCGAAAGAGGTAAGCTCGGCCTTGCGGGGCGTCCTGATGAACAAGACGGCGCCGAGTTCATCCTCCAGACGCCCGATCCGCTTCGTGACCACGGACGGTGCGATGTTGAACTTGCGCGCAGCGCCCGCGAGACTGCCGCATTCAACCACGGCCAGAAAGGCGCGCATGTTGAGCAGCGTATCCATCAGTGAGCCATGGGAGGAAGCATCGGAGGCGGCATCATTTGAAGGTTACCCGCGCGACCGCAATCCCTTTCTCACCGGCAACCGAGTAATAGAGATAGATGCGGCCATCGTCATTGAGAACGCCAGGGTCACGCAGGGCATGCTCGAAGCCGGAAGCCATGCCGCCGCGTGATGACACGAGCGGCTGATCCGCCCCTTCATAGGGCCGTTCCGGGCGGAGAACTTCGATGGGTGTTGACGCTGTCCATTCTGACCAGTCGGAACGCAGGTCGACGCTGGAATGGAAGATGCGCTCGGGCGAGTCCCCAACATTGGTGTAGAAAATATGGAGCGTTTCCCCGATCCGGGTCACCCCCGCATGGCGCATCTCGTCAAGGATGCGCGGCCCTGCCTCGAACGGCGGCAAAAAGGAGGATGAACGGAAGAACTGGCCACTGCGCAGCCAGGTTGGATAGGCAGTGGCCTTATCCGCCATGCCCAGCCCGTAATAGGCCCCCTCGTAGTCGAAGACCCGAATATAGGGCGCGCCGAATGCCCCGGATGCAGCCGTGAAGTTCAGCCCATCCGATGACGTCGCGACGAAGCTCCGCTGCGCATAGGGTCGCCCGCCATAATCGCCGCCCGGCATTTCGGTTGCCCCGTGATAATAGAGCACGATCCGCCTGTTCTCCTCATCCACGACTGCGTCGGGTGAGGCGATATGATGCAGGGCCGAGGTCTGCTCCAGACGCAACGTGCCGGCCTTGTAGACGGTCCACGGCCCCTCGGGGTGGTCGGCATAAGCGAGCCGGATGTAACCGCCCCGATGATGGCCGAAATACATATAATATTTCCCGAGGGGATTTTTGAGCCAGCTCGGCACCTTGATGACCGACGGGCCATCGATATTGTTCCCGAGTTCACTCTCCAGACCGGGCATGTCCGGGTAAATGATGGGACGGTTTCCCAGTCGCTCGGCAGTCACCGCAGAAATCTTCACGCTCTCGCTCGATCGCGATTCGGGGGCCGGAGCGGTCCCTGGCGCTGTGCTGGCGAGGACAGGGCTCGCGAGGACAGGAAGGGTCAGCAGACAAGCCAGCACGCCCGCAAGTCTGCGCCGCATCGTCCGTGCCATCGACATGTCCCTCATCCTCTCAATAAATGCCCGTACATTCAGCTTTTGTGTGCGGTTCCCTGTTCGGCTTCCGGCACCTTGCCGGCCTGGTCATGGAGGAACACGCCCTGCCTGCGCAACTCGGCTTGGAGACTTTTCACGTCGAGCGCCCGCGGCTGGACGCCGGCACCGACCGAGAGCGCGGCTGCGGCGCCTGCGGCCTGCCCGGTGAGCCAGCATTGCGGGATCTCGCGCATGAAGCCGTGGGAATTGGCATCGCAGCTGATGTGCTTGCCGCCGGCCAGCAGGCCATCCAGCTTGCGCGGCACCAGCGCGCCATAAGGCACGGAGATCACCGGATATTTGAGGCTGACCGATGGACTGACGCCAATCTCGTCCGGCAGCGCGATGCCATCGGCCCACTGGCTGCGAAGCACCTTGCCGACCCCGCCCAGACGCCGCGTGTGCCGCACGCCGAGCTGCGAGCCGCTCTGCAGCATGTAGCATTGCTCAAACCCCGGCGCATGCTCCAGGAAGAACTCGCAATGCGTCTGCATGAAGCGGTGCGAGCGGATCTCCAGCTCGGTCTGGTCGTCCACGTCGAGCGCCGAAAGGCCGGACTGGCGGGGGCCCAGGAACAGCGCGATGTCATTGCGCCACGAGACATAAGGCGGCTGGAAGAAGCCCAGCCGCTCACGGCCCAGCTTCGCGAATTCGGCATATTGCTCGGGCTCGTTGCCGCGGAACGCCAGCCAGCGATCCATGTCCACCCCGCCCAGCATGAAGCCGGTGTTGGCGCTGTGATGGACGTCGCCTTCCTCGATGTCGGTGTCGAACTCGGCCCCGGCGCGCGCGAAGATATCCCCATCGCCAGTGGTATCCACCACCACCTTGGCGCGCAGGGCCTGACGCCCGGCCTTGGATTCGAACACCACGCCCTCGACCTTGCCATCGGCCACCATCGGCACGGCGGCCCAGCTATGGAACACCAGCCGCACGCCCGCGCCCAGCAGCATTTCCTGGCTGATGAGCTTGAGCCGCTCGGGGTCCAGCGTCGGTGACCAGCAGACCGTGCCGTGGAAGGCGGCGGTGCGCTGGCCCCAGTAGCTGGCCTTCCTGGGATCGCGCGAACCCCAGTCGGCGCGCGGCGGTCCGGCCAGGCCGGCCGTGGGCAAGCGCCCCAGCACATCATTGGCGAAGCCCTGGATGACCTGCCGGCCGGTCCAGTCGGTCATCCGGTCGATCCAGATCACCAGCCCGCCGGTCGAGAGCCCGCCCAGATGATTATAGCGCTCCATGAGCACCACGTCCGCGCCCGCCTGCGCCGCCGCCCAGGCCGCCGCCGTGCCTGCCGGCCCGCCACCCACCACCAGCACGTCGCATGTGTGGTAGACGGGGATCTCGCGCGCTGGCTCCATCCACGTTCCCGTGCCATTGGCGCGCGGCAGCACCCGGCCGCCCGTCTCGAAGACGTCGGATGCCAGAAAACGATCTTCCGACTGGCGGACTTCTTGAACTTTAGGGCGATCCATGACGGACGAACCATTTCCTTTCTGCAGGATGGTGCTCATCGCACCATCCCATCATGACTGACGAAGGGCTTTTGCCCTCTCAGAGCTTGAACCTCAGACCGACACGGAACGACCGGCCAACCTGATCGAACAATGGCGACGCCTGATCCGGGAAAGGCGGCGCGACATTGAAGATGTTGTTGAGACGGATGAACATCTCCCGACTGCGGTCAGCGTCCCTGGAAACATCGACCGTGAACGTGGCGTTGGTGTAGAAGATGTTCTTCGTGTCGTTGAAGTTGATCGTGTTGAGCGCGCCGGTGCCGACAACGAAATCATTGTCGATCTTGCCACCCTGCAGCCAGCGGAGATCCAGCGTGCTCGTCAGGCGACCTAGCTCATGCGTGATCAGACCGGAGACGCGCCAGTGCGGTGTCACATACTCGCCTGCCCGCTCTTCGGTGCTGGCCGTGGCCACGGCCGTCGTCGCCAGGGTGTCGAGATAAGTGCCCAACAGGCGAACGGAGAGCGTACCTGCCCCTTCGCCGAAGATGTTCTCCAGCGAAGAGCGATAGGCAGCCTCGATGTCGACACCCTTCGTCTTCAGGCGATCCAGATTCTCGAAGCGCACCGTGATGCCGCTGATGTCGCCATTGGGCGCACCGCCGGCGGTGGTGACGAGGTCGCAAAAGTCCGAAATACCATCGATATAGCAACGCTCGAGCACTTCATTGGCCGAAATCGTACCGATCAATCCCTTGATGTCGATGTCGTAATAGTCGACTGAGAGACGGAGGCCATCCAGCCAGCTGGGCTGGTAGACGATGCCGGCCGTCAACGTATTGGCCGTCTCGGGATCGAGATTGGAATTCCCCAGAGACGTGACCTCGACGGTGTAGTTCGTCGAACGCCGTGGGTCGCGAATATTCTGACGCGACACCGTCGTCGGAGCGAACAGCTCGGCAAAATTGCCGGCCCGGATATCGCGGGACCGCGTTGCACGGAGCCGCAGTTCCCTCGACAATTCCCAGGTCGCACCGATCTTCCAGGTCGTCACGCCACCCGACGTGCTGTAATCCGTGTAGCGCGCCGCAAGGTTGAGATCGAACGAACGAACCAGCGGCAGATCCTTCAACAGCGGGATCGCCAGCTCGCCGAACACTTCCTTCACATTGTAGCTGCCGGCGATCGGCTGACGCGAGCCGCTTTGCCACTGCCCAGCCTGCGAAATGGCATCCACCGTCGCGTCGATCGATTCCTCGCGATATTCCGCGCCAAACGCCGCGTTGATCGGACCGGCCCAGCCTTCAAACAACGCACCATTGGCACTGAATGCTGCCACTTGCTGCTTGGTGGTGAGGTCGAACCTGGACGTGCCGGTGATGTATGAAATGGCTTCCTGCGATGGCGACCCGAAGCCGAACAGATTGAGCGGCGCGCACGCCGGATCGTCATTGGCAGGATTGGAATCGGCATTCACGCGGCAGACAATGTCATCGCCCGAGCGCACGGCGTCGATCGCCTTGCGATAATTGATCATGTTGATCTGACCGACATACTCCTGAACGAAGTGATTGCGGCCATATTGATAATAAGCGTCGAACGACCACTCGCCGAGCTTGCCTTCGACGCCGACGACGCCCCGATAGACCGAAGGCGAGCCCACACGTCCGCGCACGGCACCAAGGCCGGGCTCCCGGTAGGAGCGACCGAAGTTGAAGCATGAGACGCCCGCGGCGATGGCGCGCTCGCGGAATTCGTCGCTCAGATAGGGGTTGGTGATCGGCACCAGAACGTTGCCGGTCTGACCGCCAGGAATGATCGTCGCGGAGCACGTCGGATTACCCGTGACCGAACCCTGCTGACGCGGCTCGGCGAAATAGCCGTTGGTCACGGAATGAGCGAACGTTCCTTCCGCAAACAGGGAGAGATTGTCGAACACCTCGTAGGAGACGCGCGCCATTGCCGAATAGCGCTCCACCGGCTGCTGCAGATTACCACCCGGATTGATGATTTCGGTATAGTTATCGGTCCCGCCGATCATCCGGTTACCGAAGACCTCGCCATAGCCAAACTGACCCGTTTGCCCGCCCGGCAGGAATGTGGTCCCGCGCAGCGGACCACTGGTGATCAGGCCGCCTTCCCAGAGATCAGTGCGGCGCACATCATCCGCGTAAATGTTCGCGGGCAAGCCATTCGCGGCATAGTTGGAATTGCCGGCGAGGCCACGGCTGGCCCATGGGCGAGGACGATAAGGGGTCTGGCCGACCCCGTCATTCTTCGAATATTCCCCGCCGATGAGAATGTGGCCACGCCCGCCGCCGAAGCGCGTTCCGGCCGCTAGCCCGGCAAGCACGTTCTGGGCATCACCATATTGGGAAATACCGCTCTGCACCGTGCCCTCGACGCCTTCGAGGTCCGATTTGAGAATGAGATTGATCACACCGGAGACAGCGTCGGACCCCCAGGATGCCGAGGCGCCGCCCGTCACGACCTCAGTCCGTGCGATGAGAATGGAAGGGATGACGCCAAGGTCCACCGTGCCATCGGGCGCTGTGGCGACGTGCCGGCGGCCATCGAGGAGAACCAACGTCCGCTGAGGACCGACATTCCGCAGATCAGCCGTCACCGTCGCAGAGGACAGGGCACGCGCCACACCGCTGCCCGTTGTAGAGAATGCCGGAATGAGGCGCAGGATATCATCTACGCGCGTCGGAGCGACGGATTGAATCTGCGCCGTGCTGATGACAGAAGTCGGCGTAGGGGCCGTAAACCCGCCGGCCTGAATGCGCGAGCCGGTTATCACGATGTCCTGAGCGGGCGCCGCAGCGCTTCCAGCAGCAGCGCTTTCCGGTGCGGCCTCAGCCGCCACAGGCGCATCAGCGGGCTGCTCGTTGCTCTGAGCCGTCGCCGCGCTGAACGGGCACATCACCGCGGCGATGCAAACACCCACAAGAAGGCGCCATGGCGCTGCATTGAAAGACTTCATCTGATCCTCTCCCTGCTTCAACTTATTATGGCCTCAAGGGTGAGGCGCCATTGCGCCGCGGGCTCGACACGCGAGCTGAGCGGCTCCACCCTGAAGTGATGGACAGCGTCTTAGGTCGGGCCTGGATCGTCAGGAAGATAAGCTCAGTTAGGAGATGCATTCTCAAATCGAGAATGGTCGGGCTGTATGCGCACTGGGGCGCTGGAGCATTGAAGCTCATCGCGCCTGAGAACCGAGATCGAGGCGGACGGCCAGGGCAGAGCCGTTCGACCAGATCAAGGCCGACAGACGACTTGTGCAATGGCCCAAGCTCGCGAGCATGAAGCTGATATAAAAGTACACAATCTTGCGAGAACTGCCTGCCCCCGCGATAGCGGCCGTTCGCTACCCCGAAGGAAATCGCCGAAAGCTGTCAGAGGTTCATAAATCTGACTGGGGCGCTATTATCCAGAGCTTGTCCCGTGCGTCAGTCAAATTTTGAAGCGCAATGGCAATTTGCCGGCTTTTGACCGACATCAAGCAAACTGCACTTTCGCCAGGTCCAGGGACAGCTCCCACAGACGCGCGGCGGCGGCGTCATCCAGCGCCTGCTTGGGCGGTTGCTCCTCGGTTGGATATCCTCGCGTGCCGCCAAGCCGATCGGGCCCATAATAGCCGCCGTCCCGCGCCGAGGGATCGGTTGCCGCGAACAGCGTTGGCAAGGCGCCTTGCCAGGCGGGCTGGAACAGGAACCAGAGGTAGCGGCGCAGCCGACCATGAAGGCTCGATCGGCCCGAGCCGTTCACGATGAGGTCCGTGCGCGTGATGCCCGGATGCGCCGCGTGGCTCTCGATGCCCCAGCCGGCCGCCTTGCTGCGCCGGCTCAGCTCGAGCGCGAACATGAGGCAGGCGAGCTTGGACTGGGCATAGACATGCATGGAGCGGTAGCTGCGCTCGGCCTGCAGATCGTCGAAATCGATGGCCCCCTGGCGCGCCGCGACGCTGCTGAGCGTCACGACCCGTGGTTCCTGCCCTTTCCTCAGCAGCGGCAACAGATGCGCAGTGAGCGCGAAATGCCCGAGATAGTTGGTACCGAACTGCAGTTCGAAGCCGTCGCGCGTTTCACGCCGTTCCGGCGGGCGCATGACCGCCGCATTGTTGATGAGCAGATCAAGACTGTCCTGTTCCTGCGCGAGCTGCCCCGCGAACGCCGCGACCGAGCCGAGATCGGCGAGATCCAGCTTCCCGAACCGCACCTGTGCGCCAGGCACGGCGCGCTTGATCGTCGCGACTGCCGCGGCGCCTTTCTCGGGATTGCGCCCGGCGATCACGACATTGGCCCCGGCGGCGGCCAGGGCAAGCGCATCTTGGAAGCCAAGCCCCCCGGTGCCCGTCACGACCACATCACGGTTCCATTGGGGTGGGATGTCACTGCTCGTCCAGTTCGTCATTGATGATCCTTGCCTTCCCAACGCGGGCGGGGCGCCGCGGGCAATCGAAACCCGCGATGCCCTTGCCCCGCCGTCCTGCTTCATGATGGCGGTGAGCCGGAAAACCACCATGCCGGAACGCGCAAAAAACCTGCCCATTCCTCCACGAGGTTGACAAACGTATGGCACCTTACATATTTGTAAGGTAGCTTACGAATCAAGGGAGGCATCCTTGCCGGACAAACAGGAAGGCACAGCGCAGGACAGTATCGGCGCCTGGGCGAAGCGCTGCTATTTCGCCGGTCGGGACGTCATGGATTCCGTTCTGCGTCCCCATGGCCTTGGCTCCGTGCAATGGTATGTTCTGCACCGGCTTGCCACGGTGGGCCCAGTCATCCAGCGCGATCTGGGACGGCTGCTGGAGATCGAACGCGCGACCATGAGCGGCATCGTCGCCACGCTCGTGCGCAAGGGTCTGGTCGAGCAGGTGCCCGATCAGGCCGACCAGCGGCAGAAGCTGCTGCGCCTCACCGATGCCGGCGCGAAGCTGTGGACCACCCTGCCCGACCTGTCCTTCATTCGCGCCGTGGCGTTCGGCGGGATGGACGAGGCCGATATCGAGACCGCGATCGGCGTGCTCCGCACGGCAACCGAACGGCTCGAAAGCCTGCTTGAGAAAGGAAACAGACCATGACGATCCTGGTAACTGGCGCGAGCGGACTGGTCGGCGCCCGGCTTCTTCCGCGTCTGGTGCAGGCGGGGCTGGACTGCCGGGCACTGGCCCGGCCGGGCAGCGGCGTGCCTGCGGGCGTGTCGATCGCGACTGGCGACCTGCTCGATCCCGCCTCGCTGGCATCGGCCGTGCAGGGCGTTTCGGCCGTCATCCATCTCGCGGCCGTCTTCCGCACGACCGATGCCGACCTCATCTGGAAAGTGAATCTCGACGGGACGCGCAACCTCATCGCCGCGATGAAGGCCCATGCGCCGGACCCGCGGCTCATCATGGCCAGCACGTCCCACGTCTATGACGCCGACGCCCCGCGACCCGGCGCAGAAGAGGATCGCTGTTCCCCCACGCTCGACTATCCGGCGAGCAAGCTGGCCGCCGAGATGGACCTGCGGGACAGCGGCCTCAACTGGTCGATCCAGCGCTTCGGCTTCGTCTATGGCGATGGGGACGGCCATATCGAGTCGCTTCCCCGGCATCTCGCCCAAGTGAAGCTTCACCCCGCCCAGCGGATGAGCATGGTCCATCATCGCGACATTGCGACCGCCATGATGCTGGCGCTGGATGGCGCGATGGACGGGCGGATCGTCAATATCGGCGATGATGCCCCCACATCGATCCATGAACTGGTGCAGCTGGCGGGAGGCGCGATCGAGCCCTCCTCCGCGCCGCTGACCAATCCCTGGCGCCTGCATATGGACGGCGCGCTTGCCCGCCGGCTCGGCTTTCAGCCCATCGTGAGGAGTGTCCACCAGGCGGCGCACGAAGGGCTGCTGTAACGCGCGGCCATGGGAAGGCGCGGCTCCTAAGCCGGCGCCACCGCGCAGCGCTTATGCCTCTTGCAGCGTGCGGCTGGCATATCGGCTATATTGGCGGCGCATATCCAGCACGTCCCGCTTGGGCGCGGCACCAAACATCCGCGTATATTCCCGGCTGAACTGCGACGCGCTTTCATAGCCCACCTGATAGGCAGCCTCGCTCACATTGACCCCGTCGACCACCATCAGTCGCCTGGCTTCCAGCAAGCGCAGCTGCTTCTGGTACTGAAGCGGCGTCATGGACGTGAGCGCCTTGAAATGCTGGTGAAATGACGACGTGCTCATGCGAGCCGTCTCGGCCAGCTGCTCCACCCGCAGTGTCTGCGCAAAGCTGTTCTGCAGCTGGAAAATGGCCTTGCTGACTCGCTCGCTGCTCGATTCCGGCAGGCCCAGGTTACGCAGTTCGCCGCCATTTGGGCTCGTCAGCAGCCAGTAGCAGATCTCGCGCATCACGGACGGGTAGAGGATCGGGATCGCCTCGGGCGTCTCGGACATCCGGAGCAGGCGCAGCATGCAATCGGCCAGAGGTGCATCGACCTTCCCGACGAACAGGCAGGGCCCTGACCCGCTGGTCGGCACGGGCGGCGTTTCGAGCTGTCCCAGCACCTCGCGCATGATCGTCATGTCGAGATCGATGGTGATGCCGATATAAGGCGCGTCCGCGCTTGCCTCGATGACCCGTCCGCTGGCCGGAAGATCAAGGCCGATCGCCAGACATTCCATCACGCCATAGCGAAAGGTCTCCTCACCGAAGAGAATTTCCTTTGCGCCCTGGATCACGACGCAGAGCCCCGGCCGATAGACCTGCCGCATCGGCATCCGGGCCTCGAAGGACCGCATGATGTGCATGCCGGCAAGCCGCGTGGGAAAACGGCCCTCGCCGCCGCCCTGGGCATCGATATGAGCGGCGACCGCCGCGTGAAGGGCTGAAGGCACGCGTTTCTCCGCCTGGGCGAGCGGCCAGCGCAGGACCTGCCCATCTCTGCTCACCCTATCGGCGCCTGGAGGATTGGGCAAATTTATTGAGGTATTCGGCATTCTGATCATGGGTCGCTCCATCTAACTTGCTGGCACCAACCCAAGCGAGGAGCGTCACGATCATGGCAGAAATTGCCACGCGATCAACAGAAATATCCAGCGCTTCTTTCCAGATCGGCGAGGAAAGCTCGAATGAACATGCGGATGGATGGCGCTCCGGCGCAATACTCGTCGCCCTTTTCCTCGTCAGCCTGATCTCTCAGATTGATCGGATGCTGCCCTTCATCATGGCAGAAGCGATCAAGATTGATCTTTCTCTCAGCGATACACAGATCGGGTTGCTGACAGGCCTTGCTTTCGCGGTCTGTTATACGCTTCTTTCCCTGCCGCTTGCCCGCGTTTCAGACCGGGGGTCGCCCCGTTTCGTGCTTGTTTTCTGCGCGCTGGTCTGGAGCGCGATGACGGCGCTCGGAGGCCTTGCCGCGAGTTTCCTGGTCCTGGCGTTCACGCGCTTCGGCGTGGCCTTCGGTGAGGCGGGCGCGATCCCGGCCGGACATGCGATCATCGCGCGGAAAATCCGGCCGGAGCGAAGAGGCCTGGCGATCGGGCTGTTCGCTCTGGGCATCCCTCTTGGCACCATGGTGGGGTTTGCGGCCGGCGGCGCGCTCAGCGACACGGTCGGCTGGCGCACGGCGCTGGTCGGCGCGGGCGCCCTTGGCGGCGTGATCGCTGTCACTGCTTTCGTCGCCATCGGGCCCACGCCACCGCTGCAGCGCATGGCGGCCTCTGCAGAACCCTTCATGCGCACAAGCATGCGCCTGCTGTCGGCACCCGGCTTCCGCTGGCTGTTCATCGGCGCGATCGCCAGTGGCTTTGCCGCGGCGCCTTTTTATGCCTTCGCCGCCCCCTTCCTCATCCGCACTCATGGCTTCACCGCCAGCGAGGCCGGCCTTGCCTTCGGGCTGCCGCAGGGCCTGCTGGGCATCGTGGGTACGCTGCTGGGCGGTCGCTGGTTCGACCGGGTGGTGCGCTCGGGCACCGGGCGCGTGCTGGGTCCCCCTGCCATCCTGTTCATCATCGCCGCAATGACGACAACGGCAGGCCTGTTCGCCCCTGTCGGCTGGCTCTCGATCCTGCTGTTCCTGCCGAGCATGCTGTCCTTCGCCTTCCTGCTGCCATGGGGTTTCGGCGCTGCGCACCTCGTGGCCGGCCAGGGCCGCGAGGCCATGGCGTCGAGCCTCGTCCTGATCGGCTCGGGCCTGCTTGGCCCTGCGCTAGGTCCGCTCATCGTCGGCCTGATCAGCGATGCGGGAAGCGCGGCGCACATGCCCAACAGCCTCGGGCTCGGCCTGCTGACCGTGCCCGTCGCCAGCATCCTCAGCGGCCTCGCAATTCTGATGGCAAACCACAGGATCGCTGCCTTGCTTCGGCAGCGCTGACTCCAGGGGGGCGCCAATCCCACCCGCCCCGCCGCGACCCCCGGCCACCGAAGGACAATTTTCCGGAAACGGAACGCCTTCGGCGGCCCCCTCAAAAAGAAGGAAATCGACTATGCGAACTCTCGTCTCGACCTTGCTTGTCTGCGGCACCGCCCTGTCGGCCACCGGCGTCCATGCGCAGGAGGCTTCCCCGGACACCCCGTCGCGCGGCATTGTCGCGGTTGGTGCCGGTATCGTGCCCGAATATGATGGCGCGAGTGACATGCGCGTGCTCCCCTTCGTCACGGGGGAGATCCGCCTCGGCATCGTCAGCCTCGAAATGCGCGGCCAGCGCCTGCGCCTCGATCTCAATCCGGGGTCGCGTCTCTCCTTTGGCCCGGCGATCGGCCTGCGCCTGCCGCGTGACGATGCGGACGGTCCCGTCGGCCTTCTGCCGGAAATCGACACCGCGATCGAGGCAGGTGGCTTCGTGGGCTACAGGATCGGCGGCGACCGCTTCGGCCAGGGATCGGTGCAGATGGACCTGACCGTCGTTCACGATGTGTCGGACACGCACAAAGGCCTGATCGCGACGGCGACCGCCAGCTATGCAGCGATCCGCAACCCCGTCTTCTCCCTCTCGCTCGATGCGCAGGCCGGCTGGGCCAATGCGGATTATGCCCGTACCTATTTCGGCATCGACGAAGCCGCCGCCGCTGCCAGCGGCTTGCCAGCCTATCGCCCCGGCGCCGGCTTCCGTGACGTGGGCGCCGGCGTGACGGCATCCTACTGGTTCAACCGCCGCCTCGGGGTGGTCGCCCGCGCCGGCGCGAGCTATCTCATCGGCGATCTCGCCGACAGCCCCGTCACCCAGGAGGGCAGCCGCTGGCAACCGGCCGCCGGCCTCGCCCTCGCCTATCGGTTCTGAAGGCCCGTAAGGCGGGCGGCTCCGGCGACGATACTGCACGGCGCCGCCCCTTTCGCAGTTCAGATCGCCACGGACGAATAGTCCATTCGCTCGAGATCCGCGATCAGGCCCGGTCCACTCGGCTCCCAGCCGAGCAGTGCTCGGGTTCGGGCGCTGGATGCTGACATGTCGGTGGCTGCGAACATCGCGAACCAGCCGAAATGGGTCGCCGCATCTTCAGGAGACAGAGAAACGAGCGGAAGGTCGAGGCCAGCAGCAACGCTCGCCGCAATCTCGCGAAGGGCCACCCCTTCCTCCGCGACTGCCTGATAGCGTGCCCCCGGCTCGGCCCGCTCCAGCGCGAGGCGATAGAGCCGCGCCACGTCAAGGACATGGCCGGCGGACCAGCAGTTCTCGCCATCGCCGACATAGGCAACGACGCCCTTTTCCCGTGCCAGTTCCACATAAGGCGTGATCAGGCCCTGCTTCACCGTGTCATGCACTTGCGGAAGGCGAACGACCGACAGGTTCACGCCCCTTTCAAGCAGCGCCTCGCCAGCCAGCTCAGCACTCGACCGGGGGTGGTGGCGGACGGTGAACAACGTCTCGACGGCCGGGCTGCCATCATCAGGCGCACCCATGATCACTGCCGAGGTGATGAGCAGTGGCCGCTCAGAGCCCCCGAGCACCGCGCCAAGCGCATCGATCACGTGACGATCCTGTTCGCAGCTCGCCGCATATTTTGAGAAGTCATGATCGAAGGCGGTGTGGATGACAGCGTCGGCGCGCTCGGCGCCGGCGCGGATGCTCGCAAGGTCCTCCAGATTGCCGAGATGGGCCTGCGCGCCAGCGGCGGTCAGCGCGCGTGCGCCGGCCTCCGAGCGCGTAAGGCCGATCACCTCATGACCCGCACCCAGAAGCTCAGGCAGGATTCGCGAACCGATAAAGCCGGTGGCACCAGTGAGAAAGATACGCATGGGGAACTCCTCCAGATTGACGGACCGCCCCATTCGGTGAGAAGGTATTCCTGTTAAAGTAGTGACTTTATCATGGTATAATTATCGACAGGATTCGGATGCCCCTCCAAGGCGAGAACCAGCTCGGCACATTCCTGCGCGATCGGCGCATGCGCCTTGACCCGGCGACCTTCGGCTTTCAGCCGGGGCGCCGGCGCACCCCCGGCCTGCGCCGGGAGGAGGTCGCCCAGCGTGCGAACATCAGCCCCACCTGGTATACCTGGCTGGAGCAGGGTCGTGGCGGCGCGCCGTCCGCCGATGTGCTGGACCGGATCGCCACCGGCCTGATGCTCACCGAGCCGGAGCGCGATCATCTCCACATCCTCGCGTTCGGACATCCTCCTGAGGCGCGCTATCGCCAGCACGAAGGCATCACGCCGCGCCTGCAGCGCGTGCTGGACGCCATGCCGCACAGCCCCGCCATCATCCGGACGGCGACCTGGGATGTCGTCGCCTGGAACAAGGCGGCGACGCTGGTGCTGGCCAACTATGCCGAGCTGCCGCGCGAGGGGCGCAACGTCCTGCGCCTGATCTTCGCCGATGAACGGGTCCGTGCCGCGCAGGAGGACTGGCGCAACGTGGCGCGCTACGTCGTCAGCACCTTCCGAGCCGATGCCGCGCGCGCTGGGGCCGGTCTGGAAATCCGGCAGCTGGTCGATGAGCTGTCAGCCTCGAGCGCCGAATTCAGGGCGCTGTGGAATGACAATGAAGTCATGGGACACGGCGAAGGCACCAAACGACTTCATCACCCCGTGCTGGGCACGGTCGACCTGGAATTCTCCACCTTCGCGGTCGAAGGACGATCCGATCTCATCATGATGGTCTACAATCCGACGATACCGCGAACGATCGAGCGCATTCAGGCGCTGGTTGCGGAGGCATGAAGTGGAGATTTTCGAACGGACATTCGAACATCGATCTGCGCTTCCCGACAGCGGACGCCCGTTCACCCCCCGTTGAAAGTGGCGCGAGCTTGGCGGATCCGCGACAGCGATGGCATCGCCCCCCCCAAACT
This sequence comes from Sphingobium sp. SYK-6, assembly GCF_000283515.1. GTDB lineage: Bacteria > Pseudomonadota > Alphaproteobacteria > Sphingomonadales > Sphingomonadaceae > Sphingobium > Sphingobium lignivorans. Next base: position 2,974,115 of record NC_015976.1, read on the forward strand.
GAACCCTCCAAAAAGTAGATTGCAACCTAATATTCTAATCAGTAGATTGCTACCGGAATAAAAATAACTGGGAGAGTGAAGCATGAGGGATTCCGTCAAGCGGCTGCTCGCACATTCGAGCGTGGCAGCTTTTGCAGTCGTATTGTGCGCGGGCGTTCAGCCCGTGCACGCTCAGGCGCAGGAAAGCGCGACTGACGTTCCGGCCGAGAGTGGCACGTCAAACGAAGCGATCATCGTGACGGGATCGCGCATCGTGTCCGGTTTCGATCGGCCTACACCGGTCTCTGTGATGGACGGCGCGAGGCTCGAGGAGCGAGGCTCCGCGAATATCGGCGATGCTCTTGCTGAAATGCCCGCGTTCCGCGCGACAAACACGCCGGCCTCGACTGGCCTTGCAGCAGCAGCTGGCTATGTCGGCGGCCGTATCCTCGATTTGCGTGGTCTTGGCGCTGTTCGCACACTGACACTGGTCGACGGCAAACGCTTCGTTCCCTCGACCACGCAGGCGACGGTCGACACCAACATGATTCCATCGATCCTGCTTCAGCGCGCCGAGGTCGTCACCGGCGGCGCCTCTGCCGTTTATGGATCGGACGCGGTTTCCGGCGTCGTCAACCTGCTCATCGACAAGAATTTGACGGGCTACAAACTAGCCGGCCAGATCGGCTTTTCCGAATATGGCGACAATTATACCCGCCAGTTCGGCGGCGCCGCGGGCTGGGCGCTGGGCGACCGGCTGCACCTCGTCGTCGGCGGCGAATATGAGCGCAGCAGCGGCGTGGAGGCCTGCCCGGAGCGCGAATGGTGCGCTAATGGCTTCATCAACGTGGGCCGCAATCCGCTTCGCCCAGGTCAGACGGCCACCATTCCGGCCAATAATATGCGCCGCGCCGCGACGCCCTGGAGCGCTTCGTATAATGGGGTGACCACCCCGCCCGCTTCTGCATATGTCGGCAACTTCGTGCCCTCGCTGCGCCCGATTGACGGCATTACTTTCGGCGCGGATGGAACGCCGCGCCGCTTCCAGTTCGGCACGCACGTCAATTCACTCTATCAATTTGGCGGCGAGAGCGACGGGCCGGGCGAGAATATCTATTTCGACTTTCCCATCGTCTCGCCGACCGAACGCTGGGCAGCAATGGGCTATCTCACCTTCGAGGCCACGCCCGCACTCACGCTGGAGCTCGGCGTCAATTACGGCCATGGCGAAGGCGACCATCGTGCGCCCGCCTATCGCAACACCGCAATCACCATCCGTGACGACAATGCTTTCCTGCCGCGCTCGTCCGACCCGACGCTCGATATCCCGACAATTCTCGCGCAAAACGGCCTCACCAGCTTCACGCTGGGCAAGGGGTTCAAGGATATCGGCTCCTCGCCAATCCATGTGCGCAACAATGTCCTGCGCATTGTCGGCTCGGCCGCCTATGAGATCGACAGCAACTGGCGCGCGGATCTTTATTATCAGTTCGGTCGCAATGATTTCCGCAGCGACCTGACCAATGGCGTCGTGACGAGCCGCATGCTGAACGCCCTGGATTCGGTCCGGAATTCCTCAGGTCAGGCGGTGTGCCGGATCAACGCGGATGGCATCACGACCAATGACGATCCGAGCTGCGTCGCGCTCAATCCGTTCGGTTTTGCAAACCAGCCGAATTTTGAAGACGCCAAAGCCTATGTGACGGCCAACGCCTTCCAGACCAACATCACGACGGAGCATGTCGTTGCCGCGAACCTGACGGGGTCTCTGATCGATCTCCCCGCCGGCAAACTCGGTATCGCGATCGGCGGCGAATATCGCAGCGACAATGTCGAGGGCGACACGGATGCGCTCTCGCAGGCGGGCCGCTTCTTCACCGGCGGCGGTTCGACCATCTCCGGCAAGATCGACGTTGCGGAAGTCTATGCCGAAGCGGAAGTGCCGTTGCTGGCAGACATGACCGCGTTCCAGGAACTGGGCATCAGCGGCGCCATCCGTCGGACCCATTACAACCGCTCGAGCGCGACTGCGGAGAGCAGCAGCGTGAATGCCACGACCTGGAAGGTGGGCGGCACGTGGGCGCCGATCGATGCCATTCGCTTCCGCGTGACCCGCTCGCGTGACATCCGCGCGCCCAACGTCGCGGAACTGTTCGGACCGCTCACCAACACGCAGGGCATTGTCACTGACGTCGGCCGTGAAGGCGTTCAGGCTGTTGTCCCGATCACGCTGGGCTCCAATCCGGATCTGCGTCCGGAGAAGGCCGATACCTTCACGGTGGGCGTCGTCCTCGCGCCCCGGGGCGGTTTTCTGGGCCGCTTCCGCTTGTCCGTCGATTATTACGACATTCAGATCGACGATGCGATCAGCACACTGGGTCAGCAGAATATCGTCGCGCGCTGCGCCGAGGGCGATGCGCAGAGCTGCGCGCTTGTTACGCGTGACGCGGACCGCGTGATCACGAATATTCGCGATACATTTCAGAATGTTAATGAGCTGATTGCACGGGGCTACGACATCGAGCTGGCCTATCGTCAACCGCTTGGTGGCAATATGCTGAATCTGCGCGTGCTCGCATCCCATGTGAAGGATCTGATCACGGTGGATGCCGTCGGGCCGACCGAACGCGCGGGGCAGACTGGCCTGCGCGGCGGCACGCCTCCGGGTATTCCCGACTGGACCATCGACGGCACGGCTACGCTCGATATCGGCGAGCGCTTCTCGATGACCGCGAATGCCCGCTGGATCAATGACGGCTTCTACAACGCTGCTTTCGTGGGCGCCGAGCAACCCGGCTTTGCCATCGGGTCGGCGAACAGTTCCAACACCAACGCCATGCCCGGCCGCATCTATCTGAACCTGCTCGGCACGGTGAAGGTGCCGATCACTCAGGATAACCGGATGGACGTGTATTTCGGCGTCGACAATGTCTTCGACAAGGATCCGCCGAACTATCCAGGTGCGAACGGCAGCGGTAATAACGTGCTGTTCAATCCCGTCGGTCGGATGTTCAAGGCCGGCGTGCGCGCAGCATTCTGATCCATTCAGGCGCCGGGCCTGCGAAGGTCCGGCGCCTCCTGGCCATCCAACGCGAGGCAGTCATGTTCGATCGATGCTCCAGTAACAGGCCGCACATTCTGCCGCTCGGGGCCTTTGTCCCCGCTCTCGGGCCAGCCCCCCATCGTCGGGCCCGGGGCGCGGTCCGCCGGACGGATGCGCACGCGCCTCGCACCGCTGGACAGGACGCCTGATCATGGCCCGCACGCCCCGCTCGATCGACATCGCGTCGTTCATCAATGATCGCAAGCTTGGCCCGTTCAATTACAAGCTGATCGTGCTCTCGTGGCTGATCACCGTGTTCGACGGATTCGACATGATGCTCATCAGCTTCACCGCACCCTGGATGCGGGACGATCTGGGCCTCTCCACCCACATGCTGGGCAATGTCTTCTCGGCGGGTCTGGTCGGTATGATGGTGGGCGGGTTCGCCCTGGCCTATATCGGGGACAGGATCGGGCGGCGGCAGACGATCATCTGGGCCGCCTTCGCCTTTGGCATTCTCACCGCCGCGACCAGCTTCGCGGAAAACTACGAGCAGCTGCTGTTGCTGCGCTTTCTCGATGGGTTCGCGATCGGCGGCATGCTGCCGCTCGCATGGGCGCTAAACATCGAATATGTGCCGGCCAGATATCGCTCCACGGTCGTGACCGTCATCATGATGGGATATAGCATCGGCTCCTCGCTCGCGGGGCCGGTCACCGTGTGGCTCGCGCCCGATTACGGGTGGGAGGGCGTGTTCATCTTCGGCGGTATCGGCACCATCGTCTGCGCTTTCGGCCTGCTCTTGTGGCTGCCGGAATCCGTGCGCTTTCTTGCCTCCAAGAACCTCAAGCCGCAGGTGATCGCCGCGACTCTCAACAAGATCGACCCGGCGCTGAAAGCCGCGCCGCAGGATCGTTTCCTGCTGTCGGACGAGAAGAAGGACGAGGGCAATTTCACAGTCGGCAAACTGTTCACCGGCGACCTCAAATGGCTGACGCCCCTTTTGTGGATCGGCTACATCGCCAGCACGCTCGCGGTCTATTTCAAGGCCAACTGGGGACCGATCGTCTATGAGGATCTGCAGTTCTCGCGCGAGACGGCCGCCTATGTCTCGTCCATCGGCGGCGTGGCAGGCGCGGTGCTGGGGCTGTTGCTGATGCGCTTTACCGATGGCAAGGGCCCCTATGCGGTCGCCTTCTATCCGGCCATCGCCTTCCCCCTGCTGCTGCTCGTCGGCCTCGTGCCGATGGACCCCGCGGTCTTCCTTGCCGTCTCGGTGGCGGCGACCAGCTTTGTGGGCGGCGCGCATTTCGGCATTCTTTCGATCGCAGGGGTCTTCTACCCCTCCTCGATCCGTGCGAACGGCGCCGGCTGGGCCACCTCCATCGCCAAGATCGGCGGCATCGCCGGGCCGATCGTCGGCGCTTATGTGCTGTCCAGCGGCCTTCCCATCGTGCGCAGCTTCGCTATCCTGGCGCTGTGTCCCGCCGCGCTTGCCTTGTGCGCCTTCGGCATCGGCGCCATCGTGAAACGGCGCCGGACGCCGACGGCCCCTCCGGCTCCCCATCTGGCTGAGGCGAACTGAGCATCATGGTCCTGCTGGCATCCCGCATGAGACAAACGGGTCGCAGAGGGCCTCGCCCGTGAAAGAGCAGCGACGCACCAAGAAGGCGGAAGGCGGAGAGAGCCCCGAGCAGTCACCCGGCGTTGCGAAGAACGGCTTCTACGGCGGCTATCCCAAGGACCAGGCCGAGCGCCATTTGCGGAACTTCTACACGACCACCGTTCCGGATGCGCAGGATGTGTTCAATTTTCGTACGACGCGAGCGCTCGTGGTCGCTGGGCGACGCTGGCGCAAGCTGGCGAACGACCGGCTCAAGCCGATCGGGCAGAACATGGCCCGCTGGGAAACGCTCTACCTCATGGCAAGCTCGGAGGATGAGATCAGCCAGGGTGAACTCGCCCGTGTGGTCGGCGTCGAAGGGCCGACCATGGTATCGATGCTGAACTCGCTCGCGCGTGATGAACTCATTGATCGTTACCAGAGCAAGATTGATCGCCGCATCACGCACAACCGTATCACGGAGAAGGGCATCCAGGTGGCGCAGAACATCATGGCCATCACGAACAAGCTGCGCAGCGAAGTGCTCCGGGACATCGATCCGGCCAAGCTCGCGGTGACGCTGGAAGTGCTGGAGCAGATCCATTTTCGGTTGGACGAACTGAGCTAACTGAGAAGCATTCATTGGAATGATGTCGGAGACGGAAAGATGGTCAAACTGACAGATGCGGAACAGGCGATGCTTGATGGGCAAGCCGGAGCGGCAACAAGCAAAGCCATGGAATTGCTCATCCGCTATGCCGATGCGCTGGGTGCCGAGCGCTTCGTCGAGACGAACAATGTCGCGGGCGTTCCCGGCTCCGCGCTACAATGGGTGAAGGATCATTATGCGGCCGACGGCGGCGATTATCGCGCCGTCTTCTCGCGCTTCGACCTGGATTCCGACGAGGTCGTGGACGTGCCGCGCATGAACGCGTTCTCCTGTCATCTGCAGGGCGGGATGGACCCCGCGCTCTGGCAGGAGCAGGGCATGAGCGCGGATGCGCATGCCAATTTCGTGTCCGACGAAGCCGAGGTGGCCGCGCACGGCATTCAGATCCTCAAGACCTGCACGCCATATCTGGCCGGGAATGTGCCCGTCATGGGCGAGCATTGCGCATGGATGGAATCGAGTGCTGTCGTCTTCGCCAATTCGGTGATCGGCGCGCGCACCAATTGCGAAGGCCGCGAATCCACCAGCGCCGCAATGCTGGCCAAGCGCATTCCGGACTGGGGCTTCCATCGGGATGACTTCCGGAAGGGGCAGCATCGCGTCAGCGTGGAGATGCCGGTGGACTCGATCTTCGAGTGGGGCATGCTCGGCTATTTCGTAGGTGACGCCGTGCAGGATACCATCCCGGTCATCACTGGCGACATCAGCAACCCAAGTCTCATTCGCCACAAGCATTTCGGCGCAGCGGCCGCATCCTCCGGCGGGGTCGAAATGTATCACATGGTCGGCATCACGCCGGAAGCACCCAGCGTCGAGCATGCCTTTGGCGGTGCGGCGCGTGGCGAGCATTTCGTCTATGACGCCGCTGCCCGGCGACGCATCTATGAGACGCTCAACAGCGTCGGCCAGAGCGAGGATGTCGACTATGTCATGCTCGGCTGCCCGCATTATTCCATTGAACAGATCGCTCAGGCGGCAGCGCTCATCGAGGGGCGAAAGGTTCATGCCAATTGCGCGCTGTGGATTTTCACGAGCCGCGCCGTCAAGGCGACGGCGGACGCGAACGGCTACACCAGGATCCTGCGTGACGCGGGCGCCTATCTGATGACCGACACCTGCTCCGCGATCAGCCAGGCCGTCCCGAAGGGCACGAAAGTGGCCGCCCTCGATAGCGCCAAGCAGGTCCACTATCTGCCCGCGATGATGGGCATCGAAGGTTGGTACGGCACGACGGCCGAATGCATCGACGCTGCCTGTACCGGCAAGTGGAAAGGAAAACTGGCATGACCCAGCTTCTGGAGAAGCCTCGGATCGTCCTGCGCGGCCGCAAGGTCGTGGGCGGCGTCGCTGAGGGCGAGGCGCTTGTGACGCGACAGACCATCTCCGGCTGGGGTGGCGTCAATCTCATGAACGGAACTGTCATCGAAACCCGGCACGAGCTCAAGGGCCAGAGCTTCGCGGGCAAGGTTCTCGTTTTTCCCGGCGCCAAGGGCTCGTCTGGCTGGTCCGGTATCTTCCACATGGCCAAGCTGCGCGGCATGGCCCCGGTTGCAATGGTGTTCAACATCATGACGACCAAGGCTGCGGTGGTCATGCGGACACCTGCGGTCACGGACTGCGACCAGGATCCGCTGGATCATATCCGGACCGGCGACTGGGTCCGCGTCGATGGCGACGCGGGGAGAATCACTATATGGGACCGCAAGCCGGATTGAAGCGATCGCTGCCTCGTTTTCCGCTGAGCGCTGGCCTGTATGCGCCGCAGTGTGCTGAGGAGGCCGGCCCACAAATTGAGCCTGATCTCTGAGCCGATCTTTCTCCGTCCCAGATGGGACCTGGCGAAAGACCGACCCAGAGATGACCGGTGTCGGCGATGACGACGCCGTCTAAGGTTCAGAACTTCTTTCGAACAGTGACTGCCCATTCCCGGGGACGCCCGGGCTGGCCACTGGAATAGCCCTGCCCGCCGACCGTCTGATCGTAGATCGTGAGCAGATAGTATTCGTCGAAGAGATTTGTCACTTCGAGCGAGACATCAAGATCTTCCTCATCGTTGCGCCAGGTGAGCCGCGCATTTGCGACCGTGTAGGCGTCGATGCGATTGCTCGAACGGTTTGCGGACACCGTATAGATCTTGCTCTGGAACGAGGCATCGATGCGCGGGGTCAGCGAGCCCGCCGTACCGAGGTCGATCTCATATTGCGCGCCGGCGCTCCACTTCCATTTCGGCGTGTAGGGCGCATAGTCGCCGAATTGCGGGCCGTTCAGATTGGTCGGGCCGCCCACCGCCACCGTGGTTGTGCCGACGGTGTAGGTTCCAAAGCGCGTATACTCGAAATCAAGATAGCTGACCGCGCCATCGATGAGCAGACCATCCACCGGACGGATGGTCGCCTCCACTTCGACGCCCTTGATATCCGCATCACCCGCGTTGACCGGCAGAGCGCATGGCGCGCCAAACCCTGCGCCGGTGATAGCCGTGCAATTGCTGAGCGAAAGCTGGATCCCTTTGTACTTACTCAGGAATGTTGCGACGTTCAGGCGCAGCCGCCGATCGAAGAAGTCGGTCTTCAAGCCCAGTTCATACGCGTTCAGCGTTTCCGGGCCGAATGAAAGCGCCTGCTGAACAAAGAATGGCCGGGGATTTACGCCGCCGCCCTTGAAGCCCGTCGAGAACTGAGCGTAGGCCATGACGTCGTTGGAAAAGGCATATTGCACATTTGCGCGATAATCCACGCGCTCCCCGCTGAACTTCCCGATCGTTCCATTAAGCGGCAGAACGCCGTTTGCCGTTACCGAGGTCGGGTCAAGATAGGGCCGTTGGCGGATATATTGGTAGGTCTTGCTCTCCTTGGTGTACCGGATGCCGCCCGTCAAAGTCAGCGGGTCGATCGGGTTCCAGGACAGATGGGCAAACACCGCCTTGCTGTCTGCGTCGACCGGGTCACTTTGCTGAAACTGGAGATTTGAAGAACGCAGATCCTGGAACGAGGTATAGACGGACTTCTGGTCGCTGTAATAGGCGCCAACCGTGTAGTCGATCGTGCTCCCTATCTGGCCGTTCAGCCTGAGCTCCTGACTGAAGAAGCGAAAGGTCAGCGGCCCATAACCAAGGCTGTGAGCCATCGGCGAGACGTCATTATCGTTCGAGAAATTTGACGTGTAGCGCCGGAATGCCGTGATGGAATTGAGCTGCAAATGGTCGGCGAGCGCCCATTCGATCTGGCCCGAGACGCCCCAGCCCTTGAATCTCACCCGGCCATCGCCGCTCGACGCCCGGAAATTTCCGTCGGCAGGCATGTCGTAGGTGCCGAAGTTGCAATATTGGCCGCAAACAAAGCGATTGTCATAGGCCAGCAGCGTATCCGGGGCTGCAAACGGGTTTATGTCGCGGCCCGGGGGCGAAGCGGCAGCGTAGTTTTGCGGCGGCGATGATCCTGTCGCCGGAATGAGCGGCAAGGGGAAACGGGGACTCGCCACCGCGCCGTTCGGATATTGGCGCAGCAGCAGCACCGACCCTGCCGCGACGCGATCATCATCGGTATAATCACCGATGATGTTGATATCGAGCGTATCTGTCGGTCGCACGCGAAGCTGGCCGCGCATGGCGATATAGCCAACCTCTCCCTCCTTCGCGAGAACACAGTCGCCGCGATTGGTCCGCGCCGGGATTCCGCCAACGGGGTTCATCAGCATTGGCGTCTGGTTGGGATTGGAAGCCGTTGGAAAGGCCGGGGTGAAGGTCGCCGTGCCGCCCGCCGGATAGAGGCAACCGAAATCGAGCCGATCCACATAGCCTTCCTGCTTCTTCGCGACGCCCGAGATGCGCGCATCGATCCCGCTTGCGACATGGAAATCCGCGCTTCCACGCAGGTCGAGCCGATTGCGGATGCCATATGTCGCGGCCACATAGCCGGTGTTGCTGCCTTCGGGTTTCTTGGAATAAAGTTTGACCGCGCCACCGATGGAGTTTCGGCCGGCCAGCGTCCCTTGCGGACCACGCAGCACCTCGACGCGATCAAGGTCGAGCAGATCTATGATTGAACCGGTCAATGTCGCATAATAGACATCATCGACATAGAAGCCCACGCCGGGTTCGAGCGCCGGGTTGAAGTCAGTCTGGCCAACGCCGCGAATATTGGCACTCAGGGACGGGCCATAAGCGGCTCCCTGCGGTTTGAGCGTGACTGAAGGAGCCTGATTGGCAACCTGACTGATATCGGTCTGGCTACGCGCTTCCAGCATCCCCGCATTGACGGCCGTAATCGCGATCGGCGTGTCCTGGAGATTTTGAGCCCGGAACTGCGCTGTTACGACGATATCGGTCTCGGAAGCTTCGCTCCCTGTCTGTGCGGTTTGCCCGTTTGCCGAAGATGTCGCGAGCAAGGCCATGGCCGTGCCGCCGATCAAGAGTATTCTGCTATTCATTTTTGCCTCTCCCTTCCGTCTTTATCTTTTCATCACGACAGGTCCTGCGCTCGCCGAGCGAAGGCGCGTCTCACGTCATTGCCGCTGCTCCCTGGTGGTGGCTCTTCCAGCGATGAAGAAGCACAGGCCAGCCAGGACCGCTGTTCCGGCGACGATGAGCATTGAGTATCGAATGGCCTGAAGACCAAATGTCGGCTCCAGCAGGTCGTTCATGACCCCGACAAAAAGCGGACCGACTGCCTGCCCGAACATGGCCGAACAGAAGAGCAGGATGGAGGTCGCAACCGCTCGGGTGCGCAGCGGCGCAACGGCAACGACCCCGGCGAACACCGGGCCCTGATGGACAAGCAGGAGAAAGGCGCTGACGGCAAAGCCGCCGAGCCAGACGACATGATGGTCGCTCAAGGCAAAGGCCGCCTCGGCCGGGCCCACCAGAACGCAGGCGATGGCAGGCAGCGTCATGCGCCAGTGCGCGTGACGACGCCCGAGCCTGTCGATCAGGAGGCCGCCGAGCAGGACGCCCGCCACGCCGCAGGCGCCGCGCAACGGGCCGATGGTCGCAGCAATCTCGCCCAGCGAAAGGCCATGGACGCGTGTGAGGAATGTGGGGGTCCAGACCGAGGAGGCGAAAACATTGAGACCCATGAAGGTCGATCCGGCCAGAAGCGCAAGATAAGCGCGCGAACCCAGCAGGAGCCGGAGGCTCTGCCAGAAACGGACAGTGCTCTTGTCCTTGCTCGGGATCGCATTGCCGCGGGCCGTGCTGTTCTCCGAGGCTCCGCGGCGAGGCTCACGGACGGTCAGGAAGAAGAGCAAGGCCAGCCCCAGCCCGGGCAGCCCCGCGACGATGAACATCTGGCGCCATCCATAATGCTGCCCGACCCAGCCTGCGATGGGAAAGAAGAGAATGGACGAGATCGAGGCGGCTGTCGCGAAGATCGAATAGGCGAGCGGCCGGCGTTCGGCCCGAAACAGATCCGCTGTCATCGAGTTTGACGGCGCGATACCGCAAGCCTCGCCGGCACCCATGAGAAAGCGGGCAATTGCGAGCTGCCAGATGTTGCCGACCCAGGCTGTGGCGAGGGTCATGAAACTCCAGAACGCAAAGCCCAGTGCGATGATGTTGCGTCGGTTCCACCGATCCGCTGCCCAGGCGATCGGTACGCTCATGATCGAATAGAAGAGGACGAATGCCAGCCCTGACACGAGCCCCATCACCGTGTCTGAAATATGCATTTCCGCCTTGATCTGGGGTAACGCCAGGCCAAGCAGTGAGCGGTCAAGATAGTTGAATGAAGAGACCAGCGTCAGGAACCCCAGGCTATATATTGCCTGGGCCGACCAGTCACCGCGCGGGCTCGCCTCAAGCTCGCCGGCATTTTCGGCATTGGCCGCGGGCGTGGAGCCGTCAGGGATCGGAAGCCCCCTCACAGCCGCGATGCTCTCTTTTCCTTGGCGGTGATGAATTCGATCAGGGCCGGTTGACCGGCTTGCGTCGCGGCGATGCCGCGTCTGATTGCGTCGGCGATATCGGCGGGACGTTCGACACGCTCGCCATATCCGCCAAGCGCGCGCGCAAAAGCAGCATAGTCTCCCGAGATGTCGGTCGCACGGTAGCGTTCCGTGGCGGCCGGCATGATATCAAGCTCGATCGCCATGGCGCTGTTGTTGAGAAGGATGGAGAGGATCGGCAAACGCTCGCGGACTGCGGTCTCGAAGTCCATGCCCGTGAAACCGATCGCCGCGTCGCCCCACACGTTGATGCACAGCTTGTCCGGGCAAGCCAGCTTTGCGCCCATCGCCAGGCCAAGCCCATAGCCAAGCTGCGTCGACTTCCCCCAGCCGATATAGGAGAGCGGCGTCCTGCTTTTCCAGAATGGGGTGAGTTGGTCTCGGGGTGAACCCGCGTCATGTGTGATGATGGTGTTGGCCACATCCACCGTCTGCTGAAGTTCCCAGAGCACCCGATAGGGTGTCATCGGGACGCTGTCGCTGGTGAGGATCGGCAGCCACTCGGCCATCCATGACCGTTCGACCTGCGCAATCTCCGCTGCGATCGGGGCCATATCCCGAGGATCGTCGATCAGTCCCCGACTGGCGTCGAGCAGCATTGAAAGGGTGAGCTTTGCATCTCCGACAAGGGCAAGTTCGCAGGGTACCGACTTGTTGATGTCCGCCGGGTCGAGCGTCGCATGAATGATGCGTTTGCCCGCTGGCATACGCACCCCAAAGGCCGTCTCCGAGAAACTGCAGCCGATGCCGAGAATGACGTCGGCCTCATCAAGGAAATGCCGAAGCTGGCCGGGAACAGCTGCGCCGCCTGAGCCCAGCGCGAGGGGATGCGTCTCGTCAAAACAGCTCTTGCCTTCAAGGCTCGTCGCGACGGGCACGGCCAGCGCCTCGGCCAGAGCCCGCAGTTCATCATAGGCCTCCGCCCAGTGCACGCCCTGCCCGGCATAAATGACGGGACGTTTCGCCGATGTGAGCAGCGCGGCGGCGGCCCGAACACCGGCCGGATCGGGCGCACTTTTCGCACTGACCGAGGGGTGGTAGACAAGGGGTTCCTCTACCTCCTCGGGCAGAACGTCCCAGGGCAATTCGATGATGACCGGCCGCAAGCGACCGTTGCGCAATTGCGTGAAAGCGCGGCGCATGACGTTGCCGACTTCCTCGGCCACGTTCAACGGTTCCGCATGCTTGCAGACGTCTCGCATCGAAACGGTCGCATTATAGTTGTCGGGCAGGTGCGCGATGCGGCGCGCATAGCCCTGGGGGAGAACAAGCACCGGAACGGATTCCGAATAGGCCTGGGCGACACCGCCATAGGCATTCTCGGTGCCGGGGCCATGTTGCATGGCGAAGACACCGAGGCGCTTGCCCCGGCTCAAGCGGGAAAGGGCATCCGCCATATGGACGCCCGTCCGCTCCTGCCGGACGATGACCGGCCGGATCCCGATCTCGGCCGCCGTTTCCAGCACCGCATTACGCGGATAGCCGAAGATGACCTCCACGCCCTCTTTCGCGAGGATCTCCGCGATGGCTCTGCTGACCTTCATCTCAGGCTTTTGGGCTGAAGTCGCCAGGACCGAGGGGGCGTTCTCCCTTCACGGTCGTCCGGACGAGGTGACGGCGCTCGAATTTGAAATCATGAACACCGCGATGAAGCGTGAAGCGATTGTCCCAGACGATCAGCGTGTCCTTCTTCCATTTCACCCGGCAGTGATAATGGAGGTGCTGGGCGAGGGACTGGAGGTAATTCAGCAGAGCGCGGCTCTCTGCTTCATTCCATCCGACGAAATGCTTGAAATAGGCGCTTGTCGCAAAGAGGGCCTTGCGGCCGGTGACCGGATGGACACGCACTGCAGGATGCGTGTTGGTCAACTGATCTTCGGTGAAGTCATGGCTCTCGCGCAGGCGGAGGCGTTTTTCCGGCGGCAGATTTTCATTCTTCGACCAGATCTCTGCACCGGAATAAACCACCTGGAGCCCGTCCAGGAGCGCCTTCATCCCGTCCGAGAGATGTTCATAGACAAGATAGGCATTGGAAAACGCGGTGTCGCCGCCCCATCGCGGAACCTCGAGCGCTCGCATGACGATGCATTTGGGCGGCTGCAGCAGAAACGGGCTGTCGGTATGAAAATGCTCGAATGACGGAACGACATTCTCGGGCTCAAACGCCTCGCGACGCACTTCCTGCATATCCCGGTGCTCGCCATAGATGGGAGCCTGGGGCAGTTCGGTGATTTCACCAAAATGATGAGAGAAAGCCTTGTGCTGCTCAGGGGACAAGTTCTGGTCGCGCAGCACGATCACGGTGAAATGTTCAAAGGCCTTCATGATCTCTGCAAGCGTCTCGGAATCCAGAGGCTCGCGCAGATCGACGCCGCTGATTTCACACCCACAGGCACCACTGATTGGTTCGACACCAATGCGCTTGAACTCGGGCATCGGAAGGCCCGCGACGATCGGGGGAGGCAGCGTTGCGTCGTCGGGCATTGTCTTTGAAGCCATTGCTATTTCCTTGAAACAGGCGCGCGAACGCAGCTGGCGCGCTTAAGGTCTAAAATTCCTCACTGGGAATGCCCCGACAGCTCGTCACATGGACCGCTTGCGAGCGTCGCGCGTTCACTCGTTCCTGTCGCCGAGCGCGCGTGGCCGAGCCGACCAACATCCTCCCCCCTCATATTTTTTCCGGAGCCGTTCGCCGGCTCACCTTGGTGATTGGCTAAACCCGCACGCGCGCTCTCGTCAACATAATTTCCGATATACGTAATTACTTTTCCGATATACGGAAAATAGTCGCACTTTTTCTTTCTTGGCACGATTGAACCGGGCTATGGATGAAGGGTGGGCCAATGAAACGGTGGGGCAATGACAGAAGACGATCGCGGAGCAGGTGCACGGACAATTGCCCTGCTCAAGATTGTGGCGGAGAGCGGGGCCACATTCACACTGACTCAGCTCGGAGCGAAGGCCGCCTTGCCGCCCAGCAGCGTGCATCGCCTTCTTCAGCCGCTGATCCGCTCAGGCATGGTCGAGCGCGGGACGGGACAGGCCTATCGCGTCGGCAGCGAGTTTCATCGGGTGGCATCGCTCATCATGCAGCATGTCGATCCGGGTCGGCTGGCGGATCCGATCTTGCGGCGCCTGTGGTCGCAGTGGGAAGAAACCTGCTCCCTTTGTGTCTACAAGCCATCAACTCACACGGCCGTCGTCGTTGCCACCATACAGACGCCGCATCCCCTGCGCTTCATGATCGAACGTCACACGGAACTCTCACTGAGTTGGGGATCGCTCGGGCGCGCCATTCTGGCTTCACTTCCAGATGCAGATGCGGCCGAAGCGATGAAGAATCACGCCCTGGGCCCTCTGAGCGGCCAGGCCATGCCCTCCGCCGCTCAAATGGCATCGGTCATCGAGAAGGTTCGCACGGACGGCGTGGCAAACTACAGGAACGAGGAAATGGATGTCGCCGGTGTCGCGGCTCCCGTCTTCCGCGCCGACGGGACGGTTTTGGGGAGCTTAGGCGTCACAGCACCGGCCAGACGGCTGCTGCCGCATATAGCGCTCGACATAGAGAGCTCGGTGAAGAGTGCGGCTCGGGAGCTGTCTGCTCTGCTGGGTTATAAAGCCCGCGATTGATGTGCTTCCCGCAAGCCGGCAATACTCATCACTGGGCAAACAAGGAAGAACCATCGATGCACCGAACGAAGCTCCAGCCCCCCGAGCCCGACGCTGAATCGGTTGCCCTGCTAGCCGCTTATCGCTGCATGGCCGGCCGCCTCTTTCACAATCCCTTCAACGGAACCTGCAGCCAGCCCGCAGTGGACGGCTTCGCCGATCAGCAGAAGCGTCGGATCGTCCTGGCCAATTGCCCGGACGAGGAAGGCCAGGGCATCAAGGCGGCCACGTAGCAGCCGTTCGTCCGGCAGCGAGACATTGACGGCAATGAGCACGGGCGTGGCCGGGTCGCGGCCGGCTGCGATGAGATTCCGCGCGATGTCCGCTGCGGCCGCGCGGCCCATGTAGATGGCGAGCGTGCCGTTGATACGGCCAAGCGCTTCCCAGTCGTGCTCGATTGTCTCGCCCCGTCGTGCATGGGCGGTGAGAAAGGTCAGTTGTCTCGCCATGCCGCGCAGCGTGAGCGACGCGAGCCCCTGCGCCGCCGCGGCACTGGCCGCCGTGATGCCGGGACAGATACGCACCGGCACGCCATGCTCGGCGCAGGCAGCGAGTTCCTCTGTCGAGCGACCGAAGATCGAAGGATCCCCGCCCTTCAGGCGCAGGACATGGCGGCCGGCCAGCGCCGCTTCGACGATCAGCCTGTCGATCGTGCGCTGATCCTTGGAATGCCGCCCGGCGCGCTTGCCGACATTCACCATTTCGGCCTGAGGCGCCATGGCAAGGATCGATCTGCCGACGAGCGCATCGTGGAAAACGATGTCAGCCTGGGCCAGCAGGCGTTCCGCCTTGCGGCAGAGCAGGTCTGGATCGCCCGGCCCCGCTCCGACCAGCCAGACCATCCCGGCGGGAAATTCCTCAACCATTGGCAGCTTCCTTCCGTTCATCGGCAATGAGGCGAGCGATCGTGGGCCGGCATGAGCCACAATTGGTACCGGCCCCCAGCGCCACCCCGATGGATGCGATATCGGCCAGCCCTTCATCGCGGATCGCCGCGACGATGGTGCGCATCCCGACATCGAAGCACGCGCAGACGATCGCGCCTCTCTCCACCTGCCCGCCGGGCGCGCGACCGGCGAGCACCTGCGGCCCCTGCGGCTGCTGGAGCTGGCCGATCAGCCAGTCCCGCGAAGGCAATTCGCCGCTACGCGTCACGAACAGCGCGGCGACGAGGCGCCCCTCATGCAGGATGGCGACACGGCGCGTGCCCCGGGCAGGATCGCTCGCCTCGACCCGCTCGCCGCGCGGCAAGGCATGATCGAGCGTGAGCGGATCGCCCAGCCCCGCGATCTCGCAGAGCGTGCCGCCCGGCACCGTGATCCGCGTCGCCCACAGACAGTCGGGCAGCGGCACTTCGCCATGCACGATCAGGAAGCCATGCCAGTCGACAGCGACCGACGCGATACGCGCGGGCGTCATCTTGAAGCCGGGCTGGCCACTGTGCGGATCGACGATGGGCCGCGACAACAGACCGGCGCGGCCGCCGGTCGATTGCCGGTCCGTCCAGTGGATCGGCACGAACAACTCGCCACGCCGCTGCCCCGGTTGATGGGCAACCCGAAACACGCTCTCGCCCTGCGGCGTCGAAACCCGCGCCAGCGCGCGATCGGCCAGGCCGAACGAAGCCGCATCATCCGGATGGATCTCGACCAGCGGCTCCTCGCGATGCCGCGCCAGCCTGGGGCTGAGCCCCGTGCGCGTCATCGTGTGCCAATGGTCCCGATAGCGCCCGGTGTTGAGCGTCATCGGCCAGTCCGCGAGGCTTGCCTCCGCGTCGCGCTGCGTCACGGACACCAGCCGCGCCTTGCCGTCCGGCGTGGGAAAGCGTCCGTTCGAGAAGGGCCGCCCGCCCCACTGAAACGGTGCCAGAGCATCATAGGCTTCGTTTCCGATCGCGGCCTTGCCCCGCAGGTCAAGCGCCCGCGCGCCATCGTTGCGATAAGCGGTCAGACGGGCATGCTCGCGCCAGATCTCCGCGGGGTGATCATAGCCGAAGGCCGTGCGCCAGCCCATGCGGCGCGCGACTTCCTTGATGATCCACCAGTCCGGCCTCGCCTCTCCCGGCAGCGGCATCAGCGCACGTTGACGGCTGATCAGGCGTTCGGAATTGGTGACCGTGCCGTCCTTCTCGCCCCAGGCGGCGGCGGGGAGCCGAACATGCGCGAACCGGCCCGTATCGGTATCGGCCATCACATCGGAGACGACGAGGAAAGGACATTCAGCCAGAGCCTCGCGGACACGACCAACATCGGGCAGCGACACCGCTGGATTGGTGGCCATGATCCACACCGCCTTGATCCGGCCCTCGCCCATGGCGCGGAACAGGTCCACTGCCTTGAGGCCCGGCCTCGTCGCCATGCGTTCCGCTGCCCAGAAGCGGCCGACATCGGCGATGTCCTCATCGGAAAAGTTGCGATGCGCCGCCAATGTCGAAGCCAGTCCGCCGACTTCCCGCCCCCCCATCGCATTGGGCTGCCCGGTAATCGAGAACGGCGCGGCGCCGGTCTTGCCGATCCGGCCGGTCGCAAGATGGACGTTGATGATCGCGTTCACCTGGTCGGTGCCGCGGATCGACTGGTTGATCCCCTGGCTGAACAGCGTGACCGTGCGCGGCGTGGCGGCGAAGAGCTCGTAAAAGCACTGCAGGTCGGTGGGGGCGAGATCGCATAGGCGTGCCACGCTCCACAGGTCATTATCCGTTTCGAGAGCGCTCCAGAACCCGTCCGGCACGTTGACACGCGCTGAAAGATAGGCCTCGTCGACCAGCCCCTCGCGCCGCATGTGGGCGAGCAGGCCGTTCATCAGCGCCACGTCGGTGCCGGGGCGCAGCGGCAAGTGCAGGTCGGCCTCCTCGCAGGTCTCGGTGCGGCGAGGATCGATGACGACGAGCTTCGTGCCCCGTGCGGCACGGGCAGCCATGATGCGCTGATAAACCACCGGGTGGCACCAGGCCGTATTGGAACCCACGAGCACGATGAGATCGGCCGCGTCGAGATCGTCATAGCTGGCCGGGACGACATCCTCCCCGAACGCCCGCTGATGACCGGCCACGGCGCTCGACATGCAGAGGCGCGAGTTGGTGTCGATATTGGCCGAGCCGATGAAGCCCTTCATCAGCTTGTTGGCGACATAATAATCCTCGGTCAGCAACTGGCCGGAGACGTAGAAGGCGACGCTGTCCGGCCCGTGGCGGGCTATGGTGTCGCGAAAGCGCTTCGCCACCAGGTTGAGCGCCTTGTCCCAGCTTGCGCGGCGGTTGCCGATCATGGGGTGGAGCAGCCGCCCCTCAAGGCCGACCGTCTCGCCCAGATGCGTGCCCTTGGAGCAGAGGCGGCCGGCATTGGCGGGATGATCGGGATCGCCCTTGATCTCGACCTTCCGCTCGCCGGTCACACGCGCGAGGATGCCGCAGCCGACACCGCAATAAGCGCAGGTTGTTCGGACAGCCACTAGTCCCTCCCCTTCCGGAATAGGGCTTGGATGGAGTGGGGCTTGCGGTGGTTTTCGCTCACGCCGCCGCCTTCAACGTGCTTGCCCGGCAGATCAGCACCCGCCCGCCATCGATCTTGACCGGGATGACCGGCGTGCAGCCCTTGTCCTCGCCTTGCGCTTCCCCGGTGGCGAGGGCGATGTTCCAATTGTGCAGGGGGCAGGTGACGCTGTGGCCATGGACGATGCCCTGGCTGAGCGGTCCCTGCTTGTGCGGGCAGCGATTGACCAGCGCGAAGATCCTGCCGTCACTGGTGTGGAAAACGGCGATCTCTTCGCCGCCCTCGACGGGCACGGTGCGGCTGCCGCGCACCGGAATCTCATTCACCCAGCCGATGTCGAGCCATTCGCCGATCATGCCATTTCCTCCAGCCGTGCAGGTCTGAACTGCGCCATGTGCGCATGCTGCTCGCGCTCCACGCCTTCGGCGCGCTGCGCCCAGGGATCGTCCTGACTGAAGCTCTGCGAGAAGAGGAAGCGCGCGCGCAGCGCCTCGCGACCGATGTCATCCTCGACGATCCGCTGCTTCACATAATCAATGCCGACCCGTTCGATCCAAGGCGCGGTCCGCTCCAGATACCGGGCTTCCTCGCGGTAGAGCTGGATGAAGGCAGCGCAATAATCGAGCGCTTCCTGTTCCGTCGCCACCCTGCAAAGCAGATCGGTTGCGCGAACCTTGATGCCGCCATTGCCGCCGACGCTGAGCTCGTAGCCCGAATCCAGGCAGACCACGCCAAAGTCCTTGATGGTCGCTTCCGCGCAGTTGCGCGGGCAGCCCGAGACGGCGATCTTGAACTTGTGGGGCATCCAGGACCCCCATGTCATCCGCTCGATCCTGACGCCGAGGCCGGTCGAATCCTGCGTGCCGAAGCGGCACCACTCGCTGCCGACGCAGGTCTTCACCGTGCGCAGCGACTTGCCATAGGCATGGCCCGAAACCATGCCGGCGGCATTGAGGTCAGCCCAAACCGCGGGCAGATCCTCCTTGCGGATGCCGAATATGTCCAGCCGCTGCCCGCCCGTCACCTTGACCATCGGGGCGTCATATTTCTCGACCACATCGGCGATGGCGCGCAGCTCGCGCGGATTGGTGAGGCCGCCCCACATGCGCGGCACGACGGAATAGGTGCCGTCCTTCTGGATGTTGGCGTGCATCCGCTCGTTGACGAAGCGGCTCTGCTGATCGTCGACATACGCACCGGGCAATGCGCACAGCAGATAATAATTGAGCGCCGGACGGCAGGACGAGCAACCATCAGGCGTGAACCAATGGAGCTTCTGCATTGCCTCGGGGATTGATCGCATGTCCTGGGCCACGATCTCGCGACGGACATCGTCATGCGTGAAGGTCGTGCATTTGCACATGGTCCTGGAGCCGGCCTGAACATCGTCGCCCAGCGTGATCGCCAGCAATGTTTCAACCAGGCCGGTGCAGGACCCGCAACTGGCGGACGCCTTGCAGGTGGCGCGCACGGCGTCGAGACTGTGCGCCCCCCTCGCGATGGAGGAAAGGACCTGCCCCTTGGAGACGCCGTTGCAGCCGCAAATCTCGGCATCGTCCGAGAGCGCTGCAACGGCAGCCTTAGGGTCCGCCGCGCCCCCTCCCGAGGCGAATGCCTGGCCGAAGATCAGAACGTCACGCAGGTCGGCGACGCATTCGCCTTTCCTCAGAAGATCGAAATACCAGCTTCCGTCAGCGGTATCGCCATACAGGACCGCGCCGATGATGCGGTCGTCCTGCAGCACGAGACGCTTATAGATGCCCCGACTGGCATCACGCAGGACGATATCCTCGCAACCACCGCCGACGCCCGAAAAGTCGCCCGCCGAGAAGACATCCAGCCCGGCGACCTTGAGCTTGGTCGAGGTTGCGGAACGGCGATAGGGGTTCGCCTTGCCGGTCAGGCCGTCCGCGAAGCTGCGGCACATGTCCCACAGCGGCGCCACGAGGCCATAGACATTGCCGTCATGTTCGGCGCACTCTCCCACGGCCAGGATCGACGGGTCGTTCGTGACCATATGGTCGTCGACCTTGATACCGCGCCCGACCTCCAGCCCCGCCTCGCGCGCCAAGGCGACCGAAGGACGAATGCCGACGGCCATGACGACGAGACTGGCCGGGATTTCCCGCCCGTCCTTGAGGCGCACGCCTTCCACCTTGCCGTCACCATAAATCTCGGCTGTGTCGGCGCCCGTGAGGATCGTCTGTCCACGTTCTTCAAGGGCCGTCTTGAGCAGCCAGCCCGCAGCCTCGTCGAGCTGACGCTCCATCAGGCTACCGGGCAGATGCAGCACCGTCACGTTCATGCCGCGCAGCGCAAGGCCATGCGCCGCCTCGAGACCGAGCAGGCCGCCACCAATCACCACGGCCGCACCGCCCTTTTCTGCTGCGGCGAGCATGGTGCCGACATCCTTCATGTCGCGAAAGCTGACGACGCCGGGAAGGTCCTTGCCCGGCACGGGGATGATGAACGGGTCCGACCCCGTCGCGATCAGCAGGCGATCATAGCCCAGCGTGCAGCCGGACCGGCTGGTGACCGTTGCGGACGCGCGATCGATGGAGACGACGGGATCGTCCGTGATGAGCGTGATCCCGTTGTCGCGATACCAGTCATGCCCGTTGATGATGATCTCGTCGAACGTCTTCTCGCCCGCGAGGACCGGGGAAAGCATGATCCGGTTGTAGTTCACATGCTGCTCGGCACCGAAGATGGTGATGCGATAGCGCCCCGCGTCTCGCGCCAGCAGTTCCTCGATCGCCCGGCAGCCGGCCATGCCGTTTCCCACCACGACGAGATGCTCGCGTGGATCACCGGAGAACCGATCTGCAGGCTCGTCGGCCCCTTCGCGGGGTTGATAGTCCTGGAAGTCCATGTCCCATGCTCCAAAACAAAAAAAAGCCGCCACCCAGGCTCCGGCTTTGGCCGGAAGCTGGATGGCGGCTTTGCCATCATGACACGCCTTGGCAGTCCATCCTCGGACCGTCGCGGCTATAAGAACAGGGCAGCCTTGCCCTTCGCACTGCAGCATGACCGGGATCGCATCCCGGCGCAAGCGTCAAAATATCCAGTCGACCTGCAACCAGAACTTGCTGGTATCGGTCGCGAGCGCATCGGCCTCATAGCGCGCGAATCTCGCCGAAAAGACGGTGTGCTTCACCTTCATGCTGGCCAGAAGATCGATCTCGTCGCCATAATGCTGATCGAGGCGATCGCTCTCGAAACGGTGCCAGGTGGCCTGCAGCGAGACCGAATCGATCTCGCCGACCCCGGTCCAGCCATGGCCTGCTCCCACATAGAGATCACGCACGCCATTGGGCGGCGTGGTCAGCAGTTTGTCGGCCCAGCCCTGAAATTTGAAATTCGTGCCCAACGGGGTCTGGAAGCTGGTGAGCGCCATGCCGTCGTCCGCGCCCAGCACCTCGTAGCCGGCGTTCAGCTTGAACGGCTTCACATCCAGCGCGAGGTCCACAAGCCAGTAATCGGCAGCATAGCTATTGGGATTGCGGCGATAATCGCCCTGGCGCGCATAGCTCAAGCCATAGCTCAGCCTGGCCGTCCGGGAGAGGCTCCGAGATCCGGAAAGACGGAGCCCATAGGTCTGGCTGGAGAGACGATAGCCCTGCACATCGGCTTCGTCCTGATCCACCAGATAGGCAAATCCGGTGACCTTGCCGACGGGCGTTGCATAGGAGAGGTTCACGAAGATATTCTCGCCATCAATGCTTCGCGGACGTGCGCCCCTGCCGTCCACACCCCAGATCGTGCGAACACTCCACGCATAGCTGAGATCCAGCTTGAAGCCGCCTAAGCCTGTCCATTCGGCGCGCACCGCGTCGAAGCTCTGCGCATTCTGGCGGAACGCCACGTTGCCGATGAAGCGCTCGTCATCCAGCGCGATCCGCTGTCGCCCCCCAGTAACGGTCAGGGCCTCCGCCCGGTACTGAAGCTGCGCCCGATAGAGCGCGACATTCTCCGGATCAGCGACGAGCGGACGCGGGGCCGATCCGTGGAGGCCGTCATGATAGCTGCCGGCCAGCGCCAGCGTCCCTTGCACCTCTGCAAGTGCCGACCACGAGCCTATGCCAGCCTGTGCCCCGGTGCGAAGGCGGATCGTCGCGGCATGAGCCTCGTCGGGAAGCCCAGCCTGCTCCACGGCTTCATAGCGCAATCGCGCATCGATGAGGGGCTGGACCGTCACGGTCTGGGCGCAAGCCGGCCCGGCAGCGGCCAGCCCGGCCGCCGCGAAAAGACAAGACTTCATGGACTATCCCCCGATGAGGAAGCCGGCGAACAGTGTTCTGGACGCCGGCTCCGCCACTTCAGCTCAGATGCGGGCGCCAGTGCTCCAGTTCGCGCGCCATTGCCCCTTCACGAGCGTAATGCCCACCAGCGCCAGCAGGGCGAGACCCGCGAAGATGAGAAAACCGGACCCGAAACTGCCGGTGAACTGCCTCGCGAAACCCAGCGACGACGCGAGATAGAAGCCCCCTACCCCGCCAGCCATCCCGACCAGCCCGGTCATGATGCCGATCTCGGACTGAAAGCGCTGGGGAACGAGCTGGAAGACCGCGCCATTGCCGGTGCCAAGCGCCAGCATCGCAATCACGAACAGCGTGAGCGCAGCTCCCAATGTCGGCGCCATGCTGACCCCGGCAAGCGCGAGAGCCGCGACGATGAACACCATCATCAGGCTGTTGATGCCTCCGATCCGATCCGCCAGAGCGCCGCCCATGGGCCGCACCAGCGAGCCGGCGAAGACACAGGCGGCCGTGCAATAGCCGGCCAGGATCGTGGTCAGGCCGAACTGGTCAGTGAAGTAGATCGTCAATGAAGAGGCAAGCCCCGAGAAGCCGCCGAAGGTGACGGCATAGAAGCCCATCAGCCACCAGGCATCGGCGGTCTTGAGGGGCGTGAAATAGTCCGCGAATTTCTTCGGCGCGGGCGCATCGGGCGCATCCTTGGCCAGGATGAGGTAAATGACGAGGACGATCGTGAGCGGAATGCAGGCGAGGCCCAGCACGGCGTTCCAGCCGAAGAGCTTGGCCAGGACCGGCGCGAACAGCGAGGCAAGGACGGTTCCGGAGTTGCCCATGCCGGCCAGTCCCATGGCCTTGCCCTGATGCTCCGGCGGATACCAGCGACTGGCGAGCGGCAATGCGATGGCGAAGCTGGCCCCGGCGAACCCGAGAATGATCCCCAGGACAAGCGTGCCGACAAAGCTGTTGACGCCCAGAAACCACGCCGCGAGCAGGCCCGCGATCACGATCAGCTGATTGAGGGCACCGGAGAGCTTGGGGCCGATCCGGTCGACCAGCAGACCGTTCGCCACGCGGAGCAGGGCGCCCATCAAGGTGGGCGTCGCCACCATCAGGCCCTTTTCGGCGGGGGTCAGGGAAAGCGTCCTGGTGATTTCCGGCGCGAGCGGCCCCAGCAGGACCCACACCATGAAGGCGAGATCGAAATAAAGGAACGCAGCAATGAGCGTCGGTTTGTGGCCGACGCGCCAGAAGTTGCTTTTCGCGGCGGCGGCGTCCGGCATCACGGCGCCGGAAATGTCCTGAATGACTGTAGCCATGTCACGTCCCCCTCTTTGGACGATGAAAACGAAAAAAGCCGCTCGACGGATTTGCGCGCATGGGCGCGAAATCCGGTCAGCGGCTTTGCTGCGAAATGGGGAGGACAGTCTGGGCTCCGTCTGTGGAGCATACCGTCCAAAAGGCCACGCCTCGTCGCGTAGTCCCCGCACTATCTCGCGATTCGTTTCATGTTGCAAGGCACAATTCCGGGCGCCTCAACGCGGCACCTCGAAACCCTCCAGATAGTCCTCGATCCGATCCGGATCGAACATGCGTCCGTCGAAAAAACGGTCCGGTCCCAAGGTGATAGCGCCTTTTGGCGCCCCGATGGCAAGCGGTTGGGCCAGTGCGCCTTCGACCTTCATGCTCGCACCGGGCATCGGCGCCTCGCTGCTGGCCAGGGCACGGCGATAAATGTCGGGGCGGAACACCGCTGCCGCGCGCGCCTGCGCGTCGGCA
Source organism: Sphingobium sp. SYK-6 (assembly GCF_000283515.1). Lineage (GTDB taxonomy): Bacteria > Pseudomonadota > Alphaproteobacteria > Sphingomonadales > Sphingomonadaceae > Sphingobium > Sphingobium lignivorans. The sequence goes on from NC_015976.1 coordinate 2,998,545, forward strand.
CTTGATTCGACCATGCGCCACCGCACGAACTGGGAATAGATCCACAGCGCCTGGCTCCGCCAGGGGAAGGGCGTCGCTTCACGCGCGAAGAGCAGGAAATCCGGCAGATCGACCGGCGGCTCCCCGCGACGCGCCACAATGCGTCCGGAAAGCGCCCGTTCGATGAGGTCATACGGCTGATCGACATAGGCCGGGTGCGACAGCAGGCGCGCCAGCTCCTCCCGGTTGGCGGGATCGTCGCACCAGCCTGCCGCTGCCACCAGTGCGCGGAGCAGCCTGTCGACCGTGTCGGCATTGTCTTCCATCCAGTCGGTGCGCAGGGCCAGCACCTTCTCGACGCCGCGTTGCCAGAGGCGCTCGCTGGCGGCGACCGCTTCGGCAAGTCCGGCTTCGATGGCACTGCTGCCCCATGGCTCGCCTGCCGTGAAACCGTCGATTTCCCGCGCACGCATCGCTTCGACCATCAGCGAGGGCGGCAAGACCCTCAGCACCACGTCCCGATCAGGGTCGACGCCGGCGCTGGCGAGAAAATAGCGCAGGATCAGGGCATGGCTGGAGAAGCGATGGACAACACCGATGATCGGCTTGCGGTGGTAAAGGCCGATCGCATTCGCAAAATCATGGGCGGTCGCGAGCGGATCGCCAAACCGCACAGCGGCATCCGGTTCCAGAGCCGCCGCGAAATCCGGATTCATCACCAGCAGGTTGCCATTGACGTTGAGCTTGCAGGGGGCGGAGAGTGCGCAAGGCTGCTGGCTCAGCCCAAGCGTCACGGCGACAGCCAGCGGCGCCAGCATATGGGCTGCCTGTACCTGGCCATAGACGAGCCGGTCGCGCAGTGTCGCCCAGCTTGTGTCACGCAAGAGCTCCAGCGCGATCCCTTCGGCCTCAGCAAAGCCCTTTTCGCGCGCGACCACCAGCGGCGCGGCATCCGTGAGCCCGAGAAAGGCGATGCGAATGGGCGTCACGACATCCCTCCCAACAGGTCGCTGGCGGTAATCAGGGCGGCCGCGACGTCGACCATCTTCTTGCCCTGATTCATGGCGGTGGTGCGCAACAGCGCGTAAGCGTCCGGCTCGGACAGGTCGCGGGTGCGCATCAGGATTGCCTTGGCGCGATCGATCGTCTTGCGATCGGCAAGCTGGGTGAGCGCCTCGTCGCGTTCCGCCTGCATCCTCGCGAAGGCATTGAAGCGGCGGATGGCGAGATCCAGTATGGGCTTCACCCGCTCCTTGCGCAGACCGTCCACGACATAGGCCGACACGCCGGCATCGATGGCCGCGCCGATCATGCTGTCATCGGACTGATCGACGAACATCGCGATCGGCTTTGCCAGAGCCCGGCTGACGATCAGCATCTCTTCCAGGGAATCGCGGCTGGGATTGCCGAGATCGATGAGCACCACATCCGGTGCCATACGCTCCAGCCGCGCAACGAAAGCCCCGCGTGGCGGCACCACGTGAATGTCATCATAGCCGGCGTCACGCAGCCCTTCCTCAAGGACCGTGGCCCGCGCACCGCTGTCGTCGATGATGACGATTCGCACATGATCTCCTTCGCATCCGCAACATGCTTGGCTCTGAAGTCAGGGAAGGTCAAACCCTCGCCAAACGAACGCCGCGTGAGAGATCACCGGGCAGCATGCCGGACGAGCGCTCAATCCAGCTTGAGCGCGTCCCGCACGATGTAGTGGAGATCGGTCTGATCGAGCAGGCCGCTGACATTGACGGCCTGCGGGCCATAAGCGGCGATGCGCAGCTGCGCGCCTGTGTGCCCTTGCGATCCTTCCTCCGCGGTGCCGTAGTTCACTGTCATGACACCACCCTCCCGCGTGTTCAGTGCCGCAGTCACGCCGGACGAGCGCGTGCCGACCCGAGGCGGGAGGCGGCGTGATGCAGATGATCCGCCCGGTGCCATCGGCCGATCGCGACATGGAGATCGACGCCTGGACCACGCGCCTGCTCGATCAGGGCTATTGTGTCATTCCCGATGCCATGTCGCCCGCGGCCATCGCGGCACTCGACAAGGATCTTGCCGGGGACTTCGCAGACACGCCCTTTTGTCGGGGCGGCTTCTACGGCGCGCGGACACGGCGGTTCGGGCGCCTGCTCGCCCGTTCGTCTCATGCGGCAGCGCTGGTCATGAACCCGCTGGTCCTCGGCATTGCCGGACGCGTGCTGGGGCCATGGTGCGAGAACATCCAGCTCAACCTGACGCAGGCGATCGCCCCGCATCCGGGGGCGCTTCCGCAACTCCCGCACCGGGATCAGGACATGTGGCTGGGAACGCCCGGCGAAGTCGATATCTGGTCAATGTGATGTGGCCGTTCACGCCGTATCGCCAGGAAAATGGTGCCACGCTTGTCTGGCCCTACAGGCATGGACAGCATGATCTGGAGCTCGCCGAAGCGCCAGCTTCGCAATGGCGTGCTCGCCCCGGGCGCGCCGGTCGAGCCGGCCGTCATCGGCAATGAACTTGGCGCAAGCATCACGGCGGTCCGCGATGCGCTCCTCCGTCTGACGGGCGAGCAGCTGGTGCAATTCGACGGAGCCCATTACGCGCGTCGCGCCAAGGGAATTTCAAAAATCACACCTTCGCCAAAGTAGTGATCGGTACCGCCCCTCCCGGCTCCCCCGCTATCCCCGCACGAACGCCCAGCTCATGATCGGCCCGGTCGCCGTCGCGGACCGGCCGGGGCGGTAGGCCGGGCCGAGGCCTGCGGCGATCTCGGCGAAGACGAGCGGCCATTGATCGCCGGCGATCCTGGCGAGGGCGCCGGCGGTTCCCATGGGCTGGTGGCGGGACTGGACTACGGATCGGTCGGCGCGATGTTGCACGGCGAGTTCGGCGCGATAGCCATGTTCCCGCAGGATGTCGGCGGCCAGCAACTGGTCCGCATGACGGGAGAGGCCCCACAGCGAGGCCGGTCTTTCGGCCAGCACGCGTCGCAGCAGCCGCACCCGGTCCTGATCGAGGGCAATGGCGGGGAGGCCAAGGGCACGCGCGCGCTGGGCGAACAGGCGACCGGCCGCCAGCCCCGGATCATAAAGGGCGATCCGCGCGGCGGACGGCCTGTCCAGCCCGCAGGCGCCCAGCAGCGGCACGGTGGCGGCCGCGGTGACGAAACCGCGTCGGCTGACGCGCGTCATGGCGCCGCGGGTCCCTTGCCGCTGGCGAGATAGGTCGCGATCTGCTGCATCTCCGCGTCGCTCACTTCGCCCCGGGGAATGGGCGGCATGTTGCCGATGCCGGTGCGCGCGGCCTGCACGACATAGTCGACGTCAAGATCCTTGCGCGCCTCCAGCAGCGGCTCGTCGGTGCGGCGCGCGAGCAGGCCCGAGCCCATGCCGCCTGGGCCATGGCACATGCCGCAATGCTGGATGTACAGGCGCTCGCCCCCGGTCGCGTCTGGCCTGGCGGCGGCCGTCAGCGGCGGCGGCGGTGGCGGCGGGCCCGCCTTCGCGGCGTCGCTCTTCTGGTCGGGTGCCTGCTGGCCGCAGGCCGCGAGGACCAGCGGGAGAAGCGCCAGCGGGAAAGCACCCGCAGTCCGGACGCGCGCCTTCATGAAGGCTCTCCCGCCTGCGTCTGCCGGGTCACGGAGCCGATCCCGCTCTTGCCGGGCGCGATCACGCCATGGGGGTCGAGCGCAGCCTTCACCCGGTCGTTCAGCTTCCCCAGCGCGCCATCGTTGAAATCATAAGTGGAGGCGACCAGGTCCATATAATCGAGATGCGTGCGATATTCGCCGTAACCCTGCGCCTTCGCATCCGCGACCAATGCCCGGATGAAGGGATCGACGCGGGCCATCATGGCGGGATCGTCCTTGTCCAGCAGGATGGCATTGACGTTGATGAGGTGGCGCTCGCCAAAGGCGAAGCTCGCCTGATAGTCCATGCCATATTCCTTATAGCGCTCGTAGGTCCGGCGGAACTGCGCCATGGCTGCGCTGCCGGATTGCGGCAGGACCGGAGAGAAGCCGATATGCCCGCCCCGGCCGCCATGCCAGTTGGCATTCTGCATGGGAAAGGTGATCGGCGTGCCGGTCCAGCCGGTCATTTCCAGCGGATCGCCGCGTTTCCAGTTCGTCGGCTTCATGCTCAGGGGCTTGAGCTTGTTCATCTCGCGCTCGAGAATGGCATAGGCCTCGCGATTGATGGTCTCGCGTCCGTAGAGCCGCAGGCTGACGCCCCACCAGCCCATCTGGAACTTCTTGCGGATCGCCGCGATGACCGCATCCGAAAGGGCGCCTTTCTGGTCCGTCCACTCGTTGCGCGTGGTCAGGATGGCGGCGGCGCGCAGCCAGTTGCCGATCGTCGGCGATTGCTGGAGGACGCCTTCCCTGCGCAGGGGCGCGATGGCATCGATCAGCGGGCCGAGATCGTCCGGCTTGTCGAATTCCAGGTCCATGCCCATGAGGGACTCCGGCTCGGGCATGAGCCAGAGGCCCGCCTTGGTGACGATGCCGAAATTGGATTGCACGAACATCTGGTCCCAGGCCGGCCCGAAGCCGAAGCGATAGAGCTGCCAGGTCGGCGAGTTGGTGAGCGCCCCCATGCCGGTGCGGACCAGCGTGCCGTCGGCCAGCACCACTTCCATGCCGCACAGCTTCGTCGTGTGCTCGCCATAGGGCGTGTATCCCACGCCGCGATCCAGGGCATTGCCGATCACCGAGCCCCAGCTGTTGCCGGGCGTCGAGAGCCAGTGCTTGAGGCCGCGCGCCTTCAGGAAATCGTAGAGATCGTAGAAGCCCACGCCGGGCTCCAGCAGCACCGTGCCGTTCTCCTCGTCATATTCAATCTTCTTCATCCGCGAGAGGTCGAGAATGACGGAGCCCGCCAGCACGGGTGCCGAGCCGCCATAACCGAGATTCTTGCCCCGGCTGATCGGCCAGAGCGCGATCCTGTGCTCGGCCGCGATGCGCACGATCGCCTGGATCTGCTCGACCGTGTCCGGCGCGATGGCGCCGGCGGGGCGATGCAGATTGTCGTCGACCGCGAAGGCATCGGCGTAGGACTCCTGGTCCTGCGCATCGAAGAACAGATTTTGCGCACCGACCACCGCGGCGAAGCTGCGGCGCGCGGCGGCCATCTGTTCCGGGCTGGCGGTGTGGCGTGTGGATGACGGCATGGCTTTATCCGGTCTGTGCATCCCCTTGCTGACGCCTTGGTGACCTTGCTCGCCCCTCCCCGGTGCGGCCGGCCGTTGTCCCGCGCGTTCAGCAAGACGATCTGTGAGTTGTAACGATCGTTATTTGTTCGACGGCTTGTCCCTGACGCGCCCCGGCCTCCTATGCTGGTTTGTCGAGGCGGCGTTCGTTCGGGTCAAGCTTCAGCATCTCCGGGCTCTTGAGGGCCGGGTCCCAATGCTCGACGATCTTGCCGTCCTCGATCCTGAAGAGGTCGAACCAGCTCGTATGATAAGGCTGGCCTTCCGCGTCGCGCTCGGGACGCACGAACGTGAACTGCACCATGTCCCGCTCGGCGACGATGGAGACCAGCGGCAGCTCGATCGTCGGCCGGATGTCGCGTTCGGGGCGCGATGCCCGGATGAAGGCGCTCAGGGCCTCCCGGCCGCTCACCACATTGGGATTGTGCTGGATATAGTCCGGCCCGATGAAATCGCTCACCCGATCCGCGCGCCCGGCCTGCAGGACGATGCGGTACATGTCGTAGCACAGCCGCTTGTTCCGCGCGATCGCGGGATCGGCGCTGGCAAGCATCGCGTCGTGATCGGCCGCAACCACTGGCGTCGTCTGGCCCGGAATCGGCTCGGCGGCCGCGACCAGCACCGTCCTGTCGCTCAAGAGGGCTGCTCCTCGTTCCAGGGGCGCGGCCATTTGCGCGTGTCGTCCCAATGCTCGACGATCAGGCCATCCTCGAGCCGGAACATGTCGAAGGCATGGCCCATATAGGTCTCGCCCGGCCGGGTCGGGTCGGGCTGGGCCTGTTCCCAGATCGCCACGACATAGTCGCCCTGGGCCACCGTGCGCAGCAGTTCCTTGCGGGCGGGCGGGGTGAAGCCTTCCGGCAGATTGCGGATGATCTTGACCAGATGCAGGATATGCTCCCGGCCGGAGGGCATGTTCACATTGTGCTGGATATAGTCGGGGTGGATATATTTGAGGACCGCTTCGGGGTCGCCTTCGTAGATCACGCCCTTCCACATCTCCATCACGATGGCGGCATTGCGCTCTTCGAGGGTGGGTTGGTCTGTCATGCCTGCCTCATGTCAGCGCGTAGTAACGCAGCACATTGCCTTCGACATGGCGCTCGCCCACGCCGATGAAGACATGTTTGGTGAGCCAGTCATGCTTGCCGACCGGCGTCTCGAAGCTCGGCTGGCCGCGAAGATAATATTCCTGCTGCTCGACCGGCGCCCCGCCGCGAAACGCCCAGTCGCGGATCCGTTCCATCGTCTCGGGCTTGCGACCCCACAGGAAACCCTTGTTGTTGAGGAGGATGAGCGTGCCGTCCTCCTCCTCCAGCATGTACCGCGCGTCGAACACGGCGACGTCGTCCGGGCGGAAGAAGGCATAGTCGCCGCCCGAGCCCGGCACCGCCTTGCCACGCAGGCGCGGCCCCTCGAATGTGCCGCTTTCCACATAGACCGCACCGCGATTGCCGCCCCAGGGGGTGTTGTTGATCATCTGGACGCGCGGAAAGGTGAGCCGCACTTCCATCACGAATTCCAGCCGGGGGTTGTCCAGGGTGGAGAAGGGTCCCGGGAAGGCGTCAGCCATGTGACAGCCTCCGGGCCGGCGCGGCGGCCGTCGCGGACATCGCGTTCATGCTCGTCGGGCGGCAGGATGGTGGAACTGGGCGCAAGACTAGCCTCTCCTTTTTATCTTCGTTGGGAGGCATGGTAACGATCGTTATTATACCCTGCAAGAGGCGATGCACATGCGCGCGCCGCACCAGTTGGCCTCATGCGTCGGCCGAAGGCGCCGGGCGGAGCCGGATGCGGACGGGCTTTCCGCGCAATGTCGCCGCGACACGCGGATCATCAACGGCCTTGACGAAGTCGAACGCGCCGCCGCAGATAGCCCGCATGTCAAACCCATCCGACCCGTCCGAGACGCCGCAGACGTTACAGTCCAACCTGAGCGAAGAAGCCGAGATGCTTCACAATATCCTCAAGCTGGCAAACCGGCTCATGGCCCCTTTTTCGACGTTTCTTGCCCATGAACATCGCATCAGCCTCAACGAATTCCGGGTGATGATGCAGATCGGTTTCTACAACTCGACCGCGAGTCACGAGCTGGTCGAGCTGACCGGCGTCAATGCGATGAGCATCTCGCGCGCGGTCGCGACGCTTGAGCGGCATGGCCGCGTGGTCACGGTGCCCGATCCGACCAATCGCCGGCGCAAGCGACTGACCCTGACGGCGGAGGGCGAGCGACTGTTCCGCGCGATGCGTCCGGCCACGGATCTTGTCGCTCAGTATCTCCTGTCGCGACTCAAGCCCCATGAGAAGGCGGCGCTCGACCATATCCTGCGCACGCTCATCGACACGCTGGAAGCGAAGGACGAAGAAGGCCGCTCGCTGTTCCTGGAGCACACCCGCCCGGATCGCGCGGTCGAGCCGTAACCATCGAACTAGCAGCGCCCCGGGGGGCCGCGCAGGCGGCGGCCGAGTCCTGAGCACGAGGACGGATCGACATTCAACCTCTGGAGCGCGCTGCCTCCCCAGAGAACGTCATGCTGAACTTGTTTCAGCATCCATCGTGCCTTCACGCTCCGGTCCCCAACGCGAAATGGATGCTGAAACAAATTCAGCATGACGAAAATATTGGCAGGAAAGGTGCCTGTTCAACCGAAGAAATGAATGCCGGCCCGACCTGGGGCTGGATGTCGATACCCCCTACCCCATGCCGCGCCCGCTTGCGGTGGTGACCGGCACGGGCTGCGCCACGTCCCAATGCTCGACGATCAGGCCATCCTCGAATCGGAAGATGTTCATCAGCGCATGGCCCGGGTCTTCCGGTCCCTGGCGGCCGATGAGGTGCGCGACGGCATAGTCGCCGTCCACCAGGATGCGCCGCACGTCCATGCTGACGGTGGGCCGCGCGAGCAGGCCTTCGAGATGCGCGATGGCGGCTTCCCGGCCATCGGTGACCGCGGGATTATGCTGCATATAGTCGACATGAACGTAACGTTCGAAGGCTTCGCGAACCTTCATTTCGTCATAATATAAGCGCACGAAGTCCAGAAATGCGGCCCGCGTGCGGTTCGTGCGAGCGACATATTCGGGCGTGGAAGCGTCTGTAAGCTCGGCGGTTCGCATGTTCATGGCCTATCCTCCTCCTTGATCCGCTCGTTTCGCGCGGTTTGCCGGATTTTTCGATGTGGTCGCGAGGCTGATGTCAGCTCGATTGACCAATCGTAACGTTCGTTATATTGTTCTGCGTCTGGCTTCAAACCACTTTCAAGGTGGGAGGGCAAGGAGAGGAAGCGATGCGGGCAAGCGATATCCTGATCGAACGGTGCGTCGGCGCGGCTTCCGGCCTTGCGCGAGGCGAGGCTGCGGCCGCGCCTGGCTTGCGGAGCGGCGCCGCGATTGCAGGCGATGCCACTCCGGCTCTCGTCGGCGGGTCAGACCATTGGCTCTTGTCCGCATGATCCGCGGCAGGCCGGCACGACAATCGACACAGATAAACATCGACAGACAAAAAAGGGGAGGAAGCATGACCACTATATTTTTGCGCGGCTGCACCAGCGCGTTCGTGATCGCTGCGGCGAGCTTGGGCGCGAGCCAGGCATGGGCGCAGGGCGCCGCCGCCGGGGCGCCTGCGCCTCAGGAAGAGCGCGTCGACGCGGCCGAGGGCGATATCGTCGTCACGGCGCAGCGCCGTTCGGAGCGTTTGCAGGACGTGCCGATTTCCGTCTCGGTGGTCGGCGGCGAACGGCTCGCCCGTGACAATCTGACGAGCCTGTCCGCCGTCGCCGATCGCCTGGCCAATGTGCGCATCACGCCCGGGCCGTTCGATCAGCTGAACATTCGCGGGATCGGCTCGTCCAACAACACCGGCTTCGAGCAGTCGGTGGCGACGTTCGTCGACGGTGTCTATCGCTCGCGTCCGCGCGCCATCCGCGCCGCCCTGTTCGATGTCGAGCGCGTCGAGGTGCTCAAGGGGCCGCAGACCACCTTCTTCGGCAACAATGCCATCGCGGGCGCGCTCAACATCACCACGCGCAAGCCGGGCAATGCCTTCGAGGCCAATGCCTCCGCGCTTTACGGCACCTATGGCGAATATAATGTCGAGGCCGGCGTGACCGCGCCGCTCGGCGAGATGCTGAGCGTGCGTCTGGCCGGCCGCCTTTCGGGGATGGACGGCTTCGTGAAGAACGAGTTCACGGGCAAGGATGGGCCAAGGGAGCGCAACCGGGTCGGCCGCGCGTCGATCGCCTTCACGCCGAGCGCCAATTTCCGTTCGGATCTGCGCTTCGACACCGGCAAGATGTCGGCGCAGGATTTCCTGCCTTTCGAGCTGGAGCATTGTCCCCCGCCCTCGCCCTTCCCGGTCGGCGGCAGCTGCGCCAACTATATTGCGGCCAATGGCGGCCCCGTCGACGACGAGCTGAACTGGCGCAATTCCAGCCGCCCCGGCAAGCTGGACTATTCCTTCAACGAGCTGGGCTGGACCAACTCGCTCAGCATCGGCGACTATACGCTGAACGCCATCACCGGCTATTTCGATCATGACACGGAATATCTGCAGCAGCTCATCCCCTCGCCCGTTCCCGGGATCGGCGGGGGCAGCCTGCTGCCGGTCTTCCAGCGCGAGACGTTCAGCCAATGGTCGCAGGAAATTCGCCTCGTCTCTCCCACGGGTGGCTTCCTCGAGTGGCAGCTGGGCGCCTATTATGGCAGCAGCAAGATGCGCAACAATGGCGTGACGGGCTTCTTCTTCGCGCCCTTCGGTGCCTCCGCGCCGCCGTATACGGCCCAGACTCCCGTTGCCGGGCGCCTGACGGTGCATGAGGATGCCACCACGAAATCGGTGTTCGGTGCCGCCACGCTGCGGCCGGCGGACCGGGTCAAGCTCAACCTCGGCCTGCGCTACTCGGTGGTCTCGAAGGACGCTTTCCGCGCCCTGCACAACGGCACGGCGGACCCGAACTTCCCGACGCCGGAAAACTATGTGCCGGCCAGCAAGGCCGTCAGCGATACGCTGAACGCCATCCTGGGCTCGAACAACATGGATTTCCCGGATCCCTCGCGCGAGGATGACAAGCTCATGCCGTCCGTGAGCGTGCAGTTCGATGCGACGCCGGACCTCACGGCTTATGCGAGCTATACCAAGGGCTTCAAGGCCGGCGGCTACAGCGGCGGCTCGGCCGGCGGGGACTTCGGCCCGGAAACAGTCAATGCCTATGAAGTCGGCCTGAAGGGCAATCTCTTCGCCCGGCAGGTCACATTCTCGCTGAGCGCATTCCGGGGCGATTATTCGGGCCTTCAGGAATCCGTGTCGGAAACCCTGCCCAGCGGCACGGTGCGCGTCAGTGTCGCCAATGCCGCATCCGCCCGCTCGCAAGGCGTGGAATTCTCGGCGAGCTGGCGCATGACCAGCTGGCTGACCGCCAGCACCGACCTCGCTTATCTGGACGCGATCTATCTCAACTATGATGGCGCGCCCTGTTCGTCGATCCAGACCCTGCTCGGCGCCTCGGCCGGCTGCGTTGGCCGGCGGCAGGACCTCTCCGGCAAGCGGCGCGGCTTCGCGCCCGAATGGACCGGCAATGTCCGCCTCGATGCGACCATCCCGGCCGGGGACATGCAGGTGCGGATTTCGCCGCTCCTCTACTTCAGCTCCTGGTATTTCCAGTCCTCCACGGCGGATGACCTGATCCGGCAGAAGGGCTACGCGAAAGTCGATCTGCGCGTCGGGGTCGGGCCGCAGGATGATCGCTGGAGCGTGGCGGTGATCGGCCAGAACCTGACCGACCGCGCCACTGCCGGGTTCCGCCAGACGGTGAGCGGCGCCAATGGTTCGGTCTCGGCGCTCGCCGAGCGCCCGCGCACGGTCGCGGTCCAGCTGACCGCGCGTTACTGAGATGGGAGGGCGGCGGGGCCTTGCTCCGCCGCCCGACACGGGCCCGCCGCAGGGCCGACACAGGAGAGCCTCGCGCATGAAGTCGCCCTTGATGATGATGCTGGTCGCCTTCGCCGCCACGTCCCCGAGCCATGCCCAGACCGTCACCACGGCGGAGGGGCAGGCAGCGCTGATCGCCAGCGCGGACAGCAAGCTCGAAGCCAACAAGAAGCTCGTCTATGACATGTACCGGGAGGTGCTGCTCGGCGGGCGCGCCGATCTGGTCGATCGCTACTTCACGGTCGAATATCTGCAGCATAATCCCAATGTCGCTTCGGGCCGCGACGCGCTGGCAAAGTTCATTCGCGGGTCGCGGCCCGAGCGTCCGGTGAATCCCACGATCACGCTGCCGCTCATCACCATCATGGCCGAGCGCGACCTCGTTCTGGTCGTGACGCAGCGCCCCATGCGCGACGAAGGCGGCGAAGGCTATGTGACGAGCTGGTTCGATCTTTTCCGCATTGCCGACGGCAGGATCGCCGAGCATTGGGATCCGGCGCTGAAGTCCGCCGCAATGCTTCGGTTCGATCCCAACAGCGTGCCCGAGGCGCTGTCGGCGATCGAAGCGGAGACCGCGAAGGATGAAAAGAAACCCGGGGGCGACCCCGAACGCTGATATCATGCAAGCCGGTGCGACCGATCGCCCGGAGTCGGCCACGACGTCATCTGGAGGAACGATATGGACCATGAATTCAAGCTGCTGATCGACGGCAAGGCCGTCGATGGCGCAAGCAGTTTCGATGTCATCAATCCTGCGACCGGAGAAGCGTTCGCGCAATGCCCGAAGGCGGACGCGGCGATGCTCGAGGATGCGGTGGCCGCTGCCCGGCGGGCTTTCCCCGCATGGTCCGCCCTGCCCGTCGAGGAACGCGCCGCGCGGGTCAACGCGCTCGCCGATGCGCTGGAAGCGCGCGCCAGCGAATTCGCGAGCCTGCTGACGCGCGAACAGGGCAAGCCGATCGATCAGGCCATGTACGAGATCATGGGCAGCGTGTTCACGCTGCGCGCCTTCGCGGACATGCGGATCGAAACGAAGGTCCTGCGCGAGGGCGAGGGCAACACGGTCATCGAACATCGCACGCCGCTCGGGGTCGTCGGCGCGATCACGCCGTGGAATTTCCCGGTGATCCTGCTGATGAACAAGCTCGGCCCGGCACTGGTGACCGGCAATTGCGTGGTCGCCAAGCCCGCGCCGACGACGCCGCTCACCACGCTTCTGTTCGGGGAGCTGGCGAAGGACATCCTGCCTGCGGGCGTGTTCAATGTGCTGTGCGACGAGAATGAGCTGGGCCCGCTCCTCACCAGCCATCCCGACATCGCGAAAATCGCGTTCACCGGATCGACGGCGACCGGCAAGAAAGTGATGGCCTCGGCGGCGGACAGCGTGAAGCGCGTGACGCTGGAACTGGGCGGCAATGATGCCGCGATCGTGCTCGACGATGTCGATCCGCGGACGGTGGCGGGCAAGGTCTATCAGGGCGCAATGGCCAATGCCGGCCAGATCTGCGTGGCGATCAAGCGGGCCTATGTGCCTTCTTCCATGTATGACGAGTTCTGCGACGAGCTGGCCCGGCTGGCTGGCGAGGCCGTGGTGGATGATGGCGCGCGGCAAGGCGCGACGATCGGCCCGATCCAGAACAGGATGCAGTTCGAGAAGGTCAAGGCGCTGCTCGACAGCGCCCGGGCGGAAGGCACCATCCTGTCCGGCGGTGAAGCGCTCGACCGGCCCGGCTATTTCATCCCGCCGACCATCGTGCGCGATCTCGACGATGATGCGCCGCTGGTCCGGGAGGAACAGTTCGGTCCGGTGCTGCCGGTGCTCAAATATGACGATATCGACGATGTGATCGCACGCGCGAATAACAGCGATTACGGGCTCGGCGGCACGGTCTGGGGCCGGGATGTGGCGCGCGCGACCGAAGTCGCCAAGCGCATCGATACCGGCACGGTCTGGGTGAACCAGCATCTCGCGATCGATGCCAACATCCCCTTCCGCGGGTCCAAGCAGTCCGGTCTTGGCGGCGAACTCGGCGAGGCGGGCCTGTTCGAATATACGCAGGCGCACATCATCAACGCGGTTCCGCTCGAGGACCGCTGACGCGCGCGATTGGCGGCCCGGCCTCCCTGCTGAGGGGCGCTCGGGCCGCCTTTTTTTTCAGAGCTGGGCGGGCATCGCGTCCAGCAGCACGGTCTTGGTCTCGAGATAGGCCTGCAGACCTTCAACCCCGCCTTCCCGGCCGATCCCGGATTGCTTGAACCCGCCGAAAGGCATGCCGAATTCGAGACGCATGCCGTTCTGTCCCACGCCGCCCGTGCGCATCTGCCGCGCGATGCGATAAGCGGCATCGGCATCATTGGTCAGCACCGATCCGTTCAGTCCGTACTGGCTTTCATTGGCGATGCGGATGGCGTCTTCCTCGTCCTCTGCCGGAATGAGGGCCAGCACCGGGCCGAAAATCTCCTCCTGCGCGATGCGGCTGCGATTATCGACATTCGCGAACAGGGTCGGCTCGATGAAATAGCCCTTGTTGAACGCTTCGGGCCGTCCGCCGCCGGTCACCAAGTCGGCGCTCTCCCGGCCGAGCGCGATATAGTCCTCCACCCGGTCCAGCTGGCGCTTCATGGCGAGCGGGCCGAGCTGGGTATCGGGCGCATCGCTGTGCCCGATCTTGATGCCTTCCATCACGCGGGCGATGGCGTCGGCCAGTTCGTCGTGGCGCTTTTTGGGCACGATGGCGCGGCTCAGCATGGCGCAGACCTGGCCGGACATGATGGTGATCGTGTTGCCCAGGATGGCGGCTGCGGCCTCGATCGGGAAATCGTCGCGCACGATGGCGGCCGACTTGCCGCCCAGTTCGAGCGTGCAGCGCGCCACACGGCTCGCGCACACTTGCCCGATCCGCTTGCCCGCGGCCGTGGAGCCCGTGAAGCTGACCTTGTCCACATCCGGGTTGTTCACCAGATGATCGGAGGCATCGCGATCGGCGCAGACGAGGTTGAGCACCCCGGCCGGGAAGCCCGCCGCCTCCGCAGCCTCCGCCATGATATAGGCCTCGAGCGGCGTTTCCGGCGAGGGCTTCATGATGACGGTGCAACCCGCCACCAGCGCATAGGCGACCTTGCTGGACATGGTGGCGAACGGCGCATTCCAGGGCGCGATGCAGACCGTCACGCCCACCGGCTCGCGGACCACGAGGGCCGTGTCCACCTGCGCGCTCGGGCGGCGCTCGACGAAGGGATAGCTCTCGCCCAGCGACGCGATGAACTCCAGCGTCGCGACGCCGCCGCCATGCATGATCGGCGCGAAGCTGGCGAGGCCGCCGACCTGCGCCGTCCAGGCAGCCGACAATTCCCCGATGCGCTCCTTGAGGATCGCGGCCCAGCGGCCGACGAGCGCGCCGCGTTCGGCGGGGCTCATGCCGCTCCAGGCACCATTGTCGAACGCGCGCCGGGCCGCCGCCACGGCGCTGTCCATATCCTCGTTCGTGGCCTCGGCGACGCGCGCGACCACTTCCTCGCTGTTGGGCGATACGATCTCGATCCTGCCACCGCGTGCGGGAGCGACCCACTGGCCGTCGATGAAAAGCTTGTCTGGATGCGCGATCCGGATGCCGTCAGGGGTCATGTCCCATTCTCTCCTCCACGTTAAAAATTATCGGGGTTCTTGCAATAATTCTAACGACCGTTACGATGATGCGCAACGAGATTGTCGCCGGAGCGGCTGATAGGAGGGTTGGGATGTCTGATGAAATCGCGTCGCTGCGCGAGTCGATCGAGGCCTTGAGGGCGGAAGTCCACACGCTCAGAGACAGGACGTCGCGGGCCGAATCCCATCTCGCCATCGCCAATCTCCAGGCCGCTTACGGCTATTATGTCGACAAGGGCCTGTGGGACGAGGCAGCCGACATGTTCACGCCGGACGGCACGCTCGAGATCGCCGGACGCGGCGTCTATGTCGGGCAGGATCGGGTGCGGCAATATCTCCACGCGCTGCCGCCTTATGAGCGCGGTGTCCTGTTCAATCACATGCAGCTCCAGCCCGTCATCCATGTCGATGCCGATGGCGAGCGGGCGCAGGGCCGCTGGCGCGCCTTCATCCTCATTGCCTGGCTTGGCGGCGAATCCCGCTGGGGCGAGGCGGTCTATGAAAACCGCTATCGCAAGGTCGACGGCGTCTGGCGCATTGCCGCGCTGCATGCCTTCATCACATTCTATTGCGAGTATGATCGCGGGCTCAATCATGGCGGCGTTCCGATGGTCCGCAGCATCGATGGCCTCCAGCCCGACAAGCCCTCGACGCACGATTATGAGGCTTTCCCGGAAGTCTTCGTCCCGCCCTTCCATTATCCCAATCCGGTGAGCGGCCGGACATGGTGAGCGCGATGCCGGTCGTCCATGAGCGGGCAGCGCTTTATGCGGTCATGGATCGGTTCATGGAGGCGCTCGTCGCGCGCGATCCGGGCCGGGTGCGCTGGGCCGATGGCCTTTGCGTGACCGAGAACAACGTGGCCCTGATGATGGGGGACGGCGTCTGGGGCACGGCGACAGCGCGGGGCGATTATGACCTGCGTTTCGCCGATCCGCAGACCGGTCAAGTCGGCCTGTTCACGACGATCACCGAGACGGTCGAGGAGTCGGCTTTCACTGTCCGGCTCGGCGTCGATCCCTCGGGCGCGATCACGCAGGTCGAGACTCTGGTCGTCCGCCAGAGCGACGAGGCGCTGGTGTTCGCGAACCCCCGCTTCGAACGAAAACCGGTGCTGGAAGCGATCGTGCCGGAAGCGGAGCGGATGAGCCGCGAGCGGCTGCGCGCCGTGGCGGACGGCTATTTCAACACGCTCGAGCAGAATGACGGGCAGCTCTTCACGCGCTTCCATCCCGAGTGCAATCGCGTCGAGAACGGCGTGCAGACGACCAACAATCCCGATTTCATGCTGCCCATCGCCGGCCTCCCCTGCGAGGAGCAGTTCCGGCTGGGCTGGTATCGTTATGACGATCGCCTGCGCGGTCGCCGCTTCCCGCTCGTCGATGTCGAGCGGGGGCTGGTGCTGGCTTATGGCTTCATCGATCATTGCGGGCGGCTTGCGGACTATACGCTGACCAATGGCGAGCATGTCTCCTCGCTGATCCGCCGTCCGCACACATTCTATCTCGCCGAACTGTTCAAGATCGAGAATGGCGCGCTGCGCCAGATCGAGGCGAACTTCATCACCGTGCCTTATCACATGCCCTCGCCATGGGATCGCCCGTGAGCGCGCGGCTGACAGAGACGGTCGCCTTCGTGACCGGCGGCGGGCGCGGCCTTGGCGCGGGCATTGCGACGGCACTGGCCGAGGCGGGCGCTTCGGTGGTCGTGGCGGCGCGCACCCTGCCGCAGGTCGAGGAGACGGTGCAGGCCATCACCCGTGCCGGCGGACGGGCGATTGCGGTGCGCTGCGACGTTACCGATCGTGACAGTGTGGCGGCCGCCTATGCGGACGCGAAGGCGGCATTCGGCGTGCCGGACCTGCTGGTCAACAATGCCGGCGTGCAGGGCCCGCTCGGCCCGGCGGGGCTGGTCGATACGCAGGCCTGGTGGGATACGCAGGCGGTCCACGTCCTGGGCGCCCTGCACTGCATTTCGACGGCGCTGCCCGACATGATCGAGCGCGGCCATGGCCGCATCCTCAACATCGCCTCGCAGGCAGGCACGTTCGTCGCGCCCTTCGCCTCGGCCTATGCAGTCGCGAAGGCCAGCCTCATCCGCCTCACGGAGCATCTGGATTTCGAGCAGAAGGCAGCCGGCGTGCGCGCCTTCGCCATCCAGCCGGGCACGATCATGACGGCGATGGCGCAGGAGACCCTGAAATCCCCGGAGGCCCATGCCTTCGCCAAACCGCTGGTCGCCTTGCTCGAATCCACCACGGCGGAGGAGAGCGCGCAGGGTATGGCCCGGCTGCGCCGGTTCGTGGTGGCGCTCGCCGCCGGTGAGCATGATGCGATGGCGGGGCGCTATCTGGATATCGAGAAGGATATCCCCGATGCGGTCACGGGGCATCAGCCGTCGTGACGTCCGCGACCTCATCCGCCGAGCGGCGGACGTTCATGCCGCTGCTCCTGTGCGCGCTGATCATGTTCATCGACGGGTACGATCTCTACGCCCTGCCGCTGGTCGTGCCTTATCTGTCGGCGGAACTTGGCGTTCCTCCCCAGCAGTTCGGCGTGGCGCTTTCCGCTGTCCTGCTCGGCCTCGGCCTCGGCGCGGTGCTGATCGCGCCGATGGGCGACAGGATCGGGCGCAGGCCGGTCATTCTCACCGCCACCGCCATGATGGGGCTGACTTGCCTCGGCACCGCCACCGGCTCGACGGTGACGGAGTTCACTTTGTGGCGCCTCGCGACCGGCCTTTCGCTCGGTGCCTGCCTGCCCAATGTGACGGCGCTGGTGGCCGAACTTGCGCCGCAGGGCAAAAGCGCGCGGACGCTGACGGTCGTCTCCATGGGCATTTCCGGCGGCGGCATCGTGGCGGGGCTGGTGGCACCGCCGCTCATATCGCTGGGCGGATGGCAATCGCTGTTCGTGGCCGGCGGTATCGCGACGCTGATCCTGCTGGTCGTGCTGGCCTGGAAGCTGCCCGAATCCCCGACGTTCAGGAAATCGGCCGGGCAAGCGCGGGAGAGGAAGTCCATTGCTTTCGTCCAGCTGCTCAGCCCGCCCCTCCTCTTCTCGACCGTCCTCTTCGCCGGGCTTTATGCTGTCAATGCGCTGGTGCTCTATTATGTGACGAGCTGGGTGCCGACGATCCTGCCCAATGCCGGCTTCGCCATGGACACCGCGTCGCGCTTCCTGTCGCTGATCCAGCTCGGCGGCCTGCTGATCGGCCTCGGCCTTTCGCTGCTGCTGGATCGCGGCTGGGCCGTGCCCGCGATCGTGGGCACCTATGCCAGCGTCGTGGTCGCGCTGCTTCTGCTGGGCGTCGTGGCGCCGGGCCTGTGGAGCTGGGGCTTCCTGCTGCTCGTCGCGGGGGGCGGCATCTCGGCGGCGCATCTGGTCATCATGGCTGTCGCGGTCGGCTTCTTCCCGCCGCATCTGCGCTCCTCCGCGATCGGCATCGCGGTGGCCGTGGCCCGGCTCGGCGCGATTGGCGGGCCGATGCTGGGCGGCCTCGCGATCGGCGCGGGCGCCAGCACGTCGACATTCTTCGCGCTGGCGGTGCTCCCGGCCTGCCTGTGCATTGGCGGGGCCCTGTTGATCCCGAGAGCGCAACGCACCGCGAAAGCCGTCACGCCGCCCGGCGCTGTCGGGGCCGGGGCCTGATTCACGCGGAAACGCCCGGCGGGCAGGACCGGCCGGGCGCTCATGTCTCGGAACGGTGGACCGGGCGTGGCGCCCGGCCCTGTGCATGCTAGGTCAGGCAGCGTGGACAAATTCCCAGGTCGATAAAGACGCCTGCTATCTGGGCATTTCAAGCGCGTAGCAGACCTTCCGGACGCGACGACATTGCGGTCGTTTTCCTTAGTGGTGGTTCAGGGCTGCATCGCGATAGTCGTTTAGACGCTCGGCAAGCGACTCCGGGCCATCAGGCCAGACGCCCGGTATGATTCCGCTGCTTCCGAGCGCGCCGCCAAACGGCACGACTGCTCCTTCCAGATACTTGAATGCCACCATCTTTGCACCACGGCCCAGTGGTGTGACGTAGAAGTCTCCCACATCACGCCATTCAGTTTTCTTGGGAGTCTGATTTAAGCCGCCTGACAGGGTGAAGCCTTCGGGGTCAAGCCGGAGACGGAGTGGTCTGAAAAGCATGGCCACAAATGCGGGAGTGCAAAGCGCAAAGAAGATGCCGCCAGCCTGCAGCTTCCAATTGGTATCCCCGGATTGTTCGGCAAAGAGCGAAAAAACAACGAGGATGAGGCAGCAAACCAATCCGATAGCTGCCTTGCCTCTCGACGAAGTCATTTCCTCAGGTTCCGGCCAACTCATCAGCTCTTTTTATACTAGCGATGTCCGCTCCCACAAGATTCCTGCCGCTCGCTCCGCATCGAGGGCTTCTGAAAGCCGACGTTCATTCGGGCTGGAATTTGTCCACGTGCCCTACGCCGCCGCAGCGCGGGCCCGCGCCTCCGCCAGCCGCTCGCGCGACACCCATGCGCCATGGATCTGTGCGCGCATCGGAACGGGGATCAGCACTCGCGCAACCGGTCCCGCCGCGATGTCCCCGGCGTTCACGACCCACAGTTCCGAAGCGAAGCGACCGGTGTCGAGCTGACGGTCGATCACCGCCAGCAGCCACCCCTCATGGTCCGGCTCGGACGAGGGGACATGCACCGGCTCGCTGATCGCCAGGCCGGGCTCCAGCGGCATCATGTCGATCCGGCCATTGCCCGGCTCGATGCGCAGCATGGCGTTGAACGCAGCGCCGACCGGGCCGCCCGGAAGCGGCGCGCCGCCTTGCGGATTGATGGTGAGATACCAGGCCGCGCGATAGGCCCGGCCCTGATCGGCATCGCGCAGCCGGGGCATGTCGCCCGGCGGGCCGATAACCCGGGATTCGAAGCCCTCCTCGTCGCTCGCCAGATTGAAGGTCCAGCGGACGAGGCCGCCCCCAAGCTCGTTCTGCGCGCGGTGGATGCCGCCCGCTTCGCGCATGAAGGCGAAGGCATTGGTGTCCGACAGGCAGATGTCGAGATGCACCAGATCGCCGTCGTCATAGGCATTGACGAAATGGAAGGCGGAAACGCCCCTGGGCCCCTTGAACCAGCGCATCTCCTCGACCTTGCCATAGCGCGGCATGATCCCCACCCAGCTTTCCAGCTCCTGCTGGTGCGCCCAGTGGGCACCGCCGGCCTTCAGCCGGTCGAGGTCGGCCGTGGTCGGGAAAATCGGGAAGACCGCATATTTGCCGGTGATCGCGAAATCATGGATGGTCGAGCAATAGGGCTGCTGGAACCACTGTTCGGAGACCAGATTGCCATCCTTGTCGGCGATGCAATAGGCGACGTCCGGCGTGCAGAGGCCCCCGGCCTCATAGCCGAAGAAGAACATCTCGCCGGTCGCCGGATCGACGCGGGGATGCGCAGTGAAGGTCTGCGACTTCAGCGCGCCATGATAGTCCCAGCGCCCGATCGTCTCGAGCGTCTCGGGATCGATCTCGTAAGCGAGGCCATCCTCCTTGGTCATGAACAGGCGCCCCGCATGCCAGACCGGCGTCGTGTTCGAGACCGTCCCGTCGATGCCCTGAACCTCCGCATCGTCCGTGAACGGATTGCGATATTTGCCGAACAGGGAGCGGCCCGCCGCCTTCTCGGCCTTGTAGCGCGCCGTCTCGACATAGCGGATGGCGAAATCCACCTTGCCGTCGCGAATGCCGAACCGGGAAATCATGCCGTCGCCCGAGAGCACGATCTCGTCATCGAACTTCGGCGGATAGGCGGGGTCGGGCACGGCACGGAAGAAGGCGCCGTCGATCTCGCGCGGGATCTCGCCGATCACGTCCAGATCATGCGCGTTCCATTCGATGCGGACGGGCGTGTTGAGCCCGGTGAAGTGAATGGTGTCGGGAAAACTCGCCATGGGCTGATCCTCTCATACTGTCATTGATCGTTCGCGACGGGCTGCTGCCTGAGCCCGCGCCGGGTCCTGCTCAGAACCTGTCCGGAAATGCGCCCTTTGGCGCAGTGCGGTGCCGGCCCGCTCCCCCACCCGGCCACCCAACGGCAGTATGTTATGGGTGGCCGGGTGGGGGAGCGGGCCGGTGCGGCCTCGAAATGCGCACTCACGCGCATTTCCGAACCGGCTCTCAGGCGTTGCGCCGCAGTGTCCGCAGGACATGATCCGCGCCCTTGTCGCCGACCATGATGGCCGTCGCATTGGTGTTGCCTGCCGTCAGGGACGGGAAGATCGAGGCATCGGCGACCCACAGGCCGTCCACGCCGATCACTTTCAGATCCGGATCGATGACGGCCATGGGATCGTCCGCAGCGCCCATCCTGGCCGTGCCGACCGGGTGGAACATCGGGATGGCCGCGACCCGGACATAATCGCGCAGCTCGGCGGGATCGGTGAGCGCGGGGCCGGGGCGCACCTCGCTGGTGATATGCTCGGCCACGGGCGGGCGCGTCAGGATATCCCGCGCGATCCCGATCCCTTCGACGATCTGGTCGATATCATCGTCGCAGGACAATTGCTGGTGATGGATGACCGGCGGCGCCAGCGGATCGGCCGACCCGAGCGTGATCTGCCCGCGATAGCTCGGCCGCATCAGGCCGACCAGCGTCGAGACCGAGGCGGTCTTGCCCAGCACGAGCCGGCCCTGCGCGTCGAAGTCGAAGGCAAAGGCCGCGAACGAGATCTGGATATTGGGCGCCGGCAAGCCCGGCCGAGTCTTCACGAAGGCCTGGGCATGGCCGATGGAGGTGCTGAGCGCGCCGCGCCGCGACAGGGCATAGCGCAGCACCGAGAGCGCGCCGCGCAGGCCGCGCGCATCGTCATTGAGCGTGTGCGCGGTCACGGTGTTGACCACATGCGTGCCGACATGATCCTGCAGGTTGCGGCCCACGCCCGGGCGATCGCACAGCACCGGCACGCCGACCGAGGCCAGATGCGCCGCCGGGCCGATGCCGGAGAGCATGAGCAGCCGCGGCGTGTTCATGGCGCCGGCGCTCAGGACGACGCCGTGCTTCGCGTGCAGCGTCTTGTGCGCCCCGTCCTGAAGATAGGCGATGCCGGTGGCGCGTCCATCCTCGATCAGGATGCGCAGCACCTGGGCGCCCAGCAGCGTCTGCGGCGGCGTCGCGCCCTTGAACTCATGGAGATAGCCGCGCGCAGACGAGCAGCGCGTGCCGTTCCGCTGGGAGACCTGGACATAATCGACCCCTTCGGCCTTCTCGCCATTGAGGTCGCGTCTTTCGATGCCGGTCTGCTCCGCCGCGGCGATCCACGCGTCGGTGATGGGGTAATGCGCGCGCCCTTCGGATACGGCGATGGGGCCACCCGTCCCGCGCCAGGCATCCGCACCGCGTTCATTGTCCTCCATGCGCCGGAAATAGGGAAGCACGGACTCATAGTTCCAGCCGGCCGCGCCGAGCGCTTGCCAGTTGTCATAGTCCCAGCGATGCCCGCGGATGAACATCATCCCGTTGAGCGCGCTGCCGCCGCCCAGCATCTTGCCTGCCGGCCAGATGTCGGCCCGGCCGCCGCGGGATTCGTCCGGCTCCACCTGGTAGCACCAGTCATAGGCGGGGTTCTGGACAATGGAACTGGTGAGCGCGGGGACGCGGGACCGGAAATGCCGGTCCGACTGGCCCGCCTCAACGAGCGTTACGTTCAATCCGGCCTCGGCGAGCCGGCCGGTCATGGCTGCGCCCGCCGATCCGCCGCCGATCACGATGATGTCAGTGTCGCTCACGCGCTGCTTCTCTCTTCTTTGAGTGAGTGGAGTTTCCGGGAGCCCGGGCGTGTTTTTCCGGGATGTCAGCGCTGCGTGCAGCTCGTCTCACCCGCCGATGCCATGCATCGGATGTGGTGGATTCACCATCAAGCTCCTCTCGATTTTGGTCCTGCGCCCTTGTCATGAACCATAACGAATGTTACGATTGTGTCAACAGAATGGAGAGGAACGACATGGATCTTTCGGTTGAGGATCGCTTTGCCCTGGAGGACCTGCTCGCGGCTTATGCCTGGGCGCTGGACACCGGTGATGTGGAGGGGCTGGTCGCCTGCTTCACGCCGGACGCGCGGATGGTCGAGGAGGTTTTCGAGGAGCCCGACATCTGGGAGGGCCATGAGGGCATTCGCGGCATCGCCGAACATTATCGCAATGCGGAGGGTTTTCCCGGGCGCCAGCACCACGTCACGCAGGTGCAGTACATGCCGCAGGCGGATGGCACGGTGAAGATGCGCTCCTTCGCCTTCGTGACCGAATGCGAAGGTGAGACGCCCTTCCTGCTCCGCTTCGTCGGTTATTATGAGGACCATGCCGTCAAGGGCGACGATCGCCGCTGGCGCCTCCACCGGCGCGTCGCGCGCCTCTGGGATGGCGAGATCCTCAAGAACTTCCCCGGCCGCGGTCAATGGACCCCCCGCAAGCGCCCGGACTCCCTCATCATCAGGAAGCCGTAGGGGGCGAGCATATCGCGCCCGGGGACTGGCCGGTTCCGCCGATGTGCGCTGGTCGCCGGGGCGGAACTGCGTGGTCATCGGGGGACCCATTGCCCGAAGCCCGCACTGCGGGGCGGAGCGGAGCGCGTCGGATCTGATGATCCGCGCAGGCCAGCCGCCCCCCGAACACTCGCGATCTTGCCGGAAGAACGCTCAATCCAGCTTGAGCGCGTCCCGCACGATGTAGTGGAGATCGGTCTGATCGAGCAGGCCGCTGACATTGACGGCCTGCGGGCCATAAGCGGCGATGCGCAGCTGCGCGCCTGTGTGGCCTTGCGATCCTTCCTCCGCGGTGCCGTAGTTCACTGTCATGACACCGCCCTCCCGCGTGTTCAGTGCCGCAGTCAGGCCGGATGAGCGGGTGCCGTTGCCCACGATCTGGCTGGTGTGGGCATGGTCAGCCGTGACGATGACCAGCGTGTGGCCATCCGCCTTCGCGAAGGCCAGCGCGACCTGGACCGCCTCGTCCAGATCGACCGTCTCGCCGATCTGCCCGCAGGGATTGGCCGCGTGGTCCTGTTTGTCGATCGACGCGCCTTCGACCTGAAGGAAGAAGCCTTTGGGCTTCAGGAGCGCGATCGCCTTGCTGGTCATCGTCGCGAGCGTCGGTATGGTTTCATTGCGCGCGGCATTGGGCTGGCAAGTGATGGCCGGCTTGTCGATATTGCCGTGAAGGCTGGCGCGCGGGCCCGTCCAGCGGACCGGCATATTGCCTTCCGAGAACAGGCCGATCAGCGGCTGCCTGTCATCGGCGCGCGTGATGGCCTCGAGTTCCGCAGCGTTGCGCACGATCCGGTAGCCCCGCGCGCTGGCCTGCTCGAACAGCGTCTTGCCTTTCCATTGACCCGCCTTCGCCATCTCCGCGAAACTCGCCGCACCGCCGCCGAGCACGAGATCGGCGCGGGTATCGAGCAGTTGCTCGGTGATCGAGCCGGCCCCGCCATTTTCCAGCGCATTCTGCGGACAGGTCTTGCTGGTCGCGGTCGGCCCGTAGCAGCTGCGGAAAGCGACGTGGGCCAGCAGCGCGGCTGGCGTTGCATCCTGGATCTCGGCCGTCGAGACATTGCCGGTGGCAAGACCGGCTTTCCTGGCCAGCTCGATCAGCGTTGCATGGGGCTTGCCATGGATATCGACGCCGATCGCGCCATTATAGCTTTTCACGCCCGACGCCCAGGCGGTGGCGGAGGCAGCGCTATCCGTCACATAATCGGGTTTGCCGGTCTCGCGCTCGAGCGAATAATGGGTGTACTGGCCAGTGAAAGGCAGCGCATCGATGCCCTTGAAATAGCCGCCGGCGCCCTCGGCATAATTGCGCGCGATGGTGATCTCCGAATCCCCCATGCCATCGCCAATCAGCAGGATGACGTTGCGCACTTCGCCCTCGGCAGCCAGCGTGCGATAGGCCGCGCGCATATCACCGGCGAGGCGCCGCGCCCCGCCCGGTTCGCGCAGATCGCCCCGCGCCGCGCGCGCCAGGTCAGGCGCCTGCTCCTGCGCGAGAACAGGCTGGGCCGCGAGCACGAGTGCGGCAGTCAGAGCGATACGGGTCATCATGGCAGGTCTCCGGGAGAAAATGGGCCAGCGAGCGGTGCGCATGGTCGAGCGCGTCGGCGCTGCTCGCGTCCATCGCGCTCGACCGCAGGCCGGCCCGCAGAACGTTGATCAGAGCTGGGCGCGGATGCCCAGGCTGATGCGGCTTCCCGACAATTCATAAGTGGTCGGGAAAGACGGATCCATCGTGTAGCCGGTGGTCTTGGCATTGCCGACGTTGATGCCCTGCACCTCGACGCGGACATTGCGGGTCAGCTGATAGCTGGCCGCAAAGTCGAACTGACCATAAGCATCCCGATAGACCGGATACATGTTCCGCTCGATCCGCTCCACATATTTGCCCCTGCGATTGTAGGACAGGCGCAGCGAGAGCGGGCCTTTGTCATAGAAGACCGTCGCGTTGTAGGCGTTGTCGGACAGGCCGATCGGCGAGGTCGGGATGTCGAGACTCGACTCGCCGGTCAGCGAACTGTCGAGGAACGTGGCATTGGCGTTGATGCCGAAGCCATCGGCCCACTCGGCAAACATGCCGAAGGGGATCACCGCATTGAGCTCGACGCCGCTGACCTTGTAGGAGCCTTCGGCATTGACCGGCTGATAGACGTCGAAGTCATAGACGCCGTTGACGGTGCCATTGGCATTGTAGACGGTCACGTCGGGCACGACGCCGGTCAGCTGGCTCTGGACCACCCCCTTGATCTTCTTCCAGAAATAGGACGCCGAGAGGATGCCGCCACGGCCGAGATACTTCTCGACGCCCACTTCCCACTGATCGGCATAAGTGGGCTTCAGGCCGGGATTGCCATCGGTGTAGCGGAAGCTGCTGTAGCTCGCGGTGCGCTTGTAAGCGAGATCGGTCAGCGCCGGGCGGATCAGCGTCTGCGAGGCGGCGGCGCGCAGCAGCAGGCTTTCGGTCAGCTCGGCATGGGCGTTGAACGAGGGCAGGAACTTCTCGTAGCGACCTTCGCTCGACACCGGCGTCGGCGTGAGCCCGGTCGTGCCGTCCGGGTTCTGGACCTGGTGGAAGCCTTCGGAATGGATGGTGGTGCGCAGATAGCGGCCGCCGAGATTGACGAACACGGGCACCGCAATGTCGAACTGGAAATCGGCCATCGCATAGCCGGCGATCGTCTCTTCCTTCACCTTGGCATAATTGGCATCGGCGAACGGCGTCACGAAACCGGCGGGACGGAAGAAGTCTCGCGCATAGTCGTTGGAGATCTGGGCCCAGCTGAGATCGCGTGCCTGATAGGCCTTGCCGCCAACGATGTCCGTCACATCGGTGAGCGGGCTGGCACCCAGCGTGCGCGTGTTGACATAAGCGGTGCTGCCGCGCGTCGGCCCCTGGATCTTCTCCTCGCCATATTGGCGTTCGTTGCTCTTGTTGGTGTAGCGGCCACCGAAGTTGAGGCGCTTGAGGATCGAGGATGCAAAGCCATAGCTTACATCGACCTGCGCGGCATATTTGTCGTCCTTGATCTGCTCGCGCGTGGTTTCATAGGCCTCGAACAGATAGGCATTTGGCGCATTGTACATGTCGATCGTGCGCGGGTTGCTGCTGGGGATCGTCTCGCCACCATTCTCGGTGTAGCGGCTGCGCGAAGGCGCATAGGCGACATGCTTGAGATTGGCGTAGTCGAGCGTCTTCTCCGCGCCGGAATAGCCGCCCAGCGCATTGATCGTCCAATTGCCGGTCTCCCAGTTCAGCTCGCCGCCGAACTGCCGATAGTCGGTCTCGTTGATATATTCCTTGCTCAGGAATTCATGCTGGGTGTTGGTGTAGGACACGTCGCGCAGCACGATGATGCCGGCGTCGGCCAAGGTCTTGTCGTCATAGGCATGGATGGTTTCCAGCGTCGAGTTGCTCGAGGCCGAATAGGCAGCCGCGTCATATTCATCCTCGGTCGTGTCGTATGAGCCGACGAACGCATCGAAGGCGAGGCTGAACGTGCTGCTGGGCTTGTACTGGATCGAGCCTGACAGGCCGAGGCGATCCTGATCGTTCTGATAGACGCGGTCGCCAACCTTATCGAGGAAGACGATCTTGTTCTTCATCGCGTCCGTGAATGTCACGCCGGCGTCCCGCTGCAGCACGGCGATCGCCTGATTGCGGTAGGTCGTGCCCGCACGGTCGGTCCAGCGGGCGATCGGGCGGAAATTGATGCCGGAGTTGGAATCGGTCCGGTTGGTGCGCTGCTGCTTGGCGACCGACACGAGCACGCCGAAATCGCCAAAGGTGTTGCTGGCGAGGACAGAGAAACTCGGATCGATCTTCTCGGAGATCGAATTATACGCGCCCTCGGCGCTGCCGACGAGGCGAAGGCCGGGGTTGTCGAACGGGCGCGCGGTGCGGATCGAGACGGACCCTGCGATGCCCCCTTCCTCATCAGCCGCGGTCGGCGATTTCTGGACAGTGACGGACTGGATCAGTTCCGAGGCAAAGATGTCGAACTCGACATCGCGGCCACCCGAGCCCGAGGCCGTGGCCAGCTTGTTGATGGAGACGAAGGTGAACTCGGTCGGCAGGCCGCGCACGTTGACGCGGGTGCCCAGCCCCTTGTCACGCTCGATCGTGACGCCCGGCACGCGCTGCAGGGCTTCGGAGAGGTTCTGCTCGGGGAAGTCGGCAATGTCGGTCGCGACGATGGAATCGGAGAACCCCACTGTCACGCGCTTCATGTCGATCGCTTCCTCGATACTGCGGCGATAACCGGAGACGACGATCTCCTCGCCCGCACCGTCCTCGCTCGCCGGATCCACCGTCGTGGTCTGCGCCATGCCGGGGGCGGCCGTCAAAGCCGCCAATGCAACGCCGATGAGAAAAGGCGCTGTGCGCACCGAGCGGTTGAATTTGCTGTTCATCATTGGACCCCTTTTCAAATATCCGGACGTCGGCTCGCAGCGCCCGATCGCCGGGCGCGCGCCCGGGTTTCCCGATCTCCTGGAGACCGGGATTGCAGCGCTTCTTGCGAGCTTGTTCTGTGCAGGCGTAGCCACGGCCTTCCGGCCCCAGCGCGCGCCTACCTCCCCCCACCCGACGGGCGGCGACGCATCGCAGCCTGTAGCGACGACGGATGGCGCGTTGCCAGTTCCGCCATCCCGTCCGGTTCGCGGGTGCGATGAAGAAGAGATATTACATGGCTGTGACGGGACGCGATTTGTCAGCCGCCATGCGGCGTGAAAGCAACGCAGGCCGGAACGCGCCGATCGGAACGATAGACGACCGCCTCCCCGCTTCAAATCTGTGCGGAAACGCGGGATTAAGACGCGCGCGAAAATCTCTACAGCATGGCGGCATGGCATTGCAGCGATCGACGACGACAATTCCGGAAATTGGATCGCCAGGCCCGGAGCGCGGTCAAGCCGGTCCCGCCACGCGTCGACAGGTCATTCGGGCCGGCGCCATGCTGCCCGTCCTCGCAATGGCGGGCACCGCAAGGCCATCAACAGCCATAGCTTCAGCTTCCAAGCTGATGGCGATGATCGCGCGCCCGTCCCAGCTGACCGAGGAGCAGTTCCGTATCCGCTGGTTCGGCTTCCATGCCGCCCTCGCCCGCAGCCTGCCGGGCCTGCGGACGCTGATCTACTCGGAGACCCTGGGTGCCGGGGGCGCGGACCAGCCGCAGGCCGCTTATCCGTCGCGGATCGACGGAATGGTGCAATGTGCTTTCGAGAGCGAGGACGCGCGACTGGCCGCGCTCTCTTCAGAGACCGGCGAGGCGCTGTTCACATCGGGCGGGCGCATCATGGATCGCGCGGAGTGGCGCCGGTGGACGGTCCGCGAGAATGTCGTCATCGCGCCGGACCGGGCCGCCGGGGGCATCAAGCGCACCCTGCTGCTCGCGCGCAAGCCCGGGCTTTCGCGTGCGAATTTCGAGCGTCACTGGCTCGGCCGCCACGCCGAACTCGCGCATGACGTGCCGGGCCTCAAGGGCGCCGTGTTCAACACCATCCTCGAGGGGGACGCCGGCAACGGTCCCGGGATCGACGGCATCACCGAGACATGGTGGGCGAGCGGCAGCGACGACCCGGGCGGCAAGGTGCCCTCGCCGCAGGCCGATGCCTGGATGGCCGATGGCGAGCATTTCCTCGATCTGCCCCGTTGCCGCACGATCGTGACCATCGAATATCCCTTCATCCTTCCCGACAGATCAGCGGGCTAACCTCACAAGGGCCTCTCCATGGCAAACAAGATCCATCCAGATCCGGCGTCCGCGCTGAGTGGCCTCCTCTTCGACGGCATGACCATCATGTCCGGCGGGTTCGGCCTCTCCGGCAACCCGGAAAGCCTGATCCCCGAAATCCGCCGGGCCGGCGTCAAGGACCTCACCGTCATTTCGAACAATGCCGGCGCGGACGGCTTCGGCCTCTGGATGCTGCTGGAGAGCCGCCAGATCAGGAAGATGATCAGCTCCTATGTCGGCGAGAACAAGCTGTTCGAAGCGCAGTATCTGGCCGGCGAGCTGGAACTGGAACTCACCCCGCAGGGCACCCTCGCCGAGCGCATCCGCGCCGGGGGCGCCGGCATTCCTGCCTTCTACACGAAGACCGGCGTCGGCACGCTGGTCG
Organism: Sphingobium sp. SYK-6; assembly: GCF_000283515.1. GTDB lineage: Bacteria > Pseudomonadota > Alphaproteobacteria > Sphingomonadales > Sphingomonadaceae > Sphingobium > Sphingobium lignivorans. Next base: position 3,027,895 of record NC_015976.1, read on the forward strand.
CGCAGGGCAAGCCGACCGAGTTCTTCGACGGCGAGGAATATGTGCGCGAGACCTGGCTGCGCGCCGATCTCTCGATCGTCAAGGCATGGCGGGCGGATACGGCGGGCAATCTCATGTTCCGCAAGACCGCGCGCAACTTCAATCCCAACATGGCCACGGCAGGCCGGGTGACGGTGGCGGAAGTCGAGGAGATCGTGCCTGCAGGCACGTTCGATCCGGACTGCATCCACACCCCCGGCATCTATGTCGACCGCATCGTGCTGAATACGATCAACGAGAAACGCATCGAGAAGCGCACCACGCGCCCCCGCGAGGTCGCATGACCGGGGCTTTCATCTGCGATGCGGCGCGCACCGCTATCGGGCGCCTGGGCGGCGCGCTCGCGCCCGTGCGGGCGGACGACCTCGCCGCGGCGCCGATCCGTGCCCTGATGGCGCGCAACCCGGGTCTCGATCCCGCCGCGATCGGCGAGGTGATCCTCGGCTGTGCCAATCAGGCGGGCGAGGACAATCGCAACGTGGCGCGCATGGCGGCGCTGCTCGCGGGACTGCCCGTCAGCGTGCCGGGCGTGACGGTCAACCGCCTCTGCGCAAGCGGCGCCGAAGCCGTGGGACAGGCGGCCCGCGCGATCGCCACGGGCGAGATCGATATCGCCATCGCCGGAGGCATCGAGAGCATGACTCGCGCGCCGCTGGTGATGGGCAAGGCCGAACAGGCCTTCACGCGAACGCAGCAGCTCGAGGACACGACCATTGGCTGGCGCTTCGTCAATCCCGCCATGCAGCGCCTCTACGGCACCGCCTCGATGCCGCAGACGGCCGAGAATGTCGCGACCCGTTACGGCATCACCCGCGAAGAGCAGGACGCCTATGCCGCGCAGAGCCAGCGACGCGCCGCCGATGCGCAGGCCCGGGGCTACTTCGCCGCCGAGATCATCCCGGTCACGATCGGCGGCCGCAAGGGCGACATCATCGTGGATACGGATGAGCATCCCCGCCCCGGCACCAGCCTTCAGGCACTCGCCGCGCTGCGGCCGGTGGTGCATGCGCAAGGCACGGTGACGGCCGGCAACGCATCGGGCGTGAACGATGGCGCGGCCGCGCTGATTGTCGCATCCGAAGCGGCTGCGGCCCGCCATGGCCTGACGCCACGCGCCCGCATCCTGGGCATGGCGAGCGCGGGCGTGGAGCCCGATGTCATGGGCATCGGCCCCGTGCCGGCCAGCCGTCGGCTGATGGACCGGCTGGGGCTCACACTTCGGGATTTCGACATCATCGAGATCAACGAGGCCTTTGCCAGCCAGGTCATCGCCTCGCTGCGCGCGCTGGGCGGCGACCCGGCGTCGATGCAGGTCAATCCCAATGGCGGCGCCATCGCGCTCGGACACCCGCTCGGCATGTCCGGCGCAAGGCTGGCGATGACGGCGGCCCATGCGCTGGAAGAGACGGGTGGCAGGCGCGCGCTGGTCACAATGTGCATCGGCGTCGGCCAGGGGCTTGCGCTCGCCATAGAGCGCTGCTGAAGCCCTAACCTAATCGACATCCAGCGCTGGCGGCTTGCAAATGGCGCTTTCCCGGGCTTTCGATGCTCACATACCTTGAGTACGCTGCGCGCCGGGTCCCGGAAAACCAATTTTCGTCACGCCATCATCTGGAGCCGAAGGCGTCCGTAGGACAATGGCGATCAGCCCTAGCCCTGATCGAAGACGCGCTGGTAGAGCGCGTGCATCTCCGCCTCGGTGGGGACGCGCGGATTATTGGCGGGTGAGCCGGAAGCGATCGCCTGCTCGACCATGACGGGGATCATCTCCTCCCAGCGCTCTCGCGTGACGCCATAGGCATTGGGGCTCGGCACAGCGAGATCGCGATTGACGGCCGCGAGTTCCTCGACGAGCCGGCTCACCGCCATCTGATCCCCCTCCCCGTCCGACGCGACGCCCATGGCCTTGGCGCAACGGGCATAGCGCGCGACATTGCCGGGCGCGGAAAACTCCGTGACGAGCGGCAGCAGCATGGCATTGGAAAGGCCGTGGGGCACATGGAAATGCGCACCGATCGGCCGGCTCATGCCATGCACGAGCGCCACGGAACTGTTCGAGAAGGCGACGCCCGCATAAGTCGCGCCCAGCATCAGTTGCTCGCGCGCGTCCATGTCGCTCCCGTCCGCCCAGACGCGGCGGAGATTGGGCGCGATCGCCTCGATCGCCGCCAGCGCGAACAGATCCGACACCGGCGTGGCGCGGCGGGACACATAGGCCTCGATGGCATGGGTCAGCGCGTCGATGCCCGTGTCCGCCGTCAGCCGCGCCGGCTTGGTAAGCGTGAGCTCGAAATCCACCAGTGCCGCGACCGGCAGATAGGCAAGGCCCGCGCACAGCATCTTCTCGTCCCGCTCGGTATCGGTGATGACGGTGAAGCGCGTCGCCTCGCTGCCGGTGCCCGCCGTGGTGGGAATGGCGATGACGGGCAACCCCGCGTCATTCTGCAGGTGCGGCGCCTTGTAGTCCGAGATATGCCCGCCATGCCTCGCCAGCACGGCCACCGCCTTGGCGCTGTCGATCGGGCTGCCGCCCCCGAAGGCGACGATGCAATCATGCTCGTCCAGCAGCAGGTCCGCCAGCGCCCGCTCGATCGAGGGCACGTCCGGCTCGGGCACCGTATCGAGGAAGAATCGTGCGCGAATGCCGGCCTGATCGAGCGCGTCCCGGATGGCATCGAGCCGGCCATTGTCCCACAGGAAGCGGTCCGTCATCACGAACGGCCGGGACAGGCCGATCTGTTGCAGCATATCCGGCAATTGACGGGAGACACCCGCACCAAAGCGCATACTACGCGGGAATCCGACCGAAAATTCCATATGTCCGCTCCTGTTCACCCGTTCGGCTTCGGAGGTTCCCCGAAGCGCGGTCGCACCGGCATATGGTGAGGGAGGCACAGAGCATATAAACAAAGATGCATGCCTGCTGTGCGCTTGTGCGGCATCGGTTTGGGATGAGCCCCGCATCGGCGCGATCGGCAGGGCGGATGTGCCGTGAAAGAGGCGCTCATGAAGCCCGAGGCTCGCAGGTGTGGACCAGAGCGGCGGGATCGGCAGCGCAGGCCCGATTACCCGACACATCGGCGCGCGAGACATCGGCCGTTCCGGGCCGAGAAAGGGTCGGATGCTCAGGGACTTGGGAGGAAATTAAGCTCAGCGCCCGGCTGAAAAGCGGACATTTCAGGACACATGGACACGCGCATTGCCCTTGAGCATGGCGGCGTTCCGACTTATGCACCCAGATATGTGATAATATATTGATAATTAACGAATTTATTCCGGCGCTACCGTTTCAAGCACCGGCTGGCCGGGAAAGTCTCCCGCTACCACCGCGGCAGACATCCCCGGCAGAAACGGAGCGCGCCTATTCTCCCAGGAACAGGCCTCGCTCGGCCTCGGCCTGAGCCCGGATGAAGCGCCGCACCGCCTGCACGCGCGGGCTGGGCGCCACGTCCGCGCTGGCGACCATCCAGTAGCTGCGCTGAAGGCGGATCTCTTCCTTGAGGACCGGGACCAGCCCGGGCGTGCGCGACCCGATGAAGGCAGGCAATACGCACAGCCCATAGCCGGCACGCGCTGCCTCCGTCTGAGCGTGCAGGCTGGAGCTCTGCAGGCGGGCGCGGATGCCCTTGCCCACCTCGTCGAGATAATCGAGGCCCCTCAGGAAGACGAGATCATCGATATAGCCGCAGAACACATGATCCCGCAGGTCGGCGGGCTTGCGGATCGGCGGACTGGCTTCCAGATATTCCCGCGAGCCATAGACGAACAGCCAGTAGTCGGTCAGCTTCTCGCGATAGAAACGCCCCGTCTCGGGCGGCTGGAGACTGATCGCGAGATCGGCCTCGCGGCGCGAGAGCGCGACGATCTGCTGGAGCGTCAGCAACTCGATGGTGAGATTGGGATACTCCGCCGCGAACTTGGGAAGGCGGCTGGACAGAAAGAAATTGCCGAAGCCTTCCAGCGTGCTGATCCGCACCACGCCGCCGACGCCGCGACTGCTGGAAATCTGCTCCCGCCCGATCTTGCGGGCTTCCTGCTGGATGAGCTCGGCGGACGGCAGCAGCCGCTCGCCGCCCTGCGTCAGATAATAGCCCCGGGGACTGCGCTCGAAGAGCTTGACGCCCATCGCCCGCTCCAGCGCATCCACCCGGCGGATCACCGTGGCATGATCGACGCCCAGCCGGCGGGCTGCCTGCGACACCGTGCCCGACCGGGCCACGCCCAGGAAATAACGCAAATCATCCCAGTCGAACGGCCGCATCCCTCTTCCCCCTCCACAAAAGTGCACAATGCTCATGCGATATTGCTAGTTTGACCGCACAGCTTAAGTGCTCCACTAACGTCGTCAAGAGCAGCAATTGCCGTCGGGCGGAACGGGGCAGCACCGCATGCCCTCGCGGTGAAGAGTGGAGGATGTGATGAAGGACCGGGGGGGGCGCGGCCTCAGAAAATGGGTGAATCTGTTACTGCTTGCACCCTTCATCGCCGTGCTCTGGGTCCCGTTCTATAACAGCGTCGAACCCAGATTCTTCGGGATTCCCTATTTCTACGCCTATCAGCTTGCCTGGATCTGGATCGGCGCCGGGCTGACCTGGATCGTCTACCTGGTGGACTGGCGCGGGTCGGACAGATGAGTTCTTTCATCGATCCGGTCGCAACCGGCGTTTTCATCACTCTCTTCTTCCTCATCTCCTCGCTGGGCTTTGTCGCGTCCCGCTGGAAACGGGCAGATCTCGGCCATATCGAGGAATGGGGTCTGGGCGGCCGGCGCTTCGGCCCGTTGCTCGTGTGGTTCCTGCTGGGCGGTGACCTCTACACGGCCTACACCTTCGTGGCCTTGCCGGCGCTCATGTATGCGGCGGGCGGATCGGGCTTCTTCGCGGTGCCCTATTCCATCATCGTGTTCCCGATCGTCTTCGCGGTCTTCCCGAAGGTCTGGGGAGTCTGCGCCAAGCACGGCTATGTGACGGCCGCCGACATGGTGGCGGGCCTCTACCGCAATCGCACGCTCGCGCTGATGATCGCGCTGACCGGCATCGTGGCGACCATGCCCTATCTCTCGCTGCAGCTGGTCGGGCTGGAAGCGATTTTCGCCGGGCTCGGCCTGCATGCGAGCATCACCATCTTCGGCAGCGAGATGGAATTGCCGCTCTTCGTCGCTTTCCTGGTGATGGCGGGCTTCACCTATAATAGCGGCCTGCGGGCCCCGGCGATGATCGCGATCGTCAAGGATATCCTGATCTACACCACGCTCATCGCGGCGATCCTGATCGTGCCGGCCAAGCTGGGCGGCTATGGCGCGGTGTTCGATGCAGTGCCGCCGGAGAAGCTGCTCATCCCGGACGCGGCACCCGGCAGCCTGGGCCCGCAATTCGCTTATGCGACGCTGGCACTGGGCGGTGCGCTGGGCCTGTTCCTCTATCCCCATGCGCTCACGGGCCTGCTGTCCGCGTCCAGCCGCGACGCGATCCGCCGCAATGCCGTCTTCATGCCCATCTATGCCTTCGCGCTCGCGCTGCTGCTGCTGCTCGGCTTCATGGCGCTGGCGGCGGGCGTGAAGGACATGCCGCAATATGCCGAGGGCTTCGCCCGCTTCGGCAACATCTATGCGGTGCCGGCGCTGTTCAAGCACCTCTTCCCGTCCTGGTTCGTGGGCGTCGCCTTCGCGGCCATCGCGATCGGTGCGCTGGTCCCGGGCGCGATCATGTCGATCGCCGCGGCCAACCTGTTCACCCGCAACGTCTATCGCGCCTATATCCGCCCCGAATGCTCGGAAGCGCATGAGACGCAGGTCGCCAAGATCTTCTCGCTGCTGGTCAAGGCCGGCGCGCTCGGCTTCGTCACTTTCTTTCCTGAGACATCGGTCGTCCAGCTCCAGCTCATCGGGGGAATCTGGATGTGCCAGACGCTGCCTGCCGTGCTGATGGGCCTCTATGTCCGCTGGCTGGATTCCAGAGCGCTGCTCACCGGCTGGATCGCGGGCATGGGCGCCGGCACGCTGATGGCCGGGGCCACGGGGTTCAAGGATTCGGTCTATACGCTGACGATCCCCGGGCTCGAGATTCCGTGCTACTCGGCGGTCAGCGCCCTGGTGCTGAACATCATGGTCACGCTCGCTCTCAGCCTCATCATTCGCCTCAGGACAGGCGCGGCGCCCTCCTCCCCGCCCGCGCCTGTCCGCCCCGCCCTGCAGGATTGAAGGAACCGCCGCCATGAAGCTTCACTGGGGAAAAATGTCCCCCTTCGCCCGCAAGGTGATGGTCACCGCGCATGAAACGGGCACTGATGGGCGGATCGAGCTCATCGATACGCGGGTGGACATGGCCAGCGTCAATCCGCAGGTCCAGCTTGCCAATCCGCTGAGCAAGGTCCCCACGCTGCTGCTCGATGACGGCACGGCGCTCTACGACAGCCGGGTGATCTGCGAATATCTGGACAGTCTTGCGCCGGAGCCGGTCCTGTTTCCGCAAGGCGCGGCGCGCTGGGACGCGCTGCGCCTCCACGCGCTGGGCGACGGCATCATGGATGCACTGATCCTCTGGCGGCAGGAGCGCCTGAAGCCCGAGGAACGGCGCACGCCCGCCTGGATGGACGCCTTTGCCGACAAGCTGGGGGCGGCGCTGGACCAGCTCGAAGGGAATGCCGCGCAGCTTTCCGCCGCGCCGTTCCACATCGGCCACGCCGCGCTCGGCTGCGCGCTCGGCTATCTCGACGCGCGCTTCGACGACCTGAACTGGCGAAACGGCCATGACCGGCTCGCGGATTGGCATGCCGGCTTCGAAGCACGCCCGTCCGCCATCGCAACCCATCCCGCCGCACTGACCTAGGCGCGTGCCAGCGCCTGCCAAAGGAGTACAGATGTCCGAGATCGAAACCGTCATTCCCCGCATGCCGACGGCCCCGACGAACCGGCAGCCCGACAATGCCGTCGACTGCCACAGCCATGTGTTCGGCCCCTATGACCGGTACAGCCTCGTCAATCCGCCCAATTACGCGCCGCCCCAGGCGCCGGTCGAGCGGCATCTCGCCATGCTGGACACGGTCGGCAACCGCTATGGCGTGCTTGTCCAGCCGGCGGCCTACGGCCTCGATCCGACGCTGATCGCCGACGCCATCGCCGCCTCGGGCGGCCGCCTGCGCGGCATCGCGCTGGGCGGCGCGGAACTCACCCCGGCCCGCATCGCGGAACTGGACGGCCAGGGCTTCAAGGGCCTGCGGTTCGTCGACATGCTCGATCCGCAGGGACGGCCCTATATCGGGGCGATCTCCGCCAATGTGGCCATCGAGATGGCGCCGTTGCTGGCCGATGCGGGCTGGCACCCGGAGCTGTGGGCCGGGATCGACCATCATGTCGAGGTGATCCCCAAGCTCATCCCCTTCGGCATCCCGATCGTGCTCGATCATCTGGCCGGGTTCAGCGTGGCGCGCGGCGTGAATGATCCGGCCTTCCAGCAGCTCCTGCGCTTCATGGGCGACGGGCATGTCTGGGTGAAGACCAGCCTGTGCCGGCAATCCGCCGCCTATCCGCGCTACGAGGAATTGAAGCCGTTCCACGACGCGCTCGTCGCCGCCAATCCGGAGCGGCTGCTCTGGGGATCGGACTGGCCCTATCTCGCGATGGGCGATGCCTCGCCCGATGTCGGGGTGATGATCGATCTCGTGCATGAATGGGTCGGCGATGCGGCGACCATCAAGCGCATCTTCGTCGACAATCCAGCGTTCGTCTATGGCTTCTAGGGTCCTTTGCCTGGCAGCGCTGTGCCTCGTCCCGCTGGGGGTCGCGGCCGGTGCGATGCCGGCCATCGCGCAGGAAGCCGCGCCCACCATCGCGCAGCGTGCCGCCCTGCTGGCGCGCGACACGCAGAGCGTCACCGCGCTGCGCGACGTGCGCCGGCTGCACATCGCCTACACGCAGTTCGCCGAAGTGGGCCTGTGGGACGAGATGGCCGATCTCTTCGCGCCCGATGCCGAGATGATCGTGGGCGATCGTACCATGCGCGGCAAGGCGGCGATCCGCCAATGGATCGTGCGCGAACTGGGTGGCGGCCGCGCCGGCCTCGCGCCCGGCGAGGTCCGCACGCTGCTGCCCGCAACGCCCGTGGCCAGCCTCGGCCCGGACGGGACCAGCGCGAAGATACGCTGGCATGAGCTGGCGATGCTGGGCTCGCAGGGCGGAAACGCCCGCTGGACGGGCGGCATCTACGAGAATGACTATGTGAAGCGGGACGGCGTCTGGCTGATCGCCCGGATGCATTATTATCCCCAGTTCGACGGCAGCTACGAAGAGGGCTGGCGCAATGTGGAGGCGGACCTCAAGGTCGTGCCTTATCATTATACGCCGCGCTCCGCCGGCATTCCGATCCCGGAGCTGGCGACGCCGGCACCACTGGAAGATGCGGCCGGGACCGTGGCGGCGCTGGACGCGCCCCTCACCCAAATGATCGCGGAGAATGCCGTGCGCAATCTCCAGAACGCCTATGGCTATTATGTCGACCGGCGCATGTGGGACGATGTGAGCGACCTGTTCGAGACGGACGGCACGCTGGACATCGCCGGGCTGGGCGCGTGGAACGGACAGGCCAGCATCCGGCGCGGACTGGAGCGGCAGGGACCGGCGGGGATCGGCGCGGGCGAACTCAACGAGCATGTGCAGGTCGCCATGATCGTCACGGTCGACCCGGACGGGATGCAGGCCCGTGCGCGCGGCCTCGAACTGGCGATGACCGGCCGGAACGACGACAAGGGCTATTGGGCCGTCTCCATCTTCGAGAATGTCTATCGCAAGCGCGACGGCATCTGGCGCATCGCGGCGATGAACCTCCATCCGCGCTTCCGCGCCGATTATGAGCAGGGCTGGGCGAAGAGCCGGCTCGATCCCGTGCCGCCCGCCGCCGCGCAGGCACCCGACGCGCCCTCGGCCGCGCCGAAGGGAAGCCTCCCGGCCTTCAGCTACATGCATCCCGTCACTGGCAAGCGCATCGACCTTTCCGGCGCGGTGTCTCGCGCGATGGCAACGGCGGGGGCCGAACAGGCACCGGCGGCGAGCGAGTCCGCAAGTCTGGCCACCCGCCTGTTCGAGGGCGAGCGCAAGGTGCGGCTGCTCCAGGCCGACATTGGCGCGGAGAATGTCTCCAATGCGTTCGGCAATTATATCGACGATTTCGAGTGGAAGCTGCTCGGCGATCTCTTCGCGCGCAAGGGCGCGCGCGAAATGCCTTATGCCGGCTTCTACATCGGCCCGGACCGCATCACCGAAGCCGAGATCGCCAAATGGGGCCAGCGCCGCTCGCCGCGCCGCTCCATTCCCATCCACCTGCGGATCCAGCCGGTGATGAATATCGCGCCGGACGGACGCTCCGCGCGGTTCCGCACGCGCCTGTTCTCGATCGGCAGCAGCTACGAGCGGGCAAGCACTTTCTCCGGCGGCGTCTATCCCAACGATCAGGCCGTTCTGGAGGACGGCGTCTGGAAGCTCTGGAGCGTGGCGATCGACGAATTCTATTATCGCTCCTCGAGCTATGCCAAGGGCTGGACCGGGGTGGAGGCGGAACCTGCCGAAATGAAGCCCAACATGCTCATCACGGCCTATCCGCCGGACATTGCGCTGACGGAGCTCGGCCAGCGCCAGCAGGGCTACATACCCGGCAGCCGGATGTTCAATCCCTATGTCTTCAACGGGCCGGCCTATCCGGGCTATCCCTCCGCCACGCCCATGTGGTTCAGCTATGTCAATCCGGTGAGCGGGCGCGTGCCGCCGCATTACTGGCCGGACTGCGTCACCTGCGCCACGCACCCGGACACGAGGCTGGACCGGAATGGCTACTGACCGGGCGAAGCGCGCGCGGGCGGCCATCGCGGCGCTTTGCCTGACGGTGGCGCCGACGGCAGGACACGCGGCCGAACCGCCCGTCCCCCTCGCTCTCGCGCTGGAGCGCACCGAGGCGATCCGCGCCGTGCGAGACCTGCAGGCCCTGCTTGCCCATCATGTCGAGGCCGGAGACTGGGCCGCCGCCTCGGCGCTCTTCACGCGCGATGCGGCGCTCGACTGGGGCGACGGCACCGCCGCGAAGGGGCGCGCCGCCATCCGCGACAGTCTCATGACCCGGCTCGGCGGCGCGGAGAAGGGCGGTCCCAATCGCCTGCACGTCACGCTGCCGATGGCGCCGGTGCTGACGCTCTCCCCCGACGGCCGGAGCGCGAAAGGGCGCTGGCACGAAGTGGGCCTGTTCGGCGGCGCGCGGCGGGAGGACAACTGGACCGGCGGCATCCACGAAAACGACTATGTGCGCGAGGCCGGCGGCTGGCGGATCCGCCGCATGGCCTATCACCCCCAGTTCCGCGGCACCTATGCGAAGGGCTGGCACAGCGCGAAGGACGATCTGCCGGTCGTGCCCTATCATTATGAGGTGGCCAGCGTCGGCGCGCCGGTGACGACGACGGGCGCGGTCGACGCGGAGGGCCCCGCCCTGGCCCCGCGCGTCCTCGCCGCGCGCGTCGCCCGGCTGGCGGACGAGGACGCGGTGCGCAACCTCCAGAATATTTACGGCTATTATCTCGACCGGCGGATGTGGGACGATGCGCTCGACCTCTTCGCGCCGGACGGTAGCCATGCCAGTGCCGGGACCGGCCTGCATCGCGGGCGCGAAGGCATCCGCGCGATGCTGGAGCGCGACGGACCGGCCGGCCTCAGCCATGGCGATCTCAACGATCATGTGATGCTCAATCTTATCGTCTGCGTCGCGCCGGATGGACGCAGCGCCCGGGCGCGCGGCTTCGACTTCGGCATGAGCGGCAACAATGCCGGCAAGGCCTTCTGGTCGCTGACCCTCTTCGACAATCTGTTCGAGAAGCAGGACGGCGTCTGGCGGCTGAAGGCAGTGCGCGAATATCCCAGGATGCGCACCAGCCATGATGCAAGCTGGGACCAGCCGACGCAGCCCCGCCCCAGCCCGGCCCGCGCCGCCGATGCGCCCGCACCGGCCGAGCCGCCATTGCTCGCCACCTGCGCGCCGGCCGATCCGGTCCCGGGGGACACGCCCGACATGGCGCAGCTTCGCGCCAAGGTGGACGCTGCCGCCGCGACGATCGCCATCGACAATGTCTCCAATGCCTTCGCCAATTATATCGACGATTTCCGCTGGCAGGACCTCGCCGCCACCTTCACGCGCGGCGGGCGTCGGGAAGCGCCCGGCGTGGGCTTCTATGTCGGGCGTGAGCGCATCCATGCCATGCAGTCCGGCCGCTATGGCCCGCTGGCATCGCCGCGCACCTTCATTCCCATCCATGCCCGCATCCAGCCGGTCATCCATGTCGCGGCCGACGGGAAGAGCGCGAAGCTGCGCACCCGCCTGCTGCAGTTCAACGCCGCGCTCGATCGGCCGGGTTCTATGATGGCGGGCATCTATGAGGACGAAGCCCGGCTGGAAGACGGCGTGTGGCGGCTCGCTCATGTCGAGATCGACCATTATCTCCAGACGCGCAGCTACAGGGATGCCTGGACGCGCATTCCCGAGGGCCTCGGCCACCGCATGATTCCGCGCGCCGATGCGCTGCTGCGGGACAATCCGCCGGACGCGCCGCTGCTGGGCGAAATCTATGCGCCCTTCCCCACCATCGGGCTGATGTGGTTCCATTATGCGAACCCGGTGAGCGGCCGCCGCCCGCCCTATCTCACTCCCAAGACGGCCGCCGTCATGTCGCGGACCGAGGAACCGCTGGAACCATGACCGCCACACCCGATATCTGGCTGCGTTTCGAGACACCGCAAGGGCCACGCGCGGGCTATGTCGCGGGCGAGACCATCGTGCCCATCGCCGGCGACATGTTCGGCGACTGGCAAGCGGATGGGGACCCGGTGCCGCTCGCCACGGCCCGGCTGCTGCCGCCCGTCATTCCGCCGACCTTCTATGCCTGCGGGATCAACTATGCGGGGCATTGCCGCACCGCGGCCGACGAGTTCGGCCTCGATCACGACAAGACCTGGCCGCGCACGCCGGAGATCGGCTATCGCGCGCAGAGCGCCATCATCGGCCCCGACGCGCCGATCGTCCTGCCGGCGGATGTGCCGCCCAATGTGCAGGTGGAGGCCGAGCTCGCGGTGGTGATCGGCAAAAGGTGCAAGCACGCCACGCCCGCCAATGCGCTGGATCACGTCTTCGGCTACACCATCGCCAATGATGTGAGCGCGCGCGGCTGGCAATTTGCCGACCGCACCTTCTGGCGCTCCAAGAATGCCGACACGTTCAAGCCGCTCGGCCCCTGGATCCGCCGGGATGTCGATCTCGACGCGTTGGTCACGCGCGTGCTCGTGAACGGGGACCTGCGCGAGCGCTTCCCCACCAACGCCATGATCTTCTCCATCGCCGACTATATCGTCGCGATGACGCGCTACATCACGCTGGTGCCCGGCGACGTCATCATCATGGGCACGGATGGCCATGCCCCGCAGATCCACGCGGGGGACAGAGTCACGATCGAGATCGAGGGGATCGGGACACTCAGCAATCCCGTGCAGGCCGAAGCCGCCTGAGAGCGGCGCGCAAAAATCCAGAGGAGAGCGGAATGACAACAGGGAAGTTTGGCCGCAGGCGTCGCATCGGCGCGCTGCTGTGCCTGGGCATGCTGCCCATGCACATGCCGGCGCACGCGGCGGAGATCGACACATCCACAGCCGAGCGGATCGGGCGACTGGACCATGAGCTCTCCCGCACGGAGGGATTGCGACAGGCGAAGCGACTGCAGATCGCCTACAGCCATTACGCGCAATTCGGCCTGTGGAACGAGATGGCCGACCTGTTCGCGCGGCAAGGCGAACTGGTGGTCGGCACGGACAAGGCCAAGGGGCGCAATGCCATCCTCGCTTATCTGCGCCAGCATTTCGGCGGCGGGCGCATGGGCCTGCTCCCCGGCGAGGTCGCCACGCGCATGCAGCTCACGCCGGTCATTTCCCTCGCGCCGGACGGGCGCAGCGCGAAGGGGCGCTGGCACGAAGTCTCCATGCTCGGCAAGGCGGGCGGCGAGGCGCGCTGGGAAGGCGGCATCTCCGAGAACGACTATGTGCTGGAGGATGGCGTGTGGAAGATCGCACGCCTCCATCTCTACCCCATGTATGCCGGCAGCTACGAGGATGGCTGGCGCAACATCCAGGACGATCTGCCCGTCGTGCCTTTCCATTACACGGCGCGGAGCGCCGGCATCCCCATCCCGCCCACGCCCGCCGGCACGCGGATCGATGCGGCCCCGACGGATCAGGCGGCCGCCCTCGCCCGCCTGCGCGAGATCGAGGCGCGGCTGGCGCGGCTCTCGGCCGAAGATGCCGTCATGCGGCTGCAGAATGCCTATGGCTATTATGTCGACCAGAAGATGTGGACCGATGTCACCGACCTGTTCGCGAAGGACGGCACGCTCGAGATCGCCGGCACCGGCATCTACCGGGGCGAGCAGAGCATCCGCCGCTCCTTCGGAAACATCGCGTCCAACGGCCTGCTGAAAGGCGAAGTGAACGAGCATCTGCAGATGGAGATGATCGTCACGGTGGCGCCCGGCGGCGAGGAAGCCTGGGCACGCGGTTTCCAGCTCGGGATGCTGGGCCAGAACCATGTCGGCGGCTGGTGGACGCAGGCGATCTTCGAGAATCATTATGTCCGCGAAGGCGGCCTCTGGCGCATCAAGGCGATGCGGCTCTTCCCCAGGCTGCGCTCCGATTATTATCAGGGCTGGACGAAAAGCCAGTTGCCCGAGCCGGTGCCGGCCAAGGGCTATGAGCCCGATTCCGCCTCGACCATCACGCTCCCGGCCGGGCAAAGCTGGATCCCCGCCTTCAATTATCCCAATCCCGTGACCGGCAAGGCGGCGAGCTATCCAGACGGCGCGACCGTGCTGGGCGTAGCCCCGCAGGCAGCCAAGGCTTCAGCCGGCGAGGCGGCCACGGCGCCCGGCGGGATCGATGCCGCGCATCTGGATCGCCTCGAAACCGAACTGGCCCATGCGCGCGCGCGGGACGGGGCCGAGAATATCTCGCACGCGTTCGGCTATTATCTGGACGATTTCAACTGGGACGGATCGAGCGCCCTGTTCGCGCGGACAGGACGGCGCGGCAAATATCAGGTGGGCTTCTATGTCGGCCCGGAACGCATCCGCACGGCCGAACTGACCCAATATGGCCCGCCGCGCACGCCGCGCAACTTCATCCAGATCCATCTGCGCATCCAGCCCGTCATCGATGTCGAGCCGGGCGGCCTCGGCGCGAAGCTGCGCACGCGCCTGTTCTCGTTCAGCAGCCGCAATGACGGGCCGGGCAGCTTCCAGAGCGGCATGTATCCCAATGACAGGATCGTGCTGGAGGACGGGGTCTGGAAATTCCAGCACCAGTCCATCGACGAGCTGTATTTCCGGTCCGACGGCTACAAGAATGGCTGGGCGAAAGTGCCGGACCCCAACCCCAAGCAGTTCGCGCCCGATCGCACGCCGAGCGTGATGGACAAGCTCCGCGCCGCCTATCCGCCCGACGTGGACATTCTCGACATGGGCATCCGCGCGGTCGGCTTCGGGCCGGGGCCGGAATTCATCGACTTTCCGAACGTCAAGCCGATGTGGTTCCATTATGCGAACCCGGTGAGCGGCCGCCTGCCGCCCAACTACTGCCCGAACCATTCGACCTGCTATCAGGCAAAGCCGCTGTTCGAGGATCAGGCTCCCACCCGATAAAAGGATCGGGCGCGGGCACAAGGCCCGCGCCCGCAACGGCTTGCGCCGGACCGGATGGCTTTCACCATCCGGCCGAAGACAGGGCTCATTTCTGGGTCGGCATCAGGAAATCGGCGCCCGCGCTCGGCTCCACCGGCCAGCGGCTCGTGCTGGTCTTGAGGCGCGTATAGAAGCGCACACCCTCGGGCCCGTGCATATGATGATCGCCGAACAGGGACTGCTTCCAGCCGCCAAAGGCATGGAAGGCCATCGGCACCGGGATGGGCACGTTGATGCCCACCATGCCGGCCTGCACCCGGTGCAGATAATCCTGCGCGGTCCGGCCGTCCCGCGTGAAGATGGCTGTGCCGTTGCCGAAGGGATGCGCATCCACCAGCGCCAGCGCTTCCTCGAAGCTTGCGGCGCGCACCACGGAGAGGACGGGACCGAAAATCTCCTCCTGATAGATGCGCATCTGCGGCGTCACATGATCGAACAGGCTCGCGCCGATGAAATAGCCATTCTCATGCCCGGGCAGGGAGAAATCCCGCCCGTCGAGCAGCAGTGTCGCGCCTTCCGCCACCCCGGCGTCGATATAGCCGCGCACCTTGTCCCGGTGCTGGGCCGTGATGAGCGGCCCCATGTCGTTCGCCGGATCGCTGCCCGGGCCGATGCGCAGCGCACGGACGCGCTCGATCAGCTTCGCGACGAGCCGGTCAGCCGTTTCCGCGCCCACCGGCACGGCCACGGAAATGGCCATGCAGCGCTCACCGGCCGAGCCATAAGCCGCGCCGATCAGGGCATCGGCCGCCTGATCGAGATCGGCATCGGGCATGACCACCATGTGGTTCTTCGCGCCGCCCAGCGCCTGCACGCGCTTGCCATGGCCCGTGCCCCGCCTGAAGACATGATCGGCCACGGGCGTGGAGCCCACGAAGCTGATCGCCGCGATATCCGGATGGTCGAGCAAGGCGTTGACGGCGACCGCATCGCCATGGACCACGTTGAACACGCCGTCCGGCAGGCCCGCCTCCTGCAACAGAAGCGCCAGCTCCACGCCCAGGGTAGGATCGCGCTCGGACGGCTTGAGCACGAAGCAATTGCCGCACCCCAGCGCGACCGGGAACATCCACATCGGCACCATCGCGGGGAAATTGAACGGCGTGATGCCGGCGACCACACCGAGCGGCTGGCGGAAGGAATGCGCCTCGATGCCCCGGCCGACCTGGGCGCTGAAATCCCCCTTGAGCAGTTCGGGTATGCCGCAGGCGAATTCCACCACTTCCAGCCCGCGCTGGATCTCGCCTTTCGCATCCGTCACGATCTTGCCGTGCTCGCGGCTGATGATGGCCGCGAGCCGGTCCATGTTCTGCTCGATGAGATCGCGGAACCGGAACAGGACGCGGGCGCGGACATGGGGCGGGGTCGCGGCCCATTCCGGAAAGGCCGCTTTCGCGCTCGCCACCGCGTCGTCCACGGTCGCGACATCGGCAAGAGCCAGGACGCCCGACTGGAGGCCCGTCGCGGGATCGAACAGGGCGGCATGGCGCGGCGCGCTATCCTTGCGGAACTTGCCGTTGATGAAATGAGTGATCTCGGCGGTTTCGGTCATTGTTGCCTTTCGGTCAGCTTGCCTGACGCTTGAAGAAATCGAGCAGGGCCTGGTTGAACGCGGCGGGCCGCTCCCAATAGGCCGAATGCCCGCATTCGGTGAGGATGGTCAGCGCGCTTCCCGGGATGGCGGCCTGAAGCTTGCGCGCGATCGGCGGGGGCGAAATGAGGTCCGCGTCGCCGTAGATCAGCTGGGTCGGAACGGTGATCCGCGCCATGGTATCGAGCGAGGCCACAAGGCCCGCCGGCTGGTTGACTTCCGGATTGTCCCCCCGCGAAAGGTCATGCAGTTCGTTCCAGCGCGCATGGCCCGCGCGATTGGTGGCGCGATAGGAAGGACTGAGCTCGCGCAGATCGTGGGCAAGCGCGTTCCACCAGGCCTCGTAAAGCCAGGGCACCAGCGCCCGCACCTGCGGATCGGCGACGGAGACGATCGAGCAGGCGATGGTCAGGCTTTTCAGGCGTTCCGGCTGCGCCAGCGCGAAGCCTCCGGCCAGGAAGCCGCCGGCCGCCGTGCCGACAAGGTGAAAATCCCGCAGGCCGAGATGGTCGACCAGCATCCGCAGATCCTCGACCCCGGTGCCGGGCGCCGCCGGATCGACCGGGCTTGAGCCGCGATGCCCGCGCCGCGAATAGCCGATCACACGGTAGCCCGCCGCGGACAAGGCTGCCTGCTGATAGCCCCAGACATGGCCGCTGCCGGTCGCCGGGTGGAGCAGCACGACGGCCGGCCCCGCCCCGCCCGTGTCCCAATACCACAGATCGACACCATCGAGCCGCGCGACGGCCCCGGGAAGCGTGACCTCCATGGGTGGCAGATCGGGCTGCGGCGAGCCGGTCACATAATGCGCCGTACCGGCTCCGCCATCGCGGGTTGCCGCGCGCGCGCCGGTCAACGCCGCTCCGATGCCGGCCGTGCCCATCGCGCCGCCTGCGAGAAGGAAGGCGCGGCGATTCCAGGAAAATTCGTTCATCTCCGCCTCCCGGATGAGCGGGCAATCCCCTGCCGGCTCCTTCTTCCGGCCTTGCATCGGGTTCTCATAGGCCTTCGACTTCCCCAAAAAAGCGGAGGCCTCGCCCGGCGAGGCCTCCATGCGATCCATCATGCGCCTCAGAATTGCTTCCGGAGCGTCAGCGCCCATTCGCGGGGCACGGACGGCTGCGCATTCGTGTTGGGGAAACCGAGGCCCGAATAATCGAGCAGGCTCACATAATAGAATTTGTTGAAGACGTTGGTGACCGCCAGCGAGACCGAGAAATCATGAACCTCGTTCTTGTAGGTCAGGCGTGCATTGAAGAGCGAATAAGGATCGGCGATCAACTCCCGGCGGGCCGCGCTGAAACTGATGGCACCCTGATAATACCAGTCGACGCGCGGGGTGATCGTCCCCGCCAGCGCGGGCACCTCGGCCTCATACTGGACACCGGCACTGGCATTCCATTCCGGCACGCCGATGAGGCGATCCGTGACGCGACTGAGCGCCTTGAGGTCAGGAGAGTCGAACTTGGCATAGCCCAGCGAACCGTCGATCGTCAGGCCATCGACCGGCTCGGCCCGCAGCTCCAGCTCGATACCGTAGACCTTGCCCGGCGTATTGGTGGCATATGTGCGAGGCACGCATGCAAAGCCCGGTACGCCCGCACTGATTTCCGCCGGGGTGCGCGTGCGGCAGCGCGTGGAGCCGGCAGGACCGCCCGGCAGCGGCTCGGTCACCTGCGTGCCCGGCAACGGATTGCCCTGCGGATCGAGCTGATATTCCGAGCCGCTGGTGGAGGTCGTGCGCTGCTTGTAGTCGGTATAGAAGGCCGCACCGTTCAGACGGAGCCGGCGATCGAAGAAATCACCCTTCATGCCGAACTCATAGGCCACCAGCTCATCGCCCGGCGTCTGGTAGATCTGCGAAGGCTGGAAGGGACGCGAGTTGAACGAAGGCAGGCGGAAGCCCGTGGCGGCCGAAGCATAAGCCAGCAGCGAATTGTTCAGCTCGTAGCTCAGGCCCGCTTTCCAGTCGAACCGCTTGGTCGAAAGCACCTGATCGAAGACGATGTCGTTCGTCGGCACCTCGTCCTGGCGATTGTCGAACTGCAGCGGCTTGCTGTCGTCCGAGTAGCGGCCGCCCAGATTGATGCCGAGGCGATCACCGAACGGGCGCAGCGTGACGTTCGCGTAGATGGAGTCGTTCTTCGGCTGGTAATAGTCGTTCCGGTAGCGCTGGAGATTGGAGAAGGGCGCGATGATGACGCGCCTCTCATTTTCATCCGCGCGATAATGGAAAGCGCCGACAACCCAGTCGATCCAGTCCATCCGGCCGGCCAGCCGTGCTTCGAGCGTGTGCTGGGTGTGCGTGGTCAGATTGCGCGTCAGCTCGACCGTCAGCGGCGACTGATCGACATCGAACGTATAGCCCACGCTCACGTCGCGATAACCGGCGATGAAGGTGAAATCGATCTGGTCGGTCAGGCCGTAGACCAGCTTGCCGGTGACGCCCCACATCTTGACCGGGTTGATCGGCTCGTAGCCAATGCCGCCGCGACGCACCGAGCCATTATAGAAGGTGCCGGGAATGACCGTGCCGGAGGGGATCGCATCCCGATAGGTCGCGTAAGTCTTGTAGGGATCGCCCGTGACGAAACGGGAATCGTAGATGAACGGCGTTTCCCCGGGGACGGAGAAATAGGCCCCCTGCCCGGCAAGCCCCGGATTGCTGATGGAGCGGCTCGCATCCACCGAAAGGAGCTGGTCCGGCTGCACCGGGGACGTGTCATTGCTGTAATCGCCGATCAGC
Source organism: Sphingobium sp. SYK-6 (assembly GCF_000283515.1). Lineage (GTDB taxonomy): Bacteria > Pseudomonadota > Alphaproteobacteria > Sphingomonadales > Sphingomonadaceae > Sphingobium > Sphingobium lignivorans. The sequence goes on from NC_015976.1 coordinate 3,047,016, forward strand.
GAGATTGCGAGATTGTGCGCCGGCTCCCATTTCAGGGCGCCGCGCATCCCGTAAGCCCGCGTGCCGCCATTATGGCCCACGACGCAACTGTCCGGATCATTGCTGGCGGGCGCGATATTCTCGCCCACGAGGAAGGGCAGATTGCCTGCCAGCTCCGGCGTGCCGCGACGGATCATCTCGCAACGGAAATCCAGCCGCTCCTGGAACCCGCGCTGGTTCTTGGAGAAGCCCGAGACGCGCAGGGCGAGCGTATCGGTCAGCGGCACATTGAAGCCCGCCCGCACGTCAAAGCGCTCGCGGATGCCGGTGGTCAGCTCGACATAAGCGGAGGTATCCTGCTCCGGCTCCCTGCTCACCAGATTGATGGCGCCGGCAAGGGAGTTGCGGCCAAAGAGCGTCCCCTGCGGCCCGCGCAGGACCTCGACATGCTGCAGGTCCAGCAGATCGAAGATGGAGCCGTGGATCAGCGGATAATAGACATCATCCACATAGAAGGCGACGCCGGGCTCCTGAGAAACCGCCGTATCGGCCTGCCCGATGCCGCGCATGAACGCCGAGAGGCCGCGGCCATAAGCGCCACCGGTCTGGCGGAACGTCGCGTTCGGCACGATCGCGCCCAGATCGGCGCTGGATGTGATACTTCTCTGCGTGAGGGTTTCGGCCGTGACCGCGGTGATCGCGATGGGCACATCCTGCACATTGGTCGCCATCTTCGTGGCCGTGACGATGATATCGTCCGGCATCGCGCGGGACGCTTCCTCCTGCGCCATGGCTGCGCCGGAAATGGCGAGCGACAGCAGCGATGCCGACGCGAGCGTGACCTTCTTCATATACCCCTCTCCTGATTCATGTTCTGATTGCTGAAAACTGGCTGCGTTTTCCGAGCTTCTGAACCAAATTGGATCAGCCGGCGGCCAACGCTCAAATCTGAATGACCTTGGTACCCGCCTCCCGGGTGTCGCCTGAGCGCGCTGAGCCGCGACCATGATGTCGCGCTCAACTCGCTCGGGTCGATCTATTGAGAGACCGCACTATCCGTTCGAAAAAACCGCAGCAAATCCAAATGTCGCTTATCTTCTGTGCAAAATCGCACAACCGGTTGAGCGCCTCAACGCTGGCAAGCCCCTGGTTGGGGCTCGATCCGGGATCCCCGCTGCCTTGAAGATCGCCGGGATCCAGACGGTTTGGGCAAGCTGGAAGGAGCGGGGTCCCGGATCAGGTCCGGGAAGACGTCGTCAAACAACGCGAGATGGGGGGGCCGCCATCGCCTCGGGATTTGCCCACGCCGCCCCGGGGCCGGGACAGGGCCGGTCCGTCAGGCCGAGCGTCTTTTCAGGAAATCCAGGATCGCCTGATTGAACAGGGCCGGCCTTTCCCAATAAGCCGAGTGACCGCATTCGGGGAGCACGACCAGCTCGCTTCCTTTCACCGTATTGGCGAACAGCCGGGCGACCGGCGGCGGCGTGATGAGATCGGCATCGCCGGAAATGAACAGGGCCGGCATCGTCAGGCGTGCAATGGCGGCCACTGTGGCGGGCTCCCCGGCCGGCTGGTTGCCCGGGGGATGATCCCCGCGCGACTGGGCATAAAGCGACTTCCAGAGCGCTTCGCCTTCCTTGTTGATGCCGCGATAAGAGGGGCTGAGCTCCTGAAACTCATGGGGAAGGCCCTTCCACCAGGGCTCCCTCACGGACGGCATGAGTGCGAGGACCCGCGGGTCCGCGGACAGCAATGTGCAGGCGAGCGTGACGGTGCGTACGCGCGCAGGCCAGGTCAGCGCGAAGGAAGCAGCGGTAAATCCACCCGCCGCGCTGCCGACCAGATGCGCGCGCTCGATCCGCAGATGGTCCATCAGCTGACGCAGATCGTCCGCGCTCGTCCCCGGTCGCTCCGCATTCATGGCGGACGATCCGCGATGGCCCCGCCGCGAATAGCCGATCACCCGGTATCCCGCCGCGGCAAAGGGGGCCTGCTGGTAGCCCCAGACATGACCGCTGCCGGTGGAAGGATGCAGGAGGATGATGGCCGGCCCCGAACCGCCCGTGTCCCAGTACCAGAGATCGAACCCGTCCAGCCGGGCAAGCTGCGCAGGGGCCGTCAGCTCCGGCGGGAGAGGCTCGGGCTCCAGCGGCGCGACATCGAACGTGCAGCCCCTGGCAGGCGCCGCTTCGGCCCGCTCGCCGCCCAGCAGAAGGGCAGCCCCGCCGATTCCTCCCGACAGGATGACTTTGCGACGGCCTGGCTGGAACATGTCCATTCTGTTTCCTCTCCCCTGCGTGCCGGGCTGCGTGCCGGGCGTTTCTATCGTGGGATGCGGCATCCCATCCCCGGTTGATAGCCACGCTAGGCGCTCTACTCCACGCCCGAAAACAGGAAAAACGCGGACAATCCGTGCTGGAATGCACGACATGGGCGCACCGACACCCCCTCGACTGCACCCCTTGCACGCGGTCCCGGGACTGTCCGACGACCTTCCCCTCAGGCTACCAAACCGACCGTGCCGCGCTCGATATGGCCGGACGCGTCCCGAATGACCGGCCTGCCCGCGCGATTCCCGCAGACGACTGCTCCCCGTGCCGCCGGCACGCGATCGGCAACTATGCACAGCTACTCCGCATCAATGCCGCAGGCCTTCACAGGGCCGAGTGGATATATGCCGCCAGGAACACCGAGGTCGGGACGCAAGTCATCCGGTTGACGGCCGCGAGCCGCTTCCCGAATGACGATCGCCAAAACAGACCGAGGACAACAGGAGAGGACGTCCATGAATTCGCGACCCGTGCGCTGCATGTTTTCCAGGAAAGCCAACGGCATCCCGTCGGCTTCCGTGATTGCCTTGACCGCCGCCCTTGCCGCCGCCCTGCCATCCGTGCCGGCGATGGCGCAGGAAAGCGCCGCGCCCCAGGGGGCCAGCGAGGAGGCTGATCCCGGGACGGTGATCGTCACCGGATCGCGCATCAAGCGCAACGGCTTCAACGAACCCACCCCGGCCACCGTGATGAGCGGCGAGCTGATGGCCAACCTCGGACAGGTCAATATTTCCGAGACGCTCAAGCTGATCCCGCAGAACTCGTCCTTCCAGTCCGATGCCACGGCCGGCACGACGGCCGGCGCGAATGTGGGCGCATCCTTCGCCAATCTTCGCGGCCTCAATCCGTTCAACGGTACACGCACGCTCACGCTGGTGAATTCCCGCCGCTTCATTCCCACGTCGGACGGCGGCGCGATCGACCTCAACATCATTCCCTCGGCGATGATCCAGCGGGTCGAAACCGTGACCGGCGGTGCTTCGGCGGCCTATGGCTCGGATGCCATCGCCGGCGTCGTGAACGTCATTCTCGAGAACAACTTCCAGGGCATCAAGGCGCAGGTCGATTATGGCCAGACGACGCGGAACGACGGCAAGAGCTTCCACGCCTCGCTGATGGGTGGCACGAGCTTCGGCGACGGACGCGGGCATTTCGTGGCCGGCATCGAATATCAGAAGAATGAAGGCATCGGCGATTGCGCCAAGGTGCGCCTGTGGTGCGCGGAAAGCTATGACATCTTCGTCAATTCCAACTCGATCCTGCCCGGCACGACGGCGCGCAGCGGCTTCAACATCCCCGGCTCGCCCACTTACGGCCTGCCCCATTATGTCATCGGCCCGGACTCCAAGCAGGCCTATAACGAGCCGCGCGGCGTGCTGCGCAATCGTGGGCCGGCGCCGGTGCAGGCCCGCAACCTGCGGTTCAACGAGGACGGCACGGCGGTGGTCCAGTTCGACCCCGGGCGCTTCGTCGGCGAGGCGCAGATCGGCCCGCGGCAGGGCGGCGACGGCGTCTCGACCTATGACGACAGCGACATCCAGACACCGTTGCGGCGCTGGGTCGGCTATGTCTACGGTCAGTACGACCTGACCGACGCGCTGCAGGTGCAGACGGAGTTCACCTATGCGCGCCGCACCGCCTCCAGCACCAACGCCGTGGTGCCGCCACGCTCGACCAATTTCTTCAACGCGGACAACGCCTTCCTGCCCGAGTCCGTCCGGACCTTGCTCAACGGCGCGCAGTTCAGCTTCGGCAAGGATATGGACGGCCTGCTCCAGGCCTATAACGAATCCGACGCCACGGTGTTTCGCGGCCTTCTCGGCCTGTCCGGCCCGCTGTTCGGCGACTGGACCTGGGACGCTTATTATCAGTACGGCCGGAACGACCGCCACCAGCAGCGCACCGGCACGCGCGTCAACACGCCCTTCATCTATGCGACGGACGCCGTGGACGAAGGCCTGGTCAAGACGGGCGTCGCCAATGGCAATATCGTCTGCCGGGAACTGACCAAGGCAAACCCCGATCCCCGCGCGCAGGGCTGCGTCGCGCTCAATCTCTTCGGTCTCAACAATGCCGATCCCCGCGCGCTCGCTTATGCCTACCGGCCAGTGATGCAGGACTTCAAATATAACCAGCATGTGCTTTCCGGATCGGTGCAGGGCACGATCTTCGACGGTTGGGGCGCAGGCCCCATCTCCGCCGCGGCCGGTGCCGATTATCGCGTGGAAAGCGGGGACGTGTGGCATGGCGACATCCCCGATTATAATGACTATGCCTTCACGTTCGGCCTCGATTATGCCGGCGAGATCAAGGTGCTCGAAGGGTTCGGCGAGCTGAATGTCCCGGTGTTCCGGGATTCGGCCATCGGCGACCTGCTCGAGCTGAACGGCGCCATCCGCTATACCCGCAATCACGCGAAAAACAGGGACAGCGGCGAGCAGAAGACCTCCGGCACGACGAGCTGGAAAGTCTCGGCCGTCTATGACGTGATCCCGGATTTCCGCATCCGCGCGTCACGCTCGCGCGACATTCGCGCGGCGGGCTTCCGCGAACTCTTCCTGCGCAACGTGCCGACGGAGCCCTGGTCGACCAGCGGCATCGTCAACAACTGGTGGCTCAATCCCGTGGCCTCGCAGACCGGCAATGACGGCACGCCCATCCTCAATGGCGGCAGCTTCGCCCTGACTCCCGAGAAGGCGGACACGACGACGTTGGGCGCGGTGTTCCAGCCGCGCTTCGTGCCGGGCCTGCGCTTCTCGGTCGACTGGTACCAGATCAAGATCAACGACGCGGTCACGACCTTGCCCGGCCAGCGCATCGTCGACTTCTGCCACCAGTTCGACATCTTCTGCGATCGGATCACCTTCGCCGGGGCAGACCGCAAGGACATCACCTTCATCGATGCCCGCCAGGTCAATCTCGCCAAGCTCGAGGTGCGCGGTATCGACGTGGAGCTCGATTATCGCCTCAATCTCTCCGACATCGCATCGAGCTGGAATGGCGCGCTCAATTTCCGCATCCTGGGCAATCACCAATATGATTTCATCAGCCAGGCCAACCCGGCGGCCTCGCCACGCGATTATGGCGGCCAGTCGGGTCCCGTCGTCGATGGCGGCGACTTCAACCCGGCGCCGCCGTGGATCTGGAATGCGTTCCTCACTTACGACAATGCCGGGTTCAACACGACCCTCACATGGCGGCGGATCAGCCAGGGCATCTACAATGTCGAGCGCATCGGCCCGGAAGATGACGGCTATGACCCCACCCAGCCCAACAGCATCAACACCAACCGCGTGAAGGGCGCGACCTACTTCAACCTGGCCATGTCCTATCGGCTCCCGTTCGGCCAGTCGGACGCACGGCATATCGAGCTGTTCGCCTCGATGGACAATATCTTCGACCGCAAGCCTCCCGTGGCGCCCGGCGGCGGCGGTGGCGGCGGGTCCAACTACCCGACGAACCCCGTCTATTTCGACACGTTCGGATCGAAATGGCGCGCCGGCATCCGGGTTCGCTACTGATCGCGGATAGCAGGCCTGTCGAAAGGGGGCCGGGGCATCGAAATTCCGACGTGAATTTCGGTGCCCCAAGCGGCGTGGACAGATTCGCGGACTGTGAGGGATACCGAAGCCAGCTTTTCAGTCTTTTCGTTTGTCATCCCGGGCTCGACCGGGATGACGTCGTTCGTGACGATATAGTGCGCCGTCATGGCCTCGCCATTGGCAGCTTGATCCTAAATGCAGGCTGTCCGGACCCCGATGACTTAGGAGATGGTCTCCTCCTCCCACATCGTCATTCCCGCGCACGTGGGAATCCAGTTACACCCCGGCGCTTGGGCGCGATGTTTCAGCTGGATTCCCGCGTGCGTGTAGTGTTTCGGATGGTTGGCATGAAGCCTCTGGGGTAGAGAGAGGCATGACGTGGCTGAGGAGTCGCGGACTATGCTGATCAAGCTTCACCGGAATGCGACCACGACCCCGCGCCAGCGGGCTTATATCCAGGCCAGCGACAAGAGCGTTGCGGACCTGGCGCGTGAACTGGGCGTCAACCAGAGTTGCATCCGCCGCTGGAAAGGGCGGCGTGATACGATGGACCGGCCATCAACACCCCACCGCCTGATGACCCGCTTCTCAACCGAGGAAGAGGATATCGCAGTCGAACTGCGCTCCCGCCTTGCCCTCTCGCTCGACGATGCACTCGAGGTGATGCGCCGCTGTCTGCGCGCCGATATCTCCCGCGCCGCTCTCTACCGCCTGTGGCGTCGGCATGGCATCGCTGCCCCGCGCACCAGCGATCAAGGCGCTGGCGCAAGCCTGCCCTTCGATCCTGCACCCTTCGGCTATGTCCATGCCGATCTCAAGCATCTGCCCCGCCTGCTCGGCAAACCAGCCTATGTGCTTGTCGTCATCGAGCGGGCAACCCGCTTCGTCCATGTCGACATCCTCGATGATCGCAGCGCCGCAACCCTCGCTGCCGCCTTCGAGCGCTTCCTCAAAGCCTTCAGCCATCCCGTCCACACCGTGCTGACAGATAATGGCAGCGAGTTCACCGATCGCTTCGGTGGCGCCTACTGGGGCAAACGCAACACCGGAACAGGCCGCCATGCCTTCGATCAGGTTTGCGCCGCCCATGGCATCAAGCACAAGCTCACACGGCCCTATCATCCCCAAACCAACGGCATGGTCGAGCGTTTCAACAGACGTATCAGCCAGGCCATCGCCGCTCACCCCGCAAACAACCAAAATGCAGGCCGAAACCACTTCTCTTCACATCAGGAGCGCAACAGCTTCATCCGACAGTTCGTCAATAACTATAACCGAACAAGACTGCGATGCCTCGCATACCACGCCCCAGCGCAACAACTTGCCATCCTCACGAAACACAACACGTGCGCGGGAATGACGGAAGGTCGGAAAAACACGGTATGTGTCCCCGCCGCCGAGGCCCCTTCGGCCGCAGCCTCACAACGCGCCATCGTGCCGCTGCGGGCGACTAACCTGGATCAGTCATTCTCCCGGCTCCTATTTTCCGGCCACGCGTTGCCTGTTCAACCCGATCCCGGAACGCTGACGGCCTGCGCCGCAGCATGAACATGGAGCAAGGTGATGAATCTTCAGGACGATGCCCCGCTCAGCACGTCGAAAGCGCGCGAGGCTGATCGCGCGGAGCAGGAACTGGTCGAACCCAAGGGCGACAACCTCGTCGGACGATCGGTCACGATCAACCGCCCGCGCGAGGAATTATATGCCTTCTGGCGCGACTTTTCCAATCTGCCGCGGTTCATGGACAATATCGAGCGCGTGGACGTGAAGGATGCGCGGACCAGCCACTGGATCGTCAAGGCGCCCGGTGGAAAGACGGTCGAATGGGACGCCGTCGTCACGGAGGAGCGTCCGGGCGAGGTCCTGGCCTGGACCTCGTCGGACGATGCCGACGTCCCGAACAGCGGGCGGATCGAATTCCGCGATGCCGCCGGCCGTGGAACGGTCGTCACCGCGACGATCGCTTATGATCCTCCGGCGGGCTTCATCGGCAAGGTGATCGCCAAGATCTTCCAGCGGGAACCGGCCATTCAGGCGCGCCGCGACTTGCGGCGGTTCAAGCAGCTTATGGAGACCGGCGAGGTGGCCACGGCCGCCCGGACGCACAAACAACTGGAAGAGGAGCAAGGCTGATGCGCGCCCTGACCTGGCACGGCAAGCATGACGTCCGCGTCGACACGGTCGACGATCCCGAAATCATCAACCCGCGCGACGCCATCATCAAGGTCACCTCGACGGCGATCTGCGGCTCGGACCTCCATCTTTATGACGGCTATATCCCGACCATGCAGTCGGGCGACATTCTGGGCCATGAGTTCATGGGCGAAGTGGTCGATGTCGGGCCGGGATCGACGCTCAGGAAAGGGCAGCGGGTCGTGGTGCCCTTCACCATCGCCTGCGGTGCCTGCTACCATTGCGGCAAGCAGCAATATTCGGCCTGCGACAACGGCAATCCGGCCGACAATCAGGACATCGCCCAGGAGCTCTATGGGCAGCCGATGGCGGCGTTGTTCGGCTACAGCCACATGACCGGCGGCTATGCGGGCGGACAGGCCGAGTATGTCCGCGTGCCATTCAGCGATGTGGGGCCGATCGTGATCCCGGACGGGGTGGACGACGACAAGGTCCTGTTCCTGTCGGACATCCTGCCGACCGGCTGGATGGCGGCGGAGAATGCCGAGATCGAACCCGGCGACACGGTTGCCGTCTGGGGTTGCGGTCCGGTGGGCCTGTTCGCGGTGCAATCGGCCTTCCTGATGGGCGCGGCGCGCGTGATCGCCATCGATCACTTCCCCCGCCGCCTCGAACTGGCGAAGCGGTTCGGCGCTGAGACGATCAACTACAAGGAAAGCAAGACCTACGAAGCGTTGATGGAAATGACAGGCGGGATCGGGCCGGATGCGTGCATCGATGCCGTCGGCCTCGAAGCGCATGGTTTCTTCGTGGATAACGTCATCGATCAGGTGAAGGCATCGATGTTCCTGGGGACCGACCGGATTCACTCGATCCGCCAGGCGATCATCGCCTGCCGCAAGGGCGGACGGGTTTCCATGCCGGCCGTCTATGGCGGGTTCGTCGACAAGTTCCCCCTGGGCGCGCTGATGGAAAAGGGCCTGACGCTCAAGACCGGCCAGACGCACGTCCAGCGTTATCTCCCCGGCCTGCTCAACGCGATCATGGAGGAAAAGATCGATACGACATTCCTCATCAGCCATCGCCTGCCGCTGGAGAAGGCGCCGGACGGCTACAAGATGTTCCATGATGAGCAGAACGAGGTGACGAAAGTCGTGCTCAAGCCCGGGCTGGACCGCATCGCGGCCTGAGGCCCTCTTCAGGAGAAGGAAAAATGGCAGCGAAACTCGCAGTGGTGACAGGTGCATCGACCGGGATCGGCTTCGAACTGGCCCATGTCATCGCGGAAGACGGATATGATCTGCTGGTCGTGGCCGACGAGCCGCTGATCGAGGCTTCGGCAAAGGATTTCGAGCGCCATGGCGGCGCGGTGCAGGCCCTGCAGGCGGACTTGTCCACCATCGAAGGCGTCGACCAGCTGCTGGCCGCGACCGGCGGCCGGCAAATCAATATCCTGTGCGCGAATGCCGGCGTCGGCACCGGCCGGGCGTTCCTCGATCAGGACGTGGCCATGTGGCGTCGCGCGATCGACACCAACATCACCGGCACCGTGTATCTCCTCCAGAAGGTGCTGGCGGCGATGGTGGCGCGGCAGGACGGCAAGGTGCTCGTGACGGGCTCGATTGCCGGCTATATTCCGGGAAGCTTCAACGCCGTCTACAATGGCACGAAGGCGTTCATCGACAATTTCACGGAAGCTTTGCGCAATGAGCTGAAGGACGTCGATGGCGTCACGCTCACCACGCTGATGCCGGGACCGACCGATACCGAGTTCTTCGCGCGGGCCGACATGCTCGACACGAAGGTCGGCCAGGACGAGAAGGCGGACGCCGCGAAGGTGGCGCGCGATGGCTGGAAGGCCCTTCTCTCCGGCGAGGGACATATCGTCTCGGGCCTCTCCAACAAGCTGCAGGTGGCCGGGTCGGGCGTTCTGCCGCAATCCGTGCTCGCCGAGCGCCATCGCAAGATGGCGGAGCCCGGCACCGCGGGGAGATGACCGATGGCAGGCCGCAAATGGTCCCAGGACGTGACCGAGCATAGCGACGCGCTGGACCTCGACGACGGCGTGTTCGCGCAGGACGATCCCGCAAAGATCGCAGCTTCGCTGAAGCGATCGGCCGAACACAGCCACCGCCGCAAGGGCACGCCCTTCCAGTCGGCGATGAGCATGCTCACTTTCTACATCAACCGGGCCGGCAAGAACCTCGGCAAGGAGCAACGGGACATTCTCGAGAAAGCCAAGGACGAGCTGCGCGCGGCGTTCGACGAGAAGGAGGATAACCATGCCTCGCGGTGACAAATCGAGCTATACAGACAAGCAGAAGCGCAAGGCCGAGCATATCGAGCAAGGCTATGAGGAGCGCGGCGTCGGCGAGAAGGAAGCCGAACGGCGCGCCTGGGCGACGGTGAACAAGGAATCCGGCGGCGGCAACAAGTCCGGCTCCGGCCGCGGGAAGAAGGACAATCATGCCGCCTCCCGCAAGGGCGGACAGATCGGTGGTTCGAGCCAGAGCCATGAAAAGCGTTCCGCCGCTGCCAGGAAGGGATGGGAAACCCGCCGCAAGCGCGCGGGCAGCTGAGCGGCGCCCCCCGAGCAACAGGGTGGCTGTGTTTGATGCAGGAGCAAGAGAGATGGCCATTGCGACGACACCCCTGATCGAGCGCGTTGCGCGCGTGCTGGCCGCACAGCAACTCAGTGCCAATGCCGGCGGGATGTCGACGTCCGCCGCGCTGGACGTCGACATCGAATGGATCGACCACAAGGATGACGCGCTCGCCATCCTGAGGGCACTGCGTGAACCCGATCACGCCATGGCCGACGCGGGCGATGCGGCGGTCTGGGAACGCATGATCGCTGTGGCGATCCACGCCGGCGAGGACCTCCACGCCCGCCATGAAGGGACAGGCTCATGACCGATGAACCGCGCAGCAGGCGCCATGTACCCACGGAGCAGGGCAAAAATCCGAACATCTCCACGGAGAACCAGCCGGAGGGCGCCGCCCGGCGGCCGAGCGACACTCTCGACCGCGAACCGCGGCGCGACCCCGTGAGCGGCGGCGCCATCCCCTCCAATTACAATCCCGAGACGATGACGCGTAAGGGCGAGGAAGAGGATAGCCGCGCGGGACGCGAAGGCGCCGGGCGGAGAGTGTCGGAGGATTAGGCTGCGCGGGCAGATTCGGGGGCCTGAGGGTCAGAGGTGCTGTTCAGTCCTGACCGTTGTCATCCCGGACTTGTTCCGGGATCCCGCTGTCTTGGAGATCGGCGGGTCCGGAGGGTTTGAGAAAAAGAAGAAGCGGGATCCCGGATCGAGTCCGGGATGACGTTGTGAGTGACGAGATGGGGTGCGCTGCCATCGCCCTGGAACTTGTCCACGCCGCCTCGGAGCCGGCCTCCTCAAGCGGAACGCAAGCGCGCCTGCGCTTATTCCATATGGGCCAGAATATCGCTGATGTCCGCGAAGGCGAACGCCACGCAGCTGTCCGCGAGGCCATAAGGGAGGAAGAGCTTGGTCCCCAGCCGCATCGCGCCGCAGGTGTAGACGACATTGGGGACATAGCCTTCGCGCTCATTGTCGACCGCCGCCATGAGAGGCTGGGGCGTGCGGGCAAGCACCTTCAGGGGATTGTCCTTGTCGAGCAGCGCGGCGCCCAGCGCATATTTGCGCATGGGGCCCACGCCATGGGTGAGCAGGAGCCAGCCCTCATCGAGCTCGATGGGCGCCCCGCAATTCCCGATCTGCACGAACTCCCAAGGATATCTGGGTTCGAGCAGGCGCGCGCCGCCGGACCATTCGGTGAGGTCGCCGGATTCGAGCAGAAAGAGATTCTTGCCGTCCTGCCGGCCGATCATCCGATATTGCCCGCCCACGCGCCGGGGGAAAAGCGCCATCCCCTTGTTGACGGCGGCCGAACCTTCCATCGGTACGAGCGCGAAGGTCCGGAAATCCCGGGTGCGCAACAGTTCGGACCGGATTTCCCGGCCGCTATAGGCCGTGTAGGTGCCGATCCACTCGCGGGTGCCATCGTCATGCACGAAGGGCGTCAGCCGCAGATCCTCAAGCCCGTTGGCCTGCGCCGGCGTCACGGGGAAAATGACGGTGCCGGACAGGGTGCTGTCCCGGTCCCGCTCCACTTCCACCGCGCCATCGGTATCCCCGATCTGCCGGCACGCCGTCGCGGCCGTGGCGATGCGGGGCTCGGGCGACAGCTCGAACCGCCCGTTCTCCCCGACCAGCCCGTCGCGGAAGGTGATGGAGCTGATATGCCCCTCCCCCACTGCCCGGAGCGACATGATGAACCGCACGATGCCCGGGCCGAGATTCGACTGGTCCGGGTGCGGCACGATCGAGGGGTTCATCAGCGCGGCGGCCTGGAAGCTGTATTCATGCGAGAAATAGGCGCCGATGAGCTGACGCCGGGCTGCGCTGAGCGTCGCACGATCGAGCTTCAGTTCCGCCGCGACCTGATCGAAGCGCGTCTCGAACACCCGTTCGATCTGCCAGTGCCGCTGCTGGAAATCATGGAAGACACTCACCAGCGCCTGCTCCACCGCAGCCTCGTCCATCTCCATGATGTCGCTGACGAGACGCGCGCCGCGGCTGGATGCATGACCCGAGGCTTGCCAGGACAGATGGAAGGGGCGCACGACGACGCGTGACGCGTCGGCCGTGAGGCGCTGGTCGAGGCGGCGAAAGATCGGCGAGGCCTGTTCGTCCCGCGCACCCCCGGATGGCTCAGCCGCTGCGCCCGAAGGCGCTCTGGTCGGTTCATCAAGCACAGAAGGGGCTATAGCACCACAGCGAGCTGGGGTCTTTCCTCATATTCCGCCATCAAGGCGGCCATGCTGTGCCGCGCCATCTGCAGGGCGAGAATGGACTCGGCGCCGCGATTGAGATTGACCCCGTCGCGCGTGAGCCCGTCATAGCACAGCGTGCGGTCCTCATTGGCAAGCGGCATCGCCAGATCATTGTCGCCCGCGAACCAGCCAAAGGCTTTGCTCGCCGCCGTCATCCACACCGGGTCAGCGTCGCAGCGCCGGGCGGAGAGACAGGCCTCGATCGTGGCAGTCGCTTCCAGCGGCTGCTGGTCGAAGGATGCGGGCTCCGCGAACGGCTTGCCGAAGCTCTCCGTGCCGACCGGGCGGAAATGCCCTTCCGGCGCGCGCTGCTTGCCGAGCAGCCAGCGCAACGTATCGAGCCCGAGATCGATCGCCGCCTGATCCTGTAGGACGCGCCCGGCCTCGATCATCGCCTGCGAGAGGCGCGCATTGTCATAGGACAGGACGATCTCGAACCATGGCCAGGAGGGCCGATGGGCATCGGCGAGCAGGCGCGTGAAGAGATCGACCGAACGGCGCAGCAGCGCGCGGCACCGCTCATGGCCCGGCTCGACTTCCAGGACGGCCGCCATGCCCAGCATCGTGAAGGCGATCGCCCGGGGGGACTGCATCGCCTCTGCCAGGGGCAGCGCCTTGTCGAACAGCTCCCGCGCCCAGCGGCGCATGAAATCGTCCGGGGCGGACCGCAGCACATGACCCAGGGTCCAGAGCGTGCGGCCGTTGGAATCCTCCGACCCTTCCTCTTCCAGCCATTGCCGGTCATAGCCCATGAAATTGCGGAACCGGCCTCGTTCATCGTTCCAGGCATGCTCGATGAAAGCAGCGTAGATCAGCGCCAGCCGACGACGTTCCTCCGGGTCGCCTGCCCGCGTCTCGCACATCAGCTTGAGGGCGCGCGCATTGTCATCGATGCAGTAGCCGTTCCGCCGGTCGGGGACGCCGAGCACGCTGTGCTGGATGATCCCGACATCATCGGTCATCGCGGCAATGCCTTCCAGCCGGACATGCTTGTTCTCGGCGAGCGCCTGCCCCGTGGTTATGGCCGTGGGGTGGCCCCGTTTTGCATCGCAGAAGACATCCATGACAGTTCTCGCATTCTCTTCCCAGATGGTCGATCGCGCGGCCTGCCATATGCTGCGCGCATGGGCGGAAAGGCTGAGCGGATCGTTCAGAAGGTCCGTGATGGCGCTTGCTATGGCGTCGGAATCGCCGAAGGGCACGAAGGTCCCGATGCCATCGGCAAGCGCTTCCTCGGCGTGGATATAGGGCGTGGAAACGACAGGCCGCCCCATCGCCAGCGCATAGGCCAGGGTTCCGGAGGTCACCTGCTCGCGCCCCGGATAGGGCGTCAAATAGACGTCGGCGGCCTGGAGATAATCGAGCAGATCCTCATCCTCGAGGAAATCGCCGACGAAGCGGACATGGTCCTGAAGGCCGAGTTCTGCAGCGAGGCCCTTCAGCCGTTCCCGATAAGCCTCCCCCTCGCGACGCAGCAGAACCGGATGCGTGGCGCCAACGACGAGATAGAGAAGCTCGGGATGCTTCGACACGATGCGCGGCATCGCCTGAATGGCTGTCTCGATGCCTTTGCCGGGCGAGAGCAGCCCGAAGGTCAGCACCATGGGGCCGGACCCCAGCCGCAGCTTGCTCTTCATGACGCTGGTGTCGAGCAAGGCCCGGTCCGGCGCGCCATGCGGAATGACGACGATCCGCTCTGCGCTCACGCCATAGACCGTCTCCAGCAGGCGCGCCGCCTCGCGCGCCATCACGATCAGCCGGTCGGCTTTCGCCACAAGGGCCTGCATCACGCGAAGCTGATCGCGGTCGGGCCGGGCGAGAACCGTGTGCAGCGTCACGACCAGCGGAAGATCGACATGCCGCAGCAGCGCGAGCAGATGGTCCCCCGCAACCCCGCCAAAAATGCCGAACTCGTGGTGAATCCACAGCAGCTCCGCACCCGAACGCTGGATGGCAGAGGCCGCGCGCACATAGGAGGATATGTCCGCCGCCGGGATCGCCATGGCCACCTCGGGCCCGTAGGTCACGCCAAAGCCGTCATCCATCGCATAATGATCGATCCGCAACCGGGGGAAGGACGCACGCAGGGCCTTGACGCTATGGCTGGTATAAGTGGCGAGACCGCACTGGCGGGGCAAAGCATTTCCAAGCACGGCGACATGCGAAATCGGTTGGTCGATCGGCCGACAGGACATCCCTTGATCCCCGGACGCAAGGCAGGATGCCTCGCATTGCTGCAGTGCAAACTGAAATACGCCCAGTCCGTTCCCGGCCGCCAAGTCCCTCGTCGCAAAAATCGCGGCGACAGGGCGATCGGGCGACGGGATCACCCTGAAACGGGACGGACGGCGTGGGTTTGGGACCACCCGCGCTCCGCCGATGGCGAACTCAAAGCCCGAAGCAGGCCTTGGGGATGTGCGTGATCCGGCAAGCAAGATCGGCCTCGCCGGACGCGACGATGAAATGATCGCCGGCATCGGCAATGCCAGTGGTGAAGACGACGTCCTGCACGTACATTTGATCGGCAAGCGGGGCGGTCAGCGCTTCATTGGCTTCCAGCAAGGCCCCGTGGTCGGTCGCGACGGTGATGCTGGGGTCCTTGGCATCCAGCAAGGACCAGTAGGTCCGGTAAATCCCCACCACGCCGCTGGGCGCGACGCCGTGCCACAAGGTCAGCCAGCCCTTCTCCGTCAGCACCGGCGGCGTGCCCCCGCCCATGCGGGTCGTGGCAGCGGCGGCGACATGGGGACGCAGGCCGGGCTTGATGCAGGGTTTCCAGTGCCGCGCGTCCGGCGAGGTCGCCAGATTGATGGAGGGACCCGCGCGCCACTCGCTTTCCGGCGGATAAGCGAAGTAGAGATCGCCCAGCGGCCGCGTCTGCGCCCAGTACTGGCCGCCGATCCGCCCCTCGAAAATCAGCATGTCCTTGTTCTGGTGATCGAGGACGATGTCGGCGAACTGCCAGTCGAGGCCGTTTTCGGAAATGTAGAGCGTGGTGGAATGCCGCTCGGGACTGACCGAGCAGGTCGTCATGAGATAAACCCCGTCCACCCGGCTGATGCGCGCATCCTCCACGCCATAGCATTGCCAGTCCCCCTGCGGCGCGATCGCGCGGTCATAATGGATGGTGACGATGTCCAGACCGTCAGGGGTGCATTCCACCGGCAGGAGCCAGGACAGGGAGGTGAGCGCCATCACTTTCCAGCCCTGCCCCCGGATCATGAACTTGCGGGGATCCATCGTGTCGACAAGGTCGAGCGGCCAGGCATCCAGAATATAGCGGCCGGCGTGCCAGCGGATGGCGCGGATATGGCCGTCCGCCTCCGGCTGTCGCAGCGCCTCCGCCACCCGCACCATCATCAGCAGATTGCCGTTCGGCAAGCGCGTGAGGCCGGGATTGAAGGCCCCCAGCACATAGGTCTCGGCCGGCAGCTGCCCCGCGAGCGGCGAACGGGACAGGTCCACGTCCTGCGGCCGGAAAACCAGCCGATCCTCTGGAAAGCGCGCGCTCATCGCCTGAGCCTGCTTTCGACGCGCATCAGGGACACCGCGCAGCGGCGCGGCTGCGTGAGCATGAAGTGCGTCGCCACGGCGATGTCCTCCGCCCTCAGCATCTCGTCGCGCCGGATGAGCGCGCGCTGTTCCTCGGGCGGGAGGTCGGGATACTGGAAGTCGGCGCCGGTCAGCCCCGGCTCGATCAGGCCCACCTTGATGTCCCGCTCCGCCACCTCCCCGCGAAGGGCATGCGCAAAACCCTCGATGCCGGTCTTGGCGGCGACATAGACCGATCCGCCGGGCGCCTGGGACACGGCCGAGAAATCCACCGCGATCTGATAAGCGAGATCGTCCTCGCCCTCATCCATCAGCGCGTCGGCGGGCACGGCTGCATTGATGACCGCGATGTCGAGGCCGCCCAGATAAGCCTCGGCAGCCGAGAAGAAGCGCGCGACATTCCCGCGCTCGGCAAGGTCCAGCGCGAGGCCGTCGCCATCCCCGACTTCCCGGATGCGGGCGAGCGCGTCAGCGAGATGCGCGCTGTCCCGCCCGCAGACGAAGACCCGGGCTCCTTCGCTGGCGAGCAGCACGGCGATGGCGCGCCCGATGCCGGTCGTCCCGCCCGTGACGGCCACCTTGCGCCCGGCAAGGCCGGGTTGGCGGGTGTGGGCGTCGGCAGCACGGCTGCCTGCGGCCGTGCCGGCGCCCCGTGCCGCCTGGTCGTGCGGATCGGCCATGATGCTCCCTTATGCTGGTTGAAGGTCGAGGAGCCAACGCATGGGGACAGGATTGGATGCCCGGACGCGGCGGCGCGCGGGCGCCGGGGCCTCGACCGGGGGCACAGGGAATGGACGACGCAAAAACGCCCGGGAAGCAGGTCCCCGGGCGTTTTGTCTGTTCGATCCGTCGTCGGCTCAGGCGAAATAGACCGCCTTGGTCTCGAGATAATTCTCCAGCCCCTCGAGGCCGCCGTCACGGCCGATGCCGGACTGCTTGAAGCCGCCGAAGGGCATGTGGATATCCACCATCATGCCGTTGATGGTGACCGAACCGGCGCGATACTCCCGGGCCACCGCGAAGCCGCGCTCGGCGTCCTGCGTGTAGACCGCGCCGTGCAGGCCGTAGATCGTGTCATTGGCCTTGGCGATCATGTCCGCCTCATTGTCATAATCGACGAAGGAGACGACCGGGCCGAAAATCTCTTCCTTGAAGATCGTCATGTTCGGATCGACGTCGGTGAACACGGTCGGTTCGACGAAGAAGCCGCGGTTGAGATCGGCGGGACGCCCGCCGCCCAGCGCGAGGGTCGCGCCCTCGGCCTTGCCCTTCTCGATATAGCCCTGCACGCGCTCGAGCTGGCGCTGCATGGTGAGCGGACCCATGCCGACATCGGCCTGGAAGGGATCGCCCACCTTCACTTTCGAAACGGCGCTGGTGTAGGCGTCGACGATCTCGGCCTTGCGGCTCTTGGGCACGAGAACGCGGGTCAGCGAGAAGCAGACCTGGCCCGTGATCGGCATGGAATAAGGCACGAGGCTCTTGAGGACATGATCCATGTCCGCATCCTCGAGGATCATCGCCGCCGACTTGCCGCCCAGCTCCAGCGAGACGCGGGCAAGGCGCTCGGAGGCAACGCCCGCGATATGCTTGCCGGCCGCCGTGGAGCCGGTGAAGCTGATCTTGTCCACGCCGGGATGGCGGATCAGATGATCGCCCACTTCGCGGCCCGCCGGCAGCATGTTGAACACGCCGGCCGGGATGCCGGCATCCTTGATGCACTCGGCGAGGATGTGCGCGTCGATCGGCGTTTCCGGGCTCGGCTTGCACACCATGGTGCAGCCCGCCGCCAGCGCGGCCGCGACCTTGTAGACGAGCAGCACGAGCGGCGCATTCCACGGCGTGACCGCCGCGACGACGCCCACGGGCTCCTGCACCACGCGCACCTTGTTGCCGCCCATGGAGCCGATGCGCTCCTCGATGAACGGATAGCTGTCGTTCAGCTCGCCATAGAATTTGAACAGGCCCGGCACCTGATAGCTGGCCTTGCTGGTGAAGCCGATCACGGCGCCGACCTGACCCGTCCAGGCTTCGGCGAGCTCGGGCATCCGCGCCATCAGAAGGTCGGACACTTTCTTGAGATAGGTGCCACGCTCGGCCGGCGACATGCGCGGCCAGGGCCCCTGATCGAACGCCTTGCGCGCGGCGGCCACGGCAATGTCGACATCCGCTGTCGTCGGCTCGATATAGGTGAGGACCGTTTCCTCATTATGGGGCGTGACGACGGTCAGCTCGTTGCTGCCACTGCTGGCGCGCCATTCACCATCGATGAAGAGCTGCGCCGCGCCCCGATCCTTGATGCCTTTGATCGTCTTGTTGAACTGATCCATCCTGCGGTCTCCTAAGAACGATTCGCCTGAGCTTCCCCTTTGCACTGGCGATTTACGCCTTTTCGCGCAAGGCTTTGCGGGGGCAATTTCCGCCTCGGGCAGGCATTCGTCCTTCTGATCCCGTCATTCGCCGCGCCGTCGCTCCAGATCCGCGGGCAGGAAGGTCTGGCCGCTGCGCATCTTCACGGCCGGCAGGGCGGAAACCCGCGCCTGCCAGTCCGCCAGAGCGCGCAGGCCCGGGGCGACCGGCAGCCCCGCCCCGGTGGCGAAGGCGAGCGCGGCGAAGAGCGAGATATCGGGCAGCGTGAAGCGATTGCCGGTCAGAAAGGGACTGCCGGACAGGAGCTCATCGAAATAGGGCAGGTTCGCCACCGCCTGCTGGCCACGGCGACGCCCCCATTCGGCCGCGCCCGCCCAGTCCGGCTGGCGCCAGGGCCGCAAGGCCGGGCCGAGGCCGGGCGTGCCATAATGGAAATAATCGTCGACCGGATCGAGCAGCATGATCTCGACACGGCGCTGCATCATGTGGATCAGCCCCTTCTCGCGCGCCGTGCCCCCGGTGAGTGTGGGCGGACCGGCGAGATTATCGAGATATTCGGTGATCGCGGTGCATTCCGAGAGGACGAGGCCGTCATCCAGCACCAGCACCGGTGTCTTGCCGATCGGGTTCATCGCGAGGAACCAGGCCTGCTTCTGCTCCGCAGCGATCAGGTCGACCGTGACGAACTCGACCTGATCCTCCAGCCCCTTCTCGGCAAGGACGATGCGGATGCGGGCAGCGTTGGGCGTGCCCTGGCGATCATAGAGCTTCATGGCCACTCCCTAAGGCTGATCGACATTCAGATGATGGCGTGGCGAAAATGGTGGTTTTTCGGGACCCGGCGCGCAGCGTACTCAAAGTACGTGAGCACCGGAAGCCCGGGAAAGCGCCATTTGCAGGCCGCCAGCGCTGGATGTCGATTAGCCTTAGTCGATCACCGGCATGGCGAACAGCCGGTCCACCGTCTCGCGCCGGTAGCGCTCGAAAGCGGCGCGAGCGGCCGGCACGGGCAGCTCGGTGAGAAAGGCATCCTCGATCGTGCGATGGCGCTCCTGGACCTCCTCCAGGAACTCGGCATGAGTGAGGATGTGGAAGCGGTTCTCGCGGATCGCGTCGACCACCAGCCGGCCCATGTCCATGGGATCGACCGCGACCCGCATGGCGGCCCAGAGATTGCGGATGAAATCGCCTTCCTCGCCCGGCGGCGCGCTGGCGTCATCCTCCGGGATCGCCATCAGCGCCGTCTTCACCGCGCCGGGATAGAGGCAGGAGACGCCGATGCCATGCGGCGCGAGATCGAGACGCAGCGCCTGCGTGAAGCCGCGCACGGCATATTTGCCGGCGGAATAAGCGCCCATGCCCGGCAGCGGAACGACGCCGGCCATGGACGAGGTGTTGACGATATGGCCGCCCTCCCCCTGCGCCTTGATGATCGGCACGATGATCTTGGTGCCATTGACCACGCCGCCAAGATTGATGCCGATCGAGCGGTCCCAGTCCTCGAAATCCGGATCGTCGGCATTGCCGCCGCCGCCCACGCCGGCATTGTTGGCAAGCAGATGGATCTTGCCGAAGACGTCCAGCGCTTCCTGCGCCGCGGCGCGCAGATTCTCCCGATCCGCCACGTCCACCCGGATGAGATGCGTGGCATTGTTCCCCCGCAGGATCTCGCGGGCCTGATCGAGATGATCCTCATTATAGTCGGCAATGACGACCTTCATGCCCTCGGCCAGAAAGTTGCGCACCATGCCGAGCCCGATGCCACTGGCGCCGCCGGTGACGAAGGCCACCTTGCCCGCGAAATTCCTCATGCTTCCTCTCCTTCCTGCGCCGGGATGCCTCGCCCGGTCGCCGCGCAGGTTAGCTCGGCCAAGCCCCGTCAGGAATGGATAATATAGCAAGCGAAGGATCAGGGAGACAGGATCGGAGGACGTTGCATTATGCGATGATCTGGAATTTTACGACATTTTTTCAATCCATTATAGGTCGACAATTACATAGGGTGACAGAAATCCACCTCTTCCGCCCCGGAGCGGAACAGGCGGAATAGGGACGCCGGCCCGGACGCGGGACGCTTGACCGGCATTGCCCGCCGCCCCTAGGTGCCTGCGAAACGGCGAGGCCATGCGCGCAGGGCTCCCCGCCGGGAATGCGCGGCGGAACGGGCGACGGGAGAACAGATATGCGGAACATCATCGTGATCGGCGCGGGGTCCATGGGATGCCTGTTCGCCGCGCGCATCGCGCAGAGCGGCGCGGACGTGACCCTGATCGACGTGGACCGCGAGCGGCTCGAGCGGATCGGGCGCGAAGGCATCCATCTGACCGACGACGATGGCACGCGCACCGTGCCGCTGCGGGCCGCGCTCGCGCAGGATGTGGAAGCCCCCGCCGATCTTGCGCTGCTCTTCACAAAGGGCATGCACAGCGCCGCCGCGATCCGCTCCATTGCCCATCTCGCCGGCTCGGGCATGTATGTGCTCACGCTCCAGAACGGCCTCGGCAACCCGGAAATCGTGGCGGAGACCTTTCCCGCCGATCAGATACTCAAGGGCATCGCCGCGCTCCCGGCCGACCTGCACGGCCCGAACAGCGTCGAATCCCATGGCAGCGGCCATATCGAACTGGGGGCGATGACGCCCGCCGGGACGCAGGCCGCGCAGGCCGCCGTCGCCCTGCTCGCCCGGGCCGGCTTCGATGCGCGCCATGCCGAGGACATCGACGTCGCGATCTGGGAGAAAGTAGCGTTCAACGCGGCGCTCAACGCGCTGGGCGCCGTGACCGGCCAGCCCAATGCAGGCATCGACAACGCGCCCGGCCGCCGCATCGTCGCGGCGATGGTGGACGAAGTGGTGGCCACCGCGAGCGCCTGTGGCGTGGCCGTGGACAAGGCGCGGATCGCCGGCGCGATCGATTTCGCGCTCACTTCCCATCGCGGCCACAAAGCCTCGATGCTGCAGGACATGATCGCCGGCCGGGCCAGCGAGATCGAGTTCATCAACGGCGCCATCTGCACGCGCGCCCGCGCCGCCGGCGTGCCCGCCCCCGTCAACGAGACCATGGCCGACCTGGTGCGCCTCATGGAGCTGACGCGCGGCTGAGGCGAGGCGCTCGCGGCGAACCGAAAGGCGCCTGCGCGACCGTCCGAGGCCGACCGGCTGCGCGCGGCGGCGCAAGCGGCGTGGACAGATCCCGAGGCCATGGCGGCCACCCTGTCTCGTCACTTACGATGTCATCCCGGACTTGCTCCGGGAGCCCGCTGCCTTGAAGACCGCCAGAGCCAGCCAGTTTAAGAGGCCGAGCATCGGACTGGTCCGGGCCGGCTCGCGCGCAGTTGCCGGATATCGCGGACTGCCGCCTCAGCCCCGGACTTTTTGCAACATGGATTAGTCACCGGGCGTTCCGTCGCAACGCGGGGCCGGCAAAGGATGTTGTTCTCCTGAGAGAGGCGTCCGCCGCTCCGTAGCCGGTCGCCGGCCTCAGGGGCGCGGATGTGCAGACGCTGAGAGGAATTGTCCGTGCAAAGACCGCATGTTCTGATCGCCACCATGACCGCGGCGCTCGCCTTGAGCGCCTGCAACCAGCAGACGGCCAGCGACGTCGACCCCGCGGAGGGGCCGGGGCGCGGGAATGTCTCGACCGACGTCATCAATGAAGTGCAGGGCGGCGGAGGCCCCGACGAGATCCCGATTTCGGCGCGTCCGGGCCCGGCGGGATCGGCGCCGCTCGCCGAGCCGGTGGACAACGCGGCCGCCAATGGGAGTGAACAGCCATGAGACATGTTTCGGGAACAAGGACGAGCCTGGGCTTGGCGCTTCTGGCGCTGCTTCTCGCCGGTTGCAACGACCGGCAGAAGCCGTCCGAAGGCGACGGCACGGTAGCGCGCGACCATGAAGGCGTCCGGCCCGAGGGCGTTTCGAGCACCGCTGCGCCGCTCACCAGCACTTATTATATCCCGCAGGCGACGATCGGCGACATGTATGAAGTCGAGGCCGCCGCAATCGCGTCCGAGCGGACGCGCAATTCGGCAATCCGCGCTTTCGCGGCCCGGATGACCGAAGATCACGGAAAGACGATGAGCGAACTCCAGTCGTTCGTGGCGGCCAATCCGGTCAACCGGGCGCCCGCGCAGAATCTCGACCCCCGCCGACGCGCCATGATCGACAATCTGAAGAACGCGAGCGACGCGGAGTTCGATGACGTCTATCTCGGGCAACAGGCCGCCGCGCATGACGAGGCCTTCTACCTGCACAGCAGCTTCGCCAACAATGGCGATGACCAGAAATTACAGGAGCTTGCCGGGCGGACTGCAGAACTGATCCAGCATCACAAGCGGATGCTGACCGAGTTGGGCAGCGGGGGCGCGCAAGAAACGCAGTGAGACGGGATGCGCCCGGGACCAGCCAGAAGCGCGCGGCCCTCGCCTTCCCGCGGCGAACGGTCCGCGCGGCGTCAGGCCCAAATCACTAAAGCAGGATAAGGAAACCCCGTCTGGGGCCGGTTCCTGGCCCGGCTGGAGGAACGAAAGCGGCGCCCGGGTTTTTCCACCCCACTGTAAACGGACAAGGGAATGGAAGCCGCCTTCATGTTGATCTCGCCAGCGGAAGAACGGCGTCTGCGTCAAGCGTTCGAAACCTTCATCATGGACAGGCGCTTTCCCTGCGTGGGCGCCAAGTCGGCCCTCTCGCGCGGGACGCTGCATGTCCTTGTCGGCTGGTCGATCGACAGCGGCTGGGACGATGTGCGGCTGCACCGCGAGCTGCTTGCCTGGGCCGACTCCTACAGCGCGGACCCCGGCCTGTTCCGCAGCCTCGCGATCATTTTCGCCAAGCCCGTCCCGCTGGACGAGGAAGCCTTCGAACGCGCGATGTGGGACCGGCTCCAGTCCCTCGCGGACAAGGACGCCTGGCTCGGCGTGCCGTTCGACGAGCGGGTGAGCGGCGATCCGGACGACCCGCATTTCTCGCTCAGCTTCGGCGGGGAAGCCTTTTTCGCCGTTGGGCTGCATCCCGCCGCCAGCCGGCCGGCGCGCCGCTTCGAGCGCCCGGTGATCGTCTTCAACCTGCACGATCAGTTCGAGCAGCTGCGGCAGGAAGGGCGCTACGAGAAAATCCGCGAGACCATCATCGGCCGGGATACGGACCTCGCCGGATCGCCCAACCCCATGCTCTCCCGCCACGGCGAGTCGAGCGAAGCGGCGCAGTATAGCGGCCGGCTGGTCGGGAATGACTGGAAATGCCCCTTCCACGATCCGCGAGCGGCGGTATGACGCCGCAGCGCATCCCCCCGCGCTCGGGCGTGGCCTTCGAGCTTCTCAAGGGCCAGCGCTTGACGGTCATCGACCCGGAAGGGACGCAGGTCGCGGACCTGCTCGCCTATAACCGCGCCGACGTGCGCGAGGTGCTGAGCAACGGGCGCACGCTCGATTATGAAGAGACGATCCGCCTCACGACCGGCAACCGGCTCTGGTCCAACCGGTCCAATGTCCTGCTCGCCATCGAGCAGGACACGGTCGGCTGTCACGACTTCCTGCTGACGCCGTGCAGCGTCGACACCTTCCTGCATTTCTATCCCGACAAGCCGGTGGCGCCCGGATGCTTCGGCAATCTCGCCGCCACGCTCGCGCCCTACGGCATCGCGGAAGACATGATTCCGGTGGCGTTCAACTGCTTCATGAACGTGCCGGTGGGGCCGGACGGCAAGATCAGCGTGCTGCCTCCGCTGAGCCGCGCGGGCGACAGGATCGTGCTGCGCGCGGAAATGGACCTCGTCATCGGCCTGACGGCCTGCTCCGCTTATGCGAGCAATGGCGGCAGCTTTAAGCCGATCGACTATCTCATCGAGGACCCGGGCTGAACGCGGGCGCCGCCTGAGCCGGTGGGACGCGCACTCTCCGGCCTGAAGGCCCAGCGGACCGTCTGCGCGAGCGCGAAGGCACTGCCGCGCACGAGCGGGCCGGAGAAAGGCGGCCGCGCGAAGCCGTGGAGCTTCCTCGCCCAGCGCGGCATGATCTCCACCGCCGCCTGCATGACGAGCTTCTGCGTCGGCAGCATCGCAAGGGTGGGCGGCGGATGGTCGAGGATCATGCGGGCGACGGCCCGGGTCCGCGCGGTCACGCGCAGTTCCGGGCGGAAGCTCTCGATCAGTGTCTCCGCCTCCGCGCGACTCTCGGGCACCGGCGCGGCACCGAGCGCGCGGGCAATGCGGGCGTGCTGCGCGAAATAACGATCCTGCGCGGTGCGGGTCATGCCCGGCTCGCCAAAGGCGCGCCATGCCTCCAGAAACGCCATCGCCTCGCAGACATGCACCCAGGCGAGCAGGCGGGGATCGCTCGCCCGATAGGCTGTTCCATCGTCCAGCACGCCGCTGATCTGCGCATGGACGTCCCGGACGCGCGCGATCGCCGCCTCGGCTTGCGTCCGTTCGCCGAAGGTCGTGACGGCGATGAAGCGCGCGGTGCGGCGCAGGCGGCCGAGCATGTCGCTGCGGAAGCTGCTGTGATCCCATACACCCGCGAGCGCGGCGGGATGGAGCATCTGCAGCAGCAGCGCGGTCACGCCGCCGATCATCATCGTGGTGACGTCCCCGTGCACGCGCCAGATCTCCGATCCGCGATCGAACAGCGCCTCATCGGACCGGACAACCGGCGCCTCGCCCCGTTCGCGATCGTTGAACACGTCCTGTATCTGGCGCACCAGCAGGCCGCGGACCATCTGCGAGGGGCGGCGCATCACATCCGCCGGCCGCGCCGCGCCAGCCGCCGGTCATTGGCAGTGACCGCCTTGTGATAGGGCGCCAGAACCTTGGCGGGAATCGCGAACCAGCTGGTCATCGCGGCGGTGTTGCGGTTCATGATGGCAAGCCAGTCCTGCGGGCCCAGCATGGCGCCGCCGGCCAGCCGCCCCATGTCCCGTGCATTCGCGGACCAGGCATCCCGGATCGAGGCATCGTCCCTCGCCCGCGCCACCGACGCCTTGCCGAACGCATCCACCTTCTCGCTCACCATCAGGCTGAGCTCGCGGTGATCGGCGGTCAGGGGCGAATGGAAGGCCGCGGCGATGACCGGCAGGCGGGCCATGACGACATTCTGCGTCCCGCTGATCGTCTGGGCGATGTCCATGCCTGTGCGGACCATGTCCAGCCAGAGGGAGAACGGGTTGACCAGCATGGGCATGTTCCTTCGCGGGGCGGACTGCCCCTCGCCCACCCTAATGCATCAGACGCCATTCGGCTTCTGACAAAGCGCCGAGCAGAGGAGGAATGCCCGACCGGAAGTCCCAGCGCGGATTGTGGATCGAAGCTCGGCGACGTGGACCAATCCGCGGACCTTGGGGAAGCCAGAAGCGCGCTTTTCAACTATTTTTCGTTGGTCATCCCGGGCTCGACCCGGGATCCCGGATCAGGTCCGGAATGACGTCGTGCGTGACGAGATGGTAGGCCGCCAGCGCTGGAGCCGAAGGCGTCCGCAGGACAATGTCGATCAGCCCTAGGCGATCCAGAGGCGCAGCAGCCATGCCACCGCGCCGAGCACGGCGACGCTGGCGGCCCAGATCGCGGCCATCCAGGCGAGGCGCTGCCAGAGCGGGGCCTCGTCCGCATCACGCATCAATGATAGCCCTCATGGCCGACCTTGCCCCGGAACACCCAATAGGCCCAGCCGGTATAGGCGAGGATCAGCGGCAAGGTGAGCGCCACGCCGACGAGCATGAAGATCTGGCTCGATTCCGGCGCGGCGGCATCCCAGATCGTGATCTGGGTCGGCACGACATAAGGCCAGATGGTGACGCCGATGCCCGCCATGCCGAGCAGGAACAGCGCGAGCGCCAGAAGGAAGGGCATCAGGTCGCGGCGCGTCTTCAGCGCATAGAACAGCCCGAACGCCACGATGGCGGTGAGCAGCGGAACCTGGCTGGCGAAGAGGATATTGGGCATGTCCAGCCAGCGCTCCCGATACTGGTCGAGCAGGAGCAGGTTATAGACGCTGACCGCGCCCATCAGCAGCAGCGTGGCGATGGCGGCGCGCACGGCGAGGCGATAGGCATGTTCCTGCACGTCCCCTTCCAGCTTCCAGATCATCCAGCACGCGCCGAGCAGCGCATAGCCGGCGACGACCCCCAGCCCGGTGAGCAGCGTATAGGGCGTGAGCCAGTCCCACCAGCTCCCGTCATAAGCGCGGCCGGTGACGTCTATGCCCTGCAGCAGCGCGCCCAGGATCATGCCCTGCGAGAGCGCGGCGATGACCGAGCCGCCGAAGAAAGCGGTATCCCAGAAGGCCCGGTGCGCCGGATCGCGCCAGCGGAATTCGAAAGCGACGCCGCGAAAGACGAGGCCGAGCAGCATGGCGATGATGAGCGGATAGGTCGCCGGCAGGATCACCGCATAAGCGAGCGGGAAAGCCGCCATGAGCCCGCCCCCGCCGAGCACCAGCCAGGTCTCGTTCCCGTCCCAGACCGGCGCGATCGAGTTCATCGCGCGATTGCGGCCATGGCCCACGCGCAAGGTGGGGAAGAGGATGCCGATGCCCAGATCGAACCCGTCCATCACCACATAAGCGAAGACGGCGAAGGCGATGATGAACGCCCAGATCATCGTGAGATCGATCATGCTTCGTCCTCCCGCGTTGCGGCGGGCCCGGCCGTGCCCGCTCCCCTGTTCTGGGCCGGGCCGGGCGTGATGCCGGCGCTGCGGATCGGGCCGCGCTCTTCCGTCTCCACACCCGATTCATGGGGGCGCGGCGGCGTGTTCATGAGCCGCAGGATATACCAGGTGCCGACGCCGAACACCGCGAAATAGATGATGACGAAAGCCAGCAGCGAAGCCGCGACGGCCGGCGCGCCCAGCGGCGAGGCGGCGTCCGCGGTGCGCAGCAGGCCGTAGATCACATAAGGCTGGCGCCCCACCTCCGTCGTCACCCATCCGGCAATGACGGCCACGAAGCCCGCCGGCCCCATCACCAGCGCGAAGCGATGGAGGAGCGGCCAGTCGTAGAGGCCCTTGCGCCAGCGGGCCCACAGGCTCGCCACGCCGAGCGTGAGCATGAGGACGCCGAGCCCCACCATGATGCGGAATGACCAGAAGACGACGGCGACGGGCGGGCGCTCGTCGGCCGGAAAGGTCTTGAGCCCCTCGATCGGCGCCTTGAAGTCATGCTCCAGCAGCAGCGAGGTCAGCCCCGGGATCTCCACGGCGTAATCGACGCGCTCGCCGCGATCGCTCGGCAGGCCGAACAGGATGAAAGGCGCGCCTTCGGGATAGCTTTCGAAATGGCCTTCCATCGCCAGCACCTTGGCCGGCTGATGCTCCCAGCTGTTGAGGCCGTGCATGTCCCCCACGAAGATCTGCACCGGCGCGACCAGCGCGACCATCCACATGGCCATCGAGAACATCTTGCGGGCATGCTCGCTTGCCCGTCCCTTCAGCAGATGCCACGCGCCGGTTGCCCCCACGACGAGCGCCGTGGTGAGATAGGCGGCAGTCACGGTGTGGACGAGCCGGTAGGGGAAGCTGGGATTGAAGATGATCGGCAGCCAGCTCTCGCCGGGCAGGAACTGGCCGTTGTCGCCCAGGATGTGCCCCTGCGGCGTCTGCATCCAGCTGTTGACCGAGAGGATCCAGAAAGCGGACACGAACGTGCCGAGCGCGACCATGACCGTCGCGAAGAAATGCAGCTTCCTGCCGACGCGGTTCATGCCGAACAGCATCACGCCGAGGAAGCCGGCTTCCAGGAAGAAGGCGGTGAGCACCTCATAGGCCATGAGCGGCCCGATGACCGGACCCGCCACGTCCGAAAAGACCGACCAGTTGGTGCCGAACTGGTAGGACATGACAATGCCGGAGACCACGCCCATCGCGAAGGTGATGGCGAAGATCTTGAGCCAGTAGCGGAACAGGTCGAGATAGACGGCCTTGCCGGTCTTCAGCCACAGGCCCTCGAGCACCGCGAGATAGCTCGCGAGCCCGATGGAGAAGGCCGGAAAGATGAAGTGGAAGCTCACCGTGAAAGCGAACTGAATGCGCGCCAGCAGGACCGCGTCGACCTCGGCAAACATAGCATCACCCCAGACATAAAAGCGCTGGCCTTGCCAGCATCGGGACGTGTCGATGGCGGCCCCCTAGCACCTCGGGGCAAGGAGGAGAAGGAGAATTCCGGGCGATTTCCGGATTTCCCGCCACGGGCAGGACGGGCGCTCAGGGCGTGGCGGCCGGCTCTTCCAGCATGATGCGCAATCGGGCCAGGTCATCCTGAAAGCGCGCTTCTTCCCGGTCCCGCGCGGCGCCGTCGAGCCGGAGCAGATAGCTGGGATCGACCGTCAGCCAGAGGCCGGCGCCGTCCGCCAGACGCATCGCCGTGCCGCGCTCGTCGGCCAGCCTCGGCGCGCGGCCCAGCAGGGCCCGTCCCGCACTGGCGCCCAGCGCCAGGACCATGTCCGGCTTCACGAGCCGCCGCTCGGCCTCCAGCCACCAGCGGCAGCGATCGATCTGCCCGGCCGTGGGCGTCTGGTGAATGCGCCGCTTGCCGCGCGGCTCGAACCTGAAATGCTTCACCGCGTTGGTCAGCCGGATCGATGCGCGATCCAGCCCCGCCTGTTGGAGATGACGATCGAGAAGCTGCCCGGCCGGCCCGACAAAGGGCCGGCCGGCGCGCTCCTCGCTATCCCCGGGCTGCTCGCCGACGATCAGGAGCCGGGCCTGCGCCGGCCCCTCGCCCGGAACGGCGCGCGTGCCATTGCAGCCGATGGGGCAGCGGCGGCAGGCGGCGATTCCCTGCGCGATCTCTTCCAGCGTCCCAGGCGGCGCGGCCGGAAAGGGATCGGCGCCCTGCGCCACCATGGCCGCCTCGCGCGCCTGCGCACCGGCGATGAGCTGCGGGATCAATTGCGCCTCGGGCAAATTCTTCCAGTAGCGGCGCGGCATCTCCTTGACCATCATGCCGACCTTCAGGCGCGCGGGATTGAAGATCGACGCATAATAACGCTGCCAGAGATCCTCCGTGGCATCCTCCCGCGGCGCATCGCGCGGGTCGGCCCCCGGTGCCTCGACCAGCGACTCGCCATCCCAGTGGAGGCAGAGATCGGGCGTGAGGATCGACCAGCGCTGACTGGCGAAGCGATCAAGAAAGAAGCGGGCATTGGCGCGCACCACATGATGCTCCGGCTCGAACCAGGCGATGTAGCGCTCGCCCCCGTCCGGCTCCGTGACGGCCCGGAACCGCGCGAATGCGCGCATCTTGTGGATGTCCCGCCGGACTTGCCGGCCCATGGCGATGGCCCGATGAACGTCGGGATCGGCCGGCTTTTCCATCAGCCGGCGATCTCCCTGCAGCCGCCAGAGCAGGCGATAGAGCAAGGCGAAACGGGCTGCATCGCGATGCCGGATCACGACCTGCGCGAGCCCGAGAAAGGCTTCGTTCGCGCGCACGGCAAGGGGCGCCGCCAGTGATGAAAGGCAGGCGGCGGGCGCAGCGGCGCCCCCGAACAGATCGGCCGCGCCGGAGGACTGCAAGGACCATATGACATGCTCGGGCGCCACGCCGGCTGCCGCCAGCGCGCGCGCCTGCTCCCGCCAGGCTTCCAGGTCATCGGGCCGCTCGACGAGGATGCAGTGCTGCCGACTGGTGGCGCCGGGCCGCGCGGTCAACCGAACAGCTCCATCTGGCGCGGCGGCGGGGCGAGACGCTCGCGAAGATCGATGCTGTCCGTGATCGAGGCCGGCCGCCAGTCCGCCGTGACGATGAAAGGGCGCAGCCGGGCAACCGAACGGGTGAGGCGCCCCAGATCCTCGAGCCGCAGCCGATGGTGCCGGCGCGCCTGGAGGATGGCCGCCACCGCGCGCGTGCCCAGTCCCGGGACGCGCAGCAGCTGCTCGCGCGTGGCGCGATTGATGTCGACCGGGAAGCTTTCCCGATGTTTCAGCGCCCAGGCCAGCTTCGGATCGATATCGAGCGCCAGCATGCCTTCCGCATCGGTCGCCTGCTGCACTTCGGTGGCCGAGAAACCATAGAAACGCACCAGCCAGTCGGACTGGTACAGCCGATGCTCGCGCATCAGCGGCGGCCGCCGGAGCGGCAGCACGGCGCTGGCATCCGGAATGGGGCTGAAGGCGGAATAATAGACGCGGCGCAGCCCGAACCGATCGTAGAGGCCGTTCGCCCGGCCGATGATCTGGCTGTCGCTCGCGCCGTCCGCGCCGACGATCATCTGCGTGGACTGGCCGGCGGGCGCGAAGCGCGGCGCATGGCGGAAGCGCCTGCGCGCATCCTTCGCCTCGACGATGGCATCGCCGATGCGGCCGATGGCGC
Organism: Sphingobium sp. SYK-6; assembly: GCF_000283515.1. Classification (GTDB taxonomy): domain Bacteria; phylum Pseudomonadota; class Alphaproteobacteria; order Sphingomonadales; family Sphingomonadaceae; genus Sphingobium; species Sphingobium lignivorans. The sequence continues at coordinate 3,078,077 of NC_015976.1, forward strand.
TCTCGATCTGCCCGCTGTCCTTGTCCGGCGCGAGCCTCGCCAGCCCCGCGTCCGTAGGCAGCTCGACATTGATCGACACCCGGTCGGCCCACAGGCCCGCGCGCTCGACCAGTTCCGGATCGGCTTCCGGGATCGTCTTGAGATGGATGTAGCCGCGAAACGCGTGATCCTCCCGCAGGGACCGCGCCACTTCGATCAGCTGCTCCATCGTGTGGCTGGAAGAGCGAACGATGCCGGAGGAGAGAAACAGGCCTTCGATATAATTGCGCCGATAGAAGCTGAGGGTCAGGTCCACCACTTCGCGCGGCGTGAACCGGGCGCGGCGCACATTCGAGCTCTTGCGGTTCACGCAATAATGGCAATCGAAGATGCAGTGGTTGGTGAGCAGGATCTTGAGCAGCGAGATGCAGCGGCCATCGGGCGCATAGGCATGGCAAATGCCCATGCCTTCCGTCGAGCCCAGCCCCTTCCCGTCCCGGCTGTTCCGCTTGCTCGTGCCGGACGAGGCGCAGGACGCATCATATTTTGCCGCGTCCGCCAGGATTTCGAGCCGCTCGGCGAGGGATAGACGGGCCATATGTTCCTTATATGTTCCACCCGCTCAGGGAGCAAGCCGGAAGTTGACGGGTCGTGCCGCCAGGGCGACCGGCTGTCGGGCGGCCGGAACGAAAAATGCCGGGCGAGGTTGGTTCTCGCCCGGCATTCCTCCCCTCCTCGCCCGCCATGGACGGGGCCCGCGCGCCCTCGTCCCGGAAGCGTGGATGGGATCGCTCAGCTGCTCGCGCCGATCAGCGCGCGGGCATCCTGGATCATCTGCTTGTTCGTCGCCCGCAGCTTCAGGTTTCGCATGATGACGACCGTCAGCATCCCGATCGCGCCGAGAATGAGCAGAAGCTCGCCGCCCAGGAGATAGCCAAGACCGCCGCCCACCAGCACGGCGAGGATCAGCATGCCGCATCCATTGCCGCCCGCCACGTCGATGACGCCGTTGTAGACGCGCTCGTCATTGCTCGCGTGGTTCCGGAACAGGACGGGATAGCCGCTTGTCGTGCCCCGGCGCCTGACATAGACCACGCTGGCGGATTGCCCGTCCCGCAGCGGCACGGCGCCGGTCAGCGAGATCGCCGCTTCCTTGCCGCCGTCGACAAGGAAGAACTCGTTGCGCGTCGTGACATGGGTGCTGATGTTGACGGGCGTGTTGTTGTGGCCGCCGCTGCCGCTCACGCGGCTCTCGCTCCAGGTCTTCACCCCCGCGGCGGAGCCATGCTCCCGCCACAGCTCGAAATCATCCACGCTCACATTGAAGAAGGATATCATCCGCCCTTTCCTCCACTTCCCTCACCCCGCGCGACCGGCTGGCCGCCTCCCGGACCCGTGCCGGGCCTCATTGCGGCACCGTCACGCGGGCAATGGTGGTGCCCGAATTGTTGTTCTTGAGTTCGTAGGAGATCACGCGCGCGCGGATCGTGCCGCCATCCCGTTCCGGCGCCGCGCCGGTGATCTGCAGCAGCGCGTCCACGGCGACGGCGGACGGGTACTGGATGCGATCCCGGATGGACTGGGCCTCGACCTGCGGGACGCTCCAGCGCTGCGCGGCCTGCGCATTGTCGAACTTCACATGGATGCGCTCGCCCGAGCGATTGAAGATGAGCGACGAACTGGGCGCGAAGACCCGCACGCTATATTCGCCGTAGCTCGGATCATAATCGCTGAGATTGGCATTCGACGTGATGCGAAGCCGCCCGACATCCTTGACCGACTGCAGGCCGGACGCGAACCGGGCGCGAACCGCCTCACGCGCGGCCGCCTTGTCGGCGGGCGCCGCAGTGCGCACGCTCATGTCATCCTCCACCCATTTGTCGATGGGCGGCTGCAGGCCGGTGAGGCTGTAATAGAGCATCACCATCGCGAAATCGTCCGGCGCGGTCAGCTCGCCCGTGCGCGCGGCGATCTCGGCCGGCACCGGCGGCGCCGCTGGCGTGGCGGCCTCCGCCGGAGGCGCACCTGCGACTGGCGAGGACAAGGCATCGCCCCCGGCCGGCACGGCGGAGGGATCGGTCTGGTTGTCGCTCCCGGACTCGACCACCGAGCAGGCGGCGAGCAGTGCGAGCGTTGCCAGCGCCGGCACGAACGCCCGGCGGTGCGCGATACCCCCGCTCACAGCTTGGGCCTCGCGGCGCCCTGATCGGCCTGCTGCAATTCGCTGGCCTGCCGCTCCTCATCGGCACGCGCCAGGGCCTGCTCGGTATTCTCGATGGCGGCATAGCCCGAGGCGCCGTTCTGCGATGCCACTGCCAGACTGTGCGCCAGCCCCGGATTGTCCCTGGAGCGCCCGATGTCGGCCGCCACCGTCACCCCGCAATCGGGGGACAGGCTGGAGCCGGAATCGGGCGAGGGATTGACGGTGCAGCTGTGGTAGAGTGGCGAGGTTTCCGTGACGAGGCGCCCGGTCGGATCATATTTCCATGAGAGCGAGCGGCGGGGACCATTGTCCGCCTGGCTGGTCGGCGTGCCATATTTGGCGATGAGCGCCTGCTCCACGCTCGCCACCGTCGGCGATTGCCCCTCCGGATAATATTCCTCGCGCGCGACCGAGATCACCCGCTCCTGCCCCGGCAGGCCCATCGTGCCGACATAATAGCGGGTCTGGCCCGGCTGGAGCGGCGCCTCATAGGCATTGTTGGCGCGGCGCATGGCGTCGCGCTGCATCTCGCGGACGATCTCCTGCCCCGTCTTCTCCACTCGCGCCTCGGCGAACTTCGCATCGAACCCGTGGCGGATCTTCGCGCCGTGAGTCTCGATGCGGTATTTGCGCGAGCTATTCTCGGTGACGACCAGCATGGGATTGTCGCACTGGACGACATTGGCTGCCTCGTCCCAGCTCATGCCGGGGCGTACGCCGACCACGTCGTCGACCGGCGCGCCGGCCGGGCGCTGCGTTGCGATGCGCGGCGGGCAGGAGACATTGCCCCGGGTCGCTTCCGCCACTTCCTCGGCCGAGGCATTGCCCGAAAGCGTGCGGCCCGCCGCGCCGGACTCGTCGCCGGCCTCCGCTCCGTCGCCGTCACCGCTACCGCCGCCGCATCCGGCGAGCGCCAGCGCCATGGCCGAACACATAATGAGTCGCTTCACGATCCTGTCCTCCTTCATGCGTGAGATTTGTCGGCCGACCCGGCCGCGCCGCCTCGGCCCCGTGCCTCTCAGCCCCGTGCCGCCAGCGGATTTCGAACGATGCCGAGCGCGGCCAGCACCAGCGCGACGCCGATGAGGCCTATCAGCCATGTGCCGATCGCCACCGATATCGCGGCTTCGAGATTGGCCGAGACCATCGCCCCGATCGCATTCTCGCCCGCGCCGGCGAATGTCACGATCGACTGCCGATAGGCGAAGACGGCGATCGCCGTGACGATCGAGACCCCGCCCGTGACGAGCGCGATCGTCCGCGTGGCCTTGCCCATCCAGCAGAACCACAGGAGCACGGCGGCGAGCAGCGGCACCAGCCAGCGCAGACCGAGCAGGGCATTGGCCGTCCTCGCCATGCGCGCGGCGCTCAGCCGGGCCTCCATGCTGGCGCGCGCTTCTGCGACGCGCTGCAGGGCGGGCCCATTGTCGATCGGCATGCCGCCAAAACCGGTCATGGGCCGCTGCAACCTGGCTTCCCGCGCATCGAGTTCCGCCAGCGCACGCTCAGCGCCCGCGACATTGCCGTTGCCGAGAAACGGATTGGCGCTCACTTGCCGTTGCAGCGTGCCGAGGCTCCAGAGCGAGAAGCTGCCCTGGATGGTGCTCACCATCGGCAGCAGGGTCGCGACCAGCAGCAGCGCCGCCAGCGGAAAGACCAGCGTCGTCATCGCCAACTCGCGGATCTTCTGCACGGCGGGCGAGGCAGCAAGGTGCGACAGGTCGACGGGCACCTCAAGGCCCTTCCCCACCGGATAGATCTCCGTCGCGACTCCCGACATCGGCTCGAAGTCGACTGTCAGGCCATTCTGAATGGCTTGCTGCCCCCGCCATTGCGCGGCGACGAACGTGAACCGCTCGCCGCTCTCGCTCGTGATCGCTCCCGACCCGGTCGATGCATCGAAGCCCAGTATCCTGCCCTTCATGTCGCTGTCCCCCTTCACCGACTGCGCCCGACCGACCGATCGCTGGCGGTCCATCCGCCCGGCCGGATGGACATGAAGGACATGGCGGGTTGCGCGACGGGCGTCTTGATGGAATTCTCAAGATATTCTGAAGTCATGGTGATGTGGGGGCAGCATGGAAGAAGGAGCCGGGGAACGGCCTGAAACGACCCGTCGTCGGCGGCGGCGCTGGACATTCGGCACGGTCGTGTTCGACGAGGCGAGCTGGACGCTGCTGGTCGACGGGGCACCGGTCACGCTCGAGGCCAAGCCGCTCGAACTGCTGCTGGAACTCTGCCTGCGCGCCGGCGAAACCGTCTCCAAGGACGAGTTGCTCGACACGGTGTGGAACGGCATCAACGTCGTCGAAAGCTCCATCCCCACGGCCATCGCCAAGCTGCGGCGCGCGCTCGGCCCGCGCAATCAGGACGCGATCGCCACGGTCACGCGCATCGGCTATCGGCTCGCCGCGCCCGTCACCGTCGAGACGCTGACCACGCCGGCGCCGCCACGCTTCGCCTTCACGCCCGGCGACATCGTGCCCGGCCGCCCGCAATGGCGCCTGATCGAGCCGCTCGGCGACAAGCCCGAGAACGACGTCTGGCGCAGCCGGCACGAGAAGACCGGCGAGACACGCGTCTTCAAGTTCGCCGACACGCCCGACGGCCTGCGCCAGCTCCGGCGCGAGGCCATGGTCGCCCGGCTGCTGCTTTCCGCGCTGGGGCCGGACGGGCCTTTCGTCCCGCTGCTCGAATGGAATTTCGAGACCGCGCCTTATTTTCTGGAGAGTCGCGACAGCGGCATGAGCCTCATCGACTGGGCCCGGGCGGCAGGCGACCTCAAGGCCATTCCGCTTGCCAGGCGCATCGAGATCGCCGCGCGCAGTGCCCGGGCGCTGGCGGCGGTGCATGACGTGGGCGTGCTGCACAAGGATGTGAAGCCCGCCAATATCCTGATCGAGGCGGCCGGCAACGACGCGCGCGTCCGCCTCGCCGATTTCGGCAGCGGACAGGTGGTCGACGAGGATCTGCTCAGCCCCTATGCCATCACGCCGCAGCCCGCCGATGCCTCGGGCGATCCGGGCCTTTCCGGCACGCCTTTCTATCGCGCGCCGGAACTGGCGGTGGGCTCCGTGCCGACGGTCAAGTCGGACGTCTATTCCATGGGCCTCATCCTGTTCCAGCTCGCGGTGGGCGATTTCGGCCGCGTGCCGGCTCCCGGCTGGGAGCGCGAGATCGAGGACCCGCTGCTGCGCGAGGACATCGCGGCCGCGGCCGCCGGCAATCCCGCCGAGCGGATCGACTCTGCCGCCCTGCTCGCCGACCGGCTCGAGCGGATCGAGGAGCGGCGGCAGGACGCAGCGGCGGCCGAGGCGGCAGCGCAGCGCTTCGAGGATCTGGCGCGGCAGGATACGCGGCGGCGTGCTCGCCGGCCATGGGTGCTTGCGGCCAGCGCGGCGGCGGCGGTCGGCATCATCGCCACGTCCGCCGCGGCCTTCATTGCCGCCGAGCAGCGGGACGAAGCGCGGCACCAGCGCGAGATCGCCGAAGCGTCCTACAGCTTCCTCATCGACGATCTTCTGGGCCGCGCCGATCCGGCCAAGGCGTCCTCCGCCGAGGAGACGATCGCCGAGGCATCCCGTCGCGCCAGCGCCGAGATCGATATCCGCTTCCGCGCGGCGCCCCTGATCGCCGGGCGGCTGCATGCCGCGCTCGCGCGCGCCTTCGACCAGCGCACCGACCTTGCCGCTGCCCGCGTCGAATATGCCAAGGCGGACGCGGCTTATGGCCGTGCCGGAAACGCGGGCCGGCAGGAACAGGCGATCACCCGGCTGCATCTGGCCGAGATGGAAGCGCTGAGCGGAGACCCGAACCTGCTGCCCAATGCCCGCAAACTGCTCGCCGGGGCACGCGGGATGCTGGGCACGGCCAGCGGCGTCCCGGCGGTCTGGCTCGCCTCGACCGAAGGCTCGATCGCGCTGGCATCCGAGGATGTGCCGGCTGCCGGCGTCGCTTTCCGGCGCGCCTCGGAGATCGCCGAGACCCTGCCGGACGACTTCACACTGCGGCAGCGGCTGAACATGCGCCAGCGCGTCGCCTTCATGGCGATCCGCATGGGCGACGGCGCCGAGGCCGCGCGGCAATTCCGCCCGCTCGTCGAGGAATTCACCCGGCTGAGTGGGCCCGAAAGCCCGGACGCGCTGAACATCCGCCTCAATCTCATCCAGGCGCTGATGATCCAGAAGCGCCATGCCGAGGTCGTGGAAGCCGCCACCGCGCTCCTGCCGCTGATGGAAAAGCGCTACGGCATCCGTCACCGCCGCACCATGCAGCTGCTTGCGGTGCGCCAGCAATCGCTCGGCAGTCTGGAACGCTATGCCGAGGCGGCGGCCGATGGGGAGCGCGTGTGGCGCACTTCGGCCGAGCATGAGGGCGCCAACGCGTTCCAGGCCATTGCCGGGCGCGCGGACACGGCGACGTCCCAGTGCCGCGCCGGGCTGCATGATGCCGGCATCGCCAATGCCCGTGCCGCCGCGCAGGCCGCGCGCGCCGTCCCGGGGCCGGAGACCGCGCTTTCCATGGGCGTGCGGGCTGCTCTCGCCGATTGCCTCATCGCCGCCGGAAGACCGGGCGAGGCCGGGCCGCTGCTCGCCGGCATCGACCGCCGCAAAGTCTCCGAACTGGTCGGCGATCAGGACTGGCCAGCCAATCTCGACCTGGCCCTGGCCGAAGTGGCGCTGGCCGCCGGCGACCGGGCCGAGGCACAGCAACGGCTGGCAGCGGCGCGGCCGGTCTTCGCGAACAGCGCGGCCGATCCCTACCAGTCGCGCAAGCTGGCAGCGCTGGAGCAGACCCTGACGCTGGCTTCCCGCTGAGGCTTAGGCGGCATGAAACGTCGCGGACCATGAGGACGCCGGGAGCGCGCTTTTCAGTCCTTTTCGTTTGTCATCCCGAACTCGATCCGGGATCCCGCTGCCTTGAAAAATCGCCGGGCCAGCAGGTTTGAGAAACAGGAAGAAGCGGAATCCCGGATCGAGTCCAGGATGACCTCGTTCATGACGATATGGCGTGCCGCCGTGGTCGCGAATGTGTCCACGCCGCCCAGTCCCGCACGCCCCTATAATCGTCGAAGCCGGGCGGCACGGGGCAGCCCGGCTTCGCGAGATTGGCAGCGCGGCGCCGTTTCAGCCGCGTCGTGCCGGCGCCTGCTCAGCTTTCGATGAAAGCGAGCAGATCGGCATTGATGGTGTCCGCATTCACGGTCGCCATGCCGTGGGGGAGCCCCGGATAGACCTTGAGCTCGCCCTTGCCGAGCAGGTCGATGCCAAGCCGTGCGCTGTGGTCGATGGGGACGATCTGATCGTCATCGCCATGCATGAGCAGCGTCGGCACGTCGATCGCCTTGAGATCGTCCGTGAAGTCGGTCTCGGAGAAGGCCTTGATCCCGTCATAATGGGCCTTGGCGCTGCCCATCATGCCCTGCCGCCACCAATTGTCGACCACGGCGGGAAGCACTTTCGCGCCGGGGCGGTTGAAGCCGTAGAACGGCCCGGATGCGACATCCCGATAGAAGCTCGCGCGGTCGGCCGCGAGCGCGGCGCGGAAGCCGTCGAACACCTCGATGGGCAATCCGCCGGGATAGGCCGGGGTGTTCAGCATGATCGGCGGCACGGCACCGATCAGCACGGCCTTCGCCACGCGGCCCGCCCCGGCGCGCGCCACATAATGGGCGACTTCACCGCCGCCGGTGGAGTGGCCGACATGGATCGCGCCCCGCAGGTCCAGCGCCTCGACCACGGCCGCCGCGTCGGCTGCGTAATGGTCCATGTCATGACCATCGGCCACCTGCGAGGAGCGACCATGGCCACGGCGATCATGCGCGATCACGCGGTAGCCCTTGTTCACGAAGAACAGCATCTGCGCATCCCAGTCGTCCGCGCTGAGCGGCCAGCCATGATGGAACATGATCGGCTGGGCGTCCTTCGGGCCCCAGTCCTTGTAGAAAATCTCAACACCGTCCTTGGTCGTTACGTAAGCCATGGTCCTGTCTCCGTCCTTCGAGGTTGATGAGGTAGCCGTCATTTGTTGCGGTTTGTCGTTTGCGAGAGGCTGCGCGCTGCGTCGTCGATCACGTCGGCGACCGCGGCCGGCTGGGTAATGAAAGCGGCGTGGCTCCCGGGGATCTCGACAATCGTCGCCCCGATGCGCCGCGCCATGCCGGACAGCATGCCTTCCCCGAACGCGCGATCCTCGGTCGCGATGATCGCCCAGCTCGGCCTGGAACGCCAGGCGGCATTCTTCAGGCGGGTCTCGAAGGCGGACATGCGGATGGGGACCTGCGAATCCCGCAGGAACGCGGCGTCCGCATCGGCGAGATCGGCCGCGAAGCCGGACTGGAAGCGATCGGGACGCACGACGCCAAATCCATCCGTGCCGACATCGATGACGAACTGCGACGCGGCCGGATAGCCTTCATACTGGCCGGCGGTATTCTCGCCCGCGTCGGGCGCCAGCGCGGAAAGATAAACCAGCCCGGCGACCTTGGGATGCACACCTGCCTCGGTGATCACCGTCCCGCCCCAGCTGTGGCCGACCAGAATGGCGGGGCCGTTCTGCCCGGAGAGAACCCGATCGGTCGCCGCGACATCGTCCTCCAGCGAGGTGAGCGGGTTCTGCACGATGCTGACGCGGTAGCCCCGCGCTGTCAGATCCTCGTAAACGCCACGCCAGCCGGAGCCGTCGACGAACGCGCCATGCACCAGCACGACGTTGCGCACGGACTGGTCGGCGGGGATCGCCCGCACGGGCTGCGCCTGCACGCCACCGGCGAGAGCCCCCGCCACGGCGGCCGCGATCATCATTTTGCGAACCTTGTCGATCATGGGAATCTCCATTCAATCGGATGCGATTAGATCGTGTGCGATTTATATAGTCGACTCACATGGAGCGAGTCAATCGCTTGCGATTGAATTGCGCGCGACTATGTAGAGGCTGACTGCAACCTCTTGTGCGAGACCGGATTTTGACGAAGAGCGATGACCTGCCCGAGCCCGAACTGGCCGCGAAGCTGCCCGATTTTCTCTGTTTTGCGGTCTATTCGGCCAATCTCGCCTTTCACCGGGCCTACAAGCCGCTGTTCGACGAACTCGGGCTGACCTACCCGCAATATGCGGCCCTGATCGCGCTCAACGAGGAAGGCGACCAGACCGTGAGCCAGCTCGGCGAGAAGCTGTTCCTCGAGTCGAGCACCCTGACGCCGATGCTCAAGCGCCTGGAGGCCTCCGGCTATGTGACGCGCCGCCGTGACACGCAGGACGAGCGACAGGTCCGCGTGAACCTCACCCCGCAGGGCAAGGCGATGTTCGAGAAGGCATTTTGCGGCCGCGAGACCGTGCTGGAAGCGACGGGGCTCGAACCGGAACCCTATGTGCGCCTCCAGAACGACCTGATCCGGTTGCGGGACAATCTGCTCGCGGCGGCCGCCTCAAGGAAGTGACGGCGCGCGCGCCCGGATACGGGCGGACGCGAGCCAGATCAGCGCGCCCGCGACGAGCGGCGTCGGCGCCATAGTCGCGAGCGCATAGCGCAGCGAGTCGTTCTGATATTGCGGCGCGAGCACATCGCTCACCCAGCCCACGACGAGCGGCGCCACCGCGCCCCCGATGATGCCCAGCGCGAGCAGCATGAGCGTGGAGGACACCGCGCGCATGCGCGTAGGCGCGATGCCGACCGCCACGGCGATGCATGGCCCCACGGCACTCGACAGCAGGAAGTTCATGACGGCGGCCGAGGACATGGCGAGCGTCAGCGACTGCGCGGAAATGAAGACGAGGTAGAACGGCGCGGCGAGCGGGATCGCGATCATCGGCACCAGCAGGCCGTGAACGTCCGCGCCGCGCTTGCGCACGAGATGGCTGGCAAGCATGCCCGCGGCAATCGTCCCGGTGATCCCGCCAAGCCCCACGGCCGGGCCGATAAGCGCGCCGACGGCCGCCAGTGGCACGCCATGGCTGCGCAGCAGGAAGGCCGGCGCCCAGGTCGGCAGCACCGAGACCGCCATGCCCGCAAACGCCATGCCGAGCGACAGGGCCACGAAGCCGGGCAGCCGGACCAGATGGCCGATCGCCCGCAGGAGATTGCCTTCCTGCGCCGCTTCGCCCGCCGGTTCCCGGACCCGATCGGGCTCGCGCATGCTCGCCATCATGAGCGCCACCAGCAGGAAGCCGGAGAGGCCGCAGATGACGAACATGGCGCGCCAGCCATGCGCCGCGGCCAGCACGCCCGCGAGGATGGAGCCGACGACAAGGCCGACGAAGGTGCTGGCCTGAAAGATGGAGATGGAGCGCGGCCGGCGCGCCGGGGAGAACAGGTCCGAAATCATCGAGATCGCCACCGGAAAGGCCGTCGCCTCGCCCACGCCGACGAGAACGCGGGTCAGGCCCAGCGTCCAGAAGCCCGTCGCGAGCCCGGTGAGCGCGGTCGCGCCCGACCAGAGCGCGATGCCCAGGATCAGGATGCGCTTGCGGTGGCCATGATCGACCCAGCGCGCGATGAAGATGCCGACAAGCAGGTTGAACAGCACGAAGGCCGTGCCCGAGACGATGCTCATCTGCGTGTCGCTGAGCGCCAGGTCCGCCTTCACCGGATCGACGACGATGCCGAGCAGGGCGCGATCGGCAACGTTCAGGAAATTCGCGAGGAACAGCAGGAAAAGCGTGTACCCCGCGCCGCGCACAGGCGCGCCGAGCGCCTCCGGTCTCTCCGCCATGCTCGCCATCTTCCTCTCCCCTTCCCTGTCGTCTTTTCGATTATCTTGTCAGCGCTCCATCCTGAGCCCGAGCAGTTCGGCCGCGTTGAGGCCGAGGATCTTCGCCTTCGCCGCCTCGTCCAGCCGCGCATGGAAGCCGACCGGATCGGGCTCCGACATGTCGAACGGATAATCGGTGCCGAGGCAGAGCTTGTCCGGGCCATGGGTGCGCACGAGGCTGTCGAGCTCGTCCTGGTCGAACACCAGCGTGTCCAGCCAGAGCTTGCGCAGATAGCTCGACGGCGGATGCGCGCAGTGCTCGGAGCAATCGGCGCGGGCGCGCCAGCCATGGTCCATCCGGCCCCAATAGCCGGGGATATAGCCGCCGCCATGCGCCACGCAGATCTTCAGGCCGGGATAGCGATCGAGCACACCGCCGAAGATCAGATGGCCGACGGCGAGCGTGGATTCGAGCGGATTGCCGATGAGATTGTTGAAATAATATTCGCTCATCCGCTGCGCATGCGTGAAGCCGAGCGGATGGATGAAGAGCAGGATGCCGAGTTCCTCGGCCGCCGCGAAGAAGGGGCGGAATTCCTCGGCATGGAAATCCTTGCCATTGACGTTCGAGCTGATCTCGATGCCGCGCAGATCGAGCTCGCGGACGCAACGGGTCATCTCGGCGACGGCCATCTCGACATTCTGGAGCGGCACCGTGCCCATGCCGACGAACCGGTCGGGATGCTGCGCCACCGCCGCCGCCATGCCGTCGTTCACGATCCGGGCGGCATCGCGCCCCACCTCGGGATCGGCGAAATAGAAATATTGCCCGGGGCTCGGTGAGAGCGCCTGCACGTCGATGCCGAGCCGGTCCATGTCCTCCAGGCGCTGGTCGAGCGTGTTCAGTGTCCGTCCCATGGTGGCGAACTGGGCGCGATTGACCTCGGTCGATTTGGCGCTGGTGAAATCGTTGATGCCGGGCGGCGGCCCGGGATGCTTCGCCTGCACGACCGCATCGGCGGCGGGGATGCCGAGATGGCAATGGATGTCGACGACAAGATGTTTGCCGCGCGCCTCGACCGGGATGGGCTTGCGATCGCCGCAGGTGGTGATCGTCATTCCGCTGTCCCCACTGCTGCGCTCGCAGGGGCAATGGTGCCGCTGCAATCGCCGAAGCCGATGGGCACATAGCCCTGCGCCTGCGCCTTGCCGCGCAGGGTGAGCGTGTCGCCATCCTCAAGCCACTTGCGGGTCGATCCGTCCGGCAGCGTGATCGTGTCGCCGCCCCGGAAGGTGATCTCGGCAAGGCAGGCCCTCGCCTCCTCCGCCGCGCCGGAGACAGTGCCCGTCGCGACGAGATCGCCCCGCTCCAGCGGCGCGCCGTTGGAGGCCTGATGCGCGACCATCTGCGCCAGCGTCCAGAACAGTTCCTTGAGGTTCGTGCGGACGATCCGCTGGCCGGCGAGCTCGGCGGTCAGCTCGATGTCGATGGCACCATGGCTGCGGTCTGCGGGATCGAGGAGATAGGCGGGCACGTCCGGCTCGCCCGCGTCCCGCCCGCGCGCGGCGAGACGGAACGGCGCGAGCGCTTCCATCGTCACGATCCACGGGCTGATCGTGGTGGCGAAGCTCTTGCCCAGATGCGGGCCGAGGATGGACTCGAAGAACTGGATGCCGCGCGCCGACCAGTCGTTGACGAGGCAGCAGCCGAACAGGGCGCGCTCCGCGTCCGCCATGCCGATCGGATGACCAAGCGCATTGCCCTCGCGCAGCCACACGCCGAACTCCAGCTCGAAATCGAGCATGGGCTCGGGAGCGAAGCGGATGTCGCTGCTGCCCGGTGCCGCCGTGAACTGGCCGCTCGGGCGCACCACGGGCGTCCCGCTGACCATCACCGAGCTGGCGCGGCCATTATAGGCCACCGGCAGCGCCATGGCGGCGAGCGGCGCGGCGCCCTGGGCCATGCGCTTGATATGATCGAGCGAAGTGCAGAAATCGGTGAAGGCGGTGGGCTTGAGCGGCAGCAGCAGTTCCGCCGAGGCCATCGGCACCAGCAACGGCTCCAGCACCGGGCGGTCCCCCGCGCCGCCTTCGCGCAGCAGCTCGGACAATTCGGCGCGCAGGGCACTGACGGCGCTCGGCGCGCAGGCCAGCAGCGGCGCCAGATCTGGCCCCGCCGCTGCCTGCGCAGCCCCGGCCGCCGCCCCACTCAGCAGGCCGGTGTCCAGCAAGGCGGCCAGATCGACGATGCACTCGCCGATCGCGACGCCGCCGCGAACATGATCGCCGGTGCGGAACAGGCCGAAGGGCAGGTTCTGGATCGGAAAATCCGTGTCCGGCGTATGGGCGCTCTCGACCCAGCTGCGACGCGCCGGATCGTGCGTGGCGTTGATCTCAATGCTCATGGTCGCAAGCCTCGTGATGGGCGGCCAGTTCCTTGTGGTAGCGGCCCATGGCGCCGAACAGGTCGCGCTGCTGCTCGGGCGTGAACTGCGCACCCCACTGGCGGTAAAGGGAGAAGACATTGGCGACGATCCGCTCCGGATCGCTCCAGCCCCGATATTCCTGCATGTTGATGTCCCGCGCGGCCTCGTCGAATCCCATGCCGGCATCGAAGCGGGCGCGCGCCTCGTCCCGGACATATTCGAAATAGCCCTTCATGGCGGCGACGGCTGTCCTCTCGGTGATGGGCCCGTGGCCGGGCACGACCACTTGCGGATCGAGATCGATGATGCGCTGGCAGGCGGCGATCCAGTTCTCGACCGGCCCCGCCCACATGATCGGATGCCCCTCGTTGAACAGCAGGTCGCCGGTGAACACCACGCGATCCTCCGGCACCCAGACGATCGTGTCGGAATCGGTGTGCGCCGGGCCGAGATCGGTGAGCTCGACCTGCTTGTCCCCCACGGTGAGCGTCAGATGCTTCTCGAAGGTGCGATTGGGCAGCGTGACGTCATCGACACCGGAAAAGTCGAACTTGCGGCCCATCGTCTCGTACAGGAACGCGCCTGCATCGCCCATAGTCTGGTAATTGTCGCGCAGCGCGGCGAGCGCCCTGGGATTGAAGCCGGCCATCTCCTTCTTTGCCTCGACGGTGCCGATGATCTCGGCATCCGCGACAAGGCCGTTGCCGAAGAAATGGTCGGGATTGGCATGGGTGTTGACCAGCCGGTCGATCTTCGCTGCCTCGGGCACACGTGCCTTGAACTGGTCCAGCATCTCGCGCGTGAGCGGCACGCTCATCAGCGTATCGACCAGCAGCGTCTCGCCGCCGCTGGCGATCAGCCCGGCATTCGACCAGCCCCATGTGCCGTCCGGCTGGACATAGCCATAGAGGCCATTGCCGATATCATGGATGCCTTGCGTGAACGGCCAGTTTGCCATTTTCCTCTCCTTATGAGCCGGACCTTATCGATCTGCGCCGTCCGCGCAATTCCTATTTCCGGGAATTTTGTCAGCCTGCTTGCCGCGGGCCGAAAAAAGCGGAATAGCGGGCGCATGACGAGGATTTCGAAGAGAAAGCGCGGCCAGGGCCGGCCGGCGGACGCGGTGGGCAAGGAAGCGGTGCTGAGCAAGGCCACCGAGCTGTTGCAGGACCTGCCCCCGGCGCGCGTGACGACCTCGTTGATCGCGCGGGAGGCTGGCGTCGATCCGGCCCTGATCCGTTACTATTTCGGCGACCGGGAAAAGCTGCTGCTCGAAGTGGTTAAGCAGCTCATCGCCGACGCGCCGACCGAGAAAGCGACGCTGGCCGCCCCCCTCGCCCGGCTGGAGCACACCATTCGCCACGCCGCGCACTTCACGCGGTCCACCAAGCATGTCCACCGCCTGATGGTCGATGAACTGGCGGATGCGAAGTCGCCGGAAGTGCGCAAGCTGCAGGGCGAGATGAACATGGGCGCGGTCGAGCGCCTCGCCCAGATGATGGCGCAGGACGGCGGCACGGACCTGCGGTCGGTCAATCCGCTGTTCCTTCACCTCACGCTGGTCGGCCTGTTCGACTTCTTCGTCTCCGCGCAGCCGGTGGTGCGCAATCTCGTGCCGGACGATACCGACATGGATGCGCTCGGCGTCGCGTTCGAGGACTTCGTCGTCGACCTGCTGCTCAACGGCCTGCGCAAGCGCGAGGACTGATCGGGCAAAGGCCACGGTTCAGCCTTCCGCGACGCACGGATTGCGCTGCGTGCCGAGGCCGGTGATCGTGCCTTCCATCACGTCGCCCGGCTGGAGGAACACGCCGAAGGCCGAGCCATTGCCATAAGGCGAACCGGTGCAGATGACGTCGCCGGGCATCAGCTCGACCCGGTCGGACAGATAGGCCAGCTGCCGCTCGATGCTGATCATCATGTCCCGCGTGGATTCGTCCTGATAGACCTTGCCATTGACCGCGAGGCGGATGGTCAGGTCATAGGGGTCCGTCACGAACTGGCGGGGCACGATCATCGGGC
The DNA here is from genome assembly GCF_000283515.1 of Sphingobium sp. SYK-6. Classification (GTDB taxonomy): domain Bacteria; phylum Pseudomonadota; class Alphaproteobacteria; order Sphingomonadales; family Sphingomonadaceae; genus Sphingobium; species Sphingobium lignivorans. The sequence continues at coordinate 3,093,396 of NC_015976.1, forward strand.
CGAAGGGCAGGAAGGTCGGGAAACATTTGCCCGAAAGCCAGTCCGCCCCGATGGCGCTGTTGTCACGGCGGAAGATATGCTCGCGGGCCGTGACGTCGTTCACCACCACGAAGCCGGCGACATGATCCATGGCCTGCTCGGGCGTCACATGGCGCGCGCGCTTGCCGATCACCACGCCCAGTTCCAGCTCCCAGTCGGGCTTCTGCACATTGCGCGGCAGCACCACCGCGTCATTCGGTCCCACCACGCAGGAGGGGAGCTTGATGAAGCAGAAAGGCAGCGTCGCGTGGGCCCGCTCGTCCATCATCTTCTCGACGCGGGCGAGGCGCTCCTCATCCGTCTCGCCTTCGTCGGCGGCGGTGCGCATGGAGGGATCGCCCATGATGAGCCCGATCACATGCTTGCGGTAATTGGCGCCGGTGCAGAAGATCTGGCGCGGGACATAAGGCGCGGCGAGCGCCCGTTCGTCGAGCGGAACGGCCCCTTCCCCGGCTGCGGCGATCGCCTCCAGCCTGGGCAGCGCCGCCTCCCAGTCATCGAGCAGGGCAAGCACGTCGCCGGCCCCCGCGACGGGCACCATCCTCTCGCCCGTCACCAGCACCACGCCGCCATCCCGCAGCTTCGCCAGACCGAATGTCATGTCCCGTCCTCTTCCTGTCTCAGTAAGGCGCCTGCAGCTGGCCCATGGTGGCGCCGAGCATCGCCGGCCCCTTGTTGGAGAGGTCGCCTGCCATCTCCATGTCGCCGATCATCACGCTGTTCTCGACGACGAGGCGCGCCCGCTCGAACCGGCGCTCCATGAAGGCATGCAGCGCATCGGTGATTGCATCGTGGCGCTTGAGTTCCTCGGCGAGCACGAGCCCGTCCTCGGCGGCGATCCCGGCGCCGCTCGCCATGTGCGGCGTGGTCGCATGCGCGGCATCGCCGATCAGCACCACGCGGCCCACATACCAGGGCTTGGGCAGCAGCAGCCATTCGAGCGGCCGGTAATTGATCTGCGAAGGATCGGTGAGGCTCTCCCGCACCGCCGGGACCGCACCGCCAAACGGCGCCAGCAGCGCGCGGACATGCTCGACCATCTCCGCCTCGGCGAAGAACGGATTGTCCGGCACATGCTCCAGGATGAACATGTACATCTGGTCGGCCGAGACGGGGTTGATCCCGAGCTTGACCGGCCCGCCGAAATACATCTCGGCGCGATCGACTTCGGGCGGGCGCGCCGCGACGACGCGCCAGCAGCCCTGCCCGGTGAAGCGGGGCCTGGGCGCATCCGGGAAGATCATGCCGCGGATCTGCGAATAGATGCCGTCCGCCCCGACGACCAGATCGTAGCGGCCGGCGCTGCCGTCATCGAATGTCACGTCGACGCCCTGCGCGTCCTGCGCCAGCGTCTCCACCCTGAGGCCGAGCCGCACGTCGATGCCCTCGGCCCGCACCGTGGCGGAGAGGATATCATGCAGCACCGGGCGCATGATGCCGCCGCCCTGCTGGATCGGCGTCGGGTTGTCCGGGACGGGCGGTTCCATGACCGTCTGCCCCCCGACGGTCTTGCCGCGCATGCCGGCGCCGACATGCCCGCGCGCCCGGATCTGATCGAGGATGCCGAGTGCATCGAAGGCCCGCAGCGAGATGCCCGTGACGCTGATGCCCGCGCCATAGACCCGCCATTGCGGGTCCGCGTCGATCAGCACCACATCGACGCCGATGCGCTTGAGCGAGATCGCCGCCGTCATGCCGCCGACGCCGCCGCCGACGACAAGCGCGCTGCGGATCATGCGGGCACCTGCCACAGGCCCTTGTCGGGCGTCATCTCGGCATGCGGCACATTGCCCGGAATGATGCGGCCCGTGCCCCACTGATCGGTGATGCTCGGGCTGAATTCATAGACCGTCGGCTGCCAGCTCGCCTCGTCCACTTCCTCGAGATCCGACGTATATTCGACGGCATTGCCGTTCGGCGTCAGATAATAAGTGAAGGTGTTGTTGCCCGCCGTGTGACGGCCCGGCCCCCAGGAGAGCGTGATGCCCTTCTCGTGCATGCGGGCAAGGCCGCGCATCATCTCGTCCACCGAGGAGACATCGAATGCCACATGGTTGAGTGCCGGCGGCCCGGGCAGGATCGCGAGCCGGTGATGAACCGGATTGCAGCGCAGGAAAGCCATGAACGTGCCGATCCAGTCGGTCAGCCGGAAGCCGAGCGCCGCTTCGTAGAAGGCGACCAGCTTGGCCGGGTCGGGCGTATGCAGCACGATGTGGCTGAGCCCGGTCGGGATCGCCTCGCCCCTGGCGAGCGTGCGGTGGGTGCGCTGGTTGGTATCGCAGATCACTTCGATCGCGCGGCCGTCCGGATCGAAGAAGCGGAAGGCATAGCCCCCGGCCGGGCCTTCCGCCGCGCCGGGCTGCGAGATGATCTTGCTTCCCGCCGCCTGCACCTGCGCGAAGAGGGCATCGACATCGGCCCGCGAACTTGCGGAAAAGCCGATCAGGTCGGTCTTGCGCTCATCGTCCTGGCGCAGGCGGATGACGAAGGGATGCGGCGACCCCTCCGCCGCGAAATAGACCTTGCCATCCTGCTCGCCGACTTCCGTCAGCCCCCAGGTCTCGCCGAAGAACGCCCGCTCGGCCGCCAGATCGGGCACCGCCAGTGCGACATAATGAAGATCGTTGACCGACGCGGGCATATTTCCTCCGACTCTAAAATTCCTACACTCAGGAATAAACATGTTTGGATGGGATGGAAAGCAGGCGTTTCCTAGAACTTGCCCCCGACGCGCACGCCCCAAGTGCGCGGCTGCTCCGCCGAGGCCGAGATGAGCCCCGCCGAATTGGTCGTGCCGCCCACCAGCCGCTGGTTGTCCTCGATGTTGAAGACATAGAGGCTGGCGAACCAGCGATCATCCGCGCTCGACAGCGTGATCGAGGCATTGCTGACGAACGCCGCCTCGGAGCGGAGATAGGGCAGATAGTCCGCCGAGGAGTAGCTCTCGCTGCGGTAGCGCGTCCCGCCCTGCAGCGTCAGCTTGTAGGCGCCGAGCGGGATCGTCTGCTGCGCATCGAGATTGAACGACCATTCCGGCGAATTGAAGGCCTGCTTGCCCGAGCAATCGACGCGGAACACGTTGAGCGTCGCGCCGCCCGGCGTCGTCTGGGTGGTGGGCGCGAAGGCGCAGGTCGTGTTCGGCGGCAGGCCCTGGTTCGGCGCGAAATAGACGAAGCTGTCATATTCGGTGTCGAGATACTGCACGCTGGCCGACAGCAGGGTGTTGCGCGTGGCGAGGAACTCGACATCGAGATCGATGCCCTGGATCGTGCTGTCGCCGATATTGCGGGTCAGGAAGACAGTCGAGGGCGGGTTGCCCAGATCATAGCCGAACTGGCTGTATTGCTGGTTCTTGTACTTCCAGATGAACCCCTCGACATTGACCTGCAGCCGGTTGCCGAAGAAGCGGTTCTTGCTGCCGATCGTATAGGCCTTGATGGTCTCCGGCTCGTAGCTTTCCACGCCGCGCGCGAAGGAGAAGCCGCCGGCATGATAGCCGGTCTCGAAGCTCGCATAGACCATGCTGCGCGGGGTGAAATCATATTGCGCCGCAAGCCGATAAGTGAATTTCTCGTTGGTCAGCCCGGCATTGATCGCGATGGGCGAGCGCAGCACGAACGGCGCCGTCTGCGATCCGCCAGCGACCGGCGGCAGCGCGTAGAGCGGCACGGGCGTCACGGGAATGCCGCGCGAGATATAGAATTCCTCCAGTTCCGCCGCGCTGCCGGCGAGCGGCGTGAACGGCAGCGTCGGGCAGAAATCCTGCGGCGGAGCGGGATTGCCGCAGAACACGATATAGACCTGCGACAGGCCATCGAACCGCTTCTTGTCCGAGGTGTAGCGCCCGGCGGCCGTCAGGCTGAGCTTTTCCACCGGCCGCACGGTGAGCTTGCCGAAGCCGGCCCAGCTCTCGGTCGCGGTCGTGAAGCTCTGATAGGGCGTCAGGGTCGACTGGTTGTAATAAGCGAACGGGACGTCGATATTCTCGTCGAAATACATGCCGCCGACGAGATAGTCGATCGCCGGCCCGACATTGCCGGCCCAGCGCGCCTCGACGCTGGTCTGCTTGTCCGTCTCCTTCACGCCGCCGCCACGAAACACCCCGTTGAAGGTATAATCGAGCTTGCCCTCGCGATAGGCCGGCTGGACCGTGAGCGTGCCCGCCGCCGTCTCGTAATTGAGCTCGGCCGTGATGCCCCAATAATTATTGTCATTATAGGGGCGCCCGTCGACGACGGCGCCCGTGCGGCCGACCTGTCCGACGAAGCGGCTGCCCAGCAAGGCATTGGAGCGCGGATCGAGCAGGCCCTGCGTGCGGTCGAAACCGGTCGGCACATAGCTGTAGCCCGCGAAGCCGGTCGGGCCGAAGGTGGGATTGACTGCCCCGAGATAGAAGCCCGAGGCCCCGCTCCCGCCCTGATGCGCATAGTCGACCCCCAGGCGCAGCGTCAGCGCGGGCGTCGCCTCGACAAGCAGTTGCCCGCGAAACGCATATTCGCGCTGCTTGCCGGTCCCGTCGCTCAGAAAGCCGTCGCGGTTCGACATCATGCCCGCGACACGGACCGCCGCATTGTCGCCAACCGGCAGGTTGAGCGCGGCCTGGCCGGTCAGCCAGTCATAATTGCCGTAGCCGAGCATCACCTGGCCCGAGGTCTCGCCGAGCTTCGGCCGCGCCGGGATCACATTGATGGCGCCGCCGGTGGCATTGCGGCCATAAAGCGTGCCCTGCGGCCCCTTGAGCACTTCGACGCGCTGGAGATCGTAGAACATCCCCGATGTCGACGAGGGCCGGCCGATATAGACGCCGTCATAATTGAAGGCGATGGCGGGATCCGAATAAGCGTTGACCGTCGCATTGCCGACGCCGCGCACGAAGAAGACCGTGGTCGGCCCGCCGCCGCCGCTGGACGCGAGCGCCGGCGAGGTGCGCGACAGATCCTCCGCACGCACGACATTCTGGCGCAACAGCTCGGCGGGATTGACGACATCAAGCGCGAGCGGCGCGCGCTGGCTGCTCTCCTGCACGCGCTGCGCGGTGACGATGATTTCCTCGAGTCCCTGGCCTTCCTCGGCGGGTGGCGCGGCATCGGATTGCGCCGTTGCAGGCACAGCACACAAGAAGACCCCCGCCGCAGCGGAGGACAGCAGCATCCCCTTCATCACACTCTCCCGTCCTGATTCTGTTTTCCGAATCAATTCCTATTTCCAAGAATAAGGAATTGCTTGCGCGTCGCAATGTTTTTTCCTGTTTGCGGGAATATCGCCGATATGGGACGCTTGGCGCTGTGAGGGGCTCGGGAAATATGGGCGGATAACCCGCCGGCCGGTCCCCGTTCCGGCAATGAAGGCGCAAGGGAGAGAGACATGGCGGCAGGACAGGCGGTGATTGGCGTTTCCGGGGCGACGGGGCAGCTCGGGGAAATCATCGTGCGGACGCTTCGCGCGCAGTATCCGGACATCCCCGTCGTCGCGCTGGTCCGCGATCTCGCCAAAGGCGCCCCGCTCGCCGCGCTCGGCGCCGAGCTGCGCCATTTCGATTATGATGAGCCCGGGACGCTGGCCCCGGCCCTCGCGGGAATCGACAAGCTGCTGCTCATCTCGGGCAATGCCGTGGGCGAACGGGAGCGGCAGCATCGTGCGGTCATCGAGGCGGCCAAAGAGGCGGGCGTGGGCCTCATCGCCTATACCAGCGTCCTGCGCGCGTCCGAGACGTCCCTCCCGATCGCGGCCGAACACAAGGCGACCGAAGCGATCCTGAAGGAGGTGGGCGTGCCGCATGTGCTGCTGCGGCACGGCTGGTATTGCGAGAATTACCTGTTCCGGATCCAGGCGGCCGTGGACCATGGAACGCTCCCCACCTGTGCCGGCGACGGCCTGATCTCCGCTGCCCCGCGCGCGGATTTCGCACAAGCAGCGGTGGCGATCCTCACGTCCCGCGAGGATCAGGCCGGCAAGGTCTACGAGCTGGCCGGCAGCACCAGCTTCACCTTCGCCGATCTCGCCGCAGAGGCGACGCGCCTGAGCGGCCGTCCAGTCACCTGCGTGCAATTGTCAAAACCCGCGTTCGAAGCCGCGCTGGTGGAGATCGGCACGCCGCCCTTCGTCGCCGCGCTGATCGCGAAATCGGACATGGGCGCCTGCGACGGTGGCCTGTTCGACGAAAGCCGGACGCTGGAAAAGCTGATCGGCCGCCCCACCACGCCGATGAGCGAAGTCATGGCGCGCGCCCTGCGGCCATGACCCGGGATCGCGAGACGGATCAGATCGCCTTGTAGAAGCGGATCCGGACCGCCGGCTCGCCCTTCGGCCCGGTCGCTCTCTCCAGCGTTCCGATGAAGGCGGTCCGATTGAGCCACGCATATTTGCCGAGCGGCGCCTCGAAGCGGGGCGATGTGCGCGCGGGAACGAGTGCTTCGCCTGCCTTCGGCGGACAGAGCGCACCGGTGTTGACGACATTGATGATCACGCCGTCATCCGTCCTGAGCATATAGTCGGCCTTGACGTCGATGCAGCCATCCGCGCGGACGAGCTGCCAGTCCCAGCCACCGGGGACGATCGTTCCCTTGATGCCCGGCCCCTCGAACGTGCCGCCCGTGATGGGAATGATGTTGCGCCGGCCATAAGGCGTCTCGCCCGGCGCCATCGCCTCGCCAAGTAGGACGATCTCCTCGAAAGCGAATGCGAGACGCGGTGCCGGTGCCTCCGATGCCTGTGCCTGTGCCTGTGCCTGTGCCTGTGCCTGTAGTGTCTGTGCCTGTGCCGCCAGCAGCCCCGCCATGACCGTCAAAACCGCCTTCCGCATTCACTCTCTCCCGGATCATATGTTCAGGCCGTGCCTCGCTTGCTTCACCAGTTGAGGACAAGCACGGCTCGGGCCGACGCTGGCAGAAACGGAAAGGCGCACGAAACCCACATAAGCATTGCACGCTGTTCCGGACAAAAATAGTGCCCACAATGCCGGCAGAAAATATACCTGCGGCCCATGATCTTTCCTGTTGCATCGCGCGATCCTTAGGGCTCCATAGTGCAATGGAGAGGTCCGCATGAGCGTCGCTGAACGCATCTACACTGCCTCGACCCGGGAAGATGAGAGCCCGTCTCGGCTGGCCGAACAACTCGCCCGACAGATCGAGGATGACATCGCCTGGCAGCGGCTGACGGCCGGCGAGGCGCTGGGATCCCTGCGGGACCTTTCGGATCGCTATTCGGTGGGCCGCGCGGTGATCCGGGAAGCTGTCGGGCTGCTGGAGCGCCGAGGCCTTGGCAGCCTGCGCCCGGGCCCGTGCGGGGGCTTCATCGTCAAGACGCCGCTGGCGCAATCGATCGGCGAGGAGATCGCGGACTATTTCCGCACGGCCGACATCACGCTTGCCCATCTTCTCGACGCGCGGGAAGCGGTGGACCACATGATCGCGAGGCTGGCAGCGCTGGCGCGGCCGCCCTTGCCCAGGCTCGTGCGCCTGGAGGCGGCAGTTCGCACGCCCGGTCTCGGCGGCCATCTGGCGCTCCGCAACGAGCTTGCGCGACTGACGGGCGAGCCCGTGGTGATGCTGCTCATCAAATGCCTCAACAGTCTCACGCTCGACTTCGCCATGGACGGGGCGGCGCCCGGCGACCAGCCGCGAATCGCGATCGCGACGATGCGCGAGGCTCTTGCGAACGGCGATACCGAGATGGCCGTCCAGGAAGCCGACCGGTTGCATGACGAGCTGACGCGCCACCTGCATCCGCAGAAGGCATCACAGGATATCCGCCCCATCGAGAGTGCCCGTCTTGCGGACGAACGCACCCTCGCCGTCTCGGTCGCGCGCAAGCTCGCGGTGGAGATCGCGCGCAGCGGTACGACCGGCCAGCGGCTGGGCTCGGAATGGGACCTGTGCGAGCGCTTCAGCGTCAGCCGCCTCACGCTGCGGCAGGCCATCCGCATATTGCAGGACAGCGGCCTCGTCGAATGCCGCCGGGGCCGCGGCAATGGCCTCGTCGTGCGCAACCGTCGCGGCACCGGGACGATCCGGCTCATGCTGGCCTATCTCATCGGCCAGCAGATGGACGTGAGAGCCGCCGGCACGATCCTGTTCCAGCTCAACTGCTTCATGCCCGCGCTGGCTGTGAGCCGCGCGGACAGCGAACAGCGTCGCGCGCTGGAACGGCTGATCTCCAGGCTGGAGGAAAGCGACACGCTCGAGCGTTATGACCTGCTCAGCCTCGTGCAGTGCGTGTCCCAGCTGGCGCAGAGCCCGATCATCGATCTCTTCTCGCGCTGTCTCGCGGCTTATGAAGCGCGTTTCCATCCCTCCCTCGCCGAGCGCCTTCCTGTCGGCCTCCAGGCAAGCTATTTCCGCCTCGTCCGGCAGTTGCTGAACGGGACGTCCGCCGATGGCCGCACGGAACTGGAATGGGCCAAGGCACGATCGGCGCACGTCATGCTGGAAATGAGTCGCAGCCGTCCGATCTGACGGGCAGGTGCAGCGAGCGCTCAGCCCCCGGCGCCGGGGCGCAGCTCGGGCACGTAGAGATCCTTCCTCAGCGAGCGTGCCGCCAGCACATAATGAAGCGCGGCCCAGAAGAAGACCGCGAGCATGGCGATGAGTGCGTAGCGCAGGCCCTGCATGGATGCGGCCTGGCAGAGCTGGTCGAGCCCGGGCGCGGCGCCCTGCGCGGCCCGGCCGCCGGGACAGCGTGCGAGAAAATTCCCCTGCGCGAAGGCCCGGACGGCGAAGAAGTCGCTGGCGATGCCCAGCACCGTCGGGCCGAGGCCGGCGCCCAGCAGTCCGCCCACCAGCGCCGTCAGTGCGGAACTAGTAGCCCGCATGCGCGGACCGACCAGATTCTGCATGGTCGCCATCGTGGGGGCAAAATATGTGATGAGGACGAAATTGGCGAGCCAGACGAAGGCGAGCGAGACCCCGAGCCGCGTGCTGGCGAATGCGCCGAAGTACAAGGGCGCGCACAGGACGAGCGCCGCTGCCGGCCCCCAGAGCGCCCATCGCTTGTCCCGACGCGACAGCCAGTCGAAGCCGAAGCCGCCAGCCAGCATCCCCAGGCCGTTGGACGTGAAAGCGACCATGCCGAAGATCGCGCCCAGCGTCGCGAGGGAGATGTCGAAACCGCGTAGGTAGAAGGGCAGGACGAAGTTGGCGACGGCGTTGAAAGTGAAGCCTGCCACCGTCGTGCCGGCCAGCAGGTGAAGATAGGTCGGCTTCGAGACGAGATAGCGGACCACGGCCATGAGGCTGGGTGCCGGCTCCGTGGTGACCGAACCCTCCGCCAGCCCGCGCGGCGGCTCCCGCAGCGTCATCAGGACGAGCAAGGCCACCAGAACACCCGGCACGCCCAGCGCGACGAACGCGGTGCGCCAGCCCCAGTTGCTCGCGATCCAACCGCCTGCCGCCTGCCCGACCAGAAAGCCGATGGGCGAGCCCAGCGTGACGATCGCCAGCACAGAGCCGCGCCGCGACGGCTTGAAGTGATCGGCGAGCATCGAGGATGTCGGCGGCTGCACACCGGCCTCGCCGATGCCCACGCCGATGCGGCCGAGCAGCAGCGTCGTGAAGCTGGTCGCAAAGCCGCAGAGCGCAGTCATGATCGACCAGACCGCGACGCAGGCCGCGATGAGCCGCTTGCGGTTCACGCGCTCGGCCAGCAGCCCAAGCGGCACGCCGAGCACGGAATAGAGGATCGCGAAGCCCAGCCCCTGCAGGATGCCGAGATCCGTGTCGGTGAGATGCAGCTCCTCCTTGATGGGCTGCGCGAGCACCGCGAGGATCGCCCGATCCGCGAAGTTGAAGATGCTGACGAGCAGCAGGACGAAGACCAGCCAGCGCTTGTAACGCCGGGACAACAGGGGATGTTCGCTGGATGCCGTCGCCATTTTCGTCACGCCCTCACCTGTTCCTGCCCATGCTCATCGCCGGGGCACTCAGCTCGTCGCGGCCGATGCACCCTGCCCCTTTCCCCGCCGCTGACGTCAGGGAATGGCCGACTCGATCATGTCCGCGCTTTCCTTCATGGCGACATGCTGGAGGTCGTGCGTGTAGGGCATCTCTTCCACGCGCCAGCCCGGCCGCGCGCGCAGCTTTTCGGCCATGGGGCGGAACGTGTCGTTCTTGTAGCCGGTAGCGAGGACGTAGGTCTTCTGCGGAATGCGCTCGCGCGCACCGGTCAGCCGCGCCTTCTCGCTGTAGCAATAGACGGACTGCGGCGTCCGCCTCTCCTCATAAGCGGCACGCGCCGCGGCATCCATGTGGGTGTTGAAGCCGACCAGGTCCGCGCGGGGCGGCGGGACGAGATAGTCGCCTTCCTCGGTCGGCAGATGCGGCTCGCCCGGGACAAGGTCGTTCAGGCTTTCGCCGTCCTCGGGGTAGAAGGCATCCATGTACATGATCGACTGGATGACGCCTTCCGGCACGAGTTCGGTCGCCACGGACACCGGCATGCCGCCATAGGAATGGCCGACGAGCAGGATATTCTCGAGCCGCTCATATTTGATGACGTTGGCGATGTCCCGCGCATGCATCGAGAGATTGACGGCCGGGCTGTTCAGATGCTCGCGCTCGCCAAGGCCGGTCAGCGTCGGCGTGAAGACGTGATGGCCGCGATCGATCAGGATGTCCGCCACGCCTCGCCAGCGCCAGCCGCCGACCCAGGCTCCATGGACGATGACGATCGTTGCGCGCTTGTCTGCCATTCCTAGCTTCCTCGTTCTGTTTTCTGGTCCTGCGCTCGCCCGGCGGGCGCGTGTCCTGCGTCAAATGAGCTTGCGAGCGAAAGATGCCGGATTCCGCATGCTGTCCGCGCTCGCCGTGAAATAGTGCCGTCAATTCCGGCCGGCCGTGCCGATGCCACGGCCCTTCATTCCGCCGCGATTTCCTCGGCATAAGGCACCGCGGTGACCTGATGGGCCTGAAGGCGCGGAAGCACTTCGGCTCCGATCCGCCGGATCTGGTTGAGGAACATCTCCTGCGGCATGTGCCCGCGATTGCACACGAGCAGGACATTGTTCGCCCCCGCCTCGTTGCATTCGGCGATGATGCGCTCGACGATCTCGTCGGCCGTGCCGACCGGCATATGCTCGGCCGCCGCGCGGACCGTGTCCATCGTCCACTCGTTGAACACGGTGTCGTCCTGGGCAAGCGTGCCTTCCGCGCCGTTGCGCAGATGCTCGAACGCGTTCGAGCTGTAATAGCCCTGCTTCTTCACGTCCTTCTGGTAGACCTGATCGTAGCGCAGCAGCGTGTTGAACAGATACATGAGATAAGGCCCATATTCCTCGATGGCCTGTTCCTTGGAATCAGCCACATAGCATTCGACCATGATGTTGATCCGGTCGGGCGTGACTTTCCGGCCGTGCTTCGCCTGGCAGCGCGCGAAATGGCGGATGGTATCCTCGCGCATGGGCCCGGGGAACACGCCGGGCGTGATCGCCGCGTCATTTGCCGCCGCCCATTCGATCGTCTCGCGCGAGCCGGTGAGCGGCACCCAGACCGGCGGGTGCGGCTGCTGCACCGGACGCGGCCAGATCGAGACGTCCTTGTAGTTGTAATGCTTGCCCTCGAAGGAGAAGCTGTCCTGGGTCCAGGCGCGCCGCATCACTTCGAACGCTTCCTCGAACCGCTCGCGCGATTCACTCATCGGCACGTTGAAGATGCGGTATTCGCGCGGCGCCCCGCGCGCGACGCCCGCGATGATCCGGCCGTTCGACAGGCAATCCAGCATCGCGAACTCCTCGGCAAGCCGGAGCGGTTCATGGATCGGCAGCAGGTTGGCGTAGATGAGGATCTTGAGCCGCTCGGTGCGCTGCGCAATCGAGGCCGCGATGAGATTGGGCGAATTGCCCATGCCGAAGGGCGTCCCATGATGCTCGTTGATGGCGACGCCATCAAAGCCGTGCTTCTCCAGCTCGACCCAGGCGTCGAGATGATTTTCGTAAGTTCTCACCGCGACATTGGGATCGAAATGACTCTTCCCAAGACGCGGCATCTCTCCGTTTACACGGAACTTGTCGACACTCTCGCCATAAGCAAGCCAGTCAAAGACAAATACTTGCACATCAATTCTCCAAAATACCAACTTGATTATCAGATTTACATAATGAATACTCTCCCGGTTCAAACCGGAGAGGCAAACAGACATGAAGAAGACTTTCGCCGCGATCGTGAAGCGCACCGAGGCCTGGGATCCGGGCCGGGAAGCCCATGAGCAGGACGGGTTCGAGCATCACGCCGCCTTCGTCGCGGGACTTGAGGCCGAGGGCTTCATCGCCATGGCCGGGCTCATGGAGGAGAGCAGCGACGTGCTGTTCATCTTCTTTGCCGACAGCGTGGCCGAGGTTCGCGAGCGCATGGCCCGGGATCCCTGGCAGCAGGATGGGCATGCAAAACTCGTCCGCGTCGAGGAGGTGCAGTTCCGCATCGGCGCGCCGCAGCAGCCGGCCGGCAGCTAGCGCGGCGCCGGCGGGCTGCCCGGCATCGAGGCGCAGCATGGCCATCACCGGTCGAAGATGGCGATGGTGCGAGCCTCGAAGCTCTCCCGCTTCGGCGCGCCCGGCGCCGAGGTCGGGTCGACGATGGCCGTGTGACCCGACATCTTCCAGTCCGGATCGGCCGTGTCGAACAGGCGGAAGACCAGCGCCTCGTCGGGCTGCATGTCGGGATAATAATACCACTCGTGCCGCGGATTGTAGGCCATGTTCAGGCCGCCCGGAGTGCTCGGGGTGACGGGCTCGTCGCTCTTGCCCAGCCGGACGAGCATGAAATCCTTCTTCTCGACGCTGCGGGCATCGCAGACCGCCAGCGGACTGTTCCGGACCGGCTTGACCCCACGCCACACATTGATGTTGACGAGCCGCTTGCCCGCCAGCTCGGCGGCGCGGTCCGGCATCAGGCGGGCGACCCAGTCGCGCAACGCGGCCTCGTTGAAATCGACATGTGCGCTGAGCGCCGGCCCGCCGCCGCGATCGGTTTCGCCGCCACGCAGGATGCCGAGGAACGCGATCACTTCATCGGCACCGGTCAGCTCGCGCACCAGCGCGCTGATCTGCGGATAATAGCGGGCCTTCACGTCTTCGGGGTCAGCGAAGTTCACGTCCGTGGCGTGAGGAACCAGCGTGAAGCCATGCGTCTCGAAAGACGTCTCGGCCAGCCGGGCATTGCGCACCCGGGCATCATGGTCCTCCATCCCGAAGGAATATTGCCCGTTGGCCTCGATATAGCCGCCGTCCGCCGTCCGGTCGGAATATCGGACGAACGTATCTATGTACGCCTGTTGCCGGGTCTCGTCGGTTACCGCACTCACCATCGGTCTTCTCTCCTGGCTCACAGCCTGCACGCGGTTGCTGGTCCGTCCTGTTTCGCGCGGCTCGCTTCCGTCCGTTCACACTGGCGGGGGGACATCCCCGAAAATAGTGCCCACAATCCGCATGCTGCTCCGCTGGCCCGTGCCCGCAGACGGGCCGGCGCATGCGGATTGGCGAGGCGCCTCAAACCGGGAGCCCCGCGGCCTTCATGGCCCGGATACGCACACCATAGGGCTTCATCCCGGACCAGTAGGTGACTGCGGAAAGCGGGAAGAGGATCGCCGCCGATGTCGCGAGGGCGTAGCGGAGCAGCATGGGATCGCCCCAGACATGCTCGGTGAGAAAGGCCATGTAGGTCGGCCCGAGGCCGCCGCCGATCGCCGACATGGTGAAGAGATAGAGCGCCGTCATCTGCCCGCGCATCTCGTTGGGCGTCACGATCTGCATGGCGGCGTTCAGCGACGGTGCCGCGAACAGCATGCATGCCGAACCAATGCCTCCCATGGCGAGCGCGAGCCATGGGTTGGGCATCAGCGGCCCCAGGATCATGAACGGCGCGGAGAGCGAGAAGCCGATCGCCAGCACCCGCATGTTCGCATCGGCATGGCCGCGGTTGCGGAACCAGTCGCTGATCCAGATCGCGCCGAGCAGCGAGGGCACCGCCAGCGCGAGGCTCAGCAGGCCGGAATAGAGGCCCACCGTTGCGGGGGCCCAGCCATAGCTGCGCATATAGAAGACCGCGCCCCAGGCCGCCATGCCGAACATGTGCAGGGACGTGAAGCACAGGCCGAGGAAGATCGGGCCGTAGATGCGCCAGTGAAGGAGGAAATAGGCAAACACCTCTCGCAAGGTGGCCGCCCGGTGTGTGCTCTTTCCGGGAGATTGCGGCTGGGCGAGGCTGAGGCCCCGGCGCTTCGGCTCGGCGATGCTGGCGACAAGCAGGGCGATCGGGATGCCGACCAGCCCGTTCAGGATGAAAACGAACTGCCAGTCGCGCACGACGCCCAGAAGCGGCAAAGTGACGGTCGGCAACCCGTTGAGGATATGGATCATCAGCGCGCCAAGCAGCAGCGAAATCGCCGTGCCGCCCGTGAAGCCGACATTGTAGATGGCGATGGCGCGCGGCAGCTTTTCGGGCGGAAAATAGTCGGCCATCAGGGAGTAAGCCAGTGGCCCGTTGATCGATTCGCCGGCACCGATGCCGAACCGCGCCGCGAAGAACTGCCAGAAATTCTGGGCGAAGCCGCACGCCGCCGTCGCGCCGCTCCACACGAGGACCGCGCCGGCCGTCAGCCATTTGCGATTGTGCCGGTCCACCAGCCGCGCCGCGGGAATGCCGATGACGACATAGAAGAGAACGGTGGAGAAGCCGAGCAGATAGCTCATCTGCATGTCGGTGAGCCCCAGGTCCCGCTTCACCGGCTCGACCAGCAGCGACATCACGCCGTTGTTGAGCTGCGCGCACATCTGGACGGCGGCGAGCACCCAGGCCGCGTAATAGGCCTGCCGCAACGGCGGCCAAGCAGGCTGCGCGCCGGGCGCCATCGCCGCTTCCGACAGGGGCGCGTGCGCACGCCCGGACTTGATATCGTTCACGACAATGCTCCCGATTGCAGCGTTCCCCGGCGGAGAGAGGCTTGCCCCTCCCCGCCCTTCCGGTCGCCGGAAAGCCGGCCCTGCGGCTGCCCGGTCAGAACTTCTTCCCGAGATGCACCTGGAACACGCGGCCAAGCGGGCTGCCATAGGTCGGATCGAAACGGATGGCGCTGCCGGCAAGGCCCGCCTGATTGACGACCAGCGGTGGATCGGTGTCGAACAGATTCTGGATGCTGAAGGTGAGGTTGAGGTCCTTGGCCGGCATCCAGCCGAGCGCATCGCCGGTATCCACGCCCAGCGTCAGGTCGAAGGTCGTGTAAGAGTCGATCTTGGCATAGCTCGCGGGGACGCCGATCGGCAGTTGCGCGGCATCGATCTCGTAGCCGTTCCGGTAGTTCACGAAGCCGTTGATAAATAGCCGGCCGAACCCGAAATTCTGCTGCCAGCCCACCGTGCCGCGGCCTTGCCAGGTCAGCGGGAAGCCGAGCTGATTGACTTCCTGGACGAGCGCCGCACCCGGGATCGGCGACACTTTCCAGTCCATCGTATAGCTTGCGACCGCCCCGAGGTTCCAGCTGCCGATGCTTGAATCGAAGGCATAGGAGACGTTGAAGTCGATGCCCTTGCCGAGCGTCTTGCCCGCATTGATGCGACGTCCGCTGACCAGCGCGAGCACCCGGTTGGCGGCGGTCGGCGGGCCGAACAGGCCACCCCGCTCGCCGCCGCTATTGTAGCAGTTGATCATTGCGTCGAAGAGCGCCTGCGTGTTCACGGCCTGCCCGAATGCGGCCGCGCAGGCCGGATTGCCCTGGTCGATCGTCGGGAACTCCCCGAAGAAGGCGACCGGGTTGTCGGCCGCCAAAGTCGGGAAATAAGTCGGATTGTAGATGATCTGCGAGTTGTAGATCTGCTGGTTGATGGCCGGCACGGTGCCCACCGCGAAGGCGGGTGCACCCACCTGCCCTTCATAGCTCAGCCACCAGTATTTGGCGGAGACGATCAGGCCCGGAATGTTGCGCGGCGTCCATTCGGCACCCAGCGAATAGGTTTCCGAGGTCTCGGGCGACAGGTTGCGGTTGGCACCGCCGATCGCCTGATAGATGGCCGCCATTCCCAGCGTCTGGCAACCGGTGCAGATCGCGCTGGAGATCTGGTTGCCCATCACGGTGCCGGGGATGACGCCGGTCTGCGAGAAGGGATCGTTGTCCGCGAGGCCCGGCGCCCGGAACGAAGTGCCCCAGCTGCCGAAGAGCTTCAACCCGTCCGTCGGCCACCAGTTGGCGCCGATCCGCGGATTGGATGTCGATCCGGCGTCGCTATAGTCGTCGATGCGGCCCGAGATGTTGAGCTCCAGCCGATGGATGGCCGGCACATTGGAATCCGGCCCCACGATCGGGATGAACAGCTCGCCGAACACCGAGGAAACGGTGCGCTTGTTGAGATTGTTGCCGCCGAAATTGTTCTGCACCAGCAGCGAGCCCTCGTAGCGCTCATAGCCGACCGCGAGCTTCAGGTCGCCTCCGGGCAGTGTGAACAGCTTGCCGCTGGCGCTCGCCGCATAGACCTGCATGTCATGCTTGGCATAGTTTTCGAGCGATCGCCCGCCGGCGAGAATGGCCTGGGCCGTGGCGGAGTCCGTGCAGGCAAAGGCCGTGGGATCACAGAAGAAGTTGAAGGTCGCGAAGTTCGGTGCGGGCGCGCCGCCGGACTGGGTCGTGAGCGACGGTTCGTCATAAGTGCCGGCATAAGCCGAGACGATCAGCGACCAGTCATAAGGCAAGCTCAGCTCGGCCCCGCCCCCATAGCTCCATGTCTTCGTCGTCGCCGTCCGGCGGGGCGAGCCGATGTCGTAGACCGTACTGTAAGCGACGGCGAGGGATCCGGTCTGGCAGGCCGCGAGCAGCTCGGCCGGGCCGGTCACGACCCCGCCGGGATAATGGCTCGGATTGCAGGGGCTGAACGGATTGCTGTTCGGGATGAGCGGCAATTGTCCGAAATTGGTGACACGGTTGCTCGTCGAGGAGTTGGGCCCGTTGATGGCGACTTCGCGGCGCACGTAGAGCGCATCGCCGAACAGGCGGAGCCAGTCGGTCAGGCGCTGCTCGGCATTGAGCGCGAAACGATCCGCCTTGATCCGGGGAATGACCTCGATCCCGGTCCAGGTGTTGAAGTAGCGCGGGCTCGAGAGGAGATCGGCGAGCTTGATGGTCGTGCCATCCTGCCTGGCGGGAATGGCGTAATATCGCCCGTTCACGACCACGTTGCCCGGCGCCGCATAAAGCGAGGGCGCCGGCCCGCCATAAGGCGACAGATCGTCATTGTAGAGATCGGGCCGCGCCGATGCCTCGAACGAATCCTGGTAGCTATGCTGGTAAGAGGCGATGAAGCCGCCTTCCATGGCGCTGCCCTCGCCCCATTTGAGGCCGCCGATGCCGGTGACGTACCAGCCTTCCTGACCGTCATTCTTCCGATAGCCGCCATAGACTTCGAGCGTCGTCTCGGGGCGCCGCAGGATATAGTTGACCGTGCCCGCGATGGCGTCCGCGCCGTACAGGGCCGATCCGCCGTCCTGCACCACATCGATCCGCTGGATCATCTGCGAGGGGTAATTGTCCCCATCGAACACGTTCATGTTCGCGCCTTCATAAGGCACGCGGTGGCTGTTCACGAGACTGAGCGTCGCGCCGGGGCCAAGCCCGCGGATGTTGGGCGACTTGCCGAAGGTGAAGGCCGTGAGCGTGTTGCCCTGCTGGGCCTGGCCGCCGGCGTAATTGTCGCCCGCGCCCAGGCGCAGGATGGACGGGACCGTGTTGAGCATGTCGGCCGTACTGGTCAGGCCCGTCCCCTGCATCTCCTCCTGGCCGAGCTGGACGAGCGAGGACCCGACCGGCGCGACACCCCCGATGCGCGTGCCGGTCACGATGATTGCCTGATCGACCTCTTCCTCCTGCGGCGCCACGGCGGCATCCCCGGAAGCTTGCTGCGCGAAGGCCGGGGCCGTGAGCGCAGAGGCGCCGCAGAGCAGCAAGCCCGCAAGGGTCCTGCTCAATGCGCCCGATTTCAGTTGGGTTGTACTGGTCATCCCGCTTCCCTCCCCTGTCGCGCGTGACATCCGGAACCAGCGCCGGCTTTCCTGGCGGCTTCTGGTGACGCGCTTCGTTCAGTTTCGCCGTCTTTGAGAACGACGCGGCAAGGGAAAATAGTGCCGTCAATTGCCGGTGGCAGGCAGGCGCGAAAAAGGGAGCGCTTTCGTCATCCAGGCTGGATGCGCGTTCGCGATGGTCGCGCCCGGCATCGATCCGCCATCCATTGCCCAGCGGGCGCCAGGATGCAAAATGACGGCACTATTTTGTCCGGCCGGGAGGACCCACGGTCGCATGGAAGGCACGGAAACCGGTGCTGGAGAGGTGCATGATGGTGCGGCGTCCCACCGTGGATGCCTCCCCGAAGCCCGTTCCAGCCGTCCGGCGACCGGCGGCAGGGACGAGGAACAAGGGCTCAGGCATGCAGATCAATCAACTCCATCCGCGCTTTGTCGGGGAGATCATCGGCCTCGACACATCCGGGCCGATCACGCCGCAGATGGTCGAAGCGGTCGAAGCGGCCATGGCGAAATATGCAGTGTGCGTGATCCGCGACGCGAGCCTTGCGGACGAGGATCATATCCGGTTCAGCCGGGCCTTCGGCCCTCTCGAGCTGCCCCCGGCCGGCGGCAAGCGCATCGCGCCGGAACTCTATGACATCGGCAATCTCGATCCGGACGGCGAGATCATTCCGCCCAAGCCGGAAGGTGCGCAGCCGACAGACTTCGAGCTGTTCCATACCGACAGCCCGTTCAACGACCTGCCGACCAAATGGTCGCTGCTGCTGGCCTATGTCACGCCGCCGGTCGGCGCGAACACGGAATATATCGACACACGCGCGGTCTACGAGGACCTTCCGCAGGAGATGAAGGACCGGATCGAAAACCTGTCCGTCGAGCACGACCTGTTCCGGGCCCTGCAGCGCAATGGCGTCCAGTTCGGCGACGATGCGATGAAGAAGGCCTATCCGCGCATGGCTCATCCGCTGGTCCGGACCTCGGCGAGCGGCCGCAAGGCGCTCTACATGGGCTGGCATGGCGTGGGCATCGTGGGATGGAGCGAAGAGCACGGGCTCAGGCTGCTCGACGAGCTCTATGCCTTCGCCACGCAGGAGAAATATATCTACTCCCACCAGTGGCGCCCCGGCGACATGGTGATCTGGGACAATCGCTGCACGATGCACAGCGCCACCTCGTTCGAACGCTACCGCTACAAGCGCGACATGCGGCGTACCACCATCAACGAGTCCGGCCCGGAAGTATCCGCCATCGCCGCCATGCGCGAGGCGGCGGACTGAGGAGCCGTCCGGTCACCGGCGTGCCATTGCCAAAGCCCGCGTTCGAAGCCGCGCGGGCCGAGGCCGGGCGGCCTACAGGGAGAGGCCGAGAAAGGACGCGCCGGGCACCGGATTGAACGAGATCGGCTCGGCCGCGACAAAGCCGAGAGACGCGTACAGCTTGCGCGCGGGGACGAACTTGGCCTGCACGTCGAGCCTCATTTCCCTGTAGCCCGCGGCGCGCGCCTCCTCGATCAGGCGCTCGGCGAGGGCGCGACCAAGATGGCGACCCTGAGCCTGGGGGCGAACATAGAGTCGCTTCATTTCGCAGATTTCGGGGCTGACTTGCCGCATCGCGATACAGCCTTCGATCTCCCCTTCCCGATCCGCGAGCAGCACGCAGCCTTTCGGCGACGCATATTTGCCCGGCAGATCGGCAAACTCGGCATCATTGTCCTGATAATCGAGATTCACAGGCGACCCGGCGATGAACGCGCGCCAGATGCCCAGCACGGCGGCCTTGTCGTCGGGGAAGATCGCGTGGCGGATGATCGTCATGGCATGATGGCCTCGCCGCAAATCGTGGCGACAATTGGACAGCCGTGTGGCGAGGCCCCGCCCCTTCGGGCAGCCCCCTGTCCCCGGCCCTAGTCAGGCGCCGAACCGGTCTCGGGATTGAACTTCGGATTGGCGAAGTCGATCGGCGAAGGCTCCACCTTGGCGGGCGGCAGGGCGCTTTCGGCCCAGGCACGGCAGAGCATGTCGCGCAGCATCGTCGCGCCGGCCGCGGTGCGTTCGTAGATCATCTCGCGAACGTCCTTGTCGGCGAAATTGGCGAAGCCATCGCGCTTCTCGAGGGCGAAGACGTCGCCCACCTTGTCGCCCGAATGGTCGAGATAGGCGAGCACCGCGTCGAACATGTCACCTTCCGTGCGGCCGGGCTGGCCGATGCGCGGCGCGATGTCGGCCACGGTCAGTCCCATGGCGTCGACGAACCGGCTCTCGAAGCGTCCGTGGACGCTGCGGTCGGTGGTGTAGCCATGGGGATTGGGACCGCGCCAGCCATCGCTGCTGACCGAATTGTGCATCGGATTGGCGCCGTCACCGATATAGTGGCCCAGCCGGATCACGTCGAACGCGCAATTCTGCTCGGCGACCGAAGCATCCCTCCCTTCCGCATTCGCGGCGCGGACGTGGCGCATGCAGACGACGATGCGGTCATAGGCTTCGATCGCGGCATAAGGGAGCGTGCCGGTCCAGCGCACATTGGTCCGTGCGGCGGTCTCCGGGTCGCTGTCCTTGATCTTCTCATAGTGCTTGTACACCGCGATCACGAACTCGTAGCGCGAGCGGGGGATCGGCTTCAGGAACGTGAACTGCTCGCGGAACCAGCCATGATTGGGGTCTTCCTCGATCTTCGAGAAATTCTCCGAATTGCCGCGCCAGCTGTCCGGCAGCAGGGAAGCGGCGCCGATATAGTCCTCATATTTGCGCAGGAAGACGGGGCCATCCTCGGGAATGGCTTCGATCGCGGCGCGATCGATGACGGTGTGCGCGGTGCCGCCCCAGGCCCTGGCGACGCCCGGCATGAGGGACAGCGCGGCAAGGGTGGCGAGAAGAAGTGGGCGCATGATTTCTCTCCGGATCAGGGATCGAGGGGGTCGCGCGGGTCCACCCGCGCGGACAGGGGCGAGGGACGGAACTCCAGTTCCGTGGGCGAGAGGCGACGACCGACCGTCCCCGGCTGGTAGCCAAGCTCGCGCGCGTTGCGCGTCACGAATTGCGGGCTTTCGATCGCCGCGCTCTGGCCGGAATTGCAGACGATCAGCGCATCCTTTGCCAGCGGCGCGCCCATTGCCATGAGCAGGCGCGTGGCATTGCGCAGATTGGTGGTGGTGTGGCGCGCATAAGGCTCGATGACGATGGCATCGGCGGGAATGCCGTATCGTTCGATGAGGGCGCGGCGCATCTCCTCCGCCTCGGTGAAGCGGGTGGCGCGGGGATGAGCCCGCCCTCCGGAAACGATGAGGAAAGGCACGCCGCCCGCGGCGAAACGCTGCGCCGCGAGGCGAAGATGATATTTGCTGAAGGGGCTGAGCGGCATCCCCTCGACCTCCGGCCCGACGCCGGTGACGATCATCGCGCTGTAGCGGAAACGCGTCCAATCGAGGCTCTTCGCGCGCTTCATCGCGGGAGCGTTGAGGCCGCTTTCGAGAGGCTCGAAGCCGATCGCGTCGGTGCGGTCGCTTCCGTCGAGCAGGGCGAGCGCGAATTCCACGCTGGGATCGAGCGCCTGCACCGAGCCGGCACGTCCGGTCTGCGACAGCCACGCCGCGGCCTGAAGGCGCGCGCCGGTTTCCTGCGGGTCGATGGTCCCCGCGCCGTCGATCTGCGGATAAGGCGGCACCTGGCCGAGGCCATAAGTGCGCAGGATGATGTTGACGCCCGCGATCTCCCGCGCGGCCTGGGCGGCGGGACCATCATCCGCGCCCTTGCCCGGCATGGCGGCGGCGAGGACCTGCGCCTCGCCGTCGGTCCACAGCATCGCCTGCGTCACGCAGCCGAGATCGGCGCCACAGGCCGCGCGCCGGTCCAGCCGGGCGCGCAGCATGGAGGCGACTCCCGGGCGGTCCTGCAGCGCATCCAGCGCCGCAGGATTGCGTCCCAGCGCGTCGAGCGAGGGAAAGAGCCGCTGCGACAGGCTTTCCGTGACCGCGTCCCTTACGGTCTGCGCATGCGCGCAGACCGTCGTCAGGGAAAGGGCCATAGCGAGCAACGGCACCATCAGCGGTGCCCTCCGCACGGGAGCCCTGAACATTACCAGGACTTGCCGATGACGAGGCGGAAGTTGCGCCCGAAGATCGGACGCCCGTAGATCGCCTCGGCGCTGCCCTGGCCGCTCAGCGAGTCGGTGCGGGTATTGCCCTCGGTCAGGCCATGCGCGTTGAACAGATTGTCGCCGACGACCTGCAACTGCCAGCTGCCATGCTTGACCGTCACGCCCGCGCCGACAGTGCCGTAGGCGGGCAGCGCGGTGTTGTTGTAGAGATCGACATAGCGTTTGCCCATGTAGGTGTAGCGGCCATAGATCGAGACGTCTGTGTCGCCGGTGGTGAAGTCGAAGCTCGGGCGGATGTTGCCGTAGATCTTCGGCTGGCGGACGATCTGGTTGCCCTCGGCCTGCTCCGGATCGGCGCCGGTGGCGCTCTCGAAGTTCTTGTACTTGGGGTCGCTGACCGTCAGCGCGGCGTTCAGCGTGAACCAGGGGGTCACGCTCCAGGCGCCGTCGAACTCGATGCCCTTGACCTGCGCTTCGCCGATGAAGGGCACGTTCACGTCGTTGCGGCCCGTGGTCGGATCGAAGGCGAGGAACGAGGCGTTGAGCGGATCGAAGTTGGTGTAGAAGCCGGTCACGTAGAGGTAGGAGCGGCCCATCGACAGCTTCAGGCCCGCCTCGAACTGGTCGGCGACGGTGGTGATGATCGTCGGGTTGATGCTCATCACGCTCTGCACGTTGGGCGGCGTCTCGAGGTGCGAGGCGCGGCCGTAGATCCCCACATGGCGGGAGAAGTCGTAGTTTGCGCCAACGGTCCAGTTGGTGACATTGGGCGAGAGCTTGCGGTTCTGGATCACCCCGGTGAAGGCACGGGTCGTGTCGTCGGCCAGCGTGGTGGCATCGCCGAGATTCGCCTGCTCGGTCAGCGCGGCCCAGCCTTCATAGCGGTAGCGCTCATGGCGGATGCCGCCATCGATGCGCAGGCCGGGCACGATCTCCCAGGTGTCGTTGGCATAGACCGCCACCATCCGGGCATCGCTGTCGCCCTGGTTGAGCGTGGCGGCATAGTTCAGCACGCCCTTGTCGGTGACACGCCCGACCACCTGCCCGGCCGCGTTGTAGCCCACCAGATCCAGCGTGCGGGGCTGGCCCGCCACTTCGATCAGATAGTTCTGGTACAGCGTGCGGCTGTCCTCGCCGTAGAGGCTGCCGTAGACGCCGAGCTTGATGTCATGCGTGCCGATGCCGGTATCGAACTTCCTTGCGACGGAGAGGTTCGCCTGACCGGAGTAGAAGCTCGAGTGAATGTCACGATACTGGCCCTGCATCACCAGGCCGGACGCGGCATAGGGATCATAGACAGTGTTCGTGCCCGCCAGCACATAGCCGAAGCGCACGGCGCCGAACGGCGCGCCGCCGGTGCGGTTCAGATAGCCATTGGCAAAAGCGTTGCCGTCGACGGGATTGGTCGTCGAATAGAAGGCGGTGAAGTCGTTCTTGCCCTGCGTATAGCCGGCGGCCGCCGTGACGAGCCAGCCATCGAAGTCGCCTTCATAATGGGCCCCGACGTTCACCATCTGCATGTGGCGGCCATCGGAGAGGTCGGAGTTGCGGCTCTGGATCGCGCCGTTGCCGTCCCGATATTTGAGATTCACATGCCGGAAGGCGGGCGAGTTCATCGTGCCGGTGAAATAGTCGATATACGGGTCCAGCGACTTGCCGGGGTCCCGCGGGTCCGCTGTCGGGATCGGCAGATAGAAGACATTGTGATCGTTGACGTAATTGAAGTTCAGCTTGATGAACCCGTTGTCCGTCACATGCTTGATGTTGGCGCGGATCTGGCCGCCCTTGTCGTTGGGGAAGCCATTGTCGCGATAGCCTTCATGGTAGCGCATGAACCCGCCGACGGCGTAATAGGTGTTCTCCGCCAGCTTGCCCGCCTGATAGGCGTCGAGGCGGTAGAGGCCGGTATCGCCCAGCGTGACCTGCACCTTGCCGCGTGCTTCCTCGCTGCCGGTCACGGTGATCGCATTGATGATCGCGCCGGAGTAGCTCGCGTAGATCGGTGCCGGGCCGCCGCGCACGACCTCGACATGGCTGGTCATCAGGTCATGCTTGAGGATCGCGTCGCCGCGGAAGAACACGCCGTCATTCTCGTGGAAGAGCGGCAGGCCGTCCTGCTGGAAGCTCACGAAGCCGCCATCATTGGGCAGGCCGCGGATGCGGTAGATATTCTGCACTTCACCGCCGGTGATCTCGGTCTGGAAGCCCGGAAGCTGGCCGATAAGATCCGCGAAGTTGACCGGCGCGATCTTCTCGACATCTTCCCGCGAAATCGTGTTGACCGCATAGGACACGTCGAAGCGGCGCTCGGCGCGGGTCGAGCCGGTGACGATGATGGCATCGCCGGTCGTCTCGTTCGCGTCTTCGGGCGCGGCATCCTGCGCGTAAGCAGGCACAAAGGGAGTGTTGAGCGCGGCAATAGCCACGCCCGCGGCGAGTACTGTCTTGAGCATGAAGACCCCTTATGGATTTCGTGGTCCCCTGGAAGGCGGGGACGGCGGCCCTCTGAACCTTTACTGTGACAGTTTTATGGAGTGCGCTGATAATGAATATGAATGTGTCTGCCGCCGCGCTCTCCCCGGCGGTCCGAGCCACGGGATTCAGGCGCGTGAAATCTCGCGTTTCGGGCTGTAGCGGCGGCAGGTGCCCGGGCATGGACACCGGAGCGCAGATTTTTTTGCCGCGCCGCTGAGGGGGCGGGCATAATCCGGCTCAAGGTTGGTCAGGCGTATCTCTCATGGAGCTGTGGTGGCGCGGGAAGGATCTTTGCAATCGATGCATAGCGCGCTCGTGGAGACCCACAGCCGCGCCCTGCGCCGCTATTTCATGAAACGCGTGCCCATCGGCGAGGTCGACGATCTGGTCCAGGAAGTGCTGCTGAACCTGCAGGGGCGGCAGAAGGATGCGCCGATCGCGAATATCCAGGGCTATATGTTCACGGTCGCGGCGAACGTCCTGGCCCGGCGATACCGCCGGAACAATGCCACTATCCTGTCCGGTGACGAAGCGCCCGAACCGGTGGATCCGATTTCTCCCGAGCGCATTCTTCTGGGGCAGCGCGACCTTGCCTCGGCCCTTGATGTCATCCGCAACCTGCCGGACCGCACGCGACAGATCTTCATCCTGCACCGTTTCGAGGAAATGACATACGCGCGGATCGCCTCGCGCCTGGGCATCTCCGTGAGCGCGGTCGAGAAGCACATCATGCTCGCCTTGCGTGCGCTGAACGCGCGGGCTGGAGACGAAGAATGACGTGGAGGCAGGTTCTTCGAAAGGAAGGCATGGAGCAGCCGGACGATGCCGCCAGCTGGCTGGCCCGCGCCCGCTCCGGAAAGATGACGGAGAGCGAGAGCCTGGATCTGGCCAGCTGGCTGTCCGATGATCGCAACAGGCGGGAATATGAGGCGCTGAACGCGCGACTGCAGGGGCTGGAAGCCCTGCGGTCCCATCCGGACATCCTCGCGATGCGAGAGGAAGCGCGCCGGCCGGCATGGTTCCGGCAGCCGCTCGCCATGGCCGCGGCCTGTGTCACGATCCTTGGCTTGTCGGCGAGCGTCCTGTTCCTGTGGAATGCGCTTCCGGGCAGCAGCCGGGATGCGGGCGTCGTGACGGCCCTCTACGAAACGCCGGACGGAAAAACCTCGACCGTCATGTTGCCGGACGGGAGCCAGATGTTGCTGGACGCCGCCACGACGGTGCGGGCATCCATGCAGGAAGACAGCCGCCGGATCGAGCTGTTGAAGGGAAGAGCGAATTTCGTCGTCGCGCCGGACCGGCAACGTCCTTTCGCCGTGAAGGCAGGCGACAGGACGGTCGTCGCTCTTGGCACTCAGTTCGAAGTCAATCTGGCCGAACACAGCGTGGAAATCGTGCTGATGGAGGGACGCGTCGCGGTGCGCGATGCGGACAGGAGCCGCCCGCATGCCCGTGATCTCGTGATGAAGCCGGGCTATCGGCTGGTCGCGGGTGACGGCAACTGGACGCTTTCGCCCGTCGATCTGCGCAGCCTGTCGCGCTGGAAGGACGGCCTGCTGATTTTCGACGAAGCCCGTGTCGGCGACATCGTGGTGGAAATGAACCGCTATCTGCCGGAGAAGATCGTCATCTCGTCGCCAGCCGTCGCTGACCGGCGGATGAGCGCCGTTCTCAGGGCAGGCGACGTCAACACGTTCCTGTCCGCCATAGACGCGATCGGCATCGCCACATGGAGCCATGCCGCCGACCGGACCTATCGCTTGAGCGAAGCCGACCACAAAAAAATTTGAGGCGCCTGCTGAGGGGAATCCGTCCAGCTGCCTCGAAGACAGAACAAGGCAGAACAAACGGAGGGGATTCCAGTGGCATTTCTTGATTTCAACACGCGCGCCGCGCTCATGGTCGGCGTGGCTGCATGTGCCTGCATCGCGTCCGCCGCGCAGGCCAAGCCGGCCGATTTCGACATTCCGTCGCAGCCGCTCCCGTCCGCGTTGCGGACCTTCGGGTTGCAGAGCGGCACGTCGATCATCTTTTCCGCGTCGACCACGGGCTATGGCGCTTCCAATCCCGTCCGTGGCCGGCTGGAGCCTGAAGAAGCCCTGAGGCGCCTGCTTGGCACGGCGCCGCTGCAGCCGCTTCGGCGCGGTGAAGGCTTCACGATCGTCCGGGTCGAGCCGCGCCCCGCCGCTGCTCAGACCGCCCCCGCCAATACTGCGCCGGCACCCCGGCCGGCCGCTGAAGCGCCTGCCCCGGCCCCTGAAGCGCCGGATGCTGAGAGCGAAGCCATCGTCATCACCGGTTCGCGCATTGCCCGCTCGGGGTTCACGGCACCCACGCCCGTCACGCAGCTCGGCAGCGAACGGCTGGAAGTCACAGCAGCGGCCAGCGTGGGTGAAGCGCTTTCCCAGCTGCCCGCCTTCCGCGCGACGACCTCGCCCACGACCGGCGGCATCACGATCGGTGCCGGTGGCGCGCGCACGGTCGATCTTCGCGGCCTCGGTGCGCAGCGTTCGCTGGTGCTGGTCGATGGCCGCCGCTTTGTGCCGAGCACCGTTGCCGGCGCCGTCGACACCAATCTCATCCCCGGCGTTCTCATCGAGCGCGTGGAACTGGTGACGGGCGGCGCATCGGCCGCTTATGGCTCGGACGCTGTCGCCGGCGTGGTCAACTTCATCCTCAACAAGCGGCTGGAAGGTTTCCGCTTCAATGCACAGGCAGGCATTTCCCAGCGCGGCGAAGACAGCGACCAGCTGATCGCCGCAGCGGCGGGTTCCAGCTTCGCCGATGGCCGCGGCCATGTCGTGGTGGGCGGCGAGTATAACAACAATCGCGGCATGGGCGGTTGCTATGACTATTCGCTGTGCGCGCAGGAGTGGCAGGTGCTCACCAACAGCGGCTTCGCCACGAACGGGCAGCCGGCCCGCATCATCAGTTCCGACGTCCACACCGCAACGCAGACCTATGCAGGCAAGATCAACGGGCCGACGCCGCTTGCCTCGATCCAGTTCGACGATGCCGGCAATCCCGTCCCCTTCGTCCGCGGCGAATATCCCTCGATCTTCATGCGGGGCGGCAGCGGCCACGGGCAGAACCCCTTCCGTTCGGCCGGTCTGCTCAAGGTGCCGGTCGAGCGCTACGCACTCTATGGGCGCACGGAATATGAGATGGGCGCGATCACGCCCTTCCTGGAAGTGTCTTACGGCCGCGTGAGGGTCACCACGCCGGGCGCACAGACCCGGGACACCGCGCTCATCATCCGCAGGGACAATCCCTACCTCCCCCAGTCCATTGTCGACCAGATGACGCAACTCAATGCGCAGACGCTGACATTCGGTCGCGTCGGACAGGATCTTGGCGTGGCCATGGGCGACAACCGGACCAGCACCTTCCGGGCCGTGGCCGGTTTTGACGCCAACCTCGGCAATGGCTGGCGGGCGGATGCTTATTATCAGTTCGGCCAGACGGATACGCGTCAGGTCGTCAGCAACAACCGCATCACGGCCAATTTCAACCGCGCGCTCGACGCCGTGGACGAAGGGCGTTTCCTGACCGGCACAGCCAACGGCAACATCGTGTGCCGTGACACTCTCAGCCCCAATGCGGCCGTGCGCGACGCCGCAGCCGGGTGCCGGCCGCTCAATCTCTTCGGCCAGTATCGCTTCTTGCCCGAGGCGCGCGACTATGCCTTCGGCACGTCCACGCAGACCACCCGGTTCCAGCAGCATGTCGTTGCAGCGAACCTCACCGGCGAACTGTTTGATTTCGGCTCGGGGCCGGTGTCGATCGCGATCGGCGGCGAATATCGCAGCGAGCGGGTGCGCGGGTCGGCCGATGACATCTCGCGGACCAACGGCTTCTATATTTCAAATGCGTCGGACTTCGGGCCGGAAACGGTCAATGTCACGGAAGGCTATGTCGAGACGGTCGTACCGCTGCTGCGCCGCCTGCCCGGCGCGGAGCTCCTTGAGCTGAATGCGGCCATCCGGCGGACGCATTACAACACCAGCGGCGCCGTCACGACGTGGAAAGTGGGCGGCATCTACGAGCCCGTGGCCGGGCTGCGTATTCGCGGCACGCGCTCGCGAGACATTCGCGCGCCCAATGCGGCGGAGCTGTACACACCGCTGGTTGCTGCCCAGGGCTCGGTCTTCGACCTGCAGAATACCGAGCAGGTGCTGGCGCGCGTGTTCCGGGGCGGCAACGACGCTCTCCATCCCGAAATTGCCGACACCTGGACGGCGGGCCTCGTCCTCCAGCCTCGCATGATCCCCGGCCTGCGTTTCTCGGCCGACTATTATGACATCAAGATCCGCGATGCGATCGACCTCGTCGGTGCGCAGGTCATCGCCGATCGCTGCTTCCAGGGCGGCGAATCCTATTGCGCGCTCATCACGCGTGATCCGGCCCGGAACAATATGATCACCGAGGTGGTCGACCAGTATCTCAACGTGAACGAAATCAAGACGCGAGGGATCGACTTCGAGCTCGATTTCTCGCGGCGGTTCGGCGCGGACAATCGCATTGCCATCAATCTGCTTGCCACCCGCGTGTTCGAGCTGGTGCAGGTCGACGCAACCGGTGCCATCAACCGCGCCGGTCAGACCGGACGCCAGGTCAGTGGCCCCCTTGGCGTGCCCGAATACACGCTGGATGGAACGCTCACTTACGAAAAGGGTCCGTTCGGCGTCACCCTGCTGGGCCATTACATCCCCAAGGGCAGCTATGATGCCGGCCTGATTGGCCCCGATGATCCGGACTACAAGACCACCCTGGCAAACAGCATCAACGACAATGTGGTCGAAGACATGCTCACCTTCAATCTGTCGGTCCGCTACACCATCGAGAGACCGGGCGGCGCGACCATGCAGATCTACGCGGCCGTCAATAACCTGTTCGATGTCGATCCGCCGATCGCGCCGGGCAACTCCGTGACCAACCCTGTTTTCTTCGATCAGACCGGGCGCGCCTATCGCGCCGGCGTTCGCGTGAAATTCTAAGAGGAGAGACATGATGAATCTGGAACGTAGGGACTTGCTGATCGGCGCCGCTGGTCTCGGCCTCGCTGCGATGGCGCAGGGCGCTGGCGCGAAGACGGCAAAGCCGGCGGTGAAGGTGATCGATGTTCACACTCATAATTTCACGCCGCGCTGGGTCGAGATGCTGCGCCAGCATCCCGATGCGGACACCCGCCTGATCCCCACCAAGCCCTATGAGAGCATCGAGTATCGCGGTTCGCCGATTGTCCGCCTCGCCCCGGACATGACCGACCTCGATATGCGCATCGCGGCGATGGACAAGGCAGGCGTGGACATCGCCATCATCAGCCTCACCGCCCCCAACGTGTTCTGGAGCACGCGGGAAGTGGCGATCGAGACCGCGCGCACCGTGAACGATGATTTTGCCGCCGCCGAGAAGAAATATCCCGGCCGGATCAAATGGATGGCGTCGCTCCCCTGGCAATATCCCGATGCTGCGATCGAGGAGCTGGCCCGTATCCGCGGGATGGGTGCCGCGGGCCTGTGCCTCGTCACCAACATGTCCGGCATGCTGCCTGACAATGAGCATTTCCACCCCGTCTGGCAGGCCGTTCAGGAGTCCGGCCTGCCCGCCTTCATCCATCCGACCGTGCCCATGGTGGACATCAAGAAATGGGGCGTGGAATCCTTCGGCCTCGCCAATACCGTCGGCTTCACCAGCGATACCACGCTGGTCTTCGCGCGCCTGATCCTCACCGGCTTCATGGACAAGTTCCCGGACCTCAAGCTGATCGCCTGCCATGGCGGGGGCACCCTGCCCTACCTCATCAGCCGCATGGACAAGATGTGGGAGAACACGACCAGCCGCCGGCTCGTCAACAGCCCGCCCAGCAGCTATTTCCGCAAGTTCTGGTATGACGCGATCGTCTACGACCAGGCGACGCTGCGCTTCCTGGTGGAACAGGTGGGCGCCGACAAAGTGCTCTACGGATCCGACTATCCCTTTTCGATCCAGGACATGGTCGGCGTGAAAGCGCGGGTCGGCGCCCTGCCCGCCGATCAGCGGGACAAGATTTACGGCCTCAACGCGCAGGCCTTGTTCAAGATCTGAATGCGTTAGCGAGACGTCTGATCGAACGGGACCGGCCAGGCATCCAACCTGGCCGGTGAAATCAGAAGAAGAAACGGCCGCCGCCCCAATCTCCTGAGATCCGACGATCGCTTGGGGAAATATGAGCTTGATTTCGACAGTCATAAGTCCCTCAAAACGAGATTAAAATCATGATTCTAAAGGAAATATGATAGATATTTACAACCTTTTCGACCAGCCTAGGTATTTTATCTCCCAGTGTAGTAGCAAGATTGATCATGTATGGCGGGAGGAGCTATAGGCCAGATTCCACACGGGAGCGCCCGAACGACCGAGGAAGTTCGTCGAGCGATACAACATAGTGAAGAGAGCGTGAGAGCACTGGCCGGTCGGAACGGGATCAGCCCGACGACGGTGCAGAAGTGGCGCAAGCGGACGCATGTCAGCGATGCGCCCATGGGGCCCCAGGCCATTCATTCCACCGTCCTCACCACCGAGGAAGAGGCCATGGTCGTGGCGTTCCGCCGCCACACGCTGTTGATTGCCTCTATGCACTGCAGCCATCCATCCCGCACCTGACGCCATCGTCGCGGCACCGCTGCCTGAAGCATCACGGCATCAGCCGCTTGCCGGCGCTGGACGGCGAGGCCGCCGAGAAGAAGCGCTTCAAGGCTTATCCGATCGGATACTTCCATATCGACATCGCCCAGGTGCAGACCGCCGAGGGGCGGCTCCACCTGTTCGTCGCGATCGACCGCACCAGCAAGTTCGCCTTCGCGCACCTGGAGGCGAAGGCGACAGTCGCCACCGCGAGCGCTTTCCTGAAAGCCCTCATCGAGCTCGTGCCCTACGAAATCCACACGATCCTCACCGATAACGGCGCCCAGTTCTGCCATGCGCCGCATAATCGTCACGGCCCGACCGCGCGCTACAGCGTCCATATGTTCGATCGCATCTGCCGCGAGCATGGCATCGAGCACCGCCTCACCAAGCCGAACCACCGTTGGACCAACGGCCAGGTCGAGCGGATGAACCGAACCATCAAAGACGCCACCGTAAAGCGATACCATTACGCTAGCCTGAACCGCCCCGGGATTGCCGGAGGCCCGAACTCCTGAGAGGAAGGGTCTACGATGAGCAAGACGACGAACAAGTTTGCACCGGAGGTTCGTGAACGGGCGGTCCGCATGGTGCTGGATCACGAAGGCGACCATCCGTCCCGCTGGGCGGCGATCACATCCATTGCCGAGAAGATTGGCTGTTCGGGGCACACGCTGCTGGAGTGGGTGAAAAAGGCCGAGGTGAACAGCGGCAAGCGAGCCGGCGTGCCCACCGAGGTGGCTGACAAGCTCAAGGCGCTGGAGCGCGAGAACCGCGAGCTGCGCCAGGCCAACGAGATCCTGCGCAAGGCCTCCGCATATTTTGCCCAGGCGGAGCTCGACCGCCCGTTCAAGCGATGATCGCGTTTATCGACGAGCATCGCGGTGATTATGGGGTCGAGCCGATCTGCCGGGTTCTGCCGATCGCCCCATCCACCTACCATGAGCACCTGGCGCAGCGGCGCGATCCCTCGCGGCTATCTCCACGTGCTCAGCGTGATCAGATGTTGAAGCCGGAGGTGGTGCGCGTCTTCACCGAGAACTTCGGCGTCTACGGCGTGCGGAAGGTGTGGCGACAGATGCGGCGCGAAGGCTTCGATATCGCCCGATGCACGGTGGAACGGCTGATGCGCGATCTTGGCTTGCAGGGCGTGATCCGCGGTAAGCCGGTGCGCACGACGATGAGCGACAAGGCCGCGCCTTGCCCGCTCGATCAGGTGAACCGGCAGTTCCATGCGCCGGCACCGAACATGCTGTGGGTCTCGGACTTCACTTACGTCGCGACGTGGTCGGGGTTCGTCTACGTGGCCCTCGTGATCGACGTCTATGCCCGCTATGTCGTGGGCTGGCGGGTGAGCAGGACGGCGCACGCCAGCTTCGTGCTGGATGCCCTCGAGCAGGCGATCCATGATCGGCGTCCTGTCCATCGCGGTGGCCTGATCCACCACAGCGACCGCGGCAGCCAGTACGTCTCGATCAAGTATACCGAGCGCCTTGTCGAAGCCGGGATCGAGCCATCGGTGGGCAGCGTAGGGGACAGCTATGACAACGCTTTGGCCGAGACGATCAACGGCCTTTACAAGGCCGAGGTGATCCACCGGCGAGGTCCGTGGCGATCCTTTGAGGCAGTCGAATACGCCACGCTGGAATGGGTGGACTGGTTCAACAACCGCCGGCTTCTCGCGCCCATCGGCAATATACCACCGGCCGAAGCGGAGAAACGCTACTACGCCATGGTGGACGACACTCCCACGGCCGCATAATTTAAGCCGAATGGCCTCCCACAATCCCGGGGCGGTTCAAAGACGACAAACTGCGACAGCACCTCAAGTTGTTCATCGACGCCTACAACCATGGCCGACGTCTCAAGACGCTCCGCGGCCTCACACCCCTATGAATATGTCGTCCATATCTGGACAGAAGACCCAGCCCGCTTCAAAATCGACCCGTATCGCCATTTCTTAAGATTAATCCTGATATACTTTCATTAACCCAAATAAATTACCACAATTCGTCAAAAATCAATCATATCACCAAACCCCCTGTCATCCTTAGTGATTTTTTGGTATACATAAAATCGGCTTGGGCCGGGACGTAGCTCGTAGTTTTTCATATTGTTTTGAATAAATGAACTGACACGCTTCGTGGGACAATCACGGCCCGCCTCATCGAATATCAAATACCCTCCATCACGGAGAACTTTATCAGACCAATAATAATCATTAAAAACAGCATCAAATCGATGATCACCGTCAATAAAAATTAGATCAAATTTCACACCAGCAGCAGCCAGACTACTTAGACTTCGATCGCTTCTTTCAGGTATGTGACGAAACCATGACGTCAATCCAAAGCGATCAATGGATCGTACGCCTTGCCCCCCGAAATACTCGTGCTGAAATGGGTCGATCGCAAAGTGCAGACCAAAGCCGGACACTGCGTGTGCCGCGGCCATGTGAACAGCGGAAGCACCCTCGCACAGACCGATCTCAATCGTCAGCGCCAGCGCATTCTCGGTGATGAGATCGAACAAGAATCTTCCGTCCGCTAAGCCGATCGCCCATTCAGGATGGACTTCGCCCACACCAGCATCCTGTTCGCGGGTAGTCTCCCCATGGTAGGCGGCCACCAATGAAAAGTAGTGATCCCGATCGATCGCAGTGGTCGTTGGCAGAGCGTTCACCAGTAACTCCTCAAGTCAGTATCTATAGCAAATCAAAGAGATAGCTTAGCATGTCCACCCCCCCCTTTTCTTAGGCAAATTCCAGGTCGGTCACTTCAATGGACTCAATCAAGAACGACAAGGATCGCGTTTCCTGCCCGCTGGGAGGCGAAACAGACGAGGCTATCAGATCGAGCGTGTTCCAGCCAGGTGCGAGGTATAGATCGCATTGGATCTCACTGCTCACGTCGAGTGTATCGGGCAGCACATCGCTCTGGACCAGTAGCTCGCCATCCTGGACGACGCTGATCCGTTGCCCACGTTCCTGATTTCTCATCGCGATGCGCACGCGGGAATTGCACCCGTTTCCCTCCACCTTGAGGCGTGCCTTGGTATCGCACACCCAATAGAAAGGCGCCTCCAGCCCGAGCGGTGGATACGCGGCTTCGGCGTCCGCAATGCCAGA
Source organism: Sphingobium sp. SYK-6 (assembly GCF_000283515.1). Classification (GTDB taxonomy): domain Bacteria; phylum Pseudomonadota; class Alphaproteobacteria; order Sphingomonadales; family Sphingomonadaceae; genus Sphingobium; species Sphingobium lignivorans. Next base: position 3,127,791 of record NC_015976.1, read on the forward strand.
TCCCATCCTGACTCGGGCGTAAGAAGACACCGCCTCAGATGAAGTTGCATCCGACATTGCCACGCCGGACGCCATATCAACGATGGTCAGGCTTTCCAGCAGCAGCACCCGTGGATGGCCGTCAACCGACTCGAAATCCAAACCGCTAAACGCAAAGGTCAGGATATTCGGCCCATCGATCAACCTGATGTCGACTTTTACTTCTGCCGCGCCACTCAGCGCGCCGGGGGATGTGAGCACGAGGTCATGCACTTCGCCATTGACGTCGAGAGAGGCGATAGCCCTTTTGGCCACCATCCGGTAGCGCATCGTCAGGACGGCTTCAGATACGCCTGTCGCATTGACCGTCAGTACTGCGCTCGCGGATGTTATCCACCGGACCGGCTCCATGATACCGAGTTCCGGGAAAGGCCCTCTAAGCGGACCGAAACCGCTTCCCTCCTCTAAGTCACCGATCAGCTGCGTATTCGGCAGGTGCGCCGGCAGCGAACCCTGGACCGCCGATTTCAGCACCGGACTCAGCCGGTCGCCAAGCCGGTCGCCAAACTCGACTGAACTCAGCGCGAAGCTCAGCGATCGACCATTCTCCCTTTCCAGCCTCGACACGCTCGGACGGAACGTGATGTCCGCGAAACCTTCGTGGAAAAAGTGCCGAACAACGATATACTGAACGTCGCTCGCGTTCGCGCTTCCAATCTCGACGGATACTTTCTGTTCGCCATCAATATCAATTCCGAGGACCTGGTCGGAGTAGAAATTACGAATGCCAAAACGCAATTCGCGTTCACCCTCACAAGCGCTGAAGATTTGGAGCGCTGACTCGTCCCCCAGCGCCCAACGAAATTTCGAATCGATCTGAAATTCAGGATAAGGCCCCTCAACCTCCCCGAAATTATGTCCATAACTTACAAGACCATCGATGTTATTCTCGAACCCATCGCCATCATTCTTGAATTCCAGGCTGCTGATTATCAAAGCGATATCGTTATCAGACATTTCTGAAAATTCGATAATGATCCGATTATATCCCTTCCGCAATCGGAGAGGTAGATCAATTTCTTGGTCGCCTCCCGCAGCATACTTCAGCTCGTACTGGAGGCCTCGTGTATCGTTGACGACGATAGTCAGGCGCTGACGCTCTGTAACCATGCGGTATCCTAGCCGCATCTTGTAGCTTGCATCCCGCACTGCCTCAGCCGCGAGCACGCCCCGCGGTGCAACAGCCACGAAGGCATGCTCCAACAGTGAGCCGTCGCCTTCAAGGAACCTACTTTCTATGGCTGCAACTGGAAACCATGAGGGCGTTTCCGGAAGCAGCACCTCACTCGCCTTTTCGGCGAGATAGTGAAACCGGACAGGTCGCACCCCATCGGCACGCAGGTTAACCGACGGCGCCAAGGGCTTGCCGAATTTGCATGTGACCAACATCGAGAGAAAATCAGCTGCCGCCCTCTCCAGACTGAAGCGGTTACGGACATGCAGGACAGCATTTGCCCCCATGGAGCGCCGCATTGCTGCATCCCTTTTTATGTCAGCGATTGCCTCCCCAAGCGGCTCCGCGCTGCGCTGCTCAACAAGCAGGCCCGTTACTCCGTCGACTACGGCGTCCGGAATTCCGCCTAGATTGAATGTTACGCTGGGCGTACCACACGCGCCCGCCTCGATGAATGTCTGACCCAGCGCCTCTTCTTTACTTGGTCCAACAAAGATATCGGCAGCCTGGAAGTAAAGAGCGACCAGTCGCTCATCCTGCGCATAGCCGGTAAAGCGAACCTCACAGGGCGTTTCCGGTATAGACTTCCCCCACCCGATGATCACGAGGACGACATCATGAAGGTCCGTCCTGCCTTTCAATGCTTCGATCAGCAACGGCAGACCCTTCCGTTCGTCATCGATGTTCGAAGCGGCCGTCAGAATGATGAATCGGTCTTGCGGAAGGCCCAGAATCTGTCGGGCCTCGCGACGGCGTCCATGCGTGAAAAGCCGGGTGTCGACACCGAGCGCCACCGTCCGAACATGGGATGCCAGCGGCTCGCCCGCCGCTTCCTTGATGAAGCGCTCCATGTAGCGGCTGTTCGTGACGATCATCAGCCGTCCATCCTGCGACGCCTTTTCGATAAGGGCGCGTTTGGCGCGAAAACTCGGCGCGATTTCACGTGGCGGAAGCGACGGATACTCCGCCGCCGTCGGGCACGCCTCGTCACAACCGGAGAGAAATTTCGGGCACCCCCCCGTATAGGCGCAGCGCCCTGTCACGATCCACTGATCATGCGCAAAGAAGACCACCGGTACGCCGAGCGACAGCAACACCTCGAGGGGCTCCGGTCCTGAACGGATCGAATGCAGGTTGCCGGCAACGATAAGGTCAGGCTGGTGTTCGTCGATCGCTGATCGGATCAGCTCGGGATCGAACCCGTCGGGTCTCGCTCGATCAAATTCGGCGTAGCCCACAGCGACGACGTCCTGCCCCGCCAGCTGCAACGCCTGCGCCAGACGCCTGTGTGCAATCCCGGCACCATAGTTGAAGCCATAGTCGTTGAGCATCAAAATCTTCAAATGGGAAGCCAGATCTTCGCGGCGCGCTGGCATGGAGGACATTCCTGCCTCCGCACGCAGCATGGAAGCATGACTGGTCAGTTCCGGACGATAGGCTTCGACAGTGCTGGTCTTCTGGTCGGCATGCATACGATAATAAGCGACTGTGCGCCCGATCAATTGGATCCTGGCGCCAGCTTGCGCCATTCTGACCCAGAGATCATAATCCATGGAATAATAAAGATTCTCGCGAACTAATCCCCCGGCTTTTTCCCAGATCGCCCGACTGAAGAATACTTCGGGCTGGTGGAAGAACTGGCCGCGGAGCCAGCAATTCTCCAGATCGAGCAGATCGTTGAGCGGAAGCGGACCAGACTGCAGGCACGGCAGGTGGCGGTGCATTACGGCACCATCGTCACCGAAGACATCGCATACCCCCGAAACCATGTCGACACCCTCCGTCAGGAAGGCGAAAGCAACTGCGTGAAGCGCGCCGCTGGCCAGCAGGTCATCGCTGTTGAGCCAGGTCAGAATATCTCCACTGGCCGCAGCCATGCCCTTGTTGATGGCGTGGCTCTGTCCTTCGTCGGGCTCGGAGATGTAATAGGTGATATGGCGCTCGAATTCGCGCAGTACTTGAGTTGTTTCATCGGTCGATGCGCCGTCACAAACGATGATCTCAAGATTTGGGTAGCCCTGACGGACCAATGATCGCATCGTATCGCCGATGAAATGCGCCTGGTTGCGGGTCGGGACGATAACCGATATGCGCGGCCACTCGCCGCCCAAGGGCGCACGTCCGCCCACCGTTGCTACGGGCGACGGAAGCGACGACACAGGCACGACCTTTCCCGTCCCCCGCTCGAGGATCGGATCGATGCGCATGTCCATGACCATCAGGTTGACCGCGCCCTCTTCTGCCTCGACCTTGAGCTCGATTGCGCAGAGACCGACAGGCAGGAATGATGAAATCCGAACTTCAGTCTCCCGGTCGTGCTCGTAGGGACGGATCAGGCCGCTGAAACCCAGGCGGCCATTGACGCTGATCGCCACGGTCCGGCCGTTGCCCCACGCGCGGAAACGAAATACGATATCATAGCGCCCGCTCTCCTCAATTTCCGCTGTGAGCAGGCCTTGCTCTCCTGTAAGCCACCGCATACCGAAGGGAATGCTAAACTCTGGATGCGGGCCCTCTGGAGCGCTGAAGCCCGAGACGAACTGGCCTTTGATGCTTAACGCCGTGCCGTACGAACCAGATACCTCCGCGGGACCCGACGGCAGCCCATAGCCCCGCATTCGCCCCCAGGCCCCATCTGCAAGGTTGAAGCGCAGCACCGTACTGGCGTATTCACTACGCTCCATCTCATGCCGATTGAACAGCAACTCCTCGTAACGCTGCCGAATTGCAACTATTTTTGGCGCAACGCTCGAAAAAACTTTTTCTTTATTTGATAATTCTTGAAATTCAATTTGATGAATTTCTGACAATACCATATCTACTTCAGCATAATACTTGTCCATTTGACCAGAAAGCTGGCCAGGGCGCCGCCTATGAAATCCGAGTACAGTGTCTGCGCTGAAATACTCGGTATATTCCGCGAACCTGCGCCACAGATCCCAGTCGCCCGCAAGCTTGAGCCTGTCGTCCAGACCGCCGCACTGATGCCAGAGGTCCGCGCGCCAGAACGTTCCTTCCTGCATGACAAAAGGCAGTGAGCGACCGTCATAAAGGCCCGCCGCCATACATGGCCGAGAATAACTGATCGGAAGATTGATCCCTAAATTATAACCATGTTGATTGATCAAGGCCACACGCCCGCCGAAAAGGCGCACCTCGGGCATGGCCCGGCATATTGAAAGACCAGTCGCTAAGCCCCCTTGAGCAATCCGATCATCGGCGTTGATCCAACCCATCATTGGGTTGCCCACCGATGGAAGTATTTTCTGAAAGCCGCGATTGATCGCGTCGTACATGCCCGCATCGCGCTCGGACGAATATGTGAATTCCAGCCCTTTGCAGGTCATCGGCAACGCGCCTGTCGTCACCAGATTGTGCCAGCGTTCTACGATCGCGAGCGTGTCGTCCGTCGATCCGCCGTCCTGAATATGATATCGCAGATAGAAGTCGCCGGCTTGCATGATGACCGAAGCAATGGTTTCGTCGATGTAGTCAGATCCGTTGAAAACGGGCGTGACAATGCACACATCCGGTTCGAAATCGCCGTTGTTGGTCATCGCAAATCTTTCTTTTTTGCCCCGCTCGTTACGTGCTGCCCTACACGACCGTATCGGAGTAGACGCATTCTTACTGACACCTCGCATCAGGATGCAATAGGCGGCGGCATGATAGGCTGAACGTCATTGTTGTTGAATCACAAGATTTTGAACAGTGCCTACGGCTCGTATCCAAATCGCGCACAGATGTCCCGATAAGGCCGGGACGATCGCTGTATCTCGATTTCGTCAGGCAGGTCCCGGCGTGGACGTTTCTTGATCGTCGATCCGGTCCGGCCGCTGTCTCCGGTCATTCGAATGTTGCCGATCATGCCCAGAGCAGAGACATCGAACGGGAGATTCAGGATGTCACAAATCTCCTCGAGGACGATCGCGGGGCTGGCGACGAAGTCTTCGTAACGCACCAGCGGCACGTCTTCGTACCTCCGAATAAACTTCTGAAATCGAATACAATACTCTTCTAGATTAAAAGGATGGAAGTCTTCTTTCCAGAGATTTAGTTTCAGGGCGCCAAAGGAATCAAGTGGATGCCTTATTGTCACGACCGAGCGCAGCCTCGCAGCCATTGGTAGCAAAAGCTCCCGCAGCGTTGGCCGTGAATCGGGCTCAACCATAGTGTAGAAATGCGAGTGCGCATGGTCACGGATAACAAGGCGGTGCCCCAACGTGCCAAGCGAGGCATTCATAGTGCCGATACTTGCGAGGAAGGTGTTGACGACAATTCGCTCAGGCACCGGCCGAGCAGCCTGTTTCAACGCCAAAATCACGTCTGTGGGTGCGAAGCGGGGCTTTTCCCGCGCCAGCTCCATTGTGCTCAGCGGATCGATCTCGCTGAGCAGAACGACGCCCGGCAACGCGGCGACCACCTTGGAAATCAACGATCCCCCGGTGCACGCGAGGTGGTGGATGGTACATGGGGGCGTCGGCTCGTGGTCACGATTCACGGCCAGCCCGCAATACTCCTCGATCAGGTCGGATACGGAATCGCGCGAAGGGTCACCTGGATCAACGACCGGGACATCGCCAAGAAGCGAAAGGACCTCTTCCAAATCCCTGGCGGGGTTGCGCCCCGCACATGCCTTTTCGGTCATTTCTGAGTCTCGGCTGCGCGCTTCTTCCCGTGAGCGCCGATCTCTGCCGCTCCCTTCCTCCCACTCGGGTGGCGGGCGGCATGAAGACTTTCTCCGGACGTCTCAGGCGCCTCCTGCAGAAACTCATAAGCAGCCGTTTGCAGCGTTGGCGCCAGCCGACGAAGCAGATCCTCAAGTCGCTCCCGCCTTTGTTCCGCGTCCACAAGGCGCAGGTCCATCGTGTTCAGGTCTTTGCGCAGCATGGCGTTCTGGGCCAGATGAAAATCTATGTCAGCCTTGAGCTGGGGGACCTCCTGAGCGGCTTTCCGCAACTCCATGATTAGTGCCTCCTGATCATTGATCATCCGCTGCATCTCCTCGAGCTTGGAGTTACCTTCCGTAACCTTGACGCCCAGACGATCGCGGTCCATCCCGATCTCCTCGGCCAGTCGCTCGATATTACGAAGTTTTGCCTCGGCAACACCAAGCCGTTCCTTGGTCGCATTATAATCGGCCACCGTTGCTTCTAGTTCGACAATACGATGCTGCCTCTCCTCAATTACGGAAGCCAGATCCCCGACCGCACGGTTGCTGTCGGCTGCCGCGTTCTCCAGATCCTGCAATTCGCCGACAATTTGTTCCGATAGGTCGAGAATAGGAGCGATCAAACCTTCCACTATTCGGTCAGCAGTCGCTTGCTGCGCGGTCTCGTCCGCCATGTTAAATGCCTCTTGCTAGTCAATTATTAGTTGGACGCACCGCCCACCCAGGAATCTTCGCCATCCGGACTGAGAGACGCGGCCACCATGCTCTACCTCAGGATTTGAGCATCATCCACCATGAGCGATCGCGTGATCCGTGTCCATAACCTGCGATTTAATTAAACCGTATCAATGGATTAGGCTGAGTGGACGAATTGGGATTGGGAGTTACTCGGTCACAACGACGGCTTCACCGATGATACGGCCTTCCCACAGGTAGAATTTTCCGGCTTGCCTCATCTGGGATGCGGCCTGATCGCCGGATAGAAACATCCAGCCGAAGCGACCGGTTTCGCCGGGGCATAATTCCACCTCACCCAGGATTGGCCAGCCATCCCAAGCAGGTTCTTCAGGATCGAGGGTCGTCTTGCAGGGGCAGCCCCATCCCGAGAATACGGACTGCGATTTGCCACCTTGATCGGTTGGATACAGCCAAACGTCTGCGATCAGGTCTTGGCGTGCTCGCCGCATATCGTGCATGGAATTTCCTCCGCTGCCGTAATGCCGTGAGACGAAGGCGGGGGCAACGTCAGGGCGGGCTAATGACGGGAATGCCAAACGTTATTGACGAAGCGCGGACAGATTGATTCAAGGCTGCCTTTTGGAGGCAGGTTTGAGCAGGGGCGATCTCACGGAAGCGGAATGGCGCATTCTGAAGGGCTTGCTGCCAATTGAGCCTGAGAACCGTGGCCGGGGTAGGCGGCCCGAGCAGAACCGCTCGATCATCAATGGCATGCTTTGGCGGCTTCGGTGCGGCGCTCCGTGGCGCGACGTGCCGCCCAAATGCGGTAGCTGGAACACCGTCTATCGGCGGTTCCGGCGTCGGAGTGAAGCCGGAGTCTGGGAGACGGTCGCGGTGAGGTGGTGCCGGTTTTCTGGACAGGATGCTAAGCTAATCCCGGCCTGATGGGGTACGGGATGAAAACGACGAGAAAGCGGTACAGTGCGGATTTCAAGGCCAAGGTGGCGCTGGAAGCGATCCGTGGCGACCTGACGCTGGCAGAGCTGGCGGCCAAGCATGACGTGCACCACACGATGATCGCATCATGGAAGCGGCAGGCCATCGACGGGATGGCAGGCACCTTCTCCGGCGCTGGCGATGCGGCCAGGGTGGTCGGTGAGAGCGAGGTTGAGAAGCTGCACGCCAAGATCGGGCAACTGGTGGTGGAGCGGGATTTTTTAGCGAAGGCCTTCGGTCGATGAGCGTGGACCGGAGGCGGGCGATGGTCGAACCTGCTCACCACCGCCTGTCGATCTCGGCGCAGTGCCGCCTGCTGCGCATCAGTCGCTCGTCTTATTATTACGCACCGGTGCCGGAAACGGACGGGACGCTGGCGCTGATGACGGTAATCGACGAGACCTTCATGGACTGCCCATGGTATGGCAGCCGCCAGATGGCGCGGCACCTTCGGCGCGCTGACCATGAGGTCGGGCGGCGGCGGGTACGGCGCCTGATGGCAAAGATGGGCCTGTCGCCGATCTACCAGCGGCCCCGCACCAGCGATCCGCACCCGCAGCACCGGGTCTATCCGTATCTGCTACGCAAGCTGGTGATCGAGCGGCCCAACCACGTGTGGTGTGCCGATGTGACGTACATCCCAATGCGGCGCGGGTTCCTATATCTGGTGGCGATCATGGACTGGGCAAGCCGGAAGGTCCTCGCCTGGCGATTGTCGAACACAATGGATGCCGGCTTCTGCGTCGCCGCCTTGGAGGAAGCCTGGGCGCGCTTCGGCAAGCCCGAGATCTTTAACACTGATCAAGGCAGCCAGTTCACCAGCTTCGCCTTCACCAGCGTGCTGCGCGACGCGGAGGTCCGCATCAGCATGGATGGTCGGGGGCGGTGGATGGACAATGTGTTCATCGAGCGCCTCTGGCGCTCCCTCAAATACGAGTGCGTGTATCTGCATGCCTTCGAGACCGGATCGGAGTTGAAGGCTGGCCTTGGCCGGTGGATCACCTATTACAATCACCAGCGTCCGCACTCGGGCCTGGCCGGGAGAACCCCGGTCGAGGCCTACCGGCGGACCGGGCAATCAGATCATGGGGGGCATGCCCCCCATGATCTGATGATCAAACAGGCGGCATGAACGACAACCGGGATTAGCTTAACTTAGCCGCCAAACTGTCCAAATAGGCGGGACCACCTCACGGTTACGCTGGCCGAGGTCGTGGCGGACAGCGGCCATTACGGGACTGTCAGGATTTCCGTGTGCGGGCGGGCAAATGGGTAAGAAGGAGTCCCACTATGTCCCGACGCAAAGAACCTGCGATACCGAATGAGCTTCTCGACCAGTTGCTGGCGAGCGGTGCTGCCAGCGCGGCATTTGAACAGCGTGGCCTGCTTGATTTTCTGCAGAAGGTGCTGACCGAACGTGCCCTGAACGCGGAGATGGATCACCACCTTGCCGGCGACGATGGTGCTGGCAACACGCGCAACGGCTACGGTCGCAAGACCGTGACGACCGGGAGCGGCAAACTGGCGATCGACGTCCCGCGCGACCGCCAGTCGAGCTTCGACCCGCAGTTGATCGCCAAATATCAACGGCGATTCCCCGGGTTCAATAACAAGATCATATCGATGTAGCGCGCGGCATGAGCACCCGTGAGATAATCGGGCATCTGCACGATCTGTACGGCATCGACGTCTCGCCCGACCTGATCAGCACGGTGACGGACGCCGTTCTCGATGAGGTCGCAACCTGGCACCAACGGCCGCTCGATCCGATTTACCCGCCGGTCTTCTTCGACGCTCTCCGGGTCAAGATCCGGGACGAAGGCATAGTTCGCAACAAGGGCACCTCTCTAGAAAAGTCCGCCGAAGTCATTTTTTCGACTGAGAAACAAGTTTGCACGAGTCTGCCCACAGATTTCATAAGCATCCTGAACAGCTTTTGATGACCCAACATCATTTAAATCTTTTGTTTTAAAATCATAAGACGCTTCCATAATAACAAGTTTTGGTCGATACGGCGTATTGTCGATCAAGTCATTAAATACTTCTACATCAAGGCCTTCTATATCAAGGCTTAAAATATCGAAACGATGAGGAATCCAGTGCTCGTCTAAAATGGCGCCAAGCCTGCGGACATGAACATCGACTTGCCCACGCAGATCACCCCACCCTGATGCCGCATCCCTCAACAGTGAAGAGACATCATCATTGGCGCCTATGTAGAATGGCAGTATGCCTTCGACCTCCGCGACGGCGCAACGAACGAGTCTGTAGTCGGTCCCGGAGAAGTCGCGCATGATTTCATCGTAGAGCGCCGGATTTGCCTCTACGAGCAACCCCTTCCAGCCAAACCGAGAGAGAAGGTCGAAGCTGTTCGACCGCTCTCTTCCCCTGGCGCCCACGTCCACTATCAGGCCTGGCTTGACAAGCCATTCGAGGATCATCGGAAACTCGCCATCCTGAGAGTGATCAGTGACGGGGGTCGCCTTAAGCTTATCTTTCATCGATACTAGTCCTAAAAATCGCCTAATCTGCTCTAACCGCCGGGAAGGCATGCGAAAAGTAATTTTAGAGATTTCGTCTTAAGTGCTGTCTGCAATGAGTATAGCCAGGTCATGGTGCATATGAGATGGACAAAGCTCATAAAAGGCGGAGAGCGTTCTCTCATAGCGCAAGGCGATGCGTCGGAAGCGCTTGAGCTTGTTGAAGAAGCACTCGATTTGATACCACTCTCTGTAGAGACGCCAGTCGAGCGGTGGCTTCGGACACCCCAGACCGCCATAATTCGACTTCCACTTGTAGAACGTCGCCGAGCTGATCCCATGGCGGCGGCACATGTCCGCGGTCGCCATCCCTGCCTCCTGCGTCTTCAAGATCGCGATGATCTGTTCTTCGCCGGACCTGCTGCGCTTCATCTTCGTCCGCCCCCTCCACATCGGACTCTACTCAAGATCGCTCACATTTCAGGCGAGAACGTCACATCCGCGACCTTGGCGGTGGGGCCGAAGAGCAGTTCGTTATGCAGTTGCATCTGGTACTGCGCCATCACGTGGGACGCAGCATCCTTGTCACTTGTTCCTGTACTGAACTCTTTGACGTCGATGGTTTGGCGGTTGAGCGATACCGAGCCTCGGATGTAATATATCCCGGACTTCCCGCGGGTGCGGAGTGAGAGCACGTCATTTTCTCCATGAGTTGATCGACCAGCGCCTGAGAGGCACGCAGTCGGCCGCCGACGTTCAGATACTGAACGCCGTGTTTCTTGAATGTCCGGAGCATCCACCTACGTGGATCGGCGCCCCGGACTTGAAGCTGATCAGCGATTTGCTCAGGCGTGAGCAGGCGCTGCCGACTGGACCCGGGGGCCACTCGGCTCTCATCGAGATTGCACGACGACAGGCGCATAGCTTCGACGTCGTCGAAGCTAGGTCCCGCGCGGTATGCACTCGGCTCAACAGATGACGGTTGAACCGCCACGCTGGCCTGTCGTGACGGCTCGGCTTGCGCCGACGGCACCGCCACGTCCGATGGCCAGCAGCCACGGACGCGGGATCTTTACTCGACATAGGGAGAACCTAGGGGTCGGCGCAGCAGGTTCTCGACCTAGCACCAGACGACGGTCGGAAACCTGCTCGCGCATCAGCTGGATCGAACTCGCCTGGCCGGCCACCCGCTCCGAAACTCGGTGCGCGCCCCTCGTGATCCTAGGAGCGCATGCGTCAAACGACGAATCGAAAAATACGCTCCAGAGTCCCAAAATGGGCGTGCCCAGAATTTGCCCAAACTTGTCGAATTTTTGCCCCGATTTGTTGGGCAAGCAGCCCCGTAAGGGCGCGTCATCCACTCCTGCGACAAGCATAGAAAAACCCCGTCAAGCCATTGGGCTGACGGGGTTTTCCATGGTGGGCGTGGCAAGGATTGAACTTGCGACCCCTGCGATGTCAACACAGTGCTCTACCACTGAGCTACACGCCCACGGGAGCGACGCCCTTACGCAAGCCGGCGGTGCCGTGCAAGCGCTAATCGCGCGTTGCGCCACCGCATTCGGTTCAGGGCAGGCCGCTCGCGCTGTTCCTGTCGAAAATGCGGTCCACTTCCATGACGAGGTCGCGCAGGTGGAAGGGCTTGGAGAGCACCTTGGCTTCCGGCGCCATGCGGCCGGCGCGCAGCGTGACGGCGGCAAACCCGGTAATGAACATCACCCGCGTCTCCGGCGCCACTGCCGCGACATGCTGGGCAAGCTCGATCCCGTCCATCTCCGGCATCACGATGTCGGTGAGCAGGAGATCGAATCGCTCCGTCGCGATCAGCGGAAGCGCCGCCGTGCCGCGATCGACCGCGACCACCTGATAGCCGGAGCGCTCCAGCGCCCGGCACAGATATGTGCGCATCGAATCATCGTCTTCTGCCACAAGAATGCGAATCATGCCGTGCCCCGACCCCGTCAAACCTCTTCCGGATGGACAAATCGCCTGCCGTTCTGCCGGGCTTGGCGTCGCTGGCCCTGTTATGCGACAAGCGATTAAGAATTTCCATCGGCCTGACGATTTTGAACCGGACGGAGGCGGACAGGCATGACAGAGACCGAGGCGCTGCCGGAGATGGTGACGGGCAGGCACGATGCTTTTCTGAGCTATGGCCAGCCCGGGCTGCGCGGCCCGCTGATCTTCGCCGTGCCGCATGCCGGCCGCGTCTACACGCACGATCTGCTCGATCGCGCGCGCGTCCCCCAGGCGACGCTCGCGCGGCTGGAGGACAGGTTTGCGGACCATCTCGCTCACGGCCTGATCGCCGAGGGTCATCATGTGCTGGTCGCGCGGCAGCCCCGCGCGCTCATCGATCTCAACCGGGACGAGCGCGAGGTCGATCCGCAGGGCGTCAGCGGCGCGCCCTGGAGCTTTCGGCCGCAGACCAGCGCCAAGGTGCGCGGCGGCCTGGGGCTGATCCCCGAGCGGCTCGCGCAGACGGGGAAGCTCTGGCACACGCCCCTGCCCTTCCGGACGCTGCGCGATCGCATCGAGACGGTCCATCGGCCCTATCACGCCGCGCTCGCCGGAGCGCTGGCCGTGGCGCGCGCGCGGCATGGCGTGGCCCTGCTCGTCGACATCCATTCCATGCCGCCGCTGCGCGAGGCGCCCGGCACGTTCGAGCCTGCGCCGCGGATCGTGATCGGTGATCGCTTCGGGCGCAGCGCGAAAGGGCAGCTGACCGATCTGTGTGCTGATTTCGTGCGCCGCAGGACCCTGCCGATCGCGGTCAACACGCCTTATTCCGGCAATCATATCCTGGAGCGCCACGGACGTCCGGAAGCCGGCATCCACGCGATCCAGATCGAGGTGGACCGCTCGCTCTATCTCGATTCGGTGCTGATGAACCCCGGCGAAGGCCTGCCGGCCATGCAGCGGCTCTTCACGGAGCTTGCCCGCGCCCTGATGCAGGATCTTGCCGGTACTGCCTTCCCGCTGGCTGCCGAATAAAAAACCACCCCGTGCGATGCACAGGGTGGCCCAGGTTCAGGGAGGAGACGTCCCGAAAGGGCGGGACGCCCACGCAAAGGCCCGAAAGGGGGAACAAGCCTCTACGTATTCTTAAGGTAGGACAGTGCCTCGCTGTTTTCAAGCGCAACCAGCACGAAATCCTGAGAATAGTTGAGTTAGTCCCCAAGTATCGGCGCGACTCGCGGCGTATCGCCGCCTTCCCCGTCTTTCGCCCACAACGTTCACCAATGCGCGCCCGACAAGAAAAGGCGCCAGTTTGCCGGGAAACTGGCGCCTTCTGGATGCGGATCGCGGGACGCTGAGGGGCTCAGCTGATCTCGAACGCCGGGATGGGGCCGAGGCCCAGACGGCGCTGCGCGAAGAAGACTTCCCGCATGCCCTGCAGCGAGAGGAGATGCGCATAGATCAGCGGCAGGAAACCGCTCTGGTTGAACTTGCGCAGCTGGTCACCGCGCAGGTCGCGCAGCTTCTCTTCATTGACCATCTGGAAGCCGCGATAGACGAAGGGCTTTTCCACGTCCGGCACCTGGATGCTGAGCTCGCCGTCCATCAGCAGGTCAGCTTCCTTGAGGTCGTTCATGAACTGGCCGGTGCGCATCGCTGCTTCCTCGAACTGCTCGCAGAATGCCAGCAGGTCCTTGGTCAGCTGCGTCGCCTCGCCATTCTCGATGAGCGGGCGCCCGTCCTCATATTCGCCGATCAGTTCGCTGGTCGGATCGAAGCAGAGCGACAATTCCTGGCTGTCCGGGTTGAGGCGGACGAGCAGCCAGGGGTAGCGGCGAACATAAGCGGGCACATAGCCGTCGTCCCGCCGCAGCTTGCCTTCCTCGTCGACGAGCGTGTTCACGCCCTCGTTGAGGCCCATCAGCGCGAGCGGCAGGGGATTGGGGCCGGCCGAGAAGACGATCGGCAGCGCGCGCTGGCACTGCGGGAACTCGTCCACGGTGAGCGGCACGGCATGGACGCCGATGAGAAAAGGCGCGCGGTCATAGTTGCGCAGCGTGAAGCCGGCATGCTGCTCCACGTTGAGCGGCACGAGATCCTTGTAGAGCAACGGCAAAGATTGGGCTTGCGGCGCGCTGGCCATGGCATCGAACTCCTGAGACTGGCTAAAACAGCGCACACCGAATGGTCAGGCTGGTCGACGCCCGGCCATAAAGCCGTCAAACCGCAGTGGCAAGGGGCACCAGCTTGCCCGGATTGAACAGGCCGAGCGGGTCCAGCGCGTGCTTGATCGCCCGCACGGCGCCAATTTGCGCGGGTTCGGTGAGGCGCGCGAACTCCGCGAGCTTCATCTGGCCAATGCCATGTTCCGCCGAAATGGAGCCATTCATCGCCACGACCTGATCGTTGACGAAGCGCGTGGCTTCCTCGCCATGGGAGGCCAGCCACGCCTTGCCACCCTCGGTGCCGCCCGCGCGCGGCGCGCGCACGTGGAAATGGACATTGCCGTCGCCCAGATGGCCGAAGGACGAGGCGGTGGCGCCGGGGAAGCGCGCTTCGCATGCGGCCGCCACGTCCACCATGAAGCGCGGCATGGTGGCGATCGGCACGCTGATGTCGAACTGCAGGGCCGGCCCCTGCGCGCGTTCGGCTTCGGACGCGCTTTCGCGCAGCTTCCAGAAGGCCTCCGCCTGCCCCTCGCTCGCGGCGATCGCGGCATCGATGACGAGGCCTTTCTCGAACGCGCTCGCCAGCGCCGCTTCCATCCGCTGCTGCGCGCCGGGGCCGTCGGTCGCCGCGTCGAGATCGACCTCGATCAGCGCATGCCAGGGCGTGAGCGTGTCGATCGGCTGGCGCGTGCCGGGAATCACCGAGAGGATGAAGCCGAGCGTGTCCGCGGCGATGACTTCGAAGCCCTCGACCACCGGACCGAGCTGCCGCTCCATGTGCCGCAGCAGGGCGAGCGCCTGCGCGGGATCGCTCACACCCACCCAGGCTACGGCCCGGTCAGCAATCGCCGGCACCAGCCGCAGGCTGGCGGCGGTGACGATGCCCAGCGTGCCTTCCGCGCCGATCAGCAGCTGCTTGAGATCATAGCCCCGATTGTCCTTCTTCAGCGCCGCGATCCCGTCATGGATCGATCCGTCCGGCAGCACGGCCTCGATGCCTTCCACCAGCGCGCGCATGGTGCCGTGGCGCAGCACCTGCGTGCCGCCGGCATTGGTGGAGACGAGGCCGCCCACCGTGGCGGACCCCTTGGCGCCCAGGCTCAGCGGAAAGCGACGGCCGACCGCCTGCGCCGCTTCATGCAGGTGGGAGAGGATCACGCCCGCCTCGCACACGGCCAGATTGGCCTCGGGGTCCAGCCGCCGGATGCTGTTCATGGCCCGCAGCGAGAGGATGAGCGCGCTGCCGTCCGCCGGTGGCGTGGCGCCGCCGACCATCGAGCTGTTCCCGCCCTGCGGCACCAGCGGCACGCGGTGCTCGGCCGCGCAGCGCACCATCGCGGCGACTTCCTGCGTCGAGCGCGGGGTCAGGATCGCCGCGGCCTCGCCATGGAACTTGCCGCGCCAGTCCTCGAGCCAGGGCGCGATGAGATCATGGTCCTCGATCAGGCCACGCGGCCCGGCGACGGCACGAAAAGCGGCAAGAGTGTCAGGCGCGATCATGCGCTGCCTTATGGCGATTGCCGCTCCCGAATGCCAGCCTCGCGCGCCCCTGCACTCTTCATCCCGCCGCTGCCCCAATTAATCGCCTGTTCAAGGGCGGGTCACTAGGGCATTCTGAACGTCGGGAACGATTCATTGCCTTTCATTGTCATCACATTCTTCTTGATGCTGCTTACGCTCGCACCAGGCGCCGCGGCTGGTCAGGAGACCCGCGCGCCGCGTCCGGACGGCAGCCAGTGGGCGCAGGTGACGATCGAACAGCGCGTCATCATCCGGATCCCCACCGTGCCCATGCGCCGCTCGCTCGCCACACCCGTGGAAGATGCCCCTGCCCCGGCGCAATGGCGCTGGAAGGAAAGCAGGGGCCCCAAATGCCTCCCCATCCAGCGCATTCGCGGCGCCTCCATCACGCCGGACGAGGGACTGAGGATGGTGACCGGCCTCAACGAGCAGTTCCGCGCCCATTTCGGCCGCAGCTGCCGCGCCGCGGATTTCTACGCGGGCTTCTACATCCAGGCCAGCAAGGACGGCTCGCTCTGCGCCGGCCGGGACACGCTCCACGCGCGCAACGGCTCGGCCTGCGAGATCGAGAAATTCACCCATCTCGAACGCGAGCCGGTAAAGGACGAGGAAAGCGACAAGCGCCGGGAAAAATAAGCGGGGCCCCACGCCCGATCTGGTCCAATTGCCCTTCTTTGGCACGCACAGGGGAAATGCCGGTAGAAAGACGACGGATGATCGTTTAACCCCGTGGCGTTGCGGTCAAGTGGGGGACTATGCAAGCGAAACGGCGTCTGGAATGGGTCGATGCGGCGAAGGGCATCTCGATCCTGCTGGTGACCCTGCTCCATTGCACCATGTTGTCCGAGGCCGCTGGACTGGGCGTGGCCCGGGCCATTCAGGTCAATGACTTCCTGTCACCTATCCGCATGCCGCTGTTTTTCTTCGTATCCGGATTGCTCGCCAATTCGGTCATCAACGGAAGAATCGAGACGATATTCCGCAGGAAGGTTTTCCTCTTCCTATGGCTGCTTGTGATATGGTCCGTCATTCGCTTCCTATGGGTCGCTTTTGTCGTCAAAAATCCCGACAATCTGCAGGAAGGCAGCGACTGGGGGCAACTTCTTCTCATTCTCGTGAGACCTGACACCGGAATCTGGTTCCTCTGGTCGTTGGCCATCTTCTTCCCCCTCACAAAAATTCTCAACGCGGCCAATGTTTACGCAGGCGCCGCCCTGTGCATTTTTGCGTCGGTCCTCGCCAATGGCTTCATTGGAGCGGAAATCTGGCCGGACGTGGAAGCGTCCGTACGCCCCATGGCGTATCAGAACTCACTGAAATACTTCGTATTTTTCTACATTGCGGCATCTTTTCCCGGGCTGCGACGCACTGTTGACGGGATCAATCCGGGATTGAATACGGTTGCCCTCGCCGCCGTTTATCTGATGCTGTATCTTGCGCAGAGTTTTGCGAGAGATATCCCGCTGGCCTTGGGAATGATCAAGCTTACTCAGTCCCTGATCGGCGTCTATCTGCTGCTCCTGCTTTCCAAATTTTTGACGAAATTCGGGATCATATCCCCGATACTGCAGTATCTCGGCAAGAACACCTTGGCGATTTATGTGGCGCAGGTTCCGGTCATCAGTGTCCTTGTGTATCTGTTCCTGCCCGTCGGCCAGGGTGCTGGGCCGCTTGCAAACTTCATTCCCTATCTGATGACACCGCTGGTGGTTTCGGCCACTCTCGCGCTCCAGTTTGCGCTTCTTCGGGTTGGCGCCGACTGGCTGTATGACTTGCCGCGCCGCTGGCGCTTCAGGAAGGAATATGACGCGCCTTCCCCCGTCGCAGCCTGAATCGTGTCACCGAATGCGCGTGTTCGGATAACCGCTTCCCGAGGCTCTCCATACAAAAATGGCCCCACTGAAGCCTCCTGATCGGGCAGCAAGCACGGGCAGCAGGGAGCCGGATCATCCCGTTTCTTGCCCGCTCATGACCGCTTCGGCCCGGAAATCCTTGACAGGAGCGCTGCTCTTGCGCATGGCCCAAGCGGCTCAAGACATGCCCGGTGACGGCAGGGTCCGGGCCTATCCTGCCTTCCAGCCTGCACGGAACCCTGATGCACTTTGCCGACCTCGGCCTGTCAGAAGAATTGCTGAAAGCCGTCGAAGAGGCGGGCTATAGCGAAGCGACGCCCATTCAGGCGCAAGCGATTCCATCTGTTCTCATGATGCGCGACATCATCGGCATCGCGCAGACCGGCACCGGAAAGACGGCGAGCTTCGTGCTGCCGATGATCGATATTCTCGCCCAGGGCCGCTCGCGGGCGCGCATGCCGCGTAGCCTCATCCTCGAGCCGACGCGCGAACTCGCCGCGCAGGTGGCCGAGAATTTCGAGAAATACGGCAAATATCACAAGCTCTCCATGGCGCTGCTCATCGGTGGCGTGTCCATGGGCGATCAGGTGAAGGCGCTGGAAAAGGGCGTCGATGTGCTCATCGCCACGCCCGGGCGCCTCATGGACCTGTTCGAGCGCGGCAACATCCTGCTCACCGGCTGCTCGCTGCTCGTGATCGACGAGGCGGACCGGATGCTCGACATGGGCTTCATCCCCGATATCGAGAATATCTGCACCAAGCTGCCCGCGAACCGGCAGACGCTGCTGTTCTCGGCGACCATGCCGGGGCCCATCAAGAAACTGGCGGACAAGTTCCTCACCAATCCCAAGTCGATCGAGGTGGCCCGGCCCGCGACGGCTTCGGCGAACATCGCCCAGATGCTGGTGCCGGTGGAGGAACGCGGCAAGCGCGAGATGCTGCGCACGCTGCTCGGCAAGGAAGACGTCAACACGGCGATCATCTTCTGCAATCGCAAGACCATGGTGCGCGAGCTCAACAAGAGCCTGCGGCGCCACGGCTTCAAGTCCGGCGAGATTCACGGCGACATCGACCAGTCCGCCCGGATCGCGGAGCTGGAGCGCTTCAAGAGCGGCGAGATCAATCTGCTCGTGGCGTCGGACGTGGCCGCGCGCGGGCTCGACATCAAGGGCGTGTCCCACGTCTTCAATTTCGACGCGCCATGGCATCCGGACGATTATGTCCACCGCATCGGCCGCACGGGCCGCGCCGGCGCCACCGGCAAGGCCTTCACCTTCGTGACGAAAAACGATGCCGAGGCGATCGAGGCCATCGAGAAGCTGATCGGCAACAAGATCGAGCGGCTTGATACCGGCGTCGACCTCGCGCCCGCCGAGGGCAGCGGGGGCGCCTCCCCGGCAAGGGGCGGCAGGCGCGCGGCCAAGCCGGCCCGCGAGAAGAAGCCACGCACGGATGAGCGCCCGGCAACCCGCGAAGCGGCGCCCGAAGCCGCGAAGGATGAGGCGCGCGAACGCCCCGCCCGGCCCGCGCGGGACTCACGCGGCGAGGCGCCGCGCGGCAAGCCTGCCCGCACCCCCGCGCCCGAACGCGACGAAGGCCCCGACGAGGGCTGGAACGGGCCGATGCCGGCCTTCCTCTCCTTCGGTTTCGACAAGCCCTGAACCCGATTTCACGGCGCCGCACGCGAGCCCGGAAAACGCATTGCATTGTGCCGGGCGGCTGCTTATAGGCAGCGCTCCCTGGGGCTGTAGCTCAGTTGGGAGAGCGCATCGTTCGCAATGATGAGGTCAGGGGTTCGATTCCCCTCAGCTCCACCAGGGTTTTTTCTCGGGCGCATCGAGCCACTTTTAGGGCTTGCCTCCACGAGCTTGGCGCGGCATAGGCGCCCGGCTTGCCGCCGATATCCCCCGGGATCATCCGGCGCTCGTGGCCCCTTCGTCTAGCGGTTAGGACGCGGCCCTTTCACGGCTGAAACACGGGTTCGATTCCCGTAGGGGTCACCAAAATCCTCTCCCAGAGGGTTCCAGAAGATGCCATAAGTGGCTGATTTCTGCGGGTTTTCGGTGGTATAGGTATCCCATACGGAGCGGCTTCGTGCCACCGGATACCAGCGTTTTGATGGTATATCTGATGGTAGCGCGCCCCTCCCCCAAAAGGAGATACCATCATGGCGCTTACCGCTGTTGCAATTAACAAGGCCAAGGGCCGCGCAAAGCCCTATAAACTCACCGATGGCGACGGGCTGTTTCTCTATGTCACGCCCAACGGTGGCCGCTACTGGCGCATGAACTACCGCCACCACGGCAAGCAAAAGACGCTGGCCTTTGGCGTCTATCCCGACACCGGCCTTGCGGACGCCCGCGAGCAGCGTGACGCGGCGCGGAAGGTTCTGGCGCGCGGCTGCGATCCGGCCGAGCAGATCAGGCTTGAGCGCATCGCTGCCGCCGTCGCGGCGTCCAACAGCTTCAAGGCGGTTGCCGACGAATGGCTGGTCAAGGTCGAGTGCGAAGGCCGCTCCGCCGTCACCATGAAGAAACTGCGCTGGCTGCTGGACTTCATCAACGAGTCCATCGGCAAGCGGCCTATCGCTTCCATCACCGCGCAGGAGCTTCTTGTCATGCTCCGCAAGATGGAGAGTAAGGGCCGCTATGAGACAGCCAAGCGGCTTCGCAGCACTGCCAGCCAGATATTCCGCTACGCCATCGCCACGGCGCGGGCCGAGCGCGATGTGGCGGCAGACCTTCGCGGCGCACTGATTGCGCCCCAGCCCGTCCACCGCGCCGCGATCACGAACGCCGATGCAGCGGGCGGCCTGCTGCGGGCCATCGAGGCGTTCGAGGGGCACCCCAGCACCAAGGCGGCGCTTCGCCTCCTACCCCATGTGTTCGTGCGTCCCGGTGAACTTCGCTTTGCCGAATGGGCCGACTTCGATTTCGACAAGGCCGTGTGGACGATCCCACCGTACAAAACCAAGATGCGGCGCGTTCACAGCATCCCCCTGTCCCGGCAGGCACTCGCCATTCTCGAAACCATCGAGCATGACGCGGACTATAGCAGCTACCTTTTCCCGTCCCTGCGTTCGGTTGACCGGCCCATGTCGGAAAACACCATCAATGCGGCATTGCGGCGCTTGGGGTTCGCCCAGGACGAAATGACCGGCCACGGGTTCCGGGCGATGGCCGCGACGTTGCTCAACGAAATGGGCCTATGGCATCCCGACGCGATCGAGCGGCAGCTTGCCCATTGCGACAACAACGCGGTGCGCCGTGCCTATACGCGCGGCGAATATTGGGATGAGCGCGTTCGCATGATGCAGCACTGGTCCGACCATCTCGATTTCCTCCGCGACGGCGCGAAAGTCATCAAGGGGACGTTTCGCAAGGCCAAGGCCGGGCAATAGCCCGGCCTTGCGTCACTCGGCGCGATCCTCGCGGTAGGCGGCGGGGTTGGCGATCCAGCGATCCACGGCGGACTCATGCCAGCCGGTGCCGTGGACGCTGATTGTGATTTGTCGGGGGAAGCTGCCTTCCGCGATCTTGCGATACAGGGTGGAGCGGGAAAGCCCCGTGCGGGTCAGCACGGTCTTGAGACGGATAATCTTTTCCTTGTTGGACATCTGGGTAACTTTCGACTTCGCCGTTGAGACAATCCCCCTACGAATAGAATTGGCGGCCCGGATTCGCAGCGCAAGAGCGCCCCGGCCAAGATATGGCGAAGATGCGGACTACGGCGGTCTAAGTGTAGGTAACGGCGGGAAACGGTGGCGAACTACGGCAAACGGTGGCGTATGACGGTGGACGGCGATGATAGGCGGAAATCGGCGGCCTATACTTTGACGTTTCTTTGCCAACCGTGACAAATATGCCACGCGATCATGCGACGTTCTGGAAAGCAGTGCGACCCGATGAACTTGGCGTGATTCCGATTCGCACGACATGGCGGAGCCTTTCTTCAAGGTGGCCCGCCATTGCCACGAACCCATGCTGTATCAGTTCATTCCGCAACGCAAGAGGGGGAGGCACTACACTGCCGACAGGTGCCAACTTAGTTCTAAAGGTGCTGATTTTGTCCGTTTCTGCCCGCAGGTGGGCAATTCGGATGAAGATTGCCGCCCCCCTGCGACCATAGCTTCAAGGCTATGGACAAATTATAGCCCAGAGGATATATAGCCCTATGCCGTGGACGGTTCGCAACCATGATGCCTTTGATGCCGAATATGACGCGTTGCCCGATGCGGTGCAGGACGAGCTATTGGCGGCAACCGGCCTATTGGAACTTTATGGCCCCCGGCTCGGTCGCCCCCATGCCGATACGCTTGGCGGATCACGGCACGCGAACATGAAGGAATTGCGCTTCAATGCCGATGGCGGCGTTTGGCGGGTGGCCTTCGCGTTCGACCCGGAGCGGCAAGCGATCCTGCTGGTTGCGGGCGACAAGGCAGGTGTGGCGCAGAAGCGGTTTTACAAGACGTTGATCGCCATGGCCGACAAGCGGTTTGACGAGCATCTGGCGGCGCTGGCCGCGAAGGAGAAATGACGATGGGACGTTCCCGCAGTGAAATCATGGCCGCCCTGCCCGAAGAGCGCCGCCGCCGCATCGAGGCGCGCGCGCAGGAATTGGTTGCGGAGGTCGAGGGACTGAAAGCGTTGCGCCAGCTTGCCGAGCGCAGCCAAGAGCAGATTGCAGAAACCTTGGGCGTGAAGCAGCCTTCCGTTCACAAGATCGAGCGGCAGACCGACCTTTACCTTTCGACGCTGCGCCGGTTCGTGGAGGCAGCGGGCGGCAAGCTGGAACTTCGCGTCGAGTTGCCGGGCAAGGGCGTGCTGCATCTGACAGGCGTTGGCGATCTTCACGCCTGACCCGGCGCGCTTCCCGTCCCGGTCTTGGTTTCCGCTTCCGCTTCAAATGCGCGCTTGCCCTTGCGCTGCCATAGGGCAAGCGCGTTGGCGCCTTCCTCGCCGCGCAACTTGTCCGCGACCGTGAGAAACGCACCGTATAGGGTGGCGCGGTCGTCGTCGGTCAGATCGACTAGCCCGGCCTTGATGACCAGCCCGCCCAACTCAATCAGATGGCGCGTTCTCTCCCGCCGTTTCATCACCCATTCCCTTGTGTCCGTTCGGGCCTTGCTCGCCTCAATGCGATGCCGCGCCGCCTTCGAGCGGTAGAGCGCCTTCCGGCTGGCGTTCAGATCGCGGCACAGGCTTGCGTTCCTTGCCGCGAAAGAACGCCGCGCCCGCCTTGCGCCAGCCCTCCCTTGTCGCTGCGTCTTTCATCGCGAGCGCATCGAGCAGCGCACCGGCCAGCACATCGGCGTCGAGCGCATCGGCCCCGGTTGCCGTCACCAGCTCGCCAAGCTGCCGCACCCGCCGTTCCTTGATCGCCTTCGCCTTGTCGGCAAGGGCTTTCAATTCCGAATCGTAGTCGCGCGGTTTCCGCATCGCAAAGTCTCCATTGTGTGACGATGCATCCATGATAGAAGAAGGCAGGCGGTGACGCAGTAGAGTCGCCGGGACGTAATGACACCGCCTAGTCCCTGCTCGGATTTTATTCGAGGAGGGCGCGCTTATACGTCGTTCCGACGTGCGCTTGAAGGTGTAGATGGTGTCGCCATCATGGCGATCTACCATTTCTCCGTTCAGGTCATCAGCCGCGCGCAAGGGCGCAGCGCCGTCGCGGCGGCGGCCTATCGTTCCGCCTCGCGGCTGCACGACGAGCGGCTGGATCGCGATCATGACTTCACCAACAAGTCGGGTGTCGTCCATTCGGAAATCCTCCTGCCCGAAGGTGCGCCCGAACGCTTTGCGGATCGGAAAAAGCTCTGGAACGAGGTCGAGGCGACCGAGAAGCGCAAGGACGCGCAGCTTGCCCGCGAGGTCGAGTTTTCCATTCCGCGCGAGATGACGCAGGCGCAGGGCATCGAGCTTGCCCGCGACTTCGTCGGTCAGGAGTTTGTCGATCGTGGCATGATCGCGGATTTGAATGTGCATTGGGACGTTGGCGCAGACGGGCTGGCGAAGCCCCATGCTCACGTCATGCTCACCATGCGGGAGGTTAGCCCCGATGGTTTCGGCCAGAAGGAACGCGACTGGAACCGCACCGAGCTTGTCGAGCAATGGCGCGAGCGGTGGGCCGATCACGTCAACGCCCGCCTTGCCGAACTGGATATAGACGCCCGCATAGATCACCGATCCTTGGAGGCGCAGGGCATCGACCTTGAGCCGCAGGACAAGATCGGCCCCGCAGCTTCGCGGATGGGCGAGCGCGGGCTTGAATCCGAACGGATCGAGGATCACCGCGCCATCGCGCAGCGCAACGGCGAACGCATCATTGCCGAACCGCGCGTTGCTCTGGACGCAATCACGCATCATCAGGCGACGTTCACGACGCGCGACATGGCGATGTTCATCCACCGGCACAGCGACGGCAAGGAGCAATATGACCGGGCGATGAGCGCCGTTCGCGCGTCGCCCGATTTGCTCGCGCTCGGCAAGGACGGGCGCGGCGATAATCGGTTCACCAGCCGCGACATGATCGAAACCGAGCAACGGTTGCAGCGTGCCAGCGAATTGATGGCGGAACGCGAACGGCACCGCGTGGACGAGAAGGCGCGCGAAGCAGCTTTGACCAGCGCGGAGGGGCGCGGTTTGGAACTGACGGGCGAGCAGCGCGCGGCGTTCGATCATGTGACGGGCGAACGCGGGTTGAGCGTCGTTGTCGGTTACGCCGGAACCGGCAAGAGCACGATGCTGGGCGTTGCGCGCGAGGCATGGGAGCGCAGCGGATATGAGGTGCGCGGCGCGGCGCTGTCGGGCATCGCCGCCGAAGGACTTGAGAACGGCTCCGGCATTGCGTCGCGCACCATCGCCAGCATGGAACATGGCTGGGCGCAGGGCCGCGACCTTCTCACGTCCCGCGACGTGCTGGTGATCGACGAGGCGGGCATGGTCGGCACGCGCCAGATGGAGCGCGTTCTGTCCCATGCCGCAGACGCCGGCGCAAAAGTGGTGCTGGTAGGCGACCCGCAGCAGTTGCAGGCCATCGAGGCGGGCGCGGCGTTCCGCGCGATCAACGAACGCCACGGCGGCGTCGAGATTACGGAGGTTCGCCGCCAGCATATCGAGTGGCAGCAGGACGCCACCCGCCAACTTGCCACAGGGCGCACCGGAGAGGCGATCCGAGCCTATGCCGATCATGGCATGGTCCACGCAGCCGAGACACGCGAGCAGGCGCGCAGCGAGCTTGTCGAGCGCTGGGACCGCGAACGCATCGCCGCGCCCGATCAATCCCGCATCATCCTCACCCATACCAACGACGAGGTGCGCGAACTGAACGAGGCGGCGCGCGACCGGATGCGGGCGGCGGGAGAGCTTGGCGACGATGTTCGCGTGAAGACCGAGCGCGGGGCGCGGGCCTTCGCATCGGGCGACCGCATCATGTTCCTTCGCAACGAGCGCGGCCTTGAGGTGAAGAACGGCACGCTCGGCACCGTCGAACAGGTCAACCAGCAGGGTATGACCGTCCGCACCGATGACGGGCGTTCCGTTGCGTTCGACATGAAGGACTATGCCCATGTCGATCACGGCTACGCGGCCACGATCCACAAGGCGCAGGGCATGAGCGTGGACCGCTCCCACATGCTCGCCACGCCGGGAATGGATCGGCACGGCTCCTATGTCGGCATGACGCGCCACAAGGAGGGCATGGCGCTTCACTATGGGCGCGACGACTTCAAAGACGACGCCCGCCTTGTCCGCACCCTGTCCCGCGAGCGCACCAAGGACATGGCGAGCGATTATGCGCGCGCCGAGTCTGCCCGCGACGCGGCGCAGCAGTTTGCGGAGCGGCGCGGCATCAGCTTTGGCGAGCGAGTCATGGAGATTGCCCGCGCCGGGGCGGAGAAGGCGCGCGGAATCTTCGACGGCTTGCGCCTCTCGCTGCCCGGTCAGCAGCGCGAGCCATCGATCGCGCCCGAACCCCGGCGCGGCATGTTCGATGGCCTTGACCTTGGCCGTTTCGTTTCCCCATCCGGCCACGATGCTGCCCGCCAGCAGCAGCGCGAGCATGACCCGCAGCCGCTACGGGCGAGCGGCTTGCGCGGCGCGGTCGAGCGTTACGCCAAGGCACTGGACGCGATCCGGCAGACCCGCGCGCAGGGTATCGACGCCATGCCTCACCAGCGCGAGGCGCTGGACCGGGCGGGGCAAGCATTGGATGCCATCCGGCCCGAAGGCACCACGGACCTTAACAGCGCGTTCCGAGGCGGCCCGGAATTGATCCGCGAGGCGGCCGAAGGGCGCGGCCATGAAGCGGTGCGCGCGATGCAGGCGGAGGCGGAAATCCGCATCGACCCGTTACAGCGCGCCGACCGCTTCGTAGAGGGCTGGCAGCAGTTGCGCGAGCAGCACGCCGAGCTGGTGCGCGACGGTAATTTCCGGGGTGCCAAGACCACCGCGCAGCACATGGCCGACATGGCGAAAAGCCTTGAACGCGACGCCCAGCTTGAATCCGTGCTGGGGCTACGCAGCCGCGAGCTTGGCCTTGAGATCGGCGCGGACATGGGCCGCAGCATCGGCCGCGCCCTCGCCGCTTCCATCCCCTTCGATCATGGCCGCGACATCAGCCGCGGCATGGAACGCTAGACCAAGGAGAATAGATCATGGACGACCATTCCCTATTGAACGGGCCGGAACCCCAGCCGCCCACCGCCACGGCGGCGGAAGCGTTCGCGCGCCTGGCGGCGCGCGTGGAGGCGATGGACGCGCGGTTTGATGGGCGCTTGGCGGTGATCGCCCGCGCCCTTGAGCATATCGCCATCGAGAAGCAGAGTATCGAGGTTCCCGACTACAACCCGACGCTTGGCAAGATCAACGCCAACATGGCCGAGTTCGCCAAGCACATAAAGGCGCTTTCGCAGTCCGAAGCATTACGGATGACCCCGGAGAACATGGCCGAGCGGATCGACGCGGCAGCGGAAGCGGCGCGCCAGGCCGACAGGATCGCCATCAAGGAAATGCGGGAGCTTAACCGGCAGAGCAACGCCGCGATAAGCAAGGCGGTCGGCACGCTCCGCGCGAAGGAGGATCAGCGGTGGCACATGCTCAATGCTGTTGGCATCGCGATCCTCGCCATATCGCTCCTATGGCTATTCTATCCGGGATGGGCGGCCAGCCTTGCGCCCAATAGCTGGCACTGGCCCGAACGGGTCGCGCGCCGCACGATGGGCGAGCCGACGCTATGGGATGCGGGCATACGCCTGATGCGCGTCGGGAACCCGGAAGGCTGGCAGGCCATCGTGGACGCCGCCGACATGCGGCAGGCGAACCGCGACACCATCGCCGCGTGCGAGAGGGCGGCGGAGAAAGCCAAGGAGTCGGTGCGATGCACGATCAGGACTGGAGGGCGTCGATCCCCTTGAGCGGATCGCGTGTGGAGAGGCCACGAAGCCGACCGGCCGCGCGCTCTCATATGTAGCGCCGTAGCGGCCGGTCGGCTTCGCTCTTTTTGGAATCCTGTGGCGCCCGGGACCAAACAGCTAGGGTCTATTCTCAATCACCTCATAGAGCCGGGAGGGTTTGGTATCAGCCTCCGTCGCCCGGCGTTCCATTTCGGCGACGTGCTGGCGGCGCTCGATCCCCCCATTCGTCACGCCGGGCGATAAGCTGGTCCATCAGCACTTCGAGCCATGCGGGATTGAGTAGCCGCTTTTCCAGGTGCGCGATCATAGCCTCGTTCAGCGGCGATGAGACACGCAGATACGCCCACGCACGCCTCAATCATGGTCGCCCTCGGGAACCCAGATGCTGTGAGAATCGATCTGCAATTTCAGCAGCGCCCGCGATGCTTCCGATCGTGCATCGATCTCGGATCGGCGGGCGTCATTCGCCTGGCGACGGGCATAGAGCAGGTCGACCAGATCGATTTGGCCTAGCTGATAGCCGCGCTCTGTCCTTCCGGCGGCGTCGGATGCGCTCTGTGCCGATGCCTGCGCGCTTCGCCACGCCTCCAGCCGGGTACGTGCATTGGACAGGTCCGCGTCGGCAATAGCCGCGACCGATCGTTGGATATTAGCGAGTTCAAGACGGGCGGCGTTCGCCTCGGCCGAAGCTTGATCGGCGGCTGCCCGGCGATAGCCGCCTCCTAACGGGATGGATGCCACTACGCCTGCCCCTCGCTCCATACCGCTACGCTCGCTAAACAGGCGGACTCCAAAGGACGGATCGGCGATCCGGTCTGCTCGAACCCGCCGCGCAACGACTGCTAGTCGCTGTGCCTCACGATCGGCAGCGCGAATCTCGTGACTGCGTTCGATGACCAGCGCCCGCATGGTTTCGAGATTCTGTGTCGGTAGTTCGGGCAAGGCGAGTTCGGCCGGCTCGGGGGGAAGCGGTATCTCTGGAAACGTCGCAACCAGGATCACGCGCGCCTGCTCGCGTGCAGAGAGCGATGCAGCGGCCTGGGCTTGCGCCTGCGCCAGCGCAGCGGACGCCTGATCGAGATCGAGCGCCGAGGCATCGCGTAGCTGGACGCGGCGACGCAAGGCGGTCAGAGCCGCTTCCAGCGAGCGCACCGTGTCGAGGTCGTTACGATAGTGGCTGCCGGCGGTCAGCCAGTCATGCCAGAGGCCGGTCAGGACCAACGCGGCCTGGTGGCGGGCATCCTCCATCTGGTTTTCCGCAACCTCGACGCCCAACTCGCCAGATTCTCGGTCAAGCGCAGCCTTGCCGGGAAGACGGAACGGACGGGAAAGGGTCGCGTCGAACTCATCATAGCCGCCTTCGCGATCCACACTGCGGCGAATATAACTGCCAGCAATCGTCGCTTCATGGGTGCCCTTGCGCAGCATATCCCCACGCGCGCGGGCGGCTTCGACCCGCGCGGCGGCGGCCATGACGGTCGGATGATTGTCGAGCGCCTCGTTGACTTTCTCGACCGGCGGCAGGTCGACGCGCTGGGCATGGAGTGCGGTCGGCGCAAGCATCAGCAGCATGGCCAGAGCCAGAATGGAGGGCTTCATGCGATCCTCCCATGGCTGACGACCGACAGGGCGTGCCAGCGCACTGGCCGTTCGTGCCGTGAGTCCGTCACCGCCCGGATCACATCCTCCCGGGCAGTGTCCGCGACGATCAGTTCGACCGCACTTCGCCGAAGGTTGCCCGTCACCTGCTCGGCGGTTCGCGCGTCGCTGAAATCCCGGCCACGCACCGCCTCTTCCCGGACGTGGATCGGCGCGTGCGCGACGGTGCGGATCGCTTCCACGATCGTCTCCGTATCCCGGATCGCGCAATGGAAGGTCAGAAGCTGGTCAGGCATTTTCGGTTTCCCCGGCGCTCTCGCCAAAGCGCTCGAACAGGATCGGCAGCAGCACCAGCGTCAGCAGGGTGGAGGTGATGAGGCCGCCGATGACGACGATGGCGAGCGGACGCTGAATTTCCGATCCCGGCCCGCTGGCGAACAGGAGTGGCACCAGGCCGAAGGCAGTGATGCTGGCGGTCATCAGCACCGGGCGCAGCCTGCGTTCCGCGCCTTGCCGGACAGCTTCGGCCATGCCGTAGCCCTCGGCCAGAAGCTGGCGGAAATAGGCCACCAATACGAGGCCGTTCAGCACCGCGATGCCGAGCAGGGCGATGAACCCGACCGACGCCGGCACCGAAAGATATTCGCCCGACGCCCAGAGCGAGACGACGCCGCCCACCATCGCGAACGGGATGTTGAGCAAGATGAGGATCGCGGCGCGCAGCGACCGGAGCGTCGCCAGCAGCACGAAGAAGATCAGCAGCAGCGCTACCGGGATGACGAGCATTAGCCGGGCCGAAGCGCGCTGCTGGTTCTCGAACTGGCCGCCCCAGACGATGCGGTATCCGGCCGGCAGCTTCACCTTTGCGGCGACCGCCGCCTTGGCCTCATCGACATAGCCCACCAGGTCGCGGCCCGAAACGAAGGCCTGCACCAGCGCGAAGCGTGAGCCGTTCTCATGATCGAGCTTGACCGGACCCTCAGTCCTCTCGACGCGGGCCATGTCGCTGACGCGCGCCAACCCTCCGTCCGGCGTGCGCAATTGCAGATCGGCGAAACGGGCGGGATCGGAGCGCAGGCTCTCGTCGCCCCGGATGACGATTGGCACGCGCTTCTGTCCCTCGGCGACGATGCCGGCCCGAACCCCCTCGACCTGCGCGCGCAGCGCATCCTGCATCTGGTCGATCGGCATCCCGAAGCGTCCGGCGGCCGCACGATCGATGTCGAGTTGGAGATAGTCGACACTGTCATTGGCGACGGTCAGCACCTCCGAGGCGCCCCGGACACCCGAGAGCGCTTGCTGGACCTGACCGGCGAGATCACCCAGCGTCGCTAGGTCCGGGCCGAATATCTTGACGGCAAGGTCGCCACGCGCGCCGGTCAGCATTTCGGATACGCGCATCTCGATCGGCTGGGTGAAGCTCGGCTGGATGCCGGGCAGCCCCTCGATCGCCTTGCGCATTTCGCCGACCACGAAGTCCTTGTCGCCGCGCCATTCGGACTGCGGCTTCAGGCGCACGAAACTGTCGGTCTCGTTCGGCCCCATCGGATCGAGGCCGATCTCGTCGGAGCCGACGCGGGCGATCACGTCCTGCACTTCCGGCACGCCACGCAGAGCGCGCTGCACCGCCAGGTCGCCCTTCACCGACTGGTCGAGGCTGATCGAGGGCAGTTTGGTGAGCTGGACGATCACCGAACCCTCATCCATCGTCGGCATGAAGGTCTTGCCGACCGCGCCATAGGCCATGCCGGCGATCACCAAGCCCGCCGCCGCCAGGCCATAGACCACCCGCTTGTGGGCGAACGCGGTTTCCAGCAGTTCTTGATAGCGCGGCGAGAGCTGGCGCATGATCCATGGCTCGCCATGATGGCCGCTCTTGAGCCCGAACGACGAGAGCACCGGAACCAGCGTGAGCGCCAGCAGCAGCGATCCGGCGAGCGCGAAGACGATGGTGAGCGCCACCGGCGCGAACAGCTTGCCTTCAAGTCCCTGGAGCGCGAGCAGCGGCAGGAAGACGAGCGCGATGATGAGGATGCCGGCCGAGACCGGCACGATGACCTCGCTTGACGCCTGGAAAATCTGATTGAGGCGCGGATGACCTTCCTCATGCGTGCGCCCAAGCCGCTCGACGATGTTCTCGACCACCACCACCGCGCCGTCGACCAGCATCCCGATTGCGATGGCGAGTCCGCCCAGGCTCATCAGATTGGCGGACAGGCCCATGCCGCGCATGAACAGGAAGGTGATGAGCGCCGCCATCGGCAGGGTTGCAGCCACGATCGCGGCGGCACGCCAGTCGCCCAGGAACAGGATGAGCAGGATGACCACGAGGATCGTGGCTTCGAGCAGGGCTTCCTCGACCGTGCCGACGGCGCGGCCGATGAGGTCGGAGCGGTCGTAGAAGACATCAATGTGGGTGCCGGCCGGCAGGGTTTTCTCAAGCTCCGCCAGCCGAGCGCGCACGCCGTCGACGACTTGGCGGGCATCGGCGCCGCGCAGGGCGATCACCAGCCCCTCGACCGCCTCGGCCTCGCCATTCTTGCTCACCGCGCCGTAGCGGGTGAGACTGCCGGTCCCGACCGCTGCGACATCGCCCAGACGGATGATGCGACCGTCGCGGCTGGCGATGACCAGCGACTGGAGATCCTCGACCGTGCGGATCGCGCCGACCGCACGAACGATCAGCGATTCCTCGCCGTTGGTGAGCCGTCCCGCGCCGTCATTGCGGTTGCCGCTCTCGATCGCGCCGCGCAGGTCTGCGACCGAGAGCTTCGCGCTGGCCAACGCGACCGGATCGGGCCTGACTTCGAACGTCCGCACATAGCCGCCGAGCGCATTGACGTCAGCCACGCCGGGCACGGTCCTGAGCGCGGGCCGGATCGTCCAGTCGAGCAATTCGCGCTTCTGCTGGAGATTGAGCGGCCCTTCGATCGTGAACATATAGACGTCGGACAACGGCGTCGAAATCGGGGCGAGACCGCCGCTGACCGAAGCCGGCAGATCGGCCAGCACGCCGGACAGACGCTCGGCGACCTGTTGGCGTGCCCAATAGATGTCGGTCCCATCGGTAAAGTCGATGGTGATGTCGGCAATGGCATATTTGGCGGTCGAGCGCAGGATCGCCTGGTTGGGAATGCCGAGCATCTCCATCTCGATCGGCGTGATGACCCGGCTCTCCACCTCCTCGGGAGTCATGCCGGGCGCCTTGAGGATCATCTTGACCTGGGTCTGGGCGATGTTGGGATAGGCGTCGACCGGCAGGTTCACGAATGCCCATGCACCCAGACCCGCAACTGTCAGAGCGAGAGCAAGAACGAGCAGGCGATAGGACAGGGCCGTCGCGACCAGCGAGCGCAGCATGGGCCGATTACCGCGACAGGGCGAGCGCTTTGAGCGCGCTCGTGCCAGCGATAACGACCTGTTCGCCGGGCTTCACGCCGGATAGCAATACGGCTTGACCGCCGCCCGTCCCGCCGATCTTCACGTCGCGCATGGCAAAGCCGCCTGTGGTGGCGACGAAGACGACAGTCCTGTTGTCCACCGTGGCGAGCGCGGCAGCCGGCACGCCAACCGCGCCCGCAGGCGCCGGGCCGGCAATCGACAGGTTCGTCGCCCGTCCGGCGACGATGCCTGGACCGGCGGCGATCTCGGCCTTCACGCTGGCTGATCGGGTTGCCGGATCGATCGTCGATCCGACCGCTGTCACACGCCCCTTTATGTCCGGGTCGATCCGCACGGTCATGCCGGGACGGATCAGCCCCACCAGCCGTTCGGGCAACTGGCCGAGCACTTCGTAACGGTTCGCCGCGTCGATCACATAAGGCGCGGTCGTGCCATCCACCGAGCCTCCTGCCTGGATGCTGGCGGTCGTGACGCGGCCTGCGATCGGCGCCGTCAGCGTGTAGGTGCCACTTGCGCCATGACCGTTGACCATCCGCAGGATACGCGTTTTCTCCGAAACGTCGGCGCCGGTTTCCACAGCCATCGCACTGGCCTCGTCGGCGCGAGCGCCCGCTATGATGCCTTCGCGGCTGAGTTGTGACAGGCGGGCGGCGTTCGACCGGGCGACTCCGAGGCGTGCATTCGCGCGCGTTAGGTCAGCCCCCATCATGAGCACCTCTCGGCTGGAAATGACCGCCAGCGCCTGTCCCTGCCGCACCGTGTCGCCCTCGACAACCAGCGTGCGCATCACCACGCCGGGGAAGGTCGCCGCCACCGCCACGCGCGCATTCGCCGGAGGTTGGATCACCGCCGGCACGGTTACCAGCGGGGTGTCTTCAACAGCGACCGCAGGAGCCAGCCGGATACCAAGCTGTGCCGCCTGTTTGCCGTCCACCCTGAGATCACCGGGGACGGTTCCTGCATTTTCTTGAACCGTCCCCGGCCGCGCCGCAGGGGGTGCCGGCGCGTTCGAGTCAGCAGCGATCCACCACAGGCCGGATACGATGCCGACCGCTGCTATGGCGCCAATGGAAATATAGGCTCGGCTGTTCATGCCCTTCGCCTAGAGGGGCAAACTGACGGCTCCCTGACGGCGAGGAGATTCAGCTATTCTCCGGGAACCGCAATGTCAGTTCGCGTGCGCCCGGATCGGTGGTCAGCGCGCCGCCATGCGCGGCCATTATCCGCTCGACGATCGCGAGGCCGAGGCCCGCGCCGTCCTTGCTGGCATGGTCGGCGCGGCTGTGGCGCCGGATCAGATCATGCAGCCGATCGGAAGACAGGCCCGGCCCCTGATCCTTGACCCGGATGGCGCACCCAGGGCCGACGAACACCTGCACGGCGCCACCGGCAGGCGTCGCGCGCACCGCATTCTCCACCAGATTGCGGAGCGCCGCCGCTATCGCCTCGCGCCGGCCGTGCACGATCGGCGATTCCGCGCCGGCTTCCAGGGCGATCGTCTTGCCGGCCGCGATCACGCCCGGCGCCAATAAGCTGACGACATCGGTCGCTACATCGGTCAACGGCACGGCCTCGGGTGCCAGTTGCGCCGCCGTCGCCGCGTCGATCTGGGCGAGCAGCATCAATTGATCGATCAGCCGTCGCATTGCCGCGACATCGGCTTTCAGGCGACTTGCCTCGGCATGGTCGAGCCGGTCGAGTTCGAGCGACAGCACCGCGAGCGGGGTGCGCAGTTCGTGTGCGACATCGGCGGCGAACGCTTCCTGCCGTGTGGCAGCGTCATCCAGCCGCGCGAGCAGATCGTTGACGGCATCCGTGAACGGCAGGGCTTCGGCGGGCATCCGCGACGTGTCGATCCGGTATCCGCGCTCATGCCCGCGCGCCGCCTCGATCTCCATGGCGGCCTCTTCCAGCGGCATGAAGGCCTGCCGGATGACCCTGAGACCGACAAACGCCATGGGCACCATCAGGACAAGGACCGGCAAACCGACATGTTCGAGCATTTCACGGATCGCGCGATCCGTAGCCTGCTTCGCATTGAGATCGACAAACGACAGGCGGTAGAAGAAGACAACGGCCGCAAGCAAAAGGATCGAGCCGATCAATCCGACCAGACCGAGCCCTCTTGCCAGACGCCGGGAAACGGATCGTCGATGTGTCATGCCGTCTCTCGCAGCATATAGCCTATGCCCCGGATCGTATTCAGCTTTCCGCCCGCACCAGCTTCGTCGAGTTTCCGCCGCAATCGCGACATTGCGGCTTCCACCGCATTGGGCGTGACCGGCTCGTTGAAGCTGTAGAGCGCGTCCTCGATGGCGCCGCGCCGGACAACCGTGCCCGCGCGCCGCATCAGCAGTTCCAGAAGATCGGCTTCACGGCGGGACAAGTCGATCTCATTACCTTCGTAGCGCGCCGCTCTGGCCGCCGTGTCGAAACTTAGCGCTCCTATTTCGATCACAGTCTGCGCTCGTGGACCGGGACGGCGCAGCAGCGCCCGGACCCGAGCCGCGAGTTCCTCGATCTCGATCGGCTTCACGACATAATCGTCCGCGCCGCCATCGAGTCCCGCGACCCTGTCCTCCAACGCGCCGCGCGCCGTCACGATGAGCGCCGGTGCGACATGCTGTGTGCGGCGTCTTGCGCCAAGCCAGTCGACGCCATCACCGTCCGGCAGGCCGAGGTCGAGGATGATCGCGTCGTAGGCCGCTCCATCCATGGCGCTGTCCGCATCGGCGAGATTGCCGGCGATGTCGCAGGAGAAGCCACGGCGCTGAAGCCCCTCGGCCATCAGCTTAGCCAGTCGGTCATTATCCTCGACGATAAGCACCCGCATGAGGGAGAACTTTCCAATCTACAGTTCAGACTCTGTAGTGTTTCGACCTGCGTTCTTCGATCACCATGATGGAAATTGCATGGATGCCGGCTGAACCTCGCGGGAAGACGATCGGCATTCGCGAGACATTCTCAATGCGATGCCAAATTCAAAGAGATGTCCCGAACAGATGTCCGATACCAGCCGTCAGAGCCATTGCCAGCGCGCCCCAGAAAGTGACCCGGATAACAGAGCGGACAGGCGCAGCTCCACCCGCCCGAGCACCGAGCACGCCAAGCACAGCCAGACAAACCAGCGATGTGGCAATCACCAGCGGGATCAGTAACTGTTGCGGGGCTATCGCGATGACGGCCAAGGGCGCCGCAGCCCCCGCGCTGAAAGTCACCGCCGAGGTGAGCGCCGCCTGTAGGGGGCGCGCGGTCGAGACTTCCGAAATGCCAAGTTCGTCGCGAGCATGTGCTCCCAATGCGTCCTTGGCCATGAGTTGATCCGCAACCTGCAAGGCGAGATCGACATCGAGTCCTCGTGCGGCATAGATATTCGCCAATTCCTGACGTTCGGAAGCAGGCTGATCCGAGAGTTCGCGCTTCTCCTTCGCAAGGTCGGCTTCTTCCGTATCCGACTGCGAGCTGACGGAGACATATTCACCCGCCGCCATGGACATCGCGCCGGCAACCAGCGCCGCGACGCCTGCGATCAGGATGTCAGCCTTGCCCGCGCCGGAGGCAGCGACGCCGGCAATCAGACTGCCCGTCGATACGATCCCATCATTGGCGCCCAACACGGCAGCCCGCAACCAGCCTATGCGCCCCACGGCGTGGCGCTCGGGATGGGTTCGTAGTCTGCTCACGGCTTCGTCCCGACGCGACTTGGCCTGGTTGCGCAAACCGACCGTTCTAGGCGCGCCATGGCAGCATCCTGCGCAACGTATTGTCCTTCATGACATAGTGATGGACGAGTGCGGCGAAGGCATGGATGCCGATGAGATAATAGCCAAAGCTTCCTACCGCTTCGTGCAATTCCTTGATCTGGCCAGCGACATCTCTGTCCTCTCCCATAAGCGGAGGAAGGGCGAGGCCGAAGAATGGGATTGGCTTTCCCGAAGCACTCAGAACCAGCCAGCCGGCTATGGGCATGCAAATCATGAACAGATACAATGCCAGATGCACGGAGCGCGCCAGGAAGTTCTGCCATGCCTTTGGTTCGGGCGTGATCCGAGGCGTCGTCCCCGCAACGCGCGCGATCACACGGATAACGACCAAGGCCAGGACTGCCAGGCCCAGCATGAAATGCCACGCCTTCATTCCTTCCCGGATGTCGCTCCCCTTGGGATAGTATCCGCGTAGCTCGATGCAGGCGTAAACAGCCGCAATCAACAGCAACATCAGCCAATGCAGCGCGATGCTCAGGCCGCCATACCGTTCGAGTTTCAGGCGTCCGCTCATCATTACTGCTCCACCTCTGACATCGCCTCGGTCCAGTCCAAGGTTTGAGGGAACACACGTCCCATCCGGCAAGTGATTGACTCTAAATTAATATTCCAGCGCCTCTTCCTGATCCAGTGATGATTCACCTGCGAGTTTCGGCCTGAGGCCATCAGGCTCGCCGATCATTGGCCTGATCGACCGTATCGCTACTATCAGCCTTGCCGGTTACATGGCGAACCTGACCGCATCCTGACGATGAAACAGGACTCCACATTTCCGAAAGACGTTAGATCGCGTCTGAAAGCTGCCATGATACAGGTGGCCTGCCAGGAGTGTGGAGCAGGTAGGTGTCAGAGGCGAGGAACTCGCTCGGCAAGTCCCAACATGATGGCAGCCAGCACGCCTGATCGAGGTCGATGGTCCCTCCCGGGTTTGCATACTCTCCAGGTTGCGGCAGTTCGGATCGCTATCTCTAGCGAGTTACAACAAAGGCGCTGTTGCGAACCCAAGGCCGCCAATATTGCAAGTGGACGGTTGTAAAAGAGAAGTCGGCCCATCGGTCGCGCAATGTCATTTCGGCCGATACGAGACCAGTGGACAGTTGGCATTTGTGATGGTATAGGCAATCTGCGTTAACCGAATATAGGCGTAAGTTCAATACCTTGCCACGGTAACTTGGTGCCCGTAGGGGTCACCATAACGCCGGGAATGGCGAAGGCGCGCCAGCCCCAACGATCTGGCCAGACCCACTCCATCGTCAAGCTTCTTTGCGACTGGGCGACATGTCGTGACCTGCAAGGCGCTGTGAGCCCTCCGCCCCCCGATACCGACTTCCATACCGAAATGGTCGCGCGAAAACGGCTTCCTCCGTCACCCTCGGGCAGCCCCGACGTTATGCTGCCACACCCGTCACAGGAGGCGCTGATTTGACCGACGATCCTGCACTCGATCGTTTCCTGGAAGCACAGGCGTCCGTTTATCCGCATGCGCTGGCCGAGATCCGCAGCGGCGCCAAGCGTTCGCACTGGATGTGGTTCGTCTTTCCGCAGATCGCGGGTCTGGGCCACAGCCCGGCCGCGCGGCATTTCGCGATCCGTTCGCGCGATGAAGCTCGCGCATTCCTGAATCATCCCGTGCTCGGACCCCGCTACCATGAATGTGTTCGCGCCTTGGAGGATTTGCGAACGGGCGACCCGGTCGCCGTGTTTGGCGAGATCGACGCGATGAAACTACGCTCCTCGCTGACCCTGTTCGAGGCGGTCCGGCCCGATCCCTCGATCGCTGCTGTCCTCGACCGCTGGTTCGGCGGCGTGCGCGATCCACTGACCTTAAGGCTGCTCGGTATTTCCAACGGCTGAGCGGACGCGCTTTTCATCGCGCCGGCGGCGGTAAACGCGGCCTCGCACATTGCGCAATCGCGACGAGCACAGTCGCGCCTTCCCTCACGAAAATCGCCGCACACGCCCCGCCGCGGCCCCCTGCGAGCGGGCCCGACCGATCTCCATCCATGCGATCACCCGAGCCTCCCACGGGACGAGCCGAGATGAATATGCTTCATCTTCAAGGACCTGAGGTTGACCCCT
Organism: Sphingobium sp. SYK-6; assembly: GCF_000283515.1. Taxonomy (GTDB): domain Bacteria; phylum Pseudomonadota; class Alphaproteobacteria; order Sphingomonadales; family Sphingomonadaceae; genus Sphingobium; species Sphingobium lignivorans. Next base: position 3,165,590 of record NC_015976.1, read on the forward strand.
CTGGTCGCATCCCTAAGGTATCCAAGGCATTCAAGCCCTCAAACCAAAACGTGGTCGTGTGTCTGTGTATCCTGATCTGGCGCGCGTCCGCACAGCCGGAAAGATCGCATCATGAACCGTGCTTTGCTGACAGCATTTGTCCTTACTCTCGCCGTTCCCGCCGCCGCTCCCGCCATCGCCCAGGAAACGCTGAGCCCGGAGCAGGTCACGGCGTTCAACGCGGCCGTGGTGGACTTCAATGCCGGCCAGAAGGCCCAGCAGGCCGGCGATCATGCCGGTGCGCTGGCGAAATACGAGGCCGCGCTGCCGGCCATCCGCGCGGCGGTCGCGGCGCAGCCCGACAATATCGACTATGTCAGCTTCCTCGCGAACGCGCTTTATCTCACTGGCGCTGCCAATGCAGGCGCGCAGAAGATGGACGCGGTGGCACCGCTTTATGAGGAAAGCCTGCCGCTCTGGCGGAAGGTCGTGGCGGCCAAGCCCGCGGACGGGCAGAGCAAGATGATCCTGTCCAGCCTGCTCATCCAGGTAGCCAATGCAAAGCTCGGCCAGCAGGACAAGGCCGGCGCGCTGGCTTATTACAACGAGGCCCTGCCGATCGCCCGGCAGGCGGTCGCCACCGCGCCGAACCCGCAGAACAGGAACCTGCTGCTCGGCGGGCTCATCGGCGCCAGCCAGGCAAGCGACGATCCGGCGATCAAGGAGGAAGCGGCGACATTGTCGAAGGCGATGCTGGCCGATGGCTCGGTCGACGCAGCCAACAAGCCCGCCGCCGAAATCCTGGGCGCGGCGCCCCCCGCGACCTGATCGGGCAGGGGCCGGTCGCGAGAGGCCGGCCCCCTCCCTCATCCCGGGGGAGCCCTTACGAGTCTCCCTCCCTGCTCCCTACTCCCCGCGCCCCGTTTCCTCCGCAGGTTTCATGCCTCCGACAGCTCAAACGTATACCATATAAAATTCTTGTCGGCGGACTTGACGTCTCTGTGCAGGTGCACAAAAAGAACATTGGCGGTCCGCACGGAAGTGGGGCACCATCGGCAAGTCTTCCCTCAAGTGCATGGTGACGAAGTGAGGCACGAGAGCCGGCATCACGCGATGCACGCAAAGCGCGCGCCGGGCCCGGCCTTGTTGCTGGTGGCCGTTGTCGCGCTGCTGGCGGCCTGCTCGGGTGGCGAGCAGCAGGAGCAGCGGCGCGAGCCTCCGCTGGTCACGGCGGTCGAGCCGCAGCCTCATCTTTTCCGGGACGAGATCCAGGCCGTGGGTTCCGCCCGCGCCAATGAGCAGGTGACGCTGGCCGCCAATGTCACCGAGCGGATCGAGCGCCTGCTATTCGACGATGGCATGTATGTGCGCGCCGGCCAGTTGCTTGCCGTGCTTTCGAGCGCGCAGGAGGAGGCTGCCCTTGCCGGCGCCCGCGCGAGCGCCGCCGAGGCGCAGGCTCAGCTCGAGCGCGTCAACAGCCTCAATGAACAGGGTTTCGCCACCGGCGCCCTGCTCGATCGTCAGCGCGCCGCGCTGAGCGAGGCGAAAGCCGCGCAGGAAAGCATCCAGGCGCAGATCAGTGATCGCATGATCCGCGCGCCGTTCTCGGGCTATCTCTCGCTGCGCAACGTATCCGCCGGTGCCATCGTCACCACCGGCACGCCGCTCGTCACGGTCAGCGACATCTCGCGCATCAAGCTCGATTTCACGGTGCCGGAGACTCAGCTCGCGCTGCTGCGGCCCGGCCAGCCGATCAAGGCCTTCGCGTCGGCTTATCCGGACGATCCCATCATCGGGCAGGTCAGCGTGATCGATCCGGTGATCGATCCCCAGAGCCGCGCGGTGATGGTGCGCGCGACGCTTCCCAATCCCGGCAACCGCATCAAGCCGGGCATGCTGCTCACCGTGCGCATCGAGACCGGCCAGCGCACCGCGCTCGCCGTGCCGGAAATGGCAGTGATGGCCGAAGGCGACCTGCGCTATGTCTACACGGTGGATGACAAGCATGTGGTGCGGCGCACGGCAGTGACCACCGGCCTGCGCGATGGCGGCTTCATCGAAGTGGCGGGGCTCCCCCGCGATGCGCGCGTCGTGGCCGAGGGCGTCGTCAAGGTGGCGGAAGGCCGGCCGGTCCGCCTCGCGGAAGGCCCGGGCCGCGCCAGCAATGAAAATCCCGCGTCCGGCCCGCAGGACCCCGCCTCATGATCCTTTCGGACATCTCGGTCCGACGCCCGGTCGTCGCGACCGTGATGGCGCTGCTGATCACGATCGTGGGGATCATCGGCTTCCTCAGCCTCTCGATCCGCGAATATCCGGATACCGACGCGCCGATCGTCTCGGTGCAGACGCAATATACCGGCGCGAATGCCGGCGTCATCGAAAGCCGCCTCACCCAGCCCCTCGAGCAGCGCCTGGCCGGCATCGAGGGCATCGAGTCGATCAGCTCGGTCTCGCGCGACGGCAGCTCGAACATCACCATCGAGTTCAGCCCCGGCCGCAATATCGACGAGGCGGCGAACGACGTGCGTGATCGCGTGTCGGCCGGCGCGGCGGACCGCCCGGTCGATGCGCTCCCGCCGGAAGTGCGCAAAGTCGATGCCGATGCCTCGCCGATCATCTTCTTCCCGGTCATGGCGACCGGGTGGGACAAGACGAAGCTGGGCGACTATGTCTCGCGCGTCATTGTCGACCGGCTGTCCACCATCGATGGCGTGGCGCAGGTCCAGCCGGTGGGCATCGCCGAGCCCTCGATGCGCGTGTGGCTCGATGCGGACCGCCTCGCGGCTTTCCGGCTGACGCCCCGCGACGTCGAGAATGCGCTGCGCCAGCAGAATGTGGAGCTGCCGGCGGGACGGATCGAGACGCCCGCGCAGAATCTCTCGCTGCGGGTCGAGCGCGGCTTCACTACGCCCGATGATTTCAGGCAGCTCGTGATCGGCCGGGGGCCTGACGGCTATCTGGTGCGGCTGGGCGACGTCGCGCGCGTGGAGGAAGGGCCGGAGAATCCCTACACCTCCTTCCGCTTCAATGGCGAGACGGGCGTGGGGCTGGGCATCGTGCGGCAATCGGGCGCCAACACGCTGGCCGTCGCGCAGGCCGCCAAGAAGATGGTCGCCGATCTCAGCAAGGATCTGCCGCAGGGCATGGAGATCAAGATCGGCAGCGACAGCACCCTGTTCATCGAGCAGGCGATCAAGGGCGTGTGGAAGACGCTGGCGGAAGCGGCGCTGCTCGTCATGGTGGTGGTGTTCTTCTTCCTCGGCAGCGTGCGCGCGACCATCGTGCCGATGATCACGGTGCCGATCTGCCTGCTCGGCACCTTCGCCGTGCTCTGGCTGGCGGGCTATTCCATCAATCTGCTCACGCTGCTGGCGCTGGTGCTGGCGATCGGCCTCGTGGTGGATGATGCGATCGTCGTGCTGGAGAATATCTATCATCGCGTCGAGCAGGGCGAACCGCCGCTTTATGCCGCCTATGCGGGGGCCAAGCAGGTCGGTTTCGCCGTGGTCGCCATGACGCTGGTGGTCTGCGCGGTGTTCGTGCCGGTCATGTTCCTGTCCGGCCAGACCGGCCTCCTGTTCCGCGAGCTGGCGGTGGCGATGATGGCGGCCATCGCCATTTCCGGCTTCCTGGCCCTCACCCTGACGCCGATGATGTGCTCCAAGCTGCTCCGGAACCACGAGCGCGGCGCCTTCACCGCGCGCATCGACCATGCGATGGAGCGGTTCGAGCAGGGCTACAGCCGCATTCTGGACGGCCAGCTCAAGCGCCCCTGGCTCATCATCGCCGCCGTCGTGCTGCTGCTGGGATCGGCCGCCTGGCTGTTCGGCACCCTCGATTCGGAGCTGGCGCCCGCCGAGGACACCGGCATCGTGCAGATCCGCATGAACATGCCGGAAGGGACCAGCTTCGCGCAGGCCGATGCCTATACCAAGCAGGCCGAAGCGCTCCTCATGCCGATGGTGGGGCATGGCGGCGTGCGCGGCATGATCGCGCGCCTGCCGGGGAGCTTTGGCGCGGGCGAGGATTTCAACAACAATCAGCTTTCGGTCTATCTCCAGCATTGGGACGATCGCACGATCACGTCGCTCGATGTCGCGGACGAGGTGAACAAGCGCGTCGCCACCCTGCCCGCCGTCCGCGGCAACGCCGTCGTGCTCAACCGGCTGTCGCGCGGTGGCCAGCCGATCCGCTTCGTGATCGCCGGCATGTCCTATGAGGAGCTGGCCCGCGCGCGCGACCGGATCATCGATGCCGCGCGCGACAATCCCGGCATCATCAATCTCGATGCCGATTATGTGGAGAACAAGCCGCAGCTCGTCATAGAGGTCGATCATCAGCGCGCCGGCGATCTCGGCATCTCCGTCGATGATGTGAGCCAGGCGCTCCAGACCATGATGGGCTCGCGCCGCACCTCCACTTATGTGCGCGATGGCGAGGAATATTATGTCATCCTCCAGGCCGAGGCCTTCAATCGCGAGGACGAGGCCGCGCTGTCCAAGGTCTATGTGCGCTCGGCCAGCGGCACGCTCGTCCCGCTCTCCAATCTCGTGATCGCGCGGCAGGCCGCCACCGCGCGCGAGCTGGGGCGCTTCAACAAGATGCGCGCGATCACGCTGCAGGGCGGTCTCGCGCCGGGCTATTCGCTGGGCCGCGCGCTCGATTTCCTGGAGGATCAGGCGCGGCTCTCGCCGGAAGTGCTGGCAGTCGGTTATCGCGGCGAGAGCCAGTCCTTCAAGCAGACCGGCGGCGCCATCTGGATCGCGTTCGGCCTGACGGTGATCATCATCTACATGCTGCTCGCCGCCCAGTTCGAGAGCTTCGTCCATCCCGCCGTCATCATCTCGGCGGTTCCGCTCGGCGTGGCGGGCGGCATCCTGGGCCTGGCCGCGACGGGCACCACCATCAATCTGTTCAGCCAGATCGGCATCGTCATGCTGGTCGGCCTCGCGGTGAAGAACGGCATCCTCATCGTCGAGTTCGCCAATCAGCTCCGCGACGAAGGCCGGGATATCGAGGAAGCGATCCGCGAAGCCTCCGCCCGCCGCCTGCGCCCGATCCTCATGACCTCCATCGCGACCGTCGCGGGCGCGGTCCCGTTGGCGCTCAGCCATGGCGCCGGCGCGGGTGCGCGGGCGTCGATCGGCTGGGTCATCGTCTTCGGCGTCAGCATCGCGACGGTCATCACATTGTTCGTGGTTCCCCTCCTCTATCGCCATCTCGCGCGCGGCACCCAGTCGCCCGAAGCGATCACGCGCCGCCTGCGCGCGCTGATCGCTGATCGCGGCGGCGACAAGTCCGGCCTTGCGCATCCGGCGGAATAGCCTGTTCATGTCGCGCCGCGTGCGTGGAGCGGTTGTCTTGCGGCCGCTGCTGTTGCAAGGGAGAGGCGACGCCGCCGCGAGCGGCAGGAACAGGATTTCGAACGGGAAGATGGCATGAGCGCAACGGACAAGCCGGTGGTGTTGTTTGGCGGTGGTGGCTTTGTCGGCCGCCGGGTGGCGCAGGAGCTGCTGTCGAAAGGCTATCGCGTGCGGATCGCGCAGCGCATGCCGCGCCAGGCGATGGCCGTGCGCTCGCTCGGCAATATGGGCCAGACGCAGCTGCTCGCAGTCGACATCACCAAGCCCGGGCAGGTCGCTGCCGCGCTGGCCGGCGCGGGCGCCGCGGTCAATCTGGTCGGCCTGCTCAAGGGCGACATGGTGTCGGCGCATGTCGTCGGCGCGCGCAACATCGCGGAAGCCGCCGCCGCGCAGGGGCTGGACGCGCTCGTCCATGTCTCGGCGATCGGCGCGGACCCGGCGAGCAGCTCGGCTTATGGCAAGACCAAGGGCGAAGGCGAGGCAGCGGTGCGCGCGGCCTTCCCGGGCGCGACGATCGTGCGTCCCTCGATCATGTTCGGCCAGGATGACGGCTTCACCAATCGCTTCGCCCAGCTCATCGCCACCGGTTCGTCCGTTCCGCTCGTGCGGGCCGTGCCCCTGATCCGGGGCGAGACGCGCTTCCAGCCGGTGAATGTCGCGGACGTTGCCCGCGCCATCGCACAGGCGGTCGAATCGCCCGAGACGTTCGGCGGGCAGACTTTCGAGCTCGGCGGGCCGGACGTGATGACGCTCGCGCAGATCAATCACTGGATCGCCGACCAGATCGGCCGGAAGGTCCGTTTCCTCCCCGTGCCGGACGGGCTGGCCAGCGCGCTTGCCGCGATGACCGGCTGGGCGCCGGGTGCGCCGATCACGCGCGACCAGTTCAGGATGCTGCTGCACGACAATGTCGTGGCGGCCGATGCCCCGGGCTTCGAGCAGTTCGGCATCAAGCCCGCGCCGATGGCGGCGCTCGCGCCGGCCTGGCTGACCCATTATCGTCGGCAGGGCCGCTTCGGCGCACCCGCGCGCGCCTGACCCGCAACATGAAGGGCGGCCGCCGCCCCGCCCCCTCATCCTGACAATGCCGGGACGATCATATCATGGACAGTGCCATCCCCACCGCCCTGCTGCTCGGCATCCTTGAAGGATTGACCGAGTTCCTGCCGGTCTCCTCCACCGGCCACCTCATCCTCGCGAGCGAGTTGCTGGGCTTCACGGGCGAATCCTCGGTGACGTTCAAGATCGCCATCCAGCTCGGCGCGATCCTCGCCGTGATCATGGTCTACTGGCGGCGCTTCTGGGGCGTGGGCATGGGCCTCTTGCAGATGAAGCCCGGCCCGGTGGCCTTCACGCGCAACATCATCGTGGGTTTCCTGCCGGCCATGGTGATCGGCGTCCTGGTGTACGAGGCCATTCGCGTGGCCATCCAGACGCCGATGGTGGTCGCGGTCGCGCTCATCGTGGGCGGCATCATCATTCTGGTGCTCGAGCGACGGGTCAAGCATGTGCGGGTCGAGTCCGTCGAGACCATGCCGCTCGGCACGGCGCTCGGCATCGGCTTCGTCCAGTGCACGGCCATGCTGCCGGGCGTCAGCCGCTCGGGCGCCACCATCATGGGCGGCCTGATGATGGGCGTGGAGCGCAAGACCGCGGCCGAGTTCAGCTTCTTCCTCGCCGTCCCCACCATGCTGGCCGCCACGGTCTACGCCCTGTGGCATGACCGGGCCCTGCTCAACGCGGACGATCTCAATCTCATCGCCATCGGCTTCGCCGCTGCCTTCGTCGCGGCATTGCTGGTGGTGAAAGCCTTCGTCGCCATTGTCGGCCGCTACGGCTTCACGCCTTTCGCATGGTATCGAATCGTGGTGGGATCCACCGCCCTGATCTGGCTGCTGATGAGGTAGGTCCGGATCGGACCTAAAAGAGTCGGCGGGCAGTGCATGGGGTCTGGCGAATGCAGGACCCGCGATAAAATAGGTCAATACTTCTGGCCTAATAGGCCGGAATTGCGTGACTCGGCCTTTTTTTGACGTTATGGACCCGCGCGAGGCCGCCCTTCGGCCTCTGGGGAATCCAAGAATGGCCGAAAATCCGATGCTGAAGTTCGTGGTGCGCTCGCAATCCTATCCGGAGAAGCGGACGGTGAGCGAACGGGCCCATGATTTCCAGGAGATATCCAGCAGCTTCGCGGTGGATAGCGCGGAGGATCAGGCCGGGCGCTGCTCGCAATGCGGCGTGCCTTATTGCTCGGTCCATTGCCCGCTGCACAATCACATCCCGGACTGGCTGCGGCTCACGGCGGAGGGCCGCCTGCGTGAAGCCTATGAGCTGTCCAACCTCACCTCCACCATGCCGGAGATCTGCGGCCGCATCTGCCCGCAGGACCGGCTGTGCGAAGGCAATTGCGTCATCGAGTTCTCGGGCCACGGCGCCGTCACCATCGGCTCGGTCGAGAAGTTCATCACCGATACCGCGTGGAAGGAAGGCTGGGTCGAGCCGGTGCAGGTGGACGAGCCCACCGGCCAGTCTGTGGGCATCATCGGGGCCGGTCCCGCCGGCCTCACCGCTGCGGAATATCTGCGCGCCGCGGGCCATGACGTGCATGTCTATGATCGCCATGACCGGGCCGGCGGCCTGCTGACCTATGGCATTCCCGGCTTCAAGCTGGAGAAGGAAGTCGTCATGCGCCGCGTGAAGCGGCTGGAGGATGCCGGCATCCACTTCCACACCAGCTTCGATGTCGGCCGCGACGCGACGCTGGCCGAGCTGCGCAAGCGCCACGATGCCCTGCTCGTCGCCACCGGCGTCTACAAGGCGCGCGACATCAAGGCGCCGGGCGTTGGCACGAAGGGCATCGTGAAGGCCCTCGATTTCCTCACCGCTTCCAACCGCGCGAATTTCGGCGATGCCGTACCCGAGCATGAGGATGGCTCGCTGCTCGCCGCCGGCAAGGACGTCGTCGTGATCGGCGGCGGCGACACCGCCATGGATTGCGTGCGCACGGCCGTCCGCCAGGGCGCCAGGAGCGTGCGCTGCCTCTACCGCCGCGACCGCGAGAACATGCCCGGCTCCCAGCGCGAAGTGCAGAATGCCGAGGAGGAAGGCGTCGAGTTCGTCTGGCTCTCCGCGCCCGTCGCGTTCGAGGGCACCGATCAGGTCACCGGCGTCAAGCTCACCCGCATGCGTCTCGGCCAGCCGGACGCCTCCGGCCGCCGCTCGCCCGAGCCCGATCCAGGCAGCGAGGCCAGCATCCCGGCCGATCTCGTCATTCAGGCGCTCGGCTTCGAGCCCGAGGACCTGCCGGTGATGTTCGCCGAGCCCGAGCTTGCGGTCACGCGCTGGGGCACGCTGCGGATCGATCATCGCAGCATGATGACCAGCGTCGAGGGCGTCTTCGCCGCCGGCGACATCGTGCGCGGCGCCAGCCTCGTCGTCTGGGCCATCCGCGACGGCCGCGACGTGGCCGAGCACATGCAGGGCTGGCTGCGCGCCAAGGCGCCGAAGAAGCAGCCGGTCGCCGCATGAGGAAGCTGGCCGCATATCTGCTCGCGGCGCTCGTGCTGCTGCCCAGCCCTGCCGTGATCGCGGCAGAGCAAAGCGTTGCGCCTGCGACAAGCGCGGCGCCCGAACCGGCACGTCTTGAGAGTGCCCGGCGGCTGGTGGACGTCATTCTGCCAGCCGAGCAACGCGATGCCATGTTCGCTTCGGCCGTGAATGCCATGATGGACAACATGCTCGCGGGAGTCGTCGATGGTCAGGAGGGTTTTGGCAAGATGCTTGCCGAGACGCCGGAACTCAGGACGGCATTCGCCAATTTTGTCGAGCGGCAGCGCGCGCTCGCGCATGAGGATCTCCGCGAGACGACACCGGAACTGATCCTGGCCTACACAAACGCTTATGCGCGGTTGTTCACGACCGGGGAGCTGGACGAGATTGCCGCGTTCATGACGACGCCCGCCGGCCGGGCCTACGCCCAGCGGTCCTCGGAAATCATGTCCGACCCCGATTTCGCCGCCTGGCAGCGGAATGTGAGTGCGCGCAGTCAGGCACGTCTGACGGATGAGCTGGGCAAGCTCATGCAAGAAATCAAACCCATCATTGAAGCCAAGGAAGCAACCCACCATGGTTCCTGAGACCGAACGTGACCGCATCGCCCGCGAAGGCATGTATCGCCCCGAGTTCGAGAGCGACGCATGCGGCGTCGGCCTCGTTGCCGCGACGGACGGCAAGGCCTCGCGCCGCGTGGTCGAGAGCGCGATCGATGCGCTCAAGGCCGTGTGGCACCGCGGCGCGGTGGACGCGGACGGCAAGACCGGTGACGGCGCGGGCATCCATGTCGACCTGCCGGCGCGCTTCTTCGACGATGCCATTTCCGCGTCCGGCCACAAGCCGATGCCCAACCGGCTCGCCGTGGGCATGGTCTTCCTGCCCCGCACGGACCTGAGCGCGCAGGAGACCTGCCGCACCATCGTCGAGGCCGAGATCATCCAGGCCGGCTACCGCATCTATGGCTGGCGGCAGGTGCCGGTCGACGTGTCCGTCATCGGCGAGAAGGCCCAGCGGACTCGCCCGGAAATCGAGCAGATCCTCATCGCCGGGCCCATGCCCGAGGAACAGGCCGTCGCCGAGTTCGAGCGCGATCTCTATCTCGTCCGCCGCCGGATCGAGAAGAAGGTCATCGAGGCGCAGATCAACGATTTCTACATCTGCTCGCTCTCCTGCCAGTCGATCGTCTACAAGGGCCTGTTCCTCGCCGAGAGCCTGTCGGTCTTCTATCCCGATCTCACGGACGAGCGCTTCGAGAGCCGCGTCGCGATCTTCCACCAGCGTTATTCGACCAACACCTTCCCGCAATGGTGGCTGGCCCAGCCGTTCCGCAGCCTCGCCCATAATGGCGAGATCAACACGATCCGCGGCAACAAGAACTGGATGAAGAGCCACGAGATCAAGATGGCGGCCCTCGCGTTCGGCGAGCAGTCGAGCGACATCAAGCCGGTGATCCCCGCCGGTGCATCCGATACCGCCGCGCTCGACGCGGTGTTCGAGACGCTGTGCCGCGCCGGCCGCGACGCGCCGACCGCCAAGCTGATGCTGGTGCCCGAGGCCTGGCAGCACAGCGATGACGTGCCCGAGGCGCATCATGACATGTACAATTATCTCGCCTCCGTCATGGAGCCGTGGGACGGGCCGGCGGCGCTCGCCATGACCGATGGCCGCTGGGCCGTCGCGGGCATGGACCGCAATGCCCTGCGGCCGCTGCGCTACACGCTCACGGCCGACAATCTGCTGATCGTGGGTTCCGAGACGGGCATGGTCGTGGTGCCGGAAAGCACCGTGACGAAGAAGGGCCGGCTGGGCCCGGGCCAGATGATTGCCGTCGATCTCGATGCCGGCAAGGTGTTCGACGATCGCGCGATCAAGGACCGGATCGCGGCCGAGCGGCCTTATGCCGATTATGTGAAGGGCTTCCGCCACGCCGGGGACCTGCCGGCGCCCGCCGAGGACGCCCGGCCGCAATGGGACCGCGCCGAGCTGACGCGCCGCCAGATCGCCGCCAATCTCACCATGGAGGATATGGAGCTGATCCTCACGCCCATGGCCGAGGACGGCAAGGAAGCCGTGGGATCGATGGGCGATGACAGTCCGCTGGCCGTCATCACGGACAAGCCGCGCACCATCAGCCATTTCTTCCGCCAGAATTTCAGCCAGGTCACCAATCCGCCCATCGACAGCCTGCGCGAGCGGCATGTGATGAGCCTCAAGACGCGCTTCTCGAACCTCGCGAACATCCTGGAGGACGACGCGCAGAACAGCGACGTGCTGATCCTCGATTCGCCCGTGCTGCTCTGCGAGGACTGGTCGCGCCTGAAGCGCTATTTCGGCAAGGTGGTCGCGGAGATCGACTGCACTTTCCCCGCCGATGGCCCGCCCGATGCGCTGCGCGCCGCCATCAACCGCATCCGCGACGAGGCGGAGATCGCCGTGCGCGCCGGCCAGACCGAGCTTTTCCTCTCGGACGAGGCCGTGGGGCCGGACCGGGTCGGCATCGCGATGGTGCTGGCGGCGGCCGCCGTCCACACCCATCTCGTGCGCAAGGGGCTGCGCTCCTACTGCTCGGTCAACGTGCGCACCGCCGAGTGCCTCGATCCGCATTATTTCGCGGTGCTCATCGGCGTCGGCGCGACGACGGTGAATGCCTATCTCGCCGAGGCGTGCATCGCGGATCGCCATGCGCGCGGCCTGTTCGGGCAGCGCAGCCTGGAGACCTGCCTTGGCAATTATCGCAACGCGGTGAACGAAGGCCTGCTCAAGATCATGAGCAAGATGGGGATCGCGGTGATCTCCAGCTATCGCGGCGGCTATAATTTCGAGGCGGTCGGCCTTTCCCGCGCGCTGGTGAACGATCTTTTCCCGGGCATGCCCTCGAAGATCTCCGGCGAGGGCTATGCCTCGCTCCAGTATAATGCGCTGGTGCGGCATGAAGCGGCGCGCAGCAAGAAAGTGGTGCATCTGCCCGTGGGCGGCTTCTACCGGCATCGCGCCGGCGGCGACACCCATGCCTATTCCGCCCAGCTCATGCACCTGCTGCAGACGGCGGTGGCGACGGACAGCTACTCGACCTACCTCCAGTTCGCGCGCGGCGCGGCGGAGCTGCCGCCGGTCTATCTGCGCGATCTGCTCGAGTTCAATTATCCCGACCGGGCCGTGCCGATCGACGAGGTGGAAGCGATCACCGAGATCCGCAAGCGCTTCGTGACGCCGGGCATGTCGCTCGGCGCGCTCTCGCCCGAGGCGCATGAGACGCTGGCCATCGCCATGAACCGGATCGGCGCCAAGGCCGTCTCCGGCGAGGGCGGCGAGGACAAGAAGCGCTTCACGCCGTACGAGAATGGCGACAATGCCAACAGCTCGATCAAGCAGATCGCGAGCGGACGGTTCGGCGTCACGGCCGAATATCTCGGCGCGTGCGAGGAAGTGGAGATCAAGGTCGCGCAGGGCGCCAAGCCCGGCGAGGGTGGCCAGCTGCCCGGCTTCAAGGTGACCGAGTTCATTGCCCGGCTTCGCCACTCGACGCCCGGCGTGACGCTCATCTCGCCCCCCCCGCATCACGACATCTACTCGATCGAGGATCTCGCGCAGCTCATCTATGACCTGAAGCAGATCAATCCGCGCGCGCGGGTCTGCGTCAAGCTCGTCAGCCAGGCCGGCATCGGCACGGTGGCGGCGGGCGTCGCCAAGGCGCATGCGGACGTAATCCTCATTTCCGGCAATGTCGGCGGCACCGGCGCCTCGCCGTTCACCAGCATCAAGTTCGCGGGCCTGCCCTGGGAAATGGGCCTGTCCGAGGCCAATCAGGTGCTCACGCTCAATGGCCTGCGCCACCGGGTGAAGCTGCGCACGGACGGCGGCCTCAAGACCGGGCGGGACATCGTGGTCGCCGCGATCCTGGGCGCCGAGGAATTCGGCATCGGCACGCTGAGCCTGGTCGCCATGGGCTGCATCATGGTGCGCCAGTGCCACAGCAACACCTGCCCCGTGGGCGTGTGCGTGCAGGACGAGCGGCTGCGCGCCAAGTTCACCGGCACGCCCGAGAAGGTCATCAATCTCATGACCTTCATTGCCGAGGAAGTGCGCGAGATCCTGGCCCGTCTGGGGTGCCGCAGCCTCAATGAAGTGATCGGCCGCACCGAGTTCCTCCGGCAGGTGAGCCGGGGCGCCGAGCATCTCGACGATCTCGATCTCAATCCCATCCTCGCCAAGGTGGATGCGGACGATGATAAGCGCCGCTTCAACATCCCGACCTTCCGCAACGATGTGCCGGACAGCCTCGATGCGCAGATGATCGCGGACGCGAAGGCCGTGTTCGAGCGGGGCGAGAAGATGCAGCTCACCTACACGGTGCGCAACACGCATCGCGCCGTGGGCACGCGCTTCTCGGCGATGGTCACGCAGAAGTTCGGCATGTCCACGCTGGCGGACGGCCACGTCCATGTCCGCCTGCGCGGCACGGCGGGCCAGTCGCTCGGTGCCTTCCTGTGCAAGGGCCTCACGCTCGAAGTGTTCGGCGATGCCAATGACTATGTGGGCAAGGGGCTTTCCGGCGGCATCATCGCGGTGCGGCCCATGGTCTCCAGCCCGCTCGCCAGCCAGGACAATACCATCATCGGCAACACCGTGCTTTACGGCGCGACCTCGGGCAAGCTGTTCGCTGCCGGTCAGGCCGGCGAGCGCTTCGCCGTGCGCAACAGCGGCGCGCAGGTGGTGGTCGAGGGCTGCGGCGCCAATGGCCTTGAATATATGACCGGCGGCATCGCCGTCATCCTCGGCCGCGTCGGCGCCAATTTCGGCGCGGGCATGACCGGCGGCATGGCCTTCGTCTATGACGAGGCCCGCACCTTCCCGCAGCGCGCGAACCCGGAAAGCATCGTCTGGCAGCGCCTCGCCAGCGCCCATTGGGAAGCCGCGCTCCGCGCCCTCATCGAGGAGCATGTCGCTCGCACCGACAGCAGCTGGGCCCAGGCCATCCTCCACGACTGGGACCGCGCCCGCGAGCATTTCTGGCAGATCTGCCCCAAGGAAATGATCACCCGGCTCGACCATCCCCTCTCCGACGAGGAAACCGAAATGGCGGCCGAATGACCCGGCCCATCCCGAACTGACCCTTCAAGGGGCCGATCCTCTCAGCGGACCGGCCCCTGATTTTGTGCCCCCCACGAGGTCGCCAAACACGTTCGACCACATCGCCTTGTCGCAAGCAGTTTCAGAGCCAGAACTCCTGCTGATTGGTGTTGGAGCGCCTTACTTCCAACGCCTTATCCCTTGTGGCCTGCCAGCCCGCCATCCACCCGTCAGCGCCATTCTCGCGTAGGATTTATGAGAATACAGACTGGACTGGCAGCACCGGCGCGATTCGCCACCCCTTTGATCCGGCCAGATCGCCGGGATGGATGGAAAGCGGACATTGCGTTTGCTCTAGATCGTGGGATTCTCACTCGCATAGACGGAGACGGTCGAGAACCTGCCTATGTCTCTGGATGCTAATCAGGCGCGTTCTTGACAGGTGCTTACTTAAGCACCGTCTCGACCAGCGCAGGCGCGGCGATGCCGAACCGTACCCTTTGTCTTTCAAATGACGCGCAGAGGCAGGCGTTAATCGTTTCGATCCGTTTCGTTCTGTCCCAAGTACGCCCTTGATCGGCTCCAATCTCCTCTGACGCTAGAGATTCGAGTTCATAGCTGAAGTGTGGCTCTTCAGGCGGTGGTCCATGGATTGCGAGCATCTGCACTAACTGCCACTCATCGACCCCGCAATCACGGGCGGCGATTTGAGCGTTCTGTTCTTTGGCAAATGGCAGGTCATTACGAGCGTCAGATCGACCTTTGGGGTCTGTGCATGACCCGAGTACGATCAGCGGAAGCAGAACCCTCATCCTCATCCGAACGTTCATAAGACGCTCTTTTAGGTTGTGAACCCATAAACGTCGGCAGCTAAAGCCCTTTGTATAAGGTCGGATGTGCCATTGGAAACCTGGCAAGCCCGAGGCGGCACGGACAAATCGCCCTGACCGGAAGTCCGCGATCGGGGCGCGCTGACGGCCTGCGTCGTGGCTGAATTGTTGTGGGGAGCGCACCTGCCCTCCTCTTCCTCGTCATTCCCGCGCATGCGGGAATCCAGTCACCCCAGCGACGCGAAACCAAGGCCGACGGCAAGGTCTTCCCAGTTCGGGTTCGCTTGCTCGATCAAGTCGAGCTTCCAGGCCCGGCGCCACTTTTTCATCTGCTTTTCCCGCAAGATCGCGTGCTCCATCGTGGCGTGCTGCTCGAACCAGACCAGCAGCTTGACCCCATGGTCCGCCGTGAAGCCGCCGAATGTTTCCGCGCGATGCGGGGCGATGCGCTGCATCAGATTGGATGTCACGCCCAGATAGAGCGTTCCGTTGCGGCGCGAGGCAAGCAGATAGACATAAGGATCAAGCAGCGCTTCATCGCAGCGTTGCTACTGGATTCCCGCATGCGCGGGAATGACGGCGGGAAGAGGAACGGCTTCGCCTGCATCGTCGTCGCATCCCGACAGCTTCTCCTGACCAAAACCCCGGATGGCAGCCGTTCCGCAAAACCATCGCGCTTGTCCACACCACCCCTGCACCAGATCGGGACAGGCCGCCCCCCCTCTCATCATTGCCGCTCCGCACGCGATCATGCTTAGCCGGGTGGGAGGCCGTTCCTGCTCATCCGAGTCGAACGGCGGGGAGGCCGATCTGCGCAGTCCGTTCACCAGTCTTGGAGCCGTCGCTGCCCTGATGCTCCTTCCCCTGCCCGTCCAGGCGGCCGGGGACGGCGCGGCGCGCGCTTCAGCCAGTGCGCCCGGCCTGCATCGGGCGAGCGAGGCGAAGCAGGAGGCGCAGGACAAGCGCGCCGACCTGCCTGCCCCGCCCATGGCCCTGTTGTTCGGCATCGGCGCGGTGGGCGTGATCTGGGGGCGTCGGCTCGCCGCCGATGCCCGCAAGGCGCGGGAACAGGCCGGGCGGAAGGGATAAGGCCAGTTTTCCGGGCCTTGGCCGGCAGGTCAGGGAAGCTCGTCAGAGGGCGGCGGCCCGTCGATCTGCGCGTCTCGCGCCGGTAGCTCTGGCCGCTCCGGCAGCTCTGGCCGCGCTGGCCGTTCCGCCCGCACGGGCGCAGTCACCGGCATGGGCGCAAGCGATCCGGACGGCATCGGCGCGACGACGGGCCGGGCTGCCGCCCCGGACGCCCGCGCGCGCTCTCCCGCCCGCTCGCCCGTCCGCGCCGGCGGCAATCGAACCGGGACCGGCGGCTCTTCCGGCGCATAGTGCGGCATGACCGGCACCATCAGGTCCACGACCTGCGCCGCCGCGCTGTCATAGAGGCTGGCGTCGCAGCCCTCGCATTCATAGGATGTCGGGCCGGGCCGCGGGGCAAAGCTGCGATCCGCAGCCGCCGTGAGGGACTTCGGCTCGGCGGTCATCGTCTCCAGCATCCGGCTGTAATCCGCCAGTTCGTCCTGCCCGCGCGAGGCCGCGCCGCCGGCCACGAAATTGCCGAGCATCACTCCGCCGACCGCGCCAAGGAACGCGATCACGCCAACGGTGAAGAGACGGCGTGCAGTCCGCTGCATCGGCGCAGCTTAGCAGAGCGGAGCGCCGTTGGCAGCCTCGCTCCGTCTCATGCCAGCCACGGACCGGGGCGCCGGCGGCCTTCCGCGCGCGCCGCATCCGGGTCCCTGCCGAGAATGGAGCTTGCGCGCCACCGGGCGCGGTCTAAGGGAGATGAGGATGTGGCACCTCTATCAATTCCCGCTTTGCCCCTTTTCCCGCAAGCTTCGCTTCCTGATGGCGGAGAAGGGCATCGTCTACGAGCTCGTGCGCGAATCGCCCTGGGAAGGCCGCGACGAGTTCCTGGATCTCAATCCGGCCGGGACGACGCCGGTGCTCGTCTCCGACGACGGGGCGACCACGCTCGCGGACAGTCAGGCGATCTGCGAATATTTCGAGGAGACGGTCGAGCAGTTCCCGCTCATTTCCGGCTCCGCGCTCGCTCGGGCGGAAGTCCGGCGGCTTGTGGCATGGTTCGATCAGGTGGTGTTCCGGGACGTCGTGGCGCCGCTGCTCAATGAGCGGATGATCAAGCGCATCGTCGCGCGCGCTTCCCCGGATGCCGGGGCGCTGCGCGACGCGATGCGCAAGGCGAACACCCATATGGACTATATGGACTGGCTGCTGGATCATCGCAGCTGGCTCGCCGGGGGCACGATGAGCCTGGCCGATGTGACTGCGGCGGCGCATATTTCCGTGGCGGATTATCTTGGCGGCATCGATTGGGAAGGGCACAAGCCCACGCGCCGCTGGTATGCCGGCATCAAGTCGCGCCCGTCCTTCCGCCCGCTGCTCGCCGAGCGCATGGAAGTCGTGACGCCGCCGAAATATTACGACCAGCCGGATTTCTGAAACCCGATTCAGGTTTCAACTTGCCGCGATCCGCCTGGCGCATTTCCCCTCGTGGGAGGACAGCGCGTTTTATGTGTCCTAGAGTGTCCGGTAATTCCGTCCCTTTGCCGGGGAACACGGAGGCCGGAATCGCCCTTATTGCTCGGGTTCGCGGGCGATATAGACGCGATTACGGCCATGTTCCTTGGCGAGGTAAAGTGCCCGGTCCGCGGCCCGCAGCGCATCGCGCGGTTCGGGGTGCGCGAACATGTCCGCCACGCCACCTGAAAAGGTCACCTGGTCCATGCGCTCGCCGGTCTTGCGATCGACGAGGTTCCGGCTGGCCATGTCGGCGCGCGCATCGTCGACCACCTTGGCGGCCTCGGCGACGGGCAGGCCCCGGAAGAGCAGCACGAACTCCTCGCCGCCATGCCGCGCCACATGGCACTTGTCGCCCGAGACCTTGGCGAGCAGCCCGGCGACGAACTTGAGCACGCGGTCGCCGGCATCATGTCCGTGGGTGTCGTTGACCGCCTTGAAATGATCGATGTCGCAGAAGGCGACGCTGAGCGGCTCGCCATTCTCCCGCGCGAGGGCGCATTCCTCGCGCAGCGTGCTCTCGAAGGCGCGGCGGTTCGGCAGGCCGGTCAGATGGTCCTGCTCCGCCGCCTTGCGGGCATTTTCGAGATTCTTCTGGAGCAGCCGCGTCTGCTTCTGCCCCTCGCGCATCCGGCTTTCCACCTCGCGCGTCTTCTCGATCATGCTGCGGGTCAGCGACACCAGATTGGCGATCGTCTCGCCGCCGGCATCCTCCTTGCTCAGCTCGGCCGCCTGCGCCTGCAGCGCCGCGCCGAAATCCTTGGCGGACGTGCTCGACTGATTGGCGATGCCCGTGATCTGGTTCAGGTTCGCTTCCATCTCGGAAAGCATGTCCGTGAGCGAATCGGGTGTCAGGTCCTCGGCCCGCTGGTCGGCAATGATCTGTTCGGCGACACCGTTGGTGATGCGTCCCCTGTCGCTCAGGATGGCGCGCACCGCCTTCTCGATCGCGACGTCGTTGCCGGTGATATAATCGAGCGCGAGGCCGAAATTGAGCGGCGTGATATCGAGGTCATGCGCGAAGAGGAAATCTCCGACATCCGCATACAGGGCCTTCCGGCGCTCCACCTCGCGCCGCATGTGGCCACTGCCCGTTTCGCGCTCTCCCGCGACGGATATCTCGCCCTCGTTCGGCAAGGTTTCCCCAATCCCGAAGATACGGCCAAGCTTGGCCAGGGTGCCACCTGGTTTATCGGACGACGCATTCGGGGCGGACATTGTGGATCTCCTCCAATGCCCGCCTTCTAGTCGGCTGTGGTAAAGAAAGCTTTGATCTTACGGCGCCCCGGTCTGTCATGCGGAACGGCGTGGACCCGGCATCGCTGGTCGGGCCGCGCGCCGGGCAGTCAGTTGAGGTTCATGACCGCCCGGCAATGAATGCCGCCCTCCCCTCTCTGGATCGCGACATGTCGCGACAAGTTTCCGTGTGACGATGCTTCCTTTCACCCCTACACAGGTGCCATGACTATTCGCTCTGCTGCTGTTCGTCGGCTGCTCTCCGCCGCGCTCGGGGCCGCTGTCCTCCTGGCTTCGCCCCTCCACGCACAGGCCCAGCCGGCCGCTGCGCCCGCTTCCCAGTCCGCCGAGCCCCGCCCGTGGTTCTACGCGACAAGCGACGTGCCGATGGACCCCGCCTGGCATTTCGGCGAGCTGCCCAACGGCCTGCGCTACGCGATCCGCCGCAACGAGGTGCCCGCCGGTCAGGTCTCCATTCGCGTGCGGGTGGACGTCGGCTCCCTGATGGAGGAACCGCGCGAAGCCGGCTTTGCCCATTTCATCGAGCATCTCACCTTCCGCGGATCGCGCGACGTGCCGGATGGGGAATCCAAGCGCATCTGGCAACGACTCGGGGCGTCCTTCGGCAGCGACAGCAATGCCCAGACCTCGCCGACCGGCACGGTCTATGCGCTCGATCTGCCGCGCGCCACGCAATCGGGAATCGACGAAAGCCTCAGGATCCTGGCGGGCATGATGACGGCGCCTGCGATCACCCCGGAGGCCGTGGACGCCGAGCGCATGGTCGTGCTGGCCGAGCGCCGCGAGGGGTTGAGCCCGGCCGCGCGCGTCGGGGACCAGGTCCGGTCCTTCTATTTCGCCGGCCAGCGGCTGGGGCAGCACAGTCCCATCGGCACCGAAGCCACGCTCACCGGCGCCACGCCCGAGGCCCTGCGCGCCTTTCATGATCGCTGGTATCGGCCGGACCGGGCCGTCATCGCCATTTCCGGCGACATGGATCCGGCCGTGATCGAAGCCAGCCTGCGCGCGCATTTCGCCGGCTGGCAGGCACGGGGCGAAGCGACGGAACTGCCCGATTTCGGCAAGCCCGATCCCAAGGCCCCGGCCGTGAAGGTGATTGTCGAGCCCAGCTCCCCTTATTCGGTCGGCCTCGCTTATCTGCGCCCCTGGGTGTTCAACGAGGACACGATTGCCTTCAACGAGGCTCGCCTCGCCGACATGGTGGCGCTGGAACTCATCAACCGGCGGCTCGAGACAGTCGCCACCATGGGCGCGTCCTTCCTGCAGGCCAGCGTCGCCCTCGATGACAGCTCCCGGTCCGCCAACGCCACTTATGTGACGATCGTCCCGATCGGCAATGATTGGGAGAAGGCCTTGCGGGAAGTCCGCGCGATCATAGAGGACGCGCGGCGGACGCCCCCCAGCGCTGCGGACATCGATCGGGAATTCGCGGGCATGGAAGCGCTTTATGCCGCCGCGGCCGCCACCTCGGCCGTCGAGGGAAGCGCCCAGCAGGCGGAAAGTCTCGTCGCTGCCATCGATATTCGGGAAACGGTCGTCTCTCCGCAGGCGCAACTGGAGATCTTCCGGTCCGCGCGCCGCCTGATGACCCCGGATCACCTTCTGGCCTCGACCAGGAGACTGTTCTCGGGTGATGCCGTCCGCGCCTTGCTCAGCCTCAAGGCTGCCCAGCCCAATGCGCAGGCGCGCCTCGCCACGGCTCTCCGGGTGCCGGTGCAGCCTGCCCAGAATGTGCGGCTCGATGCCCCCAGCGTCACCATGGCCTCGCTTCCGGCGCTGCCCGCGCCCGGCAAGGTGGCGGCGCGCACGCCGGTCGGCATCCTGGGCATTCAGGATATCGCGTTCGAGAACGGCGTGCGCCTGCTCCTCAACGCCAACCAGGCCGAGCCCGGCAAGGTGCGCATCAGGGTGCGGTTCGGCCATGGCCGGCAGAGCTTTTCCCCGCGCGAGAATGATGCGCTCTGGGCCGCCCCCTTCGCGCTGGCGGCCAGCGGCATTGGCGATCTCGGCCAGCGTGAGATGACGGAGCTGATGAACGGCCGGCGGCTGTCCTTCGGCTTCGCGGTGGAAGACGATGCCTTTTCCCTGAGCGCGGTCAGCAGCCCGGAGGATTATGGCGACCAGCTTCGCCTGTTCGCCACGAAGCTCGCTTTCCCCCGCTGGGACGACGCGCCGCTGAAGCGGACCATCGCGGCACTGGACGCCAGCTATGATCCGGTTCCCGGCTCTGCGTCCGAGGCCATCAATCGCAATCTCGACTGGCTCCTGCGCAATCAGGACAGCCGCTTCGCACCGGCCTCGCCTGCCGTGGCGCGCACCGTGCTGACGCTCGATCGTTTCAAGGCGACATGGGAACCGCGGCTCGCCGCAGGTCCGGTGGAAGTGCAGATTTTCGGCGATGTCGTCGCCGAGGACGCGATCGCGGCCGTGGCCGCCACGTTCGGGGCGCTCGAGCGCCGGACCGATACCCCGCCGCCGGCCGAATATCGGGTCATGGGCTTTCCCCGCCCGGTCTCCTCCCCCATCCTCATCAGCCATGACGGGCCCGGCGAGCAGGCGGCCGCCATCATCGCCTGGCCGACCGGGGGTGGCGTGGACCGCATCCGCGAGAGCCGCCAGCTCGACATGCTGGCGCGGATCATCAACGATCGCCTGTTCGAGAAGCTTCGCTCGATCGATGGCGCGGCTTACACGCCGAGCGCCTCGAGCGTCTGGCCGGAGACCGCGGACAGCGGCGGTTTCCTCTTCGTGCAGACCCAGCTCAAGCCCGACCGCATCCCCTATTTCTTCGAGCTCATGAACGAGATCGTCGCGGACCTGGCCAACAATCCGGTGACGCAGGATGAGCTGGACCGGCAAGTGGAGCCAGTGCGGCAGCTGCTCAACCGGGCCGCCTACAGCAATGCCTTCTGGATGAGCCAGCTCGACGGCTATACCAGCGATCGCCGCAAGCTCGCGCTTGCCGCCAGCCTGTCGCGGGATCTGCTCGACGTGACGCCGGCGGACCTGCAGCAGCTCGCGACCCGCTATCTCGTGCCGGAGACGAGCTGGTCGGCCATCGTCCTGGCGCGGGGCATGCCGGTTCCGCTGGTCAGCAAGGCGATGCCCGGCAAGGCCAAGGCCGCATCCGCGCCCGCCCCGGCGCCCGAGGCCGCCCCCGTCACGCACTGAGCACTTGCGCGCGAGCGCCTGACTGACCAAATGGGAAAGGCATCATCGGCGCCTGCGCCGATGTCCTGCCCTTTTCCGCGAGTGCCAGCTTATGTTTATCGAGACCGAACAGACCCCGAACCCCGCCACGCTCAAGTTCCTGCCCGGCAGGACAGTCATGGCGGCGGGAACGCGGGACTTCTCCAATGCCGATGAAGCGGAAGCCTCTCCGCTGGCGCAGGCGCTGTTCGATCTCGGCGACGTCACAGGCGTGTTCTTCGGCCGCGATTTCGTCTCGGTGACGGCAGCCCCGGGCGTGGCCTGGAGCGATCTGCGCACCGACGTGATCTCCATTCTCCTCGACCATTTTTCGGCGGACATGCCGCTGTTCCGGGGCGGCAGCGCCCTTGGCATCTCGGTGCCCCCGGAGGAGGACCAGCAGCCGATGCCGGGCGACGATCCGGCCGACGCGGACATCGTCGCGCAGATACGCGAACTCATCGACACGCGGGTGCGCCCGGCCGTCGCCAATGATGGCGGCGACATCGTCTATCGCGGCTTCACGCGCGGCACGGTCTATCTGCGCATGCAGGGGGCCTGCGCCGGCTGCCCGTCGTCCACCGCCACCCTCAAGAACGGCATCGAACAGTTGCTGAAGCATTATGTGCCGGAAGTGACGGAAGTCCGCGCTGTCTGAAGACCGCTCAATCGCAACGGGTCGGGGGATCTTGCATGATGAGTGACAGGGAGCGGGCGAGCGCATGAGCGGACGCGTGCTTGTCATTGATTGCGCGACCCCCGCTCTCTCGCTTGCCCTGTTCGAGGGGGCGGATTGCATCGCGGGCTCGCATCAGGAACTCGGGCGCGGCCATGCCGAAGCCCTGCTCCCGGCGATAGCCGCGCTGCCCGATGGCGGACGCTGTGACCGCATCCTCGTGGATGTCGGGCCGGGCAGCTTCACCGGCGTGCGCGTTGGCCTTGCAGCGGCAGTCGCCCTTGGCATGGCATGGCAAGTCCCGGTGGAGGGCTATGGCTGCCTCGATCTGGTCAGCGTCATGGCCCGCAAGCGGCTGGCCCCGGGTACGCCCTTTGCCGTCGTCATGATCGGCGGGCACGGCGAACTGTTCTGGGCCCTTGCGGGGCCCGCGACAGCACCGGACGCTGGCGATCTGCTGGAGGTCCGCTCCACCCCTGTGGCCGAGCTGGCTGCTTCCATCGATGTTCCGCTGCTCGTCGGCTCGGGCGCGCGCCAGCTTGTCGAGGCCGGCGCGACGGGCGAGGCCTTTGCCTTGCTGCCTGACGCCCGCGAGATCGGCCTGCTGTCTCAGGCGCAGCGCAGCCGCCCGCCCCGGCCGGTCTACGGGCGCGGCGCGGATGCCAGGCCTATGGAGCCGGCCTTGCGCGCGGGCCGGGAGTGATGGCGCCTGATCTTACCATTCGGGTCAGCATGCAGGCCACCGATCCGGACATTGCGGATGCGATGAAGGTGATGAAGGCCGCCTTCCCGCCTCAATATGGGGAAGCATGGTCCGCCCCGCAGCTCAGCGGCATGATGTCCCTGCCGGGGTCGCTCCTGGCCATCGCGCGGCTCGGCGACATCCCGGTGGGGTTCGCCTTGCTGCGCAGCATCGCCGGCGAGGCCGAGCTGCTCCTGCTGGCCGTTCACCCCGATCATCGCGGATGCAACCATGGCAGGCGCCTGCTCGACCGTTGCATGAACGAAGCGGAGGGCAGCGGCGCGAAGGCGATGTTCCTGGAAGTGCGATCCGGCAATCCGGCAATCCATCTCTACAGCAAGGCCGGCTTCTTTCAGTATAATCATCGACCCGATTACTATGTCGGCAGCAATGGTGAACGGTTCGATGCGCTGAGTTACAAAATCATGCTGGGACATGATTGAACGATTTCGCGCCTGCCTCCCTTGCTCTTTCAAGCATTCGACATTAAACGATAATTCGGATCTGTGCTGGAGAGCACAGCCCAGGGTACCGCAAGAACAATACAACTATTGAAGGATTCCATTATGTCGGATGCAAGCGCCCGCGATGAAGTGCTCGTCACCTTGACCTCGGATATCGTGGCAGCTCATGTTTCGAATAACAGCGTTGCGGTTTCGGATTTGCCGTTGCTCATCCAGAACGTTTACGGCGCGCTTGCAGGTCTTCAGCAGGAAGCAGCTCCCGCGGCACCCAAGCAGGAGCCAGCCGTTTCGATCCGCTCTTCGATCAAGCCGGACTATATCGTCTGCCTCGAGGACGGAAAGAAGCTCAAGATGCTCAAGCGCCACCTGATGACGCATTATCAGATGACGCCGGACGACTACCGCACGAAATGGGGCCTTCCCGCGGATTATCCGATGGTGGCGCCCAATTATGCGGAGCAGCGCCGCAATCTCGCCAAGAAGATCGGCCTCGGGACATCGCGCCGCCGCACCCGCAAATAAGCCGGAACGATCATTCCTTCGTGATGGCGCTGCCGGCCCGTTCGGCAGCGTCATTCTCTTTGGAATTTGGCCGGGCTGCCCATTTTGACGCTTTCCGCGCGGGGAAATTCGGCTACACAGGAACGCATGACCCGGACAATCGATATTGAAGCGCTCTGCGCCGAGCGTGGCCTGCGCATCACCGAGCAGCGCCGTGTGATTGCTCGTGTCCTTTCGGAAAGCGAAGATCACCCGGACGTCGAGAAGCTGCATGAGCGCGCCTCGGCGATCGATCCCAACATCTCGATCGCGACGGTCTACCGCACCGTCCGCCTGTTCGAGGAAGCGGGCATTCTCGAACGCCATGATTTCGGCGACGGTCGTGCCCGCTACGAGCCCGCGCCCGAGGCGCATCACGATCATCTCATCGACGTCGAGACCGGCAAGGTCGTCGAGTTCGTCGACCCCGAGCTGGAGCAGCTCCAGCGCCAGATCGCGGAAAAGCTGGGTTATCGCCTCGTCGATCACCGCATGGAGCTTTACGGGGTCGCGCTGGATCGCGAGCGCAAGGACTGAATGAGGATTGCGCGGGCGCTCTGGCGCCTCGTCCTGCTGCTGGCGCTGGTCCTCGCCTGCCTCGTCCCGCATCTCATTGCCCGCCGCCGGGGTCCGTCCCGCTGGCCCCGCATCTTCCTGCGGCGTGCCGGCCAGATTGCCGGCTTCGACGTGCGCATCACCGGCACGCCGGTGCTTCACGACGTTTTCCTCGTCGCCAATCATCTGAGCTGGCTCGATATTCCGCTGCTTGGCGGCGCCACGGGCTGCGCCTTCATTTCCAAGGATGACGTGCGCACCACGCCGGTCCTGGGCTGGCTGGCGGCGCAGAACGACACGATCTTCGTCGCCCGGGAAAGACGGGGCGAAGTCAGCCGCCATATCGAAAGTGTCAGGGCGGCGGTCTCCGCGCATCAGCCGATCGCGCTGTTCGCCGAGGGCGGGACGGGCAACGGCAAGCACTTGCTTCCCTTCAAGCCGCCGCTGTTCAGCGTGCTCCTGCCGCCGCCCCGCAACATCCTGATCCAGCCGCTGCTGATCGACTATGGCGCGGCGACGTCCCTCATGGTCTGGCCGGACGGGGAATCCGGCATCGCCAACGCCTTGCGCATTCTGGGCGCCCCGGGGCGCCGCACCGTGACGCTGCATTTCCTGACGCCGTTCGATCCGGGCGATCATCCCGACCGCAAGGCTCTGGCAGCGGAGACCCGGCGGCGGATCGCGGAGGCCATGGAGGTCCGCGCACAGGCGGCTTCCTTGGTCGGCCCATCGGCTGTATAGGCCCCGCCATGACCGATCCCAAGCCCCAGCCCCGGACATTCCACGTCAAGTCATTCGGTTGCCAGATGAATGTCTATGACGGCGAGCGCATGGCCGAACTGCTGGCCGACCGCGGCATGACGGCGGCCGCCGAGGGCCTCGATGCCGATCTCGTCGTGCTCAATACCTGCCACATTCGCGAAAGGGCCGCGGAAAAGGTCTATTCGGACATCGGCCGCCTCAGGCGGGAAGACGGATCGCGTCCGATGATCGCCGTCGCCGGCTGCGTCGCGCAGGCCGAGGGGCCGGAAATCACCCGGCGCACCAAAGCGGTCGATATCGTCGTCGGTCCGCAGGCCTATCATAATCTGCCGGGTCTGATCGACGACGTGATCGCGGGACGAGACGCGGTCGACACGGACATGCCGGCCGCCTCCAAATTCGATGTGCTCCCCGGCCGCACGCGGCGCAGCAGCCCGACCAGCTTCCTCGCCGTGCAGGAAGGCTGCGACAAGTTCTGCACCTATTGCGTGGTGCCCTATACGCGCGGGGCGGAAGTCAGCCGCTCCTGGAGCGCCATTCTGGACGAAGCGCGCGCGCTGGTCGATGGCGGCGCCCGCGAGATCACTCTGCTTGGCCAGAATGTGAATGCCTGGGAAGGCGAGGACGAAGCCGGGCGGCGGCAGGGGCTCGACGGCCTCATCCGCGCGCTCGACCGACTGCCGGACCTTGCGCGTATCCGCTACACCACCAGCCACCCCAACGACATGGCCGACGGCCTCATCGCCGCGCATGGCGATGTGGAGAAGCTCATGCCTTTTCTCCACCTGCCGGTGCAGGCGGGGAGCGATCGCATCCTCAAGGCGATGAACCGCAGCCACAGCCGCGACTCCTATCTGCGCCTCATCGAGCGCATCCGCGCCGCGCGGCCGGACATCGCCCTGTCAGGGGATTTCATCGTCGGCTTCCCCGGCGAAACCGAGGCCGACTTCGAGGAGACGCTCTCCATCGTGCGCGAGACGGCCTATGCGCATGCCTTCAGCTTCAAATATTCCTCGCGCCCCGGCACGCCGGCCGCCGACATGGACGGCCAGATCGCGCCGGACCTGATGGATGAGCGGCTCCAGCGCCTGCAGGCCGCGATCAGCGCCGACCAGCTGGCCTTCAATCAGGCGACTGTGGGCAAGCGCACGACCATCCTGCTGGAGCGCAAGGGCCGCCACCCCGGCCAGCTCATCGGCAAGTCGCCCTGGCTCCAGTCCGTGCATGTGGAAGCGGCCGACGCCCGCATCGGCGACATCATCGAGGTGGATATCGTCAGCGCAGGACCGAACAGTCTCGGCGGCGCGGTCGTGGCGCGGCGCGCCGCCTGACGGGAATGCACCCCGCGTTCGGGCAGAAACTGGCAGGCCGCGATTATGTCGAGCGGCCCGGCGCCTATGCCTTCATTCTCGACGCCGAAGGCCGCCTCGCCCTCATTCGTCCGCAGGCGGGACGCCATTTCCTGCCGGGCGGCGGCATCGAGGCCGGGGAGACGCCCACCGACTGCCTGCTGCGCGAAATCGTCGAGGAAATGGGCTGGCGCGGACGAGTGACCGCCGAACTGGGTCAAGCTACGCTTTTCACACAGGGAATCGACGGGCGCTGCTGGACCATCCGCGCTCATTATTTCCGCGCCGATCTGATCGAGCGCCTGCCCATGGATGGGGAGCACGACTGCCTCTGGATGGCGCCTTCGCACGCGGCGCCGCTTCTCACCCGCGAATCGGATCGCTGGGCTCTTGGCCGGTTCCTGCTGGGCCGGGCGGACTGAGGTCCGGTCCGACAAGGCCCTCGGGCTTCCGGCAGGTCGAAACGGCTGAAACGAAGGGGGGCAAGGGACGGAGTGCGGTCGCCGACAGGCGGTTCCCACACCGCGCCGCGGCCTGGACGTTTACAAAGACGAGGAAGCATCCGCAGGCCTGCCATGGCGGCGGCGCCTTGTCCTGGGCTCTGCCTGTTGCGCCGGGCCCTGAGCAACAGGCGCGGAAACTTGCGTTTGACTGTGATGCGGGATCGTGAAACGGCGATGTCGTCAAAGGAGAATGCGATGCCCGGCCTGCGCCAAGATATAGATCCCGAAGGCCTTCTCGAATATTCCGTGGTCTTCACGGATCGCTCGCTCAATCACATGAGCCAGTCCTTCCAGCAGGTCATGCGCGATATTCACGCGATGCTCTGCGAGGTCTACGGAGCCGAGCGCGCCGTCATCGTGCCCGGCGGCGGCACTTACGCGATGGAAGCCGTGGCCCGTCAGTTCGCGACTGGCCAGCGGGTCATGGTGATCCGCAATGGCTTCTTCTCCTATCGCTGGACCCAGATTTTCGAGGCCGGCGGTATTCCCGCCGAGGAAATCGTGATGAAGGCGCAGCGGCAGGGGGACGCGGCAGACGATCCCTTCGCGCCGCCTCCCATCGAGGACGTGGTCGCCCGCATCCGCGCAGAGCGTCCCGCCCTGCTGTTCGCGCCGCATGTCGAAACGGCCTCGGGGATCATTCTTCCCGACGACTATATGCGCGCGCTCGCTGACGCGATGCATGAGGTCGGCGGCCTGTTCGTGCTGGATTGCGTCGCATCCGGCTGTGTCTGGGTGGACATGGCAAAGATTGGCGTCGATGTGCTGATTTCCGCGCCGCAGAAAGGCTGGTCCGCCCAGCCCTGCGCCGGTCTCGTCATGATGAACGGGGCGGCGCTGGACCGTTGCCGCGCCACAAAATCCACGAGCTTCGCTGCGGATCTCGGAAAATGGCTGACGATCATGGAAGCCTATCTGAACGGTGGCCATGCTTATCATGCGACCATGCCGACCGACGCATTGCGTGTCTTCCGCGACGCGATGGTGGAAACGAAGGCAATCGGGTTCGATCGGCTGCGGGATGCACAATGGGCGCAAGGCAATGCGGTTCGCGTCATGCTGGCCGTGCACGGTTTGCGTTCCGTGGCGGCGCCCGGTTTTGGCGCGCCGGGCGTCGTGGTGTCCTATACGAATGATCCGGCAATCCAGAATGGCAGCCGCTTCGCGCCGCTGGGTATCCAGATCGCGGCGGGTGTCCCGCTGATGGTGGACGAAGGCCCGGATTTCCAGACATTCCGGCTCGGACTGTTCGGACTGGACAAGCTGACCGACGTGTCGGCGAGCCTTACCCGCCTTGAAAACGCGCTCGACCAGATTTTCCCGCCGTCCGCGAGATCGATTTGAGATTAGCGGTGGAAAGGCGCCGGTAGAACGGGCATCATGGGCATTCGCTGCACCGCGCGCCGATAATCTCCCGAAAGCACCGTCTCGCCTCTTTGGGCGATACGACCCGCAAGCCGGCGGGCAAGAGCAGAACACAAAAATTCAGGGTCGTGCGCGCATTTATGAAATTATCCAGATTGTTCAGTTTTTCCGGCCACGATCTTGCCATCGATCTGGGCACGGTGAACACGCTCGTCCATGTCGGTGGCAAGGGCATCGTGCTCAATGAACCTTCCGTCATCGCCATCGAGACCATTGCCGGCGTCTCCCATGTGAAGGCCGTCGGGGACGAGGCCCGGCTGATGCTCGGCAAGACGCCGGAAGGCGTGAAAGCCCTGCGCCCCCTGCGCGATGGCGTGATCGCCGATTTCGACGTCGCCGAACAGATGATCCGCCGCTTCATCGACAAAGCGCTGGGCGGCAGCACGCGGCTGCGGCGCAACAACATCATCGTCGCCGTCCCTTCCGGTTCGACCATGGTGGAGCGCCGCGCCATTCGCGACGCGACGTCCAACGCCGGCGCATCGCATGTGCGGCTGATCGACGAATCCATGGCGGCGGCGATCGGCGCGGGCCTGCCCGTGACGGAACCGATCGGCGCCATGGTCGTCGACATTGGCGGCGGCACCACGGAAGTCGCGGTGCTGTCCCTGAGCGGCATTGCCTATAGCGGCTCGGTCCGCGTCGGCGGCGACAAGATGGACGAGGCCATCGCCTCCTATATCCGCCGCCATCACAATCTCATGATCGGCGAAGTCACGGCCGAGCGCGTGAAGATCCAGATCGGACGCGCGACGATGCCGGTGGGCACCGGCGAGGCGATGTCCGTGAAGGGACGCGATCTGGTGAATGGACGCCCGGCGGAAATCGAGATCAACGAGGCGCAGATCGCCGAGGCACTGCGCGAATCGGTGGGGCAGATCGTCGGGGCGGTCATGAACGCGCTCGAGGAAACGCCGCCGGAACTCTCCGCCGACATCATCGATGAAGGAATCACGCTGACCGGCGGCGGCGCATTGTTGCGCGGGATGGCCGATGCCATTGCCGAGCGGACCGGCCTGCCGGTGAAGATCGCGGACAACCCGCTGATGTGCGTCGCGATGGGCGCGGGCGTTGCGCTGGACAACGCCGTCTATGATGGCGTGCTCGCCACCGGCTGACACTCTTCACTGGCGCTCGGCTGGCAGCGCCTGAACAGGAAAAGGCATGCGGCCCGTTTCGAACCGCATGCCTCTTTCATAAGCCCGTTATCGGGAAGTGCCGGACCGTGAAGCCCGGCTACCCCGGGGTTCAGAAGCGGTAGGCCACGCCCGCCAGCACCTGATGACGCTCGAACTTATAGTCCTCGCCGCCAAGGTCGCCATAGCGATACTCGACGCGGGCCGAGACATTGTCGAGCAGCTTGCGCTCGACGCCGCCGCCGACGAACCAGCCATCATAAGTGCGCTTGTCGGTCAGCGTCGCGGTGCCCACCGTCTGGGTGAAGCGCGCCCGATTGTTGGCATAGCCGCCGCGCACATAGAGAAGATTATTCTCCCCCACGACATAGCCGGCACGGGCCGACAGGTCGAAGGCGTGCAGCGGGTTGATCGAGGCGTTATCGGGACCGGAGGGGCCGATGCGGTCGCTCGCGCCCAGCGAGAAGCCGGCTTCCGCGCCGAGGACGATGTTGGGCGCCACCTGATAGTCATAGCCGGCGAACACGCCACCCACGACGGCATCCTTGTCATCATTGATGGCGATGTCGTGGTTCCATCCGGCCTGAACACCGATATGCGGTCCCTGGAAGGACTGGGCGAGAGCCGGGGCGGAAACGAGCGCGGCAGCGGCTGCCCCGACGAGCATGAAACGGTTCATATTGATTTCCTTTCTTTTTGCCGGGTCCGGGCCGCCTGACCTTGAAATGGGGGCGGCTCTCCCGATCTTGGGGAGTGAACAAACAACCTTTTCGTTCGGAGGCCGTGCCGGATCAGAATGGGCGATACGCCCGCTCCGGTAGAACCCCTTTCTGTACTGACAGGTATAATAACCCGGATCGGGCCGCGCAAGTATATTTTTGTACCGAGCGATATTTTTCCGCCAAGCGCTCTTCCAGTCCCGGCCGCTCTCCGCCTCCCTCACCCGGCGACACCCTGGAAACAATCCGATGGACTTACCCCTTGTGGGGCAGCCGGTCCCTCTGGCATGAAGGCGGAGATGACAGCAGTTCTCCACGCGCCCCGCGCAATGAGTCGGCCCCGTGCCTAAGCGTCACACCCGGGCAGAGGCCGGCGAGAAGGGCCGTCTCGAGATGGTGTTCGAGAAGCCTTATCTGCTGGGCGCGCTGTTCGGCGAATATGACCAGAATCTGGTGGCCATCGAAAATCGCCTCGGCGTCTACATTGCCGCGCGCGGCAACAAGCTGCAGATCGAGGGGGACGCGGAAGCCGCCGCCCGTGCCCGCGACGTGCTACAAGGCCTCTACAATCGCCTCGCCGTGGGCCAGACGATCGACAGTGGCGCGGTGGAAGCCGTGATCGCCATGTCCGCCGAACCGACGTTGGACGGCATCATCCGCCATGACGTCTCCGAGCCGCCCAAGGTGATGATCCGCACGCGCAAGAAGACGATCGTCCCGCGCTCGGCCAATCAGGGCGTCTACATGGAAGCGCTGGGGCGAAACGACCTCATCTTCGCGCTTGGCCCTGCGGGGACCGGCAAGACTTATCTTGCCGTCGCGCAGGCGGTGAGCCAGCTCATCACCGGATCGGTGGACCGGCTCATCCTCTCGCGCCCCGCCGTGGAAGCAGGCGAGCGGCTGGGCTTCCTGCCCGGCGACATGAAGGAGAAGGTCGACCCCTATCTGCGTCCGCTCTACGACGCGCTTTACGATACGTTGCCCGCCGAGCAGGTGGAACGGCGCATCGCCAGCGGCGAGATCGAGATCGCGCCGCTCGCCTTCATGCGCGGCCGCACGCTCGCCAACGCCTTCATCATTCTCGACGAGGCGCAGAACACCACGCAGGCGCAGATGAAGATGTTCCTCACGCGCTTCGGCGAGGGAAGCCGGATGGTCATCTGCGGCGACCCCCGGCAGGTCGACCTGCCGACGCCCGGCATCTCCGGCCTTGCCGATGCCGTGGAGCGGCTGGAAGGCATCCAGGGAATCGCGACCGTGCGCTTCACCACCGCGGATGTGGTCCGCCATCCCATCGTGGGCCGCATCGTGGAAGCTTATGAAGGGCGCGATGCTTGACGTCATGATCGATGTCGGGCCGGACTGGCCCGAAGGCACGGACTGGACCGCGCTGGCCGACCGGGCCGTGCGCGCGGCGCTCGCGCAGACAACCGACGCCCGCCTGATCGACGCCCGTCTGCAGGTGGAAGTCTCCGTCAAGCTCTCGGATGACGGCGAGGTGCGCCAGCTCAACGCCGCCTATCGCGGCAAGGACAAGCCCACCAACGTGCTGTCTTTCCCGATGGTCCAGCCCGATCTCATCGAGGCACTGGCCAACACCGACGATGGCGAAGCGCTGCTCGGCGACATCATCCTGGCGCGCGAGACCTGCGCCCGGGAAGCGAGCGAACGCGGCATTTCCCTGGAAAGCCATGCCATGCATCTCATCGTCCATGGCACGCTCCACCTCATCGGCCATGACCATGAGGACGACGTGCAGGCCGAGACCATGGAAGCTATCGAAATACGCGCCCTTGAAACACTGGGCCTTGCTGATCCATATGGGGACCGGGAGCGCGGCGATGCCCGCCCCATTGATGAAACAGGGACCTGACCAGACCAATGGCAGAAACAGCCACGCCCACCCCCGCCAAAGAGGGCGAGAGTAGCAGCGAAGGCGGACGAATATGGCGGGGCCTGCGGGCCCTGCTTTTCGGAGACAGCGGCGGCACCAATCTCAGGCGCGAACTTGAGACCGTCATCGAGCAATATGATGAGCAACAGCAGGAACCGGCCGCGTTCCCGGCCAAGGGCGACCTCACCCCGCTCGAACGGCAGATGCTCCGCAACATGCTGCATTTCAGCGAGCATAGCGTGGACGATGTCGCCGTGCCGCGCGCGGACATCATCGCCATTTCCCAGGACGCCAGCTTCGCGGAGCTGATGGCGCTGTTCGTCGAGGCCGGCCACAGCCGCATTCCGGTTTATGAGGATACGCTCGACAAGATCACGGGGATGATTCACATCCGCGACGCCTTCGCCATCCTGGCGCGGGCCGACGCGCATCCCGAGAGCCTCGAAGGCCTCATCCGGCAGCCTCTTTATGTGCCGCAGAGCATGGGCGTCCTGGACCTGCTGGCCGACATGCGCGCGAAGCGCACCCACCTTGCCATCGTTCTGGACGAATATTCCGGCACGGACGGGCTCGTCACCATCGAGGATCTCGTCGAGGAGATCGTCGGCGAGATCGAGGACGAGCATGACGAGGCACCCGAAGCCATGCTGGTGCCACTCGAAGACGGTCTGTGGGACGCTGACGCCCGCGCCGAGCTGGATGATGTCGCCGAGGCGATCGATCCCAAGCTGGCCGAGATCGACTCCGACGTCGACACGCTCGGCGGCCTCGCCTTCGTCATCGCCGGCAAGGTTCCGGCAGTCGGGGATATCCTCATGCATGAGGAAAGCGGGTGGCGGATCGAGATCATCGAAGGCGATTCGCGGCACGTCACGCGCCTGCGCCTTCATCCCCCCATACGCATCGAGGCGGAATCAGCGGTCTGACGGCCGGATTTCAGGGCGCGGAGATCAGTTCACCCTGCCAGATCGATCGTGCGGGCGGTGCGTAAGTGCTCATCGCCCCCTCGAGACCCAGCTCGCCCAGCAGCCGCGCCAGCCAGCGGGCATCATCCTCCGCGCGGTGGCGACGGGCACGCTGCATATCCGCTTCCGCCATGGCGCGGTGGAGTCGTTCCGGATCTATGTCGTGAAAGGCACGCAGATCGGCCAGGCACCGCACGGCCACATGATCGGGCTCGCCGGCGGCCCGGAACAGGACGCGCGACCACTCATCGTCGAAATAGCTGTCTGCGATCACTTCATATCCGCCGACCGCGGCCCGCAAATGCCGTGCAACCTCTGCGACGTCCATGCCTTCGCGCGCCAATCTCTCCCGGCTTATGCCGTGGAGGGTTTCGGCCTCCTCGCTCCACTGCCAGTCGCGCCAGGAAGCATGCGGCTTGATGAGCCAGGACCGGCTCCAACCGAAATCCGTGGCGATGCCCACTTCAATCGGAAATGAGCGACCATATTGTGGCAGGCAGGATGCCTCGAAATCTATCGCTATGAAGGGCATGTGCTTTCCTCTGGCTTACGGGCAGCCGGTCCCCCGGTGCCGAGCCCCCATCCTCTCTTGTCACTCGCAGGACAGGCCGCTGCCGGCTCTGTTCCATTGCCCTGCCAGTTTCGGCTGTCTTCTAATGCCCTTGCGTTAAGATTTGGCGTCAAAAAACGAAGGCGCGGGACGAGCCCGCGCCATCTCCTGTTCGACCATATGGTTGCGGCCTATGCCAATGCAAGAGGCCCGCGAAGCCTGATCTGCTCGGGACAGAGCCCAATGGCATCCGCGAGAAGCGATCCGGCGGCTGTCGCGAGCCGGACACCATAATGATCGCGCGGCAGGGAAACCGCCAATGCCCAGCTTTCGCAGCCCGCCCCATAGCAGGCCGTGACCCGTAGAGCCGACCCATCAGCCGCCGCGCTGAAGGGCTGGGATGCCCAGCTCAGCCTTGTGGCTTCGCCGCTGCGGTCTATCTTCCACTCACCCTCGGCCACCTTGGCGGCAAGGATCACCAATGCGATTGGAATGCCGGCCTTGAATGCACGGCCGAGGCGCCCTTCCGGAATATGGCTCGCCACGTCAGTCCTCCTCTCTCAGACGCTTCGCCGCTCCGCCCTTTCGGCAAGGCCCGACGCCGCCCGCACCTTCCCTGTCGGGACACGCGACTAATGCCGCACCGCTTGCTGCTGCATGAACGAGCAGGATAGCGGAAATCACATGACAATCCCGCCAGCCCGGCGGGCTGGCGTTCAGAGCGGCATCAAGGCGCCGACGATCTGCCGTTCTTCCTGGCGCAGCACACCCCAGGCCCGGGCGGCTGCCCGGCTGTCCATGGCTTCCACGCCGATGCCGCGCGCTTCAAGCGCTCTCACGAAGGCACGCGGCGGCTGCACCAGACGGGCCCCCGTCCCCAGCAGCAGAAACTCGGGCGCCGGATCGATGTCCAGCCACTGCCCCAGCATCGTCACGTCCAGCAGGTCGGGATGCGCCGGCGCATCCCACGCGGCGACCCCGGACGGATCGATGAGCAGGCCCCCGGAAAAAACCCGTTCGCCCACACGAAAGCCTCGCCCCGCGAAGCCGGTGATGACGGGGCCAGCCGGAATCTCCTCTCGGCGCATTTCCATGAGCCGCTCTCCCGCCCGCGCCGCGCCTCAGCGCGGCGGCATCTGCTCGTTGACGCTGATCCGCTCCGCGCCCGCAATCGGCCCGCCGGCCTTCGCCACGAAGCTTTCCGAACCGACCTTGGTCCACACAAGGATCGGCGCCGACATGTACACGGACGAATAGGTGCCCACGAAGATGCCGAACAGCATCGCGGCGGTGAATCCGAAGATCACTTCAGGCCCCAGCAACAGCAGCACCACGAGCGTGACGATCATCGTGAGCGAGGTCATGATGGTCCGTGCCAGCGTCTCGTTGAGAGAGAGATCGAGCAGCTCGATCAAACCCATTTTCCGATACTTGCGCAGATTTTCCCTGACCCGATCGTAAACAACGATCGTATCGTTCAGGGAATAGCCGATGATCGTCAGCAGCGCCGCCACGATGTTGAGATTGAACTCCATCTGCGTCAGCGCAAACAGCCCGAAGGTCAGGGCGACGTCATGGAACAGCGCGAACAATGCGCCCATGCCGAACTGCCATTCGAACCGGAACCAGATATAGATCGAGATCGCGATCATCGCGAAGAACATCGCCCAGGCACCGGTGCTGAACAGCTCACCGGAGACCTTGCCGGACACCGTATCGACGCTGCCGAACACGGCATCGGGATGCGCTTTCAGGATCGCGGCCTTCAGCCGGTCCGATGCCTGGTTGGCCGCATCGTCTCCGCCCTCCGGCAAGGGCGTGCGGATCGACACTTCATTGGGCGCGCCGAATTGCTGGATGTTGGCCTCGCCCTGCACGACCGCACCCACTGTGCCCCGCAGGGCATCGAGATCGGCGGGCTGGGAGAAGGTGACGCGCATCATCTGGCCGCCGACAAAGTCGACGCCGAGGTTGAGGCCGCGCGTGGCCACCAGCGCGATGGATGCGATGATGGACAGGAAGCTGATCGCCATCGCGATCTTGCGCCACTTGAGGAAGTGGATGTTGGTGTTGTCCGGGACGAGTTTGAGCAGACGCATCTTTCCGGCCCCTCAGATATTCAGTGTCGCGGGCCGCGAGCGCAGCCAGAAGGACGCGAACAGGCGTGTGACGGTAACTGCCGTGAACACCGACGTGATGATGCCGATGGTCAGCACCACCGCAAAACCCTTGATCGGCCCAGACCCGAAGTAGAACATCAGGGCCGCCGCGATCACGTTCGTGGTGTTGGCGTCGAAGATGGCGCGCTGCGCTTCCTTGTAGCCGGTCTCGATGGTCTGGATGATACTGCGCCCGCGCCGCTGCTCCTCCCGGATGCGCTCGTTGATGAGCACATTGGCGTCCACCGCCGCGCCGATCGTCAGAACGAAGCCTGCGATGCCGGGCAAGGTGAGCGTCGCGTTGAAGATCGCCATGACGCCGACAATCATCAGGATGTTGAAGACCAGAGCGAGATTGGCATAGACGCCGAAGCGGCCATAGACCGCAACCATCAGCACCAGCACCGTAACCGTGGCGACCACGCCCGCCAGGACGCCTTTGCGGATCGAATCGGCGCCCAGGTCCGGCCCGACCGTGCGCTCTTCCACCACCGTGAGCTTCACGGGCAACTTGCCCGAGCGCAGCGAGATGGCGAGCTGGTTGGCGCTTGCGACAGTGAAATTGCCGCTGATCTGCGCGGAACCACCCAGGATCGGCTCGTTGATGTTCGGCGCCGACAGCACCGATCCATCGAGGATCATGGCAAAGGGCTTGTTCACATTCTGCTGCGTGGCGCGGGCAAACTTGTTGGCGCCCGATCCATTGAAGCGGATGCTCACCACAGGCGCGTTGGTCTGCGGATCATAGGCTTGCTGGGCGTCGATCAGTTCGTCGCCCGACACCATGACCTGACGCTTGACGGCAATGACCGGCTGACCCAGCGGATTCTCGGGATAAGGCAGGATCTCGCTGCCGATGGGCGCGATGCCCCGGGCGAGATCGGCCGGATTGGCGGTCGTGTCGACCAGCTTGAATTCAAGCTTGGCGGTCTGGCCAAGCAGATCCTTCAGCGCTGCCGGATCCTGCAGGCCCGGGACCTGGACCACGATACGGTTGCTGCCCTGACGGATGATGGTCGGCTCGCGCGTGCCCATCTCGTCGATGCGCTTGCGAATGACCTCGGTCGCCACCTGCATGGCGCTCTCGATGGCGTTGGCGACGCCGGCCTCCGTCGGCGTGACGACAATGGTGTTGCCGTCGCGCACTTCGACATTGAAGTCACGCTGGCCGGTCAGCCCCGCGCCCTGCGTGAGCGGACGGATGCGCTCTACGGCGGCATCCACTTGCGACGCATTGCGAACCATGAAGCTGAGTTGATTGTTCCGCGTCGACATCTCGCCGATGGCGATGCGTGCATCGCTGCGGCGCAGCTCGGTGCGGATCATCTCTTCCATGTTCTGGATGCGCTGCGACGCGACATCCTGGGTGCTGGCTTCCAGGAGGATATGGCTTCCCCCGGAAAGATCGAGCCCCAGATTGACCCGGGCCTGCATGAAGCCCGGCAACTGCGCCACCACCCGATCGGGCAGGAAGCTGGGTACGGCGAAGAGGCAGCCGATCACGGTCGTCAGCGCGACGAGCCAGATCTTCCAGCGCGGAAAGTCGAGCATGGGCGGCTCAGTCGTTCGCGGGCTTGGCCGTCAGGGGGTCGACGACATCGCTCAGCGTCGCCTTGACCGCCTTCACCTTGATGCCCTGCCCGAGCTCAACATCCACATAGACATCGTCCACGCGCACCACCTTGCCGACAAGGCCCCCACCGGTGACGACCTGATCGCCCTTCTTGACCGCGGCGACCTTGGCGCGGTGCTTCTTCATCTGCTGCTGCTGCGGACGGATCAGCAGGAAATAGAAGACCACGAAGATCAGGATCAGCGGCATGAAGTTGAGGAAGGCTGCCATGCCGGAGCCAGTGGATGCGTCCGGCGCAGCCGAAGCGAGAGCGTATATGGTGAACATTGCGGTCCTTGAGCAGCGCAATCATGCGGATGGGAGAACGGATCGGCCGGTAAATGAGGCGACCGATCGCCTCGTTCAAGGCCGCGCGGCTAGCATATCCCCTGTCCGCAGGCAACCGGCATCGCTATTCTGGACACTGCTGCCGGCATGGGCCGCATCGCGTGCGATTCGCCCGTCCGAAGCCGTTTCGGGGCTCATCGAAATTGTAAATTAGGGCGTGACAGGAGGGGGTTGTCATTGTCACATAGCATCATGTCGAAGCCCGAAGTCATCACCCGCCTGACCGAGCGGCAACGCGCCTGCCTGGAGCTTGTCGCCATGGGCTTCACATCCAAGCAAATCGCGAGAAAGCTTGGGATTTCCCACTCCACCGTGGACAATCATATCCTGGCGGCGACACAGATCCTCGGCGTAGCGGATCGCCGGGAGGCCGGACGCCTCGTCAGCATGGCTGGGCAGGAATTGCCTAGGCAGGCGGAGCCCCTTACCGAACACGAAAAATCCTCCATTGTGGACATGCAGGAGGCGTTGCAGCAGCCGAGACACACAGGGCTGAAATTGCTGCCACCGGTTGGAGGTTCGTTGAATGAGCAGTCTCTGGGGAACAAGACGATCCAGATTGTCTCGCTCGCGTTTCTCTCCACCCTGGCGGTCATTTCCATGGCTCTGCTGATTTCGGGCGCATTCAAGGCCTTCAGCTAGTTCACGGGTTCACTGCATGACAGCGCAGCGCGACTGCGCGAGGAGGAGCTATGTTCAAGATCCAGGAAACCACCGGCCTCGTCGTCGCCGACGATACCAAGAGCACGATCACGGCGATTGATCGCGCCATCCTGTGCAAGACCCGCCTCGCCAGTTCCATCATCGAGGCTAGCGAACAGTCCGGCCTTCCCATGGCGCAGAGCCAGAAGCTGCTCGAAGGCATGGCCCGCGGTTTCGATCATCTTGTCGCCGGACGCGGTGACATGCTCTCCGTGGTGCGCCACCTCACCGCGATCAAGGGCGGAAGCTCGCTCAAGGTCGTCGACTTCGGCTGCCCGGATGGCCTGGGCCCGGATCTCGCCAAGCCCGCCGTCACCATCGAAACCGCCCGCGTGGACTGAAGCAGTTTAGACGGCAGTACCCCACCCTGCCGTCGCCAGACAGGATTGCGACAGGAGCGAACGAACCGTGTCAATGCTGATCGCAATCCTGTTCTGGTTCCTCTGCCTCTCGGCCTGTGCCTATGCCCTTGTGCTGGGCGGCTGGGAGGGACGCTGGACGACATTGGTCGTTCTGCTCGCCGCTCTGGGCACCATGGCGGTCAACCGCTGGACCAGCGCGCACCAATATGAGACCTTCTGGGCGAGCACCAACATGATGGTGCTGTTCATCGATGCGGCGACATTCTTCGCGATGTTCGTGATCGCCGGCGTCAGCGATCGCTGGTGGCCCATCTGGGTTGCCGCGTTCCAGCTCAACAGCGTCGTCGCCCATTTCGCCACCATGATCGACCCCGCCTTCTCGGCCCTTGTCTACCAGGGCTATGAGGGCTTGTGGGCCATCCCCCTGCTGCTGGTCATGGTACTCGGCATTTATCGAGACCGGATGTGGACCGCACGATATGGCCTCGCGTGAAACGGGTGTGAGCGGCAACGCCTCGCTGCCCTTCCTCGAGTCGATCCGTCAGCAGGTCGCGCAGATCCCGGCTGGAAGCCACACCGAGGACGGGCTGCTCCGCACGGGCATCGACTTTTTTTCCGCCGCGCGCATTTTCGTCACCTTCAAGGTGAAGCTCGCCGAGCATTTTCCCGAGGCCATGCCGGATGAGACATTCGACTTTCTCGTCGACCTGATGGTGCACGAGTGGCTCAGCCGGCGCATCGGTGCGCAGCGCCCTGCCGAGCTCGGCCTTTCCCGCTCCGCCTCGCTCAGCCCGCGCATCCAGCACGCGCTTGCGCTGGGGCTGATCGCGCTGGAGATGGACCCCGCCGCCGACGATCTGCGCATCGTCACCCTCACCCGCAGCGCGCGCGCCCGGCTCAACGTGTTCTTCGATTATATGGCGAGCTACATCTCCGCGCTGTAGGAATGCCGGAACGCCAGGGAGCCTGATACGGCCCGCACGACGTCCCCCGGAGGAGACCCCGATCAGCAGGCACCCCGCCGAGGGACCGACTCCCCGGCCGGAAAAGTGGCGCCCGAAACCGCTCCGGCCCCGCGTCCGCAAAGCCATGGCGGCCCGCTCCCAAACTCCGCGCACCGCACGCCGACACAGACCTTGCAACTTGCGCGCGATCCGCTTAGGAGGCGCCCTCCGGTCGGGACGTAGCGCAGCCTGGTAGCGCATCACACTGGGGGTGTGGGGGTCGGAGGTTCGAATCCTCTCGTCCCGACCAATATTTCAGCCCCTTCTTGCTTCGCGCAGGAAGCGGCGTTTTCGCTTCAGCAGCCACATAGCCAGCACGGTGCGAGACTTCGCGTCAATGTCGCTAGATCCACCGATCAGCTATGAAGGAACCTTGGCGCACTCGCAGTGCTGTCTGGAACATGCAGAATTGATACTCAGGCGCGTGGCTCACGGAGCCGCTACCTTCCGGCAGGTTCCGCCTTTCGCACGGTCGGCGTGTCGCTCTCGGCAACAGATCTTCCTACGGAATGGTCCGTCGTGAATTTTATCGAGATCTCGTTGGTCTGTTTCCCGGTTGAGGGAAGCCAGTTCGGTCCGATCAAAGTCGCGCCAAGCATTATCGCGTAGATCATGGCGGTATGCCCGCTCATCATTCCCGACAAACACCTGCGCATGTGAAAGACTGGGCTAACCACAGTGCGCGATGTCATCCGAGCTAACTTTCTATGAAATCCTGCTCCTTTAAACCATGTAGCGCCCCAATGAACATCGGGCCCCATGGGAAGCCAGTTGAAGCTCATATCGCGAAAACGGCCCGATAGCTGAGGCGATGCGGCTTTTGCCCTGCTGCCGCGAAGGGTGTCTTCAACCTGCCTCGCGCGATGAATAAAGACATATTGATAGCTTTTCGCATTGCCTTCCATGAGCCAGAAGGCGCCAATCGAATAGGCCGCTAAAGTAAATAGCTCCGGCGTATTCTGAGTGATAGCTAAGGTCGCAATCCCGCTGACAACAGTTATCATCCATGACCTTATCTGAAACAGAAAGCCATCGTAGCGAGCAATACCGGCCTCGCAGAGATCAAGCTCCTTGAACAGATTTTGTCTCTCTTCGCTGTGCGCTTC
Source organism: Sphingobium sp. SYK-6 (assembly GCF_000283515.1). Lineage (GTDB taxonomy): Bacteria > Pseudomonadota > Alphaproteobacteria > Sphingomonadales > Sphingomonadaceae > Sphingobium > Sphingobium lignivorans. Next base: position 3,206,995 of record NC_015976.1, read on the forward strand.
ACCTTTTAACTGCTCTGACATACCGCCCCCACGCGCTGCTTCCAGACGTGGCATGTTCGGCTCAAGAGAACAAGTTATCAACCGACAAGGCTCAGCGCGTGGAAGAGAGCGATCATCACTGATCGTATAGCCCAGCCCAATTGCCCCTAAAGCACCACCCGCAGCGACCAAATCAGCCGCTCCCCGACATGCCGGTCGATATGGGGCCCTTCCGGGTCCACCGCTCCGATGCTGGTGCCGGAATAGCGCAGTCCGGTCGCCAGCCGTCCCATGACATATTCGAGACCGACAGCATGATCCCAATAGCGGCCCTGTGGCCTGAGCCGCGCGGCGCGCATGGCGTCGTCCACGCGTCCCGATGACCGACCGACATGGCCGTAGATGCTAAGGGGGGTGCCGGGCACGCCCATGTCCGCCGCGAGGCTGAGATAGAGATTGTCCCCGCCGATCGAGTCCTGCGGAGGAGCATAGCTCGCGCCGAGATGGAACCGCGCGGGGCCGATATCGTAGCTCAGGCTACCGTCACCCTCGACATAAGCGAGACCGGACGCGCCGGGAAAGACATGTCCCATCGCGCCCAGCGAGAGCATCCATGGGCCAAGATCGCGCCGATAGCGGGCGCCAAGATCGAGCCCGGCATCCGCGCCGCCATGCCGCCGGCTCTGCCGCAGCGCGGTGGCGCCCAGGCCGATTTCCACGCTCCGGCTCAGGTCAAGCGTGACATTGCCCTCGACCGCCGCCTTTCCGTCGCTCCAGGAAAGGCCCCGGCGGCGATGATCGGTCGCCACCTCAAGCCGAAAGGAGGGATCGAGACCCGTCTGCGCGTGCGCCGGCAGGGCAGGCAGCAGCGACGTGCCGCCAAGCGCGGCAAGCAGCAGCGCGCCGCGCCATTGACGGATCATATCCCTCCAGCTCGCGTCAACGCATTGCCAGGGCTTGCGCCGCGCGAATCTCTCCCGGCAGGTTGGCCCGGTCCGCTTCGGCCATGGCCGTGATCTTGTCCCGGGCCTTCTCGATACTCGTGGCAATCTGGGTCTCCACATAGTCGCGGCGGCCGGCACACCGGCCGGGCACCTGCCCCTCGACACGATGACCATCGCCGGCAAGCCGCCGGACGAGCGGCGCGGTGTCCCGGTCCCGGCGGATCTCCCGGTCGAGCTGGACCGTGGCGGACCACACGCAGCGCTGGTTGCCGGGCCGCGAGCCGGGCGAAATGCCGATCGTCCGCATCTTCGTCGTGACGGTCTGGCGATAGTTCACATGATAGGTCACCCCCTCGTGATCGACGGTAGTCTGATGCACGGGGGCACTGGCGGCGACCGCAGTGGCGATGACAAGGCTAAGCATCCTGTTCCTCCTTCTTCGGGATGATACTGCCTAAATTTTGAGCAATTCCTTTCGGAGATGCTCAAATTAAAGGCACACCCCTCAGGTAAGGCCGCCGTCTTTCCGGATTGTTTCCAGAACGTAACGTTGGCTGGCGGGAGGTCAGGCGCGTTCCATCAGGCCTTCGACAAGCCCTTCGAACAGGCGGCGACCGTCCGTGCCGCCATGGGCCGCCTCGATCACGCGCTCGGGATGCGGCATCATGCCCAGCACATTGCCCGCATCGTTGAGAATGCCGGCGATATCCCGTGCCGAGCCGTTGACGCTCTCGCCGTAGCGGAAGGCCACCCGGCCCTCCCCTTCCAGCCGGTCGAGCGTGGCTGCATCGGCGAAATAATTACCGTCATGATGGGCGACCGGCACAGTGATGCGTTCGCCCGCCTCGTAGCGGCTGGTGAAGATGCTCTGGCTGTTCTCCACGGTCAGCGCCACGTCGCGGCAGACGAAGTGGATACCCGCGTTGCGCATCAGCGCGCCGGGCAGCAGTCCGCTTTCAGTCAGCACCTGGAAGCCATTGCAGACGCCGAGCACATAAGTGCCTTTCGCGGCCGCCTCGGCCACCGCCTGCATCACTGGCGAGCGCGCCGCCATCGCGCCGGAGCGCAGATAGTCGCCATAGGAGAAGCCGCCCGGCACGCCGATGAGATCGATGCCCTCGGGGAGCTCCGTCTCGCGGTGCCAGACCATCACGGGTTTCGTGCCGCTGACGGCCTCGAAAGCCACGGCAAGGTCGCGATCGCAGTTCGATCCCGGGAAGACGATGACGGCGCTTTTCATCGCAATAGCTCCCTTTCAGCGCGGCTCAGCCGACCGCCTCGATCCGGTAGTTCTCGATCACGGTATTGGCCAGCAGCTTGCGGCACATCGCGTCGATGTCGGCTTCGCTGGTCCCCTCGGCGAGATCCAGTTCGATCAGCTTGCCGGCGCGCACGTCATTGACGCCGCCAAAGCCCAGCCCTTCCAGCGCATGCTGGATCGCCTTGCCTTGCGGATCGAGCACGCCGGACTTCAAGGTGACGAACACGCGGGCTTTCATGGGGGCGAGTCCTCTTTCGGCTTGCTTGAGCGGATGCCGCAGCCCCTAGACCCGGCTGGCCGCGCCCGCAAGGGGGTGACACGGGAAGGCGCCGGATGGGTGCCGCCGGAATAGCCCCGGCATGAGGCATCTGGCCACCAGCCGGCGCGCTCAGCTCCCGTCCACCGCGATGCGCCCGAGCGCGGGGTCATCAGTGAAGAACCGATCGACACCGAGCGCGAGATAGCGGCGGATCTCGGCGATCGATCCCGCTTCGTTGCGGGCGTCGTTTCCGGCCCCGTCGCGCAGTTCCAGCGGCAGGAAGCGGTTTTCCGGCCGGAAGGTATAGGCACCCACCAGCAGCCCGGCCTCATGCGCGTCGCGCACCAGACTGCTGGGCTCGCCCAGCCGCCCCTCGGCATCGAGCGGGATCAGCATCCGGCTGGAGGGGGAGACAGTGTCGGCATAGGCCGCAATCGCACGCAAGCCCGCAGGCGTCGCCATCTCGCCATAAGTCAGCGAGCCGCCGGCCGCCGCGATATCGGCAGGCGTCTCGTCGCGTTCGCCGAGGAGTTGCATCAGCCTGATATTGGAGCCGCGCCCGATCCGCTCGCGCAGAGAACGTAGATTGCCGATTTCGAAGGACTGGATCTCGACGGGATGCCGCCGGCTCTGCTCATGTGCGGCCAGCGTGGCGAGCAGCCGATCCTCGATCGGCAAGCCGATCCCCGCGAAATAAGTGGAATGCTTGATCTCGGGCACCAGTCCCACGACGCGGCCATGCGCGGCGCCTTCCGTCGCCGCCAGCTCGATCACTTCGTCCAGCGTGAGGATGGGGAACTGGCCGTCATATCCCCGGCTTTCCGGGCGCAGGTCGCCCAGGCGCTCGATGGTGCGCAGGGTCTTGAGCTCGGCGAGCGTGAAATCCTCGGTGAACCACCCGGTCACGCTGTGTCCGTCGATCCTTTTGGTTGTGCGGCGGCGGGCGAATTCGGGCCGGCTGGCAACATCGGTGGTCGACGCAATGTCATTCTCATGCCGTGCCACGAGCACGCCGTCGGCGGTGATGACGATGTCGGGCTCGATATAGTCGGCCCCGTCGGCAATCGCCTTGGCATAGGCGCCCGCGCTGTGCTCCGGCCGCAGGGCCGAGCAGCCACGATGGGCCAGGACGAGCGGCCGCGTCCGCCCCGGCGCTCCTGCCACCCTGCCGCCGGCCGGTGCAGCCAGCGCAGCCATTCCGCCCAGGACCATGGCTTGCCTGCGGTTCAGCACATCCGTTCGCTCTCATTCTCCGGCGCGATGGCCATCTCGCGGCTCCTGCCATCGCACGACGTCAGCTTTGTGACAGCGTCCTCCGCCAGCGGATATGGCCTGCGTCTAGCGGATCCGATAATAATCCGCGACCCGATCGAGCGCGAAACCGAGCACGAGCTTGCCGGCGCGGGCCGGCCAGCCCAGCGTCTGCTCAGCCGCCGCCAGACTCTCGCAAGCGCAGGCCACGCGCCAGAGGATGTCCGCAAGGCCCGGCCCCGCGGCGGCCAGAGCGGCGTTCAGCCGCTCGCGCGCGGCGATCTGGGTCATCGACCGGTCCGCCCCGCCGGGCGCAGGGCGCCGGCCACGGGATGGCGCCGCCGCCATATCCCAGCTCATCGTCACCCGGGCATTCATGGCCGCACGCTCCCAGTCGGCGCGAATGGCCTCCGCTGCTGCGAACTGGCGGCTCGAAAGCATCCGGCGCGCATACAGCCAGCTCGTCGGCGATTCCCCGAGATTGATCGTCACGACATGCGGCTTGCCGTCGGGACCTTCCACGCGTCTTTCCACCAGCTTCTGGGCCGCGCTGCCCGCTTGCGGAACTTTCTTCACATGTCCGTTTCCCTGCTTTGCTTGTACCGCCATGGATGGTCTCCTTCCCCGATTCGGGCTACCCCATTGCCATGGCGATGGAAATGTAGGACAGGCTAACCGTTCAGGTTACCTGGAGACTGGCACGATGATTACCCGCATTCGCGAGGTCCGCAAGGCGCGCGGCCTGACTTTGGAAGAAGTGGGTGCGCGCTGCGAACCGCCGACCACGGCGCAGACGATCGGTCGGCTCGAGACCGGCACGCGAACCGTATCGGTGAAATGGCTTAACCGCATCGCCGCAGCGCTGGACGTGCAGGCCAGCGATCTGGTGGACCTGCCCGCGAGCGAGAAAGTACCGGTGGCAGCCCTGGTGGGTCCCGATGGCGCCGGCGCGCCGGCCCGTCCGCTCACGCTCGTGCCACCCACCGTGCCAAAGGGCGCCCTCGGCATCCGGATGACCGCCGCCCTTGGCGATTATCGCGCGGGGGATGAATTGTGGTGCGAGCCACTGCCGCCCGAGCGCTTCACCGAAGCGCTCAATCGCGACGTCCTCGTGCCGCGCCCGGCGGGGCGTTTTCTTTTCGGCCGCCTCATCGGCCGGGATGGCATGATGCTTCATCTGCTCCCGCTTGGCGCGGGCACCCGGCAGCAGGTGGTGAACGATCCGGCCTGGATCGGCCTGCCGGTGCGCCTCATCCGAAGCCTGTAGCAAGGCCACGCTCCCGGGCATTGCGAGAAGCGTCACCCGCCTCTATCGCACCCTTGATGTCCCCGCGCCGCGCCCTGACGCCTCATCGGCTCGTGTTGGCCCTGCTGCTCGCCATGATCGGGCTGCAGGCGATGCCGAGCGGCGCGGCGACTTTCCAGCCCCGCCAGGGCTCCGCCTTCAGTTCCGCCACTCTCGATGTCGCGCTGGTCACCGTTACCCGGCGCATCGCCGAGACGGCCGCGCCGGCGCTGCCGCACCCTCAGCCATTGCTGCCGTCCTTCGTGCAAGTCACGGCTGCCACCAGCCCGCCGTCCGTCGGCGCGCCAGCGCCCCGGCCCGCCTCCACCGGCCCACCGCGCCCCGCAATCCATGTCGTCCTCCATGCGCCGAGAGCGCCGCCTCTCCTCTGAGTTCCCGCCCCGCGCCTGTTCCGGGCGCGGTCCAGCTTTCTGAACTCGGAAGAATCGATCATGCATGACACTGAATTGCCCTCCTCCGGGAGCGCCGAGCGGCGCACCCGGATCGAAACGCTTGTCGGCGCTTATCCCGACCTCGCGCCCCCGGAGCTTGACGAGCTGCTTCATTGGTACCGCAAGGAAGCCTCCGCGCTCGAAGTGGCGCTGCTCTCCGCCCGCACTGACATCCGCGCCGGCTACGCCCGCTTTTTCCGCGATCATGTCGATCGGGTCTCGTCCCGCGATCTCGTCCGGGCGGCGCTGTTCCTCGGGCTGAGCGGGGCCTTTGTCTGGGGCTTCTGCGTGATTGCGCTGGCCCGGCTCTGACAGACAAGGGCGGCGCCGGGCACAGCCTAGCGAACCCGGTCGCCGCCCATGCACAAGCAGATTGCATCGGCGGCCCTAATGCCTTCTTCATGGGCGGCTGCTAGGCAAGGGCGCCATGACGCTGCGCGTGCTCACGCTCTCCACTCTGTTTCCCGACGCGACCCGCCCCAATTTCGGCGTGTTCGTGGAGCGGCAGACCTGCGCGCTGGCCAGCCGGCCGGGCGTGGACGTCACGGTCCTCGCGCCGCTCGGCCTTCCGCCATGGCCTGTCTCGCTCCACGCGGCATATCGCGCGCGCCGCGCCCTCCCTGCCGAGGAGCAATGGCAGGGCCTGACCGTCCACAGACCGCGATTTCCCATCGTCCCGGCCATTGGCGGGCGTTGGCACCCGGCCCTGATGACCCGCGCCATCCTGCCCCTCGTCCGGCGCCTCCATGCGGCGCGGCCGTTCGATGTGATCGACGCGAGCTTTTTCTTCCCCGACGGGCCGGTCGCCCGCCGGCTCTCCCGGCAGCTCGGCATTCCCTATTCCGTGAAGGCGCGCGGGGCGGACATTCATCATTGGGGTCGCGATCCGGCGACAGCGGCGATGGTGCGGGAAGCCGGGCGGGACGCTGCCGGTCTCCTTGCGGTCAGTGCCGCGATGAAGGCGGACATGGTGGCGCTGGGCATGGAGCCCGACAGAATCCGAGTCCACTATACCGGCGTCGATCAGGCGCGTTTCACGCTGGCCGATCGCGCGTCCGCAAAGGCCGCGCACGGCCTTTCCGGCCCCGTCGTCACCGTGCTGGGCGCACTCATCCCGCGCAAGGGACAGGCACTGGTGATCGAGGCACTGGCCGGCCTTGCCGATGTCACGCTGCTGCTCATCGGCGACGGCCCGGACCGGGCCGCTTTGAGCACGCTGGCCGGGCGGCTCGGGATGGCGGCGCGCGTGCGCTTTCTCGGCAGCGTTCCGCACGGCGATCTGCCGGGCTGGCTCGCCGCGAGCGACATCATGGCCCTGCCCTCCGCTTCGGAAGGGCTGGCCAATGCCTGGGTGGAAGCACTTGCCTGCGGCGTGCCGCTCGTCATCAGCGAGGCAGGCGGCGCGCGCGAACTGCTCGACCGGCCGGAAGCGGGTCGCATCGTCCCGCGCGAACCCGAGGCGATCCGCCAGGCCATCGCTTCGCTTCTCGCCACTCCGCCCGATCCCGCAGCCGTGCGCGCCACTGCCGAGCGCTTCAGCTGGGACGCCAATGGCGCGGCGCTGGAAGCCCATCTGCGGGCCTGCGCGGGAAAGACAGCAGGCGAATGAAAGGCATCCCGAAAGGATGCTCAGCCCATCGGCATCGTCCATACCGCGACATTGCCGAACATCACCATGGCCGCCACAATCATCAGCCAGCCGCGCTTCGTCTCGCCTTTTGCCGCGATCAGGTAGATGCCGCCGATGCCAAGTGCCAGGCCGGCCAGCATCAGGATGGATAGGATCGTCCCGCTCATGGCGCTGCGCTAGATCATTTTGCGGCCCGGCGGAAGCACCTCCCGCTGCGGGCCGGGGCGCAGACGCGCGGGGCACCGGCGCGCCGGCACCCTCGACCTCCCCGAGCACGTCCGACGCTCTCGGGTCGCAATCGGCAGTGGCATTCCTCCGAGCGCGACACTAGATAGCGGGCCAATCGCGACTCACCGCTCTTTCCGGTCGCGCCTGGGGAAACAGGATCATGCGCATCGCCATCGCTTCCGACCATGCCGCCGTGGCGCTCAGGACAGCCCTTGCCGACTGGCTGCGCGAGGCGGGCCACGAGGTCGCGGACCTGGGGCCCGCAGAGGGCGAGAGTGTCGACTATCCCGATTATGGCTACAAGCTTGCCGAAGAAGTCGCTGCCGGACGGGCCGAGCGCGGCATCGCGCTGTGCGGCTCGGGTATCGGTATCTCGATCGCCGTCAATCGCCATCCCGCCTGCCGCTGCGCGCTCGTGTCGGAGCCGCTGTCCGCTCGCCTCTCGCGCGAGCATAATGATGCCAATGTCCTTGCCATGGGCGCGCGGCTGATCGGCATCGAGATGGCGAAGGCCTGCGTCGAAGCCTTTCTCGCGACGCCTTTCGGCGGAGACCGCCATGCCCGCCGCGTCGGCAAGCTGGGCCATCCGCCCGTCCCTGCCGCCGTCGACTGATTTCAATCGAGGAACCTATCCGTCATGACCGCATCGTCCGTCCTTGCCGATAATTCGAACGAGCAGGCGATCCGCTCGCCGGGCTTCTTCTCCGCGTCGCTGGAGAAAGCCGATCCAGACGTGTTCGCCGCCGTGCAGGGCGAACTCAAGCGCCAGCAGGACAAGATCGAGCTGATCGCTTCCGAGAACATCGTCAGCAAGGCCGTGCTGGAAGCCACCGGCAGCATCTTCACCAACAAATATGCCGAGGGCTATCCCGGCAAGCGCTATTATGGCGGCTGCGAATGGGCGGATGTCGTCGAGACGCTGGCCATCGAGCGGGCGAAGAAGCTGTTCGGTTGCGACTTCGCCAATGTTCAGCCCAATTCGGGTAGCCAGATGAACCAGGCGGTGTTCCTCGCCCTGCTTCAGCCGGGCGACACTTTCATGGGCCTCGATCTGTCGGCTGGTGGCCACCTCACACACGGGTCGCCGGTCAACATGTCCGGCAAGTGGTTCAATTGCGTGTCCTATGGCGTGCGCCGCGAGGACCAGCTTCTCGACATGGACGACATTGCCGCCAAGGCGCGGGCCCACCAGCCCAAGCTGATCATCGCCGGCGCCACCGCCTATCCGCGCGTCTGGGATTTCGCGGCCTTCCGCGCCATCGCCGACGAGGTGGGCGCGATCCTTCTGGTGGACATGTCGCACTTCGCCGGGCTGGTCGCGGGTGGCGCGCATCCCTCGCCGTTCCCGCATGCCCATGTCGTGACCACAACGACGCACAAGTCCATGCGTGGCCCCCGCTCCGGCATCATCCTTACCAATGACGAGGCGATCGCGAAGAAAGTGAACAGCGCCGTCTTCCCGGGTCTTCAGGGCGGACCGCTGGTGCATGTCATTGCCGCCAAGGCCGTGGCCTTCGCGGAAGCGCTCCAGCCCGAGTTCCGGGCCTATGCGCACCAGATCGTCGCCAATGCCCGCGCGCTGGCGGCCAGCCTTGCCGAGGCCGGGCTCGCCGTCGTGTCCGGCGGCACGGACAATCACCTGATGCTCATCGACCTGCGGCCGAAGGAAGCCACCGGCAAGGCTGCCGAAAAGGCGCTGGACCGGGCCTACATCACCTGCAACAAGAACAGCGTGCCGTTCGACACGGCGAGCCCCTTCGTGACCTCGGGCCTGCGCCTGGGCACGCCGGCGGGCACGACGCGCGGCTTCCGCGAGGCGGAGTTCCGCCAGATCGGCACCTGGATCGCGGAAGTGGTCGAGGGTCTGCGCCACAATGGCGAGGAAGGCGACGGGCAGGTCGAGGCTCATGTGCGCGAGAAGGTGAAGGACCTGACCCCGCGCTTCCCGATCTACTGAAGGGAGGTCTGACGATGAGCGAACCCAATGATCTGATGGACAGGGCCAAGGCGGAGATATCCGGCATGGCGAAGGAAGGCCTCGGCCATCCTTCGACCAAGCCGGTGCTCACCGGCGCGGCCATCGGCGCCGTGGCGGGTGTGCTGCTGCCGGTCGTCTCGCTGCCGCTTGGCCTCGTCGCCGGTGCCGGCATCGCGTTCTGGCAGAGGATCAAGCGCTAGGATGCGCTGCCCTTACTGCGCGCACGAGGATAGCCAGGTCAAGGATAGCCGCCCCACCGAGGATGGCGCCGCGATCCGTCGCCGCCGCCAGTGCGAGGCGTGCGGCGCGCGCTTCACCACCTTCGAGCGCATCCAGCTTCGCGACATCCTGGTCGTGAAGTCGGGCCGCGCAAGCGAGCCGTTCGATCGGGACAAGCTTGCCCGGTCCATCGAGATCGCCTGCCGCAAGCGCGCGCTCGATCCAGTGCGGATCGAGCGGCTGGTTTCGGGCATCCAGCGGCAGCTCGAGACGAGCGGGGAAAGCGAAGTCAGCTCGTCCCGGATCGGCGAGCTGGCCATGGAAGGGCTGAAGGGGCTGGACAGCGTGGCCTATATCCGCTTCGCCAGCGTCTATCGGGACTTCACCGAGGCGAAGGACTTTCAGGAATTCGCTGGCGCGATCCGGGAAGTGGGCGGAGAATGAAGCGGTCGGGCACGTTTCCCCGTGCAGGCCGCCCGGTAGATATCACCGCGCGCCTGCACTTCGCCTGAAGGGTCTACGCCGCTATCGCCAGCCCGGCGCGCCTGTTCCATGAATACCGCCGAAGCCGGGAGCGGGTCCGCCCGACGATCTCCGCCATCGGCACCCAAGATGTTCACAGGGGCTCCGGCGCCCCGGGGAGAAACGGATATGTCTGCAAACGAACAGATGGAGCGCGCTGATCCCGCAGCCCCTCTCATCGTGCTCGTCCGTCCCCAGCTCGGCGAGAACATTGGCAAGGCCGCGCGCGCCATGCTCAATTTCGGGCTCACGCAGATGCGCCTCGTCGCGCCGCGCGATGGCTGGCCGAATCCCGATGCCGGCCCCTCGGCGGCCGGCGCCGATGTCGTGCTCGCCAACGCGCAGGTCTATGACACGCTTGCCGAGGCGGTCGCCGATTGCGCGCATGTCTATGCCACCACGGTGCGCAAGCGCGGGGTGACGAAGCCGGTCGTGACGCCCGAGGAAGCGGCGCGGGAGATCCATGGAGCCGTCGGGCGCAGCGCCATCGTGTTCGGCCCGGAGCGCTCAGGCCTCGAGACCGACGAAGTGGCGCTTGCCCGCGCCATCCTCACCGTGCCGATCAATCCGGAGTTCGCATCGCTCAATCTCGCGCAAGCAGTCATCCTGTGCGCTTATGAATGGTCGAAGACCGCCCCGCTTGCGCAGCCGACGCGTACCGAGCTGCTACCGCCCGCTTCCCAGGACGAGCTGGACGGCATGATCGGCCAGTTCGAGGCGATGCTGGACGAGGCCGGCTATTTCTTCCCGCCCAGCCGTGTTGCCGCGACGAAGCGCACCTTGCGCAACCTGCTCACCAAGCCCGGCTGGAACCATCTGGAGGTGCGGACCTTGCGCGGCGTGCTCTCTTCCCTTGCCAATCCCCGCCCGCGCGACTGACCGGCGACTTCCCCGGCTGCGCGGACAAAATCCGAAACGCGCCGATTCTCCAGGAAGTGAGTCGGGAAGCGACGGACAGTGCGAGCGCCCCGCAATGCCGGTCCAACACTGGGCCGCGCGCTGGAAGTTCACAAAGATGAGGACACGTCCGTGTCATCTTCCGCTTCCCTGAACTTTGCGGCGAGGCAAATCAGGCGGACGCCAGAGCCTGTCCCGGCAAGCCAGTGCGGCCTGATCGGACGATGGAAACCCTCAAATGAGAAACAGCCGTGCCTGCACCTGCCGCTGTCAGCAGAAGAAGGCGCTGCCATGACGGCGGGGCTGTAGGACAGGAGAAAATGAGGCGGGCGGGAGAATGGAGAGCCTCGGGAACCCCGCCGGTCTTCGCGCTCGAATTCGTCATGCTAGCGGACGTTACACCATTCAACTCACCCCAGGCGGTTCCGGGAACTTACTGCCGCAAAGGCGGGAACCCGGTTCCGGAGGCAGGGTTGCATCCCCGCCGCAGTGCCCGGTAAGCGGTTGGTGAAACGGAAAAAACATGACGACAAGCAGGGTTGCACAACGAGAACATCATTGGGACGCGATCCGCGCGTTGCTCATGTTGCTGGGCATTCCCTATCATGTCGCCATGGCCTATCGCGCCAATGACGTCTGGATCGTCAATGCCCGGGAAGGCGCATTGATCTGGACCTGGCTTGCCGATTTCATCCATGTCTTCAGGATGCCGGCCTTCTTCCTCATTGCCGGCTATTTCGCCGCCCTGCTTCTGTCTCGCCGCAGCTCGGGCGAATGGCTGAAGGGGCGGTTCCTGCGGCTCGGCATCCCTTTCCTGGCTTGCCTCCTCACGCTCAATCCCTTGCTCAACCTCTTTTGTGAGCTTTCCAACTTCTCCATCGGGCCGGCACTCGCCTCGTGGGAGCACAACAGCTCCGTGTCCGGCGGCTATTGGGTTCGGCACCTCTGGTTCATCATCGTGTTGCTGCAATGCTCCGCCCTTGCCGCGCTGCTCACGACGCTGTCTCCCCGGCTTTCCCAGGCCCAGATCGCTCCGGCAACGGACGCTCGCCTGGCGCGCCGGCCCGCGCTGGTTGTGCTGCTGACGGCGCTGGTCCTGGGCGCATGGGAAGCGTCCGCCATCGAGCTTTTCTATGCGGCGGGCTTTGCCACCAATGTCCCCCAGCAGATTTTCCGGCTCGACCAGCTGCTCCAGTTCATTCCCTGGTTCGCGGCGGGCTGCCTTGTGGCGCGCGCCCCCCGGCTGCGGGATGCGCTGCATCGGCCCTCCTTTGCGATCGCCTTGCTCGGGGTCCTCGCACTGGCAGCGCATTTCATGTTCAAGGGGCAGCTGCATCCCGCCGCCGGCCGCCTTGTCGAGACGGTGGCCGCGGTGGCCATCACGCAGATGCTGCTCGCAGGGGTCAAGCATGTGGCGGACCGGCCGCATCCCGCCGTTCAGGAATTGGTGCGCGCGTCCTTCGTCATTTATCTGTTCCATCTGCCGATCACGGCCGCGCTCGTGGTGATCGGGCAGCCGCTGGCGCTGCCGGTCAGCGTCAAGGCCGTGCTGGCAATCCTGCTGACGCTGGGTCTTTCCTGGATGGCCTGGCGCATCGTGCTGCGCTCGCCCATGCTGCGCCTGCTCTATGACGGCGTGCCGCCTGCGGTGTCACCCCGTCCCGCTCTCCCGCTGGCCGCGCGCGACCTCCGTCGCCAGAGCCTCTAGTCGCGGCGTCCAGAAGCCCCGGAAGCGTTCCAGCCATTGATCGACATCGCGCATCGGCTCGGCGTTGACGCTGTAGAGCCGGACGGCGCCCAGCGGACGCACCGTCGCAAAGCCGCTGTCCCGCAGCACGCGCAAATGCTGGGAAACGGCCGACTGGGTGATGCCGAACTCGCGCTGGACGATCGCCGTCATGTCGCCGGCCGCACGTTCTCTTTCGGCCAGAAGCTCCAGGAGCCGCCGCCGCACGGGATCGCCAAGCACATCGAAAGCATGCATCAATCGCCCATATAGAAGGCCGCGGTGCGTTGCGCCATGGCTTGTGCAACGGCCCGATCCTCTCCCGCCGCGATATGGACTTCCGCCCAGGCGGCAGTGCTTGCCCGCATGAAGCTCCTGCCCGGCTCGGAGAAGGACCAGCGCTCCACCTCCTCCTGGTCGACGCTTCTGCCATCCTTGAGATGGAGGCCCAGTCCCATGAGCGCGAGGTCCCAGCCGGTGCCCGTCGCGGCGGGACCGAAGCTTTCCCAATGGGCCTCCATGACGCCGACCGGGGCAATATGCTCCAGGACCAGCAGCGTGCCCGCGCCCTCCGGGCTGAGACGGACGGTCACCCAGCTCGTGGCGCCGGAGAATTCCCAGCTGATGTCCAGCGCGCGCGGGGGATCGCAGCGCGTGATGGTGCCGCCCGCATTACCGTCAAGCTGGTAGCGTCCGCCCTGTCTCAGCTCGCCGCTCACCGGCAGGAACCAGCGCGGCAGACGCTCCGGGCTCGTCATGGCATTCCAGATGTCGCGCATCCCGGCGAGATAAGTTCGTTCGAGGATCACGACGCGCGCCGGGACGCCCTCATGTTCGCGTTCCTCGAAGCGGCGCACCTGCGCGCCGATGGCATTGGTGAACATGGCAGCCTCTCCTTTGCGCCGCGCATGCTAGTAGCCATGTCTAATATTAGTCAATTCTTACCACTGGGGAGTTGATCATGCGGCAGGGCTTCCCCGGGGACGAGAAAACTTGACTCATGCCGCTCCTCTCGTCATAGGCGCGCCTTCGCGATTGGCCCCGCATCCCGGTGAAGCGGCGGCCCTGCCTCTGAAACATGAGTGTCAGGCGGATACCGGGACCAACGTCATCAGCAATCGAAGGACAAGGACATGACGAAGCGCACCAGCGCCAAGCACAAGATCGATCGCCGCATGGGCGAGAATATCTGGGGCCGCCCCAAGAGCCCGGTCAACAAGCGTGAATATGGCCCCGGCCAGCACGGCCAGCGCCGCAAGGGCAAGATGTCGGACTTCGGCATCCAGCTGCGCGCCAAGCAGAAGCTCAAGGGCTATTATGGCGACGTGACCGAGAAGCAGTTCAAGAAGAACTATATCGAGGCGAGCCGCATGAAGGGCGACACGGGCCAGAACCTGATCGGCCTGCTCGAGCGTCGCCTGGACGCCGTCGTCTATCGCGCCAAGTTCGCACCGACGATCTTTTCGGCGCGTCAGATCGTCAGCCACGGCCACATCTATGTGAATGGCGTGAAGTGCAACATTGCCTCGCGCCTCGTGAAGCCGGGCGACGAAGTCACGCTGGGCAAGAAGGCGCAGGAAATGGCGCTGGTCATGGAAGCGCAGAGCCTGTCCGAGCGGGACATCCCCGACTATATCGCGCCCGATGGCGCCGCGAAGGTCGTATACACCCGCGTCCCCACGCTGGACGAAGTGCCCTATCCGGTGAAGATGGAGCCCAATCTGGTCGTCGAGTTCTACTCGCGCTGATCCGGCTCTCGCCGAAACGACATACAAAAAGGGCGGCTCCCCGGAGCCGCCCTTTTTCGTTTCGCGCTACCCGGAGCCGCGTGACGCAGACTGGCCTGCAAGGCAGCCGCCGGACTTCCGGATCGCGTCTCTCAGCCGGTCATCGGACGGAGCGGATCAGGACGCGAAGCGCACCGTCTGCACGGCGATGGCCGGCCTGCGCCGCCGCATGGCGCCGCCCGCCAGACCGAAGCCGGCGATCATGAGGGCCCAGCTTGCCGGCTCGGGCACTGCCGAGGACGTCACCTGCGTGACCGAGACCCCATCGAGCGTCCAGAAGGAGAGGCCGCTGTAGAAGCGGAACTCCAGCGTCGCGCTGGTCCCGGAAGCGATCACCGACCCGCCGAAATTCGCCCAGTCGAAATCACTGGCGCCCACATTGTCGATATAGGTCACCCCATCGAAGACGAGCGCGAAGAAGTTGTCGCCGCCATCGTCCATATGCGCGAGATCGAACGAAATCGCGTAGGTCGCGCCCGGCGTCGTCGAGATGGTCTGGCGGATGCCGCCTGCGCCGAAGGCAGGGCCGAACACGCCCAGGAAATCGCCCTCCGCTGGCGGATAGCCGGCCTCGGCGGGGAAGACGCCCGTGAAGCTCGTGTCGCCGAACTGCGTCCAGCCGGAGAAATCCCCCGTTTCGAACCCGCCATTGACGATCAGATTGGCTGCATGCGCCGGTCCCACGGCCGCGAGCGTGCTGAAGACGAGCGCCACCGCGCCCGGAATGATCCTGATCAGAATTGTCGCCTCCCACCTGCGATCCGCACGGCCCAGCCGCACCTTCCCGCGCCCGGAGACTCCGGCGATTGCCCCACCCCCGTCCGCGTCTGTCGGAGATGCACTGCATCAACTGGGTTGGCAACAATTAACCACGTTCACCCCGGAGGCCCATCGCCTCACGGTGAGACAGGGCCAGCGCATTCACGCCCGCCTGCAACCGGCCGGCGAGCGGCAAGGTGAGCAGGTCTGCTTGCCCGACGTCCCTGCCGCGCGCCGCACGCTCCTCGCTCAGCGGCCCGCAGCGAGAAGGAAGTCGCTGCTCTTCTGGAGCATGTCGGCGCGCACGTCGCTATCCACCAGACTATGCTCCAGATCCTCGTAGATCACCAGTTCGCTGCGCTTACCAGCGCCGCGGAGCTTCGACTCCATGATCTTCGCCTGCGAGACGTCCACATTCCTGTCGGCCGTGCCATGAAACATGAGCACCGGCGCCTGGAACTTGTCGACATGGTTGACCGGCGAAGCATCCTCCGCCTCCGGCCCGCTGCCCAGGCGCGCACGCTCGACATAGTAGCTGCCATCGGAGCGGGCCCGGCGCAGGCGATCGCCGATATCAGTGACGGGCGCGATCGCCACCACTGCCTTGAACAGGGTCGGGTCGATCGCCTGCGCCTGCAACGCGGCATAGCCGCCATAGGACCAGCCGAGAATCGTCAGCCGCGCGGGATCGGCAATGCCCTCGGCGACCAGCCATCGCCCGGCGTCGGCAACGTCGCCGACGGACGTCCGCCAGGAGCGAAAACCCGTATCCATGAGCCACTGCTCGCCGAAGCCATAGGAGCCCCGGAACTGCGGCTGGATGACCGCGAACCCGCGCGCCGCGAAATACTGGGCCAGCCAGTCAAATCCCCATTGGTCGCGCGAGTCCGGGCCGCCATGCGGCATGACCATCGCGGGCAGACCCCGAGCGGTCTCCTTGCCGGGGGGAAGCGTGAGATAAGCCGGGATGACTGTCCCGTCCCCGGCCTTGTAGCTGATCGGCTTCATCGTCGCGAGCGTCCGGCCGGCCAGCTCCGGTCGATCGGGCATGACGGGCGCGAGCTTCTTCGTCGCCCGGTCGAACAGATAATATTGCCCCGGATCGACATCGCTGCCCGCCCAGACCAGCGCTTTCTGCCCATCCTCGCTCATGTCCCCCATATGCACGGCCTTGCCGCCGAGCGCCTTGCCGAGCGCGTCGACCAGAGCGGCCGTGGCCGGATCGAAATAGACCGCCTCGCCATGTTCGAGCGTATAGCGCGCGCCCACGATCCGCCTGTTCCGCCCGACCTGCACGATGCCGGAGACGTCCGCCACGGGATGCGCGAAGACCACTTCGCGCGTCATGTCCTGATCGAGCGTGATGCTGACCAGCGCATCGCGACCATCCACGCGCTCGAGGCCGTAAGCGACATTCTTATCCGAATCGACGCCGACCGGCCAGAAGCCCGCATTCTGGAGGGAATCATATGTCGAAAGCTCGTGCCATTTGTCCGATCCGGCCATGCGGAACATGAACTTGTATCGGGCCTTGAAGCCCGTCTGGAGATCGTCCCACAGGCCCATCACCCGGATCCTGCCTTGTCCGTCGGAAATGTAATTATAGGCCAGCGGTCGCGGCTGTTCGATCCGCCGCGCGGCGCCTGAGCGCGTGTCGATCCGGTCGACGCCGAGTCCATCCTGCCGCTTCTCGACAAGGCTGCCGATCTTCGCTTCCGGAACATAGGAGCGGGTCATGAGAACCACCCCATCCTGCCCGGGCAACAGGTCGACGATGCTCCCGCCCCGGAAATCCCAGCCGAGCGCATTGCTGCCCCGTCGCTGGCTGAGCGTCTTCACATTTCCGCCGCCTGCATCGATGGCAAGGATGTTCGAGAAGCTGTAGACCTCGTCCGCGTAGCGGGTGGTACCATAGATTTTACAGGCCAGCCGGTCGCTCGCGACCCAGTCGCATCCGGTGAGATTCTCCGGCTTTCCCGTGGTGGCCATGATCGGCTTGGGCGTCGCGCCCTCGGCCGCATCGAGCACATAGCCCCGCGTGGCGCGCCCGCCGGCCGCCGCGATGATTGCGATCTTCGAGCCATCGGGTGAAAGGCTCGCGGACATCACGGTTTCCCGCGCTCCGAATGCCTTCGCCAGCGCGTCCGGTTCGGCATGCGCGGCCATAGCGAGCAACAGGCCGGCGAGGCCCGCCCCTGCAATCTTGTACATTTAGCCCCCAGTTCCGCGCAAACAAGCGCGGCACAATCATTCCCCCAAAGCGAGTCTCCCCCAAGCGAACGGGCGGCGACCCTTGTTCCCATTGAGAGCAAATGGCATCAGGCTTGGCAACGAAAATTGCCGACCGGGGACATGAACATGCGCCGCTTTCCACTCCTGGCCCTTTGCGCGCTCGCAAGCGCCACCGCTGCCCATGGACGGGATGCCGCCGTGCCGGCGCCCGCTGTGGTGGCGAACGAAGCGGCGGCGCTTGTCCTGCCCCCGCCGGCCCGGGTGCCGCCCATCAGCCTCAATCTGCTGAGGACTATCACCAAGACGTTGTCCTCCGATGCCTTCGAAGGCCGGGCGCCGACGACGCCCGGGGAAGAGAAAACCGTCGTCTATCTGATCGACCAGATGCAGCGGGCCGGGCTGAAGCCGGGCAACAAGGGAAGCTGGACGCAGGACGTGCCGCTGGTGGAGCTGACACCCGTCCGCACGAGCGCGCTCGCGATCGAGGGTGGCAAGGCGCCACTGCACCTCGCCTACAAGACGGACTTCGTCGCGGGCACCTATCGCGTGGTTCCCCACAGCGAGATCGCGCGGAGCGAGATGGTATTCGTCGGCTATGGCATCAATGCGCCCGAAAAGGGCTGGAACGACTATGCCGGGGTCGACGTCAAGGGAAAGACCGTCGTCGTCCTCGTCAACGATCCGGACTATGAAATGGAGGGACTGGATGGCCCCTTCGACGGGCGCGCCATGACCTATTATGGCCGCTGGACCTACAAGTTCGAGGAAGCCGCCCGGCAGGGAGCGGCAGGCGTTCTGCTGGTCCATGACGACTTCCCGGCAGCTTATCCCTGGGGTGTGCCCCTGTCCTCCTGGACCGGCCCGCAACTCGGCCTCGATCTGCCCGATGGCCACATGGACCAGTCCGCCGTGATCGGCTGGGTGACATTGGACGCGGCGAAGCAGATCCTGGCGAGCGCCGGCAAGGATTTCGATCAGCTCGCCGAGGAAGCCAAGCGCCCCGGCTTCCGCGCCCGGCCGCTCGGCCTGCGCGCGAGCCTCGAGGTCGAGAACAGCATCCGCAAACAGGCGTCCCGCAATGTCATCGGCATCCTGCCCGGCAAGACGCGGCCCGACGAATATGTCCTCTATTCCGCGCATTGGGACCATCTGGGGCGCTGCGAGCCGGTGGATGGAGACGATATCTGCAATGGCGCGCTGGACAATGCCAGCGGCACCGCCGGCCTTATCGCACTGGCGCAGGCCCATGCACGCACCGGTGCCAGTGCGCGCTCCATCGTCTTCCTCGCCGTCACGGCCGAGGAAAGCGGCCTGCTCGGCTCGCAATATTATGCGGAAAATCCGGTGTTCCCGCTGACGAGCACGGTAGGCGGCGTGAACATCGACGGCCTGAACCTTTCCGGTCCGACCCGCGACGTAGTGATCGTCGGGGGCGGCAAGTCGCAGCTCGAAGCTTTTCTTGCCCGCGCGGTAGAAGCCCAGGGCCGGAGCATCCTGCCGGAGCCCTCTCCGGAGAAGGGCAGCTTCTATCGCTCCGATCATTTCAACTTCGCCAAGCGCGGCGTGCCCATGATCTATGCGACGAGCGGAGAAGACATGGTCGATGGCGGCGTTGCTGCAGGACGCGCTGCAAGCGAGGACTACACGGCCAACCGCTATCACAAGCCGCAGGATGAATATGATCCGGCATGGAACTGGTCGGGCGCCGTGCAGGACCTGCAGATCTATTATCGGATCGGCCGCGAGCTTGCGACCAGCGATCTTTGGCCCAACTGGCACCCGGGCGCGGAATTCCGGGCGATTCGAGACCGGAGCCGAGAAGGCGCGAAGTAAAAGACGAAGTGAGAGGCCGACCGCCTTGATGCCCGTTCACCATTTTTGCGCGCAGCATGGATAAAGAGTGCTGGAACCGCGATGAATTGCTGCGATGCAAAATTGTCTTGATCCGGCATCCTCGCGGGACTAGCCACGATCATGAAAATTGAGGGAGTTTGAGAAGTCTATGGCGACCCGCCATCATCGCGCCAGGGAACAATCGCTCTCCAATCAGGCAGAAATACTGGACGCCGGCCGCGCGGCTATTCTTCAGGAAGCGCAAGGGCTCGCCGCCCTCGCAACCGCACTGGACCATTGTTTCGTGCAGGCCGTCGACGCGATCCTGAATGTCGAGCGCCGGGTCATCGTCACCGGCATCGGCAAGTCAGGTCATATTGGCCGGAAGATCGCAGCGACGTTTGCGGCGACGGGCACGGCCTCCTTCTTCCTTCATGCGAGCGAGGCCGCGCACGGCGATCTCGGCATGGTCACCACGGGCGACCTTCTGCTCGTGCTGTCCAACAGCGGCTTCTCGCCCGAACTGCGCCCCCTTCTCGCTTATGCCCGCCGCAACGGTGTGCCGGTGATCGGCATCGTGTCGAAGCCGCATTCGCCGCTTGGCCGCGCGTCCGACATCATGCTGCAACTGCCCGATGCGCCGGAAGCCTGCCCGGTGCGGATCGCGCCGACCACGTCCACGACCATGATGCTGGGTCTGGGTGATGCGCTCGCGCTGGCGGTTATGCAGCGCCGTGGCCTGACGCGCACGGACATCGCGCAATGGCACCCTGGTGGGGAGATCGGCTCGCGCATCGCGCCGATCGACGAGATCGTCGCGTGCGGTGAGCCCCTGCCCCTTGTGCGCTGGGACGCACCCATGCGCGACATCGTTTTCGAGATGACGTCCGGGGGCAAGGGTGTCGCCGGAGTCATCGGCGAGGACGGCCGTCTGATCGGTGTCATCACGGACGGCGACCTGCGCCGCGCGTTCGATCAGGTGCTGACCGCTCGCGCCGTCGACATCATGACTCCTGATCCGATCACGGTGCCAAGTGGAACCCCGGTCGAAGAAGTGCTGACGCTGATGAACAACGCGAAGATCACCGTGCTGTTCGTCACGGAGGTGGACGACCCGGCCCGGCCGATCGCCATCGCTCATATTCACGACCTGGTGCCCTGACCGGCCCCGGCCGCGCCGCAGCCGCCATGACCACCGCCGGTTCGCTCGATCCTGAGGCCCTCGCCCGTGCGAAGACCGTCATCGTCATTCCGGCGCGCTACCCATCGAGCCGCTTTCCGGGCAAGCCGCTGGCCGTGCTGCGGCAGGGTTCCGTCGCCGCCAAGCCTCTGATCCGCTGGAGCCATGACGCCGCATCCGCGGTGACCAATGCGCAAGCCGTGCTGGTCGCCACGGATGACGAGCGCATTGCCGAGACCGTTCGCGGGTTCGGTGGTCTCGCGCTCATGACGCCGGAAAGCTGCGCCAACGGAACGGAGCGTGTCGCGGCCTGCCTCGAACAGCTCCCCGGCGCCGAGCTGCTGGTCAATTTCCAGGGCGATGCCCTGTTGACGCCCCCGCCCTTCGTCGAGGCGCTGATCGCGCATATGGAACGCCATCCCGAGGCGCAGGCGGGCACCGTCGCGGTGCGCTGCTCGGCGGAAACCTTCCGCCATCTCGCCGAAGATGCCGCGCAGGGCCGCGTCGGTGGCACGACCGTGGTGGTGAACGATCGCGGCGAGGCCCTTTATTTCTCGAAGCGCATTCTTCCCTACCTGCCGGCGGGTCGCATGCCGGACGACGACATGCCTGTGCTTCTGCATCTCGGCCTTTACGCCTACCGGCGCGCCGCGCTGGAGCGCTATGTCGGCAGGGGCGCAACCATGCTCGAAACGGTCGAGGGTCTCGAGCAGCTGCGGTTCCTCGTGGCGGGCATGCCGATGACTGTGCTGACGCTGGATGAACCGGGCTTTCCGATGGTCGAGATCAACAACCCCAGTGACATCGCCATCGTCGAGGGGATCTTGGCGAGCCGCGACAGGCCCTAGGGACGAAGGCGCACCGCATCACATGATTGTCCGCCAAGGGACTGCCGGCGACTGGCCGGGCACCGGACGCCTCAGGGGATGGCTCGTCCTGCCGCTGGCGCTTTGCCTCTCTCTCGGGGGCTGCGGCATCTCGCGCCAGATCCTCTATTCGCCCGATCCGGTATCGGCGACCGAGCCCGCGTGGGTCGGGGCTGCGCCGCAATCGGTCGATGTGCAGACAAGCGACGGCCTCGCGATCAGGGGTCTCTACTGGCCCGCGTCGAAAGGCAGCAATGACGACATCATCATATTCTTCCACGGTCGGAACTGGACCCTGAACCGTAGCGGGCGAAGCGCCCAGTATTTGGCCGGGGATGACATGGCCGTTCTGGTGGCGTCCTATCGCGGCTTCAGCGGCAATGCCGGGCATCCAAGCGAGCAGGGCCTGCTCCGCGATGCCGCCGCATTCATCGGGACGGCGCGCAGCCTTGCCGGCCCGAAGGCGCGCGTGTGGCTCATCGGCCATTCGATCGGCGCGGCTGTTGCCATGCATGCGGCGGCGCAGGAGGGGCATATCGATGGCGTCATCGCCATGAGCAGCTTCGTGCGCGTGCAGGAGTCCGCGCCCCGCATCGCCCGTGCGTTCATTCCGGACGATTGGGACAATCTGACCGCCCTCGAGTCCCTATCCATCCCGCTCATCGTCATCCAGGGCGGCCTCGACCGCTTCATAGCGCCGGATAGCGGAGACACGCTGTTTTCCGCCTATCATGGCCCGTCGAGTCTGGTCATGGGCGTGAATGCTCGTCACAATCCGGACATGGAAGTCCTCGCGCCCTGGCTTCATCAGGCGATTTCAACCATGCGCAGCGGCTCGCTCGACAGCCTGCCCCATCCCCCGGCCGGTTGGGTGGAGAAGGTCCGGCGCCCATGAACGGCGTGACCTCTCCTGCCCCTCTGGCGATCGCGCGCGCCATCATGGCGGTGCCCCCCTTCCCGGGCGCCAGGCCGCATCCGGTCGTGCAAGCGCGCAGCGAAGGCCGGCCGGCCCCGAGCGCTTCTCCCGCACAACTGATCGCCGCCCTGCGGGAGCAGCGGGTCGGCGGTTCGTTCTGGCTGCCCGAAAGCGTCTGGTCCACGCCGGATGAGACCGTTTCCGGGTCTGGCGCCGATCCGGTGCTCCTGCTGGCCGCCATCGCCGGAAAGCGCATCCGCAGCGAGAGTGAAGGACCATTCGCGATCCTCTCGGGCATGGAGCCCGGTTCACCCGATGCGGAAGGCCGCATCGAGGATCTGGTGGACCGCTATCTGTGGCGCGATGTCGCTTATGCCGACCCGTTCACGGGCGACCCCGTCGACCCTGTCGCGCTCACCGACAGTCTCGCGGACTGGCGCAACCTCATCGATGCCAACCGTCCGCTCGCCGCCGCCTTCGGCTTCGCGCACTGGAAACGGGACACGGTGGAACCGCTGCTCTGGGGCGGTCATCCCGTCCCCTTCAGAAGTGCCAGCCGCAGCGCGCTGGACGCATTGCCGCCCGGCGCCGCCGTAGCCGTCTGGAAAGCGCGCGTGCCCCCGGCCTTTCTCGCCGAGCTTGAGCGCGGCCCCTGGCGCATCCTCGAAGTCGAGGATGGGTTTATCCGGTCCGCAGGCCTCGGCGCGGACTGCGTTCCGCCGCTCTCGATCGTGGTGGATGATCTTGGCGTCCATTATGATCCGTCGCGGCCAAGCCGCCTGGAAGAGATGCTCGCGCGCGACGACACCTCCCCGGCCGATCGCGCGCGTGCGCAGCGCCTGTGCGCCTGGCTGGTGCGCGAGGGTGTCAGCAAATATGGCGTCGGCGGTGGCGCGGCAGTCCCGCGCCTCGGCGGAAGCAAGCGGCACATTCTCGTGGTCGGCCAGGTGGAGGATGATCGATCCGTCCTTTCGGGCGGCGGCGATGTTCGCTCCAATCTCGAATTGCTGCGGCGTGTGCGCCGGGATGCGCCGGATGCATGGATCGTCTATCGGCCTCATCCCGATGTGGAGGCGGGCCATCGTCGCGGTGCCATCCCCGCGCCGGTGGCCCTGAGCCTCGCTGACGCGATCGATGCGGAGAGCCCGATCAGCGGCCTCATCGCGATGAGCGACGAAGTGCATGTCATCACGTCTCTTGCGGGCTTCGAGGCGCTGCTGCAGGGACGAGCCGTCGTCACGCACGGCACGCCGTTCTTCGCGGGCTGGGGCCTGACACGGGATCTCGCCGCGCCCGTCTCCCGCCGTGGCAAGTCCCTGTCCATCGAGGCGCTCGCGGCGGCCGTGCTGCTGCGCTATCCCCGCTATCTCGATCCTGTGACAAATTTGCCCTGCCCGGCGGAAATTGTCGTCCGGCGATTGCTCTCTGGTGTTCAGCGCGAAAATATTGCACTAGTTCAGTCACGCCGGTTGGTTGGGTGGGCCAGACGCGCATTTGCGCAACTTGTGGGAACAAGATGAAGTACCAACCCATAGCGCACCGGAATTTTCTGTTTCTGCAAGGTCCTCCCGGCAGCTTCTTCTGGAGTCTGGCCGAACGGCTTCGCGATCTTGAGTGCGGGATCTTCCGGATCAATCTGAACGGTGGCGATCGTGCCGACTGGCCGGGAGACGCGACAGATTACCGCGGCACCCGCAGGCGATGGACCCTGTTCATCGACAGGTTCCTGAGCGAGCATGGCATTACGGATATCGTGCTCTTTGGCGATTGTCGGCCGATGCACATGGCCGCCCATCACATGGCGCAGCTCCGCAAGATCGATGTTCATGTCTTCGAGGAAGGCTATATCCGTCCGGACTGGCTCACGCTGGAACCGAGCGGCGTCAACGGCAACTCGTCACTTTCCCGCGATCCCCAATGGTATCTCGATGCGGCGAAAAAGCTCCCTCCCCTGCCGGATCGCCCGCCGATCACCGCCAGCTTCCGCCGCCGGGCGCGCGACGCCTATCGTTATTATTCCCAGGTTGTTCTGAAGCGGCCATTCTATCCCTTCTACACATCCCATCGCCGGGGATCGCTGCTGCTCGAGGGCTTCGGCTGGCTCTACAAATTCGCGCGCGAAAAGGCGGATGAGAATCACGCCGCAAAGATGGTCGCCCGCCTGCCGGAAGCGCCGTATTTTCTCTTCCCGCTCCAACTTTCCAACGACTACCAGATCCGCGAGCACTCACCGTTCCAGAACATGGCGGAAGCGGTCGACTATGTGCTCTACAGTTTCGCCCGCCGCGCGCCGCAACATGTGCGTCTCCTCGTCAAGGAACATCCGCTTGACGCGAACTTCCTCAGCTGGAGGCGGCGCATCGAGGCGCGGGCGCGACGCTTGGGTATTGCGGACAGGGTGATGCATATCGCCGGCGGGGACCTGGCCCTGCTGACGGAAGATGCCTGTGGGATGGTGACCGTGAACAGCACGTCCGCCACGCTGGCGCTGGCGGCCGGTGTGCCCACCATGGCGCTGGGCAAGGCGATTTACGACATTCCCCAGCTCACGCATCAGGGCCGGCTCGACGATTTCTGGACGCGCCCGCAGGCGCCCAATGCCCGGCTGTTCGACGCTTTCCGGCGCGTGCTGTATGATCGCTGCCTGATCTACGGCGGTCTGGCCAGCCAATCCGCTACGGAAATCCTCGTGGAATCGGCGGTCGAGCGTCTCGCGGGCGATCGCGTGAGCCACTGGGCGCCGGAGCTTATCCGGGCGTGACAAGGAACTCCAGCCAGTGGTCGACTTTCGCGAAGTGAGTTTCCCAGCGATGCGGCTCCCAGCCTGAAAGGCGGCCGAGCTGGCTGGCGCGCGAGGGGCTGTTTTCCAGCGCATAATCCTCGATCAGCCGGGCCCAACCCAGCCCGTCGATCGGGCTCAGATAATCCGGAATTTCGCCGGCAAGCTCGCGGAAAACGGGCAGATCGCTTGCGATTGCCGGCGTGCCGCAGGCCAACGCCTCGACCAGCGGCAGCCCGTATCCTTCCGCGAACGACGGGAAGAGAAGCGCGCGCGCGCCGCGCATATAAGTGATCAGCGCGGCATCGTCGCAGCGTGAAAGCTCGATCACATGCCCCCGGATCGCCTCGCTGCGCTCGAGCATGTCGACTGTCTGTTCGCATTCCCACCCGCGCTGCCCGATGATGACCAGTTGCGGACAGGCAGCGCCCAGTCGCCGCGCCATCTGCGCCCAGATATTCAGGATCAGGAGGTGGTTCTTGCGCGCCTCGATAGTGCCGACCATCACGAAATAAGGGCGCCCCGGCAACAGCGGCACGGGCCCCGTCTCGGGCATAGCCGGCGCGGCCACGCCCAGCGGCGCCATCAGCGACGGCGGCAAGCGCAATGTTCGCTGCAGGCCCGCGAAGACGGCGAGTTCGTGAAGCGTGTCCCGGCTGTTGCCGATCACGCCCGCGCCATGATGCAGGAGCGAGGTCATGCGCCGGAGATGCTTCTCGGGTTCACCGGGACGGCAATATTCGGGATGGGTCAACGGAATGAGATCATGCACGAAGTAGATGGGCTTCACGCCGGTCCGTTCCAGCCAAGCGGCATGGCCCGGCCGATCCAGACCCGTATGACCGACATTGAGGTAAATCCGGTTGGCGACATCCCGCCGTCCCGGGCTCCCCATGAGAGCCCCCGGAAGCGTCGCCAGCAATCGGGAACGCACCTCACCACCCTGAGCGAGCAGCAGATCGAAGAGCCGCGCTGAGTCCCGCCGGTTCAGGACACGCGTGAGCCCGCCCCGCTGCACCACAGCCCGGGCACGCTCCCGGAAATGCCGCACATAAGCGAGGCAGGTCCGATCGATCCCCGTCGGGAAAAGGCCCTCCCACGCCCGCCAGACAAGCCGGCTGACGTCGAGGAGGATTTCATTGCCATCTCCGCTTTGCATGACAACAGCCGGGGCGATCAGACGATGGTCTGCGATACGGCCTGAGGAACCTTCGAGAAGTCCGCCAGCGGCGCGTTCGTCACGTCGATCACATCCATGTCCCTGATCTTCGAAATCTCGGTCACTCTACTCAGGTTGATCTTCAAACCGACCATCCGATCCTGATAACGCACGAACAGCCGGCCGGATAACATTCCCTGGTCGCGGCGCCTTCCACGGCGGCAGTGGCTCGGCTTCGGCATGCCCGGCAATCGACGTCTTTGCAATGCATAATGGCTGCTCCGCGCACGCATGACAGTCACGACCTCGTGGCTCGCAGCTGCGCATTCTTCTGACGGAATCGGCCTCATCTTTCCTTGGAGATGACGCAACCGCCCCCCCCGATCGCGATCCGGACAAGGAGTGCGGCGGCGGATGCGCGCTCGTCCTGGCTCCTTGCCGGGCTTTCCCGGAGGCTACCGGCTTGATGACGGGGCCCAAGCACGTCAAGGACGGATCAAGCATCCAAAAAGCGAGTCTGGTTCATCATGTCCCTTCTCATGCCTCCCGAATGGGCGCCGCAGGAGCGGCTCTGGATCGGCTTTCCCGGCGATCCTGCCGAGTGGCCGGCTGCCCTGCCGGCTGCGCAAAGCCAGGCCGCGGCTTTCGCCAGTGCGGTGGCGGATGCAGGGCAGCCGGTCACGCTGCTTGTCCGCAGCGAGGCTGACCTTGCCACCGCCCGGTCTCTCGCCGCGCCTGCGGTCACCGTGCAGCACCTGCCCTTCGGGGACGTCTGGCTGCGCGACACGGGCCCGCTCGGCATCCTCGGGCCTAACGGCGCCCGCGCGCTCGCCGATTTCGATTTCAACGGCTGGGGCGGCAAGTTCAGGATGTCGGGGGATGAGGATATCGGCGCGCGCCTCGCCGCGACGACCGGCCTTCCCTGCCGCCATGTGCCGATGATCTTTGAGGGCGGCGCGGTGGATACGGACGGCACCGGCCTGTTCGTCACCACCGAGCAATGCCTCCTTAACCGAAATCGCAATCCCGGACTGGATCGCCGCCAGATCGAGACACTGCTGGCCGGCGCGCTTGGCCTTTCCGCCATGCTCTGGCTGGGCGACGGGCTGGTCAACGATCATACCGACGGCCATGTCGACAATCTCGCTCGCTTCGTGGCGCCCGGCGTGCTGGCCGTCCCGCAGGCGACCACGCCGGAGGACCCCAACACGGCTATCTATGCCGATGCCGCCGAGCGCGCCCGTGCCTTCGGGCTGGAGATTGCGCCGATGCCCTCGGTCGGTCGATATGAAGTGAACGGCGCGATTGTGCCCGCGAGCTACATGAATTTCTGCATTACCAACGGCGCCGTCATCGTTCCTCAATATGGCGTGGCGAATGACGGGGCCGCACTGGACGCGCTGGCGCCCTTCTTCCCCGGCCGCGCCCTTGTGGGCCTGCCCTCGGACGCCATATTGCGCGGCGGCGGCAGTTTCCATTGCATGAGCCAGCAGCTTCCCGCCGCCGCCTGATTTCCACCGCAGGATCGCCAGATGTCGAAAGTCACCATCGCCGCCCTTCAACTCGCCTTCTCGGATGACGAGGCCGCCAATATCGCGCTCGTCGAGGAGAATGTGGCCAAGGCCGCCGCTCGCGGCGCGCGGATCGTGCTGCCGCCCGAACTGTTCGAGGGGCCCTATTTCTGCACGGTCGAGGATGAGGCTTTGTTTGCCCGCGCCCGGCCGGTTGGCGAGCATCCTGCCGTTCTCGCCATGCAGCGGGTGGCCAAGACGCAGGGCGTCTACATTCCCGTGAGTTTCTTCGAGCGCGACGGGCAGCATCACTACAACAGCCTCGCCATGATCGATGACGAAGGCGAGATCATGGGGGTCTATCGCAAGAGCCACATCCCGGACGGCCCGGGCTATGAGGAGAAATATTATTTCCGCCCCGGCAACACCGGCTTCCGGGTGTGGGAAACCCGCTACGGCACCATTGGCGTCGGGATCTGCTGGGACCAGTGGTATCCCGAGGTCGCGCGCGCGATGGCGCTGATGGGAGCCGAGCTGCTGTTCTACCCCACCGCAATCGGCACCGAGCCTTATGATGCCGACCTCGATACCAGCCGCATGTGGCGCCGCGCCATGCAGGGCCATGCGGTCTCCAACTGCATGCCCGTGATCGCCGCCAATCGCATCGGCGAGGAAGCCATGCCGGGCTGCGCTGGCCCGCAGCGTTTCTATGGCCATAGTTTCATCACCGATGAATGGGGCGACCTCGTCTCGGACGTGGAAGACTGGCAAACGGGCGCGCTCGTCGCTACGCTCGATCTGGCCCAGGCACGTCGCCATCGCGCGGGCATGGGCTTCTTCCGGGATCGGCGGCCGGATCTCTACGGCCGGCTGGTCCAGGATATCTGAACGGCCTCATCTGCAAGGAGAGCTAAGCATGACCGTTGCCCGCCTCTACATCATTCCCGCCGCTGACGGGAAAAGCGCCGAAATGGAGGAAGCCCTCGTGGAACTGTCGAAAGTGGTCTCGGCCGCGGATGGCAGCGAAGGCGTGGAGCTTCTGCGCGACCTCGGCAACGAGCATCGCTTCATCTTCATCGAGAAATGGGCGAGCGAAGAGCATCACGCCCGCAGCCTCGCGGCGATGCCGGCCGGGTCGCTCGACGGTGTCCAGGCTGCCGCCGGCGGCCCGCCGGACGGGGCCTATTACGACTATCTGCTGTCCTGACTTCACAGCCTCGCGCCGCTTCCTCGGGAGCGGCGCCATGGCCCCTCTCCAAGCGCGTGCGAAACGACGGTGACCGGAGGGTCACCCTGCGCCGCCAAGCGTAACCGCGCGCGGTCCAACCGTGCCGGCCCAACACCGCACAGCGGGCTGGAAGTTTACAAAGATGACGGCACGTCCCCGTCATCTTCCGCTTCCGTGAACCTCGCGGGAGGGCGGATATGGCGGACACCTCGTCCAACCCCGCAAGCCTGTGCGGCCTGACCGATTGATGAAAGCGCTCCGAGAAGAAAGAGCCGTACATGGACTGTCTCCGTCGATGGCAAGAGGCGTCGGGCGGGGTTGCCATGGCGGATAGGGTGTAGGACAGCGGAAAAGCGAGGCTGATGGAAGAAGGAGTCGAGGTCGACGCCGGCCCATCTCATCCGCCTGCCCTGTAGCGCGACGCGATGGGCGCCATGCACGTTCCGTGTGGGCCCCGCCATCTGGTCGGCGAACTCTTCCTGACGATGGCGCGGCTCTCTGCAGCAATCTTTTGTAATGTATCGGCGCAAATCGCGAAACAATCCGGTGGCACTCCTCTCATGGATAATCCACGGAGGTTCCCGCTTGAGTTCCCGTCCGCGGTGTGCGCGATCAGCCCGTTCTGCCCAGGTTGCGCGCCCTACAGTTCGCACGGTCTCTCGTGTCGGGACGAACCATGCCGCTTCCTGCGGGCTTCGGCCTGCGCTGGCTCCCTTTCTCGCCGGGGACCTTGAAGAGGTTGTTCCCCGCATCGCCGCAGGATATGAGCCGGGTTCGCGCGTGGCTCATGCCCGGGATGATCTGGACCGCACTGGCAATCCCGCAAAGAGGGACAGTTCCCGGGCTGACGCCGCAGTTTTACAGTAAGTGCTGAAGACATGGCGACGGGGGAGCCGGGGACCGGCCTGATCCGAAAGGATCTGATGAAAGGAGAGGGAGTCGATGCCGGTTGTCCGGCTATTTCGCTTGGGAAGGCGGCCGGCGTTGCGGCTGTCCCCACCATTCAACAAAAAACGACTTCAAAGAGCCCCGAAACCCTATGACTGCCCAGACTATCATTCTCGTCGAGGACGACCCGGCCCTGCGCACGCTGATTGCGCGGCTCCTGCAGGAAAACGGCTTCATGGTGCGGACCGCCGCGACGGCGCCGGAAATGTGGGTCGCGCTGGAAAACGGCCCCGAGGCGGACCTGATCATCCTGGATATCATGCTGCCCGGCACCAACGGCATCGACTTGTGCCGCAAGATCCGCAAGAGCAGCGACGTGCCTATCATCTTCATCAGCGCGAAAGGCAGCGACGAGGACCGCATCCTGGGACTCGAGCTCGGGGCCGATGACTTCCTCTCCAAGCCTTTCCAGCCGCGCGAGCTCATCGCGCGCACCCGGGCGATCCTGCGCCGGGGGCCGCGCACGGACCGGGATGATTCGCGCGGGCGCAACGAATTCCAGTTCAACGGCTGGACCGTCTTCTTCTCCCGCCGCGAGCTTCGCTCGCCGACGGGCGCAGTGGTCGATCTGACGGGCGCCGAGTTCGATCTCCTCGCCACATTCGTGTCGCAGCCCATGCGCGTCATCGGCCGCGAGCGATTGATCGAATTGTCGCGCACGCGGCTGAGCGACAGTTCGGACCGCAGCATAGACGTGCTGGTCAGCCGGCTGAGACGCAAGCTCGCGGCGGCCGGGGGCGATCCGCCCATCGTGACCATCCGCGGCGTCGGCTACATGTTCAGCGCGCAGGTCACGCCGGCTTGATGCGCCTGCCGTCCGTCGGCCTGCTGGGCAGGATCGTGCTGATCCTCGCCTTCGTGCTGATAACCGAGTTCGTCGCCAACACATTCGTCTTCGAACGGGTGAGCCGCTTCGCGCTTCAGGACGACGAAGCCAATCTCATGGCGGAATATCTCGTGGTGGCGCGCCGGGTCATGGATCGCACGCCGCCCCAGGATCGGGATGCGGTCGCGCGCGAACTCAGTACGCCCCGGCTGCAACTGAACTGGCACAAGGGCATCGACAGCCGGGCGGCACGGTTCAATCTCGACGAACTGCGCTCGCAAATGCTCGCCATCGAGCCCAAATTGCGGGAAGCGAAGCTGCGCCTCTATCTCATGCCGCTCAGCCGTGGCGGGGAAGTGGGTGGCAGCGTGGAGCTGAGCGACCACACGACCGTGATGTTCCGGGCCGTCCAGCCCCATGCCTTCTGGCCTCTGACGGTCGGCCGCATGCTCGCACTGTCGGTGCCGATGATCCTGCTGGCGGTGCTGGGCGGCCTCATGATCCGCGCGACCCTGAAGCCCCTGAGCATGCTGATGCACGCCACGCGAACCCTCGGCAATCAGGAACCCGTCCCCGTGACGGAGCGTGGCCCGCGCGAGGTCCGCACGCTCATTCGTGACTTCAACATGATGCAGCAGCGCATCCATCGGCTGGTCTCCGCGCGGACGCAGGCGCTTGCCGCGGTCGGGCATGACCTGCGCACGCCGCTCGCCCGCATGGAGCTGCGGCTCCACGGCGCGAAGGTCGACGAGGAGACGCGGGCCGCGCTCATCAAGGACATCGGAGAGATGAGCGACCTGCTCCAGTCGCTCCAGACCTATCTTGGCGGCGAGGGCGATACCCTTCCGGTGGAGAAAGTGGATATCGCCGTGATGGCGGCCACCATCGTCGACGCCGCGAGCGACGCCGGGCACGACGCGACCTATGATGGCCCTTCCAGCCTCGAGGTCATGACCCGTGCCGTCTCGATGCGCCGCGCCATCTCAAATCTCGTCGAGAACGCGCTTCATTATGCGGGCAATGTGCGCGTCAGCGTGCGCGAGGAGAACGGCGCCGTCCTCATCTGCGTGGAAGATGATGGCCCCGGCATTCCGGCGGAAAAGCTGGACACAGCCCTCCAGCCCTTCGTCCGCCTGGACGAAGGCCGGGCGCGGAACACACGCGGCATGGGGCTGGGCCTCGCGATCGTCCACAACGGCGTGCGGGCGGAAGGCGGGACGCTGAGCCTGACCAATCGTTCCGAGGGTGGCCTGCGCGCCGTCATCCGTTTGCCGACTGCCGGTCACGATGCGTCGCGCAGCAATATTTCCTTACAAGACGGAGCAAGCGCAGAAATTTTCCGTGGCTAGATTTCCTGAAACGCGGGCCCTGGCTCGCCATCAAGGAGATTTCTGCGATGAACGAACTGATCGGACGAGTTTTCAGCTTCGAAAAAAGCGTCTTCCCGGGGAGCTTCGACCTTTATTCCAAGCTTGCCGCTCATGGACAAAGCCCCAAGGCACTGATGATTTCCTGCGCGGACTCCCGCGTCGTGCCGGAGCAGATCATGCAGGCGCAGCCGGGCGACCTTTTCGTCTGCCGCAACGCGGGCAACATCGTGCCGCCCTTTGCCACTCAGAATGGCGGCGTGTCCTCGACGGTCGAATATGCCGTCATGGCGCTGGGCGTGCGGGACATCATCGTGTGCGGCCATTCCGACTGCGGCGCGATGAAGGCCCTCAGCAAGCCCGAATCCCTGGCGACGATGCCGAATGTGGCCGCATGGCTGCGCCATGGCTCGGCGGCACAGCATGTCGTCGACACCTGCTATGCGCATCTGGAGGATGATGCCCGCATCCGCGCCATCAGCCTCGAGAATGTGATCGCCCAGCTCGCGCACCTGCGCACGCATCCTTCCGTGGCGGCCGCCATCGCGCGTGGCGAGATGAGCCTGCACGGCTGGTTCGTGGACATTCATGCCGGCCATGTGCTTGGCCTCGACGGCGAGACCGGACGCTTCCGGCCGCTGCGCGAGAACCAGCCGCTTCCGGTCGCCGTGCCGGCCTCGACGCGGATCGTTTCCGACTTCTACGCGGTCGAGGCTGCCGAATGATTGGCGCGCTGAAGGGCCGATCCTTGGGCGGCGGGGCGGAAGGCGGCACCTTCACCCGCGACTTCACCGCTTCGATCGTGGTGTTCCTGGTGGCGATGCCGCTTTGCATGGGCATCGCGATCGCCTCCGGTGTCCCGGCCGAAAAGGGCCTCATCACCGGCATCATCGGCGGCATCATCGTCGGCTTTCTCGCCGGCTCCCCCCTGCAGGTCAGCGGCCCCGCCGCTGGCCTGGCCGTCATCGTATTCGAGTTCGTGCGCGAGCATGGCCTCGCCGCGCTCGGCCCGGTGCTCCTGCTGGCGGGCCTTCTTCAGTTCGTCGCCGGCATGGCCAGGATGGGCGGCTTCTTCCGCTCGGTCTCGCCGGCGGTGGTTCACGGCATGCTGGCGGGCATCGGTGCCCTCATCGTCGTCGGGCAGTTCCATATCCTGTTCGACAATCAGCCGATGTCCAGCGGCCTCGAGAACATTGCCCTGATGCCGGCCCGGGTGCTGGGCCTGTCGCCCTTCAGCCTCCAGTCCGCAGAATATGCGCTGTTGCTCGGCCTCGTTACCATCGGCGCGATGGTGGGCTGGGAGAAGCTGCGTCCCGCCAGCATGAAGCTGGTGCCCGGCGCTCTTCTGGGCGTGGTCGCCGCGACCCTGATCGCATGGATCGCCCAGCTGGACGTAACCCGGATCGACGTGCCCGCATCGATCGTCGGTGCGATCGATGCACCCGGCACCGGCTTCCTTGCGCCGCTGACGCAGCCCGCGCTGCTGGTGGCCGCGCTTGCCATCGCCTTCATTGCCAGCGCGGAGACCCTGCTCTCGGCGGCGGCTGTCGACCGCATGCACGATGGCGTCCGCACGGATTATAACAAGGAACTGCGCGCACAGGGCGTCGGCAACCTGCTCTGCGGCCTCGCGGGCGCCTTGCCGATGACCGGCGTGATCGTCCGCAGCTCGGCCAACGTGCAGGCCGGCGCGAAGACCCGCTGGTCGGCCATTCTGCATGGCATCTGGATCCTCGGCTTCGTCGCGCTGCTGCCCGGCCTGCTGCGCGAGATCCCGATGGCAGCGCTTGGCGGTGTCCTGGTCGTCACCGGCTGGCGGCTCGTGAGCCTGACGCATGTGCGCCACCTGTTCGCCAATTACGGCATATTGCCGGCGGCGATCTGGGCAGTCACCTTCATCCTAGTAGTGACGACGGACCTTCTGACCGGTGTTCTGGTGGGCCTTGGCCTCTCGGTGATCGAACTGATCCAGCATCGCAAGACGCTGCGGCTCAAGGTCGAGGAAGAGCGCTCGGAGGAAATCAGCCATCTGCGTCTTGATGGCTCGGCCACCTTCGTCAGCCTGACCCGGCTCACGCAGGTGCTGGAAAGCATTCCCCGCGAGCATGCCGTCGAACTCGATCTCCATCGGCTGCACGGCATCGACCATACCAGCACGGAGCTGATGCGCGAATGGGTCGCGCGCCGGAAAGCCACGGGCAAGCCCGTGACGCTGCTCGGCCCCGATCACCTCGTCAAACGACTGGCGTTCAACGCCCACTGACCCCCAGGGGAGGCGCCCCCAAATCCCTCCCCAAGGCCGGATCGTGGCAATGCCGCGGTCCGGCCTTTCCTGTTCAGGCGTCCGCATCGGGTACTTTGCTCTCCCGCTTCACGGACAAATCGCGGCCCTGCCCACTCGCTGGCGGGACGAATCGAAAACTGTGGAAGCCAAAAGCACAGATAAGCTGTATGGGGCCCTTCAAGGCATCCGCTGACGCGGCCGGCCCACCACAGCCGCCAGATCATGCGCGCGCCCGATGCCGGGCCGCGAAAGCGTCTATTGCCACATTCCGGGCCGCGCGCGGCTCTTCTTGATTTGCGAGTCACATGTCCTTTTCCAATCTTCCGCTTGTTCTTGGCGATGCGCTATCCGAGCATGGCTACACTGCCCCCACAGCCGTTCAGGCCGCCGTCCTCGAGGCAGAGGCCCATGGCCGCGACCTCATCGTCTCCGCGCAGACCGGTTCCGGCAAGACGGTCGCCTTCGGCCTGGCCCTTGCGAGCGATCTGCTTGGGGACGATGGCCTCATGCCGCCGCCCGGCAAGCCGCTGGCGCTCATTATCGCCCCGACGCGGGAACTGGCCCTGCAGGTCAGCCGCGAGTTCATCTGGCTCTACGGCAAGGCCGGCGCCCGTATCGCGACCTGCGTCGGCGGCATGGACGCATCGCGGGAAAGGCGCGCGCTCAACCATGGCGCGCATATCGTGGTGGGTACCCCCGGGCGCCTGCGCGATCATCTGGAGCGCGGCGCGCTCGATCTGGCGGCGCTCCGCGGCGTGGTGCTCGATGAAGCCGACGAAATGCTCGACATGGGCTTTCGCGAGGATCTCGAGGAAATCCTCGACGCGACGCCGTCCGAACGGCGGACCCTGCTCTTCTCGGCAACGATGCCCGCGCCGATCGTGGCGCTCGCCCGGCGCTATCAGCGCGACGCCCTGCGCATCTCGACCGTCTCGCAGGATCGCGGCCATGGCGACATCAGCTATCAGGCCATGGCCATCGCGCCGTCCGACATCGAGAATGCCGTGGTCAACCTGCTGCGCTTCCACGAGGCGGAGACAGCGATCCTGTTCTGCGGGACGCGGGACAATGTCCGCCATCTCCATGCCAATCTCGTGGAGCGTGGCTTCGGCGCCGTCGCGCTTTCCGGCGAGCACAGCCAGAACGAGCGCAATCAGGCGCTGCAGGCCCTGCGCGATCGCCGCGCGCGGGTCTGCGTGGCGACCGACGTGGCCGCGCGCGGCATCGACCTGCCCAATCTCAGCCTCGTCATCCATGTCGATATCCCCCGTGACGCGGAGACGCTGCAGCATCGCTCCGGCCGCACCGGTCGCGCGGGAAAGAAAGGCACGGCCGTCCTCATCGTGCCCTATCAGCGGCGCAGGCGGGTCGAATCCATGTTGCGGGGCGCCCGCATCCCCGCCGAATGGGTCTCGCCGCCTTCCGCGGACGACATTCGCCGCGCCGACAGCGAACGCCTGCTGACCACCCTGCTCGCCCCCGTGGAGCTCGACGAACAGGACCACAAGCTGGCCGACCGGTTGCTGGCCGAGCGAAGCGCGCATGACATTGCCGCGGCGCTGGTCCACGCCCATCGCGTCCGCCTGCCCGCGCCCGAGGATCTGCTGGGCAGCGATGCGCCTCAGGAAGCGCGCCAGCCCCGCGCGGGGTTCGAGGGGAGCGCGTGGTTCCGCCTCAACATCGGTCGCCGACAGAATGCCGAGGCCCGCTGGATCCTGCCGTTGCTCTGCCGGCGCGGCCATGTGAGCCGCAACGAGATCGGCGCCATCCGCATCGCGGCCAGCGAGACGCTGTTCGAGGTGCCCGGTGCCCTGGCGTCACGGTTCCTGGATGCCGTCCGCCGCACGGCGAATGAAGAGGATGATGTCGAGATCCAGCCGGTCGAGGGAAAGCCGCGTGACGCTGCGCGTCAGAACCGCCGCGAGGAGAACCGTCCGTCCGATGGCCCACGCCCCATTCGGGCCCGTCTCGGGCGAGCCGATCATGGCAAGCCGGATGGCGGCAAGGGCCGCAAGCCCGGGCCGGGGGCTGGCAAGGGCGGCTGGCGCAAGAAGAACGGGCGGGAGAGGTGATCCGCATCCTGGTGGATGCCGACGCCTGCCCCGTGAAGGACGAGATATACAAGGTCGCCTTCCGGCATGAGGTCGCCGTCAGCATCGTCAGCAACAGCCCGATGCGGGTTCCGATCGCCCCCTCGATCGAGCGCGTGATCGTCTCCGACGGTTTCGACGCCGCCGATGACTGGATCGCGGAGCGGGCGGACGGGGAAGCCGTCTGCATCACCGCGGACATCCTGCTTGCCGACCGGTGCCTCAAGGCCGGGGCGATCGTGATTGCCCCGAACGGCAAGCCCTTCACCATGGCCTCGATCGGCGGCGCGATCGCCACGCGGGCGATCATGGCCGACCTGCGCGCCGGAGGCGATATCATCGGCGGCCCCGCTCCCTTCAGCAAGACCGATCGCTCCCGCTTCCTCTCGGCCCTCGACGAAGCACTGGTGCGCCTGAAGCGCAGCGGCACCGGGGCCAGCCGCGAGGGGTAGGATCGGTGTTTTGATATGGACGACGTGCGCTGGCTGACGAGCTTGCCCGGGCCGTTATTGGGATCCGCCGTCGGAAAGTTGTTCGCCCCGCTCTGATCGCGGCAGCGGTATGCCGATCGTCTTCAGCCGAACGGCCCGAAATCCCGACGGAAAACGGCGGCGCGGATATTGGTGTACTGGTCAGCTTCATACTCATAGAGCGCGAAGCTGTTGATACGGTAGCGATCGCCCTTCTTGAGCGGACCGGACGTGAAATCAGGAGCATCCACGATGGCCTCAAACTCCGAGGCCAACTCCGCGACAAGGCGCTTGCCGTCCGTAAAGCTGTGGCGGACTTCGATAATTCGGCGGGTCTGCTGGTTAACCTTGCGATAGAATTCGATGATGGCATGATGTCCGATCATCTGGGTGCCATTGCCGATGGTGAGGTGCACATCGGGCGCATAGTGGCGCACCAACTCGCTCCAGTCCTGTGCATTGAAGGCCGCGATGTAGGCGCGGAACCGCTCTTCCTGGTTCATGCGCTGCGTCCCTTCTGTGGGCTGAACCGGGCTGAGCGGACGCGGGTGAAGAATCCCTCCGCAATGTCATACATCACGAAGTTCACGCTCTCGCGCGTGTCTCCAGCTTTCAGCGGGCCGGTGGGCATATCCGGCCAGTCTGTATGAGCCACCAACGTGGTTCTCAGCACCGCGAGCATGTGGGCGCCCGTGGGATCGCCAACAAAGGTCTGGAGCTCCACACGCTCATGAAGATATTTCCGGACTGTTCTGTAGAAGTCCAAGATAGCCTGCCGACCCGTAACCTGAGCAGCTTGGCCGAAGAACTGCACATCATCGGCATAATAGGCACCGAACTTCTCTTCGTCCGCCCGATTGAACGCGTCGAGATACGTCTCGAACCAGGGCTGGGATGCAACGGGATGGGTGCGGGTAGAGACGGCCAGCGCGCTTTTGCCACCGAGGCCCAGAACAGCGGCACCTCCAATAAACCCTCGTCGAGAAGCGGTAAGGAATTGGTGCTCAACTGGTTTCTCGGCCATGATCCTCTCCGCTGCCGGCTGCCCGGCATGCTACCATGGTGCCTCACCGATGTTGAGAGATCAACAGCCCGTGACGACACCGTTGGTTCAGTCACGGCTCAAAGAACCGCGTTCCCTGGCAGAAGACATACGCTCATGTATGTACGGCGAACTCCGGCATGAGAGCATTCCTTTAGACAGCAGACAGCAAGTCGAGAGTGATCAGTGTTCCGCTGCGCTTATGCATCGTCAGGCACGCACTATCGCGGCTCCGTGAGGGGCCACGGCAAAACGCGCCAATGTGTGCGCGCTCCCGCCCGGCTTCTGGACCTGGTCGATCACCTTGACGTCGGTGCGCCACAGCGCCGGTTCGATATCGAACCGGTCATAGCCGCGCTGGTGATTGGCGAGGACGAGATTGGGGTTGCGGCCATCCAGATAGGCCTGGATGGCAGGCGTTACCGGAGCGCCATCGCCCTCGGAGGAAATCGAACTGGCCATGAATTCGACAGCGGCGGCTGGTCCATCGGGCTCATCGTCCCGCATGGGCACGGTGCCGACATTGTGCATATGCGCGTCTCCCGTGGCGACAATGACATTGGTGAGGCCGGCTTGGGCGATCTCGCTCACCAGCCGCGCGCGCGCTTGCGGGTAACCGCTCCACGTATCGGTTGGAGTGGGCAGCGCTTCGCCCGCCGGCCCGCGCCGGACCAGCGGCATCATGCGCACCTGTTGCGCGATCAGGTTCCAGCGGGCCGTGCTGCCGCGCAGGCCCTCGGCCAGCCAGGCCTCCTGGGCAGGGCCGATCATCGTCGAGTCCGGGCGCTCATCGGTGCGGCAATGATGGTCGTCCGATCCCATGCAGAGCTGGTCGGTCCGGTAGCTGCGCGTGTCGAGCACATGGATGCGGCAGAGGGCACCATAATCCAGCCGCCGAAACATGGTGAGACCATCGGCATGGGGGAACTGCGCGCGCCGTACCGGCACATGTTCGTACCAGGCCTGCATCGCGGCGAAGCGGCGTAGCAGGAAAGCCTCTGGCGGCGTTCCGTCCTGATCGGATGCCCCGACCCAGTTATTATCCACTTCATGATCGTCGAACGACATGATGAAGGCCGCCGCCGCATGGGCGGCCTGCAGATCGGGGTCGCTCTTGTAGAGCGCATAGCGGCGGCGATAATCGTCGAGGCTGTATGTTTCGCCGCCCAGATGAGCGCGGCTGACCACCTTGCCCGAGGCATCGCAGATGACCTTCTTCGAGGGGCCGCCATCCTCATAGATATAGTCGCCATAGTGGAACACGGCGTCGATATCGGGTTCTTCGGAAATATGGCGCCAGGCGCTATACCAGCCATGCTGATAATTCTGGCAGCCCGCCACGATCAGGCGCATCTGTTCCGGCAGATCGCCCGGGGCGGGCGCCGTGCGCGCCATCCCGACGGGACTTTGGGCAACCCCACCGATGGCAAAGCGATACCAATAGGGGCGGCGCGGATGCAGTCCCTCCACTTCCACATGGATGCTGTGCGCCAGTTCCGGTCTTGCCAGCGTGTCGCCATGCTGGACCACGCGCCGGAAGGCCGGGTCCTCCGCCACTTCCCATTGCAACGCGACGGCCGCCTTGGGCATGCCGCCATTCTCCTCGAGCGGTCGAGGCGCGAGCCTCGTCCAGATGACGAAGCCGTCCGGCCAGGGATCGCCAGCCGCTACCCCCAGCGCGAACGGATCGTCGGGAAACCGCGGGGCCGCCCAGAGCCTGTCCACGCGTCCCAGAGCGCCGGTCAGGGCCAGCCCGCCCGTCGCTGCCAGGAAATGCCGGCGATCGCATGTCAGCATGGCTGGCCTCGCTCAGAAGGTTGCCCGGACGCCGAAGGTCGCGCTGCGACCGTAGGCACGATAATCCCCAGCATGGTCGCCGACCGGACCGGCCGGCGTGTCGACGCCGGGCAGCATGATGAGCGTCTTCTCGTTGAGCAGGTTGCGCATGGACATGAACAGCCGCACGCGGGGGCTCAGCGAATAGCTGCCCGAGAAGTTCATGTCGGTGCGCGGCCGGATGTAGGAGCCGCTCGCAGCACTGTTGAGCTTCCGGCCGGTCCAGAGGCTGTTCAGGTTGAAGGCGATGGGCCCCTTCTTGTAGGCCAGCGATGCGGAGATCAGATGCCGTGCCGAAAGGGCGATGGGGACTTCCGGCGCGGTATAGGTGTAAGAGCCCCGCACCGTCAGTCCGCTCAGCAGGCCCGGCAGATAGTCGAGCGAATGATTCAGCTCGAGCTCCAGACCGCGAATGTTGATGGCGTCGCCCGACACCGTCCGCGTCGTGCGGAAAATGTATCCGGCATAGTCGGTACCGGTATAGCCGAACTCCTCCGCCGTCATTTCCTCGGTCTGGAACAGACCCTTCACACGGTTCTGGAAATAGTTGACGGCGACGAGACCCACCGGCTCGAAATATTTGACGATCCGCGCGGAAAAATTGTCGGATACCTCCGGTTTCAGGCCGGGATTGGGCGCGGTCACCGTCAGCGTGGCGTCGTTCACCGACCAGACGCCCGCCAATATGTTGACTTCGGGCCGCCGGATCGTGCGGCTGTAGCCGAGCTGGATGTCCAGGCTGTCCGTGGGCGAAAATTTGAGCGACGCGCTCGGGAAGAAATAGTCGTAGCTTCCTTTCCGGTCGATCAGCGGATTGCTTTCATATTGATATTTGATGCCTTCCAGCGTCGAGGCACGCCCCGTGCTCGCCGTGACCGCATAGCCAGCGGCGCGAACGGCGTCGGCGGACAGGGCATCGAACTCGCGCGACCGGGTCCGCGTCTGCTCCCAGCGCAGGCCGGCCCGGACCTTCAGGCGGGCGGTAATGTCCGCCGTGCCCATGACGTAGGCGGCATTGGTGTCTTCCTCGAAATGCCGGCGATTGGCGATATAGGCGGTGTAGTAGTTCGCGGCGGTCAGCGTATGCTCGAACAGGTCGGGGTTCGAGAGGAACATCTGCCCGATCTTCTGGTTGCTGGGCATGTAGAGCCGGCTGCTGCCGGACAGTGAGGCGATGTCGATATCGAGTTGATCGAAGGACAGTTCGTTGGCGCTCTGGTTCAACGCCAGGAAGGCAGCCGGGCTGAGTGGCCCCGTGTAGCGATACTGGCTGGCCGCGCGCTCATTGGCGAAGTCATAGATGGCGCGCTGGAATTTCACGCCTGTCTTGAACAGGATCGGCAAGGCTTCGAAAGGCGAGTGGAACGAGAGGTTCAGCCCGCCGCCCCATAATTCGGTGCGCGCCCACCGCCCGTCCTGCGTGTTGAGCACGATCGATGTCGGGCTCGTATAGCTGGCCGGATCGCTCCAGTCGGCACCGGTCAGCTGGGTGATCGTCCAGTCCTGCGTGTCCAGGCCCGAGCGATGCACAGAGAAGCTGCCCCGCGCACTGGGAGACGTGGCAAGACTGAAGATGGCGCCCTCATTGCCCAGCGGATCATAGTTGCTGGTCGAGTTGGAGTAGGAGAAATTGCCGTCGAGCGTGAAACGCTCGTGCTTATATTCGAAGCTCGGGAGCAGCGTCACACCTTTGCCACGCTTGGAAATGGCGTTGGACACGGCCTCGACGCTGGCCGTGCTGGACTTGGTCGTGAAATCCACGGCGGGATCGCCAATCACGCCGGCCGCCCGCGCGCCCGTGATGAAGCTGTAGGCACGCTGGCCGGACCAGAGATAGGACCGGTTGTAGATGCCGGCCAAGGAAAGTGTCAGCGCGTCCGTCGCGCGGAAGTCCAGCGTCAGCGATGAGGCGAAGCGCGAGACCTCCTGCGCGCGCATATGCGTATAGATGCTCGTCAGCGCCAATGGCTCGGGGCTGGCGGCGGTGGGCACGTAGCTGCGCGGATAATAGACCTGTTCCATCTCCGTATAGGT
Organism: Sphingobium sp. SYK-6; assembly: GCF_000283515.1. Classification (GTDB taxonomy): domain Bacteria; phylum Pseudomonadota; class Alphaproteobacteria; order Sphingomonadales; family Sphingomonadaceae; genus Sphingobium; species Sphingobium lignivorans. Next base: position 3,248,773 of record NC_015976.1, read on the forward strand.
CTTGGACTGGCTGATGCTGGCCACCACGCCCAGGCGATTGCCGAAGAAGACATCGGAATATTCAAGTTGCCCATTGGGTCGAAAGCGCCCTTCGTGCTTGCCTTCGCCCGGCCCCGTCACGCGATCGCGCCACATGTCGTCGTGAGTGTAGCCGCTCAGCTGGACGTTGATCCGTCGTCCCTTGCGATCGAAAGCGCGCTTGGTCCGCAGATTGATGGTGCCGGCCGGGGCATTGGCGTCCACGTCCGCGCTGATCGTCTTGGAAATCTCGATCGAATCCACACTGCTCAGCGAGACCTGCTCGAAGCTGAAGGAGCGCGAAGTGGTCGAGCCGTCATTCGCGTCCGCTGCGGCCATGCGCACCCCGTTCACCGTGATGGCGGTGTACTCGGACGGTAGGCCGCGCAGGCGGACATAGCGCACCGTATCATCACCTTCGCCAGCCGTGTCGACGCCGGGCATGAACTTGATGAACTCGCCGACATTGCCTTCGGCGATATCGCCGAAGGATTCCGAGGAAAGGCTGTTGGTGATGTTCATCGACTTGCGCTGGCTCATGATCGCGCGCGCATCGCCCTCTCGCACGGTGCCAGTCACCACGATGTCATTTCCGGACGACGCCTGCGTCACGCCGGTCTGCTGGAGATCGAAATTCAGCGTGGTCGTGCCGCCTGCGGTGATTTCGACCGTCTGGGAAATCTCCTCATAGCCCGTGTAGCTGACGGTGATCTGCGCGGTGCCTGCGGGCAGATCGGCGATGCGATAGGCCCCTTCGTTGTCTACGGTGGTGACATGCCGGTCGCCATCGGCAGTCGTCAGCCGGATGATGGCGTCACGCATATAGTTGCCGGTGACTGGGTTCAGAACCTGGCCGGTTATGCTGCCTTTCTCCCGCACGGCACGCAGGGTGGACTGGAGCATGATGAGCTTTCCATTGTCCGACACGATGCGCAGTGGCGTGCCTTCGAGCAGGCGGCGAAGCGCGACGCGAATGTCCAGCGAGCCGATGACCGCCTTTGTGTGAACGCCCTGGAGGTCGCCGGCCGGCGCGATGATCTGGATCTGCGCCTGCCGCGCGAACTCGGGAATGCCGCTGACGGCAGGCTGCTCTGAAACATTGAAGCTGCGCGTCTGTGCCTGCGCTGGCGTGGCAGTCGCAAGCACGGCAAGAGCCACGCCGCCCGTCAGGACGGCTGCACGAATAGTCATTCCCTACCCCCGATTTACGATGATGCAGTGATCGGGGTGGTTGACGTTCGGCAGAGCGACTTCCGCCACTCGCCATCAGATTATTTTTGATCAGGCGGCCGGACGGCTCAAAACGATGCTGCTGCCCTGGCGGACCAGATGGGCGCCGAACAGGCTTGCAATGGCCTTGCTGAACCCGACCGGATCGTTGGCCGCGAACAAGCCCGTGACCTGCTCCTGCCGCAAAGCCTCGTCGCGAATTTCGATCGATGGATCACCATAGCGTGCGAAGGCCTCCGCTGCCTGTGCGAGCGTCTCGCCCTGAAAGGCGATCTTGCCGTCGCGCCAGGCAAGATCGCGAATGATCTCCTCTGCCGAGATCGAGACGGGGCGTGCCCGGCCCGGGGAGTCCAACGCCATATCCAGACGGGTTCCCGCCCGCAGCAGGACATTGTGGCCGGCAGCAGCGGTCGCGCTCACCTGCCCCTCGTCGACGAGAATGCGGGCCGGCCGATCTTCCAGCAGGCGCACGCAAAAACTGGCGCCCCCGGTGCTGATGCGATCCTCACCGGCCTCGACCGTGAAGGGACGTTTCGCATCGGGCGCGACGGTGAAGAAGGCTTCTCCCTTGACCAGATCGACAATCCGCGCGCCGCCGGCATAGCGCACGGAAACGCGCGTATCGGTGTTGAGGAAGATGCTCGACCCGTCTTCGAGGCGCACGAGCCGCCGTTCTCCGCGCTCCGTTGCATAAGCTTGCGGCATGAGCAGGCCGAAACCGAGCCCGCCGACAATCACAGCGGCCGCCATGCCGCTGCCCGCCATCAGCAGACGCCGCCGCGAGACTTGAGGGGCGGAGATATCCGCCTTGGCCTCGATCTGGAAGTCTGCCGGATCATAACGATTGCCCAGAGCGCCGGCGGCCTCGCTGCGCAGGAACACCGCCTGCGCTCTCAGGAGCGCGCCGGGCCGGCGCACGTCTCCCATCAACCAATGCTGAAAAGCCGCCTCTTCCTCTTGCGTCAGATCCGCCCGATCACGGCGCGCCACCCAGTCAGCCGCCGCCTCATCAATGCTCTGACTGGACTCGGACTTGATCATGCAGGGTCGGGCTCTCCGGTTTCGCGGTCTTAGAGGATCGGGCATTGGTCTTTCCGCCATTCCCGAACCAATCCGTCAAGAAACGAATTCCCCGCGATATATGTTTCTCGACCGTGTTCTCGGATAAGTTGAGCTCTTGCGCGACTTCACGCTGGGAAAGTCCGTTCACCCGCCGGAGCGTGAACGCCTTGCGCGTCTGCGGCGGCATGGCGGCGATGGCGCAGGCAAGCTGGCGCAATTCGTCACGATCGATGGCCTGCCGTTCGGGCGACGGCGCGTCGTCCTCCCAATCGCCCGTGTTGAGATCCTCCAGCGCCTGGAAGGACACGATGCGCGCCCGGCGAATATGGCGAATGACGAGCGAATGCGCGATCTGGAACAGATAGGCCCGGGGGAAGCGGATATCGGCGACGCTTTCGCGGCATGCCAGGGTGCTGTAGGTTTCCTGCACGATATCGTCGACATCGATGCCGATCGACCTTTTCGAGGACAGCCACGCCTTGAGCGCCGGCTCATGGGGCAGGATATGCCGCATGAACCACGATGTTCTGTCTTCATCGATCGTGATCACGAAAGCCCCATTCCCGAAAATCTGGGGCTCGCTAATGCGCTATTCTGACAGTCTGATGACGGTGAGGTTCAGGTGGCTTCAATTGGCGCTTGCTTCGCCTATCGTTCTCCCACGGGCAACACTGGCCAATTGAGGCCGAGACGCGATATGCGGGCAGAATGAGTGATCCCACTGAAGACCAGCTCGTCGCGCTCGGCACTGCGTTCGAAACGTTCGCGCGAAGATACAAGCTTGCGGACGCGCTGCGGTCCGAGCGACCCCTTGCCGAGCTGGACAAGGCAGTGCTGCAATACATTGCGGATCATGCCGGCTGCGGGCCCACTGACGTTGCTCGCTTCCTGGGCGTGCCCACCACCACGTTGTCCTCGGCGACGGACCGGCTCGTGAAGCGCGGCTTCCTGAAGCGCGAGCGCATCGAAGCGGATCGTCGGGCGGTCGCGCTGACCCTGTCCGAGGCTGGCGCGGCCTATACACAGGCACAGAGGGAGACCTATCGCCAGATGTATATGCTGATGCTCTCCCGACTGTCGCCCGATGAGCGGGATCGGTTTATCGCAATGATTACCAAGATCGTCTACAACGATGGTTGAATAGTCCGAACTTCGTTGTATCTTGCTTGCGACGCTGACCGGCTTGGTCGCGTCAGCAAGTGGAGCGAAGTCATGGCGATACGCGTGAACGGTGTGGACGTCTTGCCGCCTGACGACGCCAGGGTCTCGCTGCTCGACCACTTGCGGGAGCATCTCCACCTTACCGGCACCAAGAAAGGATGCGACCAGGGCGCCTGCGGGGCCTGCACGGTCCTTCTCGATGGGAACCGCGTCCTGTCCTGTCTCACGCTTGCCGCACAGGCGGACGGGAGCGACGTCCGGACGATCGAAGGCCTTGCCGCTGAGAGCGGGGAGTTACATGCGCTCCAGCAGGCCTTCATCGAGCATGACGGACTGCAGTGCGGCTATTGCACCCCCGGCCAGATCTGCTCGGCGATCGCGATGGCGCAGGAACTGCGGCGCGGGGACCCCAGCTACGTGACCCTCGACATCGCCGCAGGCCCGCCGGCCGTGACGCGCGCGGAAATCCGCGAACGCATGAGCGGCAATCTCTGCCGTTGCGGCGCGCATAACGGGATCGTTGAGGCGATCGAGGAGATGCTGGCGGAGGCCACGGCATGACGCCGCTGCGCTATGTCCGCGCGGCGGATCGGGCCGATGCCCTGGCGCGGTCTGGCGGCGGCGCGCGGTTTCTGGGCGGCGGGACCAACCTTGTCGATCTGCTGCGCCAGAATGTCGAGCAGGCGGGCGAGCTGGTCGACGTCAGCCGCCTGGATGGCGCCATCCGGGAAGGCGATGGCGGTGGCTTGCTGATCGACGCATCGGTCAGGAACGCCGCCCTTGCCGCCCATCCGCTCGTGCGACGCCGCTATCCGGTGCTCGCGCGCGCGCTCCTCGCCGGGGCCTCTGCACAGATTCGCAACATGGCGACGGTCGGGGGCAATATCCTCCAGCGTACGCGCTGCATGTATTTCTACGATGTCGAGGGCGCCCGCTGCAACAAGCGACAGCCGGGCGCCGGTTGCGACGCGCTCGACGGATTCAATCGCTATCATGCGATCTTGGGCGCGTCGGACCAGTGTGTCGCCACGCATCCCTCCGACATGTGCGTCGCGCTCGCCATGCTCGATGCTGTGATCCATCTCTCGGGGCCCGACGGGGAGCGATCAGTGCCGCTGGCGGGCTTTCATCTCCTGCCCGATGCCACCCCACAGACAGAGACCGTGCTGAAGCCAGGAGAATTGATCACCGGCGTCGAGCTGCCGCCGCCTTCGGACGCAGTCAAGCATTCGGAGTACCGCAAGGTCCGCGACCGCGCCAGCTACGCCTTCGCGCTGATCTCCGTGGCCGGCGGCCTGGCGCTCGCCGACGGACGCATTACCGAAGCCCGAATCGCGCTGGGTGGCGTCGCCGCCAGACCCTGGCGGGCGACGCGGGCCGAGACGGCGCTGATCGGTGTTGCGCCGAATCGCGACGCCATCCTTGCCGCGATCCGGGAAGAGCTGGCCAATGCTCGGCCCCTGTCCAGCAATGCCTTCAAGATCGGCCTCGTCGAACGCACGGTGGTCGCCGTCCTCTCCACCCTCGCAGGAGCGCGCGCATGACCAGGCTGCAGAACGCCATTGTCGGCGGCGTGCGCGCCGTCCTTGGCCATGTCCCGGCGAGTTGGCTGCCCGGCGGCATCCCTGATCCGCTGATCGACAAGCGCGTGGCGCTCGGCGGACAGCAGTCGCGGGTCGACGGGCCCGACAAGGTGCGCGGCGCGGCGCGGTTCGCCGCCGAAGTGCCGATGGAGGAGCTTCTCTACGCGGCCTTTGTCCATTCCACGATCGCGCGCGGCAAGATCGCCGAACTGGACATATCCGCAGCGCAAGCGGTGCCCGGCGTCGCGCTGGTCATGACCTATCGCAATGCGCCCAGAATGAGCGTTCCGCCGCCCATCGGGATGACCAACCTGAAGGCCGCCGGCAATCACACATTGCCGATCATGCAGGACGCCGAGATTCGCTGGAACGGGCAGGTCGTGGCCGTGATCCTCGCCGAAACGCGCGAGCAGGCCGATCATGCCGCCACCTTGGTCCGCGTGCGCTATGATGCCATGCCGGCCCGCACGCGGTTCGAGGAGGGCAAGGCGAGCGCCTACACGCCGGAATCGATCCTTGTCGAGCGCAACCGCCTCGACAAAGGCGATGCACGAAGGAAGTTCGCCGAAGCGGCCTGCAAGGTCGATGCCGTCTATACGACGCCCTGGGAGAACCATAATCCGATCGAGCCGCATGCCGCGACGATCGTCTGGCGTGAAGGCAAGCTGATCGTTCACGATGCGACCCAGATGGTTCACGGAACCGCCGGTTCGCTCGCAAAGATATTCGGGCTGAAGGCAGGCAATGTTCATGTCAGCTCGCCCTATGTGGGGGGTGGGTTCGGCGCGAAGGGCTTGTGGGATCATCAGATCCTTGGCGCGGCAGCCGCAAAGCTCGCGGGCCGCCCGGTGCGCATCACCCTCTCGCGCGCCAGCATGCACCGGCTGGTGGGCGGGCGCACACAGACCGAGCAACGGGTGGCACTGGCTGCGGACGCGGATGGCAAACTCAAGGCGCTGCTTCACCATGGCTATGGCGTGAAGCCGCTGCACAGTGTCTGCGACGAAGGGTTCAGCCTCACTGGCCGCTCCCTATACGCCAGCGAGAGTTTCGATATCGTCCAGCATTATGTCGATCTCGACCTTCTCGCGAACAGCTTCATGCGCGGCCCCGGCGAGACGCCGGGCACTTTTGCGATCGAATGCGCGATGGATGAGCTGGCGCATGCCCTCGGCATGGACCCTATCGAACTGCGCCGAATCAACGCCGCGAGCCGTGACCCGGTAAGCGGGGCGCCCCACTCGCAGAATGCGATGATGGAGGCCTATGACCTGGGCGCGGCGCGCATCGGCTGGGACCGGCGCACGGCAGAGCCAGGCATGCGGCGGGACGGCGAATGGCTGATCGGCATGGGCTGTGCCACCGGCACCTTTCCATTCACCCGCATGCCCGGTACATCCGTCCGGATCACCATCGACGCCGCCGGCGACGCCCATGTGGCCAGCGCCGCCCACGAAATGGGCATGGGCACCGCGACGGTCCAGCGGCAGCACGCGGCCGATCGCCTCGGCCTCCCGCTCGATCGCGTCACAGTGACGATCGGGGACTCGAGCCTGCCTTTCGCCAGCTTTGCCGGCGGATCGTCGCAGACCGCATCACTGGCGGCGGCCATCAGCGCGGCCAGCGGAAAACTCGCGGTTCAGCTTATGCGGATGGCGGGCAATGACACGCCGCTGGCCGGCCTCAAGCCAGGCGAGGTCGAATTTGCCGACGGCGGCTTGCGCAGTGTCGAGGATCCCGCCCGCCACGAAAGCTTCGCCTCCATCCTGGGCCGCGCCGGCCGACACGAGCTGAGCGTGGTCGGCGAAAGCGGTGCGCCGCTCGAAATACTGAAATATGCCATGCACAGTACCTCGGCGATCTTTTGCGAATTGCGGGTCAGCAACGTCACGGGCGAAATTCGCGTCGATCGTCTGGTCGGTGCGTTCGATTGCGGTCGCATCCTGAATGCCAAGACAGCGACCAGCCAGTTCAAGGGTGGCATGATCATGGGCCTGGGCATGGCCCTGACCGAGGAGACGCTGCTCGACGAACGCAGCGGCCGCATCATGAGCACGTCGCTCGCCGACTATCATGTGCCGGTGCATCTCGACGTGCCGGACATTGATGTCTTGTGGACCGACATCCCCGATCCCCGCACGCCCCTCGGCGCGCGCGGGATTGGCGAGATCGGAACCACCGGCGTTGCCGCAGCCGTCGCCAATGCTGTCTTCAACGCAACCGGCAGGCGGGTGCGCGACTTGCCCCTTACACTGGACAAGCTGATCTGACCTGACCGGAATGGCGGCCGGCGGCTCAGCAAGGATGAGATCGTCGCGCCCGGGATGGCGTTGGCACTCGCGGAACGAACGGAGAAAACCCGCCCGAGTGAAAAAAGATCGGCGGATATGTCACACTGCCTCTTCCTGCGTCGTCAGGGTTGGCGAGCGTTTTTGAACGCCGTCCAAGACGAAGGAAATCATCATGAGCAAAGACAAGCGACTGATCTGGCACGAGGTCGCCCCGCAGGGCGCCAAGGCGCTGTTCGGCATCCACCATTATGTCACCACGGGCACCAACCTTCCTGAGGAACTGATCCACCTCGTCTTCCTGCGTGTTTCGCAGATCAACGGTTGCGCCCATTGCATCGATCTGCACACGCGCGATCTGCTGAAAACCATGCCGATCGACAAGGTCGCGCTGCTACCGGTCTGGGCCGAGGTGCCTCATCTGTTTCCCGAGCAGTATCGCGCGGCGCTGGCCTGGGCCGAGGAGGTGACGCTACTCAGCGAAACGCGTGCATCGGATGAAGCCTATGCTGCTGCGGCGGCCGCGTTCCCACCCCAGGATCTGGTTGATCTCACCATCACGATCGCAGCGATGAACGCCTTCAATCGGCTCGGCGCACCGTTTCGACTACCCGTGAAGGCTCAGGCCTAATCTGCGCTGGCGATTCCATACCGCGCTGCGAACCGAAACTCTTCTCATAACACCAACAAGGAACCTGCCGATGGCTTCCAAGCCTGAACTCTCCCGCGCGCTGGAGGGATCGTCCCCTCGCTTCTCCAGCATTTCAACTCGATGGATATCGACATCATGTGCGGCTTCTATGAGCCCGACACCATATTGGTCAGTGCCAATGGCGAACCACAGCGCGGGGCCCCGGCCATTCGGGCTGAGTTGCTGAAATATTATAGCGCGCAACTGCCGATGGTGATCATCGCCCGCCACATCTTAGTGGCGGACACGATTGCATCGCTCGTGCTCGACTGGAACATCGTTGGGAAGACACCGACCGGTCAAGACTTTCACATGGTCGCGACGTCGAATGACATCGCCCGGCGCGGTCCGGACGGATATTGGCGGTACATCATCGACAACCCCTTCGGCACACGAGTCCGTCACTCGCCTGACCTGCTTTGTGCGTCTGGTCCGGGGCGGACGCCTTGTAAGAGCCTGTCGAGCGGAGGGTGCGGGGTGCCCCTAGAAGGGGTAGCGGGAGACAGGTCGCCCCCGCTCAAGGGATAACTTTCCCCAGGAGCATCGACTCTCAGCGCCGAAACATAGCTGCTCCATGAGGGATCTGAGCAATTACGCAGGCAATTCGACGCTCACGGATTCCGAGCCCGTGGACGCCAGCGGCCATGAGACGGCGCCCCCCGAGATGGAAGGCATCGCAACACATTGATATAAGGAAGAAATCTGGAGCGGGCGAAGGGATTCGAACCCTCGACCCCAACCTTGGCAAAGTTGCATCAACTATCCGTCAGGTCTGCGCCATAGTTCGCCACTATACGATTAAGTCACTGATTATCAGTTTGTTTTCCACACAAAACTACGCTAGAATGATCCTAGAGGAAACCCACATTTTTCTCTTTTGGTGGACACCATGTGGACACCAATTCGAGGGTGGGATCGCCCGGAGATCGCAAGAAAATGGCGGAAGAAAAATCGGTCAAGCTGACGAAAACGGTCGTCGATGCAGCCGGCGCGCGCTCGGAACGCTATGAGATTTGGGATAGCGAGTTATCCGGGTTTGGTATTCGCATAGCGACAACCGGCCGCAAGACTTTCATCATTCGCTATCGCGCGGAGGGCGGTGGCCGCACCGCACCGCGCCGGTTCATGACTGTCGGCCGCTTCGGAACCCTGACGGTGGAGCAAGCCAGAAAGAAGGCAAAGGAATTGCTCGCCGCCGCCACTGTCGGCGACGATCCTGCGAACAAACGCAATGCGAAACGGGCCGAGATGAAGATGAGCGGGCTGGTCGACCGCTATGAGCAGGAAGGCTGTTTCATCCAGCGCGGCAAGCGCCAGGGCCAGCCGATGAAGTCCTTGACCAAGAAATACACCATCGCTCGGCTGCGCCACCATGTCGTGCCGCTGCTCGGCTACAAGCGCGTGACGGAAGTCAACGCCGCCGACATCGAGCGATTCTTCCGCGATGTCGAGGCTGGCAAGACGGCGAAGAATGAGAAGGCGGGGCCGCGCACGCGAATCATCGTCAAGGGTGGCGCTGGTGCGGCGCGCAAGGTGTTCCGCGATTTGTCGGCCGTGTTCAGCTTCGCCAAGCGGCATGAAATTGTCGCAGCTAACCCCTGCGAGAAGGCGGTGGTGAACAAGTCCGACAACAAGCGCACACGCTTCCTCACACTTGAGGAAGTCGCGCGCCTCGGTGCGGCCTGTGACGCATTGGAAGCCGAGGGCGTCAACATCAAGGCGCTCAACATCACCCGGCTATGGGTGCTGACCGGCTGCCGCCGCAATGAAATCGCGGAGTTGAAATGGGATGAGGTCGATCTGGAAAATGGTCTGCTCGTTCTCGACGACAGCAAGACCGGCAAGTCGATCCGTCCACTCTGCCTCGCGGCAGCGACTTTGCTCAAAGGCATCGAGAAGGTGGACGGCAAGGATTACGTGTTCCCCGCCGATGAAGGTGACAGCTATTTCCAGGGCACCAAGAATGTCTGGCCGAAGATCGTGAAGAAGGCCGAGTTGTCGGGCGTCACCCCTCATACGCTGCGTCATACGGTCGGCGCTACGGCCACTTCGCACGGCGAGGCGCTGGCGCTGACGGGCGCGATCCTCGGCCATGCAAATCTGCGCTCAACGATGATCTATGCCCATGTTCAGCATGATCCATCGGTGAAGGCCGCCAATCGCGTAGGCCGTCGGATTGCCTCGGCGCTGGCGGGGGAGATCAAGCCCACATCCCAAAAGCGTCGCAAGGTGGCCGGGCCTGTCCCGATCAAGGAAGCGGCTCCTGTCAGCAATGGCTTGCTGCCCGACGCCGAATGGGATGCGTTGACTGAGCTTGCGGCGTTGCCGCCCGAGGGTAAGGGTTTCCTTGCTTCGGCGAGCGATCCGGCACTTGCCATGTTAGTGAAGCGGGGTTTCGCCCAAGCACATGCTGGCCCAAATGATCTCCTGGCATGGTGGCAGATTACCCTTATCGGCAATGCGCTGATTAAATCGCACACCCGCCACAAAGCGGCTGCATAGATCGCTGCCTGACATAACCGCGAAGCATGGTCTGTGCAGCCCACCTCACATCAAAATCGCGATTCCTATCCCCCCCTGGGGGATAGGATAGACTCCAAGGCAGTTTTGGTGTTAGGCGGCGCGAATGGACTCTCTCGCCGACCTTCTCCAGCAAAGCGCCGCTCACGCGTGGCTGTTCGTCCCGACCGCCATTCTCTTGGGGGCCTTGCACGGGTTGGAACCCGGCCATTCCAAAACAATGATGGCGGCGTTTATCATTGCGGTCAGGGGGACGGTGCGACAAGCTGTGTTGCTTGGCCTTGCTGCAACCATTTCCCACACGGCAGTTGTCTGGATTGTGGCACTGGGCGGTATGTGGCTGTTTGGCGGCCTCAACGCAGATGCCACCGAACCCTATTTCCAACTCGCATCGGGCGTGCTCATCGTCTTCATCGCCGGGTGGATGCTTTGGCGCACGCGCCGCGAGCAAATCGCCGGTGAGCACTATCATCACCATGACCATGACCATGACCATGACCATGGTCATAAACATGATGGCAACCACCATCTTCACGGTCACGATCATCATCATGACGAGCCAAGCGAAGCCGAGGAACGCGGGCTGGAAGTCGCGACTGGCGGGTTCATGGACGCGCATGAGATGGAACATGCCGAGGATATTCGCCGCCGCTTTACGAACCAGAATGTCACCACTGGCCAGATCGTCCTGTTTGGGCTGACCGGGGGGCTCATTCCCTGTCCCGGCGCGATCACGGTGCTATTGCTCTGCCTCCAGCTCCAACGGTTGACCCTTGGCGCCGTGCTGGTCCTGTGCTTCAGCATCGGGCTTGCCATTACAATGGTTGCATCGGGCGTGATTGCGGCGGTGAGCGTGAGGCAAGTAGCGAAGCGTTGGAGCGGCTTTGGTGAGATCGTCCGCAGAGCGCCTTATGTGTCGGGCGCTGTCATTCTCGTTGTCGGTGTCTATGTGGCGCTTCACGGGTGGCAAGCATTGCCGCGTTGAAGCGAGGAGCGAACAATGAGTCATGCCGCCAATCCTGACCTGATCAATCGCCTGAAACGCGCGCAAGGCCATCTCGCTAAGATTGTGGAGATGGTTGCGGACGGGCGAGATGGTCTTCAGACGGCTCAGCAGATGCAGGCGGTAATCGCGGCACTCGATAAGACCAAGACATTACTGGTGCGCGATCATATCGAGCACCATTTGGAGGAACTGGTTGGGCCGTTGCCTAAGGCTACGCGCGAGGAACTGGCGAAGCTCGGCGAATTGGCCAAATATCTTTGATGTTCATCGCATCGCTTATTGCCTGGTGATCGCCACATGGCCGAGCGCCGCCGCCAATCCACGGGCGAGCTTCTGCGCATCGTCATTGGCCCAGAAATGCATAAAGAACAGGCGCGGCTCATCATCGAGCATATGGTTATGTAGAGCCGTCACCTCGATGCCGTTCTCGCGCAGTGTCTTGAGAACCGGGTTCACTTCGGCGGCCGTAAGCACGAAATCGCCGGTGATCGCCGCCTTGCCTCCGCCGGTCGGTTGGAAATTGATCGCGATCGCCGCACCCATCGCTGGTGGCAGCGCCATACCTCCATCGCGCGGCGTCTCGGCGCGGGGGATGCCAAAGGCATAGACGCCGCCGCCGACCTTGCCCTTGTGGCGAAGGAGGCGGTCAAGCGCGGCTGTGTCGAGATCAAGTGTCTCCGGCGCTGCCGGGTTGGTCGCAGGCGCTACCGAAAGCGGCGTTCCGCTCAATGCCAGCGCATCATGCACTGTCCTGGCCAACCGGGCCGGATCACCGTGCCCGGCGATATGCATATACATAGTATGCGGTGTGTTTCGCAGTAGATGATTGTGGAGCGCGGTGATCTCGATCCCGCCGGCAATCAGCTTCGCCATTACGGGATTAACCTCGGTATCAGTGAGCACCAGGTCTCCCATGACCATCACCTGATTCTGGCCATGTCCAACAAAGGCGAGCCACGAGCTGAGCGCGAGCGCTGGCTTCAGCGTCACGCCGTCCAGCGTCACTTTAAGATCGCTGCGCGGCAAGCCAATGCGATAGACCCCGCCGGGCATTTCAGTGCCGGTCTTGCCTATCACAGTGCTGACCGTTTGTTCCCAAGGCTCTGCCGCCTGAACGGGCGAGGCCATGCCGAGAATCCCGGCGAGGCCGAATACAACAAAACCCTTCATCTCGATCTCCTTTCGAAAGAGCTTCAACCGATTACGCCGGACAGATAGAGCAAGACACCGGCTGCCGACGTGGCCGCCAGCGTCGGAATCATGCCAACCTTGAAACGGAATACAGCGATCGCGGCGGCCGCCGCCAACACCAGCGCTGGAATGTAGAGAGAGGCCACCATCGGCGCCTCGAAGATGAGTCCGGCGAACCGGATCTCGCGCACATCACGAAACAGCGTGTGAATCGCGAACCATAATGCGAGATTGAGGATCACGCCGACAACCGCCGCGGTGATCGCACCCAGCGCGGCCGACAGCACCCGGTTGCCGCGCAGCCGCTCCACAAAAGGCGCCCCAGCGAAAATCCACAGAAAGCAGGGCATGAACGTCACCCAGGTCGTGAGAGCCGCGCCGAGGGTTGCGGCGACCAGCGGCGGCAGCCCGGTCGCCTGCCGGAATGCAGCCAGGAAACCGACGAACTGCGTCACCATGATGAGCGGACCCGGCGTCGTCTCGGCAAGGCCCAGGCCATCGAGCATTTCGCCCGGCCTCAGCCAGCCGTAGGTATTGACCGCCTCCTGCGCGACATAGGCGAGCACGGCATAAGCGCCGCCGAAAGTCACGACTGCCATCTGGCTGAAGAAGGTTGCGATGCGCGTGAACACGTCATCAGGGCCAAGCAGAAGCAGCAAAGCCGCGATCGGCGTCAGCCAGAGGAACAGAAACACCGCTGATATCTTGAGCGACCAGGCCAGATTGGGGCGGGCATGATCGGGCAGACCTTCACCGAGCGCGGTATCGCGGTCGTGGATCACCTCGCCGCCGGCCGGGCCGTGCCCGCCATTGCCCTTGAACGCCGCGATCCCACTGCGTCCGCCGATATAGCCGATGATGCCGGCGGTGAGGATGATGAGGGGAAACGGCGCGTCGAAGAAGAAGATCGCAATGAACGCTGCCGCCGCGATACCACGCATGACGCTGTTCTTCAGCGCGCGTGATCCCACACGCACCACGGCCTGAATCACCACCGCCAGGACCGCTGCCTTGAGGCCAAAGAACAGGCCAGCGATCACCGGCGCGTGACCAAGCAAGACGTATAGATAACTGAGAGCCAGAATGGAGAGAAAGCCGGGGAGCACGAACAAGGCTCCCGCGACGAGGCCACCCTTCGTCTTGTGGAGAAGCCAGCCGATATAGGCTGCAAGCTGCTGCGCCTCGGGGCCGGGCAGCAACATGCAATAGTTAAGGGCGTGCAGGAACCGTTCCTCGCCGATCCAGCGTTTCTCCTCGACCAGAATGCGGTGCATCACCGCGATCTGGCCGACAGGTCCGCCAAAGCTCAGTGCTGCGATCCGTGCCCAGACGCGGACCGCCTCACTGAAGGGGATGCCATGATCCTTCGGTGGAGCCGCGACACTTGCGGTCATTTCCGTCACCGCGCCGCTCATGACCGCACCTTGCCCTTGGCGCGCGCCTTGGCAGGCTGGTGAGAAACCCAGTTGTGGGTCTCGTCGGTCGCATCGCGGCACCAGCGGAAAAAGGCATCATAGAGCAGCATCCCGGCTTCGAGCTGTTCCTGATCGTCGGCGAACATGCGCGATAGGCCGAGCGAAGCGGCCAGCAGGCCCGCCGCTTCCGGCACGAGATCGGGGCGGCCCGTATCGGCCCCGCGCACGATCGGCGCGAGGCGCGTTAGCGGCCCATAGCCGCCAAGGCCGAACGCCTCGACCATCACGTCGAAGGTGCAGGCGTCGCCGCGATGGCTCCAGAGGATATTTTCGCCTTCGATATCGAAGGGCGCAGCGGCGAAGCGTTCGGCGACGCCTTCGACTTCAGAGGGTGGGACGAACAGGAAGATGGCCCGCGGATCGACGAAGCGGCGGATCAGCCAGGGGCAGGCGATCCGGTCCACTTTTGGCCGACCACGCGTCACCCAGATCGTGCGGCCTTCCGTGTCACGCGGAGGCAGGACGGTTTCCGGCACCATCGGCAGGCCGGCAGCAGCCCAACCGGCAACGCCGTCTTCGAGCGCCTCCGCCGAAACCCCCTCATGGCGCAGGCGCGCTGCGACGCCCTGGCTGAGCGAACCACCATCACGGCAGGCGATCACGGCAGAGCGACCGCGAAACGCCGCCGCCCACGTCGCGACGTCGGTCGCGGATCGCCGCAATGTTCCGGGAACGAGAAGCGGTTCGGCCGCGAACGCGTCATCCGGCCGGACATCAACGAGTACTGGTCCGGTCGGGATACCGATCAGGCGAACGAACTTATCCGAAGAGATCGTATTCAAAACAGGCATGATGCGTCCTTCCAAGAAGCAGGACGCGATTCTTCAGCCTGTCGCCTCGTGGGGAGATCGCGTTCCCCATGTCTGGCAATAGATCGTCGATGCCAGATCGAGTCAATTGCAAAAGAACATGCCGTAGCGCCCACTCGCCGGATTGCCCCGGCTGCGAGAGGCTTGATCGGCTCGCTCAGAGTAAACAATACGATGCGCGATGCTTGCGCGCTTCCGGCTAACTCTGTAGCAGGATGCCTGTGGTTCGCCTGATTCAATTTCCGCCATTTCGGCTCTGCTCGATGCTTTGCATCGCGCTGACGCTCGTCTTTGCGGGTGCGAGCATGGCCAGCACCGTCGATCGCTTTCAACATCAAACTGGTGTGAGCGCCGATCACGAACACCTGCCGCTCAGCATTATCGCCTCCGACATGGGCGATGATGGTGACGGGCATTCGGATACTACGAACCCCGATGATAGCGGCAGCGTGCCCAATCATCAGTCCGGTGCTGGACATCACCATCATGGTGATGCGGGATCGTCGTTGCCAGCTCTTGGATCGCAGGGTGAGGGCGGGCTTTTCCAAGCATCATTATCTCAGCCTCCCGTAGCTGACGACCGATTGGCTGGGATCCTCATTCACGGGCCTGAACGACCGCCTAAAAACATCGCAAATCGCACCTAGAACCGCCGCGTCACGTGAGGCGCGGCTTTCGCCACGCCTGCTCGTGAGGCCGATTTGTCATGTTTTCAATTATTGCTGCGCGCCCGTCGGCGCGTTTGCGGCGCGCGCTTGCGATAAGCGCGGCGTTCGCAGCCCTGTCCATTCCGTCCATCGGGGCGGCGCAGGAACTCAGTCTATCCGACGCCCTGTCGAGGGTCGCCACTGGCGACCCCACGGTGGCAGCAAATGCCGCTCGGCTCCAGGCGGCTGAGGCCGCTATTGCTCAGGCCGATGTGCGACCGCGCGATGTCATCGGCGTCGATGTCGAGGATTTCGCGGGCACAGGTCCCTATTCGCCTATCGAACGGTCACAAACGACCGCATGGTATGAGCGGACTTGGGAACGGGGCGGCAAGCGGGAGGCCCGCATCGGCGCAGCCCGCTCGGAAATCGGTGTCGCTTCGACACGCAATCGCTTGCGGATGCTGGACCTGCTCGCCCAGGTCCAGGCCACATGGGTCGAAGCCCAGGCGGCGGAAGCCGAAATCTCCATCGCGGAGCAACGACATGCCGAAGCCCTGCGCGTTGAAACGGAAGTAGGGCGCCGCGTCGGGCGCGCGCTCGATCCGCTGTTTTCCGGCGAACGCGCGCGGACAGCCGTGGCGCAAGCACGGATCGCTCTCGATCAGGCGCGCGAAAGGGCGCGAATTGCCCGCGCCGCGCTGGCCTCATATTGGGGGGGAACCGCCGACTACAGCCTCGATGGCGCAGCTTTTACCACGTTCGCGGCGACGCCAGCGGATGCCGAGAATAGCCCTGACCTTACGCTGCTTGCCGCTGAGCGAGAGGCGGCCGAGACACGGATACGGCTTGCTGAATCCGGTAATGTCAGTGATCCGACTGCCCGCGTTGGCGTTCGCCATTTTGGCCAGGGCAACGATGTCGCAATCATGATCGGCGGTTCTATTCCGCTGGGTAGCCGCACGGCCAATCGCGGCAATGTCCTGCGTGCCAACGCCGAAGCCCAGGCCGCCGAAGCGGAAATCGCCGTCACGCGCCTCCAGATCGAACGAGAGGTCAACCGCCTCGTTGCCGAGCGGGCGGCGATCGTTGCCGAGGTCACGCGAATAGACCGAGAGGTTCTGCCAAGCGCCCGGCGCGCGGTGACACTCGTTCGTGACGGCTTCGCGCGTGGCGGCACCGCCTTCACCTTCCTCGAAGTGAGTCAGGCCCAGCAGGCGCTGTTCGATGCGCGTTCCCGCCGTGTGGAGTTGCTGCGCAGCTTCCATCTCGCGGGCGCTCGCCTCGACCGGCTGACCGGCCGCCATGCTTCCCTGCTTTCCAATGCGGAGAACCGCTGATGAAACAATCCTTCCTTTTCGCAAGCTCGCTGCTCGCGCTTTCCCTGCTCGCCGGATGCGGCGAATCCAATACCACCAACGAGGCCGCCGAACCCAAGGCTGCCGCTGCCGCCGATGATTATGAACGTGGGCCGCATCGCGGGCGAATGCTGCGCGATGGCGATTTCGCGGTCGAGATCACCATCTTCGAAGATGGCGTCGAGCCGGAGTATCGAATCTATCCCTATCGAGACGGCAAGCCGCTTGCCCCCGGCGAAGTTCGCCTCACGATCGAGCAGAAGCGTCTTGGCGGCAAGGTGGACCGTTTCGCTTTCCGGCCGCAGGAAGATTTCCTGCGCGGCAATGGCGTCGTCACCGAACCGCACTCCTTCGATGTGAAGGTGCGCGCTGCTGAAGGCGGGCGAGCCCACAACTGGTCCTATGCTTCCTATGAGGGCCGCACGACGATTTCGGCCGAGGCTGCGCGGGCCGGAGGCGTGCAGACCGAGCGTGCAGGTTCCGCCAGTGTAGCCGAGCTGATCGACATGGCCGGCAGGATCGAAACCACGCCGGAGGGTCGCGCCGAGGTGCGCGCGCGCCTGCCCGGACAAATCGTGTCAATGTCGGGCCAGTTGGGACAGCCGATCCAACGCGGACAAACCTTGTTCCGGGTTGAATCCAGTCATTCGCTGCAAACCTACACGGTGTCCGCTCCGATCAGCGGCGTCATCGTCGAGAAGAACGCGAATATCGGCGATACCACCGGCGATCGCGCCATATTCGTGATCGCCGATCCCACAAAACTTCATGCCGAGTTCTTCGTCTATCCGCGCGATGCGGAACGCATCCGCGTCGGACAAAGCGTCCGCGTGCGCAACCTCGCTGGCGACAACAGCTTTCAAAGCAGGGTGGAAGCGGTGCTGCCAACGGCGGACGTGGCGAACCAGACGGTTATGGCGCATGTCGAAGTGCCGGCGTCCGTCAGTCGCGGTTTCCGGCCTGGAATGGGAGTCGAAGGATCGTTTGCCGTTGCCGAGGCGCAAGTGCCCCTTGCGGTTCGGACGAAGGCTATCCAGCGCTTCCGCGATTTCGAGGTGGTCTATGCCAAGGTCGGCAACACCTATGAAGTGCGGATGCTGGAGATCGGGCGGCGCACACCCGAATGGACCGAGGTGCTGGGCGGCCTTGAGCCGGGCACCGAATATGTAACCGACGGCGCTTTCCTGATCCGTGCCGACATCGACAAGTCGGGGGCCAGCCATGACCATTGAGAACGAAACGCCTGTGCGTTCCGAGCTTCTCGAACGCCTCATCTCCAATGCGATCCGCTTCCGCTGGGCGGTTCTCGCCCTCGTCGTGCTGCTGTGCGGCATCGGCGTCTGGGCCTTCCAGCGGCTGCCGATCGACGCCACGCCCGACATCACTAACGTCCAGGTTCAGATCAACAGCGAGGCGGCCGGCTTCTCGCCGCTCGAAGCAGAGCAGCGCGTAACCTTTCCGGTCGAGACGGCGATCGCCGGCCTGCCGGGTCTCCAATATACCCGCTCGGTGTCACGCTACGGACTTTCCCAGGTAACTGCGGTGTTCGAGGATGGCACCAACATCTATTTCGCGCGCCAGCTCATCAACGAGCGGCTCCAGACCGCGCGCGACCAGCTTCCCGAAGGCGTCATCCCGGAAATGGGGCCGATCGCGACCGGGCTGGGCGAAATCTTCATGTATACGCTGGAAGCGGAGCCGAACGCCCGCAAGTCCGATGGCAGCCGTTACACGCCAGAGGATTTGCGCACGCTTCAGGATTGGGTGATCCGGCCGCAACTCCGCAACACGCCAGGCGTCACCGAGGTCAACAGTATCGGCGGCTATGAGCGGCAATATCATGTGACGCCGCTGCCCGACCGGCTTTCGGCCTATGGCCTGACGCTCAATGATGTGGTCGAGGCGCTCGGCCGCAACAATGCCAATGTCGGTGCCGGCTATGTCGAACGCTATGGCGAGCAATATCTGGTTCGCGTGCCAGGTCAGGCTTCGGGCATAGATGATCTCAAGTCGATCATCGTCACCAATCGCGGCGGCGTGCCGATCCGCATCGCCGATGTGGCCGATGTCGGGATGGGCGAGGAGTTGCGGACCGGGGCTGCGACTGAAAACGGGCAGGAAGTGGTGCTGGGCACCGTGTTCATGCTGGCCGGCGAGAACAGCCGGATCGTCGCGCGCGCGGCAGCCGCGCGGCTTGAGGAAGCGGCCAAGGCACTCCCGGCGGGTGTGAAGGCCGTGGCGATCTATGACCGCACCGATCTTGTCGAACGGGCGGTCTGGACTGTCGAGAAGAACCTGCTCGAAGGCGCGCTGCTCGTCATTGTCGTGCTGTTCCTGCTGCTGGGCAACATCCGCGCGGCGCTCATCACAGCGGCGGTCATCCCGATCACCATGCTGATGACGATCACCGGGATGCTCCGCGCAGGCGTCTCGGGCAACCTCATGAGCCTGGGCGCGCTCGACTTTGGCCTCATCGTCGATGGGGCGGTCATCATCGTCGAGAACTGCCTGCGCCGATTCGGTGAGGCGCAACACCGGTTAGGGCGCCTCCTCGAACGCGAGGAACGCTTCGCTCTCACGGCGTCGGCCACGTCCGAGGTCATTCGGCCGTCCCTGTTCGGGATGCTCATCATCGCGCTGGTCTATGTGCCGATCTTCGCGCTCACCGGCGTCGAAGGGAAGATGTTCCACCCGATGGCGATCACCGTCGTCATGGCGCTCACCTTCGCGCTGATCCTGTCATTGAGCTTCGTGCCGGCGGCGGTGGCGCTGTTCGTCACCGGCAAGGTCGAGGAGAAGGAAAGCCGCCTCATGGTCTGGGCGCGCAAAATCTATGCGCCTGCGCTCGATACCGCCTTGCGGCTACGGGTTGCATTCATCGCGGGTGCGGTGGCGCTGGTCGCCATCGCAGGCTTTGCCGCGACGCGCATGGGATCGGAGTTCGTTCCCAATCTCGATGAGGGCGACATCGCGCTTCATGCACTGCGCATCCCCGGCACCAGCCTCAGCCAGGCGATCCAGATGCAGACAACGCTCGAAGCGCGATTGAAGCGGTTCCCCGAGGTCGAGCGGATCGTCGCCAAGATCGGCACCGCAGAGGTGGCTACCGACCCGATGCCACCTTCGGTCGCCGACACCTTCATCATGCTCAAGGATCGCAGCGAATGGCCGGACCCGCGCAAACCCCGTGCGGAGCTGGTCCGCGAGATGCAGGAAGCGGCCGCCGCCATCCCCGGCAATAATTATGAGTTCACCCAGCCCATCCAAATGCGGTTCAACGAACTGCTGTCAGGCGTCCGGGCCGATGTGGCGATCAAGGTGTTCGGCGATGATCTCGACCGGCTTCTGGAGATCGGCCAGTCGATCGAAGGCGTGGTGAGCGGGATCGAGGGCGCTCAGGATGTGAGCGTCGAACAGGTGACGGGCCTGCCTGTCCTCCAGATCACGCCCGACCGGCCCGCGCTGGCCCGGCTTGGTCTCAACATCGGCGACATTCAGGATGTGGTGGCCGTTTCGATCGGCGGCCGGGAAGCCGGCCGGATATTCGAGGGCGATCGTCGCTTTCCGGTGATCGTGCGATTGCCCGAGGACATCAGGAGCAAGGCCGACGAGATCGGCAGGTTGCGGATTCCGCTGTCAGGCGATGGCGCCGGTCCGCGCGGATTCGTGCCGCTTGCCGATGTGGCTAAGGTCGAGGTGGTGATCGGCCCGAACCAGATCAGCCGCGAGGACGGCAAGCGGCGCGTGGTCGTGACTTCCAATGTCCGAGGCCGCGATCTCGGTTCCTTCATCGAGGAACTGCGGCAGAAGGTCGATGCGGAGGTTGAAGTCCCGTCCGGCTATTGGGTGAGCTATGGCGGCACATTCGAGCAATTGATCTCGGCGGCCGAACGGTTGCGCCTGGTCGTGCCTGCCGCGCTGCTGCTGATCTTCGGGCTCCTCTACGGGCTGTTCCGATCCGCCAGGGACTCCGCCATCGTCTTTTCGGGCGTGCCGCTGGCGCTGACCGGCGGCGTGGCGGCGCTGTTGATCCGGGGAATGCCGCTGTCGATCTCGGCAGGCGTCGGGTTCATCGCATTGTCGGGCGTGGCGGTGCTGAACGGCGTGGTGATGCTGAGTTTCATCCGCCAACTCCGCGCCACCGGCGGCGGTCTTGAGGACTCGATCCGCGAAGGCGCGCTTACGAGGCTGCGGCCAGTGCTGATGACGGCGCTGGTGGCGAGCCTCGGCTTCGTGCCGATGGCGTTCAACGTCGGCGCGGGCGCGGAGGTTCAAAGGCCGCTCGCAACAGTGGTGATCGGCGGCATCATCTCCTCGACGCTGCTGACGCTCCTTGTCCTGCCCGCGCTCTATCGCCTCGTCCACGGTCGCGAAGCGCGCCCGGAAGACGAACACCCATCCCCCGATACGGCCCCGGCGCAAGCCTGAGCCACCGCTATTCCCACGCGTCGCCCCCCGGCGCGTGGGAGACCGGAAAGGAGATTTTCATGAGTTTCTACGCAACCATTTTCGAGAACGCCTTGCGAAATAGGTTGAGTCTTGCGCTCGGCCTTATCGCGCTGACATTCTGCTTCGGTTTCGACGCCTTTGCTCATGGTGTGGCGGAAGGCGATCAGGGCTATATTCAGGAAAGCAGCGGCGTCCTGTTCATGCCCTTCGTCTATCTGGGCGCCAAGCACATGGTCACGGGATACGACCATCTGCTGTTCCTGTTCGGCGTGATCTTCTTCCTCTACCGGATGAAGGACATCGGCCTTTACGTGACGCTGTTCGCGATCGGGCATTCAACGACGATGCTGTTCGGCGTCCTCACCGGGATCAGCGCCAACGCCTATGTGATCGATGCGATCATCGGCCTGTCGGTGGTTTACAAGGCGCTCGACAATCTGGGCGCATTCCAGCGCTGGTTCGGCTTCCAGCCCAACACGAAATGGGCGACGCTGATCTTCGGCTTCTTCCACGGCTTCGGTCTGGCGACCAAGATCCTTGAATTCGAGATTTCGCCGGACGGCCTGCTGCCAAACCTGATTGCGTTCAACATCGGCGTCGAGATCGGCCAACTCCTCGCGCTTGCCACGATCCTGATCCTCATGGGCTTCTGGCGCCGGACGAGCAGTTTCCATCGCCACGCCTTCATCGCCAACGTCGCTCTCATGACCGCCGGCTTCATTCTCGTCGGCTACCAGCTCACCGGCCTCGCGGTCGCGTAACAAGGAGTAATACCAATGTTCAATTCCCAGATGCCCCGCCTCGAAGATTTGCCGACTTCGAAGCAACTCATCCGCTCCACGATTATCGCCGCCGCGACTGCGGGAGCGATCTTGGCCATCGTGATCCTGCCTTCCGAATATGGGGTCGATCCAACTGGTGCCGGCAAGGTTCTCGGCCTGACCGCGATGGGCGAGATCAAGATGCAACTCGCCGAGGAAGCCGCTGCCGATGCAGCCGCCGATGCCGCGGCCAGAGGCGAAAATGCCCGCGCACTCGTTGTTCAAGCGGCCAATGGTGGTGCGCAATCGACACCAGCTCCACCAGCGGTGCCGAGCACGGTTGCCGGCCGCAACGACACAACCAGCCTGACGCTGGCGCCGAACGAAGGCGCGGAGATCAAGCTGACAGCCGCAAAAGGCGCGCGGATTGCGTTCGACTGGTCGGTTGAAGGCGGGCACGTCAACTTTGACACGCACGCCGATGCACCGGGTATCTCTTACCACGGTTATGGCAAGGGCCGGGAATCGACAGGCGAGCAAGGTGAATTGGTCGCGGCGTTTGACGGCAAGCACGGCTGGTTCTGGCGTAACCGTTCCGGTGCCCCCGTCACGATCACGCTTCGCACTCAGGGTGAATATAGCGAGGTCAAGCGGGTTGTCTGACGCCCCCGCCTCTCGTCTGAACCGTCCCCGCCTCGCTGCCCGACCTGTGCGACGTGGCGGGGCGGCAGGTGCTTTGTCAAATATCCGAGGGCGTTCTGCTGCCAAACGTCGATTTGATGACGCTGGGTTATCCTGGCCTCTTTCTCGCCGCGCTGGTCGCCGCGACGCTACTGCCTGCCCAATCGGAGTTCCTATTGCTGGCGATGCTGGCTTCGGGCCGCTTCGATCCGGCTTTGCTCCTTTTCGCCGCATCGCTGGGCAACGTGCTGGGATCGACGATCAATTGGGCGTTGGGACGCTTCCTCGCGCATCATCGCGGCGCGCGCTGGTTTCCGGTGTCGAAGCCCGCAATGCTAAAGGCGGAGCGGCGCTATCGGCGGTTCGGCGAGCTTTCCCTGCTGCTGTCATGGCTGCCGATCATTGGCGATCCGTTGACCTTGATCGCCGGTGTTCTGCGCACGCCGCTTTCGCGTTTTCTCCTGCTCGTCACCATCGCAAAGGCCGGACGATACGCCGTCCTGATGGCCGCTCACGGCTATCTGACGGCATGACCAACCCGCTAAACCCCTAAGATCGAACGAGGTTCTGATGCTCTCTGTATTGGCCAACCGAACCTATCGCCACCTTTTCCTGGCGCAGATCATCGCGCTGGTCGGCACCGGCCTCGCCACAGTTGCGCTCGGCCTGCTCGCATATGACATCGCCGGGGCCGATGCAGGCGCCGTGCTCGGCACGGCAATGGCGATCAAGATGGTCGCCTATATCGGCATCGCCCCGATCGTCGGCGCTTATGCGAGCCGCTTGCCGCGCCGCAGCTTCCTCGTGGCGATGGACGTTATCCGCGGGCTGGTCGCACTCGCGCTGCCGTTCGTGGATCAGGTATGGCAAGTCTATGTGCTGATCTTCGTGCTGCAATCGGCATCGGCCGGGTTCACGCCGACCTTTCAGGCTACGATCCCCGACGTGTTGCCCGAGGAGAAAGACTATACTCGGGCGCTGTCGCTCTCGCGCTTCGCCTACGATATGGAAAGCCTGACCAGCCCGATGCTGGCCGCAGCCCTGCTGACGGTGATGAACTTCCACTGGTTGTTCTCGGGCACGGCGATTGGATTCGCCTGCTCGGCGCTGCTGGTGCTGACGACGGTTTTGCCCCGCTCCACCGCCGTCAAAGCCAAAGGCGGCATCTATGACAACACGACGCGCGGCGCCCGGCTTTATCTGAGGACGCCCCGGCTGCGCGGGCTGCTGGCGGTCACGCTTGCCGCCGCCGCCGCGAGTGCGATGGTGATCGTCAATACGCCGGTGTTGGTGCAGGCCGCGCTCGGACTTGGCCAACGGGAGGTGGCGATCACGCTCGCCGCTTTCGGTGGCGGTTCGATGCTGGCCGCTTTGCTGCTGCCGCGCGTGCTCGACAAGCTGC
The DNA here is from genome assembly GCF_000283515.1 of Sphingobium sp. SYK-6. Classification (GTDB taxonomy): domain Bacteria; phylum Pseudomonadota; class Alphaproteobacteria; order Sphingomonadales; family Sphingomonadaceae; genus Sphingobium; species Sphingobium lignivorans. Next base: position 3,273,105 of record NC_015976.1, read on the forward strand.
CTGATCGAACGGTGATGCTTGCGGCGGCTGCGGCGATGACCGTCGCGCTCGCTGTGCTTGCCCTGGCCTGGCATGGCCATGCTTCACCTAATGATTGGGGAGTGATCCTCGCGGGCTGGGCTGTGCTGGGCATCGCTTATTCGGCGAGCATCACGCCTGGCGGCCGCCTCCTGCGCCGGTCATCAGGCGAGGATGATCGCCCGGCACTGTTCGCCGCTCAGTTCGCGCTGAGCCACGTCTGCTGGCTTATTGCATATCCGCTCGCGGGTCAGCTCGGCGCAGCAGGTGGAATGGGGGCGGCGCTGGCTGCTTCCGCAGTGCTGGCGCTGGTCGGCACGGTGATCGCGTTCCGCATCTGGCCTGCAAATGACCCGGAAATTCTCGCGCACACCCACGACGATTTAGCACCGGATCATCCGCATCTCGCCGAGGGGCACCCGGACGGAACAGCCAGCCACGCCTTCATGATTGACGAACTGCATCCGCACTGGCCCTTGCGATAGGGGTTAGTCAAATCATGCTGTTTGATACCTGCGACCCTTGTCATGCCTTTCTAGCGTCAAGCTGGACATTTCCCTCGCACCGCATGGCTAAAGGCTACCCTCAAGACCTTGCGTGGCGCTGCAAGGTCAACGACGGCTTGCGCAAAATGCGGGCGATCCAATGATTGAGTTGCGCCAGCTTCGCTACCTGATCGCAGCGGCCGAAGCGGGCAGTTTCAGTCGTGCTGCGCGTGTACTGAACATCAAGCAGGCCACGCTTAGCCGGCAGATTCTCGAAGTGGAGAAGCGATTGGGCATGACGCTGTTCGACCGCAAGACCCGTGGAGCTACCCTGACACCGAATGGCGAGAACTATCTGCGCACGGCTCAGCGTATCGTGAGAGAGTTTTCAGAGCTTAATGCTTGGGTCCGCGCGGCTATTGACGGGCGCGCCGGCAAACTCACCATCGGGTTTTATACCTCGTTCTCCGCGGGCAACTTACGCGCGACTCTGCGTGAGTTCAGCGAACGTTATTCCGGTGTGAAACTGCATGGCTTTGAACGTGACCGCGATATGCTGTTAACCGGAGTAGAGAACGGACTGCTGGACATCGCGGTCATGATCGGCGAGGCGCAATATTCTGGACTTCAGAGTCGCTCACTCTGGAGCGAGCGCATTCTGGTAGCGATGCCAGAAGACCATCCGCTTGCAACACGCGAACGCATCCATTGGCCCGATCTTGTCGGCGAGCGGTTCCTGCTGACAGAGCGAGACCCTGGACCTGAGACGCGCAACATGCTCCTCGGCAAGCTCGGGATGCCAGGCTACTCACCGGAGATCGACATGGACGACATCAGGCGGGATACCGTGTTGAGCGTCATTGCGTTCGGCGGGCATATCTCGATCGTCGCGGAATCCGCACTCGGCATCCATATTCCCGGCGTGGTCTTCCGCGAGATCCACGAGGCCAACGGGCACACACGGATCGGCTTCTCGGGCTATTGGCGCGAAGACAATGAAAATCCGGTGTTGCGTTGCTTTCTTGAGTTCGTCGCCGACCGTTATTCGATGCCGTCCGTGCCTGGGCCGCAGCCACCGTTTCAGCAACCGGGAAAGGAGCCGTCATGACGCAAGGAAAGACACTCATCATCGTGCTGGTCACGCTCATCATTGGGTTCGGAGCGGGCTTCGTCCTGCGCCCGGTGATCTTACCCGTCGAACGGACCGCGATCGTCGCCGGCCCGCCTGCCGCCGCCCCGACGCAGGCCGAGCCGCGCGGAACGCAATATTTCGCGGCGCATCTCGATGAAGCACGCCAGGTCGTGGCGCAATGCGCGGAGGGCTCGGCGCGCGGCGACGAGTGCGCAAACGCCGAGCAAGCGGTGATCGAGGCGGAAGGCCGAGAGCGCTTCAAGAAGTTCATGGGGAATTGACGCTGGCGACTGCCGCCATCAATTCCCCTGTGCGCGGTGCCGGCGAAAGGCGCGGTCGGTTTCCATGAACCGGGTGAGCATCGGCGCGACCAGCTTGTCGGGCGGGACCGGCGCTCCTCCGGTCTCGGCCGCGAGCGCGGCGGCATAGGCGATGAGATCGCGATGCACGGCAGCGGGCAACTCCACGGAGAGCTTGACCGGCCGATCGTCGGCCAGCGGCCCCAGCTTCAACTTGCTCATCGTGCGCCTCCAACCGGCTCCAATACGAGATCGCGCATCAGAACCACGCGCAGCGGATGCCCCGGCCGGATGGTGAGCGTCGGCTGCACGTTGAGCTGCCGCCGCACGATCTGCTGGCCGGTCTGGTTGATGGTGTCCTGCGAGCCCCGCCGCAGCGCGCGGGTCAGGTCATCCTCGCTGTCCGCGCCCAGCTCCGCACCCACGCCGAGCAGCGTCGAGACGGCGGCGGCCTTGAGCAGATTGCCCCAATGCTGGTTCACGCGGTCCTGCAAGCCGGCATATCCGGCCGCATCGGCGCCGGGCTGGCGCTCGAGAACGATCGAGCGGCCGTCCGGCATGATGAGACGGTCCCATGCGAGCAGCACGCGGGTCTGACCGGCGGCGACCTTGCTGTCATACTCGCCGATCAGCCGCGCCCCTTGCGGGATGAGCAGGATGCGCCCGGTGATGCTGTCATAGACGTTCGCCGTCACCTGGGCGGTAATCTGGCCGGGAAGGTCGGAGCGGATGCCGGTGATGAGCGCGGCCGGGATAATGCTGCCGGCCTGCACGATGTTGGGCGAGGCCGGCGCGACAAGCCGCTCGACGCTCACCGTGCGCTGGCTGGACGCCTGCGCCATGAACGCGCGCTTGGCGGCCTGGTCGGCCTGCGCGGCCTCGACGGGCTGCGGAGCGGCAGCGTCGGGCGTTGCGATTGCGAGGTTCGGCAGCGAAGGCATCGCAGCGGTCCCGGCGCTGCTGCCGCCGAGGAACACGCCGCTCATGCGCGCCGCGTCGCGTTCCTGCTGGGCGCGCTGGCGGGCGGCTTCCTCGGCCTGCGCGCCCGGGTCGGGCTGGGCGCCGACCGGCGGGACCGGGACATTCTCCCCGCGCTGCTGGGCCGAGACGATCGGGCCGCCGAGGTCGCCGGGAAGCGGCGGGCCGAGTTTCGGCGCCTGACTGTAATCGCGCGGTCCCGATGTGATGGTCTCGGACGTGGCGCGACTGTCGGTGCTGTAGAGTTCCTTGGCTTCCTTCTCGCCGACAGGCTTCAACGCATAGATCAGCGAGCCGCCAATCCCGAGGCCGGCGACGACGCCGATGGCGGCCAGCGCCTTGCGCGACAGGCGCATGACGCGCGGCGTCGACCCACGAAGCTGGAAGGCTTGAGGATCGGAGCGCGGAGCTTGCGGTGCGGCGGCCTCGGGCGGGGAATTGTCAGCGGGATCGGTCATGGCCGCCCCCTGCGCCCATCGTCGCGCACGATACGGACGCGCTGCTCGGTGCGCCGGTCGCCCAGGCGTAGCTCGGCGGCGGCGAACAGCCTGTCCACCACCATGTAGCGGCCCTGCACGCGGTAATTGACCAGCTCGGCGTCGCCAGCCGCGCCGGTCACGAACAAGGGCGGCATCTCGCCCTGCGAGATCCCGGCCGGAAACTCGATGAACACCTGGGCGGAATCGTCGAAGGCGCGAACCGGCTTCCACGGCACGCGGTCGCCCTCGATCCGGTAACGGAAGTTGAGCGCCGCGAGGTCGAGGCCGGTCGCGACGGAGGCCGAGGCGGCGGCTGCGGCATTGGCGCTGCGGAGCGCAATGAGCTGGTCCTGCGGATAGGTCCACGAGACGGACGCCATGTAGGTCGAAGCCGTCGCGCGCAGTTCCAGATGATAGGTGCGCCGGTCGGTGTTGATGATGAGGTTCGTGGAAAGGTCGGGCCGCGTCGGCTTCACGAGGATATGCACGCGCGCCGCCGCTCCGCTGCCGCTCACCGTGTCGCCGATGATCCACCTGACCGTATCGCCGGCAGCAACAGGCCCCGGCCCCACGAGCTGCTCGCCTTCTTGCAAGGCGATGTCCGTCACCTGTCCGGGCGCGGCATAGACCTGATAGAGCGCGCCGTCCGTCCAGGGATATTGCTGGATGGCATTGAGAAAGCCGTCTCGCACCGGCTGCACGCGGGCGGCGGCGTTGGCGGCCCCGACGCGGCGGCGCGGATCGGCGGGCTCGGAAGTCGCCACCCCGGCCGCGACCGGCTTCAATTGGCCGGGGAGCGGCAGGGGTTCGGGGATCGTCACCACCTCGACGGCACGCGGAGGTTCCGCGGCCGGCGTCGCCGCGATCTCGCGCGGCGGATCGTCATAAGCGATGGCGGGCGGCTTCGCCGATGTGGTGGCGCAGCCGGCAAGCGCGGTGGCGGAGAAAAGCAGGACCGCCGAGGCGGAACGGCGAAATGGCGTGTGCGTCATTGCGACAGCTCCTTTGACCAATTGAGGGCGTTGACGAAGACGCCGAGCGGGTTCTTGCGCAGCGCATCGGGCGTGCGCGGCGGTTGCACGACGATGGTGAGGATCGCCGACCAGCGTGTCGTGGCGGCGAGGCTGCCGTCCTGGTAGCGGCGCTCGGTCCAGGCGACGCGGAAGCTGTCGGGCGATGCCCGGATCACGCTCGACACGTCCACCGCGACCTGCATCCGGCCGACATTGGCGAAGGGGTCGTTGGCGCGCGCATAGTCGTTCAATGCCAGCGCGCCCTTGTCGGTGGTGAAGTCGTAGGCGCGCAGCCAGTTCTGACGGACGATCACCGGATCGGCCGGGATCGCCCTGACCTGCTCGATGAAGCGGGCGAGATGGAACGCGATCTGCGGATCGGTGGGGCGGTAGCCGGCTTCGGCGGGGGCGACGGCCTGGGCCTCGCCGAGCCGATCGACCTGCACCACCCACGGCACGATATGCCCACGCGCCGATTGCCAGACGAGTCCGGCGGCGAGCCCGCCCGAGAGCGCCAGCGCGCCGAAGAAGGCGAGGCGCCAGTTCTTCGCCTGCACGCGCGCGGAGCCGATGCGGTCGTCCCACACCTGGGCGGCGCGTTGATAGGGCGTGGTGGCCTCGGGGGTCTGGCCGTAGCGGATGGTGGGGCGTCGGAACATCGGAGGTCAGTCCTTCTCTTTGATGTCGGGACCGGCTCCGCCGCCGTGGCTGTCGCCGGCCTTCATGGTGTGGGCGATGACGGTCGCGCCGTGGCCGACGGCCTGGCGGCGTTTCATCGCGGCCGCCCATTCAGGCTGGGCCGACGAGCCCGCCGATGCGGAACCGCCAGCGGTTGCGGCGGCCGGGGCGGCGGTCGCGGGTCCGCCGGTGATCGTGCCGCCGGTGGCGGTGAACCCGGCGCGGGTGCCCGAGCGGAAGTTGGACTTCATCGCCTCGCCGCCCTTGGCGGCCGCCTTGCGCAGCGGCGAAAGGACGGCGCTCGCCGCGCTTCCCGCCGCCGCCTGGCCGACCGCAGCCACGCCGCCCGCAACAGCGCCCGCGCCGCTCTTGCCCAGCGAGCCGAGGCTGTAGGCGCTGGTCGCACCGCCCGCCATCTGAGCGCCGCCACGCGCGGCGGCGCCGGTCATCCGGCCGGCGGCACCGAGGGCCGAACCGGCGGCGCCCACGCCAAGCCGTGCGGCGGCCGCGCCACCGACCAGCGCGCCGCCTGCGGCCAGCGCGGTCCCGGCCGCCGCGCCCGCGCCGAGCTGCGGGCCGGCCGAGACGATGCCGTTGGCGATGCTGGGACCGAAGATCGACAGGCCCAGCAGCGAGAGTGCGGCGAGCGCGATGGCCATGACCTGATTGATGTCGGGCGCGGGGCCGAGGGCCGCGCCGGTGAACTGGCTGAACAGCGTGGTGCCGATGCCGGTGATGACGGCTAGGACCAAGACCTTGATGCCGGTCGAGACGACATGGCCCAGCACCTTCTCGGCCATGAACGCGGTCTTGTTGAAGAAGGCGAACGGCAGCAGGACGAAGCCGGCGAGCGTCACCAGCTTGAACTCGATCAGCGTGATGAAGACCTGCACGGCGATGATGAAGAAGGCGAGCACCACGATCACCCAGGCGAGCAGCAGCACGAGGATCAGCGCGAGGTTCGAGAACACGGCCCAAAGGCTGGAGAACTGCCCCGCCGCATCGAGCAGCGGCTTGGCGGCTTCGAGCCCCTTCGCCGCGATCGTGCCGGGCTTCATGAACTCATCGATCGTCATCGCCCCGCCGCTGGCCTGGAGGCCGAGCCCGGCGAAGCTCTCGAACACGATGGTCGCGAGCAGCGCGAAGTTGCCAATGATGAAGGCGAAGGTGCCGATATAGAGCGTCTTCTTGACGAGGCGCTGAAGCACGTCCTCGTCGGCGCCCCAGGCCCAGAACAGGCCGGCGAGCGTTACGTCGATGGCGATCAGCGTGGTCGAGAGGAACGCGACCTCGCCGCCGAGCAGGCCGAATCCGCTGTCGATGTAGCCGGTGAAGACGCTGAGGAAATCGTCGATAACGCCGGTGTCGTTCATGGCCGGACGCCTTCATCCGGCGCCGTGTCGCCGCCGCGCTCGATCTCGGGCGCGGGCTCGTCCTGGCGGAAGAAGCGGCGGCGGTTGGCGGCCCAGGCCGCCTCGCAGCCGCTGTCCGGCATGGTGAGCGAGGCGCAGCGATCCAGCTCGCGGGCGAGCCTGGCCTGGCCTTCGTCCGCCGGCAGGATAAGCGGCGGCGCGGGCGCAGGATCATCGGGCTGGACGGCGGCGACGATCGCCACCGTCATTATCAGCCCGGCCAGCGCCGCCACCCCCGCGATCTTCGCCGTGCGCGACATCGGGCGTCTCAGTTGCCCATGAAGCGGCGGAACCGCTCGCGTCCCTCGGCCTCCTCGGCCGCCTGGCGGGCGGATTGCAGCGCCTGCGCCCGGCCCTGCGCCGCCACGGCGGCGGTGAGGTCCGCGAGCTGCTGCGATTGCAGCGCGAGGAGCTGGTTGCCCGCCTGCGTCGCCTGGAGCGCGCCGGTCGCGGACTGGCTGGCCGAGACCAGGCTGTCCATCGTCGTGCGGGCGCCTTCGATGTTGCCGACGACGCCGGCCTGCACCTGCAAGGCGTCCTGAAAGGCGCCGACGCTATCCTCCCAGCGGGCATTGGCGCTGGCGACCATCTGCGCGTGATCGCCGGTCAGCGCCGCGCCCTTGTAGCGGCCGTTGAACGCCTGCTGGATGTCCTGCACGTCGTAGGCGATGCGCTGCGCCTGGCCGAGCAGTTGCTGCGTCTGCTGAATCTGCTGCTGAAGCGTGCTCACCGTCGAGAGCGGCAAGCTGGCGAGGTTGCGCGCCTCGTTGATGAGGCTCGTCGCCTGCTGCTGGATTTGCTGGATTTGATTGTTGATCTGCTGGAGCGACCGCGCGGCCGTCAGCACGTTCTGCGCGTAGTTGGTCGGGTCATAGACGATGCCGCCGAACTGCGCGTAGGCCGGCATGGGCGCGATCATCGGCACGACGGCCGCGCTGGCGAGGACGCCGGCCAGGATGGCGCGGCGCAGGGGGAATCCGGTCATAGAGGTAGCTCCTGCTGAGGTTGGCGTTGAGGATCGGAGGGAAGAAGCTCGACGGCCCAGGCGCAGCCGCGATGGCGCAGCCATTCGGCCGCGAACCCGACCTGGCCGTGGGTCTCGATGATTTCGGCGATGGCGAGCTGGTCGGTCTTCGACGACGCGGCGGCGAAGGTCAGCGCAACCTCGCCCAGCCCCAGCTCGAACAGGCGATTGCCCCGCCTGCTTTGACAGTAATAATCCCGCTTGGGCGTCGCCCGGCTGAGGATTTCGATCTGCCGGGCGTTGAGCCCGAACCGCTCGTAGATGGCCGCGATCTGCGGTTCGGCCGCGCGCTCGTTCGGCAGGAAGATGCGCGTCGGGCAGGACTCGATGATGGCCGGCGCGATGCTCGACGTCTCGATATCGGCGAGACTCTGCGTCGCGAAGACGACGCTGGCGTTGCGCTTGCGCAGGGTCTTCAACCACTCGCGGAGCTGCGCGGCGAAGTCCGGGCTATCGAGGACAAGCCAGCCCTCGTCGATGATGATGAGCGTCGGCGAACCGTCCAGCCGCCCTTCGATCCGGTGGAACAGGTAGGACAGCACCGCCGCGGCCGAGCCGGCGCCGACCAGGCCCTCGGTCTCGAAGGCTTGCATGTCGGACTCGCCCAGCCTCTCGGCCTCGGCGTCGAGCAGCCGGCCCCACGGCCCGCCGATGCAATAGGGCGCGAGCGCCTGCTTGAGCTGCTGGCTCTGCAACAGGACCGCGAGCCCTGTCAGCGTCCGTTCGGCCGGCGGCGCGCTGGCGAGCGAGCCCAGCGCCGACCAGATATGCTCCTTGGCTTGCGGATCGACCGCGACGCCTTCGCTGGCGAGGATCGCCGCCAGCCATTCGGCCGCCCAGGCGCGTTCGGCCGGATCGTCGATATGGGCGAGCGGCTGCAACTGGACGCCGCCGTCGCTGTCGTCGGACAGCCCGCCGCCGAGATCCTGCCAATCCCCGCCACAGGCGATGGCGGCCGCACGGATCGAGCCGCCGAAGTCGAAGGCGAAGACCTGGGCGTTCTCGTAGCGGCGGAACTGCATCGCCATCAGCGCGAGCAGCACCGACTTGCCCGCGCCGGTCGGGCCGACGATCAGCGTGTGCCCGACATCGCTACCGTCGGGGTGAAGGGAAAACCGGAACGGGGTCGAGCCTTCGGTCCTGCCATAGAGCAAGGGGGGTTGTCCGAAGTGCTCGTCCCGTTCCGGCCCCGCCCATACTGCTGAGAGGGGGATCAGGTGGGCGAGATTGATGGTGGAGATCGGCGGTTGCCGGACGTTGGCGTAGGTGTGGCCGGGCAGGCTTCCAAGCCATGCCTCGATCGCGTTCATCCCCTCGGGGATCACGGTGAAGTCGCGGCCCTGGATGACCTTCTCGACCAGCCGCAGCTTCTCGGCGGCGATGGCGGGATCACGGTCCCACACCGTCACCGTAGCGGTGACGTAGGCCATGCCGGCATAGTCGGCGCCGAGTTCTTGGAGCGCCGTATCGGCGTCGGCCGCCTTGTTCGAGGCGTCGCTGTCGAGCAGCGTGGACGCCTCGTTGGTCATGACTTCCTTGAGGATCGCCGCGACCGATTTGCGCTTTGCGAACCATTGCCGCCTGATCCTGGTCAGCAGCTTGGTCGCGTCGGTCTTGTCGAGCATCAGCGCGCGGGTGGACCAGCGATACTCGAAGGCGAGCCGGTTCAGCTCGTCGAGCAGGCCGGGGAACGTGACGCTGGGGAATCCCACAACCGTCAGCGTGCGGAGATGATGATCGCCCAGGCGCGGTTCGAGCCCGCCGGTCAGCGGCTCGTCGGCAAGCAGCGCGTCCAGGTGCATCGGCGTCTCGGGGACGCGGACGCGCTGGCGGCGGGTCGAGATCGTGCTGTGCAGATAGGTCAGCGTCTCGGCGTCATCGAGCCAGCGGACCTCGGGCACGAAGCCCTCGACCAGATTGAGAACCCGGTCGCTGCGATCGGCGAAGCCCTTGAGCAGCTCCCACGGATCGACGCCGGTGGTCGAGCGGCCCTCGTAGAGCCAGCCCTCGGCGCGCGCGGCTTCCTCGGCCGGCGGCATCCACAGCAGCGTGAGATAATAGGCGCTCTCGAAGTGGGCGCCTTCCTCGCGGAACTGTTCGCGCCGCTCCATATCGACCAGCGCGGAAACCGGATCGGGGAATGCCGATTCCGGGTAGTCGAGCGCGGGCGTGCGCTGCGCCTCGACGAAGATCGCCCAACCCGAGCCCAGCCGGCGCAGCGCATTGTTGAGCCGCGCCGTGGTGGCGACCAGCTCGGCCGGCGTGGCGCTGTCGAGATCGGGGCCGCGAAGCCACGCCGAGCGCTGGAACGAGCCGTCCTTGTTGAGAACGACGCCCTCGCCGACCAACGCGGCCCAGGGCAGGAAATCGGCCAGGTGGGCGGCGCGGTTCCTGTATTCGCGCAGGCTCATCATGGCCGCATCCACGCCGGATAGCGGAGGTGCCGGCGGGCCACGTCCACGAACTGCGGATCGCGGCGCGCGGCCCAGACCGACAGCGCATGGCCGATCGCCCAGATGGCGAGGCCCGCGATCCAGAGGCGCAGGCCGAGGCCGATCGCACCGGCGAGCGTGCCGTTGACGATGGCGAGCGAGCGCGGTGCGCCGCCCAGCAGGATCGGCTCGGTCAGCGCCCGATGGACCGGCGCATAGAAGCCGGCGATCGGCTCGGCAAGATCGGCCGCGCCCGTCATGCGACGACGAGCCCCCCGCCGAACGAAAAGAACGACAAGAAGAAGCTCGACGCGGCGAAGGCGATCGACAGGCCGAAGACGATCTGGATCAGCCGGCGAAAGCCGCCCGACGTATCGCCGAACGCCAGGGTCAGGCCGGTGATAATGATGATGATGACCGCGATGATTTTCGCGACTGGCCCTTCGATGCTTTCGAGGATGGATTGCAGCGGGGCTTCCCACGGCATCGACGATCCGCCCGCGTGGGCGGGCGCCGAGATGGTGAGCGCGACGACGCTGGCGGTGGCGGCGAGCATGGCGCGGCGTGCGCCATGCCGAATGGCATGGATCATGGTGCGTCTCCGAGGTTGGGGGGTGCGAGGGGGGTCAGGCGGTAATCGCCGGTCGCGGCGTCGATCCCCTCGACGCGGGCCAGCTCGGCGAGGTGGCGGCCGTGGCCGTCGCGGACCAGCACGGCGATCAGGTCGATGGTCTCCGCGAGCAGCGCGCGCGGGACCGTGACGACGGCTTCCTGAATGAGCTGCTCCATGCGGCGTAGCGCGCCGAGCGCGGTCCCGGCGTGGATGGTGCCGACGCCGCCGGGGTGTCCGGTCCCCCAGGCTTTGAGGAGGTCGAGGGCCTCCGCACCGCGCACCTCGCCGATGGGGATGCGGTCGGGGCGCAGGCGCAGGCTGGACCGCACGAGATCGGACAGCGTGACGACGCCATCCTTGGTCCGCATGGCGACGAGGTTCGGCGCGGCGCACTGAAGCTCGCGCGTGTCTTCGATCAGCACGATGCGGTCGGCGGTCTTGGCGACCTCGGCGAGCAGCGCGTTGACCAGCGTGGTCTTGCCGCTGCCGGTGCCGCCCGCGACGAGGATGTTGGCGCGGGTCTCGACGCCGTGCCGCAGCGCCTCGGCGTGTGCCGCCGACATGATCCCGGCCGCCGCATAGTCGTCGAGCGTGAACACGGCGACCGCGGGCTTGCGGATCGCAAAGGCCGGTGCAGCGACGACGGGCGGAAGCAGCCCCTCGAACCGTTCGCCGCCCTCTGGCAGTTCGGCCGAAACACGCGGGGACCGGGCATGAACCTCGACGCCGACATGGTGGGCGACCAGACGGACGATCCGTTCGCCGTCCGCTACGCTCAGCGTCATGCCGGTATCGGAAATCCCGTCGCCGAGCCGATCGACCCACAGCCGTCCGTCTGGGTTCAGCATCACCTCGATCACGGCCGGGTCGTCGAGCCAGGCCGCGATCGACGATCCCAGCGCCGTGCGAAGCATCCGCGCGCCGCGTGATTTCGCCTCGGATCGGATTGGCTGGATGGTCAACGGCTGGCCCCTGCAATGGGCCGGGCGAACCGCCGCCCGGCGTCAGGGGTTCAGCAAGAGAGACTGAAAAGGCCTGTCTTCAATAGATAAATGCGCGCGTCGTAGTCTGGCGCAGAAATACAGGGAGCGGCGTAGGCGAGTTGTTTTACGAAGACTGGGCGCGACTCAGGAAAGCCAAAGGTGCCACACGCTGATAGGCCCCGGCATCGCCATTGAGGTCTTCGATCCCAAATAGGTGAAGGCGCGGCCATGTCGTGAGCAGGCCATATCCGCATGGCCAGAACCGATGCTGATCGGAAGCGTCTCGACCAAATAACCGGGGGGCTTCTGTGTCATGGACTTGGATAGAAAAGGCGTGAGTTTCGCGCTGATCGACGATCCGTCCCGAACATAGGCGATCATGAAGGCTTCGCGGTTGCCCCAGGCATATTCGCCTTCGACAAATCGACGAATGCCGTTTTCACAATAGAGCGCCTCGGTCTTCGATGTCGATATATCGATGATCTTGGCTTCCGTTACGAGCGGGAAACCACGGTGCCGGTTCGAAAGATAGATCGAAAGATCGGGGCGCTTTTCCAGGTGCGACCCGTCAAAACTGAGGCTCTCTTTTCCTCTGGCGACGCATAATACAAGCTGCGCCCATAGCGGGTCATCTTCGATCATCCGATTCAAGCGCGCTTCGAGGAGCGCCGTGACCTCTGCTTCGCTTCCAGTGTTCACGGTGGCTGGCGCCTCGACGCGAATGTCGCTGAATGCTTTTAGAAGCCCTTCGGCAATGATTTCGAGATGAAGCGCCGAAACCTCCGGCAGCGGCATTTCAATGCCGCGGGTCAATTCGGCAACCTGATCTGCACGGGGTCGGATCGCAGCAACTCTCACGCGTCCGCTCGCCCCTTAAGCAGATCCACATGCGACCAGGCGATGCGTTGCGCGAGCAGACGTGCTTGCGTCTCACTCCAATAGCGGCGTTGAGCCAGCCGCCCGATCAGCAATGCATCGTCGCCATCACGCAGGATGACTTCAGAGGCCGCAGCATCATTGGCGGCGCGCAATAGCCCATTCCAGTGATCCTGGCTCACTGCCAATTCACCGCCTTGGCGCGTCGCGCGAACTTCGATCCCGTACCAAGGCGACAGAGCCGGTTGAGAGAGGCGACGAACAACAAGTTCGGTCCCGAACCGGTTGGACCATGCGCCGAGTTCAGCGCTAAGCGCTTCACAGAAGCGCTCTTGTTCCTGATCCGACGGCGTGGCTTGCGCATCCCGCTTGTTATGCGCGTAGGGAAGATTGAACTTAAGCGTATCGGAGATGACTTGCAGGTCACGCGAACCGAGACCGTAGAGTTCGGCCACCCATCTGTCGACTTCGCTCCACGAAGCCTCATTGACTCGCAACCCTTCAAACAGGGCTACGGCTTCGGCTTTCTGAGATGGCGACAGCGTTCTGAAGTCGGGGACCGGCATTCGATCCAGGGTCGCCTTTTCAATTGCCTCCCGTTCGACGCCAAAACGCCCGCTTGTCACCAATGTGATCCAGGTAGCGAGTTCGCTCCCGAGGATAAGCGCTAGGTATCGAACCAGCGTACTCGCCTCAGGAAAACCATAAGGACTGTAGCCGTAGAAGCTCTGATTGAACACCACATCCTGGTCTGAAACTGAAACCCCGATCCGGCCGGTCAGAACGGGGGGGGCTTCATGTACGACCACGAGAGGGCCGACAAACAGTTCGGGCGATCGCCGGTCATGAATGCGTTGCTGCGCGAACGGCGCCAGGGTGCGGGGATCGGTGTAGATGCGTGTAAACGTCGAGGCGGTAATCTCGCCGCGCCCGCGCAGATAGCTCGCATCGACACCGGGGATGCCGTCCCCATTTTTGCGAACGCGGCTGCTGTCACGCAGTTTCTGATAGCCATTCCCGCTACCCCGCATTTGCGCCCGCTCGCCAAGGCCGATCGCGTCCTTCCAGAAGTACTCAAGGGTCGGAAAGCCCCGCGTACGAATACGCTCGACCAGTCCAAGATCAGCTTTCGTCCCGCGAAACAGGATTTTCAGAATGTCCGGTATCTCGAACAATTGACGCGAAGGGATGACCTCGGCGTTCAACGTGTCGATCCGCATACTGCCCGCGTCGTTCAGCGTTTCCTCGATCCGAGGGCTGATGAGACGAAAGCCGGCACTGACGCCCGGCGTCCGATTGGACGCCAGCAGGAGGCAAAATGGCGCTGTAATCTCGGGCCAGACCTTGGTTTGTCGTAGTTCGACGCCATTGATGACGGATGTGACGTCGAGCGCTTCGAACAGGGCTTGGCGGGCTTCCGTCATGCCGTCCCCCTGCTGGAACAACAGCCTGGCGTGCAATGCGAACGCAATCTGCCCGCCCGGTTTCGCCCACTCCATCGCCCGCCAGACAAAGGGCAGGTCTAGCCCTTCGTTCGGAAGCGGTGGCGACGAAATGGAGATTTGGCGATCGGTAGCGATCTGGCGCACCTTCCCGCGTACCAGATGCCAGTCGGGCAGACCCGTGCCGCTTGCCCACGGCGGATTTCCGACAACAAGATCATATTGGCCAAGATGTTGGTCGCTGACCAACGGCCCCAGACTTCCAAGACTTGCGCCTTCCACGGCATCGTCGCTGCAAATCCGGTGCAACACCGTCCCACGCAGATCCTTGAATCTTAGCTTATCAACAGGCCGCGGGTTTGGATCGAGTTCAATCGACGACAGATACAAGCCCAGCGCCGCAAAGCGCAGTGCGGCCTCATTGATGTCGAACCCGACGACCTGCTTATAAAGAATCGATCGAAGCGTATTGGTGTCTGGACGCTGCCCCACCACGCGCCAATGTTCCGCGACCAGCTCACGAAACGCCGTCAGCAGGAAGACGCCGGCGCCTGCGGCTGGATCTAGCACTCTCGCTTTGTGGCTGAGGTCTTGTCGTTGCAGCGCACGGAATGATGCGCGCACCATCAAGTCGGCTATTGGCCGGGGCGTGTAGTAGCCGCCCTCCCGGCGCTGACGCACGGGAGCGTGGCTACGGAGGTAGAGTTCATAAGCCTGACTGAGAACCCCGACCGGGATATGCGCGAAGTCCAGGTGATCCCATTTTTCCTCCCAGCCGAGGAACAGTTGGCTATCTGGTGCGCGCCGGAGGATATCGCCCAAAATGTCGAAGGCGTGATCGGGCAATACCGTGAAAATGCCACTGGAAAGCGGCAGAAGATCGCCGTTGAAGGTCACATCCAGCCACGCTGACGTCTTCTGCGCAACATCGCGTATATCGAAGAGACTAGCCCCGTCATCGTCCCCCGACAGCCCCGCCGGCAACAAACCGCGATCGGCCAGAAAGCGCGTAAACAGAGCGCGACCGACGAGGGAGATCGCGTCCTCGTCGGTGACGCCCTCGATGGCGATCAGTCTGCTGATCGAGCCGGTAAGGAGGTTCAGAACGACATTAGAAATCCAGTTTCTCTGGCTGATGACGGCGTGTGGCCGCACATTGCCCAGCCGCGCGAAGGCCGTGCCTCGGCTCCCTTCATCGCCCCAATCCACCCGCGCTTGGCGGGGGGATTTGCTGTCGAGCGCGATCCGGTAAACATCGAGCCTGCCCGGCCCGATGACCCCCATGTAGGGCGCATCTCCCCGCATCGCGAGCAGACGTCTGATCTTATGAAGATGGTCGTCACCCTCAAGCGCATCGACTTCCATCAGGAAGATCAGCGGCGCGCCTTGCCACTCATAGACCGCACCGACGCCCCGTAGCGCAGCATCAGCATTTCGCCGCGCCGTGAGAAGCGTCGCATAAGGGAGGAGATCGGGTCCATCGGCGTCCAGCAGCCGAAGATCGGCCGGATCGCCGCCATAGTCCGCCAGCAGGGAGGCCAAGTCACCCATGACCGCGCCTCGGAAGATGCACGGCCGCGACGCCTACTGCCTCAGGCCCGGCCATCATATGTCCAGATCCAGGTTGGTCTGCTTGTCACCCCCGAAATGGCCGCGACGGGCGCCGCCGCGCGGCTTCTTCGGAGAAAGCTGGACCTTGGACATCGCGGCCCGATAATCGCCGCCCCGCTCGCTAATCTCTGCCATCAGGACAGCGATGAACGCCAGGTGCGTGGGCAATTCACCGGTACGGGCATAGTTCGAGATGGAGTTAGGGTTCATTCCGATGAGTTCCGCGAACGCCCTGACGCTCAATCCGGCCTTGCTAAGCTCTTCCAAGAACTCCGTATAGAGCATGCCAAGCGTACCGCTACATAGTTTAATGTAGCATATCACATAATTTTATGTGAGTAAAGCCAGAGCCGCAGGCAATACATGCGGTTATTCCCGCTTGGCGCCCGCCTCCACGTCGTCGCTGATTTCCTGCGCGACTGTCGGCCCCTTCGCGAGTCGGCGCCCCAGTGCCTCGATGAAGGTGTCGTAGCGATCTCCGCCCTGTAGGCGCATGGCGGGGCGCTCCGCTTCGGGCGGCGGGGGAGTATTCGACAGCCAGAAGCGCACAAACAGCGCGATCATCTCGACGCCGATGCCGACATCGCGCTCCATTCGGTTCATGCGCCGGTCCAGCTTGTCGAGCCGCTTGGCGATGGCGGCCTCGCGCTGCTCATCGGCGTCGGGCGACAGGAAGGATGCGATGGCCGCCTCGGCGATCAGCGAGCGCGACTTGTCCCTCCGGTCGGCATAGGCGGCGAGCGCGCGCATCAGCTCGGGGTCGAGATAGACCGACAGAGGCGTCTTGGTCGTCATAGCTCGATGCCGTCGTCGGGATCGAGCGATGCCTGCCGGGCCACGCGCTGCATCTGGCGGCGCACCGTCGCCTGCCGTGCCGCGTCGCTATCGGGGTCGGGCTCGTCCAGCTCGAACTCATTGGCGGGCGCGGGCCTGGACGTGGGCGCGATGTCGACATGGCGCTCCAGCGCCGGCTCGCGGCGCAGGTCCGCATTGGCGGCATCGTCCTGCGCGTCCACCTTCCTGGCGGCCTTTTTCTTCTTCGGCTTCTTCGGCGCGTCATGCTCGATCGGCTCGGGCATCGGCGGTGCCTCGATCGGCGGCAGGCCGCTCCAGTCGTCGGGGCGCGGCGGGCCGCCTCCGACATTCATGTCCGGCGGCGACATCACCCGTTGCGCGAACCACCGGTCCTTGAAGTAGCGGACCTTCTTCGCCCGGATCGGCGGGATGCCCGCGACCATGACGATTTCGTCGTCGGGCGGGAGCTGCATGATTTCGCCAGGTGTGAGGAGTTGCCGGGCCGTCTCGGAGCGCGAGACCATCAGATGCCCGAGCCAGGGCGAGAGCCGGTGGCCGGCGTAGTTCTTCATCGCCCGCATCTCGGTCGCGGTGCCGAGCGCGTCCGATATGCGTTTGGCGGTGCGCTCGTCGTTGGTCGCGAACGACACGCGCACATGGCAATTGTCGAGAATCGCGTTGTTCTGCCCGTAAGCCTTCTCGATCTGATTGAGGCTCTGGGCGATTAGGAAGCTCTGGATGCCGTAGCCGGCCATGAACGCCAGCGCGGATTCAAAGAAATCCAATCTGCCGAGCGCCGGAAACTCATCGAGCATCAGGAGCAGCCGGTGGCGCGACTGCCTCGCCTTCAGGTCTTCGGTGAGCCGACGGCCGATCTGGTTGAGGATGAGGCGAATGAGCGGCTTGGTGCGCGAGATGTCGCTGGGCGGCACGACGAGGTAGAGCGTCACCGGCAGCTCGCCCTCGACCAGATCCTTTATGCGCCACTCGCAGGTGCGCGTAACCTGGGCGACGACGGGATCGCGATAGAGGCCGAGGAACGACATGGCGGTCGAGAGCACGCCCGATCGCTCGTTGGCCGATTTGTTCAGCAGCTCGCGCGCGGCTGAGGCGACGACGGGATGCACGCCCGCCTCGCCCAGATGCGGCGTCGTCATCATCGCCCATAGGGTGCTTTCGATCGGGCGGCGGGGGTCGGACAGGAAGGCGGCTACGCCCGCCAGCGTCTTGTCGGCCTCGGCGTAGAGGACATGGAGGATCGTGCCGACCAGCAGGGCATGGGAGGTCTTTTCCCAGTGGTTGCGCTTCTCCAGCGAACCTTCCGGGTCCACCAGCACGTCGGCGACGTTCTGCACGTCGCGCACTTCCCAAGCGCCCTTTCGGATTTCGAGCAGCGGATTGTAGGCGGCCGACGCGCCATTGGTCGGATCAAACAGCAGCACCCGCGCGTGCCGGGCGCGAAAGCCGGCGGTGAGCTGCCAATTCTCGCCTTTGATGTCATGCACGATGGCCGAGCCCGGCCAGGTGAGCAGCGTCGGCACGACCAGGCCGACGCCCTTGCCGCTCCGGGTCGGCGCGAAGCACAGCACATGCTCGGGGCCGTCATGGCGCAGGTAGTCGCGCCCGAGCCGGCCGAGCATGACGCCGCTGTCGCCCAGCAGCCCAGCGGCGGCGATCTCCCCGCGCGTCGCCCAGCGCGCCGAGCCGTAGGTCTCGGCGTTCTTCAGCTCGCGTGCGCGCCATACCGACATGCCGATGGCGACGACGATCGCGGCGAACCCGCCCGACACGGCGATGAACGCGCCCGTCTCGAATATTTCCGGCGCATAGGCGTCGAAGGAGAACCACCACCAGAAGAAGGCCGGCGGCGGATAGATCGGCCAGTCGCCGAGCATGAACCAGGGTGCCCCAAGCTCGGGCTGATAGGCGAGCGCCGCGGCCGTCCATTGCGTCGCGGCCCACACGGCGGCGAGCACGATCAGGAAGACCGCGAAGACCTGACCCCAAAGGATTTTGGTTGCCGACATGGCATCGAAGTCGATGCGTGCAGGATACTAAATCAAGTCACTGTTATTATGAATGAAACTCTAGCGTAGAAAGACAGGGAGTAGCGTAGTTTGGCTTATTATATTCTCAGGGTGATCGACGTTATTGGGCGGATATTCGCGTGATAGCCGGACCACTTCCCGAATCTCTGTGATCCGTCCTACAGGCTCAGCCCCCGGCCACGCCCGAACGACCAATCGACGCCCCCGCCCGCGCGCATGACGCCGGAGATGTGCTTGCCGATCTGGCGGTCGAGCGAGGGAGACCAGGGCACGAGCTGGAAGCTCAGGCCGTTGTCGATCATCGCGAAGCGCCCCGAAGCGAGCGTGACGCGCTGGCGCACCGTGCCCGCGACATACTCCCCGGCCTTGGACGGCGCGTGCGGCAGGCCGATCTCGGCCGACAAGTCCTTGGCAGTCGCATCCAGCTCGCGGCGGCGGAGCGTGTCGAGGAGATTGCGCGCGAAGATGATCCGCTGGCCCTGCCGCCGCGCCAGCCCCTCGTCGGCGAGATGCTCGGCGCGCGCTTCCATCGCCGCGCGCACCTCCGTCCCGAAGCCGCCGCCCAGATCGCGGCCATCGCTCGACAGGTTGCGGCGGTCGAGCCAGGTGGCTCCCGGCGCGCGGACCTGCGCGGACAGGTCCATGTCGGAGCGCACGGCGAGCGCCACCCGCTGGCGGCCCTTGCGATCCTCGAAGCGGCGCAACTCGACGATTGCACCGGGCCTGCAATCGCCGGTCGCCTCGATGTCGGGAAGCTGGACGTGGTGGGTGCGGCCGTCGATCCCGTCCACGATCGCATAGGCTTTGCCGGTCAGCTCGTCGTGCAAGCCGCGGTCGACCAGCCGGCCGATGACGGGCTGGGCGGGATCGGGTTCGAGCGCATAGCTGGCGGCGCCCCGGTCGATGCCGCGATCGGTCATCGCCTTGTGCATCCGCTTGATGATGTTGTCGCGTTCGCCCAGCTCG
Source organism: Sphingobium sp. SYK-6 (assembly GCF_000283515.1). Lineage (GTDB taxonomy): Bacteria > Pseudomonadota > Alphaproteobacteria > Sphingomonadales > Sphingomonadaceae > Sphingobium > Sphingobium lignivorans. Next base: position 3,292,389 of record NC_015976.1, read on the forward strand.
CGCAGCGCCGCCTGCGCGTCGCCCGCCAGCGTCCATTGGCCTGGCGCGATCTCGCTGGCGAGGCCGAGCCCTTCGAGCTTGCGCAGCCGCCCCATCCTCAGCACATGGTCGCCGTCGGGCCGCACGCCGGGCTCGGGCGCCATGTCGATCATCCCATCGCGTTGCATGGTCCGCGACAGGTCGCGGTCGATCTCGGTCCAGCGCTCGGTCTCGACCTGCCGCTCCAGCGATTGCCGGATTTCGAGGTCGGTGCGCGGGCCGAGTTCGTGGGTAACGATCTCACGCGCCTGCGCCCGCATCCCTTCGCGGATATAGTCGCGCGAGATGACGAGGTTCTGCCCGTCCTCGCCGACGCCGCGCACGATGATGTGGACGTGTGGGTTGTCGGTGTTCCAGTGCTCGACGGCCCGCCAGTCCAGGCGGGTGCCAAGATCCTTTTCCATGCGCGTCATCAACTCGCGGGTGAAGCCTTTGAGGTCGCGCATCTGCTCGGCATCCTCGGGCGAGACGATGAACCGGAAATGATGCCGATCGTCCTCGCAGCGCGCGGCGAACTCATTGCGGTCGAGACCCTCGGCCTCGGCGCCGAACAGCACGCCCTTCTCACCGTCGCGGGTGACGCCATCGCGTTGCAGGTAGTTGAGGTGGGCCGCGAGGGAAGCCCGGCCGCCATGCCGAACCACGCGCGCCTTGACGATGACCTGGCGCGATCGGTGGCCGAGCCGTTGGGTCGCGCGGACGCTTGCCACTCGGCCCCGGCCGAAGGTGGAGCGGCCCGGCGCGACGATCTGGCCTCGCCGCGAGACATGGCCGCCGGCCCTCTGCGCGGCGGCGAGCGCCTGGGCGATGATCGGCAGCGCCCGCTGACCGCCGCGCGAGCGGATGCGGCCTGGCCGGAGGCGGGAATCGTCGTCGCGGGTCATGCCGCGACAGGCCGCAATGTGCGGAAAACCCTTACGGCTGCTGGCGTTCGCCCAGCTCCACACAGTGCGGGATTTCCGCACACATTGCGCAGCAATGCCCGAAAGCCTTGAGAATCAAGGCCACGACCGGGGCGCATGGGCTTCGCACATTGCCGCCCTTTATCTTGCCCTCGACCTTCCCCCTTCAGAAAGACAGCCCTGCTCCCTTCCGGCGCTGCGAAAGCCTGCGCCGAAACCCGCCAGAGAGCGCGGGAGCCGCTCACGGCGGAGGTCGCCCGGAAAGCGGGACGAACAGGCCGTTGGAGGGCGGCGCGGCATCGGCCATGACAAGCTCGGCGCGGTCGTCGGCCAGTCGTTCCGGCGGCACCTCGGATGCCGTGCGATCGGCGGACGGCGGCGCAGGCGACAGCGCGCCCGGCCGCACGGCGAACAGTGCGGCGCGACGCCAGGCGAAGGGATCGGACGGCGGCGCGGTTGCAAGCCGAGTGTCGTCCGAACCTCCGGTGATCGACGCCAGCTTTGCAAGATAGGCGCGGGTCTCGGCGGGCAGCGGACGGCCGCGCGACAGATATTCGTCGTAGCGGCCCGGCCCCGCATTATAGGCCGCCAACATCGCCGTCACGTTGCCGTAGCGGTCGTGCATCGCGCGCAGATAGGCCGCGCCCGCCATGATGTTGTCGCGCATGTCGAACGGGTTGGACCCGAGGCGATGGCGCGCGCGGAGGCCCGCCCAGGTGCCGGGCATGATCTGCATCAGGCCCATCGCCCCGGCCGGCGAGACGGCGCGAACATCGCCGTTGCTCTCGACGCGCATGACCGCCCATATCCAGTGTTCGGGGATGCCGAAGCGCCAGGCCGCGGCGGCGACATGGGTGGCGTAGGGATGGCGCGCGACCGATCGCTCGGCGGGCGCGTCCTGCGCCAGCGCGGCGACGGGCGCAGCGCCCAGCGCGAGCAGCAGCAGAACCGCGAGCATGGCGGCCGACTCGCCCCCGCTCCGCCGCCAGCCTGCCAGCGTGCTCGCTCCGGTAAAGGGTGCGCGCGATGCGCCGGCCAGAGGCCGCCCTTGACCTTCGCTGCGCGCGCCGGCCGGCCTGCGAACGAGCAGGACGGAGGGATGATGCGGTCTTTCCGCGAACAAAGGGATGATCGGGGAAGGCACCGATCAGCTCCGATCGTCGCGGGGCCGGGGGCGTTTCCACGACAGCTTGAAGGTCCGCCCGTCGTCATCGGCGCGGAACAGCACTGGCCGGAACGCTGCCGGGAAAAGCGGGCTGTCGATCTCCAGCGCGATGTAGTTGCCGGCGCGTTCACCGATCCGTTTCCACGCGCCGCCGACCTCGGGGCCGTCTTCGTCGTCGAGATGGACGCGATAATCGGGCGCGTTTTCGGCGTCGGTTGGATCGAGCGCGACGAGCGCGATTTCCTCGCTGATGCCGAACAGTCGAATGCTGCCGGCATAGCCGTTGGCGGTGGGTTCAAAGATATTCGTCGGCATGGCCGATCTCCTTAGCTTCGGGGGGTGAAGGTGATGGGGACGGCGCGCGCAGCCAGAGCGGCGTCGCCCGTCCGATGACGGCGGACGCTGGCAGCGGGCCGAAATAGCGGCTGTCCAGACTGTCGGGGACGGCGGGATTGAGCAGCAGCAGTTCGCCGGCCCGAAGGGTGCGGCATCCCTGCCAGACCGGCAGAGCACGGCCCCGCCGATCGCGCGCGAGGGCGCGAACGACGGGCCGGCCGTCGATGCTCACCACGGCACCGCTACGGCAAACCCGTTGTCCGACCTTTGCCGCGATATGCTTCAGGAGCGGCACGCCCTCGGGCAGATATCCGTGCGCTGCGAGCCATCGGGACAACCGCTCGGGCGGCGTGATCGCAACCAGCGCGCGGGCAGGCGGATCGTTGTCCGGGTGGATGCGGTAGAGACCGATCGGCGCACTGGCGCTCGCGTTCCAGACGACGCGCGGGATCGGATCGGCGATGGCGACGACCACGAACGATATGGCGAAAGCCGGTGCGGCGATGGCCGTCGCCACGAGATAGCGGCGGCGGGTCATCCTTCGATTTCCTTGCGCCGAAGCCATGCTTGATGGCGTTCCATCGTGTAGAGCCGGGATTGTTGACCGGCGGTGAGGCGGTTGTGGACGTGGCGCCAGTGATCGGGGGCAACGTCGCAGGGATCGACGCCGGCCGCCTCCACCGCATCGATCGCGGCGAGCACCTGGGCGACCTTCGGCCAGCTCTCGATATGGAGCAGGATGTCGCCGCCCGGTCGCACGAACGGCAAGGTCGTATAGGCTTCACCCGTGCCGACCGCGCGCACCACGTCGATGCGCGAGCTGATCGTGCCGAAGTCGTTGGCGGCCCACCGAACGAAAGCAAAGATCGCGCCCGGGCGGAAACCCGCGACGCGCGTTCGGCGGGTCAGAATGCGATCCTCGGCGATCCGCCCGAACCGTATCCAGTGCTCCAGCTTCTTCTCGATCCAGGTCAATTCGACATGGGTGAGGCGGTCGCGGGCGGACGCAATGGGCGCACCGCCAGCGCGAGGGCCGCTGGGCCGATCGGGCATCACGATTGCTCTCCGGAGACGGTGCGGCTTTCAGGAGCGCGCGCGACCGAGCGCACGGCGCTGTCCACAGCCGCGCGCGGCGTTAGCAAGAATCCGAAGGATTCTTTTCTATTAGCATAGTTAGAAGGGGGCCGATTCCGCGCGGATTTCTGCGGGTTTTCGAGGGGTTCGCGTTCCCGATAGTCCGACTCCGGTGTTCCTGATCGTCCGAATCCGGCTGTTCCCGATAGTCCGAGTCTCATGGCCAGTTCTCCACAGGCGTGAGACCGACCCGGCGCATGCCGGCGTCGAACGGATCTGGTGCGATTGGAACGAAGTTGAGCCGGTCGCGGCCGAGCGCATGTTCAAGCCTAAGGACGTAACCGGGGAGCGACTGGCGGGCGACGATGGCGCGCAACTCGAACGCGAAGCGGCGGAGCGGCGAAAGCGCCCCGGATTTCAGATAGAGGTGCGGAACGTCGAAGCTCCAGCCACCTTCCTGCCGCCCGCCATGCTTGCGGACGATGCGGTAGAGCCAGCGCTCCAGTCCGCCGGTCAGCTCGAAATAGGCCCGGTCAATGGTCAGCACCAGCGCGCGATCAAGCACGCCGGCATAGAACCAGTCGGGCAGGATCAGCTCGATTCCGAACGCGCGGCCATTGCCATCCGCCAGTTCACGCCATTCGTTGATCCATGAGAAACGATGGCGCCGCCGTTGGTGCTGCTGGCGGATCGAGGTGGCGACGGTCGTGGATTGCAAGCGGTCGAGCGCGGCTTTCAGGCGCTCGTAGCTCGCCTTGCCGGTGCCGCGCCGGGTGAAGGCCAGTATCTCGTGCGGCGTCGTCACCATGAGGCGCGAGGTCGGTCGCCCGGCGTCGCGCGCCTCGATAAGCTGGCTCGCCGCCCAGATGAGGACATCGGCGTCCCAAATGGTCGCCATGCCATGTTCGGGAACGGCCTCGACCGAGATCCATGTCGCTCCCATGCGAAACTCGATCGGGGCGATGCGCTTGCTCTTGGCGAGGCTGAAGAACGGCCAGGCCATCAAATCCTGCGCGTCGCGAGGCGCGAGGTCGCCGGGCACGGAACGGAACAGTTCGAGCTGTGTCCGCTCGGCACTGGATTGGCCGGAAAGAGAAGATGCGGCGCGCATGTCGATCAGCGGCGCACGCAATCGGTCGGCAGGCGCTTGGCGGGGTGGACGACGCCATTGCCGGGATCGGAGGTGGAGCGTCGCGTGCCGATCGCCGCCCAGGCATCGAGATCGTCGATCGCATAAACGATGCGGCCGCCCAGCTTGCGGAACACTGGCCCGGTGCCGAAGCAGCGATGCTTTTCGAGGGTCCGGGCGGACAGGCCGAGGTGGATCGCCGCGTCAGGCGTCTTGAGATAGTGTGGCGTTGCGGCGGTGACAGGCTCGCCCATGATGATCCTCCTGATGGCGGCTGGCCCCAAAAAGCGGGACCAGCGGACAGGAGGTGATGGTGGCGAAATGGCCCCCACGCGGAGAAGGGACACCGCCGCAGGGGACGGAAATGTCCCCGTCAGCCGCCGCGCAACAGGCGGACATACCCGCCGTCGCGCAGCTCAACGGCTTCGGTGATCCAGCGATTGATGCGTTTGCGTTCGCGGCAGTCCGCCCATTCGGCGGCGTTGTAATCGCGAACATTCCGGTCGATCAGCGCGACGGCCAGTTCGCGGCGGCTCGCGCCCATAATATGACCATCAAGCACTTGCAGAAGGGTAAGGAGGTGGCTGCGGCGGAACGGTGGCGGGCGAAGCACCGGCGGGCCGGTCGCGATGCCTTTCAGGCGACGATATAGCCGCTCCGCCGATGCGAGGCGGATAAGGGAATCGGACCCGATCGGCAGCATGATTGCCATCGGCTGATTGGGCGGACCGCATATCCATAGGTGCTCGTCGCCATTGCGGTCGGCGAGGATGAGATGGAGACGATCGCCGATCTTCATCCGGGCGCGAACGGCGCCGAGTGTCCGAGTATCGAAAGCCGGTTCCGCGCCCGTGCCGGGCACGGCTGGCGCCAGAACCACGTTGTCCGGCGAGAGGTCGGGGCGCGCGACGGTCAGTTTGCGATCGTAGGGGGATGAGGGAGCGGCGTGAAAGCTGATCCCCCAGCGTCGCACCAATGTCGCCGTTGCCTCGTCGGCGGTTATGGCCCCGCGCTTCACCTTGGCGAGCGCGCGAGCATAATCGGTCCGGTAGCGTGCATTGCGTCTCAGATAGCCGATCGCGATGTCGGAATATTGCAGCGCGTCGTCCCCGGCTTCATCCGGAGGCGCACGCCAATCCTTCTCAGGCGGCATCGGAACCCTCCCAAGCATGGCTCTCTGCGGAGCGCGAAGGGGGATGTTCTCACCCGCCGAATTGCCGAGAAGGCCCGGTGACAGGGCCTGTCCATAGGGGATTCAAGTCAGCTTTCCGGGCCGATTTCAGCGGGTTGTTCGCACGTGATGCGCGCTTCTGTACCCGTTACGAACGCAGGTAGTGACGATAGCCGGTCTCGGTCATCCATCGGGCGCGGGCGAGATGGGAGTCATAGACCAGGCGCGCGCGCTCAGGCTCGGCGGCTGGATCGATCCCGAAGATGATGCGAACCGCCTCGCACCAATCGGCTTTTTCCGCGGCGGCATCGAGCAGCCGCCAATAGGTGCGATGATGGCGCTCATCATATTCGGTCACGCAGGGCGCGTCGGGAGCCTGATCGTTGAATGCGGTTATTGCCATCGCCTTGCTCCGGCTTCGGCTTTTCGACCCGGCGCCAGCCGGCGCCACGATATACACCATAATGGACCGGCGTAATCGCACCATCTTTGCTATGGTGTGGTCATAGATAAGGGATAACAAAGCGGGCCTTCGTGCCTGCTATCTGTGCGACTTCTCCGATGAACCGCGCACCAGCATGACCCCTTCGCCACGTTCCGAATCGAGGAAGACGATCCCGGCCGCCTCCAGTGCCTTGACGACCTGATGGCGGGTATCCTCGCGCACTGGCAAATCGCTTACGGATTCAAGACGTTTGAGCGCGGTCAACGCGACAAGGGCTTCGTCGGCAAGCATCTCCTGAGTCCAACCGAGAAGCGCACGAGCGGCCCGCACCTGGCGGGAAGTGATCATGCACGATCACGTTCACGAGGCGACGGCTATACGCCATGAAAACGACTATTATAGTCGTCTTGGTATAAGGCCGAGTACGATTGCGAGCCGGGCGCAAGCCCGGCGAGCGCGGCCGCGCGGACCTGCGGGACGCGCGGCCGCCGCCGGTCCGGTTCCCCGGATCGGCGGTGCCCGGCGGTATTGGAAAAGGGAACCGCAGGGCTGGAAATCCAGCCCTGCGACGGACGGTCATCCCGCCTTCAAGCGTTGCATCCCTTCGGCCAGCGTCCAGAGCGCGCGGTTGAGAGTCACATTCTGGTCGATACCGTTGATCGGACGGGAACGGCTGCGCCGGATACGGCCTTCGGCATTGCGCCTGTGGCCATGCAAGCCGCCTCGAACGACGTTCTCCTGAATGACGTTGAACGTGGTCCACAGGCTGTCGCCCGAATCCTCGCGGCGGCGCGGTTCGATGATCTGCTCGGGGCGCAGCGGACTTTCGTCCTCACCATAGCGCGCCACTAGGCTAACCTCGGCCAGCAAACGGCGCTCATCTTCGGAAAGGCGAACATCCTTCATGGACTCGCTGGCGTCGATCAGCCGGGGGAAGTCCTCGGCAACCGTATAGACACCCTCGATTATGTCGTGTTGGATATTGCCCTTGTGCGGCACCCGCACCTCCTCGAACCGCTCGCCCGCGATCATGCTGTTGGTGCAGACGAAGCGAAGCATTCCCGCGAACATCTGATAAGCGGACGTGCCATCGTGGCTGTTCACGATGATGACCTCGGCGGCCTCGGGCTTGCCGATGCCCTCGTCCCGGCGCAGACGCAGCATATGCTTGGCGTGGCCGTGGCGACCACCATCGCGGGGGACGGACTGGACGGCGAAGAATGGAAACCATCCTTCCCTGCGCAATCCCTCCACAATGTCGATCGTGGGGACATAAACATACCGCTCGGAACGGCTGTCGTGCGCCTCGCGGGCGAAGATGGACGGGACGTGGCGATACAGCGCTTCGTTGTCGAGCGGCTCGCGCCCGCTGATCTGGTGGCTGTTGCGGCCGAACCGGGTGGCAAGTTGGTGATACATGGTCTTAACCTTCCTTGGCTTGGGTTTCCGCGCAGCGGGAAGCGCCGCGCTGAAACCCTGCCCGTCGGCGAGACTGGGGTAGCAAGGGGCAAGGGCGGCCGGGGCGGAGGGGAATCACCCGGCCTGCACAAGCGAAGCGCGGAAGGCTGGGGATACCGCCCCGGACGGTTCCACTTACCTTGCCCCGCGCGAGGGCCAGCCCTTAGCAACCCGCGCCGCTTTGGCGGCGCATGGAGATGCGTCCGCATGGCGGACTCGATTTTGGGCCAGTCCCGCCAAAGCAGATATTAGCCGGAATATCGGCACGGCTGTTAGGTCGATGCCGTTGGGCATGGCGAAGATCCTTTCACATGCCGAAACGGGAGCGCCCCGCCCGGAGGGGCGAGGCGCGGAGCCGATCAGTCCGCCACCAGCTCGTATCCGCCGGTGGTCTCGTTCAGGAAAAGCCGGAGATAGACCGGCGCAGCGATGACCGGATTGAGCTTGAACGAGATGTAGTCGCGGCCTTCCTTGCTCTTTTTCCGCCATGCGGCGCCGAACTCGATCCGCTCGTCGTCGGCCGCAACGATGCGGAAGTTCGGGGCCTTCTCATTGTCCTGGCCCTCGATCGGAAGGAGCGCGACCTGTTCGCCGCGCTGGCCGAAGAAGCGGATTTCGCCGGTGAAGCCCTGTTCGGTGGGGGTGAAGTTGCCGCAGATCATGATGTCTTCCCTTCTTGCCTCAGGACCGCGCCCATCGCGGCCTCGATGGCTGTCGAGAGGACGGGAGCCGACCGGCCCGCACCCGAAGGGCGGAACGAAGTGGCAGGCAGCGGCGGGCGGCTTTTTTGTTTCGCGATGCAAAGCCGGCTTGCCCGGCGGCGGGAAAAAGCCGCCCGCCGCTGTTGCGGGAAGACGGCGGGTTTCGGCCAGATCAGCCTTTCGAAAGGCCGTGTGGCGGCGTTGCCGCAAGATCACGGAGAAATCAGGATGGTTGGAGGCATAGTCAGTCGCCAGCGGGGTCTCATTGTTGTCGACCTCGCACCATGGTTGCGGGGCGTGCACAGCCTTGAATACCATCGCGAGTAGGATTAAATCATATCCATAAGGAGTGACGTATCCATGCGAACAACTCAGCAGTTCAGCGTAACCCTGCCGAACGATATGGCGGCGCAGGTCCGCGCCAAGGTCGCGTCGGGCGAATATGCCAGTGAAAGCGAAGTGATCCGCGACGGACTGCGCGCGCTCCAGGCACGAGACCGGGCCGTCGAACAATGGCTGCGCAACGAGGTCGTTCCCGCTTATGACGCCTATCAGGCCGATCCGTCTCGGGGCATTCCGCTCGACGATGTGCGCGCTGGCCTTGCAAAGCGCCACGAGCGAACCGCCAAACGCGGCTGAACGTGAAATACGCGATTGCCCTCACACCGGAAGCGCGTGATCATCTCGATGCCATCTATGATTATATCGCCACCGCCGCGTCCCCAGACGTCGCGCAGCGTTTCACCGATGGTATCCTCGATCATATCGACAAGCTGACCGACTATCCTCGTCGCGGCACGATGCGCGACGATCTGCGGCCCGGTCTGCGGACAATCGCGTGGCGGCGGCGGGTGACGATCGCGTTTGCGGTCGAGGCCACCGCAGTCGTCATCGTCGGGATTTTCTACGGCGGTCGCGATTTCGAGACCCTGTTGAACGAGGACTCCTGAATCTGCGAGCCGGGCTGTGCCCGGCGAGCGGCGATCATCTCCATGACAAAGCGGCCGCGCCCGACACCGGGCGCGGCCGCGAATTTTCTGGCCTCGGGCAAATGGGAAGCCGGAGCCGCCAAGGCGGCCCCGGCTCCTTCACTTATTCAGCGGCAATCGAATAGGCGGCTTCATCCTCCACCGTTTCGACCTCCACGGCCTCGCCGTCCTGCGCTTCGGTATTGGGGGCCTCCGCTTCGGACGGCTGCGCGGTCCCTTCTGCGTCCTCCGCCTCGACGGGTTCGGCTTCCGGTTCCGGCGTCCGCAGCGCAGTGGGAAGCCAGCCCATCCCGGCTAGAAGCTGCTCGGCGGCGTCCGCCATTTCCGGCTTCTTCTTGTCCGCGATACGGCGGGCCGCATCTTCCGACACGCCATCGACCACGGCTTCGAGGATATGCGCCTTGGTGATACGGCCAAGATAGCTGCCCACGGTCGGCGTCCAGTCCTTCGCCATGTCGAGCCGCAACGCCGTCGCGAGCCTGTCCGCCGTTTTCAGCGTCCGGGGCTTGCGATCCCACGGAAGGCGCAGGGCGTTGACGGTGCAGGACACGCAATGCGCCAGCAGCGCCAGCCGCTCCCCATCGTCCAGTGCGACGATGAAGCCCCACAAGTCGGCCACGTCGCGCGGCATCCGCTCGGCCCACGCCTCATGCGCCTCGTTCGCCCGCGCTGCCAGCGGGGTATCCTCGATCCCCGGCGCATGACTGCCTAGCGGCGTCACGGTCGGACGGACTTCAAGGCAACCGGCTTCCGCATAGCTGTAGAACAGTTGCGCGGTCAGCGTGTGGGTCAACGCGATCAACGCCATATCGGGCTGCTCGCCAAGCGCCACGCGAAGGGCAAGCGTCCGGTGGGCGGATAGGTCGCGAATGAGACTGTCGGAAATGGGCTTGCCCGCTTCCTCGTCCTCGATTTCCTCCGCGTCTTCCTCGGCATCGTCATCCTGCTCATTCGCCACGGCGTTCGGCTCGATCATGTCGGCCTCGTCTTCGGGCTGCGGATCGGCAAGCGCCTCGTCCTCGGGGCGGACGAAACCGCGCTCGATCCTCACCGTGCCGTCGTGGCGCAGCACGACGAACGCCCCGCCATGCGCAATGACATTGGCGTCATAGGCATGGCGCTTGGCCGAAATCGTGTCGATCTCGTCGGACACCGCTTCCAGCTTCGCCGCCACATCCTCGGGCATTTCGTCATAGGACGAATAGCCTTCGGCAAGCTCGTCATGCTCGGTGGACAGCGTATCCAACCGGGCCTCGTCTTCGTCGGACAGTTCGACCGGCTCCGGGTAGAAGCGCCGCATCCCATGCGAATGAGGGTAGTCAATATGGGCCTCGGTCCATTTCCAGCCCTCGGCCAACACCTCACCCGCGATCTCGCGCAGCTTCTCGGTCGCGAGCATATCGAGCAAACCCGCATCCTCGAAGAAACCGCCTTGGTCGTCGGTGAACAGGTCGCGGATGATGTTGCCGCCCGCTTCAAGATAGGCATCGGCCCCCACGAACACCGCACAGCGGCTATCTGCGGGCACGTTACCAGCGGTCATGTCGCGGCGGATGATCCACGGCTCGCGATTATGATGCAGGTTCTCGAAAACCTGCTCCTGTCGAGCATGGTCCTCGGTAATGGCAAAGGCCATCAACTGATCCAAGGTCAAGCCGTCCTCGCGATAGACCTCCAACAGCTTCGGGCTGACGCTACCAAGCCGTAGCCGCTGCTTCACCACATTACCGGACACGCCGAACCGCGCACCGATTTCCTCCGCGCCCCATCCTTTGGCCTCGGACAGCTCATGGAACCGCTCGAACTGGTCTGCGGGGTGCATCGGGGTCCGGGTGACATTCTCGTCCAGACTGATCTCGGACGCATCATTCTCGGTGTCGAGGCGGCAGCGAACCGGGTGGTTCTTCCTGATCTGCTTGCGCTTGGCGCGCAACAGATAGGCCAGCCTGCGGCCTTCGCCAGCGCTGACGAGATAAGCACCAGTCGGCTTGTCGCCCTTCATCTCCGGCTCGATCACGAGATTCTGGATAAGGCCCTTGTGCGCTATGGAAGCGGCCAACGCCTCGATGGCGGCTTCGCCATGCGGCACCTTGCGAGCGTTCTTGGGGGACTTCTTGAGCTTGTTCAGCGGCACGAAGATTTCTATGCCCGACACAGGCTCGGCAGCGGTCATTTCGGTAACAGCGTTCATCGCTTTTCTCCTTCAAACCGCACTCACCCCGGAATGGGGTGGGCGGCGAAGAAGCGACCGGCAGGCCCGCCGGCATAGCCGGGGCGCACCCGGAGGGCTGGAACGCAGAGGAGGTAAGCGCGCCTTGCGCGCGTTGCGCCCCGGCGCGGCGGGCCTAAAGGGAAGCGGCGCCCACCCCATCGACGGGGAGAGACACAACAGACGCGATTGGGCCGGCGAATGCCCTGGCCCGATCTCCGAAATCTCAAGGAAGCTGCAAATCCGCTATCGCGGATTTACGCATCGGCGCGAAGGCGCCGACCGGGGCGTTGCGGGGTATCCCCGCAGAAGGGGTAGCGGGAGACTTACAGGCTCCCGGTCAGGGGAAGGCTTTCCCCTCCAGCACGTCGATTCTCATAGAAACGATTTCGGCTGCTGAAGCTGAAACGAAGGAATGGGAGCTACGATAGGTGTCCACGGCTCCAGATTGGTGGACACCAGGTGGACACCAATAAATTCCGAGACGAACTCGCCCCTGAGGGCGATCGCATAGGCAATTGATTTTTCTTGGAAAACTGGAGCGGGCGAAGGGATTCGAACCCTCGACCCCAACCTTGGCAAGGTTGTGCTCTACCCCTGAGCTACGCCCGCTCTGGCGGACCGGAGAGTTGCCCCCGGTCGGGTGAGCGGCGCACCTAGCACCGCCTCCCGAGGGCGGCAAGCCCCTTTTTCATCTCCTCAAAGAATTCGCCGCGCCCTTGCGAAGGAGGCGCGTTCCACCCCATATGGGCCCAGTCAAACGGGCGCAGCAGGAGACAGGAACGTGGCCACTCTCGGGTTGAGCGAGCAAGACAAGCAAGCCGTTGCGGACTTCCGCCGCGACGTCGTCGAGCCGTCGCAGACCAAGCTCGTGCTCGTCGATTTCTGGGCGGAATGGTGCGGCCCCTGCAAGCAGCTCTCGCCGGTGATCGAGAAGATCGCGGCCGAATATGCTGATCGCGGCGTCCTGCTGGTCAAGATCAATGTCGACGAGAACCGCTTCATCGCCAGCCAGTTCCGGGTCCAGTCGATCCCCACGGTCTATGCCGTCTTCCAGGGGCAGCCGGTGGCCGATCTCACTCAGGCCCGGACGGAAAGCCAGTATCGCCAGATGCTGGACCAGATCCTCGCCCAGTTGCCGATCGAGAGCGAAGCCGGGCAGCGCGCGCAGGATCTCGAGCCGTTGCTTGCCATGGGCGAAGAAGTGCTGAACGCAGGCGACGCGGAGCGTGCCCTCGCCATCTTCGCGCAGATCAGCGAGATGGCACCGGAAAGCGCGGAGGCTGTTGGCGGCCAGATCCGTGCGATGGCGGCGCTGGGCCTTGCCGACGAGGCCGAGGCGCTCATCACCTCGCTCCCGCCCGAGCTATCGAAAGAGGCCGCCATCGAGCGTGGCCGGTCGGCGATCGCGCTTGCCCGGTCCGCCAAGCCGGGCATCGACGTTGCGCCCCTCCAGGCCCGGCTCGAGGCGAACCCGGACGATCATGAAGCCCTGTTCGAGCTGTCCTCCGCCTATATGGCCAATGGCGATCGCGATGCGGCAGCGGATGCCCTGCTCCGGAGCATCGAGAAGGATCGGTCCTGGGAGGATGGGAAGGCCCGCGCGCAGCTTCTCCAGCTCTTCGAGGTGGTGGGTCTTGAGGATCCCTGGGTCGCTGCCCAGCGGCGCCGCTTGTCCGCCATCCTCTTCGCGTAAGCCATATCGTGGGACGGCGCCTGGCGATCTTCCCTTTGGGTGGCGCGATCCTGTTCCCGCGCATGCATCTGCCCCTGCACATTTTCGAGCCGCGCTATCGTGCGATGGTGATGGAGGCCATGGCGCGAGACCGCCGGATCGGCATGATCCAGCCGAGCGGCCCGGGCGAGCCTGCGCCGCTTTATTCCGTTGGCTGCGTCGGGCGCATTGCCGAGGTTGAAGCGCTGGAGGACGGGCGCTTCAACATCATTCTGACGGGAGAGACGCGGTTCCGCGTCGCGCGCGAGCTCGACGTGACCACCCTGTTCCGGCAAGTCGAGGCCGAACTGCTGGATGAAGAGGAAGCGGAGCCCCAATTCCTGGCGCCCAGCGAACGTGCAGCGCTCGAAGAGGAGGCCCGGACCTTCGCGGACGCTCTCGGCTATGCCGTGGAATGGGATGCCGTTGCCACGCTGGACGATGAGACGCTGGTCAACGCCATTGCCCAGATCGCGCCGTTCGACACCGCTTCGAAGCAGGGCCTGCTCGAGGCGGAAGGCCTCTCTCAGCGCTCGGAAATGACCATCCAACTCATGCAGTTCTTCCGTCGCGGCGAGGACGGGCAGGGAAGCATGCGCCTACACTGAGGCTCCCTGCCTACGACAGCCTGCACCCTGGACGCATCAGAGCGCGGGAGCAGGCTGTGTGGAACCGTCGGCGCCCGGATGAGGCGTCGCGACGGACCGGAAGGTCAGGCCGCGACTGCGACGGGGAGCATGTCGTCATTCTCGGCATCGACCGACTCAGATGCCGATACAGTCGATACGGGCTGCGGGACGGCAAGCTTGCGCGGCGCCTTAAAGAGGAGCCGGCTCGCCAGCACGATTGCGCCCGCGGCGAGATAAAGCGCGACCGCAGCCGTCAGATTGAAGAAGACCAGAGTCGCGAAGGCCACCCGCAGCCATGTGGGGTTGACGCCCAGATCCTCACCGATCGCTTCGCAGACGCCCAACAGGGTATCGTTCCGGGCGACGAGGGAAGGCTGGTAGGTCTGCATATCTGGCTCCTGTAATCTCGTTTGGCCGGACAGTCGGCCATCTGTTGTCTTGCTCTATGCAGGGACCGTGCCATTCCCGAGAATGGCTGTTTTCCGCCCTTTCTATAGACGCACCGTCTCATGCTCGGCTCCACAACTCAGTGCCGGGTGCCAAATGTTGGCGTTTTCCCCATGTTGGTGAAGTGTCGATGCAAGACCGCGATGGGCCGCATTGTGCACTGCAACACGTTAACCGCGCATGTACGTGCCTCCTGCGCGAGCGGAAAGCCTGCAGATCGAAGAGGCGCGAGCACGCGCCCTGGCGGATGCTTTCGCGAGATGGGGCGGGGCGGCCTCGCCGGGCGGACCGCTTGCGTCTTGCCGCGTGCAGGCTGGGGCCGCGCTTGCGGAACCGGGCAGCTAGATCGCTTCGCCCAGCAGGAGCCGCGGCTTGGCGCCGCTCTCCCCACGCGCTTCGGCCATGAAGCGGGACTTGAGCGGTTCGAGGCGCTGGACGGCGGAAAGGCCGGTCCGCCTCAGCAGGGAGGCCGGACGGCCGGGCACATCGAACAATCTCACCAGCCCGTCCATCATGATCGTCACGCTGAGCGAATCCAGGGCTCTCCAGCGCTGGTAGCGGGTGAGCAATTGTGCATCGCCCGGCTCGAGGCCGATGCGCATCCCCTCGACGATGACTTCCGCGAGGGCGGCGGCATCGCGATAGCCCAGATTGACGCCCTGCCCCGCAATCGGGTGGATGCCGTGCGCGGCATCGCCCACCAGCGCCAGGCGGCGATCAACGATCCGCGCGGCGCGGTGATACCCCAGCGGATAGCTCTGCACTGGTGCTGCCAGCTTGATCGCGCCGAGGAAACTGCCCATCCGCTTTTCCGCCTCGGCGAGAAGCGCCGCCTCCGGCAGCTTCATATAGGCGGGGGCATGGCCGGTGGGCACGGTCCAGACAATGGCCGAGCGGGTGCCGGGCAGCATCGGCAGCAGCGCGAAGGGGCCGCCGGGATAGAAGATCTCATAAGCGGTGTTGCCGTGCGCCGCCTCATGATCGATCGCCGTGACCAGCGCCGTGTGCGGATAGGACCATCGGGCGACGGGAATACCCGCCAGCTCGCGCGTGGGGCTGCCGCGCCCTTCCGCACCGACGAGCAGGCTTCCGGACAGCGCGGCGCCACTTGCCAGACGCACGCACACCCCGTGCTCCTCCCGCTCCACCGCCACAGCGCTGTCCGGCTGGAACCGGGTGATGCCGCTGGTCAAGCGTGCAGCCGCCTCGATGCCGATCCGCATGTCGCGGTTCGGGATCATGTAGCCCATGGAGCCATCGTCCGGATCGGGCGTGAAATCGAGCGCGCCGCCCGAAAGCCCTTCGCTCACCCAGATGCGGTCGATCGGGCAGATCTTGCCGTCCAGATGCGGGGCGACGCCGATCGCCTCGAACAGCTTCCAGCTCGCGCTGGCAATGGCCGAGACGCGTCCGTCGAAGCCGGGGGCCAGCGTGCCGGCCGGATCGGCGGGATCGATGACGGCGCTGGACACGCCATGGCGGCCCAGAGCGATGGCGAGACTGAGGCCGACCAGACCGCCGCCCAGGATGATGACGTCAAATCGCTGCATGCTGCCTCTCTAGCTCCGGCAATGGCGAAAGGCGACGGAAAATGCCGCACCCGCGTGGCGAGCGACAGCAGAATGATGGCCCGGAAGGGAGCACGTCAGACGCGCGGGCAGCTCACCAGCACTTCCCCTTCGTCGAGCCGCGCATAAGCGAATGCCACGCCGAACACCGTCTCCAGCGCTTGGGGCGTCATGACCGTTTTCGTGGGGCCCGCCGCCGCCAGCCGGCCACGATCGAGCAGGACCACCTCGTCGGCAAGTTGCGCCGCGAGCGCAAGATCATGCACCACCACCACGACGCCGATGCCCCGCGCGGCGATCCGCCGAAGCTGCATCATCAGCGCCTGACGATGAGCGATGTCGAGCGCCGCGAAAGGCTCGTCGGCCAGCAGCCAGCGCGGCTCTCCGGCCAGGACTCTCGCCAGCATCGCCCGCGAGCGCTCTCCCCCGGAGAGGGTCCCGGCGAGCCGATCGGCAAAGCCGGTCATGCCCGTCTCCTCCAGCGCTGTCGCGATGGCGCGCTGCCCCGCTTCGCTTTGTGCATCGCCATGCGGAACGCGGCCGAGGCTGGCGAGCGCGCGCACCGAAACGTTCCAGTGCAGCGGCGGGTCTTGAGGCAGATAGCCGATGTCCCGCGCGCGCACCTTCGCTGCACGGCCCGCCAAGGGCGCTTCATCGAGCAGCACATATCCACGCGCGGGCGGCAGAAGCCCGGCCAGGCAAGCGAGCAAAGTCGACTTGCCAGCGCCGTTGGGACCAATGATCGCCGTCACGCGTCCCGGCGCGAGCGACAGGTAGATGGAGTCGAGCAGGACGGCATCGCCTGCCTTCACATGCACGCCCTGAGCCGCAAGCATCAGACCAGCTCCCGCCGATAGCGCGCCAGCAGCGCGAAGAAGAACGGCGCGCCGATCAGCGCCATCGCGACGCCGAGGCGCAATTCCCCGGCACCGGGCGTGAGCCGCACCAGGCTGTCCGCGACCAGCACGAGCAGCGCACCGCCGAGCGCGGACGGCAGCAGCAGGCGGGAAGGCTCGGCGCCGAAGAAAGGCCGCAGCATGTGCGGCACCATCAGTCCCACAAAGCCGACAATGCCGGTGACCGCGACCGATCCCCCGACGGTAAACGCAAGCGCCACGGCCAGCATCCACTGCAGCCGGGCGAGATCGACACCGAGCGAGCGCGCCACCACCTCGCCAAGTGTCAACGCATCGATCGCGCGCCCCTGCGCGAGGACGAGCAGGCTTCCGGCAAGGACAAGAGGCGCGGCGATCCGCAGCTCCGCCCAACCCCGATCGGTCAGCGCGCCCATCAGCCAATTGATGATCTCCGAGGTCGCGAAGGGATTGGGCGCCAATGTGATGAGCAATGCGGTCAGGGCACCGGCAAGCGAGGACAGGACGGTCCCCGCCAGTACGAAAGCGACGGCGCCGGCGGTTCGGCCCGCCAGCAGGCCGAGCAACAGTACCGCGAGCGCGGCCCCCGCCATGGCAAAGGCCGCCACGATCTCGCCCGATGCACCCAGGCCGAGGAAAATCGCCGTCACCGCGCCAAGCGCGGCCAACGCGGAAATGCCGAGAATGGCCGGATCGGCGAGGGGATTGCGCGTGTAGCCCTGCAAGGCCGCACCGGAGAGGCCGAGGCCCGCGCCAATCGTCATCGCGAGCAGCGCGCGCGGGAGCCGCAGATCCATCATGATGATCGCGCGCGGATCGCCGCTCGCCATCCCCCCGATCGGCACCCAGACCTTGCCTGCGAGGAGCGCCAGCACGAACGCCAGCACGACGCCCGCGCACAGCAGCGCAAGTTTCCCGCCCCGGCTCATGCGCCTGTCGCCCCGCGCCGGATCGTCGCGAGCGTCCCGGCCGCTTCGATGAGATTGGGGCCAGCGCATTGCAGCAGGCGGGACGGAAAATCGACCACTCGCAGGCCCGGAACCCGCGCGAGCATCCCTTCGCGGGTGCCCGGACCGGCCCCATCCGTAAGCAGCAGATGCGGCGGCCGGGCGATCAATGGTTCCAGTGGCAGAATGTCCCACATCGCAAGGCCATACTCACGGCTCATGTTGCGGAAGCCGGTCCGCGCGAACAATTCGTCCGCCAGCGTCCCCTCCCCCGGCACCAGTCCGCCGCCCAGCCGAATGAGAGCCGGCACCGGCGGGCGGTCCGGTGCCGGCCGCGCTGCCGCCAATGCCGCGTCGATCCGTTCGAGCAGGCGCCTGCCCCGCGCCTCATGCCCGATGGCCCGCGCCACCTGCAGCACCTGCGCCCGGCTCTCCTCGATGGTAGCGGGCACGCCCACGCTCTCCACGCGGACGCCGGTGTCCGCGATGGCCCGCTGCGTCGCCGGGGCAACATGGGAGCCGAGCAGAACGAGATCAGGGCCCGCGGCGATCACTTCCTCCGCCGTGCCGCCATTGGCCGGGAAGCGCCGGGCCACATCCAGCGGAGCCGAGGTCGCACGAGGATCATGGCTATAGTGGCTGATCGAGAGGATCTGGCCCGGGTCGGCCACGGCCAGGAGAATGGCGTCGATACAGGGGTTGAGGGACATGACGCGCGGCAGCGTCCCTGCGTGATCGACGGGCGGCGTGGGCACGCGCGCCTCCCCGCAACCGGCGAGCGCCAGCAGCAATGCCAGCCCCCCCAGCCGCATCAGATCCTCACCCGGATACCGCCATAGGCGGCGCGGCCATAAGTCGCGTAGCCATAGGCCGTTTCGTAATCGGTATCGAAGGCATTCTCCAGCCGCCCGTAAAGCTCGATATGCTCGCTGATCGGCAGGCTCGCCCGCAGATCAACGAGCACATAGCCATCGAGCGTGCCGGCCGGCGCCACCGGATCGACCGCGTCGCTGGCCATGCGCAGCGAGACGCCGGTCGCGAGGCCGAAGCGCCAATGCTGGTCCACGGACGCACTGATGCCATGCACTGGGCGCCGGGCGAGATGCCGGTCGTAGTTCAGCGAGCCGAGCGAACGATCCCGAGTATCAACGAAGCTGTAGGCCAGCGCGAGATCGAGACTGTCGACCGGGCTCACCGAGACTTCCAGCTCCACGCCCCGCGCCCTCGTGCGGGCCAGATTGGCGTAACGATAGGTCGCCATGTCGAAATCGATCTGGTTGCGGGTGGTGCGCGTGAACAGGGTCAGCGAGACACGGCCCCGCCCGTCCGCGATGCGCCGGTCCATCCCGAGATCGAAGCTCTCGGATCGCTCCGGCGCGAGGTCGCTCGTGCCGCTGAACGTGTCGTAGAGCTGATAGAGCGATGGCGTGCGGAAGCCCTCTCCATAAGCGAAGCGGATGCGCGTCCGCTCGTCCGCCAGCCCGAGATTGGCATTGGCGCCGAAGGTGGTGACGCCGCCGAAGGCGCTGTGCGAATCATGGCGCACGCCGCCGGTGAGCGAAAGCCGGCTCGTCGGCTTGAGGATCAGCATGCCATGCACGCTGTCCGTGTTCGCCTCGTGCCGTTCGTCCGACCCGAAACCGAAGAAGCGGTAATTCGGCGCATCATGCGTGTAGCCGAACATCAGGTCCACGCCGGATGCCGCCGCCACCTGGCCGCGATAGTCGATCCGCCAGTTTTCTCCACGATAGCCGAATTCGACAGGCCCGTCGGGCGCGTAGCGATAGTCGCGGCGATTGCCGAGATAGGTCACCGACAGGCGGCTGCGCAGCACGCCGCCGAAACTGCTGGCATTGAGGCCGGCATAGCCCGTCGCCTGACGGAACTTGCTGGTGTCGGCGCTGTCCGCCGGCGCTCCGAAGAAGCTGTCATAATCGAGCGTCGCGTCGATGGCATAGCCGCGCAGGTCGAGGCTGAGGCCAGCCCCCAGCGGCGCCTCGATGCGCGCATGCGCCGTCCAGTTCTCCAGCCCGTCGCGCTCGCTGGCGCCGAAGCGCGTGGCGGCGCTGGAGATGCCGTCGGTGCGCAGGCCTGCAATGCCTGCATCCACGCGCAGCTCTCCCGCCCGCCAGCCCAGATCGGCCGTCCCGCGCATCGTCTCGGCATAGCCGCCTTCAGCCGACCCGCGCAGGGACAAGCCCTCCGGCGCGTCCGGATCGCGCGTCGAGATGTCGATCACCCCGCCGATCGCTTCCGAACCATAAGGAACGGCATTGGAGCCGCGCATCACTTCGATCCGCCGGATGTTCCCCACGAGCAGATTGCCGAAATCCACCGCATCGGCCGTGCTGCCCGGATCATTGACCGGTACGCCGTCGATGAGCACCAGCGTCTGCCCGGTTTCCGCGCCACGCAGGGAAACCCCCGTCACCGCGCCCAGGCTGCCATTGCTGTTCACCCGCACGGAAGGGAGCCGGGCGAGCAGATCCCCCACGCTCCAGGACTGGCTGCGATCGATCGTCGCGCTGTCGATGATGCTGATCGCCTGCCCGCTCTCGTCCCGGTCCTGCGGGGCACCGGTGGCGGTGACGATGATCGTCTCCTGTATGGCCTGTGCCATTGCCGGAACCGGCATGAGCAAACCAAGCGCCGCGACGGGCACTGCCGAATGTCTTCTTCCTCGCGTCACATGACGTCCCTTGCCATGAGCCGCCCCCGGCTGAGTGGCCGGTGACGTCCTTCTGCCTTGTCGTCACACGAGGGTTTCGGCCCCGTTCGTCCGGCACATCCCGACCGGCGAAGGACAGACTGTCAACGGGCAGGTCTCCTGGCTCCCGGGTCAATGCATCCGCACCGCCTTCCCATGGCATTGGCCGGGGACATCCCGACCGCCACAGTGGCATGAAAGGCGCGTCACTCGCCGGTTACAGTTGCGGGAACAGCACCGGACTTGCGGCGGACCGCGCACCGGACTTCCCTTTTGCTCCCCGCTCGCGCGGGAACCCGTAACAGGGTGCTGTCTAGGCGACCGACTCGCCCCGGCGCAACCAGATATGGATGGCGGGCATGGCGCGCAGGGCGATGCCGCTGGGGTCCTCAGCCGGTTCGGCGGGCTGCCCAGCGCCACAGCCGTTCGGCAGGCCCCTGCCCGAACTGACGGCGCCACAGCGCGGACCAGGCGATCATCACGGCCATCATGGCCACGGCCACGAGCATGAGGCCCGCCCGGTCCAGCCGGCCGAACAGACCCGCACCATAACCGTAGAAGAGCGTGGTCATCGCGAGACTCGTGAGCAGATAGTTCGACAAGGCCAGACGACCGACCGATTCGATGAGCCGCACGGGCAGCGACTGGGACCGGGCAGCCGCGATCCCCATGGCGAGCGCCGCCAGTCCCACGGCAATGGGAAGGCGCAGGGGAATGGACCAGCCGAAAGCCGCCGACTGGGCCGCCAGAGGATCATGCGAGACGAGCACCCAGATCGCCAGCCCGCCCATGGGGACCAGCCCTACCAGCAAGGCGCGCCGCCACGTCGCCTGATAATGGGAAACCGCCCATTGCCCGGCCAGGAAACCGCCCTTCAGCATCGCCATGCCAAGCGCGGTAAAGGCCAGCATTTCCGGCAGGGAATAGACAAGCTGCCCAAGCATGTCGCTCGCGAAGGACGCGAAGCGCTCGCCGAAGATCTCGCTATAGCCGGACCGATAGCGGATGATTTCCCGGGCGACGGCACCGCTTTCGCCGATGCCCAGCTGATCGGCATATCCTTGCCAGCGCGCCACCGCAGCGGCGGATGCGCCGGGCGCCGCGGCTGCCGCGCGGACGCCGAAACCCGGCAGCGTGACGGACAGATTGATGATGGTCTGCAGGACCAGCAGCCCCAGCGAGAGCTTGATGAGGCCCAGCGTCTCCAGCCGCACGAAGAGCGTCGCGATGAGTCCGCAAAGCGCCAGCATCAGCAAGATGTCGCCGGACCACAGCAGGAGGTGATGCGCGAGGCCGATCGGCAGCAGCCACAGCATCCGCAGCCTATGAGCGCGCATGCCATCCCGGCCGGACATCTCGGCAGATTCCATGACGAGCAGCGTGGAGGCGCCGAGCAGCATGGCGAAGATGGCGCGCATCTTCCCGTCCACCAGCAGGAAAGTGAACAGCCAGGCGGCCAGATCGCTCGCCCCGGTCGTCCCCACCGTGAAGGGATTGAACAGCGCCGCAGAGGGCAATCCGAAAAGGACGATATTGGGAAACAGGATGCCCATCACCGCGCAACCGCGCAGGAAATCCAGCCCACCGATGCGAAAGCTCTCGTCTGCCATGGCGCTTCCTATCGTCTTTTGGCGTGACGTCCAGCCCCCGGCATGGCAAGCGCGGCGCATGCCCCCCGAACGCAAGGCACTGATCCGATCCGCCTTTGCCGCCGCGGCCGGGCAATATGATGCGCACGCCCCGGTCCAGCGCGCCGTCGCCGAGGATCTGGCAGCCTGGGCAGACGCGGCACGCCCCGCTGCGCCGGAGCGAATTCTCGAGATCGGGTGCGGGACGGGGCTTCTCACGGAGGAGCTGCGCCGCCGCTGGCCGCAGGCAGACCTCATCGCCACCGATCTCGCTCCGCAAATGGTGGATGCCACTGCCCGGCGGTGCCCCGGCGTGGAAACGATGGTGATGGACGGTGAGGCCCCTGCCTTTCGCGAAGCCGCTTTCGACCTCATCGTCTCCAGCCTGACGTTCCAGTGGTTCGAGGATCTCCCCGCCGCGCTATCGCGCTTGCATGCGCTGCTGCGGCCGGGCAGTAGCCTGTTCTTCTCGACCCTGGGCGCGGAGAGCTTCTCCGGCTGGCACAGGGCATATCAGCAGGCCAATATCACGGTCGGCCTTCCCGCCTATCCCGACGCAGGAGAATTGCGCGCGATGCTGAGCGTGATCGCCCCTCGCACCGAGGTCCGGGAGGACCATTATCACCTGCCATCCGTCGGGGGCCTCGCTCTCATGCGCCATTTCCGCGCGATCGGCGCGCAGGTGCCTCATCGGGGTTACCGGCCTCTCCCGCCGTCCGCTCTACGCCGCGTCGTCGATCATTTCGACCGGAGCGGCGGCGAGACGCTTTATCATGTTCTGTTCGGACGCATCGACAATGGCTGACACGATCCCTCCCCCTCGCATCCGGCGCGCAACGAGCGACGACGTTCCCGCGCTGGCCGCCCTGAAGCTGTGCTGCTTTCGCGAGACATTCCTGGAGGACTTCGCCGTCCCCTACCCGCCTGCGGACCTCGGCGTCTTCGAGCGGACCGCCTATGGAGAACCCACCATCGCTGCCGAGATCAGCGCGTCGGATCACGCCACATGGGTCTGCGAGGCGGGGGACGGGGCGTTGGTCGGCTATGCGCATGCCGGGCCGTGCAAGCTGCCGCACCCCGATGTGACGGACAGGTCAGGCGAGCTGTACCAGCTCTACCTGCGGCGGGATGCACAGGGCATGGGGCTCGGGCGGCGATTGGTCACCACCGCGCTCGACTGGCTCGATGAGCATTTCCCGGGGCCGCTCTGGCTGGGCGTCTGGTCCGGCAATGCGCGCGCGATTGCGGTGTATCAGTCGCTCGGCTTCCGGAGGGCAGGGGAATATCAGTTCAAGGTCGGCAATCACCGCGACGATGAATATATCCTGCGGCGCGACTGACCGGGAGCGCAGAAGGGTTCCCCCCGGCCGTTTCGCTCAGATCTCCGCGTCCATCAAGGCCGGGAAGAAACCTTCATGGGCCTTGCGCAGGTCGGCCAGCGAAACCGCGTGGTCGCTCTGCGGCAGCTCGAAGATCACCCGGTTGGCGATCGTCCGCCCCAGCCGCGCGACCTCGATGCCCTGCGCCTCGGCCTGGCTGAGCAGCTCGACCAGCGCGACATCGCGCGCCGTAATGACATAGAGCCCCTGGTCCTCGGCGAAATAGGTCTGCGCGGCGGTGCCCGAAAGCGGCTGGTCCAGGATCGCGCCGATGCCGCTCGCCAGCGCCATTTCCGCGACGGCGACCGCGACGCCGCCGTCCGACACGTCATGGCATGCCGTGATGGCGCCGCACTGGATGGCGCTGCGAATGAAGGTTCCGGTCCTGCGTTCCGTCTCGAGGTCGACGCGCGGTGGTGGCCCGGCGTCCTTTCCTTCGATGCCATGGCATTCGCGCAGCCAGAGCGACTGGCCGAGATCGCCATGCCTCTCGCCGACCAGCAGGATGATGTCCCCCGTGCCCTTGAACGCGATCGTGCACATGCGATCGATATCGCCGAGCAGCCCGACGCCGCCGATCGCCGGCGTCGGCAGGATGGCGCTGCCCCCGCCCGTCGCCTTCGACTCGTTGTAGAGGCTGACATTGCCGGACACGATGGGGAAATCGAGCGCGGTGCAGGCTTGCGCCATGCCTTCGATGCAGCCCACGAACTGGCCCATGATCTCGGGGCGCTGCGGGTTGGCGAAGTTCATGCAGTCCGTCGTGGCGAGCGGCGTGGCGCCGACCGCCGTGATGTTGCGCCAGCATTCCGCGATCGCCTGCTTTCCACCTTCGACCGGATCGGCAAAGCAGTAGCGCGGCGTGCAGTCCGTGCTGATCGCCAGGCCCTTGCTGGTGCCGTGGACGCGCACCACGGCGGCATCGCCACCGGGGCGCTGCAGCGTGTCGGCGCCGACCATATGATCATACTGCTCCCAGATCCACCGGCGCGAGGCGAGGTCCGGCGAGCCCATCAGCCTGAGCAGGTCGGCGGCGGGATCGGCACTGTCCGGCACCGTCGCGAGCGGCGCGAGCGCGGGCGTCGGGACATGGGGCCGGTCATAGACCGGCGCGTCATCGGCAAGCGGGCCCAGCGGAATGTCGCACACCGTCTCGCCATGATGGACGAGCACCATCCGCCCGGTATCGGTCACTTCGCCGATCACGGCGAAATCCAGCTCCCATTTGCGGAAAATGGCTTCCGCGAAAGCCTCCCTGCCCGGCTTGAGCACCATGAGCATGCGCTCCTGGCTTTCCGAGAGCATCATCTCATAGGCCGTCATGCCCGCTTCCCGCTGGGGAACCTTGTCCATGTCCAGCCGGATGCCGACGCCGCCCTTGCTGGCCATTTCGACCGAGGATGAGGTGAGGCCCGCGGCGCCCATGTCCTGAATGGCGACGATGGCATCGGACGCCATGAGTTCGAGGCACGCCTCGATCAGCAGCTTCTCCGTGAACGGATCGCCAACCTGCACGGTGGGCCGCTTCTCCTCGCTGTCCTCGCCGAAGTCGGCCGAGGCCATGGTCGCGCCATGGATGCCGTCCCGTCCGGTCTTGGAACCGACATAGACGATCGGATTGCCGACGCCGGAGGCGGCCGAATAGAAAATCTTGTCGGTCTCGGCCACGCCCACCGTCATCGCATTGACGAGGATGTTGCCGTCATAGGCCGGATGGAAGTTGGTCTCGCCGCCCACCGTGGGCACGCCCACGCAATTGCCATAGCCGCCAATGCCGCGCACCACGCCCGCGATGAGGTGCTTCATCCGGGGATGATCGGGGCGACCGAAACGCAGCGCGTTCATGTTCGCGACCGGACGGGCGCCCATGGTGAACACGTCGCGCAGGATGCCGCCCACGCCGGTCGCGGCGCCCTGATAGGGCTCGATATAGCTGGGGTGGTTATGGCTCTCCATCTTGAAGATGGCGGCCTGCCCGTCGCCGATGTCGATCACGCCGGCATTCTCGCCGGGCCCGCAGATCACCCAGGGCGCCTTTGTCGGCAGCTTCTTCAGATGGATGCGGCTCGACTTGTACGAGCAATGCTCGCTCCACATCACGGAAAAGATGCCCAGCTCGGTCAGATTGGGCTCTCGGCCGATCGCCTGGACGATTCGGTCATATTCTTCCGGCGTGAGCCCATGATCCGCGACGATCTGGGGCGTGATGGCGGGCGTGTTGGTTGACATGCTGCGCCTTTATCGCTGCATCCCGGACGGCACAACCATGCTCGGCGGCGTTTGCGCAGATTTGCGCGGCGCGCACTCGACAGGTAGCGGGCGAGGCGCCAGAGTGAGGGCCATGCACTTGAACGGACACCCCCGCTTTCGCGCCGCCCGCCCCTTCCAGGCCGCTGCCGCCCTCGCCATTCTCCTCTCCGCCGGCAGCGCGACCGCGCAACCGTCCAGCGCCCCGCAGCGCGGCGCCACGCAGGCGCGGGACGACAGCAGCGAAGCGAGCCGCGCCCTGGCAGAGCTGGCCCGCGCCTTTCTTTCCCTGGCGCTGGAAGTCGGCACGCACGAAGCGGAATATGTCGATGCTTATTATGGGCCGGCCTCCCTGAAAGCGGCGGCGGAAAGCGCGCCCCGTTCCCGCGAGGACCTGCAGAAGGCGGCGGAAGCGGCGGTCGAGCGGATCGATGCCTTGTCGCCGGCCTTGCGCGCGCCGCAGGATCAGGCCCGCGCCAAGGCCCTTCGCGGCTTCTATCGCGCAGCTGCCACGCGCCTCGCCATGATCGGCGGCGCGCGCTTCCCGTTCCTTGATGAAGCGGAAGGCCTGTTCGGCATCCGGCCCGATCTCAAGCCGCTCTCTCATTATGATGACTTGCTGGCCCGGCTCGAGACATTGCTGCCCGGTCCGGGCACGTTGGCCGCGCGGGTCGATGCCTTTCAGGATCGCTATGTCGTGGCCAAGGATCGCGTGCCGGCCGTCATGGAAGCGGCGATCGGAGAGTGCCGCCGGCGCACGCTTGCCCATTTCGACCTGCCGGCCGACGAGAGCTTCGACATGGGGTTCGTCACGGACAAGCCATGGTCCGGCTACAATTACTACAAGGGCGCCTTCCACAGCCGCATCGAGATCAACATGGACCTGCCCGCCAGGGTCGGCCGCGCGGTCGACCTTGGATGCCATGAAGGCTATCCCGGCCACCATGTGCTCAACATCATGATCGAGCGGACGCTCGTCGGACAGCGGGGCTGGCAGGAATATCAGGTCAATCCGCTCTACTCGCCGCAGAGCCTGATTGCCGAGGGCAGCGCCAATTACGGCATCGACCTCGCATTCCCGGGCGAGGAGCAGCTCGCTTTCGAGCGGGATGTGCTCTTCCCGCTCGCCGGGCTGGATCCCGCCGGCGCCGAGGCGCTGTGGAAGGTCCGCAAGGCAACGGAGGAGCTGGGCGGCGCGCGCATGACCATCGCGAAAATGTATCTCGATGGCGAAGTCGACCGGGCGACCGCCCTGGAACTGCTGAAGACCTATCAGCTGGTGAGCGCCGAGCGGGCCGAGCAGTCACTCGGTTTCATCGAGCATTACCGCAGCTACGTCATCAATTATCATCTCGGCCGCACCCTGGTGCACGACTATGTCGAGCACGGCGCGCCCGACGAGTCGACGCGCTGGGAGCGGATGCGCCATGTGCTGTCCGACGCGGTCCTGCCCACGGACCTGCTGGTTCGCTGACACTGGTCCGGACCGCGCGCTGTCTGCCCATGCAAAGAAGGTTTCATTTCCCTTCCTCTCCAGACTAGCCTTCTCCCCGGCAATCAAGCATCCTGCCCGCGATACCAATGGATCCGGGGAGAACCCGGGGAGAGGACATCATGCTTCGTCATTCGCTCGCCGCCCTCGCCTTGCTCAGCCTTGCAGCGCCCATGCCCGCCCAGGCGCAGGAGCCGGTCACCGGAGTCGACAATCCGGAAGCGCTCTTCACGGACAGCGACCCGGTTCTACACCGCAACAAACAGGCTGCGCTCCACATCATGCGGGAATTGCTGCAGTGCAATCACTGGAGCGACGCCGGGCAATGGCTCACGGAGCGCTACATCCAGCACAATCCGAATGTGGTATCCGGCCTTGCGCCGGTCATGAAATATTTCGGCAGCCGGCCGCGGACCGAACCTTGCGGTCCCTTGAAGACGCCCATCGTCGCCGTCTTTGCGCAGGGCGACCTCGTCTCCGTCGTGATGGGCCGGACTCTCCCTCACCCGACCGAGCCCGGCAAGACCTACTCGACGAGCTGGTTCGACATGTGGCGCTTCGTGGACGGCAAGGCCGACGAGCATTGGGACGCGGCAGAACTGGCCCGGCCAAGGCCCGCGCCGGCGGCGAAATGACGACGGGCCAATGAAAAGGCCGGCTCTCGCGGAGCCGGCCTGAAAAAGAGCGAAAGAAACGGAACGACCGCTCGCCGGCTCAGCCGGTCTTGCAGGTCTGGCCGTTGTAGCTGATCTCGTCGCCCGAACCGGTGATGGTCGTGGCGCCATCGGCCGAGACGAAAGGCTCCCCGGCCTCCGGAGCGGCGAGGTGGACCACCGGCGCATCCTTGGCGGAGCGGAAGTTGGCCGTCTTGTCGTCGGTCATGAAATCGACGAAAATCAGGCTGTTGTCCTTGCACCGATAGGTGTGGCTGGCCTTGATCATCGGCACGGCCGGCGGCGGCGCGGCATTCGCCAGCTCTTCGGCCGTCGGATCGTCGGCGCTCATGTTGGAGGAATCCGGCTCGCTGTTGCAGGCAGCCAGGGTGAGGAGCGAGGCGCAAAGCGCCATCGATATTGCGGTGCGACGTGAGTTTTTCATAGCCCTCTCTCTATTTCGTGCTGCATTTGCGTGGTCAACTCAATTTCCGCGACAGCCGGGCATTTTTCCTTTGGATGATGAGAGCGCTTGACCCTGTGCGGGAGGCGGGTCAATGCAGGGACCATGGCTGACAGCGCCGAAACCCAGATGTTAAGCTTCGAGGATGCGCTCCGACGCCTGGAAGCCATCGTCCAGCAGCTTGAGCGCGGCGACGTGCCTCTCGAGCAGTCCATCACGCTCTATGAAGAGGGAGACCGACTGCGCGCTCAGTGCCAGCGCCGCCTTGAAGCCGCGCAGGCCCGGATCGAGCAGATCGTGAGCAATGCTGGCGGCGACGCAACCAAGACGGCTCCTTATCCGGTCGAATGACAGTCTGATGCGCATCGACGCGCCGCCCCGGCTTCCCGCAGCCATGGCCGCCATGGCCGAGGCGATCGATCGTCAGTTCGATCAGTGTCTCGCGCTGCCGGAGGACCAGCGTGCCCGGCTCTACGCCGCGATGCGCCATAGCGCGATCGGCGGCGGCAAAAGGCTGCGCCCCCTGCTCGTCCAGGCGAGCTGCGACCTGTTCAACGTGTCGTTCGAGAGCGCCGTGCGCACTGGCCTCGCCGTCGAGTGCATTCACGTCTACTCCCTGATCCATGACGATCTCCCGGCGATGGACAATGACGATCTGCGCCGGGGCAAGCCGACGACACATCGCGCCTTCGACGAAGCGACAGCCATTCTCGCCGGGGATTGCCTGCACGACCTGGCCTATTCCATCCTCGTCGACGAGCGAACGCATCCCGATCCTTTCGCGCGCTGCGAGCTGGTGAAGGCACTGGCCGCGGCGAGTGGGCCGGGCGGCATGGCGGGCGGCCAGATGATGGACCTGATCGCCGAGACCATGGCCTTCGACCTCGCCACGGTCACGCGCATGCAGCAGCTCAAGACAGGCGCGCTGATCCTGTTCTGCGTCGAGGCTGGCGCGATTCTGGCGCGGGTGCCGGAGGACAAGCGGGTCGGTCTGCGCGGCTATGCCCATGACCTCGGCCTTGCCTTCCAGATCGCGGACGATCTGCTTGACGTGGAAGGCGATGCCGAAACGACCGGAAAGGCCGTGGGCAAGGATGCCGTGGCCGGCAAGGCGACGTTCGTCTCGCTGATGGGGCCGGCGCAGGCGCGCGCACAGGCGGAGATGCTGGTCGCGCAGGCGAAGGATCATCTCCATGGCTTCGGCAGCGAAGCGGCGTTGCTGCGCGAGATCGCGGACTTCGCCATCGCGCGCAAGCACTGAGGGATCATCATGGTACAGCGCATCGGCCTTTATCCCGGCACCTTCGATCCGGTCACGCTCGGCCATATGGACATCATCCGGCGCGGCGCGAAGCTGGTCGACCGGCTGGTCATCGGCGTCACCACCAATCCCAGCAAATCGCCCCTGTTCAGCCTGGAAGAGCGGCTGACGATGGTGCGCCGCGAATGCGCGGGCATTGCCGACACCGAGATCGACGTGCGCGCGTTCGATTCGCTGCTGATCGATTATGCCCGCTCGGTCGGCGCATCGATCATCCTGCGCGGTTTGCGCGCCGTTGCCGATTTCGAGTATGAATATCAGATGGCCGGCATGAATCAGTATCTCGATCCGGGCATCGAGACGGTATTCCTGATGGCGGACGTTGCGCTGCAGCCGATCGCCTCGCGCCTGGTCAAGGAAATCGCGTATCTGGGCGGCGATATCAGCCGGTTCGTGCCGCCCACGGTGCGGGACGACATGCTGGCCCGGATCGCGGCCAGAAAGACGTGATGAAAACGGTCAGCGCAGGTTCAGCCATGCGCGGCCAGGGACATGAAATGAGGACTCGAATGATGCGTGTTTCCCGTCTGATCGGCCCTGCCCTGGCCGTCGCCTTGCTGGCAACCGGCATCACGCCGGCCTTTGCGCAGCGCACAGGCGAGGACGTTCTCAAGGAAGCGGAAATGGCCGCGCGCGCGCGCAAGGATGCCGACGCGTTGCGTGACGAGGCCGAGAAGACCGGCGTGAAGCCGGTTACCGCCATGGCACCGGTCACGCCGGAGAATGTCTGGGTGCTGGAGCTTTCCGATGGCAAGCGGGTGCGCGTCCTGCTGCGCCCGGACATCGCACCGAGCCATGTCGAGCGGATCAAGTCACTGACCCGGCAAGGCTTCTATAACGGCCTCGCTTTCCATCGCGTGATCGATGGTTTCATGGCGCAGGGCGGCGATCCCAAGGGCGACGGAACCGGCGGTTCGGAATTGCCGGACCTCAAGCAGGAGTTCAATTGGCTCCCGCACATGCGTGGCACCGTTTCGATGGCCCGCGCGGAAAGCGAGGACAGCGCCAACAGCCAGTTCTTCATCATGCTGATGCCGCGCCTGCAACTCGACAACAAATATACCGTCTTCGGCCGGGTGATCGACGGAATGGCCGGCGTGGATGCCATCGCCAAGGGTGAGCCTCCCGCGACGCCCACCAAGATCGTCCGCGCCTGGATCGAGGGCGATCAGCAGGCCGCGGCGCCGGCGCCCGGCGGGCATCCGGCGGGATAAACCTCCCGTCACGGAGCCCGGCGGCACCCATGGTGCTGACCCTGTGACATGAGGGCCCTGGAGTAATCAGGGCACGGCCGCCGGCCGTTGGTGTCAGCCCTCGCACTCCTGCTCGAAATACCGGATCATTCCACTGGGATGCTTGCCCGAATTGCAGCGCCCCGGCGCATCCGGCGCGCCCTTGGGCTCCGGAACCATGGCACTGCGAGCGCATCGGCTGGCGCAAGGCATCCATAAATGTGCGGGGCCGTTCGGCCATGGGCGCGACAACCGACCCCTCAGAATGTGGCCAGACCGTCAGGCTGCCGCGCAAAGGAGGGAGAGTCTCGACGCGCGTAGCAGCCGCTTCCGGGAGCAGCGGAGACGTCGATCACGACCGTGCTCGCGGGGCAGTTCGCGTGCATGGATGGAGGACCACTATTGCCGGCCCTGCGACGGCGCGGGAAGGCGCGGGTCGAAGGACATCGCGCAGCAAGATAGTGGATGGGGCAGCGCGTTCAGCGTTGTGGGCGGCGCTCCATCGGTCGACCCGCAGTAGCGGGCGCTCCCCTCGCGCCTCCTATTCCAGCTTGTCATCCGTCGTGGACAGGAAGCTGCCGGAGAGCGCCGCACGACCTGCGACTCCAGGATCGATCAGGACTCGCATCGGCGATTGCAATGGGTGGCTTCCGCTTCCCGGCTTCCCGCGCGCCCTGCTCTGATGCGCTGCGCGCCCGGTTCCGAAGAACCACCATTCCCGTTACGCCATCACCGGAATGTCGATCAATCCAGAGGTTCAACCGGACGTGGCGCGCCAGCCCGGAATAGAAAAAGGCGCCAGCGATCCCACGATGCTGACGCCTTCTTCTTTGCTTTGAGAGCGGAGACGAGCCTGACGCTCGTCCCTGCCTTGATCAGCTGAACGCGACGCGCACGTTCCGAGCGCGACGACGCATCGTCATGCCGACGGCAGCGATACCGGCAACCATCATGGCCCAGGTGGCGGGCTCGGGAACCGGCGACACGTTGATGTTGCCGCCATAGCTCGCAGCACCGAAGGCCGTACCTTCGACGACGAGCGTGTGCGCACCGGCACCCAGCCAGACGCCAGCGACAGTTGCGAGGTCAACGCCACCGAACTGGTTGTTGTAGATATCGAACAGGATCGTGCCGTTGAACGACACCTTCGTGAAGTCGATATCCCCGGCGCCCTTGAGCGTCGTCAGGATCGACGTGATCGACGACGAGGTCAGTGCGCTCGGCGTATCCAGAAAGAAATCAAAGGTGTCGACGAAATCGCCGGCGCCCGCAACTTCACCCGTGAACGCGTCGGTGACCTTGCCGCCCGACAGGTCGATCGGATCAACGACCGCAGCGTTAGCGGCCGGCGCGAGGCCGAGTGCCGCCATTGCAGCTGCCGCCGCAAACACAACCTTCTTCATAAAATTCTCCCACATGCCTTGGTTGGCGATTCCTTAATGCCTTTCGCGCTCGCGAAATTCAAGCATGTTAGGCATAACTGATTTCGCCCCTGTGTCAGAATGAGATGCCTCGGGGCAGGAAAAGGGCACGGAAAACGGCGCATTCTCGCCAGAAATCAATCATCTCGATCCGCTGTGGGCGATCACAGGCGCAGGCGATTCCCCTGCCGCAGGCGGACTGTTTGTTAACCAAAGATCGCAACGCAGCATTTAGGGAGATCGAATCCCGGCAGGATGCGCGAGCCACCCGCGCTCAATGCGACGAAGGCGCCGATCCGTTCAGGATGGCGCCTTCGGTGTGAACCGATGGAGCGCGAAGCCCCGTCGGACCGCCTCAGCCGAAGCTGATCTGGGTCTGCGGCTTGCGACGCCGCATCGCCCAGCCCAGCGCCGAGAGACCGACAAGCATCAGGCCCCAGGTCGCGGGCTCGGGCACCGGCAGGATATTGATATTGCCGCCATAGCTTGCCGGTGCATAGGCAAAGCCACTCACCGTCAGCTGATGGGAACCGGCCGAAAGATAAACGCCGCTGATATGAGCCACGTCGGTCGTGCCGGCAAAATTCGTCTCGACGTCGAAGAAGATCGAATTGTTGAAGGTGACCTGCGTGAAGTCGATGTCGCCGGCACCGCCAAGCGCCGTGAGGATGGACGTGATCGAAGAAGACGTCATCGCGCTCGCCTTGTCGAGCGTGAACGAGAAGACGTCCGTGAACGCTCCCGCGCTGGCGATCACACCGCTGAAGGAGTCAGTCGTCTTGCCCGTCAGATCGATCGGATCGACCACAGCGGCATTCACCGCCGGTGCCGCGAACAGCGCCGAAAGAGCGGCCGAAGCCGCGATCAACTGCTTCTTCATTGAACGTCTCCCACATACCCAGTGAAAGATGATCTCATGGTTCGGGGTCGCGCGCAACGAATTATTAACGTTTTGCGTCAACCCTGCGAGCGCACCTGTCTCGAAACGGCACGAATTTATAATATGCAATATCAGTATCTTAGATGACGCTTCAGGGCTTCGCCGGCCGTTCTTCAATGAGAAAGGAAAGGGCGCGCATTAACCCTTTGAATGCGCGCCCTGTAGTCCCGCCAGCAACGACTTTGCCGGTTACCAGATGCGCACCCGGTTCTCGGGCGAAAGCGCCAGACGGGCCGTGGCGGGCACGGTGTAAGCCTCATACCAGGGGTCGAGATTGCGCACGATCGCCACGCGTTCCTTAGAAGGCGCATGGGGGTCGGTCAGCAGCCGCTGCCGCAGATTCGCCTCGCGATAATTGCGACGCCACACCTGCGCCCAGCCGAGATAGAAGCGCTGATCGCCGGTCATGCCATCGATCACCGGCGCCTCCTTGCCGCCCAGGGATGCCTTGTAGGCCTCGTAAGCGACCGTGAGGCCAGCCAGGTCGGCGATATTCTCTCCCAGGGTGAGCGATCCGTTCACATGCTCGCCGGGCAGGGGCTCATAAGCATCATATTGCTTCACGAGCTTGTCCGTGAGCGCCTTGAAGTTCTTCACGTCCTGCTCGGTCCACCACTGCACGAGACGGCCATTTTCGTCATATTTCGCGCCCTGGTCGTCGAAATGATGGCTGATCTCATGGCCGATCACTGCCCCGATGCCGCCATAGTTGATGGCGGGGTCCGCATGCGGATCGAAGAAGGGCGGCTGAAGGATTGCCGCGGGAAAGGCGATCTCGACCATGCCGAAATTGGCATAGGCATTGATCTCCATCGGCGTCATGAACCATTCCCAGCGATAGATCGGCTGGCCGAGCTTGCCGATATTATAGTCGTAATCGAACTGGTTGGAGCGCATGGCATTGCCGAAGAGGTCGTCCCGGCGCACGTCCAGCCCGGCATAATCGCGCCATTTGTCGGGATAGCCGATCTTGGGGATGAAGGCGTCCAGCTTCTTGTGGGCGCGAGCCTTGGCTTCGTCGCTCATCCATTCGAGACCATCGATCCGCTTGCCCATCGCAACCAGCACGTTGCGCACGAGCTCGTCCGCCGCCGCCTTCGTCTCGGGCGGGAAGTAGCGCGCGACATAGACCTTGCCCACTTCCTCGCCGAGCGATCCCTTCACGAAGTTGACGGCGCGCTTCCAGCGCTCCTCGCGCTGCGGCGTGCCGCTGAGCGTCGTCCCGTAAAAGGCGAAGCTCTCCGCGCCGATGGCGTCCGGCAGATAATCCGCATAATCGTCCAGGCTGCGGATCAGGATCTGATCCTTCAGCACTGCGAGCGGCGCCTTGGAGAGAATCTCCGCTTCGCCCTTGATGGCGCTCGGCTGCGAGACCAGCAGCGTGTCGCTATGAATTCCCGCGCCCTTGAGCATCCCGGCGAAATCGAAACCCGGCACGAGCTTCGCCAGTTCGGCGAGGGTCATCTTGTTATAGGTCTTCTCGGCGTCCCGGCTGTCGACCCGGCTCCAGTGGATCTTCGCGATCGCCGTCTCCAGTTCCATGATCGCGGCGGCACGCTTCTCTCCGTCCGGCTCGCCGGCCAGCGCGAACATCTTTGCGAGATGCGCGACATAGGCCTTGCGCGTCGCCTCCATCTTCTCGCCCGGCTGGAGGTAGTAATCGCGGTCGGGCATCCCCAGCCCGCCCTGCATCATCACGAAGATATAGTGGTCAGGCGCCTTGTCATCCTGTCCCACATAGCCCCGGAACGGCCCGGAGACGCCATTGCGCGGCGTCTGCGCCAGCAGCGCGACATAGTCGGCGCGGCTCTTCACGGCCTTGATGGAATCGAGCCAGGGCTGGATCGGCGCCAGCCCCTTGGCCTCGACCGTGGCCGCATCGAGATAGGCAGCATAGGCATTGCCGATCTTGCTGGTGGCGTCGTCCTTGGCCTCATCGAGGATTTCCTGCGTGCGCTGCTTGGAAAGATCATCGAGCACCGTGAACATGCCGTAGTTGGACTTGTCCTCGGGGATCGGCGTGGCCTTCTCCCAGGTGCCGTTGGCATAGGCATAGAAGTCGTCGCCGGGCGCGACGCCGGCATCCATGCCGTTCATGTCGAAGCCGAAGTCTCCGATGGTGGCCTTGGGCGCGGTGGCGGTTTCGGCAGCGGCAGGCGCGGTTGGTGCAGCTGGTGCGGCCGTTTCGGAGAGGCGTGCCGAACAGGCCGAGAGGCTGGCTGACGCCAGGGCAAGGGCAAGAATGGAGCGATGCATGGAAATCCCTTCATGTCTTTGTCGTCCTGCCATCCGGCAGGCGGATGGCGCTTCCTAGCAACGCGGCCGCCGCAACTGAACCCGGGATCGGCGGCCCGGACCCTGATCGCACCGGGTTTTCCGCATGTGTGGCATTCCGGCGGCGCCTTGCGGGCCCGCGCGCTCCCCCACCCAGGGGCAAGCGAAGCACGAACCGCTGTCCGCCGTATCAACCCCGGGCCTGCGGTTGTGCGACATTCCTGTGAAAAGCTGCTGGCGTCTTGCCCGCGCTTGCGGCATGCTTGTGCGATGCAGCATATGTCCGAGGATCGCTGACCCTCATGCGCCGCCTACCCCCGCTGACGGCCCTGGAGGCATTCGTTCAAGTCGCCCGCACGGGGTCCGTCAAGGCGGCGGCGGAGGAGCTTGCGCTTTCGGCGCCAGCGCTCAGCCGTCGCATCCAGGCGCTGGAGCGCTTCCTTGGCTACAACCTGTTCGATCGCAAGCACCAGCAGCTGGAGCTTAACCAGCACAGGGTCGGCCTGCTGAAGGAGATCGCCCCGGCGCTCGATGCGCTGAGCGCGGCGATCGAGACGGCGACAAGCGGCGCGCGGACCATGCGGGTGCGCCTCGGCATGCTGCCGCTCTTCGCCAGTCAGCGGCTGTTTCCGCGGCTTGGCGAGTTCCATCGCGCGCATCCCGATGTGCATCTCGACGTCGACACCAGCCCGAACGCCATCGCGCGGCTTGGAGAAGGGCTGGACGCGGCCATCGCGCTCGCGCGCGATGTCGACCCCTCTTTATATGCACGCGAGCTCGATCGCGACGACGTCTATCTCATCGGGTCCCGGGCCATGCTCGAAGGCGAGAAGGCCATCCGGGCGCCGCAGGATATCGCGCGCCAGACCATCCTGGTCCATCGCGACATGTCCGCCACCTTCGATGTGTGGAAGGAGGCCGTGGGCCTGCCGCAGCTGATGCCCGCCTCGATCGATTATTATGATTCGGGTGCGCTCATGCTCGAAGCGGCGGCGCAAGGGCTCGGCATTGCCATCATGCACGGCCGCCACTTCGCGCATGCCCATGATCCGCGCCTGGTGCGCCTGTTCGACATCCATGTGGAAAGCCCCTACCGCTACTTCTTCGTTTGCCGGCCAAGGGCACTGGAGCGCCGCGGCGTAAGGCTGTTCCACGACTGGCTCATCCAAGCCGAGATCTGAGAGCCCCTGAGAGGCATTTACCATTTGTTGACGGATCGGCGTGTAAAGATGGCGCATTCCCGCGCCGATTGCCGCCGGCTTCTCCCACTCGGCCCGCAGTCGGCGCGGAAGACCCCTCCCCAGCCCTATCCAGACTCCTTGCCCCGCCCTTGCCGGTCCGCGTCCGCGCGTTGATCGCTCGCGGACCATCGGCCGGCTGACAGGGCGGCCGCGCCGGTCGCGGAACCATTTATAAACGCGATCTCCCTATCGTCCGGTCAGAAGGCCGGCAGGATGGCCAGCAACGGAAGGCGGTCCATGCCGACAACACGGATTTTGACGGTCGACGACAGCAGGAGCATGCGCGCGTTGCTGCGCATGACGCTGGCCGGCAATGGCTTTGAAGTGATCGAAGCCGAGGATGGCCAGGCAGCCCTCGACTGGCTCGAGGACCATGACGTCGATCTCATCATCACCGACATCAACATGCCGCGACTCGATGGCTTCGGGCTGATCGGGCGGCTGCGCGAGGAACGCCGGCGCCATGTCGGCCGTCCCATCCTCGTGCTCACCACGGAAGCATCGGACGAGAAGCGGGCGCTGGCACGCGCCGCCGGTGCGACAGGCTGGATCGTCAAGCCCTTCGATCCCGAGCGGCTGATCGCGGCCGTGCGGCATGTCGTGCACTGAGACCGACATCGCGCCGCGGCACATGGCATCCCGTTCCCCTGCTTCCCTGAGCCTCCCGGAACGCGGCGAGCGATCCGAATCGTTCATGCGCGGCCTCATCGCGGATGAACTGGATGGCATCCGGCGCGTGATCGAGGATCTCGGCGTCCAGCTCTGCGGCGACCCGGCGGTCGTGCGCAGCCATTTCAGCGTTCTCCAGGCGATCGACGAGCTGTGCCAGAGGCATGAGAATCTGGCCCGCATGCTGCGTTCGGACGACATGGTGCGGGAGACGGCGGGGATCACGCTCGAATCGCTGCGCGCCCGCTTGTCGGCGAGGCTTGCCGATGCCCGGGATGACATCCACCGGCCAGATTGACCGCAAGCGAGCGTGGCTTTCGGAGCGCGGCGGCGGGCAAAGTGCATGTCCTGCATCTTGCCTCTTTTCATGACCCCGGCCTGCTCTTAGTGTGACGGTCTCGTGAACGCCTGTGTGAGGGGCAATGGCCACCAAGGGATCTGTGCTGACGGAGCGCCGCACAAGCGCCAGCGACTATATTAAGTTTCTCCATGCCTGGATTCGCAAGCCCCGGCAAACGGCGTCGATCGTGCCGAGCAGCCCCTATCTGGGCCGGATGATGGCGTCCCAGATCGATCCGCAAGGTGGACCGGTCATCGAGTTCGGGGGCGGAACGGGCGCGCTCACGCGGCAGATTCTGGCCACTGGCCTGCCGAGCGACCAGCTCGAGGTGGTGGAAATCAACGAGACACTGGCGCGCAACCTGCGCCGGAGCCTTCACGGCGTGCGAGTCATCGAGGCGCCGGCCCAGTCCGTCCTGGCGGAAGCAGCGGGCGGCGCGGGCGGCTATCAGTGCGTCATCAGCGGCCTGCCGCTGCTGGCCATGAGCAAGTCGCTGCAGCATGCCATCGTCGCCGAGGCGTTCCGGTTGCTCAGGCCCGGCGGCGCTTTCATCCAGTTCACTTATTCGCCGCGCCCGCCCCTCGCGGAGAGCGTAGCCGATGCGCTTGATCTCGGCGTCGAACGCATCGGGACGATCGTGCGGAACGTGCCCCCGGCCACCGTCTTCCGCTATCGCCGCGCGGCAGACATCGCGAAGGACTGAGCGGGGCCGGCCACAAGGGCAGATGCCCCGCGCCGCATGATCTGACCGACGCCGGCAACGCGCCGCCCCGCAGGCACAGCGCGTTACGGGGGGTCAGCCCGCGTCTTATTCGGCCGCGATCGGGCCGGGCTCGTTGGCTACGATGGACAGCACCTGCGTCCAGGCCTCGACATTCTGCTCCAGCAGCGCCGGGTCGACCTTGTCGAGCGTGTCGTCCGCCGTGTGGTGAAGATTGAAATAGTCCGTGCCGTCCTGCGCCAGGTCGATCACTGCCAGCTTCTGCTTCGCGATGATGGCGCCCACATCGGCGCCGCCGCCGGCCGGGTCACGCCCGGTCACGATGCCCATCGCGGCGAGCGCGGCGGATATGCGCTCGGCTATGGGCTTATTCTGGGCCCCGAGTTTCATCTCCATTTTCCAGATGCGCCCGGCGCCGAAATCGCTTTCCAT
Source organism: Sphingobium sp. SYK-6 (assembly GCF_000283515.1). Lineage (GTDB taxonomy): Bacteria > Pseudomonadota > Alphaproteobacteria > Sphingomonadales > Sphingomonadaceae > Sphingobium > Sphingobium lignivorans. Next base: position 3,331,347 of record NC_015976.1, read on the forward strand.
GGCCAGCGCGTGGGGCTCGCTGCCATGTTTCTCCGCATAAGCCGCGCCGCCGAACACGCCGATTTCCTCCGAGCCCGCCCAGAGCACGCGGATGGTGCGCAGCGCCTTCCCGTCCCGCTGCGCGCGCAGCGCCGCATCGGTAACGATGGCGCAACCCGCCGCGTCGTCGATGGCGCCCGTGCCGATGTCCCAGCTGTCGAGATGGCAGGCGACGAGGATCGGCGGCAGCGAGGGATCGCGCCCGACCAGATCGGCGACGACATTGCCGGACGGCAGGTTCTCCGTGGTCCGGCCGGTGAGCATGAGAGAGAGGCGCATCGGCTTGCCCTGCTTCGCCACGCGGGCAATGAGATCGGCATCGGGATTGGACACGGCGCCGGCGGGAATGGCCGTGACGCCCTCGGGAAAGGTCGTGACGCCCGTGTGAGGCACGCGATGGCTGTCCGTTCCAACCGAGCGGATCACCGTACCAATAGCGCCCTTCTGCGCGGCCAGAGCCGGCCCCTGCCTCCGCGCGGCACCGAACGGACCATAGCCGCTTCCATCCTGATTGGCTTTCATCGCGTGATCGATGAAGGCGATCTTGCCCGCAAGCGACCCGGCCGGTGCCGCGCGCAGCGCGTCCATCGTCGGGAAATAGACCAGCTCCGCCTCGATGCCCTTGTCCGGCGTCGTCCCGCTATAGCCGAGCGCCGTGATCGCCAGCGGCTGCTCATAAGGCGCAGTGAGGCGCGCGCGATCCTCGCCGCGCACATAGCTGCGCACCGTGAAGGGCTCGATGGCGACATTGGAAAAGCCCAGCTTGCGCAGCTTCGCGGCAGCCCAGTCCCGCGCCCGCGCCTCGGCCGGGGAACCGGCAAGGCGCGGTCCTATCTCTGTCGTGAGGCCGGCCACGATGTCCCACGAGACCGTCTGCGGTTCGGCCGAAGCCATCGATGCGGGGAGAAGAGCGGAGAGCGCCGCGACGCGCAGGAAATTAGCCATGACGCACCTGTTAGCAAGGGACGCGGCGGATGCAAATGCCGGGAAGCGCGAGGGCTCACAATGTTGCTTTCCCGCAGCGACATGCCGGCAATCCGGAGCCGCAAGGCGCGGTCCTGCGCGACCCGTACACGACCTTTGCGTTCGCTCGCCGGCCGCGTACGGATGACCCGGCGGCACGCCCCGTTTGCCGGCCCGGAACGATCCTGCAAGGACATCGGTTCAAGCGATAATCATGACCGACTTCCCCGCTCTCCTTCTCGACTTCATCGTTCGTCACGCGGCCTGGGCGGGGCCGATCGTCGGCGTCCTCGCGTTCCTCGAGTCGCTCGTGGTCATCGGCCTCTTCATTCCTGCCATCGCCACCATGATCGCGGTGGGCGGGCTGATCGGGGCCGGTATCATCGAACCCGCCCCCGTCATCGTTCTGGGGATCGTGGGCGCGATCCTCGGTGATTGGGTGTCCTATGCGATCGGCCGGGCCATGGGCCCCGCCATCTACAGCCATCGCTGGCTGCGCGATCATCGCATCGGCTTTGCCCGGGCCAGACTGTTCTTCCGCCGCTTCGGCTTCCTCGCCGTTCTGCTTGGCCGCTTCCTGGGACCGGTGCGTGCGACGGTGCCGGTCGTCGCGGGCGTGCTCAGGATGCCGCACATGTCCTTTCAGGCCGCCAATGCGCTGTCGGGCCTGATCTGGGTGCCGGTGCTTATGCTGCCGGGCTATCTCGCGGGCACGCAGGCCGCCGCGATGGGCTTCGAGATCGAGTATCTCCTGCCGCTCGCCTTCGTTGCCTGCCTGATTCCGCTGATCGGTGGATGGATCGCGATCAGGCTGTTCAGCCGTCCGCGCCGGCGGGAGAATCGCCGGTCCTAGGACGATCGCTTCGGCCGCCTCTGTTCAATGGCGCCGATGACGGATATGGGCCCTGCCCCATGCGTGTCGACCTTTTCGATTTCGATCTCCCCGGCGAGCGGATCGCCCTGCGTCCGGCGTCACCGCGCGATGCGGCGCGCATGATGGTGGTCACCGGCGACGAGATCGCCGACCGGGGCGTGCGCGATCTGCCGGCCCTGCTGCGCAAGGGCGACTGCCTTGTCTTCAACGACACGCGCGTCATCCCCGCCCAGCTCGAAGGACGGCGAGGCAAGGCGAAAGTGGGCGTCACGCTCCACAAGCGCCTTGGCCCGCGGGACTGGCAAGTGTTCGTGCGCAATGCCAAGCGCGTGCGCCCCGGCGATCTCATCGATTTCGCGGCAGGCGTTCAGGCGCGCGCGGGCGAGCGGGACGCCGATGGCGGCATGACACTCGCCTTTCTCGGCGAGGAACCCGTGGAACTGCTGCTGGAGCGCGCGGGCCAGATGCCGCTGCCGCCCTATATCGCCAGCAAGCGCCCGACCGATGCGCGGGACCAGGACGATTATCAGACGATGTTCGCGCGCGAGGCCGGCGCCGTCGCCGCCCCCACGGCCGCGCTGCACTTCACGCCTTCTCTCATGGATGCGCTGGCCGAGGCGGGCATCGCGCACGAGACGCTGACGCTGCATGTCGGCGCCGGGACTTTCCTGCCGGTCAAGGCGGACGACACCAGCGATCATCGCATGCATGCCGAATGGGGCCGGATCGATGCTGCCACGGCCGACCGGCTGAACGCGGTGCGCGCGCAGGGCGGCCGGCTGATCGCCGTGGGCACGACGAGCCTGCGCCTGCTGGAGAGCGCAACGGACGAGCAAGGCACCATCCGCCCGTTCGCCGACGAGACGCGGATCTTCATCACGCCCGGCTATCGCTTTCGCGCGGTGGATGGGCTCATGACCAATTTCCACCTGCCGCGCTCGACCCTCTTCATGCTGGTCAGCGCTCTCATGGGGCTGGAAACGATGCAGGCTGCCTATGCCCATGCCATCGCGCAGGGCTATCGTTTCTACAGCTACGGGGATGCGAGCCTGCTGCTCCCCGCGCGGTGAACCGAGCGGGAGACCGCGCTAGCCCTAAAGCAGCCCCAGCCGGCCCAGTTCCGCCGCCACGCCCTCGGGAAGCGAATCGCCGTCATGCGCGGCATCCAGATCGGGCGGAACATCCTCCTCGGCCAGATAGCGCCAACCCTGATGCGCGCGCTTGGGTCTCGGAACCACGGCGATCAGGGTCGGCGCGAGGCGTATCCAATGCTTGCCGTCGGGCCGCTCGGCGAAACCCAGAATAGGGCTGCGTCCCACAAGCTGATGGCCGAGAATCCAGTAGAGGGATCCCCCTTCCATCTCCGCATGCCGCTTGGGCAGATAGCGCGTCGTGAGCCGCGCTTCTCCCGTCGCGGCATGGCTTTCCAGCCAGGCGCGCAGCGTATCGGCGCTTTCCGACTGAAAGGCGATTTTCGTCATGTGCAGGGGCATGGCGCCGCTTTAGCCAAGCCGCGCCGTCAACTCCACTGCCGCTTGAGGGTCGCGGTCCGGCTGGCCGGGTTTCCTGAGACTCTTCGCTCGACAGGCTGTCCACCCCGAAGCGACAGCCTTGCTTTTCCGCTGTCCTACACCCCCTCCGTCATGGCAGCCCTGCCGGACGCCTCCTTCTGGAAGCAGCGGCAGGCAAGCCACGGCTCTTTCTCATTGAAGGACCTTCATCGTCCGTCGGGTCATGCAGTCCTGCCGGAACAGGTGCTGATGTCCGCCTCGTCGAAAGTTGAGGGAAGCGGAAGATGACACGGACGTGTCGTCATCTTTGTAAACTTCCAGGCCGCAGCGCCCTGTTGGACGGGCATGGTCGGGCCGTCCGCCAGCGCTAAATGTCGATCAGCCCTAACCCCCTTCAGCGTTCGCCGAAGCCCGCTTCAGCACCCGGGGCTGCGCCGCCGCAGCGACTTCGAAGCGCGCGAGCAGGCGGGCTTCATAATCCCGCGCAAAGATGGTCGACATCGCGACATAATCGGCCACTGCCGCCTCGCGCGTCAGCCGGAGCAGGGTGTAACCCTTGGCCCGCTGGTCGCAGAAGGCAACTTCCGGACTGGACCGCGTGAGGAAGTCGCCGAGCGGCAGTTGCGGGATCGCGTCGCCCACGGAGGGGCTGCTGATGCCGCTGGTTCCGAACTCCACCGCAACCGGCTCTCCCTGCTGATCGGCAAGCGCGTTGGCCCAGAAGGCATGGCTGTCGCCCGAGAGTATCAGCGGCTGTGATCCGGCGCGCCGGAAGCTGTCATAGAGCCGCTCCCGCGCGGCGGGATAGCCGTCCCACGCGTCGAGATTGAACGGCAGTCCGGCCCGATAGCCCGCCTGTGCGGCCTCCACCTGCGCGCGCGTGGCTGCGTCCAGTCCCCCGATGGCACCCGCCGCACGCTCCGCGCCGAGCAGGGCCGCAAGGTCCGGCCCGTTCACGCGCGCCATCACCACCTGATTGCCGATCAGTTGCCAGGGCACGCCCGCCGCCACCGATGCCGTGAGTTCCCGTTCGAGCCAGGCGCGCTGGGGTTCGCCGAGCAATTCGCGATCCGGACGGTTGCGTTCGGCAAGGACAGCGGCGATGTCCTCGGCGGCCGGCGTCGCGCCCTTGAAACCGGCCTGCTCCGACCGCGCCAGCAAGCGCGTCTCGACCATCGCGAGTGTCGCCAGATCGCCGAAGGTGAAGCTGCGATTGATCGCGTCCCATGGCGCCCCGGGGGCAGGATCGCGGATCGGCATCCATTCGAAATAGGCCTGCATGGCAGCGGCCTTGCGGTCCGCCCACTGGCCCTCGCGCTCCGGCTGGTGATTCTCCGCACCGTGCAGCCACGCATCGTTGGCGGTCTCATGATCGTCCCACACGCAGATGAAGGCCGCGCGGGCATGTGCCGCCTGGAGCGCGGGGTCGCTCTTGTACTGCGCATGGCGCATGCGATAGTCGGCCAGTGTCACGATCTCGTGCGGCGGTTCGACAGAGCGGCCGATCTTGCTGCCGATCGCGGCGCCATATCCCTCCGCGCCATATTCATAGATATAGTCGCCCAGATGGATGACCGCATCCAGCCGCTCGAGCCGCGCGACCGAATCCCAGGCATTGAAGAACCCGCCGGGAAAGAGCTGGCAACTCGCGACCGCGAGAACGAGGTCGGCCGTCTCGCCCGCTGGCAATGTGCGGAACCGGCCCACTGGCGAACGCGTGCCGTCCGCCAGCTCGAACCAGTAGACATAGTCCCGCCCCGCCTTTAGGCGGCGCGGCTGGACCTTCACCGTGAAATCGCGCGCGGGCCTTGCTTCGGCGGACCCGTGCTCGATCGGTTTTCCCTCCGGCGTGGCGGCGACGAACCACCGGACGGGAAGGGCGCCGGCATGATCCGGATCGCCCGGCGTTACGCGCGTCCACAGCACTGCCCCGTCTCGCGAGGGATCGCCACTGGCGACGCCGTGGCGGAAGGATGCGTTCCCGGGGCCCTGCGCGCGCGCGGCCGCGACGGGGAGGATGGCGCCCGAGCCGAACAGGCCGAGCGCGCGGCGACGATCGACCTTCACCGGGCACCTCCGAAGCGGAAGCCAAGCGCAACGCCATAGAAGCGTGGCGCGCCCGCGATGAAGGTCGGCAGGCCCAGGCTGTCCCCCGTGTTGCCTGCGTCCATGATGTACGCCTTGTCGAAGAGATTCTCCACGAAGGCTTCGACCCGCCAGCCGCCATCCCGCGATTCATAGCCGAGCCGTGCGTTCACGAGCGCATAGCCGTCCTGATATTCATCCTGGATATTGTCGGCGACCAGTGCCGCGGGGGGCTGCTGGAGGTCCGGCCGGTCATTGTCGTCATCGAAGAATATCTTCGATTGCACCGTCACGCTCGGGGAGAAGCTGACCCGTCCGGGTCCAGCCGGCACGGAGACGATCGCGCCAAGCGATGCGCTGTGATCCGGGCTGAGGCGGAACCGGTTGCCTTCCCGCACGCCCGTCTTGAACCGTCCATGGCCGTAGGCATAGGTCGCGAACAGGCTGAGCATGTCGTTAGGCATCCAGCGGACCTGCCCCTCGAAGCCGTAGCTTTCCGCCCTGCCTGCATTGGTGGTGATGAACTGCGTGCCCTGCTGCTCGGTGGTCTGGAAATTCTCATACTGGTAGAAGAAGACCGCGCCGTCCACGAAGAGGCTCCGGTCGAGCAACGCCGCCTTGGCGCCAAGCTCGAAGCTGTCGACCGTCTCGGACGGAAGAACCGGGAAGGTCACCGCGCCGAATGGTGCGCCGGGTCCCCGAGGCGAAAGGATCTCGGGCCGGCGCCCGCGCGCATAGGTCGCATAGATGCTGCTATCGTCGCTGGGCAGGTAGCGGGCCGTCAGGCGCCAGGAAAATCCGCCATTCTTGTGCGTCGCTTCCACCATCTCGCCATTGCCGGCCGTGGGCTGGGCGCCCAGGCCGAAGAGCGGCACCGGATAGGCTGCCGAAGGCGGGATGGTCGCCGCCCCGGGCACGGCCAGCGCCTGCAGCAAGGCTGTGCGCGTGGCCGCCGGCTGCGACAGCGCACCGATGAAGCCGCCCACGATGGAACGGCCGTTCAGCACGGACGCGGTATAACCGCTGCGCTTGTCGTCATGCGTGTAGCGCAGGCCCGCGCCCAGCTCGAAGCGTTCGGAGACCCGCATGGTCACGTCGCCGAACAGATCGAACGCATTGGTGCGAGCAGTGTTCGTGCTGGTTTCCAGATGAGCGCTCTTGAGATTGGCGGCAATCGCCTGGGCCTGCGCGGAAGAGAGCGCGACGCCATAAGCGCCCGCCACGCCCTGGAGCAGCATGCCGGTGAAGGCGGGATTGGCAAACAGGGCGGCCGGCGCCGGGTCGGTTGCAGCCCTGCCCGGAATCGCGCCGCCGCCGTTCAGGGCGCCCGCGAGCCGCGCCAGCACCATGCGCTCGTCGAACTGGGCCGGTCCGCGCTGCGCGCCATCCTCATGGAAATAGCTGGCCCCCACGAAGGCCGTGAGTGGTCCCTGCGCGAAGGCAAGGCGCAGCTCCTGACTGAACTGCTTGCCCTCGGCGCCTTCCGCGGCGGTCAGGATCGGAAGAGAAACGCCGTCCGCGTCGAAGATCTCGAGGGATTCGAACCGTCGATAGGCCGTGATGGACGTGAGCGTGAAGCGGTCGTCCAGTTCCAGATTGGCAAGGCCGGTCACGCCCCACACTTCCCGGTCGAGCCCGAGGGGCTTGCCGCCTTCAAATCCCCCCGCGCCCGCGACCAGCGCCGCGCCGCTGTTGCGCCCACGGTCGCCGATCACCGCGCCAGTGGCCGGGTCTGTCGGATTATAGGCGATGGACTTGAAGGACGTCCCGGCCGGGCGGTCCTTCTGGTAATTGCCGATGAGATCGAACGTCAGCTTGCCGGCTTCCGCATGCAGGGCGCCGCGAATGGCCTTGGTGTCCGCTGAGTTGAAATCCTCGCCACCCAGCAGATTCTCGACATAGCCGTCGCGCTGGCGGACGCGGCCGGCGATACGGACCGCGACATTGTCGCCGATCGGCGCGTTGACCATCGCCTCGCCGATGAAGCTCTCATAATTGCCATAGGACAGAGCGGCACTGCCCTCGATCCGGCCGAGCTTCGCCTTGTTCTGGATGATGTTGACGGCGCCGGTCAGCGCGCCGCGCCCGTAAAGCGTCGATTGCGGGCCTTTGGCCACCTCGACGCGCTCGATGTCGAACAGCTCGACATAGGAACCGCGCGATTTCGATATGGAGACGCCGTCCTGGAAGACGGAGACGCGCGGCTCGTTGGTCGCCGCGCCACTGTCGGACGTGATGCCGCGCATGACGAAGCCGGGATTGTTGGGAGACTGGTTCTGCACCACGAAGCCGGGCACGAAGCGCGACAGCTTGTCCAGCTCCTGAAGGCCGAACCGGTCCAGCTCGTCCGCGCCAATGGCAGTGAGCGCCATGGGAACGGCGATGGGATCCTGCTCGCGCAGCTGCGCGGTAACGATAATCGTGTCGGCATCTGCTGGCTCGGCTTCCGCACGGGCCTGCGCGGCCACGAGCGTCGAGAGGCTGGCGCCAGCCAGCGCGAGAATCCGGAAGTTCATGCGACTTGTCCCCCTTCACTTTGGAAGGGGCGCTAGGCGCGATCCGTGAAACATCGGTGACAGGTGCGAGACACGCAAATGACACATCGCGCCAACGCGTTCATGCCCGCACAAGTCGAGCATGAACGCGTTGGTAATCGAGTGATTTTGCTCCGCCGGCGCGCCTGACTATATCAGCAAATGCGCGCGGTTGGCGCGTGTGCGGATGGGCGGGGAAGAGTCGGGGACGCGACCCGCGTCACCCCATGCCTGCCTCGTCCAGCCTGCGCTCCTTTTCCAGAGCGTCATGCTGCTTCTGGGCTTCGACCCGAATCAGGCGATCCGCCATGGCCTGCCAGGCCGCTTCGGCGCGCAAGCAGCGCTCCTTCACATTGACAAGATCGCTTTCGCGAGCGGCTTTGGCGCTTTCAGCGGCCCGGGAAAGATAGAAGTCGACGGTGGCGGACATGTGAGCGCTCCTTGCTGCCGGTATTCGGCCTCGCTCAGTCGATCATCTCGGCAACGAGATCCCGCAGCACATGGCGGGGCAAGATCGAAAGGTGCGGCTGATGACGCGAGTGGTGCGGCCGCCGGCTGAACGCCGGTACTGACCGAGGGGTAATCTGAAATTTCTTCTGCATTTTAATCCTCGGAGCCGTTTCCTTGAACGGCCCTCTTTATTGGTATGGAACACCCCTTCAGGGGGTGGAAGGCGCCGGCAGGTCCGCTGGACCGCGCCCGGCGCGCGCTCGTGGGGAATAAGGTTCTCCGTGGAGCGCGGGAGCGGCGACATCGTCCGGCTCACACCGGGCATGGTCGCCGATCGCCATTCGAACGAGGCAGCCGCGCCAGTCGGCAGCGCTGCGCCCGATCTGCTTGTGATCGCGACCGGAGGGACGGACATCCGCCCATCCGGCCTTCCTTTCTCGCCGGGCTAGTGCCGCGGCGCCTGACTCAGACGCTTTCGAGCTGGGTCGCGGAGAAACGTCCGCGCTGGTCCTTCTGGACCTGATAGCTCAGACGCTGATCCTTGTTGAGCGTGGCCATGCCGGCCTGCTCGACGGCGCTGATGTGCACGAAGCTGTCATCGCCGCCTTCGTCGGGCGAGATGAAGCCATAGCCTTTTTCGGTATTGAAGAACTTTACGGTGCCGATGGGCATGGAATTATTCCTTTGCATAGGAAGAAACCCGTCAGAACCCATGTCCTGACGGCGCTGGTCGAGTGTCAAAGGAAGAATCCGCGCTTCTCGCGTCAAAATCCGTCGCAGGCGACGATAGCAGGGTCAAGATGGGCCCTCCGACGCGGAAAGTCAATGTCAGGGCGCGCATCGGCGCTCCACGCCGGCGATTGGCTGCCAAAGGGACGGGGTTTGCGCGCGGTTCGGCGAGACCGGAAGGCGATGTGCTGATGACCCGCTTTCATCCTTTGGCGGAACTGTTCCCATCGCCCACCACGTCGTCGGCGAGTTCCAAACCCGCCCTCCCATCGGCAGCGGTGTGGGCGGGGGCTTTGGGGTGGGCCACATATTCGGGCTCCTCGACCTCGAGCATGCCTTCCCATTTCGTCACCACCGATGTCGCGATAGCATTGCCCAGCACATTGGTCGCGGTGCGGCCCATGTCCATGAAATGATCCACGGCGAGGATGAACGCGATGCCTTCGACCGGCAGGTTGAACTGCCCCAGCGTCGCGGCAACCACCACCAGGCTCGCGCGCGGCACCGCGGCAATGCCCTTGCTCGTCACCATCAGCACCAGCAGGATGGTGATCTGCGTGAGGATCGGAAGATCGATGCCATAGGCCTGCGCGATGAAGATCGTCGCGAAGCTGGCATACATCATCGAGCCGTCGAGATTGAAGCTGTAGCCCAGCGGCAGCACGAAGCTGTAGATGCGGCGCGGCACGCCGAACCGGTCGAGCTGCTCCAGCATCTTGGGATAGGCTGCTTCCGAGGATGCGGTGGAGAAGGCCAGCAGCACCGGCTCGCGCACATAGCGCAGCAGCGTGAGGATGCGCCGCCCCAGGAAGAAGGCGCCGGCCAGGATCAGCAGTCCCCACAGGAGGAACAGCGCGATGTAGAACTCGCCCACCAGCTCGCCATAGGTCAGCAGCACGCCGGGCCCTTCCCGCGTGATCGAGGCGGCCAGCGCACCGAACACCGCGATCGGCGAGACCCGCATCACATAGCCGGTCACCTGCAGCATGAGCTCGACCAGCGATTCCACCAGCGTGACGATCGGCTTGCCCTTCTCCCCGATCGCCGTGAGTGCCACCCCGACGAACAGCGAGAAGACCACGATCTGGAGGATCTGGTTGTCCGCCATGGCCTGCACCATGGAGGTGGGGAAGATGTGCAGGATGAAATCGCGCAGGTTGAGCCCGCCGGTCTCGATGCCCATGCCGCCGGCCGCGCCCGCCTCCGCCGCCGTGCGCGTGAGGTTGAGCCCCTCGCCCGGCGCCAGCAGGTTCACCATCACAAGACCCAGGCCGATCGAGATCAGGCTGGCGACCAGGAACCAGCCGATCGCCCGTCCCCCGATCCGCCCCAGCGCCGCGCTGTCGCCCATATGCGCAATCCCCGCCACCAGCGTCGAGAACACCAGCGGCGCAATGATCATCTTGATGAGATGCAGGAACACGTCCGCCGGCAGATGGAGATAGCCCGCTACCCGACCCGAAAGCGCCGCATCCTCCCCAAGCGCAAAATGCGCCCCCGTCCCGGCCGCCACGCCGAGCACCATGCCCATGATGATATAACGCGTAAGGCGCGGTGCCATGCTTGTCTTCCCGTCAGCCAGAAGTAACGCGCGGCCTTAAACGACCGCGCGCCCGGTGCAAATGAATCAATTGCCGGTCAATCGGCGCCGAGGCACGCGTAGGCGGATTGTCGCGCGCGCCCTCAGAACCAGATGCGCAGGCCCGCCACGAAGCTGGTCGAAGCCGCCGCCTCGCCCTCTGCACGCGCCAGTCGCGCGGTCCGGCCGATCCTCGCTTCGTGGGAGAGCCCGACATAGGGCGCGAACTGGCGGGTGATCTCATAGCGCAGTCGCAAGCCGGCTTCCGCGCTGCTGAAGCCAGCACCGATGCGATTCTCCGGGATGTCCTGAGCGGCGATGTTGAGCTCGGCCTGAGGCTGAAGCACAAGCCGCTGCGTGATGCGCTGATCATAATAGCCGCTGAGCCGGCCAAGCAGATCCCCCTTGTCGGACAGGAACAGGGCGCCTTCGACCTCGAACCAATAAGGCGCGAGGCCTTCAAACCCGACCACCGCATAGCTGCGCGAGGGACCAGGTTCGAAATCGTGGCGCACGCCGGCCTGAAGATTGAAATAAGGGCCAATCGCGCGACTGTAGAGTGCCTGGACCTCCGCCGCCTCGACGCCCCCTTGGAACAGCCCTTCGCCTTCGGCCTTGATCGTCAGCCGGTCGATGTCGCCCCCGAACCAGGCCTCGCCATCCCAATGATAGCCATCCTGCCCTTTCCGCGCCTGATATTCGGCCAGGTTCAGCATCAGGGTGGCAATCGTCTGCCCGCCGCTTTCGCGCATCATCATGTGACGCGCATGCGCCATTTCCGCCGGAGGGAACTGGCGATCGGCATAGTGGTCCACCGGCGGCCTTGGCGCCGGTGCATTGCCCGCGGGCTGGTTGGTGCCGACCGGCTCATCCGGGGACATTGCCGACATATCGTGCCCGGCATGGGCGGACGGCGCATCCTGGCCCTGCATCGCACCATGATCATGGGGCGGTTCGGGTTGCGCTGGCCTGTCGGGGATCGGGTGATGGGGCTGGTGGCCCATGTCATGGCCGGCATGATCGCCGGCCGGCGGTGACGACACGCCGGGCATGTCGTGCTTGCTGTGATCCTGCGCAAAGACGGGTGACGCCAGCGCAAGCGCGAGGACGACCGGCAGGTGCATGGCGAGGCGCATCATGCCGCCTCTCCCCGGGGCCGTACGCTCAGGATGCGCATCATGCCTGCCGCCATGTGATAGAGAAGGTGGCAATGGAACGCCCAGTCGCCGACGGCATCGGCCGTGAAGTCCCAGGTCACGATGCCGCCTGGCTGCACGATCACGGTGTGCTTGCGGGGGGCATGATCGCCATGGCCCGTCACCAGCTCGAAGAAATGACCATGGATATGGATCGGATGGGCCATCATGCTGTCATTGATGAGCTTCACCCGCACCCGTTCGCCCTCCGTGAAGGGGATCGGTTCACGCACGTCCGACATCTTCTCGCCGTCGAACGACCACATGAAGCGCTCCATGTTGCCAGTGAGGTGAATGTCGATGCTGCGGGAGGGCGCCCGAACGTCGGGATTGCGATCCAGCGCCATCAGGTCCCGATAGACCAGCACCTTGTGACCGACATCGGCGAGGCCCTGGCCGGGCTCGCCGGTCCGGTCGACCGGCATGGGCGAGATCGTCTGCACGCCGGGCCCGCGCTTGACCTGCGGTGCGTTGGCGAAGTCGCGCATGCTCATCGCGCTCATGTCGTGGCCCGCCATCGCGTCACCATGATCCATCGTCCCGTGGTCGGTCGCACCATGACCCATCGCGCCATGATCCATGGGGGGATGCCCCATCGCAGAATGGTCCATGCCGGTATGATCCGGGGTGGACGCCTGCACCGGCGCGTTCCTGTCCGCCGTGGCGAGCTTGCGCGACGCATTCTGCTCCGCGCTCGGATCGACGCCGCGCGGCTTCGTCTCGCCGCCCATGTCCATGCCCATGTCCTTCATGGTGGCCAGCGGACGCTCGCGCAGTGCCGGGACCGGCGCCACCATGCCGACGCGCGGCGCCAGCGTGGCGCGTGCCATGCCCGAGCGGTCCACTGCCTCGCCGACCAGCGTGAAGGCCTTGTCCTCGTCGGGCGTCACGATGATGTCGTAGGTCTCGGCGACACCCATCTGGAACTCATCGACGTCCACCGGCATCACATTCTGGCCGTCCGCCTGGACGACCGTCAGCACCAGCCCCGGGATGCGCACGTTGAAGGTCGTCATCGCCGAGGCGTTGATGATGCGCAGGCGCACCCGCTGCCCCGGCGTGAACAGCGCGGTCCAGTTGTCGGCCGGGCCATGCCCGTTCACGAGATAGGTATAAGCGGCGCCGGTCGTGTCCGAGATGTCGGCGGGGTCCATGCGCATCGCGCCCCAGGCAAGCCGATCCTTGAGTGTCTGGTCGCGCTTGCTCAGCAGTCCGGACAGCGTCTGGCGCTGGAAGTTGAAGTGGCCCGGATTGATCTTCATGCGGCGGAAAATCGTTTCCGGCGCAAGCTGGCTGTGATCGGACAGCACGATGACATGCTCGCGATCGGCTCGGATCGGATCGGCGCCGGCAGGATCGATCACGATCGGACCATAAAGGCCCAGCTGCTCCTGGAACCCCGAATGGCTGTGATACCAGTAGGTCCCGCTCTGCCGGACCGGAAACTCGTAAAGATAGCTTGAGCGCGGCTTGATGCCGGGGAAAGAGACGCCCGGCACGCCGTCATGCTCCGGCGGGACGAGCAGGCCGTGCCAGTGGATGGAACTCTCTTCATCGAGATCGTTGAACACGTTGAGCCGGATGGTCTGCCCCTCCCGCAGCCGGATCAGCGGCGCCGGCACCGTTCCGTTGATCCCGATCGCGGCCGACCGCCGGCCGTCGATCGTCATCGTCTGGCGCGCGATGCGCAGCGTGATGTCATCGCCGGACAGCGCCGGGAGTCCTTCAGAAACTGGTTGTGCCCAGGCGGGCATCCACGCGGCGAGCGCGGCCGTGCCGCCGGCTGCCCCCAGGCCGCGCAGCATGGTGCGGCGATCGATGGTCGAGAAGGTCATGAAAGATCCGATTCTGCTGTCCGGGCTTCATCCTCTACGCAGCCCCGCGATCAACCCCTCAACTTTTCCTCCAGCTTTCTGCGCGCGCGATAGAGGCGCGTCTCGACGGCCTTGTCGCTGATGCCAAGGGTCTGGGCCGTCTCGGTTTCGCTGAGACCCTCGATCGTGCGCAGGACGAGCACATCCTTGAGGCTGGCCGGCAGCGCGGCGATCGCGGCCATGGTCCGCGCCAGTTCTCGCCGCCCCGCAAGAGCCACGTCGCTGCCCGGCGCCGGGTCCACGACATCCAGCCCCTCCTCGATCGGCCGCGCAAATGTGAAGAAGCGACGCACCGCACGCCGCCGCGACCAGTCGCGCGCCTTGTTGACGGCGATCCTCATGACCCAGGCGCGGAAGGACCGCTCCCCGTCATAACGGGCCAGTGCGGCGAAAGCGGCGATGAAGGTCTGCTGCGTCAGGTCGATGGCCGCATCGCCATCGCCCGTCAGGCCGCGCAGCAGTCGAAAGACGCTGTCCTGATGCCGGCGCATGAGTTCGCTATAGGCTGCCTGGCGCTTGCCGAGCGCAAGTGACGCCAGCTCGCCATCCGAACAGGCGGCAAGATCGAGGCTCACCGGTCCTTGGCCGTGAGCGCCTTGACTACCGCCGCATCGAACTTTGCCGCCTGTTCGGGCGTGAGCACGGCGCGCATCGCGAAGATATGCTCCAGCGTTTCCTTCTGGAGCTGACCCATCGCCTGATGCGAACGATCCACGGCCGCGGCGACGGCAGGCCCATAGCCATGTTCGCGCTCGATCGCTTCGGCAAGGCGCGCATTGTCCGCACGCAGCTCGAGTTCCAGGGCATGCTTGCGAACGGCAAAGCGGCTTTCGATTGCTTCCATCCGGGCATGCTGGCGCGCATCGAGATCGAGGCCGCGATGAAGCAGCGCGTGCAGCTCGCTCTCCACGGGGGCCTGTCGGGAGATGAGCGCACGGCCGACGAAGGCGCCCGCGACCGCCGCCACAAACACCATCGCCACGATCAGGATCAGGCGCCGCAGGTCATTCATCGGGCCGTCACCAGAAGCGATGAGGGAGCGAGTGTCGGTGCCATTCCGAAGGGCGCGACGGACGACGAAGGCGTCCCGCCGCCGGGAATGATCGCGCCCAGTGCGCCCATCACCAGCGCGAGGCCCGTCACGGCACCGATGAAGCCGCCCGACAGCGGGGCACTGCGCCGGGGCCGCGCAATGGCGTCCAGCACGGCGCTTTCCATTCCCGCCAGCCGCGGATCGGCAGGCAAGTCCCTGAGTTGCCGCAAGGCTGCATCGATATCCATCGTCATCACTCCACCGCCTGCACGCCTATACGCATCCCGGCGCAAAAGCCCTCAAGGGCAATTTTCAACACCCACGGCAAAGGCGGTTCCGAAGCCCGGGAGATGGGATGATATCGCCATGGGATCAGCGGGTCAGCCGATAGCCCACCCCGGGCTCGTTGCGAATGAAGGATGTCTCGATCCGGTCGTCCTGGAGCTTCTTGCGAACCCCGCGCGCGGCGACGCGGAGATACTCGACATCCCGCTCATGCCCGGGGCCCCAGACATTGCGGAGCAGCTGCAGGTGCGTCACCACGCGCCCCGGATGCTTGGCAAGTTCAGCCAGGAAACCGAATTCCTTGGGCGTGAGATGCACTTCCTCCCCTGCCCGGCGAACGAGGCGCGCCGCCAGATCGATCTCGATGTCGCCGATCTGCACCAGCGGCGCCTCGGCCTCCACTGACAGCCGGTGCCGGAGCGCCGTGCGGATGCGCGCCAGCACTTCCTCCGTGTCGAACGGCTTGGTCACATAATCGTCCGCGCCAAGGTCCAGCGCCGCGACCTTCTGGTCGGTCGCGTCGCGCGCGGAAATGACGAGCACGGCGGCGCCGGCCCGCTTGATCAACGGCACGAGTTCGAGGCCGTCGCGGTCCGGCAAGCCAAGATCGAGCAGGACCGCATCCGGCTTGTCGATCTGGAGGGCGGCCAGGGACTCGCGCGCGGACCCGGCTTCGACGATCCGGTAGCCCGCCCGGGTCAACGCGGTGCCCAGCAGCCTTCGGATGGCGGGCTCGTCATCCGTGACGAGGATCTTCGCGCCGCTGCTCATTCGTCGCGCGCCCCTTTCACCAGGATGGCTTCCGGCATGAAGAGGTCGAAGCGGGCGCCGCTGCGGTCTGGTCGGTTCATGGCATGCACCTCGATTCCCATGGCTTCCGCGAAGCCCTTGACGATCGCGAGACCGAGCCCGGTGCCGCCCTTCCGGTCCGAGCCTTCGATGCGCGCGAAGGTCTCGAAGATGCGGCGTTCCTCTCCGGAGGGGAAGCCCGCCCCTTCATCCAGCACCGAGAGGGCCAGTCCCGTGGCCGAGCGGCGGGCGGTGATGGTGACCGGGGTGTCCGGGGACCCATATTTTACGGCATTGTCGATGAGATTGATGAGGCAATGGTGGAACAGCCGGGGATCGACCCGCACGAAAGGCAGGTCGGGCGACACGTCGAGTTCGACCTCGCGTCCCCGCAGCACGGCGCGCATGTCGTGGACGGCCGCTACCACCGCTTCGGCCAGGTCGACCGGCTCGACCGACTGGAGCAATGCTCCGGTCTCGATCCGCACCATATCGAGCAGATTGTCGACGAAGCGGTTGAGGCGCTCAGCTTCGCCCCGCATTTCGCCGAGCTGGCGGCGCTGCTCGTCCGTTGCCGGCCGCAGCTCGCCCAGCATGCCCAGGATCGTGGTGAGCGGCGTGCGCAGATCGTGGCTCACCGACGACAGCAGGGCCGCGCGAAGCCGGTCACGCTCCTTCAGCTGGGTGATGCTCGCCATCTCGCCTTCCAGGGCGATCCGCTCCAGTGCGAGCGCTGCCTGATCGAGCAGGCTCAGCAGTAGGGGTAGTCGGTCCGACCGGATCGGCGTGCCCGCATCCGGCCGCGCGATGCCGAACACGCCGAGCACCTGCCCCCCCGCCGCAAGCGGATGGAACAGCCATTCCGATGCCGTCAGCGTATCGGACCCGCGTCCGGCCGGCTGATTATGGTCGAAGGCCCAGCGCGAGGCGGCCAGTTCGATCGTTTCCAGCCGCGCATCGGGCGGTACGGCGGCGCGCAGCACCAGCTCCTCTTCTTCCGGCAGCAGCAGCAGCGTGTGCACGCCGAGCAGCCGGCCCACTTCCCCGCAAAGCAGCCGGGCGAGCTCTTCGGCATTGCTGACCGCTGTGAGCTGGCGGGCGAAACCGGCGAGCGAGCTGTTCTGCGCGGCACTGCGCTGGGCGAGCAGGGCCTGATCGCGGGCGCGAGCCGCAAGCTGGCTCGAAACCACCGCCACGCCAAGCAGCACGAGAACCGTCAGGATGTTCTGGGGATCCTGAATCGTGAACGTGTGGGTGGGAGGAATGAAGAAGAAATTATAGGCAAGCGATGCGACCAGGCTGCACACGATCCCGAGCCGCAGGCCGTATCGGGACGCCGCGATCATGACCGGCAACAGGAACAGCAGGCCGACGTTGGCGATGCTTGCGGCCGTAAAAACGACTTCGCCGACCAGCGTGACCAGCGCGATCAGGCCGAAGGAAATCACATAATCGGCGGGCCGCCCCCACTGCGCCTTCTTTCGCCCGGTTGGCGCTGCGACCGGAGCTTGCTCTTCCATCGGCAGGACGTGCACGGTGATCCCCGGCGTCTCGCGCACCAGTCGATCGACCACCGAGCCGTGGCGCAACTCGAACCAGCGTGAGCGCTGGGACTTGCCGACGATCAACTGGGTGGCACGCGCTTCCGCCGCGAAGCGGATCACGCCGTCGACCACAGTCTCCGCCGGCACGGTGGCCACCTGCGCGCCGAGCTGGCTCGCCAGATGCAGTGTCGCGGCCAGCCTCGCATTGTCCGCGTCGCCCAGCTGACTGGATCGTGGCGTCTCGATATGCACCACGGTCCAGGGACCGCGCAGCGCATCGGCAATTCGCTTTGCGGCCCGGACGAGCTCGGCGGCGCCGCTCTGCTCGCTGACGGCCACCACGATGCGCTCCCCGGCGGCCCAGTTCCCTGCAAGGGCGTGGGCGCGCAGATAGTCGAGCATCTCGGCATCCACCGCCTGGGCCGCGCGGCGCAGGGCAAGCTCGCGCAGCGCGGTCAGATTGGACTTGGAGAAATAGTTGCCGAGCGCCCGTGTCGCTTCCGCCGGAACATAGACCTTTCCCTGCTTCAGCCGCTCGATGAGCTCGTCCGGCGGGATGTCGATCACCTCGATGTCGGCATTCTCGATCACCCGGTCCGGCAGGGTCTCGCGCACGCGCACCCGGGTGAAGGACGCCACGACGTCGTTGAGGCTCTCGAGATGCTGGACATTGACGGTCGAATAGACCTCGATGCCGGCGGCCAGCAGTTCCTCCACGTCCTGGTAGCGCTTGTCGTGGCGGCTTCCGGGCGCATTCGTGTGGGCCAGCTCGTCCACGAGCACCAGCTGAGGGCGCCGGGCGAGAATGGCATCCACATCCATCTCGGAAAGAGTGCGGCCCTGATAATCGACGGGACGCCGGGCAATGACCTCGAGCCCGTGAACCAGCGCCTCCGTCTCGGCACGACCGTGAGTCTCCACCACGCCGATGACCACATCGGTGCCCTCGCGCTTGCGCGCCACCGCTTCGGTCAGCATCTCGTAGGTCTTGCCTACCCCTGGCGCTGCGCCGAGGAAGACCTTGAGACGACCGCGGCCCTCCTGCGCAGCCTGGCGCAGAAGGGCCTCCGGATTGGGACGCAGATCCTCGGGGGGCGGCTGGGAACTCACGGAGCCTTGTTAGCGGTTTCCGCCGTCAATGTATCGAGCGACCGGTTGAGCAGCAGCACGTTGACGCGCGGTTCGCCCAGAAAGCCCAGCAGGGGATGTTCGACCCCGTCGGCGATGAGCGCGCGGACCCGCGCGACGTCCAGTCCGCGCGCGTTCGCCACGCGATCGGCCTGGAACAAGGCCGCCTCGGGGCTGATGTGGGGATCCAGCCCCGAGGCGGAGGTCGTCACCAGATCGGCAGGAGGAACAGGAACGTCTGGTGATGTGCCGTATCCCGCCAGATCCGCCTTCACGCGGTCGTGCAGCGCCTGGCTGGTCGGGCCGAGGTTCGAGCCATAGCTGTTGTCGGCCTCATAGCCTGCGCCGGCGGCGGACGGCCTGGGATGAAAGTAGCGATCGCTGCTGAAGCCCTGGGCGATCAACTGTGAGCCGATGATCCGCCCGTCCTCGCGGATCAGGCTGCCATTGGCCTGAGCAGGGAAGACGAGCTGGCCGATGCCGGTCAGAAGCGCCGGATAGGCGAGCCCCAGCAACAGCGCGAAAAGCAGCGTCATGACGATGGCGGGCCGCAGAGCGGACGTGATTTCCTTGAGCATGGATGATCTCCTCAGGCGAGGCCGAGCCCGGCGACCGCGAGGTCGATGAGCTTGATGCCGATGAAGGGCGCGACGAGGCCGCCGAGGCCATAGACCGCGAGGTTGCGCGCCAGCAGCGGACCCGCCCCCATCGGGCGATAGCGGACGCCTTTCAGCGCCAGCGGAACGAGCAGCGGAATGATGAGGGCATTGAAGATGATTGCCGAGAGGATCGCGCTGTTCGGGCTTGCAAGGCCCATGATGTTGAGCACGCCCAGCCCCGGATAAAGGACCACGAACATCGCGGGAATGATCGCGAAATATTTGGCGACGTCGTTGGCGACGGAGAAGGTGGTGAGCGCGCCGCGAGTCATCAGCAATTGCTTGCCCAGGCCCACGATCTCGATGAGCTTGGTCGGATCGCTGTCGAGATCCACCATGTTGCCGGCTTCGCGCGCGGCCTGCGTGCCGGTATTCATGGCGACGCCGACATCGGCCTGCGCCAGCGCGGGCGCGTCATTGGTGCCGTCCCCGCACATCGCCACCAGCCGGCCGCCCTGCTGTTCCTTGCGGATGAGGGCCAGCTTGTCCTCGGGCGTGGCTTCGGCGAGGAAATCATCGACCCCAGCCTCGGCGGCAATGGACGCGGCGGTGAGCGGATTGTCGCCGGTGATCATGACGGTGCGGATGCCCATGCGGCGCAGTTCCGAGAAACGCTCGCGCACCCCGGCCTTGATCACGTCCTTGAGCGCCACCGCGCCGAGGATGCGACCATCGCGCGCCACGGCAAGCGGCGTCATGCCCGCGCGCGCGATCTCGTCCGTGATGCGGCGCAACTCGTTGGCCGGGGGGCTGCTGCCCGCGCCCGGATTGGCCCGGAAGACCGAATCGACCGCGCCCTTCTGGATGAGCGAGCCCTCGATCTGGACGCCCGAGATGCGGGTCTGCGCCGTGAAGGGAATGACCTCGGCGCCCGCTGGGAGCGCGGCCTGCATCGCTCCGAAGCGCTCGCGGGCCAGCGCGACTACCGAGCGGCCTTCCGGCGTCTCGTCCGCCAGACTGGCGAGCAGCGCCGCTTCGGCCAGATCGGAGACGGGCACGCCCGTCACGGGACGGAAATCGCTCGCCTGGCGGTCGCCGATCGTGATCGTGCCCGTCTTGTCGAGCAGCAGCACGTCGACGTCGCCAGCCGCCTCGACCGCACGGCCGGACTTGGCGAGTACGTTGAAACGCACGAGGCGGTCCATGCCGGCGATGCCGATGGCCGAGAGCAGTGCCGCGATGGTGGTGGGAATAAGCGTGATGAGCAGCGCCGCGAGGATGGCGACGGGGATCTCGCCGCCTGCATAGGCGGCAAAGCCGGGGATCGTCGCCACCGCGATCAGGAAGATGATCGTCAGCCCGACGAGCAGGATGGTGAGCGCGATCTCGTTGGGCGTCTTCTGCCGTTCGGCGCCTTCCACCAGCGCGATCATGCGGTCGAGGAAGCCCTGGCCTGGCTCCTGGGTGACGCGGACCTTGATCTGATCGGAGATGACGCGCGTGCCCGCAGTCACGGCCGAGCGATCGCCGCCGGCCTCGCGGATCACCGGCGCACTCTCGCCGGTGATCGCCGCCTCGTTGACCGATGCCACGCCCTCGATCACTTCTCCGTCGGCGGGGATGAGGTCATTGGTTTCGACCAGCACGATGTCACCGCGCTTGAGCTGCGAGGCGGGAATGGTCTTCCCGTCCGGCAGGCGCGCGGTCAGCTCGGACTTGGTCGCGCGCAGGGAAGCCGCCTGTGCCCGCCCCCGGCCTTCGGCGAGCGCCTCGGCAAAGGTACCGAACAGCACGGTGAGCCAGAGCCATGCAATGAGCTGGAGCTGGAAGCCGAGCGGCAGCGTTCCGCCGCCGACCGCGAGCAGCACGGTGAGCAGCGCCGCGACGACGGCGGTGGTGAACAGCACGGGGTTCTTCACGAGCGCGCGCGGGGCGAGCTTCCTGAATGCGTCGCCGATCGCCGGGACGATGAGCTTGGCGGAAAAGATGGAGGATGCGCTTGTCATGGCTGTCTGCCTTTAGAAAAGCTGGCCGCGCACCATCGCGAGATGATCCGCGATGGGGCCGAGCGCGAGGCTGGGGAGGAATGTGAGGCCGCCCACGATCAGGATGATGGTGAGGAGCAGGCCGACCCACAGGGCGCCCGTGGTCGGGAACGAGCCTGCGGTTTCCGGCGTGTACTTCTTCGCGGCGAGACTGCCGGCGATCGCCAGCACCGGCACGATCACGAAGAAGCGACCGATCCACATGGCCATGCCGAGCAGGCCGTTATACCAGGGCGTGCCCGAGGTGATGCCCGCAAACGCCGAGCCATTGTTGCCCGTCGCGGAGCTGAACGCATAGAGGATCTCGGAAAAACCGTGCGGCCCCTTGTTGAGCGGCCCGGCGAGACCCTGCGGCATGACGGCGGACAGGGCCGTGAAACCCAGGATGCAGAGCGGCAAGACCGCGATCGCCAGCACCGCCAGCTTCACTTCCCTGCCCTCGATCTTCTTGCCGACATATTCCGGCGTGCGCCCGACCATGAGGCCGGCGACGAACACGGCCAGCAGGGCGAACAGCAGGAAGCCGTAGATGCCCGCGCCCACGCCGCCGACGACGATCTCGCCGAGCTGGATGTTGAACATCGGGATCATGCCGCCCAGTGCCGTGAAGCTGTCATGCATGGCATTGACCGCGCCGCAGCTCGCCGCCGTGGTGATGACGGCAAACAGCGCGGAGGCGGCGATGCCGAAGCGGACTTCCTTGCCCTCCAGATTGCCACCCGCGAGACCGAGCTGGTGGAGCACGGGGTTGCCGACGGCTTCCTGCCAGTAGACGATGCCGACCCCGGCGAGGAACAGCGCCATCATGGCCGCAAGGATCGCCCAGCCCTGGCGCGTGTTGCCCACCGCCTTGCCGAAGCACCAGGTCAGGCCGACGCCGATCGAGAAGATCGAGAGCATCTGCACCAGATTGGTGAGCGCCGTCGGGTTCTCGAACGGGTGGGCGCTGTTCGCATTGAAGAAGCCGCCGCCATTGGTGCCGAGCATCTTGATCGCTTCCTGGGAGGCGACGGGCCCGACGACGATGTGCTGCGTGGCGCCTTCGAGCGTGGTCGCGTCCAATATGCTCGCGAAGGTCTGCGGGACACCGCTGGCGATCAGGAAGAGCGCATAGACGATGCAGATCGGCAGCAGCAGGTATAGCGTCACGCGCGTCATGTCGGCCCAGAAATTGCCGATCGTGGCAGATTGCCGCCGCGCGAATCCCCGAAACAGGGCAAAGGCGATGGCGATGCCGGTCGCCGCCGAGAGGAAGTTGTGGAGAGCGAGGCCGAGCATCTGCGAGAGATTGGAAAGGGCGACCTCGCCTGAATACCACTGCCAGTTGGTGTTGGTCGTGAAGCTGATCGCGGTGTTGAAAGCCCCGTCGGCGCCGATGCCGGCGAGACCGCGCGGATTCATCGGCAGCACGCCCTGCAGGCGCAGCACGGCATAAGTGAAGAGCAGCGCGACGAGCTGGAAGAGCAGCATGTGCAGGGCATAGCGGCGCCAGCTCTGCTCGGCCTGCGGGTCGATGCGGGCCAGAGCGTAGAAGCCGCGCTCGATGGGGCCGAAGACCATATGCAACGGCGTGCGGCGCCCCTCATAGAGCGCGAACAGCCACAGCCCCATCGGCTTGGCGATCGCCACGATGAGGGCGGTGAAGACGAGGATGAGGATCCAGCCCTGAACGGTCATGGGCGCATCTCCCTTCTAGAAGCGTTCAGGCCGCACGAGGACGGCCACGAGATAGATGAGCAGGCCGAGCGCTGTCGCGCCGGCAAGGGCGAGCTGGATAGTCATGCCGCCCTCCTCACGCGTCGCCGCACAGGCGCGCGAAGGCCAGGGTGAGCAGGAACAGGCCCGCCAGCACGGCGAGCCAGATGATGTCGTTCATGTCGGTTATCCTCCTGGATCATGGCACAATGCGTGCGTGGCGCGCGGGCAGGTCGACGAGGCGGAACAGGCCCGGCCCCTCGACAAGGAAGGACCAGCCGACACTCCAGCCAGTGGCGGCGCCGAGCGCCAAGGCGAACTCGATGGCGTCGGGCTGATGATGTACCGGGGGCCGGTGCACCGCATGGTAGAGACAGAGCGCGGAGAGCGCGCACAGCGCGAGCATGAACAGGCCGAAGCCGCGCAGCCCTATCTCGGCCGCCAACCACCGTTCGCCGCTCTGGAGACGTTGCATCACTCGGCCCATGGCCTTGCTCCGGCGCATGATTGCGCCCCGCCGATGTGGCGGAGGGAGCGGTTAAGGTTCCACGGGGAATTGCGGCGCGGGCATAAGGATTGCGTAAAGTCGGGGATGCAAGTCATGGCGCCACACGGCAGCGGTGCTCCCCGACTGAGGAAGAGCGCCCGAAGGGCAGGATTCCCGATAGATTGGCCAGCAACGGTGGCGGGTTACGTTCCCGCCCCTTTCAGGGAGTCCGGCAAGCTGGACATAACTCTTCGCCGGAATGGTTCGCGGAGAGCACCGCGGCGTCCTGCGATCCGTCGACCGACAGGACTATCAAAAGGGTCAATCGGGCCATGCTCTAGCACGGAAGGGTGCGCCCCGATCGCCTTTGCCGCCACCCGAAACCCGTCGCTTATTCCTATTCGCCGGGATGAAAAGCCTGAGCGGTCACAGGGAAGTCATTCTCCAGCAGCACGTCTTTCATACACGACTTTTCCTCCCACGATCGTCATGTCGACCTTCGTCGACAGAAGCTGCTCCGCCGGCACCGTCATGGGATCCTTGTCCAGCACGACCATGTCGGCGAACTTGCCGACCTCCAGCGTGCCTTTCTTCTTCTCGTCCCAGCCGAGATAGGCTGCCTTCTCTGTGTAGAGACGGATCGCTTCTTCCCGGCTGACGGCTTCCTCAGGCGCGAACACCTTGCCATCCGCGCCCTTGCGCGTGATGGCGACATACAGACCCACCATCGGACCGATCGGCAGATTGTCGCTGCCGAAGGCGATCTTGACGCCATGCTTGAGCGGCACGCCGACCGGATTGTTGTGCTGCAGGCGATAGCCTTCGAGCGTCTGCTCGTAGCGGCCTTGCAGATTATAGAGGAAGTTCGGCTGAGCCGCCGCCCAGGTTCCGTTCCTTGCCATCATCTCCATGGTCTCGACCGAGGGAATCATGGTGAAGTGGGAAAGGAACCAGCGATGATCCTTCTTCGGGTGCGCCTTCAGTTCGTCGTCGTAGATCTTCGCAATATCCTCGATCGCCTGATCCCCGATCGCATGGATGCCGATCTGCCAGCCCAGAGCGCCCGCGGTCGAGACGATCTCGCGCGCGACGTCCTGCGAATAGAAGGTCGTCCCGCGGAAGCCGGGCAGGCCCTTGTAATCCTCCTTGGTGAAGGCGGTCGGACCGGTGAAGCCGCCATCATAGGGCGTTTCGCCAATCGGGCCGAGCTTCAGCCGATCGTCACCATAGCCGGTCTTGTAGGGGAAGGCCTTCAGCCGCTCGGCGCCGGGCCAGGCAATGTAGGAGATCATGCGCGGCAGTTCCGGCCCCATCTCGGCATAGATCGACCGGAATTCGGCCCAGCTGTGGAGACCCGAAAAGGCGCCGCCAGCCTTGCTCCGGTCGAGACCGCCCTTGCCGACAGGTTCGTCGTCGATCGAGGTGAAGGCCTCCATGACCGTGGTGATGCCAAGGCTCAGCAGCCATTTGAGGCGAGCGATATAGCTCGGTCGCATCTGCTCCTTGCTGTCCGGCGGGACGAGCCGGGTGACGAGATCGCTGCGCTCGCGGATGATGCCATTGGGCTCCTTGTCCGCGCCGCGCTCGATGAGGCCGCCGTCCGGGTCGGGCGTCGAGGCATCGATCCCGGCGAGGGCGAGCGCTGCGGAATTGGACACCGAGGAATGGCTGCCGGCCCGCGTCAGCACCACAGGATTGTTCGGCGCGGCCACGTCGAGATCGGCACGCGTGGGTACGCGCTTCTCGGCAAGCAGCGCTTCGTCCCAGCCATAGCCGGTAATCCATTCACCCGGGCCGAGCGCCTTCGCCTTGGCTGCGACCATCTGCTGGATTTCGGCGATCGATTTTGCCTTGTCCGGTTCGATTGCGCGATGCGCGAGTCCAGTGACATGGATATGCGTATCGATGAAGCCCGGCATCAGCGTCCGGCCGGTCAGATCGATCCGCTCG
The DNA here is from genome assembly GCF_000283515.1 of Sphingobium sp. SYK-6. GTDB lineage: Bacteria > Pseudomonadota > Alphaproteobacteria > Sphingomonadales > Sphingomonadaceae > Sphingobium > Sphingobium lignivorans. The sequence goes on from NC_015976.1 coordinate 3,356,736, forward strand.
GCCTTCGGAAAGCGCTTGAGCAGTTCCTGCCCGCCGACGGCAACGATCTTTCCATCCTTGACGGCCACGGCGGACCGGACGCTGAACGCCTTGTCGACGGTCAGCACCTTGCCGTTGAACAGCAGCATATCGGCCTGGTCCGCCAGCGCCGGGGTGCCGGCCAGTGCAGCCGACAGCGTCGCGATGGCATAGATGACTGTTTTCATGGGGACCTCTTTGTCGGGCGAATGGTGGGAATGGGAAGGTCGGGCAGGACGGCTGCTCAGAGCAGCTCGCGATACTGGACAAAGCCGGATCGCTGGGCGATCCGATCATAAAGAAGCATGGCATCGACATTGGTCTCATGGGTCAGCCAGTGGACGCGCGAACAGCCGCGCTCCGCTGCCGCCGCATAGACCGCCTCGATGAGGCGCCGGCCGATCCCGCCACCGCGCTCGGCAGGATCCACGAACAAATCCTGCAGATAGCAATAGTCGCCAGGCGTCCAGGTCGAACGATGCCAGATGAAGTGGACGAGCCCGATGGCATTGCCACCCTCCCAGGCGAGCAGACCGCTCATCGGCTCGTCCGGATCGAGCAGGCGCGCCCATGTCACATCCGAAACCGCCGGGGCGATCGCCACTTCGTAGAAGGCCTGATATCCTTCCCATAGCGGCGTCCAGGCGCCCCGGTCCTGCGCGCGCAGCGGCAGCAGGCTCGTCTTTGTCCCATCAATCATTAGCACATCGTCTAGGGCCGGGGTCGAGGCTCGACAACCGCGCGAGCAGGCGGTCCGCCACCGATGACCGCACCCCCTGCCCCGCCGCGATCTTGCGCCAGGTATTGTAGCTTATCCCGAAGCGGGCATTCAGCCTCTCGTCGGTGCGCCCGTCCAGGTGGCGCTGCATCAGCGCCACCGCTTCCGGGTCGAGCTGCACAAGCTTCATGATCCTGCCGCTCCGGGCCAAGCCTGTCTCGCGCGACATGCGCTTACCGCTGGAAGACGAGCTTGCCGCCGACGAAGGTCATGTCGACCTTGCCATCCAGCAGCGTCTTTTCGTCGGCCGTCAGCGGATCGAAGGGCAGCACCACCATGTCGGCGAGCTTGCCGGGTTCCAGCGTGCCCTTGATCTTCTCTTCCCAGGAAAGGAAAGCGCCATTTGCCGTATACATGCGGATCGCTTCCTGCCGTGACACCGCCTCGTCCTCGAAGCCATGGGCGCGACCACTCGGTCCCTTGCGCGTCACGGCGGCATAGAGGCCGACCATCGGGTTGATCGGCAGATTGTCGCTGCCAAGCGCGACGAACAGGCCGAACTTGTTCACCGGCGTGCCTACCGGATTGTTGTGAGCGAGGCGCCAGTCGTCGAGCGTCTGCTCGTAGCGATCCTCCAGATTGTAGAGGAAGTTCGGCTGCTGCGCGATCATGATCTTGTTGCGCTTCATCGTCTCCATGGTCGCGTCCGGCGGCATGATCGTGAAGTGATCGAGGAACCAGCGATGGTCCTTCTTGCCGACGCCGGTGCTGGCGAGGGACTTGGCATAAGCATCCACCGTCTGGACGATGGCAGCATCGCCGATCGCATGCAGGGCCATCTGCCAGCCCAGCTTCGCGGCGGAATCGACCGCTTCCTGCAATTCGGCGTCCGTGAAACGGCCCTTGCCGCGGAAGCCGGGCTGCCCCTTGTAATCGGCAAGCAGCCAGGCGGTGGGGCCGGTAAAGCCACCGTCGACCGCCATCTCGCCGATCCCGCCCAGCCGCACGCGGGTGTCGCCATAGCCGGTGTGCTGGCCAAAGGCCTGCAGCCGCTCGGCACCGGGATGATTGATGTAGAGCGTCATGCGCGGCAGGTCGGCGCCCATCTCCGCATAGAGCTCGCGGCTGCGCTTGAAGGTGAGGGTCGGGGGCGGATTCGCAATGCCGCCCTTGCCGACCGGTTCGTCATCGATGCTGCCACTGGCATTGTGGAAGCTGGTGATGCCGAGCGAGAGGATATGCTTGAGCCAGGTGATATAGGCCGGCCGCATCTCCGCCCAGGTCGCCGGCGGCACGAACTTGCGGACGAGATCATTGCGCTCGCGGATGATGCCATTGAGCTCGCCATTGGCGTCCCGCTCGATGAGGCCGTTCTTGGGCTCCGGCGCATTACGATCCAGGCCGGCGATCTTGAGCGCCATCGAATTGCTGACCGAGGAATGGCCGCCATTGCGCACGAGAATCACGGGATTGTTCGGCGCGGCGGCGTCGAGATCGGCGCGATTGAGGTTGCGGTTCTCGGCCAGGTTTGATTCCTGCCAGCAGCAGCCGGTGATCCACTTGCCCGGCCCGAGTTCCGCAGCCTTCTTGCGGATCATGTCCTGGATTTCGCCGACCGAGCGCGCCGCGCCGCTGTCGATGTCGCTCGGCGCCACCGGCTGCGGGTGGAGGTGCGTGTCGATGAAGCCGGGCATCAGCGTGCGTCCGGCAAGGTCGATCTCCTGCGCGCCTTCATATTTTGCGCGCAATTCCTCACCGCCGACGGCGACGATCTTTTCACCCTGCACGACCACCACGGACTTGGTGGAGAAGGCGGGGTCGACGGTCAGGACCTTGCCGTGATGAAGGACCAGATCGACCTTCTCCTTCGCAATCGCCGGCAGTGCGCTTGCCCCCAGCAGCAGGCCGAGCCCGATCAGCCGATATCCCCTGTTAAGTCCCGTCCTCATGTCCTGTGCCTCCCTGCTGCGACGGGTCCGTTGTGATCTGGCGGCACCATAGGATGGCCCCGACTTTCATCAGCCCCGTCGATGATGTCCGAGAAAGCAGAGAATGCGGCGCGAAGGGAGGTGCCTTACCGGCTCCGGATGGTGCTAAAACATCACCACCTGGCAGCGAAACCGCGGTCCGACAAAGAGGGCGCCGCGCTGAAACAAGTCAGCACGACGCCCTGCTTGAGATTGCACGCCCTTGTCGGACCTGAAAGGCAAGCGTCGGCAAGCTAGCGCTTGAACACCGTCTTGCCGCCGATGATCGTCATATCCACCTGCGCCTTCAATATCTCCTCCTCGGGCACTGTCAGCAGATTGCGATCGACAACGATCATGTCGGCGAGCTTGCCCGGCGTCAGGCTGCCCTTCTTCGCCTCGTCCCAGGTGAGGTAGGCGGCATCCTGCGTATAGGCCTTGAGCGCCTCGTAACGCGAAACGGCTTCCTCCGGGCCATAGACGGTCCCGCTTTCGCCCTTGCGCGTTACGGAAACATAGAAGCCCCAGAGCGGCCCGATCGGCAGATTGTCCGATCCCAGCGCCATCCGCACGCCCCAGCGCAGCGGGGTGCCGAGCGGATTGATGTGCTGCAGCCGCGCGCCCTCCAGCGTCTGGTTGTAGCGGCCCTCCAGATTGTAGAGGAAGTTGGGCTGCGCCGCGCCCCAGATGCCGTGGCTGGCCATCTTCTCCAGCGTCGGCAGTGGCGGCAACATGGTGAGATGCGAGGAGAACCAGCGATGATCCTTCATCGGCTTCTCGTCGAGCGCGCCTGCATAAATGTCGATCAGCGTGGCGATGGCTGCATCGCCGATCGCGTGAATGCCGAGCTGCCAGCCAAGATCGCGGGACGTGCGCACCAGTTCCGTCAGAGCCTCGGGCTTGGTCGCGGCATGACCCCGGAAGCCGGGCATGCCTTTATAGTCGTCCAGCGTCCAGGCGGTCGGCCCGGTAAAGCCGCCATCCGCGCCGGGCGCCTCGCCGATCGGCCCCAGCTTCAGCCGGTCATCGCCATGGCCGGTCTTGTAGGGAAAAGCCTTCAGCCGCTCGGCGCCCGGATAGACGATGTAAAGGGCCGCGCGGGGCAGGCTCTCGCCCTCCTTCGCATAGATTTCGCGGAACTGCTTGTAGGTGTGGACGCCGCGCCATTCGCTCTGCGGGACGCCACCCTTGCCGACCGGCTCATCGTCGATCGTGGTCAGCGCTTCCATGATGCTCGTGATGCCGAGCGGCAGCAGCGACTTGAGCGCCGCGGTCCAGCCGGGCTTCATTTCCTCGCTGGTCGGCGGGGGCACGAGCTTGCCGTAGAGGTCACCACGCTCGCGGATGATGCCGTTCGGTTCGCCATTCGGATAATGTTCGATGACGCCGCGCTCCGGATCGGGCGTCGCCCTTGTGATGCCGGCGAGCTTCAGCGCGAGGCTGTTGCCGACGACGCTGTGCTGTCCCGCGCGGGTGAGCGCGACCGGGTTGCGCGGCGCGGCGGCGTCGAGATCGGTGCTGACGATGTTGCGCCCTTCGGCCAGCTTCGCCTCGTCCCAGCCATAGCCGACGATCCACTCGTTCGGGCCAAGTTCCTTCGCTTTGGCGCGGACCATCGCCTGCACGTCCTTGATCGACTTCGCCTCACCCAGCGGCACCGATCGGCGGGACGGGCCCATGATGTGAATGTGCGTGTCGATGAAGCCGGGCATCAGCATCCGGCCCTTGAGGTCGACCGTTTCCGGCGCGGTATAGGCATTCGCCAGCTCCGGGCCGCCCACAGCGAGGATCTTGCCATCCTTCACCGCGACGCTGGTGGCGGCGGGCCTGTCGGGATCCATCGTGACCACGGCGCCATTGACGAGCAGCATGTCCGCCTGTTCCGCCGCCAGCGCCGCGTGCGACAGGCCGGAGAGGAGGAGTGCCGCGCCGGCGAGAATGGATGTGCGGATCACAGCGTGGAGCTCCGTTCGAGAGAGGAGGACAAGGCCGCCGCACGCCGCCTGTCCTTGAGGTAGGAGAGGCCCACGACGAGGACGAGGAGGAGGAGGCTGCTCATCAGCTCGATCCGCAAGCTCGGCTTGATCAGCATGGCGAACAGCACGATGCCGATGCCGGCCGCCGTCAAATAGCTGCCGAACGGGTGGAACCACATGCGGATGACCAGCCGCTCCGGCGCCTCCCGCTCCATCTGGTTGCGCATCTTCACCTGCGCGAAGCAGACCAGCAGATAGATGAACAGCATGATCGCGCCCGAGGCATTGACCAGGAAGCTGAACACGAGCTCCGGCGAAAGCACCGATGCGGCCAGCGCGACATAGGCAAACAGGCTCCCGATCAGCGTCGAGCGCACCGGCACACGCCGCTTGTTGAGCGCCACCAGCGCCTTGGGCGCATCGCCCTTCTCCGAGAGAACGAACAGCACGCGCGAGGTCACATACATGCCGGAATTGAGGCAGGAGAGCACCGCAACGAGCACCACGAAATTCATGATATCGCCGGCGTGCGGGATCTGCATGAAGCTCAGCGTCGCGGCAAAGGGCGACTGGCCCGGCACGATGCTCGTCCAGGGCATGACCGAGACGATCAGGCCGATCGACAGCAGATAGAAGAGGAGGATCCGCAACGCGACGCTGCCGGTGATCCTGGCGATCGTACGCGCGGGCTCCTGCGATTCCGCTGCCGCGATGGTAGCGATTTCCGCCCCGCACAGGGCGAAGATGACGCTGGTCACGCCCGCCAGCACTGCCCCCCAGCCATTGGGCACGAACCCGCCATGCGCCACCAGATTGCCGAAGGTCGGCCCGTCCGGTGAGGTCGCGCCGAACGCCCAGAGCCCCGCGACGCCGATGAAAGCCACGATCGCCACGACCTTCATCAGCGAGAACCAGTATTCGAACTCGCCATAGGAACGCGTCGACATGAGATTGACGCCGGTCAGCACCGCGAGCAGCACAACCCCGATCAGCCAGACAGGCGCGTCGATCCATCCGGCAATGATGACCGCCCCCGCAATCGCCTCGATCGCGACGACCACCACCCAAAAATACCAGTAGAGCCAGCCGCACACGAAACCGGCCCGGTCACCCAGCCCCGCCCGCACCAGCTCGGTGAAAGAGCCGGCGCCGGGCAGCAGGCTCGCCATCTCGCTCAGCATCCGCATGACCATGAGGATGACGAGGCCGGCGATCCCATAGCTCACCACCACGGCCGGCCCCACCTGCGAGATGGAGGTACTGGAACCGACGAACAGCCCCGCCCCGATGATGCCGCCAATCGCGATCATCGAGACATGGCGTGATTTCAGCGAATGGCTGAGGCGACCTTCTTCTTGTTCGACCATTATCGTTTTCCCTGTCGGTGCCTCTTGTGTCGCCTGATTTCAGGCCGAGGAAACCGCCGTGCAGATCAGCTTCATGTTGAGATATTCGTCCATGCCATAGCGCGACCCCTCGCGACCGAAGCCGGACTCCTTCACACCCCCGAACGGCGCCACCTCTGTCGAGATGAGGCCCGTGTTGAGGCCCACCATCCCATATTGCAGTGCTTCGCTGACGCGATAGCTGCGCGAGAGGTCGCGTGTATAGAGATAGGCTGCCAGACCGGCCCGCGTGTCATTGGCCAGCGCGATCGCCTCGGCTTCCGTGTTGAAGCGCACGACGCCCGCGAGCGGACCGAATGTCTCCTCGACGCACAGGCGCGCCGTGGCGGACACGTCGCTGATGAGCGTCGGCTGGAAGAAATGCCCTGCCCCCTCGATCGCCTCGCCCCCGGCCAGCAGCTTGCCGCCCTGCCGAAGCGCGTCCGCAACATGGCTGCGCACCTTGTCGATGGCGGCTCCATTGATTAGCGGACCCGTTTCGATGCCCTCGTCCAGCCCGTTGCCGACGCGGAGCGCCTGAACCCTTTCCTTGAGGGCGGCGACGAACCGGTCGTAAATGCCCGTCTGGACGATGAAACGGTTTGCGCAGACACAAGTCTGGCCCGCATTGCGAAACTTGGATGCGATCGCACCCTCGACAGCCGCATCGAGATCCGCATCGTCGAACACGACGAACGGCGCATTGCCACCCAACTCGAGCGACACGCGCTTGACTGTCTCCATGCATCGCGCGGCGAGCATCTTGCCGACCGCCGTCGACCCGGTAAAGCTGAGCTTCGCGATGGCTGGATGAGAGACAAGCACGTTCCCGATCTCGCGTGGCGATCCGGTCACGATGTTGAGGGCGCCTGCCGGTATCCCGGCTTCCTCGCCGAGCAATGCCAACGCAAGCGCCGAGAAAGGCGTCAGTTCCGAGGGCTTGACGACCATCGTGCAACCGGCTGCCAGCGCCGGCCCCGCCTTGCGGGTGATCATGGCGAGCGGGAAATTCCAGGGCGTGATCGCCGCGACGACGCCGATCGGCTCTCGGGTGACCATCAGGCGCTTGTCGGTGCCATGACCCGGGATCACATCGCCATAAGTGCGCCGCGCTTCCTCGCCAAACCAGGTGAGGAAGGACGCGGCATAGGCCACCTCGCCCCGCGCCTCTGCAAGCGGCTTGCCCTGCTCATGCGTCATGATGCGGGCGAGGTCCTCGCGATGGGCGAGCATCAGGTCCGCCCAGCGCCGCAGAACGGCACCGCGCTCACTCGCCGTCTTCGCGCGCCAGCCGACCAGCGCGGCCTGCGCGGAAACGACGGCCCATTCCGCGTGGGAAGTGCCCAGATCGGGCACGGTTCCGAGCGCCGCGCCGGTCGCCGGGTCCTCGACAGTCAGCTTCCGGTCCCCGGATATCCAGATTCCGTCGATATGCGCCTGATGCCGCAACAGATCGGGCCTGTTCAGGCTCATGCTCGTCGCCATGGCATCGGCCTCGAGAATCAGGCTGCTCATGCGACCGCCGACAATGCCTTTTCAAGGCGGTCGAGCCCCTCGTCGAGGATCGCGTCCGAAGCTGTCAGCGGCACCAAAATGCGCACAGTCTCGCCGCGGCTGCCACAATTGAGGACGACGAGGCCTTCGCCAAGCGCCTTGGCGGCGATCACCTTGCCGCCATTGGCGAGCGGCATCATCTCATTCCTGTCGTCCAGAATGTCGAAGCCGATCATGCCGCCAAGGCCGCGCGGGACGGAGATGCTCACCAGATCGTTCCGGCTGCGCCAGCCATTGATGCGGTCGCAGATATGCGTGCCCATGGCCGTCGAACGCGCGAGCAGCCCTTCTTCCTCGATGATGTCGAGAACCGCGAGCGCCGCGGCGCAGCCGATCGGCGAGCCGCCATAAGTGCCGCCCAGTCCGCCTGGTTCCACCACATCCATCAGTTCCATGCGACCGATGACGCCCGAGAGCGGGAAGCCGCCGGCCAGCGACTTGGCGACCGTCACCAGATCCGGCTCGACGCCGCTATGCTCGATGGCGAACATGCGGCCCGTGCGAGCAAAGCCCGTCTGCACTTCGTCGACGATGAGCTTGATGCCATGTGTATCGCAGATCGCACGCAGCGCCTGCAGCAGCTCGACCGGCGCGACGTTGAAGCCGCCCTCCCCCTGCACCGGCTCGATGATGATTGCCGCGACGCTGCCGGGGTGGATGTCGGCCGCGAACAGGAAGTCCAGCGCCTTCAGGCTGTTGGCGACGGTCGTGCCGTAGGCCGGGTTGGGGAAAGGCACATGATAGACGTCCGGCAGCGACGGGCCGAACTGCCACTTGTAGGGATTGACCTTGCCGGTCATCGCGCTGGCGAGGCCGCTGCGGCCGTGGAACGCGCCCGTGAAGGAGATGACGCCGGTGCGGCCGGTGGCGGCACGCGCGATCTTCACTGCATTCTCCGTCGCCTCGGCGCCCGTCGTGAAGAGGATGGTCTGGGCCTCGCCGGCGAAGGGCGCCAGGGCATTCAGCCGTTCAGCGAGAGTGACATAGCTTTCATAACCCATCACCTGGAATGAGGTGTGGGAGAAGCGGGTCAGCTGCTCCGACACGGCGGCCACCACGCGCGGGTGAAGATGGCCGACATTGAGGACGGCGATGCCGCCCGCAAAATCGACATAGCGATTGCCATCGACATCCCAGATTTCGGCATTGGCGGCGTGGTCGGCGAAGACAGGGGTCGCATTGGCAACGCCGCGCGGAACGGCCTTTTTGCGCCGGGCCAGGAGTGCATCGTTCGACATGAAAACCTAGATCTTTCTTATAGGAAACAGGTCACCGCCCCAGGGAGGGATGACCGGGCGGAAGGACGTGCCCGGTCATCCCTGCGGGGAAGGCGTCAGAAGGAGATTGCCGCCGTCAGACCCACGCTGCGCGGGCGCGTCACCAGCGTGGTGAACACCGGCTGGTTGCGGGTGTGACCCAGATTGATCATCGGCGCGACGTTGAAGATGTTGTTCACGTAGAGCGACAGGTCCAGATCGCCGAGTTCGATGCCAGCCCGGCCATTGACGATCGTGTAGGCCTTGTTGACCGGCTGGTTGGGATCATAGTTGATCGAGCCCGGGTCGGTATTGCCGGTACGACCTTCCTTGCTGCGATAGGTGTAATCGGCGCGGACATAATAGGTCTTGTCGGCGATCGGATAACGGAAGTCGCCGGAGAGCGTGACCGTCCAGGGCGAACCGGAGGATGGCAGGACCGAACCACCCGTGTAGAGCGTGCGACCGTTGATGATGGTGTCGTCGTCGAACGTGGCATCGGTATAGCCGACATTCGCCATCAGGGTCAGTTCGCGCACCGGCTTCAACACCGCCTGCAGATCGAAACCCTGGCTCGTCGCGGAGCCGAGATTGGCGGTGAGCGACTGGAGGCACGTCTGCACCGAAACGGTTGACTGGATGTTCGACCATTTGATGTGGAAGACGCTGCCGTTCAGCTGAAGCGCGCCGCCGAACATGCGCGTCTTGGCGCCGGCTTCATAGGACCAGACCGAGTCCGAACCATAAGTCTGCGGCGAACTCGCCTGACCCTGGGCATTGACATAGCCAAGCTGCACCAGTTCCGGATTGCAATTGCCCGGCAGGGCGATCTGCGCGCCGCTGGGACGGAAGCCCTTGCTGACCGTCGCATAGACCATGGTGTCTCGCGTCGCCTGATAGGAGATGCCGAACTTCGGCGTGACGGCGGTATCCGAACCGGATGCCGAGCTGTTCAGATAGCGCGGCGTGAAGGGGCCCGTTCCCGGCTCATACTGGCCGACTGCGACCGCCGTGCAGGGCACGGTTCCGACACCGGTGCCGGGAACGCAGGCAAGGCCACGGGGCGCGTTCAGGTTGTTCGCCGGACCATCATAGAAGGCGGTATATTCGATCTTGTTCTTGGAGACGCGCACGCCAGCCGTCACCTTGAGCCCTTCAAGCAGTTCATAGGTCGCATCCGCGAAGCCGGCGATCTGCGTGTCGATCGCCTTGAAGTCCGACAGATAGCTGGACGTGCCGTTCAGCTGCGGAACGCCATAGAAGTTGATGAAAGCGCTGTAGCCGGGGCCGAACGGCGCGCCGTCATTCCGGATACCGAACAGCGGATTGAGGAAAGGCAGGAAGTTGGTCTGCGAATTCTGGATCGCCTGCTGCTCGTTGCGCGAATAGAAACCGCCCGCAACCCAGGTCAGCGGCCCGTCGCTCACCGATTGCAGCCGCACTTCCTGCGTCCAGTTGCGCTGCCGGTTGGACACGGTCGAGATCGCGACGTCACCCACATTGGGTGTCTGCCGCCCGGCATAGGAAACGGCGTAGATGTTGGTGTAATCGAGCGTCTGGCTCGTATCGCGCTTGAAGTAGGACGTGGTCGAGACCAGGTCCGCAAAACCCAGATCAGCCTCGATCTTGAGCGCCGGCATGATGAACTTGTCCCGCTGCGGCTCGCCCGAGTCGACGTCCAGCGGCAGGTGCGTCGCATCGATCGTCGGGTTCCAGCGCGGCGTTGCATAGTCCGCCGTTTCGAAGTTCGACATGGTGGGCCACACGTTCGGCGCAGCGTCCGGGGTGAAGAAGCTCTGATAATTGATCGACGGCGTGATGGTGATGGTCTCGGACGGCTTGAACGTCAGCGCGAGACGCGCCGCGAACGTGTCCGAGGAGTTCACGTCGGCCTTGTAGAGGCTGGTGTTGGTGAAACTGAGAGACTGCACGCCGAGCGCGCCGGTGGTATTGCGCACGACCGGCGTGCCGACCATCTTGTCGATGAAGCCGCCCTCGTGACGGAAATAGGCGCTGGCGCGAATGCCGATCTTGTCGGTGACCAGCGGGCCACCGATCGCGAACGCCGCTTCATAGCTTTCCTTGCCATTGGTCGTCGTCGAGAGGTCGCCGCGCGCAAGGCCGCTCCACTCGGTCACGCTCGGCTCGGGCTGGATGAAGCGGATCGTGCCGCCTTCCGAACCGGCGCCGAAGAGAGTGCCCTGCGGACCACGCAGCACCTCGACACGCTCCAGATCGAACAGCGCCGGATACATGATCGACGAGGCGACGCCGAGCGAACGGACCTGAATGGGCGTATCGTCGATATAGACGCCAATCGTCGAGGCGCCGGCACCCGAGGAGATGCCGCGGATGGAGACGTTGCTGACGCCAAGGCCACCGCGACGCAGCGATACGCCCGGCGTCATGCGTGCCAGATCCTCGACATTGCGAAGGCCCTGCTTCACCAGTTCATTCTGCGTGAACGCCTGAACGCTGACCGGAACCTTCGAGAGCGTCTCGCTCTTGCGGGTCGCGGTGACAACGATCTCGCCGCCGCCATCAGCCTCGTCGGCGGGCGAGTCCTGCGCCTGCACGGGCATCGCGGAGACGGCGATCATGAGAGAGAGCGCCATTCTCGCGACGCCAGTGTTCAACAGGTCAAAATGCCGCATGCTAACCCCCTTTGGTTTTTCGGCTGGTGAGGGACGGGGCCTATTTTTCGTCTGGTCTGCCAGGCTCGGCCGTCGATCTTGTGGGCCGATCCTATAACAGGGCCGCTGGGACGAAAGGTGCTTTCATGACGTAAGATGGTGACTATTTGACACCACAATCAACCCGGGCGCCTGCTCCAGGGGTTGCAATCTCTCGGAAAATCGTCAGTTTTCTTCATGCCCCGGCATGGCCGTCGCGTGTACGTGCCGATCAGTCACCATCGCCACCAAGAGGGTCCTTGCGATGAATGCGTCCCGATCCGTTCCCTCCCTCGCCATGCTGCGGGCGTTTGACGCATTCGGGCGCGCGGGCGGTATCCGCAAGGCAGCCCAGATGCTCGAGGTGGATCATGCCGTAGTGAGCCGCCATCTCGCGGCGCTCGAGGCATTCGTCGGCACGGCGCTGGTGGACCGTAGCGGCGGCATTCGCGGACTCACCAGCGACGGCGCGGAATATCATCGCCGCATCTCCGCCGCCTTTCAGGAGATTTCGAACGCCACGCTCATGCTGCGCAAGCGCCACGACCAGCAACTCCTCATCTGGTGCAGCCCCGGCTTTGCCTATCACTGGCTGAGCCCGCGCCTGTCGAGCTTCGCCGCGCAGGACGAGGAGATCGCCTTCGAACTCCGCCCGATGGATTATGGCCCGGACTTCGCGATCAACGAGGCTGATGGCGATATTCGCTATGTTCGTCACACCGCAGCCATGGCCGAACCGCCCGGCTGCCGATGGCTCAAGCTCGCCACGCCGCTTGTCTATCCGGTAGCAAGCCCCACCTTCGCCGAATCGATCGCCGGCCGCCTGCGCGAGGCGCGCGACCTGCTCGGCATGCGATTGCTCCACGAGGAAAGCGACACGGAATGGCGTCTCTGGTTCGAAAGCCAGGGCCTGACTCTCCCTCCATCGCCAATTGCCGGCCCCCGCTTCTGGCACGCCCACGTCATGCTCGACGCTGCGAAGAGTGGCCAGGGCATCGCGCTCGCCAATGATTTCCTGGTGCGAAACGATCTTCTGAGTGGCCAGCTCGTTGCGCTCAAGCCGTCAGATGCCGCGTTCGGCCCCGCATCGATCGGCAGCTATCATTTCACCGCCCGGTCGGACCGATGGCATAACGACACGCTTGCCCGTTTCCGCAACTGGTTGATCCGGGAAGCCGGGCGGGCTTGATGACGGAATTGAAATCGGATTTTCATTATAACACATTGATTTTCAAACTGAATCTCGCGATGAAATAACAACGGCTTGAGCCACCGCGAGCCGAGCAGACCGGCCTCCCCCCACGAATGAGCGCCCTCCCGTCGCGCATCTAAGGCAGCGCGCCTTCCCCTTCGGATGCGCAACGACGAGCCCGACCGCACGATGAATTAGAAGCTGGCGCGAAGTCTTCGGACAGGTTGACACAACTCGCCCCCCTGATAAATGACATAAATACGGACTTTAAGACTAAATACGTGACCGCGATTGGAGATTGTATGTCGGCGACCCTCGAAGGCAGGATTTCGGGCTCTTTCAATGCCGGCGCCGCGGGCATTCGCTGGGCTCGAATAGCGACCGGAAATGACATCTTCTACGCCACGCTTGAAGGAAACGTCGCTCTGCCTGTCGATGGCACGCCCTTTGGCGAATGGCGCCACGCAGGCGCATCGTTTGATCTGAACAAAGTCAGACTGCTGCCACCCGTCATCCCGACCACCTTCTATGCCTGCGGCATCAATTATACCGGCCATGCTCATGCCTGCTCGGCCGAATTCGACCGACCGCTGGAGAGCTTCCTGCCCTCTCGACCGCAAATCGGCTATCGCGCGCAAAGCGCTATCATCGCGTCGGGAGAAACCATTGTGCTCCCTGCAGACGCACCCGACAATATCCAGTGTGAGGGCGAACTCGCAGTCGTGATCGGCAAGCCGGCCCGGAATGTCCGTGCGCGCGACGCGCTGGATTTCGTGCTCGGCTACACGATCGGAAACGATGTGAGCATCCGGGACTGGCAATTTACCGACCGAACATTCTGGCGCAGTAAGAACAGCGATACGTTCAAGCCTCTGGGGCCCTGGATTGTCACGGGCCTCGACGTCGCCGACATGACGACACGCGTCAGTGTCAATGGAAAGGTAACCGAGCAGTTCGCGACGGCCAATATGCTTTTCAGTGTCGCCGACTATATCGAAGCGATCACCGAATATATAACGCTTCAGCCTGGCGATGTGATCATCATGGGAACCGACGGGCACAGCCCCCGCATCGCGCATGGCGACACGATCGAGATTGCCATCGAGGGAATAGGCGCATTGTCCAACCCCGTTGTTCGCGCCGAGCCCGTCAATCGTCGATAATGGGTGCCGCGAGTGCCGAGGGCCTGGCTTCGAACTCACGCTGCCAGTTCGCAAGGGCGGGATGGGCCGCTTGCCACTGACGGTCACCGAACCGGAAATCGGCGTAGGCCAGCGCACATCCAATCGCGATATGCCCCAGGTCGAAACGCGCCATCCCGAGCGCCGCGATCTCCTCCTCCAGCACCGCCAGGGCCCGATCGAGCTTGACAGCGAATGCTGCAACATGGGCATCCGAACGGATCGCCTCCGGCCGCAATTGTTCGCCGCGCCAGGCGATCATGAGATCGAGCATGCCGTCGCCCAGCGCTTGCCAGCGCAGCGTGTCATAATATCCTTCATCGCGACGCAGGAACGACGAGCCTGGCGAGAGCCCGACCAGAAACTCGCAGATCACGCGGGAGTCGAAGAGCGCTCGACCATCTTCGAGGACGAGCGTCGGTATCTTGTTGAGCGGATTGTCCGCCATGATGGCAGGATTGGGTTGTGTGGTGACGGCGACCGAACGAACACGATCAATCCGGGAATACAGACCAAGCTCGTGCGCGAGGATGACGACCTTTCGCACGTAAGGCGAGCGCGGCGACCAGTGCAGGCGCATGAGCGTCAGCGCAGCTTGACTTCGAACCGAACCACGTCGCCGCGGTAGGTGCTCTCGACCGACAGGACCAGCAGACCATTTTCATCGATCGCTTCGCGATGAAGATGCGCGACCGGTGCATTGAGCGGAATCTTGAGCAGGGATGCAGTGAGCGGATCGGCCGCCCCGATCGTCAGGATCTGGCTCGCCGAACAGAGCTTGACGCCCGGCGTTTCGGCAAGGAGCCGCAGGGCCGTCTTGCTGTGGACATGCTCCTCTTCGATGCTCGATCGCAGGGTTTCCGCGATATAGATGTCGGCGAACATGAAAGGCGCCCCATGTCGTGAATGAAGACGGCGCAAATGGCGATAGGTGGGCGCTCGGGTTGCCGTGTCATGGGCGATATGGAGCGCCTCGTCGTCCGCCTGGTCAGACAGCAATTCCATCTCTGCGTCCTGGGTCGGCCGCAACAGGCCTGACCAGTCGGTCCCGACGGAGCACCACAAGGCTTCCTGCGGCTTTTTGACAACGAAGGTTCCCTTGGCGCGAAACCGCTCGATCAAGCCCTCGTCGGCCAGCAAATCCATCGCCTGGCGAATGGTAGCCCGGGCCACACCACATTCGCTTGCCAGGTCGTCGATGATCGGCAGTCGGGTACCTACCGGCCATTGTCCGGACTCGATGCGCTGCCGGAACAGCGCTGCGAGCTGGATATAACGCGAGACCGAGCTTCGATTGAGATCTTCGGCGATGTTTGCAATCTGGTTCAATTCAACAGACCTTCACGGCAGCCCAGGAAGCTTGATTCGATGCAGGCCGGTGAAGTCATGTATTCCCCGGCCTGCAATCTTGTAATGTGGCTGATGCTCAAGCACCAGCGTTAGAACCTGGCCCTGACGCCTGCCGCATAACGCCGCCCCAGCACATCATAGTAGGGGGACGTCGCCGTTTGCGGGGCAGCCACGCCATTGGTCGTCACCGGCGGATCATTGTCGAACAGATTGTCGACCTTGAGAAACACTGCAAAAACATCGTTCAGATCGTAGTCGGCACTGGTGTTCACATAAAAGCGGCCACCCACCCGATTATCGTTGATGTCGATGCCTTCGACGAAGGTCGCGTCACGCTTACCACCCTGCACCCAGCGAAGCTGCGTGTTGAGCGTGAGCGGACCGTCCCGGTAGATGGTATTGAGGTTGACGCGCCAATGTGGAGCGCCGCCTCCTTGCACCTGCCCCGCGCGATCGATTGTGACCCCGCTGGACGTTGTCGCCAGCTTGCCCACATAGGTGCCGAGCAGCCGGAAGCTGATATTGCCGTTCCAGTTCTCCGAGATATTGGTGAGACCGGTGCGGTATGCGACCTCAATGTCGAGGCCCTGCGTTTTCACCTCGTCGGCATTGAAACGGACCGCCGCCACCGAGGTAATGGCATTGCTTACCGGATCGCGCGTGACGCCGCTGCAGAGATTGGTCTGTTTAAGGATGTAGCATCCATCAACCACCTGCTGAGCCGCCAGCAGCGAGATCGCGCCACTGATCGAGATATCATAATAATCGATGGAAAGCTGCAGCCCCGGAAGGAAGCCTGGCGACAGCACGACACCCGCCGTCCAGCTGTCTGCCTTTTCCGGAACGAGATCGGGATTACCCCCCGAAGACCAGTTGGTGGAAATATTCTGATTGGTGAGCGGATCGATGATCTGCCCGGGGTTCGATCCTTGCGACTGGAAAAGCTCGTTGATATTTGGCGCCCGGATATCGCGCGACCGCGTCGCCCGCACTCGAACGGCGTCGTTGAGAACATAATTGAGACCGATCTTCCAGGTCGTGACCCCACCACTGATCGTATAGTCGGTGTAGCGCAGCGCAGCATTAAGATCGAGGCTTCTGGCGAACGGCAGATCGGCAAGCAGGGGCACGAGCGTTTCCACATAACCTTCGCGAACCGACTGAGCCCCGGACAAGGGCTGGGGATTGAGGACACGCCAGTCTCGCGCCGCCGAGGTCGCATCCACGGTTCCCTCTGTCGCGTCTCGCCGATATTCACCGCCAAAAGCGAGATGGACGTCGCCCGCCCAGTTCTTGAGCAAGGTTCCCTCGATATTGAAGGCAGCGTCGTGCTGCGTTTGGGTCTGCAGCAACTGCATGGTGCCAGTGATATAGTCGACAGCCGATTGCGAGATCGAATTCGGCCCGAACACATTCGCAGGCACGCAACCATTATTGGGGTTGGTCAGGGTCGATCGACACTTGATCGTGCCGGTGGCCGGATCGAGCACCGCATCGATGGCTGCGAGCCAGCGTGACTGGATGCGGTTATTGAAGATTCGATAATTATATTTGTTGTCAGCATACTGATAATAGGCGCTCCAGCGCCAGTTGCTGCCGATACTGCCTTCAACGCCCGCCGCGTAGCGTTTCACATCGTAAATGGAATCGGCAATGTTGAATCCCTGCTCCAGTGTCGCGCGTCCAAACCGGAAACTGGTAATATTGTTGTCGATCATCGCTTGTCGGATGGAGGCCGGCAGAAACGCATTGTCGCGCTGGATCGTAAGAGACCCGCTATCATAGTTGGGCGTGATATCCGTCCTTTGGTGCGACCGCGAATAAAGGCCTTCAACCCAGAGCTTGACCGTGTCAGTCAAGTCATAGTCCGCCCGGCCATAAAGGGATCTGCGATCGATATCCGGGGTCAAATTTCCGGTCGGCGAGAAGGTCGATCCATCTCCCCCGACCATGAACACCGCACCGACATACTGACCATAATTGAACGGAATCGGCGTCCCCCCGGGGCCGAACTGGGTCCCGCGCAGCGGCCCCGCCACGATGACGCCGCCATAGCTCATCTGGGAATGGCGCGTGTTGGGGGTGAGGATCAGACGTGGCTGCCCGTTGTTGGAGCCGGCGACATACAAGGGATTCGCAAACTGAGCCCACTCGTGTTGCCCCCATTTGCGCGATGATTGGTCGTTCACTCCGTCGCTGTAAAAGACGCTCCCGGCCAGCACGAAATGCCCTCGCCCTCCGTCGAAATCATCTCCCCAGGTCAACGAGCTGACGCGCTCGAAGCTGTCGCCGCGGCTTGTCAGGCCAAGCTGGCCATAGGCTTCGACGCCCTGAAAATCCTTCTTCAGAAACAGATTGACTGCACCGGCAACAGCGTCCGATCCATATGCCGCCGATGCACCACCTGTCACGATCTCGACGCGCTGGATAAGCGACACCGGCAGAATGTTAACGTCCGTTGTCCCTTCCGGACTGGTCGGGGCCATGCGCCGGCCATCGACGAGCAACAAGGTCCGCTGAGCGCCAAGGCCGCGCAGGTTGAAGGTGCTGCCGCCAGGCGGCGAGGAAACCATCTGCGTTGCCTGATTCGGGATCAGCGCCGGAATATCTTCCTGAAGCTGCTGCACGCTGTACTTGCCGGTCAGGGCCAACTGCTCTGACGAGACGGCCGTCACGGGTGTGGGCGAGGAGAAGCCGGTTATCCGGGATCCCGTAATGACGAGATCCTGATTCGACGCTGCGCCATTGTCGCTGGCCTCAGCAACTTCGATGCCCTCCCCTTGCTGCTCGGCAGAGCCGGCCTGTGCGTGCGCGTTCCCGGCAAATCCCATCAGGCAAGCGACAACCAGCCCCAGCCGACTGGCGGAAGTGCGCCATCCGACGCTGTGCGCGGTAAAGGGTAACTGTGGCGCCATGCGGGCAGCAGCAGGATCGAGTCTCAGGATCAATTTATCCTCCCCAGAAATACGAGCACTCTTCGGTGTCTATAGGCCTATAAGTCATGTTTATGTCCTTTGTCAAAAGGTCAATAATATGACTTTTATGGCGTGGCGTTTAGAGCGCTTTTTCCGGACAGCGTCTCATAGGGGACGCCGGCAGGCGCCCGGAGACGGGATTGGCATAGTGAAAGCAAATCGGGCTGACGCTCGGAAAGACCGCATAGCCGTCTTCCTTCAACGGAAAATCCGGTGGGAAATCGCGCAAGAGCTTGTCGGGAGGCGGAGCCGCACGACGGCCGAAGTCGGTCGGGACGCGGGCCCAGCCTTCGGCATAGCCAGGCGACCGCCAGAGATGCCGGATGAGAACTTCGCTGAACCGCCAGGTGCCGTCTTCGATGCGCGCGCTGTCCTCATACAGGCCTGCCGTCAGGGAGCCCGGACGGGAATGATTACTATTGAACTGAAGGAGACGTGCGCGCAGCCTGGCGGACGTCCCATCTGCATTGCTGTGAATCACGGGCTGAACCCGCAGATGCATCGGAACTGAACCGCGCGGCCGTCGAAGCGGGCCGTAGCGTGCTTCCTGCATGGCCCCAATCCGTTCCGGTCCGATATAATATCCTGCGGCGGGCGAGAGGCGCACGCCATCGGCGGTGAACAGGTCTGCCATGTCGGCCCATTGGAAATCGTCGATCCAGTTCCCCAGCGCGCCTGAGATATTCTCGACCGCGTCGTAGCCGATGGCTCGGGCGAGGTCGCGACGGGGGTCGATCGCCGAAGCGTCAGCCTGAGGCGCCGCCGCCATCCCCTCCGCGGGATCTTCAACCGATCGTGACCCGGCTGGATAAGCGATGGGCGCTGCCGTCACGGGGTGGCGGTAATGGAATGCGGGTATATCTGACGGGCCGGAGGCAGGAGAGGTCCGATCTGGCGCAAAGGCCGGACCGACCTGGGGTTCCGGCAACCAGCTCCTGGACCAGCCCTGAAAATAGTCGGTGCGCATCTGGGGGAAGATACGCATGGCCGCAATCCGCCATTTTCCTTCGCGGCGGACATATCTGTTTTCGAACGTGGCAACGGTCCAATAGGCATCGGCTCCGTTCTTGCCCAACATGCCGAATTCCAGGCCGCGGGCGCGTGCTTCGTTGCCGCCGGGCGAGATCGTGACGATCATGTTGAGTTGCAAACGATCGTTGACCTCTCCCTCGCGCAGGCCTGGAGGGCCATCGCGCTCCAGGCCGCGACGGATGCTGGCTGGTCCGTCCCAAGCGCCGACGCCGGCAATCTCGACGGAGGCGTCATTCTCAAACAGATCGGCAACATCGTCCCACATCTTGCGGTCGACATAATAGCCATAGGCATTTTGAAGATTGCGCACGTCGTCCTCGGCATTGAGCGCGCTGATGCGCCTTGCCAGCGTTGCCTTGTCGGGCACTGCGCTGCGGCGCTTCGCCGCTGATGCATCCCCCCGCGGGATCGGCGCGCCGGCCTGCTCGGGCGTGTAATGATAGGGAACAATCCCCAAGTCTTCGGTGACGTTCGTCCAGCCCCGATCATAGGGTCCGGCAAACTGCGGGAAGTAGTGAAGCGTGGCGATGCGCCAGACACCGTTCTGCCGCACATATTCATTTTCCATGATGCCGCCGGCCCATTCGGCACTTCCGCCGCGGCGGCCCCACATGGTGACGACGTGCCAACGCCCTCTGGCATGGTTGCCGTCCGGCGCCATCGTGACCACCGGCGTCATCGCCAGCTCGACACTGAGCGCTCCCTCGGCCGGCCCCGTCGCGGCATCCCCGAGGCGCGCCGTCAGATGAGCCCTTATCGCGGCGCGCCCCGTCACCGTCTCTTCGCCGAAGATCGCTTTTGCATCCTTGGCGTAGAGCTGCACCGCGTCATCCCAGAGACGATACTGGATGAACTGTGCATGGGCGGTCTGGAGGCGTTTGACCGCCCGCAGCGACTCTGCCTGATCGAGGTCGTGGGCGAGCTGTCGGGCTTCGCTGGTATTGGCAGGCGTCCGAGTCGAGCCTGGTGCACCAAGTCCGAATAGGACGGCCAGAGCGGTAGCCACCGGCAGCATCTTGTGGATCATGCATAGTTCCTTGTTCGGCAATTTAGCGTGCGAGCGCAGATTCACATGTCCGCAGGTCGGGGCAGTAATGGGATGGCACGCGTCCGCTGACCGGGTTCCGATAATGGAACCACATGGGCTTCACCTCCGGATAGTGGACGAATGCCGGCCCCGGCGTGAATGCCCCCTCACGTACCGGCATCGCGGTCAGCGGGACATCAGGCGGCATTTGGTCGAGCATCTGCTGCATCATGGGCGGCGTCGTCAGCCGCCTCTTTTCGGTTATTGGCGCCACCCGTGCCCAGCCACCCTTCCAGCCATTGGACACGAAATAAGGTTCATCGATCGCGACGACCGAGAGCTTCCAGATTCCATCTTCAAGGACCGCCGCATCATTGGGATACATGCCGTTCTTGACGGATCCCGCCTCGCCCCAATTGCTCGTGATATGAAAGAGGCGAGTGCGCAGATAGGCGGACTGTGCGTCGTCGGACACAGTGATGACAGGCTGCTCACGCAGATGGATACGGACGGAGCGGCGCGGCGAGGGCATGACTGACACTTGCAGGGTTTCAGCCGCACGGATGCGCGCGGGCCCGGCATAGAAGCCGACGAGGTATTTTTGCCGCCATCCGTCGACGGAGAACAGGCTGCTTTGAGAATCCCACTGGGCGTCGTCGATCCAGTTACCAAATGCGTTCGAGATATTCTCCACCGCTTCATAAGCGATCGAACGATCGAGTTGCCGCCGTAACGCGCTGATGTCATCCCCGGCATTTGCCAGGGTGGCGCTATTCAGAAGCGCCATGGCGCATATGAAGTTCAGGCACTTCACGGCAGCACCCGCTGCGCCTCGCCGAGGAGGTCTACCGGAACAGTCAGTCCGAGCGCACGCGCCGCCGCGAGATTGAGCGTCATCGCGGCCGGCGGGCGGCGAACGGCCATGCTTCCTGGCGACTGCCCCTTGAGGATCGCATCCACAACAATGGCCTGTTCGAACCAGATACGGTTAAAATCCGGGCCGAACGCGGCCACACCGCCCCCTTGCAGGACCGTCTCGACAAGTGACGCCGTGGGCAGGCCGTTGGCGAGAGCGAGCCCGCCGATCTTGCGGCCATTCATGCTGAACAGGGAGTGCGGTCCGACGACCATTGCCTGCATGCCGTCCGCCTTCATCTCTCGCACCGCGCCTTCAAAGGCGTCGACGCTGCGCGCTTCATAGGGCCGGACCTCGATGCCGCTTTTGGCCCCCTCTGTCTGAAGCGCCCGCAGAGCGCCGGGGGCCGGGGCGTATGTTGGATTGTACAGCATGCCCACGCGCTTCAGCCCGGGCACCAGGCGGCTGAGCAAATCCAGTTCCCGCCTTTGGGTGTCGGCCGCGTCGGCAGTCCCGGAAAAGTCGCCGCCCGGCTGATCGAAACTGCCGGCGACACCAGCGCCTACAGGATCCAGCGACCAGAAGACGACAGGAACGGCCGACTTTACCAACCTCTTTGCAACCGCAAGCGCCTGAGTGGATGTTGTATCGCCGGCGATGATAAGACGTGGCTTCAAAGCGACCAATTCGGCGGCTGCGCTCTCAAGGGCGTGATGATCGCGATTGGCGGCGCGGCGCACCCATATGATCGAGTCTGCATCGCGGCCCTGCGCGCCCAGTCCGGCCTTCAACCGTCCGAACAGCGCCGATTCGGGGCCCAGGTCAACGTTGTTGGTGAGAATCGCGATTGTCAGCTCGTTTGCCGCTTGCACTTGGGCAGCCAAGAAGGTGACCATGAGTGCGAACAGGCATTTCAGGCCCCAACTCGACATCTGCCCCTCCTTTATCCTATAAACCAGTCTTACGGTTTTTATGTCGTGTCAGCAAGGCTGTTTCTCCCGATGAGCAGCTTGACTCATTAAAAGCCATAAGACTATCCTTTTATCACATCATGCGTGCTGCATCGCGGCTTAGGAGAGGGTTTTGACGAACGATGCGATCACGCCGAGAGACGCCTCCGGCTCGCAAGCGCCTTCGGCACGAACGCACCTCGTAGAGCCGGAGAACGATCTCCTGTATCGACGGGTGCTGTGGCGGATCATGCCTCTTCTCGTCATCTGCTACATCGTCGCATTCATCGATCGCTCGAATGTCGGGATTGCCAAGATCCAGTTCATGGGCGACCTCGGCTTCACCAACGCGCAATACGGATTCGGCGCGGGCATCTTTTATCTCGGCTATGTTCTGCTGGAGATTCCGAGCAATCAGTGGCTCGCAAAGATCGGCGCACGCATCACGATCCTGCGGATCATGATCTTCTGGGGAATCTGCTGCACGCTGATGGCGTGGATGTCCACCGCGCCTCATTTCTACGCGTTGCGCTTCTTGCTGGGCGCCGCCGAGGCTGGATTCTTCCCTGGCGTCCTGCTGTATCTCACTTTCTGGATCCCGGCGCGTCGGCGCGCACGGTTCAACGCCATCTTTCTGGCGGCCATTCCTGTGGCCGGGATGCTGGGAGGTCCGCTTGCCGGGCTCATCATGAGCGGAATGGATGGCGTTTGGGGATGGCGCGGCTGGCAATGGCTGTTCGTGCTCGAGGGTCTGCCAGCAATCCTTCTCGGGCTGGTCGCCTATGCGGTGCTCGACGACAAGCCATCCGACTGTCGCTGGCTTGCCGAGCATGAGCGTGCACAGATCATGGCTGATGCCTCGGCCGATGCGCGAAAGCTCGGAGACGGCGCCCATGCCACCTTTGGCGCAGTGCTGGCTGATCCGGCCTTCTATGCGCTTGGACTGCTCGGTTTTGGTATCATGGTGAGCACGGGCGGCATTTTCTTCTGGCTGCCCACGATCATCGACAAGAGCGGTGTTGAGAATTTGCGCGATGTCGGATTGCTCTCGGCGCTGCCCTTCATCATCGCTGTCTTTTTCCAGTATTTCATCGCGCGCAGGTCGGACCGACTGCAGGAACGGCGCTGGCACACGTTGATCCCGGCGCTTGTCGGTGCCGTGGGGTGGTCACTCCTCCCTTTCGTCGCCCAGAATACCAGCCTGGCATTGATCGCGCTGGCGGTCGCGACAAGTGGCACATTCTCGGCGATGGGACCTTTCTGGTCATTGCCTTCGACCATGCTGTCGGGGCCGGCAATGGCTGGCGGGATCGCGCTCGTCACGACGCTTGCCGGTCTTGGCAACTTCCTCAGTCCCATCCTCGTTGGCTGGCTGGTTGATAGAACCGGTTCGCTGGCAGCAGGACAATTCTACTTCGCCGGATTGCTGGCGCTTGGTACGGCGGGCATCCTGGTCAGCCAGCGCAGATTTTCATCGGGGACCGATTGAGGAGCCGGATCGTCTTCCGGCCCGATCATCCCCCCCCCCTCGACCCTGGAGAAGAATGACATGCCATTTGTCACCCATGACGGCGTCCGCTTGCACTGGAAACTGGAGGGCGCGTCCGGCAAACCGCCAATCGTCCTCCTCAACTCGATCGGGACCGATATGGGCATGTGGGATCGCGCCATGCCTTTCTTGCTGGAGGATTTTCTCGTCCTTCGGATCGATGCGCGTGGACATGGAGCATCGGACGCATCGCCCAGTGACTATGACCTTCTAAGCCTGGCGGGCGACGTGGTGGCGGTCATGGATGCGGCCGGCATCGAGCAGGCCGTGATCGCCGGCGTATCCCTTGGCGGAATGATCGCCATGGAACTGGCACTGGCGAGGCCAGAGCGTGTATCTGGCCTCGCCCTCATCTGCACGACCGCCACGACGCATGCTCAGATGTGGAGCGACCGGATTCAACGCGTGCGTACCGAGGGCATGGCCAGCATCGTTGAAACGGTGATGGGGCGTTTCCTCAGCCCCGAATTCATCGAGACGTCTCCGCAATATGCCGAAACGATCCGCAGATCCTTCCTTTCCACGCTCCCGGAGGGCTACGCGGGCTGTGGCGCCGCGATCCGGGACATGGCCCTCGTCGATCGCTTGGACGAGATCGGCGCACCTGCTTTGGTGGTCATCGGCACAAGGGATATTTCGACACCTCTCGCGGGAAATGGCGAACTGCTGCTCGCCAGGATCGCCGGCGCAAAGCTCGCCCAGGTTTCAGGAGCCCATATTTCTCCGATCGAAGCGCCTGAGGAAATCGCGAAGGTCCTGGCCGATCATTTCGGGTGACCTGGCCTAACGATAACGCAGCAGCGCGCACCCGGCGCGGGTGCCTTTTATCTCGTTCTGACGACAGGCTGCCAAAGCGCGGCCCGACGGCCGGATGGCTGAGCGGCTGCATGTTGCCCGTGTCAGGCTTGCCTGGAGAAAAATCAAATCCGCTTGCCCTCGGTGAATAACCATATTATCAGTTACCGGAATTTTTTTCGGTAATAGGATTGAGCGAGCATGGAGCAGGATCCGTTACGGTCGAGCAATTTGAAACTGCCTGTCCTGGATCGGCGCAATTTCATAACTGCTTTGGGTGGCGCAGCCGCCGTGGCGAGCATGAGCGGTGAAGCCAAAGCTGACGCCTTGGAAATGCATCTGAACGATGCCCTCAATTCATCGAAAAAGACGTTTCCCTCGGTCGCTGAGGTCAACGCACAGATCAATACCCGCCCTTATCGTCGCGGCGTGGGAAAGCTGTTCGCCGGCCAGGAAGGCAATGTCGGTTACCTGCCGGCCATGCCCGCCAACCCGACCCTGATCGATTTCATACGGTTACGCCTCGATGGCTCCAGGGATCATTGCCTCCAGAGCGCTCATCTGGCGAAAAGCCGCGGCATGGATGAGGAAGTCGTCCTCGCCTGCCTGCTGCATGATCTGCCAATGTCGCTGATGCGCAGCGAACATGGCTTCTGGAGCGCGCAGCTCTTCGAGCCCTATGTCTCCGAACGGACGACCTTCGCCATCCGGCATCACGCGTCCCTGCGGTTCTTCCCCGACGAGGACGCCGGATACGAATACCCGGACCTGTACCGCAACATGTATGGCGAGGATTATGTCCCGCCCCCGCATATGCAGGCCGAGTACAAGATGGTTCGCGCCCATCGCTGGTACATGGCCCCGCGTCTCGTCACCGTGAACGACCTCTATTCGTTCGATCCGGACGTGAAGGTCGAACTGGGGGAATTCGAGGATATTATCGGTCGCCATTTCCGCCAGCCGAAGGAAGGTCTCGGCCTCGACGGCAGTCATGTCGCGCACATGTGGCGCACGATCGCCAATCCTGATTCACCCTTATAACGACCGGTGCGCGCCACGGACCATCTTTCCAGTGGTGAATGAGGCATGATGCGCTTCCTCGCAGCATTCTGTGCGTCCCTGGCATTTCTGTCCGACAGTCCTGCGGGCGCGGATCCCGCACGGAGCATGCTCGCGCGGGATATCTCGATCACGGAAAGCCTGCGGCGCGTCCGACTGCTTCAGGATAGCTATGCCCAATATGCTCAGTACGGCCTGTGGGACGAAATCGGCGACCTGTTCGCGCCGGAGGGCAGATTCATATTCGACGGGCAGGTTGGACCGGCGAAGACGGCGAATGGCCCGCGCGATATCGCGTCGTTCCTGCGGACCCGATATGGCGGCGGGCGCGAGGGACAGGTGCGCGGGGGGCTCTCGGCGATGATGATCGACTCTCCCGTCATCAACCTCGCTGCGGATGGGCGGACGGCGAAGGCGCGTTTCCAGACTCTCATATTCCACGGCCATGGTGGCAAGGCACGTATCGAAGGTGGCGTGCTCGCCACCGACTACATGCTTGAAGGAAGCGTCTGGAAGATCGCGGCGGCACATTTTTATCCCCAGCTCGAAGGGCCTTACGAGGAAGGCTGGACGAACTGGGGTGGCGGCGACCTGCCTGTCCCGCCCTATCATTTCGACCTGACGAATGCCGGCCTCCCCGTTCAGCCCGCCCTCTCCTCGCCCCGCACAGCCGAAGCGCTGTCCGCCTTGCAGAAGCGCGTGACGCTGCTCAATGACGAGGATCGGGTCCGCAATCTGCAGGCGATCTACGGCTATTATGCCGACCGCAGGATGTGGGACGATGTCGTGGACCTTTTCGCCGAGGACGCCGCGGTGGAGATCGGCGGGCAAGGCATCTGGCGAGGCAAGGTGGGAGTCCGCCGCTGGCTCGACAGGATCGGCGAACAGGGCCTGCGTCATGGCCAGCTGAACGACAGGGTCCAGTTCAATGTGACCGTGAAGGTCGATCCCGGCGGCAACGAGGCCCATGCGCGGGGTATCGAACTGGGAATGCTCGGCGAGGCCGATCGCGAACAGGGCTGGTGGGAGATCGCGACGTTCCACAACCGGTTCATCCGGCAGGACGGGGTCTGGAAACTGCAGGAGATGCGCCGGTTCGTGCAGGCGAAGACAGATATTTTCCTGGGCTGGGGCAAGAGCCGTATTTCCGACCCCGTCCCCGCCGGCGCCACCGCTCCCGACAGGCCGGACGCGAAGGCCTCGCTGGCTGATTTGGTGCCGGCCTTCCTCGGCAGACACCCGGTCACCGGCAGGCCGGTGCGGGCGAAGGGCCGGGCGAAGCTGGTCGCGACCGGTCCGCTGACTGGTAGGATCGCCGCCGGCAGGGATGCGCCGGTCGACCTGGACGAGATCCGTCGCCGCCTCGATCGATCCAGAGCCCGGGACGGAGCGATGAACGTGGGGGCGGCCTACGGCTTCTACCTCGATGATTCCCGCCCTGCCGGTTTCGCCGGGCTGATCGCCGAGAAGGGTTTCAAGGTGACACCCGCCATCGGCTATTATATCGGCCGTGACCGGATCCTGGCGGCCCGCGCACCGAGCGCCGAACCAGAGAAGCGGCCCGGCATTTCCTATCATTGGCTGGTGCAGCCTGTTTTCCTGATTTCCGACGACGGCCGTTCGGCAACGGGCCACGTCCGCCTGTTCAACTTCCGCACGGGAAAAACGGTCGGCAAGGCCGGCGACCTTTTCGGCGCGTCGTTCTGGGGCGGGATGTACTACAATCAGTATGTGCTGGAGAACGGCCACTGGCGGATCTGGGACTTGACGATCGAGGAGCCCTTCATCAGGTCGCTGGCCTGGAAGGACGGTCTCTGGGCCAAGGTCAAGGACCCGCCGCCCGGCAGCGCCGCAACCGCGGCTTCGAATCCCTTCCCGCCGGATATTCCCATCAAGGCGCTGGGCAAGCGCGCGGAAGGCTTTCGGGGCGGAACGGGGCAAACAATCGAATGGCCTTCCATCATGCCGATGTGGTTCGAGTTCACCAATCCGGTGAGCGGTCGCCTCCCCCCGCTTCACCAGACGGACTGTACCCCCTGCCTGGTCAGACCCGGCCTGCGGCTGGATCGCAATGGCTACCAGCGACCGCCCGATGCTCCGGCGGCCAATCGCTCGCCGTGAAGGCCGACGCCGCGACGATGGACGCTATAGGCGCGACGCCTCGCATTCGTTGTCGAAACGGTAGAGGCGGGCGGGATTGTCGACCAGCACGGCCCTCAGCAGGCCATCGCCACCCAATATCTCGTGGCACAGCTCCAGAAGTGCGAGGTCGTCTGGCACCGGGCCCTTGATGTTCGGATGAGGCCAGTCCGTTCCCCACAGGATCCGGTCCGGCGCTGCGTCGACGATTCGCCGCACGAAGGGGATGACATCGCGCCAGGGAGCCCCGGCCGCCGATGCCCTGTCGCATCCGGAAATCTTGATCCACACATCCGGGCGCCGCGCAAAATCGAGCAGCGCCCGGAAGGGTTTCTGATCCAGCCCGGCACTCGCTTCGATTCGGCCGAGATGATCGATGACCGCCGGCACGGATAGGCCTTCGAGATAGGGTTGCAATCCGGGAAGATCTGCCCCGCCAACATGCAGGACGACATGCCAGCCCAGCCGCTCGATGCGCTTCATCATATCGCGGAAGGCGTCCAGCGGCGGCGGCGGCGAGAGGTGCGGCAGGAAGTTGTAGCGAATGCCGCGAATGCCTTTCCGGTCGAGAATGTCCAGCGCCTGATCCTCGATATCGAACGGGACCAGGGCGACGCCGCGATAGCGCCCGCCGGATGTCGCGATCGCATCGATCATGGCGCGATGGTCGAAGCCATGGGCGTTGGGCTGAACCAGCACCGCCCGGTCGATACCAAGGCTGCGGTGCAATTCGAAAAGGGCCTCACGGGGAGCATCTTCCGGTGTGTAGCTGCGGGCCGGGTCATAGGAATAAACACTGGCCGGACCGAAGATATGACAATGCGCATCGCAGGCACCCGCTGGCAGCGCAGGCATCATGAGCCGCGATAGTCCAGGCGCCGTGACATGAAGCGACGCGTATTCCGGAATGTCGGCCGCACGCGCGAGCTCCATTCCGTCGTCCGCACCGCCAGCCACGGATCGCTGTCGAGCACATCCGCCGCCGTCAGATCATAACAGGCAAAATAGGGCGGTGAACCCTCGATGCAGATCATGCGCTGCGCGAAAACCGTGCCGGGCACTGCGGCAAGCCCGGGCATGTGCTCGGTGTCATACCAGCGCTCGAGCTCGCCCGCCCCCCCGGCCTCGACATCGGTATGCACGACATATCGGAAAGGTGCCGGATGCCCCGCGGAGGCACCCGCGACAGCAAGGCGAGGTGACAGGAGACTGACGGACACCGGTCCGAGCATCAGAGGTTCCATCCACTCGTCCAGCAGGCCCTTGACGTCCGGGACCGACGGAACCTGCCGACCCGCGGGAAGATAGGCGGTGATGCGGCCAGTGGCCAGGTCCTGATATGCAGCGAAACGCGCGGGATCGCCGGCAAACGCTCGGACCAGCTCCCCCAGCGAGGTCATCAGCGCGTCCAGCATGTCGGCATGGGGATCAATCTCGATCAGGATCGAAGGGCCCGCGCCGTCACCATTCGCCTCAACGGACATGGAGCGCCTCCAGGAACCGCGAGACCATGTTATATGCCGCGATCGTGGCGGTAAGCTCGACGATGCCCTGTTCGTCGAAGACCGTGGAGACCCGCTGGAACAGTGGCGCTGGCACCCGGACCTGGCGGGTCATGCTGTCGGTATAGTCGAGCACCAGCGCTTCGACCGGATCGAAGGGCGCGCGGTCCCCCTCCCGGCAGGCGGCGATCTTCTCGCTGGAGAGGCCCGCGGCCTGCGCATGCGGCACATGTTGCTCGAACTCATAGGGAGCCTCGTTGAGCACT
The DNA here is from genome assembly GCF_000283515.1 of Sphingobium sp. SYK-6. Taxonomy (GTDB): domain Bacteria; phylum Pseudomonadota; class Alphaproteobacteria; order Sphingomonadales; family Sphingomonadaceae; genus Sphingobium; species Sphingobium lignivorans. Next base: position 3,386,155 of record NC_015976.1, read on the forward strand.
GCGATGCGAAGAATGATCAATTCGCGCAGGGCAGGCGCTAGACCGGTTTTCTGGCGGATCGCCGTCAGCAGCGCTTCCCACCCGGTCGCGACCGGCCTGCTATGGAGAAGAATGCCGTACAAAGCCGATATGCGGCCCCGGCTTGCGCGAATTTGTGCCTCGGCCGCCATGCCCTCGGCATCAGCGGCGGGAGGCGCGGGGAGAATTCTGGATGGGTTCATGAGAAAGGTCCGGCTTTGGTGGACAAACAGTCGCGTTGCTCCCAATATCGGTCTCTGGAGAGCCAATGGACATTCGGGAATTGCGGTCGTTCATCCATGTCGCACGACTTGGGAGCGTCAATCGGGCCGCCATGCATCTGAACATTGCCCAACCAGCGCTCAGCCGACAGCTTCAGAAGCTGGAGGAAACATTGGGCGTCCGGCTCTTCACCCGGAGCGGCCGGGGTGTCGACCTGACCGAGGCCGGAGCTCTGCTCCTCGGCCAGGCCGAGCAGCTGATCAATCAGTTCGACGCCACGGCCGAGCTGGTCAGCGGCCGTGTTCACCGGGCCCAGGGCCATGTCACCGTTGGTCTTCCCCCGACATGCGGGCTGCTGATCGGCCCCGAGCTGTTCCGGCGCTTTCGCGAGCAATGGCCCAACGCCACTTTGATCCTTCGCGAAGGCATCAGTTCCTCGCTCGAGGAATGGCTCGTTGACCGCCGCATCGACATTGCGGTCATGCACAATCCCCTGCCGATGGTCGGCGTGGAGATCGAACCGCTCCTGCATGAGCACATGGTTCTCCTCTCGCCGCCGGATGCGTCGATCGCGGATGAAATCCGCCTTCGTGACATCTCCCGCCTGCCCCTCATTCTGCCTGCGCTGCCGCACAGCAATCGCCGGCTCGTGGAGCGAGCAGTGGCCCAGAACGGGGGCCGATTGTCCATCGTCGCGGAGGTCGACAGCGTGCCCTTCGTCAAGGAACTGGTGAAGCGGGGGTATGGCCATACCATCCAGACGCATGCCGGCGCCGCGCGCGAGGAAGCGGACGGCACGCTCTGCCTGCGGCCGATCCGCAGGCCGCAGCTCGTATCGACCCTGGCATTGGGTGTAACGAGCGGCGGGCCCCAGAACTGGCTCGCCTCGGAAACCGCGCAGCTGGTTCGAACGATCATTCGCTCGCTCGTCGAACGGCAGGAGTGGATCGGCGCTCGAATGATGGATCAGGCCGACTGAGCGCGTCACGACCGCGCCTCCTCGGCGTGCGGGACGGTGCCGCTGCCGCTTATGGCGGCGTCCACCTCCGCGGCGGTCCAGCGCTCGAACCGCTCCCTGTCGAACCCGCCCTCCCAGCGCGCGATGACCAGCACCGCCACACAATTGCCCATGATATTGGTAAGTGCGATGCAGGTGGCCATCAGGCGGTCGACGCCGAACAGAAGGCCAAGGCCGTTCAAGGGTAATTTCTGGACCGTCTGGAGAGTCGCGGCCAGCTTGACGAACGCGCCGCCCGCCACGGCCGTTCCTCCTTTCGAGGTCAGCATGATGACTGCCAGAATTGCGATCTGGTCGGCCAGGCCGAGCGGCGTGTCGGTGGCTTGCGCAATGAAGCCGACTGCCAGCGCCATGTAGATTGCCGTCCCGTCGAGATTGAAGCTGTACCCCGCCGGCACGACGAAGCCGACGACGGCTTTGTCGCACCCGCAGGCCTCGAGCTTGGCGATCAGGCGGGGCAGCACGACCTCGCCCGAGGCGGTGCCGAGAACGAGCATCATCTCGTCCCGGATCAGGGACACCAGCCTGCCGAGCGATATGCCCAGGGCCATCAATATGCCGCCCAGAACGCACAGCACGAACACCAGCGACGTCGCCCAGTAAAGGAGGACGAGCTTCGTCAGGTAGAGGAGGGTCTGCGGCCCGAAGGAGCCCAGCGCAGCCGCGAGCGCGCCGAAGGCACCCAGCGGCGCGAGGCGCATGATGAAACCAAGAATGCGGAACAGGATAGTCTGGGCTTCGTCAATGCCCCGCAGTAGCGCCGAGTCCGGGCGCACCCCGCCGATGCTTAGCGCCGCGCCGACGAGGAGCGAGACGAACAGCACCTGCAATATCTCTCCATCCGCGAAGGCCCCCACCAGCGTCTTGGGTACGATGCTCATGAGGAAATGGAGAGCCGTGAACTCGCTTGCCGCGCCCGCGACTTGCGCCAGTGCGGGCCCCGAATCCATCATCTGGGCATGCAGCCCGTCTCCGGGCCGGAAAAAATTCGCTGCAGCAAAGCCCAGCACCATTGCGACCGTGGTGACGAGCTCGAAGTAGATCAGAGTCTTGAGGGCGAGCCGGCCGAGCTGCTTCATGTCCGCAACATGCGTCAACCCGAGAACGACGGAACAGAAGATGATCGGCGCGAGCATCATGCGCAGCAGCGCGATGAACAGGTCCCCCAGAGGCTTCATCGAGCGCGCGAAATCGGGCGCCAGCAGCCCGACCAGCACGGCGCAGACAATCGCGATCAGAACCTGAATATAGAGCTGTCCGAATATCCGCATGCTGCGCCCCTGCCCTTGACCTCACTCCCTGAAGACCAGAATTGGCGCAGCGAACAAATACTTTGTCAGCATCTTTCCTTATGCCGCACCGGCATAATCGATCGGAAAAATGTCCCCCCTCCCCGTATTTCTCCTGGCCACGTCTGCGGCCTGCCGGGATCACGACCTAACGCAGCGCATAATGCCCGTCTCGTCGTGCCAACCGCCCTGCCCACAAGAAGCAGATCGCCGCCATCAAGTAACAAACAGCCACCATGATCATCGAATAACGGATGCCCTGATCGCCATGGATGGGCATGAGAAGGTCGTTCAATATGCCGACGGCCAGCGGCCCGCATAACTGCCCCAGGAGATTGGCCACGAAGACTTTGATCGCCAGCGCCACCGTCTTCATATTCTCGGGCGAAAGGGCGACGATGACTGCGAAGAGCGGACCTTGCGCCGCTGTGTGAAGTGCACCCGAAATCAGCATCCCCATGATCCAGACGGACCTTGTGTCGCTCAGGAGGAACATGAGGTAAGCGGGGGCTACGATCAGGCACACCAGGGCCGGCACCCCGAACCTCCAGCGTTCGTCCCGGCGGCCCAGCCGTTCAGCCATCCACCCCACGAACAGAATGCCGAAGACCGCGACAAAGCCGCGCGACGGTGTCACGTAAAGGCCCACCTCGGTAACCGTCAGGCCATGCACCCGCACGATAAGCGCCGACGTCCAGGCGCTCGCCGCATTGAGCGCCCCGCCGGTGAACGCGACGCCCAGCATCATCGCGCGAAACGCCGGCACTTTCCACAAGCCGAACATCGCCTGGATCAGCGTCACCCCCGGCGCCCGCTCGGCCCGGCCTTCCAGTCTACGCTCCGGTTCCCGGACTGTCAGAAAGAAGATGATAGCGAGCAGGAGCCCGAAAAAGCCCGCGAACTGGAAGGCGGCCCGCCAGCCATGAATGCCGGCGATCCAGGCCGTCAGCGGAAGGAAGACGATGGCATCGATGGCAAAGGCTGTCTGGAAGATGGCAAGCGCAAACGGTCGGCGCTCCCGCGACACGACATCGGAGATCATGGACTGGGACGGAGCGACCCCGGCCGCCTCTCCCGCGGCCATCATCAGTCGACAGATCGCCAGCTGGATGCCGTTCACCGCATAGCCGGTCAGGGCTGTCATGAGGCTCCAGAGAGCAAAACCGGCTGTGATGATGTTGCGGCGGCTGGACCGGTCCGCCAGGCTGGCGATCGGCAGACAGAGCAACGCATAAACCAACCCGAACGCCACGCCTGAAATAAGGCCCAGCGCGGTGTCGCTCAGGTCCAGATCGTCCTTGATCAACGGCAGGAGAAGGCCGAGCAGCGAACGGTCAAGATAGTTGAAGGTCGAGACCAAGGTGAGGAAGCCCACCGCCCAGGCCGCGCGGACAGAAGTCTGGGTATCGGCCGCGCCCACTTCGAGGCTGGGAGAGGAATCTGGCGCTGACGCATTGGACACTTGGCCGTCTCTCCCTTTCAGCTTGTCTGCGCGGCATAAATCCCCCGCCGCATTCTCTTTGAAGACACCCTCCGCAAAACATCATCGAAGATCAACCTCGGACCGGATTGCTGCCCACAAAGGCTTCAAGAGGTTTGCGAGGGCCTGAAAGCAGAATGCTGGCGGCCGTGCTCGCCACAACTGCCACAGGGAGCTCCGACCCAACCCCGTCCGCGACCGGCCTGGCGGCCTGTGCCCATCGCAGTCACGTCGCGCGCGCCCTTTCCCGGGCATGCTTTTCGAGGAAAGCGACCACCGCAGCGTTGAAGAGGCCCGGTCGTTCCCAATAGGCCGAATGTCCGCATTCCGGAATCACGACCAACTCGCTTCCGGGAATGGAGCGATGAAGCAGACGGGCGATGGGCGGCGGGGAGAGAAGGTCGGCGTCTCCCGCCACGAGCAGCACCGGCATCTCCAACTGTTCGATGTGATCGAGTGTCACGGGGCGCCCAAACGGCTGGCTGATGGGCGGGTTGTCGCCGCGCGAGCGCGCATGGAATTCGTTCCACTTCTCGACACCTTGCGGATTGATCATCCGATAGGAGGGCGCGAGTTCACGAACATCGTGAGGCACGCCATCGTACCAGGGACCTCGCAAGGAGGCCGCCATTCGTCCGATGACCGGATCGGAAGGGGAGAGCAGCGAGCAGGCCAGGCAAAGCGATGCGACACGCTCCGGCCAGCTCACCGCAAATGCCGTGGCGACAAAAGCGCCCGCGGCCGTCCCGACGATGTGACACTGCCTTATATCGAGATGGTCCAGCAACAGGCGCAGGTCGTCGCTCGCGGTCCCGGGATTGGCCGGATCGCCACGCGTGGAGCGCAGAAAGCCTCTCCGCGAATAGCCCACGACGCGAAAGCCCGCATCGGCAAATGGGGCCGCCTGATAGCCCCAGACTTCTCCGCTGCCGGTACCGGGATGCAGGAGAATGATTGTCGGGGCGCCTTTTTTGCCGAGTTCCCAATACCAGAGGTCGACGCCCCCGAGCCTGGCTACCTCCCCGCCGTCCGCCAGTGAAACGGGTGGCGCCTCCGGCTCAAGTGGCAAGGGATCGCCTTCTGAGACGTCAGTCCGTGCTGCGAGGATCGCGGCTTTACTCACTGCGGCCAGCTGGGTTGCGATCACTCCCGCAGCCAGGACGTATCGCCTGCTTGCCTTCACGCCACCGATCCTTTCCGCCAGAGCCCGGATTTCAGCATTACAGGATCCCCTGCCTCGCAGTGCGTGCCAGCGGGACCTGCCGACCTGGATCGCCTGACCGGGTGTCCTGGGAGAAGAAGACACCCGGTTGCGCAGGGAACTCGCGTCAGAAGCGGAAGCGCACGCCGCCCGTGAGCAGCCGCCCGACGCGATCGTAGAAAGGAGAGCCCGCGGCGCTGGCTCCAGTGATGACCTGCGGCGTAATCGGCGGGTCATTATCCAGAAGATTGTTGACCTTGGCAAATATCTCTACCTCGGGCGTGATCTTGTAGCTGCCGTTAACGTCAATATAGGCTCGTCCGCCCACATGATTGTTGTTGATGCTATTGGGACCACCGCCCTCGAAATAGAGGCTGTTGTAAACGCCACCCTGGACGTAACGACCGAGAATTCCGAAAAGATAATTATTCGTTCTGTAGGAGAGGGATATGTTGCCGCGCCAGTGCGGTATGCCCGTCCCCGAACCCGTCTGACCGGCTGTTTCCCCATTCACCGAATTATAGAGCGTGCTCACATAGTTGGCGAGCGCACGAGCTGTGACGGAACCCTCCCCGACCGGGAACGAATACTCCGCTTCGATATCCACGCCTTTTGTCTTGAAGGTCGCGGCGTTCAGCAAGGTGGCGCGAACATCCGTGATCACGTTCGTGGCCGGATCGCGCGTGATCGCAGAACAGAAGGCGGTTACGCCGATATTGCATCCGTCGACGACCTGCTGGGCAGTCGGCGCCAGGATCGCGGAGTCGATCGAGATTGTGTAATAGTCGATGGAAAGATGAAAGCGCGGCAGGAACAACGGCTCGAGGACCACGCCGACCGTATAGGTTTTCGCCTTTTCGGGCTTCAGTGCGGTATTGCCGCCAGTCAGCTGATTGACGGTGCTCGAACGCGCCGGCGTGAACGAAGTATCGATCACGATTGGGCGGCCGGACGCCTGCCCGGAAAAGAGTTCGTTCACGTTGGGCGCGCGGATATCGCGCGACACAGTGCCGCGGAAGCGGATGCCCCGAACCGGCGTGTAGGTGGAACCGACCTTCCACGTCGTCACGGAGCCGCTGGTGCTGTAATCCGTCAGACGCAAGGCGCCGCTGACATCCAGTTCCTCGGCGATTGCCGAATCCTTCAGGACGGGCACGCCGATCTCGCCGTAAAGCTCCTTCACGTTGAAACGGCCGCTCAGCGTCTGGGCGTTGATCTGCCGCCAGCCGCTTGCCTGGGAAATCGGGTCGGAGACCTGACTGACCTCCTCGGTGCGATACTCGGCGCCAAGCGCGAGCTGAATGTCACCGGCGGGAAGGCTCATCGGGGATCCGCTGATATTCGCCGCGTACACATTCTGCCGCTGTTCGGAACGCGACGTGGACGTCCCGATATAATATGCGACGGCGGCGGCGCTGACCGACCCGGGACCGAAAAGATTTGACGGTACGCAGGCAGGGTCGTCATTCGTCGTGGACGCATCCACATTGATCCGACAGGCCGGCTGACCGGTCGCCGGGTTGATGACGGCGTCGATCGCATTCAGCCATCGGGCGTTGATCCGGTTGCTGGCATCGGCCCGCTCGTAGAGATTGCGGGAAATCTGTGCATAGGCGCTGTATTGCCAGCCGGCGCCGAACGTTCCTTCGATCCCCAACGCATAACGCCGCACGGTGGCGATCGTCGTGGTCGACAGAGTGCCATCTTCCTCATTGATGCGACCGATCGTCAACGTTCCGTTTGCGGGAATGAGATCGCGGATGGAGGCCGGCATGAATGCATTGTCGCGACGAAGGACAATCGTTCCGGAATCGATATTCGGATTCTGGTCGGTAAAGGCTTCGCTTCGTGACCACAGTGCGTCGGCGAAGATCGAGGTATCGTCCGTGAAGTCGAAGGAGACCCGCCCGAAGCCTGCGTAACGGGTATAGCGGGGCGTGATGTTCGCGGTCGCCATGGGGGTCCCGCCATCACCGCCTGTCATGAAACTGGACCCGACATTGGTTCCGAAATCGAACGGAAGAACCGTACCGCCCGGCCCGAACTGAATACCCCGCAGAGCAGCCGGGCTGTTGAGGGCCGTGACGCCGCCACTGATGAGCTGGGTGGTGGTGGAATTCGGGAGGATCAGACGCTGGGGCTGACCATTTGTCGTCGTGTAGGCCGGGTTGGTCAGAACCGCGTAGTTGTGGCTGCCCCAGGGACGCGTCGATTGGTCGAGCTGGCCCGTATTCCTGTAGAAGTCACCCGCGGCAATGACGTGGAGGCGCCCGCCCAGCGCGGATTTTCCGACCGCGAGAGAAGCACCCGGCTGGCGATGGTCACCATATGTCGTCTCGCTGTACTGGACGCTCCCCTTCACGCCCTCCAGTCGTGAATCGAGCGATATGTTCACGACGCCCGACACGGCGTCCGAGCCATATGCCGCCGAGGCACCACCGGTCACGATTTCAACCTTATTGATGAGAACGGCCGGAATGACGCTGACGTCCACGCCGCCACTTGAATCGGTCGCAGCAAAGCGACGTCCATCGAGCAGCAACAGCGTGCGGCTGGACCCGAGACCTCTGAGGTCGAGATTGCTCGCGCCGATCGGCGCGCTGACCTGACCGTTGTTCTGATTGAAACGCAACGTCGGCACATCCATCATCAGGTCGGTCACGGACCGGATGGCCTTCGCCTCCAGATCCTGCTGCCCGATGGATGTCACCGGCGTCGGCGCGGAAAATCCCACGAGGCGCGTGCCGGTGATAACGAGATCCTGCTTGTTCTCCGTCTCGTCGGCGACGTTTGCATCCTCAACCGCTTCCGGCTGCGCAAATGCTGGCATCGCACTCAATGAAACCGCCAAACACAGCCAGCTTGAACGCACTCCAAAAGAATTATCGAATTTCAATGACTTAAACCGCACAGCAGCCTCCCCTCCTTTTACCGGATTATTTTCCGGATTATATGGGCCGGCTACCGGAAAGTTTTCCGATAAACAAGCCATAATCTTATGATGAGGAAAGAGATCCCCCGAGGCACTGACATCGGGCCAGGAGCGCGCTCTGGCGAGCCTGGAAGAACGCCGGCCGTTCAAAGACCCCCGGCTTTGACAAGGCTTTCGCGCACATCGGCTGGCGGCGTCAGCTTGCCGATTTCGCCACTCGCGGGTGCGCCGATGCTGATCCACCAGCGGATCGCCTGGACCTGCGCGGGGTCGAGCGGCGTCTTGTTGTTCTTGGGCATGAAGTCGACATGGTTTCGCGCCACGGTGATACGATGGTACAGATCGCTCTTCCCGGGGTCCTTGGGCACGATGACGGGCCCGGTTTCGCCCCCTTTCATCATTTCATCGTAACGCACGAGCGAAAGGCCGCCCCGCTTCTTGTCGTCGTTGTGGCACGAGGCGCAGCGGTCACGGAAAGCAGGCGCGATCACATCAAGATAGATGTCCGCCTTGGCGATGTCGGTGATCGGCGGGCGCGGCGCCGCTTCCGGCGCAGCCTCTCCGGCGGCCAGTGATCGCAAGGGGCCCGGGGCAAATTCGGTCAGATAGGTCGATCCGTGCGTGAGGTTCCCGCCCAGATGGCCAGTCGCAGTCATCAGGATGAGGACCACCACGAGCGGGATTGGCCAGATCTTCGAGAAGGTGGCAGGCGCTTCGAGCCGCCAGGCCCAGATCGCAATGGCCGCGAAGGCGAGAGCCGTGCCGGCCCATCGATGAAGGCTCACCCCCGGCCCGGTGAAGCCCGGCTCCGTGGCATGCATATAGCCCAGGGCGACGGTGACCAGCGCGGAGATCGCCCCGGCAAGCCAGGTGAGCGATACTGCCGGAACGAGCGCGCCAAATCTTGGCCGACGCGACATTGCCTCCATCAGGACCGCCAGAAGCAGTATCCCGATGGGCAGATGAAGAACGAGAACATGAAAACGGCCGAGAAAGAAAATGAAGTCGTTCATCGGCGCGTGGTCCTTCTCGTCATGACGCCTGTTTCCTGGAAATGATGGCTGGGGTTGCGGACGCGGGCGCAGCGCGCGGTTCGGAAGCCGGCTCGCCTGGTGCGACCGTGGGCTTGCGGCGTTCGCACTGGAGTCCGCGCTCCTTGCAGAGCCGCTCGATCAGAGCGATTGTCGTCGGCTTGGCCTGCGCCGGCAGCGTCGCAAGGAACACGCCCTGGGCCCAGGTGAGCGCGGTCCGCCCCTGATCGTCGGCATCCTCCAGCCGCGCGCCTTTCTCGACGAGAAAGCGCACGATCTTGTCGGAACCGCGGTTCGCAGCTCCGTGCAGAGCGGTCACTTTCATGGAGTTGGCCGCGTTCACGTCCTGGCCGTATTTCATGCAGAGCTTGATCGCTTCCAGGAGCTGGTCCTCACCCTCGTCGTACGTCTGGTAGAACTGCCAGTTGACCCCCGCTGCGGCCATCAGCGGCGTCGTCCCGCGCCAGGTCGCGAGATTGGGATTTGCGCCATATTTTATGAGGAGCTTCATGGACGTGACGTCACCCGAAAGTGCCGCGCGCAGGAACGGTGTCTGCCCCGTGAAGTCGACCCACGAGAGCGAACCGCCATGCATCAGGAACTGACGGATGGGCGGATATTCATTCACGCGGGCATTGGGTTGCGCGCCTTTCTGAAGCAGCAGCTCGATGACCTTGAGCACTGCGGGGCGATCTATGCCGTGCTCCGTGCTGTCGCTCGCATACTCCACGTTGCGAATCTCGACGGCCGCGAAGAGCGGAGTGCGCCCGTACCAGTCCGCGGCGTTCACGTTCGCGCCGAGGCCGAGGAGATACGTGGCAATGTCCATCCGATTATTCAGAATGGCCATCAACAGCGGCCTGATGCCGTTCGGTTCTGCGCCCTCCCGAGGGGCACCGGCCTCAATGAGCATACGGGCGGATTCAAGGTCTCCGGCACGGACTGCATAATGGAGCGGCGTGAGCCCGCCTGCGATCGGCGGACGCTGTCCCTGCGGCGGGACGCCTCCGCGGATGATGCCGTCGCCATGCGATCCGTTGCCGAACCCCGGAGGTGTGAACTTGGGCGTATCGCCCACAATCGTTTTCGCATCGATCCTGGCACCGGCTTCGAGCAGGCGCCGCACGACATCCGGATGCGCGTTCCAGGCGGCCAGCATGAGCGGGGTGACGTGATGCGTCTTCTCTGCCGTGTTGACCGCAGCGCCCGCGTCGATCAGCCGGCTCACGACCCCCAGCGAGCCCTGCCGGGCAGCGGCGATCAATGGCGTCTCGCCCCGGACGTCCGGGATGTCCGGCTTCGCCCCGGCCTGGAGCAACCGCTTCACAAGGGCCTCGTCACCCTGTCCGCTGGCGATGTGCAGGGCCGTGGTCCCGAAGCGGTTGATCCCGTCCGGGTTCGCGCCATGATCCAGGAGCAGCGACACTGTCGGCTGGTCGGAGAAATGCGCGGCCCACAGGAGAGCTGGGGTCCCGTCTGCGCTGACCTGGCTTGGATCTGCCCCCTGCTCAAGCAGGGCGCGCGCCTCCGCCATCATTCTGCCGCTGGCTGCCTCGGCCATCCTGCGTCCAAGAATGCTTGCCTCCGGCGCCGGCAGCACTGGTGCGCGCGACCGCATGCTCAGCGCCGCGAGTGCGATCATGGCCAGAATGAAGACAATTCCAAGTGCTGCGGCGAGCCGCGGCACCGCCAGTTTAGAGATCCACGGTTCCGGTGCTGTCGCCGAACTTGTCGACATTGACGTTCGCTTTCTGCAGAATTGTTAGAAGGAGATTTGAAAGCGGACGCTTCCCTGACCCCGATCGGATGTGGCGATTGCCCTTGATCGAACCCGAGCCTCCTCCCGCCATGACGATGGGGACAGGGTCATGGTTGTGGACATTGCTGTCCCCCATCCCGCTTCCCCACATGAGAATGCTGTTGTCGAGCAGGCTGCCATCGCCGTCCGGCGTGCTCTTCATCTTCTCGAGCAGATAGGCGAACATGCTGACGTGATAGGCGTTGAGCTGAGCGAGCTTGTCCTTGTTCGCCTGGATATTGCTGTGATGCGAGAGAGGGTGGAACGCCTCACGGACACCACTTTTCGGATAGATCGCGTTGCTGATCTCGACGGCGACCATGAGCGTGGAGATGCGCGTCATCTCTGTCTGCCAGGCAAGTACCTGCAGATCGAACAGCATCTTGATGTGGTCCTCGAAATCGGCAGGGATGCCGACAGGCGTGGGCGGCAGGTCGAGGTCGCTCGATGCCTGCTGCTCGGCAAGCGCAACGCGCCGCTCGACTTCGCGGACGTCCGTCAGATACTGATCGAGACGGCGTCGATCGGCCGCGGGCAGGTTCCGCTGCAGCGAGGACGTCTGCTCCAGCACGCCATCCAGAATGCTTGCCGCCTGCTGGCGATTTGCGGCGCGCGCATTCCCGTCCCGACCATCGCCGAACAGACGCTCGAAAACGACTTGCGGGTTGCGTTCGACCGGCAGCGGACTGTGCTCGTCGGACCAGGCGAGGCTGTCACGATAAGCGCAGCTCCACCCTTCCCCGCATGTCGCCGAGCTCCCTTCTATCCCGAGCTCGAGCGACGGAAGCGGCGTCTCCTGGCCGATTTTCCGGGCAGCGAGCTGATCGATGGTGATGCCGAGCCGGTTCTCGTTCTTGTGCATCGCCGCGCCGCTGAGATAGGTCGCACACGAGCTGGAATGATGCGCGGCGGCCGAGCCGTCCTCCGTGTAGGCAAGCGGCAGTCCCATGTCGCTGATCACGTTCAGCCAGGGCCGGTAAGGCTCGAGCGAGCGCAATGTCGGCGACATCGCGAAATCGGTTCCATCGGTGGCGGGCGTCCATTTGTCCATCACCGCGCCGTGCGGCACATAATAGAAGCCCAGGCGCGTCCGGCTCGCGGCTCCCGAGACATTCGTCGCGGCAGGCAGCATCGATTCCAGGAAGGGCAAAGCCAGCGCAGCCCCGCCAAAGCCCCTCAGGAGCGTCCGTCGCGACAGGTGCTTCTTTGTGATATAGTGCATCTCACGCCACCTTTCCGAGTGCTCGGCCTCGCGGCCCCACTCTCGTCTCAGACCTTGATCAGTTCGACTTCGAAACCATCGGGATCGGTAAAGCGGAGCCGCACCGCGGTTGCGCCACTCAGCGGCTTCGCACCGAGCGACACCAGACCCGCCGACACTTTGACAGGATCGAATGGACCCACCCGGATTCCGACGCGCTTGAAGCCCGTCGCTCCGCCGGGCGACTGCGGTGCGAGGCGGATCGTCGTATCCGCCGCGCGATACCAGATCTCACCCTTCTCCCTGGCCGGCGTCCGGGCGAAAAAGCGGTCGTAGAAGCGGCTGGAAGCACCGAGATCGGCGACGCGCAGCAGAACATTGTCCATCCCATATGGCTGCACCAGGCCGTATCCGCGTCCCAATATGCGCTCTGCCGGAATGTTCGTCTCCGTCAGGCCAGCCGGATCCTTGAGCAACTGCAGGCCGATCTTGTCGGGATCCAGCACCATGCCCCGCGCGGCTGGCGGCAGTCCGAGCGCCGAAAGAGCCGCATTCATCTTGTCGCGATCATAGCCTTCGACGGCCACGCAATAATGATCCATGACCGGCGCCGGCTGGCTGGCGCGACTGCCGATCGCGATATAGGCCTTGCCGATCATCACATAATAGCGCAGCGGCGGGTCCATCTCCTTGAAAAGCCCATGGCCGAACACAGCGCTGTAGAAGCGCGCGGTCGGAGTCACGTCCGGCACTGTCATCGCAAAATGCTCCAGGCCGGTCGTGATCAGGGGAAGTTCATCCCCGCGAAGCGCCGCCGCGCCCGCAAGGGAACTGCTCAGCAATGGCAGGCTGGCCGCGCCGATGAGCAATGTACGACGTGCGACATCGGGAATGGTCTCGTGTTCGATCACGCAGCTTTCCTTTTCTTTTCCGCTTGCGATTCTTCGGTCCGGGTCGAGCGGGACGGAGGCCCGAGCGGCCGCGCCGCGTTGGTTCGCGTGAGAAAGGGCTGGCTTTCCACCACGCCCATGATGATCGAGATGAGCCCGTTCCCCTGGGACTTGGAGCGCCGCATCACCTCGCGGACCGCGGGCATTTCATGCGCATTGACCGGCCGCCCAAGCGCATAGGTCATGAGCTTCGAGGTCAGGTTCGCCACGAACGCGTCGGAATATTTCAGAAGCGCGCGGTTCAGATCCGCACTGTCGCGCAATGCCGTGCCATCGACCAACGTACCCGATGCATTGATGGGGAACGGCCCGTCATGTGTGCGCCACTTCCCCGTCTGATCGAAATTCTCCATCGTCAGTCCGATGGGGTCCATCATGTTGTGGCAGCTGGCACAGGCCGGGTTCTCACGATGCTGGGCAAGCCGTTCCCGCAGTGTCTGGGGCGTCTTGACGGACGCATCCAGATTGGTCTCGACACCCGGCGGCGGCGGCGACGGCGGCACGCCAAGGATGTTTTCCAGCACCCATGCACCTCTGATGACGGGCGACGTGCGGTTGGCGACCGATGTGACGGTCAGGATGCTTGCATGCCCCAGCAGGCCGCGACGCGGATTGCTGGGGGGAAGCGCGATGCGACGGAAATAGTCGCCTTGCACGCCCTTGATGCCGTAATGCCGCGCCAGCCGTTCGTTCACGAACGTATAATCTGCATTGAGCAGCTCAACGGCAGGACGATCGCCGCGCAGCACGTTCGCAAACAGCAGCTTGGTTTCCCGCTCCATCGCGAAGCGCAGATTGTCGTCGAAATCCTTGCTCTCGCGCTCTGCGCTGGCGAGTTGCCGCAGATTGAGCCATTGGCCGGCAAAATTGTCGACGAACGCATCGGCGCGCTTGTCTGCGATCATGCGGCGGACCTGGCGCTCCAGCTCCGCCGGCTGGGTCAGCTTGCCGCTGACGGCCGACGCCATCAGCGCGCCATCGGGAATGCTGCTCCAGAGGAAGAAGGACAGACGCGAGGCGAACTCGATCGGCGATACCGGATAGACCGAGCCCGGAGCGGCACCGGCAGGCTCCTGCTCAACCCGATAAAGGAAGCGGGGATCGACCAGGACATAGGCCAGCGCTTGCTGAACGCCCGTCTCGAAATTGCCGCGCCCCCGGCCTTGATCATAATATCGCATCAGCAAGTCCATGTCGGCGGACTGCTCCGCCACCGGCCGGCGGAACGCCTTGCCGGCCAGGCGCGCAACGATACTGCGCGCGCAGGCTCGCTCCTCCATCGGCTTGCGCGGATAGCAGCTGAAGATCTTTGAGCGGGTGGCGGTCTTGCCGACGCCCTTGACGTTGAACGGCCCGTTGACCGCGACGTCCATGATCGTGCCCTTAACGTTGAAGGTCGCGTAGATCTCATCGACACCGGGCTCCAGATCCACGTCGCGCAACGCCACTGTGACGGGGAACTCGCCGGCACGGACATGGACGCGCGCTTTCCCCTTGCTGTCGACCGGAAATGCCTTTCCGGCGACCGTCAGATCGACATTGGGCATCTTCCCGCCGCCATATTTCCTGAACAAGGTGATGCCGGGCCCGGCACGCACCTCGACCTCGTAGTCGCCCTCGACCGGGAAAAGCACGTTGAGCCGTACGCCGCCGCGCGTGCCGAGCGGCAGGCCCGCTATGTACCGGCTGTTGTCGAGCTTCTGGGGTACGGGGAAGGCCCGCCGCGCGGATGCCATGGTCGGATCGCCCACCGCCAGGCGGCTGATGCGCATGCCTGCGTTCAGATAGCCCTGAACCAGCGCGGGCGACGTGGTGAGGATCTCCCCGATATTGTCGAAACCCTTCGTGGACGGGTCCGGGGGCAGCAACGTCGTGACATCGACGTTCAGGCCAAGAAGGTCCCGGATGACATTGCCATACTCGCTCCGGGTCAGACGGCGCAGAACGGCGGGAGCGGGCAACGGCTTGGCGCCATCCAGACTGGACGTGATCGCCTGGATCAGCTCGCGCGCCTCGGCTTTGCTGGGTCGCGGCTCACCCGCCGGGGGCATCATGCCGCTGGACAGGCGCCGCACTGTGGCCTCCCATAGCTCGGGAGCCTTCGACGGATTGGCGAGACTCATCTCGTCGAAGGCGAGCCCCGCCGTCTTCTCGACACTGTCGTGACAACTCATGCAGTATTTGCCGATCAGGGGGTGCGGCGCCTTGGCCAGCATCGCCGGCGATGGCGCATCGCTGCCGCCGACCGGGAACAGATAGGCGAGCAGAACGAGCACCAAAGCCATGGCGGCGACGGCGAGGTGGCGGATTCCCTTTCCGCCCTCGGCGATCGCGCCCCTGTCATGCCCTTGCCAGAGATACGCCCGGAACTGAGCCGGAGAAACGTGCATCATAACCCGAATCCCATGCCCCATCCCCAAAGCCGGAACTATTTCCGATCTTTACCGAAAAACTTTCCGGCTATGGTTATGACCTACAATGGGGGTTGTCAAGGGAACTCAGTTCAGCATTAATGAAGCGCACCTGGACGCACGGCCCTTCACAAGTGGCACCTGACTGGTCCTGGCAAGGTTACGGCAGAGCAAAAAAGGAAAGCCAGTTGACCAAATCGACCACGAACGATGACGAATACATCCCTTCTCTTGAGAAGGGGCTTGCGGTCATTGCCTTGTTCAGCTCAGACAACCCTGAATGGACGCTCAGCCAGATTTCGCGAGAGCTCAAGATAACGCCGGGAAGCACTCGAAGAATACTGAGGACGCTGGAATTATTAGGCTATGCGGTAAACAATGATGGCCGCTTTCGGCTGACTGCCAAAGTTCTTGGCCTTGGAACGGCATACCTGTCGTCGCAGCCTTTTTCTCAAGCAGCGGGACCATTGCTCAGGGAACTTGCGGCAAAATATCATATCAATTGTAACCTCGCCATCCTCGACAATCGCGATGTCGTTTACGTGGCGCGTGCCACTTACAAGGATTTCGAGAACTATTATATTCATGTCGGCGCACGTGTCCCGGCTTACGCGACTTCATCCGGCAAGGTGTTACTCGCTTCCCTGTCGCCTGAGGAACTCGAAACGCTTCTCGATGGCTGGACACTGGAAGCATTCACGCCAAATACGATCGCGTCACACGAAAAACTTCGTGAGGTTCTGGATGAGGTTCGCACACGCGACTATGCGACGAACGATCAGGACATTTTCCTCGGACAGCGGTCGATCTCTGTCCCCCTTCGGATCGATGGCAGAACGACGGCAGCGATCGTAGCAGCGACATCCGTCAGCCGGACCACGCTTGAGGGTCTCGTGACCGATCTGTTGCCGCCGCTCCAGGCGGCGGCCAGGGAGCTGGAGGAGACAGCGGCCGTTCTTCTTTGATCGAGTCCATTACAGGCGCGAAAATGGCCACTCTGAAGAGCGGGCCATTTTTCTGTTCAGCCTTTCTGGGACATGACAGGTCCGTTGGCGGAACCCCGGCCCCGCGCTCCCGTGAACGCTCGAACAGGATCCAGTAGCTGCGGCCGGGCATCTTGATATCGTCCACGGCCTTTAGGAAAGCTGCCAGGATGATGCGATGCGTGCGTCAGCCGGCGCGTTCGAAAATGGCTGCCAGACCCTGCCCGCCGCCGATGCACATCGCCTCGAGACCGTAGCGGGCCTTGCGACGACCAAGCTCGTGCAGCAGCGTCGCCATGATCCGGGCGCCGGTCACACCGATCGGGTGTCCAAGCGAGATTCCGGAGCCATTGACGTTGAGGATCTCGTGGCGCTCGTCATTCTCGCTCCAGCCCCAGAGCTTCAGGAGGGCAAGAACCTGACAGGCGAATGCTTCGTTGATCTCGAGAAGGTCGATGTCCTTCCAGTCGAGGCCGGTCCGCTGGAACAGGCGAGCGACCGCCGGGATTGGTCCGATGCCCATGCGCGAGGGATCGCAGCCGGCCGCAGCCCAGCCAACGAACCAGCCTGACGGTTGAAGGCCAAGCGCCTCCAGCCGGTCTTCCGCGACGACAAGGCAGGCGGCGGCGGCGTCATTCTGCTGGCTGGCATTGCCGGCTGTGACGACGCCCCCTTCGATCGGTCGCAAGGCGCTCAAGCTCTCGAGCGACGCATCCGGCCGGATGCCTTCATCCTGGGCGAACACGACCGGGTCACCGCGACGCTGGGGCACCGTCACCGGCACGACCTCGGCATCGAAGCGCCCCTCGCGCCAGGCAGCCGCGGCGCGGTGGTGGGATCGGACCGCATAGGCGTCCGACGCCTCCCGCGCGATGCCATGATCCTTGGCCACATTTTCGGCGGTCTCTATCATGCCGGTGATCACGCCATAACGCTCGATGGGCTGGGACATGAGGCGCGCGCGGGTCAGCCGATCGTGAAGCTCGACATTCCCCATGCGGGCGCCCGAACGAAGCGCGCTGGTATAATGTTCGACATTGGACATGCTCTCGGCGCCGCCGGCGACCACGACATCGGCGGCGCCGGTCTGGACCATCATGGCGGCCTCGATCACGGCCTGAAGGCCCGAGCCGCAGCGCCGGTCGAGCTGGAAGCCCGGGATGGTCTGGGGCAACCCGGCCGCGAGCCAGGACCAGCGGCCGATCGCAGGCGCTTCGCCGCTCGGATAGCCATGCCCGAAGACGACATCATCCACCCGCTCCGGGTCGATGCCGCTTCGCTCGACTAGAGCCTTGAGGATCGTTGCGCCCAGTTGTCCGGCATTGAGGGCCGAGAGCCCGCCGCCGAACTTTCCGACCGGGGTCCGCAGGGGCGAAACAATGGCGGCGCGACGAAGCTTCATGATGCAGGACTCCTGGGAATGTCTTGGATTGTCAGATGGCGCGTTCGAGCTGCCCTGCGGCGGCTCGCAGGTCCGGCAGGACGGTCTCGATGAGATCGTCGCGCGAATGAGCGTCGGAAAAGGTCGCGATGTTGAGGGCCGCGACCACGGTTCCGTCCCGATCGCGCACGGGAACCGCGAGCGATCGCAAGCCTATCTCCAGCTCTCCCTCAACCAGCGCCCAGCGTTGTTCGGCGACCTCGCTCAGCACGCCTGAGAGCTGGCCCTTGTCCACAACCGTCCGATCGGTTCGCACTTCAAGCACCGAGCTATCGATCCACGCCCTGCGCACGCTGGCGGGAAGATAGGCGAGCAGCACGCGCCCCATCGACGTGCAGTGGCTCGGCAGGGTGCTGCCGACCAGCAGGGGCGCCGCGATGATCTGGTTTCGTTCGGCGCGCGCGATGTAGATCACGCGGCCGGGGTCCCGGGGGTCCAGCGTTCCCACGGAGACGGTCTCCTGCAGCCGGTCCCGAAGGCCATTGGCAATCGCCTGACTGGCGCTCGCCAATGGCGTCGAGGTGAGATAGCCGCAGGCCAGCGGCAAGAGGCCCGGCGTCAGAAAGAAACGGCCGCGCTGCTCCCGGACATAACCGAGCTGAACCAGCGTGTGCAGGCAACGCCCGGCGCTCGCGCGGGTGAGGCCGGTGACGCGCGCCGTCTCGGCGTTTGACAGCGAAACCTGCCCCTCGAAGGCACGCAGCACCTCAAGTCCACGGGCCAGGGACAGCATGAAACTGGGATCGCTCTGGCCCGAACACGGGTCACCCTGGTCCAGCATTGACCTCGCTCTCTTTTCCGATTATTGATTCATTTGTTCGATAATCGGACATATAGGCAGGAAATGGCAAAACGCAAGATATTCCAGGACGCCGATGAAGCGCTCGCCGGCATTGCCTTTGACGGCATGACGATCATGTCGGGCGGCTTCGGGCTCTCGGGAAATCCCGAGCATCTCATCGCCGGCCTCCTGCGCAGTGGCGTGAAGGATCTCACGATCATCTCGAACAATTGCGGGGCGGACGGCTTTGGCCTTTGGACACTGCTCAACAACAGCCAGATCAGGAAGATGATCTCATCCTACATTGGAGAGAACAAACTGTTCGCCGAGCTCTACCTCACGGGGAAGCTGGAGCTCGAGCTCACCCCCCAGGGTACGCTTGCCGAGCGCGTCAGGGCAGGCGGTGCCGGCATTCCCGCTTTCTACACCAGGACGGGGGTCGGCACGGTCGTTGCCGAGGGGAAGCCGGTCGAGACGTTTGAAGGCGCCCTCTACGTGCGGGAGACCTGGCTGCGCGCCGACCTCGCGATCGTGAAGGCCTGGAAAGCCGATCCGGAAGGCAATCTCATTTATCGCAAGACCGCGCGGAACTTCAATCCGGACATGGCGACGGCCGGCAAGGTGACGATCGCAGAGGTCGAGGAGATCGTGCCCGCCGGAACCTTCGATCCTGACCAGGTGCATACGCCAGGCATTTATGTGAACCGGATCATCCAGGGCCCTTCCTATGAAAAGCGGATCGAATTCCGCACGACCCGCGAGCGTGAAGGAGCAGCCGGCTGATGGCGTGGACGCGCGAGGAAATGGCCGCTCAGGCGGCACGCGAGCTCCAGGATGGCTATTATGTCAATCTTGGGATCGGCATTCCGACCCTGGTCGCCAACCATGTGCCGACCGACATTGACGTGGTCCTGCAATCCGAGAACGGCATGCTGGGGATCGGGCCCTTCCCCTTCGAGGACGATGTCGACCCCGATCTCATCAACGCCGGCAAGCAGACGGTCACGGCCCTGCCCACGTCGAGCTTTTTCAGCTCGTCGGCGAGCTTCGCCATGATCCGCGGCGGCCATATCGACCTCGCGATCCTGGGCGCGATGGAAGTCGCCGGCAATGGCGATCTTGCCAACTGGTCGGTGCCGGGCAAGATGATCAAGGGCATGGGCGGGGCGATGGACCTTGTCGCCGGCGTGAAGCGCGTCGTGGTCGTCATGAGCCATATCGACAAGGCGGGAAGCCCCAAGATCGTTCCGCGCTGCACATTGCCACTGACGGGCGCCGGCGTCGTCGATGCGATCATCTCGGAACTCGGCCGGTTCAATCTGGACCGCGCGACCGAGAGCCTCATCGTTCAGGACATCGCCAACGGCGTCTCGCTGGAGGAAATCCGCCAGAAGACAGAGATTCCCGTCATCGGTTGAGCCGATGAGGGCGATAAGCGGGGCCAGTAGACGGGAGAGCGGAAAAACTGGCGGAGGAGCGTGTTGGCAGCGACGCCCATGCATCGGCCGACCCGACATCCTCCAACCGTGACCAACGCGGTCGACCAGGAGGGATATCCTCCCGACCGATCCGACCGGCGCTCAAACGACCGCAGAGCGATGACCGGACGCTGGGGTTTTGCGAGCGGCAATGGTGCGCTGGCCGGGGGGCACTGCGAACAAAACAGCCGTTTCCAGGACGAATATCAATCGCCAGAGACGGCGTCTGGAGGCCCGAGCCGGAATCGAACCGGCGTATACGGATTTGCAGTCCGCTGCGTCACCACTCCGCCATCGGGCCTCGGTCGCGGTGGAGCAGCGCGGCTAGCCCAAATCGCACGCGGACGCAATCCGCTTTGCCGGCTCCGTGGCCCTGCCGCGGTGCCAAAGCCATTCAAGCGGAAAATTGTTTCACTGTGCGCTGCAAAAAGACTAGAGAGACAGGCAGCGCCATTTGGTGTATTGTAACAGCAATACAGTTATGTCATCAGGGACGGCATGAGCGAGCAGAATTTCCAGGCAATGCGCCGCGCAATGGTGGAAAGCCAGTTGCGCACGAACGACGTGAATGATCCGGCGATCATCGAGGCGATTCTCGCCGAGCCGCGTGAGGCTTATGTGCCGGCGGAACGCCGGGCCGCAGCCTATACCGACCGCGCCGTGCCACTGGGCAACGGCCGCGCGCTCAATCCGGCGCTGGCCACGGCCCGCCTGCTCGTGGAAGTGGCGCCCCGCGCGGGCCAGCGCGTGCTTCTGATCGGTGCGGCGACGGGCTATGCGGCGGCGCTGCTGGCGCGGCTGGGCTGCGTCGTCGTGGCGATCGAGGAAGATCCGGTTCTGGCCGAGCAGGCCGCACGGCAGTTGGGCGATCGCCCGGGCATTACCCTTCACGCCGGCCCGCTGGCCGCGGGATGGCCGGAAGGCGCGCCTTATGACCTGCTGTTCGTCGATGGCGCGGTGGAAGAGCTGGCCGATGCGCTGATCCAGCAGCTCAAGGTGGACGGGCGCGCGGCCTTCGCAACTGCGGAACGCGGCGTTACGCGCCTTTGCGCCGGTGCGCGCTCGGCGGGCGGCTTTGGCGCGCGGGCATTCGCGGACAGCGAAGCGGTCATCCTGCCCGGTTTCGCCCGGCCCAAAGCCTTCACTTTCTGACCAGAGGCCGAAAACCACCATGCCCCTTCGATCGACTGCGCGCCTCGCGATCCTGACGGCCCTGCTCGGAAGCACGGCCCTGCCGGCGGGTGCCGAGACGCTGCAGGAAGCGCTTGCTGCCGCCTATCGCGACAACCCGACGCTGACGGCGACGCGGGCCGGCCAGCGCGCGACGGACGAAAATTATAATATCCAGAAGGCGAACGGCCTCCCCAGCCTGAGCGTGGAGACCGTCTATCAGGAAAACGCCTATCGCGAGATTCCAAATGCCTTCCAGCCCGATCGCACGATCTCGGCGACGGGGCGCATTTCCGCACCGATCTATTCGGGCGGCCGGGTGCGCAATGGCATGAAGAGCGCGCGCACGCGCATCGAGGCCGGCCAGCTCGACTTGCGGGCGACGGAGCTGAGCATCTTCAGCCAGGTCGTCGCGGCTTATATGGATGTCATCCGCGGCCAGTCGGTGGTGGCGCTCAGCCGCAACAACGTCCAGGTTCTGGAAGTGAACCTGCGGGCGACCAACAACCGCTTCCAGGTCGGCGATCTCACCCGGACGGACGTTGCCCAGTCCGAATCCCGCCTGTCGCTCGCGCGCGGCGATCTCAAGACGGCCGAGGCGCAGCTCATCGAGGCGCGCGAGCGCTATATCAATCTTGTCGGGCACGAGCCGGTCGACCTCCAGCCGCCGCCTTCGCTTCCGGGCCTGCCGGCGAGCCCGGACACCGCGGTCGACATCGCGCTTGCGAACAATCCCGATCTCGCGGCGGCGGAGAAGCTGACCGAGGCGGCGAAATATGACGTGCGCGTCGCGCGCGGGCTGCGTCACCCGACCGTCTCGGCCTTCACCAACAGTCAGTACACGACTGACCTCGACTCCACGCCGGATGCGACCATTCAGCAATATGGCAAGACCGTCACGGTCGGCGCCTCGATCGTGCTGCCGCTTTATCAGGGCGGCGGCCCGGCCGCGCAGGTTCGCCAGAGCCAGGCCCGCGAGCAGCAGGCGATGGAGCAGCGGACCGCCGTCGAGCGCAATATCATTGCCCAGACGCGCTCGCTCTTCTCAAGCTGGCAGGCCAGCAACGAAGTGATCGAGTCGAGCCGCGTGGCGGTGGATGCGAGCGCCTTGTCCCTGCAGGGCGTGCGCGCGGAAAACAGCGTCGGCACCCGGACCATTCTCGACATCCTCAATGCCGAGCAGGAAAGCTTCATCGCGCGCGTCCAGCTCGTGACGGCCGAGCGCAATGCCTATGTGGCGGCTTTCTCGCTCCTGGCAGCGATGGGCCAGATCAGCCCCACGGATTTCGGGGTCAGCAGCACGGACATCCAGGACCCCCGGACCAATTATGGCCGGGTCAAGGGCAAGTGGTTCGACTGGGATGACGATCCGGCGCCGGCGCCGATTTCGTCGCGCACGGTTGACTCGACGACGCAAAACGCGACAGTAAAGCCCGAGGGAACCAACTGATCGTCGGGGATTGAATGGGCGCGATGCCGAACGAACCGTCGATGGAAGAAATTCTGTCTTCCATCAAGCGGATCATCGCCGAGGAGGATGGCGCCGCGCAGGCGCCCCGCGCCCCCCGTCGTGCTGCCCCGGCCAGCGCCGCCGCAGTCCCGGCCAGCCTGGTAACCGACGATCATATCCTGGAGCTTACCGATGCCTTGCCCGGTGAGACGCACGCCGGCCCAGCGCAGGAGGAGCCCGCGATGACCCCGCCAGCCAAGCCAGAGAGCAAGTCCGCCCGGGCCGAAGCGCCGAAGGCCGAAGCCAGGACGGCAAAGCCGCGCAGCAATGCTGCGCCCGCCACCGCCGCTCCCGTCCCCGGCGTCATGTCGGACATGAGCACGCAGGCCGCGCGCGAGTCCCTCGTCAATCTGTCCCGGCTGCTGATCCGCCCCGAGGATGGGCCGGCGGGCACGCTGGAGGATCTGGTCCGCGAGATGCTGCGCCCGATGCTGAAGGACTGGCTGGACGCGCATCTGCCCGGGCTGGTCGAAACGCTGGTCAAGCGCGAGATCGACCGCATCACTGGCCGAGTATGACGGCCGGGCTGTAGCGCTCCCCACGAGCCGACAGTCCGGCTGATCGTCGGCTTTTCCACTTCCGCCGGGCTTTCGGGCCCGCATGACATCACCCGCCCTTCTCGCGCGCCCGTGCCCATGGCCGGGCTGGCGCGAAAGAGCGAGACTGACTAAGGCACCGCCCCATGACCGAGCTTGCCAAGACATTCGATCCCGCCGCCATCGAGGCGAAATGGTATCAGCACTGGGAGACGAGCGGCCAGTTCCGCCCGGCCCGCCCGGACGCGCAGCCCTTCACGATCGTCAACCCGCCGCCGAACGTGACCGGCAGCCTGCACATCGGCCATGCGCTGGACAATACGCTGCAGGACATCATGGTCCGCTACGAGCGGTTGCGCGGCAAGGATGCGCTGTGGGTGGTCGGCACGGATCATGCCGGCATCGCCACGCAGATGGTGGTCGAGCGCCAGCTGAACGCCAAGGGCGAGAAGCGCACGGACTACACGCGCGAGCAGTTCGTCGAGAAGGTGTGGGACTGGAAGGCCGAGAGCGGCGGCACCATCACTGGCCAGCTCCGACGCCTCGGTTGCTCCATGGACTGGAGCCGCGAGCAGTTCACCATGGACCCGCATTTCACGAAGGCGGTCGTCAAGGTGTTCGTGGACCTCCACAAGGAGGGCCTCATCTACCGCGACAAGAGGCTGGTGAACTGGGACCCGGGTCTCAAGACGGCGATCAGCGATCTGGAAGTCGAGACGCGCGAAGTACTCGGCAAGTTCTGGCATTTCCGCTATCCGCTGGCGGATGGCTCGGGCGCCATTTCCGTCGCCACCAC
Source organism: Sphingobium sp. SYK-6 (assembly GCF_000283515.1). GTDB lineage: Bacteria > Pseudomonadota > Alphaproteobacteria > Sphingomonadales > Sphingomonadaceae > Sphingobium > Sphingobium lignivorans. The sequence continues at coordinate 3,410,401 of NC_015976.1, forward strand.
GAGGCCCGAGACGATGCTGGCGGACATGGCCGTCGCGGTGAACCCGGACGACGAGCGCTACCGCATGTGGGTGGGCAAATATGTGAAGCTGCCGATCACCGGCCGCCTCATCCCCATCGTCGCGGACGAGCATGCCGATCCGGCCCTGGGTTCGGGCGCGGTCAAGATCACGCCCGGCCATGATTTCAACGATTTCGAGGTCGGCAAGCGCGCGGGCATCGCACCCGCCGACATGCTGAACATGCTCGATGCCGAGGGCCGCGTCTGCCAGACGGCGGACGGGCTGATCCCGCAGGCGCTGATCGGCCAGGACCGCTTCGAGGCGCGCTGGCACGTTCTTGCGATGATGGAGGAAGCCGGCCTGCTCGAGCGGACCGAGGACCGCACCATCCAGACGCCTTATGGCGACCGCTCCGGCGTCGTCATCGAGCCCTGGCTGACCGACCAGTGGTATGTCGACGCGGCGACGCTGGCCAGGCCCGCCATCGAGGCCGTGCGCTCGGGCGCCATCGAGATCGTGCCGAAGACGTGGGAAAAGACCTATTTCAACTGGATGGAGAACATCCAGCCCTGGTGCGTCTCCCGCCAGCTCTGGTGGGGCCACCGGATCCCGGCCTGGTTCGACGAGGATGGCCAATGCTATGTCGCCGAGACCGAGGCGGAAGCGCAGGTGCAGGCCGGCAATCGCAAGCTGACTCGCGACGAGGACGTCCTCGACACCTGGTTCTCCTCGGCCCTCTGGCCCTTCGCGACGCTGGGCTGGCCGGAACAAGAGCCCTCTCCCCTTGAGGGGAGAGGGTTGGGAGAGGGGCACGCAGTGGCCTCCCCGTCCCTTCTCGCCAAGCACTATCCCAACGACCTCCTGATCTCCGGCTTCGACATCCTGTTCTTCTGGGATGCGCGCATGGCGATGCAGGGCATCCATTTCATGAAGGATGTGCCCTGGCGCCGCCTCTATCTCCACGGCCTCGTGCGCGCCGCCGATGGCCAGAAAATGTCCAAGTCCAAGGGCAATGTCGTCGATCCGCTCGGCCTCATCGATCAATATGGCGCCGATGCGCTGCGTTTCTTCATGGCCGCCATGGAGAGCCAGGGCCGTGACGTGAAGATGGATGAGAAGCGCGTCGAGGGATATCGCAACTTCGCCACCAAGCTGTGGAACGCCGTGCGCTTTGCTCAGTCGAACGGCATCGTCGCCAGCACCAGCGTCGCCGCGCCCGCCGCCACGCTCGCGGTCAACAAGTGGATCATCGGCGAAGTCGTCGGCACGCTCGCCGAGCTGGACAAGGCGCTCGCGGACCTGCGCTTCGACGCCGCCGCCAATGCCATTTATCATTTCGTCTGGGACCAGTTCTGCGACTGGTATCTGGAGCTCATCAAGGCCCAGATCGATGAGGAGATCAGGGCCGTCGCCGGCTGGGTGATCGACCAGATCCTCGTCATGCTTCACCCCTTCATGCCGTTCATCACCGAGGAACTGTGGCATGCGCAGGGTGAGCGCTCGCATGACCTGATCGTCGCGCAATGGCCCGCGCCGCAGGCGCAGGTCGATCCGCAGGCGAGCGCCGAGATCGACTGGCTGATCCGGCTGGTGAGCGAGGTGCGCGGCGCCCGTGCCGAGCTGGGCGTGCCGCCCGGCGCGCGGCTCCCCGCCATCGTCAACGAGGCGAGCGCGGAGACGCGCGCGCGCATCGAGCGCACCGCGCCCGCCCTCGCCCGTCTCGCCCGCATCGAGAACTGGGCCTTCGACGGCGCGGCGAGCGGCGGTGCGGCACAGATCGTGGTCGACGAAGCGACCTTCATCCTGCCGCTCGAAGGCGTGATCGACATTGCCGCCGAGAAGGCTAGGTTGACAAAGTCCCTTCAGGCCGCGCAGAAGGAAGCCAAGTCGCTGGAAGGACGCCTCGCCAACCCCGCTTTCGTCGAAAAGGCGAAACCCGAGGCCGTCGAGAAAGCGCGTGCCGACCATGCCGACAAGATCGCGGAAGCGCAGAGACTGGAGGCTGCGCTGGCGCGACTTGGATAAGACATGAAATCGGGAGCCCATGAGCGAAGACCTGTCCCCCCCGCGCGACGACGCTTCGCCACGGCCCGCTGACGCCGATCCTGAAGACACGGGCTTCGAGCCCGGGCCGCGTCACATCCGTGGCGGGCGGGACCTGACGAGCGGCCCGATCTTCGCGACGCTCGTCCTCTTCACCCTGCCCACGCTCGTCTCCAACATCCTCCACAGCATGAACGGCTCGATCAACTCGATCTGGGTCGCGCATTTCCTGGGGGAAGCGGCGCTGGCCGCCACCGCGAACGCGAACATCATCATGTTCCTGATGTTCTCGGTGATCTTCGGCTTCGGCATGGCCGCCAATGTGGTGGTGGGCCAGGCATTCGGGCGCGGCGATCTGCAGGCGGCGCGCCATGCCTTCGGCTCCGCGATCGGCTTCTGCCTCGGCCTCACTTTCGTCATCGCCATTGCCGGCTTTCTGTGGTCCGAGCATATCCTGGCGACGCTGTCCACGCCGCCCGAAGTGTTCCGCCTCGCGCGGCAATATCTTCACTTCACGTTCCTCGGCCTGCCCGCGGGCATGATGTTCGTGATGGTGATGATGGGCCTGCGCGGCAGCGGCGATTCGATGACGCCCTTATGGTTCATTATCCTGTCGGTGCTGCTGGATATCGGCCTCAACCCCGTGTTCATCCTGGGTCTCGGCCCGGCGCCGCAGATGGGCATCGCCGGCTCCGCCTTCGCCAGCGCCATCTCCAGCTATCTCAGCCTCGCCGCGATGATCGCCTATATCTACTGGCGCGATCTGCCGCTGCGCCTGCGCGGCGCGGAATGGCATTATCTCAAGCCCGACTGGGCGCTGCTGCGCGTAGTCGCGGGACGCGGGGTGCCGATGGGCATCCAGATGGTCATCATGTCGCTTTCCACGCTGGTCATCATCGGCTTCGTCAATCGCGAGGGCACGCTGACGGTCGCGGCCTTCGCTGCCTCGCAGCAGGTGTGGAACTATATCCAGATGCCGGCGATGGCTGTCGGCGGCGCGGTGTCCTCCATCGCCGCGCAGAATATCGGCGCGGGCAAATGGGACCGGGTGGAGCAGACGACGCGCGTCGCCATTTTCGTCAACCTCGCGCTGTCGGGTGGGCTGATCGGCCTCGTCAGCCTGTTCGACCGGCATATCCTCGCGCTGTTCCTGGAGAATGGCGGCGAGGCGATCGCCATCGGCCAGCACATGATGCACATCGTCAACTGGAGCTATCTGCTTTTCGGGGCGGCAATGGTGATGTTCGGCACGATGCGCGCCAACGGCATCGTGCTGGCGCCTCTGATCATCCTCACCATCTCGCTCTTCTTCGTCCGCATCGGCTTCTATTATCTCTCCTATCCGTTGATCGGCGTCGATGGCCTCTGGCTGAGCTTTCCCGTGAGCACCGCCATCTCGCTGGTGCTGGCCTGGCTCTATTATCGCTTCGGCCGCTGGCGGAACGTCCAGTTGCGCGTGCCCAGCCCCCCGCTCGCGCGCGGCACTGCTTAGGGGTCCGGGCACGACAGGCCGGCAAAGGGAGGGACGAGAGGCATGAAACGGGTTCTGGTGACGGGCGGCGGCGCGGGCATCGGCCTCGCCATCGCGAAACGCTTCATCGAGGACGGCGCGCGCGTGCTGACCTGCGATGTCGACGAAACCGCCCTCAATGCCGCGCTGGAGGCCGTGCCGGGCCTGCTGGGACTGCATTGCGACGTCTCGCGCGAGGCCGATCTCGATGCGTTGTTCGGGGCGGTGGATCATCAGCTCGGCGGGTTGGACGTGCTGGTCAGCAATGTCGGCATCGGCGGCCCCACCCTGCCCGCGGATGCCTTGCCGTCCGAGGACTGGCGGCGCGTAATCGACATCAACCTGACCGCGAGCTTCGAGGTGACGCAGCGCGCCATCCCGCTGCTCAAGGGCAGCGCAGGGACCATCATCATCATGTCCAGCGCGGCGGGTCGCTATGGCTATCCCAATCGCATCGCTTATGCGACGAGCAAATGGGGCCTCGTCGGCTTCGCCAAGACACTCGCCATCGAACTGGGCCCGCATGACATCAGCGTGAACGCCATCCTGCCCGGGGCGGTGGGCGGCGAGCGGTTCGACCGGGTGATCGAGGGCCGGGCACGGGCGAGCGGCCGGTCTTTCGAGGAGGAAGTGGCGCTGGGCCTTGGCTCGCAATCGCTCAAGCGCATCGTGGCGCCGGCGCATGTGGCGGACCTCGCCCTGTTCCTCACCACGCCGGCGGGACGCTCGATCTCGGGCGCGGCGCTGCCGATCGACTGCGATCTCCAGCACGGCTGAGCGCGGCGCACCCGAAGGCCCCCTGAATCCGACGCCCCGCGGCATTGCAGGCCTCCTGCCCTGTTCCTACATTGGCGGCACAGGATTTCGCCAAGGAGTTTAAGGCGTTGAACGGAATGAAGACGGCCATGCTGCTGTCAGCGCTCACCGCGCTGTTCATGGGGCTGGGCTATATGTTCGGGGGTGCTGGCGGCGCGATGATCGCGCTTCTCGTGGCGGCCGGCATGAACCTGTTCACTTACTGGAACGCGGACAAGATTGTCCTGCGGATGCATAATGCGCGCGAGGTCGACATGACCAGCGCGCCGGATTTCTACGGCATGGTGCAGGGCCTTGCCCGCAATGCCGGCCTGCCGATGCCGCGCGTCTATATCGTCGAGGATCCGAGCCCCAATGCGTTCGCGACCGGGCGCAATCCCGAGAATGCCGCAGTGGCGGCCACCACCGGCCTGCTCGCCATGCTCTCGCGCGAGGAAGTCGCGGCAGTGATGGCGCATGAACTGGGCCATGTGCGCAATCGCGACACGCTGGTCATGACCATGGTCGCCACCATCGCGGGCGCCATCTCGATGATCGCCAATTTCGCCCTGTTCTTCCGGGGCGGCAACGGCAATGGCGGCAATCCGCTGGCAGCCATCCTCGCCGTGCTCGTCGCGCCTTTCGCCGCGATGATCGTGCAGATGGCGATCAGCCGCACGCGCGAGTTCGGCGCGGACAAGGCGGGCGCCGAGATCAGCGGCAATCCGGGCGCGCTGGCGTCCGCCCTCGCCAAGATCGCGGGCGCGGCGCAGCGCCGCCCGCCGCAGGCCGTGACGCAGAATCCGGCCGCCGCGCAGCTCTACATCGTGCCGACCGGCGTCTCCGAGCTGTTCTCCACACATCCCGCGACCGAGCGGCGCATCGCGGCGCTGCAGGCGATGCAGCCCGCGGCCCCCGCATCGGCCCCGGCCGTGCGGCGGCGCGCCCGCTCCGCGCTCGATCCGCTCGGCCGGCCCTGACCGGCATGGTTGTCGCGCCGGACGCTGATGCGCTGGAAATGCTGGCACGCCGCGCGATCGCGGCGATGCCGCCCCTGTTCCGCGAGCATCTGAACGGCATCGCGATCCAGATCGAGGAATTTGCGAGCGAGGCCGTGCTCGCCGAGCTGGGCATCGAGGACCCGTGGGACCTGACCGGCCTTTACGAGGGCCGCGCGCTCACCGAGCAGAGCATCTGGGATTCAGGCGGCCTGCCCCCCGTCATCCGCCTCTACCGGCGCCCGCTGCTGGAGGAATGGGTGGACACCGGCGTGGCGCTCGACGCGCTCATCGCTCATGTGATTGTCCATGAGGTGGGCCATCATTTCGGCTTTTCGGACGAGGACATGCATACCATCGAGAAGGACATGACGGGCGAGAAGGACATGACGGGCGAGAAGGACATGACGGGCTCGTAAGCGGGCACGCACCCGCGCCGTCTCAGCGCCCCTGGTTGCGCCAGCGATTGACGGTGCGCTCGAGGATTTCCTCCTCCCCGCCGGATTCCCGCCACAGGGACGAGAAGACCGGATCGGCCGAGGCCGGGCGCCGGCTCGCTTCCAGATCGTCGAAGGCCACGCGGATGGGCACGGTCACGCCTTCGCCGCACACCACGCATTCGCGATTGCGCAGCGCGGGAATCGCATCGAGGAAGCCGCGCGATCCTTCCGGCATCGCCGCCTTCACGAAATTCTGGTCCCGGTCGTTGTTGAGGCGCATGGAAATCAGCGTGCCGCACTGCGAGAGCACGCCTTCCGCCAGGTCCGAGGGACGCTGGGTGATGAGACCCAGCGACACGCCATATTTGCGGCCTTCCTTGGCGATCCGCTCCAGGATCTTGCGGACCGACTGGCCCTCGCCGGTGGTACTCGAAGGAATGTAGCGATGCGCTTCCTCGCAGACGAGCAGGATGGGCTTCTGCTCCTCGTCGCGCGACCAGATCGCGAAATCGAAGATGAGGCGCGCCAGCACCGAGACCACGACATGCGTGATCTCCGAAGGCATGGTGGAAGTATCCACGATGGAGATCGGCTTGCCGAGCGCGGGCAGCCGGAACACCTTCGCGAGGAAGGCCTGCATCGAATCCGCCACCAGCATGCCCGAGAACATGAAGCTGAAGCGCGGATCGGACCGGATTTCGTCCAGCCGCGTTCGCAGCCGCAGATAAGGCAGCGTGTTGGTGCTCTTGTCGAGCTTGCCCATCTCGTTGGCGAGGATCGTCGCGAGATCGGACAGCAGATAGGGCACCGGCGAATCCACGGTCAGCCGCCCGATGCCTTCCGCCGCGCGGTTGCGCGCGCGCGCCGCCAGCAGACATTTGGCCAGGATGTCGCAATCCATCGCGCGTTCCGGGCCCCGGGACGTGACGAGCACTTCGCAATGCTCCTCGAAGTTCATCAGCCAGTAGGGCAGTTCGAGATTGGTCGTGTTGTAGACCGCGCCATTGGTCTCGAAGGCCGCGCCATATTCGCCGTGCGGATCGATCATCACGATGTGGCCCTGCGGCGCGAGATCGCAGATGCGGTGCAGGATGAGCGCGGCGGCGGTCGACTTGCCGGTGCCGGTGGAGCCGACCAGCGCGAAATGCTTGCCGAGCAGCGTGTCTACCATCAGCGCGGCCCGCGTCGTCGCGGTGGGATAGACGGTACCGATCTCGATGCGCGCGCCGTCATGCGCGGAATAGATTTCCTGCATGTCCGCGTTGGACACGGGATAAAGCTGGGTGCCGGGAACCGGGAAGCGCGTGACGCCGCGGCGGAAGCGGAAGATGCGCCCGGTGAGCTGCTCCTGGTCGCCTTCCCCCACGAAATCGATATCGGCGACGATATGGCCGGGATGACGCGGATCGAGCGACAAGGTGCGGATCGTGGCGACGATCCAGCAGTTGCCGGTCCGCATCTTCACCTGGCTGCCGACCTGCCCCGCCATGGCGACGCTGCTGTCCTCATGCACGCTCAGCGTCTCGATCGCCGTGATGTCGATGAGGACTCGCGCCGATCCGCCCGAGATGCCGGACACGAGGCCGATGACGAAATCGGAGAGGCGGCGGCGGGGCGGCGCCTCGGCGGGATCGAGGCCCGAAGGCCGCACCGGCGTCGGCTCCAGCGGGCGTCCCGCGCTCATCCCGGTCATGAAGTTCATGCGTGCAGCGCTCCCACCCTGTCCATCAGACAAGGGCGCTATCAGCAAGGCGTAAACAAAATCCTGCGCCGGGGTCGGCGGCCGAAGCGCGCTTCCGGATCCCCCCGGCTCAGGCCGGTGGCAGCCGCTGGGCGACATAGCCCGCAGCCAGCCCCATCACGAGCGCCAGCGTCACGGCCGCGATGCCATAGGCAAGGTCATGCTCTTCCGCGAACTGCCCGATGAGCCGCTCGAAGCCGGTCTTGTGGACTTCGATTTCCCGGGTGGCGGCCGCCAGCACGCGGCCATTCTGCACCAGAAACGTCTCCGCCGTGTAGGTCCCGGTGACCACGCGCGCGGACAGCGGCAGGCGCGCGCGATACAGCACGCCGTCGGTGATCTCCACGGTGCCGGGCGCTTCCAGATAAAGGCCGTTGCGCGCACGCAGATCGTTGAGCCCCCGCGCGAACCGGCCGATCTCCGTCGTGCCGCTCAGCGATGAGGGGGAAAGCTGCAGCTTGTTGAGGCCGAATTCGTAGATCGCGGCCGTGCGCTCGTCGACCAGCTCGTCGATGGCGCGCGAGGAAGCGACCGCATAGAAGCTCGGCGCCGAACGGAAATCGATGCTGTCGGCGTTCACCCAGATGCCGGCGATCTTCTGCTTCTCGCGCATGGTGATCGACTGGCTCGGGCCCTTCAGCACCACGATGATGTCCGCCGGCTCCTCCGGCACGCGTCCGCCCGGGTAGAGGATGGCGCCGAACAGCAGCAGCTCCGCTCCCGTGAAGCTGAAGCGGATCTCCACCGTGCGCTGCGACACGTCCGGCACGAGCTGGGGCGCCGCCTGCTGCGCGCTGGCGGCCTGCCCCGCGGCGAGCAGACCCAGCGCGGCCAGCAGGAGGGCCAGGCGCCTCATTGCACGGTCACCGTATAGATTTCGTCCGGCCGCCAACCGAGGCCGAGCGCCATGCGGATGGCGACGACGAGGACGATCAGCGCCAGCGCCACGCGCAGATATTCGGGCGGCGCCTTCATGGAGATGCGCCCGCCGACCTGGGCGCCGATCACGCTGCCGATGAGCAGCAGGAAAGCCAGGACGAGGTCCACCGCATGGGTCGTCATGGCATGGGCGATGGTCGTCGCCATGGTCACGAACAGGATCTGGAACAGGGACGTGCCGATCACCAGCTGGGTCGACATGCCGAGGATGTAGATCATCGCGGGCACGAGGATGAAGCCGCCGCCAATGCCCATCAGCATGGTCATGATGCCCGAGAAGACGCCGAGCAGCAGGGGCGCGAAGGGCGAGATGTAAAGGCCCGAGGCATAGAAGCGCCAGCGCAGCGGGAGGGCGGCCACCAGCGGATGATGCCGCCGCTTGCGCGCTTCCGGTCGCTCGCCGCGCCGCGCCATCACCAGCGCGTGAATGGCCTCGCGCGCCATCAGCAAGCCGATCGAGCCGAGCATCACCACATAGAGCAGGCCGATGACCGTATCGATCTGGCCCAGCCGGTCGAGGATACGGAAGATGACGGTGCCGATCGCCGCGCCGATGATACCGCCGACCACCATGACGCCGCCCATCGGCAAGTCGACCGTCTTGCGGCCGAGATGGCTCATCACGCTGGAGACGCTCGCGCCCATCACCTGAGTCGCGGCCGAGGCGGCCGCGACTGTCGGCGGGATGCCGTAGAAGATGAGCAGCGGCGTCGTCAGGAAGCCGCCGCCCACGCCGAACATGCCGGAAAGCAGGCCCACCAGCCCGCCCAGCCCGATGATGACCACCGCATTCACGGACAGGTTCGCGATCGGCAGATAAATGTCCATGCCGTCCTCGGTAGTCGCAAAGCCGCCGCGCCAAAAGGGGCGAGCCGCTCTGGCGGCTAAAAATCTGCCACCAGCGTGATGGCCGGTCCGCTTGCCGGGCGCGCTTCGCCCCCGATCCGCAATCGCCACTCGCCGCTCACACGCATGGTGCCGGCGCCCGTCGGCACCCGCAGGCTGATTTCCGGCCCGAGATCGAGGCGCGCCGCGCCGGGCTGGGCGCTACCCGAGACGCTCGCACCGGCCACGAGCCGGAACGCCCGCTCCTCCTGCGCGAGCACATAGAACAGGCTTGCCTTGCCGTCCGCGAAGGCGTCCGGATCGTCGAGCCCGACGACTCCCGCCTGCGCATAGCCTTCCGCTTCCAGCCGGGGTGCGACCGCGCGCGGACCGAAGCCCCCCGCGGTAATCAGGGCAAAGGCACTGCGCCCGCCCGGCCCGAGCTTCTGGCGCCGCTCAGCCATGAGCGAGACCGGGCCATTGGCCGGCCGCCACCCCAGCCCGAGCGCAGCCTCCTCGGACGATGGCCCTGCGAACGCACGGGAGGCGCGCAGATAAAGCGCCACTTGCCCCACCGAACCATCATGCAAGCGATAGTCGAGGCGCGCGCCGGCCTGCGAGCCGCCGAGCAATGGCGCGGAAAGGGCGCTGCCCGCCATCTCCGGTCGCCAGAGCAGCCAGGCCGTGCCGGACCATCGATGCCCCCCGGTCATCGGTGGCGCCACCGGGTTTGTCGCCAATGCCACTGCCGGTGCCAGCTCCGGTTCTGGGTCCACTGCCCCCCACGCGCTCCCGCCCTCGCCATGCATCTCCTCCAGCAGAGCGGCCGCGAAATGCGGCGCCTCAGCAGGCACGAGGTTGCGTCGCTGATTCGCCGCCGGGGCGTGGATCTGTCCGGCCCGAGATCCCGGCGAAGAGCGGCGTCGCGACCGGAGAGGGGAAGGCGATGCGAGCCCCGCGCGCTCCTCGTCCGAGGGCGCTTTCAGCGAAAGCATGACGTGAACGATCCGGGGCGTTCCGCCAAGCCACGGCCATTCCGACCATCCGGCCGCAAGGGTGCCCCAGACCAGCGGCGCTACCAGCAGCCCCGTGCGCGCCACCACCCAGCCGCCCAGCAGCCACCCGAGGAAGCGCATCGGGCGACCGGACGCGCTCATGAGCGCGATGGCTCCGCTGCGTCGGGGAAGCGATGGGTCGTCTTGTCCCACACCAGCCGCTGCCCGCGCAGATGGCGCACATAAATGTCCACGGCACGCCGCACCGCCAGCATCGCGATGATATTGGCCACCAGCGAACGCGGCACGGAGAGCAGCGCTTCCCACCAGCCATAAGCGCGCCAGACGAAGATCATGCGGACCAGCAGGCGCCAACCCAGAATGAATCCGGTGATGGTCAGCAACCATGACAGGGGCCAGGGCAAGGGCGAGCTCGCCCGTCCCGCCAGCTCCGCAACGGCCACCAGCCCGGCCATCAGCAGGCCGAGATAGGCCGCGAGCAGGACCAGTGCCGCCAGCGCCGCGCGCCGGTCGCGCAGTCGCATCCAGCGCTCGTGCCAGGAGCCGGACCAGCCCATCCGGTCCCAGCCCGCCAGCGCGATCCCGACCGTCCAGCGCGCTTTCTGCCGGACCGCAGCGCCCAGTGTATCCGGGAAATATTCGCGCGTGGCGATGAGTTCGCCGGCATCGTCGCGCATGCGCACCAGCACGCCCCGGTCGCCTGCCTCGCCGATGCGCAGGCCCAGCTCATAATCCTCGGTCAGGCTGTCCGGATCGAACGGCAATTCCGCGCGGGCGGCGGCGATGCGTCCGAGCACCCGGCGATTGAACCCGCAGCCAACGCCGGCGGAGGGCAGCGCCGCGCCCAGTGCCTCCCGCACCGCCAGCGATTTGCCATGATGCTCGGCGAACTCGTCGCAATAATGGCCCGCGATCCAGCGCGAGCGGGTGGAAGCGAGCGGCAGCACCGGAAGCTGGACGAGGCCGAAGCGCGGCGCGAGCAGGCCGATGAGCCGCAGGGCATCGCGGTGCACGACGTCTTCTGCGTCATGAAGAATAACGGCCAGCATCTCGCGGCCCTGCGCCTCCTCCCATGCCCGCATGGCGCCCCAGAGCTGATTGAGGCAGTCCGCCTTCGTGGTGGGCCCCGGCCGGGGATTGAGGACAAGCGAGACGCGGGCCCCATGCGGCCCCGCCATCACCTGCCCGACCCGCTCCAGGGTCACCGGGTCATTGGGATAGGCGCCCACGAAGATATGGACGTCCTCGTCCCGCCATTTGTGCAGGCACGCGCGCAGCATCGGTCCGATCACGTCGCCCTCGTCCCAGGCAGGCACGAACACCGCGATCGGCCCCGCCCGGCCAGGCGGCGGGAGATCGCAGGCGGTCATGCGAGGCATGCGCGAATAGATGGTGAGGGAACGCCACAGGCGGCGCGTGGCATAGAGGCCGTCAATGGCCAGGTCGTCCAGCCCGCCCAGCAGCAGGCCGATCGCGGCGAACAGCAAGAGTTCGTTGCGCAGCAGCTCGGCCGCCGCCAGTGTCAGCCCCATAGCCCCCCGTGGGGCGACGCCTTTCCCCCCATGCGCCGCGCCGTCTCTATCGGGCCAGCAAGGCAGAAAATGCAAGGACCAATGACGATTGGTCCAGCCATGCGATGGCGCTTCGTCGCCTGTGCGCCCGGGCCCGTTTGACGCTCCGTTGGCCCTTCTCTAACGAGGAGCCGCTATGGCCAAGGCTTCCCGCGCAATCCACCCGGCAATGCTTGCCGTCCTCACCGGCGCTGCGCGCGCATGACGCGCGGACGGCGCGTGACGGTCGGCCTGCTTGGCGGATCGTTCAATCCCGCCCATGGCGGCCATCGCGCCATTTCGCTGTTCGCGCGTGAGGCGCTGGGGCTCGACGAGATCTGGTGGCTCGTCTCGCCGGGCAATCCGCTCAAGCCCCGCACCGGCATGGCGCCGCTGCGCGCCCGCGTAGCAAGCGCCCGCAAGACCGCGCGGCGCGCGCCGATCCGCGTCACGGCCATCGAGCGGGATCTGGGCACGCGCTACACCGTGGATACGCTGCGCGCGCTGCGCCGGCGCTATCCCCGCATCCGCTTCATCTGGCTCATGGGCGGCGACAATCTCGCGCAATTCCACCAGTGGAAGGCCTGGCGCGACATCGCGCGCGGAACAGCCATTGCCGTCATCGCCCGTCCGGGCTATATTGGGAAGGCTTTAGGCTCACCTGCCATGGCCTGGTTGCGGCGTTTCGTCCGACCCGCGCGCCAGAGTAAAAGCTGGACGACATGGAGACTGCCGGCGCTCGTGCATCTGCGCTTTCGCCCTGATCCGCGATCGGCCACCCTGCTGCGGCAGAAGGCCCCCCATTGGCACCGAAGCTTTGCTTTTGCCGCGCCGCGTGACGGCGTGACCGGTCGCCGCATACCGAAGGAGTGACATTGCCCGACCCTTTACCGACCCGGATCGCCAGCCCCGCCAATGACGTGGGCCATCTTTCCAACGGCTTCGAATCGCCTGCCGACCACCTGCTGGGCATCGTGCTCCAGTCGCTGGACGACGATCAGGCCCAGGATGTCGTCAGCATCCCGCTCGCAGGCAAGAGCAGCATCGCCGACCATATCGTGATCGCTTCCGGCCGCTCTTCGCGCCAGGTCGCCGCCATCGCGCAGAAGCTTGCCGAGCGGATCAAGGAGGCTACCGGCCGCCATGTCCGCATCGAGGGGCTGCCCGTCGCCGACTGGGTGCTGATCGACGCGGGCGATGTCGTCGTCCACGTCTTCCGCCCGGAAGTGCGCAGCTTCTACAATCTCGAGCGCATGTGGGGCTTCTCGGACGCGCCGCTGGCCGCCGGAGAAGCCTGAGCGCGGCCAGCCGATCCGCCACGCCGGCAAGGACCGGGCGCGCACCGGAGCCCGGACCGGGCACCGGGCAGCTCGTCCGGCCGGGCCGGGACCGGCCGGCGCGCAGGCGATGCCGCCTATCCTCGCCGCATAAATCCGGCCAGCAACGGACGTAAGCGATGCTTCTCCACATTCTCGCGCGGGGGCGCATCGGCCGCTCCCCGGAAGCCGAGCTGGTCGAGCGCTACATGAAGCGCGTCACCTGGCCGACCCGCATCACCGAACTGCCCGATCGGGGCGGCAAGGTGCCCGCGCCGCCCCAGACCCCGGCCGTGACCGTCATGCTTGACGAGACGGGCGTGCAGATGAGCTCCATGGCATTTGCCGAGCGCCTCGGCCGCTGGCGCGACGACGGGATGCGCGAATGCCGCTTCCTCATCGGCGCGGCCGATGGCTTTTCGGAGGAGGAGCGCGCGGCCGCCAGCCTGCGCATCGCCTTCGGCGCCATGACATGGCCGCACATGATGGCGCGCGCGATGCTGGCCGAACAGCTCTGGCGCGCCACAAGCATCCTTGCCAATCACCCTTATCATCGCGAGGGATAGCGCATGATCGCCTTGCGCCGCCCCGCTGTCCTCCTGCCGCTGCTGCTGGGGATCGCGCTGCTGCCGGTGGCGCTCGCGGCGCAGGATGCCCGGCAACCGATCCCCGGTACCAGCCTGGACGAGGAGCGTGCGGCGCTCCTGCGGGCGAGAGCGCAGGCGGAGGAGGCCCGCAAGCGCAGCGAGGCCCTGGAAGCAAGCGCGCGCAAGGCGGCGAACGCGGCGGACCGCACGCGCGACCAGATCGCCGCGCTCGCCGCGCGCATCCAGCAGAGCGAGGCGGATCTGCGCGCGGGCGAAGCGCGGGTCGGCATCATCGCGCGGCTCCAGCGCGCGCAAGCGAAGCGCCTTGCCGAGCGCCAGACCCCCATCGTCCGACTGACGGCGGCGCTCCAGCAGATCGCTCGCCGATCCCCTGTGCTCACGCTGGTGGAGCCGGGCACGGTGGGCGATGCGGTTCATCGCCGCATCGTCCTCGCACAAGTGATGCCGGTGGTGATGGCGCGCACGCGTGACCTGCGGGCCGAGATCGCCCGCAGCGCCGACCTGCGCGAGAGCGCCGAGGCGGCAGCCGGCGCCCTCGCCCGCACCCGGGACGGCCTCGCCGCGCAGCAGCAGACGCTTGCCAGTCTCGAGCAACGCCAGCGCGTCGCCTCGCGCCAGTTGCGGGACAGCGCCAGCCTGGAGATCGAGCGATCCCTCGCGATGGCCGAGGAAGCGCGCGACATCGGCGAGCTCATGCAGACCATCGAGGAAGCGGGCGTGATCCGCGATGCCCTGCTCGCTCTGCCCGGCCCGGTCCCGCGCCCGGACACGCCCGATGACGCGCCCCTCCCGCGCGACAGCGGCGAGCCGGCAGGCGCATCACTGTCCGGCGACGCCGCAAGGGCTCCCATTTACCGCCTTCCCGTCGTCGGCGATGTCGTCACCGGATTCGGCGAGGTCAGCGAAAGCGGCCTGCGCGCGCGCGGCCTCACCATCCTGACGGCGCCCGGCGCCACCGTCGTCGCGCCCGCCGCCGGCCGCATCGCCTTCGCCGGCCCCTTCCGCGGTTATGGACAGATCGTCATCATGGAGCATGGCGGCGGCTGGACGAGCCTCGTCGCCCGGATGGACCGGGTTTCGGCGCAGGTGGGGGACATTGTGCGCCAGGGCGATCCGCTCGGCGCCACCGGCCCCGGCAAGCCGCGATTGCTCGTCGAGCTGCGCCGGCAGGACCGGCCGATCGACATCGGCGCGCTGCTGCGATGAGACAGCCGCCGTTCAGCATCGCGTAACGCTTCGCCGCGCAGGATGAGGCAAAGCTAGGCAGACCCGGCAATCCCGCCTATATCGAGCCCGAAGCGTCTTTTCGAAAGCCACGCAATGTCCAGTGCCCGCCGCACATTCCTGGTCCGCTCCGTCGCCATCCTCGGCGCCATCGCGCTCGTACCCGCCTCCACCTCGGCGGTGACGGAAAGCGAGAGCGAGACCTTCAAGCAGCTCGACCTGTTCATGGACGTCTTCCAGCGCGTCCGCTCCAGCTATGTGGAGAAGGTCGACGACGCGACGCTCATCAAGGGCGCCATCGAGGGCATGCTCTCCAGCCTCGATCCGCACAGCTCCTATCTGGACGTGCGCGACTTCGAGAATCTGAGGACGCAGACGGAAGGCAGCTATGGCGGCCTTGGCCTTTCGGTCACGCTGGAAGAAGGCGTGGTGAAGGTCATCGCCCCCACGGACGATACGCCCGCTGCCCGCGCCGGCATCAAGGCCGGGGATTACATCACCCATATCGACGGCAAGCTGATCTACGGCGGCTCGCTGGACGAATCGGTCGACAAGATGCGCGGCGCGCCGGGCACGACCGTCAAGCTGACCATTGCCCGTGCGGGGCGCGACGAGCCCATCGAGCTGGAGCTGACCCGCGCGATCATCGACATCAAGCCGGTCAAATGGCAAGTGAAGGGCAATGTCGGCGTCATCAAGATTGTCAGCTTCTCTGCCAACACCGGGGCGGACGTGCGCAGCGCCATCCGCAGCATCGAGAAGTCGCTGGGCCACAAGCCGACCGGCTATGTGCTCGACATGCGCTCCAATCCCGGCGGATTGCTGGACGAGGCAGTGACCGTCTCCGACGTGTTCCTGGAAAAGGGCCAGATCGTCTCGCAGCGCGGCCGGCTGCGCGAGGACACGCGTCCTTATTATGCCCGGCCGGGTGACGATACCAACGGATCGCCCATTGTCGTGCTGATCGACGCCGGCTCCGCGTCTGCCTCGGAGATCGTCGCGGGCGCGCTGCAGGATCATGGCCGCGCCCTCGTCATGGGCGAGCGCAGCTTCGGCAAGGGCAGCGTGCAGACACTGCTGCCGCTCTCCTCGGACACGGCGCTGCGCCTCACCACCGCGCGCTATTACACGCCAAACGGCAAGTCCGTGCAGGAAGGCGGCATCGAGCCCGACATTCTCGTGCCCCAGCTGTCCGATCCGGATTACGCCAAGCGGCCCCGCTACCGGGAAAGCGATCTGCGGCGCCATCTCATCAACGAAGCGAAGCTCGATCGCAGCGAACTGGAGACCGACACCAACACCGATCCGCGCTTCACCGCCACGGCCGAGGAACTGGAGAAGCAGGGGATCGAGGACTTCCAGCTCCAGTACGCGCTGGAGACGATCGGGCGACTGGCGCCCTCGTCCCAGCTTGCGGCGGCGAAGAAGGTGGCCGGGCAGAAATAAGATGCGGCGCGAGGCATTCCTGTCCTTCGCCCGCTTCGTGGCGATCATGCTGCCGTTCGGCCTGCTCGTCGGCGCCCTGGTCTCCCAATATGTCGGGGGCCTTTTCCCCTGCGAGATGTGCATGTGGCAGCGCTGGCCGCATCTGCTCGCGATCGCGGCGGCGATGGCGGCGATCGGCCTGCGCCGCAATCCGTTCGGGAGCGGCGTCTTCACGCTGCTCGCCGCGCTCTTCATTGCCACGAGCGGGCTGATCGGCGTCTATCATGCCGGGGTCGAATATGGGCTTTGGGAAGGCGTCACCACCTGCTCCACCATGGCCCGGCCCACGCCCGGCCAGTCGATGCTGGACAGCATCATGGAAGCGCGGCTCGTGCGCTGCGACGTGGCGCCCTGGTCGCTGTTCGGCATTTCCCTTGCCGGTTACAATGCCCTCTTCTCCCTGGGCGGCGCGCTGCTGATCTTCGCCCTGCTGCGCAAATGGAGCCGCTCATGACCTCGCCCGCGCCCACTCCGCCCCGCCCCGGCACCGGGCGCGCCGACCGCGCGGCGATGTTGCGTGTCGATCAGGCCGGAGAGTTCGGCGCCGTGCGCATCTATGCCGGGCAACTCGCCGTGCTGGGGGACCGGCATCCGATGAGCCGGCAGATCGCGCATATGGCGGCGCAGGAAGAGCGGCACCGCGCCCATTTCGACCGGATGATCGTGGAACGCGGCGTGCGGCCGACCATCCTGCAACCCTTCTGGCATGTGGCGGGTTTTGCTCTGGGCGCGGCCACTGCCCTCATCGGTCCGGAAGCGGCGATGGCCTGCACCGCGGCGATCGAGACCGAGATCGACGACCATTATGGCCGGCAGCTCGACGAGATCGGCGCGGATGATCCCGCGCTTTCCGGCGCGATTGCCGAATTTCAGGCCGAGGAAGTGGAGCATCGCGATACGGCGATTGCGCATGGCGCGGAAGCGGCACCCGCTTATCCGCTGCTGTCCGGGATGATCCGCCTCGGTTGCCGGGCTGCCATTGCCCTGTCACAGCGTTTCTGAGTCACAGCGTTTCTGAAGAAGGAAGTTCTCCCATGCGCGCCCCGCTCCTCCTCCTTGCCCTTGGCACCACCCTCATGGGCCTCCCCATGGGCAGCGCGGCCATGGCGCAGGACGTGCCCGCCATCGGCCCGCAGGATACGGAGAAGGTGAAGCAGGTGTTCGTCTATGGCGACGATCCCTGCCCGGCGAGCAGTGGCGATGAGATCGTGGTCTGCGCCCGCATGCCGGACAATGAGCGCTATCGCATTCCCAAGGATCTGCGCACCGATCCGCTGGACCCCAAGGTGCAGAGCTGGGCGAACCGTGCGCGCTCCATCGAATATGTTGGCCGGGAAGGCATCGACAGCTGCTCGCCCACTGGCGGCGGCGGCTTCACCGGCTGTTTCCAGCAGATCGCCCGCGCCGCGCGCGAAGAGCGCCAGACCATGCTCGGCAGCGCGACCTGGGCCGACGCGGTGGAAAAGGCCCGCTCCGAACGTCTCGGCAATCTCGATGCCGAATCGGAAGAGATCGAGCGGCAGGCGCGCGAGGAAGAGGCCGAGGCTGCCCGCCTGAAGGCCGCGCAGGAAGCGCAGCAGAAGAAACAGCAGGAGCAGGGCCCGCGCGAACCGCAGCCGCAGTGACGCGGCCTCAAAGGAAATAGCGCAGCTTCACCGTCGTGTGCGTCACGCCCGCGCCGATATGGATGACGGTCGCCTCGAACTTGGGCGGGCCGAACATGATGCGCGGGTTGCGTGAAAAGCCGATGCCCTCGCGCGGGATGCCGAGCGTCGTGTCGAGCCGGGCATTGCCATTCTCGTCATGCAGGATGAGCAGCGCATAGTCGCCCGGCGGCACTTGCGCGAAGGACAGCGTCGCAGCGGGGCTCGCGGCAATGCTGGCCTTCATCGCGGCCGGATCGTCCTCGCATTTCGGGAAATGAGCCGGATCACGAGTAAGGCAGGCGCGGATCAGGCCGCGCGCGGACCGCAGCCCCTCGAAGCGCACGGTCAGCGCCCCGCTCGCGCTCCCCGGAGACGCCGCCGGCTCGGCGCGCACGGCATCGCCGCCACCCGTCAGCGCCGCCAGTCCCGCAAGCCCCGCCAGCACCCCGAGGCACCCGCGTCGCACGACAGTCGCCGGCGCCCTCATCCTTTCCGCGCGGCGGGCGGCGCCGCAAAGTCGCCGGAAAGCCCCCGGTCCGTGCCGCAGAGCCGGTCCCACACGCGAAAATAGAGTCCATAGTTGCACTGATATTGCTCATGATGGCGCTGGTGATGCGAGGCGGTGATGAGCCATTCGCCCAGCCGCCCCCGCACCAGCCAGCGTGGAAACATTTCCCAGCCCATGTGATTGGTGACGCCCATCACCGTCATGATCGTGAGCACGAGGCCCAGCGCGGCGACATGGATGGGGATGAGGAACACCAGGACGGGGATCACGACTGCGCCGGTCAGCGCTTCCCATGGATGGAAGCTCATCGCGGCCCAGGCCGTGGGCGGGCGGCTGGCATGGTGGACGGCATGCGCCACGCGGAACAAGGCCGGGCGATGCATCAGCCTGTGGGTCCAGTAAAACCAGCTGTCATGCGCGGCGAGATAGAGCAGCACGGAGAGTGGCAGATACCAGAGCGGCCAGGCATGGAGATCGGTATAGATCAGCGTCCAGCCCCGGTTCTGCCAGCCCCAGGCGACCAGCCCCGCCGGCAGGCCGAACACCAGCGCCGAAAGCAGCGACCAGCGCACTTCCCGCCCGATCTGCCCGCCCTGCCCCTGGTAAAGTCCCGGCCGCACCAGCCGCGTCGCCAGCGCGAAGCCGCCGCTGGAAAGCAGATAGCGCACCGCAATGATGCCCGTCATGGCCAGCATCGAGGCGAGGATGATCGGCACGGCCTGCATGGGCGCGCCTTATAGGCAGCGAGGACGCTAGGGAAGCTCTTGCGCACCTAACCGTCGCATCCCGGGCACATCGGCTTCACCGTTTGACCTAAAGTATATGATATACTAGCCTCTCGCGATCCGCGCGTCTTGCGGGCATCGGAAGGGGGACTGCATGCACAGCGGAAGACAAGGCGGCACCTTGCGGCGCGTGGCGCGACTGGCGATGGCGGCGCTGGGGTTGTTCTTTTCCGGCATGGCGCTCGCGGGCCCGCCGGTTCTCATCAGCGGCGTGACAGTCATCGACGGCACCGGCGTCGCGCCCCGGCCGGATCAGGACGTGCTGATCGACAAGGGCCGGATCGCCGCGATCGGGCAAGGGCTGAGCGCGCCGCGCGGTGCCACGCGCGTGGACGGACGCGGCCGGTATCTGCTGCCCGGCTTCATTGACAGCAATGTCCACGCGACTGTCTATGGCAATCCCGCGCGCCGGGACACCTCCTCGCGCTATGCGGACCGCAATGAGGACCTCGCCCTCGAGTTCGCGCAGCGCCAGCTCAAGGCCGGCGTGACGACCATCCGGGACAGCTATGGCGTGCTGCCGCCCCTGCTCGCCGTGCGGGACCGGATCGCCCGGGGCGAGGCGACGGGCGCGCGCATGCTCGTGGCGGGCAACATCCTCGGCTGGGGCGGCCCCTTCTCGCTGACGTACTCGCTCACCGGCGATCGCGACCTCACCATGTTCCAGGAGCAATGGAACGACATCCTCGCGCAGGGCATGGGCGAGGAACTGATGGACATGACGCCGGAGGAACTGCGCGTCGCCGTCAGTGCCTATCTCGACCGGGGAGTCGATTTCCTCAAATATGGCGGCACCAGCCATTTCACTTTCCCCTCGCTCATCGGCTTCTCGCCGCGCCAGCAGCGCGTGATCGTGGAGGAAGCGCACAAGCGCGGCCGCATCGCGGAAACGCATGCGACCAGTCCGGAAGGCCTCTACATCGCGGTGGAAGCGGGCATTGACCTCATCCAGCATCCCGAGATCCTCAGCCGCGATTATCCCCAGGAGCTGATCGACCTCATCCTGAGCAAGGGCACGCTGTGCGCGATCCGCGCCAACATGGTGACCGGGGCGGTGCGCCAGCGCCAGATCGAGAAGCGCGCCGCCGCGCTGGCCTCGATTGCCAAGATGCCGCCTGCCCGCACCAGCACGGAAGTGCGCCGGCGCGCGGTCCTGCGTGGCGAGGATGACGAGATCCAGCGCCGCAATGCGGAGCGGCTCATCAAGGCAGGGTGCCCGGTGACCATCGCCACGGACAATTATCTGGGCGACGCCCCCGAGTTCCGCCGCAGCCCCAAGACGCCGGATCAGGAACCGGGCGAAGGCAGCCTCCTCGCCATCGAGGGGCTGGTGGAGCTGGGCATGAGCCCGATGGACGCCATCGTTGCGGCGACGCGCAACGGTGCCCGCGCGACCGGCCGGCTGAACGAACTGGGGACGATCGAGACCGGCAAGATCGCCGATCTCCTGCTGCTCGGCGCGGACCCGACCGCCGACATCCGCAATATCCGGCGGCTGGAGCGCCTGTTCTTCGCTGGCGAGGAAGTCGATCTCGCGGCCCTGCCCCACACGCGGCTGTTCATGGAGGCGCCCGCGCAGAAGTGAGAGACGGGAATGGCCCGGCGCGAGCAGGGCCGTTTCGATCCCCACCACTTCCCTGTTCTGATTTGCCGCGCGATGTTCTAGGGCTCGCGCATGAAGTCCGCGCAACCCGTCGATCTCGCCATTGTCGGCGCCGGCCTTGCCGGGGGACTGATCGCGCTGGCCCTGCGGGCAAGGCGGCCGGACCTGCGCACGGTGCTGATCGAGGAAGCGCGCTATTCCGGCGGCAATCAGCTCTGGTCCTGCTTCGCGCATGATGTCCCGGCGGAGAGCCGCTGGCTGATCGAGCCGCTGATCGTGCATGGCTGGGGCGGGCATGAAGTGCGCTTTCCCGGCCAGCAGCGCCGCATCGACAGCGGCTATGCGACCCTCACCAGCGAGCGTCTCGGCATCCGCCTCCACCGCGCCATGCCGGAGGGAGACCTGCTGTTCGACCAGGCCGCGACGGCCCTTGCGCCGCATGTGGTCACGCTCGCCGACGGGCGCACGATCGAGGCGCGCGGCGTGATCGACGCGCGCGGCCCGGGGGACATGAGCGCGCTGGCGCTGGGCTATCAGAAGTTCGTGGGCGCAAGCTGGGTCTGCGACCGGCCCCATGGTCTGTCCGAGCCGATCATCATGGATGCCACCGTTCCCCAGCATGATGGCTACCGCTTCATCTACACGCTCCCCCTCTCGCCGACCGAGCTCTTCATCGAGGATACTTATTATGCCGATGACCCGGGCCTCGACGAGCCGGTGCTGTCCGCGCGGATCAGCGAATATGCCCGGGCGCAGGGCTGGGATGGGGAAGCACGTGGCCATAGCGAGACCGGCGTGCTGCCGGTCTGCATGGGCGGCGACTTCGAGCGTTACTGGGACGCGCAGGCGCCGGGCGTCGCGAAGGCGGGGCTGCGCGGCGGCTTCTTCCATGCGCTCACCGGCTATTCCCTGCCCGATGCGGTGCGAACGGCGCTCGCCATCGCCGCGATGGACGATCTCTCGGGGCCGGCGCTGCATGCGGCGCTGCGGGCCCGGGCGCGGGCGCACTGGCGCGGCCAGGGCTTCTACCGCATGCTCTCCACCCTGCTGTTCCGCGCCGCCGGCCCGGACGAGCGCTGGCGCGTGCTGGCCCGCTTCTATCGTCTTGACCCTGCCCTCATCGGCCGCTTTTATGCCGGCCAATCCACTTTCACAGACAAGATGCGCATCATGATCGGCAAGCCACCTGTGCCTGTGAGCCGCGCCATCCAGGCGCTCGGAGCCGCCAAGCCATGAAGAGAGCAGTCATCATCGGCGCCGGTTTCGGCGGCCTCGCGCTGGCGTTGCGCCTGCAATCGGCGGGCATCGCCACCACGGTCGTGGAAGGGCGGGATCGCCCGGGCGGCCGCGCTTATGTGTGGAAGAAGGACGGCTTCACCTTCGATGCCGGCCCCACCGTCATCACCGATCCCGATTGCCTCGCCCAGCTCTGGCGCCTCTCCGGCCACGACATGGCGGAGGATGTGACGCTGCTGCCGGTCAGCCCCTTCTACCGGCTGAACTGGCCGGACGGCACCAATTTCGATTACGGCAATGACGACATGCTGCTCGACGCCGAGATCGCGAAGCTCGATCCCGCCGATGTCGTGGGCTACCGCAAGTTCCTGGCCTACAGCACCGAGGTCTATCGCGAGGGCTATGAGAAGCTCGGCCATGTCGCGTTCCTCGACTTCAAGTCGATGCTCAAGGCCGCCCCGGCGCTGGCGCAGCATCAGGCCTGGCGCTCGGTCTACAGCATGGTCTCCAGCTTCGTGAAGAACGAGAAGCTGCGCGAGGCCCTGTCCTTCCATACCTTGCTGGTGGGCGGCAATCCGATGACCACCAGCGCCATCTATGCCCTCATCCACAAGCTGGAGAAGCAGGGCGGCGTCTGGTTTCCCAAGGGCGGCACCAATGCGCTGGTGAGCGGCATGGTGACGCATTTCGAGCGGCTCGGCGGCACGCTGCATCTGGGCGATCCGGTAGCGACGATCGAGACGGTGGGGGACCGGGCGAGCGGCGTTACCACCCGGTCGGGCCTGCGCTTCGAGGCGGATGCCGTCGCCAGCAATGCCGATCTCATGCACAGCTATGCCGATCTTCTGTCGGGCCATGTGCGCGGCGAACGGCGCGCGCAGGCGCTGGCGGGCAAGCGCTGGAGCCCCAGCCTCTTCCTCGTCCATTTCGGCATCGAGGGGACATGGCCGGGCATTCCGCACCACATGATCCTGTTCGGCCCGCGCTATCGCGGGCTGCTGACGGACATTTACGAGCATGGCGTCCTCTCGCAGGATTTCTCGCTCTATCTGCATCATCCCACGGTGACGGACCCCGATCTGGCGCCGCCGGGCCACTCGACCTTCTATGCGCTGGCTCCGGTGCCCCATATGGGCAAGCTGCCGGTCAACTGGGACGAGATCGGCCCCATCCTCGCCAACCGAATCCTGGACGAGGTCGAGCGCCGGCTGATCCCGGACATACGCGCGCGCATCAAGGTGCAGTTCTCCTACGCGCCGACCGATTTCGCGCGCGATCTCAACGCGCATCTGGGCAGCGCCTTCAGCCTCGAGCCCCTGCTCACGCAAAGCGCATGGTTCCGCGCGCACAACCGGGATGATGTCATTCCCAATCTCTATTTCACCGGCGCGGGGACGCATCCTGGCGCCGGCATTCCCGGCGTGGTCGGCTCGGCCCGGGCCACCGCCACGCTGATGCTGGAGGATCTTGCATGAAGACGTTCAATCGCCTCGCCGTCTATTGCGGTTCGGCCACCCCGGCCGATCCGCAGTTCATGGCGATGGCGAAGGAAGTGGGCGCGGAGCTGGCCCGCTGGGGCATCGGCATCGTCTATGGCGGCGGCCGCGTGGGCCTGATGGGCGCGGTGGCCGATGCGGCGATGGCGGCAGGCGGCGAAGTGATCGGCGTCATTCCCGAGGCGCTGGTCGGCGCGGAAGTCGCGCACAAGGGCCTCACCGAATTGCATGTCGTGCCGGACATGCATGCCCGCAAGGCGCTCTTCACCAGCCTCGCGGACGGGTTCGTGACGCTGCCGGGCGGCGTGGGCACGATGGACGAGCTGTGGGAAGCGATCAGCTGGGCCCAGCTTGGCTATCATGACAAGCCGGTGGGGCTGCTCAATGTCGCGGGTTTCTACGACCAGCTCATCGCCTTCGACCGGCACATGATCGAGACCGGCTTCATCCGGCCCGCCCATGCCGGCATCCTCATCGCCCGGAACACCCTGCCCGATCTGATCGACGCGATGGCCGCCTATCAGCCGCACGAGACGATCTTCTCGATGAAAGCGGCGCGGCTTTGAGGCACCGGACGGCGCAGGCGCCAGGGCGCGGATGACGTGAGCGAGGCGCGCGCCGCGCTTGTCGCGCATGCCCAGGAAAGCATCGCGCGGGGGTCCAAGAGCTTCCGCACGGCCTCCCGCCTGTTCGACCGCACGACGCGCGAGCGGGCCTGGCTGCTATATGGCTGGTGCCGCGCGTGCGATGATATCGCCGACGGGCAGGACCATGGCGGCACGATGCATGCGACATCCGATCCGGCGCGCCGGCTCGCGGATATCCGCGCGCGGACGCAGCGGGCGCTGGGCGGGGCAGCGGGCATCGATGATCCCGCCTTTGCCGGCCTCGCCGTCGTCGCGGCCGAGTGCGCGATCCCGCGCCGCTATATCGACGATCTGATCGAGGGCTTCGCGCTCGACGCGGCGGGCTGGCGGCCGCGCACGCAGGAGGACCTGCTCCTCTACTGCTATCATGTCGCCGGCACGGTCGGCTGCATGATGGCGATCGTGATGGGCGTGGCACCGGACGATGCGCCGGTGCTGGACCGCGCCTGCGATCTCGGCCTTGCCTTCCAGCTCGCCAACATCGCCCGCGACATCGCCGAGGATGCGGCGGGCGGTCGCTGCTATCTGCCCATGGACTGGCTTGTCGAAGCCGGCATCGATCCGGCCGATCCGATGGCCCCGGCTTCGCGGCCGGCGCTCGCCGGTCTGGCGCGCCGCACGGCCGATCTGGCGGCGCGGTACGAAGCGAGTGCCCGCTACGGCACGCCTGCCTTGCCGTTCCGCTCGGCCTGGGCCGTGCTCGCGGCCGCCGGCATCTATGGCGGCATCGCGCGGCATGTCGCGGCCGATCCGGAGCGCGCGCTCGAAAGCCGTGTCTTCACCTCCCGCGGCGAGAAGCTTGGCTGGCTGATGCGCGCCGCCGCGCAGGCCGCCACCCGTGGGCGCCTCTCCGCGCCCGGTCCGCGCGACCCTGACCTTTGGACTCAGTCCCGGATCGCCACCGGACGAGCGCCTATTTGATCGGGATCAAATCCGCCCAGGCAAAAAGCTGCTCGAATGTCCGGCGGGAGGCGCCGATGATTCCGACACGCCATGATTATTATCGCCGCAGGGCGCGCGAGCACCGCAAGCTCGCGCTGGCCGCCGGCCAGTCCGAGCAGCGCGCGATGCATGACCAGCTGGTGCGCGCTTATGACGCGCTCGCGAAACAGTATCGATTGCGCCAGATCGTGCGGCTGAAGATCTGACAGAGCGTCGGGGCCGGTCGAGACCGGCCCTGCCCCGCCCGCCCCGGTCGGACGTGCCGGGGGCGCGACCCGAAGGCCGCGCCGCCCGGTTCAGAAGCGCATGCCCACGCCCAGCAGGACGTTGTCGCGCTTGAAGCCGCCGCTGATGGTGGCGTCGCCATCCGCGAGCGAATAGTCCGAATAGTCGGTGTGGACATATTCGAGCTTCACATAGCTGTTGGCGAGCAGATTGACCTGCACGCCCGCGCCGGCATGCCAGCCGTCCATGTTCTCCGAGAGGGTGAAGCTGTCCGCCGCCGTCACATGGTCGATATATTCCATGCGGACCTGCCCGTTCGAATAGCCGCCCTTGGCATAGAGCAGCACGCGCGGCGCCACGTTGAAGCCGGCGCGCGCGCCGAGCGTGATGTTGCGCCCCGCCTTCACGCAGGTCTCGACTTCGGTGTAGACTTCCGCGCATTGCTTGGCCGACGATCCCTCGATGCCGGCATAGGCACCCAGGCTGAAGGCGCCGAGCCCCAGGTCATAGCCGATCTCGCCGCCATAGATAACGCCGTCTTCCTTCTCGCTGGACGTCACGACATCGGCGTCGGCATCGCCCTGCGTGTGCTGGTCGATGGAGACCCGATCCCAGCCCGCATGCACGTCCGCGCGGAAGCTGCCGATGGTCTGCGCCTGCGCCTGACCCGCCCATGCGGCCGACGCCGCGAGAAGGGCAGCGAGCACGATCTTCTTGTTCATAATAACTCCGTCATGTTGGCGCCCAACCCACCAACATCATGACGGAGACATTGCGGAAGAACCGTGACGAAACCGCACGGCTCTCGTCAGCCAAGCGCTGCCCCCAAGGGAGTCAGCCCGCGCCCGGCCGGCGCCTATTCGATGCCGGTAAAGACGAACTTCTGCACCCGCTGCCCCTGATTGACCTCGGACGTGTAGATATTGCCGTCCCTGTCCGTCACCATGGAATGCAGCCAGATGAACTCGGCCGGGCCCTTGCCGTTCGCCTTGCCGAAATGGCCGATGATCTGGTGTGTCTCGCGCAGCAGCGTCCAGACGCGGCCATTCTCCATGTCGGTGACGTACATATAGGTCTCGTCCGGCGAGAAGGCGACGTCGCTCACCGTGCGCAGCCCGCCCGTTTCCGGCGCGATCAGGATGTCCTTGACGAACACCGCCTTGCCGTCCGGCCCGTCGCGGAACATCTGGATGCGGTTGTTGCGCCGGTCGCAGACATAGAGGTCGCCGTTCGAGCTCTTGACCACGCAATGCACGATGTCGCCGAACATCGGCGAGCGCGGATTGGCCCCGCCATCGGCCGTGCTCGCCGCCATGCTCTGGTCGAAATCGCCTTGCCGCGCCGGCGCATCCGGCGCGCTCGCATAGGCGCCCCAGAAGCGGCGGAAGGCATCGCTCTTCGCATCGAAGGTGATGACCCGCTTGTTGATGTAACCGTCCGCGATGAGCAGTTCGTCATTGTGGCGATAAATGTCGGCGGGGCCGCCGAGCTTGGCCTTGTCGAGATTGCCGCCGGTGGCGCCGCGCGTGCCGAACTGGCCCAGATATTTGCCGTCCATGCTGTATTTGACGACGACATGATCGTCCTTGCCGTTGCCGCCGATCCACACATTGTCCTCCGCGTCCACGAACACGCCGTGCGTGCTGGCCGGGAACTGGTTGACGCCGTCGATCTCCGGCGCGGTGGACTTGCCGTCCCACGCGGCCAGCACTTTCCCTTCCGGCGAGAGGCGCAGCACGGTCGGCGCGGGCTGGCGCGTCGGGCCGGGGTCGCGCACGGAATGCGGGCGATGGACGAGCCAGATATTGCCTTCCCTGTCCGTGGAAAGCCCCGCGACCTGGCCGATCACCCAGTTCTCGGGAAGCTGCGGCCAGGCGGTATCCGCCTTGAAGCGGGGGATCGGCGTGCCGGAGACCAGCGCCGTCTGCTCGATGTCGACTAGTCCCGCGCGCGTACCGCTGCCCGGCTGCGCGCCCACCTGACAGGCAGCCAGGGCAAGGAAGGAGAAAGCGAGCATTGTCTTCGCGGTCTTCACGGCTGGCATGAGAGGCTCTCCTGACAAGATGTCGGGTGGGAGACTGGCGGCAAGTGACTGATTCGGCAAGGCTCAGCTGTCCCGCACGGCACGACGCGAAATGCCGGAACCATTCGCCCGATGGGGAATTTCTGACGCGCAAAACATTTGAGGGCAACACCGATGGATCCGCTGTGGGATCGCACTTATCTCCAAAGACAGATCGACAAGTCCCGGGAGCTGGCGCACGCGGCGCTGCATCCGGACGTGAAGGCCATCTATCTGAGCTATGTACAGCATTATGAGACGCTGCTCACCACGCTGAGCAAGCGCGGCGCGCAACCGGCGCAGGTCTGAGGCGACCGCCGGGCGCCGGGCCCGGATGCGCCGGGCCCTTGGCGCGCCGGCACCCTTTTCGAACAGCCCCCGCTCTTTACGGGCGCGCGCGACCGGCGCTCAGTTCACCCGCTCGCAGCGGAAGATGCGGCTGCGGCCTAGCTTGCAGCGATGCCCGCCGAGCGCGGCTTCCTCGATCTCGAAACTGTCGCCCGCGCGGGGCGAAGCGCGTAGCTCGATTGTCTCCGTCTGGCGCCAGACCGCGCCTTCCCGGGTGGTGATGACCAGCTTGCGATCGGCCGCGAGGCGTGCGCTGGCGACTTCCGTCTGCAGGGCCCGGAGCGGCGCCGGGGGTGCGGCAGGCGCTGGCGCTGGTGTCGGCGCGGCAGGAGCGGCCTCGGCACGCTGCGCGGGCGCGGGCATCGCCGGAGCCGCAGGCGCCGCCGGCGGCGGGACAGGCACGGCTTCGGATCGCCGCTGCTGTCCGAAGGACTGGCGCGCCTCGTTCATCTCACGCTCGCTGTCCAGCAGGCCGCTGCCGCGCAGCACCTGATCGATGCAGGCATGCCGGGCCGGCGCGCCGGTCTGCCGGGCACATTGCACGATCGCTTCCCAGTTCGCCGCCGCATCCCCGGCCGGCTGCGCCCGACCGGCCGCCGCCGGCAAGGCAAGGGCGGCGAGACCGATGGAGATGGCAATCCTCATTCGCGTTCCTCCTGTCCCCGCGTGGGGCGGGGTTTTGAACGACCGGGCATCTATCCCCGAGGCCCGGTCACCGCACAAGGTCTTTCCGGCGCGGATGGCGGGCGCGGCGCTCCGCCAGCGTGTCCTCCCCGCCCCCGCTTTCCGTCCCGATCTGCAAGAGCCTTGGCGGAAAAAAGGACGGTCTCGCGACGAATGCCGCGAGACCGCTCAGGGGGAAGAGGAGCCGGCGCATGGTTGCAGCATGCGCCCGCCCTGTCGGAGGGGCTGCCTCCGGACCTAGAAATCGACCCTGACGCCCACATAGAAGCGGCGGCCCAGCACATCATAGGTGCCCGCCGGGTCGGGCTCGCCCACCGCGGCGGTGGTGCCCGGGATGGCGCCGATGATGTTGGGATCGCGGTCGAACAGATTGTCGATGCCGCCCCGGATCTGGAACATGTCGTTCAGCCGGAACTGCGCCGAGAGATCGAAGATGTCGTAAGCGCTGGTGCGGGTCTGCGTGGCCGTGCTGTTGGTCACCCGCGCGGCATGGCGTGCCCGGGGGAAGTGGCGCCAGTTCATGCTCACCGTGCCGAGGCCGAAGTCATAGCCCAGCGTCGTGTTGAGCTTCCAGCGGAACTGCGCGCCATAAGGCGGCACGAAGATGGTCGAGCCGATCGAGTTGGCATAGTCGAAGACCGGTCCGCCCGGATTGTTCTGCACCTTGTAGTTGATGAGGTAATTGTAGACGATGTTGGCGAACACCGCGCCGGTCTCGCCGATACCCGGCGCCGGCAGGCTCCAGTCGAACTGCACGTCGATGCCGGAGGTCTGGATCAGGCCCAGATTCTCGAAGCTCGCCGTCGTCGCGATCCACTGGCCATTGGTCGTGTTGCGCGAGATGCGCTGGCAATATTCGTTGTTGGGATCGTAGTTCGGGTTGTTGCCCAGGCTGTTGAAGCATTCCTGATAGACCAGCTGGGTGGAAGCCGGTGCGATCGCCCCGTCGATGGTGATGTGGTAGTAATCGACGGAGAGGCGGAGCGCCCGAAGAGCCTCGGCGTCGAAGGGTGAATTGACCACGGCGCCCAGTGTCCAGGTCTTGGCCTTCTCGTTGTCGAGATTGGCATTGCCGCGCTGCAGGTCGCGGCCGAGCGCGAAGTAGCTCGGCACGTTGCCCACGAAATTGTCGCCGATCGGAACGCCGCCCGAGAGCGCCGAACAGAGCGCCTGCACTTTCGCGCGATCCGGGTTGGACGCCACGTTGCCGTACGTGGCGCGCGTGAACATCGAGCAGGGGTCATGATCGGGCCAGGGCACGGTCTGGAAGACCGGCGGCTGATAGAGTTCGGCCACGTTGGGCGCGCGGTTCGCCTGCTGGTAGCCGCCGCGCAGCTTCAGCCAGGGATTGACGTCCCAGTCCAGCGTGGTCTTCCAGGTGAAGACGCCGCCGGTCGTGCTGTAGTCCGAATAGCGCGCGCCGGCATTGAGCGTGAGCGAGCGCACGAAGGGCAGGTCGCGCAGGATCGGCACCAGCACCTCGCCGTAGATCTCCTTGACGTTCACGTCGCCCTTGGTCGGCGAGGTATCGAACAGGCCGATGGTGAGCGAGGTCGTGTTGGTCGTGGAGAAAGCCGGGTCCGGCCGATATTCGAAGTCGTTCTTGCGATAGGCCGCACCGAGGGCGAAGCGCAGGTCGCCGGCCGGAATCTCGGCAAGCGAGCCCTGCAGGTTCAGTTCCACCTGATCCTGCGCGAGGATCGTCTCGGTATTGATCGGCGCACTGATGATGTCGATGCAGTCCTGGCTCACCGGCGTGTTCACGAAGGGATTGAGGCCGCTGGTGCAATGCGCCAGCATGCCGGTCCGCCCGTTGTTATAGTCCGCCCCGGCGCCGTAGTTCGGCCGGTTGATGAGTTCCTGATAGCGCGCGAGGTCAGCGAAACCCCGGTAATTGGTGTTCTGCGAGGTGCGGCCGTGCGACATGAAGATGTCGTAGGTCCAGTCGCGCACGCCCAGGTCGCCACGCGCGCCGAACAGCACTTCATAAGTATAGGTGGTGGTCGAGATCTGCCGCGGCCCGAGATAGTCCATCTGCTTGTACAGCGTCCAGGGCGCGTTCGGGTTGGCGCGCGAATTGAGGATGGTCGCCAGTTCCGTGGGCACCGGATGCGCCGCATCATAGGGGATCGTCACTGACCACTGGTTGAAGGCAGGCGAGTAGCCGATGACTTCGGTCGTGGTGTCGTTCTGGTCGAAGCTCGCCTGCGTGTAGAAGGTCAGATTGTCGCTGACTTCGTAATGCGCCGCGGCGAACAGCGAGTAGCGCTCCAGCGGGCTCGACAGGAAGCCGGTGTAGCTGTTGGGCGAGAGCAGGCCGTTGTTGAGGAACTTGTTGTCCGGATACAGCGATCCGGTGAAGCCGGGTGCCCGGGTGCCGGAGCGCACGCCCGGGGAGACGGTGAACAGGGTCGCGCCGGCCGTGGTCGGTGCGGTGTTGAAGTAAAGCTGCGCCGTGTTGGGCACGTCGCCCGGGACGAAGCCCTTGGCGCCGAACACCGTGTCATAGGCGGCCTGCGTGCCGTTGGTGGGCAGATAGCCGCCGAAGTTCGGCCAGGCGTTGCGGCCGGGCGTGTTCGGGTCCGTGAACGCCGCTTCGAAGA
The DNA here is from genome assembly GCF_000283515.1 of Sphingobium sp. SYK-6. Lineage (GTDB taxonomy): Bacteria > Pseudomonadota > Alphaproteobacteria > Sphingomonadales > Sphingomonadaceae > Sphingobium > Sphingobium lignivorans. The sequence continues at coordinate 3,441,677 of NC_015976.1, forward strand.
AGGGCCGGTCGCGCAGATAGACCTGTGTGCGCTTCTGGTAAGTGAGGCCGATCATGGCATTGCCGCGATCGTCCGCGAAGTTCGAGCCGAGCAGCGTGGAGACCTTGTACTGCTCGCCGTCGCCCCGGAAGGTCTGGCCGGCCTGCCCGTCGATCTGGACGCCCTGGAAATTGCGCTTGAGGATGAAGTTGACGACGCCGGCCACGGCGTCCGCGCCATAAGTGGCGCCCGCGCCGCCCGTGATGATCTCCACATTGTCCACCGCGGCGGCGGGGATCGTGTTGAGGTCGACCACGAGGCTGGCATTGGCGGGCTGCGTGCGGCGGCCGTTCACCAGCACGAGCGTGCGGTTGCTGCCGAGGCCGCGCAGGTTGACCGTCGCGATGCCGGGGCTGCTGGTCGGGGTCGACTGGATGTCCGTCGCGCTGGTGATCTGGTTGGCGCCGGTGCCGAACTGCGGCAGCTTGTTGAGGCTCTGGTCGAAGCTCACTTCGCTGGAGCGATTGAGCGCGTCGGCGGACAGCGTCACGATCGGCGTGTCGGAGGAATAGTCGCGGCGCGCGATGCGCGATCCGGTGATGACGATGGCCTGGTCTTCCGGCGCGGCGGCGGCCTGCGGCGTCACCGTGTCCTGGGCGAGTGCGCCGGCCGGAGCAAGCGCAAGCAGGTAAAGCGCACTACCGACGAAGAGCGGCGCGCGGACAGAGTTCGAGCGATAACGATGTTGCATGGTCCTCCCCTCCTATGTGCTGTGAGGTCGTTGCCCCAGCGTCGTCCGGATCTTTCCGGTGCGATGCGCGCCAGAATACCTAGCAATATAGCTATTGCAACATGATTTATTCGTGAGGAAGGTTTTCAGGCCTGAACGATTGAATCCGGAACCTGCCGGAAACTGGCGGGGCAGCTCTGCTCAGCCGGTCTCCCGCAGTCGCAATTCTCCCCCGGTCCGCCTGTCCTGCGGCGCCGGATTCGGCTCGTCGCGATGATCGTTTCTGCCACGATTCCGGTCTTTCGGAGACACGGATGATCCGGCGGACGGGGCGCTTTATCCCGCGCCGCGCATCTTCAGGGCGCGCTCGCGCAGGCGGGCAAGGCCGGCCTCATGGATCGCGGGCACGCCGCACAGCAGGCCCGGCACGCGCGGGTCCGGCTTGTTGAAGCGGATCGGGTCGCCGAGCGCGTCGGTGACGATGGCGCCTGCTTCCTGCGCGATCAGCGTGGCGGCGGCGATGTCCCACTCCCCGCTCAGGCGCAGGCCCGCGACGAGATCGGCTTCGTTGCCCGCGACCATCGCCATGCGCAGCGCGATGCCGTTGGGCTTGGGCACCATCCGGTAATCCATGTCGACCCCGCGCATCGTGTCGAGCGGCACGCGCGCGCCCGCCAGCGTGGCCTGCGCGCCCACGGCGAGCCGTGCGCCATTGCGAAAGGCGCCTGCCCCCCGCGCGGCCCACCAGCGCTCCTGCCGGGCAGGCGCGGCCAGCACGCCCAGCTGCACGTCGCCCGCTTCCACCAGCGCGATCGAGATCGCCCATCCGGTGCGCCCGCGCACGAAATCGCGCGTGCCGTCGATCGGATCGACGACCCAGGCCAGCGGCGCATCGCTGCGTCCCGGCGTCTCTGCGCTTTCCTCGGAGAGCCAAGCCGCTTGCGGCAGCAGCGCGCCGAGCCGCGCGCGCAGCAGCGCATCGATGGCAAGGTCGGCTTCGCACACCGGCTCGCCGTGCACTTTCTCCCAGGCCTTGCGACTGGGCTCGCCCGGTGCCCAGTCCAGCATCGCGCGCGCCGCCGCTTCGTCGGCGATCGCCAGAAGATCGGGCAGCAGGCGATTATTCGCCGGCAATGGTCATCCCGTCGATGCGCAGGGTGGGCACGTTGATGGCATAGCGGAAGCTGAGGTCGTTTGCCGCCACGAGGCGCGCGAACATGTCCCGCAGATTGCCGGCGATGGTCACTTCCGCGACGGCATGGCCCACCGAGCCATTCTCGATCAGGAAGCCCGAGGCGCCGCGGCTGTAGTCGCCGGTCACCGGATTGACGCCATGGCCGATCAGCTCCGTGACGTAGAGCCCGCGCGAGACGTCCGCCATCAGCTCATGCGCCGAGGCCGTCCCGCCTTCGAGATGGACATTGCTCAGGCCCACGCCCGGCGCGCCGCCGCCGCGTGTCGCGTGGCCGGTGGGCGCGAGGCCGAGCTGCCGGGCCGAGGCGCTGTCCAGCAGCCAGTCGGTCAGGATGCCGCCGTCCACGATCCGCTTCATCGCCGTCGGCAGCCCTTCCCCGTCGAACGGGCGCGAGCGCAGGCCGCGCTGGAGATGCGGATTGTCGATGAGGTTCAGCGTCGCGGGCAGCACCGGCTCGCCGCGCCGGTCGAGCAGGAAGCTCGCCTTGCGCGTCACGGCCGGGCCGGAGATCGCGCCGATCAGATGGCCGATCAGGCTGTTGCCCACGCGCGGATCGAAGATGACCGGCATGGTGCCACTGGCAACGCGCTTCGGGTTGAGCCGCCCCACCGCCCGGCTGCCCGCGCGCGTGCCGATGGCGTCCGCCGCCTCCAGGTCGCGCAGCTTGCGGGCGGTGTGGCTGGCATGGTCGCGCTGCATTCCCGCGCCTTCGCCGGCCAGCACGCTGGCCCAGAGCGAGTGGCTCGTCCCGGCATAGGCCCCGGCGAACCCATGGCTGGTGACGAGCGCGACCTGCGCGCGGCCGAAGCCGGCGCCGCCCCCTTCCGAATTGGTGACGCCGAGCACCGCACGCGCGGCATCTTCCACCGCCAGCGCGCGTTCGCGCAGCGCGGCGGGGCCAGGAATTTCATGATCCTCGATGTCGAGCGAGGGCAGTTTCTTGCGCATCAGCCGGTCTTCCGGCGCGAGCCCGGCATAAGCGTCTTCCGGCGCTTCCCGGGCCATGGCGATGACGCGCTCGACGAGCGTGTCCAGCGTGCGCGGCGCGAGATCGGAGGAGGAGACGCTGGCCGAGCGATGGCCGACGAACACGCGCAGGCCGATATGCTCGGATTCGGAATTCTCCACATCCTCCAGCTGCCCGAGGCGGACCGTCACGCCCGAGGACGCGTCGCAGCCATAGACCGCGTCGGCGGCGTCCGCGCCGGCGCGGCGCGCGGCGGCGACGAGCGACTGGGCGCGATCAAGGGCTTCGTTGAGGCTGAGCATGGAGAGGGTCGTCCGGAATTCTGGAAAGGAGGCTGCGCTTTAGACATGCTATATAGGGGACGCAATGCGGCTCCGCCAGCGAGCCCCCCGCCAGCGTCCCTCAGGCCATGCCGTTCAAACCCCGATGCAGTGCTTCACTCGCCCAGCCAGTGCCGCAGCATGTGGTGCGCCACCGCGACCGGCGTGGGTGGCTGGAAGCGCGCGTCCGGCGCCTCGGCGAGCGCGGCGCGCACCTCGTCCCGGCTCACCCACATGGCCTCGGACACTTCCTCCAGATCGAGCGTCAGCGCGCAGTCGAGCGCCTGCGCCGTGCAGGCGATCATGAGCTGGGACGGGAAAGGCCAGGGCTGGCTGAACAGATAGTCCACGCGCCCGGTGCGGATGCCCGTCTCTTCCCACAGCTCGCGGCGCACCGCTTCCTCGATCGTCTCGCCCGGTTCCACGAAGCCCGCCAGCGCGGAGAAGCGCCCGGGCGGGAAGCGCGCGCCCCGCGCGATCAGCACCTTGTCCTCATATTCGGCGAGCATGATGACCACCGGATCGGTGCGGGGGAAATGCTCCGCGCCGCAGGTGCCGCACTGGCGCGACCAGCCGGCCTTCACCGGATGGGTGGGCGATCCGCAGCAGGCGCAGAACTGGTGGCGGTCATGCCAGTCGACGAGGCTGCGCGCGCCGGCATAGAGCGCCGCCTGATCGGGGCGAAGGTGGGGAACGATCTGCCAGACCTTCGGGGGAAAGACCGGCGGCTCGTGCGGCTTCTTCTCCACATGGAGCGCGATGAACAGCGGCACCCCGTCTTCCTGCAGGCCAAGCAGCGCATGGTCGGCAAGACGCGCGCCGGGCGGAACCGGGACTGTGGCGAGCATGCCCTCATCGTCCGGCAGCGGATCGAGCCCATCGAGCCGCACGACGCGCGCGCGCGTGTCGGCCCAGGCAACAGAGAGCCGTTCGGGATGGACGCGCAGCTGGTCGGCACGGTCGAGCGTGCTTCCGGTGAAGGTGATTCCCCGTGCCTCGGGCGCGATGGTCCGGTTCGTCATCCTGGCTCTCTCCCTGTCCCTATCGACCTTCATCCTCGCGCACCGCCTGCGCGACGCGGGCGAACAGCGTCGGCAGCCCGGCTTCGCCGATCCTCCCGAGCGGCCACCATTGGCCATCGCCCAGTGCCTTGGCAAGCGCGGCGGACGAAGGCGTCACGGAGAGAAACAGGCGCGCGACGCTCAGCTCCAGCGCGAAATGGGTGAAGACATGGCGCACCCGCCCTTCGATCAGCCGCCACTCGCCGGGCCATGGAGGCGGCACGGTCTGCTCGTGATCTTCGCGCCACTCGCTGGTGGGAAAGCCCAGCATGCCGCCGAGCAGGCCCCGCGCGGGGCGGCGCTGCAACCACACCGCGCCCTCCGCCTCGATCCACCAGGCCGTGCCCCTGCGCTCGGGCCGGGCCTTTTTCGGCGCCTTGACCGGGAAGCGCTCCGGGTCGCCCGCCGCGCGCGCGGCGCACATCTCCGCCAGCGGGCAGGCGAGACAGGCGGGCCTGCGCGGCGTGCAGATCGTCGCGCCGAGGTCCATCATTGCCTGGGCGAAATCGCCTGCGTCTGCCTCCGGCGTGATCCGGTCAGCAAGCAGGCGCAGCTCGGCCTTCGCGCCCGGCAGCGGCGTCTCCACCGCGAACAGGCGGCTCACCACGCGCTCGACATTGCCGTCCACCACCACGGCCCGGCGTCCGAAGGCGATGGCGGCGATGGCGGCAGCGGTATAGGCGCCCACGCCCGGCAGCGCCCGCAGCCCCGCCTCGTCATCCGGGAAGCGCCCGCCCGGCAAGGCCGCGACATGGCGCGCACAGGCCAGCAGATTGCGCGCCCGCGCATAATAGCCAAGGCCCGCCCACGCAGCCATCAGGTCGCCATCCTCGGCGGCCGCCAGCGCCGCGACGTCCGGCCACCGCACCAGGAAGCGCTCATAATAGGGAATGACGGCCGCCACCGTCGTCTGCTGGAGCATGATCTCGGACAGCCAGACCCGGTAGGGATCGGGCGGCGGCTCCCCCGGCGGGCTGCGCCAGGGCAGCAGGCGGGCATGGCAGCGATAATGCGCGAGCAGAGCGGCCGCCACATCGCGCTGCGCCATCAATAATCCGTCGACGGGCATGGCCCGGCTATGGCATGGACCCGGGGATGACGGAAACCCCCGAGAAGAAGACGCCGCGTGCACGCAAGGCAAAGGCCGGCAACAGCGCCGCAACGGCCGAGCGTCCGCGTGTCGGCGCGCCGCGCGCCATCGCGGATCTCATGCCGGACATCGGCCGCGCGGCGTTCCGCAAGTTCGGCTTCATCCAGTCGAGCATCGTCACGCGCTGGGCGGAGATCGTCGGGCAGCGTTATGCGGAACTGACCAGCCCCGAATCGATTCGCTTCCCGACCGGCCGACGTTCCGGCGGCACATTGCAGCTCGTGGTCGCCAGCGGCCATGCGCCCATGGTGCAGCATGTCGTGCCGGAGATCATCGAGCGGGTGAACCGCTTCTTCGGCTATGACGCCGTGTCCCGCGTGGCGATGCGCCAGGGTCAGGTCGTCCCCAGCGAGCCCGTGCGCCGCCCGCCGCCCGCCATGCTGCGCCCCATCCCGCAGGAGCTGGGCGAGGGCCTGCGCGAAGTGAGCGATCCGGAACTGCGCTCCGTCCTCGAATCCATGGCGCGCGGTCTTGCCAATGCGCCCCGGCCGCCGCGAATCAGCTAGTTTGATGCGCGGGGCCGCCGCCTGTTTCCCACCAGCCTGCTTCGGGAGGTTTTGACGAGATGCTGCGCCGTTTCCTCTCCTGCCTTGTCCTGCCCTTCATGCTCGCGGCGCCGGCCGCCGCGCCGGCCCAGCAGCGGGCGGCGGCCACGGACTGGACCAGCACCGTCACCATCGGCCCCAATGGCGCCTTCATCCTGGGCAATCCCAAGGCGCCCAACCGGCTCGTCGAATATCTGAGCTACACTTGCTCGCACTGCGCGCATTTCCAGGCGGAAGGCGCGCCGCAGCTCAAGGCGCAGTGGATCCGGCGCGGCCTGCTCAGCCTCGAATTCCGCAATTATGTGCGCGATCCCTTTGACCTTGCCGCCGCGATGCTGGCGCGCTGCGGCGGCGCCGCGCGGTTCGCAGGCAATCACGAAACGCTTTTCGCCGGCTTCGACGACTGGATGAAGCGGGCGCAGGCTTATGCGGAGACGCAAAAGGACGCCGCGCCCGCCGAGGACCGGGTCGCCCAGATCACCGAGATCGCGGACAAGACCGGCCTGATCGCCCGCCTCGCTCCGCGCGGCCTCACGCCCGCCGCCCAGCGCCAGTGCCTTGCGGACAAGCAGGCGCTGAGCCAGGTCCTCGCCCTCACCGCAAGCGCATGGGATTCAAAGGAATTCACCGGCACGCCCTTCTTCATTCTCAATGGCAGGCCGCTGGCGGACGTGCATGACTGGGCCGGGCTGCGGCCCCTGCTGCCGGCATTGCCCCGCTCCGGCAACTGAGCTAGACCCGCCGCATTTCCCGTCTCTACCTTCATTATGAGGCCCATCATGAAACGCCTTGTCGCTCTCCCCGCCACTCTGGCCCTGATCGCACTTGCCGGCTGCGGCCAGCAGGATAGCGGCGCGAACGCAAGCGCGCCCGGCGGCAATGTCGCCGCCAAGGCCGCACCGGCGGGTTCGAGCTGGGCGCAGCAGGTCGTCGCGACGCCCGAGGGCGGCTTCCGCATGGGCAATCCCGATGCGCCGATCAAGCTCATCGAGTTCGGCTCCTACACCTGCCCGCACTGTGCCGACTTCACCGAGCAATCGCACGAGCCGCTGGAGCGCGATTATGTGAACAGCGGCAAGGTGAGCTTCGAATATCGCAACTTCGTGCGCGATCCGCTGGATATCGCGGTGGCGCTGCTCGCGCGCTGCAGCGGGCCGGAAGCCTTCTTCCCGCTCAATGTCCAGTTCTTCGGCTATCAGGAAGGCATGATCCGCCAGCTCCAGTCGCAAGGCGAAGGCGCCTATCAGGCCGCCCTCACCTCGCCGCCCGAGCAGCGCTTCATCAAGGTCGCCGAGCTGGGCGGCCTGATCGAGTTCGCCAAGCAGCGGGGCATCCCCGAGGAGAAGGCCCGCCAGTGCCTGGCCGACGTCAAGACCGCCGAGGCGCTGGCATCGGGCGTCCAGCGGGATTCGGAAAAATATCAGATCACCGGCACGCCCACGCTCATCCTGAACGAGAAGCGGCTGGAGAATGCCGCGACCTGGCAGGGTCTCGAGGAGCAGCTCAAGGGCGCGGGCGCCTGATTGGACGCGGCCGGCGCACAGGGCGGCGCGATCGACCCGGCGCCGGAAACGGCCGGCGGCCCCGGCCGGGCGATGGAGCTGCGCCGTCTTAAGCTGACCGGCTTCAAGAGCTTCGTCGAGCCCACCGAACTGCGGATCGAGATCGGGCTGACCGGCATCGTCGGCCCCAATGGCTGCGGCAAGTCCAATCTGCTCGAAGCCATTCGCTGGGTGATGGGCGAATCCAGCCCCAAGTCCATGCGCGGCGGCGGCATGGACGACGTGATCTTCGCGGGCACGGCCACGCGTCCGGCGCGCGATTTCGCCGAGGTGAGCCTGCTCGCCGTTCAGCCCCCCGGCATCGTGCTGCCATCCATCGATCTCGGGCCGGAAGGCGAGCTGGAAGTCGTGCGCCGCATCGAGCGGGGCGCCGGCAGCGCCTATCGCGCCAATGGCCGCGACGTGCGCGCGAAGGACGTCTCGCTCATCTTCGCCGACGCCGCCACTGGCCCGCACAGCCCGGCGCTGGTCAGCCAGGGCAAGATCGCCGCCGTCATCGCTGCCCGGCCCGCCGAGCGCCGCGCGATGCTGGAGGAAGCGGCCGGCATCGCAGGCCTGCATGTCCGCCGCAAGGATGCCGAGCAGAAGCTGCGCGCCAGTGCCGCCAATCTCGCCCGGCTCGATGACATCCTCGCCGAGATGGACGGGCGCGCCGCCAGCCTGCGCCGCCAGGCCCGCGCGGCGGAGCGCTACACGGAGCTCAGCGAGAAGATCCAGCTGGCCGAGGGCCGCGCCCTGTTCGCGCGCTATCGGGAAGCCGCACAGGCCGCCGATCAGGCCGCCCGGGACGCCGAGACTGCCGAGGCGCTGGTGCGCACCGCGCAGGACGCGCAGGCCGCCATCGCCGGTGAGGCCCAGCAAGCCATCGATGCGCTCGCGCAGGCCCGCGCCACCGCCAACAGCGCGCGCGAGGCTGCGGCGGAAGCCCGCTTCCGGCTCGAACGCCTGTCCTCGGAGCGGGACGAGTTCGTCCGCCGCATCGCTGATCTCGAAGGGCAGCTTGCCCGCATGGCGCAGGATCAGGAGCGCGAAGGCGCGCTTGCCATCGATGCCGCCGGGGCGATCGAGCGGCTGCAGGCGGAAGAGACGACGCTTGCCCAGCGCCTGAAGGAAGCGCGCGGGTCCCTCCCCGCTTTCGCCGCGCGCCTCGCCGAGGCCGAGCGCGCCAGCCGGGACAGCGAGGTTTCGCTCGCGCAGGCAATGGCACGGCTCGCCGGCGAGCAGGCCGAGCGCCGCGTCGCGGAGGCCCGCCTCGCCACCGCCCGCCAGAAGCTGGCGCGCGCACAAGGCGAGGTCGAGCGCATCGCCACCGCGCTTGCCCAGCTGCCCGATCCGGCCCCGCTGGCAGAGCGGCAGGGCGCGGCCGAGCAGGCCCGCACGCAGGCCCTCGCGGACCGTGCCGCTGCCGAGCAGCTCATGGCCGCCGCCGCCCTCGCCCGCGAGACGCAGACAGAGGCCGTCGCCACCCAGCAGCGCGTGCTGGCGGCGGCGAAGGCCACGGCAGCCGCGCTCGACAGCGAGGCGCGGGCGCTGGAGAAGGGGCTTGAAGGCGCGGGCAAGGGCGATCGCGCGATCGACAGCATCGGCGTCGATCCCGGCTATGAGCGCGCGCTGGCCGCCGCGCTCGGGGACGATCTCCAGGCCGCCCTCGGGGAGAATGGCCGCGCCCGCTGGTCCGGCGCCGCGATCACCACGGACGATCCGCCGCTGCCGGCCGATTGCGAGCCCCTCGCCGCGCATGTGCGCGCGCCCGACGCGCTGGCCCGGCGGCTGGCGCAGATCGCCGTCGCGCCCGAGGATGGCGGGCAGCCACTTCATGTCGGCCAGCGCCTCGTCACGCTGGACGGGCGCCTGCGCCGCTGGGATGGCTTCGTCGCGCAGGAAGGCGGCGCGGCCGCTGCCGAACGCCTCATTCGCATCAATCGGCTGGAGGCCATCGCGCGGGAGCGGCCCGGCATCGTGGCGGCGGTGGACGCGGCCGGTCAGGCGCTGGCTGCGGCGGAAGAGGCGCTGCGCGAGGCCAATGCGCAGGAGCGCGCCGCCCGCGCCGCCGCATCGGCCGCCGAGGATGCCGCGCGCGGCGCCGAACGCACGCTGGCCGAGGTCGCGACCATGCTGGAGCGTGTGGCGGGCCGCCGCGCCGATCTGGACCGTCGCGCCGCCGAAGCCGCTGCCGATCACGCCGCGGCGGAGCAGGAAATGACCGGCGCCCGCGCCGCCCTGGATGCCTTGCCGCAGGGCGAGGAAACCGCTGCCGAGGTCGCGCTGTTCAAGACCGCTGCCGAGCGGTGTCGCGCCGCCATCGGGCAAGTGCAGGCCGAGCAGACCATGGTCGAGCGGGCGATCGGCACGGACGAGGAGCGTCACAAGGCGATCCGCGCGGAAGTCTCCGGCTGGCGCGCGCGGGCGGGTGACGCGGCGCGGCGCATCGCCGACATGAAGGCGCGCGCCGAGACGCTGGGCAATGATCTTGCGGCGATACGCGGCCGGCCCGAAGCCCTGTCCGCCGAACTCGACGCGCTTGCCCTGAGCGCGCGCGAAGGCGCCGAGCGCGCGGAAGAGGCCCGCCTCGCCGAGGCCGCCGCGCAGGATGCGCTCAGCGCGGCGGAAAAGCGCCTCGCCGCCGCCAATGAGGCGCTGTCGGCCGCGCGCGAGGCCCGCGCCGGGGCGCTGGCCCGCGCCGAGCATGCCGTCGCGCGCCGCAAGGATATCGGCCAGGCCTGCGGGGAGCGCTTCGCCTGCCCGCCGCCGGTGCTACCGGGCAAGCTCGGCTTCGCCAGCGAGGAGGTGGGCCATGCCGCCGACGAGCAGGCCCGGCATGACAGGCTGGTGCTCGATCGCGAGCGCCTTGGCCCGGTCAATCTCGTGGCGGCCGCCGAGCTGGCCGAGCTTGAGGAGACGCAGGCGAAAAGCCGCGCCGAGAGCGAGGAACTCACCACCGCGATCAATCAGCTGCGCGGCTCCATCGGCCATCTGAACCGCGAGGGCCGCCAGCGCCTGCTCGCCGCGTTCGAAGCGGTCAATGGCCATTTCCAGCGCCTGTTCACCACCCTGTTCGAAGGCGGCAGCGCGCATCTCGAACTCATCGAGAGCGACGATCCGCTGGAGGCCGGGCTGGAGATCATGGCCCAGCCCCCGGGCAAGCGCCTCACCACGCTGACGCTGCTGTCCGGCGGCGAGCAGGCGCTCACCGCCGTGGCGCTCATCTTCGGGCTGTTCCTCACCAATCCCGCGCCGATCTGCGTGCTGGACGAAGTCGACGCGCCGCTCGACGATGCCAATATCGAGCGCTTCTGTGGCCTGCTCGACCAGATGGTGCGCGACACCGCGACCCGCTATCTCATCGTCACGCACAATGCCGTGACGATGAGCCGCATGCATCGCCTGTTCGGCGTCACCATGGTGGAGCACGGCGTGAGCCGGCTCGTCTCCGTGGATCTGCAGGCGGCCGAGGAGCTTCTGGCCGCGGAGTGACCGCTCTGCCGTGGAGAACCTGGTCCATAGCTCCCTCCGCTGTGACGATGACAAATTTACACCATCACATGCTGGGACCAAATATCTAACCCATCTCCAGCAGAACATGTTCGTTAATAGCTTCGCTTATGCGACGACCGCCTGAATGGGACGCTGATCTCATCGCTGGCCCACGATCGGCTGGCGCCGAGAAACTGGTGCGACGATTGCAACCATAAACGCCCAGGTAGCGCGATAGGAGGGGTAACGCCCGCAAATGCTGCCAAGTCGCTTGCATAACACCGCTCGGATCGGCACATGGCAACCTGGACCGCCAGTTATATGCTTCGCTGTCCTGCCTTTACAACCCAAACAGCAGAGTCCTTCGATGCAAGTTTACTGGATCGCTTCCTACCCCCGATCGGGCAACACGTTTCTCCGCATTGTTTTACATCGCTTGTTTTTCGATGCTCGCTCAAACCTGCTGGATGATCGTCTTCCCGAATATGACCCAGGAAACTCTATCGAATTTATCGCAAAGGCGGAACGGATTTCGGAATCGACAGGCGTCGTTTGGGGAAAGACACACGCGCCGGCCCCTCTCGAAAGCCCCTCGGTAAAAACCCGCGGAGCATGCTATATTTACCGTCACCCGCTCGACGTCTTTTTGTCAGGACTAAATTATATTTACCTTCAGGCAGATAATTCTCGCTTTCGAGAATACTTCATTGAGGGAATTCCAAAGTCCGTTAAGCAAATCGCGCACGATGGCGAGCTAGGACATTACTTCGATCTTTTTTTAAGAGAAGATGGCCTTCAGCCGTTCGAGGCATTTTCAGGAAAGTTATCCGAAAATTTGCAGAGCTGGGCGGAACGGCATTGGTCGGATCCGCAGCGCATTCTCATCGTCAATTATGGTCGACTTGTTTCCGACACCGAGGAAGTTATCAAACAATTGCTACAGTCCGCCGAAATTGACCGACCAGATGCAGAGATCGTCAAAGCCGTTGAGTTCGCCAGAGCCGTGACCAAGCCGGACGGTGCATTCTATTGGCGCGGCGAAGGCGGTACATTCCGGAAATATCTTACGGCTGAGCAAATTGACATGTATTTTAATCGGTATGAAACGACCTGGCGACGTTTTGGGATCGAATATCAACGGTGAAAACGATTCAGGTTGTTGAATATCTTGGGCGGTGGGGACAAATTCAAGGCAGAGCCATGTGCTTCGGTGAAGGCAGGCCTGTCCGTTGGAAAGCGAGCATAAGGCGGGAAGCATCCTCTTCTTCAGGGCGATAGCGCAGCTTGTCCCTGCGCGATGGCGAAATCGGGGCTGTCCTATTAGATCGGATCGAAGCATGAAATGTTTGAGCGCGGACGCCTTGGCTCTTTCTCTCCGCGAATACAGTAACATGCCGGCGAGCGCGCCGGGGCAATTTTTTCGCTGATAATGTGCCTTTCGTGTGACCTTTGGCATCGAGGCCGGCCGGTTTGACAGACGACCTGCAAGGAACCACCGCTCGAATCTGTCCACGCCGCCAAAACATTGGCAGGAAGGGTGCCTGTTCAACGGAAGAAATGAATGTCGATCAGCCCTAAGGGGGCTACATCTCGAACGTCAGCTTGACGGATGGCGCGCTGCGCCCGGCTTCGCCGTGATACACCGCTTCGATGTTGTTGCCGTCGGGATCGAGCAGGAAAGCGCCATAATAACCGGGATGATATCTTGCCCGCACCCCGGGCGCGCCATTGTCCCTGCCGCCCGCTTCGAGACCAGCCGCGTAGAAGGCGTCCACCATCGCGCGGTCGGCCGCCTGGAAAGCGAGATGATGGCGACCGGTCAGGACACCGGCAGCCTCCGGACCGTCGGGCCCGGAGACGAACAGCTCGTCCGCCCAGAAATCATGCGGAGAATTGCTCTCCACCGGAATGTTCAGCACCTTGAGGATCGCCTCATAGAAACGCCGGCTCGCTGCCAGATCGGCAACCACCAGTTGCAGATGATCGATCAGTCGCCCGCGATGCAGTTCCATCGGACCTCCTCCTTCGTCCCCTCGCAACGCAACGGTCGCTCTTCGGCTTCGCCGCAAAAATGCCGGATGCCCGATCGGATCGCAAGGCGGTCATGCCCGGCGCAGCACAGGGAAGATCCGAATAGGAAGGCGGGCGAAGGCTATCCGGCCTTCGCTGCACTTTACCGCCGGGCGGTCTACGGGCCCGGCGGCAGTTGTCTCAACGTCTCAGTTCGGCGCCTTGCTGATGTCCACCTTTTCCACCCATTCGGGATAGAAGGTCGGCTCGCGCGTGGACCAGCCGGCGGCGGTCGCGGCGGCTTCGCTGATCGACTGGAGCAGCGCGCGGCGGCGCTCGGGGTGGAGATGCGGCAGGCTGGCGGCGGCGCAGAAGGCGCCCGGCAGCCACGGCCGCGAATGTGCGCCGATCAGCCGCTCGTAGAGGAAGCGATAGGCAGAAAAGCTGTTGAGCCGGTTCTGCCCGAGATCGAAGGCTGAGACAGTGACCAGCGGCGCCATGAACGGCTCGACCTGATCGAGGCCGCTGTCGTCCGGCACCCGTGCCTTGATTTCCTGGAGCCTGTCATAGAGGCGGGTCTGTGCGCGAATGCTGGCTTCCTCCACCACGTCGCGTCCCCAGGTCTGCATGGGTTCGCCGCGATGCAGGGCCACGTCGAGCGAGCGGCGGATATAGCGCTGGGTCGCGGCGGGGAAGGACGCGAATTCGCGCAATTCCGCCAGGGCGATGGCTCCGTCCGTCGGCTTAGCGTGCTGACCCATAGCTGCCTCCATCAATCGTGTCGTAACGTGATGATGAGCCCGAAATGGTTACTGGGACCTTAAGCATCCGTTACGCAACATTCATGCAACATATGGGATCAGATTCCCTTGTGCGCCGCAACAGAAAAATGCGAAACATCGCACCGGGGCGGCACAAATTCTCGCCTTGAGTGGCAGAAAAAGGACAAATTCCGGGAGAAAACGACGCGTCGGGCCCTTCGCTCCACGAATGCCGCATCGCGAAAGAAAAACAGCGCCTCATCGCCAGTCCGCGACCGAACCCGCGCCCCGGTCACAGGCCGGGTGCGGAAAGTCTAGCCGCTCGCCGCGCAGGTTCAAGCCCCGCCGCCTCGGTTCGTCGCATCGCAGCTACGCCACGACTCATCGATCCGGCGAAGTCCCGGTTCAACCCGGGGATGGGCCGCCTTCAGATCGCCTTTGCCGGCTCGATCCGGGGCGCGCTCCTGAACAGTTCGCCGAAAGGATCGTCCTCGCCCTCGGGAGCGGGCGCCTCGCGCACGGTCGCGCGGCGCATGTCGCGCCGCTCGTTCCAGTCGAACTGGCCGCCCTTGTGGAACACGGCGAGATTGTCCCAGATCACCATGTCGCCAGGCGCATAGTCGACGCTGATGACATATTTGTCCTGGGTCACGAAGTCGTTGAGATAATCGATGAGCTCGCGGCTCTCTTCCCAGCTCCAGCCGACCACGCGATAGCAATGCGCGCCGGCGTAGATCATCTTGCGGCCCGAGCCTTTGTGCGGGGAAACGAGCTTGTGCACCGGCCGGTGGCGCTCCTCGATCTGCGCGCGCGTGATGTCCGCGCCGCCCTGCTTGCGCGACCACCAGAGGCTGTGCTCGCATTCGAGCGTCTCGATGCGGTCCTTCACATCCTGGGGCAGGTCGTCATAGGCCGAGCGCGCGTCGGCAAACCAGGTCGGCCCGCCGGTCGAGGGCACCTCGACCGCGCGCAGCATCGAATAGGATGTGCGCAGGTCCATGAAGGACGAATCGGTGTGCCAGATCTGGTCGCCCTTGCGATAGGTCGTGGCAGCCGGGTCCCAGTTGATCTCGCCCTTCGCGTTGAGATTGCCGGCATTGAACAGATAGAGGCGCGGCCTGTCCTCGCGGGGCGGCAGGCTTTCGAGATGGCCGAAGTTGCGCGCGAAGGCGATCTGCCCGTCATCGTCGAGCCCGGTATCGCGATAGACGGTGACGCCCCATTGGTCCTGCAGGGCAATGAGCTGCTGCACCGTCTGCGGGTCCAGCGGCTTGCTGATGTCCACGCCGGAAATCTCTGCGCCGAAGCGGGGGGTTATGGGTGTAGCGGTAACAGCCATGACAACTCTCCTATCACGATAGGTATCTGTCGTGAATTGCGCTAGTTGTCAAGTTCCACTCTGGAAACGCGCTTGTCCCAGCCGGAAACCGGCCATCCCCGACAAGGACCGGGCACCCGTTACGGCGCCCGCCCCTCATGCGGGGCGATGGTCCGGACGATCAGGGCTGGCGCGGTCCGCACTGGCTGTAGTCGCCCGCCTTGCAGGCCGCGACCGCCGCTTCCCAGCGCGCCTGGTCCTCGGCGGCCTTGGCCTTGATGGCGGCAACCTGCGCATCATGCTCGCGCAGCGCCCGCTTGTAGGCGACGTCCCGTGCCGCCTGCTCCTCGGCCACGGCCGCCTTGCGCGCCTGATAGTCCGCGACCAGATCGGCGGCGAGCTTCGCCTGCTCGGCATTGAGCGCGCGGCGTTCCTCCTGGATTTCCGGCGGGTCCTGCGCCAGCGCGCCGCTTGCCATGCTCAGCAAGGCTGCCGTAAGAAAAGCGCCCCGCATCAAGCTGCCATGTCGCATGTCTGTCTCCTTGCTATCCATGTTCGCTGCCGTCCCGCCCGCGCGCCTTCCGGCGAACGCCGCAGGGCAGAGGCTGCCCCTGAAATAGAGCCCGCCACCTTGACCTGCCATGACCAGGATCAAGACGGCGCGCCTCCCCTTGGCGCGAGACCATGCGACGACCCGTCGCCACCTGCCCTTGTTATTGCCCCCCTGCACTTCCTATCTTGCCCTCTGGATTCCCCGGAAGAACGAAGATAGAACAGCGGACATGAGTCTCACGACAATTTCCGTGCGCGGCGCGCGCGAGCACAATCTCAAGGGCGTGGACGTCGATCTGCCGCGCGATGCCCTCATCGTCATCACGGGCCTGTCGGGTTCGGGCAAGTCCAGCCTTGCCTTCGACACCATCTATGCCGAGGGCCAGCGGCGCTATGTCGAGTCGCTCTCGGCTTATGCGCGCCAGTTCCTGGAGATGATGCAGAAGCCGGATGTCGAGCATATCGACGGTCTCTCGCCGGCCATCAGCATCGAGCAGAAGACGACGAGCCGCAATCCGCGCTCCACGGTCGCCACCGTCACCGAGATCTACGATTATATGCGCCTGCTCTGGGCGCGTGTCGGCATCCCTTATTCGCCCGCGACCGGCCTGCCGATCAGCGCGCAGACGGTGAGCCAGATGGTCGACCGCGTGCTGGCGCTGCCGGAAGGCACGCGGCTCTACCTGCTCGCCCCGGTCGTGCGCGGCCGCAAGGGCGAGTATCGCAAGGAGCTGGCGGAATGGCAGCGCGCCGGCTTCACGCGGGTGCGCATCGACGGGGAATTCTACCCGATCGAGGAAGCGCCCGCGCTCGACAAGAAGTACAAGCACGACATCGAAGTGGTGGTGGACCGCATCGCGGTGAAGCCGGACATCGCCCAGCGCCTCGCCGAGAGCTTCGAGACCGCGCTCAAGCTGGCGGATGGCCTCGCTTATGTCGATCTGGCCGATGGGACGCTCGACTCCCTCGCCCCTTCAGGGGAGAGGGCCGGGGAGAGGGGCAGCGCGTCCGAATTGCGCGAGATGCCGCAGAGCTTCAGCGCCGAGTCTTCCCCCCTCCCAACCCTCCCACCTGAGGGAGGGAGGGCTAACAAAGGCATGAAGAACGCCGGCATCCCGGCCAACCGCATCATCTTCTCGGAAAAATTTGCCTGTCCGGTCAGCGGTTTCACCATTCCCGAGATCGAGCCGCGCCTGTTCTCCTTCAACGCGCCGCAGGGTGCCTGCCCGGCCTGCGACGGCCTCGGCGAGAAGCTGGAATTCGACGAGCAGCTTGTCGTCCCCAATGAGGCGCTGAGCCTCAAGAAGGGCGCCATTGTTCCCTGGGCCAAGTCCAATCCGCCCTCGCCTTATTACATGCAGGTGCTGGCCTCGCTCGCGAAGGAGTTCGGCTTCAGCCTCGAGACGCCGTGGAACGAGCTGCCCGGTGAGGTCCGCCTCATCATCCTGCATGGCACGGGCGGCAAGCCGGTCACCCTCACCTTCCAGGACGGCCGCAAGTCCTATGACGTGCGCAAGCCGTTCGAAGGCGTGATCGGCAATCTCAATCGCCGCATGCTGCAGACGGAAAGCGCCTGGATGCGCGAGGAGCTGGGCAAGTTCCAGACCGCCCAGCCCTGCGAGACCTGCGGCGGCGCGCGCCTCAAGCCCGAGGCGCTGGCGGTCAAGGTCGCCGGCACGGATATCGCCACGCCCACCCGCATGTCGGTCGTGGACGCGCTGGCCTGGTTCGCCGCGCTTCCCGCCCAGCTTGGCGAGCAGCAGAATCAGATCGCCCGCGCCATCCTCAAGGAGATCGACGAGCGGCTCGGCTTCCTCAACAATGTCGGCCTCGATTATCTCAATCTGGATCGCACCAGCGGCACGCTCTCCGGTGGCGAAAGCCAGCGCATCCGCCTCGCCAGCCAGATCGGTTCGGGCCTCTCGGGCGTGCTGTACGTGCTGGACGAGCCCAGCATCGGCCTGCACCAGCGCGACAATGACATGCTGCTCGTGACCCTCAAGCGCCTGCGCGATCTCGGCAACACCGTCATCGTCGTGGAGCATGACGAGGATGCGATCCGCGCCGCCGACCATGTCGTGGACATGGGGCCGGGCGCGGGCGTGCATGGCGGCACCATCGTCGCGCAGGGCAGCCTTGCGGACGTGCTGGCGACGGAAGGCTCGCTCACGGCCGATTATCTCACTGGCGCGCGCGAGATCGCGGTGCCGGCGCGGCGCCGCAAGGGCAGCGGCAAGAAGCTTACCGTCAAGGGCGCGCGGGCGAACAATCTCAAGAGCGTGACCGCGAGCATCCCGCTCGGCACTTTCACTTGCATCACCGGCGTCTCCGGCTCGGGCAAATCGAGCTTCACCATCGACACGCTTTATGCCGCCAGCGCCCGCACGCTCAATGGCGCCCGCGTCATCGCCGGCGCGCATGACAAGATCGAGGGGCTGGAGCATCTCGACAAGGTGATCGACATCGATCAGTCGCCCATCGGCCGCACCCCGCGCTCCAACCCGGCGACCTATACCGGCGCCTTCACCAATATCCGCGACTGGTTCGCGGGCCTGCCCGAGGCACAGGCGCGCGGCTACAAGCCGGGGCGCTTCTCCTTCAACGTGAAGGGCGGCCGCTGCGAGGTCTGCCAGGGCGACGGCGTCATCAAGATCGAGATGCACTTCCTGCCGGACGTCTACGTCACGTGCGAGGAATGCCACGGCAAGCGCTACAATCGCGAGACGCTGGAAGTGAAGTTCAAGGGCCACAGCATCGCCGACGTGCTGGACATGACGGTGGAAGACGCGGTCGAGTTCTTCAAGGCCGTGCCGCCCATTCGCGACCGGATGGCCATGCTCGCCGAAGTGGGCCTGGGCTATGTGAAGGTCGGCCAGCAGGCGACGACGCTCTCGGGCGGCGAGGCCCAGCGCGTCAAGCTCGCCAAGGAGCTGAGCCGCCGCGCGACCGGCAACACGCTCTACATTCTGGACGAACCCACCACCGGCCTCCATTTCGAGGATGTCCGCAAGCTGCTCGAAGTGCTTCATGCGCTGGTCGAGCAAGGCAACAGCGTCGTCGTCATCGAGCATAATCTCGATGTCATCAAGACGGCGGACTATATCATCGACCTCGGGCCGGAAGGCGGCGTCAAGGGTGGCGAGATCGTCGCGACCGGTACGCCCGAGCAGGTGGTGAAGGAGAAGCGCAGCTACACCGGCCACTATCTCGCGCCGCTGCTGGCCAAGGGCAGCGCGAAGGTCGCAGCGGAGTAATTTTCCGCCCCGTCGGGGGAATGGCAAACGAGGCGCTGCGCGAGGCTGTGGGAGCGCAGGGCATTGGCGCGCCTTGCTCGCTCTCCTCCCACATTGCGACGGACGAGGATCACGGCTCCCACGGCAGGCGGGTTAGCCTCCCTTGCGGAACCGCCTGCCGCGCCCGACCATTCTCCCCGGTGGAGAGGCGGACGCTCTGTGCCCGTCCTCCGCTCTGCAATGAAAGGCCAGACTCATGACTATTCCCCACGCCCGCGCCCTTTTCCTCGCGCCCGTCGCTCTTGTCCTCGCGCTGCCGCTCGGCGCCTGCAGCGACTATGGCAATGACCGGCCGCGTTACGGCTATCGCGGCGACGGCCATCGCGGCGGCGAGCATGTGATGGGCCGGGGCGACCGGGTCTATCGGGATCGCGACGGCAATTATTACTGCCAGAAGCCGGACGGCACGCGCGGCACCATCATCGGCGGTCTCGCCGGTGGCGTGCTCGGCAACGTCATCGCGCCGGACGGCAACAAGACGCTGGGCACCATCCTCGGCGCGGCGGGTGGCGCGGTCATCGGGCGCGAGGTGGATCGCGGCCAGGTGCGCTGCCGCTGAGACGCGGCGGGCGGCGCGGGCCGGCCCTGCCCTCCCGGCAGGAACCGGCCCTGCCGCCGCACGTTGGCTGCTGGAGAGCGGGGCGCATTCGCCCCCACGAAAGGAGAGAATCATGCTGAGGACTTTTCTGACCGGCGCCGTCGCTGCGTTCATCGGCAGCCGGCTCATCCGGGCGAACCGGGAGGGCAAGCTCGAAGGGCCCAAGCAGCGCCTGCGCGAAGGCGCGGAACGAGCGCGCTCCAGGCTCGATCAGCGCTGGAGCGATGCGGCCAAGAGCGCCTCGTCCGCCCGCCGCGCGCCGCCTGCCACGCCCAAAAGCAAGGCCACGAAAACGCCGGCGATGGACGATGTCTCCAGCCCCGCCGCTGCCCATCCCTGGCCGGTCGATCCCAAGGCGATGCCGCAGGAAAGCTGAACCGCCCGCCCGGGCTTCGCCGCGTCCGCGAGGGAAGAGCACCCCGCCGCCCAATGACATGGGGCGGCGGCGGCCCGTTCAGCGGCGCTCGACCAGGCGAATCAGCGCCTCGCTCTGCTGCCTGCGCAAGGCCCCTTCGATGCCTTGGTCCTTTTCCAGCGCTTCCCGGATGCGGCAGATCTCGATATCGGTCAGATGCTCGATGCCGATATAGTCATTGCGCGCGGTCTTCATCGCGCGGATGAGCTCGTCGAGCTTCACCTGCATGGCGCTCGCGTCGCGGTTCTGGGCGTTCTGGATGAGGAACACCATCAGGAAGGTGACGATCGTCGTCCCTGTGTTGATGACCAGCTGCCAGGTGTCCGACCACTGGAAGATCGGGCCGCTGATGCCCCACACGATGATCGTGCCCAGCGCCAGGAAGAAGGTTTTCGGCTGACCGGCCAGTGTCGCCATGCGGCTGGCGATATCGGAGAAGAAGCGATCCATGGACATGCAGCTCCATCGGCGGGCGACCATGCGGCCCGCGGGGTAACCCATGCGATGCGTCGGCGCGGCGCGCGCGTCAATCGGCTTCTCCCCCGCCGGGCTGCCGCCGGATCGCCCTGCCCCTTTGCGCGCACCACGCGGCGATCTATAGGAAGCCCCATGCCCATGCCCGCCCCACTCGTTCACACGCCCCGTCCCGCCCTCTCGCGCCGTGCCGCTTTCGCTCTGGCGCCGCTTTGCGCCCTCCTCGCGCTTTCCGCCTGCGCCACGCCGGAAGCGCAGCTGCGCCAGGGCCTCGTCAATGCCGGGCTCAGCGAGCCGATGGCGCGCTGCATGGCAAGGCCGATGGTCGAGAAGCTCAGCACCGGCCAGCTCATGAAGCTGCGCTCGCTCGGCAGGACAGCCGATCTCGATCCGAGCCGCACCAGCTATAACGAACTGATGCGCCACCTGCGCGCGATGCAGGATCCGGAGATCATTCGCGTCACTGCGTCCGCGGCGCTGGGCTGCTCGCTCGGCTGAGCGGCGCCTGCCGGCCAGCGTCCGGCCGGATCACTTCGCAACTTTGCAACGCACTTTCCGGCGCAGGGCGCTATGGCGCTCCCATCCCTCTCGCTCAGGAAAATGCGTCCATGAACATTCATGAATATCAGGCCAAGGAACTGCTCGCCAAGTTCGGCGCCCCCGTGCCCGCCGGTTTCGCCGCGCTCACCGTGGAGGAAGCCGTCGAGGCCGCGAAGAAGCTGCCCGGGCCGCTTTATGTGGTGAAGGCGCAGATCCACGCGGGCGGCCGCGGCAAGGGCAAGTTCAAGGAACTCGGCCCCGATGCCAAGGGCGGCGTCCGCCTCGCCAAGACGCTCGAGGAAGTCGAGGCCCATGCGAAGGACATGCTCGGCAACACGCTGGTGACGATCCAGACCGGCGAGGCCGGCAAGCAGGTCAACCGCCTCTACATCACCGATGGCGTCGACATCGACAAGGAATTCTACCTCGCCCTGCTCGTCGACCGCGCGAGCGGCCGCATCGCCATGGTCGCCTCGACCGAGGGCGGCATGGATATCGAGGAAGTGGCGCATTCGACGCCCGAGAAGATCCACACCATCACCATCGATCCCGCGACCGGCTTCATGCCGCATCATGGCCGCCGCGTGGCTGCCGCGCTGGAGCTTTCGGGCGATCTCGCCAAGCAGGCCGCCAAGGTCGCGGGCGCGCTCTACAAGGCGTTCCTCGGCACCGATGCCAGCCAGATCGAGATCAACCCCCTCGCGATCGCCGGCGGCAAGATCCAGGTGCTCGACGCCAAGGTCGGCTTCGACGGCAATGCCCTGTTCCGTCACCCGGATCTGATGGACCTGCGCGACGAGACCGAAGAAGACCCGATGGAGTTGGAGGCGAGCAAGTACGACCTCGCCTATATCAAGCTGGATGGCGACATCGGCTGCATGGTCAACGGGGCCGGCCTCGCCATGGCGACGATGGACATCATCAAACTGAACGGCATGTTCCCCGCCAACTTCCTCGACGTGGGCGGCGGCGCCTCCAAGGAGAAGGTGACGGCGGCGTTCAAGATCATCCTGTCCGACCCGGCCGTGAAGGGCATCCTCGTCAACATCTTCGGCGGCATCATGCGCTGCGACATCATTGCCGATGGCATCGTCGCGGCCGCCAAGGAAGTGAACCTCTCCGTGCCGCTGGTCGTGCGCCTCGAAGGCACGAACGTGGCGCAGGGCAAGGAAATCCTCGCCAACTCCGGCCTCGCCATCGTGCCGGCCGACGATCTGGGCGATGCCGCCCGCAAGATCGTGGCCGAGGTGAAAAAGCTGGGCTGAGCGCTTTCGCGCTGCCGCTACGGAACGGGCGCTCCCGCGAGAGGGGGCGCCCGCTTCGCATCCGCTCAAGCCGGAACAACGGCGGCGCAAAGCAAAATTTCGCTGATTTCCGGCGCGCTGCGCTCTATAGACAGCGCGTGAAGGCGGGCCGCGAGGCCTGTGCAATCGCGCAAAATGCTATATAGAATAGCGATCAGGCAATGTCTTGCGGAGAGCTTCCATGAAGATTCTTGTCCCGGTGAAACGGGTGCTCGATTACAATCTCAAGCCACGGGTGAAGGCGGACGGCAGCGGCGTGGACCTCGCCAATGTCAAGCAGAGCATGAACCCGTTCGATGAGATCGCGGTGGAGGAAGCCATCCGCCTGAAGGAGAAGGGCGTGGCGACGGAAGTCGTCGCCGTCTCCATCGGTGAGCCCAAGGCGCAGGATACGCTGCGCACCGCGCTGGCGATGGGTGCGGACCGCGCGATCCTCATCACGCATGAAGGCGTGGCCGAGCCGCTCGCGGTCGCCAAGCTGCTGAAGGCCGTGGCCGATGAGGAACAGCCCTCGCTCGTCATCCTGGGCAAGCAGGCCATCGATGATGACAGCAACCAGACCGGCCAGATGCTCGCCGCGCTGCTCGGCTGGGCGCAGGGCACTTTCGCCAGCAAGGTCGAGGTGTCCGGCGACACCGCCAATGTGACGCGCGAAGTGGACGGCGGCCTCGAGACGGTGGCGCTCAAGCTCCCCGCCATCGTGACCACGGACCTGCGCCTCAACGAGCCGCGCTATGCCTCGCTGCCCAACATCATGAAGGCCAAGTCCAAGCCGCTCGCGCAGAAGACGCCGGCTGACTATGGCGTGGACATGACGCCGCGCATCACCACGCTCAACGTCAGCGAGCCGCCCAGCCGGCAGGCCGGGATCAAGGTGTCCAGCGTGGACGAACTGGTCGAGAAACTGAAGGCTCTGGGAGTTGCGGCATGAAGACGCTGGTTCTTGTCGAGCATGACAATGCAAGCCTGAAGGACGCGACGCTCCACACCGTGAGCGCTGCAGCCAAGCTGGGCGAGGTCCATCTGCTGGTCGCCGGCGCGGGCTGCGCTGCCGTGGCGGAAGCGGCCGCGAAGATCACGGGCGTGGCAAAGGTCCATCTCGCCGATGACGCGGCCTATGCGCATCAGCTGCCCGAGAATGTGGCGCCGCTGGTCGCAACGCTGATGGCCGATCATGACGCTTTCCTCGCCAGCGCGACGACGAACGGCAAGAACATCGCCCCGCGCGTGGCTGCCCTGCTCGACGTGATGCAGATCAGCGACATCATCGCGGTGGACGGGCCGGACATGTTCACGCGGCCCATTTACGCGGGCAATGCCATCGCGAAAGTGCAGACGAGTGACAAGAAGCTCGTCATCACCGTGCGCGGCACGGCCTTCGAGAAGGCAGCGGCCGAGGGCGGCACCGGCACGGTGGAAGCCGTCGCGGGCGCGGGCGAAAGCGGCCTTTCGAGCTTCGTCTCCGAGGAACTGGCCACGTCCGAGCGGCCCGAACTCACCGGCGCGAAGATCATCGTCTCGGGCGGTCGCGGCCTTGGCAGCGGGGATAATTACCACGCGATCATCGAGCCGCTGGCCGACAAGCTCGGCGCCGCCGTGGGCGCCAGCCGCGCCGCCGTGGACGCGGGCTATGTGCCCAATGACTATCAGGTCGGCCAGACCGGCAAGATCGTGGCGCCGGAGGTCTACATCGCCGTCGGCATCTCGGGCGCGATCCAGCACCTTGCGGGCATGAAGGACAGCAAGACCATCATCGCCATCAACAAGGACGAAGACGCCCCGATCTTCCAGATCGCCGACATCGGCCTGGTCGCGGACCTCTTCAAGGCCGTCCCGGAGCTCACCGAAAAGCTCTGAACGCCCCGGCGGAACGCCCGCCAACCAGAAGACAGGAGCGGGCCGGGCAACCGGCCCGTTTTTTTTATGCGGGGGGCGAGAGACGGGGAATGGCGATCCGATTCCGGCCTTGCCCGCAAGCCGCCCGCCGGCGGCGGCAATGCAATGCGGCATTAATCCTTCCGGCGCTCTACTGACTTCGGTTCACTGAAACTCAGACGCACGCCGCTACCGCACCCGTTGCCAAAAGAAGCCCTGTGCCGGCTGGGCAGCAACGCAGGCACAGGCCAGCGCAATCGATATCCTCCGCATAAATCCCTATTCGTCCAAATCACGTCACTGCGCCGTTCCCGGGATTGAGACCGGAGCCCCCCACCCCCCTCAATAAGCCAGCGCGCAGCCATCCGCCCGCATCTCGCTGGCGGCGGCATAGACGCGGGTATCGCCATCCATGCGGTGCTCCACGCATTGATAGCGCCCGAAGCCGCCATCGGACTCGCCGAGCGTCCAGCCCATGCCGGCCAGCGCCTGCTTGGTCGCTTGCGGGACGCCGCTTTCCAGCCGCAGCAGGCCTTTGGGGCCCATCGTGGGATCATCCTCGCCCATGGTTTCGGACGAGCCCTCATGATGCCAGCGCGGCGCATCGCCGGCGGACTGGATCTCCAGCCCATAGTCGACACGATTGACGATGACCTGCGCCTGCCCCTGCGGCTGCATGTCGCCGCCCATCACGCCGAAGCTCATCCACGGGTCGTCCCCGCGCGTGGCGAAACCGGGGATGATCGTCTGGAAGGGCCGCTTGCCGGGCGCGTAGATGTTCGGGTGGCCATCCTGCAGGCTGAAGAGCTGCCCGCGATCCTGGAACATGAAGCCCAGGCCGTCCGCCACCAGCCCTGATCCCATGCCCCGGAAATTCGACTGGATCATCGACACCATCAGCCCCGAGGCATCGGCGCAGCTGAAATAGGTGGTGTCGCCCCGGCTCGGCGCCTGTCCGGGATGGACCGGCGTCAGGATGCGGTCCGGGCGGATGAGCTTGGCGCGCTGCGCGGCATAATCCTTGGAGACCAGCCACTCGACCGGCACCTGCGCGAATTGCGGATCGGCATAATAGCGCGCCCGGTCCTCATAAGCGAGGCGCTTGGCCTCGATCTGGAGATGGATCGACAGGGGCGACTGGAAGCCGGCCGCGTCCATGTCGAAATGCTCCAGGATGTTGAGCATCTGCAGCGTAGCGATGCCCTGCGTGTTCGCGCCGATCGCGTGGACGGTGGCGCCGCGATAGTCCGTGCGCGCCGGCTCGATCCATTCGGAGCGATGCGCCGCCAGGTCCGCCTTGCGCAGCCAGCCGCCGATGCGCTGGAAATAGCGGTCGATCACATCGGCGATCTCGCCCTGATAATAAGCGTCGCGCCCCCCGGCCGCGATCGCCCGGTAGGTGCGGGCGAGGTCGGGATTGCGGAACACCTGGCCCGCGCGCGGCCCCTTGCCGTCGGCCATGCCCCATGTGCGCAGCGCGTTGGCGGTCTCCTCGATGCCGTTGCCGCTGCGGGCGAACAGCGCCATGCCGCGCCGGATGTAGAAGGCGATCATGTCCGGCACCGGCGCACCGGCTTCGGCCAGTGCGATGGCGGGCTCGAACAGGCTCGCCCAGGGCAGCTTGCCGTAGCGCTGGTGCATGGTCCACCAGCCGTCGACCGCGCCGGGGACGGACACGCTGATCGCGCCGTGCGAGGGAAGCACGCCATTCTTCGCGCGGCTGCGCACTGTCTCCAGCGAGAGGCCACGCGGCGACCGGCCCGATCCCGCGAGGCCCACCACCTTGTGCTGCGCCGGGTCCCAGATCATCGCATAGACATCGCCGCCGATGCCGCAGGCCGTGGGCTCCAGCAGGCCTAGGCAGGCATTGATGGCGATGGCCGCGTCCACGGCCGATCCGCCGCGCCGGAGAATGTCGATGCCCACCTGCGTCGCGAGCGGGTGCGACGTGCCTGCCGCGCCGTTCAGCCCGTAGACCGCCGTGCGCGAAGCGAAGGACGCGCCGATCGGCCGGTCGCCGGCATGGACGTCCGGCCGCATATAGCGATCCTCGCCGGCCGGCCATGCGGGCGCTTGCGGCGCGGCGGCCTCGCCTCCGGACGCGCCCGCTCCCTGCGGACGGGCAGCAGCAAGGGCAGGCATGGTGGCGGCGGCCGGCAGGGCGGCCAGGAACGTGCGACGGCGCATGGCGGGATCTCCTCTTTGCGCCATCCTCATCGCTCGATCGCGGATGGGCAACAGGAATATCGCGCGCGCCGGTCAGGGCCGGTCAGGAAGGCCGGTCAGGGAGAGGACGGACGCCCGCCCCTGCCCCGCCGTCACGTCAGGATGGCGCCCCGGCCTCCGGTTCCTCTTCCAGCCCAGCCGCCAGCGCATCCTCGACCGTCTCCAGCCAGATGAATTCCAGCTTGTCGCGGGCGCTGACCGGGATGTCGTCGAAGTCCCGCCGGTTGCGGGCCGGCAGCATCACGCGAGTGATGCCGGCGCCCGCCGCCGCCACGACCTTCTCCTTGATGCCGCCCACCGGCAGCACCAGCCCGCGCAGCGAGATTTCGCCGGTCATCGAGGTGTCGCTGCGCACCGTGCGCCCGGTGAACAGAGAAGTGAGCGCCAGGAACATCGCCACGCCCGCGCTCGGCCCGTCCTTGGGCGTCGCGCCAGCGGGCACATGGACGTGGACGTCGTTCTTCTCGAACGTCTCGCGCGCGATGCCCAGCGCGTCGGCGCGGCTCTTGACGAGGCTGAGCGCAGCCTGCACGCTTTCCTTCATCACGTCGCCCAGCTGGCCGGTGAGGATGAGCCGGCCATTGCCGGGCATCATCGTCGCCTCGATGAACAGGATGTCCCCGCCCACCGGCGTCCATGCCATGCCGGTCGCCACGCCCGGCACGCTGGTCCGCTGCGCGACTTCGTTCTCGAAGATGCGCCCGCCGAGGATCTCCTGCAGATCGTCGGGCGTGATGTCGACATGGCTGGCCGTTCCCTCGGCGATGCGCACGGCGGCATGGCGGATGGTCTTGCCGATCTCGCGCTCCAGGTTCCGCACGCCCGCCTCGCGGGTGTAGAAGCGGATGATCGCTTCCAGCACCGCGTCGCTGACAGTGACTTGCTCGGCTGTCACGCCGTTCGCCTCGAGCTGCCGCCGCACGAGGTAGCGGCGCGCGATGGCGAGCTTCTCTTCCTCGGTATAGCCGGCGAGACTGATGATCTCCATGCGATCGCGCAGCGGGCCGGGAATGGAGTCCAGCATGTTGGCGGTCGCGATGAAGACGACCCGCGAGAGGTCGAACGGCAGCGCCAGATAATTGTCGCGGAACGTGCCGTTCTGCTCGGGATCGAGCACTTCCAGCATGGCGGCGGAGGGGTCGCCATGCATGCCCTGCCCCAGCTTGTCGATCTCGTCGAGCATCATCACGCAGTCGCGCGTGCCGGCCTTGCGGATCGCCTGGATGATGTTGCCCGGCAGCGCGCCGATATAGGTGCGCCGGTGGCCCCGGATCTCCGCTTCGTCATGGACGCCGCCCAGGCTCACCCGCACGAACGGTCGGCCCATCGCCCGCGCGATCGACTGGCCGAGCGAGGTCTTGCCCACGCCGGGCGGGCCGACGAAGCACAGGATCGGCGCCTTGCCTTCCGGCGCCAGCTTGCGCACCGCGAGATACTCGACGATGCGCCGCTTGATCTTCTCCAGCCCGTAATGGTCCGCGTCCAGCACCGCCCGCGCCTGCGCGATGTCGATCGGCTTTTCCTCGGGCAATTGCCAGGGAAGCTCGGTCAGCCAGTCGAGATAGGTGCGGATGATGCCGTGCTCGGCGGCGCCGTCGGGCGTGCTCTCCAGCCGGCGCAGTTCCTTGCGTGCCTGCGCCTCCACGTCCGCCGGCATGCCGGCTTTCTCGATCTTCTCGCTGATTTCCGCCACTTCGGCGGCCTTGCCGTCATCCTCGCCAAGCTGGCGCTGAATCGCGGCCATCTGCTCGCGCAGCAGCGCCTCGCGCTGCCGCGAGCCGAGCGTTTCCTGCACGTCCCGGCCGATCTCCGCGGAGAGGCGCAGCACCTGCAGGCGCTGGGCCAGCGCGCGCGACACCTTGTCCAGCCGCACGTCGAGCGCGACGGTTTCCAGTATCTCCTGCTTCTCGTCCGCGCCCATGTCGAGATAGGCCGCGACCGTGTCCGCCAGCGTGGACGCCGAGCCGATGTTGCGGATCGCGTCGCCCAGGCCCTGCGGCGCCTGCGGCAGAAGCTCCACCGTCTCCAGCGCCTGCCGCCGCAGGTTGATGATCCGCGCCTCGATCTCGGGGGCGTCGCTTTCCGGTTCGGCCACGCGCGCGACCCGCGCCACGAGGAAAGGCCAGCCCTCCAGGAACTCGACCACGCGAAAGCGCGTCTCGCCCTGCAGGATGAGATGATGCGTGTCGTCCTGCGCCGTGACGTAGCGCAGCACATTGGCGATGGTGCCCATGCGGTGCATGTCGTTGGGCGCGGGATTGTCCACGCCGGCATCCCGCTGCGCGAGGATACCCACTGGCAGGCTCTGGCGCACGGCGGCCTGCGCCGCATTGATGGAGGCGGGCCGCCCGATCGCCATCGGCATCACCACGTCCGGGAACATCACGAAGTTGCGCACCGGCACGATGATGATCGCGTCCTCGGGCAGCTCGGGCAATTGCGGTCCGCTCGCGCCGGGCGCCTGCACCGGCTCCGGACTTTTCTGTTCGGTCATGCTGTCCATCACCACTGGCCTCCGCCATTCACCTTGTGCAGGGTGACCAGCAGGCACCCGTGCGCGCTCGTCCGGCTCACATCCTGATAACGGCCACGGGGCAGCGCGAGACGCCGCTCGAAGCGCCCCTGCGGCAGTTCCAGCCTATGGATGCGCGCGGTGCGGATCTCCGGCGGCAGCACGCGCTGGCCCCGCACGACCAGCACGCCATCCTCGATGAAGGCCTCGGCCTGCTCCGGATCGACGCCGGGCAGTGCGACCAGCACGAGCACTTCATGATCGGTCTCGATGATGTCCACGGGGGGCTCCCAGCCCACGCCGCCACGCCCCGCGCGCGCCGGGGAATAGCCTTCCCGGTGCAGGCGCTCCATCTTGTCGATGAGGCCGACCGCGTCAGCCCACATCCATTGCCGCGACCGACCTGAACTCATCTTCCTCACCCCGCGATCCGCTGGCGCGGCACACGCCGCTCATGCGCTAATAAGGAAATGCGGGAGGCCATTTTCAAGCCGCGCGGCAAAATGGGCGCGCGCGACGCGACGACGGGGACGCCCCGATCCCGCCACCCCGGGGCACCGCGATGGCGTTGTCGACGCGGAAAGGGAGACCATCCTTGATAATAGTTATCGGATGGCGATATTCCTGACTCCGGAGGTGCCCCATGGCCAGCAGCGTCGATCTCGGAAAACAGCTCGAAACCTTTGTGGCCCGGCTCGTGAAGACCGGACGCTACAACTCCCGCAGCGAAATCCTGCGGGAAGGCGTGCGTCTGATCCACGAACGCGAAACTCGCCTTGCGGCGCTCGATGCCTCGATTGCGCGCGGGCTGGCCGATGCCGACGCCGGGCGCGTGCTGAGCCTTGACGATGCGGCGGCGCGCCTTGACGCCCGCTATGCGGACGCCGGAGCCGTGCGCGACGCGCCATGAAGGTCGTCATCACCGCCGAAGCTCTTTCCGACCTGGAGACGATCGGCGACTACATCGCGCTGGACAATCCCGCGCGCGCCCGCACGTTCGTGGCGCAATTGCTGGACAAGGCGCGTGGCCTTGGCGATCTCCCACAAGGATTTCCGCTGGTGCCACGCTATGAGCATCTGGGCATCCGCCGCAGGGTTCAAGGCAACTATGTGATCTTCTACCGCGCCGATGAGCATCAGGTGACAGTCATTCACATCCTGCACGGCGCGCGCGATTACGAGGCACTCCTGTTTCCAGATGCGTAATGCGCGCGATCAGGCTGGACGCTATCCCTCTGCGCCCGGAATGAAGGCGTCGAACCGCCCTATTCTCTTCACCCTCAAGTGTCAGGGCTGAACATTCGGCGGAAGGAATTGGTGCGGGCGGTCGGACTCGAACCGACATGGATTGCTCCGGCGGATTTTGAGTCCGCTGCGTCTACCATTTCGCCACGCCCGCGCGCCGCGATGGTGCGGCCATAAGCGGCAGACCGGTTCGCGTCCAGAGGCTTCACCGTTCGGGGCATCTGCGCGCCTTCGACCATGGTCCGGGCGCGCCCGCCCCGTGAAATGGCGGATTCAAGCGGGATTCCGGCGCATGGACTGCCGGCGCGCCTTATTGTGCGGTTGCGCAATGAGTCCGCGACTGTAAAGCTGACCCCTGAAGCTGCTCACGCGCGGCCCTGTCCGCGCTTCGCTATGATGAGGGTCCCTTGGCCGAAAAATCCACGGTTCTGATTTTGTTCGGGGCGACGGGCGATCTTGCCCATCGCATGTTGTTTCCCTCACTTTATCATCTGCTGTGCGACGGGCTGCTGCCGGAGCCGTTTCACATCATGGCCTCGGGCCGGACCCGGATGGACGACGCGGCGTTTCGCGACACGATCGCGGAAGCGCTCAAGACCTATGCCCAGGCGGAGCTGCTGGACGAGGACCGCATCGCCGGATTTCTCGAGCGCATCGTCTACTGCCCCGTCTCGGCGGGCGATGAAGCGCAGTTCGCTGCGCTGGCGGAACGGGCCCGCTCGCTCAGCACCGGGCCTGTCGCCGTCTATCTCTCGACGCCCCCGTCCCTCTTCGCGCCGACCGCGCAGGGCCTGGCCGGCGCCGGGCTGATCGGCGCGGACACGCGCATCGCCATGGAGAAGCCGATCGGCAAGGATCTGGCGTCGTCGAAGGAAGTGAACGACGCCATCGGCGCGCTCTTCCCCGAGGAACATATCTTCCGCGTCGACCATTATCTGGGCAAGGAGACGGTCCAGAACCTCATGGCGCTACGCTTTGGCAACCGGCTGTTCGAGCCGCTGTGGAATTCCAGCGCGATCGATCATGTGCAGATCACCGTCGCCGAGACGGTGGGGCTGGAAGGCCGCGTCTCTTATTATGACGGCGTTGGCGCCCTGAAGGACATGGTGCAGAACCACATGCTCCAGATCCTGTCCATCATTGCCATGGAGCCGCCCGCGCGGATGGATTCGACGGCAGTGCGCGACGAGAAGGTGAAGGCGCTGCGCTCGCTGCGCCCGATGGAGCCGGACAGCGTGCGCACCCACAGCGTGCGGGGACAATATCGGGAAGGCGCGGTAGGCGGCAAGCTCATCGCCGGCTATGCCGAGGAGCTGGGCAAGCCTTCGGACACCGAGACCTTCGTGGCGCTCAAGGCCCATATCGACAACTGGCGCTGGACGGGCGTTCCTTTCTATCTGCGCACCGGCAAGTGCATGCCCAGCCGCCAGTCGGAGATCCTGATCCAGTTCAAGCCCGTCACCCACAGCATCTTTCGCCGCAATGGCTATGGCGATGCGCTGGAGCCCAACCAGCTCATCATCCGCCTGCAGCCGGACGAGAATATCCGCCTGTGTATCATGGCCAAGCGACCCGGCCTCGATCGCGACGGAGTCAAGCTGCAGGAAGTCGGGCTCGACGTCAGCCTCGCCCATGCCTTCGCCAATGAGCGGCGGCGGATCGCCTATGAGCGGCTGCTGCTCGATCTGATCGAAGGCGATACGACCCTGTTCGTGCGCCGCGACGAAGTGGAAGCGCAATGGACATGGATCGACAGCATCACCGCCGGCTGGAAGGAATCCGGGCAGAAAGTGGTGCAATATGCCGCCGGGACCTGGGGTCCCTCGGCCGGCATCGCGCTGATCGAGCGGGACGGAGCAAGCTGGTATGACTGACCTTCATCCCGTCATCGCGAGAGTGACCGAGCGGGTCACGGCGCGCAGTGCCGCGAGCCGGCTGCGCTATCTCGACCTCATCGAGCGCGGGCGCGACGCCGGCACGAACCGGGACATGCTCTCCTGCGGCAATCTGGCCCATGGCTTCGCGGCGAGCGGCGAGGACAAGCCCGCGATCCGCACCGGCCGGGCCATGAACATCGGCATCGTCACCGCCTATAACGACATGCTCTCGGCCCATCAGCCTTATGGGCGCTATCCCGAGGCGATCAAGATCGCCGCGCGGGAAGTGGGCGCCACCGCGCAGGTGGCCGGCGGCGTGCCTGCCATGTGCGACGGCGTCACGCAGGGGCAGGCCGGCATGGAGCTCTCGCTCTTCTCGCGCGACACCATTGCCCTCTCGACCGCCATCGCGCTCAGCCATGCGATGTTCGAAGGCGCGCTGATGCTGGGCATCTGCGACAAGATCGTGCCGGGGCTGCTGATGGGCGCGCTGCGCTTTGGCCATCTGCCGACCATCTTCGTGCCGGCCGGCCCGATGCCCTCGGGCCTCGCCAACAAGGAGAAGCAGCGCATCCGCCAGCTCTATGCCGAGGGCAAGGTCGGCCGCGAGGAGCTGCTGGAGAGCGAATCCGCCAGCTATCACGATGCCGGCACCTGCACTTTCTACGGCACTGCCAACACCAACCAGATGATGATGGAAGTGATGGGCCTGCACATGCCGGGCGCCGCGTTCGTCAATCCGGGCACGCGGCTGCGCAGCGAGCTGACTCGTGCCGCCGTGCATCGCGTGGCGTCGCTCGGCTGGGACGGCGAGGATTATCGCCCGCTCGGCCATTGCGTGGACGAGAAGGCGATCGTGAATGCCGCCATCGGCCTGCTCGCCACCGGCGGCTCGACCAACCATGCCATCCACTTGCCCGCCATCGCCCGCGCGGCCGGCATCCTCATCGACTGGACGGACCTGGCCGAGCTGTCCTCGGTCGTGCCGCTGCTCGCGCGAGTCTATCCCAATGGCGCGGACGACGTGAACCATTTCCACGCTGCCGGCGGCATGGCGTGGATCATCACGGAGCTGCTCGGCAATGGCCTGCTCCACCGTGACATCATGACCGTCGCGCGCGCTGACCTCACCGATTATGGCCGCAGCCCCATGCTGGTGGACGACGCGCTGGTCTGGGACGAGCCGCCCACGGCGCCCGGCAATGACGCGATCCTGCGGCCCGTCTCCGATCCCTTCAGTGCCGATGGCGGCATGAAGCTGCTCGCCGGCAATCTCGGCCGCTGCATCATGAAGACCAGCGCGGTGGACCCGGCGCGCTGGACGATCGAGGCGCCCGCCCGCGTGTTCGCCGGGCAGGACGAGGTCATGGAAGCCTTCAAGGCCGGCGAGCTGGACCGCGACGTGGTCGTGGTCGTCCGCTTCCAGGGCCCGCGCGCTAATGGCATGCCGGAGCTGCACAAGCTCACCCCGCCGCTCGGCGTGCTGCAGGACCGGGGCTTCAAGGTCGCGCTGGTGACGGACGGGCGCATGTCCGGCGCGAGCGGCAAGGTGCCTGCCGCGATCCATCTCTCGCCCGAGGCGCTGGGCGGCGGCCCGGTCGGCAAGCTGCGCGATGGCGACATCGTGCGCGTCTGCGCCGTGGAAGGCCGGCTGGAAGCGCTGGTGAACGAGGCCGAGTGGGCCGCGCGCCCGCAGGCCGAGGCCCCGCCCCCGCCGTTCGACACCGGCCGCGAGCTGTTCGCCCTGTTCCGCCATCACAGCGATGTCGCGGAGGCCGGCGCCTCGCCCATCCTGGCGGCAATGGACCGGGACATCGCGCTGTGACGCAGATCATCGCGGCCGATGTCGGGGGCACCAATGCCCGCTTTGCCCGCGCCACGCTGGATGCCGATGGCGTGCCCACGCTCGGCACCGTGCGCAAGTACAAGGTGGCGGATTATCCCAGCCTCGCGGCCTGCTGGCGTGCCTATCAGCGCGAGGAAGGCGGCGACCTGCCCGACCGGCTTTCCATCGCCTTCGCCGCGCCGATCGCGCGGGAGACCATCAAACTCACCAATTCGAGCTGGATGGTCCGCCCGGCCAGCCTGGCCGCCGATCTCGGCCTTGCCTGCGTCCGGCTGGTCAATGACTTCGAGGCCGTCGCCCATGCCGTGGCGCGGCTACCGATGCGCGACCTGCCGCTGCTGTTCGGGCCGGAGAAGCCCTTCCCCACCGATGGCGGCGTCACCATCCTCGGCCCCGGCACGGGCCTCGGCGTCGGGCTCGTCGCGTTCGACGATGGCGTGCCACACATCGTCGCCACCGAGGGCGGCCATGTCGATTTCGCGCCGCTCGATGCGCTGGAAGGCCGCATCCTCGATCTCCTGCGCGCCGATTTCGTCCGCGTGTCCACCGAGCGGATCGTCTCGGGGCCCGGCCTCAACAATCTCTACAAGGCACTGGCAACGCTCAGCCACGAGCCGGTCACCCTGTGGTCCGATGCCGATCTCTGGGCGGCGGCGCTGGACGGCAGCAATCCGCTGGCCCGCTCCGCGCTGGAACGCTTCTGCCTTTCTTATGGCGCCGTGGCGGGTGATCTGGCGCTCGCGCATGGCCCGCATCAGGTCGTGCTGGCCGGCGGCCTCACCCAGCGGATGCGCGACTTCCTGGTCAACCAGAGCGGCTTCCACAGTCGCTTCACCGCCAAGGGCCGCTATGAAGGGCTGATGCGGACGATCCCGGTCCGCCTCGCCATCCACCCCGAGATCGGCCTTTACGGCGCAGCCGCCGCCTGGCGCGAGAAGAAAGCATGAGCATGACAGTCGATGATGTGATGGCGCTGGCGCCGGTGATCCCGGTGCTGATCGTGGAGCGCGTGGCCGATGCCGTGCCGATCGCGCAGGCGCTGGTCGCGGGCGGCCTCCCCGCGCTGGAAGTGACCATGCGCACACCCGTGGCGCTGGAGGTCATGCGCGAGATGGCGCAGGTGCCCGGCGCGGTCGTCGGCGCGGGCACGGTGCTCAATCCCAGGATGCTCGATCAGGCGCTCGAAGCGGGTGCCCGCTTCATCGTCTCGCCGGGCCTCACCGAGCCGCTGGGCACAGCCGCGCACGCCGCGGGCACGGCGCTGCTGCCCGGCGTGGCGACGGCGGCGGACATCATGCGCGGGCTCGATCTTGGCCTTGATCGCTTCAAATTCTTCCCGGCCGCGACCAGCGGCGGCCTCCCCGCGCTCAAGGCCCTCGCCGCGCCGTTCCACATGGCCCGCTTCTGCCCCACCGGCGGCATCAGCGCCGACACCGCCGCCGACTGGCTCGCCCAGCCGTTCGTCGGCTGCGTCGGCGGCAGCTGGGTCGCCCCCAAGGGCACCCCCGACCCCGCGCAGATCGAACAGCTCGCCCGGGAAGCGGCGGCGCTGCCCCGACCCGCACAGGGCTGAACGAGCGTCTGGAAAGACTGTCGGCGCTTGCGCGACCCCGGCCCGACAACCTCTTGGGGCTGATCGCCATTGTCCTACGGACGCCTTCGGCTCCAGATGATGGCGTGGCGAAAATGGTGGTTTTTCGGGACCCGGAGCGCAGCGTACTTACGGCACGTGAGCACCGGAAGCTCGGGAAACCGCCATTTGCAGCCCGCCAGCGCTGGATGTCGATTAGAGCGTGATCTTGTTTGATTGAATCGATTGGGGATTCACGCGGGCTGATTTTTCTGATTCAACCTGCTGGCTGGGCAGGAGGCCAGCAGGGATGAGCCGAGCCTATTCGATTGATCTTCGTGAGCGGGTTGTTGCTGCGATGGCGTCGGGCGCTTCCGCCCGAACGGCAGCGGCGCAGTTTGGCGTGAGCGTTGCGAGCGCTGTGCGTTGGTCTCAGCGCCAGCGCCGGACTGGCGGGGTTGTCCCAGGCAAACTGGGCGGGCACCGCAAGCCGGTGTTGCTGCCGGAGCGGGAGTGGCTGCTGGCGCGTGTTGCAGCAGAACCCGATCTGACGCTGCGTGGCTTGCTGGCCGAACTGGCAGACCGCGGGGTGAAGGCGAGTTATGGCGCGCTGTGGTTGTTCCTCGAACGCGAGGGACTGTCGTTCAAAAAAAGCCTGTTCGCCAGCGAGCAGGATCGTCCCGCCATCGCCCGCCGACGGATGCAGTGGCGCAAGTACCAGAACCGGCTTGATCCATCGCGCCTCGTCTTCATTGACGAGACCTGGGCCAAGACCAACATGACCCGCACCCACGGTCGCGCCTGGCGCGGACAGAGGCTGCACGCGAAAGTGCCGTTCGGTCACTGGCGCACACTGACCTTCCTCGCCGCGCTGCGCCACGACCGGATCGATGCCCCGTGCGTGCTCGACGGACCAATCAACGGCCAACTCTTCCTTGCCTATGTCGAGCAGTTCCTCGTCCCTACGCTTGCCCCGGGCGACATCGTCATCATGGACAACCTCGGCAGCCACAAAGGCCAGGCCGTGCGTGAGGCTATCCGCAGCTGCGGGGCCAAGCTCCTGTTCCTGCCGCCCTACAGCCCTGACCTCAACCCAATCGAGCAGGTCTTCGCCAAGCTCAAGACGCTCTTGCGAAAGGCAAACGAACGATCAGTCGAGGCAACATGGAAGCGCATCGGATCACTGCTCGACGCCTTCTCCCCCACCGAATGCGCAAACTATCTCAGAAATAGTGGCTATGCTTCAACCTAAGATGATCACGCTCTAGCCCTAGGCAAGCCCGTCGGCGCGCAGCTTGAGCCCCGCCGTGAACAGCGGCGTCGTCACCTTGTCGAACTGCCCCGGCGTCAGCTGGAAGAAATGGCGGAACTCGCGATTGCGATGGCTCTGGTCAAAGTAGCGCAGCGCCGCGAGCTGCTCCGCGCTCGGCTCGCTGAAGCCGCGCATCGCCTGCGCCATGTCCAGGAAGCGGCTGCGGCGCAGGATGACCTTGGGGCTGTGGCCGAAGCTCGCATAGCATTGCCGCTCGAACTGGCGGACCGACAGGCCGACCTGCTGGGCTGCCCGCGCCACGGGAATCGTGCTGTCCTCGCGTGCGATTTCCTCGAAGGCCGCCATCGCCGCCGAGGGCGGCGGGCCGCAATATGTCGCGAGCCGCTGCCGCAGCACCCGCTCGATGGCCTCGACGACGGCATGATCGTCCGGCGCCGCCGCGACGTCCCGGTAAAGCCGCTCGCCCAGATCGCCCCATAAGGCCATCAGCGGCCGGGCGCCGTCGGCGATCGCGCGGGCCGGCTCGGCGAAGAGGCTGGCCCAGCCGCCCGGCCGGATGGCCACGCCGACGACGAGAAACGGCCCGCGCACCCGCACGCGCCAGGGGATGCCGTTGGGCCCCATGAGGGGAATCGGCCCGAAGTTCGACCATTGGTCCGGCCCGGTCTCCGCTGCCCAGTCGCCCTGCAGCAGAATGCGGATGATCGCCGTCTCGGACATGAGCTTGTCGATCAGGACGAAGTCGTCCGGCAGCGGCGCATGGAAAACATAATGGCGCCGGACATAAGCCGCGAGATCGGCCGACGGCGCATAATTGCGAGACAAAAGCATCCGTGCCCACCCCACCGGAAACCCGTCTCCCGGTTCTTGCACCCGGGCGCAGCCGGAGCAACAGCCTTGTCGGCGGATCGCGACGAACCGCAGCCTTCCGGAGCACGCAGCTCGGGCCTCACCGGGCGCGCGCGGCTTTCGGCCGCAGCGAAACCGCCCCGCCAGCCGCATCATGCGGACAATCAGGATGCTACTGGATCGCGCCCCAGAGGCTCTGCGCAGGCACATAGCCGCGCTGGTTGCCCACCGCCACGGAGCACCAGCCGTCCGAGCAGCCCGAGACACGGCCCACCACGCCCGGCTCCAGCCGGTAAAGCAGTTTCGCGCCGGTCGAGGGGCGCTCGCGCATGTCGGCGATGCCGCCGCGCACGATGGCGGTCGGCTCGTCCTTGAGCAGGCGCACATGCATCCAGCCCTGCGTGCCGTCGGGGTCCTCCACCTTGCGCCAGTTCGAATAGACTTCCACCACCTTGAGCGGCAGGTCGCGGCGCTGGTAGATCCAGCTTGCCGGATAATCGAGGCTCGGCCCCACGCGCATGCGCGCCTCGCCCTTGGCCAGCGAGGCCCAGTAAGGCACTCGCTTGCCGGACTGCGCGTCCGCGCTTCCCCCGGCGGCGACGATCAGCATCGCACAGGCCAGATGCGCCCATGGCCGCTTCATATCTCGTCGCCCTCCCATCATCGCCCACATGTTCACTCTGGCGCTTTGCCACGCGCGCCGCGCCCCTTCAACCGTCCCGCAAGGGTCGGACGCATTTGCCGCTTGACCTCCGCCCGCCCGCCGGAGCATGCGCGGCCTCATGACCAGGCGCCCCCGGCCCGCCCGACCCCGTGTCGTCGTCACGCGGCAGCTGCCGCAAGCGGTGGAAACGCGCATGGCCGAGCTGTTCGACGTGCGCTTCAATGCCGCCGATCACCCGATGAGCCGCGCCGAACTGCACGAGGCGATGCAGGCCTGCGACGTGCTCGTCCCCACCGTCACCGATGACATAGACGAAGCCCTGATCGCGCAGGCGGGCGAAGGGCTCCAGCTCATCGCCAATTACGGCGCCGGCGTGAACCATATCGCGCTGCAGGCCGCGCGCGCGAAGGACATCATCGTGACCAACACCCCCGGCGTGCTGACCGAGGATACGGCGGACATGACGATGGCGCTCATCGTTTCCGTCCCGCGCCGCCTCGCCGAGGGCGAGAAGCTGGTGCGGTCGGGCCAGTGGACCGGCTGGAGCCCGAGCAACATGCTGGGCCACCGCATCGGCGGCAAGGCGCTGGGCATCGTCGGCATGGGCCGCATCGGCCAGGCTGTGGCGCAGCGCGCCCGCGCCTTCGGGCTCTCGATCCATTATCACAATCGCCACCGGCTGCCGGCCGTGCTGGAAGCGCAGCTGGCCGCGACCTGGCATGCCGATCTCGACGAGATGCTGGAACGCATCGATATCCTCACCATCCACACGCCCCTCAATGCCGAGAGCGTGAACCTGATCGATCGGCGCCGCATCGGCCTGCTGCGCCGCCATGTCTATCTCATCAATGCTTCGCGCGGCGGCATCGTCGATGAGGAAGCGCTGGTGGAAGCGCTCGAACAGGGCCGGATCGCCGGCGCCGGGCTGGACGTCTGGACGTTCGAACCACGCATCGATCCCCGCCTGCTCGCCCTCCCCAATGTCGTCATGACCCCGCATATGGGCTCCGCGACGTTCGAGGGGCGCATCGCCACCGGCGAGCGCGTCATCACCAATATCCGCATGTGGGTGGGCGGCGACAGGCCACCAGACCAGATTCTCGAAGGCTGGGTGTAAGAGAAAACACAGAAAGCTGCGCTAGGAGTGCCTGCAGGGATGCGCTTTTTCCTGTGCTTCCCCGGAATTCGCCCTCGCGATTTCCGGCACAACAGCGGAGCGGAGCGATGGCAAAGAGAGTGACAGGCATGAAAGCGGGGGCCGCGCTGCTGGCGTTGCTGGCCGCGCGCCCGGCGCTGGCGCAGCCACCCGGCGCGGACAGTGGGGACAATGCCTGGCTGCTGGCCG
Organism: Sphingobium sp. SYK-6; assembly: GCF_000283515.1. GTDB lineage: Bacteria > Pseudomonadota > Alphaproteobacteria > Sphingomonadales > Sphingomonadaceae > Sphingobium > Sphingobium lignivorans. The sequence continues at coordinate 3,481,207 of NC_015976.1, forward strand.
CGAGCGCGCTGGTGCTGCTCGCGGTTCTGCCGGGCCTCGCGCTCGGCTGGGCCGGCGTCGTGCGGGGGCGCAATCTCCTTCCGGTCTTCACGCAGGGCTTTGCGAGCGTGGCCGCGGTGTCCCTGCTGTGGGCCGTCGCGGGCTACAGCCTCGTCTTCGCGCCCGGACCGTCCGTGATCGGTGGCCTGCAGAATCTGGGCCTTGCCAATCTCGCCGAGCTGCGTCTGGGAACGGCGGTGTCCGAGCCCGTCTTCGCGCTGTTCCACATGATCCTTGCCGCGCTGGCGCCCACGCTGATCGTCGGCGCGCTGGTGGAGCGCGTCCGGCTGGGCTGGCTGGTGCCGTTCCTGCTGCTCTGGTCGCTGTTCGTCTATGTGCCGGTCGCGCGCTGGCTGTGGGGCGGCGGCTGGCTCGCGCAGCTGGGGACGCTCGATTATGCCGGTGGAATCGTCATTCACACCACGGCCGGCATCTCCGCGCTGCTGCTCGCCATTCTCATCGGCAAGCGCGCCTATCCCGCGCCCGTCGCGCCACACAGCCCGGTGCTCAGGCTGGCCGGCGCCGGTCTGGTCTGGGTCGGCTGGTTCGGCCTCACCGGCGGATCGGCGCTCGGCGCGTCCGCCGACGCGGGCTTCGCGCTTCTCAACACGCATCTGGCGGCCGCGTCCGCCGCCTTGTGCTGGATGGCCGCCGAGCGCATCCGCCACGGCGGCACCGGCCTTGCGGGCTTTCCGACCGGCGCCCTCGCCGGCCTTGCCGCCGTCACGCCCGCCGCCGGGCTGATCGGCCCGATGGGCGCCATCGGCCTTGGTGCCCTTGCGGGCATCCTCTGCTTCATCATGGCCGATCTCGTCCGCCGCCGGTTCGACATCGACGATGCCTCGAACATGTTCGCCGTGCACGGGGTCGGCGGCATGCTGGGCGCCTTGCTGCTCGCACCGCTCACCGCCGTGGCGCTGGGCGGCGTCGGCTATGGGGAGGACAGCGGCGTGCTGGTGCAGCTCGTCGCGCAAATCGTCGGCGTCGCTGCCGTGCTGCTCTGGACGACCGTCGTGACTCTGCTGCTCGCGCTGGTCGTCTCGCTGTTCCTGCCGATGCGCGTGCCGACGGAGATGGAGCACGGGAGCCCGGACCCGGCGGGCAACCATCCGGCGGACCCGACTGCCGACTGACATGGCAGGCACCGCCGTCGCCATCTTCGCGCATGACGAGCAGCGCCGGATCGCCGCATGCCTGGCGAGCCTGCCGCTCGACCGGCCCGGCACGGCATTCCACCTGCTCGTCAACGGTTCGACGGACCGGACGGCCGACATTGCCCGGGCAGTCGCCGCGCGGCATCCGGCGCTCATCGTGCATGAATGGCCGCAGGGCGGGAAGGCGCGCAGCTGGAACCGCTTCGTCCACGAGCTGCTGCCGGCCGACATGCCCGAAGCCGTGATCTTCATGGATGGCGACGCGGAAATCGCGCCCGGCTCGCTCGACGCCCTCATTGCCGTCCTGCGCGAGCGGCCGCATGCCAATGCCGTTGCGGGCCTGCCGTTCAACGGCCGCCGGCACCGCGTCTATCAGGCCTTGCTGCGCGAGGAAGGCGGCCTTTTCGGCGATCTCTATGCGCTGCGCGGCGACTTCCTGCGCCGCCTGCGCGCGCGCGGCCTGCGGCTGCCCGTCGATCTGGTGGGCGACGATGGCCTTGTCGCCGCATGGGCCGCGACCGATCTCGGCCCGGATGCCGACTGGGATCGCGCACGACTCGCGCATGCCGATGCCGCCGGGTTCCTCTGCGAACCCGTCCGCCTGCTGAGCCCGCGCGGCTGGCGCCTCCAGTATCGGCGGATGGTCAGCTATGCCGTCCGCCATTTCCAGAACCGCATGGTCAGCCGGATCATGGGCACGCAAGGTCCCGCCGGCCTCCCCGAGCGCCTGAGCAGCCTCTATGCCGGGGAACTGCCGGCGATGAGGCCGCGCCCCGGCCTCGCCAATGCCCTGTTCGACCGCCTCGCGCTGCGGCGGATGGCACATGCGGCGATGCCATCCCGGTCCTGAGAGACTCTCCCGGACGAGGGTTGATCGGCCGGCCGTTGCGGAGCGGTAGCGCCCCCTGTAGATCAACAATGTTCGACAACGGCCGCCACAGGCCGGCGAACATCCAACAGGAGAGGCCCTGACTATGATCCGACCATCCCTGACGGCGCTGGCCGTCCTGCTCGCCATGTGCGCCCCTGCCGCCGCGCAAACCCCTGCGGACGCGGACATCCTGCGCGAGACGCAGGACCGCGTCGCCATCACCGAACTCATGTGGAACTATGTCCGCGCGATCGATTCGCTGAATGAGGACGCCTATCCCACCGTCTTCACGCCGGACGGCTCCTTCGGCGAGGCCAAGGGGCCGGCAGCACTGCGCAAGATGGTGGCCGATCTCAAGCGCAGTCAGGCCGAGCGGCGCGCCAAGGGCGAGACCATCCCGGCAATGCATCACATCATGAGCAATGCCCATATCGAGTTCATCGACCGGGACCATGCCCGCTATCATTATTACTGGATGACCGTGTTCGCCGGGTCGCCCTACACCCAGCCGCCGCGCCTCGCCGCCGCCGGCCGGGGCGTGGACGAGGTGGTGCGGTTGAACGGCAAATGGCTGATCCGCTCGCGCAACGTCGCCCCCACGGACTGAGGGGCGCCGCGGGACGCGCCGGGCGGGCGGGAAGCCGCCGGATGCCGCATCCAACACTTCGAATTCAAATGATTGGACCCGCGCCTGCGCACGCGCGGGACCTGTCCTGCTTTCGGGGCCGGTTCAGCCCGGTGCCGGCACGCGCTCAGGCCCGGATTCCCGCCGTTTCCGGCAGCAGGCAGGCCCGATGCGCGACCTTCCTTTCATATGTCCTGAAATGTCCGGAAATGCTCAGGACGTAGCGAGGGCCCGCGTCGCTTCCGGCGCGCTGCGATAGGCCTCCTGCCGTGCTTCGCTCCAATAGGCCAGTTCGCCCAGCGGGATCTCCGCGCCGCTCACGGCGCAGATGACGAACCGGCCGGGGCGAAGCACCTGATAGTCCGCCGCGCGGTAACGCAGCAGGGCAAGGCCGGGCATGTCTGGCGCGCGCATCACGGACATCAATCCCCGGTCAGGATGCGGTCGACGAGCTGCTTCACCGTCGGCACGAATCCGTTGGAATAGAAGGGGTCCTGCTTGAACCGGTAAGCGCTGTGGCCGGCGAACAGGAGATTGCGGTCGATGTCGCCGCCATGGATCGCGTTCTGCAGGGCCTTCTGGATGCAGAAGCTGCGCGGGTCGGCCAGGCGCCCGGTCGAGAAATCGTCATGGTCCTTCCAGGACGAGAAGGCGCAATGGGAAAGGCAGCCCATGCAATCCGTCTGGTCCTTGCGGATTTCCGCCCGTTCCTCGTCGGTGACGAAGACCAGCGTGTTGTCCGGCGTCTTGAGCGCGTTGGTGAAACCCTGCAGCACCCATTCCCGCGCGCGCAGCAGGTCATTGCGCGTCACCCAGAAATTGCGGCCCTTCACGCCCACGTCGAGCTGATGAGTGTGGTCGCCCGCTTCCTCCATCGAGAAAGCGATCTGCCGCTCCGAGCGCGCTTCCAGCTCGCGCAGGAAGGGATTGCGGATCGCCGAGCTGTAGAAGCCCGTCGGCGAGAAGCGGTGGAGCAGCACGTCGCCTTCATCGAGCGTGGTCAGCTTGTCCTTCCACGCCTGCGGGATCGGGCTCTCCTGCGTGAGCAGTGGCCGCGTGCCGAACTGGAAGGCGATGGCGCCCAGCTCGGGATTGTCGATCCAGTCGTTCCAGTCGCGCAGATGCCAGACGCCGCCGGCCATGACGATCGGCACGTCATCGCTGATGCCGCCTTCCCGCATGGTCTCGCGCAGCGCCTTCACGCGCGGATAGGGGTCCTCGGGCCGCGTGGGGTCCTCGGCATTGGAGAGGCCATTATGCCCGCCGGCCAGCCAGGGGTCCTCATAGACGACCGCCGCCAGCCATTCCGCCGCCTTGTGATAAGCGCGCTTCCACAAGGCGCGGAACGCACGGCCGGAACTGACGATCGGCAGATAGCTCACATTGTGCTGCGCCGCGATCTCGCTGAGCTTGTAGGGCATGCCGGCACCGCAGGTGACGCCGGAGATCATGCCCTTGGTCCGCTCGAGCACGCCTTGCAGCACGCGCTGCGCGCCGCCCATCTCCCAGAGGACATTGATGTTGATGGCGCCCCTGCCGCCGGCGATGTCGAAGGCACGCCGCACCTGCTGGACCGCGCCGTCGATGGCGTACTGGATCAGCTCCTCGTGGCGAAGCTGGCGTGTGCGGCCATGATAGATCTGCGGGATGATGTTGCCGTCCAGATCATAGCTGTCGGCATTGACGGCAGAGACAGTGCCGATGCCGCCGGCCGCGGCCCAGGCGCCCGAGCTCATGTGATTGGAGACCGCAACGCCCTTGCCACCTTCGATCAGCGGCCACACTTCGCGACCGCCATAGACGATCGGCTTCACGCCCTTGAACAATTGAAACTCCTTAGTCGCCCGTTCGCGCTCCGCCCCCGGAGCCGCGCGAGACGCGCCCATAACAGCTTTTCGTTCGCACAGGTGGCTTAATTTGCCATAAAGCTCAGATCAATGCCAGTTCGTCCCGGATCGCCCCGCCGTAGAGACGCGCATAGAGCTGGAACATGACGGTCTCGTCGAAGCACTGCATTGCCCGCGCCCGATTCGCTTCGCCGATCCGCGCGCGCAGGTCCGCGTCGGCGGCGAGTTCGCTCAGCGCCGCCGTGAAGTCGCCAGGGTCGTCCAGCGCCACGATGAAGGGCCGATTGCTCGCCGAGACCATGGCGGAGATATCGCCCACGTCCGTGGCCACCACCGGGAGACCGGCCGACATGGCTTCCGCCAGCGAGATGGGAAACTGTTCGCTGTCCGATGACAGGGCGAAGATATCGAAGGCACCCACATAATCCTGCGGGCGGGGCAGGAACCCCGGCAGCAGCATGTCGTCCATGCCCAGCGCCGCCGCCTCGGCCAGTATGGCCTCGCGCTCCTCGCCTTCGCCCACGATGACGAGGCGCACCCTGTCCCGCAGGGGCGCCACGGCGCGCACCAGCCGCCGCAGGTTCTTGACCGGGCGCAGCCCCGCGAGCGTGCCGACGATGAGCCGGCCATCCGGCACCAGCCCCGGAATGGCCGTGGCCGGCCGCTTGCCCTGGTAGGACGCCACATCGATGCCGTTCGGGATCTGCCGGACCTTGCCGGCGCTCTGGTGCCACTCGCGCTGGGCGATGCGGGCGAGCTGGTTGGAGGGCACGACCAGCGCATGGGCGCTGCCGAGCGCGATCCGGCGATAGCGGTTGCGGAACTCGCTGCGCGTGTTCGCTTCATCCTCGTTGAAGCCGTCCTCATGGTGGATGAGCGGCGGCAGGCGCTTGACGAGATGGAAGAGGCGATGGGCCATCACGCCGTCCATCGCACCCCAGTTGAAACTCAGGATGAGGTCATAGCCCTGCATGGCGCGCGCGAGCGCCATGTAGCGGGGCGGCAAAGGCGGCCCGAACAGCGGAGGCGAAAAGAGAAACCGCACCGGCACTTGCGAGTCGATCCCGGCCCGCGCGCCCGTCGCGTCCGGATCGCCGATCAGCAGGTCATGGCTGGCCCGCGCGCCCCAATGGTTCATGAGGCGCACGACCCGCGCTTCCTTGCCGCCCTGATCGAAGGTGCCATGGAGCTGCAGGATGCGGATCGGCCCCGTCCTGCCGGCCTTGCAAAGCGCCGCGCCGATCATGAGCGCGCCGCCGCGTCGGCGGGCAGGCGCGCCAGCACGTTCGCGAGGAAGGCGTCGATGGCGGCCATCGCGTCGGGCTCCTCGAGCGTTGGCGCATGACCGACATTCGGCACGGTCACCAGTTCGAGCTGCGGCAGGCGCGCCTGCATCGCAGTGGCGGTCTGCGGCGCCAGCAGGTCGCTCAGCGCGCCGCGCACCAGCGTCAGCGGAATGTCGCCGAATGCCTCGAAGGCCGGCCACAGGTCGAAGCCGGCTTCGCTGCCCGGCGCGCGAAAGGGCTCGGCGATGCGCTGGTCATAATCCAGGACGATCCGCCCCTGGCTGGTCAGCTTGTAGAGCCGCTTGGCCAGCCGCAGCCAGTCCTTGAGCCGGTAGCGGGGATAGATCATGCCCTGCACCTCCGCCAGGCTGCGGGCGGCATGGACCCAGGTGGGGTGATGATTGCCCGAGCCGACATTGCGGCGGATGCGCTCCAGCCCCTCGGGCGCGAGATCGGGCCCGATGTCGTTCAGCAGCGCGCCGGCAAGGCACCCCCGCCGCGTCGCCGCCATCAGCATCAGCATGATCCCGCCGAGCGAGGTGCCGATGCCGACCAGCCGGGGCACGCCCAGCTCATCGACGAGGCGCAGCAGGTCCTGCAGATAGACGAGCGGCACATAGCTCATCGGATCCTTGGCATAGGCGCTTTCGCCCCGGCCGCGCAGCTCCACGCAGATTACGCGCCATTCGCCGGCGAGCCGCTCGGCAACCGGTTCGAAGTCCCGCGCGTTACGTGTGAGACCCGGCAGACAGAGGATCGGCGGTCGATCCTGGCCCTGCGGGCCGGGATAGTCGCGATAGTGGAGGCGCAGGCCATCCTGCGACCACCAATATTTGTCCTCATATCCCGCCAAGCTTGATCCTTTTCCCCCGGAGCGTCCATATCAACCCATGGAACACAGCCTGCAAGCCAGCAATTACCGCCCGGAGCGGAAGATCGACGAAATTGCCGACTTCATGGCCGATGCGGTCAGGCCGGCCGACTTTCCCGACCATGTCCTGCGCTTCCGCAATGATCGCGCGGCCGCCACAGTGGGCCTCGAGTCCCTGGATGATGCAAGCTGGATCGACCATTTCGGCCGCTTCCAGCCCTTGCCGCAGGCCCAGCCCGAGCCGCTGGCCCTGCGCTATCATGGCCACCAGTTCCGCGTTTACAATCCCGATCTGGGCGACGGGCGCGGTTTCCTGTTCGCCCAGCTTCGCGAGGACGGAGACGCCGGCGGGCGCCTGCTCGATCTCGGCACCAAGGGTTCGGGCCTCACGCCCTACAGCCGCACGGCGGATGGCCGCCTGACGCTGAAAGGCGCCGTGCGCGAGATCCTCGCGACCGAGATGCTGGAAGCGCTCGGCGTCACCACGTCCCGCAGCTTCTCGGTGATCGAGACCGGCGAAGCGCTGGTCCGGGGAGACGAGCCCTCGCCCACCCGGTCGGCCGTGCTGGTGCGCCTCAGCCATGGCCATATCCGCATCGGCAGCTTCCAGCGGCTCGCCTATCGCGGCGAGCGCGATCATCTCGTCCGCCTCATCGATTATTGCCTGCATCATCTGCTGGCCCGCGAGCCGGGCCCCGTGCCGGCGCTCACGCTGCTCGATGCCGTTGTCGAGCGCACGGCCGATCTCGCCGCCAGCTACATGATCGCCGGCTTCGTCCATGGCGTGCTCAACAGCGACAATATCGCGATCACCGCCGAGAGCTTCGATTATGGCCCATGGCGGTTTGCCCCGCGCTGGCAGCCCGGCTTCACCGCCGCCTATTTCGACCAGAGCGGCCTTTACGCGTTCGGGCGTCAGGCCGAGGCGATCCACTGGGACGTGGCGCAGCTTGCCCAGTCGCTTGTCGAACTCGCCGAAACGGATGCGCTGGTCACCTCGCTGCGCCGCTTCCCGGAAATCTATGTCGCGCGCATGAGCGAGCGCTTTCTCTGGCGCCTCGGCCATGACGCGCCCGATGGGGAAAGCGCGCAGGCCTTCGTCATCGCGGCGATCGGCGCCCTTCAGCAAAGCGACGTCGCGATCGATCGTTTCTTCTTCGACTGGCGGCACGGACCACGGGCGGATGGGCCCTATGCCGGCACGCCGTGGGAGACTGTGCGGGACGCCATGGCGCCCCTGATCCCCCGCCCGGGCGCCCTCGATCACGACTACTGGCGCGGCGGCGCCCCCTGCTCGATGCACATCGACGAAGTGGAAGCGATCTGGAGCGCCATTGCCGAACGGGACGACTGGACGCCCCTTGCGGCGAAGGTCGATGCGGTCCGCGCGATGGGTGCGGCCCATGGCGCACCGCCACCCGCCCCCGGGCGCATCTGACGCGGCGAATTTCCCGGATTCTCTGCCTCCACTCCCCGGATCGTCAACAGGCTGGCAACCAATTCGGGCGCATAGCCCGGCCATGTCGCAACCCATCAGATCCTTCGAACCGGCAACCGGCCACCTGCTGTGGGAAGGGCGGCCGAGCGACCTGGCGGCGCAGGTGCAGGCCGTCGCGCGCTGCTGGCCCGCCTGGGCCGCGATGCCGTCCTCCTATCGCGTCGAAACGATGCGGCGCTTCGCCAATGGCGTGCGCGCCGAGGAGGACGCCTTTGCCGACCTCATCGCGCGCGAGACGGGCCGCCCGCTCTGGCATGCCCGGGACGAAGTGACGGAGCTGATCCAGCGGGTGGACAAGGCCATCCACGCCTGTTCGGAGCGCACTGGCCAGCGGCGCCTCGAAGGGGCGCTGGGCGCCCGCATGGCGCTGCGGCACAAGCCGCACGGCGTGATGGCCGTGATCGCACCGCATGTGTTTCCCGCCCGCATCCCGGCGGACCATATCGTCCCGGCCCTGCTGGCGGGCAATGGCGTCGTCTTCAAGCCCTCCGAGAAAGCGCCGGCGACGGGCGAGATGCTGGTACGACTCCTGCACGAGGCAGGCGTCATCGAGGATCTCGTCCAGTGCGTCATCGGCGGCGAGGCCGCGGGCGCGGCGCTTGCCGCGCATGAGGCCGTGAACGGCGTGCTGTTCACCGGCTCCACGCACACCGGCCTCGCCATCGCCCGGCGATGCGCGGCGAACCCCGCCCGGCTGGTGGCGCTGGCGATGAGCGGCAACAATCCCCTCGTCGCCTGGGACACGCCGGACATACCCGGCGCCGCGGCGCTGATCGTCCAGTCCGCCTTTGGCGCGACCGGGCAGCACTGCCTCTCGGCACGCCGGCTCATCGTGCGCGATACGCTGCGCGGGCCGCTGGTGGAGGAAGTGAAGGCCCTCGCCGACCGGCTCATCATCGATCACCCGCATGCGGCGGCCACGCCCTTCATGGGACCGGTCATCGACATGCAGGCGGCGGACGGCCTCACCGAGAGCTTCCTTTACCTGATGAGCAATGGCGGGCGGCCGATCAAGCACATGCAGCGCCCGTTCGAAGACCTGCCCTTCGTTACCCCGGCGATGATCGATGTGACCAACATGAAGGAGCGCCCCGACATCGAGCTGTTCGCCCCGCTGCTCCAGATCGTCTCCGTCTCGCGGTTCGAGGAAGCGATCGCGGAAGCGAACAACAGCCGCTACGGCCTGTGCGCGACGCTGGTCGGCGGCAGTCCGGATCTCTATGATCGCTTCTGGTCGGCCAGTCGCGCCGGCATCGTCAACTGGAACCGGCCTTCCTGGACCAGCGCGCCCAATGCGCCGATCGGCGGCATCGGCCTCTCCGGCAATCATCATCCCGGCGGCCATTATAGCGCGGATCATTGCGCTTATCCGGTCGCCTCGGCCGAGATGGATCAGCCGCGTGCCGCCATCGGCATTGGCCTGCGGCAGATCGAGATCGTGGCGGACCGGTAAGGCAGAGCCGGGCCGGACGCTTCAGTCCGTTCCCTTCGCCGCCCGTTCCCGGGCCAGCCGGGCGCGGCGCTTTTCCTTCTCGACGAAGTGCATCGCCTCGAGCTTGAGGCCATCGGGATCGAGGAAAAAGACGGCATAATAGCCTTCGCCATAATCCGGATAGTCGGCCGGCGGATCGACGATGCGGACGCCCTGTTCCAGCAGGAAGGCGTAGAGCTCGTCCACCTCCTCTCGGGAGGCCAGCTCGAAGGCATAATGATGGAAGCCGATATCGCCCGTGTGGTGCGGATGGGCCCTGCCGGCATCGTCGGCCTGGGTGATCCAGAACATCGTCTCCCAGTTGTTCCAGCCCACGACCTGCCCGAATTCCCATTCGCGCACGAAGCCCATGAAACCCAGCAGCGCATCATAGAATCGCTTCGAGCGGGTGAGATCGCTCACCCGGATGGCGAGATGGTCGATGCCGACGACGCGGACCATGATTGCCTCCCCAAGGCTTTACCCAAAGAAAATGCCGCCGGTCCGGGACCGGCGGCACCTCATACACCATCGGGACGAGAAAATTCAGCCGAAGCTGATCTTCAACGACTTCTGTCGCCGCAACGCATAGCCCACTGCCCCGAGGCCGGCGAGCATCATTCCCCAGCTTGCCGGTTCCGGAACGACAGTAACCGGGGGAACCGCAGCGCCCGGCCCCGTGATGACCAGCGCATATTTGCCGAAGTCGAAGTTGCCGAAGCCGGTCGTCACTGCGAAATAGGTGATGCCCGTCATCAGCGAAATGCCGGTGAAGCCGGAGATGCCGATTGCCCCGAAATCGTCATTGCCGACCACGCCGTTGGCAAAGGGCGCCAGCGGGTCGAAAGAGCCCGCATAGAGAAACAGATAGTTATCCCAGGAATCCTCGGCGTCAGCCACTTCCAGAAAGTCGTAGAGGCCCGAAACCGTGACCGTGAAGCTGTCCGCGACATAGGCAACGTCCGTCCCGACTGCCGACAGGGCGGAGAAATCCTCAAGCGGCCGGTTCCAGGTCGGCGCGCCTTCGGTCGTTCCCTCGAAAATGGTGATGGCCGCCTGCAGGGGGGCGGCTGCGAGGCCGAGCAGCAGCGCTCCGGCCAGTCCTATGGTCTTCAACATGTCTAGTCTCCCACGCCTGATGCACAAAGGCCCAGAGGCGCCTCTCCCCAACATGCTTCGTTTTTCCCGAAGAGTTTCGGTTTACCATGTTTTCGCAGTGCAGCGAAGCGGCAAAATGCGGCGCAAAGGGCGGACATCCGGGGGCTGATCCTGCGCAGGCACCATTCCGTCGGCCCGTGTTATCACGCGGGCGCGAAAGAGCTGAGAAACAGCGGCGCCGCGAGGCTGCCTCCCGATCCTCATTTTTCCGGCCAAAGTTTCGCTACGAGCGCCTAAAGCAAGCGTCGGTTGCGGGTGGACCCCCGCGAACGCATTTAGAGGTACATGGCAAATCTCGTCCCTTCCCGACCGGGCACGGTCTATCTCGTGGGTGCCGGCCCCGGTGATCCGGAGCTGCTCACGCTGCGCGCCGCGCGCCTCATCGGCAGCGCGCGCCTGATCGTGCATGACGGGCTGGTCGACCCGGCGATCCTCGCGCTCGCACCGGCAACCGCGGAACTGATCTCGGTCGCCAAGCAACGCTCGCGCCATTCGATGAAGCAGGACGCGATCAACTCGCTGCTCGTCGCCGAAGCGCTTGCCGGGCGGGACGTCGTGCGGCTGAAGGGCGGCGACCCGTTCATCTTCGGGCGGGGCGGCGAGGAGCAGGATGCCTGCCGCGAGGCTGGTGTGCCATGCGAGGTCGTGCCCGGCATCAGCGCGGCGATCGGCGGCGGCGCGAGCGCGGGCCTGCCCCTCACGCATCGCGACGATGCCAGCATCGTCAGCTTCGTCGCCGGCCAGTGCAAGGGCCTTTCCGGCCAGAACTGGTCCGGCCTTGCCGGGGCCGGGCGGACGCTGGTCATCTACATGGGCCTCGCGACTGCGCAGGACATTGCCGAGAAGCTGATGGCCGACGGCCTCTCGCCACACACGCCGGTGGCGATCATCGAGAATGCCACGCGGCCGGGGCAGCGCGTGCTGCGCACCCTGCTGGCCGATCTCGGCGATCTCGTCGCCCGGGCCGGCGTCCGCAGTCCGGGTCTCATCGTCGTCGGCGAGGTGGCCCTGCGCGCGGATGCCGTGGATTGCCTGATGCGCACTCAGCCTGCCAATATTGGAGCCATGCAGCCATGAAGATCCTTACCGGCAACGACCTCGCGACCGGGGACGTCATCTGGTGGACCGGCGAGGACTGGTCCCTCCATGTGGACGATGCCGTGGACGTGGGCGACAAGGGTGAAGAAATCGCCCAGGCGCAAGCCGCCGCCCGCAACGTCGTCGTGCCTTATGTCATCGAGGCACAGCGTGACGGCACCGGCATCCGCCCCGCGCACATCAAGGAACGCATCCGCGCACTCGGACCGACGGTGCGCCTCGATCTCAGCCTCAAACCCGCCGACCCTTCGGCCGGCAACTGGGTGATCTGACCATGTATCGTTACGACCAATATGACCAGGCCATGGTGGACGCGCGCGTCGCCGAGTTCCGTGACCAGACGCAGCGCCGCCTTGATGGCCAGCTCAGCGAGGAGCAGTTCCGGCCGCTGCGGCTGATGAACGGCCTCTATCTCCAGCTCCATGCCTATATGCTGCGCGTGGCTGTCCCCTACGGCACGCTCAGCGGGCGGCAGATGCGGATGCTGGCGCATATCGCCCGCAAATATGACCGGGACTACGGGCATTTCACGACTCGCCAGAACATCCAGTTCAACTGGATCAAGCTGTCCGACGCGCCGGACATCCTGGCCGAACTGGCGACGGTGGAGATGCATGCCATCCAGACCAGCGGCAATTGCATCCGCAATATCTCATCGGACCAGTATGCGGGCGTTTCGGCGGACGAAGTCGCCGATCCGCGGCCGCTTGCCGAACTGCTGCGCCAGTGGTCGAGCTTCCACCCGGAATTCACTTATCTGCCCCGCAAGTTCAAGATCGCGGTGATCGCGAGCTCCACGGATCGCTCGGCGATGCGGCTGCACGACATCGGCCTCGAACTGGTCAAGCGGGACGGCGTCATCGGCGCGCGGGTGTTCGCCGGCGGCGGCATGGGCCGCACGCCCATGATCGCGCCGGAAATCCGCGACTTCGTGCCGTTCGGGGAAATAGTCTCCTATCTGGAGGCGTGCCTGCGCGTGTATAATCGCCACGGCCGGCGCGACAACAAGTACAAGGCGCGCATCAAGATCCTCGTCCACGAGATGGGCCGCGACGAATATCGCCGGCAGGTCGAGGAAGAGTTCGCGCATATGAAGACGCTCGGGCTCGATCCGCCGCTGGCCGAGCTGGAGCGGATCGCCGCGCAGTTCGCGCCGCCGCCTTATGAAGCCGGCCTGCCGGACGAGATCGACCTGTCCGACCGCGATTTCGCCCAGTGGGTGGAGACGCAGGTGAAGCCGCACAAGGTGCCGGGCTATGCGATCGTCAACATCAGCCTCAAGCCGATCGGGGGCATTCCGGGCGATGCCTCGTCCGCCCAGATCGATCTCATGGCCGATCTTGCCGAGCGCTACAGCTTCGACGAGCTGCGCGTGACGCATGCCCAGAACATCGTGCTGGCGCATGTGAGGAAGGCCGATCTCCATGCGATCTGGCGGGCGCTGGAAGCAGCCGATCTGGCGACGCCCAATCTGGACCTCATCAGCGACATCATCGCCTGCCCCGGCCTGGATTATTGCAGCCTCGCCAATGCGCGCTCGATTCCCGTCGCGCAGAAGATCGCGCAGCGCTTCGCCGATATCGACCGGCAGAAGGAGCTGGGCGAGCTCAAGCTCAAGATCAGCGGCTGCATCAATGCCTGCGGCCACCATCATGCCGGCAACATCGGCATTCTCGGCGTGGACCGCAAAGGGGTGGAGAATTTCCAGCTCCTCCTCGGCGGGTCGGGCGCGGAGGATGTCGCGCTCGGCCAGATCGTCGGCCCCGGCTTCGATGAGAACGGCGTCGTGGACGCGGTGGAGAAAGCCACCGACGTCTATCTGGCGCATCGCATCGATGGAGAGCGGTTCGTCGACACGTTCCGCCGGATCGGCATGGCGCCGTTCAAGGAGGCGATTTATGCCTGAACATGCTTCACACGCGGTCCGCTCCGGCCGGATCCCCGGAGAAACCGCATGATGGAATTCCTGTCCCTGAGGGAAAGTGGCGAAGCGGCCGAATTGCCGGCCGTGACGCTGGAAGCCTTTTCCGGCCAGAGCAACGCGACCGCGGTGCGGATCGAACCCGGCGAGGATGCGCGGGAGCTGCTGCCGCACCTGGAACGGATCGCGCTGGTCGAGATCAACTTCCCGAGCTTCGGCGACGGGCGCGGCTATTCGGCGGCGCGCATCCTGCGTGAGGCGGGCTATACGGGCGAGCTGCGCGCGGTGGGCGATGTCGCGGTCGATCAGCTCAGCCACATGATCCGCTGCGGCTTCGACAGCTTCACGCCCGACAAGCCGCTCGACCCGGCGCTGGTGGACGCGACATTGGCCCTCTTCCCCTACCGCTACCAGAAAGCGGTCGATGCCACGCGGCCTGTCTGGGCCCTCCGGCATGGACAAGATCATGGGTGAGGCCGCGCGCAAGATCGATCGGATCGACACTGCCCCGCGCTGGACGCAGGCCGATGCCGATGCGCTCAACGCCCGCTTCGAGGGTGTGGATGCCGGCACGATGCTGCGCACCTTGCTGCGCGAAGGCAATCTGGGGAAAGTCGCGGTCGTCTCGTCCTTCGGGACGGAAAGCGCCGTGCTGCTACATCTGGTCGCCGAGGCGGATCGGGACACGCCGGTCGTCTTCGTCGATACGCTCAAGATGTTCCCCGAGACGCTGGAATATCGCGACACACTCGTGGGCATGCTGGGCTTCACCCACAGCGAGGTCGTGACGCCCGACCCCGAGATGCTGGCGCGGAAGGACGACAAGGGCCTGCGCTGGTCCTATGATCCGGATGGCTGCTGCGCCATCCGCAAGGTCGAGCCGCTTGCCCGCGCTAAGGCCGGGCTGGACACCTGGATTTCCGGCCGCAAGGCTTTCCAGTCCGTCACCCGGCAGAATCTGCCGCGCTTCGAGATCGAGGACGGCCGGCTCAAGATCAATCCGCTGGGCGACTGGGACAAGGCCGCGCTCGACGCCTATTTCGCGGCGCATGCGCTGCCCCGCCATCCGCTGGAAGCCCAGGGCTATCTTTCCATCGGCTGCGAGCCCTGCACCAGCAAGGTGATGCCGGGCGAAGACCCCCGTGCGGGGCGCTGGCGCGGCTGGGACAAGGTGGAATGCGGCATCCACACCATTTCCACGCCGAGAGGCGACCCGGACGATCCGGCCAACCAGCCGGCGTTCTGAGGGGCGCCCCCCGGACTGACGGTCGAAAGCGCAATGCCCCGCAGCGGCGCCTCTGCTAAAGCGAGCGCCTCCCATCACGGAAGGCGCCGCGCGGCATGAGCATCGACCGATCGCAGGGCTGGGACGCCATTGCCGATCAATTCATGGCAGTGCGATCCGCCATGGGCGCCACGCGCGTGCGCGACTGGGCGCGAGACGCCCTGCCCCCGGGCGCCGCCATCCTGGATCTGGGATGCGGATCGGGCATGCCGATGGCCGAGACGCTGATCGACGCGGGCTTCGAGCTGTTCGGGATCGATGCATCGCCCCGCATGATCGAGGCGTTCCGCGCGCGCTTTCCGGACAGGCCGAGCGCATGCGAGGCTGCGCAGGACAGCACCTTCTTCCACCGGCCCTTCGATGCCGTCATCGCGATCGGCCTGCTGTTCCTGTTGCCGCCGGAGGATCAACGGGCATTGGTGAACCGCGTGGCCGGGGCCCTGCATCCCGGCGGGCGCTTCCTGTTCACCGCGCCACGGCAGGCCTGCGATTGGCAGGACCGGCTGACCGGGCGCCGCTCGGTCTCGCTGGGCGAGCATGTCTATGAGGAGATGCTCGCCGCCGCAGGCCTGTCGCTGCTTGACCGCTTCACGGACGAAGGCGGAAACCTCTATCATGACGCGGCAAGGCCGGGACTCTGAAGCACGATCGGGAAGGCGAGGGCCTTCGATGAAAGAGCACGCCCCAGCTTTTTCGAGACGTTCGAGTTTCGGCACGCTAAGGCGCGCCCATGCCTTCGCCGCCCGCCCCTTATGATGCGATCATTCTCGGCGCGGGTGCGGCGGGGCTCATGTGCGCGGCGGTGGCCGGGCAGCGCGGGCGGCGGGTCCTCCTGATCGATCATGCCGATGCACCGGGCAAGAAGATCCTCATCTCGGGCGGCGGTCGCTGCAATTTCACCAACATATATACCGCGCCCGACCGCTATCTCTCGCAGAACCCGCATTTCGCCCGCTCCGCGCTCAGCCGCTACACCGCGCAGGATTTCCTTGCCCTGGTGGAGAGCCACGGCATCGCCTGGCACGAGAAGACGCTGGGGCAGCTCTTCTGCGATGGGTCCGCGCGGCAGATCGTCGCCATGCTGCTGGAGGAATGCGCGAAAGGCGCGGTCGAGCTGCGCTGCGGGCAAGCCGTCGGCGACGTCGATCATGCCGATGGCCTGTTCCGCGTTCTGGCGGGCGGGCAATCCGCCACGGCCCCCGCGCTGGTGATCGCGACCGGCGGCCCTTCGATACCGAAGATGGGCGCCACCGGCTTTGCTTATGAACTCGGCCGCCGCTTCGGCCTGAAGATCGTCCAGCCCCGGCCCGCGCTCGTGCCCCTGACCTTGAGCGGAGCGGACGCGCTGTTTCGCGACCTGTCGGGCGTCTCGACCCCGGTCGTGGTGCGCTGCGGGAAAGTGGCGTTTCGGGAAGCAGCCTTGTTCACGCATCGCGGCCTTTCCGGCCCGGCGATCCTGCAGATTTCCTCTTACTGGAAACATGGGGAAGACATCGCCATCGACTATCTGCCCGATCACGCCGCCGACTGGTTGCTCGGCGCCAAGCGGACGAGCCCCCGCGCGACCGTGCGCCGCGTGCTGCGCCACGCCCTGCCGGAGCGACTGGCCGATGCTCTCGACGCGCGGCTCGCGCTCGCCGGCGATCTCGGCAATCTGTCGGACCGCGCGCTTGGAGCCGCGCAGGCGCGCCTTGCCGACTGGCGGTTCGCCCCGACCGGCTCGGAGGGTTTCGCCAAGGCCGAGGTCACCGCAGGCGGCATCGATACCGATGGCCTCTCGTCCCGCACGATGGAAAGCCGCCGCCTCCCCGGCCTCTATGCGATCGGCGAGGCCGTGGACGTCACCGGCTGGCTCGGCGGCTATAATTTCCAGTGGGCATGGGCCAGCGCGCGGGCAGCGGCCGAGGCGCTGTAAGCTACCAAAGAGCGGGCATCGCGTAGTCTGGCGGCCGCGACAGGCGGTGCCCGCCGGAAAATACGCGCCACGAAATTATGTTGCGACAAGCCGCCAGAACGCTACGTTCCCGCCATCCCGCAATCGACGGAGCCGCCCAATATGAAACGCCGCGATTTTCTCCTCACCACCGCCGCAACCGCGCTCGTCAGCATGACGCCACGCGCCTTCGCGCAGAGCGCCGCGCCTTCGGACGGTCTGCCGGCCCTCGATGCCACGTTCGAAAAGATCTTCGAAATGATGGTCGACAATTCGCCGCAAATGGCGACGCAGCTTGGCCTCGACAAAGGTCCGCGCGCGCCGATGAAGGCGAAGCTGGACGATAACAGCCTGCAGGCCGTGGCGGACGATCTCGCCCTGACCCGCCGGGCGCTCGCCATGCTCGACGCGTTCAAGGACCGGCCGCTGGGCGACAAGGATGCGCTGAACCTCGCCTGCGTGCGCTACACGCTCGAGCGTGGTCTGGTGGCTGGCGGAAAGTACGACCTGTCCTCCATCGGTCGGCCCTATCGCATCTTCCAGCAGGGCGGCGCCTATTTCAGCACGCCCGACTTCCTGAACAGCGCGCACACCATCGCGACGAAGACGGATTGCGAGGCCTATCTCTCGCGCCTCGCCGCCTTTGCCACCGAGCTGGACAATGACAGCGAGGTGCAGAAAGCCTATGCGCAGCGCGGCTATCTCGCGCCGGCCTGGTCGCTTGATCTGACCCTAGGCCAGATGCGGACCCTGCGCGGGCAGCCGGCCGCAAGCTGCTCCATGACCAGATCGCTGGCCGATCGCGCGGCGAAGGCGGGCGTCGCGGGTGACTGGGCTGCCGAGGCCGCGAAGATCGTCGCGGAGAAGGTCTACCCCGCGCTCGATCGGCAGATCGCGCTTGTCGAGCAGCTGAAGCCCGGCTCGGCGGCAGGGGACGGCGTGTGGCGCGTCCCGCGCGGCGACGAGATCTATGCCGATGCGCTGGCCCAATCCACCACCACCACGATGAGCCCGGACGAAGTCCACCAGATGGGCCTCGATCAGGTCCGCGAGATCAGTGCCGCGCTGGACGTGATCCTGCGTGACAACGGCCTGACGCAAGGCAGCGTGGGCGCCCGCCTGACCGCGCTCAATGCTCGCCCCGACCAGCTTTATCCGGACACGGCCGAGGGCCGCGCCGCACTGCTCAAGAGCCTCAACGCCGATTATCTCAAGTGCAAGGCGCTGCTGCCCAAGGCGTTCAACAACCCCAGCAATGCCCCGCTGGAAATCCGCGCGGTGCCGGTCGAGATTCAGGACGGCGCGTCCAACGGCTATTATCGCCGCGCCGCGCTGGATGGATCGCGTCCCGCCATCTATTACATCAATCTCAAGGACGTGGCCGACTGGCCGAAATATGGCCTGCCCGCCCTCACTTATCATGAGGCGGTGCCTGGCCATCATCTCCAGATCTCGACGATGCAGGAAGCCGGCGCGCTGCCCACGCTGCGCCGCGTGGGCGGCTTCAGTGCCTATAGCGAGGGATGGGCCCTCTACGCCGAGGAAGTCGCCGACGAGCTGGGCGCTTATGCAACGCCGCTGGAGCGGGCGGGCTATCTCCAGTCCTTCCTCTTCCGAGCCGCGCGCCTTGCCGTGGACACCGGCCTGCACGCCAAGCGATGGACTCGCGAGCAGGCGACGCAATACATGGTCGATGTCACGGGCTTCGCCGAGCCGCGTTGCCAGCGCGAGGTCGAGCGCTATTGCACGCAGCCCGGCCAGGCATGCAGTTACAAGGTTGGCCACGCCGCCTGGACGCGCGCACGCGCCAAGGCCCAGGCAACGCTGGGCGATCGCTTCGACCTCAAGACCTTCCATGAAGTGCTGAAGGACGGCGCCATGCCGCTCACCATCCTCGAGCAGCGCATCGAGGCCCGCACGGCAGCGCTCCTGAAGGCCTGATCTCACGGCGAGGCTCCCGCCCCCGCGCGGGAGCCGCCATGCGGCGGGGGGATGGCGCGGCGCCCCTTCCCGCCGCTTGCCTTATGTCGACGCGTCGGGAAATTGACGGCGGAAAAGCGGAACCGGCCCGCCGCTCCATCCGTTTGCCCGGCGAAAGGATCTGGCCATGCCTCTCGCGCTTCATGGATCATGCCGCTGCGGCAAAGTTCGCTTCTCCGCGCAAAGCCATGCGCCGGTCCCCTTCATGCGCTGCTATTGCTCGATATGCCGCAAGACCGCCGGCGGTGGCGGATATGCGATCAATCTTCACGCCGACAGCCGCACGCTGAAGGTCGAGGGGGAAACCGCCGTCTATCATGCCACGCTGGACGACGGCGAAGGCGGATGCAGCACCAGCACCGGCGAGCGCCATTTCTGCGCCGCCTGCGCCAGCGCCTTGTGGGTGTTCAGCCCGGAATATCCCGCGCTTTTCCATCCCTTCGCCTCGGCCATCGACAGCGAGCTGCCCAGGGCGCCGGCACTGGTTCACATGATGCTCGGGTCGAAGGCAGGCTGGGTCAACCCGGAGATCGGCCCGGACGACCAGTGTTTCGAAGCCTATCCCGACGAGACGCTGGAAGACTGGCACCGGGCGCGGGGCCTCTGGGTCGATTAGGCGGCGCGGACAATTCCGAGGCCATGGCAGCGCACCATATCGTCATGAACGACGTCATCCCGGACTCGATCCGGGATGACGAACAAAATGGCTGAAAAGCTGGCTCCTGGCTTCGTCAGAATCCGCAAATTTGCGCGTGCTGCCGAATGCCCCGGCGCTTCGCTCAATCGTCGTAGGCAGCCGCCATGCCGTCATCGGCAAGATCGGTGAAGCGGGTGATCTTGGCATCGAAGTAGAGCCGCACCTTGCCGGTCGCGCCATGACGCTGCTTGGCGACGATCAGCTCGGAATGGCCCTTGATGCGGTCCATTTTCTCGACCCAGGCGGCATAAGCCCCCTCTTCCTCGATCTTGGGCTCCTTGCTCATCTCGTAATAATCCTCGCGGTAGAGGAACCAGACCATGTCCGCGTCCTGCTCGATGGAGCCTGATTCGCGAAGGTCGGAGAGCTGGGGGCGCTTGTCCTCGCGGCTTTCCACCGCGCGGCTGAGCTGGGACAGGGCAATCACCGGCACGCTCAGCTCCTTGGCCAGCGTCTTGAGGCCGCGACTGATCTCCGAGATTTCGTTGACGCGGCTCTCGCCCATCTTGCCGGTGCCTTGCAGAAGCTGGAGATAGTCGACCACGATGAGCCCGATATTGTGACGACGCTTCAGGCGCCGCGCGCGGGTGCGCATCGCCGCGATGGTGAGGCCTGCGGTATCGTCGATATAGAGCGGAAGATCCTGCAACTCACGCGAGGCGCGCACGAGATTCTGGAAATCGCCATGGCTGATCTTGCCCATGCGCAGGGCCTCGCCGCTGATGCCGGACTGCTCGGCGAGGATACGCGTGGCGAGCTGGTCGGCCGACATTTCGAGGTTGAAAATGGCGACGGGCGCCCCGATGGATTTCTCCGGCGGGATGCCGTCCGCCAGGTCGCGCACCCAGCGCCGCGCGGCATTATAGGCGATGTTGGTGGCAAGCGAGCTCTTGCCCATACCCGGCCGTCCCGCGACGATGATGAGATCGGACGGGTGAAGGCCGCCGGTGCGTGTGTTGAGCCCGTCCAGCCCCGTGGTGATGCCCGAGACATGGCCCCCGGAGTTGAGCGCTTTCTCCGCCATCTCCACCGCGAGGCGCGTGGCCTGGGCGAAGGTCTTCATGCTTCCCGTCTCGCCGCCCGCTTCCGCGACGGCATAAAGCGCCATTTCGGCATGCTCGATCTGCCCGCGCGGATCGATGGATTCGGAGGTGTCGAGCGCCTTGTCCACGAGATCGCGGCCCACGCCGACCAGTTCACGCAGCAGCGCCAGATCATAGATCTGCCGGGCGAAATCGCGCGCGCCGATGACGGCCGCGCCGCTGCCGGTCAGCTGGGCGAGATAGCCCGGGCCGCCCAGTTCCTTGAGCGCCGGGTCGCTTTCCATCAATGGCTTGAGCGTCACCGGGTTGGCGACCATGTTGCGATCGACCAGCTTCAGGATGGCGTCATAGATGCGCCCGTGCAGCGGCTCGTAGAAATGCTGGGCGCGCAGATCCATCTGCACGTCCTCGACGATTCGATTGTCGATCATGAGCGCGCCGAGCAGCGCGGCCTCCGCTTCCACGTTGCGCGGCAGGCGCGTTTCGGATGCGGTGTCGGGCACCGGCGAGAGGCGGATCGGATCGGTCATGGGGCGCGCACAATCGGCCTTCGACGAGCGAAGGGCAAGGGCCTCGACACCAATAGTTCCGTGGACGCTTTGTGGATAAGATCGGGGAGGAAATGACGCGGGCCACCGCCGGGCGGCCGATCCTCCCCGCTCCGCGCCCGTCCATGCGCCTGCACCTCCCCTTGCCGCCGCTTCGCCACAGGCCTAGGGAAGCAGCGGACCATGGCCGACCCGCGCATCATCGACATCACGCTCGACGACAAGACGATCCTGTGGCGCAGCGCGGACGTCGAGCAGGAACGTCGCATCGCGATCTTCGACCTGCTGGAAGAGAACCGCTTCGCGCCAGTGCGCACGCATCCCGATGGCTATGCCGGCCCTTACAAGGTGTTCCTGCGCGTCGCCGACGGGCGGCTCGTGATCGAGATCCGCCGCGCGGACGACAGTCCGCTGGAAGCCGTGATCCTCGGGCTGGCCAGCCTCAAGCGCGCGATCCGCGATTATTTCGCGATCTGCGAGAGCTATTATCAGGCCATCCGCCAGGCCACCCCCGCCCAGATCGAGACAGTCGACATGGCACGCCGCGCCATCCACAATGATGCCGCCGAACTGCTCAGGGGACGGCTCGAAGGCAAGATCGACGTCGATTTCGACACGGCGCGGCGTCTCTTCACGCTCATCTGCGTACTGCACATCCGCTCGTGACTGGAAGGACGACACAGCACCGCGCCCGGCCCCGCCGCCGGATCAAGCTGACGCCCCTGCGCCTCATGGTGGGGACGCTCCTTCTGGCGGCGCTCATCGGCGGCGGGGCCACGCTTTTCGCGCGGCACTGGACACCGTCGCGCACGCATTTCCCGACGCAGGGATTGACCCTCACCGCCGAGAGCGGCGAGATCAACTGGCGCATGGCCCGGGCGGCGGGCGCCGACTTCGCTTATATCCTCGCCACCAGCGGTGCGGGATCGCGCGATCCCGCCTTCGATGATTATCTGGCCGGCGCGCGCCGCAACGGGCTGCGCTATGGCGCGATCCACCGCTTCAGCCTGTGCGAGCGCGCCTCGGGCCAGGCCACGCGCTTCATTGCCACGGTCCCCCGGGATGCGGCGATGCTGCCGCCCGCCGTGCAGCTCGATTTCCAGCCCGGTTGCGCGGACCGCCCGAGCCGCGACATGCTGCTCGCCGAACTCAACATCTTCCTCAACCAGATCGAGACGCACAGCGCGAAACCGGCGATCCTGCGTCCCTCCCATGCCTTCGAGGCCCGCTATGACGTGGCGGGCGGCATCAATCGTCCGCTCTGGCTGGAAGGCAATTTCTTCCCGCCCGATTATGCGACCCGGCGCTGGGTGATGTGGACTGCCTCGACATACCGGCGCGTCGACGGCATTGAAGGGTCGATCGAATGGAATGCGGTGCGGCGATGAGCGATGAACTGGACGATAGCGACCGGGCCCTGATCGCGGCAGCGCGAGAGGCGATGGGCCACGCCCATGCGCCCTACAGCCGCTTCGCCGTGGGCGCCGCCCTGCGCCTGACGGACGGCACGATCATCACCGGCAGCAATTTCGAGAATGCCAGCTACGGCCTCTCGCTCTGCGCCGAGACGGTCGCCATCGCGGCCGCCAATGCCAGGGGCCGCCTGCGGGACATTGCCGCCATCGCCGTCACCGGCGGCGCCATGGACAGCCCGCCGGGCGAAGCGATCATCACGCCATGCGGGCGCTGCCGCCAGATCATCAAGGAAGCGCAGGACATGGCCGGGCGGCCGCTCTCCATCCTGTGCGCCGCGCCCGCCGGCGATGCCGTTGCCCGCCACGCGCTGGACGACCTCCTGCCCCATGCCTTCGGCCCCGCGGACCTCGGGATCGGCCCTGCATAAGCGGGCCGGTGCGCCAGAAACCTTCGCTTACGCTTCGTTGCTTCAGGTCCGATTGCCCCGCGCCGCAAAGCGCGCCTTCGCCGTCGCGATGTCCTTCGCCACCAGAGTGCGCTGCGTGGTGAAGCTGTCGTCGACGAAGGTGATGGTGGGAATCTGCGGCTGGTCCGCGCTGACCGGCCGGTAGGTGCCGAACCCCGCCTCATGGACACCGCTCGATCCGCGTCCCGGCGCCGGCCAGCTCAGATGATTGTAGGAGGCGACATGGCCGAAATTGGCCTGCGGATACAGCGGGAAGCGCGCCACCTGGTTCATGGGAATGAAGCCCATCAGCGCATCATATTGCATCTCGGCGATGGGCGGGATGCCCGGGTGCAGCGCCGCCAGCTCGCTGACCAGCGTGCGGGTCCCTTCGAGCATGTCGCCTGACAGGTTGTTCTCCCACAGGCCGCAGATATCGAGAAAATAGGCGTCGATCCCGAAGCGCGTGATCATGTCGGAGATGCGTCCCTTGAGATGATCGCGCCAGCTCGGCACCGCCAGATTCATGAAGGTCATGCTGGCATCACCCTTGCGGTCGCCGTCCCAGTCCACATAATCCGCGGCCATCGGCACGCCGTAGATGGTGCGGATCTGCGCATCGGCCATCTGCGCGAACAGGGGCGATTGCGGGTTGGCGATATTGCTGCCGAACATCAGCGCGAAACGGAAGCCGAGCGTCTTCCCTTCGGCAATCAACCGGGCGAGCCCGGCCTCCCCGCCTGTTTCGGCACCGACGCGGAAAGCCGGATAGTCCCAATAATAGCGCCCATCCCAGCCGGGCAGGAACACCATCACATTTTGCGGATCGATCTGCTTCGCCGTCCAGCGCAGGATCTCGAGTTGCCGGTCGAAATCGTTGAACACATAGCCGGTCCAGTGTTCCCCATGGAGCGCGAGCACCAGCGCGAGATGCTTCATCCAGCTGGGCGCGTCGGCCCGGCTCGCGAAGTCCGGCAGGTTCCAGTTGCGGCGCACCGTCTCGAAGTGCGGCGCGGCGATGCCGGCAAAATCGGCGGCAGACGCGATGCGCCAGGTTGCGGTCCGCACGTCGCCGCGCCGGTCCCAGCCCGCCTGCTCGTGCAGCAGCTCGACCTTGTATCCCTCCGGCCCCGGCAGGAAAGCGAAGCGGGCTGGCCGCACCTGCGTCTGCAGCGCCGAAATGCCCCAGATGCGCCCGTCCTTGCCCTCGATCGCGGCCAAGGGCGTTCCCATGCCATCCATGAGCGCCGGATATTCGAACCGTGTCTCATCCTCGCCCGGATCGATCCATTCCCGGGCCGAGGCCGAGAGCCGCCCGCGCGGCAGGCCACGCACGATGGTCTTGATTGCCTTGATGGGCTTGTCGAGCCGTGCCTCGACCTCCCACTCGATCGCGCTGTTCGCGCTGCGGACCAGCCGGGCTGTGAGACTGCCCGGCGCGCGCTGCTGGCCGCCGGCCCAGGTCAGCCCCTTCGCCACCAGCGTCAGCCCCGCCGTCCCCTCGCGCGTCACCGTGACGGTGGCGGGATCGATCCCGTAGACATTCTCGAAGGTGATGATCTCGAACCCGAAGATCAGCCCGCCGAAATCCACGGACGGTTCGGGATTGGAGAAGCTGAGCTTCATCACGCCAGCGCCCCGGCGCGGGGTGTTGACGCTATCCGTCGAGGTCAGCAGCTGGAGGCGGGCGGGATTGGGCTGCTCCGAAGGCCCTTCACGCGCGAGCGCGGGTCCGCCCGCCAGCACCGCGCTGCTGGCGGCCGCAGTCGCCAGCATCGTTCGGCGCGACATTGCTGCCGGATCACGCATTCAAGGTTCCCCCGTTTTTCGTCTGTTGCTCCTGGCGGGAAGACCGTCCTGCAGCCCACCCGTCCGCGTTCACGCAAACAGCATAAGCTGCCAGCGCACCGCCGCAATCCATCAATCGCCCCGTCCGCCGCGAGGGAGGGCAAGCAGCGCGCGTCCCGCGAAGGAGGCTGGCCTTCCCCGCGCCGAGCGGCTAGCACCGCGCGCTATGGCCATACTCTCCGACAAGTGGATTCGCGCGCAGGCTCAGGAAAGCGCCATGATCGAGCCGTTCGTGGAAAACCAGCGGCGCGAGGGCTGCATCAGCTACGGCCTCTCCTCCTACGGCTATGATGCGCGCGTCGCGGACGAGTTCAAGATCTTCACCAATGTCGACAGCGCCGTCGTCGATCCCAAGGATTTCGCGTCCAACAGCTTCGTCGACCGCAAGACGGACGTGTGCATCATTCCGCCCAACAGCTTCGCGCTGGCCCGCACGGTGGAGTATTTCAGGATCCCGCGCGACGTGCTGGTGATCTGCCTCGGCAAGTCCACTTATGCGCGCTGCGGCATCATCGTGAACGTGACGCCGCTCGAGCCCGGCTGGGAAGGCCATGTGACGCTGGAATTCTCCAACACCACGCCGCTCCCCGCGAAAATCTATGCCAATGAAGGCGCCTGCCAGTTCCTCTTCCTGCAGGGCAACGAGCCTTGCGAGACGAGCTATGCCGACCGCGCCGGCAAATATATGGGGCAACGCGGCGTCACGCTGCCACGGCTTTAAGGGCCTGCCCCCCGACGGTTCCGAGCACGAAGGCGGCGGAGCGACATGGCGACCGCGCGCCGCGCCGGGCTCATTCGCAGCCGCAACAATAGCTCTGGTCCTGAGGCCATGCCTGACATTATAATGGCCGTGCATGTTCGGCCTTTTCAGAGCGAAGTCCGCACCGGACCTTCTCGTCGATCCGCCCCATCTGGGCGAGGGGCGCCGGGTCTACGCGATCGGTGACATTCACGGCCGCCTCGACCTGTTGAAGGACCTGATCGACATGATCGCCGCCGACGACCAGGCGCGCGGCTCCAACGGCACGACCGAACTCATCATGCTCGGCGACTTCGTGGATCGCGGGCCGGAGAGCGCGGGCGTTCTCGACTATCTCCTGCGATTGCGGACATGGTGGCCTTCGATCACTTGCCTGCAGGGCAATCACGAGGAAGTCTTCCTGATGGCGGCCCGCGGCGACGAGGCGGCGCTGCGGTTCATGACGCGCATCGGCGGCCGGGAGACCCTGCTAAGCTACGGCGCGACCGAGAATGATCTCGACCAGATGACGCTGGGCGAACTGCGCGACTGGCTGATGGCCGCCGTGCCCGACGCGCATCTGCAATTCATGGAGAGCATGTCGGACCGGGTGCTGATCGGCGATTATGCCTTCGTCCATGCCGGCATTCGGCCACGCGTCCCGATGGAGGAGCAGGAAGGCAAGGACCTGCGCTGGATTCGCGAGGAATTTCTGAGCTTCGAGCAGCCCCACCCTTATTTCGTCATCCACGGCCATTCGATCACGTCCGGCGTCGATCAGAAGGGCAATCGGATGGGGATCGACACCGGCGCCTATGCCTCGGGGGTCCTCACCGCGGTCGGGCTGGAAGGCAGCGACCAGTGGTTCCTCAGCACCTCGGGTCCTGGCACCGGCGATTTCTCCGGCATCGACGACTGACCGGAAGCCCGGAAATGACAAAGCCGGCGGATCGCTCCACCGGCTTCGCGCATCAGGAGATTTCAGGAGCGTCGCTGCGCGTCAGGCGACCTGCGTGAAATCGTCGATCGCTTCATCGGGATCGCGCAGCACATAGCCACGACCCCAGACGGTCTCGATGTAATTCTCGCCGCTGCAGGCCAGGCTGAGCTTCTTGCGCAGCTTGCAGATGAAGACGTCGATGATCTTGAGTTCCGGCTCGTCCATGCCGCCATAGAGATGATTGAGGAACATCTCCTTGGTGAGCGTGGTGCCCTTGCGGAGCGAGAGCAGCTCCAGCATGGCATATTCCTTGCCGGTGAGGTGAACGCGGTTGCCGTCCACTTCCACGGTCTTGGCGTCGAGATTGACGGCAAGCTTGCCGGTGCGGATGACGGACTGGGAATGGCCCTTGGACCGGCGAACCACGGCATGGATGCGCGCCACCAGCTCTTCCTTGTGGAAAGGCTTGGTCACATAGTCGTCGGCGCCGAAACCGAAGGAGCGGACCTTGCTGTCCATCTCCGAAATGCCCGAGAGGATGAGAACCGGCGTCTGGACGCGGGCGCTGCGCAGCTTCTTGAGCACGTCATAGCCGTGCATGTCCGGCAGGTTCAGGTCGAGGCAGATGATATCGTAATCATAGAGCTTGCCGAGATCGAGACCTTCCTCGCCCAGGTCCGTCGTATAGACGTTGAACCCTTCGGTGGTCAGCATGAGTTCGATCGCCTTGGCGGTCGTCGGTTCGTCTTCAATCAGCAGCACGCGCATATGCTAGCCCCTCTGTTCGATCGTCCGGCGCGCCTTACCCGGCATGGCAGGCCCGAGCGCAACTATTAACCATATGAGGTATGAACGCAAAAGGTTAATTTTGGGTAAAGTGGCTTGTCTCCGCGAGTCGCGACTGCTTGACGGCGAAAGTCACACCGATCGGGAGGCGTGGCTGACGACGCCTTCACCGCACGTTGCCGGGCTCTCCGAGCAGAAGCCGGCGCCCCAGAGACGATTGCCGGATCAGCGCATCCAGCGCCAGGGATGCGCCCAATGCGACGGGAAGGAGAACGGCTTTCGACGCATAAGGCGAAAGATAGTGAATGAAGGCGACGTGCGCATACATCACGGTCAATGACCGGCGCCCGACCCAGCCGAGCGTTGCAAGGGCCGGACGGGGCAGCCCCCGGACGAGCGCGGCAAGCGCCACCGTGACCGCGAAGGCGCCCGCCAGCGAAAGCACCGGCCAGCCCAGATCGCCGGCTTTCATGTTGATGGGCGGGAACCATGCCAAGACGATCAGCGCCGCCACGATACTGGTAAGCAGGATGGGCCGCGCAAGCGGATCGCGCAGGCGCCAGAGGCCCCCGGCCCACATCAGCAGCACGGCGCCGGGCACGGACAGCAGCGCCATCGGCGAATGCGCCGTCATGGCCGGCAGCAAAAGCGAAAGCCCCAGCACGCCGGCCATGAATCCCGCGACGCGCGGGCTCGCCGCGGTGCGTCCCCCGGCGATCACGCCATTCCAGACAAGACGCGACACGAACAGGCACGGGATAAACCACAAGATCGTGAACGGCCCCCGCAGCGTCTCGGGCGCCAGAAGGATTGTCGCCAGCCCCGTCCCCCAGTCGGGAAAGATCGGCCGTACGCCCCGCGCCCCCTCGATCATGAAATCGGCGGCGAGCAGCAGGAGCGAGAAGCTGAGGAACGGAAGCCCCAGCCCTCGCGCGCAGGACCGCAGCAGAGCGCCCCATGGCCTGTGGCTGGCCGTATAGCCCGAGAGAATGAAGAAGAGCGGCATGTGAAACGCATAGATGCCGTCGCGCACGGCGCCGCGCGTCCAGACATGGCCGGCGACCACCGCGATGATGCCGAGCCCCTTGAGCGCGTCCACCCAGTCAAGCCGCGCGGACGCTGCCAGGCCGGCCCTCGCCTCCCCCGTCATGCGCTTGCTGCTTCCCCCGCTCATGGGCACGGCCTATAGGCTCGTTCATGGCAGTCAACTCACGATCACAACACCACTCAGGCGGCCTTTCGCCCATCACTGACCGCGTGCTCTTCATCGACGGCGAAGCGATCATTCTGGACAAGCCGGCCGGTCTGCCGGTCGATCCTCCGCGCGATGGAAGCCTCAGCCTTCACAATCATCTGGCGTCGCTGACCTTCGGCTTCGAGCGCTGGCCTGTCGCGGTCCACCGGCTGGACCGGGATACCAGCGGGTGCCTGCTGCTCGCGCGCAATCCCAAGGCCGCCAAGCGCTTCACCGAGGCCTTCGAGGCGCGCGCGGTGGAGAAAAGCTATCTCGCGGTGGTGGATGGCGTGCCCGATGCGCCGGAAGGGGTGATCGATCTGCCCCTCGCCAAGCGGAGCACGGCCGCGACCGGTTGGCGCATGGTGCCCGACGCGGCCGGCAAGCAGGCCGTGACGCATTGGCATCTGCTGGCTGCGCGGGACGGCCGCGCGCTGCTGCGCTTCACGCCGGAGACCGGACGCACGCACCAGTTGCGCGCTCATTCGCTCCATGGCCTGGGCTTCGGCATTCTTGGCGATCCGGTCTATTCGTCCGGTGCCGAGCCACTCTGGACCGGGGGATTGCTGCTGCACGCCCGCAGCCTTTCCATGCCACGCCCGGGCAAGGCCCCCGCCGCAGCGATCGCGCCCGTGCCGCCCCGCTTCGCCCAGGCCGGCTTTCCCGACGCAGAGGCGCTGGACAGCTCCGATGTCTGACCGGATCATTCCGGACGAGGCTTTTGAAGAGCGTTTCATCACGGCAAGCGGGCCCGGCGGCCAGAATGTGAACAAGGTGGCCAGCGCGGTGCAACTGCGGGTCGATGTCTTCCGCCTCGGCCTCTCTCCGGAGAGCTACCGGCGGCTGAAGGCCATCGCCGGATCGAGGCTGACCGCGAGCGGCACGCTCGTCATTCTCGCCCAGCGCTTCCGCACCCAGGAAGCCAATCGCGAGGATGCCCGCGCCCGCCTCATCGCCATGCTCGACAAGGCGGACGAGCGCGAGGCCCGCCGCATTCGCACAAGGCCCTCCAAGGCCGCCAAGGCCCGCAGGGTGGATGCCAAGAAAGCCCGCAGCACCGTGAAGGCAGCGCGCACGCGCGTGCGGATCGACTAGGTAGGGCGGACGGTTTAGGCCCGACAAATGGTCTGCTGTTGGGTCGCCCTGGTAGCCAGCGCCGTGGCTGATTAGTTGTGGAAAGCGGACACCAGCAGCAGGAGTCGAGCCTCATCACAAGTTTCGTTGCGGCTGCCAACCGGGCTGTCTAACTTCGTCGCATGCCGAAAGGGTTGGGATGAAGTGGACGCTAGGATTAATGGGCTTTGCGGGCTTAGCCATTTTTGGTTCGGTTCTGGTCCTGACGTATGTGTCGCCGATCCATGTCGAGCGCGCCGCGCGCGGCTTCGTTCAGAGCCAGATAAAGCGGCAAATCAAAAATGAACTCGGCATCCACCCACGAGAAGCTCGGGACGTCCGAGTCGGCGGTATGGCCGAGGTTTTGGCGCAGCGGAACAAAGAGGAGATCAGCGTGCTGCGGCAGCATCTGGCAAGTGGACTCGACGCGCAGATTGCAGACACCTTGGCAAGGATGCAGGATGCCGATTGCGAATGCCGTGAATTTATGCGACGAGGCCTAGATACAGTTGGTCAATCGCGCCTTTCGAACTTGCAGCGCGCCGAGCCTCAACTGCGCAGAATAATTGAGGGAAAGTACAGCGAGATCGTCACCGATCTGCTACGCGATTTGCGTATTTTCCTTGGCACAAACATGTTCGCCTTCGTGCTTCTGCTAGTCCTTTCAGTTGCGAGGCCTAGCTATACGCGCCAGCTGTTTGTGCCGGGCATCCTGCTCGGGGTGGCCGTCGCAACGGGGAGCGTCATCTATTTGTTTGGCCAGAACTGGTTTTTTACC
The DNA here is from genome assembly GCF_000283515.1 of Sphingobium sp. SYK-6. Classification (GTDB taxonomy): domain Bacteria; phylum Pseudomonadota; class Alphaproteobacteria; order Sphingomonadales; family Sphingomonadaceae; genus Sphingobium; species Sphingobium lignivorans. The sequence goes on from NC_015976.1 coordinate 3,511,831, forward strand.
ATCCTTTACGGCGATTTCGTGGGCTGGGCTTATGGCCTTTGGCTATTGCTGATCTTCGGGCTTTTTTGTGACATCGTTTTGTTCAAGGCCAAGGTAACGACACAGATTGTCGATGCGCTGTCTCCCGCGGTTCCTTGCTGATTGTGATGGCTACAAAGTCATTCGCGCGGAATAGCTGGCGCCTGCGAAGCCTCATGTCCCGAATGGCGGCTTCGGGAAGGAAAATGCCGTATAACCGCCGTTTCCCAACGCCATCGAATTTGTCCACGGTGCCCTCGAGCACTGGCGAATGCGGGTGTGGCCGGGTTTTCTGAGGCTCCTCGTTCGAATATGTTGAGGCCGGACGCGATATCTTTGCGACCCGGCTCGCTTTTCCGTTCTCCCCAATCCCCTTTTACCTGAATAGACCACCTGGAACCGGCCGATGGCGAGCCCAAGGAAATGGCCTGCCGCGCCCCTCAGAACGGCGAAGGGCTGGCTTGCGGCGCGGCCGGGCTCGGTAACGGGGATGGGCGGCTCTCGGATGGCGGTGAGGCGGATGGCGCGGGAGCCGGGGCGGGCTGGACCGGCTTGGGAGCGGACGAACGGCTGGGGCTGGGGCTGGGGCTAGGCCGGGGCTGAGGCTTGGGCTTCGGCGGCGTGACCGGTTCGGCAGCGGAGCGTCGCGCGGGTTCGCTGCGCTGACGCTGCGGGGGCGGCGCGCCCGTCGCGCGGGCTGAAGGCGTGGCCGCCGCTGGCTGCGGCTCTGCGGCGGGTGCGGCATTGTCCGGCTGCGGCAGGTCCGCCTCCGCCTCGACAGGCGCCGGCTCGGGAATGGTCACCGCGACGCCGGCAGGAGACAGGCCGTCGGCGACATGCCCCGCTCCTGTCAGGAACAGGGCAAGCGAGAAGAGGGCGAGAAACGACGTCACGGCCAGCCACAGCACGCCCATGCGCCGAACCAGCTGCGCCGATGACAGGCTTTCCTCCGATGGTGCGCCCGTGGCGGCAACCTCTGCCCAATGGGCCATGGCGAGACGGATCGACCGCGTCACCGGGATCATCAGCGCCAGCCCCGCGATCGCGGCAAGCAGCGCCGCCATGACGCCGCCGAAGAAGAGCGCGAGAAGCATGGGGCGGCCGACCGGCGCATCCGGCACCAGACCCGCCAGGCACAGCCAGATGGCACCGGCATTCAGCGCCACGAGCATCGTGAGGAGCCAGCGATACAGCGCCGATGCCTCGCCGATCAGCCGGGTAAGCCCTTCGCCCAGCCGCTCGACGCCGCGCCGTCCGACTTCCCGCGCCAGCGCGCCGGTCGCCTCGCCCCTGCCGATGTCGCCTTCGCTTGCCGGACCCATGGCGCTCCCTGTCGTCGCAATGCCTCAGCCGCTGCTGATGACCCCGGAAAGGCCGAACTGCAAGCGCGAACAGCTGCGGGGCGGGCGGTTTCCGGCTATCGCATCTCCCCTGTCAAACAGGCTGGCGAGCGGGCGTCCAACGGCCTACATGCACGCCATGTACGACTTTGCCCCGACGGCCTCCGCCGACAAGCCCGCGCTCTATGCCGACCTCGTCCTGGCCGCCCGGGCCATCGTGGAGGGCGAACCCGATCCCATCGCCAACATGGCCAATGTGGCAGCGCTGGTCTGGCAATTCCTTCCGGACCTCAACTGGGCAGGCTTCTACCGGCTGATCGGCGATGAGCTGGTTCTCGGCCCCTTCCAGGGCAAGGCGGCCTGCATCCGCATCCCGCTGGGCAAGGGGGTGTGCGGCACGGCGGCGGCAACCCGCCGGACGCAGCGGGTCGAGGATGTCCATGCCTTTCCCGGCCATATCGCCTGCGATGCCGCCTCCGCTTCGGAGATCGTCGTGCCCGTCCTCCATGGCGAGCGGCTCATCGGCGTGCTGGACCTCGACAGCCCCCTGCCCGCCCGCTTCGATCAGGCCGATGCAGAGGGACTGGAAGCGCTCTGCGCGGCCATCTCGTCGGCACTTGTCGGCTGAGGCCTTGCCGATCGCGCCGCCCGGCCCGAACCAGATCGGGACAGGTGCCGGGACGAGCGGCATGGAAAGAGCCATGCACGGCTGCTAATTCCGCACATGACCAGCGGTTCGCGAAGGGAAGCGAAGCCGCGAGGAAGCGGAAGGCGGCGCCATGCGGATCCATCATATCATCGGCCTGATGGCGAGTGCGGCGTGCCTGCCTGCGACGCCGTCGCTGGCGCAGCCTGCGGGGTCGCATCCCGCTCCGACGGTCACCTCTTCCCCGGGCGGCCCCACCATGCCGCATCATGCCGACTGGAACCGGACGGTCGAGGGGCGCTGGTGGGCGGGACATGAAGCGCCGGGCGGCTGGTCGGCCTATCGCACGCCCGTCAACGGCTTCATCCTGCCCGGCTACTGGCTGCAGCCCGGCTATCACATCGCCGAGCCCGAGCGATACGGTCTCCCGCAGCCGCCGCCGGGCTATGGCTGGTCGCGCTACTACGACGATGCCGTGCTCACCGACACCTATGGCAGCGTCCATGACTCCCGCATCGGCTATGACTGGGACCGCCCCGGGGGCTACAGCGATGCCGATTATCGGTATGACGCTGCGCCGGAGGAAATGCGCCGGGACGATGCCGGCCGCGCGGTTGCCGGCGCAGCGATCGGCGGAGTCGCTGGCGGCCTCATCGGCAGCGCCGTTGCCGGGCCGGGCAACCGCACCGGCGGCGCCATCCTCGGCGCCGGGCTGGGCGCGATCACCGGTGCGGTGGTCGCCGATGCATCGGCGGGGCCGCGCGGAGACATGGCGTACGCCCCGGCCCGGGGAAGCCTCTCGGCGGCGGAGCAAAAGCTCCTGCGCGAGGAAGCTCGCCAGCGTCGCAAGCTCGACACGCTGGCGCGCAAGGCAGGCTATGCCGATTATGACGCCTTCCTGCTCGCCCGCGCCGCATATGACGAGAGGCACGCCCCCGCACCGCTGCACCGGGCGCCGCACTGGGCCATGACGGGCGGGCCGGAATATACCGTCTCCCGGCAGGGTGGCGTTGCTTCGCCGTCGACGCCGCGCGTTCACACCCGGCAACTGCCCGGCTATTATGCCGATGGATATTATTATCCGGGGGCGACCATCACCACCATCACGATCGATCCCGGCGGCTCGCCGCCCTGAGCCCGCATGCCCCGACAGGGGTAAGTCATAGCAATGCGCAGATTTGGCCGGAGGCTCAGCTCTGAACGAGCTTCTTGTCCGCTCCGGGGATCAACGACGGCTCGAACCGTTCCCAGCCGGCGCGGCCGAGCCGCTCGATCGGCTGATAGCGGACCTTGTAGTTCATCCGGTCCGAATTCTCGACCCAATAGCCCAGATAGACATAGGGCAGGCCGGCACGCTGGGCGCGCAGGATATGGTCGACGATGATGAAGCTGCCAAGCCCCGGCCGATCCGCATGGTCCGGATCGAAGAAGCTGTAGATCATAGAGAGACCATCGCCCTGCTTGTCCGTCAGGCAGGCGCCGATGAGCCGTCCGGGACGGCCATCCTCGCTGTTCGCCGGCTCACGATATTCCACGACATAGGTCTCGACCGGCGTCTGCTCGACCATGTCGGCAAAGTCGATCTCGTCCATCTCGGTCATGCCGCCATTGGGGTGACGTGCTGACAGATAACGCTGCAGCAGCGCGAACTGCTCGTCGGTGGACCAGGGCTTGCAGGCCCGCACCACCAGATCACTGTTGCGGCGCACGAGGCGGCGCTGCGTCGCGTTCAGGCGGAATTCGTCGGCGACGATGCGCACCGACACGCAGGCATTGCAGTCCGTGCAACTCGGCCGATAAGCGACGTTCTGGCTGCGGCGAAAGCCGATGCGACCGAGCGCATCGTTCAGTTCCGAGGCATGCTCGCCGGCAAGCTCGGTGAAGACTTTGCGTTCGGTCCTCCCCGGAAGATAGGGGCAGGGACCGGCATTCGTCATGAAGAAACGCGGAAACCGGAACGCTGCGCTCACATCGTCTCCCTGCGGCAATGGGCCGATGACTCAACTGGAAAGACTATGCCCATATAGCGGCATCGTGAAAAGACCATTTACTCCGTCTCCTGGCCGGAACCGTCATCAGGTTGCCCCTCGGGCATCGAAATCCGCGTGGGCATGCAAGGGATTTTGCCGCACTTCCGCCCCTCAGCCGCCCAGCGGGATGATGGCGCAAGCCAGACGCGCCACCTCGCCCGAATCGTGACTGACGTAAAGGATCGGCAAGCCAAGCTCGTCGCGCACCCGCTCGATGACGCGCAGTATCTCTTCCCGGCGCGCCGCGTCGAGCGAGGACAGCGGCTCGTCCATGAGCAGGAAGCGCGGCCCGCTGAGCAGGGCCCGGCCGATGGCGACTCGCTGTGCCTCCCCGCCGGACAGCGTGCGCGGCCAGCGATGCATCAGATGGTCGATGCCGAGGAACTCGACCGTCTGCTCAATGCCGATCCAGCGCTCGGCCGGTGGGGCCAGCCGCCATCCGTAAAGGAGATTGTCGCGCACCCGGCGATGCGGGAACAGCCGGCCATCCTGAAAGACATAGCCGGCCCGGCGCCGCTCGGGGGGGAGATCGATGCCGGACGCACTGTCGAAGAGCACCTGCCCCGCCACCGCGATGCGTCCCCGGTCCGGTCGCAGCAGCCCGGCCACCATGTTGAGCACGGAGGTCTTGCCGGCGCCCGAGGGGCCGAACAGGGCGGTCAGGCCACCCCCGCCCGACTGGCCGGCACTCTCCGTGTTTTCCTCCGGTGCGCGCAGGCTTATGCGCGTATCGCCGAGCCGACGCTCGACATCGATCTCAAAGGACATGGCCGCCCTTCCCCTGCCCCATGCGGCGGGCCAGCACTTCCGAAAGGACCAGCGCGCCGAGCGACAGCAGCACCGCGATGGCGGCAAGGCGCGTCACCGCGGCTTCGTTGCCGGGAATCTGCAAGGCACTGTAGATGGCGATGGGGATCGTCCGCGTCTCGCCGGGAATGTTGGATACGAAGGTGATCGTCGCGCCAAACTCGCCGATCGATCGCGCGAAGCCGAGCACGGCGCCGGCCAGCAAGCCCGGCGCGGCGAGCGGGAGCGTGATGGAGAAGAACACGCGCACGGGCGAAGCGCCCAGCGTGCGCGCCGCCCCCTCGAGCCGCCGGTCCACGGCCTCGATCGAGAGGCGCATCGCGCGGACCATGAGCGGCAGCGCCATGACCGCCGCCGCCAGCGCCGCGCCGGTCCAGCGGAACATGAAGCTGACGCCGAACCAGTCGGCCATCCACCGCCCCGCCGGACCGTTGGCACCGAAGGCGATCAGCAACAGCCAGCCGGTCACGACCGGCGGCAGCACGAGCGGCAGATGCACCAGCGCATCGAGCAGCAGCTTGCCGGGGAAGCGCCCGCGCGCGAGCAGCCAGGCAAAGCCGAACGCGAGCGGCATCGTCGCGAGCACCGCGACGATGCTGACCCGCAGCGAGAGCAGGATGATCTCCCATTCCTCGCCCGTCACAAAGCGGACCGGACATAATAGGACACATAAAACGGACGGTGCAGCGTGCGCTGTCCTACCCTTGGCCAGGCCAGTGCCATCGCCCTCATCGGACCGGAAATCCCCGCCGGGCAAAGATGGCCTTGCCTTCGCGCGACAGCAGAAAACGGCGGAAATCCTCGACTTCCGGATGTCTGGAGCCACGCAGGATCGCCAGCGGATAGACGATCGGCGGATGCGTCCCGGACGGGAACACGCCCACGATCCGCACGCCGGAAGACGCGCGCGCGTCGGTTTCATAGACGACACCTAAAGGGGCCGCGCCACGCTCCACCAGCGCGAGAGCAGCGCGGACATTCTCGGCGCGCGCCACGCGGGCTTCCACGCTGCGCCAGACGCCGAGCGCGGCAAGCGCGGCCTTGCCATATTTGCCGGCGGGAACGGCGTCGGGATCGGCCATGGCAAGGCGCCCCTTGCCGAGCGCCCGGGCGAGCGGAAACCCACGGGCGATCCGCAGCGCCACGGCACTGCGCGCCGGGGCGACCAGCACCAGCCGGTTGGTGAGGAAATCCGCGCGCGAGCCCGGCCGGAGCAGACCCTTGCCCGCGACATGGTCCATCCATGCCTCATCGGCCGACACGAAGAGATCGGCGGGTGCACCCGCCTCGATCTGACGCGCCAGCGCAGGCGATGCGGCGAAAGACAGCACCGGCGCGGCATGACGCCGCGCTGCCCAGGCCCGCGCCGCATCGTTCATCGCTTCCTGCAGGCTGGCGGCGGCAAGGACCAGAGGCCCACGCCGCTGCGCCTGTGCCTGCGCGGCACCGGACAGCAAGACCGAGGCGAACAGCAGCAGGCAGAAAAACGAACGGATCTTCAAAGGCAGGATCCCCGGTGAGCGGCTCGATCAGCTATAGTTCAGCGTATACAGCAATGAAGAGGCAGGGCAATTGCGAGTCACGCAACGAACGACCCGACACCCGAGGTCACGAAGGATGGACGCCCCCCTACCCCGGCCGCTCAGCCCTTCTGCGTCACGCGGGGCGCCGGCAGCATCGCGGCTTCGAGCGCGGCATGGTCCGGGCAGCGGGATGCGCTGTCGAGCCGGGCCTGCAGGGCCCGATAATGCGCGAGCACCGACGTGCCGAACGGCGTCACGCGTGCGCCGCCGCCATGGGCACTGCCGGGCGAGGTTTCCACCAGCGGCTCGCGCCAGCAGCGATTCATGGCATCGACCAGCAGCCATGCGCGGCGATAGCTCATGTCCATGGCGCGTGCGGCGCCTGAAATGGAGCCATGGGCATCAATGGCATCGAGCAGGTCCGCCTTGCCGGGGCCCATTGCGATCTCGTCCCCGCAATAAAGCTGGATCTTGAGCTTGAATGTGCCTGGCGCGGTCATGCCGCGATCCTAGAGGCTTTTCGCCACGCGCGGAAAGCCTGTTCGCGCGGCAGGTCGTTCAGGCAAGTTCGACCGGCGTGACTTCATAGCCGCCATCGACCAGCGCCGCGATGAGCCGGCGCAGATGCGCCTCGTCGCGCGTCTCGCATTCGATATCGGTGATGAGGCCCTTGGCCGGGAGCGAGGTGAACACGCGCTGGTGATAGACCTCGATGATGTTGACCTGCTGCTCGTGGAAGATGCGCGAGACATGGTAGAGCGCGCCCGGCCGATCCTGCAGGCGGATGCGCAGGCGCGCGAGCCGCCCGGAGCGCGCCAGATCGCGCAGCAGCACGTTGGCGAGCAGGCGCGTATCGATATTGCCCCCGCAAAGCACCAGCCCGACGGTCCGTCCCGCGAACATGGCCTTGTGCTCGATCAGCGCCGCGAGGCCGGCCGCGCCCGCGCCCTCGACCACGGTCTTCTCGATCTGCAGGAGCAGGCTGACCGCCTGTTCCAGCGCCCGCTCGCTCACCAGTACGACATCGTTGGCCAGAGCCTCGACGAAGCGCCGGGTGAGCTTGCCCGGCTCCTTGACCGCAATGCCCTCCGCCAGCGTGTCGCCGCCGGTCGGCAAGGCGACATGCTTCACGAAATCATACATGGAGGGATAGAGCTCGGCCTGGACGCCGATCAGCTCGATACCCGGCTTGAGCGCGCGCGCGGCCGTGCCCATGCCGGAGAAGAGGCCGCCGCCGCCGATGGGGATGACGAGCGTGTCGACGTCCGGCGCGTCCTCCAGAAGCTCGAGCGCGACCGTGCCCTGGCCGGCAATGATGTCCGGCTCGTCGAAGGGATGCACGAAGGTGAGGCCGCGCTCTGTTTCCAGCTCGCGGGCATGGGCATTGGCTTCGTCGAAGGTCTCGCCGAACAGGACGACCGTGGCGCCATGGCCTTCCGTCTGCATCACCTTCACCAGCGGCGTGGTCTGGGGCATGACGATCGTGACCGGCACGCCGAGCCGCGCGCCATGATAGGCAAGGCCCTGCGCATGATTGCCGGCCGAGGCGGCGATCACGCCCTTGGCCCGCGCCGTGTCGTCGAGCAGCAGCAGCCGGTTGAGCGCGCCGCGCTCCTTGTAGGCGGCGGTGAACTGATGATTCTCGAACTTGAGATAGACCGTCGCGCCGGTGAGGCTGGACAGCGTCTTGCTGACCAGCGTGGGCGTGCGCACGATCGAGCCACCAATCCGCTCCCGCGCCGCGCGGACATCGGCAATGGTCACCGGCAGCGCCTGCGCGCCGGCCGGCAAGGGCTCTATCGTCTCGATCCTGTTCATGGCGGGCGCCCTATCCCATCTGGCGCTTCCTGAAAACAGGCTCTATGCCCGCCTTATGGCAAAAATCGCGTTTATCGGGCTGGGGGTGATGGGCGCGCCGATGGCAGGGCATCTTGCCAGAGCGGGACATGAGCTCTCCGTATTCAATCGATCGATGGGCAAGACCCAGGCATGGGTGGACCGTTATGGCGGCATCGCGGCGATCAGCCCGGCGCAGGCAGCGGAAGAAGCCGACATCGTGATCAGCTGCGTGGGCACGGACGACGACCTCGCCGCCGTGACCATCGGCCGCGACGGCGCGTTCCGTACGCTGCGCTCGGGCGGCCTCTATGTCGATCACACAACCGTTTCGGCGCGGATAACGCGGCAACTCGCGCTCGAAGCGGACAGTCGCGGCCTGCACTTCGTCGACGCGCCGGTCTCGGGCGGCCAGTCCGGCGCGGAGGCGGGCACGCTCTCCGTGATGTGCGGCGGCAGCGCGCCGGCGGTGGAAGCCGCGCGGATCGTCATGCAGAGCTATGCCGCGCGCGTCGTGCATTGTGGAGAGGCGGGCGCCGGGCAGACCACCAAGATGGTCAACCAGATCTGCATCGCCGGGGTGCTGGAGGGCATCTCGGAAGCGCTGCGCTTCGCCCAGGCATCCAAGCTCGATCTTGCCCGGGTGCACGAAGCGATCTCGGGCGGGGCGGCGCAGAGCTGGCAGCTGGACAATCGCTGGCAGAGCATGGCCGAGGACCGGTTCGACTTCGGCTTCGCGATCGAATGGATGCGCAAGGATCTCGGCCTCGCGCTGGACGAGGCGAAGGCCATCGGCGCGACGCTGCCGGTGACGGCGCTGGTGGATCAATATTATGCGGAAGTGGTAGCGATGGGTGGAGGACGGCAGGATACGAGCGCATTGGTGAGGCGCCTGCGCAAGCCATGATCCGGTTCCGCGTCCGGCCCCTGATTGCCGCCCTGCTCGCCGCCTGTACCCCCGTCACGCTTCAGGCGAGCGGCCTCATCGACAATGTGAACGGCATCACCATCGACGAGACGGGCGACCTCGTCCATTTTACCGGCCTCCTCATCGACAGCGAGGGCCGCGTGGAGAAGCGGCTGGCACGCGGCGAGAAGCGCCCCGAGCGGCCGGACTTCCGCTATGACGGCAAGGGGCGCACGCTCATCCCGGGCATGATCGATGCGCATGGCCATGTGATGGATCTCGGCTTCACGCGCCTCAACCTCGACCTCAGCGACACCAAGTCGCTGGAGGAAGCGAAAGCGAAGATCGCTGCCTTCGCCGCCGAGAATCCCTCGCGCCCGTGGATCCTGGGCTTTGGCTGGAACCAGGAAGTCTGGGGCCTCGGCCGTTTCCCCACCGCTGCCGATCTCGACGGGCTGGCGGAAGGCCGGCCGATCTGGCTGGAGCGCGTGGACGGCCATGCCGGCTGGGCCAACACGGCCGCGCTCACCGCCGCGAAGATCACCGCCACCACGAAGGCGCCGTCCGGCGGGCGGATCGAGATGGCGGCCGGCAAGCCAAGCGGCGTGCTGGTCGACAAGGCGATGGCGCTGATGCAGGCGGTGGTCCCGGCGCCGCAGCCCAAGGATTATGACGCGGCGCTAATCAAGGCGCAGGACGCGCTGCTCGCGCGCGGCGTGACCGCCATCGCCGACATGGGCACCACCATAGAGGCCTGGCAGGCCTATCGCCGGGCAGGCGACCGGGGCGCGCTGCGCATCCGCATCATGGGCTATGCGCGTGGCATGGATCAGGCGACGTTGATCGCCGGCCCCGGCCCCACGCCCTGGCTCTATGACGACCGGCTGCGACTGGGCGGCGTCAAGCTGATGATCGACGGTGCGCTCGGCTCGCGCGGCGCGGCGCTCAAGGCGCCTTATGCCGATGCACCACGAGAAAGCGGCCTGCCGATGCTGACATCGACCCAGCTTCGCAACCAGATGAGCCGCGCCGCAATGGACGGCTTCCAGCTCGCGGTCCACGCCATCGGCGACAAGGCCAATGCCGAGCTGCTCGATGCGATCGACGAGCTGAGCTTCACGTACAAGGGCGACCGGCGCTGGCGCATCGAGCATGCCCAGATCGTCGACCCCGCCGACCTGCCCCGCTTCGCGCAGCATGGCGCCATCGCGTCCATGCAGCCGCAGCACGCCACGTCCGACTGGTCGATGGCCATCGCGCGCATGGGGCAGGAGAGGCTCGGCGGCGCCTATGCCTGGAAAGCCATGCTGGACAACAAGGTGCCGCTCGCCTTCGGCTCGGACGTGCCGGTCGAGCCGGCCGATCCGTTCATCGGCCTGCGCGCCGCGCTCACCCGCGTCGATGGCAACGGCCAGCCGCCGGGCGGATGGATGCCCGAGCAGCGCCTCTCGTTCGCGCAGGCCCTGCGCGCTTATGGCTGGGGCGCGGCCTATGCCGGGTTCGCCGAGCAGCGTTTCGGCAATCTCGCGCCGGGCCAGCGGGCGGACTTCATCATCCTCGACCGCGATGTCGAACTGGCGGCACCGCGCGACCTGCCCGCCACACGGATCGTCGAAGTATGGATTGGCGGGCAGCGCACGATCATGAAGGACGACGAGCCATGAGCGCTGTCGAGCTGACGACCAAATATGTCGAGAAGCCCTGGGGCCGGACCACGCTGCCGGACATCTTCCCCGATGGCGGCGGGCGCCGCATCGGCGAGGTGTGGTTCGACGGGCCGGAGGGGCGCCACCCGCCCCTGCTCGTCAAATATATCTTCACCAGCGAGAAGCTCTCCGTGCAGGTGCACCCTGACGATGCGCAGGGGCGCGCGCGGGGTCTGGCGGGCGGCAAGAGCGAATGCTGGCTGATCCTCGATGCCGAGCCGGGCGCGACGCTCGGCATGGGCACGCGCATGAAGCTCGACGACGAGACGCTGCGCGACGCCTCGCTCGACGGGCGGATCGAGCAGCTGATGGACTGGAAGCCGGTGAAGCCGGGCGACTTCTTCTATATTCCGGCGGGCACCGTCCACGCCATCGGCGCCGGCGTGACGCTGGTCGAGGTCCAGCAGAATGTGGACGTCACTTACCGCCTCTATGATTATGGCCGCCCGCGCGAACTGCACCTGGAGGACGGGATCGCGGTCAGCGTGGCCGAACCCTATGCCCGCGCGCCCGTGAACATCGAGGCGATGGCGCAGGCCAGCCTGCTGGAGCGCGACGAAGCGCCTTTCCGGCTCGCGCTCGAGACGCTCCCGCCCGGCGCGCGCGACATCGGCGGCGATGGGCCGTGCTGGTTCATTCCGCTCTCGGGCAGCGGCACCCTCGACGGGAAACCTTGGGAAGGCGGGCAGTGCTGGCTCATCGAAGGCGAGGCCCGGCTGGACGTCGTCGACACCGCGCGGACGCTGATCGCCGGTCTCTGAGCGCCGCTCGTTTCCAGACATTATCAACGATCCGGGAACGAATGGCCAAAATCAACTAGCACTGACCGCCGGTTGCGCTTATGCCTCGGGGACGAAGCCTAAGGAGGGAGAGTCTCGAAAATGGCAAAAGACAACAAGATCACCATCTACGATCTGGCGCTGGCGAGCGGTGCGACGATCAGCCCATTCGTATGGGCGACCAAATATGCCATCGCGCACAAGGGCTTCGAGCTGGACATCGTGCCCGGCGGCTTTTCCGGCATTCCCGAGCGGACCGGCGGTGTGACCGAGCGCCTCCCGGCGATCGTCGATGACGGGAAATGGGTGCTCGATAGCTGGCTGATCGCCGAGTATCTCGACGAGACCTATCCCGAGCGGCCGACCCTCATCCCGCACGCCAGCGTCAAGGCGCTCACGCAAGGCATGGAAGCTTGGCTGTGGGGCGCCGCCATCAGCCCGTGGATGACCTGCTTCATCAAGCAGTATCGGGACCGCTCGCTGCCGCAGGATCATGAGTATGTGACCACCTCGCGCGAGCGTATGTTCGGTCGCAAGATCGAGGACATCATCGTGGGCCGCGAGGACCGCATTCCCAAAGTGCCGCCGACGCTGCAGCTGCTGCGCAACGTGCTGGCGGAGAACAAGTGGCTGGGTGGCGACACGCCCAATTATGCGGACTTCCGCCTGCTCGCCGTGTTCCTGTTCACCGCCTCGGTCGCCGACACGCCGGTCCTGACCGATGACGACCCGCTGCGCGACTGGATCGAGCGCGGCTTCGATCTCTACGGCGGGCTGGGCCGGCATCCCGGCCTCTCGCCCATCTTCGGCCTGCAACTGCGCGAGGGCGATCCCGAGCCCTTCATCAAGGGCGGCGCCGTGGGCGGCCTCGCCACGCGCAACACCGGCCCCAAGTCGACCGCCGCCGAGACCGCGCGCCTCAAGGGCGAGAAGGCGCCGGCCGCCTGACAGGCCGCGGGCACTTCAGGACAGGGCATGATCGGCTGCTCGCGGCCCTCATGCCCTGGCATCGCGCGGAACCTGCATGGGCCAGCGCGCTCGCGTGTGAGGCGGACGGCCGACACTTGCCGGACGCTCGATGAGCGGCCCACCGGGAATTCTTGTTGAAGATACCTGACGGTGTGGACGAATTCCGAGCAAGTAGTTTCGGTTGTAACACCGAAGAGGTCGCGGAAAACTGCGAATGTCCGCTTTCAGGACCCACGGCTCGTAGGGGCGATGGCTTAAAGGTTGTGGCGAGCGGACATTCCCACTTTTCGTCATTCCCGCGCACGCGGGAATCCAGTTACACCCCGGCGCTCGTACGCGATGTCTCAGCTGGATTCCCGCGTGCGCGGGAATGACGATTTAAGGGGAAGATGACGTCCGCAATGTCGTCGTGTCCGGAAAGTCTTCTTCAGGACGAAAGGCCCCCGAACCGACATCAAACAGCCCGCTCGAATTTGTCCATGCCGCCTAAAAAGAGCGCGCTTCTGGCTCGCTCCGAGTCCGCGAATCAGTCCACGCAACCCGAGGGCTGATCGATATTCATTTCTTCCGTTGAACGGGCACTCTTTCTGAGGTCGTCCAGGGAGGCAACGCGCTCCAGAGGCTGAATGTCGATCAGCCCTATGATGTCGCCGGATGGTCGAGGCCGCTTACCAGCGCGTCCAGGCCGATGGTGAAGGTGGAATCGAAGTCCATGATCTGGCGCAGGAAATCGCGCATCGGGCCGTTCGTCTCGAAAGTGGTCCAGCCCAGCGTGAAGGAAATGACCACGGCCTGATGGGCGAGGGCCTGCTTGACGTCGAGCCCCAGCGCGGTGAGTGGCGCGGCGATCCTGCCGGCCTGTGCGTCGGGATCGGCGGGGGCCGTGGGACGGGCGATCGCGCATAATCTGGCGCCGTCGCGATGCGAGGCGAGGCTGGCATGGAGCGCGCGGCCGAATTGCCCGAGCCATTCGCGCCAGTCCCGCGCCGCACCCGCGCCGGCATAAGCGGCGCCATAAATGGCGCCCGCCATCAGGCCGAGCAGCTCGGCCTTGTCCGCGACATGCCAGTAGAGCGCCGGCGCCTGCACATCCAGCCGGGCCGCGAGACGGCGCATGCTGAGGCTCTCCAGCCCCTCCTCCTGCAGCAGGCGGAAGGCCTCGGCCACGATCTGGTCACGCGTGAGGCTGGGCAAAGGACGATGGGCCATGGCGCAAGCCTTGACTCCTTAACAGTGTTAAGTCAACATTGGCGGCATGGAGAAGGACGACCGGAGAGCAGGATCATGACCTATGTTCGCAATGCCTGGTATGTGGCCGGCTGGGCGCAGGATCTGAAGGCGGACACGCCGTTCGCGATCACCATCCTGGGGGAGCGGATCGTGATCTGGCGGACCGCCTCCGGCGCGATCCATGCGCTGGAGGATCGCTGCGTGCACCGGCTGGCGCCGCTCTCGCTCGGTCGCTGCGAAGGCGAGCGGCTGCGGTGCATGTATCATGGGCTGCTGTTCGACCCGGACGGCCGCGTGGTCGAGATGCCGGGGCAGGACCGGATCCCGCCGCAGGCCCGCGTCAGGCATTATCCGGTGGTCGCGCGGCATAGCTGGCTGTGGGTCTGGATGGGCGACCCCGCGCGGGCCGACGAAAGCCTCATCCCGCCGGCCGTGGGACTGGACCATCCGGACTATATCCTCGGCCATGGCCAGCTCGACTATGCGGCCGAAGCCCGGCTGATCAACGACAATCTGCTCGACTTCAGCCATCTGACCTTCGTCCACGCCAACAGCTTCGGGTCCGGCCCGCAATTCGCCGAGACCCCGGCCCGCATCACGCCGCTCGACCGGGGCATCCGCTATGAGCGGTGGACGGAGAACTCGATCGGGACGGCATCCCGCAGGAGCCCCGAGCCCATGGACAGCTTCATGAGCTATGACTTCCTGATCCCGGGCGTGCTGCTCATGACCGGCGGCGTCTTCCCGCTGGGCACCGCCAGGGAATGCGATTTCGGCACGCCGGACTATGACAGGGCGGTGAGCGGCGTCACTTTCACCAGCCAGGCCGTGACGCCGATGGCGGGGAAGACGGCGCGCTATTTCTTCTCCTGGGGCCCGCACCGCAGCCATGGGGACGCGGCCCTGCGCGATATGCTGATGGGCATTGCCGCGCAGGCCTTCGACGAGGACAAGGTCATGATCGAAGCCCAGCAGCAGGTCATCGACATGACGCCGGAGCCGCAAGTGATGCCCACGGTGCATGATCGCGGCGTGACGCTGTTCAACCGGCTGGTCGAGAAGCTGGCGCGGGAAGAGCGCACGGAGATGCTGGCGGCCGCGGAGTAAAGTCCCGGCAAAGGGCGCGGCGGGCCCTTCGCGCTTCTCAGCCGCCGATCATGGCGGCGCCGAGCAGGAGAAGCATCTTCACGTCGACGGCATAGCCTTCCTCCCGGCGGGCGGCGAGCCAGGGCTCCAGCTCGCCCAGCGGCACGCGGTGGACGCGAATATCCTCGCCCGGGACGCCGCCGCCCGCGCCGACCCGGTGCAGGTCCAGCGCGCGGAAGAGCCGGAAGCTCTCCGAGACCATGCCGGGCGAGCTCCAGAAACGGCCGAGATCGATCATGCGGCCCGCGCGGTAGCCCGTCTCTTCCTCCAGCTCGCGCATGGCGGCGAGGGCAGGGGATTCGTCCGCGCCTTCATCCCCCACCAGCCCGGCGGGGAGCTCGATGCAGCGCCGCTCGAGAGGCACGCGGAACTGATCGACCAGAATGACGTGGCGGCCGTCCGGCGCTTCGTCGATGGCGAGGATGACCGCCGCGCCAATGCCGCGCGCGCGGCTCACATATTCCCAGCGGCCGCGCCGCCGGGCCGCGATGAAGCGCCCTTCCCACATGGTCTCCACGGGCTGGCGCAGTTCGTCCTCGGGCGTGAGGTCGCTCACAGCTCGATCAGCCGGTCAGGCAGTTCATTGGGATTGTCCACGCTCTTGGGACAATGGGCGGCAAGGATGACGCCGGCCTTCTCGATCGCCCGCTCCATGCCCTGCGCCACCCGGCCCTCGCGCACTTCGTCGATCAGCGCGGCCATGGCGTCGCCCCAGGCTTCCGGCGAGACGGCGGCAGCGATGGTCTCGTCCGCCACGATCTCGGCGCGGTGCTCGTCGAGCGAGAGATATAGCAGCACGCCGGTGAGCCGCGCGGTGCGCGCCTCGGCGGCAGTGCGGAAGAGCAGCAGGGCGCGCCGCCGCACGCGACGCGACTTGGTGGCGCCCGGCGTCACCAGCATGCGCAGCGCGGGAATGGCGAGCAGATAGCGCACGGCCAGGAAGACGAGGATCATGCCGCCGAGCAGGAACAGCAGCAGCATGCGCAGGGGCAGGGCATGCGTCCACTCGCCCAGCAGCCGGATGAGCATCGTTTCGTAGAAGACCGGGAAAGCCGCCGCGAAGGCCGGGACGAGCAGGGCGCACAGCACGGCCCAGTGGAGCCCGACGTCATGATAGGCATCCGAGCGGCGCGCGACGATCGTCACGATCTCGGCATCGGTGTGCTGCTCGGCCCGCCCGATCGCCTCGGTGACGATGCGGTGATCGGCCTCGCTCATGGATATGCGCTTGCCCATTACCAGCCTCCGCTCGCGCCGCCGCCGCCGAAGCTGCCGCCCCCGCCGCCGAATCCGCCGCCGCCACCGCCGCCCCATCCGCCGCCACCGCCCCAGCCGCCACCGCCGCCGTCACGATCCCGGAAGGCCTCGCGCAGCGCCGCCTCGGCGCCCCAGATGATGATCGGGTGAATGCCGCCACGATAGCGCCGGCCGCCGCGCAGGCGCCCGAGCAGGGGCAGCAGCACGAACAGGAAGATGAAGATCAGGAAGATGACGGCGGGGCCGATGCCGTCCGCCTTGCCGCTGCGCTGGCTCTGGCCGGCCTGCGCGGCCAGCTTGCGCTGTTCCTCGGGCGGCAGCTCGATGATGCGGCTGATCTCGTCCACCCCGGCGCGAATGCCGCCGGCCATGTCGCCGGCCTTGAAGCGCGGCGTGATGACGTCCCGGATGATCCGGCCGGAAAGGGCATCGGTCAGCACCGGCTCCAGCCCGTAGCCCACCTCGATGCGCAGCCGCCGCTCATTGGGGGCGACGAGCAGGATGACGCCGTTGTTGCGCTCCGCCTCGCCGATGCCCCAGGCGCGGCCGAGCCGGTAGCCGTAATCAGCGATGTCATAGCCTTCCAGGCTCGGCACCGTCGCGACGACGAGTTGCCGGCCGGTGGTGCGCTCCAGCGCTTCCGATTTCTGCGTGATGGCCTCGACCGTCGCCGGATCGAGCAGGCCGGCCGCATCCACGACCCGGCCGGTGAGCGGCGGGAAGCTCTGCGCCAGCGCCGCCCCGGAGGGCAACGCCAGCAGCAGCAGGGCCATCATGGCCAGCCAGAGGCGGGGGAGCGCGTTCATCGCGTCGAGCAGGCGCCTTGTCGCCAAGGCGGCGCGCTCAGCTTCCGTTGAACATCGCGCCGACGTCGGGCGCGGTGTCGGCGCCGGCCTTCGCCTCGAACGGCGTCAGCGGCTTGGCGCCATGGATGAGCTTCGCCCCGATCATCTCCGGGAAAGTGCGGATGCGCGTGTTATAGTCCTGCACGGCCGCGTTGTAATCGCGGATGGTGATGTTGATGCGGTTCTCGGTGCCCTCAAGCTGCGTCATGAGATCCGCGAAGCGCGCCTGGCTCTTGAGCTCGGGATATTGCTCGACAGTGACGAGCAGGCGCCCGAGCGAGCTGCTGACATTCGCCTGCGCGGACTGGAAGGCCTCCACCTTCGCGGGATCGGACAGATCGTCCGGCGTGAGCTGGACCTGCGTGGCGGATGCGCGGGCCTGAATCACGCCTTCCAGCGTGCTTTGCTCGATATTGGCGGCATTGCGCGCGACGGCGACGAGATTGGGGATGAGATCGGCCCGGCGCTGGTAGGCCGCCTGCACGTCCGCCCATTTCGCCTTGGCATTCTCCTCGGCGGTCGGCACGGAATTGATCCCGCAAGCCGCGAGCGCCAGCGGCAGCAGCAGCGCGACGAAAGCGCGGAGCAGACGGGTGGGAGAGTGACGGGAAGCCATCGCGGTCAATCCTCTTCAAGAGCGGTGTATCGCCAGAGTGATACGCTAAATAGGCGGTTGATCGACCACTCGCAACGAGATTAGCTCTAGGCGCTTCGCGGGCGGCACGGTGCCGGCCAAACTGGGAGGAAAAACCATGCTCTCCGAATTCAAGGCATTCATCGCGCGCGGCAATGTGCTCGATCTGGCGGTCGGCGTCATCATCGGCGCGGCATTCGGCGCCATCGTCAGTTCGCTGACCGAGGACGTCATCATGCCGGTGATCGGCCTCATCCTGGGCGGTCTCGACTTCTCCAACCACTTCCTCGTGCTCGGCACGGCGCCCGAAGGCACGCCCCGGACGCTCGAAGCGATGAAGGAAGCCAATGTCGCGGTGCTCGCTTATGGTAGCTTCGTCACGGCCGTCATCAAGTTCCTCATCCTGGCCTTCGTGATCTTCCTGATCGTGCGCCAGGCCAACCGCCTGCTGGGGCGGCTCAAGGAAGAGGAGAAGAAGGAGGAGGCAGCCGCCCCGAGCGGCCCCACCGAGATCGAGCTGCTGGCCGAAATTCGCGACGCACTGAAGAAGTAATCTCGCTTCGTCCCGCAACAAGGGCGCCTCGCCGCTGCACCAAGAACCTTACGCGCGGCGAGCGCTTTTGTTTCCCGTCCCGTCAGCGT
The DNA here is from genome assembly GCF_000283515.1 of Sphingobium sp. SYK-6. Classification (GTDB taxonomy): domain Bacteria; phylum Pseudomonadota; class Alphaproteobacteria; order Sphingomonadales; family Sphingomonadaceae; genus Sphingobium; species Sphingobium lignivorans. Next base: position 3,530,146 of record NC_015976.1, read on the forward strand.
GCGGGCAACAACAGGAGACTGACGCGTGAAACCCTTTATGATCATCGCCGCCATGACCTCGGCCCTGGCATTGGCGGCCTGCGATTCCCAGCAGGCGCAGAACGTCGAAGAAGCCTATGACAATCAGGCGGACATGATCGATAACCAGGCCGACCAGCTCGAGCAGGCCAGCGACAACATGACCGGCGCGGCCGCAGCCAATGCCGAGAACCGCGTGGACGCCCTGGAGAACCGCGCCGACGCCGTTCGCAACATGGGCGATGAAAAGGCGGACGCCATCGACGGTCACTGAACAAAGACCTGGAAACCAGCGGATCGATGAACAAGGCCCGGCGCGGAAGACGCGACGGGCCTTTTCATCGGCCGGATAATCCCTATATCGGGGATCGCCGGTTCAACCGGCTATGGCGATAAATTGTAGCGTGCAATAGACGCAGCGGACCCGGGGGCGGTACCCGGCGGCTCCACCAGAAACGGCCTGTCGCACGTGCGGCAAGCCGCTCCTGACGGGGCCGAACTAGGATCGACGTGTGTTGAAAAGCGTTGCTTTCGCTCGGGCTGAGTAACCCGTTAAAGGCTCAAAACCCATAAGTGCCAACGACAACGAAGCACTTGCTCTTGCAGCGTAATTGAGGGCCTCACGGCCTGACATTACCCTAACAGAACGCGGTTGGACCGAACCGGGCAACAGAATCGGATTCCAGCGGCACGGGGAGCGCCGGGCAACAGAAGCTCCCCACCTTCCTCCTCATGGTTCGTCTGTGTCTTGAGCGCTGGTCGGCGTTCGGTGTCGCGGACCCTGCATGCCCTGTGCTCCCCGTTCCGAAAGGCGCCGTGCGACTGCGGTGGGGCGCTTGCCTGCTGCCGCGTGCCGGCCCCGTGCCGCTGCCGCGAATCGGGTTTATGCGGCCGGAATGTTGTTTGTTACACTATGATGACAGATGCTGTGCAAGCTCAATAAATTCACATTTTATAATCTAAATACAGCGGCTTATCGGCAGAGAAAATTTTTTTCGATCGATTGTGCTCGAGTCATAAAACTGAAATAATCCCCTCACGAGTTTTCGTTCTCGGAGAGGAATCGCAATGACCGTCACACTGCTTAAAATCGTCGGAGGCGCCGCAGCCGCGGCCCTGGCTGCATCGGCCGCAGGAGCCCAGTCCAATGATGCGTCGGGCGGCTATGCCGCCGCCGCCATCACCTCGGGGCAGCTCGATGAAGCGGAGCGCATCCTGCAGCCGGCGAGCCGCGCCGATGCCAATGATCCCGCCCGGCTCCTGAATATGGCAACCGTCTATGCGCGCACGGAGCGCTTCGTCGAGGCGCGCGCGGCACTGGCCCGCGTCCAGGAACTGCCGTCCGAGCCGCTGGAGCTGGCGAATGGCAACAGCTATCCCAGCCATGCCATCGCGGCGGCCATGCTGGGTCGGCTGGAAGGGCGTCGCTAGGGCGATCGGCCCTGGGCCATTTTCGGTTCGCCATGAAAAGCCATGCGGGGCGGGTACGATTTGATCGTGCCCGCCTTCGCCGTCTCGCGCTCGGCACGGCGAAACGGGGAGCTCGTTGAAGGCGCATGGAGCCGCGCCGGGGAGGTTGCCTCCCGAGACTGTGCTTGGGCGGCGCGAACAAATTCGTGGACGTTCAAGGAACCAGAAGAGCGCTTTCAGCTATTTTCTTTCGTTATTCCGGGCTTGCTCCGGGATCCCGCTGCCTTGCTCTTGTGGGGGCCGGCCGGTTTGAGAGAAGGAGAAGCGGGATCCCGGAGCTGGTCCGGGATGACATCGTTCATGACGGGATATGGTGCGCCGTGATGGCCTGCACGATCTCTCGTCCGCCTTCTTCTTCCGGCGTCGGGTGCGCGGGGCTGCCGGCTTCCGGAGCGGAATGGCCGAAGGGCGCACCCGGGCGGCATAGGGCAGAGCTCAGGAAACAGACTCAGATAGACTCGGCAGGCCTTGGGCTCAGGGCGGGTGTTACGACGATGCGTTTCGCGCCGGGCCATGATTTAGAGCGTGTGGACAAATTCGAATGGCCGCTTTTTGCAGGAGACTTCCATGAAGCTGCCTGTCGGGACACGACGCCAATGGAGACGTCACCTCGTCCCACATCGTCATTCCCGCGCATGTGTAGTGTTTCGGATGGTTGGCATGAAGCCTCTGGGGTAGAGAGAGGCATGACGTGGCTGAGGAGTCGCGGACTATGCTGATCAAGCTTCACCGGAATGCGACCACGACCCCGCGCCAGCGGGCTTATATCCAGGCCAGCGACAAGAGCGTTGCGGACCTGGCGCGTGAACTGGGCGTCAACCAGAGTTGCATCCGCCGCTGGAAAGGGCGGCGTGATACGATGGACCGGCCATCAACACCCCACCGCCTGATGACCCGCTTCTCAACCGAGGAAGAGGATATCGCAGTCGAACTGCGCTCCCGCCTTGCCCTCTCGCTCGACGATGCACTCGAGGTGATGCGCCGCTGTCTGCGCGCCGATATCTCCCGCGCCGCTCTCTACCGCCTGTGGCGTCGGCATGGCATCGCTGCCCCGCGCACCAGCGATCAAGGCGCTGGCGCAAGCCTGCCCTTCGATCCTGCACCCTTCGGCTATGTCCATGCCGATCTCAAGCATCTGCCCCGCCTGCTCGGCAAACCAGCCTATGTGCTTGTCGTCATCGAGCGGGCAACCCGCTTCGTCCATGTCGACATCCTCGATGATCGCAGCGCCGCAACCCTCGCTGCCGCCTTCGAGCGCTTCCTCAAAGCCTTCAGCCATCCCGTCCACACCGTGCTGACAGATAATGGCAGCGAGTTCACCGATCGCTTCGGTGGCGCCTACTGGGGCAAACGCAACACCGGAACAGGCCGCCATGCCTTCGATCAGGTTTGCGCCGCCCATGGCATCAAGCACAAGCTCACACGGCCCTATCATCCCCAAACCAACGGCATGGTCGAGCGTTTCAACAGACGTATCAGCCAGGCCATCGCCGCTCACCCCGCAAACAACCAAAATGCAGGCCGAAACCACTTCTCTTCACATCAGGAGCGCAACAGCTTCATCCGACAGTTCGTCAATAACTATAACCGAACAAGACTGCGATGCCTCGCATACCACGCCCCAGCGCAACAACTTGCCATCCTCACGAAACACAACACGCACGCGGGAATCCAGCTGAGACCTCGCGTACGAGCGCCGGGGTGTAACTGGATTCCCGCGTGCGCGGGAATGACGAAAAGTGGAAATGTCCCCTCCCCACCGACATTCAGGCCACAGGGCCTGCAAGCCGAGTGCCCTGAAAGCGGACACTCGCAGTTTTCTGCGATTTTGTCGGTGTTACAACCATAACCACTTGTCCCGGACTTGCTCCGGGATCCCGCTTCTTCCGGTTCTCAAACCGTCTCGACCCGCCGATCTTCAAGGCAGCGGGATCCCGGATCGAGTCCGGGAGGACGAACGCCGCGGATAGCGCCGGAAGGACCGCGCCGAAAAGAGATGGGGCGGCCACCAATGGGGCCGCCCCGTCGCGCCAAGGGGTCAGGCGCGATCAGAACTTTACGCTGAAGGACGCCTCGAAGCTGGTCCCCGGCCTGTACAGATTATAGTAGATCCGGTTGGTCTCGTTCTCCTGCACTTCCTGATATTTCGTGTTGGTGATGTTGCGCACCTCCACTTTCAGTTCGCCGGCCAGCTTGCCGAGGCTGATGCCCTGGCGCGCCACGAAGTCCAGCGTGAAGTCAGGCTTCTCGACGATGTCCGGCAGCCCGGTGGAGCCGCGCCGCGTCACGCGCTTGCTCGCATAGTTGATGAGCAGCGTCTGCTGCGAGAGACGGCTGGTGTCCTCGAAGCCGAGCTGGAGATTGACGAGGTGATCGGACTGGCCGGTGAGCGGCGCGCCGTCGCGGAAATAGTTGCGCGCGGGCTGCGAGCCCACACCGTAGATCTCCACCGTCTCGTCCTCGCCTACCTTCAGCTCGGACTGGGTATAGGTATAGTTGAGCACGGTCACGAGCCGGTGATCGGTGTCCGCGATCGGGAAATATTTCTGCAGCTCCACCTCGGCACCGTAGAGCGAGGCTTCCGGCGCATTGGCAAAGCCGGTCAGGTCTACCGCGCCGCTGAGTCGCGACACGAAGGCCTCGATCGGGCGATCGATCTTCTTGTAGAAGCCGGCCAGCGAGAAGCGCTGTTCGCGCGCGAAATACCATTCGTAGCGCACTTCCGCGTTGAACAGCTCGCTGTCCTGCAGCAGCGGATTGCCCTGATAAATGACGTTGCTGTCCGGATCATAATATTGCTGGAAGATCAGCTCGCGGAACTGCGGCCGCGCGATGGTCTTGGATGCATTCGCGCGCACCTGCATGTCGCCGAAGGAATAGGTCAGCGTCGCGGTCGGCAGCCAGTAGTCGTTCTTCAGCGCGTTGGAGGGGCTGCTGTTGACCGGAACAGTGAACACCTGCACCGGGCGCACCGACTGGTAGCCGCGCTCGTAGCGGACGCCCGCATTGAGATCGAGCCCGTCGGCCAGCCCGGCCTGCAGCTGCGCATAGCCCGCATGCGTCTTCAGGCGTGCGCGGAACGCGGGATCGCTCTCCGTATTTTCCAGCAGCCGGTAGCGGAAATACTCTGCCGGCGCCTGGCCGAGCAGATAGTCGGGGCGCAGCAGCCCGACCTCGATCGGCATGTCCGACTGCGCTCTCACGATGAACTCACGGCGTTCGGACGTGCGGATCGTCTTTGTATAGGCATAGCCGATGGTCGCGCGGACGGTGGGCAGGATCGGGTAGCTCAGGTCAATGCCGCCCGAGAGCAGGTCCTCGTTGAGGTTCGAGAAGGCAAAGCTCGCCGAGCCCTGGTTGCCGTCCAGCCTGTTCACGAAGAGCTGGCCGAGCGGATCGTCGGCGCCATTGGTGCGAACATAGGTGTAGGAGAGTTCGTACGGCGCCTCGCGCTGCGAATTGGCGTAGCTGCCGCGCAGGTCCACGCTGAGGTCACCGAAGCGGAATTCGCCCACCACCTGCGTGTCGATGAGCTGACGCTCGTACCAGGCGGTATCCTGATCGAGAAAATCCCAGTCCGGGCGGTTCTCGTTGTTCTTGCCGATGCCCAGGCGTGACTGCTTCACGGTGTCGCGCACATAGAGATTGGTCCAGCGCAGCTTCTGATCGCCGAACTCGGCGCCGAAACCGAGCAGGCCGTTCACGACCACGCGATTGTCGGTCACCACCCGGCGCACGTCGCGGGCGAGCTCGGAAAGATCCTGGCTGGCTGCGTTCTGCTGGGTGATATCGCGCGTGCGCCATTTGCTGCTCCAGCCGGCGGTCGCGATCACGCCGAGCGTGGCTCCGCCAACGTCAACGCTGGTGCCCGCGCTCATCGAGACGCTGCCGCTCGGCGGCATGTCATGATTGCGCTGGAGGACGGCATTGTTGGCATTGGCGATCTGACCGATGATCTCGGCATGATCGCTGGCGACGTCGCCGATCCGGTTACCGCTCTTGAAGAAGGCGGCGAGCGCCGGCGGCGCGTTGCGGGTGCCGTTGTCGAAACCCGTCCAGTCGCTCTTGGAACCGTAATAAGTATAGCCGAGCCGGCCGGTCGTCTCGCTGTTGAAAGCGAGCCCGCCCGAGACGCTCAGGAAGCTTTCCTCGGGAACGGCCTTGGTGGTGAGGTTGATGACGCCGCCGCCGAACTCGCCGGGGAAATTGGCAGAGTAGCTCTTCTGCACCATCGAGGAGGAGACGATGTTGGTGGGGAACAGGTCGAGCGGCACGACGCGCTTGAGCGGTTCCGGGCTGGGCAGCGGCGAGCCGTTGAGCAGGGCAAGCGAGTAGCGATCGCCAAGGCCGCGGACATAGACATAGCCGTTGCCGACCACGCTGAGGCCCGTCACGCGGGCGAGCGCGCCGGCAATGTCGCCTTCGCCCGTACGCGCGATCGATTCCGCCGAGAGCACCGAGACCACGGCGGGCGCGCTGCGCTCGATATTGCCGGAGCGCCGCCCCGTCACGATGATTTCGCCGCCGCCGGGGATGGAAATGTCCGGCTGATCGTCCTGGGCCAGGTCGGGCGAACCGGCCGTGTCGGATTGTCCGGTGCCGGCCGTGTCCTGCGCCCAGGCGGCGGAGGTGGTCAAGGCAGTGGTCACAAGCAGCAGACCCGCGAACCTGAGCGGCGTCAACATCGATAATCCCCTTATGCCGTTAGTAAGACGGGGCGGATGCCGAGCGTGATGCCCGCTCCGCCCCATGCTCGATGTTTGCGCCTCAGGTGATGGGCAGGGACGTGCAGGCGCGGAACGGCTCGCTGGCATTGTCGAACGAGACGGTCGCGGAATTGCAGGTCCAGCCCGCGTACCAGGTGTCGTTCGCGTCCTTGAACGCGCCGATATAGTTGGTCGCGGTGAAGAACGAGCCGAGCGTCGTCACGTCGAAGGCCGGCACGGCCGTCTCGGTGGCGCCGTTCACGAACGTATTGACCAGCGAGGGCGTATAGGCGGCGCTATTGTTCGCCCCGGCCTCGAAGATCGCCTGCACCTGCGCAGCCGTCACGCTGTTCGAGCCGATGAACGGGCTCGCGCCACCGCACTGCATCTGGAACGAGCGGAAGACCGGCGCACCGGCTTCGTCGATCGCGGGATCGGCCGTGGTCGAGGCCGTCTGCGCGCGGCTGATCCGCAGGCAGGAGAAGTTCGGGCTCACCAGGACGCTGTTGGCGATCGTGTAGTCCGCGCCGCCGCGGATCAGGATCGCGGACGAGTTGCCGATCGCGGTCGAGCGGGCCAGGAAGGTCGCGTTGGCGATCTTCGTGTTCTGGCGCGGCGTCTCGCCGTCATTGGCATTGTCCGTATCGGCCTCGATGATCGAGTCACCCACCGAGCGCTGCACCGCGAGCACGAACTGGAGGTTTGCCTTCACGCCGGTATCGGTGTCGATCGCATCGTCCTCGGCGCCGTCGACGATCAGGTGCTTGATGTTCACCACGCCGCCAAAGGCTTCCATGCCGTCGTCCGAGCTGTTGTGCAGCTGGAGATGGTCGAGCTGGGTCCCGGAGCCCACGCCGCCCAGCGTCAGGGCCTGCAGCTCGGAGTTCGAGCCGAGGACATAGCCGGAGTAGCGGATCTGGACATAGCTCATCCGGCCGCTGTTGTCGGTGGGCGTCGCGCCGCCGAAGAAGGCCTGGGCAGCCGCGCCTTCGGTCTGACGCGAGCATCCCGCCGTGCCGGGCGTCGCGCCGCTTTCCTGGCAATCGGTGGTCGGCGCACGGCCGAGCAGCACCACGCCGCCCCACTGGCCGGACGAGGCATTGGTGTTGAGTCCGAGCACATTGTCGCGGCTCGTGAAGATGATCGGCTTGGTAGCGGTGCCCACGGCGTTGATCTTGTTGCCGCGATTGACGGCCAGCCACGAAACGCCCGTGCCGCCATAGACGATGACGCCCGGCTCGATGTTCAGCGTCACCGAGCTGATCGTGCAGGTGCCCGGCACCGCGGATTCGCTCGGACCGCGGTCGCAGCCGACGTCGACGCGTCCCGGCATCTGATAGAGCAGGCCCGCGATCTTGGGCAGGGTGACGTTGGTGCGGATCTGATTCGGCAGGCTGCAGACGCGCCACGTTCCGGTCGGGCCGGAGATGGTGCCGGCGTCGGTCAGGCCCTGCGGATCGGCGATCGTCGGGCAGCCGCTGGCGGGAGTGACGGTCGGCGTGGGTGTCGGCGTCGGCGTGGGGGTCGGCGTCGGGGTCGGCGACGGCGGATAGTTGATCGTGATGTCTCCGCCCCCGGGGGAAGCGATGTCCTGAGCGCCGCAGCCAGCCAGAAGCGGCAGTGCCACGCCAGCCAGCATCATGTTCATGGTCCGAGTGATAGATTTCATCGTCTTCTCCGCTGCCGGGTTGGTCCGGATTGTCGAATGCAGGACGGCTTCCGGGATCAGCGAATCTGACCTTCCCCCTTGCGCCCTCGGCGGCGCAGCTACGGGAAGAGTATGACGGCGGGATGCCATTCACGTTTCACCGCGATGACGGTTTGATTGCAGATTTGTTGCAAAGCGTATGGAAAGGCCCGCGAAGGCAGTATTCATGCCGCCCGGGGCGAAGCAGGGGCGCTCTTAGGCGTGGATAAATTCGGAGGCAGGCGAATGTCTGCTTCGCGAACGCGATGAAGGATGTTTGACGACGGCAAAGTTGGGATAACTTGCCTTTGACGTTGGGACTAGCTGCCTTCGAGGTCGTCAACGTTGATCCAGGAGATCAAAGTCCCTTGGTTCTCATGGGCAACGCGAAGTGCTCCGGTCAAAAGACTAGTAATGTCGCTTGGACGAACAGCCGTGTTCTTCCTCCAAAAAACCCTCTCGAGAGCATCTTTAAGCTCATCAGGTCTGGAGGCCATTTGCCAACCTGCCGAAATCATGGCTTCATTGGCTATTGGGACTGAGTGTTTTGGAAGATCCAATCGAATCTCAATTAGCCTTTCGCGGGTGCTATCGCTCTGATCGTCCGCGATCATTGACCAGAGGTAGTGCTCTGGGTCGAGAACCCTGGCCAACGATTGTTCAAAGCTATTCAGGTCAGCGTGCCCCCGATTTTAAGTGTCGCAGACACAACGAACGTAGCTTTGTATCGGCATCGACAAACGTCCGCAACCGCGTCGAAACCTGAGCCCGTCCTTTCAGCAGGAAGGTCGTGCTGAGCAGTTGTTCTCCTACCTACTCCGTTCGGACTGAGCTTGTCGAAGCCCTGTTCTTCTCCTTTTATACATGGCCAGAAGGACAGCCCTTCGACAAGCTCAGGGCGAACGGGTGGTTGAGCGATGGCAGCAATGTTGTCGTGTCCGCACAGACCGCTTTGAGGTCGCGCCGCCAGTATGGAGGAAGGCTTAAATGTTGTGGGGAGCGGACACCACAATCCTCAGGTAAGGCGCGTGCTCAAACGTTCCTATAATTGATGAGCTTGAAGATACTGGGCACGCAAAATCTTGTTGGCGAGCCGCCTAAGCGAGCGCAGGCTATTGGTGCGAAGAATATGCTCCGCCAGCCGTCGGTTTCTATTTGTGCCAACTTCATCGGGCGGAACCAAGGACACGAGCCCCGGTCGATGCGGAACCATCGAAATCCCATACCTGCGGATGAAAGGCAAAAGACCTTGCCGTTTCAGAAACTGCACAGAATAAACTGGCGGTGAGAATTCGGGCGACAACGTCCTGATCGCGCGCCAGTTCAATCGAGAGCCGCGAGGGAAGCCATACAAGGGTCTAGACAAAAAGTTCCTTCCGAAAAGGCGAGGTCCATCTAGGCTACGTTTAGTCTGAAATGTCCGCAATGCCGTCGTATCCGAACAGTCTGCTTTTGAGGTCTCACCCCTCATTTTCTGCCATTGGGCTCTGCGCTTTTAACCACGTTTCCTAGACCAATGTGGAGGCCATGGTGGCGCACCATATCGTCATTGATGGCATCCTCCCGGACTTGATCCGGGATCCCGTTGCCTTGGATCTTGCAGGTCCAGCCAGTTCGAAACCGGAGGAAAGCGGGATCCCGGATCAAGTCCGGGAGGACGAACGGAAAAGGCTGAAAGCTCGCTTCTGGCTCCTCACTGTCCACCAACTTATCCATGCCCCCGAGCGGCGACCATCGCCCCTTGCCGGCCCCTGCCACGCTGCGACAATTTGCGACAAGTTTTGCGCCCGGCGACAAAGTCCCGCGACAAAGGCGGGCTATACCCCATTTCAGCGCTTCTCCCACGGCGCTGAAGAGAATGAGCGCGCCTCCCACCGTGCTCAGAGTGACTCCCACAGTCCCGCTCGGGCCCCTCCCTCCCACAGGGAGGGGCCAAGGCGTTTCCGGCGGATCAGCCGGTCAGCCGGCGGTCCACCCTCCATCCACGCTGATATTGGCGCCGGTGATGTTGCTGGCCGCGTCCGAGCCCAGGAACAGCGCGATTTCCGCGACCTGTTCGGCGGTCACGAACTGCTTGGTCGGCTGGCCGGCCAGCAGCACGTCGTTGATGACCTGTTCGCGCGTCATGTTCCGCGCCTTCATGGTGTCGGGAATCTGGTTCTCGACAAGCGGCGTCCAGACATAGCCCGGCGAGATGCAATTGGCCGTGACGCCGAAAGTCGCCAGCTCAAGCGCGATCGTCTTGGTAAAGCCGGCCAGCCCGTGCTTGGCCGTGACATAGGCCGACTTGAACGGCGAGGCGACGAGGGAATGCGCGGACGCGGTCTGGATGATCCGGCCCCACTTCTTCTCCTTCATGTAGGGCACCGCGAGCCGGGTCGTGTGGAACGCCGAGGTCAGGTTGAGCGCGATGATGAGGTTCCACTTGTCGACCGGAAAGGACTCCACCGGCGCGACATGCTGCGTGCCTGCATTGTTGACGAGGATGTCCACGCCCCCGAAGGTTTCCGCCGCCTGCGCCATCATCGCCTCGATCTCGTCCGCGCGGGTGAGGTCGTGCGCGGAATAGATGGCCTTGCCGCCGCTCGCGGCTTCCAGAGCCAGCCGCTCCTGCTCGATCGCGCCGGCATCGCCGAAGCCATTGATGACGATATTGGCACCTTGCGCCGCGAAAGCCTTGGCATAGGCAAGCCCGATCCCCGAAGTGGATCCCGTTACCAGCGCCGTCCTGCCTTTCAGAGTCATGCCTGCTTCTCCTTGATGCCACTCGGTTCGAGATCGAACGTCGCGCTCTTTCCGCTGATGATGTTCTGCGCGATCAACTGATTGCCGCGCTCTATCACGGCGGATACGGCTTCGCGCCCCTGAGTCCAGTGGTCGATCATCGTGCGGCGCGAGAATTCGAAGTCCCGCGCGCCGCGCTCCCAGGCGCGGGAACGGTAGATGAGATGGACGATATTGACCGCGCCTTCCTCGACGACGGCGGCAAGGGCCTGCGCCTGCGGCGTCCCGGCGAGGTCCGGCGGCAGCACGTCCAGCAAGGCGCGGATCATCTCATGCTCGTGGCGCTGGCGCAGATAGGCATCCGTCACTTGCCGGGTGCGGCTGGAATATTGGATATCCTTCTGGCGCGACCATACGTCGGTCATTTCCTGAGGCAGAGAGCCGGTGGCCGGAAAGAGATCGATCTGAAAGATGAGCAGGTCGCCCGTCTGATGCTCCAGCACATGGGAAAGCGGCGTGTTCGAGACGAGACCCCCGTCCCAATAATGCCGGCCGTCGATCTCCACCGGCGGCAGGCCCGGCGGCAAGGCGCCCGAGGCCATCACGTGCCGCGCGTCGATCCGCCCCCGCCACCGGGGATCCTCATTGTCGAAATAATAGAAATTGCCGCTTTCGATATCCACGGCCCCGATCGAGAAGCGCATGGGCCCGTGATTCAATCGATCCCAGTCGACGAACCGGTCCAGCGTCTCGCGCAGCGGGGTGGTGTCGTAGAAGCCGAGCGCTTCCGGCGAGCCGGCGGGCGCCCACCAGGGCGGCAGGATGTTGGGCCGGAAGAAGCCCGGTATGCCCCACAGCGCGACCGCGCCGGCCGCTGCGAGATGCGCGGCCTCGCGGATATCATGCTGGTCGGGAAGGCAGAAATTGGGCAGGCCGCCGCTTACCAGATCCCAGAACGCGGTGAGCCGCTCGCTGCGATGCTCCGGGGCGTTGCCTGCGATGATCGCGGCATTCACCGCGCCGATCGAGATGCCGGCCACCCAGTCGATGCCGATCTCCAGCTCCGCCAGCCGCTCGACGACGCCTGCCTGGTACGAGCCGAGTGCGCCGCCTCCCTGAAGGACGAGGGCCACCTGCTCCGGCAGCGGTACGGGGGCCTGGCCGGAATGACGTGGTTTCTTGGGCATATCCATGGTGCAGTGCAATATCGCAGTTTCGCTCAGGTCGCCATCATATCAAGGGACGAGTCGACCTGAATGTGGGATGTCCGGCATTCCCGGGCGCTGCTTTCCAACCGCCTTTCAAGCAGCTAGGTTTGGCGCGAAACGCAGAGTGGAAGGACGGGCCGATGCGCCTCGATGACCAGCAGGAAAGCCGCAATTACGAGATCCAGCGGGGCGGCGGTGGTGGCGGCTTTGGCGGCGGCGGCATGCTCTCCATGCTGATCCCGCTCATCGGCAGCCGATTCGGCCTGGGCGGCATCGTGATCGCGATGGGCGTGGTCGCGCTGCTCAATTATGGCGGCGGGCTCACCGAGTCCGCAGGGCCCGGCACCCAGGTCGAGCGCGGCGCGGCCGGGGAGCGCGGCAGCCTCACCCAGGTGCAGAGCTTCTCCCTGAAAGTGCTGGGCACCACCGAGCGCGTCTGGGACGAAATCTACCGGGAGCAGGGCCAACGCTACACACCGGCCGTTCTCTCCTTCTATTCGCAGAGCGGCCAGTCGGGCTGCGGCGCGGCGCAATCGGCCATGGGGCCCTTCTACTGCCCGCTCGACCGGAAGATCTATCTGGACACCGACTTCTTCCGCGAACTGCAACAGCGCTTCGGGGCGCCGGGCGATTTCGCGCAGGCCTATGTGATCGCGCATGAAGTGGGCCATCATATCCAGAATCTGGAAGGTACGCTCGGCGAGGTGAACCAGGCGCAGCGGCGCCTGAACGCCACGGAGGCCAATGCCCTGCAAGTGAAGGTCGAACTGCAGGCCGATTGCTATGCCGGCGTCTGGGGCCGCAGGACTGGCCTCATGGAGCCGGGCGACATGGAGGAAGGCATGCGTGCCGCCGAGGCGATCGGTGACGACACGCTCCAGCGTCAGGCCGGCCAGCGCCCGATGCCGGACAGCTTCACGCACGGCTCCAGCGCGCAGCGCATGAAATGGCTGCGGCGCGGCCTGGAGACGGGCGATCCGGCGCGGTGCGACACGTTCTCCACGCCCTGACCCCGTTCCGCCGAATCAACCGGCGTGATTCGCCCGACAACGCGACACCGGGCGCCTCCTCGCATCACGAGGGCCGGCAAGGACAGGCTGACGCTACGTCATCCGTCGCCCGGACCAACGCAAATCAACCACATACCGCCGAATTTCGTTTCGGAACTGCGCTGTCCGGAACACACCCGCCCCCTCTTCGCGGAAGCGAGAGAAAAGGCCAAGGATATTCCGTATACGAATCGCGGGACCACGGACTATCTTTTTATCAATATTAATCAGCATGTTATGAGTTGGTTAGAAATTTTGCACGGCAAAATATCATTTTCGCACTTGCAGCAAATTGAGGTTGTGGTAACTAGAACAGGCCTTTCAGGCATCCTCTCCTAAGACTCATGGGCCGGCCTCTTCGAGGCTGGCCCTTTTTTTTTGCGCGGAATTGCACTAGCAAGACCCGTCTCGCGCGCTTCAAAAAGATTGTTCGGAGAGGAGCCGCCGGTAAGACCGGCACGCGTCGCGTGACAAAGCGGAGGATCGAGCGCTTGGATGGCAGCTCTCCTCCGCATTTTCGTTTTCAGGGACGTTCATGCTCAGCGAACCGGCATCCGTGCCGGACACGCCGCCTTTCAGGGCCTCGGGGTCGCCTTGCTCACCAGCTTGCGAAGAAAGGGCGGCCCGCTCTCGGCCGGACGGGCACCGACTGGCTTGCGGGCGGCCCGGGGATCGATCGATCCGTCGAAGGCCATGCCGATGCGGTCGCCGCGCACCCATGTCACGCGCCCTGCAACATCGCCGACACCGCGCAGCCTGACGACCAGCCGGTCGCCATCCCGCAGATGCGAGTCGCAGTCGGCCATGAGACCGGTTTCGGAAAGATTGCGGACGCGCGCCTTGCCGAGCGGCTGCCCTGCTTCGTCCAGCAACGTGGTCAGCAGGAACAGACTGTCCCGCTTCGCGCCGCGCTTGGACGCCTTGTCAGGTGCATCGCTGTGCAGGATCGGCGTGGGGTCTGATTCTGCCATGGGGCCCGATCTGCCATGGCCATGGTATAGAAAGATTTAAAAGCGGCGCGTTTCAGTCGTCGCGAGAGACTTTTTCCTGCCGCTCGTGCCGCTCCTGCGCTTCCACTGTCATGGTGGCGATCGGCCGCGCTTCGAGACGGCCCAGCGAGATCGGCTCTCCCGTCACTTCGCAATAGCCATATTCGCCTTCGTCGATCCGGCGCAGGGCGGCATCGATCTTGGAGATGAGCTTGCGCTGCCGGTCCCGCGTACGCAGCTCGATGGACCAGTCGGTCTCGCTCGAGGCGCGGTCGTTAAGGTCGGGTTCGCGCAGCGGTTCGCTCTGCAGCACCGCCAGGGTGCCTTCCGCTTCCGCCAGGATCTGCTTCTTCCATTCAAGCAGCCGGCGCCGGAAATATTCCTGCTGCCGCGGCCCCATGAACTCCTCGTCCGCCGAGGGACGGTAGCCTTCCGGCAGATCGATGCCAGAGCCACCGGCACCGGAGATGTCCTTTTCCGACGAACCTGCAAGGGAAGCCATCAACTACTCCGCGATCTTCCGGTACCCTGTCTCGGGCGGCTCTGGCGCGGGCCTATAAAGCGCCCTCAGGGACGAAACAAGCTATCTTTCCGAGCCCTTGAACCGCCGCTGAACACCCGCAATTTCGGGTTCGCCATAATTCACTTCCCCATCCCAAGTCATTACTTGAAATCATTCTGTGCCCGATTGGAACATTAACCATATCTCTTACGAATATCGGCGATGAATCAGTATTAACGGGCATCAAAACGAAGTTAATTGGATTGAAGTTAAGGTTTTATTTTGCGTTGTAGGCAATTGAATTGCCCGCTGCCGGAAACGTCAACCGCGAGCACAGTTCGGAAGAGTGGCTGAACATGTCTGTAAGAATGGCCTTGGCAAAATTGTGCGCCTGCGCATGCGGTGGAGCGATCGTCGGTGGCGGCGCGCTTCAGCTCGCTGAAACGGCGCGACCGGCGGTGACCACCCAAACCAAGCGGAAAGGCGCTTCCCCGCTGGTCAAGGCGCCGCCCCGCCAGATGGTGAAGGCCCGCAAGGCCGTCCGCACCCCGAAGCCCAGGCCGGCGCCCACCGTCATCACGGTCCAGACGCAGGCGCCGCCCGTCCCCATCGCGCGTCCGCTGGCAAGCGAGATGCCGAGCATGGGCGGCGGCACCTCCGGCGGCGTGGTCCTGGGCGGCAGCGGCGGCTTCGGCGGGGGCTTTGGCGGCGGTTTCTTCGGCGGCTTCTTCGGCGGCGGTGGCAGCGGAGGGGGCACGGTCGTCATTTCCTCGACCACCACCGGCGGCTCGACGTCGACCAGCGGCGGCTCCACCTCGACGAGCGGCGGCTCCACCAGCAGCTCGACGGGCGGCGTCTCGACATCCACGGGCGGCGTCAGCACGACGTCCAGCTCGACCTCGGGCGGGGTCAGCACGTCAACCGGTGGCGTCTCAACCTCGACAGGCGGCGTTTCCACATCCACCGGGGGCGTTTCGACATCTAGCGGTGTCTCCACATCCACCTCGACCGGCGGCTCCTCGACCTCGTCTTCGTCGAGCAGTTCGTCCTCCTCGAGCAGTTCCTCGTCCAGCTCCTCCTCAAGCAGCTCTTCGGGCGGCAAGGGATCGTCCGGGTCCTCGGGCTCGTCCGGATCATCGGGCTCGTCCGGATCGTCCGGGTCTTCCGGATCGTCGAGCGGGTCTTCCAGCTCATCGTCCAGCAGCTCGTCGTCCAGTTCCTCCAGCGGCTCGTCTGGGTCGAGCGGATCGTCCGGGTCCAGCGGCTCGTCGGGATCGAGCGGGTCCTCGTCCTCGAGCAGTTCCTCGTCGAGCTCCTCCTCGTCTTCGAGCAGCTCTTCCTCGTCGTCGAGCGGCGGCACGGACGTGCCTGCGCCGCCCGTGGCGCTCCTTTTCGGCGGCGCAGCGGCGGCCCTGTTTGCGGGGCGGCAATGGGTGCTTCGCCGGCGGAACGACGAAGAACAGGACAGCGACGGGGAAGACCGCGCCGCCTGACCGGGCCCGGCCGCGAGAGACCCGGCCCGCCCTCGCCAGCGGACGGCCACCCTTCCGCCCTTGATCGTGCCCGGCCGGCGGGGCATAGGCGGGCCGCCATGCACGACATCAGGATCATTCGCGAGAATCCGGGCGCTTTCGACGCCGGTCTCGCCCGGCGCGGCCTTGAGCCGCTGGGCACGCTCATCGCCGTGGAGGACGCGCGCTGGCGCGCCGTTTCCACCGCGCTGCAGGAGGGACTCGCGCGCCGCAACGAGGCGAGCAAGGCAATCGGCGCGGCGATGGGCAAGGGCGATACCGCCACGGCCGAGGCGCTGAAGGCCGAAGTCGCCGAGCTCAAGAGCCGCCTGCCGGAGCTGGAAGCCGAGGAAAAGGCGCTGGCCGAAGCGGTGCAGACTCGCCTCGCCGCCATCCCCAACCTGCCGGCCGCCGACGTGCCCGATGGCGCCGACGAAACCGACAATCGCGAGGAGCATCGCTGGGGCACGCCGCGCAGCTTCGATTTCGAGCCGCGCGACCATGCCGATTTCGGCCCTGCGCTGGGGCTGGATTTCGAGGGCGCCGCGGCCATGTCCGGCGCGCGCTTCGCGGCCCTGCGTGGACCGATGGCCCGCCTCCATCGCGCCCTCGCCCAGTTCATGCTGGACAGGCAGAGCGGCGCGAATGGCTATACCGAGGTCAATCCGCCGCTGCTGGTGCGCAGCGAAGCGCTGTTCGGCACCGGCCAGCTTCCCAAGTTCGCCGAGGACCTGTTCCAGACCACGGACGGCCGCTGGCTGATCCCCACCGCGGAAGTGAGCCTCACCAATCTCGTGCGCGAGCAGATCCTGCAGGAGGCCGAGCTGCCGCTGCGCTTCACGGCGCTCACGCCCTGCTTCCGGTCCGAGGCGGGATCGGCCGGGCGCGATACGCGCGGCTTCATTCGCCAGCACCAGTTCGAGAAGGTCGAGCTGGTCGCCATCTGCACGCCCGAGCAGGCCGCGCAGGAACATGCGCATATGGTCGCCGCCGCCGAGGGCATCCTGCAGGCGCTCGACCTGCCCTATCGGCGCATGCTGCTGTGCACCGGCGATATGGGCTTTGCCGCCGCGAAGACCTTTGACCTGGAAGTCTGGCTGCCGAGCCAGAACACTTATCGCGAGATCAGCTCGGTCTCGACCTGTGCCGATTTCCAGGCCCGGCGGATGAACAGCCGCTACCGGCCGGAGGGCGAGAAAGGCACCCGCTTCGTCCACACGCTCAATGGCTCGGGCCTTGCCGTGGGCCGGACACTCGTCGCGGTGCTCGAAAATTACCAGAATGCCGATGGCAGCGTGAGCATCCCCCCGGTTCTGCAGCCCTATATGGGCGGAATCGATATGCTCAGGCCGGCCTGATGCGCATTCTCCTCACCAATGACGATGGCGTTCACGCGCCGGGGCTCGAAGTGCTCGAGCGCATTGCCCGCACGCTCTCCGACGACATCTGGATCGTCGCGCCGATGGAGGAGCAGTCCGGCGCCGGGCACAGCCTCACGCTCTCCCGGCCGCTGCGCGTGCGCAAGCATGGCGAGAAGCATTACAGCGTCTCGGGCACGCCGACCGACGCTGTGATGATGGCGATCGGCCATCTGATGAAGGACCAAAGGCCGGACCTGGTGCTCTCCGGCGTCAATCGCGGCGCCAATCTCGGCGAGGACGTCACTTATTCCGGGACGGTTTCTGCCGCCATGGAAGGCGCCATCTC
Organism: Sphingobium sp. SYK-6; assembly: GCF_000283515.1. Lineage (GTDB taxonomy): Bacteria > Pseudomonadota > Alphaproteobacteria > Sphingomonadales > Sphingomonadaceae > Sphingobium > Sphingobium lignivorans. The sequence goes on from NC_015976.1 coordinate 3,547,717, forward strand.
GGGCGTGCGGTCGATCGCGCTCAGCCAGGTCTATTCGCGCGAGGGGCTGGGCGATGCCATCCCCTTCGAGGCGGCCGAAGCCTGGGGCGAGCGCGTCGTGCGCGCGCTGCTTGCCCAGCCGGGCCGGGCAAGGACGCTCGTCAACGTCAATTTCCCCGCGCTGCCGGCCGATGCGATCAGGGGAATCAAGGTCGCCCGGCAGGGCTTCCACCAGGTCGACCGCACCCGCATCGTGCGCGGCACCGACCCGCGCGGCTATGACTATTTCTGGTTCGGCCTCGATCACAGCGATTCGGCACCCGAGGACAGCGATCTGGCAGCCGTGGCGGAAGGCTATATTTCGGTCACGCCGCTGCATTTCGACCTGACGCATGACGCTTCGCTGGCCGCATTGCGCGAAGGCCTCACGCCCTGAACAGCCCCTCCCGGGTCCGGCCCTTCGGCCCGCTTGGGAGTGCGCCATCATTCGCGGATGCAAAAAAACGGAGTCGCCCGACGGGCCCGTTGTCCCGTTGCGGTACGCCCGGACATGGAAAAACGGCCGCGCCGACCTGCCCGAAGCCAGCTTTTCAGGGACATTCCCATCCCTTTTCCGACGCGCGGAGAAGGTTAATTTTCGATTAACCACATTTGACACGCTCCCGCAGTTGCGCAATCATACCCCATGCGGCTTGCCTGACCGAGGGCCGCACACAAGTGGGAGATATCAATGAAAACGACGCTCAAGGCCCTCGCGGCCGCGACTGCGCTTACGGCGGCTGCACTGGTCGCCGCTCCGGCAAGTGCCGGAACCCTCATCCTCGACGTGACCGATGTGGACAGCGTCGATGGTCTGGGCAGTCCTGACAACGTCTTCGGCTTCTTCAACATTGGCGCCGGTTCGCTCGTCACGTCGATCGCCTGGGACCTGGTGATGTATGCCGACTCGCCGTCCTGGCTCAGCGAGATGTCCATCTATTTCGGTGACTCGGCCGGGCTGAGCTCCGTCATCCTGACGCCCGCCGTCGGGGACACCTTCCCCGGTACCGGCGCTTATGCCGGCAGCGGCTATCTGCCCGATCTGGGTCTCGATTTCGCGGTGGGCGCCGATGGCCTGCTGTACATCGAGTTCTTCGAAGCCTTCGACGACTTCCCCAATGACTGGGACGGCTTCTATCTCTCCGGCACGCTGACCATCGACTATGACGAAGTCGGCGGCCCGGTCGCGCCGATCCCCGAGCCCGCCACCTGGGCGATGATGATCGGTGGCCTGGGCGCCGCCGGCGCGATGCTCCGTCGTCGCAAGGCCAATGTTTCGGTGAACTTCGCCTAAGCATTGAGATAACAGGGAAAGGGGGTCGCCGGCGCACAGGCCGGCGACCCCTTTCTCTTTTCCGGTCCCGCCCGTGGCGGCGCCGACCGCAGCATCGGCGCTTTTTCGCGACCTGGGCCACTGCAGACATACTGACAAACGGCAGGCACGTCCGACGCGGCTTGCCCGCCGGGCCGCGTGCTGGCAGAAGCACGCTCGATGCTGCGTCGCGACGATCCGCGGGCCCCGGTGCCGGCCTTTCTGAGACGCCGCTCCGCTTTGCCCATGTGGGCGGACCTGGCATGGCGCGTCGGGCTGATTTTCGCGCTGGTGTCGGCCGTGCTGATCGTCCACTGGATCGAACGCGATGGCCTGCAGGACAATCTCGATGGCCAGATCAGTTTCATCGATGTCCTTTATTTCACCACCGTCACCGTCACGACGGTCGGCTATGGCGACATCGTTCCGGTCACCGATTCGACGCGGCTTTTCGAGACCTTCTTCGTCACGCCGATCCGCATCTTCGTCTGGCTCATTTTCCTCGGAACGGCCTATCACTTCGTCTTCCGCAACGTTTGGCACAGGTGGCGCATGTCCCGTATCCAGAAGTCCCTGACCGGGCACATCGTGGTCGCCGGCTATGGCACCAGCGGGGCCGAGGCCGTCCGCGAGCTGATCGCCCGCGGCATGAAGCCCGAGTGCATCGTCGTGATCGACGGGCAGGAGGAGTCTCTTGCCCTGGCGGAAGCGGTGGGGTGCAATGTGCTCAAGGGAGATGCCACGCGCGACCAGACGCTGAACGATGTGCGCGTCAGCCAGGCACGCACGCTCATCGTTTCCGCCGGCCGGGACGACACGTCCATCCTCATCACGCTCACCGCCCGCCATCTCGCGCCCCATCTGCCCATCAGCGTGGTGGTGCGCGCGAGTGACAACGAGCAGCTCGCCCGGCAGGCAGGCGCCACCACCGTCATCAATCCGGTGAGTTTCGCGGGCCTGCTGCTCGCGGGCTCCTGGGAAGGGCCGCATGTCGCCGATTATATCGCCGATCTCGCTGCCACGGGGGGACGCGTAAAGCTCAACGAGCGGGCAGTCCAGCCCGGGGAAATCGGCAAGCCGCTCTCCAGCCTCCGCCCCGGCATCGGCGTCCGGGTCTATCGGGGAGGCCGGCCGATCGGTTTCTGGGAGCGGGAAGCACAGAGCCTGGCGGCGGGCGACATGATCATCGAGATCATCCAGGGCGCGGGCGGAGAACCGGGCGGGGAGCCAGACGGGACGGGCTGAGTCCCCGCAATATCGTCGGTCCGCCGGCCACTGTCATCCCGTTCACCGATGAAAACCGCGCGCCGACTCGCCTTTTGGGCCGGACGTCCCTATATGCGCGCGCAATCATGGCATTGAAGATCCCCGAGGCCCCCAAGGTGGGCATGGTATCGCTCGGCTGCCCTAAGGCGCTGGTCGATAGCGAACGCATCCTGACCAAGCTCAGGAGCGATGGTTATGCGCTGTCCCCCGACTATGCCGGGGCGGACGTCGTGCTGGTCAACACCTGCGGCTTCCTGGACAGCGCCAAGGAGGAAAGCCTCGAGGCGATCGGCGAGGCCATTGCCGAGAACGGCCGCGTGATCGTCACCGGCTGCATGGGCAACGAGGCCGAGCTGATCCGCGCCCGCTTCCCCGATGTGCTCGCCGTGACCGGCGCCCATCAATATGAAGCCGTGGTCAGCGCCGTGCATGAAGCCGCGCCGCCCGTGCCCAACGCCTTCGTCGACCTGGTGCCGGAAGGCGGCCTGAAGCTCACGCCGCGCCACTACAGCTATCTGAAGATCAGCGAGGGCTGCAACCACAGCTGCGCCTTCTGCATCATCCCGGACCTGCGCGGAAAGCTCGCGAGCCGACGCATCGACGCGGTGCTGCGTGAAGCCGAAAAGCTCGTCTCGGCCGGCACGAAGGAACTGCTGGTCATCAGCCAGGACACCTCGGCCTATGGCGTCGACGTGCGGCACGAGGAACGGCTGTGGAAAGGCGAGAGCATCCGCACCCACATGACCGATCTCGCCCGCGCGCTCGGCGGCCTGCGCACGGCGGACGGGCAGGCGCCCTGGGTGCGGCTCCATTATGTCTATCCCTATCCGCATGTCGACGCCGTCATCCCGCTGATGGCCGAGGGCCTGCTGACACCTTATCTCGATATCCCCTTCCAGCATGCCGCGCCCAATGTGCTGCGCGCCATGAAGCGCCCCGCCAACGAGGCCAGAGTGCTGGAGCGGCTGCAGAAATGGCGCAGCGTCTGCCCGGACATCGCGATCCGCTCGAGCTTCGTCGTCGGCTTCCCCGGCGAGACGGAAGCGGACTTCCAGTATCTTCTCGACTGGCTGGACGAAGCGCAGCTCGACCGTGTCGGCGCTTTCCGCTTCGAGCCGGTGGAAGGCGCGCAGGCCAATGCCCTGCCCGACCCCGTGCCCGAGGATGTGAAGGAGGAGCGCTACCAGCGCATCATGCGCAAATGCGCCGAGATCTCCGCCGCGAAGCTCGCCGCGAAGATCGGCCGGACCATGCCGGTCATCATCGATGAGGTGGGAGACCCGGACGAGGACGGCAGCGTCGGCGCGACCGGCCGCAGCCAGGCCGATGCACCGGAAATCGATGGCAGTGTCTTCCTGCGCGACGTCGATCCGGCTCTGGCGGCAGGCGACATCATCGAGGCGGTGATCGAGGATGCGGACGAACATGACCTGTTCGGCGCGCCTCTCGTCACCGGACGCTGAGCCCCCTCACCCCGCTCGCGGACGCTTGGATCGATCGACCGCCGGACGCGCTCATGCGCCCGCGCCGAACGCGCTGCGCCACGCCGGCTTGACCGCCGCGCGCACGGCATCGTCGACCGGCAGGTCCAGCTGATAGATGCCCTCGGCATAAGGCCCGGCTTCATAAGGCAGGATGACGACGCGAATGGTGTCGAGCGTCCGCCCGCCCGCCGAAACCGGCAGGATGACCTGCTTGGCCGGATCCACGCAGCGCGAGAATTCCGGAATCCCGTCCGATGCATTCGGATCGACCGGCGCGCCTCGCCGCTTCTCGCGCTCCGCATCGAGCGCGCTGCAGAAGCGCGCACGGATGGCGTTGACCAGCGCGGCGCTGTCGAACAGCGCATCCAGCGCCAGCCGGCGCCCACCGGCCTTGTCCCATAGGAGCGTGTTGACGAACGGCATGCCGTGCGCGCCGCCAGTGAAGGTGTAGCCTTCGCTCTGGAGGACCAGCAGGGCCGGCAGGTCGGCGGCGAGCTGCCAGTCCTGCGTGAGACTGTAGCCCCGATAGGGATAGCCGCCTTCCTTCGCCGAGGCCTGCTCCTTCCGACCGGCTTCCTCGGTTTCCTTGCGCAGCTTCTCGCCTTCCGCGCGCAGCGAGGCCGCGAGCGGCGCGATGGCGGCCGCCGCGCCGGGCCAGCTGTAGCGGAACTCGACCTGATCCTTCTCGAAAGCGATCGTCTCGCCATCCGGGGCGGGCGTCGCGGCGTTGGCAGCATTCGCGGGCGCCGCGCCATTCATGGCATTGTCGGCCAGGTTGCCGGCGCCGTCGCTCTTGCAGGCGCTTGCGGACAGCATGAGCGCGACGAGCAATGCCTTGCCAATGTTCGAAGTCATGACGATCTCTCTCCTTCAGGCCGATTGCTTTCCTAACGCATGCGGCGCTGCTTGCCGAGCGGGCAAGGGGAGATTATCGCGGTAACATGACGGAAATTGCCGATCTCGTGCGCCCCGACACCGGGCAGGCCGCCCGCACCATCCACATCATCGACGCAAATGGTCATCAGGCCTGGCTGGCGGCGCAACCCGAGCGCCATCGCGCGGCGCTGGACGCGCAGGGCTTCAAGCCCACCGCTTATGCCCATGCCATCCTGCCCGGCGATGGGGCGGACGAATGGTCGATCGTGACCACCGTGGCCAATGCGCAGTCCCTGTCGAGCTGGTGCCTCGCACGGCTCGCCGAAGTCCTGCCGGCGGGGCATTACCGCCTCGCGGATGGCGGCGATCCCGGTCCGGCGATCCTGGGCTGGATGACCGCGCACTATCGCTTCGACCGCTACAAGGAGAAGAAGAGCGACAAGGGCCCGCGCGTTCTGCTGACGCCGCAGCCCGCCGCCATCGCCTCGGCCGTCGCGCAGGCCGGCGCAACGGCGCTGGTGCGCGACATGGTCAACATGCCCACGGCGGACATGGGGCCGGACCAGATCGAGGCGCAGGCGCAGGCCATCGCGAGCCGCCATGGCGCCACGCTCACCGTTACCCGGGGCGATGCGCTGGAAGCAGGCTATCCGATGATCCATGCCGTCGGCCGCGCTGCCGACCGAGTGAACGCGCCCCGCCTCGTCGAGCTGACATGGGGACGCGAGGATCATCCCCGCATCGCGCTGGTCGGCAAGGGCATCACGTTCGACACCGGCGGACTCGACATCAAGCCGGCATCCGGCATGCGCCTGATGAAGAAGGACATGGGCGGCGCGGCCCACGCGCTGGCCCTCGCCGAACTGGTGATGGATGCCGCGCTGCCGGTGCGCCTGCATCTGCTGTTGCCGCTGGCCGAGAATGCGATCGCCGGCAATGCCTTCCGCCCCGGCGACATCCTGCGCAGCCGCAAGGGCCTCACCGTCGAGATCGGCAACACCGATGCGGAAGGACGGCTGGTGCTGGGCGATGCACTCACCCGGGCGGGCGAGGAGAAGCCGGAGCTGATCGTCGATTTCGCGACGCTGACCGGCGCCGCGCGCGTCGCGCTGGGCCCCGATCTCCCGGCCATGTTCGCCAATGACGATGCGCTGGCCACGCAACTGGCCGCCTGCGGCACGGCCGTGGACGATCCCGTCTGGCGCATGCCCCTGTGGGATCCCTATGACGAGCTGTTCAAGAGCGACGTCGCGGACCTCTCCAACAGCGGCGAAAGTGCCTTTGCCGGCGCCATCACCGCCGCGCTCTTTCTCCGGCGCTTCGTGCCCGAAAAGACGCCGTGGATTCATCTCGACACCTTCGCCTGGCGGCCGGTCGCGAAGCCAGGACGTCCGAAAGGCGGCGAGGCCTGTGGCCTGCGCGCGACCTTCGCGATGCTCCGCGAGCGATATGGGCGCTGACATCGCCGCCACCGGCCCTTGACCTGCCCGTCTCTTTTGGCGCAGGGGGCCCCGATGCACGACACAGTGGCGGGGGTTTCCCCGGGATCATCGACGACACGCAGGCGCGTGAAGCTGGACGGCGTGTCCCGCCGCTATGACGCGCGCGTGAATGCCATACGCCCTGACCTTGCCGACCTGGCGCTCGCCGAGCTGTATTTCGCGCCGCATTATGTGGCGCCGGTCGCGCGTGCCTGTGTCGTCCCCTCCGCCATGCTGCGCGGCAAGCCGGACGAGGCGGCAGGCGCGGTCTCGGAACTGCTGCACGGCGAGGCCTTCCATATGCTCGACGCGCGCGGCGAATGGGCCTGGGGCTATTGCGGGCACGATCATTATGTAGGCTATCTCCCCCTCGCCGCGCTGGGCGAGCCGGTCGTCGCCACGCACGTCACGCGGGCGGCCACGCCGCTCTTCCTGTCGGCCGACATCAAGTCGCCGGTGCAGGCACTGCTCCCGGCAGGCGCGCGGCTCGCCGGCGCGGCCGAGGGCGATTTCCTCGCGACCGCCGGCGGCTATGCCCATCTGCGCCATATCCGTGCGGTCGACGCGCCGGAAAGCGACTGGGTGGCGGTCGCCGAACGTCATCTGGGGGCGCCTTATGTCTGGGGCGGACGCGGCCATGGGCTGGACTGTTCCGGCCTCGTGCAGACGGCGCTGGACGCCTGCGGCATTGCCGCGCCACGCGACACCGATCAGCAGGCACAGGTGCTGGGCACCGCGCTGGACGACAATGCGCCGCTGCGACGAGGAGACATCGTTTTCTTCCCCGGCCATGTGGGGCTGATGATGGACGAGACTCGTCTCATCCATGCCAATGCCTTCTGGATGGCCGTGACGATCGAGCCGCTCGCCGATGTCGTGGCGCGGCTCTCGGACCAGCATGAGCAGCCGGTGACAGGCCGGCGCAGGATCAAGCCATGAGCACGACGATTTTCATTGACGGCGCGGCCGGCACCACGGGCATCCAGATCCGGGAGCGGCTCGCCGGGCGCAGCGAGTTCCACCTCATCACGCTCGACGAGGCCGCGCGCAAGGACGATGCCGCGCGCGCCGGCGCGATCAACGAGGCAGACATCGTGATCCTCTGCCTGCCGGACGATGCCGCGCGTCAGTCCGTGGCGATGATCGCGAACGATCGCACGCGGGTCATCGATGCCTCGACCGCGCATCGCGTCGCGCCGGACTGGGTCTATGGCCTGCCGGAGATCGCCGGGCGTGACGCAGTGGCCGACGCGCGCTTCGTCAGCAATCCCGGCTGCTATTCCACCGGCTTCATCGCACTGGTCGCGCCGCTCGTGGCGGCAGGCCTGATCCCGGCCGGCGCCCGCCTCGCCTGCAATGCCGTCTCCGGCTATTCCGGCGGCGGCAAGTCGATGATCGCGGAGTATGAGGGGCCGGACGGGCCGCCCAGCGCCTGGCGCACTTATGCGCTGACGCTGGCGCACAAGCATGTGCCGGAGATGCAGGCGCGCTGCCGGCTGCTGCACCGGCCGATCTTCGTGCCGGCCGTCGTGCCGCTCTATTCCGGCATGATCGTGGAAGTGCCGCTGCACGCCGAGATGCTGGCCAACGGCACGGGCGCGGCGACCCTGCGCGAGGCGCTGTCGGCCCATTATGCCGGATCGGCCGTCGTCTCCGTCGACCAGGGCTATCAGCCCGCCACGCTCCCGGTCGAGCTGCTGAAAGACAGCGACGCCATGCGCCTGTTCGTCTTCTCCGATGCGGCGAGCGAGCAGATCCGCCTTGTCGCGGCGCTCGACAATCTCGGCAAGGGCGCGTCCGGCGCGGCGGTGCAGAACCTGAACCTGATGGCGGGCCTGCCGGAAACGACCGGGCTTCGCCTCTGAGCGCCTGTTGCGAATTCGCCGCGGCTTCCTATTTCGGGAGCATCAGATGACATCGCGAAAGGACGGATCCCAATGAGCGCGACAGCAACGCTGGCGGGCGGCTGCTTCTGGTGCACCGAAGCTGTCTACCAGAGCCTGGCCGGCGTCGAGGCGGTGGAAAGCGGCTATATCGGCGGCACCAAGCCCAACCCGACTTATGAAGAGGTCTGCACCGGGCAGACCGGCCATGCCGAGGCGATCCGGATCACTTATGATCCCGCCACGATCAGCTATGGCGACCTGCTCGACATCTTCTTCGCCACCCATGACCCGACGACGCTCAACCGGCAGGGCAATGACGTGGGCACCCAGTATCGCTCGGCGATCTTTCCGCATGACGCGGCGCAGGAGGCGGAAGCCCGCGCCGCGATCGAGCGCGCACAGCCCGACTGGCCGAACCCGATCGTGACGACCATCGAGCCGCTGGCGACATGGTATCCGGCGGAGGATTATCACCAGCAATATTGGGACCGGGTCGGCAGCCGCAATCCTTATTGCATGGCGGTAATTCCGCCCAAGCTGCAGAAACTGCGCAAGGGGTTCGCAACGCGCCTGCGAGACTGACCGGCCTTCGCCGGGCCCTGTCCTTCCGGCCTGCAGTGACATAGAAGGACGTGGGCCCGGTTTTCGCCCGGACGGCGGGACGTGGCTCCAGGAGACCGACAATGCGCTTTTCCAGCCGCGCCACGCTCTGCGCCCTTCTCGTGATCGCTCTGCCCGCGCTGCCCGGCTGCGTCGCGAAAACAGCCTATACCGTTGCCACAGCGCCCGTGAAGGCAACGGCGCAGGCCGCTGACTGGGCGACCGTGAGCCGCGAAGAGGCCGATCGCAACCTCGGCCGCGACCTGCGCCGGAAATGCAAGGAACGCTACGACGCCTTCTACTGCCGCGACGCCGACTGAGGAGTCAGCGCCGCGAAGCAGGTTCAGCGGGGCGCCGAGCGAATATCGCGGACGACAGAGGCCGGATCGCGCGGGTCATGCGACGTGGCCACGGCCATGCCCGGCTGGACTAGCGGGGTCCGGGCGTGGCGTGGGACATAACGCGGGCGGTCACTTGCCTTGCGCGGCTGCGCTTCCCGGATCGCGATGGCTGCCATCAGCGGCGCGCAAAAGAAGCGGACGGACAGGCTGAACAGGCCCAGGAAGCCCAGCAGGGCAACTCCACCACCCACGAAACCGGAGGCGAACAGGAAGCCAAGGGCCAGCACCATGCAGACCGATCCGGCGATCGTCTCCGGCATGGTCGCCGCGAAGGGCGATTCCTGCCCGGCAGCCAGACCCGCGAACTTGGGCGTCCGCCGCCAAGCCAACGGCCGCTTCGAGAGGCCGGCCACGCCAGCCAGCAGCGTCACATAAGTGAGCGAGGCACGGGCGATCTCGCCCCGGATCATGTCCTCCACATTATTGCAGCCGGAGAGCCGGTAGCGATGCATGGTGCGCAGCCACCAGGTTACGCCGCCCAGGAGGAGGAGCAGGCCCGCGACGTGCGGCACGGCAACGGGAGTCATCGCGCCAGTCGCCAGCGACACGATCATCCCAAGCACGCCGAAGATGGTGAAGGCGATGCCGGCAAAGGTCTGTAGCGGGGAAATGCAGCGCATGACCTCCAGCAGCTTCGTCCAGCCCGGCAGCGGCGGCGCGAATGGGGCGGGCAGGAACAGGCGCCAGTGGCGACGCAACTGCTGAACCGGGCCGGCGGTCCACCGGAAGCGCTGCTTCTTGTAGTCGTCGAACGTATCGGGGATGAGGCCGTGCCCGAATGTCTCGCCGAAATAGAAGCCGCGATAGCCCACCGCGCGCAACCGGACGGAAACCTCCGAATCCTCGGTCAGGCACCATTCCGCCCATCCGCCCGCCTTGCGGAGCGCCTCGGTCCGCAGCAGGCACATCGTGCCGATGGTGAAGGCCCCGCCATATTCGTTGATGCCGGGATAATCGACCTTGTTGGTCGGCATATATTCCCAGTGGCAGGCGGTCAGATAGCTGTTGCCCTCATAATCGCGATAATCGTGCGGCGTCTGGATATAGCCGAGCGAGGGATCGTCAAAGAACGGCACGAGGCGCGAGAGGAAATCGTTGCGGGCAAGGTAATCGGCATCGATCACGCCGATGAGCTCGGCGTCCGGCGCCATCTCACCCAGGAGGAAGTTCAGCGCACCCGCCTTCGCGCCTTCGAGCGGCGCGACATGGAAGAAGCGGAAGCGCTCGACGCCCAGCCGCCGGTTCAGCACCGCGCAATGCGCTTCCAGCGGGCGCCAGAGCTGCTCATCGGCGGTATTGTTGTCGCAGACCAGGACTTCATAATCGTCATAGTCCAGCGCGGCCAGGCGGTTCATCGTCTCCATGACCACTTCCGGCGGCTCCGCATAGCAGGGCAGCTGCAGCGAGACCTTGAAGCGCGCGCGCGGGCGCGGCTCGTCCATCGGCGAAAAGGGCAGGCTCCAGCGCTCATGCGTGAGCACCGCCTCCCGCGCGAAATTCGCGATCTGGCCGAGGACGAACAGCAGGCCGGCAAATCCCAGCGCAACGAACGCCGCGACCGTCAGCGGCCCGGGGAAATCCGCCTCGAGGATGAACAGCACCGCCCAGAGGCTCCCTACCACCCAGCCGGCAGCCACGCTCGTGAGCCAGAGAATGCCCGGCATGCTGAGCTGGTCGACCAGATAGCGCACCACGGCCGCCCCGCCCAGGCAAAGCAGGAAAACGGGGAAGACGGCCAGGAAAGCCCCTGTGGTCAGCGTCGTGGCGAGCAACGCGCCGATGCAGGCACCGACCAGCTCATAGCCTTCCGCCGAGACCGGACGGGACAGATTGTGGGGAGAGGAGACCGCCCGCAAGGTGAGCAATGCGGAGAAGAGGGCGAGAAACGCAACAAAGACCAGTGAGGAATCAAGCTCCGCTCGAGATAGCGCGATCAATGCCACTTCCTTTTCTTCTTTGCCTCGCTTGCCCTTGGCGGGCTTGAACGAGACACGACCCGGGACGGGCTGTACAGGGCAGCGCGATATCACGAAGTGTCAAGCGACAAACCGTGCGTCTGCAGCCGCCGCCTGAAGAAAGGCGCCAACCGCGAAACGGTTGCATTTTGGGCGCCGAAGCCTCTTTTCCTGCGTCAACCCGTGGCACCGATGCGGCGAGAGCGCGTCACAAGGGGGCTAGATACCGCGCGGTCAGGCAGCGGCGCGGCGCAGCCTGTCATTGATGGCAAGGCCGATGCCGCGATGCGGAACCGGCGCGACCGTTATCGCCGGAAAGCCACTGGCATCCGCTTCATGCAATGCAGCGAAGAGATTGGCGGCCGCTTCCACCAGATCGCCCGATGCGCTCAGGTTGCGCTGGCTCGGGCCCGGGCCGAAGCCGATATGGAACTGACCTTCGACAGGGTGCGGGCAATCGAGCCGGAGCGGCTTGGATGGCGCATAATGGCTCTCGAGCTGCCCCGGCGCCGTGATCGGCCCGCCATGGCCAGGCGAGACGACCGGCAGGCCGGAGGCCTCTCCCAGCGCCTCGATCGTCACCGGACCGGGTCGCAGCAGCACGACCGCGTCCTCGCGCGGCTGCACGATGGTGGATTCAAGCCCCTCGCTGGTCGGCCCCGCGTCGAGGATCAGCGGGATTCGCCCGTCGAGGCTGGCAAGCACATGGCTAGCGCGCGTGGGGCTGATCGCGCCGGATCGATTGGCCGAAGGCGCCGCGAGCGGAACCCCCGCGGCGGCGATGAGCGCGCGCATGGCCGGGTGGGACGGCAGGCGCACGGCGAGCGTGGGGAGACCGGCGCTGGCCAGCGTGGCAACGGGGCAATCGGGGCGGCGCGGCAGCACCATGGTCAGCGCGCCCGGCCAGAACGCCGCGGCCAGCGCCTCGGCGACGGGCGGGAAAGTGACCAGTTGCTGCGCCATCGCGATGTCGCTCACATGCACGATCAGCGGATTGAAGGCCGGCCGTCCCTTGGCGGCATAGATGCGCGCGACGGCCATCTCGTTCGTGGCATCGGCAGCGAGGCCATAGACCGTCTCGGTCGGCACGGCGACCGGCTCGCCCGCGCGGATCAGCGCCGCCGCCTCGGCAAGCCCGGCGCTGTCATAAGCGCGAATCTGGGTCGTGATAGAACGGGCGCGAAGCGGCATCGTGCGGCTATAGCGGCGCTTCGTGACAGTATGAAGCCGGCAATAGCGGCTTTGCCCGAGCCCGGGCTTGCCCTAGGGCTGATCGACATTCAGATGATGGCGTGACGAAAATGGTGGTTTTTCGGGACCCGGCGCGCAGCGTACTCAAAGTACGTGAGCACCGGAAGACCGGGAAAGCGCCATTTGCAGGCCGCTAGCGCTGAATGTCGATTAGACCTAGAGAGCGCGCATGACAGAGGTTTTTTCCCAGGACGCGCTCACCCGCATCGCGGCGGCACTGGAGCGGATGGCGCCACCCCCTGCCACGTCGGCTGATCTGGAGGCGCATGCCGCCTATCGGTGGGACGGCAAGGCGATCACGCCGGTGCTCCATTTCCAGCCGGTGGACTATGCCCTGCTCACCGGCATCGATGCGCAAAAGCAGGCTTGCCTGGAGAACAGCCGCCGCCTCGCCCTGGGCCATGCCGCTCATGACATCCTGCTCTGGGGCGCGCGCGGCACCGGCAAATCGGCCACTGTCGCGGCCTGCGTGGGGCAAGTACAGAAGGAAGGCCTGCCGCTCGCGCTGGTGGAAGTCGCGACAGACGATCTGCGCAGCCTCGCGACGCTCTTCTCGCTGCTGAGCGGCACGCGCCGGCCGATCATCCTCTATATCGACGATCTCGGCTTCGATGGCGATTTCGGCGCGGACGCGCGGGCCCTGCGCTCGCTGTTGCAGGGCGGCGCGAGCGCGCGGGGCAGCAATGTCCGCCTCTACGCCACCTCGAACCGCCGGCATATCGTGCCGCGCTCGATGTCGGAGCAGGACGATCCGATCAACCTGCGGGACGTGGTGGACGACCGGCTGGCGCTGGCCGATCGCTTCGGCCTTTCGCTCGGCTTCCATGCCCTCGACCAGGAGGCCTATCTCGCCATCGTGACGCGCTATGCCGCGCGCCACGGGCTGGACTTCGAGCCGGCCGCCGCGATCCAGTGGGCCACGCAGCGCGGCAATCGCTCGGGCCGCGTCGCCTGGCAATATGTGGTCGAGCTGGCAGGCCGCGCGGGCCGGAACCTCGACGCACCGGACATCGGCGACTGAACCCGCCGCGCGGGTCCGCAGGCCTGCATGCGCTTCCTCGGCGGCAGCGCATTCGCGCGACCGCTGCCTGTCTTCATTGCGCGTTGGCGCTGGCCTTTGCCGCTGCGGGATTGCTGATCCGCCAGACCATCCCGCCCACATCGTCGCTCACCAGCAGCGCGCCGTCGCGCGCGACCAGGACGCCCACCGGACGCCCCTGCGCATCGCCATCCTCGTTGAGGAAGCCGGTCAGCAGGTCGACGAGCTTGCCTTGCGGCACGCCTTTCTCGTTGAACGCGACATAAGCGACCTTGTAACCGGCCGGCGGCTTGCGGTTCCAGCTGCCGTGCAGGGCCACGAAAGCGCCATGATCGAACGGCGCGCCGAGCGCCGCGCCGGGGGTGAAGGCGAGCCCGAGCGGCGCGGTGTGTGCGCCGAGGCCAAAGGCGGGCCGCCTTGTATATTCGCGCAGATCATTGCGCTCGGGCTGCACGCGCTTGTCGATATAACCGCCCCAGTAATTCCACGGCCAGCCGTAGAAGGCAGCGAAATCCACGTCAGTGAGATAGTCCGGCACGAGATCGGAGCCCAGCATGTCGCGCTCGTTGACCACCGCCCACAAGCCGCCCGTCCACGGATTGAAGGCGAGATCGGTGGGATTGCGCAGGCCGCTCGCGTAGATGTTGAACGCGCCCTCGCGCGGATCGATCTCGATCACGGCCGCGCGCAGATCTTCCTTCTCCAGACCGTTCTCGGCGATGTTACTGTTGGATCCCACGCCGATATAGAGCTTGCCGTCCGGTCCGGCGGCGAGGCTCTTGGTCCAGTGATAATTGGGCGCATTGGCGGGGAGGCTCGCGACTTTCCGGCCCGGCTCGGTGATCCGCACCGCGTCGGGCGTGTAGGGGAAGGCCATGAGGCTGTCGGTATTGGCGACGTAGAGCGTGTCCCCGACGAGCGCCATGCCATAAGGCGAGTTCAGCCCCTCCAGGAAGCTGTAGCGGTCTTCCGCCACGCCGTCGCCGTCGCTGTCACGCAGGAGGGAAATGCGATTGGCCGACGGCGCGCCTGCGCCGGCCCGGCCCATGAGCTTCGCCATGACCCAGTCGGTGATGCCGTTCGTCGGGCGCGGCGGACTGGCGGTTTCCGCCACCAGCACGTCGCCATTGGGCAGCAGCAGCATGGTGCGGGGATGATCCAGCCCGGCCGCGAAACGCTGGACGCGCAGCCCTTTCGCTGCGACCGGCGCGGCATGATCGGCCCAGCCCACGGCGCGCGCGACGACCACGGTCGGGATGATCTGGCGCCGGGGCTCGGTGAAACGCGGCTCGCGCCCTTCCAGCTCGGCTTCCGCGAGACGCGCCACATCCGGCCGCGACACATAGAAAAATATGCCGCCCGCCGCGATGACCAGCGCCAGCAGCGCCATGAGAATATATCTCTTCATGGGCACGATCTATGCCGCCGGCCCGCCGCGCGCAACCGGAAGCCGCATCATCGACGACTCAGCGCGGTCCCATTCGCCAGACAAGGATCGCGATGAGGACGCCGATCCCGAAGCCGGCGAGCAATCCGATCACCGGCTGGCCGAGAAAGCCGCCGAGAATCGTGCCGAGAAGCGAAAGCAGCGCGATCGGCGCGCCGCCGCCCATGCGTTGCCGGGGATCGGGAGAAGAGGGACCACTCATGCAGGCGCCTTGCCACGTCCCGGGGCGGGACGCCAGCCGTCCGATCGCGGGACCCTCTGTTTCGCGCCGGGACATGCCTAAGGCGCCTTTCACCACCGAATGCCCCGATGCCGTAGCGTCACGGCAAACTGGCACGATGCTTGGTTGGCTTTCCGGTGTCGGCGCCGGGCCGATCTCACGGGAAGCCATTCATGCACCTGCCGATTCTGGTGGACCGTCAAAGCTATGAAGATGCCGCCGCGCTCATGGAAACCTTCGGGGAGCATGCCAGCGTGGAAGCCGCCCTGCGCGCGGACAGGAGCCGCGAGCGCGGCAATCATGTCCACTTCTGCCGCTGGCGCCAGATCGAGCGGATGCTCCTGCTGCTGACCGCCGAGCAGGCGATGGGAACCATCCACTGATTCTTCCGTTGCGACCGTTGGACGCGTGTCGCCAGCCCCTCTCTTCCGGTTTCTCTCCCTATGTCCCCACGAGGTTTCCGGGAGAGAGGGGCTCTCGACTCTCAGGCTAGCCCGGCCTTGGCGCGCTCCTCGGCCACGAGTTCCTTGCGCGAGAGCTTGCCGACCAGCGTCCTGGGCAGGTTGTCGCGGATCTCGACCGCGCAGACCCGCTCATGCTTGCCGAGCTGTTCGTTGAGCCAGTCCTTGAGGCCGTCCCCTTCCACGCCTTCCGTCTTGTCCGCCCAGAGCGTCACGAAGGCCTTGGGGCACTCGCCCCGGTAGGAATCCGGAATACCGATCACTAGGGCCTCGCGCACGGCGGGATGGCGATAAAGCACTTCCTCGACCTGACTGGGAAACACCTTGAAGCCGCCCACCGCGATCATGTCCTTGATCCGGTCGACGACGCTGAAATAGCCATCCTCGTCCGCGGTCCCGACATCGCCGGTCCGCAGATAGCCATCGGCGAACACATCGCCGTCCGCCGCCGGATTGTTCCAGTAGCCTTGCATGATCTGGGGCCCGGAGACCGCGATCTCGCCCGGCACGCCCGGCGGCGCGCGTCGGCTGGGGTCCTCGCGATCAAGCAGCCGGATCCGCGTCGCGGGTATCGGTTGGCCGATGGTCCCCACCTTGCCGAGCCGGTCATAGGGATTGGCCGAGACCACGCCGCTGCTTTCCGTCAGGCCATAGCCTTCCACCAGCCGTGCGCCGGTCGCGCGCTCGAAATGCTCCTTGAGCGGCAGCGGCAGCGGCGCACCGCCCGAAATGCAGATGCGCAGGGATGAGAGATTGGTCTTCGCAAGATCCGGGCAATCCAGCAAGGCCTGGAACATCGTCGGCACGCCCGGAAGCGACGTGATCCTGGTGCGCTGGATCGCCGCCAGCACCTGCCGCGAATCGAACCGGGGCAGCATCACGATCTCACCGCCATTGGCGACCGTGCGATTGAGCACCGCGGTATTGGCGAAGACATGGAAGAAGGGCAGCGCACCAAGAATGCGATCATTGTCATGCCAGGGGTCGAGCATATTGACCTGCCGGGCATTGGCCGTGAGGTTCTGGTGCGTCAGCATCGCGCCTTTGGGCCGGCCGGTCGTGCCGCCGGTATATTGCAGCAGCGCGAGATCACGCTCCGGATCGATGGCTGGCAGGGTTCGGGCCCCGTCGTTCGAGAGCATGTCGGCAAAGCGGGTCAGACGAGGATCGTGGGGGATCGGCTCGTCCGCCTTCCGCTTGAACAGGCGATACAGCATCGCCTTGCCAGCAGGCAGGGCCTCCGCCACGTTGCCCACCACGAGGCGCTCCACGCAGCACCGGTCGAGCATGGCCCGGGCATTGCCGAGCAGTGGCCGGGCCGACAATGTCACCATCATCCGCGTGCCGCTGTCCTCGGCCTGATGATCCAGTTCCTCGACCGTGTAGAGCGGCGAGAAGTTCACCGCGATCGCCCCGGCCATCATGATCCCGTAATAAGCGGTGACATAATGCGGCACGTTGGGAAGATAGAGGCCCACCCGGTCGCCGGGACGGATGCCGAGATCGATCAATCCGCAGGCGAAGCGCCGCGCCGCGTCCAGGCACTCGGCATAATTGAATCGCCGCCCGTAGAAATCGATGAGCGAGCGCCCGCCATCGCGCTCCGCCGCCGCCTGCAACATGCCCGGAAGGGACAACGGCGCAAAATCCTGCGCCCAGCCGACGGGGTGATCATAATGGTCCTGCCAGACCGGGTTCTCGCTCTCCATGCCGGAAAACTATGCGATGGCGGCGAGCAAGGCAATGCAGACGCGCGGACGCTACGGCGCGGCCTGCAGCGTCGGTCCGCGCCAGCCGCGACTCGGGAGGGACCGGCCCGGTCGGGGGCCGGTCATGCCATGATGCTCAGTCCTGCGACGGGCTGGAAAACAGCGCTTCCTCGGCGCGGCGCTGGGCTTCCTCGCGCTCCAGGCGCAGCTCGGCGATCAGGGCCTCGCGGTCGCCGGCGAGACGATTGTCCGTCGGCGCTTCGATGCCTGCCTTCTTCGCCGCCTTGGTGACGAGCAGGTCAAGCTCGCGCTGCGAGCACAGGCCCAGGGTCACCGGATCCTTGGGCTGGATGTTGGAGATGTTCCAGTGCGTGCGCTCGCGGATCGCCTGGATGGTGGTCCGCGTGGTGCCGATCAGCTTGCCGATCGCGCCGTCGGAGATCTCCGGATGGTGGCGCAGGATCCAGGCGATGCCGTCCGGCTTGTCCTGCCGCTTGGAGACCGGCGTGTAGCGCGGCCCCTTGGTGCGACGCACCGGATCGGGCCCCTTGAGCATCTGCAGGCGATAATCGGCATTCGCCTCGCCCTTGTGGATTTCGTCCATGGACAGCTCATGGGCGCGCACGGGATCGCGTCCGGTATATTTCGTGCCGGCGGTATCGTCGGCGATCGCCTGTACTTCGAGAATGTGCAGGCCGCAGAATTCGGCGATCTGCTCGAAGCTGAGCGCGGTGTTGTCGACCAGCCAGCTGGCGGTGGCATGGGGCATGAGCGGCTGGGCCACTGGAAATCTCCTGACGGTCAAAAAATGACACCAAAATGATAAGGGCCGCCCCTTGCGGAGCGGCCTGCCACAGCCAGATTTAGTATAGTCCGGCCCGCAGGGCAAGACCGCGTGGCGCCGTCATTCGGCCAGTCGCGCCATGGCGACGAGCTTCTCCCGCCAGGTCGGCCGCATGTAGAGCGGCGCGAGGAGCCTGCGCGCCAGCCGAGCCTTCGTGGAATGGCCGCTCGTGCCCAGCTGGTCGTGGCGGATGTCCTCCACGGCATAGCCGGCATGCCGCAGCTGCCAACTCATGTGATCCATCGAATATTCCATCTGATGACCGAGCCCGACATGGGGCAGCGGAAGCTGGAACCGGTCGAGATAGTCCTTGCCCAGCACCATCCGCGTGATGTTGCGCAGGCGGAACAGGTTCGGCGTGGTCAGAAAGACGCGGCCGCCCGGGTTGAGCAGGGAGGAGAGCCTGCGGAACGTGACATAAGGCGGCTCCGGGATATGCTCGATCACTTCCAGCATCACCACGAGGTCATAGCGCTTGTCGGCGTCGGGCACCGGCGGCTCCCAGGTGAGATTGCCGATCACGAAGGAGAGGCCGGCCGCATCGATGACCTTGCGGTATGATTCATTGATGTCGGCCACGGTGCAGTCCATGCCGAACATCTTGCTGAGCAGCAGCGCCATCTGGCCCCCGCCGAACTCGATCATCTTCATGTCCGAATCGAGGCCCATGTCGCAAAGCAATTGCAGCGAGCGCCAGTATCGTTCCCGGTCGATCTCGTAATATTCGGGCACTTCGAGAAAGTTGGATCCGATGACATGGTCGTTATAAGCCCGGTCGAATTCCGCGCGCGTCGGACTGCACTTCCCCATGAGCTTAATCGTCCTGCCTTCAATTCGTGGAACAAGGCCCCGCTCGTATCGGGGAATGACGAAGAATTGGTATCGCCAGTCCCCCGCAAAGTCCATGCCCGCGCGGCATCGTGCGGCGGACGCGGCGCCCGTCCCGGGCATGCGATGGATCGGAGAGTCGCCCCGGGCGGGGATGTCAGGCAGCGCGCGCGTATCCGTCCTCGCCAAGCCAGTGCAGGCTGCCGAGGAACTGTTCGGCGCTCCGGCGCCAGCTGAAGCTGCGGCCAAAAGCAGCGCAGGCCGTGCGGTCCATGGTCAGCGCCCGCTCCACCGCCGTTTCGAGCCGCTCGTCCATGGCGCCGCTCGTTGGCGTGAGAACGTCGACCGGCCCCATCACCGGATAAGCGGCGACCGGCGTCCCGCAGGCCAGCGCTTCGATCATCACCAAGCCGAACGTGTCGGTGCGGCTGGGGAAGACGAGGACGTCAGCGCCCCGATAGGCGTTCGCCAGCGCCTCCCCGGTCAGCAGCCCGAGGAAATGCGCATCGGGGTAGCGCTGCTCCAGCGCCGCGCGGGCCGGCCCGTCACCGACCACGACCTTGGTGCCCGGCAGATCCAGTCGCAGGAAGGCCTCGATATTCTTCTCGACCGCCACCCGGCCGACATGCAGCATCACCGGCCCCGGCAGGCCGGCATAGGCCGGATGCGCCGGGCCATCGGGCGTGAAGAGCGCCAGGTCCACGCCCCGCCCCCAATGATGGGTCTGGCTGATGCCCGCGCGGTGGAGCCCGGCCCGGATCGAGGGCGTGGAGGTCAGCACCGCGCTGGCAGGACCATGGAACCAGCGGAAATAGGGCCAGAAGAGATCCGCCGAGAGGCCGGTCCGGCTCTGGACATAATCGGGGAAATTGGTGTGATAGGCCGTGGTGAAATGATAGCCGCGGCGCAGGCACCAGCGGCGCGCGGCGACACACAGCGGCCCTTCGGTCGCCAGATGGATGGCATCGGGACGGAAAGCGGCGATCATCCGGCCGATCGTCCCCGGGGCCGCCATGGCGAGGCGGATCTCGGGATAAGTGGGGCAAGGCAGGGTCGCGAAGCGGTCCGGGCCGATCACGTCCACCACATGGCCCATGGCCCCCAGCTCGGCACTGACGGACTGGAGCGTGCGCACCACGCCATTGACTTGCGGCGCCCATGCGTCGGTGACGATGAGAATGCGCCGCCCCGGGGCGATCTGCCCGATCTCCGTCAAGCCGCCAGTTCCAGGAGCTGATCGGTCTCGGGCGTTTCCCGCGCGGCCATGATGTCGGCCCAGTGCAGGATTTCCATGCGCCCGTCATGATGCTCGACAAGCGCGGTGCAGCCTTCCACCCAGTCGCCGTCATTATAATAAGTGATGTCGCCGAACTGGCGGATTTCCGCCGTGTGGATATGGCCGCAGACCACCCCGTCCACATGGCGCCGCTCCGCTTCATGCGCAACGATCTCCTCGAAGCGCGATATGAAGGCCACCGCATTCTTGACCTTGTGCTTCGCCATCTTCGAGAGCGACCAATAAGGCATGCCAAGCAGCCGCCGTGCCTGGTTGACGCGGCGATTGATCGCCATCAGCGCGGTGTAGGCAGCGTCTCCCACCACGGCCAGCCAGCGATGTGCCAGCATGATCGCGTCGAACTCGTCGCCATGCAGGACGAGCAGCTTGCGCCCGTCGACGGTGGTGTGGATCATCTTGCGGCGGATCTCGACGCCGCCGAAGCTCATGCCCGTGAACTGCCGGAAAATCTCGTCATGATTGCCCGGAATGTAGATGACGCGCGTGCCCCTCCGCGCGCGCTTCATGATGCGCCAGACGACGTCATTGTGCGCGGTCGGCCAGTAGACGCGCTTCTTGAGCTGCCATCCATCGACGATGTCGCCCACCAGATAGAGCGTGTCGCTGTCGACGCTATCGAGGAAATCGACCAGCATCCCCGCATTGCATCCCTTGGTGCCGAGATGAATGTCGCTGATCCAGATCGTGCGAAAATGGAGCCGTGAACGCTCGCCTCTTGCCAAACGTTCCGGCGCTATCGTGCCAAGCGCGGTCATGCTGGTGCGGACCCCCGAGTGGAGTTTGTCTCCGCGCATGCCCCTAGCTGAGGATTATGACAGTTTTTCTTGAATTATGACGAAGCTGCGTCAGTCGCGCCGGCTCAATCCGTTATCGGGACATAACCCGGCAGCGCCTCAACCCGGGCGATCCAGCGCAGAATCGCGGGCCAGTGTTCGAGGTCGAAACCGCCGGCATCGGCGACATGGGTATAGGCGAACAGGCAGACGTCCGCGAGGCTCGGTGTCGCGCCGACCAGCCAGTCGCGCCGGTCGAGCTCCGCCGCCATCAGGTCGAGGGCCGCTTCCCCGGCCGCGCGCTTACCGGCGATCTGGCCGCGCTGCGCGTCAGTGAGCGCCGCTTCTCCCACAAAGGCCAGCCAGAAGCGCAGCATCGCGATGTTCGGCTCGTGATTATACTGCTCCCAGAACATCCAGCGCAGCATATCGGCGCGATCATAGCGATCATCCGGGATGAGCGCCGAGCCGGTCGCGAGCCAGAAGCAAGCTGCGTTGCTTTCGGGAAGGAAGCGTTCGCCGATCTGCAGCACCGGGATGCGGCCATTCGCGTTCACATTCGCCAGAAAATCGGGCGTCCGGGTTTCACCCCGCATGATGTCATAGTGCCGCCGCGCGAGTGGCAGGCCAAGCAGCGCGGCCGTCAGCCTGATCTTGTAGCAATTGCCTGACGGCGCATATTCGTGGAGGATCAGGGGCTCACTCATCAGCGCACCTTGAGGACGATCTTGCCGACATGCTCGCCCGCTTCCATGCGGCTGTGCGCGTCGGCGGCCTGTGCCAGCGGGAATATCCGGTCCATCGCCGGACGCAGCGTCCCTTCTGCGACGAAGGGCCAGGCCGTGCGCATGATCTCGTCGACCAGCAGGGCCTTGAACGCGCTCGTGCGCGGCCGCAAAGTCGATCCGGTCAGGGTCAGCCGCCGGGTCATGATCTGCGGGATCAGTATCTCCGCCTTCGCGCCGCCCAGCACCGCGATGGACACATGCCGCCCGTCCTCGGCGAGGCACTGCAGGTTGCGCGGGAGATAATCGCCGCCCACCATGTCCAGCACGGCATCAACGCCGGCCCCACCCGTGATGCGCTTCACCGCCTCGACGAAATCCTCGTCACGATAATTGACGGCGTGGCCGGCGCCCCAGTCCAGCGCGGCACGGCATTTCCCGTCGCTTCCGCACGTGACGATGGAGGTAATGCCGAACAGGCGGCAGAGCGAGATCGCCATGGTGCCGATGCCGCTCGTCCCGCCATGGATGAGCACATGGTCGCCGCTCGCCACATAAGCGCGCTCGAACAGATTATGCCAGACGGTCATGAGCGTCTCGGGCAGTGCCGCGGCCTCTTCCATGGCGAGGCCCGGCGGCAGCGGCATGCACTGGGCATGATCGGCGAGCGCATATTCGGCATAGCCGCCGCCCGCCACCAGCGAGCAGACGCGGCGTCCCACCGCACCGGGATCGACGCCCGCCCCCACCGCTGCGATCGTGCCGGCGACTTCCAGACCCGGCAGCGGCGAAGCGCCGGCCGGCGGCGGATAACGTCCCTGTCTCTGCAGCACGTCCGGGCGATTGACGCCGGCGGCGGCGACTTCGATCAGCACTTCCCCCTGCCCCGGCACGGGCACCGGCACCGTCGTCTCGACAAGCATCTCGGGGCCTCCCGGTGCCTTGATTTCCACCGCCCGCATCATGCCCGGCACCGCCATATCCGTCCCCCTCGGCTGCTGATCCTGCATTGCCGCCCTGTCTAGTCGCCCTCGCGGAAAAGGCCAGACCTGCGTGACAGGAGACGGTGAGAGAGCGGCCGTCGCGACGGCGTTGACACCGTCTCGCTTTGCGGCAACCATGGTGGCAATGGATTCTGACGACGCCTTTCCCCGGGCGCGGCCCGGCAGCCTGACGGCACAACTTGCCAGCGAGGACCTTGAGCGGCTGTCCGTGTCCGAGCTCGATCAGCGGATCGCATTGCTCACCGCCGAGGTCGAGCGGACCCGCAGGCAGCGCGAGCGCTCGGTTAATCACAAGGCAAGCGCCGAGGCGCTATTCAGAAAATGAGGAGAGTGGAAGCAGGATCGCCCTCCGGCGCATATCGGCTTCCGCAGCATCGGGTCGTTGACAGCTTGCTCTTGAAGGCAGGCGCGGGGGCTCCGACATTGGTCAGGTCGTGGCCTGGCTCTCAGGCCGCAGGAGTAAGATAGACATGCCCTCTTTCGCCCCCGCCCTTGAAACCACGCTCCACAATGCGCTGGCCCATGCCACGGAGCGAAGCCATGAATATGCGACGCTGGAGCATCTGCTCCTCGCGCTGATCGATGACGAGCATGCCGCCAAGGTGATGCAGGCATGCGGCGTCGATCTGGGCGAACTCGGCGACACCGTGACGCATTATCTCGACAGCGAGCTGGACAGCCTGAAGGTGACCGGCAGCGTCGATCCCTCGCCCACCAGCGGCTTTCAGCGCGTCGTCCAGCGCGCCATCCTGCATGTCCAGTCGTCCGGCAAGGAAGAAGTGACCGGCGCCAACGTGCTGGTGGCGCTCTTCTCCGAGCGGGAAAGCTATGCGGTCTATTTTCTGCAGCAGCAGGACATGAGCCGCCTGGATGCCGTCAGCTATCTCTCGCACGGCGTCGGCAAGGGCGCTGCCACGCAGGAGCCGCCCAAGCCGCCTCAGGCCGAGGAAGAGAAGAAGGGCGAGACCAAGAAGAAGGACGGCGCGCTCGACCAGTTCACCGTCAACCTCAACGAGAAGGCGAAGGACGGCAAGGTCGACCCGCTCATCGGCCGCAGTGCCGAGGTCGATCGCACGATCCAGATCCTCTGCCGCCGCTCGAAGAACAATCCGCTCTATGTGGGCGATCCCGGTGTGGGCAAGACCGCCATCGCGGAAGGCCTCGCGCGCAAGATCGTGCAGGGCGAAGTGCCCGACGTCCTCAAGGAAGCGGTGATCTACTCGCTCGACATGGGCTCGCTGCTGGCCGGCACGCGCTATCGCGGCGATTTCGAGGAGCGTTTGAAGGCCGTCGTCTCGGAGCTCGAGAAGATGCCGCACGCGGTGCTCTTCATCGACGAGATCCACACGGTGATCGGCGCGGGCGCGACCTCCGGCGGCGCTATGGATGCGTCCAACCTCCTGAAGCCGGCGCTCTCGGGAGGCTCGATCCGCTGCATCGGGTCGACCACCTACAAGGAGTTCCGTAACCACTTCGAGAAGGACCGCGCGCTGCTGCGGCGGTTCCAGAAGATCGACGTGAACGAGCCAACGGTCGAGGATACCATCAAGATCCTGATGGGCCTGCGCTCGGCTTTCGAGGACCATCACGCCGTCAAGTACACGCCCGACGCGATCAAGGCGGCCGTGGAGCTCTCCGCGCGCTACATCAATGACCGCAAGCTGCCGGACAAGGCGATCGACGTGATCGACGAGGTCGGCGCGATGCAGATGCTGGTGGCGCCGTCCAAGCGCAAGAAGATGATCACGCCCAAGGAGATCGAGGCCGTGATCGCGACCATGGCGCGCATCCCGCCCAAGACCGTCTCGACGGACGACAAGAGCGTGCTGGAATCGCTGGAAACCGATCTCAAGCGCGTCGTCTTCGGGCAGGACAAGGCGATCGGGGTGCTCAGCTCCGCGATCAAGCTGTCCCGCGCGGGCCTGCGCGATCCGGACAAGCCGATCGGCAATTATCTGTTCTCCGGCCCCACCGGGGTCGGCAAGACGGAAGTTGCCCGGCAGCTGGCCACGCTGCTCGGCATCCCGCTCCAGCGCTTCGACATGTCGGAATATATGGAGCGGCACTCGGTCAGCCGCCTGATCGGCGCGCCTCCGGGCTATGTCGGCTATGATCAGGGTGGCCTGCTCACCGATGCGATCGACCAGAATCCGCACTGCGTCCTCCTGCTCGACGAGATCGAGAAGGCGCATCCGGACCTGTTCAACATCCTGCTGCAGGTGATGGACAATGGTCGCCTGACCGATCACCACGGCAAGACGGTCGATTTCCGCAACGTCATCCTCATCATGACCACCAATGCCGGCGCGTCCGACATGGCGAAGGAATCGATCGGCTTCGGCGAGTCCACGCGCGAGGACGTGCAGGAAGAAGCCGTGAAGAAGCTCTTCACGCCGGAATTCCGCAACCGTCTCGATGCGATCGTGCCGTTCGACTATCTGCCGACCGAGGTGGTCTCCCGGGTGGTCGACAAGTTCGTCATTCAGCTCGAGCTGCAGCTGGCGGACCGCGACGTTCACATCACGCTCGACAATGATGCGCGCGAATGGCTCACCGCGCGCGGCTATGACAAGCTCTATGGTGCCCGCCCGATGGGCCGGCTCATTCAGGAGAAGATCAAGCAGCCGCTCGCCGAGGAGCTTCTGTTCGGCAAGCTGGTCAATGGCGGCGAAGTGCATGTGCGCCTGAAGGATGGTGCTCTTACATTCGAGATCACGCCCGCGGCGCCCCGGCGCGGCAAGAGTGGTCCCGCCGGCAAGGCCAGCGGCAAGGGCCGCAAGGCGCCGGCGCCGACCTCACGCTGACGAGACGAAGGGTGGGGAAGCAGGCTTTCCTCACCCTTCGCAGCGCCCGGACCCGCTCTCGCAGGTCGGTGCCCGGCTGGTCAGGAACGGCCCGCCACCTGACCGACATCTTTCCCGCCCCGCGACTGCGACCCGGCGCGAACCGGTCACGCTTCCTCCATCAGCCCTTTCGCCCGGGACCGGCTCCGGTCATCATGGGATGATGTCGGACGCGTCTTCCGCCTTGCCCACGGTGGTCATTCTGCACGGCTTCGGCGGGATCGGCCTGATGAACCGGCCCCTCGCCATCATGTTGCGCCGCGCCGGCTATCGGCCGGTCGAGATCACCTATGATAGCTGGGGAACGCCGCTCGACCGGATCTGCGAGCGCCTCCTGCCACGCATCGCGGCGTGCGGCGACGGAGAGGCGCCGCTTCATATCGTGGCGCATTCCATGGGCGGGCTGGTTGCGCGGGCCCTCATCACGCGCGAGCGCCCAGCCAATCTCGGCAGCGTCGTGATGCTCGGCACGCCCAATGGCGGCAGCGAGATCGCGGATTTCCTCCATCAACGGCCCTGGCTGCGGCCCATCCTCGGCAAGGCGGCCGAAGCGCTGGTCACCCAACGGGATGCCGCCACCGATGCGCTGCTCGGGCGCGTCGACTATCCGGTGGGAATCATCGCCGGCGACAGGCCGATCATGCCGATTGCGGCCGCCCGGCTGGTGCCCTTGCCGAGCGACGGCAAGGTCAGCGTCCTCTCCACGCGCCTGCAGGACGCAGCGGACCACATCGTCCTGCCCCTGCCCCACAGCCTGCTGCCCTATCACCCCTCCGCCCATTTGCAGATCAGGCATTTTCTCGCGACCGGCCGGTTCTTCCGCGACGATGCGCGCCCCATCGAGGAACGGCTGGCCAACGAGACTTGTTCCTGATATGTTCTCATCAGGAGGTGACCCATGACTGCTGCAATCCAGTTCTACACGAACCCCATGTCGCGCGGACAGATCATAAGATGGATGCTCGAGGAACTCGGGCAGCCCTATGAGACTCATCTGCTCGATTATGCGGGAAGCATGAAATCGCCCGACTATCTCGCGCTCAACCCGATGGGGAAGGTCCCGGCCATCGTTCATGATGGCAAGATCGTGACCGAATGTGCGGCGATCTGCGTCTATTTGGCGGAGTGCTTTCCCGAGGCCTCGCTCGGTCCCCGGCCGGAGGAGCGCGCGGATTATTATCGCTGGCTGTTCTTCGCGGCCGGGCCGGTCGAAGCCGCTGTCACCAATCAGGCGGCGGGCTTCACGGTCTCGGAGGAACGGGCGCGGATGTTTGGCTATGGCACTTACGACCTGGCGATGCAGACGCTCGAAAGCGCCGTCACGGGGCGTGATTATGTCTGCGGGCCCCGCTTCACGGCGGCCGACGTCTATGTGGGTTCGCAGATCGACTGGGGCCTGCAGTTCGGGACCATGCCGGACCGGCCGGCCTTCCGTGCCTATGCCGAGCAGCTGCGGGCAAGGCCTGCTTATCAGCGCGCCAAGGACATCGACAATGCGCTCATCGCGCAGATGAAAGGCGCAGCGGAGAAGCAATCATAGTGGGGTTCGCCACAGTCTTGTCGTGACGAGACTTGGCGGATGCAGAAAGGCCCGGCGAACCTGCGTTCGCCGGGCCTTCTGTCGCAGTCCGAAGGGATGCGCTTATTCGCGGCTGCCCATGAAGCGCAGCAGGAACATGAACATGTTCACGAAGTCGAGGTACAGCGACAGCGCACCCATGATGACGGCCTTGCCCATCATGTCCGTGCCCGCGACATAGCTGTACATGCTCTTGAGCCGCTGTGTGTCATAGGCGGTGAGGCCAGCGAAGATCAGCACGCCCAGGATGCTCACCACGAGGCCGAGCGCGCTCGACTGCAGGAACAGATTGATGACCGACGCGACCAGGATGCCGACCACGCCCATGATCAGGAACGTGCCGAAGCCCGACAGATCACGCTTGGTGGTGTAGCCGTAGAGGCTGAGGCCCGCAAAGGCCGCCGCCGTCGCGAAGAAGGTCTGCGCGATGGATTCGCCGGTGTAGACCAGGAAGATGGAGGCCATGGAAAGCCCCATCACGACGCAATAGGCCCAGTAGAGCATTTGCGCGGTGCCGGTCTGCAGCCTGTTGATGCCGAAGCTGAGCACCATCACGAAGCCGAGCGGCGCAAACATCAGCAGATATTTGAACGGGCCGGGGCCGAGCAGGATCTGCGCAGCAAAGCCGCTCTGCGCGAACAGCAAGGCGACGATGCCCGTCACCAGCACACCGCTCGCCATATAGTTGTAGATCGACAGCATATAGGACCGCAGACCTGCATCGAAGGCAGCGTCGTCCGCGCGCGTCGAGACGCCGCCAAAACCCGCCGAGGTTGTCCGGGGATCCGGCCAGTTCGCCATGTTCATTCTCCTTGTGACCAGCTTCAGTGCCAATCATTCGGGTGCAATATCATGTCTTTGGTGCCGCGTTTCAAGCAAAACCGGCCCCTTGGCGCCCGCGAGAGGTCCGCCAGGACGCCCCGGCGCGGAAATGCGCGGCTGCGCGGACGCGGAAAATCGCGCGGGCACGAAAAAAGGGGCCGGTCGCCCGGCCCCTTCTTTGTGGATGACCGCCCGAGAGCGGCCTATCCGTATCTTAGTTGCCCGAACCCGGACCGTAGGTGATTTCCACGCGACGGTTCTGGAGTTCACGGACGCCATCGGCGGTTTCGACGCGCGGACGGGTCTCACCGAAGGCCTCGGACGAAATCACGCCGTCCGAAATGCCACGCGAGGTCAGGTAACCGCGCACCGCCGTGTTGCGGCGAGCCGACAGACCCATGTTGTAGCGGGGCGAGCCCGACTTGTCCGCGTGACCGGCCAGCATGACCGACGCGCTGCCGCAGTTGGCATAAGCCGAGATCGCGTTGTCGAGGATCGAGGCAGCGTCCGGCGTAATGTCGGCGCTATCCCACTCGAAGAACACGATGTACGGCCCAGGCGCACACTGCACCACCGGCGGAGGCGGAGGCGGCGGAGGCGGCGGGGGAGGCGGCGGCGGGGGCGGCGGCGGCGGGGGAGGCGGCGGCGGAGCCGGCTCGGCGCCACCGAAGTTGTAGATGATGCCCGCCAGGATGCTGTGCGTGCTTGCCTCGGACTCGAGACCCACGCCACGGGTGTTCCGCAGCTTGATGTCGTCGTGGTTGAAGTAGCGATACTTCAGCGACAGATCGACGTTGGTGGTCACCGGATAACGGACGCCGGCGAGAGCCTGCCAGGCGAAGCCGCTGTCCGAATCGCGCGTGTCGGGGAGAGAGATCTTCGAACGAGCGATACCGACGCCACCGCCGATGAAGCCCTGCAGACCATCGTCCGGACCGAAATCGAGCAGACCGTTGAGCATCAGCGAGTCGATGCGCATCTGGCCGCCCGACAGGTTCGTCGAGAGGTTCGAATAGTTGGTCTGCTTGTTCATCGCCTTCTTGTGCGAATATTCCGCTTCGAGACGGAAACCGCCGAAGTCGTAGCCGACCATGCCGCCGGCATCATAGCCGGTCTTGTGCGGCGTGTTCGCGGTAACGCCATTATCATACGTCGAGTCCGCGTCCTCGGCGATCATCGCGCCAACTTCGGCACCAATGTACCAGGACTTGTCCTTGGCCAGCGATGGCGAGGCCATCGCAGTCGACGCGAGCGCTATGGCAATGCCAAGCTTCCGCATATCATTCCCCTTTCAGAGTTAAGACGAAAATGCTGCGCCAATGGTGTAATGTTGCGCGAAAGTAGATTCAAGGGAGATTCCGGGGGGTTCCAGCGCGCTGTTGCCGAAATGTCGCAGTTTTCATCACATGGAAGACGACCGGGAACAGGGGCGCGACGCGGGGCGTGAAACAATGAACGGCCCGAAGAAACGTTCCGCGATCAAAGTGAAATAAGGCCATGAGCGCGCAAGGCGGAAAGAATGGCGAGTAGAGCGATCCGCGCCTGATCGTCCTGCACCGCGCCGCCTATGGGGTCCGCGATGGCGCCCTGGCGTGCGGAAAGGACACGTTCGCCCCCGACATAGAAGCCATCCTCGCGCGCCAGGCCGTCCACCCAGGCCGATCCGTCGAAACGTAGTTCATGCCCCCTGTCGATTGTCCAGGCCCGCCATCCCGCCGCCGGGCGCAGGAACAGCCAGCCCTGGCTCGTCCAGCCGGCGATTGCGCCCTCCGCGTCCAGCCATGCGCCGGTGGCCCCGGTCGCTACGATCCAGCACTGGCCCGTCCCGGGATCCGCGGGCGGCGTGGCGATGTCCGCGCTTTCCACGATGAGCTGAACCGCCAGATCAAGCAGCGCAAGCGCCTCATTATGCGTGATTTCCTTTTGCGCTTGCCCGGCGGCAAGCAGCGGCAGGGCAAGCCGGTCGGTCGTAGCCATGGGTAATTCCTCCTGATGTCGTGAACGTCTGCAGCGAGGTCAGGCGATGTCGAGCACGAGCGGGCGGCTCAGGCCCCACATGCCCCGCTGCCGGATTTCCATCCTCAGCGGATGCCCATCGGCAGCGAGTAGGTCCGCGCTCCGCTGGGCGGCACCATAAAGGGTGGCGGTGGTTGCCGTTTCCCATTCCCGCAGGACGATGCCCCCGGCGGTCACCCGCACCAGATAGGCTTCCGTCTCCTCCCCCAGCGGACTGTCGGCATGGTCCGACCAGAGCCAACCGAGACGGCTGCGCCTGATCCAGCCGATCGCCAGGTCGCCGCCGCCGGCCGGCCGCACGCGGCCATGCACCGGAGAGAGCGGCAGCATGGCGCTGCCTTCGATTGCCCTGTGTGAAACGGCCGGGGTCAGGTCGCCGCTGCCGATGGCTTTCAGCGTCAGCAACCGTCCCGCATCAGCGGATGTCAGCGCCACGGCCGCGAGTCGCGCGGGATCGAGGAGAAGGAAGCGCTCGCCGGCCTCATGGTTGACCGCCGCCCATTCCGTGCCGCGCCAGCCGCGGATCAGGCGGGACAGGCGATAGCGCCGGGGCGCCAGCGGTTCGGCCTCTCCGAACAGCAGCAGTTCCTGCCCGATCTGGCAGGGATTGCCACCGCTGATGAGCGCATCGTCATCGATCGAGGTCAGCGCGTCGGCCGCATTGTCGAGTTCCACCTCGATGTGGCTATGGCGATCGATGCGCCACGGCACGCCGGCCGGCAGCGCGGTCAGCGCCGTGCCGATCACGGCCCGGGGCGCGGTACGGCCGATCGGTTCGTCGCCCGGCGGATCGGTGAGGGTCCGAAACAGCGCGGCGCGGCGCCAGCCTGCGTCGGCGCCCGTCGCCGCGACGCAGACCTGCGGCGCCGTGGCCAGCGTCGCCCCGTCCGGCGGCCATTCGACGATCGCGAGGCTGGTCGGCCCCTGCGCCAGGTCCGGCTCGCGCACCATGCCGCCCGGATCGCCTGCGGATGCGTCCGGGCGCGCACCCGCCCGCACCGCGCGCAGCGTCAGGCGCACGGCCATGTCTTCCCAGTCGCTCGCCTCGATGAGCCAGCGCCCCGCTTCGCCCTCCAGCGCCACGATGTCGCCCGGGGCGAGATCGAGTGCGGTCCAGTCCATCGCGCGCGTGCAGTGGCTGCGCTCGCGCCCCGCGGCGCGCAGCCGCTGCCCGGCGAGCGTGCGGGCCTGCGTCGCGGTCAGTACAGCCGGGAGATCGAGGTTCTCCTCGCGCGGCCCCGGCCCTGGCCGTTCCGCCGACTGGCTGCCGATCTGGAAGTCGCGGTCGGGATCATGATGGCGGATGGTGAGGCGCGCCGGCAAGGTCTCGATGGCCTCCCGGCGCTTCGTTCCCTCTTCCACGGCCCGGCCATCCAGACTTCGGATCGCGTGGGCGCGCGCCAGCGTCCGGTCCGTCCAGGCGCCGCGACCGAGCGCGACGGCCCCTTCCCGCTCCCGCCAGCGCATCCCGAAGACGTCCGTCAGCGGTGCCACCGTCTCGCGCACATCGCTTCCCTCGGCGGCAAAACCGGCGAGATGCGGCTCGTCCTCGTCTCCCGCATGGACCACGGGCTCGCCCGCCAGATCGGAGACGATCGACGCGATGCCGGGCGGCGCGGCGTCCGCGAACAGCTCGATGGTCAGCGAGGGAATGCGGTTGCCGAAATCGGCAAGGTCCAGTCCCTCGAACAGCACATAGGCGCAGCCCCGGCAGGCCGGCGCCGCCGCGATGCCCACATCCGCCGCGATCAGCGGATCGACCGGCTGGTCCTGCCCGCCATGATGGATGCGAAAGGCGCTCACCGGCGATTTCCAGTCGCCTGCCGCGCCGCGCAGCAGGTTGCCGTCCGCCCAGATGCGGCCGATGCCGGCGATCGGACGGGAGGAAAGCGCCACCGCGAAGCTTGCCGAATAGCTGTAGCGCGTGATGCTCGGCTGCCCCTTCCCCCCGCCGCTGGTGCTGCTGCTCTCGATGAGATCGGTGGACCAGATCACCGTGCCCGCCACGCGCATCGTCCCATAGATGCGCGGAATGCGCGCGCCATATCGGGAGGTCTGGACCTGCAGGTCGCTCAGGCGCGGGCCGGATTGCGGGCCGGGGCGAAAGATCAGGCCGTCGATCGCCTGCCCTGCCACCGCGCCGATGGCGCCGCCCATAGCCGCGCCGATCGCGCCCAGCGGTCCACCGATCGCGCTGCCCAGCGCCGTCAGAACAAGTGTCGCCATGTCTCTAGCTCCCTTCCTCTCGCGGCGCGCATCGCCAGCGCCCGAGCAGCGGCCAGGGGGATGGCGGCGGCATCAGCACGGCGCGGCCCAGCCCGGCATGCGCATGGACCAGCCCCCGGCTGGTCTCGATCATGAGATGAAGCTGCATTGGCCCGCTGCGAACCAGCAGGATGTCGCCCGGCCGGGGCTCGGCTGCCGGCAGCAGGCCGGCCTCGCGCAGTGCAGCGACGGCATGGTCCGGCGCGGTTCCCCGCAGCCGGTAGGCCGGCAGGCGATGCACCGGCACGCCCGCGCGCAGCAGTGCCAGCGCCCCCAGCCCCACGCAGTCCAGCCCCGTCCGCTCGGAGCGGCCATGCAGCCGGAACGGCGCGCCGACCAGCGCCAGCGCTTCGGCCGCGATACGGTCGTGAAGGGTCATCGTTCAGCTCCCGGGATAGCGCGTCAGCAGGTCCATGCCCGGCAGATGCGGTTCGCCGCGAAAATTGGCGGCGTTGGCGAAGCGGGCCGCGCAGGTGGCGAGGCGCTTGTCGCAGCCCTGTGTCAGCAGCGCCCGGCTCCCCGCGGCGACCGGAAAGGGCGGCGGTTCCGACAGGAAGAGCCGCGCGTCGTCCTGATCGATGATCGTCTGCACCAGCCCGGCATTCGCGCCATCAAGCCAGCGCAGGTTGCCGAAGGGATAGGCGCCCGGGCCGAGTCCGGCGCATGTCACGGCATCGTCCGCCACGCTTTCCACCGTCACGATCATGCGCAACGGCCGCAGGTCGACCCGGCAGGCCCGGTCGCCGAGCTGCGCCCGGCAGGTGGGGCTGGTGACCGGCGCCACTGGCCGGTCGAGCATTTCCCCGATGTGCGAGCGCAGCGCCACCGAATAGCTTTCGCCCTGCTGCTCGACGCTGCCCAGCGTGCCGCGCGCCAGCTCCAGCCAGAGTTCGCCGGGCCGCGCCCAGTCGGTGAGATGCAGCAGCAACGTCGCGCCGTCCCATCGCCCCGCATCGAGGTCATCCTGCGTGATGGCAGCGGAGCTGAGCGCACCGCGTATGTCGGTCAATTCCGCCGCGCCGTCGCTGCCGCGCAGCAGGGCGCCGGGCACAAGGCCGGGCGCGGGGCGATAGGTGAGCCCGCTCATGGTGATCGGCCGGTCATGGCTGGTAAGGCCAAGCGTCACGCCGTCGCGCCGTTCCAGCCGCCAGCAGAAGGCGAAGGCGCAAAGCGGCCCGGCGAGCATGTCGGTCAGCGCGGTCATTCCCGGATTTCCACCAACGGGACCGAGGGCACCGCGCCTGCCGCGAAGGTCTCCCGGTCGATGTCCAGACGATCCTCCGCGAACCGCACCGGCACGTCGAACAGGAAGCCCGCGGTCACGCTCGTGCCGGCAGCGGGTGCGGTCTCGAAAGCGATCAGGCCGAGGCCGGCATGATGCCACCCGGCCGCCTGCTCGACGCTGTCCAGCGCGACCCGGATCGTGCCCTCTTCCGGCCGGGTGATGAAGCGCACCTGCGCATCCGGTCCTTCGCCATAGCGCTTGAGCAGGCGGAAGTGCGCCGTCGTGCCGTCGCCGGTGCCGAGGCTCTGGTCGGTCGCGCTTGCCATGTCTTCGGCCGGTGCGGACGTGCAATCGAAGGGATCGCGGAAGCGAAAGCCTCGCGCCGCGCCCCGCCGCGCCCGGAAGAAGGCGATCAGCGTCGCAATGTCCGCTTCGGAGCGCACGCCCGGTCCGGCGTCGAAATGGAGCCGCGCGTCCGCCCACTGGGTGCTGCGCTGCTCATGGCCGGACACGCTCTCGACCACGCGCGTCGAGAAGGTCGGCGCCACTTGCGCCCGGCGGCCGATGTCGAGCGGAAAGGCGATGTCGTCGAATGCCTGCACGTCGGCGTCTCCCTGAAGATCGAAGAATGTGAAGCCGTCCCGCGCGACCTGCGGCAGTGCCCAGATGAATGTCGCGGCATGGCCGCGCTCCATTGCCGCTTCCGCCGCCGCCGCAATCCGCGACCAGGCCGTCGCCGTCTCATCCGCCGTCAGCCCGGCGGGCACGAAACCGGCGAGATAATGCTGCGCACCGGGGGGATAGCCGAGCCGCGCGTTCATCGCCGCGCGTCCCGCTGCCGAGAGCGCCACGCGGCCTTCCGTCACCCAGTCATAATCCTCGATCTGCAGCCGGTCGAAGGCCGGCGCCGCCCAGCCGACCGGCAGGTTCGCCCGCTTGAGCTCCGGCGCGGCGGGGTCGAGCACGCTCGGGAGATAGACCAGCAGCAGCGTCTCCGCCTCGATTGCTTCGTCCAGCACTGCTTCCCGCACCGCGGCCGTGGAAGCCGCGAGCAACGCCCCCGCTTCGTCGAGCAAGGCGATCTGCGCCGCGTCGAGCGGGCCACGCACGGTCGGGATGTCCGGCGGCGCGCCGCCCAGCGCCAGCCGCGCGGCATCGTCATAGAGGCAAGGCCGCCCGTCCGGCATGATCCACCACCAGGGCTCGCCGATCTGGAACCGCACCGCCAGCCCCGCGTCGCGCGCAATGGCGACGAAGGCGCGGGCTACCGCCGCCAGATAGGCCGTCGCGCCGTCATGGGCCGGGGAGAGCAGGGTCGATGGCGGCACCCATCCGGTCAGCGCCGGTGCCCCGTCCCAGGCCCGCTGCTTCCACGCCGCCGGGCAATAGGCATCGAACAGCTCGTATGAGAGCGAGAGGATGAGCCCGAACCCCAACGCCACGCAGCGCGCCGCGAAGTCCGCGAGCCAGCGCGCACAGGGCGTCGCCAGCGCACCGCCGGCCAGGCTCGCCTCGAAGCCGTCGGAGACCGGCGCGAGCCGCATATAATGGCTCATGCCGACATAATGATTGATCGCGCCGCGATAGCCCAGCGCCAGCGCCTGCCGCAGCAGCCGCTCGGGCGTCTGATTATAGGCGTCGTCATAGCCCGTCGCGATGGAAAGGCCGTGCTCGGGCACCATGATGTCCCCGATGGCGAGCACCGAACCGGGGCCATCGCAGCGCATGTCGCTGATCTCGACCCAGGCCTCGGCCGCTTCCGGGAACAGCGTGTCGCCCGCGTCATAAGCCTGCGGCACGAGGGAAATGAACATCCGGTCGATGTCGCCGGGATGGACAGCGTCGGCTTCGTCGGGCAGCAGGAAGCCGCCATTAAGCGCATCGAAATCGAGCGTGATCCGCGCATCTTCCGGATCGCCGGTCGCGTAGTTCCACAGCCGCACATACCATGCGCGCGGCGCGCCGGAGGCATCCCGCCCCTCGATGGTCAGGGTCGGCCCGTGGACCGCATCCAGCGGCTTCATGCCTTCGCTGCGCCAGCGGAAGGACAGGCGGCAACCGCCATGGTCCCGCCGCGTCTCGTAGCGCAGCAGCGGATGATCCCAGCGGTCCTCCGACTCCCAGATGAGGCCCGCAAGATCGCCCGAACCGTGGAACACCGCGTCGATGCGCAGTCCGTCCGCGCCCTGCGTCACGACCGAGGCCATCATCGGCCGGGGGAAATCGACCGTCCAGAACGGCGGCGAGAAACGCTTGACGACGCCGCTCTCCTGATGGCGCCGGGCATCGGCCAGCCAGTAAGCCATGGTTTTTCCTTCCGATAGCGCAAGTGAATCGACGCGGGCCGCACGCTTTCCGGATGGCGATTTTCCGGGATGGCCCCGCCGCTATTCCATCAGCGCGCCGCGCACCGCCCGGGCCACTTGCCGCACACTGCGGGCGAGCGCGCGCGGCGCATCCTGCCCGCTGCCGTGGACGGTGATCGCCACGCGCACGTCCCGCGCGCTGCCCGGCCCGGCCGCGCCGGGCAGGATTTGCCCGCTGCTCGTCGGCAGGAACAGCTCCGGCCCGCGCTCGCCGACCAGATAGGCGCGGCCGGGCGCGACCGGCCCGCCGGTCGCCCGGCCCGGCAGACCCAGCAATCCGGCGACCAGGCTCGTCCCCAGTCCCGCAAGGCCGGCCTGCCCGGCCCCGCCGCCGCCCAGCGCCGCGTTCATGCCGTTGCGCACGGCCGCCTGCGCGATCTGCGCCATCACGGAGAGCGCGACCTTGCCCAGATCCTCGAAGCCGAAGCGCCCCGTCCTCACCGCGCGCAGCAGGCCGGCTTCGATCGTCCGGCTTGCCCGCTCGGCGCCGGAGGCAAGCTGGGCGATCTCGTCGCGCAGTCCGGCGGCCTCGCCGCGCGTGCGCGCCAGCTCCGCCTGCGCCGTCTGCCAGTCGCCGTCATTCGGCCAGTCCTCGTCCATCGCGCGCTCATTCATCGGGATGTGCCTCCATCAATTGCCCAAGCGAGGCCCGGTCCAGCGGATGACCCGCCCCGCCCACGCCGCTCGCATCGCCGATCGCCCGCAGCGCGGCGAAGGCGTCGGCCAGTTCGTCAGGCGTGGCGCGCCAGAATTCGTTCGGGCGCCAGCCGAGCAGCAGGCCCGCCTGCCCCGCGAGCCGTCGCGCCGCCTGCGCGAAGCTCATTGCCCGCCGGCCAGTGCCTGCCGCAGGATCGCGCGGATCGCCGGCATGGCGGCGCCCAGACCCTTCGCCAGCAGCGCCTCGCCCAGCGTGGCCCGCGCCATCGTCTTCGGCCGGTCGACAAGGCAATGCCAGAGCAGCGCTTCCATCTCCGCGAGCGTCAGTCGCCCCTCGGCCGCCCGGTCGACCAGCGCCAACAGCGGCCCCGTCTCGCTTTCCGCCGCCACCAGCGCGGCGAAGCTGGGGCGCACCGTCATCAGCCGGTCGCCGACGCGCAACATGGCCTCGCCGCGGGCAGGATTGGCGCCGCTCACAGCGCGCTCACCGGACCGGAGCTTTCCAGGCTGAGCGTGTAGGTCCGCTCGGCATTATAGTCCCCGGCATAATCGAGCCGCGTCACGAGGAAGCGGCCGCGCAGCCGCTCCCCGCTTTCGAAGCTCAGCTCATAGTCGTCGATGGCGCCGCCCAGCGCATGGTCGCGCAGCCGCACTTCCGCCGCCGATCCGGTGAAGATGCCCGCGCCCGACACGCTCACCGAGCGTACGCCCGCGCCCGGCAGCAATTGCCGCCAGCCGCCCGAATCCTTGGACGTGATGTTCACGGCCTCGCCGTTCACGGAGAGCTGCGTCGCGCGCAGCCCGGCGATGGTCGCGTAAGTCACCGGCGCACCGCCGTCGCCGATCTTGAGCAGGAATGCGCTGCCCTTCTCCACTGCCATGGGGTCTTCCTTTCGCTTCGTGATGATGTGAGAGAGCCGGGGCGCTTCGTCAGTGCAGCCGTGCGATCCGCACGGCATAATCGAGGCTCGCGCGCCAGGCCGTCCGCCCATGGGCAATGCTCGTGCGCGCCCGGTGCAGGCTGGTGATTCGCCACGCGCCCAGATCGCCCTCCATGGCGCGAAGCACGCTGTCGATCCGCTCCAGCACGGACGCCATCCGGGCGGAATCGTCGCTGCGCACCGTCAGTAGCAGCGGCTGCCGCAACGCCAGCCCGTCCACGCCCCGCGCGCCCCAGCCGGTTCCCGTCGGGTCGCCGACCAGCAGCCAGGGGGGGCTGGCCTTCATCCGCTCGCCATCGGCGACAAGGTTGACCAGCGCCATGAGCGCCGCGTCTTCCCGCAACGCCGCGAGGATCGCGCCGCGCACGGCAACGGCGCCGCTCATGCCAGCACCATGCGCCGCCAGGGCCGCAGCAGCGCGCTGACCGATGCCGGCAGGTCCGTTTCCAGCCCTTCGCGCCGCGCATGGCGCTCGCCTGCCAGCCGCACGATGGCATGGCGGATCGCGTCCGGCAGGGCCGCTGCCTCGCTTGCGAGCCCCGCGACATAAGTCACGCGGATGCGCCCTGCGGCGCCGGGATTGGCGACGCGCACGCGCCCTGTGCCGTCCGCGCCGATGTCGAGCGTGTAGTTTTCGACCGGCAAGGCGAACTCCGCGCCCTCTGCCGGAATGCCGGAGACTGCCGTGATCGCCTGCACTGGCCGGATCGCCAGCGACCGCCATGCGCTGACGGCGGGGACGATCTCGTCCACCGGCCGCACGATCAGCAGCTGGCCGATAAAGCGCTCCGCCGTTTCGCTGGCGGCGCGGATGAGGCCGGTCAGTGCCGCATCCTCGTCGGGCAGGCTGATCTGCAGATAGGCCTTGAGGTCGTCGAGCGGCACCGCGAGCGGCCCGCCGGTCGAGATCGTGACAGTCATGAGGGAGTGCGCCTTTCGCGTGATGATCGCGGGAGAAGGGAAAAGCGCCATGCCGGCGGGGAGGAACCGGCATGGCGCTGCACCGGGCGGGGCCCGGCGCGATGCTCAGCTCTCGGCGAACTTCATGAGCTTGATGGCCTCGCTGTTCGACACCGCGCCGCCGATCCGCTTGACGGCATAGAAGTGCACGAACGGCTTGTTGGTGAAGGGGTCGCGCAGGATGCTCGTCTCGGCGCGCTCGGCGATCACATAACCATGCGTGAAATTGCCGAAGGCGATCGAGAGGCTGTTCGCGGCGAGATCGGGCATGTCTTCCGCCTCGATCACCGGATAGCCGAGCAGCGTCGCCGGCTGGCCTGCGGCGAGCCCCGGCTGCCACAGGAACGCGCCGTCGCTGGTCTTGAACTTGCGGATACGCGCCAGCGTCGCCGAGTTCATCACGAACGCCGCGCCCTGCCGATACGGCGCCCGGAGCGACTGGACGAGGTCGATCAGCCGGTCCTGCGGATTGCTCGCCGGGAAGCCGCCGGCCGCGCCCGAGGGCACATATTGCAGCGTACCGAAGGCGCGCGCGCCGTCCGCCTGGGCGGTCGTGGCGTAGGTCAGGAAGCCCTTGGGCTTGTTCGTGCCGTCCCCGCCGACGAAGGCGGCGCCTTCCGCCCTGGCGAATTCCTGCGCGATTTCCTGCGCCAGCCAGCCTTCCACGTCGAACTGCGCGTCGTCCAGCATCGCCTGGCTCGCCGACGGATTGGCGAACAGCTCGCCGGAGGACGGCGCGATTTCCTGGAAGGTCGGCGTCGCCGTCTCGGCGCGCGCGCCGGTCTCGGATGCCCAGCCGGACACGATGCCGCCGGTCGTCACCAGCTTGCGATAGCCCGCCGAGCCGGTGCGAACGACATTGGCAATCGCGCGGATGGGCGAGATGGACTTGAGCGTCGCCTCGATCATCTCGTCGATCTCGCGCGGCACGGCATAGCCGCCGCTGCCGCCGCTCGCACCGGAGAAGCTCTTCAGTTCCACGCCGGCCTCGATGCCCCGGCGCAGATAACGCTCCGTGAAGGCGGCCCGCGCCGGATCGGTCTCGCTGCCCTTGGCGCCGTCGAGCGGCGGGCGGGCGGCCCTGGTCGCCTGCGTCCTCACGGCATCGTCGAGCGCGTCCATGCGCGCCTCGATCCCGGCAATACGGTCTGCCTGCAGCAC
This sequence comes from Sphingobium sp. SYK-6, assembly GCF_000283515.1. GTDB lineage: Bacteria > Pseudomonadota > Alphaproteobacteria > Sphingomonadales > Sphingomonadaceae > Sphingobium > Sphingobium lignivorans. The sequence continues at coordinate 3,587,429 of NC_015976.1, forward strand.
CGCGTCGAAGCTCTCCTCGAGCGCATCGGCTTTCACTTCCAGCATGGTTCACGTCTCCTTGGTCAAAAAGAAGGGGGCCCTTGCGGGCCCCGTCGATCGATCGTGCGCGCGCCTCGCGGCAGCGCGGAAAAGCCTGTCCTTCGCGCGCGAAGGCGATCGCCCTCAGGGCCCGCCCCGCCGGCCCGCCGTCCCGGCAGGGAGAGGCACTTCCCCCTCCACCGCATGCACGCGGGCAAGCGGCTGCATCGGGTGCGTGACGAGGCTCACTTCCACCAGGTCGAGCGCATCCAGCCGCCGGGGCTGCGCGCCCTGCGCCGCGACCACGCGGTAGCCGAACGACAGGCCGTCGATCCGTCCCGCGCGCACCAGCGCCGCCGCGCGCCGGCCGGTCTCGCTCGCGCCGTCGATCGTGCCGATCACCCGCAGCCCGCGCCCGTCCTCGCTTGCCGTGTCGATCCGCCCGACGGGCTGGTCCGCCCGATGCTGCCAGAGCAGTGGCAGGCCGTCCTTGCCGCGCCGGGCAAGGCTTGCCGCGAAGGCACCGGGGCTGATGACGTCCCCGCCATTGTCCGGCCGCGCGAAGATCGCGGCATAGCCCGCGAAGCGCACCGGCGCGCTGCCCTTGCCCGCCCTCATGCGCCGGCCGCCTCGATGCCCAGCATCGCCTTCTTCTCTTCCGCGCTCAGGAAATCGGCCGCGCCGACCTGTTCCCAGAGCAGCGTACGGTCATCGACCAGGGCGGGCACGCGGTTCATGTCCACGCCGAGCGTCAGGCCCGGCATGAAGTCGCCCAGCCCCTGCGCCAGCGCGCCGAGGATCTTGTCCGCCAGCGGCAGGACACTCTGGCGCCAGAGCGCCTTGTTGGCCTCGCGGTAATTGGAATAAGTGCTGTCGCCCGGCAGGCCGACGAGCACTGGCGGCACGCCGAAGGCAAGCGCGATGTCGCGCGCCGCCGCCGCCTTCAATTGCACGAAGTCCATGTCGGCGGGTGACAGGCTCATCGATTGCCAGGAGAGGCCGCCTTCCAGCAGCATCGGCCGCCCGGCATTCTCCCGCCCCTGGAAAGCGCTTTCCAGCTCCGCCCTCAGCCGGTCGAACTGGTCGGAGGAGAGCGCGCTGCCATCCTTGGGATCGTAGACCAGCGCGCCGGAGGGGCGAGCGGCATTGTCCAGCAGTGCCTTGTTCCAGGCCGTCGCCGCATTGTGGATGGCGACGGCGCCCGCCGCCGCGCACAGGCAACCCAGCCCCAGCAGGTCATCGCCCGGGTTGAGCGCCTTCACATGGATCACCGCCGTCCTCCCGGCAGCGTCCTCGCCCGGGTAGCGCAGCAGCCGCTCGCCCGCCCGGTAGCGATAGGCGACCGGCCAGCCCTGCATGTCCTGCTCGATCGTGATCCGGTCCGGCCGCAGCGCATAGAGGCCGGCGGGCCGTCCGTCCGGGCCATGGCTGATCTGCGCATAGCCATTGCCATGGACGAGCACATGCGCCGCGAGCGTCTCCAGCAGCCCCTGTCCCGCCGAACGGTGCTGGACGAGGCGCAGCGCGTCCCGCGCATCGCCGGCATTGTCCGCCGTCGCGCTCAGCGCTGCGCTGCCGACGGCCTCGCTGACCAGCCGCAGCGCGCGCTGCGCCACGGGATTGACGGTCACCGCCGCCTTGAGCTGCGCCGCATAATCCTGCGGCCAGGCGCCCGAGCCCGAGCAGCCCGGGCCGATCCACGCGCGCGCCAGCGGTGGTCGCGCCTCTGCCGGCGCGGCCTTGCGTCCAAACCATTTCAATGATTGTCTCCTTCTCCGGAGCAGAGGAATGTCAGGCAGGCAGAACCACTGCCGGCCGGGCGAAAGCCCGCACGAGGCCCATGTGGGCCGTCCGTCATGGATTCCGGTCTCTATGAAAAACGTCCGCAGCCACCCTTCACCGCGCCGCGCGGTTCGCAACCGCAGCGGCAGCGCAGGTCAGGCCGCGATCAGCCCCAGTCCCACGCCTTTCACGGCGGCGGAGGTCCGGTCGGAGACTTCCAGCTTCTCGTAGATGCGCCGCATGTAGGTATCGACCGTTCCCGGCGAGATGGCGAGAATCTCGGCGATCACATTGTTGCTCTTGCCGCGCGCCACCCAGTCGAGGATTTCCTTCTCCCGCGTGGAGAGCTGCCGGTCGCGGACCACCTCGTCGGCAAACAGCGTGCAGATGCGCAGATGCGCCGCCTGCGCCGCAAAGTGTAGCAGGGAGAGGTGGCTCGGGCTGATGTCGGTCTGCTCCGTCATCTTCCCGATGCCGACCACCGCGTTGCGGCTGTTGGGGCCATAGCAGGGCAGCGAGAAGCCGTCGGTGAAGTCGATCGTCCTCATCGCGGCCAGGAACTCGCGTTCCTCGCCGGTCAGTTCGCTGTTCTTCCAGATGTCGCTCCAGCGGATCGGCATGCCGGCGGCCAGCGCCGCGCGCGGCACGATGTCGAGCCGCTGGAAATCGAACGAGAGATAAAGCTCGATCTCGCTTTTGGAGAAGCCATATTGCAGCGGGACGCTGGCGGGCAGATTGGTCGTCGTGCGCACCCAGTAATAGCTCACCCCGCCGAAGCCGTGGCGATGGTAATAACGGGTCATCTGCCGCCAGAGCAGCGGCAGGGTCGTAGCACCCGCAATCCTTTTCAAGATGTCGTCCACCCCGGGCTCCTCCCGCAGCCCTGCAGTCCGGCGATCGTCCGCCCTTCCCGTCCCAAAAGCAAGTCAATAACCGGAGCGGCGCCCGGTACGTCCCGTTTCAAAGGCGCCTGAGCCGGGCTTTGGCTCCACCCGGCGCGAGGAGGTCGGCGAGGCTCCACACCAGCGCGTCCGCCCGGTCGGGCGAGCGGCCCGGCCCCTCATAGCCTCCGCCGATCATCATGCCGCAAAGCTGGTCCTCCAGCGCGGCGAACAAGCCCGCGTGGCGCACCCGTCCGGCCTCGTAGGCCGCCGCCACCGGCTCGGCCCGCGCGCTCTTGCCGCGCGAGGCATGGACGAGACGGACCGGCAGCGCGATGTCGGCCGCGCGCAGCACGGCTGCCACCATCGCGCCGCCATTATTGGCCTCGGCCACGACCCTGTCCGCATTCCACCGCGCCGCCGCGGCAGCCGCCGCCTGCGCCCAGCGTTGCGGGCTCGCCTGTTCGACTGTCGCATCCTCCAGCACCAGCGCGCCGCCATCGGCATCGAGCGCCGCCACCACGATCCCGCATGCGTCGCCATGCTCGCTTGCCGGCGGATCGACGCCCACGACCACCCGCACGAGATCGCCGGGCGAAGGCACCGGCCCTGCCAAGCGGCATCGGTCCAGCAGGTCGCGCGTCCAGAGCGCGCCCGGCGTATCGAGCAGCAATTCCCCGTCCAGCTCCTGCCGGCCGAGCCGCGTGGCCGCGAAGCTGCGGTCCATTTCCCGCACGAACTGTCGGGGCAGCATGGCGCGGTTGTCGCGCATCCGGCCCTGCGTCACAGCAACCGCCGGGTCGCTCGCCAGCCGTCGCACCAGCGCCACCGGGCGCGGTGTCGTCGTCGCGACGATCCTCGGGCGCCGGCCCAGCCGCAGCCCCATCACCAGATTGTCCCAGGCGCGGATGCCGCGCGGCCATTTGGCGATCTCGTCCGCCCAGCCATGGCTGTGCTGCGGCCCGCGCAGCGTATCCGGCTCGCTCGCGCCATAGATCGTCGCACGCGCGCCGCCGGGCCAGACGAGCTGGCGCAAGGCGGGGTGCCAGTGCGGCCGCCGGCCGGCCGGCGCGATCGCCAGCAGGCCGCTTTCGCCTTCCACCATGATGCTGCGCGCTTCGTGCAGGCTGGCCGCCACCAGCGCGATGCGGGCCGTGTGGTCCGCTTCGGCGATGGCGCGCACCCATTCCGCGCCGGCGCGCGTCTTGCCGAAGCCGCGTCCTGCCATGATGAGCCAGACGAACCAGTCGCCCGGCGGCGGGAGCTGCGCCGGGCGCGCCCGGCAGGCCCAGCCCTCCATCAACGCCCGTCGCGTGCCCGCGCCAAGCCGGTCGAGCGCATCCTGACGCTTCGCCCGTTCCAGCCAGGCAACGCGTTCGTAAAGGGAAAGCGCGTGTAGGCCCGACTGGCCTCCGGACCGGAGCCGGTGTGCCCGGCCCTTCCCCTGCCAGACGTCAGTCACGTTCCGCCTCACCCGATTCCATCCCGCTCGGTTCCGTCTCGTCCGATTCAGCCTCGCCTTCCGCCATTGCGTCCGCGTCGCCGCAGGGCTCCTGCAGGCGCTCATATACCACGTCCATGTCCTGGAGCAGCCGCTCCACCACCGCTGCTGCGTCCGCGTCCTCCGCGTCCCCGCCAGCCGCCGCCGCGCCGCGATCGGGTCGCGCTGATCGATGCGCCTCGAGCAGCCGAAGCCCCAGCATGGGCGCCGGGGCGCGAGTCAGTTTGATCTGCTTCACGCTGCTGGTCGCGCCGTCGAAAACCACTTCGGTCCGCACCGTGCCTTTCAACGCCTGCAGCATCAGCGACAATTCGAGTTCGGAATAGCCATCGTCCACCGCCGCGCGCCATTGCCATGCGAAGATCTCGTCCCGTGCCTTGAGTTCATAGGCACCCGAGCGGCTGACGCCCGCCGCGCGTGCGGCCGCCGCCACATTGGGGTAGGCGGCGAGCGCGCTCAGGAAGAGCGACCTGCGCCGCCCCGACCAGCGAGAGCGGCGGCCCGGACGCGCGGCGCGACCGGCCGTGCCGTCTTGGCGATCCTTCATCCGACGATGTCCTGTTGACTGGAGCCGTCCAGGCTGGCGCCCCGCGCCGCCGACTGACTCGAATTGCGATGTTGCGCTTCTCTAACCAGATAGCGTCACGATGTCAACATGAAAGTTCCAAATAGGTTAGTCTGGCCGCCGCCGATACCGGAAGTACCAGACCTCATGCCCCTTCTGGCGCGCTTTCGCTTCATAGCGGGTTTCGGGCCAACCGCCGGGGCGCTGGAGGAAGTCGCGCGGCGTCTCGCACAGCCATTCGAAGTCGGTCCGCCCGCGCATCGTCATCAGCGCCCAGCGCAGATAGACCGGATGATCGGTGCCGAAGCGGAATTCCCCGCCCGGCTTCAGCTTGGCGGCAATGAGGTCCACCGGGCCCTTGTTCATCATTCGCCGCTTGGCATGGCGCGCCTTGGGCCATGGATCGGGATGCAACAGGTAGACGAAGCTCAGCGCTCCGTCGGGAATGCGCGCCAGCACGTCGAGCGCATTGCCCATGTGCAGGCGGACATTGGCCAGGTGCCTGTCGCGCACATGCCCCAGCGCCCCGACCACACCATTGAGGAAGGGTTCGCAGCCGATGAAGCCGTGATCCGGCAGCATGTCCGCCCGGTAAGCGAGATGCTCGCCCGATCCGAAGCCGATCTCGAAATGCAGGGGCCGCTCGCCAAAGGCGCTCGGGCCGAACAGCCGCGTCGCGGTGATCTCCCCGTCCTCGGGCACGCTGATTGCCGGCAGCAGTTCCTCGACCAGCGCCTGCTGCCCCGCCCGCAGCTTGTGGCCGGACTGGCGCCCGTAAAGACGGTTGAGCGTGGTCGGATCGCCGGTTTTGAAAGCAGTCATCGGCGCGTTCCTACTCCCTGCCGCGCCGAGCGCAAGAGGGGCCGGGCGCCGCGCCCTTCCCGCGATGGCCTTGCGCCTGCAAAGGAAAAGGCGCCCGCATGATCGCGAGCGCCTTCCTGTCAGTCTGCGATGCCGCGCTCCCCGGCGAGGGAAGCAGCGTCAGCCCAGTGCGGCCTTGATGTCTTCGACGAGGTCGGTCCGCTCCCAGGGGAAGAAGTCGCCCTCGGCATTGCGGCCGAAGTGCCCGTAGGCCGCCGTGCGCTTGTAGATCGGCTTGTTGAGGCCGAGATGCGTGCGGATGCCGCGCGGGGTCATGCCGCCCAGCTTCTCGATCTTGCCGATCGCCGCTTCGATCTTGTCGTCGCTCACCGTGCCGGTGCCGTGCGTGTCGACATAGAGCGAGAGCGGCTTGGCGACACCGATGGCGTAGGCAAGCTGGATGGTGCACTTCTTGGCGAGGCCCGCCGCCACGATGTTCTTGGCGAGATAGCGGGTGATGTAGGCGGCCGAGCGGTCCACCTTGGTCGGGTCCTTGCCGCTGAACGCGCCGCCGCCATGCGGGGCCGCGCCGCCATAAGTGTCGACGATGATCTTGCGGCCGGTGAGGCCCGCGTCGCCGTCCGGCCCGCCGATCTCGAAGCTGCCGGTCGGGTTGATGTGGTAGACCGTCTCGTCGGAGAGCAGTTCGGCCGGGATGATGTCGGCGACGACCTTCTTCACATAGGCCTTCAGCTCGGCTTCCTTCTCGCCCTTGTCATAGCCCGGCGCATGCTGGGTGGAGACGACGATCGCGGTGCAGGCGACCGGCACGCCGTTCTCGAAGCGCAGGGTCACCTGGCTCTTGGCATCGGGCTCCAGGAAGGGAGCCGCGCCCGAGTGGCGGTCCTGTGCCATGCGGTGCAGGATGCGATGGGAATAATAGAGCGTCGCGGGCATGAGGTCCGGCGTCTCGTCGCAGGCGAAGCCGAACATGATGCCCTGGTCGCCGGCGCCTTCGTCCTTGTTGCCCGAGGCGTCCACGCCCTGTGCGATATGCGCGCTCTGGCCGTGCAGGTGGTTCTCGAAGGTCAGCGTTTCCCAGTGGAAGCCGGACTGCTCATAGCCGATCTCGCGCACGGTATCGCGCGCGGCCTTCTCGATTTCCTCGAGCGCGCCGGGCGCCCATTCCCCGTTCTCGTAGACGCCCTTGCAGCGGATCTCGCCGGCAAGCACCACGAGCTGGGTGGTGGTGAGCGTCTCGCACGCCACGCGGGCCTCGGGGTCCTTGCTCAGGAACAGGTCGACGATTGCATCGCTGATCTGATCCGACACCTTGTCTGGATGACCCTCCGACACTGATTCTGACGTGAAGAGATAGCTCGAACGCATCGGGGAACGCACCTTTCTTCTAGCGGCTCTGACATGGCCGCGGTTGATATAAAGAAATGTTTATGTGTGCCCCTTAGCGGTTGCGTCGCCCAATGGCAACGCCGCTAACGATAAGCAAAGCAGCGAGCGTGAGAGGGAGGATGTTGCCCCAGCGGGCGAAGGGCGTCGGTCCGGTCGCGGCGGGCAGGCGCGCATCGAAAGCGCCGGCCGTGCCGTGCGGAATGGCGGCCACCACGTGCCCGGCGGCATCCACGAGTGCCGAGATGCCGGTGGGTGTCGAGCGGATCACCGGCAGCCCTTCCTCGATTCCCCGCAGCCGCGCCTGCGCGAGATGCTGCGGCGGCCCCCAGGTGCCGAACCAGGCGTCATTGGACGGGTTGAAGATGAACTCCGGACGGTTCGCGCGGTCGATGATCTGGCCGGAGAACACGATCTCGTAGCAGATCTGCACTGCCATGCGCAGCGATGGCCGCTCCGGCGCGCCGGGCAGGTCCAGCGTGCGCGGCCCCGGCCCGGGCCAGAAATCGATGTCGCCGGGCACCAGCCGCGCAAGACCGATGCCCGAGAGCAGCGATCGCATCGGCAGATATTCGCCATAAGGGACGAGATGCGCCTTGTCGTAGCGCCCGAGCAGCGCGCCGCGCGCGTCCATCACCCACAGGCTGTTGTTGGCGCCTTCCAGCACATTGGCGTCCATGATCCCGTCCCGCTCGCGGAAATGGAACTTGTCGCCGCCCAGCATCAGCAGGTCGCCCGGCCCCAGCAGCGAGGCGATGCGCGCGCGCCAGGCCGGTTCCATGTCGAGAATGGCGGGCACGGCGGCTTCCGGCCAGAACACCAGTCGCGGCGCTCCGCCCGGCGCGCCGGTCAGCGCGGAGAGGCGACGGAAATTCAGTTCCTCGAGCTGCGGATCATATTTCTCGTTCTGGTTGATGTTGGGCTGGACGACGCGAATCGCCACGCCACCGCCCTCGACCGGTGCGCCGACCTGCCCGGCGCGCAGCAGGCCGAGCAGCGCGACCAGCACGAGGCCGCCCGCCACCATCGCCGCCGGGCGCCATTGCCGGTGCGCGGCCCACCACAGCGCGCCTGCCGCGAGCATGGCGACAAGGCCCAGGCCATAAGTGCCGATCGCGATCGCGAGCTGGTCGACGCCGGTGCCCAGCCAGATCACGCCCAGCGGGTTCCAGGCAAAGCCGGTGAACATCGTGGCGCGCAGATATTCCGTCAGCAGCCACGCGCAGCCGAGGAACAGCGCGAAGAGCTGCGGCCGCCCGCGCCCGAGCTGCCAGCCGATGAGCGCGGCCATGGCCGGATAGAAAGCGAGGTAGAAGGAGAGGAGGAGAATGGCGGGATAGCCGAGCCAGTGCGGCATGGCGTCCTGGAAGGTGAAGGCGTGGGCGATCCAGTTGAGCCCTACGGTGAACTGCCCCAGGCCGAAGGCATAGCCGATGCGCGCGGCCTCGCGCCGGCTCGGGGCGCGCCAGAGCAGTTGCATGAACAGCGCCAGCATCGCCAGCATCACGGGCCACAGGTGCAGCGGCTCGAAGCCGGTCGCGGAGAGGACGCCCGCGCCCAGGGCCACGAGGCCCGGCCGTTTCGCGAGCCATGCCTGCGCGGCTGCCCGATCGATTGTCTGGATTTTCATCTTGGGCGCTCCTATCGCGCGCCTTGATGACAGTTGCAATTCCGCGCTGACCGGAGGCCCGCCGATGAGACCCTTCCACATCGCCTTTCCCGTCCACGATCTTGCCGCTGCGCGCGCTTTCTACGGGGACGTCATGGGCTGCCGGGAAGGGCGCAGCAGCGACTCCTGGATCGATTTCGATCTTTATGGCCACCAGATCGTCGCGCATCTCGATCCGGCCGGAAAGGCGCATGACCCGATCCGCAACCCGGTCGACGGCCACGACGTGCCGGTCCCGCATTTCGGTGTCATCCTTGACCGGGCGGACTGGGACGATCTCGCCGCGCGGATGAAAGCGGCCGGCACGCGCTTCGTCATCGAGCCCTATGTGCGCTTCGCGGGCGAGGTCGGCGAGCAGGCGACGATGTTCTTCCTCGATCCGAGCGGCAATGCGCTCGAATTCAAGAGCTTCGCCAGCGACGACATGATCTTCGCCACCTGAGCCGGGGCCGGGAGCGCCCGCGGCACCGAACGCCGGACTCTCAGGCGGCGTTCAGATAGTCGCGGCCCATCTGCATGCGGTCGATGTCCTGGCGCGGCGGCGCGCCGAACAGCCGGCGATATTCCCGGCTGAACTGCGAGGGGCTGTCATAGCCCACGGCGAAGCCCGCGCTGCCCGCGCTCACGCCTTCCGCCAGCATCAGCCGCCGTGCTTCCTGCAGGCGCAGCTGCTTTTGATATTCGAGCGGCGTCATCCGCGTGATCGCCTTGAAATGCTCGTGTAGCGAGGATTCGCTCATGCCGGCCGCCGCGGCGATGTCCCGGATGCGCAGCTGCTCGCGGAACTGCCCACGAATCCGGGCGATCGCGCGGCTCACCTGGCTGAGATGGCTGTCGGCCGCCGCGAGGTGCCGCAATGTCGCGCCGTGCGGTCCGGTCAGCAGCCGGTAGAGGATTTCCCGCTCGATCAGCGGCGCGAGCGTGGGCACGGCCTGCGGCTGATCGAGCAGCTTCACCAGCCGGCAGGCCGCGTCGATGAGGTCCGGGTCGCTGGGATAGACGGCGAGGGCCGGCGTGGGCGCGGCGCGGGCCGTCAGTCCCTGCGCTATGATGAGGTCCGCCAGCGCGGAGAGATCGAGGTCGATCTGGCAGCAGAGATAGGGCGCGCCCTCCCTCGCCTCGATGATGTGCCCGGTCAGCGGAAGGTCCACCGAGACGACGAGATAATGCGAGGCGTCATAGACCAGGCTATGGTCGTGAAGCGAGACCCGCTTGGCACCCTGGGCGATCAGGCAAAGCGACGCTTTGTAGACGGACGGTATGGGCAGCGTCGGCCGATCCGCCCGAAAGAGGGACAGGCACCCGACCGAGGTGCCATACATCCCCGTCGCCGGGGCATGCCGTGTGATGATCTCCGCGAGCGTCTGCATCCTGTCCATGCCCTTCCTGTCCCTCAGGATGGACCGGAGCGCAAGCGGCGCGCACCGATTTCGGAGGATCGTGCAATTCGGACGGACGATCGATCTACCGCGTCCCGCCCCCTTCGCTGCATTTCGGGGTCACCAACAGCGAAGGAGTTCATCATGACTGGAGTGACCGACAAGATCATACTCGTGACCGGCGCCTCGAGCGGCATCGGTGAAGCGACGGTGCGCGAACTCGTCCAAGGCGGCGCGAAGCTGTTCATCGGTGCCCGCCGGGGCGATCGCCTGCAGGCGCTGGCGGAGGAGCTCGGCGAGCAGGTCGCTTGGCAAGTGCTGGACGTGACCGATTCCGACAGCGTCGAGGCCTTCGTCGCCGCTGCCGAGGCGCGCTTCGGGCGCGTCGATGCGCTGGTGAACAATGCCGGCGTCATGCCTCTCTCTCCGCTCGCGGCGCTCAAGCGCGACGAGTGGAAGAAGATGATCGACGTCAACATCCATGGCGTGCTGAACGGCATTGCCGCGGTCCTGCCGCGCTTCGTCGCGCAGCGCTCGGGCCATGTCGTCAATGTCGCCTCCATCGCGGCGCATTTCGTGATGCCCACGGCGGCGGTCTATTGCGCCACCAAACATGCCGTCTGGGCCATCACCGACGGCCTGCGGCAGGAGCATGACGACATCCGCGCGACCGTCATTTCCCCCGGCGTGGTCGCGACCGAGCTCGGCCATGACATCACGGACCAGAATGTCGCGGCGGCATTGCAGGAGTGGCGCAGGAAGTCGCTGACGCCCGACGCGATCGCCCGCGCGATCCGCTTCGCGCTCGAACAGCCCGAGGGCGTGGACATCAACGAGATCGTCGTCCGGCCCACTGCCGCCGGGATGTGATTCGCGTCAGGGGAGGCTGCGCCTTCCCTGAGCGCCATGGCCGCCGGTGCCCCATCGGCGACCATGTCCGCTTTGCGCACTGCCGGCCCCGCTTCCGACCTGCCTCCCCGAGCAAAACACTCGCTTTCGCCGCCGCCCTCATATTATGGGCGCTTTCATGCCCGCCACGCCCGCCTGGCCTCCGCGATCCGCTCCGCGCCTCTTCGTCGAGGCAGCGCTGGGTGCGGGCGTCGCCGTGCCGGTGGACGGCAATGGCGCCCATTATCTCATCTCCGTGATGCGGATCCGGGAAGGCGACACTGTCCTCCTGTTCGATGGCCGCGCAGGGGAATGGGCTGCAACGGCCGGGCAGGTCCGCAAGCGCGATCTCGTCCTCCAGTGCACGCAGCAGACGCGCCCGCTCGAATCGGTGCCGGATTTCTGGCTCTGCGCCGCGCCGATCCGCAAGGGCCGCATCGATCTGGTGGCGGAGAAGGCCTGCGAGCTGGGCGTCGCGCGCCTCGTGCCTGTGCTCGCCGAGCGCTGCGTGGTGGACAAGGTCAATGCGGACCGGCTGCATGCCCATCTGGTGGAGGCGGCCGAGCAATGCGGCCGCACTGCCCTGCCCGCGCTGGCCGATCTTACGCCCCTCGCCGCGCTGCTGGCGGACTGGCCGCAGGGCCGCACCCTGTTCTTCGCGGACGAGACCGGCGGCGCGCCCATGCGCGATGCCTTCGCCGCGCATCCCGGTCCGGCGGCGCTGCTCGTCGGCCCGGAAGGCGGCTTCGCACCGGCCGAACGGGCGCTGATCCGCGCTCATCCCGGCGCGCGTCCCATCTCGCTCGGCCCGCGCATCCTGCGCGCGGAAACCGCCGCCATCGCGGCCACCGCCTGCTGGATGGCGATCAACGGCGACTGGACAAGTTGCGAAACGAAATGAAATTGCACGCCTCCCGCAAAGACCCTATGGGCCCCGGCGAAGGGTGAGGACACGAACCGGCCATGAGCACACGCACTGAATCGACCGGCAAGGACGACATCATCGAATCCCGGGACCAGCTGGTCAGCCTGTTCGAGCGCGGCGAGAAGCCGCCGACCGACTGGAAGATCGGCACCGAGCACGAGAAGTTCGTCTATCGCAAGGCCGATTACCGCGCGCCTTCCTATGACGAGCCCGGCGGCATCCGCGATCTGCTCGAGGGGCTGCGCGCTTATGGCTGGGAGCCCGTCATGGAAGGCGGCAATGTCATTGCGCTCGCCGGCGCGGATGGCGGCATCAGCCTGGAGCCTGCCGGCCAGCTCGAGCTGTCCGGCGCGGCGCGCGACAATCTGCATGAGACCTGCGCCGAGACCGGCCGCCATCTCGAGCAGGTGAAGGCGGTGGGCGATCGGCTCGGCCTGGGCTTCCTCGGCCTTGGCATGTGGCCGGACAAGACGCGCGCGGAACTGCCCGTCATGCCCAAGGGCCGCTATGCCATCATGCTGCGCCACATGCCGCGCGTCGGCAGTCTCGGGCTCGACATGATGCTGCGCACCTGCACCATCCAGGTCAATCTCGATTATTCGGACGAAACGCGGATGGCGAAGATGTTCCGCGTCTCCCTCGCGCTCCAGCCGCTCGCGACGGCCCTGTTCGCCAACTCGCCGTTCACGGAAGGCAAGCCCAACGGCTATCTTTCCTATCGCAGCCACATCTGGTCGGATACCGATCCGGCACGCACCGGCATGCTGCCTTTCGTCTTCGAGGATGGCTTCGGTTACGAGCGCTATGCCGACTATGCGCTCGATGTGCCGATGTACTTCGTCTACCGGGACGGGAAATATATCGACGCCGCCGGCCAGAACTTCCGCGATTTTCTGGAAGGCCGGCTCCCCGCGCTGCCCGGTGAGAAGCCGCGCATGAGCGACTGGTCGGACCATCTCTCCACCGCCTTTCCCGAAGTGCGCATGAAGAGCTTCCTGGAGATGCGCGGCGCGGATGGTGGCCCGTGGAACCGCATCTGCGCGCTGCCCGCTTTCTGGGTGGGCCTGCTCTATGACGATGCCGCGCTGGATGCGGCATGGGATGTGGTGAGGCACTGGACGATGGACGCGCGCGAGACGCTGCGGGCCGAAGTGCCCCGGCTCGGCCTCGCCACGCCGCTGGGCGACGGACGCACGCTGCGCGACATCGCGGCGCAGGTGCTGGACATCGCGCGCGCCGGCCTTGCCGCCCGCGCCCGGCTCAACAGCATCGGCGACAATGAGACCGGCTATCTCGCCGCGCTCGATGAAGTGGTGGCGAGCGGCCGCACCCATGCCGAGCGCCTGCTGGCGCGCTATGAGGGCGCATGGGGCGGCGACATCTCGCGCATCTATGCCGAGGAAAGCTACTGAACGTCGCCGCCGCCCTTCAGGCGCGGCGGAGTGACGGAACGACCTCCGCCGGTCATTCGGCCGGCTGGATGTCCCCTTCCCGCTTCGGCGCGCGCTGCCCGCCGAGCAACGCGAGCAGGCGCGGTACCGGGCCATGGCGCGCCATCCAGTCGGAATAGGCGCGATAGGCCGGGTCGGTGCCCAGATGCGCTTCCTCGGTGCGGGCCCGCCAGTAATAGACCCCGCTGGTGAGCGCGAGCAGCAGCGTGTTGCGCACCGCCGTCTCCAGGCTGCCCGTCGTCACGAGGAACGGCATGGCCGAGCACCACCAGAAGGCGTTCTTGGAGAGATAGGCAGGATGCCGGCTCAGCCGATAGGGCCCGTGCGTCAGGATACCGCGATGCGTGAGGTTGGAGAAACGCAGGCCGAAGGCCACCGTCGCCCAGGCATAGACGCCCGTGAGCGCCACCAGCAGCCCACCCCACATCCAGAGCAGTGCCGGATGGCCGGCCAGCCAATAGTCCCAGCTTCGCGTGTCCGTCTCATAGAAGAGCGGCCCGCCCGGCCCCATCAGCACGAAGGGCGGATAGCAGATCAGCGCCGCGATCCAGCCGCCGAGCAGCGGATTGGCGGAGCGGATATGCGCATCGAGCGGCCGCATGGTCAGCACATAGCCCGCCGTGGCGAAGGCGACGTCCACCACGAACATCAGCGTGATGAGGAATCCCGCGAGGCTGACGGGATTGGTCCACAGGTCCGCCGCCTGCCAGCGCACCATGCCCGCGAAATTGCCCGGCACGACGGCAAGCATGAAGGCAAGGAAGAAGGCCTTGACCGTCCAGCTCAGCGCGTGGTTGGCGATCGCGCCGCGCGCGGGCCTGCCGGCCGCGCCGCCGATCAGCCATTGCCCGAAGGCGTAGGCGCCGTCGCGCGGCTTCACCATGTGACGGTCGATCCACAGCACATAGGGGATGGAGAGCAGGACCACCGCTGGCGCCGCGTGGCTGATGACGGAGAGCGCATAGCGATAGTCGCCCTGCATGTACCAGCCGCCGGTCACGTAGAAGAGCGCGATGATGCCCCATGTCGTCCACAGGCCAGTGATCTTGACGACGGCGCCGTCCACCACCGCGCGCAGCGGGCGCGGGTTCGACCAGTCGAGCCCGGTGCTGGCGCGGCGATGCACCTTGTCGACGAGCAGCGACCAGAGGATCATGGGGATGCCGCAGGCGAACACGGCAGCGAGGCCGGCATGCGGCCCGTCCATGTGATAATGGCGCGCCACCGCGATCCAGATGGCCAGCCCGGCAAGGCCGGCCAGCCCGACACCATGGCTGACCGCCGAGGGCGGGCATGGTTCCGGCGCGGCGGGGCGATCGTTCATGCCGCTGTCCTAGCCCGCAATGGTAAGCAAGCCGTGAAGCCGCCTGTCCTACCGTGCGCGGGAAAGCCGCTCAGCCGCCCAGCATGTTGATGGTGAAGGCGACGATGCCGAGATTGAACACGAAGGCGGCAAGGCAATGGAACAGCGCCACCTTGCGCAGGCCCGGATCGGTGATCGCGATGTCGCTGGTCTGGAAGGTCATGCCGAGCGTGAAGGCGAAATAGGCGAAGTCCCAGTAATCCGGCTCCTCCCGGCGCGGGAAGTCGAGCCCGCCCCGGTCACCGCCATCCTTGCCGCCACTGTAGAACAGGAAGGCGTAATGCAGCGTGTAGACGATGTTGGAGAAGAGCCAGGCCAGCGTCAGCGTCGCCATGATGAGCGCGGCGGTCGGCAGCGGCGTCCCGTGGCCATACAGGAGCGCGCTGGCGACCACCACGAGGATGACGCCCATGACGATGCCGGTCAGCGCCAGGATCAGCGTGCGGTTGGCGTCGTTGCGGCGGGCATTCTCGCGCATCCGCTCCGCCCCGTGAGTCAGCATCGAGGGGACGGTGGCGAGCAGCGCGAGCACGCCCAGGTCGAAACCGAGCATGATGCCGTGGACCGGCCCCAGCAGCAGCGAGAGCGGGAGCGCGCTGGCGAAGATCAGCAAAAACAGGCCATAGCGCCAGGGCAGGATCGCCTTGTCGGCCCGTCGCGTCATGCTCATGATCCGGCACTCTTCCTGTCGCCGCCACTCGCCGGCAGCCTCGCCCGCTTATGACATGGCAGCCGCATCCCTGAACAGCCTGCCCGGCGTGCCCGGTCCGGCATTGCATCCGCTTCGGGCCGGTCCATATTGGCATGCATCCCCCCCGCCGGAGTCGTCCCCCATGCGCTACAACCAGCTTGGCCGCACAGGCCTCACCGTTTCTGAACTCTGCCTCGGCACCATGACTTTCGGCTCGGGCGAAGGCCTGTGGACGCAGATCGGCCAGCTCAGCCAGTCCGCCGCCGACGCAATGGTGAAGACCGCCTTCGATGCCGGGATCAATTTCTACGATACCGCCAATGTCTATTCGTCCGGCTCCTCGGAGGCGGTGCTGGGCCAGGCGATCCGCAATCTCGGCCTTGCCCGCACGGACGTGGTGATCGCCACCAAGGTGCTCGGGCCGATGGGAAGCGGCGTCAATGATCGGGGCCTCTCGCGCGGCCATATCATGGATCAGGTCAAGGCGAGCCTGAAGCGCCTGCAGACCGACCATATCGATCTCTATCAGGTTCACGGCTTCGACAATGCCACGCCCATCGAGGAGACCGTGCGCGCGCTCGACGATCTCGTGCGTCAGGGCCATGTCCGCTATGTCGGCGTCTCGAACTGGGCGGCCTGGCAGATCGTCAAGGCGCATGGCATCGCGCTGGCGCAGAATCTGGCGCGCTTCGAGAGCCTGCAGGCCTATTACAGCATCGCCGGGCGCGATCTGGAGCGCGAGCTGGTGCCCATGCTGCTGTCCGAACGCGTCGGCCTCATGGTCTGGAGTCCGCTGGCGGGCGGCCTGCTGTCGGGCAAGTTCAGCCGGGATGGCGCGGGCGAAGGACGCCGCGCCAGCTTCGATTTCCCGCCCGTCGACAAGGACAAGGCCTTCGACATCATCGATGTCATGCGGCCGATGGCGCAGAGCCGGTCCGTCTCGGTCGCGCAGATCGCGCTGGCCTGGCTGCTTCACCAGCGCGTGGTGACCAGCGTGATCGTCGGCGCGACTCGCCTTGACCAGCTCTCCGACAATATCGCTGCCAGCGATGTCGAGCTCACCGAGCCAGAACTGGCCGCGCTTGACGAGGCAAGCCGGCTCGCGCCCGAATATCCCGGCTGGATGCTCGCTCGGCAGGGCGAATATCGCGAGGTGGCCGGCGCAGCGCCCCCGCGCTGGCGGCGCTGACGCAGGGCGGCCAGCGGAACGACCGGCGCCCCGCGCCGTCCGGTCAGGAGACCAGAGCGGCCGGGTTGGGCACCGTATCGCCCGGCTTGTCGTCGATGCGCGCGGCCTGTTCCTCGGCGGCTTCCGCCACCTTCTGCACATGGGCGCTGGCGCCCTCGGCCGCGACCTTCGCGGCCCCGCGCGCCTGATTCATCATTTCCTGCCCCATCGCGTCCTGACCCAGCGTCTTCTGCGCCCCGAGCGCCATCGGCAGCATCTGCGTCGCCATCGCCATGCCGTTCTGCATCGCGGCAAGGCCGAGGCGGGCCGGGAGAGTCCAGAGCGTCATCATGGCATCGATGGCCGAAGCCGGCGCGGCGGGAGACATTTGCGTGGCGTCCGTCGGGAGGGTCATGGCTGGGTCCTCTTTGCGGTGGATGATGTTGGCGGTGGCTTATCATCGCAACGCTTCAGGTCACTTTCGTGTCCACCCTTCCTGCCGGCCCCTCCGCTGGCCGCGTCAGCGCTCCAGATCGTCCTTGAGCCGGCGCAGCATCGTGACGGCCTGCGCTGCATGCGGGCCGATCCATCGCTCGTGGATGTCATGGATGGGCAGCGGATTGAGGTGGTTCCAGCGCTCACGCCCGCGCCGCACCACCGTCACCAGATCGGCTTCTTCGAGCACCTTGAGATGCTGCATCACCGTGCAGCGGTCGAGGTCCGGAAAGTGCGCACACAGCGTGCCGGTGGTGAGGGGCTGGTCGCGCAGATCGTCCAGGATCTGGCGGCGGACGGAGGCGGCCAGCGCCTTGAACACGCGGTCATGGGCATCGCTGATTGACATGTTATAAATTTATAACATAGTCGGGACCGACTCAAGCGGAGACTCAGGCGGAGAGGACCGATGGATCTCAAATTTCAGGTGTCGATCCGGATTGCCCGGCCGGTTCACGAGGTGTTCGAGGCAGTTGCCGACCCGGGACAGCTGTCTCGCTATTTCACCACCGGCGGCGCGCAGGGCCGGCTGGAGGCGGGCAGCACCGTCATGTGGTCGTTCCATGATTTCCCCGGCGCCTTCCCCGTCGAGGTGACGGCGCTCGAGCCGGACCGGCTGATCGTCCTGCGCTGGGAAGCCAATGAAGGCGTACCGGAGGATGGTGATCCGGTGGTCAGTGTCGGCTACCAGACGGAAGTCACCATGCGCTTCGAGCCGCTGGAGGGCGGGCGCACGCTCGTCTCCATCAGCGAGCATGGCTGGCGCGAGACGCCCGAGGGTCTCGCCGGCTCCTACGGCAATTGCATGGGCTGGACCCACATGCTCTGCGCGCTCAAGGCGTGGCTGGAACATGGGATCAATCTGCGCGAGGGCGCCTTCAGCTGAGCGCATGCTCCCGGATCGCCGGAAACGCACGGGGACCTCGCGCGTTCTGGCTGTGAAAGGAGTGACTCATGGAACGCGAGATTCACAAGAATACCGAAGAGGCGCGTGCGGGCTCGACGCCGCACATCGTGCGCTATGTCCTGTCCATCTCGCTCGTGCTGGCGCTGGTGGCGATGGCCGTACTGCTGCTCTGGGGGGCCGTCTAATCCCTGCCCGCAGATCGGACTGCGTGAGAAGATCGGACTGCGTGGCTGGCCGCCCCGGCCGATCCCGCCTTACCGGTCTCGCCGGCCCAGCAGCCGCAGGCGCAGCGCGTTGAGCTTGATGAAGCCCGCCGCGTCGCGCTGGTCATATGCGCCGGCATCATCCTCGAAGGTCACGACCTTCTCGCTGTAGAGCGAATGGGGCGATTTGCGGCCCACCACGATGCAGCTTCCCTTGTAGAGCTTGAGACGCACCGTCCCGCTGACTTTTTCCTGACTGTGATCGATCGCCGCCTGCAGCATTTCCCGCTCGGGCGAGAACCAGAAGCCATTGTAGATCAGCTCGGCATAGCGCGGCATCAGCTCGTCCTTGAGATGCGCGGCGCCCCGGTCGAGCGTGAGCTGCTCGATCCCGCGATGGGCAAGTGCATAGATGGTGCCGCCCGGCGTCTCGTACATGCCGCGCGACTTCATGCCCACGAAGCGGTTCTCGACGAGGTCGAGCCGCCCGATGCCGTGCTTGCAGCCCAGGTCGTTGAGCGAGGAGAGCAGCGTCGCCGGGCTCACCCCCACGCCGTTCAGCGCGACACCATCGCCTTTCTCGAAATCGATGGTGATATATTCCGGCTGGTCCGGCGCGTCCTCGGGATTGACGGTGCGCGAATAGACATAGTCGGGCACTTCCTCCCACGGGTCTTCCAGCACCTTGCCCTCGGAGGAGGTGTGCAGCATGTTCGCGTCGGTCGAGAAAGGCGCTTCGCCGCGCTTGTCCTTCGGCACGGCGATCTGGTGCTGCTCGGCCCATTCGATGAGGCGGGTGCGACTGGTGAGGTCCCATTCGCGCCAGGGCGCGATCACCTTGATGTCCGGCTGCAGCGCATAATAGCTGAGCTCGAAGCGCACCTGGTCATTGCCCTTGCCGGTGGCGCCATGGGCCACGGCGTCCGCGCCCACCTGCTGCGCGATCTCGATCTGGCGCTTGGCGATCAGCGGCCGCGCGATGGACGTGCCGAGCAGATAGAGCCCTTCGTAGAGCGCATTGGCGCGCATCATCGGGAAGACATAGTCGCGCACGAATTCCTCGCGCAGGTCGTCGATGAAGATATGCTCTTCCTTGACGCCGGCGCTGCGCGCCTTCTGCCGCGCGGGCTCCAGTTCCTCGCCCTGCCCGAGATCGGCCGTGAAGGTCACGACCTCGCACTGATATTCCTGCTGCAGCCACTTGAGGATGACGCTGGTGTCGAGACCGCCGGAATAAGCGAGGACGACGCGGTTGATCTTATCGGTCATGGGCGGTTTCCGCTGCTGGAAGGAGGAACGGCGCGCGGTTATCAGTCGCCGCCCTCTTGCGCAACACCTCGCCCGTGCCTCACTTCATGATGCCCATCACCAGCAGGATGGTGAGGAACAACGAAAGCGCCACGAAGGCCGACATCACCAGGAAGCTCGCGCGGAACAGCGCCGTGATCCGGCGGCTCCGATAGGCGCCGCGCACTTGCTTGTAGATGTGCACCGGCGGCACGATCATCGCCGCGAGGGCGATCGCGGTGGAAGAGACGCCCACCGCGCCGAGGATCGTCAGCGTCGTCACCAGCAGGCTCATGAAGGTGATCGAGAGCGTGACGAACACCAGATGGTCGTAGAAGCGATATTGCCGCTTCCAGAAGAACAGGATCCACACGAACGGCAGCGAGAGCGGGATCAGCAGCCAGCTGAACTTGTAGGCGCTGGTCTGCATCCGATAGAGGAACAGGTCGGGATTGTCGTTGACCGCCGCGATGCCCTTGTCGAGCTTCGCCCAGCCGGTCTTGAACGTGTCCTTCTCCGCCTCCGCGGCGGGCTTCACCTTGTCGGCGAACAATTTCGTGGCCTCGATGTTCTCGCGCGTGGAGGCCAGCCGCTGCTCCAGCTCCGCTGTGTCCTCGCCCGCCGCGCGCGCTTTCTCGATGCGGCTTTCCAGCCGCGTCGCCCGCTCTTCGAGATCGCCGATCTCCTGCTCGACATTGGCGCGCGTGAGCGAGCGATATTCGTTGGCGCTCCACGAGCCCGCGAGATTGTTCACCACCGCGAACATCAGGAACACGCTGAACAGGAACAGCGCGACCGGCGAGACGAATTTCGCGCGCTCGCCCGCGATGTAGCGCCGCGTCAGCTCGCCCGGCTTGAACAGCAGCAGCGGCAGCGTGTTCCAAAACTTGCCCTCGAAATGCAGGACGCCGTGCATGATGTCATGCGCAAAGCCCCCGAGCGAGCGATGCAGATGGCCGTTCTGGCCGCAGGCGTGGCAATAATGGCCCTTGAGCGGCGTGCCGCAGTTGAGGCAGTCGCCATGCACTGCCGCCCCGCCCTCGCCATGCCCCGGTTCGACGGCCCCGGCGACCACCGCGCCGGTCATGGCCTCGCCCACTGCCTCGATGCCTGAGGCCATGATGCACTTCCCCTTGTTCGATCCCGCCCCGGCCGGTTTACCAGCGGCACCCGGCGCGGGCAATTGCAGGGCGCTCAATTGGCGAAAGCGGGCAGACATGGCATCCTGCGGCGCGAGTCGGAGGCCGGAGCGCAAGCATGGCGGAACTCAAGACGAAGACGACCGGGCAAGATCCTGCCGCGTTCCTCGCGGCGCTGGACAATCCCGCGCGCCGCGAGGATGGCCTGCGGCTGCTGGACCTCATGGCCCGGATCAGCGACGAGCCGGCCGCGATGTGGGGCCCGTCCATCATCGGCTTCGGCCGCTATCATTATCGGTATGACAGCGGCCATGAAGGGAAGATGTGCCGGATCGGCTTCTCGCCCCGCAAGGCCAATCTCGTCCTCTATGTGCTGGCGGGCTCGGCGGATGCCCAGCCCCTGCTCGCGCGCCTCGGCAAGCACAGGACGGGCAAGGCCTGCCTCTACATCAACCGGCTGGACGATGTGGACATGGCCGTCCTCGAGCAGATCGTGCGCGCGGGCTGGGCGGAGATGGCAGCGCGCCACCCCGCCTGAACCGGGCGAACGGCCATCGCCGACCGGCCCGACCTAGGGCTGATCGACATCCAGATGATGGCGTGGCGAAAATGGTGGTTTTTCGGGACCCGGCGCGCAGCGTACTTACGGTACGTGAGCACCGGAAGCACGGGAAACCGCCATTTGCAGTCCGTCAGCGCTGGATGTCGATCAGCCCTAACCCAGCGCGCGATAGCGGGCTTCGGCCTGCGCCATATAGTCGCGCGTCAGCGGCAGCGTGTGGCGGTTGCGGCAATATTGGAGCTGGTAGATGGTCTGGCTGCCGTACAGGAAGCCGGACGCGGCAGCCGCCAGATAGAAAGTCCACATGCGGTAGAAGCGCTCGTCGTAAAGCGCCACGATCTGGTCCTTCGCGTCGAGCACGCGCGCATACCAGTGGCGCAGCGTGTGATAATAATGGAGCCGCAGCACCTCGATGTCCGTGAGCAGCAGCTTGTTGGGCTCGCTGCCCTCCATGATCTCGGAGAGCGCGGGCGCATAGCCTCCGGGGAAGATATATTTGCGCATGAAGGCATCGGTCGAAGAGGGGCCGTTCAGCCGCCCGATCGTGTGCAGCAGCATCACGCCGTCCTGCTTCAGCAGATTGTGGCAGACGCGGAAGAATTCCCGGTAATGCCGCGCGCCGACATGCTCGAACATGCCCACCGAGACGATCCGGTCGAACTCGCCCTGCACGTCGCGATAATCGATCAGCTCGAAGCGCACCCGGTCCGCCACGCCCGCTTCCTGCGCCCGCCGCCGCGCGACCTTGAGCTGTTCCTCGGAGAGCGTGACGCCCAGCACGTCCACATCCGCCACGCGGTGGAGATACAGTGCCATGCCGCCCCAGCCGCAGCCGATGTCCAGCACCCGCTGGCCCGGGCTCAGCGCCAGCTTGGCCGCGATATGGGCCTTCTTGTGGAGCTGCGCGTCCTCGAGGCTGTCGGTCTCCGGATCGTCGAAATAGGCGCAGCTATATTGCCGGTCCGCGTCGAGGAAGAGATCGTAGAGCTTGTCGGAGAGATCATAATGATGCGCGACATTCGCTTTCGAGCGGTCGCGCTTGTTGTAGGTGTCGTGCCAGTGCTTGAGCCGCTCCCCGACATGGCCGAGCAGGCCCGGCGTCTCGAGGCTGCGGCTGCTTTCCATCGGCGCATTGGCCGAAACCAGCATGAGCAGATCCCAGATGGTGCCGCGCTCCAGCAGCATCCGCCCGTCCATGAAGCCCTCGGCGGCGCCCAGCGCCGGGTTGGTGACGATGGCGCGCGCGGCGGCATCATCCGTGAAGCTGATGGCGACGTCGGGCCAGTTCTCGGCCGGTGTGCCGAGCACTTCCTGCGTCCCGTCCGCATAGCGGATGGTGAGCGTGCCCTGGTTGATGATCCTCGCGAGCAGCCTTGTCAGTATCGTCATGGCGGCTGGTCTATCGCGACCCGCCGGGGTCGACCAGACCCATTTTGCACCATGCCGGCGCGATGACCGCCACACCCCGCACCGCGATGCGCGGAAGATGCGCGCCGCACGCAAGATTGCACTTGCGTTGGATGCGGCAGACGGCAGTCTGCGCGGGACCGGCCGATCTCGCGCCGGACGCCATCTTCGCTTCCGCCAGACGAGGTGCCCATGCTCAACCGCCGTTCGTTCCTGGGCAGTGCCGCCCTTGCCGGAGGACTGGCCGCGCTGCCGGACACGGCGCTCGCCGGGCTGCCGCCCAAGACGCCCCTGCCCTCGCCCGATCTCCATGCGCGCGACGAGGACGCCTACTGGGCCGCGCTGCGCCGGCAGTTCCTCATCCCCGCCGATGTGGTGAACCTCAACGTCGGCACGGTCGGCTCCTCGCCCCGCCCTGTGCTCAAGGCGATCTTCGATGGCTATGAGCAGACCGAGCAGATGACGCAGGCGAAATCGGAGGATTATCCGATCTGGGGCTATGACCGCTGGGACGAGTATCGCCGTCCCTTCGCCGATTTCATGGGCGCCCGCGTCGACCAGCTGGCGCTGCTGCGCAACTGCACGGAAGCGAACAGCTACATCGCCAACGGCTTCGACATGAAGGCGGGCGACGAAGTGCTGATCAGCGACGAGGAGCATGGCTCGGGCGAGATGCCCTGGATGCTGCGCTCGCGCCGCTACGGGATCGTCGTGCGCAAGTTCGCGATGCCCAAGCCACCGAAGGACGCGGCCGAGATCCTGAGCCGCATCAATGACGCCATCACCCCGCGCACCCGCATCATCTTCGTCAGCCATGTGAGCACGACGACGGGCGTGGTCCTGCCGATCCGGGAGATCGCCGCGCTGGCCCGCGCGAAGGGGATCGTCACCGCCGTGGACGGCGCCCATGTGCCCGGCATGATGGCGGTGGACCTCAATGCACTGGGCTGCGATCTCTACACCGGCTCCATGCACAAATGGCTGTTCGCGCCCAAGGGCACCGGCTTCCTCTATCTGCGCGACGAGGCGATCATGGACCGGGTGTGGAGCACCATCGTCACTGGCGGCTATGACAATCCCGATCGCAAGGCGGATCGCTACATGCAGATCGGCTCCTCCTGCATCCCCACGCTGATGGGCCTCAATGCCGCCGTCGCGCTCGCCGGGCAGATCGGCATGGACCGGATCGAGCAGCGCGGCCGGATGCTCGCCGATTATATTCATGCGCAGATGCTCGAGCGCGGCGCGCAGAGCTGGACCTCGCCCGACCCCGCGCTGCGCTGCGCGATCGTCACCGTCAACGTGCCGCCGGTCAGCCGCATGGAACTGCAGGACTGGCTCTGGGCCAACCACAAGGTCCGCGTGCGCGGCGGCGAACCCAGCAAGCTCCGCCTCGCGACGCCCTATTTCCTCAGCAAGGCCGACATCGACCGCTTCCTCACCCTGTTCGACCGCTTCCGGGCGATGAAGGGTATGGCGTAGGGCGGATCGACCATCAGATCATGGCATGGCGGGAGAAGATGATGCGAACGGTCGCGCTGATGGTGGCCCTTGCATGCGCCACCTTGCCTGCATGCGGACACGCGCAGGATGCCGGCAGGTTGATCACAGCACTGGAGACGCTCGCCGCGAAGGACAATGCGGAAGCGATCTACCATCTCGGGATGGCCTACCAGACGGGAGCCGGATTGCCGAGGAACCCTGCCAAGGCCCTTGAAGCCTTCCGCCGTGCCGCAGCCCTCGGCGACGTTCTCGCGGCCTACAAGCTTGGCTGTTTCTACGCCGGACAGGGCGAGGGGCTTGTGCAGGATGATCCCGGGATTGCCCTGCAGCACAAGCTGGTCGCGGCGGAAGCAGGCTATGCCCTTGCGCAGCAGGACGTCGCCGCCCTGTATGCGGCGCGCGGCGATCTCCCCGCCGCGACCGACTGGTTGGAGAAGGCCATGCGTCAGGGCTGGCCCGACGCTCTGGCCACCTATGCCGCCATCTACAACGGTGCGGAGGGTATCCCGCCCGACCCGGTCAAGACCGCCGCATATTTTCGCATCCTGCTCGACCGGACGGAAGCCACCCAGGATCAACGCGACTGGCTCTCGAACTTCGAGCAGCGAATGACAGCCGAACAGCGGCGACAGGCCAGTGAGATCGTGCGGTCTTACCGGCCGGCGCCCACGGCTCTCACCATGAAGGCACTGTCCGGCCAGCGCGCCGCGGCAGAGCTTGTCTCCCGTCATGGCAGCGCAGCTTCCCGACCTCGTTGAGCGCTCTCGCGCCGCCCGGGCCCGCCCCGCTCAAGGGCGGATCGACATTCATTTCCTCCGGTGAACAGGCACCCTTCCTGCCAATAACCTCGTCATGCTGAACTTGTTTCAGCATCCATCGTGCCTTCAAGCTCCGGTCTCGGACGCGAAATGGATGCTGAAACAAGTTCAGCATGACGTTTTACAGGGAGGCAACGCGCTCCAGAGGTTGAATGTCGATTAGCCCTAAATCCCCGCATACCAGTCATAGCCCGCCACATCCTCCCAGAAGCCGCCATGGCCGCCGCGCACGGCGGAGAGGTCGGCCACGGCCTCGATGCGGCTCAAATATTTGGCGTGCTTGTAGCCCAGCTGCCGTTCGACGCGCAGCCGCAGCGGGGCGCCGTTGCGCACCGGCAGCAGCGCATCGTTGAGCGCGAAGGCGAGGATGGTCTGTGGGTGGAAGGCGTCGACCAGATCGATGCTCTCATAATAATCCACGCCGCCGCCCATGTCGTCCATGCAGTGGAACACCAGATAGCGCGCGCGGGTGGAGAGCGCGGCCGCGTCCAGCACCGTGGCGAGCGGCACGCCTCGCCAGGTGCCGATGGCGCTCCATCCCTCCACGCAGTCGTGCCGGGTGGTCTGCACCCGCTGCGGCATCGCCTGGAGCTGCGCGAGGCTGAGCGTGAGCGGACGGCCGACCAGCCCGTCCACCCGCAGCCGCCAGTCCGCAAAGTCGTTGCGCCACAGCGCCGCATAAGCGGGCGTCCCGGGATTGAGCGTGCCATTGCCCCGGAAGAAGGGCGAGCGCTGGTCGGGCCGGAATTCCCGCGCCAGCGCGTCCCGGTCCTGCAGCGATCGCTGGAGCCATTTGTGCATGTTCTCGGCGGAGAACAGCGCCTTGCGGAAATCCTCGTCGCGGCCGAGCCGGTCGCAGCCGGCGAGCATCCCCGCGGCGCCGGCGGTCAGGCCGGAGAGCAGGGCGCGGCGTGAGAGGCGCGACGTCATGGCCTGCCCTCCCCTGCGCTCTCCCGCGCGCCTTCACCTTCGCGATCGCCCGCGCGCGCACCCGGCACGCGATACCATCCCGTGATCATCCCGCGCAGACCATTGCCCGCGCCGGCCAGCAGCACCATCACGATGTGGACGAGGAAGAAGGCGAAGAGCAGCCATGCCGCGATGAAATGGATCGACCGGGCGGATTGCCGCCCGCCGGAAAGCTGGGTGAGCCACGGCCAGGCCGCGTCCATCCCGGGGGACATCGCAAGGCCCGTGAAGATAAGGACAGGCAGCAGGATGAAGATCACCGCGATATAGCTCGCTTTCTGCAGCACATTGTAGCGCAGCGCCGCCGCGCCCCGGGGAAAGCGCAGTCGGGCATGATCGGCGATCTCGCGCCGGATGGTCGCCCAGCGCAGGTCCGCCTTCCGCAAGGCAAGGTCGCGCGTCACATGCCGGTTGGCGAGGCTCCAGAGCATGTAGGCGAGCAGCGCGAAGGCGAGCACGAGGGCGAACGCCAGATGCCAGCGGCGCGACAAGGCGAGGTCATAGGTCGAGGGCAGCGTCCACGCGCTGCCGAAGCGCGCCAGCTCCAGCCATGCCCTGTCGAAATTCGCGCCATAGTCGCCCCAGTAGAGCCGGGGATGCGCATTGAAGATGCCGAGCCCGCTGGTGAAGAGGACATAGACGCAGAGCGCCGTCGTCCAGTGCCACAGCCGCGTCGAGAGGCGATGGCGCTTCACCGGGGCGGAAGGCGCCGTGGCGGCCGGATCATCCTCTTCCCTCATGGCCCGCTGCTGATCTCCATGGCCGGACGGGCCGCACCCGCACCGGAGAGGCCCGCCCCCATGCTAGCGCGCCAGACACGAGCCGGCCAGCCCGTTGATCCCCCGGCGAGCCCGGTGGCGCTGCCCCCCCGGGGCAGGGCGCGCGCACCCAAGGCTATCCCGCCTCCGCCATTCCGGCAAACCCGGGCATCTAGTAGGTCTCAAGGCTCCGCCTCAGGGCAGGAAGCTCACAATCAACGGCGCCAGGCCCTCGATCTCTGCCTGGAGGCTCTGCCCGGGCAGGATGGGCCCGACGCCGGAGGGCGTGCCCGTGAAGATGAGGTCGCCCGGCGCCAGCGCTACATAGGTCGAGAGATTGGCGATGATTTCCGGCACGCTCCAGATCATCGCGGCGAGGTCCCCGCGCTGGCGGATCTCGCCGTCTACGCTGAGGCTGATGGCCCCGGCGCTCGGCGGTGCGCCGCGTCGCAGGGCGCCGAGTGGCGCGGACTGGTCGAAGCCCTTGGCCATGTCCCAGGGGCGGCCGGCCTTCTTGGCCTCGGCCTGCAGGTCGCGGCGAGTGAGGTCGATACCGACCGTCCAGCCGTAGATGGCGTCGGTGGCCGCTTGCGGCGCGAGGTCGGCGCCCCCGCTTCCCAGCGCGATCACCAGTTCCACTTCATGGTGCAGGCTGGCGGTACGGGAAGGGAACGGAAGCGTCGCGCCATGTTCCACCACGGCATCGGCGGGCTTGGTGAAGAAGAAGGGCGGCGCGCGATCCGGGTCCGCCCCCATTTCCCGGGCATGATCGGCATAATTCTGGCCCACGCAGAAGATGCGGCGGACGGGAAAGCGGGCTTGCGTGCCTTCGATGGCGATGGTGGGCGTGGCGATGTCGAAGATGGTCGTCATGGTTGCTTTCGCGGCAAGGATGAGTGGCGCCGTCGGGGTTGAGCGGCAGGAGCATGCATGCCGCCCGCTTCCCTTCGACACGGAGGATGCGCGCCGGGAGGCGCTCCCGCTTCAGTTCGCGGCCTTGGCTTTTTCCGCGGCGATCCAGTCATCCACTTGCCGCTCCAGCACGTCGAGCGGCACCGAGCCCTGACCGATCACCGTGTCGTGGAATCCCCGCAGGTCGAAGCGGTCGCCAAGCGCCTTTTCCGCCCGGGCCCGCAGTTCGCGGATGCGAATCTCGCCGATCTTGTAGCCTAGCGCCTGCCCCGGCCAGCTGATGTAGCGATTGACCTCGGCATCGATGTTCGCGGCGCTGAGGGCCGTGTGTTCCAGCATGAAATCGACGGCCTGCTGCTTGGTCCATCCCTTGGCATGGATGCCGGTATCCACGACCAGCCGGCAGGCGCGCCACATCTCGTAGGAGAGGCGGCCATAATGCTTCTCGGGCGTGTCATAGAGGCCCATGTCGAACCCCAGCACTTCGGTATAGAGCGCCCAGCCCTCCACGAAGGCGGTGAAATGAGAGAGATACTTGCGCAACGGCGGCAGGTCGAGTTCCTGCTGCAAAGCGATCTGGTTGTGATGGCCCGGCACGGCCTCGTGCAGCGTCAGCGCGGGCAGCTCGTAGAGCGGGCGCTGGTCGAGCTTGGACGTGTTCACATAATAGAAGCCGGCGATGCCGGTGTCCGGGCTGCCCGGATTATAATAAGCCGTGGTGGTCCCCTCCGCGATCTCGGCAGGGATTTCGCGGATGCCATAAGGCAGGCGCGGCAGCTTGTGGAAGTAGCCGGGCATCTTGCCGTCGATGGTCTTGGCGATCCGCGCGGCGGCGGACATCAGTTCCTCGGGCGTCTTGGCATAATAAGCCGGGTCGGTGCGCAGCTTCCGCACGAAGGCGGCCTTGTCCGCAAAGCCCGCGCTCTTGGCGACCTCCACCATCTCCGCATCGATGCGCGCGACCTCGTCGAGGCCGATCTTGTGGATCTGCTCGGGCGTGAGATCCGTCGTCGTCTCGGCGCGCACCCGGTAGGCATAGTATTTCGCCCCGTCCGGCTGGCTCGACACGCTCACCGATTGCGCGCACCGCGGCATATAGTCCTTCGCCACATAGTCCGCCGCTCGGGCGAAGGCCGGGGCGAGCGTCTGGCTGAGCAGGGTCTTCGCTTCGGCCTGCAGCGCGCTCCAGTCCGCTTCGCTCACGGTGCCGGGGCGCGGGCCGGCAAAGGGCACGTAGAGCCGTGACCGGGTGGGGTCGGCGGGAACGACGCCCCGGATCGAGCCTTCCAGGCCGCCCAGCGTCACGCAGGCCTGCACATAGCCGCCAGCCACCGCCTTGCGGGTGATGGCGATCAGCGTCTCGTTGATGGCGGGGAAGCTGGCGAGGCGCTTGAGATAGTTGCGATAATCCTGCGCGTTGCGAAAGCTGGTCATCTCGCCCAGCCCGGCAAGGCTCTGCCAGGGCGAATAGAAGCTGCTGAACAGCATCATGCGCTGGCCGAAGCCATTGCCCTCGATCGCTTCGACGAGGTTGCGCCGCAGGATGAGCCGATTGACCTTGTCCGCCTCGCTCAGGCCCGCATCGGGGATGGCGTCGAGCCGGGCGAGGAAGCGCTTGTTGTCCGCCGTCTGCCGATCCGCCGCTTCGAGCGAATAATCCCCCAGCCTGTCATCATAGCGGCGATCGCCCACCATCGTCGCGAGCGTCGGGTTCTGCGTCAGCGACCATTGCCAATGCTCATCGAGCAGCGCGGCCAGGTCGCCTGAAGGCGAGGCGAACGTCGGCGCGGCGAGCGCCAGAGAGATGGCGAATGCGATCGATTTGATGCCGCGCGGCAGAACAGGCACGGATGATCTCCCCCTTTGGCGCCACCCCGGCGCGCTCGTTCGCGGACTATTGCCGTTCCTTTGCCGCTTGTCGACTGTTGCTCAGACCATTTGGGCCTGCCCTGCGCCCCAGGCCCGGCTTTCGCCTTTCCACGGCACCTGGCCGTTGATCCACAGATCGACGAAGACGCTCCGGAAGCGCCATTCGCCATCGTCGCACAGCACGGCCAGCGTGTCCCATGTGCCCATGCCGAACACGCGATTCTCGAAAGTGACGACATCATGCTGCAGGATCGACCAGAAGCATTTGATGCGGATGCCCCGCTCCTCCTCGGTGTCCTCCGGGCTCATCAGAACCTGGCTCATCCGGTGCTGCCGGCCGAGATAATGATTGGGCGTATCGTACCAGAGGGAATCGGTCGCGCGCCTGAGGCCTTCGCGCCCGTGGCAGCGGCCCTGCGGCCAGTGTTCCAGCCACCCGTCCTCGCAGAAGCAGGCGGCATAGCCCTCGAAATCCCCAGTATCGAGCGCCCATGCATAGCGCGCCATGAGGTCCTCGATTTCGGCCCGGTGTTCGAGCGATACGCGCAGCGCCATCTATTTCCCCTCCGCAACCTCTCCTGCGGGCCATTGTCGATGCAGTCGGGGGGCGGGTCAAGGCATCGCAGATGAAGGCAGGACAACGGGCGATTAAGGTCCCGCTAAGGTGGTGCATGCTATGGAGGCGGCATGTTCTGGAAGGAGCCTGCCTTGATGTCCCGGATGCTGGGTGACGATCGTCGAGCGAAAGCCGTCGAGTTCGGGCTAACAGCCGCACTTGTCGCGGTGGCCGGCGGGGTCGCGACCCTGTCGATGATCTTCGCGGGCTGACGCTTCCCCCATTCCCCCGAAATATCCGGCGCGAATAGCGGCTGACAGGTCAGCCGAGCGCGTTGGATATCGTCATGAAGATGTCGCTCAGATTGAGCCCCAGCGTCGTGAACGCGATGATGCAGGCCAGCGAGATCAAGGCCGCGATGAGCCCATATTCGATGCTGGTCGCTGCGCGTTGATCCGCCCCCATGCCCGCTCGCATCCCGTTCCTCCCAGATGTGGCCAGCGAGCCTGGCATCGATTTCCTCACCGAACCGGCACCGAGCAGGATGAATGCGCCATGCACGCTTTCCCGGGCGCCGCCCATGCGCAAAGCCGGGAAAATGGCATAACCTCGGAACGATCCGGCCGGGGCCGGGGTTAAGCCAGAACAGCGCAAGCAATGGATGAGGGAGCGCAGACATGCACCGAGCGAAATTGATATGCCTCGCCACGACCATCGGCCTCGCGGCCTGCGGTGGCCCCGCGACCACGGAGCAGGCCCGGAACGACGGGACCCCGCCGGGAGAGCTGCCGGCCGGGACAGCATCGAACATGGTGCCGGAAGTCTCGCCGCCCGGCGCGACGGCCCAACTGCGAACGGCTGAGGGTGCCATGGCGGGCACGGCCCGGGTCTCCCAGATGGGCGACGGGCTCGAAATCAGGCTTGCGGTGGAAAATCTGCCCTCCGGCGAGCATGGCGTCCATGTCCATATGGTCGGCAAATGCGATGCGCCCACTTTCGAAACCGCGGGCGGCCACTGGAATCCGGCCGATACCCGTCACGGACTGGAAAATCCGCAGGGACAGCATGCGGGCGATATGCCCAATCTCGCAGTGGGCGAGGATGGGCGTGGCTCGCTCACCTACAGCCTGAAGGGCGGAACGCTCGCGCAACTGATGGATTCGGACGGCGCGGCATTTGTGGTCCATGCCGGCCGCGACGATCAGAAGACCGATCCCGCGGGAGACAGCGGCGCGCGGATCGCGTGCGGCGTCTTCGAAACAGGCCCGCAGGACATGGCGCGCTAAACGCGGCATGGCTCGTCGGAGGCAGGCCTCGCGCCGCCTCCTGACGAAGCGGATCAGCCCAGAGCGGCCTGCTTGGCTTCCACCATCCGGTCGAGCTCGGCGCGGCTCTTCTTCTCGCTGGCCGACTTGAGCTGGCCGCAGGCCGCCATGATGTCGCGCCCGCGCGGCGTGCGGACGGGCGCGGAAATGCCGGCTTCGAAGACGATGTCGGAAAAGCGCCTGATCCGCTCGGGCGTGGAGCATTCATAAGGCGCGCCCGGCCAGGGATTGAACGGAATGAGGTTCACCTTCGCGGGCAGCTTGTACTGGCGCAGCAGCCGCACCAGTTCGCGCGCGTCCTCGTCACTGTCGTTCATGTCCCTGAGCATCACATATTCGAACGTGATCCGCCGGGCATTGTTGGCGCCGGGATAATCGGCGCAGGCCTGCAGCAGCGCCTCCAGCCCATATTTGCGATTGAGCGGCACGATCTCGTCCCGCACGTCCTTGGTGACGGCATGGAGCGACACGGCCAGGTTGACGCCGATCTCGTCGCCGGCGCGCGCCATCATCGGCACGACGCCGCTGGTGGACAATGTGATCCGGCGCTTGGAGAGCGCGAGGCCGTCCCCATCCATCACCACCTTGAGCGCGTCCCGGACATTGTCGAAATTGTAGAGCGGCTCGCCCATGCCCATCAGCACGATGTTGGTGAGCAGGCGGCCGTCCGTCGTGTAGCGCGGCGCGTCGTCCTCATCCTCATCCTCGTCCACCTCGCCGAAGCCGGCCATGGTGCCGCGCGGCCACTCGCCCAGTGCATCGCGCGCCAGCATGACCTGGCCGACGATCTCGCCCGGCGTGAGATTGCGCACGAGCCGCATGGTCCCGGTGTGGCAGAAGCGGCAATTGAGCGTGCAGCCGACCTGGGAGGAGACGCACAGGGTGCCCCGGTCCGCATCCGGGATGAACACCATCTCATAGTCCTGCCCGTCATCCGAACGCAGCAGCCATTTGCGCGTGCCATCCGACGAGACCTGTGCCTCGACGACATCCGGCCGGCCGACGATGAACCGCTCGGCCAGCCAGCCGCGCATCGGCTTGGCGAGATCGGTCATCTTCTCGAAATCGGTCTCGCCCCGGTGATAGAGCCAGTGGAACAGCTGCTTGGCCCGCAGCTTGGCCTGCTTCTCGTCCAGGCCCGCCGTCCCCAGCTCCGCCTTGATCTGCGCGCGCGACAGGCCGACGAGATCGACCCGCCCGTCTTCGCGAGGGGTGATCGCGCGGGGAACCGGCACAGGATCGATATGGCCGGGAATCAGCATCAGGGACGTGGCAGCTTCAGGCATGGGGCCGGATATAAGGGCAAAGCGCTTTTTGCGCCAGTCCCCGCCTGTTCGAGGCTTCGCAGGCGCGATGATGTGTTGCGTCAGCGCAGGCGCGCGCAGCCCAGCGCGGCCGCGTCGATGGCCGTGGCAGCGCCGCGCAGATCGTACCGGTCCGTGAAGGTGCCGCCGGCGCGGGCGCGGCCGGCAATGCTCATCGTCCGCCCCGAGCGCATGGCGGCGATGATGGCGGCATCGGCTTTCCGGTCGCGCGCCCACACATCGGCGCCGCCGCCCGCGAGAGCGAAGCGCTGGTCCCCGATCGCCAGCGTCGCGCCGGAGCCGGCGGCGAGCTGGTGGCTGAGCCTGATGTTGATCTGGCCGCGCAGTCCGCGCTGCGGCCAGTAGCCCACGGCCGCGAACGGTCGCCAGGGCGAGCCTTGCCAGCCGCCCGCCAGGGGCTGCGCGATGGCGAAGCAGCGCTTCTGTTCCGCATCGCGAAAGGCGCCCCAGCGCTGGAACACGCCAAGCACGTCCCGCCCGGCGGCCACAGCCGGCGCGACCAGCAGCGCGCTCGCCGCCAGGAGCCGAAACGCACGCGCCGGAACTCTGTGCCTCATGCCAACAGGCCAAAGCGCAAAGCGCCGGCCATGACAAGGGCCGCCGGCGCGGCGCCCCCTTTTTCGGCCTGATGTCTTGCCCCAAGGCGCAATTTCGATAAGGAAAGGACCTCCACGAGCGGACGCTTCCTGTCCGACTCCAGCAACCGCGCAAAGAAACGGATACCAAGAGGGATGAAGGCCACCATCGAACGTGCGACGCTGCTCCGCAGCCTCGGCCATGTCCAGTCGGTCGTGGAACGGCGCAACACGATCCCGATCCTGTCCAACGTCCTCATTGACGCGACGGGCGACGGTGCGATCAAGCTGATGGCGACCGACCTCGATCTCCAGATCGTCGAGAATGTGCAGGCGCAGGTGGATGTGCCCGGCGCGACCACGGTCTCCGCGCACACCCTGTTCGACATCGTGCGCAAGCTGCCCGAAGGCAGCCAGGTGCGCCTCGAGGCCGCCGAGGGCAAGATGCTGGTGCAGGCCGGCCGCGCCCGGTTCAACCTGCAGACGCTTCCCCGCGACGACTTCCCGGTCATTGCCGAGGGCCCGCTGCCGACCAGTTTCGAGCTGCCGGCGACGGCGCTGGTGCAGATCATCGACAAGACGCGCTTCGCCATCTCGACCGAGGAAACGCGCTACTATCTGAACGGGATTTTCCTCCATGTGGCGGAAGACCCGGCGCCCGTGCTCAAGGCCGCCGCCACGGACGGCCATCGCCTCGCGCGCGTGACGGTGGCCCGCCCCGATGGCGCGGAAGGCATGCCCGACATCATCGTGCCGCGCAAATGCATCGCCGAGCTGCGCAAGCTGCTGGACGAAGTGGAAGGCAGCATTCATGTCGACCTCTCGCCCAGCAAGATCCGCTTCGATCTCGGCAATGCCGTGCTCACCAGCAAGCTGATCGACGGGACTTTCCCGGACTACAGCCGTGTCATCCCGACCGGTAACGACAAGCTGCTGAAGATCGATCCGCGCAGCTTCGAGGAAGGCGTGGACCGCGTGGCAACCATCGCCACCGAGAAGACCCGCGCGGTGAAGATGGCGCTGGAGAAGGACAAGGTGACGCTCTCCGTCACCAGCCCGGAAAACGGCACGGCCGCCGAGGAAGTCTCGGGCGACTATGACGCGCAGCCCATCGAGATCGGTTTCAATGCCCGCTATTTGCTGGACATATTAGGACAGATCGAAGGGGACTCGGTGGAAGTGCATCTGGCCGATGCGGCGGCACCGACGCTGATCCGCGAGAACGAGAAGGCGCAGGCCCTGTACGTGCTGATGCCGATGCGGGTGTAAGGGCCAGGCCGGCCTCGATAAATCCTTTTATAACAATTCATTAACTCCATATCGTCGTGTCGCCTGACGGGCGTCCGGCGTGTGGGGAGGCGCATGTGATGTCCCGCCATGATCCCGCATGAACGCGCGGGCGGGGCCCCGTCACGGCGGGCCTTGCGGATGATCGGGCGTGTATTTACCGGACAGTCTGGCCCGGTGCCTTTTCGCGCGCTGGCCGGCTGCGGATATGCCCGGCGCTGCGAGGCACTCCCCTCCCTCCGATCCGATTGATCCGCCCCGGGCGACGCGCCGTCACGAGGACAAAGCCGGGCCGGCAGCGCGTCGCTCGGGCGGCTCTTCCGCGTCCGGTCGGGCTGTCCCTCGCGGGCATGCGAAGCGCGATGCAGGGAGGGGCGCCTGTGCCGCCGGGCCTTCCCGATACCCCTCCCGGCTCGAAAATATATCCTTACCGATCAATTAATTAACACAATATAAGGCCTGTTGAACGTCGCCTTAACCCTTCTGCAACGGCTCTGATGGCATGGCGGGCCCATGAGCTTCGTCCGTCCCAAGGTGCCCTCGACGCAGGACAGTCGCCCGGACTGGTACGCCATGATCGGCGCTGCCGACGAGCATAACGGCGATTCGCTCGAGCAGCTCGCCAGGGCGCTGCGGCTGATCGCCACGAGCTGGCCCCTGCTGATGATCGCACGGGCGGTGCTGCTCGGCCAGGCGGTGGGCTGGTGGAACATCCAGGCCGCGCTCGTCCGGCCGGGCTTCCTGATCTTCCTCGGGGCGATTCTCGTCATCGATCTCGGCATCATGCTTGCACCGCGCCTTCCGGTGTTCGCGCGCCTGTCGCCCAACCAGCAACTGCTTGTCACCGCGCCCTTCGTCGCCCTCTCCAGCGCCGTGTTCGCGACATCGGCCGCCGCCGCGCTGGGCAGCGACTTCTTCCGCCTCATGGTGGTGACGCTCACGCCCGCCCTGCTCGCCGTCGCCATCTTCGGCCGGCAGCGGCTGCTCAGCATCGCTTACGGGCTGGGCGGGGTCATCGCCTTCATCGGCAATATCCCGGTCATGGACCTGCTGACGCCCATGCTGGTCTTCGCGGCCGGCGTGACGATCGTCATGGCGGTCGAGTTCCGGATCAGCCGCCGCGCGACGGCGCAACAGCGCGAGAACATGCTGACGGGCGACCAGGCCAAGGCCTTCCTCGTCGACCTGGAACAATCCGGGCGCGGCTGGTTCTGGGAAACCGACCGGGCCGGCAACATCACCTACATCTCCGAGACGCTCGCCGCACGGCTGGGCCGCGGCCAGCGGCAGCTCCTCGGCCGCCCCTTCGCGAGCCTGATCGCGCCGCCCGAGCCGGGAACACCCAATGAGGGCCAGCGCTCGCTCAGCTTCCATCTCTCCACCCGGACGAGCTTCTGCGATCTCGCGGTGCGTGTTGCGGGGACGCAGGACGAGCTGTGGTGGTCGGTCTCGGGGCAGCCGGCGGTGACGCCATTCGGCCAGTTCCTGGGCTTTCGCGGCAGCGGCACGGACCTGACGGAGATGCGCCGCTCGCAAGCCGAGATCACGCGCCTCGCCAAGTTCGATTCGCTCACCGGCCTCGCGAACCGCAGCCACATGCTCGCCACGCTGGAGCAGGCGCTGACCGAGCAGCGCGGCATCATGAGCGAATGCGCGCTTCTGCTGCTGGACCTCGACCGCTTCAAGGAAGTGAACGACACGATGGGCCACCCGGCCGGCGATGCCCTGCTGCGGCAGGTGGCGCAGCGGCTGCTCCGCCTTGTCGGCACGGACGGGAAGGTCGGGCGGCTGGGCGGCGACGAGTTCGAGATCCTGCTGCCGGGCCTGAGTGACCGGACCAGGCTGACCCGGCTGGCCAAAGCCATCATCGAGACGCTGTCCCAGCCTTATTCGATCGAGGGTAGCCAGGTGGTGATCGGCGCCTCCATCGGCATCGCCATCGCGCCGACCGACGGGAAGAATGCCGAGACGCTGACCCGCAATGCCGACCTGGCGCTTTATGCCGCCAAGGACGACGGGCGCGGCGCGTTCCGCTACTTCGCGCCCGCCATGCATGCCGATGCCGAGGACCGGCGCCAGCTGGAGCAGGACCTGCGGCTCGCCATCGCGGCGCGCACCCTGCGCATCGACTATCAGCCGGTGGTCTGCGCCAGCAGCGAGAAAATCACCGGCTTTGAAGCGCTGATCCGCTGGGACCATCCCGAGCGCGGCACCATTTCACCTGCCGCCTTCATCCCCATCGCGGAAGAGGCCGGCCTCATCGGCGCGATTGGCGAATGGGTGATCCGCACCGCGTGCACCGATGCCGCCGGATGGCCGGAAGGCACGCGCGTCGCCGTCAACGTCTCCCCCATCCAGTTCGCGAACCCGGGCTTCCCCTCGCTCATCATGAGCGCGCTCGCCATGGCCGGGCTCTCCGCCAACCGGCTCGAACTCGAGATCACCGAGAGCGTCTTCCTTGCCGACGGTGCGGACACGGACGGCATGTTCACCGCGATCAAGAATCTCGGCGTCCGCCTTGCCCTCGACGATTTCGGCACGGGCTATTCGGCGCTCGGCTATCTCAAGCACGCGCCGTTCGACAAGATCAAGATCGACCAGAGCTTCGTGCGCGGCGCCGCCATCAAGGGCAGCCGCAATGCCGCGATCGTCAAGTCGATCGTGAGCCTGGCCGAAGCGCTGGGCATGGAAACCACGGCGGAAGGCGCCGAGACGATGGACGAGCTGGCGCTCATCCGCTCGCTGGGCTGCAGCCATGTGCAGGGCTTCGTCTACGGCGCGCCGGTGGATGCCGCCGGGGTGCGCGCCATGCTCGCCGCGGGCAAGGGCCATGCCGAAGCCTCGGGCCACAAGGCGAGCCGGGAACCGCGCATGGCGATGCTGCGCTCCGTCACGCTCATGCACGATGGCCATAGCTACCCCGCCCGCATCCGGAACATCTCCTCGCGCGGGGCGATGGTCGAGGGACTGGTCGACGTGCCCACCGGCACGGTATTCGAGATCGAGCTCATCAAGGGCTACACCGCGCAAGGCACATGCCGCTGGTCCGAAGGGGAGCGCATGGGCATCGAGTTCGCCGCCGCCATCGACGTCGAGCGCCTGCGCGCGCCGGCCGAGAAGGAAAAGGTGGTGACCGACATCCCGGACTTCTATCGCGAAGGCTGGCGGCAGGCGGGCTAGGTCTAATCGACATTGTCCTGCGGACGCCTTCAGCTCCAGCGCTAGCGGCCTGCAAATAGCGGTTTGCCGGGCTCGCGGCGCTCACATGGCTCGCATGGGGTTGCGCTCCGGGTCCTGAACATCATCATAATGCCACGCCATCGTCTGGATGACTCTCGTCACCCCGGGCTTGCCCCGGGGTCCCGCTTTCTGTCGGGCTGGCCGATAAAGAAGGCAGCTGGACCCCGGATCAGGTCCGGGGTGACGGCGTGAGTAGTTGGGGGACTGGCGCCGCGCCCTTTGTCGCCGCCTCCCATGTCGACACATCCCTGAGCGCTCGATAAGGGTCGGGCGGTGAGCTTTCTGGAGATCCTTGCTGTCGGTCTGGGACTGACGAACATCATCCTCATCGTCCGTCGCAGCCTGTGGAATTATCCGGCGGGCATCGCGATGGTGACGCTGTATTTCTTCATCTTCGCGCAGGCCCGGCTGTATAGCGACGCGCTGTTGCAGATCTTCTTCCTCGTGCTGAATGCCTATGGCTGGGTGAACTGGCGGCGGGCGCAATCCGGCGGGGACGTGCCGGTCCGCTGGCTGGGCGGGCGGGGGCTGGCCGTCTGGGGCGCCATTGCCCTGGCCGCGAGCCTGCTCTGGGGCCTGCTCATGCATCGCCAGACGGACGCGGCGTTCCCTTACTGGGACGCTGCCGTGGCGATGCTGAGCGTGACCGCGCAATTGCTGATGGCCCGGCGCTATATCGACAACTGGGCCTTCTGGATCCTCGTCGATTGCCTTGCCATCCCGCTTTACTGGATGCGCGGGCTGCATCTGACGGCCGGGCTTTACGTGGTCTTCCTCGCGCTCTCGATCGCGGGGCTGATCGCCTGGACGCGGGCGCGGAGAGCGGCGGCATGAGCGTGCCGAGCGTGGTCCTGCACGGGCCGGAAAGCACGGGCAAGTCGACGCTGGCGCAGCGGCTCGCGGCGCATTGGGGCACGGTGGACGTCCCCGAATATGGCCGCACTTATTGCGAGGCGCATGGCACCGACCTGACGCCGGAGGACCTGATCGCGATCATGGACGGGCATGTCGCGGCGCGCCGGGCGATCGAGCCGCGCGCGCGGGGGCTGCTGATCCAGGATACCGACCCGGTGATGACGGCGGCCTGGAGCATGATGCTGTTCGGCCACCGCATCGCGGCGCTGGACGCCTTTACGGAGGTGGGCGCGCTCTATCTGCTCATGGACATCGACTTGCCGTGGATAGGCGATGAGGTGCGCATGTTCCCGGATGCGGCGGACCAGCGGCGCTTCTACGCGCTCTGCGAGGCGGAACTGGTGCGGCGGGCGCTGCCTTATGTGCGGATCTCCGGCGATGGCGAGCAACGCTTCGCGCGGGCGGTGGCGGCGGTGGACGCGGCGGGGCTGGTGGCGCGCTGAGCGGCCGGGCGCCGGACGATCATGAAATCGTATACAATCGCTTGACCTGCGCCGCGCGCGGTGGAAGGCTGCGCGCTTCAACCGGGCAGGGAACGCATGGCCAGCATCACGCAGAGTGAAGACGATCGTCTCGGCATGACCAGCGCCGTCACGCGGCGCGACCTCATCAATGGCGCGCTGGCGGGGGCCGGCGCCATGCTGATGGCGGGTGCGGGCGGCAGCGCCGCGCACGCGGGCGAGGCAGGCGCCGACGCGATCAGCGGCTATGGCGGCGTGGGCGACTATGCCTCGTCCAACGGCAACACGCTGCCGGTGATGAACGCCGCGCACGGCATCCGCGACGCGCTTTACGAAGGCTGGGAGGACGCACCGGCCAGCGAGCATTACGATCTGGTGATCGTGGGCGGCGGGCCGAGCGGGCTGATGGCCGCGCATGAATTCGCGAAGCTCACGGGCGGGGGCAAGCGCTGCCTGATCCTGGAAAATCACGACGTCTTCGGCGGCGCCTCCCGCCAGAATGACTTTCTGGTCGAGGGCGTGCATCTCACCGGCCCGCAGGCGGCGAACGGCTTCCTCATTCCCGAGGCCGGATCGGGCACGCAGATGGACGGGCTGTTCGACGAGCTGGGGCTGCCGCGTCATTATGAATTCGGCGCGCTCGCCCCCGGCATCACCCCGGTGCGCTGCGCGACGGACAATTATGCGCCGATGGACGGGCTGGCCGAGAGCGAAGTCGACGTCGCTTATTATTTCGACCGGGGCGACGGCGCGGCGGGGCCGACATGGCGGCGCAACATCTGGGCGAACGCGCTTGCCGAGACGCCATTCCCGCTCGCGCTGCGGCGCGACCTGCTCGCCTGGCGCGCCGGATCGCAGGAAGGCGACCCGCCGCCCGAGCTGCTCGACCGGATGAGCTATCGCCAGTATCTCGAGGAGCTCAAGGGCTTCGACCCGGGCGTGACGCGCGTGGCGCGGCCGCACACCAGCCTGCTGACCGGCGTGAGCCCCGATGCCGTGTCCGCCCGCGCCGCGCGCATCTATGTGCGGCCGACCCCGCGCATGGACCCCTCCTTCCCCGGCGGCAACAGCGTGCTGGCGCGCGCGCTGGTGAAGAAGCTCGTGCCCGAGGGCATCGAAGGCGAGGACCGGTTCGCGGACGTGGCGCGCCGGCCGATCCGCTTCGCGGCGCTGGACCGGCCGGGGCAAGCCACCCGCATCCGCCTTGGCGCGACGGTCTTCTCCGTGCGGCATCGCCCCGGGGGCACGGGCACCGGGGGGACGGGCACCGGGGGAACGGGCGCCGGGGGCACGGGCGTGGACGTCGCTTATGTGAAGGGCGGCAAGCCCGCGCGGATCACCGCCGGCGCGGTCGTCATGGCAAGCGGGGGCTGGGTGACGCGCCGCGTGGTCGCGGACCTGCCGCCCGAGATTGCCGAGGCTTATGCGCAGTTCGTCCATGCGCCCGCGCTGGTCGTCAATGTCGCGCTCACCAACTGGCGGTTCCTCCACCGGCTCGGCGCCTCGGCGGCGCGCTGGTTCGACGATGAGGGCATGTTCGGATTCGTCGGCAATATCAGGCGGCCGATGCTGATCGACGGCAGCGCGCCGGCGCTGGACCCGGACAAGCCCGCGCTCTTCACGCTCTACACCGGCCTCTATTCACCGGGCGAGGCGGACGCGCGGATGCAGGCGACCGCGCACCGCATGCGCCTCATGGCGACGCCCTATGCCGACTATGAACGCACCATCCGCGCGCAGATGACGCATCTGTTCGGCCCGACCGGCTTCGACGCGAAGCGGGACATCGCCGGCATCGTGCTCAACCGCTGGGGACACGCGCGCGTGGTGCAATATCCCGGCTTCTTCTACGGCGCGGACGGCCGGCCCGGCCCGCGCGAGATCGTCGCCCGGGGCTTCGGCCAGATCATCATCGCCCACTCCGAACTGGAAGGCGCGCAGAACTACACCGGCGCCTTCAAGCACGGCGCCCGCGCCGCAAGGGAGGCCGCAGCGCGGCTGGGGCTGGGGTGAGGGGGTTGGGGGGGCTGGGGGGATAGGGCGAGGCATGATCGCCGTTGGTGGACTGGGCCGCGTGGATAGATGTGATCGGCGGAAATTCACGCTCTCGGGACTGGAGCTATTCCGCAAATGGGACAAACCCCCTCGTTCTCGACACACAAAGTGCTGTGCGGGAAAGCCCCAGACCGGGGCGCCGATATCTACCATGAAAAGCCCTCTGTAAGGAATGCAGGGCTTCCGCTACACTTGGCCGCCAACTTGATAACGATGAAATGATTCCGAGGGACTATGCTGCCGACTGTGTTTCTGTCGCTTTCTGGCGTCGATGTAAATTTTGTCGGCAACGTCGAGCGCAACATACCGCCCGGAATGGCATATTTTTATCCGAAGAGCTTTGAAAACGGCGAGAACCTCATCTCGGCGATGGAGGAGCGGGTGGCGGAGAGCCGCATATTCGTACTTTTCGCATCTCGCGCGTCAGTCGACTCCGTTTGGGTTCAATTTGAGATCGAGCGCGCGCGTCTCAACAAAATTCAGAATCCAGGCTTCAGATATTTTGTCTTCCCGGTGGAGCCCGGCGTGGAACGTGCCAGGCTCCCGGCTTGGATGCGCGAGGCGTGGGTTCCTTCGGCTGGCCACACCGCCAAAGATATCGCCCGTTATCTACGTGGTGTGCTGGCGAGCATGGCGGAACTTAGCGGGACGATCCTGCCTCCCCTCGGACGCGGCGGCCTCATCGACAAGGCACGCCGTGAGTATCAGAATGCCACGTTCATCAACAAGGTCGCCCCAGGCTTGTTCCTATTCACCGGCCACGCCGGGATTGGCCGCCGAACGGTCAAACGCCTCCTCATTCCGACGCTCTTCCCGACACAGCCTGAGATGAACTACGGGCCGGAGTTTGAACTTCCGCCCCATGCAGACCTGGGCGACATCTACCGCGCCGTTCGACAGGAGTTGGAAGACCACTTCTCGATCAAGAAATTCGAAAGTGCCTTGGCCGCCTTCAATGATGCGTCGATCGACGAGCAGGTCGAAGAAATTCTCCAGTCGATGTGCCACTTCGCTGACCTTGGTCAGACGGTGACAATCGTCATTGGCCTCGGTTTATACGAGGATCGCGGTGAACTTAAGCCCTGGGCCGCTGCGCTGTTGAGCGCTGCCGCGAGGTATGACCAGCTAAAGCTATGCCTGATTTCGGCGCGTAAGTTGAAATTCAAGGACCTGCGGCCGCTGCAGAATGTCCAGCAGGTTGACGTGGAGCAACTCGAGGCCCCCGACATTCGGACTCTAATCTTGGAGACGATTCCAATCTTCGGGGGAACGCCCGCGTTGCCGAACGATACGGTGATCCAGTCAATCGGCGGGCATCCTACCATAGCGCGTACGGTCGCCCGCCTCATTGCCCATGGTGGCCCGGTCGTCGTTGACAGCGACCCGAAGCAACTCCATGATATTCAAGAAGAGATTCTATCAGAAAGCCTCAGCTTTGATCGTCTGAAACCGATCGAGCGTGATATCCTCTCGATTTTGAGCTGGGTTCCCCAGCTTAATGGACGGATGATGGCCAACATCATCCAAGGCCATCACGGCATCGAGCAAGAGGGAATGGTCGAGACGATCGAATTTCTGATTGCCGGGTGCCTCATGCAAATCAGCGGTGCCAACTACCTTATCTCCGCGCCTGTTCGCGGGATGTTTCGTCGGAAGCATGGCTACGGGAGCACCGAACTTCGCACGATCTTCGCGCGCTTTCTGAAGGCAGAATGGGAGGCCGCCGTCAAAAATGACGAACTGAGAGCAGAATTGTTCGACGCCTTTGTCTACATGACTGCGCTGGAGGGGGGGACGCTTCCAAAGGAGTTCAAGGGTCTTCTCCTGCCCTCTACCCTGCAAGACCTCGTGCGTGACGCTTATGATCGACGCCATGTCGACGACCACGCTCTGGATCGCGTCGTGGCGTGGGGAATGCCCGCGATCGACATGAAAATGGATGAGAACACCCGAGAGGAGATTCTGTCGTACCTGTTGCGTGCTCTAGTCCGCCTTGGCTCTCCCGATGCCAGGCGTGTGCTCGGTCTCATCAAGGACAGCGGATTCCGATCAGCCGCGTATCTTGAGGCGTTTATGCTTCGATTGTCAGATGGCGATTTGAATGGCGCTGTTTTGATGCTTCGCGAAGCACGCAAGATCGGCAAATATATGAACAGCGTGATCGCCGATCTCGCCATTTGCCTCAAATTGCTTGGACGGTGGACCGATTTGGATACGCTTCTGCAAGAGGAAGCCCACAGGGTTGATCGCAACGCCGTCCTCCTGGACATCAAAATCGGGATCCTCGTCGCCGCAGGTGAATTTCCAGCGGCAGAGCGTGAAATTGGACGCCTTCGTGCGATGC
This sequence comes from Sphingobium sp. SYK-6, assembly GCF_000283515.1. Lineage (GTDB taxonomy): Bacteria > Pseudomonadota > Alphaproteobacteria > Sphingomonadales > Sphingomonadaceae > Sphingobium > Sphingobium lignivorans. Next base: position 3,630,830 of record NC_015976.1, read on the forward strand.
CGTTTGATGATGGGCGGGCCGACTCACGCGCGGCGACGATCTTGATGAATCGCGACCATGATTTCGAGGCCGCCTATCAACTGCTGACCGCTGTGCTGAACCGCCAAACGCGCGGAGCGCTTGGGGTTCGCCGTCTTCGTGCTTTGGCTGCGGCCCGCGGCAAACGTTATGAGGAGGCGCGACGGGACGCGGCCCATTTACGCCCTAGGCAGGGCGGCGAAGACACCTACCAGCGGATCGAAGCCGAAATTAAGCTCATGCAGAAGGACTATGAAGGCGCAGAGGCCGCGCGGCGAAAGGTCCGTACTGAGACGGTGCAGGATCGCTTGCTCGGCGCTCGCATTCTCGAAGCAAAGGGGCTCGACATCCAGACACCCTTCGACCAACGTCAATCGCTTCTCAATGAAGCAGCTGCGATTCGGCAGGCAAATCGATCGGTCGACGAATACGATTTCGACTAACGCTCCTCGCTCTGGATGGCGGGTTCGAGTGATAGCAGCCATTCTCCAGCTGTTCAAAGGCTCGCCGCGCTAGAGTTGGTCGTCACCCCCACCCCAAACAAAAAAGGCGGGCCCTGCGACCCGCCTTTTCCCCAGAGCCTGATATCCCGGTGACTTACTTGGCGACGGGCGCCGCGGCGGAGGCGTCGGCGGGGAGGCCGCCGAGCTGGCCGACGAGCTTGGTGTAGGCATCCAGATACGCGAGCACGATCACCTGGCCGATGTCCGTGTTCTGGTAGCCGCCGCCGGCCGCGCCGGCGAAGCCGCCCCACCATCCGGCACCGCCGCCGGCGCCGAAGCTGAGGTCCGACTTGCGGGCATAGCCCTCGGTCAGCGCTTCCTCGACGGTGGTGCGGGCATTGACGATGGAGAGCGTGACATTCGCCTCGCTCTTCTTGATGTTGATGCCGCCGGCGATCGCGCCGAAGGTGCTGCGGCCCAGCAGGCCGCCGAGCGCGCCGCCCAGCGCGTTGCCGCCGCTATTCTTGTTGGTCGTGACGATGTCCGGCTGGAGGAAATAGTCCGCCGCCTTCACCTGCCCGCGCCCGAGATTGCTGCCATCCTGCAGCTCGCCCTGATCGGCCAGCGCACGCTCCATGGCGCGGTTCTGCATCGAGCGGCCGCGATTGACGAGCGTGAAGCAGCCGGACTGCTGGATGAAGATGCGCAGGATCGCCTCGGGGCTGCCCAGGCTCAGCTCGCGCCACCACTGCGTGTCCGGCTCCACGATCGCCACGGTGCCGAGGCTGCGATAGCATTTCGGGATTTCCCGCGTGCCCTTGGTCTGGTCCTGACGACCGGACGACCCCTTCTTGTTGTCCACCGCGAACGCCGGCTGGCTCGCCACCGCGAGCGCCGCCGCGGCAAGCATGAACTTGACGGAACCTTTCATCTTCCTACCTCACCCACAGGCCGGATGCAGGACGCAGCCGGCAGAAAACCACCCTCGCCCCCGTTTATCACAGCGGCCATGGCGCACAAGGCCGCCCCTCCGGCCTTAACGGCAATTGTCATGGATCGCCATGCTGGTCTTGGACGGAATCGTCATGGCCTGGCCTTGCCGAAGGGAGGACTTTGCCGCGCCCGTCCATGCTGCTATCGGCGCGGCATGACTGACCTCGCCCATATCCGGAATTTCTCGATCATCGCGCATATCGACCATGGCAAGTCGACGCTGGCCGATCGCCTCATCCAGCGCACGGGCGGGCTCACCGACCGCGAGATGACCGCGCAGGTGCTCGACAACATGGACATCGAGAAAGAGCGCGGCATCACCATCAAGGCGCAGACCGTGCGGCTCGACTACAAGGCGCAGAACGGCGAGACCTATGAGCTCAACCTCATGGACACGCCGGGGCATGTCGATTTCGCCTATGAGGTCTCGCGCAGCCTCGCCGCCTGCGAAGGCGCGCTGCTGGTGGTGGACGCCGCGCAGGGCGTGGAAGCGCAGACGCTGGCCAATGTCTACCAGTCGATCGAGCATGACCACGAGATCGTGCCGGTGCTCAACAAGATCGACCTGCCCGCCGCCGAACCCGAGAAGGTGCGCGCGGAAATCGAGGAAGTGATCGGCCTCGACGCGAGCGACGCCGTGCTCGCCAGCGCCAAGAGCGGCATCGGCATCGACGACATCCTCGAAGCCATCGTGAAGCGCATCCCCCCGCCCAAGGGCGACCGCGACGCGCCGCTCGAGGCGATGCTGGTCGACAGCTGGTACGACCCCTATCTGGGCGTCGTCATCCTCGTGCGCGTGATGAACGGCGTGCTGAAGAAAGGCCAGCAGATCAAGTTCATGATCGGCGGCACCGAGCATCTGGTCGATCGCGTGGGCTGCATGCGGCCCAAGATCGAGCAGCTCGCGGAACTGGGCCCGGGCGAGATCGGCTTCATCACCGCGCAGATCAAGGACATCACCGAAACGCGCGTGGGCGACACCATCACCACCGTGAAGAACGGCGCGGCCAAGCCGCTGCCCGGCTTCAAGGAAGTGCAGCCGGTGGTGTTCTGCGGGCTCTTCCCGGTCGATGCCAACGACTTCGAGAAGCTGCGCGAGAGCATCTCCAAGCTGCGCCTCAACGATGCCTCGTTCAGCTTCGAGATGGAGACGAGCGCGGCGCTGGGCTTCGGCTTCCGCTGCGGCTTCCTGGGGCTGCTGCATCTGGAGATCATCCAGGAGCGGCTGACCCGCGAATATGATCTCGACCTCATCACCACGGCCCCATCCGTGGTCTACGAGATGCACATGAAGGACGGGACGGTGCGCCACCTGCACAACCCGGCCGACATGCCCGACCCCAATCATATCGAGATGATCGAGGAGCCGTGGATCGAGGCCGTGATCTACGTGCCCGACGAGCATCTGGGCGCGATCCTCAAGCTCTGCCAGGACCGGCGCGGCATCCAGAAGAACCTCACCTATGTCGGCGGCCGCGCGCAGGTGACCTACGAACTGCCGCTCAACGAAGTGGTGTTCGACTTCTACGATCGGTTGAAGTCCATCTCGCGCGGCTATGCGAGCTTCGATTATCACCAGATCGGCACGCGCGAGGGCGACCTCGTGAAGATGAGCATCCTCGTCAACAACGAGCCGGTCGACGCGCTCAGCATGATCGTCCACCGCAGCGCCGCCGAAGCGCGCGGGCGGCACATGTGCGAGCGGCTGAAGGACCTCATCCCCCGCCACCTCTTCAAGATCCCCATCCAGGCGGCGATCGGCGGGAAGGTGATCGCGCGCGAGACCATCGCCGCGATGCGCAAGGACGTGACCGCCAAATGCTATGGCGGCGACATCACCCGCAAGAAGAAGCTGCTGGAGAAGCAGAAAGAGGGCAAGAAGCGCATGCGCGAATATGGCAGCGTGCAGATCCCGCAGGAAGCCTTCATCGCCGCGCTGCGCATGGGGGATGAGAGCTAGGGGCGAAGCGAGCTTTCAGCGCCGGCGCCGGGCGCTCCCGCCTCGGGGGAGCCGGCGAACGCCACGCCGTGGGGCGCCCTATCCCGCCGGCGCTCAGAGGGCGTCGAAATCGATCTCGCCGTGGCGGTCCAGCCAGTTGTCCGCGGGCGGCATGGGATATTTGAGGCCGGTCGCGCAATTGAACAGGACGACGCGCTCGTCCGCACCCACGAGGCCGTCCGCCTTCGCCTGCCGGTAAGCCGCGAGCGTCGCGCCGCCTTCCGGGCAGAGGAGGAGCCCATCCTGACGGGCGGCATCGTCCACCGCGCGCAGGATCTCGCCATCGTCCACGGCCAGGGCGCGCCCGCCCGATTCGCGGACGGCGCGCAGGATGAGGAAATCGCCCACGGCGCGCGGCACGCGGATGCCGGCCGCGACGGTTGACGCATCCTCCCAGCGCTCGGCATGCTCGACGCCGTCCTCGAAGGCCTTGACGATCGGCGCGCAGCCGGCCGCCTGCACCGCATACATGCGCGGCCGCTTCGATCCGATCCAGCCGAGCCTTTCCAGCTCGTCGAACGCCTTCCACATGCCGATGAGCCCCGTGCCGCCACCGGTCGGGTAGAAGATCGCATCCGGGAGCTCCCAGCCGAACTGCGCGGCAAGCTCCAGCCCCATCGTCTTCTTGCCCTCGATCCGGTAGGGCTCCTTGAGAGTCGAGAAATCGAACCAGCGCCCTTCCGCGGCGCCCTTGCCGACGATGGCGCCGCAATCGTCGATCAGGCCGTTGACGCGCCAGACGCGCGCACCCTGGAGTGCGATCTCGCGCACATTCACTTCCGGCGTATCCTCCGGGCACAGCACGATCGTCTCGATGCCGCAGCGCGTGGCATAAGCCGCCAGAGCGGCGCCGGCATTGCCATTGGTCGGCATGGCGATGCGGGTGACGCCGAGCTCGCGGGCCATGGCGACGGCCATCACCAGCCCGCGCGCCTTGAAGGAACCGGTGGGGAGCCGCCCCTCGTCCTTCACCAGCACGCCGGGGCCACCGGACCGGGCGATGGGCACCAGCGGCGTCTCGACCTCCCCTAAGGAAACGATATTCTCCGTGCGCCGCACCGGCAGCAATTCGCGCCAGCGCCACAGGTCCGTTTCCCGGGCTGCGAGCGCGTCCCGCGAGACGGCGGCGGCGACGGCATCCAGATCATAGCGCACCAGCAACGGCCGCCCGGCGCGGGACAGGCCGTGAAGCTGGTCCGCCGCATAGCGCTCACCGGTGAGCGAGCATTCCAGATGCGTGACGAAGGTCGGGCGGTCGGCTGTCAGATTGGCGTTCATGGAAGCGCCCTAAAGCATTTCCCGGCCGGGTGGAAAGCGCCGACCTGCCGAAAATGCTCAGGCCTCTTCCTTCGGCACCGCCAGCGACGCGCCGAAATCGAACGGCCTGGCCTCCGGCATGGAGTCGAGCAGGGCCTGGAACCGCGCTTCGCAAGTCTCCCGCCAGTTGCCGTGGGTCGAGACATACAGCTTGTTGTGAACGATGGCGTCGACAATCATGTCCCCCACCTCGGTGGGTTCCATCCAGTTGTCCGCCACCACGCGCTTCGCGAGCTGCTGCTCGGTTTCCGCCAGCCCGCTGCCCGCGCGGAAGCGTTCGGGCCGGTTCTGCCCGGATTCGTGGATGCGGCTCTTGATCGGACCGGGCATGAGCACGGTGACGCCGATATTATCCTCCGCCATGCTGTCCCGGATGGTCTCGGTCAAGGTGATGACGGCGGCCTTGGCAGTCGCATAGATGGCCATGAAGCTCGGCATCGGCGTAAGGCCCGCCAGCGAGGCCGTGTTGACGATGTGCCCGCCACGCCCGCGTGCCCGCATGCCGGGCGTGAACGCCATGATGCCATTGATCGGCCCCATGAGATTGATGGCGAGCCCATAATCCCAATCCTGATACGTCGCGTCCTTGAAGGGGCCTGACGGATCGATGCCGGCATTGTTGATGAGGATGTCCGGCCCGCCCATCACCGCCTCGCATTCCCTGGCGGCCTCCGCCATCTGCGCCCGATCGGAGACGTCCAGGCGGATGGTATGGACATTGCGCCCCTGCTGGCGCTCCTCGAAGAACTGCCTGGCTTCGTCGAGATGATCCTGCCGGATATCTGCAAGCACCAGCCGCGCGCCATTGGCCAGCAGGCGCTGCGCGATGCCGAAGCCGATGCCGCTCGCGCCGCCCGTGATGAACGCCGTGGTCCCTGCGATGTCCATGATGCTTCCTCTCCTGTTCGAACCGATCGCTTGCTGCCGGGCGGTGAAGCCCATGATCGTTGCACGGCTTATGCGCCGTTCCGGACAAAATCAACGTATGCCTGATCCGCAGTCAGTCCCGCGGGTGCCGGTTTGCCGCGCGCCAGTCACCCGGCCGATCGAAACGCCCTTGCCAGATGCCCCGGCCAGCCGCCCGCGCGGTCGCTTGCTCGGTCCGATAAGGTCCGTTGTCCCGGCCATCGCCGCTCACGGCCCAGCCCTGGCGGACAAGAGCGGCCGCTACGTCGGCTACATCCCGCACGGCGCACTGCGACAGCGCGCGCCCGTATCGGTCCTCTTGCCGCGATCGACAGGCGAGATCTCCCCTCGCCACCATCTCATGCAAGGCCTCGCGCGCATCCCGGCCGCAGGGCCAGACGGCACCGTCCGGCATCTTGCATTGCTGATGAAGCTCCACGGCGTCGATGCCGCCGATCCGGACGATGCGCGTCCCGATGCGGAGACTGTCGCCGTCCATCACCCGCACGGCCAGTCCTTCCGCATCCGTCAATTGCTCAGGCGCGCGCAACCACGCCAGCAGCAGCAACAGCCCGGCCAGCAGGGCCAGATTTGCCAGCCGGCCCCGGATACGCGCATGCCGAAAGGAAAATCTCGCCATGGCGCGGCCATAGCGTGCTCGTCGGTCGTCGCAATCGTCCTGCGGGGCGCTTTCGGTCAGTAGCGCTTACTTGCCCGATTCCAGCGACTTCACGACCGCCAGCGTATTCCTGACATGATCGCGATAGTCCATCGCGCTATGGGCATAGACGATGCGGCCCGCGGTGCTGATCACATAGGATGTGCGGTTGGTCTTGCCCTGAAAATCGGCATTCTGGGAAGCCAGCGCGACATCATAGCCGGTGATGACGCCCGGCCCGGCCGATGCCACCGCGAACTTGTCCCGGCACGCCTCGGTGGAGAATTTCGCGAGCTTGTCCACCGGATCGGCCGACATGCCGATGACCGTCGCGCCATGCCTGGAGAACTCGTCCGACATGTCGGCGAATTCCTTTGCTTCGGCCGTGCAGCCCGGCGTGAAGGCGGCGGGGAAGAAATAGAGGACGACCGGCCCTTTCGCGAGCGCGTCCGAGAGCTTGAGCGTGAAGACCTTGCCCGCCTTGGCGCCCCGGGTCGTGAAGTCCGGCGCCTTTGCGCCGACCGGAAGGGCAGCCTGCGCACTGCCCGCAACGAGCCCCGCGACGACCAGCGTCGCCAAACTCTTCAGCCTGTTTCCTGTCATTGCCTGCTTCTCCGTCCTTTGCCATCCACGGTTCTGCCACAGAAGCCCTTGGCCTGTCATCCGTTGATGGTTAGGAGCGGCCATGGCGATCACCCGCCTTGCCCTGACCGATTTCCGCAACCATGCCGACGCGCTCATCGTGCCGCATGAGCAGATCATCGTGCTCACCGGCGAAAACGGGGCGGGCAAGACGAACATCCTGGAAGCCGTGTCGCTGATGGCGCCCGGCCGAGGACTGCGAGGCGCGGCGCTGCGCGACATGGCGCGGCAGGGCGGCCCAGGGGGCTTTGCCGTCGCGGCGCGCATTACCGATGGCAGGCTGGAGACACAGGCCGGCACGGGCACCGAGGCCGCGACTCCCGACAGGCGGCAAGTCCGCATCGATGGCAGGACCGCATCCGCCAGCGCGCTTTCGGCGCTTCTCGCGATCAGCTGGCTCACGCCCGCCATGGACAGGCTGTTCCTCGAGAGCCCCGGCGGCCGGCGACGATTCCTCGACCGGCTGACGCTGGCCCGCGACCCGCTCCATGCCGGCCACAGCCTGCGCTACGAAGCCGCGATGCGCGCGCGCAATGCCCTGCTGAGCGAAGAGACGCCGCCCGACCCGGCGTGGCTGCGCGCGCTGGAGGACCAGATGGCCGAGCATGGCGCGGCTCTTCACGCCGCGCGCCGCGCGCTCATCGCTGAACTGGACGCGCAGATCACCCGGACCGTGCAACCGCTCTTCGCACAGCCCGGACTCAGCCTTGCCGGCTGGGACGGCGATGAAGAGGCCCTGCGCGAAGCCCTGGCGACGGGCCGCTCGCGGGACAAGGCGGCGGGTCGCACGCTGAGCGGTCCTCACCGCGCGGACCTGCTGGTGCGCCATCTCGGCAAGGATCAGGACGCGGCGCTCTGCTCCACCGGCGAGCAGAAGGCCCTGCTGCTCAGCATCATCCTTGCCCATGCCGAGCTGTGCGGCCCCACGCGTGGCCGGCCGCTCGTGATCCTGCTGGATGAAGTGGCGGCGCATCTCGACCCGCTGCGGCGCGGCGCGCTTTTCGAGCGGCTGCGCGCGACCGGGGGACAGGTCTGGATGACCGGCACGGAGAGCAGCCTGTTCGAAGGGCTCGGCGCGGCGACGCGCCTGCGCGTCGATCAGGGGCACGTCACGCCTTCAGAGACGCCGGCATCAGCGAGCTGACCGGCGCCGCTTTCCGGCGGACACAGACGATCAGGCGTCCTTGGTCTCGGGCTCGTTCCCGGTGTCGTCGGCCGGTGCCTGCTTGACGTCCTCGAACCAGGCCTCGACCTCGCCATTCAGCCGGATGGTGAGCGGCTGCCCGTGGCGATCGCGCGTCTTGCCCGCGGCGACCCGGATCCAGCCCTCCGAGATGCTATATTCCTCGACATCGTTGCGCTCACGGCCACGGAAGCGGATGCCGATGCCGCGCTGGAGCGTCTCCATGTCGAAATGGGCGCTGCGCGGATTGGTGGAGAGGCGGTCGGGCGGTGTGTCGGACATGGCGATGCCCTTGCCGCAGGGACGTGGCGCCGTCAACGCCTCTCCGATATTCGATCCGCCTCAGCGACAGACCCGTACGCGGACGCGATCATGGCGCCAGCGGTCGTAACGCCACTCCGTCCAGCAGCGGCGGGCATCGCGGCGGTCATAGCCGCCATTCCAGCCCCACTGGCGACGATCGTCATGGCGGCGATACCGCTCGCGATGGCTGTAATGGTCGCGCCGTGCGTAGCGGCGGTCATAGCGGTAGCGATGGTCGCGCCAGTCACGATCACCATAAGCGATCACCGTGCCGGTCCGCGCCTGGACGGGCGTGGCGACCAGCCCGGCGGTGAGGGTGGCGGTGGCCAGAGCGGCCGTCATGAAACAACTGGTGAGATTCATCATCCTTCTCCCTTCATCAACGGGAGAGCGCGGCCTTCGCTTCCCGAGGGCTCCACGGTGACAGACGGGGCTGAACGCCTGACGAACAGGCCGTTCAGAATAGCGGCGGGGCGCGGGAACAACGGCGAAGCGCGCCACGGGCACGGCCGGAGGAAGGCGGTTAAACGGCTGTTCAGAGCCCGGCGGCTAGGGCGGCGGCATGGTCCTTGTCCGTATCGCTGCCCTGTCCTCCCTCCCTGCCGCAGCCTTGCTGCTGGCCTCGCCCGTCGCGCTGGCACAGGCGCGCCAGCCTGAAGCCGGTGCGGTCGCCCGCGCACTTCTGGGGGACCTGCAACGCGCCGGCGAAGACATGGCCAGCGAGGCCATGACCCAATGGATCCTCGCATCACGGCGCGATGCACTCCGGACCGGCGTGAGCCCTATTCCCCGGGCTGTTCGGACCCGGCTGGAAGGACATTTCCCCGCTCCCCTGCTGGACCGTGTGCGCTACCGCGTGGGCAATGGCGATGAGCTGGGCTTCCCGACCAATAGCGTCAAGACGAACGCCGTCGCCATCACGCTCGACGATGTGATCCTGTTCCGGCACGGCCCCGATGCGGCCGGGGACATCCGGCTCTGGGCGCACGAACTCGTCCATGTGCAGCAATATGAACGATGGGGCGTGCGCGGCTTCGCCCGGCGCTACACGCGCGATCATCGCGCCGTCGAGGCAGAGGCCATCGCCGGCGCCACGCGCTTCGCATCCGCGCGGGCCGGGCAAGCCCGCTGAGGCTCGCCCGGCGCGGCATCCGGGCCGTTCGGCCGGCCTCAGCCGATCGCGGCGATCTGGTAAAGGAAATCGACGAAGCCGAGGGCCGCCTCGTCCATGCCGGCGACTTTCGGGTTGCTGCTCTCAATGAGGAAATATTCGTCCGGCGCATGAGCGCCACTGCCATGACCCAGGCCGAACTGACCGGCGGGCAGGCTGACCGGCGCGCCAGTGAAGACGACGCCCGGCCATGAGCCGGCAAGGCGGGGATAGAGCGTGGTCGGCACATCGAAGCGGGTGTAGGTCGCCCGCTGCGCCCGGATGAGCGCGCTGTTCTCGTCCGTCTCGGTGGGGCCATAGCCGCCACCCACGACGATCTCGACATCGTCGAACCCGCGCCGGTCCAGATGCGCGCGCAGCTTGGCGAGGCTGTCCTCCTTGGTCATGTCCGGCACGAGACGCAGGTCGAGCTTGGCCACGGCGCGGCCGGGCAGGATGGTCTTTCCGCCCGGGCCGGTATAGCCGCTCACCAGCCCCTCGATATTGACCGTGGGCACGGCGGCGAGGCGGACGAGCGACTCTTCCCACGTCATGCCGTCGATCCATTGCGAGACGCCGAGCAGGCGCTTGGTTTCCTCTTCGCTGCTCGCCCGGGCATTCTCGGCGATGAGGGCGAGCTGACGGGGCGTGAGGGGGCGGACCTTGTCCATGTAACCGTCGATGGCGGGCATGTTCCCGTCCGGCGTCACGAGCGTCTGCAGCGCCGCGACCAGGCGCCATGCCGGGCTGTCCACCCGCGCCTTCTGGCTGGAATGGATGTCGCCCTTCGGTCCCTTGCCCCATTTCTCGCCGGTGACCACCAGTTCCAGCTCCAGCGCGCCCTTGGCGCCCAGGTTGATCGCCACGCCGCCATCCGACGGGCTTTGCCAGCCGGTGGGGATGATGACGCCCACGCATTTCCTGAGGGCGGCGAGCACGTCCGGCTGCGCGACCGCTTCCGGGAAATGGGGCGAGGCGATCTCCTCCTCGCCTTCCGCGACGAGCACGAGATTGACCGGCAGCTTGCGCCCGGCCGCCTTCATGGCATGCAGCGCGGCGAGGAACGTCGCCTGCGGCCCCTTCTGGTTGACGGCCCCGCGCCCCATCATGACCTTGCCGAGACCGGCCCGGTCCACGATCTTTCCCTCCAGCGGCGGCGAGGACCATTCGGCCGGATCATATTGCTTCACATCATACATGAAGTAGATGCCCATGGTCTTCTTGGCGCCCGCATCGAGCGTGCCGAAGACGACCGGATAGCCACTGGTGGGCACCTGCTTCACGGTCTGGAAACCGGCCTCGCGCAGCAGGCCTTCCATGTGCGCCGCGCCTTCCGGCATGTTGCGGCCTTCGGCGGCGATGGACGGCAGGGCGATCCAGTCCTTCAGGCGCTGGACGGCGGCATCGTGATTCTTCGCGATGGCATCCCTGACCGCCTTGTCGTCCCTGCCCGCGGCGATCGCGGGTGCCGTGGCGGTGGCGAGCCCTGCCATGGCCGCGGACCCGGCCAGAATTGTGCGGCGATCATAATCGGCCATCTCGAAACCCCCTTGCTGTTCGAGAGCCCAATAGGCCGCGCTGCGCTGCAAAATGCAAGACGGGCAAGTGAGCGGCAGCGGCGGCGGATCACGGAGCCACCGCACCCGCCTGAAAAGGAAAGGGCGGGGAAATCACTTTCCCCGCCCCCGCTATCTGATTTCAGGCGATTGGATCAGGCCGCCTCGACCGACCGCTTGGCGCGCTTGCGCTCGTGCGGATCGAGATGGCGCTTGCGCAGCCGGATCGTCTTGGGCGTCACTTCCACCATCTCGTCATCGTCGATGTAAGCGATGGCCTGCTCCAGCGTCATCTTCCAGGGCGGCGTCAGGCGGATGGCGTCATCCTTGCCGCTGGCGCGGAAGTTGGTGAGCTGCTTGGACTTCATCGGATTGACCTCAAGGTCTTCCGGCTTGGCGTTCTCGCCGATGATCATGCCTTCGTAGAGCGCTTCGCCCACGCCGACCATCAGCACGCCGCGCTCCTCGAGCGGGCCGAGTGCATAGGCATTCGCCTCGCCGGACCCGTTGGAGATCAGCACGCCGTTCTTCCGGCCTTCGATCGGGCCCTTGTAGGGGCCGTATTTCTCGAACAGCCGGTTCATGATGCCGGTGCCGCGCGTGTCGGACAGGAACTCGCCATGATAGCCGATGAGGCCGCGCGAGGGCGCCGAGAAGGTGATGCGGGTCTTGCCGCCGCCCGAGGGCCGCATGTCCGTCATCTCGGCCTTGCGGATCGCCATCTTGTCGATCACCGTGCCGGAGAACTCGTCGTCCACGTCGATGACGACCGTCTCATAAGGCTCCTCGCGGCCATGCTCGCCATCGCGGAACAGCACGCGGGGGCGCGAGATGCCGAGCTCGAAGCCTTCGCGCCGCATCGTCTCGATGAGCACGCCCAGCTGAAGCTCGCCGCGACCGGCAACCTCGAAGCTGTCCTTGTCGGCGCTCTCGGTCACCTTGATCGCGACATTGCTCTCGGCTTCGCGGAACAGGCGGTCGCGGATCATGCGGCTCGTCACCTTGTCGCCTTCGCGGCCGGCCATGGGCGAATCGTTGACGGCGAAGCGCATGGAGAGCGTCGGCGGATCGATCGGCTGGGCCTGGATGGGCGTGGTGACCGAGGTGTCGGCAATGGTGTTGGCCACGGTGGCGACCGTCAGGCCCGCAAGGCTGATGATGTCGCCCGCCTTGGCCTCGTCGACCGGGACGCGGTCGAGACCACGGAACGTCATGATCTTGGACGCGCGGCCCGCCTCGATGACCTTGCCGTCCATGTCCAGCGCGTGGATCGGCTGGTTGATCTTCACGGTGCCGGACGTCACGCGCCCGGTGAGGATGCGGCCGAGGAAATTGTCACGGTCGAGCAGCGTCACCAGGAAGGTGAACGGCGCATCGAGGTCCAGCGCCGGCGGCGGCACATGATTGACGATCGTCTCGAAGAGCGGCGTCAGCGTGCCTTCGCGCAGGGAGGGGTCGGTGCTGGCATAGCCATTGCGGCCCGAGGCGTAGAGCACGGGGAAATCGAGCTGCTCGTCGGTCGCATCGAGGCTCACGAACAGGTCGAACACTTCGTCCAGCACTTCCTGGATGCGCTGGTCCGGCCGGTCCACCTTGTTGACGACGACGATCGGGCGCAGGCCCAGCGCCAGCGCCTTGCCGGTCACGAACTTGGTCTGCGGCATCGCGCCTTCCGAGCTGTCCACCAGCAGCACCACGCCATCGACCATGGAGAGGATGCGCTCCACCTCGCCGCCGAAGTCGGCGTGGCCGGGCGTGTCGACGATGTTGATGCGCGTGCCTTCCCACTCGATCGACGTGGGCTTGGCGAGAATAGTGATGCCCCGCTCCTTCTCCAGATCGTTGGAGTCCATGGCCCGCTCCTCGACCCGCTGGTTATCGCGGAAGGTGCCGGACTGGCGGAAAAGCTGGTCAACAAGGGTGGTCTTGCCATGATCGACGTGCGCGATGATGGCAACGTTCCGCAGAGCGTTGGGACGGGGGCTCATTCTATCTCTCTGTGACTTGTGGGCTGGAGCGGGGCTTCGGGGCCGCGCGAAATCCCGGCGCCCTTAGCGCAAAGCGGGGCAAGACGCAATCAATGCGAGACGAAGAATGGGACGCGCGGCTTCTTCCCATCGCGGGAAGCGCGATTGCCTGATGATTGCCTCGCCGGAAACGGAGCGGGACCGAAACATTTTCGACCAAGGCACTTAACTTTGCGGGGCCGTGCTCCTACACTCTTCCAGCGAACATGGAGGACTGATGACGAGGGCTTGGCCGAGCCATGGCAGCAGAGGGCAATGGTTTGCCATCGCGATGCTGCTTGCGCTGGCCAGTGCGCTCATTCCCGCTCTGGTCCATTCCGGACTGCCCGCGACCACGCCGCTGGGCTCGGCTTTCGATCCATCCACCAACGTGGTCGCCCTGCACAGCCGGAAACAGGCGCCGCTCGCGACCCTGACAGCGACGCTGAAGGACGGGAACGCCTCGGGCTGCGACACCGGCATGGCGGCCATGCCTGCCCGCTCCCCATGCGAGGTGCCGGCGCGCACCGCCGCTTCCGGCCCGGCCGGGATGGAAAGCCGCACGACGGCACAGCCGCGCGAAGCCAGATGGCGCGCAAGAAGCGCGCGCGAACCGCCTCTCCGCATGATATGATCCCGAACGGCCGGTTGGCGGCGAAGCGCGCCAGCACGCCGCACGCGCTGCGTTATAGCTGAAGGCACACGCTGCCCTCGCTTAGCGCGCGAGAGGCCTTCCGGCCGGGACAGCGTCCGTGTGGCACGCCGTCCCCGCCGGCCGTCAATGTCATCGGACTCACGTCACAAGACACCTTCACAGCACAAGGACAGAGGAAGCAAACCCGCCTGATGCCCCATTACACGCCCCTGATCGCTACCATCGTCGCCGGCTTCGTCGTCTCCTTCATCATGGGCGCGATCGCGATGCGCCTGCGCGTCTCGCCCATCGCGGGCTATCTCCTGGCCGGTGTGCTGGTCGGGCCCTTCACGCCGGGGTTCGTCGCGGACACCAACCTTGCGAACGAGCTCGCGGAGATCGGCGTCATCCTGCTGATGTTCGGGGTGGGCCTGCACTTTTCCCTCAAGGACCTGCTCTCGGTCCGCCGGATCGCCGTGCCCGGCGCGATCGCGCAGATCGCGACCGCGACATTGCTGGGCATGGGGCTGGCATGGGCACTCGGCTGGGATCCGCTGGCCGGCTTCGGCTTCGGCCTCGCGCTGTCGGTGGCGAGCACCGTGGTGCTGCTGCGGGCGCTGCAGTCGCGCGATCTCGTCGAGACCGAGCGGGGCCGCATCGCGGTGGGCTGGCTGATCGTCGAGGATCTGGTGATGGTACTCGCGCTCGTGCTGCTGCCGGTGCTGGCGGGCATGGTGCGCAATCCCGCGGGCACGGGCATCCTCACGCTGGCCCTGCCGCTTGGCCTCACCTTCCTCAAGGTCGGCGCCTTCGTCGCGCTCATGCTCATCGTCGGGCGCCGCGTCATTCCCTGGGCACTGCACTGGGTCGTCCATACCGGCTCACGGGAACTGTTCCGCCTGGCCGTGCTGGCAATCGCGCTGGGCGTGGCGGCGGGATCGGCCTTCATCTTCGATGTGTCGTTTGCCCTCGGCGCCTTCTTCGCCGGCATGATCCTGGGCGAGACACCGCTCAGCCGCCGCGCGACCGAGGAAACGCTGCCGCTGCGCGATGCCTTCGCGGTGCTCTTCTTCGTGTCCGTGGGGATGCTGTTCGATCCGAGGGTGGTGATCGAGCAGCCTTTGCCGGTGCTCGCCACCGTCTTCATCATCGTGCTCGGCAAGTCCGTCGCGGCTTTCTATCTCGTCCGGGCCTTCGGCTACAACAAGCTCACTGCCACCACGGTCGCGGCCAGCCTTGCGCAGATCGGCGAATTCTCGTTCATCCTCGCGACGCTGGGCATTGGCCTTGGCATCATGCCGGAAAGCGCGCGCGACCTGATCCTGGCCGGCGCGATCTTCTCGATCGTCCTCAATCCGGTCATCTTCTCCTATATCCTGCGCAAGCCGAAGGACGAACCGACCGAGGAACCCATAGCGGCCGAGGAACCCCTGGCCGCGACGCTGGCCCCGGCGGCGGAACCGAGCCGGGCGCATATCCTGCTCATCGGCTATGGCCGCGTGGGCCAGCTCCTCGCGGCCCAGCTGAAGGCACGGGACGAGCCCCTGACGGTGATCGAAAGCGACGAGGAAAAGGCCCGGGCCGCGGAGCAGGAAGGGCACGCCACGATCTACGGCAATGGCATCGATTCGCGCATTCTGCTGGCCGGCGGCGTCGACAGGGCCAGCGCCCTGCTCATCGCCATTCCGGAAGGCTTCGATGCGGGCGTCATTGCCGAGAAGGCCCGCAACCTCAAGCCCGGCATCCGGATCATCGCGCGGGCGCATTCGGATGCCGAGGTCGAGCATCTGACCAGGCTGGGCGTGGGCGACGTCGTGATGGGCGAGCACACGCTCGCGATGAAGATGCTCGACCTGGCCTGCTCGCAGCGCACGCTCAGGGCCATGACCTGAACGACCTGCCGGCTCTTTTCCGGACATATTAGGACAGATAGAAGGGGCCGATCGAAAGCGCATCCAGCTGATGCGGCGGCCCCGACCCTGATCCGCGCGAACGGGACGGCGCGGGCACTGCATGGCCCGATGCCGATGGGGTGCAGAGGATCGGAATTTCGAAGATAAATTATTTTATAACAATATTTTATCCATTTATCGACCGAGCTTTGATCGGGGAGCCGGGCGGCTGCGGGGTCCCGCCGCGCACCTCGGGCAAGGACGCCCATGCGGGCGGGACAGGCACGGCCCGGGGGCTCGATGATACTGGACACTTTGCCCCGGCGCCCCTCTCCGCTTTTTGGCCATGGAACCTTCCTTGCCGGATGGATAGAGTTGCATCCGGGAATTCGGGACTGCCGCACCCAGGGAATCGGAAGACCGCACTCCCGGGCACGGATGGAACGCGGCGGCAAAAAAAAGAGGAGAGACCCAGATGAGCGACGGCGTCGAAACAGAGATCCGGGCCGAGGAGTGGAGCGGCGAGATGGGCCGCAACTGGCTCGCCAATCTCCAGCGCTTCGAGAGCATGATCGCGCCACTGGGTGCCGCCTTCATCACCCAGGCCGAATTCCGCCCCGGCGAGCGCGTGATCGATGTGGGATGCGGCGGCGGCGGCACCAGCATCGCGATCGGCCGGGCCGTCTCGCCCGGCGGGCACGTCACCGGGCTCGACATCTCGCAGGACCTCATCTGGGCATGCGGCGCGCGGGCCAGCCAGGGCACTCAGTCCGACGTGCGGTTCGTGTGCGCCGACGCCGCGACGGTGACGGTGACCGGCGGCCCTTTCGACCGACTCTTCTCGCGGTTCGGCAGCATGTTCTTTGCCGACGCGAAGGCAGGCTTCCGCAACCTGCGCCGCATGGTACGCGACGGAGGCCGCATCGACCTTGCGGTGTGGGCCGGGCCGCAGGACAATCCCTGGATGCAGGTCATGATGGGGGCGCTTCAGCCCTATGTCGCGCCGCCGGAAACGCCGGCCGACCCGCGCGCGCCCGGCCCCTTCGTCTTCGCCGACACGGATTATCTCAAGGAGGTGCTGCATGATGCGGGCTTCACGGACGTCCATGTCGATGCCTGCATGCGCGACATGCCCATCGGCGGCGCGGGCGCCGGGCCGGAGGATGCCGCCGATTTCGTGCTGTCGGCCATGCATCTGGGCGGGCAGATCCCGGAAGACCAGCGCGCGGCCGCACATGAGGCCCTGACGGCCGCCTTCGCCCCTCACCATGTCCCGGGCAAGGGTGTCCTCCTGCCGGGGCAGGCGCTGTTCGTCCGCGCGACGGCGGACGCCTGAACGGCGTCGGCCACGCGCCGCCCGACACTCCGCCGGGGCCGCGCCTCCATTCGTCGCAAACATGAGGATGGAGGCGGCGAATGGCGGGCCCGTTTACCCTTTCTTAACCAACTTGCCGCATTTCCGGGCTTAACTCTTTATTCATACAAGGGTTGCCCCAATGAAATATCTGACGGCCCTGGCAGCGCTTGCTGCCCTCTCGGCGTGCGCCTCCCGTCCCGCGATGGTGAGCGCGCCGCCGCTGCCTGCGCTCGAGCCGCCACGGCAGGGCTGGCGAGCCATCGCCTCCGAGGAAGACGCGGCCCGGCTGGACGGGCTTCCCCGGACCTGGCAAGCCGCGCTTGATGCCGCCGCGAAGTTCCGCAGAGCGCTGGCGCGCGAAGGCGACCTCCTCGCCCCGGAAGCAGCCCGCAACCATCCCGCGCCGCCCCCGGGCTCCTATCATTGCCGGCTCGTGAAGCTGGGACAGGCGGAGCGCCGGGAAGCGCCCTATCGGGGCTATCCGGCCTTCTTCTGCAATGTGCGCGGGGACACCAACGAGTCCCTGTTCTTCACCAAGCAGACCGGATCGGAATTGCCGAGCGGATGGCTCCATCGCGACGGCGAGGCGCGCCGGCTTGTCCTGACCGGCGCGAAACAACCCAGCGGAAACGGCACGAGCCTCGTCTATGGCGAGGATGCGGCCAGCGATCTGGTCGGCGTGGTCGAGCGGATCGGCCCCTTCCGCTGGCGCATCGTGATGCCATGGCGGGGCGAGACGCCCGGCCTCGATATCTACGAACTGACCCCCGTGGCGCCCGAGCAGCAAGCCGCTGAGCCCCTGCCCGCCCTGGAACGAACCGTGGCGCTCGACCGGCGGTGAACACATCCGATGGCTTTGCGGAACGGCGGTTATCCGGGATTTTTCTTCGGAAGCGGCGGGTCGGGATACGACCCAATCCCGGTCGTTCTGTCCGGATCGATGAACGTCCGCTTCCGCCGATCCACGCCGCCGCTAGAATGTCCGCTGTAACCGGAACCGGTCTTTCGCAACTTGGACAGCGGACGCTCGGCTAAGCGCCCAACTGTTGTCATTCGACTGCGATTTCCTTATGTTTAGAAGCGACTTTGCTGTTTCAGGCGAGCCTGAGCGCTGGCACTTTGCAAATGCTACAGCACGACGACAGTCGCCTTTCAATGTTCTGCCCCAATTGCTAAAAGAGGATGTGTTTTCTGCGACTTGCCGAGACCGCAAAAAGGTGTAAGCGGGGCTTGAATAGTGGCACTCTGGTTGTAGGTGGGAGGGTCAATGTCACCAAGAGTGCTGCGTTGGCTAATATTCAGTATTCTCTTCTCCTTGCTACCGCTCGGGTTAGACTATCTCATGGTTCTAGCGCGTACGGGAACGGGACCGTCCCCGGGTTTTGCAGAAATCATCGGAAGGGGAGAGCTCTGCTTGTTAGCCGTGGCTCTGTCCGCAGTAGGAGCTGGCGAAATACAAGGGGCGAAATTAAAAGGCGAACAGACGGGAATCTTTTTAGGGGGCGCTTCACTCGCCAATATCGTGGTCGGTATAGCTCTTTACGTGATGATGAAATCATCTGAAATGCCCCTCACCCTCCACATGACTATTTCAGGCGTAGTATTTGTCAGCACATTGATTGTGGCGACAAGCTGTATAGCCGCCTCGGAGGTCGCCAATGACTGAAATTATAGCAATCGCGGGGGTCATCGTGTCCACCATTGCAGCTGCTATTTCGATCTTCTCCGTGGCGCGAGTGAGGCGGGAAGTACGAGCGCTCGAAAGTACGCTTGCCTCGAAAGCGGGAGAGTTACCTCCCTCCCCAGATGAGGAAGATCCGCACGGCCGAGACATCGCGGCTCAGATTTCCGATGATGATCAAGGCGACCGCTGATGGCTGAAGCACGTTTTATGCTTGTGCAACTTCCAAGACGCACGAAGGTGGACGCCGCGAAAATCCAGCCGGTGCTCGACATGGCTCTCGATTGGATTGAAGTGAGTCCAAACACTTGGCTAGTTTGGACGAGCTCTTCTCCGGAACGATGGTTCAAGCGCCTTCAAAAGGCTTTCGGAAGCGAAACGCGCAGTTTAATTTGTGCGATCGATCCGGAGCAAAGGCACGGGCGCATGCCAAAAGCCTTCTGGCAGTTTCTTAATAAGGAACGCTGAGAGTCATTTATGGAATGAGGTAGTGGCCTTCCCACCATGGCGATGATGACAATCACTTAACAAGTACCGATGCGGTTTAAGAACGGCAGCTATCTCAGTACCCCATTCCAAAGCAGACATTCGGCTTTCGACCAAAGTCGCTCATATTCGGATATGGATCCGATCCGGTCGTGATGTCTGGTTCTGACGAAAGCCGACCTTGGCGGGCGCGGTGTGGAATGACCGGAAAGTCCCATTTTTCCGCCGGAAACCGCCTGACGGCTACCCACAATGATTCACCCATCGCGCTGGTATCGAGGCGATCCGGGCCGGCTCGCTCTCAAGCCGGCATGTGCCCACCCGCCTAGGCCGCCCCTTCCGTGCGCGGCAGGCGATTCCAGGCGTCGAGCGCGGCGATCTTGTAGGCTTCTGCGAGCGTGGGATAATTGAAGGTGTTCTCGATGAAATAGTCGATCGTGCCCTTGAGGTTCAGCACGGCCTGGCCGATGTGGATCAGTTCGGTCGCGCCCTCGCCGATGATGTGCACGCCCAGCAGCCGGCGCGAGCGGATGGAGAAGATCATCTTCATGAGGCCGGAATCGAGCCCCATGATATGGCCGCGCGAGGTCTCCCGGAACCGGGCGATGCCGCACTCATAGGGGATCTTCTTCTCGCGCACTTCCTGCTCGCTCATCCCCACGGTCGAGATCTCCGGCACCGCGTAGATGCCATAGGGGAAATAAGCGGGCGCGGGCGGCAGCGGCAGGCCGAAGGCATGGCAGGCGGCAATGCGACCCTGCTCCATCGAGGTGGAGGCGAGGCTGGGAAAGCCGATCACGTCGCCCGCGGCATAGATGTGCGGCACGTCCGTCTGGAACGTCTTGGGATCGACTTGCAGGCGGCCGCGCCCGTCCACGGCGAGACCACAGGTCTCCAGCCCAAGCCGGGCCGTGGCGCCGACCCGACCCGCGGCATAAAGCAGCATTTCCGAGCGGATCGCGCGGCCATCCTCCAGGGTGGTGACGACCCGGCCGTCCTCGTCCTTGACGATGCTGGCGACCTTGACGCCGAGGCGAATGGTCATGCCGCGATCGCGCAGCTGATGCACGAATTCCTCGATGATCTCGCGGTCGATGAAATCGAGAAAGGTCTCGCGCGGCTCGATCAGCGTCACCTGCACGTCGAGCGCGGAGAAGATGGTCGCATATTCGATGCCGATGACGCCCGCGCCGATCACCACCAGACTGCGCGGCACACGGGGAGATTCGATGAGGACGTCGCTATCGAGGACGATGTCATCGTCGAAAGGGATGTCGTCCGGCCGGAACGGCGCCGTGCCGACCGCGATCAGGAAGCGCTCGCCCCGCACCAGCAATTCGCTTTCGTCCGGCGAGGTGACGATGATGCCGTGCGGGTCCACGAACCGCGCGAAGCCTTCCATGGTGCGCACGCCGTTGCGCTGGAACTGATGCTCCAGCACGTCGACCTCATGCCCCAGCGTCTTGCCCAGCCGCTGGTCCAGATCGCTGCCGCCGATATCCTTCTTCACGCGATAGGAGCGGCCGTAAAAGCCCCGCTCGCGCCAGCCGGTGAGATTGAGCACCGTCTCGCGCAGGGTCTTGGAGGGAATGGTGCCGGTGTGCACGGAAACCCCGCCCACGCGCTTGCGCCCTTCCACCACCAGCACGGACTTGCCGAGCTTGGCGGCCTGCACCGCGGCGCGGCGGCCAGCCGGCCCGCTCCCGATGACGACGAGATCAAATGTATCCACCATGGCGCCCCCCGATCCGTGGCCAGCGCCTTGCTCGGCCACGCGCCTTGTCAGGGACATCCTCCCGAAGTTGTGAGACTGGTGCATATCGCGCGCCTTTGCAATGACCTCTCCGGGATGCCGGACCATGGGACGGCCCGAAGGCCGGCCATGCGATGTGCGTCTGGCGGCGATGCGGGCTGGGTATCCGCACGGACCCTAGACACAAAGCCCTGCCAAAGCGTTTACCATCCCGGGCCGGCGGGCCCTGCGGGCCGACCCGGCGCACCCCTCGCGCTGCACATGCGAAAGATTATTCGTTCCGGCCCTTGCCTGCCCGCAAATGCGGCATAAGGTCTGGCGCCTCCCCATCTCCCAGCCTGTGAGGACCATCGATGCGTTTTCGTTTCCTGCTCGCGGCCGCCGCTCTGGCCGTGTTCCAGCCCGCATTTGCCCAATCCGGCGATGAGACCAACCCGGCCAAGCTGCAGGCCAAGGAAGAAGCCAAGCAGATCGCGGAGCATTGGGCGAGCGCGCCCATCGAGGAAGTGGAGAAATCCTACGACGGCAAGGTCACCGTCGACGGACGCGTGGTGAGCTACAAGGCGACGGCGGGGACGCTGACCCTGCGCGATGCCAAGGGCAAGCCGCAGCACAGCATCTTCTACACCGCCTATACCGCGCCCGGCGCCAATCGCCCGATCACGTTCCTGTTCAATGGCGGGCCCGGCTCGTCCTCGCTCTGGCTGCGCATGGGCTCCTTTGCGCCCGAGCGGGTCTACACGACCGATCCGGTCGCGGTGCCGCCGCCGCCCTATCAGGCCGGGCCGAACAGCGACACGCTTATCGGCACCACCGACCTCGTCTTCATCGACGCGCCGGGCGCGGGCTATTCGCGCATGCTGGGCGATGCCAAGGGCAGCGATTTCTACGGCGTGGACCAGGATGTCGCGGCCTTCACCAAGGCGATCAAGCGCTACATCACCCGCAACAAGCGCTGGGCCTCCCCGCGCTACGTGCTTGGCGAAAGCTATGGCACCACGCGCGCCGGCGCGCTTGCCTACAGCATGGAAGACGAAGGCATGAGCCTCAACGGGGTGATGCTGCTCTCCACCATCCTCAATTACGGCGTGCGCCAGTCCGGCTTCGACAATATCCATGTGGGCTATCTGCCGAGCTATGCGGCGACGGCCTGGTACCACAACCGGATCCCCAACCGGCCCGCAGACCTCGCCACCTTCGTCCAGCAGGCGCGTGACTTCGCCACCGGGCCCTATGCGGCGGCGCTGGCCAAGGGATCGGACATCGCGCCGCAGGAATTCGACAGCATCGCGCAGCAGCTCGCCGGGTTCACGGGCCTTTCCGTCGAGTACATCAAGAGCGCCAATCTGCGTGTCGACCTCAGCCGCTTCCGCAAGGAGCTGCTGCGCGACCGGCGCGAGACGGTGGGGCGTTTCGACAGCCGCTATATCGGCATCGATGCCGATGCGGCGGGCGAGGGACCGGAGTTCGATGCCTCCAGCACCGGCATTACCGGCATCTACATCAGCAGCTTCATGGACCAGCTCACGCGCAAGTTCGGCTATGAGACGAACCTCGAATATCGGCGCAGCGCGCGCGAGGGCGGCGACTTCAACTGGGACTTCAGCCATCGCGAACCCGAAGGCCGGCGGCAGGGCCTCGCCGATACCTCGGTCGATCTCTCGGCGGCAATGCGGATCAATCCGCACCTGCGGGTGCTGTCCCTGAACGGCTATTACGACATGGCGACGCCGTTCCACACCACCGAACTCGCGATCAAGCATCTCATGCTGCCGCCCGCGCTCATGAAGAACGTGACCTTCACATATTATGACGGCGGCCACATGATGTATCTCAACCCGCAGGCGCTGCACCAGCTCCGGCTGGACGTGCAGCGCTTCATCGAGTCGGGCGGCAAGGCCGGCTGAGGCCGGTCACGCGCTGCGTGCGGGGAAGGGAGGCGCGGCATGGGCCACGCCCCCTCCCCTTTCGCGCGCGAGAGCGCTATTGTGGCCCCAGTGAACGCACTTGATCGATGGGTGTTGTAATCTAATATAACACTCTCGAGGAGACCATGATGGCGACGACCGCGACGAAGACCGAGGACAAGCTGGACCTGACACCGCCCGAGCCGGTGCCCGTGGTGGCGCCTGCGAAAGCCGCGGGGCTCGTGCCGATCGAGGACGAGAAGCGCAGCAAGCTGGACGAGAAGGTCGACAGTTTCGTCGAGGAACTGGCCGCGCTCGATGCCAATTCGCCCGAGTTCGGCGCGAAGGTGGACCAGATCACCAATATGGGCCGCAAGGAAATCTCCGAAGCGGCCGGGCACTCCAACCGCTTCCTCGACCGGCCGGTGCGCGCGATGGACAGCGACGCCAGCGTCGGCGCCGACCTGGCCGAACTGCGCCGCGTGATCGAGGATCTCGACCCCGGCAAGCGCGGCAACCTGATGGCGCCCAAGAAGCTCTTCGGCATCATCCCCTTCGGCAACAAGATGCGCAATTATTTCGACAGCTACAAGTCGAGCCAGACGCACATCAACTCGATCCTCGGCAGCCTCGCCAGCGGCAAGGACACGCTCATCAAGGACAATGCCGCGATCGACGTCGAGCGGCAGAACATGTGGGCCACGATGGGCCGGCTCGAGCAGATGATCCACATCGCCAAGAGCATGGACGCGCGGCTGGAGGAGAAAGCGCTGGAGCTTGATTCCACCGACCCGGCCAAGGCGAAGGCGATCCGGGAAAGCGCGCTCTTCTATGTCCGCCAGCGTACGCAGGACCTGCTCACGCAGATGGCGGTGACGGTGCAGGGCTATCTGGCGCTCGACCTCGTCAAGAAGAACAATGTGGAACTGGTCAAGGGCGTCGACCGCGCCTCCACCACCACGGTCTCCGCGTTGCGCACCGCCGTGACCGTCGCGCAGGCGCTGGCCGGGCAGCGGCTGGTGCTCGACCAGATCACCGCGCTCAACACCACCACCGCCAACATCATCGACAGCACGGGTGAACTGCTCAAGACGCAGACCGCGCGGATCCACGAGCAGGCGGCGAGCAGCACGATCCCGCTGGAGACGCTGCAGCGCGCCTTCCAGAACATCTATGACACGATGGACAATATCGACACGTTCAAGCTCAAGGCGCTGGAGACCATGAAGACCACGGTCAACACGCTCTCCGGCGAGGTGGAAAAGTCCAAGGGCTATATCGCGCGTGCCGAAGGGCAGGCCCGGGCGGCAGCAGCGGTGACCAGCGGCGCATCGCCCCTCGCCGCCATCGAGTGAAGGCACGTCCATGGCGAGCGAAGTCGACGAGATCGTCCAGAAGGCGAACGAACTGATCGCGCGCACGGCGGCGCGCTACGAGCGATCGAGCCGGCGGCTGGCGCGCACCCGCAAGGACCTGATGACGCGCCTCAAGCGCATGATCCTCGCCGTCGCGACCGTGCTCATCGGCGCGGCGATTGCCGGCTTCGTGCTGGGCGGCATCGGGACGACCGGCGTGCTGCTGGTGCTGGGCCTGCTGGTCGCCTGCCTCGCCTTCGCGTTCATCCCCACGCTCGAGACGGTGGTGGAGCCCGGGCGGCTCGCGCAGGCCGATCTCAAGACCCTGCCGCTCAAGACCGAGATCTGGCTGGACAGCCAGCGCAAGGCGCTGCCCGCGCCCGCCATCCCGATCCTCAATGCCATCGGCAACCGGCTGGAGACGCTGGCGCCGCAACTGGCCAGGCTCGACCCCGCGGAGCCGGCCGCAGTGGAAGTGCGCCGGCTGCTCTCCGACCATCTGCCCGAACTGGTGACGGGCTATCAGTCCATCCCGGCGCCGCTGCGCAACCAGCCGCGCAACGGACGCGTGCCGGACGCGCAGCTCGTCGAGGGACTCTCCGTCATCGAGCAGGAAATCGCGACGATGACGCAGCAGCTCGCCAGCGGCGACCTCGACAAGCTGGCGGTGCACAATCGCTATCTGGAACTCAAATATCAGGAAGCCCGCGATCTGGGGCATTGAACGGGGCGGCGCTGAAAGGGGTCTGCCGCCGGGATTTCCGCCCAAGCGCTTCGCGGCCGCGATGAAAATCCGGCGGGACGGTTGCGCAGCGCCTGTCCGTGACTAAATTGGATCTTGCGGGCCGGGCCCCTCTGGCGAGCAAGACGCATCCCCCCTCGTCTGCTCGTGATGTCGGACCGCATCGGGTGACACCGGTGCGCAGTCTGGCACCCCCAAGCCGGAAATCACAGCCACCAGTGTCACCCGACATGGAAGCGAACGCGTTCCGATGGAGTGGCTGATCAATGACCTATGAAATATTCCGACTCCTCAACCGCCATCGTCAGCTCGACGATGCGCTGCGGACAGAGCAGCAACGCCGCCTGCCGCACATCTGGAGGCTTCAACGCCTGAGGCGCCTGAAGCATGCGGTTAAGGAGCGGCTGAACCGGCTGATGGCCCCGCCGCTGGCGAGTATCTGAGAGGCGCGAGGGCGGCCGGAAAGGGCCGCCCGCTCAACTGCCCGCCCGTTCAACTACCTGCGACGCGCAATTGCCGCACGGGCGCCGCGCGGCGCTGGCCAAGCCACAGCTTGACCGTGAGCGCGCCGCCCGCCAGCGTCTCGATCCGCTCCATCGCAAGCCCCGCCGCGGCAAACCATGTCGTGATCTGCTGATCGGAAAAGCCAAGCCGCGCATGGGCATCGCGCACACGCAGCTCCTCGCGCTCATGCGGCGCGAAATCGACGATCAGCAGCCGGCCCTCGTCCCGCAACGTCCGCGCGATCTCCGCAATGGCGCGCTCGGGCGCCTGCGCATAATGCAGCACCTGATGGAGAATGGCGGTGTCCGCCGAGGCCGAAGGGAGCGGCAACGCATTGAAGTCCCCGGCCAGGAAGCGCACCTTGTCCGCCACCAGCTCGGGCAGCTTGCCGCGCGCCAGCCGCAGCATCTCGGCGCTGCGGTCGATCGCGACGACGCTGGCGGCCTGACCGGCGAACAGGCGGGCCATCCGCCCGGTGCCGGTGCCGATGTCCAGAAGGAGGCCCAGCGGCGCGTCGCCCAGCATGGCGGCCATGGCAGATTCGACCTGCGCCTCCGGGACGTAGAGCGAGCGCAGCGCGTCCCACTGCTCGGCATGGCTGGCAAAATAATCTTCCGCGACGCGCGCGCGCTCCGCTCTCACCGCGGCGAGCCGCGCCTGATCGGCATCGATCCAGAGCCGCTCGCTATCGGCCAGCGGCGCGGCGTCGAGCAGGGCGAGCAGCGCCTCGGATGCTGCTTCCCGGCACAGGCTGAGGAACACCCAGCTCCCCTCCTTGCGGCGGTCCACCAGCCCGGATTCGACGAGAATGCGCACATGGCGGGAGACGCGGGGCTGGCTCTGGCCGACCACCAGCGCGATCTCCCCGACCGCCAGTTCCATCTCGCGCAGCAGGTGGACGATGCGCAGCCGGGTCGGATCGGCCAGCGCGCGGAAAAGGTCTATCTGCCCCTGCATGCCGCCATCATCGGCCAAGTCGCCGGAGGGATCAAGGGACAGCCGCTACAGGCCCCGTTCATGTCGTCCCGATGCAAGGGATTGCACTGATCGTCACAAATCGATACGAGTCGCGCTCGCAGGCATCAAGGGGGGGACCCCTTCCAAACGTTCTGCGTGGCATGATTTAACAAGGGGTTTGCCCATGACCAAGACCATTGCTTTCTCGCTCGTCGTGGCCGCTTCGCTCGGCCTGGCTGCTTGCTCCAAGGAAGAAACCACCAACGTCGTCAACGACACGGATATGATGGCCAACGACGTCGTCAACACGGCTGACGAAGCCATGAACGACGCTGGCAACGCGCTGGACAATGCGGCCAACTCCGTGACCAACGCGGCGAACGCAATGTAATCTTCGCGGCAACGCGACAGACTCTTGGTTAGGGCTGCCGAGGCTTCGGCAGCCCTTTTCATTTGTCCTCGGCTCCTGCGCGGTGCGCCTACCGGAAGACCCAATGCCGGTTGAGCAGGAAGACGAAGGCCGGTGTCACCACCGCCATGAGCGGCACGGGTGACCAGAGCGGCAGTGCCAGCCGCTCGACGAAGAGCCACACCCAGAAGGCGTTGAGCGCGAGGCTCAGCAGCGAGACGGTGACGAAGCGGACGGCGCGCGCCACGGGCTGGTCCCGCTTGCCATGGCCGCGAAAGGTCACCCGGCCGTGGAGCACGAAACCGCTTGCCACGGCGACCAGATAGCCCAGGACATTGGCGAGCTGGGGATGCACGCCGCCCCACCGCGCCATGGCCCAGTAGACCGCGACCTGCAGTCCGGTCACGAACCCGCCGACGATCACATATCGAAGCAACTGCCCCGAGAGGGCACCCGTGCGACGCTCTCCGCCCGTCATCGGCTCTGGCCCTTCATCGATTTGCCCCGTTGCGCTTTTGAACCACTGGGCTAAGCCCCTAGCCGATGCGGCGAAGCCACGACAATGCTGCCCGGCCCCTGGGCGTGCGCCTGCGCCCCTGGCTCGCGGCGCTGGACCGCTTTGCGCAGCGGGAATGGCGCTGGATCGTCGTCATTGCCTGGCTCATCATCAGCGCGGTCTATCTGGATCGCTACGCCTCCGCCATCGGCTATCTCTCCCTCGGGGATACCGACGACAACATGCGCTATCTGCAGGTGCGCGACTGGCTGAACGGCCAGAGCTGGTGGGACCTGCGCCAGCACCGCATGAACCCGCCCGAAGGCGCGAACATCCACTGGAGCCGGCTGGTCGACCTTCCGATCGCCGCGCTCATGCTGTTCTTCCGGCTGTTCATGGCCCCCGACCGCGCCGACCAGATGGCGCTGGGCGTGGCGCCGCTCATCCCGCTTCTCGTGCTGATGTTCTCGCTTGCCTTCATCACGCGGCGCCTCTCCGCCAACGGGCGCGCGCACGGCTGGTTCGCGGCCATGCTGCTGCCGCTCGCCGCCAATATGGGCCTTGGCATGTACATGCCGCTGCGCGTCGACCACCATGGCTGGCAACTCGCGCTGACGGCCGCCACGCTGGCCGGGATGGTGGACCGGAAATGGACGCGCGGCGGCCTCGTGGCGGGCATATCCAGTGCCGCCTCGCTGGTGATCGGCATGGAGATGATGGTCTATCTCGCCGGGGCCGGCGCGATCATGGCGCTGCGCTGGATCTTCAAGGACGGCGCGGCGCGGCGGCTGCGTCCCTATGCGCTTGGCCTGGGCGGCACCACGGCGATCGGCTATGCGCTGTTCGCCAGCAATGCCAACCGGCTGCCGGTCTGCGACGCTTTGTCTCCGGTGTGGGCCAGCACGCTCATCCTCGCGTCCGGCATCCTGCTGGCCCTCACCATGCTACCGCTGCGCCGCTGGCCGGCCCGGCTCGTGGCGGCGTCGATCGGCGGGGCCATCGTCGCCGGCTTCGCGCTGACGATGTGGCCGCAATGCCTGACCGGGGCCTATCAGATCTCGCCCGAGCTGCAGAGCAAATGGCTGGTCTATATCCGCGAGGCCAAGCCGATCTATGCGCAGGCGCGCGCGAGCTGGGTGCCGATGATCGCCCTGCCAATCTCCGGCCTGCTCTGCGTGCTGGCCGGATGCTGGAGCGCGCGGCGCGACACCGAGCGCCTGTGGGCCTGGGGCATTGTGGGCCTGATGACCGCCTTCGCCATCGGCCTCACCTTCTGGCAGATTCGCGCGGGCCCCGCCGCGCAGCTCCTCGCCATTCCGCCGGTCGGCTGGGCGATATGGTCGCTCGTTGCCCGGCTCGGCCGGCGTGGCTGGCCGGGGCGTGTGGCGGCCGGCATCACCCTCGGCCTGCTGGCCTGCCTGGTTTCCGCCTACGGCCTATACCCCATCATCAACGGCGCGCTGGCCAACAGCGGCAATGCGTCGCCAGCGCCAGCGCCCCCGCCCGCACCGGCGACGAATGCAGGCGGGAAAGCGCCGCGCGCTGGTAATGCGACACCACCCCCCGCCTCCGCTGCCCCGGCCCGGAATGGCAGCACAGCGGCAAACGCGGGCCAGACAAGGCGGCAGACGACGCGCCGGTCCGAAGCGCGCTGCCGCACGCTGCCGGCCCTGCAGGTGCTGAACCAGCTGCCGCCCGCGACGATCTTCACGCTGGTCGATCTTGGCCCGCGCCTGATCGCCACGACGCATCACAGCGCCATTGCCGGGCCCTATCATCGCAACGAGAAGGCCATTCTGGATATCCACCATGCCTTCGACGGTTCGCCGGAGAATTTCCGCGCGATCGCGGCGGCGCATGGGGCCAGCTATCTGCTGTTCTGCCCGAACTTCCCCGAAGGCACGATCTACCAGCGCCGCAGCCCGCGCGGCTTCTATGCGCGCCTCTCACGCGGGGAAGGCTTCACCTTCCTTGACCCGGTCACGCTCGATTTCCCGGGCGAGCTGCCCTACACTCTCTACCGCATCGAGCCGATGCAGCCCGACGAGGACAGCTCAGCGCCGCTCCGCAAAAAAGGCGCGAAGAAGGCGCGCTGACGCCGCCTCGCCCAGCCCGGGGAACAGCTCGGGCCGGTGATGACATTGCGGATGGGCGAACACCCGCGCGCCATGATCCACCCCGCCCCCCTTGGGATCACCGGCGCCATAATAGAGCCGCGCGATGCGGGCATGGGCAATGGCACCGGCGCACATGGCGCAGGGCTCCAGCGTCACCCAGAGATCGCAGCCCGTCAGCCGGTCTTGCCCCAGCGCGATGCAGGCGGCGCGGATCGCGATGATTTCCGCATGGGCGGTGGGATCATTGTCGCGCCGGTTGCGATTCTCGCCGGTCGCGATCACCCGGCCCGCCTGCGTCACCACGGCGCCGATCGGCACTTCCCCGGCTTGCGCGGATGCCTGTGCGCAGGCAAGCGCAAGGCGCATCGGCTCGGGCAGCGGGAAGGGATCGGCCATGCGCCGTCCCTAACGAAGCGGGTTTGTCAGGGAAAGCGCCTTGACGATTCGCAGCTGAGCCGCTATCGGCGCCGCTTTCCGTAAGAACCCAGATCAGGATCGATTGACATGTCGCGCATCTGCGAACTGACCGGCCGGAGCCGCCAAGTGGGCCACAACGTGTCTCACGCCAATAACAAGACCAAGCGAGTCTTTCTGCCCAACCTGCAGAATGTGACACTGATCTCCGATACGCTGGAGCGCGGCGTCAAGCTGCGCGTCTCCACGCACGGCCTGCGCTCCGTGGAGCATGTCGGCGGGCTGGACAACTGGCTGATGAAGACGTCCGACGAGAAGCTGTCGCTTCGCGTGCGTCGGCTGAAGCGCGAGATCGCCAAGAAGACGGCCGCCAAGGCCGCCTGACCGGCAATCCCGTCACGAGACGATCCGAAAGGGCGGTCCGCAAGGGCCGCCCTTTCCGTTTGTGCCCGGCACGGCGGACGCGGGGAGAGGCGGGACGTCAGGGCGCGGGGGCGTCGCTGACCCAGCCCGCCGGCAGTGCGAAGCGCATCAGCAGGCTGCGCTGCAGGAACAGGTGGTTGTCATCGGACGCCACCCAGAGGACCGGCTGGCCATTCTGCCGGGAGAGCGCCAGCGCCTCGAAATTGTCGGCAAGTCCCGGTGGGGCGAACGTGGCGATCGGCTTGCCGGTCAGGATCGCCCCTTCCGCCAGCGGGGGCAGCGTGACGAGCGAGAGGCGCGCCGTGAAGCCATCGGCCAGCGTCAGGCGGCGATTGAGGACCAGCAGCCGGTCCCCGCCGAGCCAGAGCGCATCGGTGGGCCGATAACCCGTGGGCGGACGATAGCCCAGATGCACGGGCGGCGGCGTCGCCGGATCGACCGGGTCGCCTTGCCAGAGCAGGACGTCATGCGCGCCGGCAGGACCGATCGCCATCTCCGCAATCGCCAGAAAACGCCCGTCCCCAAAGCGGACCAGCGATTCGATGCTGCCCGTCACTGGCCAGTCGGCCATCTCGGGCGGCTCGACGCAGCCCTCCAGGGCGCGGAAATCCGGTGCATAGCGACAGATGCGCTGCAGGCCCTCGAATCCCACCCAGATCCGCCCGCTCACCGGATCGCGCTGCATGCTTTCCGAATCCCAGCGCCAGCCGGGCCAGTGCTGCTCGGCGGCAATGCGCGGCAGCGGCTCGATGAAGCCCTTCCCCTCCGCGCCGCTGACGCGAAAACCGAAGAGTTCGCCGGTATCGCTGAGCCCGATCATGGCGCCGTCATCATCGACCAGCAGGGAGGAAATGCCGCCAAAGGCCTTGTGCGGACTGGTGAGCTGCCAGGCGCCGGTGAGCGTCAGGGGCCCGAAGGCGGCCGCGTCTCCGGCTTTCTCGAGCGGGATCGCGCGGGCCTGTACGACGAGGCTGTCGAACGTGGCGGGAGGCATATCGCTGCCGTGGCGCCCGTTCATGAGCAGGATGAACAGCATCAGGATGAGCGCGACCCGCTGCATGGGGCGGGGCAATAGCGGGAGATGGCGGGACTGGCCACCATCTTGTTGGCCGATCGGCCTCCCGCTGCCCCGTTCCTGAACCGCAGCTAAAACGGCCGTTCAGCATCCACTCAAGCAAATCGGTCTAGAAGGATGTTCATGGCAGACGAGTTGTGGCCCAGATCCCACGAAGCGTTTGCCGGGACAGAAGGAGCAAGACCATGAAAGCCATCAAGTTCATCAGCCTCACGGCCGCCGCTACCATGGTCGTGACTTCCCTGGGCGTTGCCGCACCGGCCGCAGCGCGGGACCGTGGCTACAATAATTATCGCGGCGACTATGCCCGCGACTATCGCTACGACCGTCGCGACTATCGCCAGAACTACCGCGATACGCGCTATGCCCGCGACAACCGTTATTATGGTCACAACGACCGCTATCGCTGCAAGAATGACGGCTCGACCGGCACCATCATCGGCGCGATCGCCGGTGGCCTGCTGGGCCACGAAGTCGCGGGCCGCAATGGCGACAAGACCGCCGGCACGATCATCGGCGGTGCCGTGGGCGCCGTTGCCGGCCGGGCCATCGACAAGAGCGACAGCCGCTGCCGCTAACAATGACAGAATAATCGCTTCACGCTCCCCTAGCACGCCGGTCCTCCGCCTGGAGGGCCGGCTTTTTTTTGGCGAGCGAGGAAGGCGGGCGCGCGTGCCGCGAACCGGCCGCCCGGTGGTGCGACGGGCCGTCGGAACCCTCCGCGCGCTGTGCCGTTCGGTTCATATCCACACAGCGACAATGAGAGGAGGCAGTTATGCCAGCGCGCCTGAAGCCGCTTGACCAGCAAGTCATCGTGATCACCGGGGCCTCGTCCGGCCATGGCCTCGCCACGGCCCGCATGGCCGCCGCGGCGGGCGCCCGCGTCATGCTGGCCGCGCGCGACGAGGAAGCGCTCCGCGAAATATGCGACGACATCCGCGCCGAGGGCGGCAAGGCGGATTATGTCGTGACCGACGTGGGCGACGAAGAACAGGTCCAGCGCCTCGCCGACCAGACCATCGCCCGCTTCGGCGGCTTCGACTGCTGGGTGAACAATGCCGGCATCGGCATCTACAGCGAACTGCTCGACACGCCGATCGAGGATCATGGCAAGATATTCGAGACGAATTACTGGGGCATTGTCCACGGGTCGCTCGCGGCCGTGCGTCACCTCAAGGGCAAGAGCGGGGGCGGCGCCATCATCAATGTGGGCTCCATCAACAGCGACATGTCCGGCCCGCTGCTGGGCGCCTATAATGCGTCCAAACATGCCGTGAAGGGCTTCACCGACGCCCTGCGCATCGAGATGAAGGCCGACGATGCGCCCATCTCCATCACGCTCATCAAGCCGAGCGCGATCGGCACGCCGTTCACGGAACATGGCCGCAACATGACGGGTTATGAGGCCCGCCTGCCCCAGCCGATCTATTCCCCCGAGATCGTGGCCCATGCCATCCTGGATGCGGCGCAGCATCCCCGCCGCGCGATCACGGTCGGCGCGGGAGGCAAGCTCCAGGTGCTGGGCGCCGTGCTGTTCCCCTCCCTGTTCGACCGGATCGCCACGGGCATGCGCGACTCGCTGCTCTACAAGGATCGCCCCCAGCCGCCGGTGGAAGGCAATCTCTACGAGCCGCAGGGCAATGACGGCCGGGCGGAAGGCCGGCAGCACGGACGAAAGTTCAGCCTGTTCACGACGGGGCGGACGCATCCGGCCGCGACCCTGGCGATGGTGGCTGCCACGGGTGTCGGCGGGGCATTGCTCTATGCGCTGCAGAAAGGCCGGCCGGCGATCGCCGGTTCCCGATGAGCGCGTACACGGGAACACCGGCGCCTTGCGGCGTCGGGTGTTGCTGTGGGTTAGGCGGCGTGGACAAGTTCCCGGACTTCGAGGGAGCCAGAAGCGCGCTTTCCAGCATTTTCATTCGTCATCCCGGACTCGATCCGGGATGACGCTTCTTCCTGTTTCTCAAACCGGCTGGGCCCGGCGGGATTCAGGCAGCGGAGTCCCGGATCAGGTCCGGGACGCCGTGGTGAGTGACGGGAGGATGCGCGCTGCTTTGCAAGAAACGCGATGAAACCCTCAGTGAACGAAGCGCGCGACGACATCGCGGTAGGAGCGGCTCACTTTCACCTGGCTGCCGGATTCGAGCACGAGGAAGCATTCGCCATTGGTGTGCGGCTTCACTTGCCGGACCTGGCTGAGATTGACGATGGTGGAGCGGTGGATGCGCTGGAAATTGCGCGGATCGAGCCGCTTTTCGAGATCCTTCATCGTCTCGCGCAGGATGAGCGAATTGTCGGCGGTGTAGATGCACATATAGTCGCCGGCCGCGTCGATCCGCTCGATCGTGTCCACGTCGATGCGGAAGATCTGGCCGCGATCCTTGATGTTGATGAGCTTCTCGTAACGGCTGGAGGCGGGCGTCTCATGATCCGGGCCCATGTCCGTGACGGCATCGGGCGCGACTTCGGCCAGCACTTCGCGCAGGCGCTCCACCTCCACGACATTGCGCTTCTCCTGAAGCCGCTGGCGCGCCCGGTCGAGCGCATCGGCGAGGCGCTGCTCGTCGACGGGCTTCATGAGATAATCGATGGCCTGCGCCTCGAAAGCGCGCAGGGCATGATCCGAATAAGCGGTGACGAAGATGAACAGCGGGGGCTCCACTTCCATCACGCCCTGCACCACGGAAAATCCGTCGAAGCCCGGCATCTGGATATCGAGGAACACGAGGTCGGGCTTGTGAGTCTTGATGGCGCGGATGGCTTCCCGGCCATTGGTACAGGTTTCCACGATCTCCACATCGGGATGTGCCTCCAGACGGAGCGTGAGCCCCTGTATGGCAAGGCTTTCATCGTCGACGAGAATGGTGCGAATGGTCATGCGGCTACCCTTGATGGTTCGGCGATAGAGAGCGGCATCTCGATGATGACGCTGTAGCCCCCCTCGGGCGGAGAACGTGTTTCCATGCTCTGGCGTTCCCCAAAAGCCTGAGCCAGCCGATCCCTGATATTGGCCAGGCCCACGCCCGTTCCCTTCGTCACGCGCTGGTCATGTCCGTTCAAGCCGGGTCCGGTGTCCGACACGACGATCCGAACATTTTCACCGATGGGCTGAGCCGTGACCACGATATCGGCGCCTTCCTCCTGCGGGGTTACGGCATATTTAATCGCGTTCTCGACCAAAGGTTGCAGCAGCAGCGAAGGAAGTCGCGTGCCGGCCACCGCGGGATGGATGTCGAAGATGGGGCGAAGCCGGTCCTCGAAGCGCATTTTCTCGATCTCGAGATAGAGTTTCAGCGTCTCGATCTCCTGCTCCAGCGTCACTTGCGCGGTCGGCTCGTTGATGAGCGTGTAGCGCAGGAAAGCCGACAGGCGGGAGAGCATCGCATTGGCCCGATCGGTCTGCTTGAGCAGCACGAGCGTCGAGATGCTGTTGAGCGTGTTGAACAGGAAATGCGGGTTGAGCTGGTAACGCAGCATGGCAAGCTGGGCGGAACTGGCCTGGTTTTCCAGCCGCTGGAGCTGGTCTGCCTGCTGCTCCACGGTGAGATAATAATTGATGGCGTAATAGAGCGCCGACCAGGCGCCCAGCAGCGTGAAATTGAGGTAGAAGGCGCCCAGGAACAGCTTGAGACCACCCCCTTCGCTCAGGGGATTGAGCGTGGTGAACACCCAGGCATCGATGAAGGCCGAGGTGCCGGCAGCGAAGATCGCCACCGCGATCGATGTCGTCCAGGTGACGATCGGCCGCTGGCGCAGCAGGAAGCGGAAGCCCACCGCCATCAGCAGCGTCAGCGAATAGCCGGTCACCGTGGAAATCAGCACCGGCACGAGGAAGGAAATGGGTTGCCCATTGGCAATGCCCGACAGGCCGCGCAGCAGGAAGGCGCCGGACCAGCCCAGCCCCTGCAGGATCCAGAACGCGCGGTTCTTGTCCTCGAAAAAGGGTTGCGCGCGCATGACTGTCAGGGCGGCGTTCTGTTCAGTGTTCTGCATGCCCGGCGGCCTCGCATTCAGGCTTCGTTGTCGTCCCGGTGTCCGCCGGCTCGATCCAGCACAGGTCGCGATGGTCGAGCGGCCGCCCGTCCCACGCCTGGATGGTGACCGGCCGGATCGGCTTGCCGTCACGCCGGTCCGCCAGGACCGGGCCGGCGAAGGGATGCCCGCTCCAGCGCTCGCCCCACTGGCGCAGCGCGATCATGACCGGCACCAGCCCCCTGCCCTTCTCCGTGAGACGATAGGCGACGCGGCGCCGGTCGCTTTCGACAGGCTCGCGGGTGAGGATGCCCTTGGCCACCAGCTTGGACAAGCGGCTGGAAAGGATGTTGCGGGCAATGCCCAGGGCGCCCTGAAAATCCTCGAAATAGACGATGCCGCTGAACGCCGCGCGCAAGATCATGAACGACCAGCGCTCCCCCATCGCTTCCAGCGCGGCAGGCAGCGCGCAGCCCTCAAAGACGTCGAGACCCTTGCGAGCACCCATAATCAGGCGACGCTAGCCGATATTGCGCGCATAGCCAATGGCGCGTGCGCGAAGTTCGTGCGCAGGCCGCGCCGGGGATGCATGGCGGCGGCATCCCTTCCCGCGGGCCCTCCGAGGCGCGGGAAGCGCGGCCTGCCGGGGGCGTCGGCATGATTGTCTTTCAATTAATTTGACTTTTCTGTTGCGCAAAAGCGGGGTGCCGCACCATCTTGGACGGGATGTTGCGCCAATATGAACTTGTCGAACGGGTCAAGACCTACGACCCCGATGCCGACGAGGCGATGATCAATCGCGCCTATGTGTTTTCCGTCGCCAAGCATGGCAGCCAGAAACGGGCCAGCGGCGACCCCTATTTCAGCCATCCGATCGAGGTCGCGGGCATTCTGACCGACCTGTTCCTCGACGATCGCACCATCGTGACGGCGCTGCTGCACGATACGATCGAGGATACGCTCACCACCACCGAGGAGATCGAGAAGCTGTTCGGGCCGGACGTGGCCCGGCTGGTCGACGGCGTGACCAAGCTCTCCAAGATCGAGGCGCAGAGCGAGAACCAGCGCGCGGCGGAAAATCTGCGCAAGTTCCTGCTCGCCATGTCGGACGACATTCGCGTGCTGCTGGTGAAGCTCGCCGACCGGCTGCACAACATGCGCACGCTCCACTACATCCAGAAGCCGGAAAAGCGCCGCCGGATCGCGCGCGAGACGATGGATATCTATGCGCCGCTCGCCGAGCGCATCGGCATGTACGAGTTCATGCGCGAGATGCAGCTGCTGGCGTTCCAGCAGCTCGAGCCGGAAGCCTATGAAAGCATCAGCCGCCGCCTCGCCCAGCTCAAGGAAGGCGGCGAGGACAAGGTCCAGCGCATCGCCGACCAGTTGCGCGAGATGCTCACCACGGCCGGCATGCATGTGCTCGTCTCCGGGCGGGAGAAGCATCCTTATTCGATCTGGCGGAAGATGCAGGAGCGGCACATCAGCTTCGAGCAGCTGAGCGACATCATGGCCTTCCGCGTCCTCACGGACAGCACCGACGACTGCTATCGCGCGCTCGGGCTCATCCACCAGCGCCACAAGATGGTCCCGGGGCGCTTCAAGGACTATGTCTCTACGCCCAAGCGCAATGGCTACCAATCCCTGCACACCACGGTGATGCACGAGGAAAATGCGCGGATCGAGATCCAGATCCGCTCCCAGCGCATGCATCGCGACAGCGAGTTCGGCCTCGCGGCGCACTGGGCCTACAAGCAGGACGGCAGCCAGCCGGACGGCCAGGCGGGCTGGCTGCGCGATCTGGTGGAAATCCTGGAGCAGAGCCAGGATGCCGACGAACTGCTCGAGCACACCCGCATGGCGATGTATCAGGACCGGATCTTCGCCTTCACGCCCAAGGGCGAACTGCAGCAGCTCCCGAAGGGATCGACCCCGGTCGACTTCGCTTATGCCGTGCACACCAAGCTGGGCAACCAGACCGTCGGCGCGAAAGTGAATGGCCGGGTGGTGCCGCTGCGCACCCAGCTCGAAAATGGCGATCAGGTCGAGATCCTGAAATCCGACGCGCAGGAGCCGCAGCCGGGCTGGCTGAGCTTTGCCGTCACGGGCAAGGCCCGCGCCGCCATCCGCCGCTTCATCCGCCAGAAGCAGCGGGCCGAGACGATCGCGCTGGGCGAGAAGCTCTACGAGGAAATCGTGGCGCGCCTGCCGGTGGAGATCGGCGACAAGGCGGAGAAGGCGGCCGTCAAGCGGCTGAAGCTGGAAGACAAGGCCGCGCTGATGATCGCCATCGCCACCAACCGCGTGTCGGACGATCAGGTGCTCAATGCGCTCGTGCCCGGCAGCGTCGAGGAAACCCCGGCCGGCCGCAAGAGCAAGCAGCAGGCCCATGCCGTCTCGATCATCGGCCTGACGCCGGGAATCGCCTTCACGCTCTCGGAATGCTGCCACCCGGTGCCGGGCGACCGCATCGTCGGCCTGCGCCGGCCGGGCGAGCCGATCGAAGTGCACACGATCGACTGCCTCGCGCTGGAGACCGGGCAGGACGCCGACTGGGTGGACCTGAGCTGGGACAGCCAGGCCAAGGGCGGCACGGCGCGCCTCTCCGTGATCGTGAAGAACCAGCCCGGCGCGCTCGCTGCTGTCGCCAACATCTTCGGCGCCAACCGGGCGAACATCCTCAACCTGCAGCTCATCAACCGGGAAGGCCCCTTCCATACCGATCTCATCGATCTGGAAGTGGAAGACGCCAGCCATGTCGCGCGGATCATCTCGGCGCTCCACGCCATCGAGCCGGTGGTGCAGGCGGAGCGGGTCTGACCGGACGCGGCGGCCGACGCCGCGTGGAATCCGGGAGCGGGCATGTTCAGGCCTGAGTGGGCTTGGCGAGCCGGACGGTCGATCCCATAGCGCGTGGCTTCACGGAACACGCCACCGGCAATACTTGCAATCAAGTCTCATTATTATTGATCTGTTTCATATTGGGGCATGCCTGGAAAGCATGGATCAGATCATGATTAATGAACTTTAAGAGACTCGTAAGAGGTTTATTGTGAAGCCTTGGCTGCATTGCTTGGAGTCGATTGGGATTTACTTCGCAGGTGCAGCAAATCGCGTAAGAAAGGTGGGACAATGAACAAGCTGATCGCTCTGGCCCTCGCCTCGGGGGCCGTGGTCGCCGCTGCGCCTGCACTGGCGGCCGCTCCGGATCCCGTCGTGGATTGCAGCGTTTCCGGACTCGATGACATCACCCCGGCCGCCCTCGCATGTGCGGGCTATTATTCCGGCAATTATCTCCGCAATCCGCAATGGGACGATCAGGTCCTCATTCTGGAGGACCTCGGCCTCGATATCTCCGGGCAGAGCTGGAGCTATTTCGACGACAACTGGAAGTTCGATGTCAGCGGGAACAGCATCACATTCGGCAGCGGCGGCATCCCGACCATCAGCGGAATGACCTGGATCGGCCTCCATGTCGGCGGCGGACAGAATTTCCCGACCGGCGGCCAGGGCAGCGTCTTCTATCGCTTCGACGCAGGCGATGGCCTGGGCACCCTGACGTTCAACGATTATGGGGCGCTTTCCAGCCTCGTCATCTATGCGACCGGCGGCGACACGCCCGCCGTGCCCGAGCCGGCGAGCTGGGCGATGATGATCGGCGGCCTCGGCCTGGCCGGCGCCATGCTGCGCGGCAGATCGCGATCGGCGGTCAGCTTTTCCTGACGTTTGGGAATGTCACAAGGGGAGCGCGCGAGCTTTCGCGCGCTCCCTTTTTTGCGGGTAAGTCCGGGAACGCGTGGTCAGTAGCTCTTGCCGCCGCAGTGGACCGCGCCGTTGCCGCTGCGGCTCACGGTGCAGGCGGCCTGGCCCTCGATCCGCGCGCTGCCCGAGCCGATGACGATGAGCCGGGCGGAGCGCTCCGCCGTGGCGGTGACATCGGCAGAACCATCCAGCGTGAGATCGAAATCGGCGCTGCGCAGCGCTTCGGCAGCGATGACGCCGCTGCCCGAGGCCCGCAGCGCGACGCGCTTGGCCTTGCCCGACAGCGTGACCGAGCCCGCGCCGAGCTGCGCGACGGAGAGGTCGTCGGCATCGATGCCGCTGATCTCCAGCGTGCCGCTTCCCGCCGTCACGATCTCCGAGCGCGCCCGCGCGAGGCCATCGGCGCGCAAGGTGCCCGCGCCGGACAGCTGGACGCGGCGCAGCGAAGGGGCACTGAGGAACAGGCGGATCGGCCCGCTCGACGTGCCGCCCCGCCGCGCTTCATAGGGCGAGGGGCGCAAGCGGATGGTGAGAACCCGCGCGGAAACGGAGAGCTGCACCCGATCGAGCAGGTCCGCATCGCCCTCGCCGCGCGCCGAGACACCGCGCCCGGTGCGCACCGTCACGTCGATCGGCCCTTCCAGCCGCACGCTGTCGAAATCCGTCACGATGTAGCCGCGCGTGGCCGCCGACGCGCCCGACGCCGCGAAGGCGGCCGCCAGACCGCACAGCAGGGACAGGAGAAACCGTCCGGCACCGTGGACGCGGAACGGCGCCGCGACCGGACAGTCTCCGGCCGCGCTCATGGGGTGCAGCGCGCCGTACCCGAGCCCATGCTCGACACCGAGCAGTTGCTCGTGCCGGACAGGACGGCATCGCCCGAGCCCATGACCGAGACCTTCGCCCGCTCGACGACGCGCGCCGTCACATCGCCCGAACCGAGAATGTCGACCGTCGCGACGCCGATCTCCAGCCCCTCGGCCTTGATATCGCCCGAGCCGGTGAGGGACATGCTGGCATTGCGCACCTTCCCGCCGGCGGTGAGGGTGCCCGATCCGGTGGTCGTCAGCTCGACATCGTCCGCCTCGATCCGGCCGATCGCCAGATCGCCGGGGCCGGTCAGCTCGGCGCGCGCGCTCTTGCCGAGGAGCCGGTCGGCCCGGACATCGCCGGGGCCGGTGAGCGAGATGTGCGTGAGCGCCGGCAGGGTCACGCGGACCGTCGCGGTGTCGCGGGTCCTGCTGTTGTCCTCGCGCTCCACATGGAGAGTGCTGTTCTTCACATAGAGACGCAGGCGCCCGAGCGCGCGGCGATCCCCCTCGGCCTGCACGGAGAAGCTCTTGCCCTGCGTGATGACGACATCATCGGGGCCCGCCACGTTCACGCCGTCGAAATCCCGCAGATTGGCGAACGACTGGACGGCATCATCGCCGCGGACGGCATCCTCGGGCGCCGCCTCGGACGTCTCGTCATCACTGCTCCCGCCGAAACTGATGCCAAGGCCATGGCCACCCACTGTCGCGACCAGAGCCACGAGCGCCACTGCTCCGGTGATCGCAAGACGCGCCCTGTCGTTCATGCCATTCTCCAAACTGTATTGTCGACATAATACAGATTGCCGCCGGGCACGCCAAGCCCGCTCGTCGGCAAAGGGAAACTTCCGGTCTCCATGAATCGGCCAGTCCCCATGAATCGGAAGGGCGGCACCATAACGGCACCGCCCTTCCCGTCACACCCCTGTCAGGCCGATTACTCGACCCGCTCGCGGGCATATTTCGGCGCAGCCTCGTTGAGGATGCGCAGGATCTTCTTGAGCGCCGTCGCCTCGTCGACTTCTTCCATCGCGGCAAGCTCACGCGCCAGCCGGCTGGAGGCCGCCTCGAAGATCTGCCGCTCGGAATAGCTCTGCTCGGGCTGATCGTCCGCGCGGAACAGGTCACGCGTCACCTCGGCGATCGAAACCAGATCGCCCGAGTTGATCTTCGCTTCATATTCCTGCGCCCGGCGCGACCACATGGTGCGCTTCACCTTGGGCTTGCCCTTGAGCGTCTCCAGTGCCTCGCCAAGAGTCTTGTCCGACGACAGCTTGCGCATGCCGACGCTTTCCGCCTTGTTGGTGGGAACGCGCAGAGTCATCCGCTCCTTCTCGAAGCGCAGGACATACAGCTCCAGATCGATGCCGGCGATCTTCTGGCTCTGGAGTTCGATAACCCGACCAACACCATGTTTGGGATAGACAACATAATCGCCGACGTCGAAAGACAGCGCTTTAGCAGCCATTCTTGCGAACCTTTCTCTTTCTATTTGGAATGTCTGGCTGAATTGCGGCGCACTGTCAGTGAGGTATCGCTCCAGTGCCAGCCACAGGCCATGCGCAATTACTCCCGAGCGGCGCGGAATGCCGCCTCAACCGTCAATTAACAGATTCGTAACAAAATTACCAGCCTGCTAACCATCCACGTGCAGTTATTCCGCGACCTGCCGATGCTTTACACGACCGCAATCGCCAGGTCGGCCTGACAGGGCCGTCCTCTCGCGCAACTTCATGACTCCATCCGGAATCGAAAGGGCGCCTCTCATTGGATTGGAGGCACCGCATTCCCGAACATATCGAATGGCGGGTGAACAGGGCATGAACCGGCCGCGATCGGCCGGTGCAGCGGCAGGCTTCGGCTCAGCTTCCCTCGCCGGGCTCGGGGGAGAAATATTTCTCGAACTTGCCGGTCTCGCCCTTCATGGCGTCCGCGTCGGCGGGCGGCTCGCCCTTGGCCGTGATGTTCGGCCACTCGGCCGAATAGCGCGTGTTGAGCTCCAGCCACTGCTCAAGGCCGCTTTCCGTATCCGGCAGAATCGCTTCGGCCGGGCATTCCGGTTCGCAGACGCCGCAGTCGATGCACTCGTTGGGATTGATGACGAGCATGTTCTCGCCTTCATAGAAACAGTCGACCGGGCAGACCTCGACGCAGTCCATATATTTGCAGCGAATGCATGCGTCGGTCACGACGTAGGTCATGGCAGAGGGTTCCCTGGGTTTGATGTGGCGCCGCGATATGCGCGCGCCCCGCGAGCGTCAACAGGCAAGGACTATGGGGCGGAACAGCTCAGCTTGGGGCGCCCGCCCCTTCCTCTCCGCCCGGCGTGACCGCGCTGTAGCATGTCTGCGCCTCGCTGGCCGGGCCGCGCCGCAGCGGCAATTGCTCGACACGGATGACCCGGACGGCATTGCCGTGGGGAAAGGTGATGAGATCGCCGATGCGCACCGGCGCGTGCGCACGGTCGATCCGCCGGCCGTTCAAGCGGACGATGCCACGCTCGGCCAATGCCTGCGCGCTCGAGCGGTTGGGTGCCAGCCGCACGAACCAGAGGAACTTGTCCAGCCGCAAGCTGGGACCATGACCGAACGGCACCACGCCGCCGCGCCCAGCCAGCGCCTCAGTCCTCGCGGCCCAGCAGCGCGCCGAGCCCGGCAAGCGCCTTGCCCGTGGCGACGATCTGCCTTGGTTGCGGTGCGCGATCCCGCCCGCCATCGCCCCGATCATGGGGGCGCGGCTTGCGATCGCCGCCCTTGCCCTGCCGCTCGTCCGGCCGGCCGGACTTGCGCCCCTCGCCGCGCGCATCCTTGCGATCGCCCCGGTTCTGCGGCTTGTCGCCGCGCGGGTGACCGGCACGCTGGCCAGGCTGGCGGCGCCGCTCGCCTTCCGGCCGGGGACGCGCTTTCGGCCGTCCCTTGAACTGCCAGTTCGGTGCGCCTTCCGCCGCATCGGGCACCGGCCGGAAGCCGGCCTGCCGCATGAGATCCAGGAAGCTCGCTTCGTTGAGGCCGATCGACACGATGGTCGGATCATCCGCGCCATAGGCCTTGCCCGCCGCGATCGCGTCATGCGCGCCGCGCGCCAGCCGCTCGGCCATGTCGATGCGCAGCCAGGCCTCGCCCAGCTTGCGGAAGCCCGCCACGCGCGCGCCCACTTCATCAAGCTCCTCGGACGCCGGCAGCAGGACCGCGCCCGCGGGCGGCAGCGCCACCAGCGGCTCGCCGCGCCGCAGCGCCAGCAGAGCCATGCGCCACTGCGCCGCCGAGGGCTTCATGAGGCCGGGATGATAAAGATCGAGCACGCCGATCACCACGCCCGCCTTGCGCAGATGCGTGCGATCCTCCTTGGCAACCTGGGCGAGCGATTCGTCGAGCGCCGTCCGCGACATGATGCCGCCATCGTCGGCAAGCTGGGCCAGCACCGCGCGCACCGGGGGCGGCAGCGCCGGATCGATCGCGCCGGCTTCCATCTTGAGCAGGGCCGGCACATGCCGCTCGAGCTGGCCCCTGATCCATACGGAGAGGCGATCCCGCACGCCCTGCTGGATCTCCGGCGCCAGCGCGCCGAGCCCCGCATCCAGAGCGATGTCGGGCGCGAGCAGCCGCTGCCCCGACCTGAGAGTCGCGACGGGGTGCCCGTTCCAGATGATCTGTGCGTCACCTCCGGGAGGGCTGGCGAGGCTGAACGCCTTGTCGTCCACTGCCAGCAATGCCTGAGCCATCTCGTTCAAATGTGCACCCAGTCTCCGTTCGGCAGCGGCCAACAGCAACCGCTTTTCGCCTGCCCTTGCAGTCGGATCGACGGCGAAGCGGAATCCGCGCATCGTCCCGATCTTGTACCCGTCGACTGTTACATTGCCTGCATCGTCCACGTCCACTGCCAAAAACGCATTCGCATCGCCGCCGCGACGCAGCAGCGCGGACGTGCGCCGATCCACGAAACGCTGGCGCAGCGCGCCATGCAGCGCGTCGGACAGCCGATCCTCCAGGGCACGGGCGCGCGCCGCCATCTCGACCGGCTGGGCAAGCCAGTCGTCCCGCTGCGCGACATAGGCCCAGGTGCGCACCGCCGCGATTCGCCCGGCCAGCGCATCGACATCGCCCTGCACATTGTCGAGCCGCGCGAGCTGCCCGGCGAACCAGTCCTGCGGGATGTGGCCATTGCCCTGGCTCAGCCAGTCCCACAGGCGATGCACCGTGCGGGCATGATGCTCGATGCCGAGCTTCTGGAAATCCGGCAGGGAACAGGCTGCCCAGAGCCGCCCCACCTGCGCCGGTCCGCGCGCGCGCGCGCCCACGTCCGGCATGTCGGCAAGCGCCCGCAGCACCGCAAGATCGACCGCTTCCGGCGCGGCGCGCAGCCCCTCGCGCCGGGGCCGCTCGGTCAGCGCCTCGATCAGCGTGCCGACATGATCCATCGGCAGATCGGCTTCCCGCCAGAAGATCTGCTCTATGGGATCGAAGCGGTGCTCCTCGATCCGCTCGACTTCCTCGGGCGAGAAGGCCGGCGGCCCATCGAGCGCGCCGACATCGCCGAACGTCCCGTCGCGCTGGTGGCGCCCCGCCCGCCCGGCGATCTGCGCCATCTCCGCCACCGTCAGGCGGCGCGTGCGCTGCCCGTCGAACTTGCGCAGCGACGCGAAGGCGACATGATCGACATTGAGATTGAGACCCATGCCGATGGCGTCCGTCGCCACCAGATAATCGACCTCGCCCGCCTCGAACATCGCGACCTGGGCATTGCGGGTCGCGGGGCTG
Source organism: Sphingobium sp. SYK-6 (assembly GCF_000283515.1). GTDB lineage: Bacteria > Pseudomonadota > Alphaproteobacteria > Sphingomonadales > Sphingomonadaceae > Sphingobium > Sphingobium lignivorans. The sequence continues at coordinate 3,675,512 of NC_015976.1, forward strand.
AGCGCGCCCATCACCACCGCCGCGCCGCCGCGATGACGCCGCAGCAATTCCGCGACGCGATAGACTTCCTCTACCGAGAAGGCGACGATGGCGGAGCGCCGGGGCAGGCGCGAGAGCTTTGCCGCGCCGGCATAACGCAGGGTGGAGAAACGCGGGCGCGAGACGATCTCGGCGCGCGGCAGCAGCGAACGGACAAGCGGCGCCATGCTCGCCGAGCCGAGCAGCATCGTCTCCTCGCGCCCGCGCGCGTGCAACATCCGGTCCGTGAAGACATGGCCGCGCTCGGGATCGGCCGCGAGCTGGATCTCATCGACGGCGACGAAGGCGAAATCCCGCATGGCGCCCAGCCCGCCGCGCACCGGCATCGCCTCGGCCGTCGCCAGCACATAGCGTGCGGCCGGGGGAATGACGCGCTCCTCGCCAGTGAGCAGCGCCACCTGATCCGCGCCCTTGATCCGCACCACGCGCTCATAGACCTCGCGCGCGAGCAGCCGGAGAGGAAAGCCCATGAGGCCGCTCGAATGACCGCACATCCGCTCGATGGCGAGATGCGTCTTGCCGGTGTTGGTCGGTCCGAGAACAGCCTTGAGGGCAGCAGAAGCAAGGCGCGACATGGTCGGCACAGACATGGCGCCGCGACGGGGGCAGAACAAGCCGTAAAGGCGGCACCGCGCAAAAATAAGCGCCGCCGCGCCGGCCGATCGATGCTGGCGCACGGCCTGCCGCAGGGCGGACTCGGCCCGTCCCCTGTTTATTTGACTTTAACCACTTCATTTCACAAAGCTTCTGCCAAAGCCGGCAGAATCACGATCGGCTGTTTCAGGACAGCGTTCGGGGGCGACGAACCCAGTGTTTCAGAAAATCGAATTCAACCCGCACCAGGGTGCAAGCATCGGGACCTTGTGGCTCAACAGCCCGGCCCGGGCGCCCGCCCCGGCGGTGTCCGTCGGCTGGCAGGGCCGGATCGGCGACTGGGCCAACCGCGTCGAGCTGGTCCCCGATCTCGGCCGCAACATCGGATCGCGCATCTGGTGGCGGGGACTGTTCACCTGCGTCTCACTGTGCGGCACGACCCTCATGCTTTCCCCCGGCATGCCGGTGATCCCGGGATCGGTGCCCGCCACTTTGGCCCCCAGCCATCTCGACCATTTCCGCTCGCAGATGATCAGCGCATCGGCACTGGGCGGCGACAGCGGCCTGCGCATGGGGCCGACCGATGCCGTCGCGCCGCTCGCCGAGACGCCCGAGCGCCCGCAGATCGAACTCAATGCCGCGCTCGGCACGGGCGACAGCTTCGCGCATACGCTGGCGCGCTCGGGCGTGAGCGACAAGGATGCCAGCGCCGTGCTGGCGCTCGTCGCGCAGGCGGTGGACCCCGAGTCGATCGCCGCGGGCACCCGCCTCCAGATGATCCTCGGCCGCCGCCCCAATCGCAATGTCGCGCGCCCGCTCGAACGGCTGAGCGTGCGCGCACGGCTGGAGCTGGCGCTGGAGATCCACCGCCAGGACGGCGCGCTGACGCTGCGGCGCATCCCCATCGCGGTCGACAACACGCCGCTGCGCATCCGCGGGCGCGTGGGCGGCAGCCTCTATCGCGCGGCGCGGGCCGCCGGCGCGGCGCCCTCCACCATCCAGGCCTATCTCAAGGTGCTGGCGAGCCAGGTCTCCGTGGGCAGCCTGCGCGCGGAGGACCGGTTCGACATCATCGTGGCCCATCGCCGCGCGGAAACCGGCGAGGCGGAAGTGGGCCAGCTGCTCTTCGCCGGGCTGGAGCGCGCGCGCGGCAAGGACATCAACATGCTGAAGTGGACGCAGGACGGCCGCCAGCAATGGTTCGAGGCATCGGGCGTGGGCGAGCGGCGCGGCGTGCTCGCGGCGCCCGTCTCGGGCCGGATGAGCTCCAATTACGGCCAGCGCTTCCACCCCATCCTCGGCTACAAGCGCATGCATGCCGGCGTGGATTTCTCCGCCGCGCACGGTTCGCCCATCTATGCCGTGACCGACGGCCGTGTGAACTATGCCGGCTGGCATGGCGGCCATGGCAAATATGTGCGCCTGCAGCATGCCGGCGGCATCGGCTCGGGCTATGCGCATATGAGCCGCATCGCGGTCAAATCCGGCCAGAGCGTGCGGCGCGGGCAAGTGATCGGCTATGTCGGATCGACCGGCCTCTCGACCGGGCCGCATCTCCACTACGAACTCTATCGCAACGGCGCGACGGTGAACCCCGGCTCGATCAAGTTCACGCAGGTCGCCCAGCTTTCCGGATCGGCACTCGCGGCCTTCAAGGCGAAGATCGCCGAACTCAAGCGCCTCCCCGCCGGCCCCGTCGCTGAACGCACCGCGCAGGCCACCCCCGCCCCGACCGACAACCCGGCCGGCGGCGGCGTCTCGCGCACGCGCTGAGGGGGTGGAGAACGGGGCTGAGGGGCGGGCGGATTGGTTTGGGTTGTGGGGTGAGGCCTGTCAGGCGACGATCAACACACAATGATAGGTTGGCCGGTCGGGAAATATTCCCAGCGCCCTAATACCGACCTTTCCTTGATCCGGATTTATGGCAACAAGTCGAGGTGCGTGCCTCGTCGGGATGTCGCAGACTGTGGACGTAAGAGCCGGACTGTCTCTTACAGATCGGCAAAAAAGGGGGGACCAATGCTATCTCATCCTCTCCATGACGTGGAGCTACGCATAGCTGACTTCAAGGGCTTCGGATCTAGGCCCACCGGCTTCGAAAGCTTCCAGCCGATTAACGTCATCATCGGAAGAAATAATGCTGGAAAATCAGCTTTAATCGACGCCGTCGAACTTTGCATCAGAAACGGGAAATCCTACGTTCCGTTAAAGCATGCAAGGAACGGGAAACCCTTTCAGCTACATCTAACCCAGACTATGGATACACAAACGCTTAGACAAATCTTCCCCGAGAACACAAGCGGTGGGGATATTCCGGGTAATCATTGGAAGTTTGCTGCGCCCTATACCGGTAAAAGGGTGACTCGTGTGTTCGGCCCAGATTGGCAGCCGACCGCAGGCGATGACGAGTTCTCCGGAATGCATCGGGTTGCTCCAAACATCACCAAGGCGCTGATGCGAGCGTTACGTTCGCCGTTCGAGGGGCTTCAGATGATCCGTATCGCCGCTGAGCGAGATGTGACCCCTGAACCAAGGGGGATGGGTCGTGAGGTCGGTCCGAACGGCAAAGGCACTACAAATCTCGTCCGAGCCTTTCTCCTTAGCGACGACCTGCCGCGCGCCGACGTTGAGGTTCGGTTGTTGGCTGATCTCAATGAGGTCTACCAAGGAGACAGTCATTTTACTCAGATTCTTGTCCGAGAAGACAGTTCCTCACAGGACTGGGAGATATTCCTTCGCGAGGATGAAAAGGGCGACATTCGGCTCTCTGAATCGGGGAGTAGTCTGAAGTCGATCTTCATATTGCTTGCGACGCTTCGTCTCGCGCCTGCCATAACCCAGACAGATTGGGCAAAAGTCATTTTTGCTATCGAGGAGCCCGAGAACAATCTTCACCCAGCCCTGCTGAGGAGACTACTGAACTTTCTGGCCACACAGCGAGATTCCCATGGCTTCACCTTGCTGATCACCACCCACTCACCCGTTTGTATCGATTGGTCTACAAAGCGAGATAATAGCCAAATTCTTCATGTCCAGCACCGGCAGGGGGAAACTTCAGTTAGAACCGCGATTGAATATAACCATAGCAGAGATATTCTGAATGATCTTGACGTAAGAGCATCAGACATTCTTCAAGCAAATGGGATCATATGGGTGGAGGGCCCTTCAGATCGCATATACATCAAGAAATGGATTGAACTGATCTCTCAACAAAAGTTGATCGAAGGGGTTCATTTCACAGTAATGTTCTATGGTGGAAAACTACTTTCCCATTTTGACGCGCTACCGCCCAACCAGAGCCACGACTTGGTATCTTTCATGTCTTTGAACCGTAACGCCGCTCTTTTGATGGACAGCGACCGCCATCTTGGTGGCAGAAAAACTGGGAGCGGGCGGATTAGAAAACCACGGATCAAGATCAACGGAACCAAACTTCGAATCAAAGAGGAACTGGAACGGATAGGAGGCTTCGTTTGGATCACTGAGGGACGAGAGGTTGAAAACTACATTTCCGAGCGCGTAATCGCCGAGCTCGGTGGAGTTCCAGCATTCGGCATCGGGATCTATGAGGATGTCCCCGCGATTCCAGCCCTTTCAAGATACAAAGAGAACAAGGTCGCGCTAGCTCATGCAGCAGTAGAAAAAATGACCCTCGCGGACCTGAGAGACCGTCTTGACTTGCACGAACGGCTTGTCGCTCTCGCGGCGCAAGTGCGCGCTTGGAATGCCATTCCAGATGCTTGATGTTCATTGACACATTAGAAGAATTAGGGCCGGCATCGACAGATTGGCCACCCTCAAAGTGCCTTCCAGATCGCTTCCACCCACGACCACCCCCGGCCCGGCAGCGCCCACCTCCTCCTTATCACCCATCGCCACGCAAGCCCTGACGCAGCCCCGTGCCCCACACGCCTCAGTCACCATCCAAACCCGCCACCGCCGTTTTTTTCGCTTGTGCAGCACGAACAGTTCGTTACGTTATATCATGATGAAAAAGACATCTCTCCCCGCGCGCGCCATGCGCTCCGTCGCCCTTTCCGCTCTCCTCATTGGCGTGTCCGCCCTGCCCGCGCAGGCGCAGGATCGCGCCACGCAGCCGCCGGACACCGGCGCCGGCCATGGGCATGACGCGGATCATCCCGAGGACATCGTCATCACGGCGATCATCCCCCGCGCCCATATCGATGTTCTGGGCGGCACCTCGGTGCTGCGCGGCGAGGAGCTGGTGCGTGACCTGCGGCCCAGCCTCGGCGAGACGCTGGCCCGCCAGCCGGGCGTGAGCGCGACATCCTTCGGCCCCGGCGCCTCCCGCCCCATCCTGCGCGGCTTCTCGGGCGACCGCATCCGCCTGCTGACCGATGGTATCGGCAGCTTCGATGCCTCCGCGACGTCCGTGGACCATGCGGTGGCCATCAATCCGCTGCTCGCCGAGCGAATCGAGGTGATGCACGGCCCGGCCGCGCTGCTCTACGGCGCATCGGCCGTGGGCGGCGTGGTGAACGTGATCGACGGGCGCCTGCCCAGCCGGCTGCCGACCGACGGCTTCGACCTGGCGCTGCAGGGCAATTACGGCTCGGCCGCCGAGGAACGCTCGGTAGCGGGCAAGGCCGACATCGTGCTGACGGGCGGCCTCGTCTTCCATGCGGACGGCAGCTGGATGAAAACCGGCGACCTGCGCACCGGCGGCCATATCCTGGGGCCCGTGCAGCGCGCCGAAGCGCGGGAAAGCGACGAGGCGGAGATCAACGAACTCGCGGGCCTTTCGGGCCGCCTGCCCAATTCCGCCATCGAGGCCTGGAGCTACACCGGCGGGCTCAATTATATCGGCAGCGACGGCGGATCGATCGGCTTCTCGCTCGGGCGCTCGCATGCCACTTACGGCATCCCCATCCGCTACATCACGCATGAAGACGAGCATGATCATGACCATGATCATGACGATGACGATCACGACCATGAGGACGAGCATGGCCACGAGCATGGCGCGGAAGCCGTGCGCATCGCCATGTACCAGACCCGGGCGGACCTGCGCGCGGTCGTGCCGGTCGGCGGCGGCTTCCTCGACCAGATCCGGCTGCGTGCCGGCTGGGCGGACTATGAGCATGCCGAAGTCGAGGAAGAAGGCGACGTGCATGCGCGCTTCTTCGTCGAAGGGCTCGAATCGCGCCTCGAGCTCGTCCAGAGCCGGCGCGGCGGATGGGACGGTGCCATCGGTGCCCAATTGCTGCTGCGCAAGAGCCGGATCGAAGGCGAGGACAAGTTCCTCCCGGCAATCGACAGCAGCACGTTCGGCCTCTTCACGCTGCAATCGCTCGACATGGGCCCGCTGCGGCTGGAAGCAGGCGGACGGTTCGAGCATGTCGAGATCGACGGCGCGGAGGACCTCGACATCGGCTCGGCGGCCCTCACCCGCAAGTTCGACACCTTCTCCGGCTCGCTCGGCGCGAGCTACGCGATCGTGCCGGACTGGCGCGTGGGCGTGAACCTCTCACGCGTGGAGCGCGCACCGAGCGCCGAGGAACTGTTCGCCCGCGGCATCCACCACGGGAGCCAGTCCTTCGAGCTGGGCGACCCAGATTTCAGCTCGGAGCGCGGCTGGGGCATCGAGGGAACGCTGCATGGCCGCGGGACCAATTTCCACGTGACCGCCTCGGCCTATTACAATCATTTCGACCGCTTCATCTATGACGACCTCGTCGATGACGAGGTCTGCCTCGCCGCGGTGGGGGGCGACGAGCTGGAATTCCCCTGCCTCGCCTACCAGCAGGACAAGGCCAAATATTATGGCGCGGAAATCTCCGCCGACTGGACCGTCGCGCAGCTCGGCAGCACGGCGGTCAAGCTCGATGGCCTGATGGACGTGACGCGGGCCTCGCTCGAAGGCGGTCGGCCCGTGCCGCGCATCCCGCCCCTGCGCCTGCTGGGCGGCGTCGAACTCACCAATCCGGCATGGACGGCCCGCGTGGAAGCGGAGCATTCCTTCAAGCAGGACCGGGTGAGCGAGCGCGAGACGCCCACCGCCGCCTTCACGCTCGTCAACGCCTCCCTGGGATGGCGACCGGCGCCCTTTGCCGACCGCGTCTCCCTGACCCTGAGCGCGAACAACATCTTCGACGTGAATGCCCGCCGGCACGCCAGCCTGCTCAAGGACTATGCGCCGCTCGCCGGCCGCGACGTGCGCATCAGCCTCGCCATCAAGCTCTGAGAGCGAAAGGCCCCGCTCCCTCCTGCACGGAGAGAACGGGGCCTTTCGTCATTCGCGGTTCGGGGAGCAGGATAGCCGCGGCCGGATATGCGCCGGCGCGAACCTCGCCTTTCGGTGAGGCCCGCGCCGGCAGATAATCGAGGCCTTGCCCTTACTTCACATAGGACTGGCGGAAGAGCTCGACCGCGTTTGCCTTGGGCGCCTGGTTGAGCGGCTGACCCATATATTCCTGCATGCCCCAGGCACCATATTGGCCGATGCTGCCATAGTTGGAGAACAGCATGATCAGGTCACCGATCTCGTTGTTCCACTTGGTCAGATAGCGGGTGTAGAGCTTGCCCATGCGGGGATCGCGCTGCACCTTGATGAGTTGGGGAATATCGTCCGCGCTCAGGATGTGCTGGCCCGCTTCATAAGCGATGTAACGCAGGCCATATTGCTTGGCGATGTCCCGGTTCTGCTTGGCCAGTTCCAGTCGATCGTCGACAGTCTCCGCGAGCTTGACGTCCATGAAGTTGTTGAACGCGGCAGCCGTGCTGAGTGCGCCCGCTTTGGGCGTTGCGGCGAAATAAGGTGCGGTGGCAAGCGCATCGACCTTCTTGGCGGTATCCTTGAACGCCAGAACCTGGCTGGTCGACCAGGGGATGGCATTCTGGGTAGCCACCACCCGGACGAGGCGCGACATCTTGCCGGCATAGACCGAACTCCAGATATCCATCACTTCGCCGGTCTTCTCGGCATAGCGCCGCAGCATCGCCTGGTTCTCGTTGGTCGCGAGACCGCGAGCGACACCCTCGTCGCGCGCCTGATGTGTGACTGCGTAGAGCCAGTTCCAGACCTCGTTGGCATTCTCGACATAGACCACCAGGCCGGGATCGAGATTGTCGCGGACATAGGTCGCCAACCGGCGGACATAATCCTCATCGGCATTCCACGGGATGGTCAGCCACGGGTTGGTCCGGGTCTCGTTCGAGAGGGCGACGATATGCTCGATGGCAACGCCATCGCTGTCGTAGATCAGGCCATCGCCTGGCTTGGTCCGGCTGTCCCAGGTGACCTTGACGTTGCTTTCGACGCCGCGGGTCCACTTGAGATAGCGCACAGTGCTGTAGCGCTTGAGATCAGCCACGAAAGTCGGGTCGAACAGCGCCTTGGGATCGGCATCCTTCTCCCGGCAGTCGATGGCCCGCAGCGGATCGCTCGGATCGACCTTGGTGATGATGAGCGTCGCCCAGTCCGTGCCCTTCGGCACGAAGGTATAGGTCAGCGACTTGCCGGAGAACTTCACGTTCTTGACCACGCCGCCGAACATCTTGAGACTGCCGCTACCCTGCCAGGTGCACTTGATATCCACCGAAAGGCCACGATAGGCTGCCGTGGGCAGGTTGAGCTGGCGCGCTGCCTGCTCGGTGCCTTCCAGACGCACGACATTCTTGTTCGCGTCGAGCCGGTCCTTGGGCATGCCGACCCACTTGCCCTGCGCGTTGATGAGCGTCCAGGGGCTGCCGGCCATCAGGTTCATGAAGGTGCGGCCATTCTCGTAATAGCCAAGCGCCGCGAGGTTGATCCCGAGCTTCGTGCCAGGGCTGCTGCGCGGTGCCGCCGTCTTGTCGGTCGACTTCCCGTTCAGCGCGCCGATCGTCGTCGAGGTGGTCGGCCGGATGATGGTCGGCCCAGCGACCAGATTCGAGGACGACGTCATCGACGCAAGGCCAAGGACGGACACGACAGGTTCAATCCACTTCACGCGCTGGTCACCCGATGTTGCATTTACCGCTGTAAACAACAGGACCGTAGCAGAAGTTGCAGCCGCAATGCCAGCCGTGCTGAACAACGCCGCTGAACCGACACCAAGTGCGCCAAGGGCGCGCCTCTTGAATGAGCGATCAACGCTCTTAACAGTTTTCATTGTAATTGCGCTCCCGCGAGACCTTCATTTCAGGTCGTTTATTGATCCTGGAGCCGGGATAGCGGGTTGCTGCACAAATAAGATTTGCAGATGCTGGTTAACACCGTTTTAATCATTTGAGACCAACCGACCCAGGTTCACGTTGGGAACCTCCTGGGCTGGCTGGGAAGCCGGGCTCTGGATGAAGGCCGGGCGCGCGCGGTCCGCCGCTTGCCCGACTGGAGCCCAGCCCGGTCGGGCCCCAGGAAATTCCTTGGCCGCTGGTGGCCTCGGCGGCGCGCCATCCCAATGCGCTTGCTGCGGGACGAGCCCTTTTCGCGGCGGATGCGGAAGCGCAGGAAATGCCAGCACGGGCGCCGCGTGGGCACCCGCACACATCAGTTCTGCAGGGCCGGCTCTCCGGCGGCCATGCCGCCTCGCGATGCTTTCGTCCGCGATCCTGCCGCAACCGGTGCGCGCGCACGCGCCACCGTCATCGTCGCCAACGCACCGGCGATCATCCAGGTGATCGGTCGGAGGGAGGAATTGGGAATGAGGTCCAACAGATTGACCAGATGCATTGCGAGCAAGGTGAGGCTCGACACCGGCAAGGCGAATCGGCGCAGCGTGAAGACGTGCCAGAACGGATAAGTGAGAAGGCCGAACAGCGCGAAATAGCCGACCAACCCATAAATGCCGATCGCGAGGACCCAGGTGCCATCGGTCACGGTGAGATCGGCCGTAGTCCCCCACGGCGTCTCCACGATGACTCGATTGCGGCCGTAGCCGCCCCAGCCGAAGAACGGTTTCTCCCAGGCACGTTCAAGCAGCATGTCCTCGTTCGCGAGCCGGAATTCCATGGATCGGGAACGCTCGGCACTGATGACGCTGAGCTGCTGCACGGCGCTACGCAGGGGCAGCACGTCTGCCGTGCGGACCATCGGGTAGAGGAAGATGACCACCGCGATCGCCAGTGCCGCGCTCAGGAAAGCGCGCCTGCGCAGACCAAGGAACAACCCCGCCACGACCGCCACGAAAAGGATCGCCGCCAGCGACTTATTGAGCAGCAGGACAAGAGCAAGATAACCCGCGAACAGGCCGGCCGGGATGGAGAATATCTGCATCCGCATCCGCGCCAGCCCGATCGTCGCGATCAGCGCCATCGCGCAGAAGGTCGAGACCAGCAGGCCATGCCCGAGGAAGACCATCGAGCGGAAGCCGCCCGACCGCATCTGCTGGGCGAAATAGCCTTGCTGAATGACCCCGTACAGCTTGGTCTGCAGGAACGGGCTCAGCCTGATCTCAAGCAGTATCGGCAACGAATAGGCGATACCGGCAAGCGCGAAGGCCATGACCAGCTGCCGGTGACTTTTCTCGTCGCGCAGCACGCCCGCGCCGAGCACGAAGGGAATGGCGAGGATGGCCCTGTCCAGCATGGTCGCAAGGCCATCCTTGAGACCGTAGCTCGGCAGGGTGGTTGGGCCGATGACGATGGGATTGGTGTTATTGAAGCTCGTGACCAGAGGCACGAGGACATACAGCAGCAACAGCGCGTTGATCGTCCGGCTGCGCGGCCACTGGAATTCACCGCGCCGGGACATCATGAGGACCAGCGCCAGCGCGCTCAGGCTCGGGATCGACGACTTGTCGAAGGCCGGCAGCACCGGATAATCGATATTCACGATCACCGGCAGCAGCAGATAGCCGGCCAGGATCGTCCAGATCGTGGCACGCCCCACCGGCATCGTCAGGAACAGGCAGAGGGCGACCAGCGGCCAGCCCAGCAGCATCCCGTAGGCGATCATGGACTGCAAGGTCGATCCCTTCTCGCGATGCCGGAAGCGCAGGACCGCCCCGCCGCCCGCCGGCCCGGGCGTCGCGCGGACCTTGCCAACAGGACCAAGGCCCGGTCAAGGCCCCCTGCCCGGGCGTCGGGAAGGCGTCCTTCAATAAGCATGACGATCCCAGACCAGCCGCAGGATCGTTTCCATGATGATCCGCAGGTCCAGCAGCGGCGACCAGTGCTCTATATAATAGATGTCATATTCCACGCGCTGCTTGGCGCGCTCGATCGTGTCGATCTCGCCGCGCAGGCCACGCACCTGGGCAAGCCCGGTGATGCCCGGCTTCACGCGGTGACGGGCAGCATAGCCGCGCACCGCGTCATGATAATAAGCATCGCCCACGCGCATGGCGAGCGCGTGCGGACGCGGGCCCACGATGGACATCTCCCCCCGCAACACGTTCCAGAGCTGCGGCAATTCATCGATGCTCGTGCGCCGGATGATTCGCCCCACCCGCGTGATGCGCGGATCGCCCTTGCGGGTGCGCTGGCCGCCGCTCTCGTCCTGCCGGTCGACATACATCGAGCGGAACTTGAGCACCTCGATCTCGAGATTGTTGAAGCCGAACCGCTTCTGGCGGAACAGGATGGGGCCCTTGCTTTCCAGCCGGATGGCGATGGCGGTCAGCAGCAGCAAGGGCGCGAGCGCGATGAGGCCGATCAGGGCCAGAAGCCGGTCCTGCACTTCCTTGAGCAGGCCGTCGAGATCGCGCACCGGCGTCTGCCAGATGCTGAGCACCGGCAGCGACCCGATATAATTCACCTGATAGCGATCCCGCAGCACGAGGAATTCGCGCGGCATGATGCAGATGTCGATCGCGCCTGCGCTCAGCTCCTCGATGATACGATTGAGCCGGTCCTGCTGGACCAGCGGCAGCGCGACGATGATCTGGTCGAGCATGCCCTGCCGCGCCAGCTCCAGCAATTCCTCGAAACCGCCCAGGAACGGGAAGCGACCGATCATGCCGGTTTCCACCCGCGTGCGCCGGTCATCCGCGAAGCCGATGATGTTGATGTGCGGCAGGCGCTCGATCTCCAGCAGCTCGAGCAGCCGGCTGGTGACATCCCGATCGGCGCCGTAGATCGCGACGCGCTGCCCGATCATGCCTTGCCGCATTCCGATCCAGACGATCCGGCGGAACAGCAGGCGGCTCATGATGAGCAGGGAAAAGCAGAGGACGATGAACAGCACGGCGAACCGCAAAGTCAGGTCCGGCGCCTGACCGAACTGAAGGATCGTGAAGCCGGTCAGCATCAGCGCCACGATGAAATCGAGGAACATCCCGCTTCCCAGATCATCGCCCTGGCCGCGGAACGCCGAATAGGCATCGCGCGAGATGCGGATGAGGAAGAAGTTGATCGCCATCACGATGACGCCGCTCGAATGCAGGCGCACGTCGTAATAATAGCCGTACCAGCCGTTGTAGATGAGAACCGTCAGGGCATAAGCGAGCAGGAAGCACAGCGCGTCATTGATGATGCCCCCAGAACGCAGAACGTTCGAGGTGAAGCGTACATATTTGTTTCTGCTCTGACGCTTGCCGCTGCTCATGTCATTCCACGCTGTTCGAACGGTTCGTCAGATACGGCCGAAAAGACCACGATCGGGAGGCGTTCCCGGCGGATCATCGACCAGAATGGCGGTCCTTGCCTTCTCCAGCCCGGCCTGGGCGGCCTGCATGCAGCCCGCACTCCCGGAAGCCTGGCATTCCGCCGCAAAGAACCGCCACGCGTGCTCGGATGAAGGCATGGCGCGTGCGAGGGTACGAGCGACTGACATGGCCCTGCCTCTATCGCCCAACTGGTGAAGATATTGCGTATATTTCTCCGCCAGATAGAAGTTTTGCGGCAGCGCGCGAAACCCGTCCTCGAAGACCTGCTTCGCTCGCCAGTCCAGGTCCTGGGCGCGATAGACATTGGCCAGGACGACATAGGTCTCCGGATTGAGCGGGTCGTTCGTCTGGGCGAGCTGCGCGGCCTCGACCGCCGCATCCATGTCCTTCGCGGCCTGGGCGAACTGCGCCTTGAGCATCAGCGCATCGACATCCTGCCCGTCCTTCGCGAGCAGCGCGTCGACCTGCCGCTGCGCTTCCTCCCTCCGGCCGGCAGCGGCGAACATGCGCGCCTTGAGCGATGCGAGGAGCGGCTGGGCCTTCCGCGGCGCGGTGCGAACGAGCCCATCGGCTGCCGCCAGATCGCCCTTGAGGAACAGGTAGCGCGCCGTCTGGACGACCGCGCCCGGCTCCTTCCAGCGCGATGCGTCGCGCGCGGCGGCATCCGGCAGGGGCGTATCGTCATACTGCCACCAGATGCGCTGCAAGGTGCGATAATCATCGAGATCCCGCGACCCCGCCGCCAGCAGAGCCAGCGACGCGCGGCGCGCCTCGTCCTTGCGCCCCAGCTTGTAAAGCAGATTGATCTGGTCCAGCCGGAAACGTGGAGCGCCCTTGCTCATGTCCACCAGCCGCTCGGCCAGCGGCACCATCGGCTCGGGCTGGCCGAGATAACGATACATGTTGAGCTTGTTGACGAGCAACGGCATCGATTCCGCACCGCTGGCGAGCGCACTGTCGATCAATGCGAGGCCTTCCTCGGCCTTGCCTTCCTTCGCGAGCGAGCGCGCCTTGATAACCGAGCCGGCGGGATCCGTCGGGTTGACCGCGAGAATCCGGTCGGCATAGCCGCGCGCGTCCTCGAACTTGTTCCTCGAGAGCGCGATCATCCCCTTGACCTGAAGCGCGGGCAAGGCATCCGGTTCGAGCGTCAGCAGTCTGTCCGCGGCATCCTCGGCCTCGGCGACCTGGCCGACCTGGACACCGAGATTGGCGACATAAGCAAGAGCGATGCGGTTGGTCGCGTCGAATTCCAGCGCGCGCTGGAAAGCGCGATAGGCCCGCACCGGCTCCCCCAGTCCCATCGAGATCGAGCCGGCCAGCTGATGATAGCTCGCCTCATCCTCGCGCAGCGCGATCGCTTGCGAGATCGCATCGCGAGCGGCGACGAGATTGCCGGACTGGGCATAGGCATCGGCCTGCTGCGCCAGCTCCGCCGCCTTCTGCGAGGGGCTCTTGCAGGCCGTGAGGCCGAGCGTGGCCGGCAATGCCGCGGCCGCGAAGAGCAGGAGCAGCGGGACCCGTCGACGACGGGGCGCCTGCGACCGGACCAGGGAATCGTCCCGAAAGGAAACAGGCTGAGCCAAGTCGTTCATGACGCGCATCTCGAAATCGAAAAACAGGCGACGCGCTTACAAGGCTTCAGGACGGGGGGCAATCTAAGTAACCAACGCTCGGTCCATCGTTAACCCAGCTTTTACGTAGTGACGACATGTTGTTTTGGTATATGAAGCGCCGGTCCAAGGCCAGCAAGAGGGATTTCACGCGTGCAATTTACCGCGAAGATGTGGCCGGTAGCGGCTCTGTTCATGGCGATTTCGGCCCCGGCGGCGGCACAGGACACGCCGGCGCCCGCCCAGACCGCGCCTTCCGCTCTCACCGCACTTCCCGACCGCCCCTACACGATCAATCCGGGCGACCAGATCGAAATCTACGTCTGGGGCGAAGAGCGACTGCAGCGCAGCATCCGCGTCCTGCCCGACGGCACATTCTCATTTCCGCTGGTCGGCCGCGTGATGGCGGAAGGCATGCTCCCCGAGCAGGTGGAGACGGCGATTTCCAACGGTCTGGCCAGCCAGTATCGCGGCGATCCGCCGCAGGTGACCGTGACCATCCAGGCGCCCAGCGGCTTCACTTTCTCGGTCATCGGCCGGGTGCGGGGGCCCAGCACCTTCACGCCGGGCCGCTACGTCAACCTGATCGAGGCCATCACCATGGCCGGCGGGCCCGACGAGTTCGCCAATCTCGACAACATCACCATCATCCGCAAGAAGGGCAAGGAACTGACCTCGATCAAGTTCCGCCTCGGCGGCGCGATGAAGGGCAATCTTTCCGAGACAGCGGCGCAGGCCATTCCGCAGATCCAGGTCGGCGATACGGTGATCGTACCATGACAGCATTGCGGCTGGCCGGACATTGCGCTCCGGCCATCCTCCTCCTCGCCGGCACGGCGGCGACGGCGGAGACCACGTTGTCGAGCGACATCCTGGTCGACGGCGGCGTGTCGACCAATCCTTATGGCTCGCGCCAGGGCAGTGCCGCTTCCGGCACGGCGAGCGCGACTCTCGCACCCACCCTGGTGATGACCTCCCCCACCGGCTCGACGCGGATCAACGGACGGATCACACACACGCAGTTCACGCGGCGTTACAACAGCACCACGGACTACACCCTGTCGGGCAGCACCGCTCAGCAGATCAGCCCGCTGGCCTCCTTCACTCTTGGCGCCAGCTATTCCAGCCGGGTGCGCAATGCCCTTTACCCGGTCAACGACCCGATTACGGGGCTGCCGGACGAGGAGGACGATCCCATCATCGTCGATCCCGATGCCGCGGCCAGCTACGAACTGCGCACGGAAACGGCGAATGCGAGCGCCGGGCTCTCCTACACGCTGTCGCCGCGCGACACGCTCAACTTCTCGGCCCGCGCGACGCGCGTGACCATGCCGCCCACGCAGTCGGTTGCCCGCGGCTACGATTCCTATGGCGGCGGTGTCTCCTACATGCGAGCCGTCAGCGGCAGTACGTCGATCGGCGCGGGCGTGGACATCAACAAGAACGAGTTCCGCTCGGGTTCCGCTGGCGGCGGCACGGTGATCTCGCCGAACCTGATCGTGACCACGCAGCTCGCGCCGCGCCTGTCCTTCAATGCCAGCGGCGGCATCACCTTCTCCGAGACGGACGTGGGCGGAGTGAGTCAGACCCACACCTCGTTCGCGGGCTCCGCCGGCCTGTGCTATCGCGGCGAGCGCGGCCGCTTCTGCCTGAACGGCTCCCGCCGCGTCTCGCCAACGTCCGTTTCCGGCACATCGACCGCGACCCTGTTCGGCGCCTCCTACAGCTACAAGCTGACGCCGCGCAGCAACATCAATCTCAACGCCTCCTATTCGCAGTCCAGTTCCCTGCGCAACGAAGCCAACAGGCGCGGCAAGTACGGCAGGGCGAGCGTGACCTACAGCCGGCAGATCCTCGAACGCCTGTCGGGTATCGTTTCTTTCAATTATAGTGATACCTACGATTCGATCGTGCCGCGCGACCCGAATTTCTCAGGTACGGTGGGGCTGCGGTACAGCTTGGGCAGAATCCTATGAACAATCTTCAGGTTCACTACGACATGGCGGACGAGACGAGCCGCAGTTCGTTCATTCCGTATCTGCCCTCGATCATCATGCAGCGCAAATGGCTGGTGATCATCCCGACGCTTCTGGCGCTCATCGCCGCCATCGCAGCGGCATTCCTGCTGCCCACGCGCTATCAGTCCCGCGCCGTGCTGCTGGTGGAAGCGCCGCTCCTGGCCGGAGAAGTCGCGCTGGACATGACCGGCGCGCAAGTCGTCGACCAGCGCATCGCCCGCATCCGCCAGCAGGTGCTCAGCCGCCCGCAGCTCATCGAACTCATCCAGCGCAATGGCCTCTATCAGACCGAACTGAGCACGAGTTCGCTGTCCGAAGTGATCAGCAAGATGCGCTCCGACATCGAGATCGCGCCCGTGCGCGCGGACATCCAGTCCGGCGCGCGCGGCCAGCGCAGCACCATCGCCTTCGGGATGAGCTTCTCCTATTCCGATCCGGTCAAGGCGCAGGCCGTGGCCCAGGCGCTCACCGAGCGCGTGCTCCAGATCGATTCCAGCAAGACCGCGCAGCAGGTCGTCAGCACCGTCCAGTTCCTTTCCGACCAGGAAGCCGAACTCGCCGCGCAAATCCAGCAGCTCTCCAGCCAGATCACTGACGTGAAGGCCCGCAACGGCCTCTCGTTCGTGAACAATGTCGGCGGCAGCGGGCTCGGCAGTCTCGACGGGCAGATCGCCGCGCTCCAGGCCTCGAACATGCAGCTCAACGCGCAGCGGGACATGACCCAGACTGCCGCAGAGCGTGATCCGATCGTGGCGCAGGCCGAGCAGAATCTGGCGCTGGCCCGCTCCAAATATTCGGAGCGGCATCCCGACGTGGTGCTGGCCAAGCAGCGGCTCGAGGAAGCGCGCGAGCTGGGCAAGGTCAATCAGCAGCGCATCCCGATGGACAGGGTGGAGGCGCAGATCGCCTTCAACAATCGCCAGCTCGCGGCCCTCCAGGCAGCGCGGGCCGCCGAGATGGAGCGCCAGATGGCCATCGCCGGGGCGCAGGCCCGGGCCCCGATGGTGCAGCAGGAAATCTCCCAGCTCCAGGAACGGCTGAACATCCTCAATACCAATTACCAGCGCGTCTCGAACCAGCTCATGGCGGCAAAGGCCGGCCAGAAGGCAGAGGACGAGCAGCAGGGCGAACGTCTCTCGGTGATCGACCCGGCCGCCATTCCCGACGAGCCGGTATCGCCGAACCGCCCGATGATCATCGCGATGGTCACCGGCGCAGGCCTTGCCCTCGGTCTTGGCCTCATCCTCCTCATCGAACTCGTCATGAAGCCCATTCGCGACGCGGGCGCCGTCGCGCTTGCCACCGGCGAGGCGCCGCTGGTCGTCATCCCCACGATCCTCAGCAAAGGCGAGCGTCAGCGGAAAGGCTGGAAGGCCCTGTGGCCCTTCGGCGGCAGTGACGATGATGACGACGAGGACGAGGACGACGAGCCGAAAAAGAAGAAGAAATAGCGCAGCGCGCCGAAGGAGTTTGACCATTGTCTGATCAGATCGTGTCGACGAGGACCGAGGCCGCCGCTTTCCGGATTCCGAGCCAGAGCGAAGTGGCGCTGTTCACCCCGGAATGGCAGGTCCTTGAGGACAACCATGTCGTGGGCTTCAACAGCCGCCACGTCTCGTCGCGGCCGTTCAGCCTGCTGCGCTCGCAGCTCGTCAAGCGGATGAAGGGGCGCGGCCACAAGCTGCTGGGCGTCACCTCGCCGGCGCCGGGCGCGGGCAAGTCGTTCCTGACGGCGAACCTCGCCGCCACGCTGAGCCGGCTACCGAACCATGTCGTTCATGTGTTCGACCTCGACATCCGGCGCGCGTCGCTGGCCGCGAATTTCGGCCTGACGGGCGAGATCGGCCTCGAGCGCTTTCTCAATAGCGAGACGGACGACCTGCGGGCGATCGGCCGCCACGTGGACGGCACCAACCTCATCCTCTACCCCTGCTTCCCCAATAATATGGAGACGATGCCGCTCCTCGCCGGCGAACGGTTCGCGGCCTTCATCCAGTCGCTGCGCACACTGCCGGACGATCATCTCGTCCTGTTCGACATGCCGCCCGTCTTCGCGAATGACGACGCCATGGTCGTCGCCTCGCAGATCGATGCCTATCTCATGGTGATCGAGCAGGGGCGCAACAGCCAGCGCCAGGTGAGCGATGCCATTCGCCTCCTGGATCCCGTCGAGTGCATCGGATCGGTGCTGAACCGCTACGATGGCGGCGTCGGCGATCCTTATGGCTATTCCTACGGCTCGTACGGCAAATATACGGACTATTTCAGCAAGGGCGACTGAGCGGTCGCCACCGCACCGCAGGACAGGGAAGCACGGCCGGCCGCATCACCGGCCGTTTCTTCATGGAGACGAGGCGATCCGGCCGACGGCGGCCGGCGCCAGAGACAGGCCCCGCTCAGCGCGCCTGCGCGGCGCGCTCGATCAGCGGCCGCCACCAGCCCTCATTGGCAAGATACCAGGCCAGCGTCTGCGCAAACCCCTCGCGGAACGTGCGACGCGGCGCATAGCCGAGCTCGCTCCGGGCCTTGGTCTCGTCGATCGCGTATCGACGATCATGTCCCGCCCGATCGGTCACGAAGGTCTTGAGGCTCGCGGAAGGCTTCCCGCTGGCCGCTGGCGCGTCCGGGAAGCGCCGGGCAAGGCTGGCATCCACATCGAACGCCTGGTCGACGGTTGCGCAGATTTCCTCGATCACGGTCAGGTTCGGCAGCTCCTGCCCGCCGCCGATATTGTAGGTCTCGCCCGCCCGGCCGGCCTGCAGCACTTTCTCGATGCCGTGGCAATGATCCTCGACGTGGAGCCAGTCCCGAACGTTCATGCCGTCGCCGTAGATCGGCAGATTGCGGCCGTACAGGCAATTGAGCAGGAAGAGCGGAATGAGCTTCTCGGGAAACTGGAACGGCCCGTAATTGTTCGAGCAATTGCTCGTTGTCACATCCAGCCCATAAGTGTGGTGATAGGCCCGCACGAGATGATCCGAGCCCGCCTTGCTCGCCGAATAAGGTGAATTGGGCGCATAAGGCGTCGTCTCGCTGAACGCGGGATCATCGGGACCGAGCGAGCCATAGACCTCGTCGGTCGAGACGTGATGGAAGCGGTGCGGCCGACCCGAGCCGGTGTCCAGCCAGAGCTTGCGTGCGGCCTTGAGCAGGCTGTGCGTGCCGATGACATTGGTGGTGACGAACGCGTCCGGCCCGGTGATCGAGCGATCCACATGGCTCTCGGCAGCGAAATGGACGATGGTGTCGATCTCGTGCCGGATGAGCAGATTTTCGACCAGCGCCGTGTCGCAGATGTCGCCCACGATGAGATCGACCTGGTCCAGCCCATGGAGATTGGCCGGGTTGCCCGCATAAGTGAGCGCATCGAGCACGGTCACCTTGTCATCGGGATGATGCGCCGACCAGTAATGAACGAAATTGGCTCCAATGAAGCCGGCGCCGCCAGTGACGAGCAGATTAGCCATTCGCCTTGATCTCTCCGAGCATGTTGCGAAGATTGACACGCCAGTGCGGCGCGGGTGCCCCGACGAGCGCCACCGCCGCGCTCTTCTCCAGCACCGAATAGGCCGGGCGCCGCGCCGGCGTGGGATAATCGCTGGTGGCGATCGGCAGCACCGGCACGACGCGCGTCAGCAGGCCGAGCGCCACCGCTTCCTCCTGTATGGCCACCGCGAAATCATACCAGCTCGCCGCGCCGCTGTCCGTCCAGTGATGGATGCCGCGTGCGTCCGCCGCATCGAGCGCCCAGATCGCTCCGGCGAGGCTGCCGGCGAATGTCGGCGTGCCGATCTGGTCCGCCACCACGCGGACCTCCTCACGCTCTGCCATGAGCCGCACCATCGTTCGGACGAAATTCCCGCCCGTGACGCCATAGACCCAGGCTGTCCGGACGATCAGCGCATGCGGGCAGGCAGCGAGCACAGCCTGCTCGCCCGCGCGCTTGCTGGCTCCGTAGACGCCGAGCGGCGCGGTCGGGTGATCCGGCGCATAAGGCGATCCGGAAGTGCCATCGAACACGAAGTCCGTCGAAACATGGACGAAGCGCGCCTGACGCGCCGCAGCGGCGGCCGCCAGGTTGCCGGGCCCCACGCCATTGACGCGATAAGCCGCGTCCGCGTCGCTCTCCGCCCGGTCCACCGCAGTATAGGCTGCCGCGTTGATGATGAGATCCGGCGCCAGTTCGCCGACGAGCGCGGCGACCGCATCTTCGTCACCAATGTCGAGGTCCGCATGGCCGAGCGCCACTATGTCCGCAAGTGTCGGAGCGCTGGCCTGCAAGGCGCGACCCAGCTGGCCGCCCGCGCCGGTGATGACGACCTTCATGGGAACGTGACTGCCTCGGCAAGCGGCGCGCCTGCCTGATCCTTAGCGGAAAGCTGTGGCGCGATGCCGTCCAGCGGCCACGCGATGCCGATCGCCGGATCGTTCCATAACAGGCTGTGCTCATTGGCCGGATCGTAGAAGCCCCGGCACTTGTAGAGGAAATCCGTGCCGTCCTCGAGGCAGAGGAAGCCATGGGCCATGCCCTCCGGCACCCACAGCATGCGCTTGTTGCGTGCGCTCAACTCCACACCGACCCATTTGCCGAACGTCGGCGAGCTGCGCCGCATGTCCACCACCACGTCGAACACCGCCCCGGCCGTGACCCGCACCAGCTTCCCCTGCGGGCCCGGCTGCTGATAATGCAGGCCCCGCAGCACACCGCGCGAGGAGCGGCTGTGATTATCCTGCACGAAATCGATGTCGAGCCCCGCCTCGCGAAAGGTCCGCGCGTTCCAGCTTTCCATGAAGAAGCCCCGCTCGTCACCGAACAGCTTGGGCTCGATGATGAGCACATCCGCGATCGCAGTCTCGACCACCTTCATGCGATGCCGCGCTCCAGCAGCTTGAGCAGATATTCTCCATAGCCGGACTTGCGCAGCGGTTCGGCCAGGCGCTGGAGCTGGCTATCATCGATGAAACCCGCGCGCCACGCCAGCTCTTCCGGGCAGCAAATCTTGAGACCCTGCCGCTCCTCGGTGATGCGCACATAATTGGCGGCATCGAGCAGAGACCCGTGCGTGCCGGTGTCCAGCCAGGCGTAGCCGCGCCCCATGATCTCGACGGACAGCTCGCCCGCCTCGAGATAGAGGCGGTTGAGGTCGGTGATCTCCAGTTCGCCGCGCGATGAAGGGGCCAGACCCTGCGCGCGCTCCACGGCCTTGCCATCGTAGAAATAGAGGCCAGTTACGGCATAATTGGACCTGGGGCGCTGCGGCTTCTCCTCGATCGTCTCGGCCCTGCCCTCGCCATCGAAGGAGACGACGCCATAAGCGGTCGGATCACTGACATAATAGCCGAAGACGGTGGCGCCATCCTGCCTGCCCGCGGCCGAGCGAAGCAGTTCGGTGAGCCCGTGCCCATAAAAGATATTGTCTCCCAGGATCAGCGCGGAAGGCGAAGTCCCCACGAAGTCGGCGCCGATATGATAGGCCTGTGCAAGCCCGGCGGGCTGCGGCTGCACCGCATAATGCAGCGAAAGGCCAAGATCGGAGCCATCCCCGAGCAGGGCCTGAAACGCCGCCTGGTCCTGCGGCGTCGTGATGATCATGATCTCGCGGATCCCTGACAGGATCAGCACCGACAGCGGGTAGTGGATCATCGGCTTGTCGTACACCGGCATGAGCTGCTTGGAGACGGCCTTGGTCAGCGGGTAGAGCCGCGTGCCCGACCCGCCGGCCAGAATGATCCCTTTACGCAATTGTCGCTCCCACTTCAGCCTCTGCGGCACCGATGAAGTCCTAGCCGCTCGCCTCGCCATTGCAAGCCGGGGACTGATGGCATGTCCCGTTATGGAGGCGGCTGGCCTAATTGTCAGCCATGGCTTCCAAAAACATCGTGAATCGCTTTGCCTTTTTCAGTCAGAAAATTTAGCGCATGCGCCGTATCACGACAAAATTGCGATTAACTGTTTCTTGCGCGCGGAGATGATTGATGGAAACAGCCTATGACTGGCTTTCGCTTGCGATCTTCGCCGGCATTATCGTGCTTTTCCTCCAGCGGTCCTCCATGGAAAATCCCCCGGACCGCATGATCGATTATCTGCCGCCCGCGCTCGGCTGCGCCATTGCCAACCAGGCGGGCAACTACGCGATCGAGAACGACAATCTGCTGCTGCACGCAGTGGGCGTGTTGCTGCTGGTCGGCGTTGTCGCTTATGTCTGGTTCGTCTTGAAGCCGAACCTGAAATCCTGAAAGAAGTTCGGGACAAGAAAGGCCGCTTGCCGCTAGAAGCCGGCCAACGCCCCGGAGGCCTGCGCCTCGGGGGCAAAATCATGCTCATCAATCAAAGCGAAGAGGAACTGCTCGGGTGAAAATCACGATGATCGGTTCGGGCTATGTCGGCCTGGTTTCCGGAGCCTGCTTTGCCGATTTCGGCCACGACGTGATCTGCGTGGACAAGGACGCAGGGAAGATCGAAGCCCTGCTCGCCGGGCGCATCCCGATCTTCGAGCCGGGCCTCGAACAGCTCGTCGCCAATAATGTCGCGGCCGGGCGCCTCTCCTTCACCACCGACCTCGCGAGCGCCGTGCCGGAGGCAGATGCCGTGTTCATCGCGGTCGGCACCCCGTCACGCCGCGGCGATGGCCATGCGGACCTGCGCTACGTCTATGCCGCGGCAGCGGAAGTCGCGGCCTCGCTCAAGGGCTTCACCGTGATCGTCGACAAGTCCACCGTCCCCGTCGGAACGGGCGATGAAGTCGAGCGGATCATCCGCCAGACCAATCCCGACGCCGATTTCGCGGTGGTCTCCAATCCGGAATTCCTGCGCGAGGGCGCCGCGATCGACGATTTCAAGCGGCCCGACCGCGTCGTCATCGGCAGCGACGATCCGCGCGCGCTCGAGGTGATGCGCCAGATCTACCGCCCGCTGGCGCTGGGCCGCTCGCCCATCATCGAGATGAGCCGCCGCGGCGCGGAACTCACCAAATATGCCGGCAACGCCTTCCTTGCGACCAAGATCACTTTCATCAACGAAATCGCCGACCTGTGCGAGAAGGTGGGCGCGGACGTGCAGGACGTGGCGCGCGGCATCGGGCTCGACAACCGGATCGGCTCCAAGTTCCTCCATGCCGGGCCGGGCTATGGTGGCTCCTGCTTCCCCAAGGACACGCTTGCTCTCCTGAAGACCGCGCAGGATCATGAAGCGCCGCAGCGCATCGTCGAGGCAGTCGTGGCCGTGAACGACCAGCGCAAGCGGGCCATGGGCCGCAAGGTCATCCATGCCTGCGGCGGCGACGTGCGCGGCAAGACGATCGCGGTGCTGGGCCTCACCTTCAAGCCCAACACCGACGACATGCGCGATTCGCCCGCCATCGCCATCGTGCAGACGCTGCAGGATGCCGGCGCCACCATCCGTGCCTTTGATCCCGAAGGGATGGAGCAGGCGAGGAAAGACCTGCCGGACATCACTTATTGCGGCAATGCCTATGAAACGATGGAAGATGCCGACGCGCTGGTGATCGTCACGGAATGGGATGCCTTCCGTGCGCTCGACCTGCCGCGCGCGAAGTCGCTGCTCCGCGCGCCGGTCCTGGTTGACCTGCGCAACATCTATCCGCGCGACATGGTGGAAGCTGCCGGCCTGACCTATTCGGCGGTCGGTCGGTGAACGGCGCCGCGCCAATCCTGGTGACTGGCGCGGCCGGCTTCATCGGCCATGCGACCGCCCATCGCCTGCTCGCCCAAGGCGAGCGGGTGATCGGCCTCGACAATTTCAACGATTATTACGACCCGGCGCTCAAACGGGCGCGCGCCGCCACATTCCAGTCCTGCCCGGGGTTCCGGATGATCGAGGCGGACATTGCCGATCCCGGCGCGGTCGCCGCGATCATGCGCGAACATGGGATCGTGCGGGTCGTGCATCTCGCGGCGCAGGCAGGCGTGCGCTACAGCCTGGACCATCCCTTCTCCTACGAGCGCTCCAACCTGGCCGGACATCTGGCGGTGCTGGAAGCCTGCCGCCACGCGCCCGGCTTCGCGCATCTCGTCTATGCCTCGTCCAGCTCGGTTTATGGCAGCCGCACCTTCTCGGGTGCCGGCTTCCGCGAGGACGATGCGGTCGACAAGCCCGCCTCGCTCTATGCGGCGACCAAGCGCGCCTGCGAGCTGATGAGCGAAAGCTATGCCGGCCTCTACGGCTTCCCGCAGACCGGCCTGCGCTTCTTCACCGTCTATGGGCCATGGGGCCGGCCGGACATGGCCTATTTCAACTTCACGCGCCGGATCCTCGCGGGGGAGCCAATCGAGGTCTATGGCGAGGGCGCCATGGCGCGCGACTTCACTTATGTCGACGACATCGTCGACGGCCTGGTCGGCGCGCTCGATCATCCGCCCCCGGCGAACGAGAACCGCATTCTGAACATTGGCGACAACAAGCCCGTGGGCCTCATGGACATGATCGAGATCCTCGAGACCGTCCTTGGCCGCCGCGCCGAAAAGCTGATGCGCCCCATGCAGCCGGGCGACGTGCCCGCCACCTGGGCGGACATCAGCAAGCTGCGGGATCTGACCGGTTATCAGCCCAAAGTGATGCTCGCCGAAGGTTTGCACCGCTTTGCCGCCTGGTATCGAGATTTCTACATGGTTGTCGGATAGCGCACGCTCATCGTTCGAATGATTCCACAATTGGGGGGTAACAGGTTGAAAATCCGCAAAGCCGTTTTTCCTGTCGCCGGTCTCGGCACCCGTTTTCTTCCTGCAACCAAGGCTGTCCCCAAGGAAATGCTGCCGGTCGTCGACCGGCCGCTGATCCAGTATGCGGTGGACGAAGCGCTGGAAGCGGGCATCGAGACGATGATCTTCGTCACCGGGCGCAACAAGGGCGCGATCGAGGACCATTTCGACATCGCCTATGAGCTGGAGCGCACGCAGGCGGACCGGGGCAAGAGCGTGGACGCGCTCGCCGGCACACGGCTGACGCCGGGCAACGCCATCTTCGTGCGCCAGCAGGAGCCGCGCGGCCTCGGCCATGCGATCTGGTGCGCGCGCGACATCGTGGGAGACGAGCCCTTCGCGATCATCCTGCCCGACGAGCTGCTGATCGGCCGCGAAAAGGGCTGCCTTGCCCAGATGGTCGCGCAATATGAGAAGGTCGGCGGCAACCTCGTGTGCGCGCTCGAAGTGCCGATGGAGGATACGCCGAGCTACGGCGTCATCGACCCGGGTGCGCGCGACGGCGTGCTGACCGAAGTGAAGGGCCTCGTCGAGAAGCCCAGCCTCGGCACCGCGCCTTCCAACCTCATGCTGCCAGGGCGCTACATCCTCCAGCCCGAAGTGATGGCCCTGCTCGCCACGCAGGAAGCCGGCGCGGGCGGCGAAGTGCAGCTCACCGATTCGATGGCGAAGCTGATCGGCCAGCAGCCCTTCCACGGGGTGACGTTCGACGGTGAGCGCTTCGACTGCGGCTCCAAGCTCGGCTTCGCGCAGGCGAACTTCGCGCTCGCCTGCCGTGACGGGGCCATGGGCAAGGACCTGCAATCCTGGGCGAAGGCGCTGCTGGCGTCATGAGATGAGCCGGGGGCGGCCCGCCCGGGGTCGCCCTTCGCCCTTTGTCTCGGCGCCGGGCCCATGATAGAGCCGCACGGTCGATCCGTGGTGGGGCAATGAACGGACATGTACGCTTGAAGCCGGATATCTCCGTCATCATCGTCAATTACCGCACAGCCGATCTCGCGATCGCCGCCGTCGAGAGCGTGTTGGCGCGCACCCATGGCGGACGATCCGTGGACGTGCACCTGATCGACAATGGCTCGGCAGGCGACGATGGCGAGACACTGCGGGCGGCGCATGAGGCGAAGCAGTGGGGCGGCCGGGTGACGCTCCATCTGGAAAGCGAGAATCACGGCTTCGGGCGCGGCAACAACGTGGTGCTGGAAGCCCTCGCGCGGCGGCCGGACCCGCCATCCTATGTCTTCCTGCTCAACCCCGATGCGCGGCTCGACAATGAAGCGATCGACATTCTCGCGACATTTCTAGACGATACCCCCTCGGCAGCGGCGGCGGGCGCGTCCGTCGTGCGGCCGGACGGCGAACGGGTGACGGCGGCGTTTCGGTTTCCCGGTGCCGCCAGCGAGTTCGCCACGGCCTGCGGGCTGGGCTTCGTCTCCCGCCTGCTGCGCGATTCGCACGTGGCCATGCCGGCCGACCTGGGCCGACAGCCGGTCGACTGGGTGACCGGCGCCGGTTTCATGATGCGGTTCGATGCGCTGCGGCAGGTCGGCTTCTTCGATCCCGACTTCTTCCTTTATTTCGAGGAAACCGAGCTGCTCTGGCGGCTGCGGAAGACCGGGCACGCGATCTGGTATGTGCCGGAAGCGCGCGTGGTGCATGTCGCCGGGGCCGCGACCGGGATGAAGGGCGGGCGCGTGCAGGATCGGCCGCAGCCCGGCTACTGGTACGACAGCTGGCGGCTTTATCATGTAAAAACCCGTGGCCGGACCGGCGCGCGCCTCGTGGCGCTGGCACGGCTCGGCGGTGCGCTGGTGAACGTCCTGCAGAATGGCCTGCGCGGGCGGGGCGCCACGCTGCCGGCCCGTTTCTTCCCCGATTTCGGACGCTTCGTCCTTACCCCGCTTTTCCTTGGGGACCCGTTGCTGGCGCGGCCGGACGGGAAGACCGTGCGAGGCCGGCGATGAGCGGCCCGGCCGAACTTCATCCCGCGCCCAAAGGCAATGCAAAGCCCAAGGCGCCCCCGCTGCCCGACGGTGCGGTGAATGCCAATCCCCCGGGCGTCGGCTTCTGGAAGCTGGTCGCCGAGGATTTCGCCACGCATGATCGCGACTGGTTCAGCCAGGGCTTCTGGACGCTGTTCTGGCACCGGTTCGGCAACTGGCGCATGAGCGTTCGCCCGAAGATTCTGCGCGCGCCCTTCACCATCGTCTATCGCGTCATGTTCAAGATGAGCGAGTGGGTCTGCGGCATCAAGCTCTCCTACAACGTACCCGTGGGCCGGCGGCTGCGCATCGACCATTTCGGCGGCATCATCATCGGCGCGCGTTCGATCGGCTCGGACGTCTATATCCGGCAGAACACGACGATCGGCATCGCGGACCCCTCGGACCAGAACGCCAAGCCGATCATTTGCGACGGCGTCCAGATCGGTGCCGGGGCCGTGATCCTGGGGAACATCACCATCGGCGCCAATGCCGTGGTCGGCGCAAACGCCGTGGTGACGAAGGACGTGCCGCCCTGCGCCGTGGTGGGCGGCGTTCCGGCGCGGATCATCCGGATGCGCGAGCCCGGCTGATCCTCAGCGGGTGCTTCGGCGGCCTCTGAATCATAATGATGCCGAGGGCCAATGGCCCGATTTCTAGGCACCGGCCCCGCTGCCAATTCCTCCCTTTGCGCCATCGCACTGCCCGATCGCCATCATCATCCTTGTGCCCGACGGGCCTTGACCGGCCCTTCTTCAAACGGCCGGCCTCCCGCATGTCTCCCAACGAAAAAGGGCGGCCTCATGGAGACCGCCCCTCTTCAATTCACTGGTAGCAAGGCCGCGGGCCTCAATGCTCCTTGTTCGCCCAGATGTTCTGGTAGGACATATAGGCCAAGACGGTCGCGAAGATCAGGAAGACCAGCACCGCGATGCCCGTGCTCTTGCGTGCTTCCATCTTGGGCTCAGCGGCCCACATCAGGAACGCCGAGACGTCCTTCGCCATCTGGTCAACCGTCGGGCGGGGCTGGCCCTCGCCATAGGTCACCTGCCCCTCGGCCGTCAGCGGCGGCGCCATGGCGAGGTTGAGGTTGGCGAAATAGGGATTGTAGTGCAGCCCCTCGCCGGTCTTGGAATCGGGGAACTTCCGCAGAAGCTCGGCCGGCTGCGCCTGATAGCCCGTCAGCAGCGAATAGACATA
This sequence comes from Sphingobium sp. SYK-6, assembly GCF_000283515.1. GTDB lineage: Bacteria > Pseudomonadota > Alphaproteobacteria > Sphingomonadales > Sphingomonadaceae > Sphingobium > Sphingobium lignivorans. The sequence continues at coordinate 3,703,222 of NC_015976.1, forward strand.
ATTCGCGCCGTCGTGGCGAGCCTTGGCGATCAGCGAGAGATCCGGCGGGATCGCATTGTTGTTCGCCGCGCGGGCCGCCACTTCATTGGGATAGACCAGCGGGAACTTGTCCGCGGGCATGCCCTCGCGAGTCGCGGCTTCGCCGGTGTTGGGGTCGATCGAGGGCACCTGACGGGCCTTGGCGATCGCCTTGATCTCCGCCTCGTTGTAGCCGAGGTCGCTCAGGCTGCGGAACGCGACCTGATGGAGCGAATGGCAAGCCGAGCACACTTCCGTGTAGACTTGGAAGCCGCGCTGGAGCTGTGCACGGTCATAATGACCGAACGGACCCGTGAAGCTGAACCCGGCCTTGCGCGGATGCTCGTGGAATTCCGTCTCCGCCGTGGGCTCCGGCGGCGCGCTGACATAGGCCACTGCACCCCAGAGAAAGCTGAGGAGCAGCATGCCCGAGAAGAACAGGCCCACAAGGGCGCCAAGAAAACGAACCATGGACGTCTACCCCCTTGTTAGGCCACGCCGGTGGGCTGCGTGTCGCTGCCCATGCCCGGGAGCGCCTCACGCTCGCCCTTGAACTTGCTCTTCGCCAGCACTGCCTCGGTGATCGAGCCCGGAAGCGGCAGAGGCCGCTCGATGGACGCGATGATCGGCAGAATGATGAGGAAATGCGCGAAATAATAAGCCGATGCGATCTGGCTGATCATCACATAGGGCTCCGCGGCCGGCGCACCGCCGCAATAGCCCAGCACCAGCACATCAACGATGAGCAGCCACCAGAACTTCTTGAACAGCGGACGATAGTTGCCCGAGCGGACCGGCGACGTGTCGATCCAGGGCAGGAAGAAGAGCAGCAGGATGGATGCGAACATCGCCAGCACGCCGAGCAGCTTCGCGGGGATCAGCACCAGGCCCGTGAAGGGAATGGTGAGGTCCATCGTGAAGGCGCGCAGGATCGCGTAGAACGGCCAGAAATACCATTCGGGCACGATATGGGCCGGCGTCGACATGGGATTGGCCGGGATATAATTGTCCGGGTGGCCCAGCGCGTTCGGCGCGAAGAACAGCAGCAGCGCGAACAGGATGAGGAACACGCCTGCCCCGAAGCCATCCTTGGCCGTGTAATAAGGATGGAACGGCACCGTATCCTGCGGGCCCTTCACTTCCACGCCCGTCGGATTGGACGAACCGGGAATGTGCAGCGACCAGATGTGCAGGATGATGACGCCCGCGATCACGAAGGGCAGCAGATAGTGCAGCGAGAAGAAGCGGTTGAGCGTGGCATTGCCAGGCGCGAAACCGCCCAGCAGCCAGGTCTGGACCGGCTCGCCGACGACCGGGATCGCCGCGAACAGGCCGGTGATGACCTGGGCACCCCAGAAGCTCATCTGGCCCCAGGGAAGCACATAGCCCATGAAGGCCGTGGCCATCATCAGCAGGAAGATGACGACGCCGAGCAGCCACACCATCTCGCGCGGCGCCTTGTAGGAGCCGTAATAAAGGCCGCGGAAGATGTGGAGATAAACGACGATGAAGAAGAAGCTCGCGCCGTTGGCATGCGCGTAACGCAGCAGCCAGCCCGAGTTCACATCGCGCATGATATGCTCGACCGAGTCGAAGGCAACCCCCGCATTCGACGCATAATGCATGGCGAGGATGATGCCGGTGACGAGCTGGATGGTCAGCGCGAGGCCCGCCAGGACGCCGAAATTCCAGAAATAATTGAGGTTGCGCGGCACGGGATAGCCAGCGCCAACCGCGTTGTAGACGAGGCGCGGAAGGGGCAGACGCTCGTCCACCCACTTCATCACCGGATGCTTCGGCGTGTAATGCTCAGCCCAGGGAAAGCTCATTATCTTTTTCCTCAGCCTACGAGAATGGCGGTGTCGGAGGTGAACTGATAGGTCGGCACCAGCAGGTTCAGGGGCGCAGGGCCCTTCCGGATGCGGGCCGCCGTATCATAATGCGAACCGTGGCAGGGGCAGAAATAACCGCCGAACTCGCCGCGATTCTCGCCTTCGCCAGCCCCGAGCGGCACGCAACCCAGATGGGTGCACACGCCCATGGTGACGAGCCACTGCTTCTTGCCGTCGACAGTGCGCTCTTCCAGCGTCTGCGGATCACGCAGCGAGCTGGGATCCACAGCGTCGGCCTCGGCGATTTCCTTCGCGGTCAGATGCCGCACGAACAGCGGCTGCGAGCGGAACACGGCCTTGATCGCCTGCCCTTCCGCGATGGCCGAGAGATCGACTTCCGTCGTCGCCTGCGCCAGCACGTCCGCGCTGGGGTTCATCTGGTTGATGAGCGGCGCAAGCACGGCGAGACCGCCGACGCCCGCGAAGCTGACCGCTGCGATATTGATGAAGTCGCGACGCCGGACGCCCTCGCCTTCACTCACGACAGCTTCCGTCCCTTGCACTTCAGTGGCCATGTAACGTCATTGCCTCCCTTTGCCCGGCCGCCGGCACGAATGCGACGGCGGGCCTCAATCGCGGATGCGGCCGCCGCTCCGCCATTCTCCCCGACACGGCCGCCTGAGCCTGTGGAGGCCGGAAGGCTGCTGGTCACGGGCATGATGCGACGCGCCGCGCGCCCGGTTTCCCGGCCGCGTCCGGGCGCCTGATAGCGCCGTTGATCGCGATTTGCCAACCTTCATTTTGTGCGGGCGCACAGCTTTTTTGACCGGTTGGTGACAGGCGGGACAGGATTGTGGCCCGCGACCCGCAGCGGCTAGAAGCCCCGCATGCGCATCGCTCTCTACCAGCCGGACATCGCGGGGAATGTCGGCACCATCCTGCGGCTCGCGGCGTGCTGGCAAGTGCCGGTCGACATCGTGCTGCCATGCGGCTTCCCCGCCTCGGACGCACAGCTGCGCCGGGCCGCAATGGATTATGGCGGCCAGGTCGACGTCACGCGCCATGCCGACTTCGCCGCCTTCGCCGCCACCCGGCTGAATGCCGGCGCCCGGCTCGTCGCCCTCACCAGCCTGGGCGCGGTCCGGCTGCCGGAGGCCCGATTCGAAGCGACCGACATCCTGCTCCTTGGCCGCGAGAGCGCGGGCCTGCCGCCGGAACTGCATGCGCGCGCTGACCTGCGCGTGCGCATTCCCATGGCGCCGGGCTTTCGCTCCTTGAATCTCGCCGTCGCAACGGGCATCGCGCTCGGCGAGGCGATGAGGCAAACCGGCCTCTATCCAGATTGACCGCCCCGGGAGCATCCCGAGAGGGCAGCGGACCAAGGAAGACCATGCTCGATACGGAACAACAGGCCGCGCGCGACTGGTTCGAGGCTTTGCGCACGCGCATATGCGCGGAATTCGAGGCCATCGAGCGCGAAGCGGGAAGCGATGCCGCCTTCAACTATCTCTCCTGGTGGCGGGAGGCGGACGGACAGCCGGCCGGCCCCATCGAGGAAGGCGGCGCGGGCGGCGGCGTGCGCGGCGTGATGAAAGGCAAGGTGTTCGAGAAGGTCGGCGTCAACGTCTCGACCGTGGGCGGCGCCTTCTCGCCCGAGTTCGCCCGGACCATCCACGGCGCCGGGGACGAAGCGCCCGGCTTCTTCGCCACCGGGATCAGCCTCGTCGCGCACATGGCCAATCCCCATGTGCCCGCCGTCCACATGAACACGCGCATGCTGGTCACCACCAAGCGCTGGTTCGGCGGCGGCGCGGACCTCAATCCGCCCATCCCTTATGCCGAGGACACTGCCGATTTCCACGCGGCCTTCCGCGCGGCCTGCGAGGCGCACGAGGCGGGCGACTATCCGCGCTTCAGCAAATGGGCGGAGGATTATTTCTACATTCCTCACCGCCAGGTGCATCGCGGCGTGGGCGGCATCTTCTACGATCATCTCGAAGGCGAATTCGACGCGACCTTCGCTTTCACCCGCGCCGTGGGCGAAGCGTTCCTCGACGTGTTCCCCCGGATCGTCCGGCGGCGCATGAACATACCCTGGACCCCGGAAGAGGAAGCGCACCTGCTCGAGTGGCGCGGGCGCTATGTCGAGTTCAACCTCGTCCATGACCGGGGCACGCTGTTCGGCCTGAAGACCGGCGGCAATATCGACGCCATCCTGATGAGCCTGCCGCCCCGCGTCACCTGGGCGTGAACGCAGGAGCCTGATTCAGGAAAGAAGAGGCGCCGATCAGGACCAGGATCGTGCAGCCGGCGCCGCGGCAGCGCGATAGAGCGCCGCCGTCACCAGCACGATGATCAGCGAGAGCACGGTCTCAAGCAGCGAGCCCACCAGCGTCATGGCGAAATCGGCGGCGTCCCGCGGCAGCAACAGCTCCGCAATGACCCCGGTGACGGATGTCGCGACGAGGCTGATGACCAGCATGACGCAGAAGATGAGCGCCAGCAGCGCGAAGATGCGCCAGCCATTGCCCCGCGTGAGCTGCGCGCTGCGCTGCAGGATGAGAAGCGGATTGGTCAGCCGCTCGGCCGCCGCAACGGGCGCGATCAGCGCCAGACGGCCGATCAGGTAGAAACCCGGCAGCATGAACAGAAAGAGGCCCGCCGAGACGCCGAGCCCCTGCATGATCCGTGCGAGGAAGAAGCCGGGCAGCAACAGCAGCGCGGCCTGGAGCGATTCGCGCACCGTCAGCCGCTCGGCGCGCAGCAGCAGCGATTGCAGCGCCAGCATGCCGAAGGACGTGACGGCACTGTAAACCAGCATCACCGGCCAGTTGAGCGTCGCATATTCGGCGAGCCGCAGCATCAGCTCCGGGCCGGTCGGCTCGGCGCCCGCCGGCGCGGCGGGCAGGACCATGAACTGCTCCGCCACGAGGCTGGGCAGCAGCAGGAACATGCCGGCGATGGCCGTCAGCAGGTCCCGATTGGCATTGCCCATGGCCCTGGCATCCGCCCAGACGAGATTGAGATCGATCTTGTTCAACGATGTTCGCTCCTGCTGGGCGCTCGATAGGCAAATTCCCGGGCCAGTGCCAGAGGCGGCGCGGCGCTTGCGAAAATTCGCCGCGCGCCCCATCTGCCAGAGCGATGTCGCTTTCCTCTCCCCTGCCTGCCAGTCTCGCGAGCGCCACAGGCCCGGCAGCCGCGATCGACTGGCGCGTCGAGCCGGGCTTCCTCGATTATGAGGCAGGCCTCGCCGACATGGAGTCGCGCGCTGCCGCCATTGCGCAAGGCGCCGCGCCCGAGCGCATCTGGCTGGTCGAGCATCCCCCGCTCTACACGGCCGGCACCAGCGCGCAGGCAAGCGATCTCCTGGCGCCGCGCTTTCCGGTGCACGTCACCGGGCGGGGCGGCCAATATACCTATCACGGGCCGGGACAGCGGGTCGTCTATCTCAATCTTGACCTGGCCCGGCGCGGCCGCGACGTGCGGCGCTTCGTCCAGGGGCTGGAGCAATGGATGATCGCCGCGCTCGGCGACCTGGGCGTGACGGCGTGGACGGCGGACGGGCGGGTCGGCGTCTGGACGACGGGGCCGGACGGCACCGAAGCGAAGATCGGCGCGATCGGCGTGCGGCTGCGCAAATGGGTGACGCTGCATGGACTCGCCATCAATGTCGCGCCCGATCTCGCGCATTATGACGGCATCGTCCCCTGCGGCATCCGCGCCTTCGGCGTCACCAGCCTGCAGGATCTCGGCCTTGCCGCCGACATGGCCCGGCTGGATGCCGCGCTGGCGGCGCATCTGCCGGCCATGCTGTCCGCCATCGGGACGATACCAACGGACGATTCATCGCACACTTGAGGGTCCGGCCTCGCGAAACTAAGGTCCGCCTTTCGCGGTCGCCGCTCGGGTCTCATCAATAATGGCACATGGCCGCCCCGACAGGAGAAGAACAGAAATGGATCGGACGCACCTTTCCGCCGGACGCCTCGCCTGCATCGCTTCCCTCTGCCTTCTCGCCGCGGCCTGCGGCGGCGGGAGCGACACGACCGGCAACACCGTTGAGATGCGCGACATGGAAGTCGTCGACGGCACGGTCAACGACTCGATGACCGATCTCGACGCGGTGAAGGCGGATGGAGTCGGCGCCGTCGACAATGCCGGCAATGTCAGCCAGACCAACGTGCCCCGCGAACAGGGCGAGGACGACGACACGGAAACCGTCGCTTCGGAATAGATTGCCCGGCCGGGGCCGGACGGTTCGCCCTCCGAAGCGCGGGCGCTGGTGCCCTGCCCTATTTCAGCCCCAGCAGCTTGTGCGTCTGGAGCGAGAGACGCCAGCGGCTGTCGGCCATGACCAGTGCGATGGCGGCGGCGCGGTTGGCGGCATTGATCTCCTCGGCGCCGCTATCCATTGGCTGCACCAGATGCTGCCCGAAATCCCAGTCCAGCAGCGCGGCGGGGTCGATGCCCTCCTGCGGCCACACCAGCTTGAGCTCGTCGCCCGTGCGCTGCACGACCGTGCTGCCGCCCTTGGGGCTGATGCACAACCAGTCGATGCCGGGCGTCGCGGGGAGCGTGCCGTTGCTTTCGACCGCGATCTCGAAGCCGCGCGCATGGAGAGCATCGACCAGCGACGCATCGAGCTGGAGCATCGGCTCCCCCCCGGTCACGACGAGAAAGCGCGCGCCATGCTCCGCGCCCCAGAGCGCGGCGGCGGCATCGGCCAGCGCATCGGCCGAGGCGAACCGGCCGCCATTCTCCCCATCGGTGCCGACGAAATCCGTATCGCAGAAACGGCAGACCGCCTCAGCCCGGTCCGCTTCCCGGCCGGACCAGAGATTGCAGCCGGCAAAGCGCAGGAACACGGCGCGGCGCCCTGCCTGCATGCCTTCGCCCTGCAGGGTCAGGAACATCTCCTTGACCGCATAGCTCATGGCGCGCCTCAGGGCCGCGTCGCGTAACGGGTGGGATCGGGCAGGCCGGCCTCGTCGAAGCCCTTCGCCCGCAGCCGGCAGCTGTCGCACAGGCCGCAATGCAGCCCCTCGGGCGTGGGATCATAGCAGGACCAGCTCATGCCCGCGTCGAGCCCCAGCCGGGCGGCTTCCTTCGCGATGTCCGCCTTGGTGAGATGCTGCAGGGGCGCCTCGATCCGCACGCCGCCCCCTTCCACGCCCTGCTTCGTCGCCAGCGCCGCCATGTGCTCGAACGCCGCGATGAACTCCGGCCGGCAATCGGGATAGCCCGAATAATCGAGTGCGTTGACGCCGATATAGATGTGCTGCGCGCCGACCACTTCCGCGAGGCCCAGCGTGAGCGAGAGGAAGATGGTGTTGCGCGCGGGGACATAAGTAACGGGAATGCCCGGCTCCACGCCGCCCTTGGGAACCGCGATGTCCGCCGTGAGCGCCGAGCCGCCGAACAGCGAGAGATCGAGCGGCAGCACGATGTGCCGCTCCGCGCCGACTGCCTGCGCGACGCGCTTCGCCGCCTCCAGCTCGATGCGGTGCCGCTGGTTATAATCGATGGTCAAGGCCGCCAGCCGGAACCCGGCTTCACGCGCGAGCCCGGCGGCGACCATGGAATCCAGCCCGCCCGAGATCAGGGCAACGGCGATCGGTGTCTGTGAAGCCATGGCCTCGCGCTAGCGCAAATCGGTGGTGGATGAAATGGCCCCGGGCGCGCTCTCTCGCCGTCCGGGAGCGGATCTAGCGTGCCAGCGCGGTCGACCGGCAGGCGCCGACCCGCCGGCCCTCGATCGTGAGCGCGAAGGGCGATCCGCCCGAAACGCCCTGCGAATCGATCTGCACGAGCCGCGAGGTCTCCACGCGCAGCGTCGTGCGCCCCTGCCCGGACCGCCCGCAATCATAGGAAATGGCGATCTGCTGCGCGCTGTTCTCCAGGATGAAGCGCTTGCATTGGAGCCCGGAATGATTCGGCTGGAGCAGCTGGCCGGGATCGCCGAGGCAGACGCGCTTCGTGGCCGTCCCGTCCTGACGCTCGCGCAGTTCCCATTCGCCGCGCTCGAGCGAGGCGAGCGCGTCCATCCTTCCCGGCTGGGCGGAAAGGGCAAGCGGCCAGCCGATCAGCAGGCCTGCCAGAGGCAATGATATTCGCGTCCGCATCCGGTGTTTCGTCCACCTGTTCGGGAGCGGCGGCATCGTCGCGCCGTCACTCACCCCGTTTCCCTCGCTTGCAATGTAATCCGGAATTACGGCGAAAAAAGAGCACGGCCTGTCGTGCCGCGCGAAAGGGGCGCCTGTGACAGCAATTGTCACGTCTCGATCAGCGTCTGTCGGGAAATTCCGCGAGCGTGACTTCGAACACACGGGCGCAGAACGCGCAATCGACACCGATGATACCGCGCTCGTCGGCCATCTCGGCCCGCTCCGGCGCCCCGAATCGCCCGAGGACGGACCGGATGTGATCGAGATCGCACCGGCATCCCTTGCTGATGGCCACGGGATCGAAGGCGCGCACTTCCTCTTCCTCGTGAAACAGGCGCCAGGCGATGTCGGAAAGCGGCAGCGCCGGATCGGTGAGTTCGGCATCGGACAGGCTCCGGCCGAGAATCATCACATGCTCCCAGTCCGGATGATCGTGGCGCACATGCAGCCGCTCGCGGCCCACCTCGCCCGCAGGGAGATGCTGCAGCAGCATGCCCGCGCCGATGCAGCCCTCGCCCGGATCGTGTCGCACGGCGATGTGGACGATGCTCGGGATCTGCTCGGACTGGGCGAAATAATGCTCGGCCGCCGCGCCAAGGCCCGTGCCTTCCAGCGGCACGATGCCCTGATAGCGCTCGCCGGTCACCGCCTGATCGAAGGTGATGGCCAGATAGCCCTTGCCGAACAGGCCGAAAAGCGTTGGGCTCTCCCCCAGCTCGGCCAGCCGGTCCTCATCGAACTGGGCATAGCCGCGCACGGCCCCGCCCTGATAATCGGCGACGAGCAGCGACACGACGCCATGCTCGGTCTGCGCCTGCAGGGTGAGCTGGCCCACCTCGTCCTTCAGCAGCGCGCCAAGCAGGCTGGCGAGCACCAGCGCCTCGGCCACGAGCTTCTCGATGACCGGCGGATAACGGTGAGCGGAGAGCACGTCGTCCAGCGCCGCGCCAAGCCGCACCAGCCGCCCGCGCGCATTGCGCGAAGGAATGGTGAAGCCGAGCGCCTCATCGCAGAAGGACCGGACGGAAGGGGAAGAAGAGTCGGACACGGGGCCTAGATAGGAGCGGCAGAGCGGAATGTCTAAGGGTGCGCGCGCCGTGACCGCCGGAAGCGGGAGACGGCGCGCGCGACAGGCCGGTTCAGCCGAGCTGCCCGAAGCACCAGCGCAGGACGGACTTCTGCGCATGCAGGCGATTTTCCGCTTCGTCCCAGATCAGCGACTGCGGGCCATCGATCACCTCGGCCGTCACTTCCTCGCCGCGATGCGCGGGCAGGCAGTGGAGGAACCGCGCGTCCGGGCGGGCGCGGGCCATGAGCGCGGGCGTCACCTGATAAGGCATCATGGCCTTCAGCTTCACGTCGCCGCCGGCCTGACCCATGGAGATCCAAGTATCCGTGACCACGACGTCCGCGCCGGTCACTGCCTCGGCCGCATCGCGAGTCAGCGTGATGTTCGCGCCTAGCGCCTGCGCGGCCTGCGCGAAGCGGGGATCGGGATCATAGCCCTGCGGTACGCCCACGCGCACGTCGAAGCGGAAGAGGCCCGCCGCCTCGATGATCGAATGCAGCACATTGTTGCCGTCGCCCAGCCAGGCCCACTGGCTGCCGGGCAGCGCGAGGCCATGCTCGGCGACCGTCAGCAGGTCCGCGACGATCTGGCAGGGATGCGACAGATCAGTGAGGCCATTGATGACCGGCACGTCGGCATGATGCGCCATTTCATCGATCTTGGCATGATCGTCGGTGCGGATCATGATCGCATCGACCATGCGCGAGAGCACGCGCGCCGTATCGGCGATCGTCTCGCCGCGCCCGAGCTGGGTCGTGCCGCTGTCCAGGATGAGCGACGTGCCGCCGAGCTGGCGGATCGCCATGTCGAAGCTGACGCGGGTGCGCGTCGAGTTCTTCTCGAAGATCATCGCCAGCGTGCGCCCGGCGAGGGGCGCGTCCGCATCCGCCGCGCCCCGGGGCAGCCCGGCCGCCGTCCGCGCGGCCTTGCGATCCATGGCGTCGCTCAGCATCGCCGCGATCGCATCGCCCCCGGCGTCCGAGAGATTGAGGAAATGCCGGGTCATGATGCGGCAGGCTCGGGCAGCCGGTAGCTCGCCGCGCCGGCGGAGAGCTTCTCGATCGCTTCGCTGATGTGGCTATCCTCGATGACCAGCGGGGGCAGCACGCGGAACACATTCTCGCCCGCCGCGACGGTCAGCAGCCCGTGATTGTCCCGCAGATGCGCGACGAAATCCCGCGCCACCGCCGGCTCCTTCATCTTGATGCCGAGCATCAGCCCCTTGCCCCGGATCTCCTCGAAGAGATCGTCGTGATTGGGGATGAGCTGCTCGAAGGCCTGGCGAAGCCGCTCGCCCATCTGCGCGACGCGATCGAAGAAGCCGGGCTCCAGCATCACGTCCAGCACCGCCATGCCCGCGGCCATGGCGAGCGGATTGCCGCCATAAGTGGAGCCATGCGTGCCGAACACCATGCCCTTCGCGGCCTCTTCGGTCGCGAGGCAGGCGCCGAGCGGGAAGCCGCCGCCAATGCCCTTGGCGACTGCCATGATGTCCGGGATGATGCCGTAATGCTCATGGGCGAAGAACTTGCCCGTGCGCCCATAGCCGCACTGCACTTCGTCCAGGATCAGCAGGAGCCCGTGCTCGTCGGCCGCCCGGCGCAGGCCGGTGATGAAGTCCGGCGTGCCCGCCGTCATGCCGCCTTCGCCCTGCACCGTCTCCACGAGGAAACCGGCCGTCTCGTCGTCGATCTTCGCCAGCGCGCCTTCGAGATCATTGAAGGCCACATAATCGAAGCCGGGCAGCAGCGGCTCGAAGCCGTCGCGCATCTTGGGCTGGTCAGTCGCGCTGATCGCGCCGAGCGTGCGGCCATGGAACGCGTTCTTGAACGTGATGAGCTTGTGCCGCTGCGGATTGCCATTCGCGTAATGGTAACGCCGCGCCGTCTTGATCGCGCACTCCACCGCTTCCGCGCCGCTGTTCGTGAAGAACACGGTATCGGCAAAGCTGTTGTCGACGATGCGCTTCGCCAGCGCCTCGCCCTGCGGCGAACCGTAGAGATTGGAGACGTGCATCAGCGTCGCCGCCTGCTCCGCGATCGCCTTCACCAGATGGGGATGGCCATGGCCGAGCGCGTTCACCGCGATGCCCGCCGCGAAGTCCAGATAGCGCTCGCCGCGCTCGCCGATGAGATAGCAGCCTTCGCCGCGCACCGGACGCACCTCACACCGGGGATAAACGGGCATGAGCGGGGTGATCGACATAGGACTGCTCCTTTCTCGCACGCTTGTTCTCAAACGGAAAAAGGCGGCCCGTGCGAGGCCGCCATCAACTGGACGCTCCTGATAGCCGCGCGGGGGCGGTTAATCAATGCATCGCGCCGCCTCGCTCAGGACGCACCCTTATATTCGATGAGGCTCGATGCACGGCCACTGCGCCGCTTGCGGTGGAAGCGCACAAGCCCGCCGAATTGCGCCATTTTCCCGGCCATGATCCAGAAGGCATAAGCCAGCGCAAAACGCGGCGAGGCCCCGCCGCGCCACCGGGCAAAGGCAATGCGCGCCACTTGCAGGGGATAAAGCAGCGCGAGGAGAATCGCCCCCAGCCCCGCCGCGCGCGAGGGAAACAACAGGCCGACCAGCGCCAGCAGGATCACGAGCGCCGGCACCGTGCCGCCCCAGATGACGATGCTCTCGCGCTGCCGGCTCCAGAGCGGATCGGCCTTGTCGCCATGTCGCGCGACATGCTCGGCAAAGGCATGGCCCGAGCGGCGCGCGCGCAGCCACCACTGGCGCGCCTTGTGAATGTCCGCATCGTGCAGCGTCATCTCCGCGTCGATCCGCCGGATCGTCCATCCCTTCTGGCGCAGGCGCAGGCAAAGGTCGGGCTCTTCCCCGGCAATGAGATCGTCACTGTAGCCATTCGCTTCGCGCAACGCCGTGACGCGGAAGAGCACGTCGCCGCCACAGGCATTCACGAGCCCTATAGGGACATCCCATTCATCGTCGCACAAGGCATTGTAGATGCTGGCCTTGGGAAAGCGCTCGCGCCGCCGCCCGAACACCGCGCACAGGCCCGGCTCGGCATCGAGCGTCGCTTCCGCCCGGGCAAGCCAGCCTGGCGCGAGCTCGCAATCGCCATCCACGAACTGCACATATTCGAGCGCGGGATGCGTCTCGACCAGGCGGCGCCAGCCCGCATTGCGCGCCCGCGCGGCCGTGAAGCCCCCATCGGTGGGGAGAAGCTCGACCGCCATGCCGAGCCCCCGCGCGAAATCGACGCTGCCGTCCGTCGACCCCGAATCGACATAGACGACCGGGCAGCCGGCCGGCACCGAGCGCAGGCACCGCTTGAGCCGCTCGCCTTCATTGCGGCCGATGGCGACGAGGCCGATCCTCGACATGATAGTTCCTATCCCCGCTTCCCGAGACGGCGCCGCTGAAGATGGCCGGGCCATGGCGCCCGGCGACCGCGATCTTGAAGCAGGGGATCAGGGCTGTTGCAAGTGTGCAACCGCACGCGTGGTCGGCTGATGCAAGTGACCGACGGCGCGCGAGACCGACTGCATGAGTTCCCAGCGCTTGGGAATGGGCGCGCTGGTCTCGCCGATCATCACCGCGATCGCATAAGCCGTGCCGTCCGGCGCGGTCATGATGCCGACATCATTGTAGCCGGTCGAGCGCGGGGAAAGGTCCTGCCCTGTGCCGGTCTTGTGCGCATAGCTCCAGCCGGCGGGAACGCCGGCCTTGACGCGCTGGGGGCCGGTCTTGGCGTCAGTCATGATCGCCAGCAATTCCCGCGTGGAATGTGGCGAGAGCATCTCGCCCTTGCGCAGCTTGCCAAGCGCGCGGGCAATGCCGACCGGGCTCGCGCCATCGGGCGGATTGGAGAGATAGGCATCCAGGGCCTTTTCCCGCGCGGAGCGGGGGAGATTCGCTCGCGCCGTGTAGAAGCGGCGGCCCTGCGACATGTCCTGCGTCCAGGTGAGGCCGGCGGTCTGGCTCTGCAGCAGCCGCTCGCCCGGGCCGAAGCGAATGCTGTCCGGACCGAAGAAGCGCCGCGCAAGATAGCCCCGGACCGCTTCCGGCCCGCCGACCGTGCGCAGGATCGAATCATTGGCGGTATTGTCGCTCTGCTGCATCGCGCGATCGAGCAGGTTGCGCAGCGTCGTGGTATAGCCCTGCTCGCCCTTCACCATCGCGGCAATGGGTTGGTGAAAGAGCGTGAGGTCGCTTTGCTTGATCGTCACGGCGCGATCGAGCGAGAGCTTGCCGCGGTCCACCGCGTCCATCAGCGTCATCGCGACCCAGAGCTTGGAGACGCTCTGCTGGGGAAACAGCTGATCGCCATTGTGCTCCACGGTCCAGCCCGCTTCGACATTGTAGACGGCGATGCCGACCTTGCCCGGGAATTGCCGGCCCAGTTCGCGGATCGTGGCGACCAGGGCCGGCGAAGGCGCGGCGCGGGCGGTGGCGACAGGGCTGGGCAAGGGCTGGGGCGGCGGCAGCGGAACGCTGAGGCTCGCAGAGGCGGGCGCACGGGCGGCTGCGGGCGGCACGGCGGCAATGCGCTGGGATTGCGGAATGGCCGTGCATGCCCCCGCCAGTCCCATCAACAGCAACCCTGTTACGAGCGGTGCTCGCCTGCGCCCCAAACTCACCCGACTTTCCTTCACAATCATGCACCTAGTCTCGCATGACAGACTTAACAGGGTGCCAATGCACACAAGACACTTGCGGTGCAACGACTCCAAAACACGACGACCCGACTCCCCGGCCGGAACCAGTCCGCCCTCAGCGTGTTGGCCGGTGCCGCTCGCAAAATTATGGCGCCATTTGATCGGAATCAAAGCATTTTTGTCTCGTCCGCCTATTCAGAGGGGGACGCGATGATCCGCAGTCGTCGTGTCGGAGACGGTTCCACCGTTTTCCCTCCTAGTCACACCTCAAGGGGCGCGGGGTTCATCCCGGCGCCCCCTTTTTTTGGTGATCGCGGGCCGGGCGGCATGGCGCGCTCCGGCCGTGCGGCGCCCGTCAGGGCACCAGCACGGTATCGGCGGCGACCGGCGCCGCCTCGGGATAATCCAGCGTGTAATGGAGGCCGCGGCTTTCCTTGCGACGTAAAGCGCAGCGGATGATGAGCCGCGCGACCTCAAGCAGGTTGCGCAGCTCGATGAGATCGGCCGTCACGCGGAAATTGCCGTAATATTCGCCCACTTCCTGCGCGAGCAGATCGGCGCGATGCTGCGCGCGCTCCAGCCGCTTGGTGGTGCGCACAATGCCGACATAATCCCACATGAACCGGCGGATTTCCTTCCAGTTGTGCGTGACCACGACTTCCTCGTCGCTGTCCGTCACCCGGCTTTCGTCCCAGGCGCGGATAGCGGGCGGCGGCGCGAGATCGGCCCAGTTGGCGCGAATGTGATTCGCCGCCGCCTCGCCGAACACGAAGCATTCGAGCAGCGAATTGGACGCGAGGCGATTGGCGCCGTGGAGCCCGCTCTGGGTGACTTCGCCCGCGGCATAGAGGCCAGGCAGATCGGTGCGGCCGTGCAGATCGATCATCACGCCGCCGCAGGTATAATGCTGGGCGGGCACCACCGGGATGGGCTCCTTGGTGATGTCGATGTCGAGATCCAGCAGGCGCGCGTAAATGGTCGGGAAATGCTCCCGGATGAACTCGGGCGGCTTGTGGCTGATGTCGAGATGGACATAATCGAGCCCGAGCCGCTTGATCTCATGGTCGATCGCGCGGGCCACGACATCGCGGGGCGCCAGTTCGCCGCGCTTGTCGAACCGGTCCATGAAGCGCTTGCCGCCGCCGGGCACGCCGGGCGGGAGCTTGAGCTTGCCGCCCTCCCCGCGCATCGCCTCGGTGATGAGGAAGTTCTTGACCTCCAGATTGTAGAGGCAGGTCGGGTGGAACTGCATCATCTCCATGTTGGAGACGCGGCAGCCCGCGCGCCACGCCATGGCGATGCCGTCCCCCGTCGCGCCGCGCGGCGCCGTGGAGAAGAGATAGGTCCGCCCCGCTCCGCCGCTCGCCAGCACAGTGGCCCGCGCGACGAAGGCATCGACGCGCCGGGTCTTCTGGTTCAGCGCATAGACGCCCCAGACATGGCCATCGCCCGAATATTTCTCGCCATGGCGGGACGTGATGAGGTCGATGGCGACCATGTCCTCCATCAGCGTGATGTTGGGATTGGCGCGTGCCGCGGCGAGCAGCGCGATCTGGACGGCGGCGCCCGTCGCATCGTCCACATGCACGATGCGCCGATGCGAATGGCCGCCCTCGCGGGTCAGGTGCCAGCGCTCGCCAAAGCTTTCCCCCGCGTTGAACGGCACGCCCAGCGCCGCCAGCCGCTCGATCGCCGCCGGCGCCTCCGACACCACGAATTCCACCGTCTCGCGATTGTTGAGGCCGGCCCCCGCGACCATCGTGTCCTCGACATGGTTGGCGAAGCTGTCGCCCGCATCCAGCACCGCCGCGATGCCGCCCTGCGCCCAGTTGGTCGATCCGCTGTCCAGCGATCCCTTGGCGAGCACCAGCACCTTGCGGTCCTGCGCGAGATTGATCGCGGCTGTCAGACCGGCAGCGCCGGACCCTATGATGACGACGTCATGTGTGGTGATGGTCATGCGCTCTTCTTCTCTCCTCGCCCATGCCCGGGGGCGTCAGCAACCGATGCGCGTGACGCCCCTCAGGCCGCGGCCCGCGTCAGGCTGAGGAACACGTCCTCCAGATCGGGATCATGCGTGCTGACGTCCACGATGGCGAAGCCCTGCCCCTGCACCAGCCCGAGCACTTCGCCCGCCGTGGCGCGGTTCTTGAGATAGGTGATCGTCAGGCTGCGGGGCCCGCTGCGCTCGATCTTCTCGAAATGATCGTGATTGGGCAGATCCGCGTCCAGATCCCGGTCGACCGTCACCTCGACGACCTTTTCCTGCGCCATGTTGACCAGCTCGCGCGTCGGCTTGTCGGCAATGAGCCGGCCGTTATTGATGATGGCGATGCGGTCACACAGCTCCTCGGCCTCTTCCAGATAATGGGTGGTGAGGACGATGGTGACGCCGCGCTCGTTGAGCGAGCGGACATAGGACCAGAGCTGCTGGCGCAGCTCGATGTCAACGCCGGCCGTCGGCTCGTCCAGCACGAGGATGGGCGGGGAGTGCACCATGGCCTTGGCGACCATCAGCCGCCGCTTCATGCCGCCCGACAGCGTGCGCGAATAAGCGCGGGCCTTGTCTTCCAGATGCACGGCGCGCAGCAACTCCATCGAGCGCCGCTCCGCCTTGGGCACGCCATAATAGCCAGCCTGGATGTCCAGCGTCTCGATCGGCGTGAAGAAGGGATCGAACATGATCTCCTGATTGACGATGCCGATCGAGTTCTTCGCGTTGCGCGGCTGCTCGTCGATGTCGAAGCCCCAGATGCGGGCCGTGCCGCCGGTCTTGTTCACCAGCCCCGCGAGGATGTTGATGAGCGTCGACTTGCCGGCGCCATTGGGGCCGAGCAGGCCGAAGATGCTGCCGCGCTGTACGGAGAGCGTCACGCCATCGAGGGCGCGCTTGCCGCCCTTGTAGGTCTTGCTGAGGTCGATGATCTCGATGGCTGCCTGCGTCATGCCGCGATCCCTAGAACAATAGGTGGCGAAAGAAAACGGGCAGCGACACGGGCGCCACCGCGATCAGCGCGCGCTGGCCAGTGCGCACCAGCGCGCCGCATCCAGGAAAGCGGTGCGGCGCTCCGCCAGCCGCGCCGCCGCCTCGGCATCCTCGCCCCATTGCTCGGCCTGCCAATGCTCGTCCAGGCTCGCGGCATCGAACAGCGCCTCGGCCTCCGTCGCGCCGTGCAACAGGGCAAGCGTGCCGACGAGCGTGCCACCGAGCTGCGTCATCGTCGCGGCGCCCGCGAGCAGCCAGGGATCGAGCGCCTCGACCGCGCCGCGCAGGGCAGCGAGCGTCCGCGCCGGCTGGTCGACCGGGACGATGCCGGCCGTGACCGCGAATGCGATGCCGAAGCGGCCCCGCGCCCAATCCAGCAAGGGCTCCCAGACATCATTCTGGCGAGCGACCAGCGCTTCGGGCTCGTCCGCGCGATAGCAGAGCAGATCGCTCTCCGCATAAGCCGCCACCTGGCCCCGGAAGGCGCCCGGCCCGGTCAGCACGCGGTCTATGGTCGCATTGGCAAAGCCGGTCATCGGCATGGTGCGCGGATCGATCTCCTCGCCCTGCGCATCCCATTCCGCCGCGATCGCCTGCGCCATGGCGGCATGCGGCACCACGAGCAGCGCGCGCGCGGGCGTGCGCACCGGACGGCCATCGAGGCGGATCGCCCAGCCCTCGCCGTCCGCAACGGCTTGCGCTTCCTTCCAGAAACGCTTCACGGCCGGCCGGGGCCCCGCTCGCGTGGCGTGGCGAACGCGCGCGCCAGCATGCGCGGCACGATCATGAACTGGACGAAGCCGACGATGGAAATGATGAGCCCCATCCATTTCGCCTTGTCGCCCTGCACCCAGCCGAAGCGCTGCAGCGAGATCGCCATGCCGAAGATGAGAATGATCGCGCCGGAGAGGCGGAACAGGCTGATGATGAAGAAGCGCTGCTTCGCCGCCGCCGCGCGCCGGGCCGCAGCCTCGGCCGTCTCGCCGCCGATGCCGGGGCCGTCTGTCCTGCTCTCGCTCATGGCAGGCCGATATGGCGGCCAAGCTCCGCGCTGTCCATGGCAACGCTGGCCGCGCCCGCCGCAATCAGCTCCTCCGGCGCATGATAGCCCCAGCCCACGCCCAGCGCGCGCACGCCGGCCGCGCCGGCCATCAGCATGTCGAAACTGGTATCGCCGATCATCACGGCCTGCTCCGGGCCCACGCCCGCATCGGCCAGCGCCGTCTCGATCATGGAAGGGTGCGGCTTGGACGGGTGCCGGTCCGCCGTCTGGAGCGAGACGAAGCGCGCATGGAGGCCATGATGCTCGAGCGCGAGGCGCAGACCCCGGTCGGACTTGCCGGTCGCGACCGCGAGCAGCCAGCCGTCCGCCTCCAACGCATCGAGCAGCGCGGCGATACCCTCATAGAGCGGCTCGTGAAGCTGCCCGCCGGCCCGCAGGGCATGGAAGGCGCGCTTGTAATGCTCGCTGATCTCATGGTGAAAAGGCGTGTCCGCTTCCGGCAGCAGCTGCGCCATCGCCTGCGGCAACGACAGCCCCACGACCGAGAGGCACTGCGCCCGGTCCGGACAGGCCAGCCCCATCGCATCGAAGGCCGTGCCCATCGCCGCCACGATACTGTGCTGGCTGTCTATGAGGGTGCCGTCGCAATCGAAGATGGCGAGGCGGAGAGAAGATGAAGCGGCCGTCATGCCCGGCTGGTCGCAGACCCGGCCCGCGAAGGCAAGGCGGATCGCTGGGGCGCAGAGTGGGGAGCGGCCAATCGTATACAGGGTTGGTGACGGCGACGCCCGAAGGCCCTACACAGGCCGCCATTCAGCCATTCCGTGGAGACATTCATGCATCGTCGCACTTTCGTCCTCGGCGCCGCCACGGCCGCCATCGCCGCAACCATGCCTGCCAGGCTCGCCGCGCAAACGGAAGCGAGCGGTGGCGCACAGGCAGGCGGAAACGCGGCCGACCAGAAGCTGCGCGCCATGCTCGACCGGTTCTTCCAGGCGCGGATCGACGAATCGCCCGAGGCGGCGACACGGCTGGGCCTCGACACCGGCGCGCGCGCAGGCCTGCGCCGCAAGCTCGACGACGAATCGGCGGCGGCCCGCACCCGCGCGCTGGCACGCGCCAAGGCCGAGCTGGCCGAACTGCAGCAGGTGGATGCCACCGCGCTCTCCCCGAACGCGCAGATCGATCTCGAAGTGGTCTCCTATCAGCTCGAGCGATCAATCGCGGGGGCGGAGAGCTTTTCCTACGGCAGCAGCATGGGCCGCTATGCGCCTTATGTGCTGAGCCAGCTCACCGGGCCCTATCGCGACATTCCCGACTTCCTCGATTCGCAAGTGCGCGTACGCAATGCCGCCGAGGCCGACGATTATCTCGCCAGGCTCGAAGCCTTCCCCAAGGCGCTGGACGACAGCACCGAGCAACAGCGGATGGATGCGGCGAAAGGCGTGTTCGCGCCCGACTATATTCTCGACACCACGCTCAAGCTGCTCGGCAATGCGCGCGACCTGCCCGCCGGCGAGACGGTGATGGTCACCAGCCTCGCCCGCAAGCTCAAGGAAGCCGGGCTGCCGCCCGAGCGCGCGGCGCAGGCGGAAGCCATCGTGGCGCAGAAGGTGTTTCCCGCGCTCGACCGCCAGCGCGCGCTGGTGACGGACCTGCGCAGCAAGGCCGTGCATGACGCGGGCTGCTGGCGCCTGCCGGACGGCGAGGCTTATTATGCGGGCGCAGCCGAGGCCGCCACGACGGTGAAGATGACCGGCGACGAAATCCACAAGCTCGGCCTCGAGCAGGTGGCGGAACTCAATGCGCGGATCGACACGATCCTCAAGGGCCAGGGCATGAGCAAGGGCACCGTCGGCGAGCGGCTGGTGGAACTGAACAAGCGGCCCGACCAGCTCTTCGCCAATACCGACGATGGTCGCAAGGCCCTGCTCTCGCTGCTCAACGAGCAGGTGAAGGCCATGTATGCCCGGCTGCCCGAGGCCTTCCTGACCCTGCCCAAGGCGCCGGTCGAGGTGCGCCGGGTGCCCGAGACGATCCAGGCCGGTGCACCGGGCGGCTATTATCAGAGCGCCTCGCTCGACGGCTCGCGCCCGGGCATCTATTTCATCAACCTGCGCGACACGTTCGACCGGCCGAAATTCGGCCTTGCCACTCTTTCGCATCACGAGGCCGTGCCGGGCCACCACATGCAGGTGATGCTGGCGATGGAAAGCCCGGACATTCCGCTCATCCGCCGGCGCGGCGGCTTCAGCGGCTATTCGGAAGGCTGGGCGCTCTACACCGAGCAACTGGCCGACGAGATGGGCATGTTCGAGGGCGATCCGCTCGGACAGGTGGGCTATCTCCAGTCGCTGCTGTTCCGCGCGACCCGTCTGGTGGTGGACAGCGGCATGCATGCCAAGCGCTGGAGCCGCGAGCAGGCGACCGATTATTTCCTCGCCACCACCGGCATCGCGCGTGGGCGCGGCCAGGGCGAGATCGACCGCTATACCGTCTGGCCGGGGCAGGCATGCAGCTACAAGATCGGCCACACCGTCTGGTTGCGGCTGCGCGAAGCCGCGAAGAAGAACCCGGATTTCGACCTGCGGGAATTCCACGAGGTGCTGCGCCTCGGCGCCATGCCGCTCGCGATTCTCGAGCGGGTCGTGAAAGCGCGGTGGGACATCGCCTGATCCTTGCCGGGTATCAGGTACGGGGGCGTGGGGCGCGATTTGCCTCCTCCCCCGCCCGTCCTGCCGGACCTGAGCCGGCGTCCTGCTTCTTTCGGCATCCGGCCTTTAGCGGCGGCGCACCCCGACCCTGGGCCTGCAACGAAATCGCTGCCCATTGATTGGAAAGAAGCAAGGAGGCCGGCATGGGCATGATGATCGACGGGACATGGCATCCCGGCGAAGTGACGGAAAAGAACCGGAACGGCAGCTTCGAGCGGCAGGACAGCGGCTTTCGCGACTGGATCACGCCCGACGGCGAAGCGGGGCCGGACGGCCGGCGCACAGTGCGCGCCGAGGCGGGGCGCTTCCATCTCTATGTCAGCTATGCCTGCCCCTGGGCGCACCGCGCCCTCATCGTGCGCGCCCTCAAGGGACTGGACGATATGATCGGCGTCTCGGTCGTCGATCCGCTCATGCGCGAGCATGGCTGGACATTCGAGACCGCGCGGGGCGGCACGGGCGATGCGCTGCATGGCGCAGACTATCTCTGGCAGATCTATGCGCGCAGCCGCAGGGCTTCAGAAGATGGGGGCTATACCGGCAAGGTAACCGTGCCGGTGCTGTGGGACCGCCAGGACGAGCGGATCGTCAACAACGAATCCTCGGAAATCATCCGCATCTTCAACCACGCCTTCGACGATCTGGGCGCGCGGCCGGGCGACTATTATCCCGCCGGGCTCACCGATGCGATCGACGCGGTGAACGCGCGCGTCTACGAGACCGTGAACAACGGCGTCTATCGCTGCGGCTTCGCCACCACCCAGCAGGCCTATGATGCGGCGATCGGCCCGCTGTTCGACACGCTCGACTGGCTGGAAGAGCGCCTCGGCGCCGCCGACTGGCTGGTGGGTGACCGCCTCACCGAAGCGGACATCCGCCTGTTCACCAGCCTCATCCGGTTCGACCCGGTCTATCACGGCCATTTCAAGTGCAACATCCGGCGCATCGCCGACTATCCCGCGCTGGTGCGCTTCCTGCACCGGATGATGGACGATAAGCGGATCGCGGGCACGGTGCATTTCGACCACATCAAGACCCACTATTACGCCAGCCATCGCGATCTCAACCCAAGCGGAATCGTGCCGGCGGGACCTGTCCCGCTGGTGCCGCCGCTGCCGAAAGACCCGCAATAGCAAGGAGAGCCCCAGCCATGACCCGGACCGAGCAGGACCAGAAGAAACTGGCCGAGAAAGCTCTGGCGCAGAAGGAAGAGAATGCCGCGGCGCCTCACCATCCGGCGCCCGAACCGCATGCGGACGAAGGCATGGCTTCCACGCCGCGCCCCGACCAGCCGCCCTCCGGCGCGTTCGACGCGGAAGGCCATCGCCCGGTTCTGGAGCGCAGCCGCAAAGTCCGCTGAGGCAGACGCTGGGCGCGGAGGCGCAGCGCTCAGTCGGCGAGCATGCGCTCCAGTGCCGGGCTCAGCCATTCACGCGTGAGCTGTCCCTCCTGCGCGAGAATGCGCGCGGCGAGCCCTTCACGCACGGCCAGTTCGGCCCCCTCCACAATGCCCAGCACGGTGATCGCGGTGGCCCATGCATCGGCATCCATCGCGCGCGCATGCAGGACACTGACACTCGCGACACCATGGGTGACCGGGTGGCCCGTGCGCGGATCGAGCGTATGATCGCCGCGCACATAATTGCCCGAGGTGGCGACCGCGAGCTGGTGCAGCGCCACGCGCAGCGGCCGGGCGCGCAGGCCGGGCGGCGTCTCCAGATCCACCCACCAGGGGTCGCCATCGGGCCGCATGCCGCGCCCCACGCATTCGCCGCCGATCTCGACGAGGCAGTGCCGCACCCCGCGCGCGGCCATCATGTCCGCGACCATGTCCACGGAATGGCCCTTGGCGATGCCGGAAAGATCGAGCCGGAGCCCGCCGGGCTGGCGCAGGCGGCGCGCCGCACGATCGAATGTGAGGCGTTGCCAGCCCGAGAGCAGCAGCGCCTCGCTCCGCTCGGCATCGCTGACCGGCGTCACGCGCGGGTGCGGCCCGAGCCCGTGAAGATCGGTAAGGCAGCCAGCGGCGGGATCGAACGCGCCGTCGCTGCGCCGCGCGATCTCGAGCCCGGCCTCCATGACCGCCGCGAAATCATCCGGCAGGCTCGTCCAGCTTCCGTCCGCCGCGCGCCCATAACGGGAGAGCAGGGACGCCTCGTCCCAATGGCTCATCTGCGCGGTGAGGTCGTCGAGCCGCGTCTGAACGCTGTCCCCCAGCGCCGAGAAATCGGCGCCGGGAGCCGCCGCGAGGCGCACGCGCCAATAGGTGCCCATCGTTTCGCCGGAGAGCTCGGCGAGGCGCGCGGCAGGATCGAGCCCCGTCAGCGCGCCCGCATCGATCTCCGGCGGAACGGCGATGCGGATGGTCGCGAACGCGCCGTTCAGGGCGCCATCACTTCCACGGTGGTGGTGTAGCTCATCCGCCGCGCGGTGGCGCGGGGCACGGAGGGCTTGTCGTCGCTCAGCGTCGCGTTCAGCCAGAACATGCCGGGCATCGTCCAGTCAATCGCCGCCACGCCATCCGCGCCGGTCGTCACCTCGAACACACCTTCGGCATCGCGATAGCGCTTGCCGCCGGGGACCACCGTGACCTTGAGGCCGGCCGCGGGCTGGCCATCGACCGTGAAGCGGAAGCGCGCCGTCTCGCCCTGCACCAGCTCGGCCGGATGCGTGATCGGCACAAGCTCCAGCCCCTTTCCGCTGGCCTTGATCTCGGTCGGCGCGCCGGAGGTGACGAAGATCTCGTTGCGGCCGGACGTCTCGGTCAGCTTGAGGTCGGTCGCGTTGGCCGGGATTTCGTCGACCGTCGCGACGAAGCGCGGTGCCTGCCCGCCGGGGCGACCCGCCATCGCATTGCCGCCGGCCGGACCACCCTGCCCCTGCGCCGCGCCCGGCGGCGGGCCACGCCGTCCGCCCAGCCGCCATTCGACGCCATCGAGCTTGAAGGTGCCCATCACGCCGGACTGGCTGGTGCCGATCCGCCAGGTGCCCGGCTTGTCCAGCTTCACGTCGAACACCGAGCGATAACGGCCGGTGGACGCGTTCTGGATCGCCACTTCCTCGCCTTGCGGATTCCATGCCTTCACGTTGGTCAGCTGCATGGCGACATGATCGGCATAGAAGAGATCGTTGGACACGGCCGCATCGACCGAGACCCACGGATCCTGCCCGGAGAAGATGGTGCCCGAGGGCAGCAGCCACTGGCGGTGCGCCTGGGCAGGCATGGACGCCGCGACCAGGCTTGCGGCGATGAGAAGGCTTGTCTTCATGCGCATGGAAATGACCCCTTTCAGCGGGCGGAAAGCGTGATGGCGCCAAGCTCGGCCTTGCCGGAAGCCGAGCCGCCGGCGACCGGCACGGTGAGCGGCATCGAGACGATCTCGCGCCCGCCGGTCTCGCGGGCCGCCTCGACATAAAGCGTATACTGGCCGGGCTTGAGATCCGCGGGCAGCGCGACCTTGTGCGTGCCGGGCGCGCGCGTGGCGCCGCTCACGCCATCGGCCGGCAGCTTGAGGCTCCGCCCGCCCTTGCGCCACCAGGTGCGCAGATCCGAGAGCCACTTGGTGCCGGGCTCGGCGCCGCGCAGATCGACATCATACCACACGAACAAGGTGCGCGCCGCGCCGCCGCCCGCCGGCTCCACCCAGGCCGCGACATAGGGCCGGTGATATTCGGCCACGTTGAGGCGCGGAATGGTGATGCTGATGCTGGCGGCCGAGGCAGGCGCGGCGGCCAGGCCGGCGATCAGGAGAGACGTCTTCTTCATGAACGGCGAACCTTCTAGTGAATGAACAAGATGGCGATGACGACGGGAATGAGCAGGCCGAGCCCGACCAGCGGCCAGGTGCTCGGGCGATGGCGCGCATGGATCTGCAGCAGGAACAGCCCGGTGAGCGTGAACACGATGCAGGCCACCGCAAACACATCGATGAACCAGAACCATGCATCACCGCTGTTGCGGCCCTTGTGCAGATCGTTGAGGTAGGAAATCCAGCCGCGGTCCGTATGCTCCGACGTGACGGCGCCGCTCGCCCGGTCAATGGCGATCCAGGCATCGCTGCCCGGCCCGGGAAGCGCGACATAGACCTCATCCGCCGACCATTCCGCCGGCTTGCCGCGCGCATCGAGCGACACCGCCTCGCGCAGATGATCCGCCACCGCGCCCGGCAGCGGCGCATCGGGCGCGGGCGGTTCGCCACGGAGCTGCGCCGCGAGCGGTGCGGGGAGCGTCACGCTTCCCTCGGTCACGCGGGGCTGCGCGCTGATCGACGAGGCATGATTGAGCGTGATGCCGGTGATCGCGAAGAGCATCATGCCCACCAGCGAAATGGCGGCGCTGATCCAGTGCCAGCTGTGGAGCTGCTTGATCCACCAGGCGCGGCGCGCCTTGCGCGGGTTCCGCACCGGCGCCGGCGCAGAAGCGCGCGCGGGGGCCGACCCGCGAGCGGGGGCGCCGTTCCCATGCTGCTGCACGTCACCAGTCAATCTGCGGGCGTCCATCTTGCTCCCCGGATACTGCAAGGAACGGCCCGCCGCCGCGCCCCGCCCGAATCATCATTGATGAAGGGCTCTTTGCCTATATTGCGAAGCATTCGCAAGAGAGGAACACCGAGGACAGCGAGAGAAATACGCAGCAGGTGAGCGCCACATAAGGCTGCTGCCTGCCATCCGGCTCCGAATATCTCTGCAGCTGGGACCTCGCAGAAAACACGCGCGAGACACTGGACGATCTCGCCGCAATATCATATGCGAATGACTCGCAATTACAGGACCGGGCACGATCGGTTGGGGTATGAACGCATATTTTGATCCGGCTTTCAAGGCGCACACGCCGCCCGCGGAGGCCGCGTCCGAGCGATCGGCCTACCGGCGCTCGCGCGGCAGCGACTCGGTCGCGACCGTGGGCGCACTGGTCTTCGGCCTCGCCACCGTGGGCGCGTTCGCCTTCATGCACCCCAGCTTCGTCCGCAAGGCGCCGCGCACGCCGACCATCGTCACCATGATGGAATTGCCGGACGATCCGCCGCCCGCCCCGCCGGAACAGCCACCAGCGCCCGAGACGCCCCCGCCGCCGAGCGCGCAGGTGGTGGCCCCGGTGCCGCTCGTCGTCTTGCCCGAACGGCCGGCTCCCCTGGCGCCGGCCGTCGCCACGCCGCCCGCGCCGCCGGCTCCGGTCAGGGCCGCACCCCCGCCGGCCCCGCGTGGACCGCAGGATATGGGCGATATCTCCGCCCGGATGATTTCCGCCCGCCCGCCTGCCTATCCGCTCGCCTCGCGCCGGGAGAAGGAGGAAGGCACCGTCATGCTCTCGGTGCTGCTGGCGATCGACGGGCATGTCGCCGAGATCGCCATCGCACGGAGCAGCGGCTTCCCCCGTCTCGATCGCGCGGCGCTGGATGCGGTGAGCGACTGGCGCTGGTCGCCGATGACGCGGGACGGCGAGCCGGTCATGGTACGGGGGGTGGTGACCATCCCCTTCATTCTTCAGCGCGGCGATCCGGGCCGCCATCACCGCCGCGGAAAGCATGATCACGGCCCGGACCCGAGGGACCGGCCCCTGTCCGACGGGCAGATCAAGACGATCGAGACCTGAGCGCGGCCGGCGCGGGCAGCGGGCATCCAGTCGAACAACCGTGGGCGGCGGCAACGGGGCTTGCTGCCGGGAGGCACGGGACCGAATGGCAGCGCGCCGCAGGCGGGCGGGAAAGGTCCGCCAACGGAGCGCATCCTCTACAGATCGGATTTTTGTTGCGAATGATTCTCACTAACTATTGACGAGGATAATGACTCGCAATATCGGCGTCGGCGAAATGCACAACAGCAGACAGGGGAACCAATGACGCTGCTTTCTTCACGCCAGGCCCAGGCCTTCCTTGCCCTTTCCTGTGTCGGCTCGGTGCTGACGCCCACCCTGGCGCAGGCGCAGACCGGCGCCGACACCCAGCAGCCGGCTCTCGGCGGCGTCACCGTCACCGATACCGCGATCGACGACACGCGCGAGACGCGAGTGGAGACGCCCAAGGCCACCCGGCCCGTGCGCGACACGCCGCAGACCATTACGGTGCTCACCGGCCAGCAGCTCGAACAGCAGAACCTGCTCACGCTGCGCGATGCGCTCTCGATCGTGCCGGGCATCACCTTCGGCGCGGGCGAAGGCGGCGGCGGCTATGGCGACAGCATCAACATGCGCGGCTATTCCGCCAACACCGACATCACGCAGGATGGCGTGCGCGACAGCGGCCAGTACAGCCGCACCGACCCGTTCAACACCGAGCAGATCGAAGTCACCAACGGCGCCAACTCGGTGATCGCCGGCTCGGGATCGGTCGGCGGATCGATCAACATCGTGACCAAGCGCCCGCTCGCCGAGGACCGGGTGGTGATGACCGCCGGCATCGGCACCGATGCCTATTATCGCGGCACCATCGACGCCAATCTGGTCGTCGGCGATTTCGCCGCATTCCGCCTCAACGCCATGGGCCACCGCAACGATGTGCCCGGCCGGGACGTCGAGAATTACGAGCGCTGGGGCATCGCGCCATCCTTCACCATCGGCATCAACAGCCCGACGCGCCTGACGCTGCAATATCTCCACCAGGAAGACACCAACATCCCGCAGTACGGCGTGCCTTATGTGGCGGCGCTGGGCGGGCTGCTGCCGGGCGCCGACATCAGCGACTATTTCGGCTACCGCAAGGTCGACACGCAGGAATCGACGATCGACCAGCTTACGGCCATCTTCGAGCATGAGTTCAGCGACACGGTGAGCATCCGCAATCTCACGCGCTGGCAGAATGTCGAGCAGTTCGTCCGGGTGAGCCCGCCGCAGGGCACCTACTGCCTCGCTTCGGGCACCCAGGCCAACGGGGCGGCCTGCCCCGCGACCACACCTCCGGGCTACTTCCTGCCGGGCGGCCCGCGCGGAACCACGCGCGATTCCCGCAACGAACTCGCCTTCACGCAACTCGACCTCATGGCGACCGCGTTCACCGGCGGCATCGAGCACACCATCACCCTGGGCGGCGCGCTCAGCTGGGAGAAATACGGCCTGGTGAGCGGCAACTGGAAGCGCAATGCGGACGGCACGACGCCAGCCGAACCGCTTATCAACATCGCCAATCCCAATGAAGTGGTGATGGGGCCGGACGGCTTCTCCTATGGCAGCAATCGCTGGACAGGACCGGTGAACTTCCTCCCCACCGCCACGCAGGACGGCGAGCAGAAGAATTACGCCGTCTATCTGTTCGACACGATGAAGCTCACCGAACAGTTCGAGCTCAACGCCGGCATCCGGTATGAGAAGAACAAGGGCTGGTTCCGCCCCGGCACCATTGCCGGCGCCACCGCGACCAGCCCCGGCGTCACCACGCCCGGCACCAAGGTGTGGAACGAGGACGACCTCTTCTCCTACCGCGTGGGCCTCGTCTACAAGCCGGTCGAGGCGATCAGCGCCTATGTCGCTTATGGCAACAGCAAGACGCCGTCCAAGACCTCCGTCAACGGCTCGTGCACCATCGCCGGCGTGAACGGCGCCACGGCCACCAGCTGCAATGTCGACCCCGAGACCGCCGTCAACTATGAGGTGGGCGTGAAGGCCGAGCTGGGCGAAGGCGTGCTGCTCTCCGCAGCGCTCTTCCGCAATGAGCGCAGCAACTACAAGGTCGCGTCCATCGACCCCACCATTCCCGACCAGCAGCTCGACGGCAAGTCGCGCGTCAACGGTGTCGCGCTGGGCGCCAACGGCCAGATCACGCGGGCCTGGAGCATCACCGCCAACTACACCTATCTCGACAGCAAGGTGCTGCAGAATGCCGCGAACGGCGCGGCCGACGACCCGCAGAAGGGCGCGCCGCTCACCAACACGCCCAAGCATAGCGGCAGCGTGTTCACGACCTACAAGCTGCCCTTCGGGCTGCAGGTCGGCTACGGCTTCACCTACCAGGGCAAGTTCTACCTGAACAACACCGGGGACGTGCTTCACGAAGTGGACGATTATCTCATCCACAACGCCTATCTCTCCTACAACTTCACCGACACGATCGGGCTGCAGCTCAACGTGAAGAACTTCACCGACGAGAAATATTTCACCGGTGTGCGCAACAACGCCACCACGAACGCCGGCTGGGCGCGTGTGGGCGAAGGGATCTCGGCGATCGGCACCCTGACGGTCGGTTTCTGAGGACGAACTGAAGCCCTGGGGCGGCGGGCCTTGCACCGCCGCCCCTTTTTTTCTGTCCGGCACAGACCCGCCGGACACCCGATTTCACTGCTGCCATGAGGTGGCGTTCGCGCCACGCCCCCGCTAGTAGACGGGACGCCCGACACGGACGGGCCGTGCATCCCGGCGAAGGAAATGCTCATGCTCCTGCAGATCCCCGGCCTCTTCACGCCCAATGAAGCGCGGGAAGCGCGCGCCATGCTGGAAAGTGCGCCATGGGAAGACGGGCGCGCCACGGCGGGCCATCGCGCGGCCAGCGTGAAGAGCAATCTGCAACTGCCGGCCGACCACCCCGTGGCGAAGACGCTCGGCGAGCGCATCCTCGACCGGCTGGCGCACACGCCGCTGTTCATCGCCGCTGCGCTGCCGCTGCGCATCCTGCCGCCGCGCTTCAACCGCTATGAAGGCGGGGGCACCTATGGCAATCATGTCGACAATGCGATCTTCCCCATCCCCGGCACGGCGCTGCGCGTGCGCACGGACATCTCGACCACGATCTTCTTCAGCGATCCCGAGGATTATGACGGCGGCGAGCTGATCGTGGAGGACACGTTCGGCGAGAAGCCGGTGAAGCTGCCGGCGGGGGACGCCATCGTCTACCCCGGCAGCAGCCTGCACCGGGTGATGCCGGTGACGCGCGGCACGCGCTTCGCCTCCTTCTTCTGGACCCAGAGCCTCGTGCGGGACGACCAGCGGCGGCGGATGCTCTTCGAGCTGGATTGTTCCATCCAGAAGCTCGGCAGCGACCATCCCGGTCACGGCTCGATCGACGGCTTCACCAACGTCTATCACAACCTGCTGCGGCAATGGTCCGAGACATGAGGGCGGACAACGACACGCATCCGCCGTTGCCGCCGCTGGGCGCCATTCCACCCGACCTGCGCTCGCTGGCCGATTACGAACGGCGCGCCGTGGCGCATATGGCGCCGCCCTGCTGGACCTATCTGCAGGAAGGTTCGGGCGATGACCTCACCCTGCGCGAGAACCGCGCCGCCTTTGACCGGATCGGCCTGCTGCCCAGCGTGCTGGCCGATCTGCGCGGCGGATCGACCCGCGTCACGATCCTGGGCCAGTCCCATGCCGCGCCGATCCTGCTCGCGCCGGTCGCCTATCAGCGCATCGCCCATCCCGAGGGCGAGCTGGCGACCATGCGCGCGGCCACCGCGATGGGGATCGGCATGGTGCTGAGCACGCTTGCCAGCGAGACGCTGGAAGACGTGGCAGCGGCGCGCGCGGCGGCGGCACGGGACCTCGGCACCCCGCCCGCTCCGCTCTGGTTCCAGCTCTATGCGCAGGAAACGCGCGAACAGACGCTCGCCCTCGTCCGCCGTGCCGAGGCGGCAGGCCATGAGGCCATCATGCTGACCGTGGATGCCTCCATCAAGCGCGCGAGTTTCGCCCTGCCGCCCGGCGTGGAGGCCGCGAACCTGCGCGGCACCGCCCGCCCGGCGCAGACGGCGCAGGCGCTCGGCCGCATCCTGCTCGGGACGCCGCTCGCCGATGGCGCGCCGCGCTGGGACGATATCGCCTGGCTGCGCGGCGAGACGCGCCTGCCGTTGCTGCTCAAGGGCATCATGACGCCGGAGGACGCACGGGAGGCCGTGCGCCATGGCGTGGACGGCATCGTGATCTCCAACCATGGCGGGCGCGTGCTGGACGGCATGCCGTCCCCGCTGACAATGCTCCCCGCCATCGCGGAGGCCGTGGCCGGCGAGGCGACGCTGCTGCTGGACAGCGGCGTGCGGCGCGGGACCGACGTGGTGAAGGCGCTGGCACTTGGCGCAAGCGCGGTGCTGGTAGGCCGGCCGCAGGTCCATGGCCTCGCCGTCGCGGGCATGGCCGGCGTGGCCCACGCGCTTCTCATCCTGCGCACCGAGCTGGAACATGCGATGGCGCAACTGGGCTGCGCGACACCGGGCGAGATCGGCCCGGAACATTTGTTTGTGCGCGCCTGAGCTACCTGAGTATCGCGGCCCCTCCCCGCGCGGCCCGTCAGCTCCAGACCATCACTGTCTTGCCAATGCCGGTCCCGGCTTCCAGCGCGGCATGAGCGGCGCGCAGATTGTCGAGCGTGGCCGGAAGCTGCCTTGTGGCAGTCGTGCGAATCCGCCCGGCCTCGACCAGCGCCGCGATCCGCGCCAGCGTCGCCCCCTGCCGCTCGGGCGCGCAACCGAACATGGCGCGCGCGAACATATATTCCCAGTGCACGGACAGCGCCTTCTGCTTGAACGGCTTGATGTCCAGCGTGGCGGGATCGTCGATCACCATGACATGGCCGAAGGGGCGCAGCAGCGAGGGCATGACCGGCAGGGCGGCATCGGTGCCGGTGGTCGAGAAGACGGCATGGAGGCTGCCCGGCGCGAGGCCAAGCGCCGCCAGCCCATCCGCAAGCGAACGCCCGATCACGTCATCGGCGCCCATGGCCCGCGCCCATGCGACACTCTCGGGCCGGGAGGCCGTCGCGATGACGCGGGCAGGCGTGAGCGCCTTCATGAGCTGGACCGCCATCGATCCCACGCCGCCCGCGCCGCCGATGACGAGCACGATGCTCTCCGCGTCATAAGCGATGCCGCGCTCCAGCATTGCCTCATGCGCGGTGAGCGCAGTCAGCGGC
The DNA here is from genome assembly GCF_000283515.1 of Sphingobium sp. SYK-6. GTDB lineage: Bacteria > Pseudomonadota > Alphaproteobacteria > Sphingomonadales > Sphingomonadaceae > Sphingobium > Sphingobium lignivorans. The sequence goes on from NC_015976.1 coordinate 3,734,462, forward strand.
AAGGCGGCGGCATCGGCGAAATCGAGCGAAGCGGGCTTGTGCGCCACCAGCCGGTGATCGACCGTCTGCAGCGTCGCATAGCTGCCCGGGCGTGTGATATCGCCCGCGTAGAACACCGCATCTCCCGGTGTGAAACCGGTGACGCCCGGGCCGACCGCCTCGACCACCCCCGCCGCATCCCAGCCGAGAATGACGGGCGCATCCGCGCCGCCATCGCGCGTGCGGCGAATCTTGCAGTCCACCGGATTGAGCGCGAACGCCCGCACGGACACCAGCAGATCGCCGGGCCCGGGCACCGGATCGGCCATGTCGCGCAGGCGGAGCGCGAAGTCCGCCAGATCATGGGCCCTGTTATAGCCAAAAGCGCGCATATCCGTTCCTTTCCTGCCCGGCGGCTCCTTTCTTCCCCGGCACCGAACGGCCCGGAGACCGTGCCATGCCGGGAACGAAAGCGATCACCGCATCGTTTCAACGCTATTCACTGGACTCAACCCCCGCAAGCATTATATACCGCTCGATATGGAAGCAGCAGCAGCAGTCAGAGGCAGACCTCGGGAGTTCGACACCGACCACGCGTTGGTGGCGGCTTTGCGCGTATTCTGGAGCAAGGGCTATGAGGGCGCGTCCCTCAGCGACCTGACCGAGGCGATGGGCATTACCCGCCCCAGCCTCTACGCGGCGTTCGGCAACAAGGAAGCCTTGTTCCGCCAGGCCCTGGATCTCTACGAGCGCGAGAAGATGGCTTATATCGGCGCGGCGCTGGAAGCTCCGACGGCGCGCGGCGTGGTGGAACGCCTGCTGTGCGGCTCGCTCGATGTCTGCTCCAGCGATAGCGAACCGCGCGGCTGCCTGCGCGTCATCCATTCGAGCGCCTGCGGCACTGAAGCGGAGTGCATTCGGCAGGAAGTGCTGAGGCGCGGGGAATCGGTCAAGTCCGCCGTGGTCGCGCGCATGCAGCGCGCCATCGATGAAGGCGACTTCGATACGCCCGTCGATCCCAAGGCACTCAGCGATTACCTGACCACCGTCCTGCAGGGCATCGCCGCGCAGGCAAGCGCCGGCGCGACGCGCGAAGCTCTGCAAGGCGTCGCGGACCTGACACTGGCCTGCTGGCCCGGCCGCTAGGTCTGATCGCCACTCAGCGCTGGCGGACTGCCGGACGCTGTTTCGCATACTCACGAAGCTCGCCACAACTTCGGTTTCTGCGAGCCTGACCGAACACCAAGTTTGTCGCTCCGCCATCGTTCGAATGGCCATCGACCCAAGGCGAATTTTTCGCATTGCAGAAAAAAATATCGAGCAGTATAAAAATAGCGCTTGACCCACCGTCGTCTATTTCATACTGATCAGTATAGAACAGGGGCGGAGGAAGTGCGGGACCGAGTCGATCCTGCCTCGATCTTCCAAAGCCTGATTTGACAATCTTCTAAAGGTTTCGACCGTCCGGGGAGATGGCGCGCATGCGCTGCCTTTTCCGGGGTTTTGTCTGTGTGCGAGTAAGGGTCTTCCCGGCGGAGCCAAGGCTTTTCCGGGCGCAGACCGTCTTATGCCTGCAACACAGCGGGAGGAGACGAAATGATGGCCTATGTGAACTTTTCCGATCGGTCCGGCACGGCAGTCATGGAACCGCTGTTCCCGCCGGCGCGCATCCGCAGCACCGAGGCCAGGACCTTCACCCAGCGCGAATGGGTGATCGTCTCGCTGGCGCGCACGGACTCGCGCGGATCGATCCAGCCCGACACGCGGATGGCCCGCATCTTCCGCACCATCTTCGGCATCAAGCGGGAAAACCCGCTGTCCGACAACCGCCTTGAAGCATTGCGCCGCATGGCCGTGCTCAGCTGGCACGACGGCTACAATGTCGCGCCTTCCGAAATCCTGGCCTTCCTCGAGGCCGGCTATTCCGAACGCCAATATGAACTGCTCGCCGAGCGCATCGTCGCGGCGCGCGCAGACCGCAGGGGAAAGAATCGATGAACATGCACCAGCTCTTCCGGCAGGGCGACGCCCGGCAGACGGACGAGATCCCAGCCCCCAGCCGCGCGCGCTCGCTGCGTCGCGCTGCCTGGATCGCCCTTCCCGTGCTGGCCGTAGCCGGCATCTACGGCTACGCCCAGCGCGGCGGCCAGCCCGCGATGGCGCAGGCCCTCCCGACCGTCACTGTCTCGACGCCGCTGCAGCGCGAAGTGACCGAATGGGACGACTATATCGGCCGCTTCGAAGCCAGCCGCTCGGTGGAAGTGCGCCCGCGCGTTTCCGGCGCGATCACCGCGCTGCACTTCACGGACGGACAGATCGTGCGCGCCGGCCAGCCGCTGTTCACCATCGACCAGCGCCCGTTCCAGGCCGCGCTGGCCGAGGCGCGTGCCGGCGTGGCCACGGCGCAGAGCGACCTCGCTCTCGCCCGCACTGACCTGGAGCGCGCGCAGCGGCTCATCGAGGTCGATGCCGTCTCGCAAAGCGAAGTCGACAGGCTGCGCGCTCGCGTCCAGGCCGCCACGGCGGCGCTGGCCGGCGCGCAGGCACGGACCCGCAGCCGCGCGCTCGACCTCGAGTTCACCACGGTGCGCGCGCCGATCAGCGGCCGCATCTCGGATCGGCGGATCGACCCGGGCAATCTCGTCTCGGCCGGTGACGGCGCATCGGGCACGCTGCTGACCACGATCAACGCGCTCGACCCGATCTACTTCACGTTCGAAGGCTCCGAAGGGCTGTTCCTCAAGCAGAAGCGCGAGGGCAACGCCAAGGGCGCCGCCGTGCAGGTGCGCCTGCAGGACGAGAGCGACTATCGCTGGGCGGGCAAGCTCGACTTTACCGACAATGGCCTCGATCCGCGCTCGGGCACCATCCGCGCCCGCGCCGTCATCGCCAATCCCGACATGTTCCTCACGCCCGGCATGTTCGGAAACATGCGCCTCGCCAGCGGCACGACCGTGAAGGCGATGCTGGTGCCCGACACCGCCGTGCAGACCGACCAGGCGCGCAAGCTGCTCCTCGTCGTCGGCAAGGACGGCACGGTCGCCGCCAAGCCGGTGACGCTCGGCCCGGTCATCGATGGGCTGCGCGTGGTGCGCGGCGGCATCGAGCCCAGCGACCGGGTCGTGATCGTCGGCACGCAGATGGCCATGCCAGGCGGCAAGGTGCAGGCGACGACCGGCAAGATCGAGCCCGAGGCGCATGCGTCCGCCGCATCCTCTCCCACCGCCCTGCCGCTTGCCGGCCAGGCGACCTTCGCCCGCTAAGCGGGCGAGCCCCCTTTCCGGAGGACAGCCATGCGCCTCTCCCGTTTCTTCATCGACCGGCCGATCTTTGCGGCCGTCATCGCGGTGATCATCACGATCATCGGCGCGATCTCCTATTTCTTCCTGCCGGTCTCGCAATATCCCGAGGTCGTCCCCCCGACCGTGACCGTCTCCGCCACCTATCCCGGCGCATCCGCCGAAACGGTGGCCGAGACGGTCGCGAGCCCGATCGAGCAGCAGATCAACGGCGTCGAGAACATGCTCTACCAGTCGTCCCAGTCGACGGGCGACGGGCGCGTGGTCATCACCGTCACGTTCAAGCAGGGCACTGACCTCGACGAGGCGCAGGTGCTGGTGCAGAACCGCGTCGCCATCGCCCTGCCGCGCCTGCCGCAGGAAGTGCAGCGACTGGGCGTCGTCACCATGAAGACCTCGCCGGACTTCCTGCTGATCGTCAATCTCATCTCGCCGGACAAGTCGCTCGATCGCGAATATCTCTCCAATTATGCGCAGACGCGCATCAAGGACCGGCTCGCGCGCCTCGAGGGCGTGGGCGACGTCCAGCTCTTCGGCTCGCGCGACCTCGCCATGCGGGTGTGGATCGATCCGCGCCGCGCGGCCTCGCTCGACCTGACCGCCGGTGACATCGTGAACGCCCTGCGCGCGCAGAACGTGCAGGTCGCCGCCGGCACGCTCGGCCAGCCGCCGGCCGGCAGCTCTGCGTTCCAGCTCAATGTCGAGACGCAGGGCCGTTTCACCGACCCCGACCAGTTCGCCAACGTCGTCATCCGCACCGATGCGCAGGGACGGCAAGTGCGCGTGCGTGACGTCGCCCGCGTCGAACTGGGCGCCGAGGATTATGGCACCTCCGCCTATCTGGGCGACCGGGACAGCGTGATCATTCCCGTCTTCCAGATGCCCGGTTCCAATGCGCTCAGTGCGGCGGAAGGCATCAAGGCGGAAATGGAGCTGCTCGCGAAGGATTTCCCCAAGGGCCTGGAATATCGGATTGTCTACAATCCGACCGAATTCATCCAGAAGTCCATCGACGAAGTGGTGAAGACGCTGATCGAGGCCGTGATCCTCGTCGTGCTCGTCATCATCGTGTTCCTCCAGAAATGGCGCGCGGCGATCATCCCCGTCCTTGCCATCCCGGTCTCGCTGATCGGCACCTTTGCCGTGCTGGCCATGCTGGGCTACTCGCTCAACAATCTCTCGCTGTTCGGCCTCGTGCTCGCCATCGGCATCGTCGTCGACGACGCCATCGTCGTGGTCGAGAATGTCGAGCGCAATCTGGAGCAGGGGCTCAGTCCGCTGGAGGCCGCCCGGGTTTCCATGGACGAGGTGGGCGCCGCACTCATCGCCATCGTGCTGGTGCTGTGCGCCGTGTTCGTGCCGACGCTGTTCATCAGCGGCATGTCCGGTGCATTCTACCAGCAGTTCGCCATCACCATCTCGGTCGCGACCGTCATCTCGCTCGTGCTCTCGCTCACGCTCTCGCCGGCCTTCGCGGCGCTGCTGCTGCGGCATCGGCACGCGCTGCCGGAGAACGCGCCACGCTGGCAGCAACTCGCCGAGCGTGCGGGCAATGCCTTCAATCGCAGCTTCGAGCGGTTCAGCGCCTCCTATGCGCGCCTGACCGAAAAGCTGGTGCGTCAGCCCCGCAAGATCATGGCGGCCTATGCCGGCCTGATCGCGCTGACCGTGGGCGCGCTCTGGTACACGCCCTCGGGCTTCATCCCGGCGCAGGACCAGGGCTATTTCTTCACGATCATCCAGCTTCCGCCGGGCTCCTCCACCGCCCGCACGGACGAGGTGATGAAGAAGGTCGCCGACCGGATGCTGCCTATTCCCGGCATCAGCGATACCGTCATGCTCTCCGGCTTCGACGGTGCATCGGAAACGCGCAACGCCAGCTCGGCCGCCGCATACTGGGTGCTCGACGATTTCGATGAGCGCGCCAAGCATGGCCAGTCCATCGACGCGCTGATGGAGGAAGCCCGCAAGGCGACGGCCGACATCACGGAAGCCCGCCTCATCATCGCCAAGCCGCCGCTCATCCGCGGCATCGGCTCGGCCGGCGGCTACCGCATGATGGTGCAGGACCGCGACGGCAAGGGCTATCGCGCGCTCGAACAGGCCGCTTATGGCCTGATCGGCCCGGCGAACCAGACCGAGGGGCTCTTCTTCGTCTACACCTTCTTCGACACGGCCACGCCGCGCGTCTATGCAGACATCGACCGCGACAAGGCCCAGATGCTCGGCATCCCGCCCGAGCGTGTGTTCGAGACGCTGCAGGTCTATCTCGGTTCGTCCTTCGTGAATGACTTCAACCTGCTCGGCCGCACCTATCGCGTCACCGCACAGGCCGACGAGCCGTTCCGCCGGACGACCGCCGACATCGCCAATCTCCAGACCCGCTCGGATTATGGCCAGATGGTCCCGATCGGCTCGGTGGCGACGTTCCGCGACACGACCGGCCCTTACCGGGTGCAGCGCTACAATCTGTCGCCGGCCGTGGCGATCGACGGCGACACCGCGCCGGGCTATTCCTCCGGCCAGTCGCTCAAGACCATGGAAGCGCTGGCGGATGCCACGCTGCCGCCCGGCTTCACGCACGAATGGACAGGCATCGCCTATCAGCAGGCCACGGCCGGCAATACGGCGGGACTGGTGTTCGGCCTGGCCGTGCTGCTCGTCTTCCTGGTGCTGGCGGCGCAGTATGAGAGCCTGGTCATGCCGCTCGCGATCATCCTGATCGTCCCCATGTGCGTGCTGGCGGCAATGGTCGGCGTCAACCTGCGCGGCATGGACAACAATGTGCTTACGCAGATCGGCCTCATCGTGCTGGTGGCGCTGGCGGCGAAGAACGCGATCCTGATCGTCGAATTCGCACGGCAGGGCGAGCAGCTGCAGGGTCTCTCGCCGGTGCAGGCGGCTGTCCATGCCGCCGAGCAGCGCCTGCGGCCGATCCTGATGACGAGCTTCGCCTTCATCCTGGGCACGGTGCCGCTGGTACTGGCCTCGGGCGCCGGCGCGGAACTGCGGCAGGCCCTTGGTACTGCCGTCTTCTCCGGCATGCTCGGCGTCACCGCGTTCGGCCTCATCTTCACGCCCACCTTCTATGTCGTCAGCCGCGCGCTGGGCGACCGCATCGACCGCCTGCGCGGACGGGGCGGGCAGCATCCCGAGCCCGCGCCGCTGCCGGCCGAATGAGGAATTTCCCCATGAAAGCCTCTCGTTTCCTTCTGCCCATGGTTTCCGCGCTGGCGCTTTCAGCGTGCGCGGCGGGGCCGGACTACGTCGCCCCTACGCCCCCCCCGACGTCCTCCGGCCCCTTTGTTTCCGCCACCTCCCCTGCCTTCGCGCAGGCGGACATCCAGGCCGACTGGTGGCGCCTCTACGAGGACCCGGTCCTCGACGGACTCATCGCCGATGCGCTCGCAGCCAATACGGACGTGCGCGTGGCGGTGGCGCGGCTGGAACGGGCCCGGGCGGCGCTGCGCGGCGCCCGCTCGGACCGGCTGCCCCAGACGAGCATTGATGCCGGGGCCACTTATGGCCGGTCGCCCGCAACGCAGCGCCTGCCGGGCATGCCCCGCGAGAACTGGTCCGTCGATGGTGGCCTCAGCGTCTCCTATGAAGTCGACCTGTTCGGCCGGGTGAGCCGGGGCGTGGAAGCGGCGCGCGGCGATGCCGATGCGGCCGCCGCCGATGCCGACGCCGTGCGGGTCGCTGTCGTGGCCGACACCACCCGTGCTTATGCCGACGCGGCCGCGGGCGCGGCGCAACTCAAGGTGACGAACGAGATCGTCAGCCTGCTCGACCGGCTGCTCAGCCTCACGCGCCAGCGGCGGGAAGCCGGCCTCGCCACATCGCTCGACGTCGCCCGCATCGCGACGCTGCGGGACCAGCGGGCGGCGGACATCCCCCGGCTGGAAGCGGGGCGACAGGCCGCCCTGTTCCGGCTCGCCACGCTCACGGGCCGGACGCCGTCCGCCCTTCCCGAGATCGCCGGGCAGCGCGCCATCGGCCTCGAGATCACATCGCCGATCCCGATCGGCGACGGCACCGCGCTGCTTGCCCGGCGCCCGGACGTGCGCGCCGCGGAACGGCGCCTCGCGGCGGATACCGCGCGGATCGGCGTGGCGACGGCGGACCTTTATCCGCGCGTGACGCTGGGCGGATCGGTCGGCTCGACCGGGCCGGACATTGCCGACGCGTTCGGCGCCGGGCCGCTGCGCTGGCTGCTCGGCCCGCTGATCAGCTGGGCCTTCCCCAATCAGGAAGCCAACCGCGCCCGCATCGCCGGTGCCCGGGCCGACAGCGAAGCCTCGCTCGCCGCCTTCGACGGCGCGGTGCTGCGCGCGCTGGAGGAGACGGAGACCGCGCTCTCCAACTATGCCCGCGCGCTGGAGCGGCGCCAGTCGCTCAAGGCGGCCCGCGATTCCGCCCAGGCAGCAGCCCGCATCACGCGCGCCCAGCAGCGCGAGGGGGCAATCGACTCGCTGCAGCTGCTCGACACCGAGCGGACCTTCGCGGAAGCCGAAGCCGCGCTCGCGCAGCAGGACGCCTTCGTCGCGCAGGCGCAGATCGACGTCTTCCGCGCGCTCGGCGGCGGATGGTCCGACAGCACCCGGCTGGCGGCATCCTAACGCGGCAGTGGCGGGAGCCTGAGGCGAGAGCGGTCCCTGTCGCTCATCTCGGCTCCCGCATGCATCCGGTCACGCTTTCGCGCCGGCTATTTCAGCGCCCGAAGAGCGCGAGGTCGATGGACTGCGCCAGCCGGCGATAGCCCTCGTCGCTGCCGTGCAGGAAATCGCCCATGTGCAGGCCCGGCGCCATGCGCTGCGGATCGGCCGGATCGGCAAGAGCCCGGTCGAAATCCAGCACGGCATCGAACGCGCCGCTGGTCCGAATCCAGTCATTGACTTTCACGCGCTCGGCTTCGCCTGCTTCCGACCAGTAAGTGGCGCCCTTGTAGGGCGCGATGGTGGCGCCATAGACGCGGATGCCCCGGCCATGCGCCCGCGCGATCAGTTGCCGGTAGCCCTCGATGATCTGCTCGCCCGTGACGCCGCGCCCGCCGAACTGGGTGAAGAAGGCCGGCGGCGTGCCTTCGAGCCGGGCATGGCCGATGCCGAGATCATTCACGCCCTCGAAGATGATGACCGCCTTCACGCCCGGCAGAGAGAGCACGTCCCGGTCGAACCGCGCCAGCGCGCTCTCGCCCATGCCTCCGTTCAGCACGCGATTGCCGCTGATCCCCTGATTGGCGATGCCCCACGTCGCCCCGTCCCGCGCGGCCAGCCGCTCCGCCAGCAGATCCGGCCAGCGGCGGTTCTTCTCCGGAGTCGAGCCTACGCCATCCGAGATCGAATCGCCCAGCACGGCGACCGTGGCAGCCCCTTGCGGCGCATCGACTTCCACCGAAGCGAGGAAGGCACGGACCGAACCGACCTGCGCCGGCGCGAACGGTGCGGCGGAGAAATCGCCCGGCTCGGAAATCTCCAGGCGATCAAGGCCGGTGGCATGGCATGTGCAGGGCCCGGTCGCGTCCGGCAGGTATAAGGTAATCGCCATGCGCGCGAGCGCCGGCACCGCGAGCCTCACCGGATCGCTGAGCAGAGGCGCGCCCTGAGGCACTGTCGCCGCTTTCTGTCCGCCGAAGCCGAGCATCCGGCTGGTCCCCGCGATCTCGCTGCCCGCCGCGTCCAGCAGCGCGACCCGTGCCGCGCCGATCGCCAGCGGCTTCTCCCCATAGGCATTAGTGAGGCGCAGGCGGACGGCCTGCCCGCCCGCTGACAGGCGGACGATCTGGCGCAATGTGCGGTTCTCGAAAGCCGGGGTCGCGGGGATGGGGCCCATGACCGGCGCGGGCGGCAGGGGCGCGGCGGCCCAGCTGGTGATCCATTCGGCCGATGCCGGCCCGCTCATGCCGGCAAGGCATAATGCCGCCAGCCCAATCCACGCTTTCCACCGCATGTTTTTCCCTCCCCATATGCGCCGTCCGGCCATGGTGCGGCGTCCTGTGCGCCGGCGCCGTCCCGGGACGATCTTGTTGACTTTGTCCATGCTTGTCCCGCAAAGTGCAAGCAAAGATACGCGGGAAGAGGAGAGGCCCGGGGATGATCCGCAAATCATGGATGGCCATGGCCGCCAGCAGCTGCGCGATGGCAATCGCTTGTCCCGCCGCTGCAAAGCAATGCGGCGAGCTGGCGGGCAGCAGGATCGATCATGGCGAAGTGACGTCGGCGCAGATCGTCACGGCCGGAGCGTTCGAGGCGCCGCCATCACCCTTCGGGCCGCCGCCCGGCGTCGCCAATGCCGCCTACAAGGGCCTGCCCGCCTTCTGCCGCGTGCGCGCCACGCTCACGCCCACGCCGGACTCCGACATCAAGGTGGAAGTGTGGCTGCCTGCCGAGGGATGGAACGGCAAGTTCGTGGGCATCGGCAACGGCATCTGGGCCGGCCAGATCAGCTATGCGCAGATGGCGGAGCCGCTCGCGCGGGGCTATGCCGTCGCCTCGACCGACACGGGGCATGTCGGCAATGGACTGACAGCCGAATTCGCGATCGGGCATCCCGAGAAGCTCGTCGATTTCGGCCATCGCGCCGTGCATATGATGACGCGCACCGCCAAGCAGGCGATCGGGGATTTCTACGGCAAGGCGCCGGCCCTCTCGCTGTGGAACAGCTGCTCCACCGGCGGACGGCAGGGCCTGATGGCGGCCTATCGCTATCCGGAGGATTTCGACGCGATTTCCGCCATGGCCCCTGCCAATCCGATGACCGATCTCATGGTGCAGAGCATGTGGACCGGCTGGCAGGCGCTGCGTACCCCGGCCGCCGCGCTGACCCCGGACAAGCTGGCGCTGGCGCACAAGGCCGTGATCGCGCAATGCGACGGAGAGGACGGGCTGAAGGACGGCCTCGTCTCCCGGCCCGACATCTGCCGTTTCGACCCCGTCACCATCCAGTGCAAGCCCGGGCAGGACGGCGATTGCCTGAACGGCGATCAGGTGACGGCCCTGCGCGCGATCTACGAGGGCGTGCGCGACCCCAGGAGCGGCGCGCTGCTGCTCCCCGGTTTCCCGCGCGGCAGCGAGATGCAGATGGCCATGCTGACGGGCGGGCCAGCGCCCTTCCCCGTCGCCACCACTTATTTCTCGATGCTCGTCTTCGGCGACCAGCCCGACTGGGACTGGCGCGCGATGGATTATGGCGCCGATCTCGAAAAGGCCCGCAGCTTCGGCAGCGCGATCCTGAACGTGCCACCGGACGGGCTCGCGCCCTTCTTCGCGCGCGGCGGCAAGCTGCTGCTGAGCCATGGCTGGAACGACGGCCTGATTCCCGCCACGAACACGCTCGCCTTCCATGCCGCGCTGCGCAAGGCGCTGCCCGCGCAGCAGGCCGAGGACTCGCTGCGGCTCTTCATGGCGCCGGGCATGGACCATTGCGCGGGCGGGGAAGGTCCCTCCGCCTTCGACACGCTGGGTGTGATCGATCGCTGGGCAAGCGAGGGGACGGCCCCGACGCGCATCGTGGCCACGCGCGCCCCGGGCTTCCCGGGAGCGCCGGCCCAGCCGCCCATGTCGCGACCGCTTTGCCCCTTCCCGCAGATCGCCAAATACAAAGGCACCGGCAGCACCGATGAGGAACAGAATTTCATCTGCGCACCGGCTGACTGAGCCTCGCGCGCGGCCCCCGCTTATTCGTGGCGCAAGGCGTCGATGGGATTGAGGCCGGCAGCGCGCCGGGCCGGGAAATAGCCGAAGACCACGCCGATCAGGCCCGAGATGAAGAAGGCGAAGGCATTGATCTGCGGATCGAAGGTCCAGGGCACCTGCATGAGCGGCGTGGCGACGGCAATGGCGAGCTGTGCCAGCATCAGCCCGACCACGCCCCCCAGGCACGAGAGCACCACCGCCTCGACGAGGAACTGCATCAACACCTCGCGCGCAACGGCGCCGATGGCGAGGCGGATGCCGATCTCGCGCGTGCGCTCCGTCACCGAGACGAGCATGATGTTCATGATACCGATGCCGCCGACGACAAGGCTGATGCCCGCCACGGCGGCGACGATCTGCGTGAGCAGCGTCGTGGTGCCAGTCAGCGTGTCGGAGATCTGCCGCGTGTCGAAGATGTTGAAATTATCCTCGCGCCCGTCGCCGATCCGGCGGCGGTCGCGCAGCAGATCCGTGAGTGCGGACTGGACCTGCGTCGTCGAATAATCCTGATCCACGCCCACGAGGATCACGCGGATGTCGGTCGAGCCGGTGAAGCGCCGCTGCACGGTCTTGATCGGCATGATGACCACATCATCCTGATCGCCGCCGAAGCCCGCCTGCCCGCGCGTGGCCAGCGTGCCGACGACATCGCAGCTCACATCCCCGATGCGGAAGCGCTTGCCGAGCGGGCTCTCGCCACGGAACAGGTTCTTCTCCACCGTGGCGCCCAGGATGCAAACCGCCTTGCCGGCCGCTTCCTCCGCCGGGGTGAACAGCCGCCCGGCCGTGAGATCCCAGGGCTGCACCTGGAAATAGGCTGAGGTGGTGCCGTTGATCGTGGTCGACCAGTTCGCGCCTTCGTAGATGGCCGTCGCCGTCGCCTGCGTCTGCGGGGCAACCGCCGTCACACCGGAAATCTGCTGCTGGATCGCCGTCACGTCTGCCGGATCGAAATTGGGCGGCATGGGTCCGCCACCGCCGCGCCCAAAGCCCTGCCCCGGCCGCACCTGCAGAATGTTCGTGCCGAGCGCGGCAATCTGCTGCTGCACAGCGACGGTCGTCGCCTTGCCCAGCGTCACCATCGTCACCACCGCCGCGACGCCGATGATGATGCCGAGCGTGGTCAGGAAGGACCGCAGCTTGTGACGCAGGATCGAGCGCAGCGCGAGCATGAAGGTGGTGCCGAGCATCTCAGTGCGCTCCCGTGACGCCATTCGTCTCGACGCGATCGACCAGCCCGTCCTTGAAATGGACGATCGTGCGCGCGAACTCGGCCATGTCCGGCTCGTGCGTCACCATGAGCACGGTGATGCCGGCATCGCGATTGAGGCTGGCGAGCAGCTCCATGATCTCTACCGAACGCGCGCTGTCCAGATTGCCGGTCGGCTCGTCGGCCAGCAGCACGTCGGGATTGGTAACGATGGCACGCGCGATCGCGACCCGCTGCTGCTGGCCGCCGGACAGCTCGGCGGGCGTATGGTCCCACCATTCGCGCAGCCCTACCTTGTCCAGCGCGGCCATGGCGGCATCGCGCCGCTGCGTCTTCGGGTCGCCGCGATAGAGCAAGGGCAGCTCGACATTCTCCAGCGCCGAGGTGCGCGAGAGCAGATTGAAGCCCTGGAACACGAAGCCCAGATAGCGCCGCCGAAGCAGGGCCCGCTGGTCCTGAGTAAGCGTCTCGACATGGATGCCCCTGAAGATGAAGGCGCCACTGGTCGGCACGTCGAGACAGCCGATGATGTTCATCGCCGTGGACTTGCCCGAACCGGACGGCCCCATGACCGCGACGAAATCGCCCTGGGCCACGTCCAGATCCACGCCCTTCAGGGCCTGGAAGGCGGTCGGCCCGGCGCCGTACACCTTGGTGATGCCACGCAGCGAAATGAACGGCTCGGCTGACATCCCGGGGCGGGCGAGCGGATCAGCCACCGCCGCCTCCCCGCCGCGATGCCCCGCCCGCCGCTGCCGCCGCGCCGCTCAGCTGGCTGACGATCACCTCCATGCCGGGCTTGAGATCGCCCGAGAGCACTTCCGTGCGTGTGCCGTCCGTGTCGCCGGTGGTGATCTGCACGGCGCGCGGCTGCCCGTCCTCGCCCTTCACATAGACCGTCTGTACCGCGCCGCGCTCGAGCGTGACGGATCGTTCCGTGTTGTTGCGGCGGCGCGGACCGATCGAAAGCGCGCCGGTGATGCCGCTGCTCTGCCCGGCCACCGGAACGGACGGGGTGAAGCGAAGCGCGGCATTGGGAACGAGCAGGACATTCTGTTTGTCCGACGTCACGATGTCCGCCGTGGCGGTCATGCCGGGGCGCAGCTCCAGCTCGGCATTGGCGACGGAGAGATCCGCGGCGTAAGAGACCACCTGGCTGCTCGTGGCTGCGGTCGACGCGGTCGTCGAGGAAGCGCTCGCCGTGGAAGCCGAGAGATTGGAGCCGATGTCGACGCGCGTGATCGTCGCCGGGAACGTCCTGCCGGGGAAGGCATCCACGGTGAAGGTGGCGCTCTGCCCTTCCTTCACGGCGCCGACATCCGCCTCGTCGATGGCGACTTCCAGCTTCATCTTGGAAAGATCCTCGGCGATGACGAACAGGGTGGGCGTGTTGAACGACGCCGCCACGGTCTGGCCGGGATCGACCTGACGCGCCAGCACGACGCCCGAGACGGGCGAGCGGATGATCGCCCGGGCGCGCTGGGTTTGGCTCTGCGACAATGACGCCTGGCTGGCCAGCACATTGGCCTGCGCCACCTTGAGCGCCGCCTGCGCGCGCTGCATATTGGCGCGACCGGCCTGCAGCTCCGTGCCCGATGGCACGCGGCCACCCGAGAGCCGGGCGACTTCCTCCAGCCTGGCAAGTTGCGCCTTGGCTTCCGCCAGCGTCGCTTCCGCCTGCCCGACCTGCGCCTGGTTCGCGGCGAGCTGGGCGCGGCCTTGCCGGATCTGGTCCTCGATCTGCTCGGGGTCGATCTCGGCGAGCGGCTGGCCCTCGGCCACCCGATCATTGACGTCCACCAGCACGCGCACGACGAGGCCCGACAATTGCGAACCGACCGTCACCTGATTGGTCGGCGCGAGCTTGCCGGTCGCGGAGACGGTGGTGACGAGGTGCCCGCGCTCGACCGGCGTGGTGACATAGCGCGGCGCGTCGGACCCGCCGAAAAAGCGCAGCGCGATCCACAGTAGCAAGAGCAAGCCCAGCGCGAGGAGGACCCATTTCAGATGACGGCGCCACGCCGGTTGCGGCTTCACGCCCAGAAAGGCATCGAGGTCTTGGTCAGCCATTGATCCTGTTCCCGGTCATCTGGATGGAACCGGCGCAACGGGCGCGGCGGATGAATCCCACCCGCCGCCAAGCGCCGCATAAAGAGCGATGAGCGCGGACGCCTTGTCCGCCTGCGCCTGCACGAGGCCGTTGCGCGCGGAGACGAGCGCGGCTTCCTGCGCATTGAGCGTCGTGAAATCGGTGAGGCCGCTGCGATACTGGTCGCGCGCCAGCAGCGCCGATGCGCTGGCGGCATCGAGCGCGGTGGCGAACTGCCCTTCCCGCTCCCGGGCGGCACGCAGCGCCACAAACGCGTTCTCGACATCCTCCAGCGCGGACAGCACGGCCGACCGGTACGCCGCGAAGGCCCCGTCCGCCGCCGCCCGGCTGGCGCGATATTGCGCCTGCAGCCGGCCACCGCTGAACAGCGCCTGCCCGATGCTGGCGAAGAGGCCACCAGTGATGGTATCCAGGATGCTGCCCGCATTGCTCGCATTGGACGCAAGATTGCCGCCGATGCTGAGCGAGGGCAGCAATTGCGCGCGCGCCACGCCGATCTGCGCACTGGCCGCAAGAAGCGCGCTCTCGGCGGAGCGCACGTCCGGCCGCTGGCGCAGCACATCGGCGGGAATGCCCATCGCCACGTCGTCCGGCCCGTCGGGAATAGGCGTGGGCTGCTCCAGCACCGGTTTCACCGCGCCCGGCGCCTGCCCGGTCAGCACGCCGAGGCGGGACACGGCGGCATTATATTGCTGCTCCAGCGCGGGCAGCGTGGCAGCCGTCTGCGCCCGGCTCGCGCGCGCCTGCTCGGCGTCCACCGAGGAGACCAGGCCCGCCTGCACCCGGAAGCCGGCGATCTCCAGATTGTCGTCCTGAATGGCGAGATTGGCCTGCGCGTTCGCGATCTGCGCCTGCAACGCCCGGGCAAGCACATAATTGCGCGCGACTTCGCTCTCCACGGAAAGGATCACGGCTGCATAATCGAAGCCGGCGCCCTCATATTGCGCGCGGCTCGCCGCGACCGCGCTGCGCAGCCCCCCGAACAGGTCCACCTGATAGCTGGCATCCAGCCCGAGCGAGAAATTGCTCCGGCCGCCGCCGTCGATGGTGGTCACCGAGCCGTCCGGCAGCGTGATCGTCGAGCCACCACCGCGCACCGGCTCGGTGCGGCTGAACCCCGCCGAGCCGTTGACGCTCGGCAGCAGGGACGCGCCGCTCACCACCAGCGCCTCGCGCGCCTGACGAAGCCGGGCGACCGCCTGGGCGATATCGAGGTTCGAAGCCGCGGCCTGCTCGACGAGGCCAGTCAGCACCGGATCATCGAAGCGGCGCCACCAAGCCGTAAGATCTTCCACGCCGGACGCCGCCGTGACCGACCAGCCATCCGGGACCCCCAATGCACTCGCGCTGCGCGGAGGGGACGCGGGGCCGGCACTGCAGGAAGGCAGCAGGATGACGGCCGCCAGCAACGAGGACATGCGCTTCATGGCCCTATCCATGCGGAACGGACGGGGCATTCGTCCAGCGGCAAATTGTCGCAAAATGTTACAAAGCGGAAGACTGGCGGGGACGCGGCCGCCACCCCCATCTCCACGACCTCAGTCGAGCGGGACGAGGCGCAGCACGATCGCTGTCCAGCCGAGGGACAGCGCGGCGGCCATCCCGCCGATGCCCGGCTCCCAGCCCGGAAACTGCCGCATCAGGGCAATCGCGCCGGACAGGAACAGGATGGCGCCGGCGCACATCAGGATCGTCTGGGCGGCCCGTCTCCAGAAAGTGCGCATCTCATTCCTTCCCCAGCCGCGAGAGCGCCGCGACCGCCGTCATGGCATCACCAGCGACGCAGGCATTGTCCAGCCCTTCGAGCCAGAGCGCATGATAAGCGCTCACCTTGCGCGTGCGATTATCCAGCGCGACATGCGGAATGCCCAGCAGGATGCTCAGAATATGGCCATGCAGGCGATCCGTGATGACGGTCTCGCCCGCCGCCAGCAAGGCAAGCCCGCGATCCAGGCGCCAGCGGGCCTGGGCATTCAGCACCTCGATGTGGCGCGCCATGCGGGACCAGCGCCCGCTGCGCAGTGCCTTCCACTTCGCCTGCCGCCACACATCCGCCGGCATCGGCGGCAACCGCGCCCAATCGACGGGCGCCGTGCCGAGGCTGTCGAACGGCGCATATTCCTCCCCCGATTTCTCGCCATCGCTGCGCAGCAGCAGGACGAGCGGACGATCCGGCGTCACCGGGCGGGGCAGCGGCCCGAGTGCGAACGCGCAATCCGGCGCCAGGATCACGGGACAATCGAAATGCGATTGCGCGAAAGCCGCGCTGGCGCGATCGCGAACCATGAGATGGAACTGGCCATGAGCGGCAATCGCCGCCGCCGTCTCCCGGGCGCCTTCCTCCCCATCGAAATGGATGGACTGCGGAAGCTGGACGATCACCCGATCCGGCAGATGCCGAAGCAGTGTCCAGCGCAATTGCTGATGGGCCGGGTAGATGTCGCCGAAATTGCCGCCGCCGATGATGAACACCGGCCCTTGCGGGCAGTGGCGGACCAGCGCGTCCAGCGAGAAATCCTTATGACTGGCGGCATAGGACGCATCCCGGCCCGCCAGCGATCTCAGCAGGCTGGATGCGCCGAGCCAGATCGCGCTGTCACCCACATTGGCGTAATCGGGAAAGTCGAGCAGCGCATAGGAGTCCCCCTGCCGGAGGAAGGGCCGTACGGCCTCATGCAGCGCCGCACGCTGCCGTTCGATGATCTCGATATGATTCATGCCGGGCCTTATCGACGAAGATGCGCCTGCCGTGAAGCCAGCCGGCCGCGCCGTCAACGCCTCACGAAGCTGTCGCTTGCCCGCACGTCCTTGACATAAGTGGCAGGATTGCCCCGCCAGAGTTGTTTGGGCGGGACATCCCGGTCAACAACCGATCCCGCCGCGATCACGGCATGGTCCCCGATGCTCACGCCCGGCAGCACCACTACGCTGCGCGCGAGCCAGACGTTGCGACCCAGCGTGATCGGCCGGACCGATGCCGCGCTGCCCTCATGCACGGCATGGAAATTGGCGTCGCACAGCACGCTGTTGTTGCCGATGAGGCAATGGTCGCCGATGGTGACGGCGCTCTCCGCATAGATGCGCAGACCGGTGTTGAGCAGGACGCGCTTGCCGACCTTGATGGCGCCGCCCTTCGCGGCGATGAGGCCCACGGCATCGAGCGTTCCGAAGATCCGCACGCCTTCGCCCAGCGTGATCGACCCCTCGTTGCGGACGTCGACCGGCTTGCCCCGCAAGTCAATGCGGCCCTCGCAAAGCACATTGGCGCGCTTGAGCTTATGCTGCCCCCAATGCAGCATCAGACGTCCCCACATCGCCGATCTGCTCCCCGGCCAGCCCCCGCTTTTGCTAGCCGAATCTCGCAGGTCTGACAACAGGAACATCAGTCTGCCAGCAGGAACAGACCGAGCCTGAAGGGACGTTGGCCCGGCATATCGCCGCGCGTCGCCCGCTTTGATCAAGGGCAAGGACCGGCGCGCGGAACCGGGGCAGCCTCCCGCCGGACGGAGCGCCCGATGACACATCCTCTCGATTCATTCCTCGCCAGCACGCACATCGCCTATTTCACCATGGAAATCGCGCTGCGGGCCGAAATGCACACTTATAGCGGGGGCCTGGGTGTGCTGGCCGGCGACACCGCACGCTCCTGCGCCGATCTCCAGATCCCGGTCGTCTTCGTCTCGCTGGCCAGCCGGGCCGGCTATCTGCGCCAGGAGATCGATGCCGATGGCCGTCAGATCGACTTTCCCGATCCGTGGGACCCGGCGCAATGGACCGTGCCGCTCGATGCCATGATCGCCATCCGGCTGGAGGGCCGGCAGGTCTGGATACGCCCATGGCTCTACATCCAGGAATCGCCGCTTGGTACGCAGGTCCCCGTCATCCTGCTGGATACCGACCTCGAGCAGAACGACCCCGCGGATCGCCCGATCACGGCGACGCTTTATGGCGGTGGGCAGGATTATCGATTGCGGCAGGAAGCGGTGCTCGGGATCGGCGGCGTCCGCATCCTGCAGGCGCTCGGCTTCGACATACAAAGCTACCATATGAATGAAGGGCACTCGGCCCTTCTCACTATCGAGCTGCTGCGCCGCTACCCCTGGCGGAGCGACCGCACCGACAATTCGCAGACGCGCCACGACGCCGAGCAGGTCATCGAGCGCTGCATCTTCACGACCCATACCCCCGTCGAATCGGGGCATGACCGCTTCCCCTACGAGCTGGTCGGCCGCACGCTCGACGGCTTCATCGACGTGGATGAACTCAAGCGCCTCGCCGGGGAGGAATCGTGCAACATGACGCGGCTGGCCCTGGCCCTGAGCGGCTATGTGAACGGCGTTGCCCGAAGCCACGCCGCGACGACAGCCCGGATGTTTCCGGGCTACCGGGTGCGCGCGATCACCAACGGCGTGCATGTCGGCACCTGGGCCCATCCGCGCCTCGCCGCCCTGTTCGCGTCGCTGATGCCGCACTGGTCCCATGAACCGGAAGTGCTGGCGCTGGCGGACCAGCTTCCCGACGAGGCCGTCTGGCAAGCGCATGAAGGCGCGCGGGCGGACCTGGTGACGCTGACACTGGAGCGCACCGGCGTGTCGCTTGACCCCCGGCTGCCGACGATCGGCTTCGCGCGCCGCATGACCGGCTACAAGCGGCCGGATCTCATCTTCAGCGACATGGAGCGCCTGCTCGCCATTCACCGCAACCGCCCCTTCCAGATCGTGATGGCGGGCAAGGCCCATCCGCAGGACGAGGAAGGCAAGCGCCTGATCGCCGACATTCACGACCATATCGCGCGAATGAAAGGCCAGATCACCATGGCCTTCCTGCCCAATTACGACATCGACATCGCCAAGCTGCTGGTGGCGGGCGCCGACATCTGGCTCAACACGCCGCTGCCGCCCATGGAAGCATCCGGGACCAGCGGCATGAAGGCCGCCGTGAACGGCGTGCTCAACCTCAGCGTGCTGGACGGATGGTGGGCGGAGGGGTGCATCGAAGGCGTGACCGGATGGGGGATCGGCTCCAGGGCCGACCCGGATGGCGAACGCCACGCGGACGAGCTGTTCCGGAAGCTCGAAGGGACCGTCCTGCCGCTCTTCCACGACAACCGGGAACGGTGGATCTGGATGATGAAGCAGTCGATCAGCAAGCTTGCGGCCTATTTCAACAGCCAGCGCATGATGCGGCGCTACGCGACGGAAGCCTATCTGCGATGACCCGGCCCTGCAGGGCCTGACGGTTGATCGAGGTCAAGGACGCTTGCCGCGCACCAGCCCATGATCATCATGGCCGATAGCAGGCCACAGGACTCGCAGGGGAGGTGACCCATGACGCAGCCCAATCAAGTCTGTCTCGATCCGGACATCGCGCGCGCCATCGAGGCCGCCCTGCGCGCCAATATTTCCGGCAACCTGGCGCTCGACCGCTATCATGCCGCGTTGGCGGAAATTCTGTCGGCCTCGCGCCAGTGGTGCAGCGAGGGGGATCAGGCCATTGCCGAGGAGATCGCCGCTGCGATCAGGGAGAAAGGCATTGCCGGCGCCCTGACCAAGGCCTGCGTCTGCAAGGGAAGCGTCCAGCTTCTCGGGATCGTACCGACCCTGCAGGCGCACCGTGCGATCAGCGCCATCGCGCGGGAAACCCCCGGCGTCACCGAAGTCCATGATCACCTGATCTGCCTGAACCCCACCTCGGGCGCCTATATGCCCTCCTGCGAGGATTCCTGCGACTGACGGGTCGGCGGCCACAGCAGCGCCCGCCCGGCCAGCCTGCTCTCGCCGGCTTTGCTCAGGGACGGATCGCGACCTTCAGCACGCCGTCACGCTGGTGCGCGAAGAGATCATAAGCGGTCTCGATATCATCCAGCCCGAAATGATGCGTGACCAGTGCGCCGGTATCGACCCGGCCGGACTCCACCGTGGCCATCAGCCGGCGCATGCGCTCCTTGCCGCCGGGGCATAATGTCGTGACGATCCGGTTGTCGCCCAGGCCCGCCGAAAAGGCATCCAGCGGGATGGTCAGATCGGTCGAATAGACGCCGAGCGATGAGAGGGTGCCGCCGGGACGCAGTACCCGCAGCGCCGCTTCGAACGTCGCCTGCGTGCCGAGCGCCTCGATCGCCACGTCGACGCCCCGGCCGCCGGTGATCCTGAGAATCGCGGAGACCGGGTCCTCCTTCGTGAAATCGACCACATGATCCGCGCCCATCTTCCGCGAAATCGCCGCACGGGCCGGGACCGATTCCACCGCGATGATCTCGGCTGCGCCCATCAGCCGGGCACCCGCCGTGGCGCAGAGCCCGATCGGCCCCTGCGCGAACACGGCCACCGTGTCGCCGATCCGGATCTTGCCCGACTCGGCGCCGCTGAAGCCGGTCGAGAGAATGTCGGGACACATCAGCACCTGCTCGTCCGTCAGCCCGTCGGGGATCGGCGCGAGATTTGCCATGGCATCGGGCACCAGCAGATATTCCGCCTGCGCCCCGTCGATCGTGTTGCCGAAGCGCCAGCCCCCCATGGCCTTCCAGCCATGGCGCGTGCCGGCGCCGCACTGGGCATGGCATCCATCGAGCGAGGCATTGGACCAGCCCGAGGGCGTGATGGCGCCTGCGATCACGCGCTGTCCCTCTACATAGCCGGTCACCGCCGATCCCAGCTTCTCGATCACGCCGACGGGCTCGTGGCCGATGGTGAGCCCACTCGCCACCGGATACTCGCCCTTCAATATGTGGACGTCCGTTCCGCAAATGGTGGTGGTGGTGATCCGGATGAGCGCATCCAGCGGCCCCACATCCGGGACAGGCTTCTCGCCAAGGATGATCCGGCCGGGTTCGATGAAGATCGCCGCGCGCATTTTCTGGGCCATGTCCGTCTCCTGTCCGCTCTTGCCCGGCCCATTCTAGCGGCTGGCGCGTGCGGCGCGCTCGGTAATGTACCGGATTGCGCAGGGTCCTGACGGGTCCGCCGAGTTGGGCTCCGTCAGCCCGGTTCACGCTCCAGCAACGCGCGCGCATCGCGGGCGACGCTGGGATCGATGAGTTTCGCGAGCACGTCCCGATCGCGCGCCGGCCGACCTGCCTGCCGGGCGAGCCACGCTTCCTCCCGCACGAGCACGTCCAGCAGATCCGGCGCGAGCACGGCGGGAAAACTGTGGTGCGGCCAGGCCTTGCGGATCAGGTCGACGGGATAGCCCGTCTTGTCAGCCACCATCTGGATCGCGAGCGTCGGGTCCGCCTTCGCCTCGCGCGACGTGCGCATCAGTGCCGCGACGAAGCGCACGATCTGCTCCCGGCGGTGCGGATCGGCCAGATTGCCCGCAGTCGTGTTGAGATTGAACAATTCGTCATAGCCCACGTCCGGCTGGAACAGGATCGCGTCATCGCCCAGCGCATCCACCGCGCGCTGCATTTCCGGTTCCCAGATGACCAGCGCATCCGCTTCCTTCGCGATGATGGAGCGGGAAATCTCCTGCGGGCGCGGGACGTCGACGAGGTGCACGTCCGCCTCGGACAATCCGGCGGAGGCAAGCACATTATGCAGATAGAAGCCGGCCGAGGTCGGCCCCATGGTGGCAATGCGCTTCCCGCGCAGATCCGCCAGCGTCTCGATGCCCGAGGAACGGCGAGCGACGATCCGGTAATGCCCGCGCGCGACCGTGAGGATGATCCGCAAGTCCGGGTGGCTGAGCGAATTGCGCAGGGCCTGCGTCTCGGCATGGGTCGCGACATGCGAAGGCTTTTCTTCCGGCGGGAGGAAGAGGATGGGGATGCCGCCATTCCGCACCGCGACGCCCCCCGGATAGACGCGGTCGGCCGCGACATGCACGGGCGCCAGTTCGATGGTTTGCAACATGCCGGAAATGCGCAGCGGGTCGCGGTCCTGCGCCGCCGGGGACGCCGCCGCGCCGCTGGCGGCGAGCAGGATCGCCAGGATGGACGCACATCGCGCTCCAAGCCGTGGGCGCCTCGCGAAAAATGCCTGACTCACGCCGCGTCTCCTCTCTCCTGGGCACTCCTTCTTGATCACCTTGGCCGTGACCAGCGGAGCTTCGACCTGCCGACATCGTGCATAGCGAGGCAGATTTGCCATCGCAAGATATTCTACTATCATTGAATATTGAAGGAAGGGACGGCGGTCTTCGTCCCCTGCGGCGCGGATGCGTAACCGGGATCGATCGGAGCCTTGCTCGGGTGGCTCCCACGCCTTCATCGTCCGAACGGGATGCCGTCCAGGCGAACCGCGCAGATTTGCCCGCCTACCCCGGGGGCATGGACCAATGCGAGGGAACGGACTGGCCCGGATTTCCTGAGTTTTGTCGTTCGAACACCATCGATCCCGGCCCGACAGCCTTGCTCCCGCCTGCGGGGGGCCGATGGCATCGGAGGGGACCGGCCGGTTCGGGCGACTATGCACGCTCTGCCTCTGGGCCTCGCTTTTCCCTGTCCTACAGCCCCTCCGCCGTGGCAGCCCTGCGGACGCCTCTTCCCATCGACGAAGACAGGGCAATGCACGGCTCATTCTTGTTGAAGGACTTTTACCATCCGGTCAGGCCGCACGGGCCACCGGGACAGGCTCTGGCATCCGCCTCACGGGCACAGCCGCAAAGGTCACGGAAGCGGAAGATGACACCGACGTATCGTCATCTTTGTAAACTTCCAGAGCGCAGCACTCTGTTGGAACGGCATGGCCGGACCATCGCTGAATGCTCGCACCGACCGTCTCTACCCTTCCGCCTCCTGGTAGCGGCCTCGCCACCGCGCCGCGAATCGGCCGGCCCAGCGCCGGCTCCGCTTCTCGGCAGGAGAGAAACGTCCGAGCCCCCGATTCCCCTGTCTCACCTTCTGGCGACAGGACGAGCGCTTTGAACCGGAATGTCCCCGCGCGATCCGGGCTCCTGTCGATCCGTTTCGCCGCTCAGCTCGATTGACCATCCCTTATTTATATATCAATATAAATTACAGAGCGGAAGGGAGAGGATATGGGAAGCGAAGCGGAAACCAGGCAGCTCGTCGACGCGATCACCGGCGCGTGGCGCACGCGGCTGATCTGCGAAGGGATTCGCGCCGGGCTGATCGACAGGCTCGATGCACAGCCGCGCACGGCCGGAGAGATGGCAGGCGAACTCGACCTCCATCCCGAAACCACGTTGCGCATCCTGCGGGCACTCGCGGCCCTTGGCCTCTGCCATCATCAGGGCGGCGACGTCTTCACGGCTTCGACATCGGGCGAGCGGCTGCGGGGGGACCGGCCGGATTCGTTGCGCGGCATGGCACTGCTCTGGGGCGACAGGATCTGGAGCTCGCTGGAAACCATCGGGGAGACGTTGCGCACGGGCGAGCCCGGCCGCGGCAATGGCGATTTTGGGGGCATGCATGCCGATCCTGCGGCATCCGATGCCTTCAACCGGGCCATGGCGGAACAATCGCGTGCCATTGCGCAGGCGCTCGTCCGCACGCTGGATTTCTCCGGCTATCGCCAGGTCATCGACTTGGGCGGCGGCTATGGCGCCGTGCTTGCCGAGATCCTGCGGGCCAATCCCGACTTGCATGGACAGATCTATGATCTCGCGGCAATCGGCGAGGGAGCACTGCGCTATCTGGACGAGGCCGGCGTGGGCGCGAGGGCGGCATTCGTCGGCGGCAGCTTCTTCGAAAGCGTGCCTGCCGGCGGCGACTGCCTGGTGATCAAATATATCCTGCATGACTGGCCCGATGCGGACTGCCGCCATATCCTTGCGAACTGCCGCGCGGCACTGGCGCCGGGCGCCAGCGCGATCATCGTCGAACGGATCGTGGCGGACCGGATCACGCCGCAGGACGAGTCGGTCATGCGAACCGATCTGGTCATGATGCCGATCAGCGGAAGAGAGCGGACATTGGCGGAGTTCCATACGCTCCTGCGGGAAAGCGGCTTCACGCCGGGCGTGGCCCACCCGCTCATCGATGGCTGCTGGGCCATCGAAAGCCGGGCGAGCTGACCCGGCGCGATTCCTATGGATTAATTCAACATATCGGATAATTTATTTGAACAGACTGGGGGTGGCCACCGCCTCGTGTGAGGACAAGCTAGTCAGATAGCATGGACATCAAAGGCCTCCCCTCCTCCCATACCAGCAAATCTTCCGTCGGCTCACACGTCTTCACATTTTTATAGTCGATTATAAATTTCTTGCCAGGTCTGGTCGATCGGCATATTGGAACAACAGGTGTCCTTGCGCGCCGCCGCAAAGACGGATCATGAGGGAGAAGTTGCTTGGTCGAGGATCGTCGCGTCAGGACGGGTGTTTTCCTGCCCCCCCATCACGGGAATGACGAGGATGTCACGTTGTGCATGCAGCGGGACTTCGAGCTGGTGCAGTGGCTCGAACATCTGGGCTATTCGGAAGTCTGGATGGGCGAACATCATTCCGGCGGCATGCAGATCTATGGCTCGCCCGAACTGTTCATCGCCACCGCCGCCGAGCGGACCTCGCGGATCATGCTCGGCGCCGGGGTGATCTCCGTGCCCTATCATAATCCCTACATGGTCGCGGACCGGATCGTGCAGCTCGACTATCAGACGCGCGGACGAGCCATGTTCGGGTTCGGCCCCGGCATGCTCGTTTCCGACGCAGCCATGCTCGGCATCGCGCCCGAGCAGCAGCGGAGCCGGCTGGTCGAGGGCGTGGACATCATCACCCGGCTGCTCGACGGCGAGATCGTCACCCATGAGAGCGACTGGTTCACGCTGCGCAACGCGAACCTGCAACTCGCGCCGTACAGCCACCCCCGGCCGCAGCTGGTGGTCGCAACTTCCCGCACGCCGACAGGTTCGCGCCTTGCCGGCCGCTATGGCATGGGCATCCTCACCCATGGCGCGGGCGACGTGCAGGCGAGCTGGGCCGTGGCCGAGGAAGCCGGCACCGAATATGGCAACCGCCTCGATCGCGAGAATCTGCGCGTGGTCGTCTCCTTTCACCTCGCGGAATCGCGTGCCGATGCGGTCAAGGCCATGTCCTTCGGGCTGGAACCCTGGCTCTCCTATCTCGAAGCGCTCAATCCCAAGACCTATGCCGATACGCGCGCCAAGGGCGGCCACGATCCCGAAAAGATCCTTGCCGCACGCGGCGGGCTGGTCGGCACGCCCGACGATGCCGTGGCCTATCTCGAGGAGTTGTGGGATCGCACCGGGGGCTTCGGCTGCCTGCTGCTGACCGGCACGAACTGGATGGACTTCGAGGCGACCAAGCGATCCTACGAGCTGCTGATGCGCTATGTGATGCCCCGCTTCAACCGCACCAACGCGCGCCGCGAGCGCTCCTTCGACTGGGTCTACGAAAACCGCGAAGCCTTCAGCGGCGCCAATCAGAGCGCGATCGACAAGGCCGTGGCCAGCGGCGGGCGCGTCTGAGCGATCGGAAAATGACGAGAGCCGGCGCCAGGGCGTCGGCTCCATTGTCGTACGACGAACCAGCCTAGTCCGGCCGGCCAGCCTCGGCGAGCGCGCGCGGCAAGGGCCCGCCATTCGCCCAGTCGAGCAGTTCCGCAAGGTGCAGCACAGGCGCCTGCAAGGACTGGCCGATCTGCATCATGCAGCCCAGATTACCCGTCACCACCGCATCTGCCCCCAACGCCGCGAGATGCCCCGCCTTGCGTGCACCCAAAGCGCGAGCGGTATCGGGCTGGAGAATATTGTAGGTGCCGGCCGAGCCGCAGCACAGATGCGCCTCGCGCGGCATCACGACCCGGAACCCGGCTCGCTCCAGCAACTGGACAGGCTCGGCACGGATCGACTGGCCATGCTGGAGCGAACAGGGCGGATGATAGGCAATGGTGAGCGGAGCGGGCGCGGCCAGCGGCGGCGCCAGGCGGACAAGCAGCTCTGAGATATCCAGCGCCATCGCGGAAATGCGTTGCGCCTTTTCGGCATAGACGGGGTCGTCCCGCAGCAGGTCGCCATAATGCTTGACCATCGAACCGCAGCCCGAGGTCGTGACCGCAATGGCCTCGATCCCGTCGCGCGCGATGCTTGCCGTCCAGCCATCCACATTGCGTCGCGCAGCGGCCAGCGCGTCATCGGTTCCGCCCATATGATGGACGAGCGCGCCGCAGCAGCCCTCCCCCTCCACGTCCACCACGGCGCAGCCGGCGCGGTGCAGCACACGCACGGCGGCAGACCGGATATCCGGCCGCAGCACTGATTCCGCGCAGCCGCGCATCACCGCTACCGTCATGCGCGGCGCGGCCGGGACAGGGACGATGTCGACAGGCGCACCGCCGGGCGACCGCGCCTGCCGTGCCATGCCCAGCATCGCCGCGACGGGCTTCAATGCCCCGATCCGCGCGATGCCGCCGGCCAGCGGTGAGACGAGCCTCCCCAGCCCGAGCGCGATCCGCATCCGGCCCGGATGAGGCAAGGTCGCAGTGAGCATGCGGCGCGCCAGCCGCTCATGCCAGGGCCGCCGATAACGCGCCGCGACATGCGCGCGGGCATGGTCGATCAGCTGCATGTAATTCGCGCTGGAAGGGCAGGTCGTCATGCAGGACAGGCATGAGAGACAGGAATCGATGTGCGCCACCGTCTCCGGACCCGGCGTGGCATCGTCTTCCAGCATGCGCTTGATGAGGTAGATCCGGCCGCGCGGACTCTCCAGCTCGTCGCCCTTCAGCACATAAGTGGGGCAGGTCGCGGTGCAGAAGCCGCAATGCACGCAATTGCGGATCGCCTGCTCCGAGGCGCGCGTGCCGGGATCGACGAGTTGCTCGGGCGTGAAATCAGTCCGCATCCATGTCTCCCCGGAATCGCCCCGTTGCGAAGACGCCAAGGGGATCGAAAGCGCCGATGACGCGCGCTTCCAGCGCGGCATTGACGGCCGGCTGTGGATGGAAGGCCGGCACGGCGCTGCGCACGGCCGGATCGGCGCGGAACAGCATGGCATGGCCGCCAGCCTCGCCGGCAATGCGCCGAGCCAGCGCCGGATCAGCGAGCACGGTCCAGACCAGAGCGCCGCCCCAGTCGGCCAACCAGGGCGCGCCGGCCGTTTCCAGCGCGTTGCCGATCGCGGGCATGTGCCGGGCCGGAATCGAGAGACGCCACAGCGTGCCATCGCGCGGCAGCGGCGCGAGCGTACGGAGCCCATCCCAGACAGCGCCCGGCGCGGCCTCCACAGGGCCGAACATGGCCTCGAGCATCGACCAGCGCGCGTCGAGTGATGGACCGAAGCCCTCGATGCGCAACAAGGTCTGCGCCGCCGCCCCCGGCAGATAGGCAGCCGCCGCCGGCGCGATGGCCGATCCCAACGCCCGGGCCATGGCCGCGGCCGCCATGGGCGCATCCTGCCCGCGAAGCACGCAGGTCCGCGTGGCGGCCGGGGCGGGCAGCACCTTGAGCGAAATCTCGGCAAGGGCGCCCAGCCTGCCCCAGCTTCCGGCCATCAGCTTGGGCAGATCGAAGCCGGTCACATTCTTCACCACCTTGCCGCCGCCCGAGACGATCTCGCCGCGCCCCGAGACCGCCGTGAAGCCCAGCAGATGGTCGCGCGCGGCCCCGGCGCTCAGCCGCCGCGGGCCCGAGATGGCACCGGCGACCACGCCCCCGATGGTGGCGGCGCCAGGCGGCGCGCCGAAGACCGGGCCCTGATCGAACGGCTCGAAAGCAAGCATTTGGCCATTCTCGGCAAGCAGGGCCTGCACCTGCGCCAGCGGGGTCCCCGCGCCCAGGGTCAGCACCAGTTCAGCCCGGTCATAATCGACGATGCCGCTCAGCCCGCGCATGTCCAGGATCGCGGCATCGCGTGGCGCGCCGACGCCCGCCTTGCTGCCCCCGCCCCGGATCTCCAGCTTTGTCTCCGCGGCAAGCGCCTCGCGGATCATCAAGGCGAGTTCATCGAGCGACGCGGGGGCAAGGATCGTCATCAGAAGCGGGGGAGTTCAGGGAAAGGCAGAGCGCCGCGGTGCACATGCATCCGCCCCAGCTCCGCGCAGCGATGCAGTGTAGGGAAGACCTTGCCGGGATTGAGCAATTGCCCGGGGTCGAAAGCGCATTTCATTCGCTGCTGCTGGTCGAGATCCAGCGCCGTGAACATCTCGGGCATGAGGTCGCGCTTCTCCACGCCCACACCATGTTCCCCGGTCAGCACGCCGCCCACCTCCACGCACAGGCGCAGGATGTCCGCGCCGAATGCCTCGGCCTTTTCGAGATCGCCCGGTCTGCTCGCATCATAGAGGATCAGCGGATGCAGATTGCCGTCGCCGGCGTGGAAGACATTGGCCACGCCCAGCCCATATTGCTCGGAAAGCGCGGCCATCCGGCTGAGCACTTCGGGCAGGCGACGGCGGGGAATGGTGCCGTCCATGCAATAATAATCCGGCGAGACGCGGCCCACGGCGGGGAAGGCTGCTTTCCGCCCCGCCCAGAAGAGATTGCGCTCCGCCTCGCTGCCGGACGTGCGCAGCAGCACGGCGCCATTGGCCCGCGCGATCCGCTCCACCTCGCCGACGAGAAAGCCGCACTCCGCTTCCGGTCCATCCAGCTCCACGATCAGCAGCGCCTCGACATCGAGCGGATAGCCGGCATGGACGAAGGCCTCGGCGGCATGGATGGCAATGCGATCCATCATCTCCATGCCGGCGGGGATGATGCCATGGCTGATGATCGCCGCCACGCAGGCGCCGGCATCCTCGACCGCCGCGAAACCGATGAGCAGCGCACGTGCCGCATCCGCCTTCGGCAGTATCCGCACCGTCACCTCGGTGACGACGCCGAGCAGCCCCTCGGAGCCCACCACCAGTCCCAGCAGGTCGAGCCCCGGCGAATCGAGCGTCGTCCCGCCGAGGCGCACGATCTCACCGCTCATCAGCACCAGTTCCACGCCCAGCACATTGTTGGTCGTCAGCCCATATTTCAGGCAGTGCACGCCCCCCGAATTCTCCGCGACATTGCCGCCGATCGAACAGGCGATCTGGCTCGACGGGTCGGGCGCGTAATAGAAGCCCCGGTCCTCCACCGCCTGCGTCACGGCAAGATTGGTGACGCCCGGCTGCACGATGGCGAGGCGATCATCATAGTCCACCGACAGGATCCGATTGAAGCGCGCCAGCGAAAGCAGCACGCAGTCGGCGAGAGGCAGCGCACCGCCCGAGAGGGACGTGCCCGCCCCGCGCGGCACGACCTTGACGCCTTCCGCCTGGCACCAGCCAAGGATGCGCGAAACCTGCGCCGTCGTCTCCGGCAGCACCACGAGCATCGGCGGCTGGCGATAGGCGGTGAGCCCGTCACATTCATAGGGACGCAGCTCGTCCGGATGATCGATGACGCGCACGCCCGGCACCAGCGCGCGCAACGACGCCGCGATCTGCGTGCGACGCGCGAGCACGGCGCCGTCCGGTTCGGGCATCCTCAACGACATGTCACCCGCTATGCCACGCGCGCATAGCGCCCGTCGACATAGACAAGCGGATCGGTTTCACCGTGCAGGCGCACCCGCTCGACCCGTCCGATGATCATCCGATGCGTGCCATAATCGAAGATGCCGTCCTGACGGCAGGCGAAGCTCGCCTGCGCATCTTCCAGCCATGGGCTGTCCGTCGCCTCTCCCTGCCAGTGGCTCACGGCAAAACGCGCCTCGCCCTTCACGGCGCCAGCGCAAATGGCGGCAATCTCCTGCTGGTCGGCCTGCAGGATATTCACGCAGAAGCCTGCACCGAGCGAGAGCGGGGCATCGAGGCTGGCCGAGCGGTTGACGCAGATCACCAGCGACGGCGGATCCATGCTCAGCTCGCTCACTGCCGTCGCGGTCATGGCGAAACGCCTGTCCGCCTGGCGGCACGTGATGACGACGACCGCCTTGGCCAGCCGCCGCAGTCCCGCGCGCAGGGACAGGGCAATGCTCTCCGTCTCCACCGTGCTCACGCCTCCTGAGACTTTCGGCGCCAGGCGGCGAGATCGTTGATCGCGCCGATCAGCATGCCGTGGCGCCGCGCGAAGCGGCGCAGGTCCGGCAGGCGCGCCATGGTGCCATCCTCGTTCATGATCTCGCAGATCACCCCGGCCGGGATCAGCCCGGCCATGGCCGCGATATCGACCGCCGCCTCGGTATGGCCGGGCCGCTCCAGCACGCCGCCGGGCCGCGCGATAAGCGGGAAGACATGGCCGGGCGAGACGATATCGGCGGGCACGGCATCCGGTGCGATCGCGGTGGCGATGCTATGGGCGCGGTCATGCGCCGAGATGCCGGTGGTGACGCCGCGCGCCGCTTCGATCGAGACAGTGAAAGCGGTGCCGTGAACGCTCCCGTTCGCGCGCACCATGGGCTCGAGCCGCAGGCGTCGCGCGATTCCGGGCGCGACGGCGAGGCAGATCAATCCGCGCGCATGCCGCGCCATGAAGTTCACCACCGACGCGGTGGCGAAGCTGGCCGGGATGACCACGTCGCCCTCATTCTCGCGATCCTCGTCATCGACCAGAATGAATGGCCGCCCTGCCCGCGCTTCGGCGAGAAGCGCGGGAATGTCCGCCAACGGCTGCTCCGGTATGAAGCCCGACGCGCTCACGCCATATTCGAGCATGTCCGGCACCGGGTGGAGGCAGGGATCATGCCGCATCGCTCAGCTCCACGACCGGGATGAGCAGATAGGATGGTGTGTCGCCGCCCGTGTGGATCCGGTGGCGCCCGGCATTCACCGTGTCCTCGTGGCGCATGTAAAGCATTGGCTTGGGATGATTGTAGATGTCCCTGCCCTTCACGATCAGGCGCATGGTTTCTCCGGCGAGGAAGCGCGTGCCCGAGGGCAGTATCTCAATATCGACAGCGACGATCTCGCCCGGCGCCACTTTCTCGTCGCGGTCATTGGCAAGCACCGGCTGATGCTCGGTCGACCGGGCCGTGTCGAGCGCCCGGCGCGACACGCGCAGCCAGCCAAGTGCCACGGGGCCATCCTCGAACACCGCCCAATGCGCGAAGCCTTCCTTCCTCCCGTCCGCCCGGAGCTTCTCGACCGCGACGAAGAGATCGAGATCGTCACCCGCATCCGTGGAGACATAAAGCCGCAGTTTCATATGGCCCACCAGATCGACGTCCTGCGCGATGGGGAAATCGAACATGGCCGCCCCGTCGAAATCGAGCGGATCATAATCGCATTGCGCCACCCGGGCCGGCGTGTCGCGGCTGAGGCGCGCCGTGTCGGCATCCAGATAGAGCCGCTCGTAACGGGTGTTCTCGACCGGCCATGCGCGCGCGGACTTCATCGTGGCGACGGCATAGCGGTCGCGCACATGCAGGCGGACGGGCGGCCACTCCGCCAGTTCCGTTTCCTCCCCCTTGAGGACATGATCGAAGAAGGCTGCCTGCCGTGCCTGCGAGGGCGGCTCGTAATAATAGCCCCATTTCTTGCTGCCGTGGATCTCCAGCCATTTGCGGGGAGATGAAAGGCCCTTGAAGCCTTCGAGAGTCCCGCGCGTGTGCACGCCATGGTCCGTCCAGCTCGCGACGATATAGGCCGGTACGTCGATCGCCCCGAAATCCGCGACCTTGGAGCGCCAGTAGGCATCGAAATGCGGGTGCTCGACGGTGAGCGCCCACAGATCCTCGACCCGCCTGTCCGAAACACCCCAGCGCGTCTGGATATAGGGCCAGAAATAGGTCTCGGGGATGCCGCCGTGGCGCACGATCTCCGAATATGTGTCCGACCAGCCCTCCCAGATGTTGATGGCGGCGAGATGCGGCGGACGGAGCGCCGCGACGCGCCATTGGCAGCTCGACAGATAGGACACGCCGGAAAGCCCGACCTTGCCGTTGCTCCACCCCTGCGTACCGGCCCATTCGATCAGATCGTAATGCGCCTCCGCTTCCCGAGGCGTGAAGAAGCCGGCATCGGTCTCGGCATACCAGGTCCCCGGCACATCCGCCGTGATCACGGCATAGCCCCGCGCCGTCCAGTAGACCGGATCGGGCGCCTCGAAGATGGTGTAGTCGGACATCCAGCCGGGCTGCACGCCTGATGCGGGGAAGAGAGTCGCCAGCGGCGCCGGATCATGCTTGCCATAAGGAGTCCACGCCACGAGCACCGGCAGATCGCCCTGCGCCTCGACGGGACGGAAGAGGTCGATCCAGATATCAAAGCCGAACCGGGTCGGCACGCGCACGTCGCGCTCGATCACCATGCCGCTCTCGACCGTCCGCTCGTACCGCCGCGCTCGCGCACCCCGGAATTCCGGCGAATTCAATGACGCGCGCAGCCTTTCCCGATAGCTTTCGCCAGCACTCATCCTCTCGCTCCTTCTTCGCGGTATGACCGGCTTTTATCGCTTTCGAGAAATAATTTCAATTCGATTATAATTTATTCCTCGCCGAAGTAGAAGCGCGCAGCGGTGCGATGGATATGTGCACGCAGGGCGGCGTCCGGCACCAGTTGCTCGAAACAGGCGAGGGTATCGGCATAAGCCACTTGGCCTTCGAACGCCGCAAACGGCCAGTCGCTGCCCCAGAACAGCCGCTCCGGCCCGGCATGGCGGAGCAGAGCGGTGGCCAGCTCGCGGACCATGGCAGGCGGCCCCAGCCGGAATGCGCCGGACATCTTCACCCAGCAATTGCCCCGCTCGACCGCGCGCAGCACCGCCACGAAACCCGGGCAATTCACGCCTCGGGCCGCATCGGGCCGGCCGAAATGGTCAATCACGATCGGTGCGCCGCTCCGCTCGATCGCCGCGATCGCGTCCGGCAGCCGGGGGCCATTGTCGTGCAGCTGGATGTGCCAGCCCAGATCGGCCACGCGGCGGAACAACTTGCGCCACGCGAAGGAGTCGAGATCGGGCGGGTGAGGCGTGCTGCGCCATTGCAGGCGCACACCGACCACGCCCGCCTTCGCCATCTCCCGCAGGATGAAAATGTCCGTTTCGGGATCGATGATGACGGTCGTGCGCAAGCGCGGCTGGGCAGCGACCGCTTCCAGCGCATAATCATTGTAATCGCCGAACAGGCTGACCGCCGCCAGCACGGCCCGATCGATCCCGTGCGCATCCAGGCAGGCGAGATAGGCATCCAGCGGCGCTTCCCCGACCGGGCGGTGCCAGGCATCCTGCGCAAGCGGCATGGCATCATGATAGATGTGGGCATGCGTATCCACCCGCAGCCCGCCACTTGCCATCATAGAGCGCCTCTCCATATTTAAACTCATCTCTAAATAGCGGTCACGCTGCAGGATGGAAATGCCTGATATGGTCCTCCCGCCAATCCACGGAAATCGCCGCGCGAGCGATTGCCCGCGCACCCCCGACACGGTAGTGGAACAGTTTCATCGGGCAGCGCCCAGCGACCACGCGGCAAATTCAGCGCGCCAAGAAACAGGACCGGAAAGCAAGTGACGCAAGAGAAGACAGCAGACGGCGAGTCCGGCAAGATATCGAGCAGGAAGACGACCACGCGCGCAGCCAAGGCAGCCCGCCCCGCCAAGGCCAACCGCGCCATCGGCAGGCCGGTGGGCAAGCGGCGCATCGGCAAGGACCTGCTGATCGAGAAAACCGCAGAGCTCCTGCGCACGGTCCCGCCGGAGAAGCTTTCGCTTTCCATGGCCGCACGCCATGCGCGCGTGCACCTCACGTTGTTTAAATATTATTTCGTGGACCGCACCCGCTTGCTGGTGGACGTCGCCCGAATGCTCTCGCGCAACATCGGCGATACGGTCGCCGCGATCGAGATCGATGCGAGCTCCGCGCCTGAGCGCCTTGCCATCCGTATCGATGCGATGGTCGATTTCCTGCTGGTCAATCCCTTCTACCACCGGCTCATGGTGGAGATCATCGGCAATGCCGATCCCCTCGCCACGGAACTGATCAACGTCTGGATGACCAAGACGCTCGATATCTATCGTTCCATCATCGACACGGGCGTCAAGGAAGGCTCGCTGAAGGAGATCGACCCCTATTTCACTTTTCTCGCCGTGATGGGCCTGTGCGAGCAATTCCAGCATGCCTCCCGCCTGTTCGACCGCACCCAGCTCGCGGCCGGCGAAACGCCCGACGAAGCCGCGGCGCGATACAAGGCCTTCATGCGCGAGCTGATCCTGAACGGCATCGGTGTGACGGCGGGAGCAGGAAAGACAGCGACCCCCGCTCCATAATTATACTCGACTATAAAAAATCTTTTCGGCCTCTTTCGGACATGCTAGTCATGCGCCGACAAGGAGAGTCGAATGTCTGAAGCCGAAACTGCTGCCATCCTGCCGTCTCCGCCATTCACGGGTCGCGAATATGGCAAGGTGCATGATGGCACCTATCTCAAGAACTGGAATCCGCTGATGCTGGCCGAGGAGCTGGCGGCTGGTGAGATCGTTCGCCGGGACTTCCTGGGCACCCGCGTCATCATCTATCGTGATCCCGAGGGCCGGCCGGTCGTGCAGAGCGCATACTGCCCGCATGTAGGCGCCGACCTCTCCAAGGGTTGCCTGGTGGATGGCGCGGTGCGCTGCGCTTATCATCACTGGAAGTTCGGGCCGAAAGGCAATTGCGTCGAGATTCCGGACGAGGACCATATTCCCCGCGCCATACGGATCTACAATTATCCGGCAGCCGAGCGCTGGGGCATGATCTGGGCCTTCAACGGCGAGGAACCGCTGTTCGATCTCCCCGAGTTCCCCGGCCTCGCCGAGGAAGACGCTTATTATCGCGTATTCCATCGCGGCCTGCGCCCGATCGAGGGCTGGATCGGCTCCTCCAATCTCGTGGATTTCCAGCATCTCAAGACCGTGCACGGCATTGCCGACGCGCATCCGACCAGCGTCGACTTCGGCGACTATCTGATCGTCGTACGGCAGGAAACCGCCACGCGGGTCGCGGACACCAAGCTCTATGGCGGCACCTGGCTGACCGCGCACACCCGGCTCGGCGACGGCACGGAGCGCTACTTCATGGCCGGCAGCTCGCAAGTCGCGCCCGGCTGGTCGGATGCCTTTTTCGTCGTCGCCATGCGCAAGAGCCAGGCCGAGGAGCTCGGGCCGGAAGACGCCGAGGCGGAGCTGCAAAGCCGCATCGACTATATGCACAAGCTCTATGGGGAGGATGAGCCGATCCTGTTCTCGCTGCGGTTCCGGGGCGTCGGGAAAAGCGCGCTGATCCGCACCGACAAATATTTCGGCCAGTTCCTGCGCTATATCGACAATTATCCGCGTTCGGCGCCGTTCGATGTCTGAGGCGACGGGTCTGGTGGCGCTCGTCACCGGGGGCAACAAGGGGATCGGGTTCGAGATTGTCCGCGGCCTCGCCAGAGCCGGGGCGACGGTGCTGCTCGGCGCGCGCAACGCAGAGGCAGGCGAAGCGGCGGCAGGCAAGCTGCGCGGCGAAGGCCTGGACGTGCAGTTCCTGCCGATCGACGTAACGGATGCCGCCAGCATCGCGGCTGCCGCCCGCCAGATCGAGAACGGACCGGGGCGGCTGGACATCCTGGTCAACAACGCCGCGATATCGCCCGAGCATGGCGTACCGCCCAGTGCGGCGGACGTGAACCTGCTGCGCGCGACCTATGAGACGAACGTCTTCGGCCTCGTGGCGGTCACCCAGGCCATGCTGCCGCTTCTGCGCGCTGCGCCGAAGGGGCGCATCGTGAACATGTCCACGGGCCTTGCTTCATTGAAGCTCACGAGCGGACGCGACGCGCCGTTCTCCTTCAGCCGCCTGCTCGCCTATAACAGCTCGAAGACGGCGGTGAACGCCGTGACCGTGCAGTTCGCCAACGAGCTGCTGGACAGCGCGGTGAAAGTGAATGCGGCCAATCCGGGACTGTGCGCCACCGAACTCTCGGACGGCAAGGGCCGCCCACCCAGCGAAGGCGCGGCCGTCGCCATAGGCCTCGCGCTGATCGGCGAGGATGGGCCCACCGGAGGACTGTTCGGCGATCAGGGCCAGGTGCCCTGGTAACGAGGCTACGCCGGAGACATCTCCGTCTGAACCGCTGATGCCATGATGAAGAGGCCGGTCGTGCCCGGGGGTTTGCTTCCCGGACGTGACCGGCTTCCCTGCTTTTTGCGGGACCAGAGCCGGGGGCTGAACGGCGTGGACACATTCGATAGCTTTGCGGAAGGCGGTTATCCGGGATTTTCTTCAAATCCAGCCTGTCAGGACGCGACGGCGTTGCGGACGTTGGCGGAACCAAGCATCCTTTTGGTATGACGCAGCCCGATTTTGTTACGCGCCTACTCGATTGTGACGACGATTCGTCATTGACCACTTCGAACGGCAGCCGGTTCATCCGAAAGCTGCCCGACCAGCATTCGCTCGGCTATCTCCACAAATTCTACGCACCTTTGCTTAACCCGCCAGAGGCAGACCTGCTCCAGCGACTAGCTCCTGCCTACGTCGATTTCCTCCGATGGGCGAACGGGGCGGCCCTCTTCGACAACTGCATCGCGCTGTTTGGTTATGTTGAGACGATCACCCGTCAGACAGCGCCCGAGACAGTCACCGCCATCTCAATGAACAGTGACAACGAGGTTTTCGCGCTGCTGGAGCCAGAGCGTTGGGAAAGAGGGTGGACCAAGATTGGCAGCCTCGTCGGCTGGGACAACAGCTACACGTTAGAGATTCATCGGGAGGGGCGGTGCGCCATCGTCGGAGGGGAGTTTTCCTACACCGCCCCCACATTCGACGAGTGCATGAACGCTGTCGTCACCAGGGTATCGCCCTGTTATACCTGTGAAGGCATCATCGACACTGATTATGCTGAACTTGAAGAAGCATTAGCAAGCCTGTTCCGGCCGCATTGAGTGTCCGTTCCCCACAACATTTCAGCCATGGCGCCGACAATCAAGGCGGCCCAATAGCGGCCTCTCGGTCCGGCCGGAGTTTGTTCACGCCGCCTGATTCCGTTCCTACCCCGTCTATTCGGGCAGCCTCCGGGACCAGTCGGGCCGGCATCCGGTCCCGCCCCTTATGCGCGGCGGCATCTATCGTTCCGCACACGCCGCCCAACCGGGGCGCCTGCCCTCCCCCTCAGGCCGGCGCCGTAGCCGGCGCTCTCCTCGCCGTGCCTGCCTTCAGCCGGTAGAAGAGCAGCATCGCGACGGCGGCCACCACCAGCGGCGAGGCGATCGCGGTATAGATCGTCCAGGCGCCCCAGCCGGCCGCCAGCATGGCGCCGCCCAGCCCCGGCCCGATCATCGAGGTGATGCGCCCGATGCCGCCGGCCCAGCCAATGCCCGTCGAGCGCATC
Organism: Sphingobium sp. SYK-6; assembly: GCF_000283515.1. Classification (GTDB taxonomy): domain Bacteria; phylum Pseudomonadota; class Alphaproteobacteria; order Sphingomonadales; family Sphingomonadaceae; genus Sphingobium; species Sphingobium lignivorans. The sequence goes on from NC_015976.1 coordinate 3,771,929, forward strand.
GAGGTGGGATAGCTGGAGGCCGCGAGCGAATTGAGCCCCGCCTGCGCACCGATCACCAGCAGGCCGAACGCGAAGCTGAGCACCCAGCCCAGCGCATTGATCTGCGCCACCAGCGCCAGCATCGTCATCGCGACGAAACCGAGAATGAGCGTGAGCGCGAGCGCAAGCGGCACACCGATCCGCTTCATCAGCAGCGTGAGCATGACCGGGCCCACCATCGCACCGAAGGCGGAGACGGCGGACATGCGCGTCGCGGTCGCGGTTTCGAGGCCGCCCAGCACATGCAGGAAGCTCGGCTTCCAGGCGGAAATGGTCGCCGTGGCGCACAAGGCACTGCCCATCGCCAGCCAGAGCAGCAATGTCATCGGCGCGCGTCCATCCCGGAACAGGCCGGCCAGCGGCAGGCCTTCGGCCTTGACCTCCGTCGTCGTGAAGCGCGTGGACGGCGTGAAGCTGAAGTCCGGGTCGATCCGCTGCAGTATCTCGCCGATGCGGGGATCACTCGGATTGCGGATGAGCAGGAAACGGCAGGACTCCGGCAGCCGCAGCCACAGGAGCGGCACGAACAGCAGCAACAGCACACCGCCCGCCCAGAACGCCGCTTCCCAGCTATGATATTGCACGAAGCTTGGGCCGAACAGGCCCGCCGCCGAGGCGCCCAGCCCATGGGCGATGAAGATCCAGGTCAGCAAGCGTGGGCGGCGCGCTTCCGGCATGAACTCGGCCAGCAGCGCAACGATGTTGGGAATGGTGCCGCCCAGCGCCCCGAAGGCCAAGAAACGGACGATCACGAACTGCTCGAGATGTCCGGCCATCGTCGAGGCCAGCGTCAGCAGCCCGAAAAGCGTCGAGCCTATGAGGATGATGTTGCGCCGTCCAAGGCGATCGGCAAGCATGGAGATGGTGTAGAAACCCACGGCCATGCCGGCCGCCTGCGCCGTGAACACGAAGCCCATCGAGGGAATGGAGATATCCAGCCCGCGTGCAATGAAGGGGGCCAGATTGGCGACGATATAGGCGTCATAGCCCTCCAGCCCCATCAGCAAGCCGCAAAGAGCGTAGAGAACCCAGCGATAGCTGCCCATTTCCGGGCGCTCCAGCACTGAATCGATTGACCGTTCGTCCGCGCCCATCCGTCCTCTCCTCGCTGTGATCCCGGCTGTGGTCCAGCTCTTTGGCTGACTGGCTAGCATGATCGCAGGAGAGCAACAACATATTATAGACCTATTTAATTCATGGCTTTTCGATTGAGAGGAAGTCCGCCAAACAGGGGCTGGTCGTCAGTCGGGATATAAGGAGCGGAGAATGCGCATTCTCACAGGGTCAGGGCTGGGCGCGGCCCTGCTCGCCCTTTTCGCGGCGCCTCTTGCCCCCGGCGCGGCATCAGCCCGGAAGCCGTCTCCCGACCCAGCGCCCATCATGATCGCGCGTCAGGGCTCGTTCGCAGCGGGCGGAACATCGATCGGCGATTCGGCCAATTCGTCCGTCTGCGATCATGGTTATGTCGAATATCAGATCCCGCCGGGGCCTCGAACCGTCGGGCTGTTCCTCTGGCACAGTTCGAGCACGCATGTCTGGCAGAACCGCTGGGATGGTGGTGAGGGATTCCAGAGCATCTTCCTGCGCAAGGGCTTCCCGGTCTACCTCTGGGACGGACCGCGCGTGGGGCGTGCGAACCTGCCGTGCGAAGAGGTGAAGGTCACAGCGCCACTCGGGCAGGACCAGCGCAGCTTCACCTCCTGGCGCTTCGGCCCTGCATTCGGCACATGGCATCCGGGCGTTCAGTTCCCGGTCGATGATGCCGAGGCATGGAATCAGGCCATCCGGGGCCGCTATGAGGAATTCGACACAGTCGCCGACATCAGGCGCCAGGCGAAGGCGGCAGCTGCAGCCCTGGAGCGGACCGGGCCTGTCGTGCTCGTCACGAATTCCGCAGCCGGCGTGCGCGCGATGTTGACCGCGATCGAAAGCGACAATGTGAAAGCGATCGTCGCTTACGAAAGCGTCGGCCTTGTCCTGCCGGCGAGCGAGGACAAAGGGGAGCCGGCCGGACCTTATGGCCCGATCTATGTGCCCGCAGAGCAGTTCAGGAAACTCGCGCGGATCCCCATCCAGCTGGTGTGGGGCGACAATCTGTCGCAACCGCGAGGACCGCAGATGGCCATTCCGGCCAATCACCGGTTCGTCGAATTGATCCGGCAGCATGGGGGCAATGCCGAGGTGCTGGAACTCGCCAGCGCCGGTCTCAAGGGCAATACGCATCTTCCTTTCGCCGACCTCAACAATGTCGAGGTCGCGACGCTGCTGATGGGCTTCCTCGAACGCAACGGCCTCGTCGCGCACGCACGGCACGCACCATAATTACGCCAATGATATAATTTTTCTTCGTCTGGACGCTGTCCGGATCGCGTCCTGTGCCATGCGCGGACTGGGCAGAGAGTCAATGCTCCCAAGCCGGCATATCTCATTAGCTATCGCAATGACCCCTCGCGGACGCCATCCCGGAATCCGTCTTCCAGACTCGCCAATATTTATATCTATATGTAATTTATTTACAGCATGGGTAGCTTGGTGTACATCGGCCCGATAGAGCGCCGTTCGTCAGAAAGCGCCTTGTTTCGCATAATATGAGATTCCAGTTTTTCCTAATATAACAAGACGAACGTCGCCCCAAGCGACGCAGCAATGACATGGAGAGGATCGGGCACCCCGGCCCGCCAGCATCACGGCTACATGTGATGCGCGGCTGGGTGGGTGCCAATGCGGACTTCCTGACATCCAGCGCAGACTGGGGCAGGACCCCATGCCTCTCCATCCGGGAACCGCTCCGTTCGCGCAAGGCGATGAGAGCAAGAACGACAGGAAGGGAGAGGAGCGACATGATCCGGAACAATGAGAATGGTCGGCGGAGCTGGGGCACGCGGTGCGCGCTGATGTCATCTGCCACGCTGGCGATAGGGACCCTGATCGCCTCGCCCGCTCCGGCCCAGGAGACTCAGCCGCAGGACGGCGAAGCAGCCGCGGACCAGGGTCTCATCGTCATCACCGGCTCGCGTATCAAGCGCGACGGGTTCGAGGATCGGGTTCCCGCGACCGTCATGTCGGCCCAGGCCATCCAGAATCTTGGCCGCGTCAATGTGGGCGAAGTCCTGACGCTCATCCCACAGAACGCCGCCTTCCAGTCCGACACCAATGCCGGGCCCGGCGTCGGAAGTCGCGCCAGCTCCAATATCGGGGCGACCTATGCCAATCTGCGCGGCCTCAACCCGTTCTATGGCACCCGCACGCTGACGCTGGTCGATTCCCGCCGGTTCGTCCCCACCTCGGACAGCGGCGCGGTCGACGTGAACCTGATCCCTTCCACGCTGATCTCGCGTGTGGAGACCGTGACCGGCGGCGCATCCGCCGCTTATGGTTCGGATGCAATCGCCGGTGTCGTCAACATCATCCTCGATCGTCGGTTCCAGGGCTTGAAGGGGCAGATCGACGGAGGCATCACCGAGCGGGGCGACGGGGAAACCTATCATGCCGCGCTGGCCGCGGGCACCGGCTTTGGCGGAGGCCGCGGCCATGTCGTGCTGAGCGCGGAATATCAGAAGAACGAGGAGGTCGGCGGCTGCTCGCGCGTCCGCGACTGGTGCGCCGACAGCTGGGACGTGTTCCTGAACAGCAATGTGATCGTCGGCGGCGTGACGTCCGGCTTCAATCGGCCCGGCACGCCCACCTATGGCCAGCCCAATTATGTGATCGGCCGGGATTCCAAGCTCGCCTACACGACCAGGACCAGCGTGATCCGCAACGCGGCGCCCGCAGCCCCTGCTGCCCGAAACATGATGTGGAACGAGGACGGCACCGCGCTGGTGCCGTTCGATGCCGGCCTTTATTCCCAGGCCAGCGCTCTGGGCCCGCGCAGCGGCGGCGACGGCGCATCGGTCTATGAGGAAGCCTATCTGCGCACGCCCATCGAGCGCTTCGCCCTGTTCGCCGCCGCGAGCTATGACCTGACCGACACGACCGAGCTGACCCTGGAAGCCTCCTATGGCGGTCGCAAGGCGCGGGCGATGGCAATCACGTCTGGCCCCACCTCGACGATGCAGTTCCGACCGGACAATGCCTTCCTCACGCCCGCGGTCCGGGCGCTGGTCGGTTCCAACAATTTCACCGTCGGCACGGACGTCGACGACCAGATCACCAACATGAACATGGCGGACGCCAAGACCTTCCGGGCCGTTCTGGGCGTGAATGGCGAACTCGGCCTCGGCAACTGGACATGGGACGCTTATTATCAATATGGCCGCAACACGCGCTTCCAGTCGCTCAGCCATGTGCGCGTCAACAGCTTCTTCTCCTTCGGCATCGACGCGGTGATCGATCCGAGCACGGGCGACCCCATCTGCCGCGCCAAGCTGCAGGGCAACCCGAATGCAGCCGACTGCGTTCCGATCAACCTGTTCGGCGCGAACAATCTCTCACAAGAGGCGATCGACTATGCCTGGCGGGAAGCGATCGAGGACTTCAAATATGACCAGCATGTCGTGGCAGCATCCATTCAGGGCGCCCTGTTCGACGGCGTGGGGGCGGGCCCGTTTTCCGCGGCGCTCGGTGTAGAGCATCGTTCGGACAAGGGCGACGTGACGCATGGCGACGTGCCTTATTATGACCAGTTCGGCGGCAGCTTCGGGCTGGACTATGCCGGCAAGATCAGGGTCACGGAAGGCTTCCTGGAACTCAACACGCCGCTGCTGCGCAACGTGCCGATGGGCAAGTTCCTGGAACTGAACGGCGCCATACGCCACACCGCGACCAAGAGCACGGACAGCCTGACCGACGATTCAAGGTCGGTGGGCATGACGAGCTGGAAACTGGGCGGCGTCTACGAGCCCATCGAGGGCCTGCGGTTTCGCGCCACCCGCTCGCGGGACATCCGCGCGGCCGGTTTCCGCGAACTGTTCGAGCAGCAGATCCCGACCGATCCCTCCACGACGCGCGGTCGCGTGAACAATCCGTTCAACAGCAACGCCGCCGATGCGACGCCTATCCTCTCCGGCGGCAACTTCGCGCTGACGCCGGAAAAGGCGGATACCTGGACGGTGGGCGCTGTCGTTTCGCCGACGCGGAACCTGCGCTTCTCGGTCGACTGGTTCGCAATCAAGATCACCGATGCCGTGACGACACCCGCCGGGCAGCAGCTCGTCGACACCTGCTTCAATCTCGATGTGTTCTGCGACCGGATCACATTCAATCCGAATGTCGCGAACCGGGCGGACATCACTTTCGTGGATGCGCGCCAGATCAATGTCGGTTCGTTCACCTCGCGCGGCCTCGACATCGAGCTGGATTACACCACCGAGTTCGGCAGCGATTCCCGGGTCAGCTTCCGGCTGCTGGGCACTTATCTCTACGACATGGTCATCCAGGCCGCGCCGGGCTCCACGCCTGTCAACTTCGCGGGCCAGAGCGGCCCGGCCGCCCCTTTGGGTGATTTCAATCCTTCGCCCAAACTGATCCTGAACGGCACGGTCACTTATGATCAGGGGCCGTTCACCGGCACGTTGCAGGGGCGCTATATCGGCAAGGGCGCGCTCAACAAGACTTTCATCGGGCCCGACGACCCCGACTATGATCCTACCCTGCCCAACTCGATCAACGACAACACCGTGGCGTCGCGCTTCTATCTCACGCTCGGCCTCAATGTCCGCCTGCTGTCCGGCGACAATGGCAGACAGCTGGAATGGTTCGGCACCGTCGACAATCTGCTCGACACCGATCCGCCGATCGCGCCCGGATCGACGGCGAGCGTGGTGCAGTCGAGCTACCCCACCAACCCTGCATTCTTCGACACGCTCGGCCGCCGCTACCGCACCGGCATCCGCGTGAGATACTGAGGGCATGAACCGGCACATGGGCTGCGCGGCCAGAGCCCAGCCCATGTGATCGACAGCCTGCCCCGGGCCAATAGCGGGATCGGTTAGCGCACCGGACGCACGGGAAACGGCCCTTCCCGTTCCTCCGGCGCCGAACGTCGATCCTGATCCCCGGCCGCGTGGGCCAAATTCCGGTCCGAATCGCCCTCGGGCCTTCTGGCGACAGACGAAATGGATGGGGCGACCGACGGCGCGAGGGGCCCGACGCCGCCAGCCTGTCCAACATCATGCTGCGGTCTGGAAGTTTACAAAGATGACGACCCGTCGGTGTCATCTTCCGCTTCCGTGAGCTTTGCGGCAGGCCCGGTCAGGCGCACGCCGGAGCCCGCCCCGGCAAGCCTGTGCGGCCCGACCGGATGATGACATGCCTTCAATAGGAATGAGCTGTGCATTGTCCTGCCTCCGTCGATGGGAAGAAGCGTCCGGCCGGGCTGCCACGGCGGAGGGCGTGTAGGACAGAGGAAAAGCGAGGCTGATGTCGGGATCGCGCGCATGCTCACCGGAGACCGCCAGCCCCCGCGGCGCTTCTGAAGCCCTCGCCGCAGGGAAGCAGGGCCTTGTCGATCCAAGCCGACCAGAACCAAAGGCCAGTTCCTCGCTCGAATATATCGCGCGCCTTCCTATTCGAAACGCTCGAGGCTCGTGTAGAACCGGGTCTGGAGATAGGGCTCGATGGCTTCGGCGCCGCCTTCCACCCCGAAGCCTGAATCGCGGACCCCGCCGAAGGGCGTTTCCGCAGCTCCCAGCCCGAAGTGATTGACCGACAGCATGCCGCATTCGATCCGCGAATAGAGATGCCGGGCCTTGGACGGAGAGCCGGTGAAAACATAGGCTGCGAGACCATATGGCAAGCGATTGGCTTCCGCGATCGCGGCGTCCAGCGTCTCGAAGGGTTGTACGGTCAGCAGGGGACCGAACGGCTCCTCGTTCATCACGCGGGACGTGACGGGCGCTTCCGCAAGCACGGTGGGCGGGAAGAAGTTGCCGGCCTCGCCGCGCCGCTTGCCACCGATGTGCAAGCGCGCGCCCTTCGCGAGCGCATCCTCCACCAGGGCTTCGAGCGCTTCGACCCGGCGCGGATTGGCCATGGGGCCCATGGTCGTCGCCGGATCGCCGCCATCGCCCATCTTCACGCCCTCGAACGCCGCCAGCAGGCCGTCGACAAACCGTCCGTAGACCGGCGCCTCGATGAGCAGGCGCGTCGGGCTGATGCAGGACTGGCCGGAGGTGCGGGTCTTGAAAGCGGCCAGTGCCTGCGCGGCGGCCGGGATGTCGGCATCCACGCAGACGATCACCGGCGCATGCCCGCCCAGTTCCATGGTCACAGGCTTCATGTGGCGACCGGCCAGCGCCGCCAGATGCTTGCCCACAACCGTGGACCCGGTGAACGACACCTTGCGGATGGCCGGATGGGGGATCAGATATTCGGAAATCTCCGCAGGCGTCCCGAACACCAGATTGATCACACCCGCCGGCGTGCCCGCTTCCTCGAAGGCCCGCACCAGCGCGGCGCAGGACGCGGGCGTCTCTTCCGGTCCCTTGATGATGATCGAGCACCCCGCCGCCAGCGCCCCCGCGATCTTGCGGACAGCCTGGTTGATCGGGAAGTTCCAGGGCGTGAAGGCGGCGACCGGGCCGACCGGTTCGCGCGTGACGAGTTGCAGGACACCCGCGCCCCGCGCCGGAATGACCCGACCATAAGCGCGTTGGGCTTCGCCGGCCATCCAGTCGATGAATTCCGCGCCTCTCAGCACTTCGCCCAGCGCTTCCGCGACCGGCTTGCCCTGTTCCATGCTCATCAGCCGCGCCGACATCTCGGCATCGCGGCGCAGGATGACCGCGGCACTGCGGAGCGTTTCCGCGCGACTATGGGCCGGCGTATCGCGCCACAGCGCGAAGCCGCGCACGGCGGCATCGGCGGCACGGTCGAGATCGGCGCGCTCCGCCTTGGCGACGCTGCCGATCCTCGAGCCATCGGCAGGATTGACGATGGGCAGGACAACGCCGTCGGCACCCGCTCTCCATTCGCCATCGATGAAAAGTTGCGAGTCAGTATACATGGGGTCCTCCCCTCCTTGGCCATTCAGCGGGAACATGCGGGGGCGGCTCATGCGGGGACCCGCGCGACGTCCTCATTGGCCGGCGCTCTTCTCCAGCCCATCATCGCGAAGTACATGGCGATCAACGGGGCGAGTGCCATGCTGGCCAGCACGATGAACATGCCATCGCGCCCAAGGCCGAGTTCGAGCAGCAGGCCGCCAAAGACCGGGCCGCTGATGGCGCCCAGCCGTGCGATGCCGACAAGCATCGCGACGCTCGCCGTCCGGACCGCAGCGGGATAATGCGTGAGGCCGATGAGCAGCAGTCCCGTGAACACGCCGACATTGCAGAAGGACGTGAAGGAGGCCGCGAGGATGAGCCCGCCCACCATCGGCGGCTGCAAGCCGAGCCAGAGCAGCGCGAAGCACAGCATGAAGAGGAAGATCATCGTCGAACGCACTTCGCGGCCATCGCGCGACAGATAGCCCGCGACCATATGTCCGGCGATGCCAGCGATCCCGCTGACCAGCCCCGCGATCCCCGCCTGGGCCGGACTGAGCCCGGCATTGACGAGCACCGTGGGCTTCCAGTTGAGCAGAAGATAGCTGATGACAGCGAAAACGAACTGCGAAAGCCAGAGCAGCAATGTGGAATTGCGCCTGGCACCCGCCAGCAGGGCGGAAACCTTGGCCTTGCCCCGCGCCACCGCCACGGCAGGAACCTCCGTGACCTGGCTCTGTCCCAGACGGCTCAGAGCGCGGTTGAGGCGCCCGAGCGTCCCGTCGTCGCGCCGGGAGACGATGAAGGAAGGTGACTCCGGGAGCAGAAACAGAATGAGCACGAAGGCGATCGCGTTCAGCGTTCCGGCGGCGATGAACATGGATTGCCAGCCAAAGGGCATGAGCAACAACGCCGCAAACAGACCGCCGACCATCGTGCCGATGGAGAAGCCGCTATGCAGGATCGCCACCGATATGTTGCGCCAGCGCGCATTGGCGAACTCGGACACCATCACGTTGAGAGTCACCGCCAGCGTCCCGAGGCACAGGCCAGTGGTGAAGCGCAGGGCAGCCAGCTGAGGCACGCTTGTGGCGAGCGCGGTCAGCATCATCGTCAGCACGATCGTGCCGGTCGCGACCAGCGTCACGGGTCGGCGACCGAACCTGTCGGCAAGCTGGGCAACGAAGAAGGCCCCGATCGCGAGGCCCACCGCAGTCGCGCCAAACAGCGTTGCAAGAACCGCCGGCCTCAGCCCCCAGTCCTTGACCAGCACGGGTGCCGCGAAGGCGAGCGCCGCGATATCGACGCCATCGGAGATATTGGTCAGGCAGCAGATCGCGACAATCACGAACTGCATGGACGTCATGGGCCGGTCGTAGAGCACCCCGTGTGGAACTGCGTTACTCACCCTCATCTCTCCTGTCCGTTATCTCGTTTCTTCGCCTGCCGACCCGTTGCCCGCTGATAGCCCTCAGCCGGGGGACCGCACCCGCATCGCCAGCTCGGTGCGTTTGGATGCGATCTTCCAGCCTTCGGCGGTCCGCCTGTGGAGCTCGAGTGTCGGGAAGATCGCGCTCACGCCCTGCGTCCAGCCGGCGCTCCCATCCGAGCCGCGGCTGCCGGGAATGACGACGGTGTTGGCGCGAACCTCCGCACTGGTCGCGTCGATCACCTGCACTTCGAGATTGCAGACGAGATGGAAGACCCTGCGATCCGCTTCCGGAACGTCCGGGTTGCCGCGCTGGCGGACATTATCCACATATCGCGCGATCGCGGCGCGGCCGACATGGCCATCGTCGCTGTTCATCTTGTACCAGACGCCGTCCTCGGCGAACAAGGCGGCGGCTTCGGCGCCTCGCGCGCCATCGAGGCGATTGTAGAAGCGCACGGTGTTCTGGGCGCATTCCCATTCGATCCCTCGCCGCTCATCGTCGGTCATGGCAGCGTCCCTCCCCTGTAATCTCTGGCCTGTTCACGCCAGCGTCCGTCCGGTCTCGTCGGCGACGGCGCGAACCACCTCGGCATAGTCCGAGCCATTCTCGACGAGCACATCGAACGAGATCATGTCCCGGAAATCATTGTCCGCAGGGCTGCGAACCACGCCGACCGGATCCCTGCCTTCCTGCACATCGGCGATCGCCCGCAGCATCATCCGCCGCGCCGCGCCGATCGCGAGATCGGTCCGGCCGAGATGCTCCTGCGTGCGGTCCTGGATCGACCCCTGCGATTCCGTCGCAAAGGCATCATGGACACTGAAATGGGAGCCCATGCCGGTATAGCTGTCGGCAAACGTGCTGCGATCCTGCAGATAGCGGTTCCGCAATTGCTGCCGGTGATGGAACTCTCCATCGAAATACTGGGGATCGCGCGGACGGATCGACGGGGCGAACTCGTCAGTCTCCCGCGCCTGGGCGATGGGCGCGTCGCGGCGCAGCGTGAAGCCGAAGCGCCAATGCACATGGTCGTTGATCGGCACATGCCAGATGCCGACATGACCATCCCCCCCCTGCGGGCCGGCGATCACCGAGAAATTGGGCATCCCGAAAGTGGTCACGCGCAGATAGGTCTTGTCCGGCCCCCCATCGCGGACCTGGAAGATGCGCATGCCGAACGGGGCATCCTCGACCTTGAGCGCCGGCACGGAGAAAGGATCGACGGCGGCGTCCGATATGTCCACCCTGCCGAACTTGCGCATGTCGCCAAAGACAAGGCCGGACCTGTTCAGCATCTGCGAGGAGCGATGCAGGAAGCCGACATGCGCGGGATCGTAATTGCCTTCGTTCGCCTGGAGATAATTGCACTCCTTGAAGAGCTTGCGGGCAAAGACATGCTCGGGCGGATAGGCGAAGAAATCATAGGCCGGGAAAAGCGGTGGTTCGCCGGGCCCCATATAGGCGAAGACCGCGCCGCCCCGCTCGACGACCGGATAGGACTTCTGGCAGATCTTGTCCTTGAAGGTGGACCCCTTGGGTTCCGCAGGTTGTTCAAGGCATTTGCCGCCGACATCGAACAGCCAGCCGTGATAGAGGCACCGCAAGCCGCCATCCTCCACGCGGCCATAGGACAAGTCGGCCCCCCGATGGGGACAGTGCCGCCCAAGCAGGCCGAGCCGGCCATCCTCGTCGCGAAACAGCACGAGCGCCTCGCTCAATATGTCGATCGGGAGCGGGTCTCCGCCCAGGGGAATCTCGCTGGCGAGCGCGACTGGTTGCCAGTAGCGCCGCAGCAATGCGCCGCCCGGCGTACCGGGGCCGGTCTGGGTGAGCAGGTCGTTCTGTTCCTTGGTAAGCATGCAAAACTCCGAGATATCCCGCGCCTCCCTGCGGAGGCGAACGCCCCCGGCGGTCAGCCCCTGTCAGGCTCCGCCAAAGCGAACGCGATTGAACGTAATCATCTGCAGCAGCGGATCGCGCCGCTCGAGCCCGCTATCGGGGTCGACCAGCACGTTCACGACCGCCGGACGGCCGGCGCGCACTGCCTCCAGGGCCCGGTCGAACGCCGGCCCGACCTCCGCAGGCGTGGCCGCGATTTCGCCGTGGCATTCCAGCCCCCGGGCGACGAGTTCGTAGCCGCTCTGGGCGAAATCCACCCCATAAGTGCCATTGAAGAGATGCAGGGCGATGTTGCGGCTCGACCCCCAGGCGCCATCATTGGCGACCATCACGAAGATTGGCAGACCGTGCAGCGAGGCCGTCGCCAGCTCGCCCAGATACTGCCCGAAGGCGCCGTCGCCCGTGCCAAGGAAGACCGGCCGCTCGTCGCCCGCCTCCTGCAAGGCGGCGACCGCGCCGATGGCATGGGGCAGGCCGACGCCCATCGCCCCGAAAGGCTCGTGATCGATGAACCCCGGCGAGTGCGTACAGCGCAGGACTGCCTTGAACCAGTTATTGCAATTGGCGCCGTCGCCGACGAACAAACCGTTTTCAGACATGCGCGCGGCCAGCTCTCGCGCCATGCGCAAAGGGTGGACCTGCCCTTCCTCGCTGCGCCCTGCGCTCTCGATGCGCTCCAGCCTCGGAGCCACGGCGGCCTTCACCCAGCGCACATCTCGCCGGGCCGGGGAGCGTCCCGACAGGGCATCCGCCATGCTCGCCAGCGCATGCCTGCAATCGCCGGCGACAGGCGCTTCGACGGGGCGGCCCCGACCGATCTCGGACGCGTCGTTGTCGATCTGGATGAAGCGGGCGTCGGCCGCAAATACCGGCGGCGTCCCGAAGCCGATCGCGCCCGCGATGCGGCAGCCGGCAAACAGGACAACATCCGCCTGCTGCGCGGCAACGCTGGCAACGGGCCAGGGAAAGACCGTTTCCATGTCCTCCGGGACCAGCCCGCGCGAGGAGCCCTGGAGCAGCACGGGAATGCCGAACTCGCGATTGAGCCGGGCCAGTTCGGCGCCGGTATCGGACCAGTATGCGCCGGCCCCCGCCACGATCAGCGGCCGCTCGGCATCGCCAAGAAGCGCGGCAGCGCGGGCTATGTCTTCCGACGCGGGCGCCGGCGGATGCGCGCGCAGCACCGGCCCGAGCGAGGCGGCAGCGACGGCATCGTCCGCCTCGCCATTGGCGACATCACGCGGGATCTCGAGCAGGACCGGCCCCGGCTGGCCGGACATGGCAATGCGCGCCGCCATCTCGACATATTCGCCGAGCCGCGAGGGATCATGCACGACCTGCGCCCATTTCACGATTGAGCGCACCAGTCGCGCATGGTCCAGTTCCTGCATCGGACGCGCATCGAGCATGCGCAGCGGATTGCGGCCGGCGATGATGAGCACTGGCGAAGAATTATCGAATGCCGACGCAATTCCGCCAACCGCATTCGCGAGTCCGGGGCCTGACGTGACGCAGGCCACGCCAAGGCTCCGGCGCATCTGTGCATAAGCATCGGCCGCGAGGACGCAGGGGCTCTCGTGCCGCATGTGGATCAGCCGGATGCCTTCCCGCTGCAACGCGCCGAACACCGACTCAAGATGACCCGGCAGACCGAAAACGGTGCCCACGCCCTGGCGCGCAATCGCCTTCGCAATCAGGTCAGCTCCCAGCATCATCCCTCCTGTCCGCAGCCTTGATGGGCATGTCTTACCCGTTTCAATACGGATGACCGGATCGAAAGAAAAGTGATTTTCCTGTAATATGCGAAAAATGTTGTATTATAGTGCGGCGAAAGCCAATGCACTCTGGCACTTTGGCGGCATCTCTCGCTATCAGGACACGAACGCAGCCTTGCGGCAACCGACGGTGGATATGCCTGCCGGCACCGCTCCGAGAGACCAGTTTTTTATAACGATCTTGATGGGTGAAAGGCCTTGGCGCTCCCATCAAATCATTCTTCCAGATTAAGCACACGTCGGGGATCGTACTCCAAAACCCACTCGATCCGTGAGACTATTTATAGTATCGTTTAATTTATGTACAAGGGCACCCGACTCATGTAGCTTTGGCGCGGATTCGCAAGCTGTTGGATGCGTCTCACCGACCAAAAATGATACTTTGCCGCATTACAGGATTCGATTGATTTCGCATATTGTGGGATTGACGAGGATATTGAGCGATGCAACAGTAGGAGAATGGGGCCCGGGGGGGGGGGCATGTTTGCCTGCGGGACCCAAGACAGACCCTGCCGCCTCCGCCCGGCTGATGCCGGTGCGTGGGCATCCGCGTCCCTGCGGGCGCCAAAAACATAAGAAAATGGACGCGCTGTTACGGCCGGAGTCCGGCTGCATGGCGACAAAATCATAAGAAACAGGAGAGGAAAACATGATCGGGATTGAACACGGCCGCCGTCGGAATCTGCGCACCCGCCGCGACCTGATGGCATCGGTCGCGCTCGCCATCGGCATGATGGTCACCACCCCCGCCGCCGGTCAGGACGCACAGTCACCTCAGGACATGCCCCCGGAAGGCGAGATCATCGTCACCGGCTCGCGCGCCGCGGCTTCCGGCTTCTCGGCGCCCTCGGCGGTATCGGTCCTCGGTGCCGACCTGATCGAACGACAGTCGCCCGTGTCCCTTGGCGAGGTTCTGCAGCAGGAGCCCGCGTTCAAGGCCACCCGCTCGCCGGGCGGCAATGCCAATAATTTCTCCAGCCCCGGCCAGTCGACCGCCGACCTGCGCGGCCTGGGCGGCCAGCGAACCCTCGTGCTTGTCGATGGCTCGCGGATCGTGCCACAGGCCCCCGCCGTCACGACCGGCGTGCCGGTGACGACCGACCTCAACGTCATCCCCACCAACATGATCGAGCGTGTCGAGGTGGTGACGGGCGGCGCATCCGCCCAATATGGTTCGGACGCGGTCGCGGGCGTGGTCAACATCCTGCTCAGGAAGCGGATGGAAGGCATCGAGCTGACCGCACAGACGGGCATTTCCCAGCAGGGCGATAATTTCCGTTACAAGCTCGGCGCGGTCGGCGGCTTCCAGTTTGCCGATGGGCGCGGCAATGTGGTTTTCGCTGCGGAAGCAGCCGCCATGGACCAGATCGAGGATCTCTACCGCCGTGCCTGGGGCCGCGAAGAGTGGATGACGGTCACCAATCCCAATTTCGCGACCAATGGACTGCCCGCCAACATCGTCGCCCCCCATGTGCTCAATTCCAACGGGGTGGGTGGCAGGATACGGGGCCCGGCCGGCTTCAGCCTCAATAACTACACGTTCAACGATGACGGTACGATCCGCCCCTATCAGCAGGGCTCCATAGACAACGGCACTTATCAGCTCGGCGGCGAGGGCCTGAGCCGCAACGCGGGTTCCAGCCTCGTGCCCGGCATCGAGCGTTTCGTCACTTACGGGCGGGCGAGCTTCGAATTCTCGGACGCTCTGGAGATCATCCTCGAGGGTGGATATGCCGAAACCAAGGGCACTTTCACAGGCGGCCTCCCGAACTTCTCGGGGTTCACCATCCGCCGCGACAACGCCTTCCTGCCGCAAGCGGTCAAGGATGCCATGGCCGCGCATCCCGGAGGTCCGCTCACCTCCATTACGGTGGCGAAAGGCGTCTATGATGTCGGCAACATCAACTTCACGGTCAAGAACGAGACGCCCCACGGCACCATCGGCGTGCAGGGCGCGCTTGGCGGCTCCTGGCATTACGACGCCCATTATTCCTACGGCGAGAACAAATTCCGCAGCGACTTCACCAACAATTTCTCGCCGGTGTTCTGGAACCTGGCGGTCGATGCCGTCGTCGATCCGACGACCAACCAGATCGTCTGCAGATCGCGACTGCCCGGCGCGGCGCCCAATCCGCTCGCGGCCGGCTGCGTTCCGGTGAACATCTTTGGGCCGAACGCCGTCAGCGAGTCCGATCCCGCCGGCCTGGCCTACGTCAACCGCGCGGATTACAACGCGGTCCTGTACAAGCAGCATGCGGCCGGGATCAACGTGCGCGGCGAGCCCTTCTCCACCTGGGCAGCGCCCGTCTCGGTGGCGTTCGGCGGCGAGTATCGCAAGGAAACGCAGGACCTGACCGCAGGCCCGCTGTCCACCGCCAGCCGGTTCGCGATCGGCAATGCCGTGCCTTTCTCCGGCGAATTCAGCGTCACCGAGGGCTATCTGGAAGCGATCGTGCCGCTCGCGCGCGATCTCTCCTTCGCCCGCACGCTCGATCTCAGCGGTGCGATCCGCTACGCCGACTACAGCACCGCCGGGGCGCAAACGACCTGGAAGGTCGGCGGCGTCTGGGAGCCCATCGACGGGCTGCGCTTCCGCGCCACTCGCTCGCGGGACATTCGCGCACCTGCCATCTTCGAGCTTTTCTCGCCCGGCTCGTTCACCAACACGGCCCTGACGGTCAATGGCGTCACGGAAGTCATTCCGCAGAACCGCACGATCGGCAACCTCGACCTCAAGCCGGAAAAGGCGGACACGCTCACGCTCGGCGTGGTCCTGCAACCCAGCGCCATCCCCGGCCTGCGCGTCTCGCTCGACTACTACAAGATCAACCTCAAGGATGCGATCGACACGCTGTCGGCGGCCAATATCGGCAATGCCTGCACCGCCGGCGATGCCCTGTCCTGCAGCTTCATCACCTTCGCCGCGAACGGCGTGACGCCCGTCCGGCTGGAAGCGCCGATCCAGAACATCTCCCAGTTCGAGACCAGCGGCCTCGACCTGGCGCTATCCTATCGCCTCAGCCTGGGCGGCAGCGGGGCGCTCACCACGCGGCTCAGCGGCACTTATGCGCTTCATGCCTACATCAACGGCATCGATCGGGCTGGCGAGAACGGCATGGGCAGCCTCGGCTCGCAACCACGCTTCCGTGGCAATCTCTCGCAGACCTACAGCAACGACGTCCTCTCCCTCACGGCGCAGATGCTCTTCATCAGCGCGGGCAAGAACGACAACCAGTTCAACACGATCCCCGCGCTGTCGATCAACGACAACACGATCAACGCGGCGGCTTATGTGAACCTGCTCGGCTCGGTGAAGATCACCGACCGGTTCGAGTTGCACGCGGGCATCGACAATCTGCTGGATACGGACCCGCCGGTCAGCCCCTACGCCACGCAGGGCCAGGCCGTGAATGGCCAGCTCTACGACAAGATCGGGCGCGTGTTCGAGGTAGGCGCCAAGGTCAGGTTCTGACGACCTTCCGCGCAGGCGGCGCATCGCAGCTTCCGGGCCCGATGCGCCGCCGGCCGGAACGACGGACAGGCACGAACGACGAACGATCCCGAGGGACGACATGACCAGCGATACCACGAACGCCCGGCACGGCGGCGCAGAGCCCTTTTCGCAGACGGCGCGGGATCCACGCATGACGGAAGCTGGATGGCCCGTCTCGCGCCGTGACATCATGGCGCTTGCCTGCGCCCTCCCCCTGTCCTGCGCGGCGCGCGCGGTGCCGGGGGACCTGGGGGCGCCGGGCGTCGAACTTTACGATAGCCACATCCACTTCTTCACGAACGACATCGGACATTATCCCATCGACACGCGCAATTCGCGCGAGGGCGAGGAAGTAACGCGCTCACGCGTCATGCGGGATCCGGGCACGCCGGAGAAAGTCTTCGCCTGGTGGGCACAGTCCGGCGTCACGTCCGGCACAGGCGTCCAGTATAGCGGTGTCTACAAGACCGATAACAGCTACGTCCTCGATCTCGCCGACCGCTTTCCGGACAAGATCCATGCCGAGATCATCATGGACGCACGCAATCCCGCAAGCCCTGATCGTCTGGAGGCACTGGTCGCAGCGCGGCGCGTGTCGGCGATGCGGCTTACCGGCTTTACCCAGGACACGCGGGACATTCCGTGGTTGAACTCACCGGACGCGCTGCGGCTGTGGGCCACCGCCGACAGGCTGGCCATCCCGGTCGGCATCACCTTCCTGCCGCCCAAGGGAACCATCGAGGCGCTGAGCGCGGTCCGCACCCTTGCGGAACGCTTCACAAATTGCCCGATCATCCTCGAACATTGCGGCCGGCTGGTGAAGGGCGACATCGCGCCTGCGCATCTGGCGCTGCGCGCCTTTCCCCACGTCCATTTCAAATGGACGACGAACGTGATCGACGAGTTGAAGGCGCAGGCTCATTCGCCCGCCGAACTTCTGCGGCGCGCGACCGACATCTTCGGAGCGGACCGAATCATGTGGGGATCCGACAGCGGCAACACCCTGTGGCCCTATGCCGACATGGTGGCCGACGCCCTGGCCTCCACCAGGGCCCTGAATGCCGACGAGCGCCGACGGGTGCTGCACGACAATGGCCACGCGATGTTCACGCGCCGCAAGCCGCAAGCGATATAAGGACAGGAGAAAGACATGATGGAGGCACCACGTCGCAAGGCAGCGACGGGTAAGGCGGCGGTCGAACTGCTCATGCGCCCCCGCGCGGTGGCGGTGATCGGCGTCTCGTCCAAGCCCCGCTCGGCCGGCCGCACCGTGCTGGGGGCCTTGCAGGCCAATGGCTTCGCCGGCGATATCCATCTCGTCGGCCGCAGTGGCGGCGAGATCGATGGCATAGCCGTGCTGACATCGGTCGACGAGCTGCCCGAGGGCATTGATCTCGCCATTTTCGCCTTGCCCGCAGCTGGCGTGAAGGATGCGCTGGAAGCTTGCGCCCGGCGCGGGGTGCGCGCCGTGACCATCTTTTCCTCCGGCTTCGCGGAGATCGGCAATCGCGCCGAACAGGACGAACTGGCCCGCATCGCTCGCGAGGGCGGCGTCGCGCTGCTGGGGCCGAACTGCCTTGGATACACCAATTTCGTCGACGGCTTCGCGGTGACATTCTCGATCGCGCGCCAGGTGCCGAAGCTCCAGCCCGACCGGACCGACCCGGCCATCGCGATGGTCTCCCAGAGCGGGGGCCTGATGGCCTTCGCCCGCGCGTCGCTGGAGGCGGCGAACCTCCCCGTCGCTTATCTCGCCTCGACCGGCAATGAAGCCGGGGTGGGACTGGCGGACTTCATCGAATTCTTTGCCGACGATCCCGCCACGCGCCTGATCTCGCTCTATCTGGAGGAAGTGCGCGATCCGCAGGCCTTCCTCGCAGCCGCACGCTATGCCCGCTCGAAAGGCAAGCCGGTGGTCATGATTCACCCCGGCCGCAGCGCCGAGGCCAAGGCCGCAGTGCAATCGCACACCGGCGCGCTCGCCGGGGACTATGACATGATGCGCGTCCACCTCGCGCGGGCAGGCGTGGCGCTGGTTGACACGCTCGAGCAATGGGTGGACGTGACCGAGCTGCTCGCCCGCTATCCCGAACCGCCGGTCGATGGCCCGGGGATCGTCACCTTTTCCGGCGGCTTCGTCGCCATCGCCCATGATTATTGCGCGGATATCGGCCTCGACCTTCCCCCGCTCTCGCCGGACATCGTGGCCGATCTCACCCCGCAGCTTCCGGACTTCATGCCCCCGCGCAATCCGCTCGATCTCGGCACCGAAGTGCTGTGGAAGCCGGAACTGACCGGGATCGGAACGCGCGCCCTGCTCGACGACCCGGCGATCGGGTCGCTGTGCATCTGCATCGCGCAAGCCAACCCCCGGGCGCAGCTCAGCTATGGCTTCCATTTCATCGATGCACTGAAGGAGCACCGCAAGCCGGCGATCTTCTCGCTCCCCAATTCGGAACTGGCGCCCGAATTCGAAGCCGCGCTCAGGGAGAACCGCATCATCTTCAGCCGCTCGGCGGAGCGCGCCATCCAGGCAATCGGCCTCGCCACCTTCCATGGCCGCGCTCTCCAGCGGGCGAAGCGGGCGGTCACGCCCGTGCGTTTCGAGGGCCTGCCGGTGCTGGGCAAGGGCGCCTTGCCGGAATGGCAAGGCAAAACCCTGCTGCGGGCGATCGGCATCCCGGTTCCCGAGGGCGGACTGGCCACGAGCCTGGACGAGGCGCAAGCGATCGCGGCGCGCATCGGCTATCCCGTCGCGCTCAAGGCGCAGGCAGGCGCGCTCGCCCACAAGACCGAGGCTGGCGGCGTGATCCTGAACCTCGCCGATGCCGAGGCGCTGCGGGCCGGCTGGGCGACGCTGCACGACAATATTTCGCGCGCGCAGCCGGGGCTGACGCTCGACGGGGTGCTCATCGAGACAATGGCGCCCAAGGCACTGGAGCTCGTGGTCGGCGCGCGGCGCGATCCGAAATGGGGGCCTGTGCTGCTCGTCGGGCTGGGGGGCATCTGGATCGAGGCGATCGGCGATGTGCGGCTGATGCCTTGCGATCTGGCCGAGGCGGATATCGTCGAGGAAATCGGCAAGCTGCGCAGCGCGAAGCTGCTGGGCGCCTTCCGGGGCGCACCGCCGGTCGATGTCGCCGCTGTGGCGCGGACGGCGGCCTTGATCGGCCGGCTGATGCTCACCCGGCCAGAAATCGTCGAAGTCGACATCAACCCGCTCTTCGCCCACGCACGGGGCGAAGGCGTGACGGCGGTGGACGCGCTGGTCGTCACCCGCACCGATGATTGACGGGAGGCAGGGATGACCGAGCAATTCGTGACCTATGAGCTGGATGGCGATGTCGCGCTGGTCGGCATCGACCGCGCGGACAAGCGCAACGCCATCAGCATGGACGTGATGAACCAGCTTCTCGCCGCTTTCCTCCGCGCGGCAGACGAGGCGCGCTGTGGCGTGCTGTTTGGCCATGGCGACAATTTCTCGGCCGGGCTCGATCTGGCCGAGGCCGCCGCGCGGCTCAAGTCCGGTGCGCCCTCGACACCTCGGTCGCGCGGGCGCTGGAATGGGCCGCTCGATCAGGTCGCGCGCGGAGGCCTGCCGTGGATCGCCGCCCTCAAGGGCGCATGCATTGGCGGCGGACTGGAAATCGCGGCCGCATGCCACATCCGGGTTGCCGATCAGACGACCTTCTTCGCCCTGCCGGAGGGGCGGCGCGGCATCTTCGTGGGCGGTGGCGGATCGGTACGGATCCAGCGATTGATGGGCTATGCCCGCATGGCGGATCTGATGCTCACGGGCCGCGCGCTCAACGCGGCCGAAGGCGAGCGCGCCAATCTCTGCCAATATGTCGTCCCGGCCGGGCAAAGCCTGGAGAAGGCGACGGAGCTCGCGCGGGCCGTCGCGGCCAATGCCGCGAGCACCAACTGGGGCGTCTGCGCGGCACTCCCCCGCGTCAATGACATGGCGCATGACGACGGGCTGTTCATCGAGGGGCTGATCGGCATGGCTGCGCGCAGCAACGAGAGCGCGGACCGGATCGGCGCCTTCCTCGGCGGACGCAACAAGGTCGCCGCCCCGGACAAGGAGGACTGACGCCCATGGCCCTGCACGATGCCGCAATCATCGCATATGCCGAAACCAAAATCGTCCCGGTCAGCGACCGGGACATCTGGCAGCTGGGCGCCGATATCCTCGAACAGCTGCTCGACCGCTCCGGCTACGAGAAAGGCGAGATCGATGGCCTGATCCTTTCCGCCTCGCTGACCGGCGCGGGCAACCCCTTCTGGTCCCAGGCCACAGCCGACGCACTCTCGCTCGAGTTGGATTTCTGCCAGACGGTCGACATCGGGGGCTGCTCGCCGCTCGGCGCCGTGGCCCGCGCGAGCGCGGCGATCGATGCCGGCTTCGCCACCTCGGTGCTGTGCCTCTATGCCGATACGGCAGTCGCTGAGGGTTCCGCCCGGGCACGCTCCTTCGGCCAGGAGTGGACAACGCCGCTGGGCTATATCGGCCCGCCGGCGGCTTTCGGCCTGCTCACGCGCTATTATGAAGAGAAGTTCACGCTCGATCATCGCGCGCTCGGCAAGCTTGCGGTCACCCAGCGCGAGCACGCGATCCTCAATGATCTCGCCTGTGAGAAGCTGCGCAAGCCGATCACCATCGAGGACTATCTTCAATCGCGGATGATCAACGATCCCGTCCGGCTGCTCGACAGCGTCATGCCGTGCGACGGCGCCAGCGGGCTGCTCGTCACGGGCCGACGCGCCGCCGAGAAGCGCGGCCTGACCAGATGCGTCGTGCCCGTCGGCTATGGCGAGCGCACCAACTACCAGGCGTCGCGCGCGCTCGTCGATCCCACCGAAACAGGCCACAGCGCCGCCGGCGCCAGATGCTTCGCGCAGGCCGGCCTGACGCCGCGCGATATCGCTGCCTTTCATCCCTATGACGATTTCATCATCGCCATCATGATGCAGCTCGAGATGCTCGGTTTCTGCCCCCACGGCCAAGGCAGCGCATTCATTCGCGAGACCGATTTCGGCTTCGCTGGCGACTTGCCGCTCAACACCGGCGGCGGACAGATCTCCGCCGGGCAGGCGGGACTGGCCGGCGGCGGCACCAATCTCGTCGAGGCCGTCCGCCAGCTGTTCGGCGAAGGCGGTGCACGGCAAGTGACGAACACACGCAATGCGCTCGTCACCGGCATCGGCGGCATTCCTTATGGGCGGAACTGGAACAGCAGTGCCGCCATGATCCTCACCCCCGATGCCTGAGGACGGAGCCATGACCGACTTCAACGATCTCACGGATCTCGATCGTCCCCTGCCCGTCGAGCGCAGCTTCTCCAGACCCTTCTGGGACGCCACGCGCGAGCGCCGGCTGCTGCTGCAATATGACCGGGTCGCGCAGGCCTTCCAGTTCTATCCGCGCCCCACGAGCATCTATACCGGCCGGGCATCGACGCTGGAATGGCGCGAGGTCTCGGGAGAGGGCAGCATCTTCAGCTACACGATCGCCCGGCGCGCGCGCCCGCCCTTTCGTGGCAACGAGCCCTTCTGGCTGGCACTGGTGACACTGGACGAAGGCGTCAATGTCATGGCGAATGTCATCCAGTGCGCGCCCGGGCAGATGCAGATCGGCATGCGCGTGCTGCCGCACTGGGCGCCGTTGTCCGATGGCCGTCATCTGCTGCTGTTCAGGCCCGCGCAGGGCGGATCACCATCCGGATGACGGCGCGCCGGGCATGGTGAACCTCCGCGTCGCGGCGCCCGACATGCTCAGGGCTTGCGCGGACCGGCGTGGCGAGCGCGGTGCGCCCGCAGTGCCTTCCCCGGGCTTACCGGCTCGCGGCGGCGGCCATGATCTCCTCGATCTGCCGCGCCCCTTCCGTCAGACGCGGAACGAGCGTCTCGCGAGGCGGCATCTCGCGCGATTGCTGCATGATGATCGAAAGGCTCCCGATCACGACCTGCTGATCGAAGATCGGCACGGCGATGCCCTGCATTCCGCCCTGCAACTCGCCGCTGGTGATGACCGCACCCGCACTGCGCAGCGCTCGGAGGCTGCGCTTCACTTCCGTCCAATTCCCCCCAAGGCCGACGGCAGCCATGGCAGCCGGGTCCCGATCATAGATTGGCCGGACGAGGCGGAAGTTCATGTTGGCGAGAATGGCCTTGGACGGCGCGCCCCGGTGCAGCGGCATCAGCTGGCCGCGGCCATAGCTGACCGGCTGCCGCTCGAAGTCGTTCGCAAGGTCGGGCGGCTCGAGTGTTTCCTGATGCACGCACATCACGTCCGTCCGGTAGAGCCGGCACAGCGGCACCCAGATATGGGGACCCAGTTCCCTCGCGAGCCGGCGCATCACTGGCCGTGCCGCGACGATCAGGGGATCGAGCAGGCGCATCTGCCGGTCAAACCGGATGATGGCCGGACCAAGCGTGTATCGGCTCGGCGTATGCGCCGCCACGAGCCCTGCCTCCACCAGGCTGCGGAAGTAGCGATAAGTCGTGCTCAATGTCATATCGAGCTCTGTCGCGGCTTCCTCGACCGACCATTCCGGGCGATCCATCGTGAAAAGCGCAAGCACGTTTAGGAGACGATTCGCCGTGGACATCAACACGCTAATGCAACGTGCCGACACCGTTTCCAAGCGCTGTCACGCGCTCGGTGAGCGGTCCGGACGAATTGTCTCCGAGCCGGACCGCACGTCTCCTGCACGTCCCAAAGCGCAATGGTCCTCCCTTCCCCGTCTGGCCGGCAAGCTCGCTCTCATGAGTGCCCTGGCACTGTCCGCCATCGGATGTGCAAACCGCGCGTCATCGCCCGCCGTGATCGACGATCTGCAGGTTCGCGGCAACGCGACCATCGAGCTGACGCCGGTCCATTATGCGATCCGGCATCTCGGCGCTGCCCGGGCCGAAGCCGCGCGCGGAGGGATCCCCAGCCTCTTCGACGCAAGCGGCGCCGATCTTGCGGGACACGCCGAGACTCAGGCATTGCGGAGCACGCTGGACCATCCCGACCTGCGGATCATCCTGACGATCACCGAAGGCCGTTACCGCATCGTGGCGAAGCGCTCGGCGGGCATTCGCACCCTCACGGACTTGCGCGGCAAGACGATCGCCACGCCGCGGGAAAGCTCGGCCGCCTTCTATCTCCATCGCGCGCTGGCGGTGGCCGGGATGGCCGAACGTGACGTCGAGATCGTCAATATCGCCATGCCGCCCCGGGACATCGCCTCGCTGCTGCTCCGGGGCAAGGCTGACGCCGTGGCCTTGTGGGAGCCCGAACCCCAGCGCGCCATCGAGCGCCTTGGGGAGGACGCCATCATTCTCGAACCCGAGACCGGCTATCGCGAGCTCTACAATCTCAACACGACGGCCGCGAAGCTCGCCGACCCTGCCACCCGCGCGAAGATCGTCCGCTTCGTCGCGACGCTCATCCAGGCGTCGGCAAGGATGAAGGAGGACAGGCCCGGCGCCGTGGCGCTCGCTGCCGAGACGACCGGCTATCCAGCAAACACTGTGGCCCCCGTCTGGCGGCATCATGCCTTTCCGGCTACGCTGGCCCCCGGCCTGCTCGATACGCTGGTCGCCGAGGAGCGCTGGCTCGCGGGCCTCGCGAGGCGCCCCGCGCGTACGCGAGCACAGCTTGCGACGCTGATCGACCCGAGCATCGAAGCGGAAGCACGGGCCCTGCTGGGCCGCCAGGGTCGCGTTCAATGACAGTGCCAGTGCCCAACCAACCTCAGGAGGACAATGTGCAGGATCTCTCTCGCCACACAGCCATCATCACCGGCGCCAGTTCGGGAATCGGCGCGGGCATCGCGCGATGCTTCGCTGCGTGCGGGGCCCGGCTCATCCTCGCGGCGCGCCGTGCCGATCGGCTGGACGCGCTCGCCGAGGAATTGAGTGCCAGCGGTGCCCAGGTCCTGCCACGGCCCACCGACGTGACCATCGAGGAGGATGTCATCGGGCTTTTCGCCGATGCGGAGGCCTTTTCTCCCGTCACCCTCCTCGTCGCAAATGCCGGCATGGCCATTCATCGTCCCACGGTCGACGTGACGCTCGAGCAATGGCGCGCGGTCATCGACGTCAATCTGACCGCCGCTTTCCTATGTGGCCGGGAGGCGCTGCGCGTGATGCAGCCGCGCGGACGGGGCCGCATCATCAACGTCGGCAGCCTCTCCGCGCAAATGCCCCGTGCCGATACGATCGCTTACACCGCCAGCAAGTTCGGGCTGGAAGGGCTGACCCGGGCACTGGCCCTGGAAGGCCGCCCGCACGGCATCACGGCCTCGATCATCCATCCCGGCGCGACGATCAGCGAACTCATCGGCGAGCGCTCGCTGCGGGCCAGCGCTTCGCCAACGACAATGGAAGCCCGCCACGTCGCCGAGCTTGTCGCCACGATGGCCGCCGTCCCCGATGAGATCAACGTGCTGTCCACCACGATCCTCCCCATAGCGCAGCCTTATCTCGGCAGAGGCTAGCCGCGGGGACGAGTTCGCGGACTTTGATGGAGCCGGAAGCCCGCTTTTCAGCCATTTTTCGTTTGTCATCCCGAACCTGATCCGGGGCTCCGCTGACGTGAATCCCGCCGGGGTACCCGATTGGAGGAAACCGGAAGAAGCGGGATCGCAATGTTGGACCGGCATCGCCGGGCAGACGAGGAAGGCAAACAGGAAGCGGCGGGTTCGGCAAGTGCCATCGCCATGCCGCGATGGCTCGGCCAGATCGCCAATCCAACACCGTCTTGTTCATCGCCATGAAAATGGTGCCCGGGGACGGAGTCGAACCGCCGACACTGCGATTTTCAGTCGCATGCTCTACCAACTGAGCTACCCGGGCACGGGATCGTCGCGCGGCCGGTGGCCGGCGGAGAGCGAGCGCTATAAGCATGAGGATGCGAGCCTGTCCACCCCCATGATGCTTAATCTGTGCCTTGCTGGCACCCGGCAACGGAACTGCCGCGCTCGGGGTATCGCGCGAAGAGGCCGCCACGGCCGAATTCGCTTGTGCCGGACTGCTGGCATGGCATGTTCAAGTCCCGGATAATCAAAAGCTTGGGGAGGCTTGCATGGCGCTTTTCGGTACGCGCGATCGCCGGGGGCTGAGCCCGGCGGAGACCAGCGAACCGCGCACGCCGCTGCCGGTGCGCATGGTGGCCAGCGAGGAATATCTGCCCATTGCCCAGACGCCGCAGCAGCGGGAAGCCGAGGCGCGGCTCTATGACATGGTGGAGGCCATCGCGCCCCGGCTCGGCATGAGCCGGCGCGATTTTCTCCGCACCACGGCCGGCATGGCCGCCGCTTTCGCAGCGCTCAACGCCACGTTCGGCGGCCTCTTCGCGGTGGGGGAAGCGGAAGCCGCCACCCCGGAAGCAGCGGACGAGCGGTCGCGGGCCCTGGCGGGCCAGTTCATCATGGACATGCACACGCATTTCCTGCGGGATGACACGCGGCTGACGAACTTCGTCAGGATGCGCGAGGGCGTCGCCGCGCAAGGCTGGAACCCCGAACTCAGCAAGGCCGGCCCGCAGACGCTGGAGGACCTGAAATTCGACAATTATTTCAAGGAAATCTATCTCGACAGCGACACCAAGATCGCGCTCATCTCCTCCGCCCCCTCGGACATAGCGGAGGACTGGTTCCTCACCAATCGCCAGATGGCGCAAGCGCGCGAACGTGTGAACCGGGAAGCGGAAACCCTGCGGATGATGAGTCATGCCATCATCACGCCCGGGGCACCCGGATGGCTCGAGGCACTCGATGCCGCGATCGAGCTGAAGCCCGATTCGCTCAAGGGCTATACGGTGGGCGACAACACCCACAAGGAGCTGGCGCGCTATCCCTGGCGGATGGACAGCGAGGAGACTTATCGCGGCTATGAGAAAGCCGTGAAGGCCGGCATCCGGAACATCTGCGTCCACAAGGGCCTGTGGGGGCGCCAGCTCGACAAGCGCTTTCCGCATCTGGCGCCCCATGCCGACGTGCGGGACGTCGCGCAGGCCGCGAAGGACTGGCCCCAGCTCAACTTCATCATCTACCATGCGGCCTATCGGCTCGACGATCCGGACTGGGCGCTAGCCACGTTCAACCGCACGGGCCGCATCGACTGGGTGACGGACCTCGCCGAGATCCCGCAGAGGCATGGCGTCAGCAATGTCTATGCCGACCTCGGGCAGATCTTCGCGCAGACGCTGATTGCGCAGCCCGCCCTTTGCGCCGCGATCATGGGCCAACTTGTGAAAGGTCTTGGCGCCGATCATGTCTGCTGGGGCACCGATGCCGTCTGGACGGGATCACCACAATGGCAGATCGAGGGGCTGCGGCGGCTCGAAATACCCGAGGACATGCAGAAGAAGCATGGCTTCGCGCCGCTCGGGCCGGCTGATGGGGCGGTGAAGAACGGCATCTTCGGCCGGAACGATGCCCGGCTCTACAATATCGATATCGCCACAACCGCCCGCGCCCAGCAACATGACCGGTTCAGCCGGCTGAAAGCGGATTATGTCGCGCGCGCGCCGGCGCCGTCAAATCTGCGCTACGGCTATGTCCGGCGCGGATGAGAATGCGCCTGGACTTTGGCGCATGGCCGGCCTGACGTCAGAACCGGCCATGCCCGTCTGCATGTTCAGGGATTGCGCTTGAGCACGGCATCGCAGCGGCTATTGGTGCCGCTTCCCTTGCCGATCAGATTGCCGGCGAGAGCGCCTGCGCCCGCGGCGAGGAGGGATTCGCCGACATTGCCGCCCGCAACGACGGCGGTGCCGCCAGCCCCGGCAGCGCCGATGATCGTGCCTTTCTTCGCGCCCTTCTTGCGCTGGATCAGACAGTAGCGAACCTCGTCGCGATCAGCGGCGGCAGCTCTGGCAACGCGGGCGCGGTCCTTGTCTCCAAGCTTCGTCTCCGCCAGCGCCGGCTGCGTCAGAAGGCCCGCTGCAACGAGCCCGAGCATGATTTTCGCGGTTTTCATCGCCATTCTTCCTTATCGTTCGGAGGCCGGCGGAGGAGCTCCGGCGGACACTCCCGATATTTTACGCCGCAACAGCCTGAAAGTTCCATCGCCCAAGGGAGGGATAGGCCTATCCCTCATCCATATCGAGGCGGTTCTCTTCCTCGGGCGCGACCGGGACGCGATAGCCCTCGTCCACCCAGTTGATGAGATCGCGGTCGCGGCAGGCGCGCGAGCAGAAGGGCCGGAATTCGGTGACTGTCGGCTGGCGGCAGATCGGGCAGCGCGTCTTAGTGGGCATGGTGCGAACCTGTCTGCATCGTCTCATCGGTGATCAATGTCACAGCGCCGCCGCGTCGCCGTTCGAGCAGCTTCAGCCAGTCGGGCTGCGCGCGAATGGCGCGAGCGACCGCAGGCGAGACAGTCAGCGTCATCGCGCCGGCAGCACCCTGCCCGCCCTCGAACCGCTCGGCGGCGCGCAGGGCAGCCATCGCCGCGGCGCGCACCGGGTCTCCCCGCAGCAGTTCGATCAGCGAGGGACGCTCGCGCTTGCGAATGATCTGTACGAAGCCGAAGCCGTTCACGGCCGTGCGCTCGAACGGCAGCGGCAGATATTTGTCGATCTGCGCCGCCGCCACCAGCCGCTCGTCCTTGTTGTTCATGGTCGGCAGATCGATGCCGATGGAGCCGGCAATGCCCATGCGCCGGATCGCCTGCGCAGCGAGCTTTGCGCCCTTGGGCCCGAGCTGCGCCGGCGGCAGGCTGCCATCCACATCGATGAGCGTCATCGCCGGGGTGGGGAAGATGCGCAGCGCGGCATCCTCGCGCCCAACTTCGCCCGTGGTCGCTTCGGCAATCAGTTCGCTCCAGCCGGCCGCTTCCAGCCGGTCCGCTTCATGGGCGGGACAGGCCACGATCGGCAGCCCCGTCGCAACGATGCGCTGATAGAGGCTCGGTCCCGGCCCGCCTTGTACGCCGGGCAGCGCGATCCGGCCCTTGGCAAGCTTCTCGCGCTCCTCCTCCATGCCGGGCTCGCTGATCGCCTCGCGCAGGATCTCGATACGGACCGACGCGCCTTCCGCCACCTTGGGCGGAATGGGCTCGATCAGTACGAGTTCCCCGCTGTCCAGTCGGGCAATGCCACGCTTGCGCTGGATGAGGGTGCGGATCAGCCGCCCGCCATGCACGCCGCCGGCGCGCGCGCGCGCGTCATCGGGCTCGATCTGCGCTTCGAGAATGCGGCCGGACCGAACGAGTGCGGCGCGGCTCTCGCCAATGCCTTCCTCATACAGCCAGTGCGGGCCGGCAGGCGCGTCAGTCACAACCATATCCCGCCCCGTTCAGCAGCGTGCGTGTTTCATAAAGCGGCAGGCCGATCACGCCGGAGGGACTGCCCGAAAGCGCGCGCACGAGCCCGGCTGCACGGCCCTGGATCGCATAGCCACCAGCCTTGCCGTGCCACTCGCCACTAGCAAGATAAGCGGCGATCTCGTCCGGATGCAGGCGCTTGAAGGTGACGGTGCTGGTCGAAAGCTTGTGCCGCGCACGCCCGTCTCCATCGATCAGGGTGACAGCGCTCAACACGCGGTGGCGACGGCCGGAGAGCAGGCCAAGGCAGGTCCGCGCCGTGGCCTCGTCTTCCGCCTTGGGGAGGATGCGCCGTCCGCAGGCAACCACCGTGTCGCCGCTCAGCACCAGCGCGCCGGGATGGCGCGCCGCCACGGCCACGCCCTTCTCCTGCGCCATGCGCGCGGCATAGACGGCGGGCAGCTCGCCCTTGCGGGGGGTCTCGTCGATATCAGCGGGGTCGATGCCGTCCGGCGTCACGCCGATCTGCGCCAGCAGGTCCAGCCGGCGCGGGGAAGCGGATGCGAGAATGAGGGGCATATTGTCGCGTGACAGCAGATCGCGGGGCGAGTGAGCCACCGCGCCGCCAGTCAGCCCTGCGGACCGGGGCCGCCGCGACCGGGCATGTAGCGATAGGTAATGCGACCCTTGGTCAGGTCGTAAGGGGTGAGCTCGACCAGCACTTCATCGCCCACCAGCACGCGGATGCGGTTCTTGCGCATCTTTCCGGCGGTGTGCCCGAGAATCTCGTGGTCATTTTCCAGGCGGACACGGAACATGGCATTCGGCAGCAGTTCCACCACCTGCCCGCGCATTTCGAGTAGTTCTTCCTTGGCCATAATCTTCCAGTTTTTCGCGAATGGCGCCCCATAGCGGCAAAAGCGCCAGTTGAAAAGCAATAGCGCCCCATGGCCGGATTCAGCCGGGCAACGCCTCGATAGCTTGTCCGATCACCGCAAAGGCGCGCATGATTTCCGCGCGCGTCGTGCAATAAGGGGGCATCAGATAGATGGTGTTTCCAAGCGGCCGCAGCAAGAGGCCCTGCGCCAGCGCATGCGCGCGCAGCGCTGGCGCCACGTCCGACAGATAGCCCCCATCGGACACGTCGAGATCGATCGCCGCGATGCCGCCGATGCGGCGCGCATTGCCCAGCCCCCTCATTCCGGCGAGGCTCGCCAGGCCTTCATCGAGCGCCGCGCCGAGCGCCGCAATACGGCCGGGAATATCCTCGCCGCGCCAGATCTCGACATTGGCATTGGCGGCCGCGCAGCAGATGGCGTTCGCGGTGAAGCTGGAGGAATGAAAGAACATGCGCGCGCGATCGGGGCTGCAATGGGAGTCGAAGATCGCTTCGCTCGCCATGGTCGCGGCGAGAGGCACGGCGCCCCCGGTCATGCCCTTGGCAAGACAGAGGATATCCGGGGAAATCCCCGCCTGATCGCAAGCGAACAGCGTGCCTGCCCGTCCCCAGCCCGTCATCACTTCGTCCGCGATGAACAGCACATCATGCTGCGCACAAATCTCGCGCATGGCGCGCAACATGTCGGCGGAATAGATCAGCATGCCGCCGGCCCCGAGCACCAGCGGCTCGACGATGAAGGCGGCCGGCTTTTCCTGCCCGGCACACAGCGCCTCCAGCCTATCGAGGCAGGCTTGCCCTGCATCCTCAGTCGGGAAAGGCACGGTCGCGACATCGAACAGCAGCGGCTCATAGGCCCGGTTGAATATGCCGCGCGCACCGACCGACATCGCGCCGATCGTGTCGCCATGATAGCTGTGTTCCATCACGAGGATGCGGTGGCGCGCCTCGCCGCGATTGTGCCAGTGGCCCAGCGCCATCTTGAGCGCCACTTCCACTGCCGTGGACCCGCTGTCCGAGAAGAACACATGATCGAGGCCTGCGGGCGCGAGCGCGACCAGCGATTGCGCCAGCGCCTCCGCCTGCGGGTGCGTGTATCCCGCGAAGATCACCTGATCGAGCTGCGCCGCCTGCGCCGCGATCGCCGCGGCGATGCGCGGCTCGCAATGGCCATGCGTGATGACCCACCAGCTCGCTATACCGTCCAGCAGCCGCGTGCCGTCGGCACATTCGAGCCAGGCCCCTTGTGCCGCAACGACATGCGGGATCGCTTCCCCAAGACCATGCTGCGTGAAGGGATGCCAGACCGGCGATCTCATGCCGCCAACCCCATGGCGGCGCGCACGCCGGCGAGGTCGACATGCGCCCGCATCGCTTCGGCGAGCTGCGGCGCATCGAGCGGCTCGATCTGCGGCAGGCGGCCGAAGCTGCGCACGGCGCCCAGCCGGGGCAGCGTGGCTTCGTTGTCCGCATGCGGCGCGCCGACGAACAGCAGCCCCGCAATGGCGATGCCCCGCGCCCGCAATGCCTCGATGCTGAGCAGGCTGTGATTGATGGTGCCAAGGCCGCTCCGCGCGACCAGCAGCACTGGCGAATTCCAGCGTGCGAACAGATCGATGATCAGCGCGGGAGGATCGCGCCGCAAGGGTACCATGAGGCCGCCCGCGCCTTCGATAATCAGCGGGCGCGGCGTGGGAAGGGCAAGCCGATCGGGATCGATCCGGCATCCTTCCCGTTCCGCCGCGAGATGCGGAGAGGCGGGCAGGGCCAGCCGGTGCGCCTCCGGGAGGATATGGGTCTGCGGGACGCCGAGCGCCACGGCCCGCTCGCTGTCCGTGCCGTCCTCCGTCCCCGCCTGCACGGGCTTCCAGTAATGCGCGTCCAGTGCCGCCGCGAGGCCGGCGGCGACCACGGTCTTGCCGACGTCGGTATCCGTGCCGGATATGATCAACACGCCGCTCATGCCGGCTCTGCCTCCAGCGCCGTCCGGAGAGCGTCTCCGAGCGCTGAGACGACTGCCTCGTCGACATTGAGCGTCAGCGAAATGCGCAGCCGGGCCGTGCCGCGCGGCACGGTGGGCGGGCGGATGCCACGCACATCGAACCCCGCGGCCTGCAGCGCCGCAGCCACGCGCATCGTGCGGCCGTCCTCGCGCAGGATGAGCGGCAGAATCTGGCTTTGCGGCGGGGGCAGATCCAGAGGCGCGCAGAGATGCCGCGCGGCATGGTCGATCAGCGCAGCAAGGCGCCCACGCCGATCGTCGACCTCCCCCATCCGCAGCAAAGCGGCCTGGGCCGCCACGGCCATGAGCGGTGAAGGCGCAGTCGAGAAGACGAAGCTGCGGCCGCGATTGACGAGCAGATCGATCACCGGTCGCGCGGCTGTCACCAGCGCGCCTTCGACGCCGAGCCCCTTGCCGCAGGTGTGCAGCACGATCACGTCCGGGCGCCCCTCGACCGTCGCCGAGAAGCCCCGGCCGCCGGGACCGTGCACCGCCGTGGCATGAGCCTCGTCCAGCACCAGCATGGCGTCATGCTGCGCAGCAATCGCGGCGAGATCGTCGACCGGCGCCCTGTCGCCATCCATCGAATAGAGCGTCTCGGACACCACCCATGCGCGCCCGCGACCACCCTCCCGCCGCCACGCACGGATCGCGTCGTCAAAGGCCTGCGGATCATTGTGCGCAGCAAGGACAGTCCGCGCCCGGCCCAGCTTCATCCCGTCATGCGCGCTCGCATGGATGAGGGCATCCGCGACGATGAGATCGTCCGGCCCCGGCAGCCCGGCGAGGATCGCGATGTTGGCGGCATAGCCGGTCGAGAGGAACAGGGCCGCCTCGCTGCCGAAGGTCCGCGCGGCGAAGGCCTCCAGCGCCTCATGTTCGGGCGCGTTGCCGCGCAGCAGGCGCGATCCGCCGGATCCGACCGGCACGCCCCGCGCGATCGCTTCGGCCACCGCCGTCGCGATTGCCGGATCGTGCGCCAGACCCAGATAGTCGTTGGACGCGAAGTCATGCCCCCTGCGCGGCATCAAGCGCCGCAGACGCGACCGGCGTTCCAGCGCATCGAGCTGATCGTGAAAATACCTCTGACCGTCCATCGTCATTGCGGCGCTATAGCGACGCGCCTTCCCGCTGCCTACTCACCCCGCAGCGCGATGCCAAAACAGGAAAGCCCGTCCGGACCACTGGTCTGGACGGGCTCCCTCCTCTCCCGTTTCCGGGATATGCGCCGGGGTCTCTTACATCGCCCCGTGCGCCAGCGCGGCGAGCAGCAACAGCGCCACGATGTTGGTGATCTTGATCATCGGATTGACGGCCGGACCGGCGGTATCCTTGTAGGGATCGCCCACCGTGTCGCCGGTCACGGCCGCCTTGTGCGCGTCCGATCCCTTGCCGCCATGATGGCCGTCCTCGATATATTTCTTGGCATTGTCCCATGCGCCACCGCCGCTGGTCATGGAGATGGCGACGAACAGGCCGGAGACGATCACGCCCAGCAGCAATGCGCCCACGGCAGCGAAGGCTTCCGCCTGTCCCGCCACGGCCAGAATAGCGAAATAGACGACGACGGGCGCCAGCACCGGCAGCAGCGAGGGCAGGATCATTTCCTTGATCGCTGCCTTGGTCACGATGTCCACCGTGCGGGCGTAGTCCGGGCGGGACGTGCCCGCCATGATGCCGGTATTGCTGCGGAACTGCTCCCGCACATCCTCCACCACCGATCCGGCGGCGCGGCCCACCGCCGTCATGCCGAAGGCGCCGAACAGATAGGGCAGGAGCGCGCCGAGCAGCAGGCCGACGATGACATAGGGATTGCTCAGCGAGAAATCGACGACCACCTCGGGGAAGTAGAGCTCCAGGTCCGTGGTATAGGCGCCGAAGAGCACCAGCGCGGCCAGTGCCGCCGAACCGATCGCATAGCCCTTGGTCACGGCCTTGGTGGTGTTGCCCACCGCATCCAGCGCGTCCGTGCGGCTGCGCACGTCATCCGGCAGCCCCGCCATTTCGGCGATGCCGCCGGCATTGTCCGTCACCGGGCCATAAGCATCGAGCGCCACCACCATGCCCGCGAGTGCCAGCAGCGATGTCGCGGCGAAGGCAACGCCGATGATGCCCGCGATCTGGAATGTCGCGATCACCGCGACGACGATCACGAGCGTCGGCAGTGCCGTGGCCTCCAGACTGATGGCGAGGCCCTGGATGACGTTGGTGCCATGGCCCGTCACGCTTGCCTGCGCGATCGAGCGGACCGGGCGGTAATTGGTGCCGGTATAATATTCGGTGATCCACACGAGCAGGCCGGTGACGGCAAGACCGATCAGCATGCACCAGACCAGCGCCCAGCCGGTGTAGCCTCCGGTGCCGTCCAGCTCCGCGCCGATCACGGTATCGAGATCGCCGAGCGCGCGCCATGTCACGTAGAAGATGCCGATGACGGAGAGGCCCGCCGTGACCCAGAAGCCCTTGTAGAGCGCGCCCATGATGTTGTTCGACGAGCCCAGCCGGACGAAATAGGTGCCGATGATCGAAGCGATGATGCACACGCCGCCCACGAGCAGCGGCAGGGACATGAGCGCCGTCAGCTCGGCTTCGCTGGCCCGCACCAGCAGCGCGACGGAGACCATGGTGAGGCCGAGCGTCACCACATAGGTCTCGAACAGGTCGGCCGCCATGCCGGCGCAGTCACCGACATTGTCCCCGACATTGTCCGCGATCACCGCCGGATTACGCGGATCGTCCTCCGGGATGCCCGCTTCCACCTTGCCGACGAGGTCCGCACCCACGTCCGCCGCCTTGGTGAAGATGCCGCCGCCCAGACGCGCGAAGATGGAGATGAGCGAGGCGCCGAAGGCCAGCGCGGTGAGCGCGGCGATGATCGAGCGGTCATTGGGCGCGAGATCGGATGGTCCGGTGAGGAACCAGAAGAGCCCGGCAATGGAGAGCAGCCCGAGCCCGGCCACCAGCATGCCCGTGATCGCGCCGGAGCGGAAAGCCAGCGTTAGCCCGCCCTGCAGCGACGTGCGTGCCGCTTCCGCCGTGCGGACATTGGCGCGCACCGAGATGTTCATGCCGACATAGCCGGCCACGCCGGAAAGCACCGCGCCGATGAGGAAGCTCACGGTGGAGAGCGGCGCGCCCATGCCGTCCAGGAATATCCAGATCAGAATGGCGACGATGGCGCCGACGACAGCGATGGCGCGATATTGCCGGCCGAGATAGGCCCTGGCGCCTTCCTGAATGGCGCCGGCGATCTCCTGCATCCGGGCGTCCCCCGCCGGTGCGCTGAGAACCTGGCGGCTGGTCACGAATCCGTAGATCACAGCCAACAGGCCGCAGCCTATGGCGATGAGAACCATAGTCATCGTCAGCAAACTCCCCTGCTTTGCCGGTTTGGGCGCTTGCCACCCTTCTCCGGCTTCTTTGGGGCCGGAGCCTAGAGCCGGCGCCGGTGCCGTCAAGCAGATAAATGGGGGACGGGTTCGCCGCGCTGATTTCGATCCACTGGGCAGGGGGCGCCGGAGGGAACGCGCGGGCTCGCCCGTTATGGCAGGAGAGCAGCGACCGCCCGCTTAGCCATGTTCGTAGCCCATCCGGGCCGGCAGCCGAACGGCCTTGCCATCCAGACGCAGGCTCACCCCCTCGCCCCGCTTGCAGTGCCCGACCTGAATGAGCCCGCGCGGCAGATCGCGCTCGCCGGGCAGGGCCATGAGCAGCACATAGTCATCACCCGCCGTCGCTGCCTCCAGCCGGGCCTGAACCGAGCTCCCCCGCAATGCCTCATAGCATGGCGACAGCGGAACATGATTGATCTGGATCGCGCAGTTGCTCGCCTCGGCCATGCGCGCCACATCGATCAGCAGGCCATCGGAGACGTCCATCATGGCATGCACCGTGCCCGCCAGAGACTGGCCAAGCGTCAAGTGAGGCACGGGCACGCGATAGGCGCGCACCAGTTCCGCCGGGCTCGTCTTCCCGGCTTCCAGCAGCGCAAGGCCGGCGCCGGCATCGCCGACAGGGCCGGAGATGCAGATCCGATCGCCGGGACGCGCGCCCGAGCGCGAGGGGATGGTAACAGCGTGCGGCACTTCTCCGATCGCCGTGAGGCTGATCGTCCGGGGCGCGCCAGCGGGCAGCGCCACCGTATCGCCACCCACGATCGGCATGCCGAAGCGGCCAAGCGCGCGGGAAAGCCCCTCCAGGAAACCGCTGTCCCAGCCGGGGTCGCCGGCCAGCGCATGGTTGAGCATGCAGCAGCGCGGCACCGCGCCTTTGGCCGCCAGGTCGGAGAGGTTCACCGCCGCGAGCTTCCAGCCTACGGTCTCCGGCGGGTCGTCGGCGCGAAAATGCACGCCCTCGACGATCGTGTCGGTGGTGACGACAAGCTGCTCTCCCATCGTGGGAAGCACCGCGACATCGTCGCGCAGGCCGCGTGCGGCCGGGTCCGTGGCCATGGCGCGCAGCTGGCGGAGCAGATCCGCCTCGCCGCTCACTTGGGCCGGACCTCCTTCGCGATGGCGTCCAGGAGACCGTTGACGAAACCCGCCTCGCGCTTGTCGTAAAAGGCGTGAGCGACATCGACATATTCGCTGATGACGCTGGGAGTCGGCACGTCGGGCCGGGCGAGCAACTCGTAAGCCCCGGCGCGCAATATCTGGCGCATCGGCTTGTCCAGCCGCTCCAGCGACCAGCCCTTCGCGAGCCGGCCGGCGACCAGCGCATCGATCTCCTCGCGCCGGGCATCCACGCCCTTCACCACATCGTCGAAGAAAGCGCTCTCGGCGGGATGATAAGTCACATCCTCGATGGTCGCGCCCAGACGATGCTGGTGGAACTCGTGCAGAAGCAGCGGCAGCGGCGTGCCTTCCATGTCCTGCTGGTACAGGGCCTGCACGGCGGCGAGCCGTGCGGCGGAACGGGATTTGGAGCGTGTGGCGTTCATGATCTTTCCTGCCTTACTCTTTCCCGTCCGCCCTGAGTAGGGGGGTGCACCGCGAGGGCCATTGCCGGCCAACCGCCGGGATTGCCCCGGTCCATGCCGAACATGGCCGGCACTGGCTCCATCGGAATGAACGGGACGTGTGGAATTAGCTTTCCTGCCGGGCGAGCCGTACCGCCACGCTGGCAGCGTGGGCCGGCAGTCCTTCCGCCTGCGCCATCGCCACCGCGGCGGGACCAATCGCCCCGATCGCACCCGCATCGAGCTGGAGGAAGCTGGTCCGCTTCATGAAGTCCAGCACGGACAGGCCCGACGAGAAGCGCGCGCGCCGCCCGGTGGGCAGCACGTGATTCGGCCCGGCGACATAATCCCCGATCGCTTCAGGCGTCATCCGGCCGAGGAATACCGAGCCCGCATGGCGCACCCGGTCGAACAGCGGCTGCGGCTCGTCCACGGCCAGTTCGAGATGCTCGGGCGCCAGCCGGTCGACAAGCGGCATCGCATCCTCAAGCCTCGCGAGGTGAATGATCGCGCCATTGGCTTCCCAGCTCTGCCGTGCCCGCGCGCCGGTGGCCAGCATCCCGAGCTGTCGCTCGACGGCCGCCGCCACGGCATCGGCAAAGGCAGCGTCGTCCGTGAACAGGATGGACTGGCTTGTCGGATCATGCTCGGCCTGGCTGAGCAGATCGGCGGCGATCCAGTCAGGATCGTTCAGGCCATCGGCGACGACCACGATCTCGGACGGGCCCGCCACCATGTCGATGCCCACGACGCCGTAGACCTGCCGCTTCGCTTCCGCCACCCAGGCATTGCCCGGGCCGACGATCACGTCGACCGGCGCGATCCTGCCGGTGCCATAGGCCAGCGCCGCGATGGCCTGCGCCCCGCCCACGCGCCAGATCTCGGTCACGCCCGCGATGTGCGCGGCTGCCAGCACGGCCTGATTGAGCTGCCCGCCCGGCGTGGGCGACATCATGACGATGCGCTCCACGCCCGCGACCTTTGCAGGAATGGCGTTCATCAGCAGCGAGCTGGGAT
Organism: Sphingobium sp. SYK-6; assembly: GCF_000283515.1. Lineage (GTDB taxonomy): Bacteria > Pseudomonadota > Alphaproteobacteria > Sphingomonadales > Sphingomonadaceae > Sphingobium > Sphingobium lignivorans. The sequence goes on from NC_015976.1 coordinate 3,809,628, forward strand.
AGGCCGCCAGACCGCCCGGGACATAGATGCCGGCCGCTTCCACCGCATTCCACCGCGCGCCAAGGCGCACGCCCGCCGCGTCCGTCCAGCCGCTGTCAGCCGGCTTCTGCTTCTCATGATAGGCCGCGATCCGCTCCGCCGCGAGCTCCAGCGCCGTGCGCAAATCCGCGTCGATCGCTTCATAGGCCGCGGCGGTCTGCTCCACCGGGATCGTCCAGCCATGCGCATCGAGATCGAAGCCGTCGAACCGGCCGGTCAGCGCGGCAAGCGCCGCGTCCCCCTGCGCCCGCACCTGCGCGATGATCCCGCGCACGGCCTGGGCCACGTCCTCGTCCGCCTCGCGCCGGGCATTGACGAGACGCTCGAACGCCTCGGCGAAGCCGGCCTTGGCAGCATCCAGCCTAAGCGGCATGGCTTGCCTCCACGGCGGCGCGGAATCGCTCGACCATCGGCACCAGCTCTGCGGCCCGCATCTTCATGGCAGCGCGATTGACGATGAGCCGCGCCGAAATGTCCATGATGGTGGCTGTCTCGACGAGGCCATTCGCCCGAAGCGTCGCCCCGGACGAGACGAGATCCACAATCCGGCGCGAGAGGCCAAGCGAAGGCGCCAGCTCCATCGCGCCGTTGAGCTTGACGCACTCGGCCTGAATGCCCTGCGCTTCATAATGCGCCCGGGTGAGGTGGGGATATTTGGTGGCGACGCGCACATGGCTGGCGACCCCGGGGTCCTCGGGCGGCGCGTCCACGGGCTCGGCGATCGAAAGCCGGCAATGGCCAATCTGCAGGTCGACCGGCGCATACAGCTCCGAATAGCCGAACTCCGCGATCACGTCCGATCCCACGATGCCGATCTGCGCCGCGCCATGGGCGACAAAGGTCGCCACGTCGAAGGCGCGCACGCGAATGATGGAAAGACCGTCCACATTGGTCGCGAACCTGAGCGCGCGGCTTTCCTTGCGATGGAACTCGGCCTCCGGCTCGATGCCCGCGCGCGCAAGCAGCGGCAGGGCCTCGTCGAGAATGCGTCCCTTGGGAATGGCGAAAGTGATCGGCCGGGTCATGACCGGCGCGCCTTAGGCGCTTGCGCGGAAAACTGCAATTGCGCGCGATCGGCGGGCACGCATGGCCGCCGATCGCGCTCCTTGCGGTTCAGGCGAAGGCGACCGCGGCGCGGCGACGGCGCAGCGTCGATCCGGCGAGGGCGAAACCGCCGATCATCATGGCCCAGCTGGCGGGCTCGGGCACCGCACCGGGCACGCTCCCGTCCAGATGCGTCACCCGCACATTATCGAGCAGCGCACCGTAGACGCGGCCACCGCCGGTATAGGTGCTGAGGAACGACAGGGTCGAGCTGGACGAAAGCGCCACGAAATCGAAGCTGTGCGTCGTCCAGGGACCGCCCTGCCCGATCGCGTGCAGGCTGGTGTCATAGCCGAACTCCTGCGAGAAGCCGGCTACCTCGACCAGCAGGTTCTTCATGCCGATGAAGCCATCATAGACATTGGCATTCATGTCGAACGTCACGGTGTAAGTGCCGCCCGCCAGCGTGTCGAAGCTCTGGCTGATGCCGCCGACCTGGCCGGTGGAGCCGTTCATGTCGATGGAATTGATGCCGTGCGAAGCCACGAAATCGGGATTGAGATACCCCCCGTGGATGAGATCGACGGCCCCGGTGAAGACTGTCCAGCCGCCAAGGCTGGAGCCTGCACTGTAATTGCGGTAGCTGTTTACCGGAGCATCGATGTCCTCGAAGCTGCCGTTCGTGAAGGGCGCGGCCTGCGCGGCGCCGGCGAGCATCGTTGCGCCGAGCATGGCGATCATGAGCCTGTTCATCTGCTGTCTCCCACTTGCGATGTTGTGCGACGGGATCGTTAGGGACGCGCGGCATCCGATCCCAATGACAAAGCCTGTTAGAGATGTGACGGCGCGTGGCGGCTGTCCCGATGTGATACCCACCCGACAGGGCCCGACCGTCACAGGCCGCGTGGATGCGTTCCCGTGAAACGCCTCCCGAGTCTCCGGGAGGCCGAGAGGGGTGAAATGGGTTGGACGCGACGGACCGTGCGAGACCTCCACGAGGGCCGGACGATGCCGGTCCAACACTGCGCTGCGCCTCGGAAGTTTACGAAGATGACGACACGTCCGTCTCATCTTCCGCTTCCCTGAACTTTGCGGCGCTGCAAATCAGGTGGACGCCAGAGTCTGTTCCGGCGTGCCTGCAGCGCGCGGACGATGGAAACCTCAAATGAGAAAGAGCCATTCATTGCCTCCCGCTGTCGCCTGTCGCCTGTCGCCTGTCGCCTGTCGACGGGAGAGGCGCCCGGCAGGGCTGCCATGGCAGAGGGGCTGTAGGACAGGGAAAAGCGCGGCGGACGGAGAATGGAGACGAAACCACCCGCACCTGCGCGCGCCACGACGACCCTGCAGTGCCTCTCGCTGCGCGTGCTGGGCACGAGGCGGGTCCCTTCCGTCCGCAAGGATATCGCGTCCGCCACGACCGCCTTTCGGCCGAGAAAGCTCAGGAAATCGAGGCCAAGCCGTGCACTCTCATCCGGTCACACCGCCTGGCTGTTCGCAACGCATCCCGAACTCGCGCGTTGGAGCCGAGTAACGAACGAAGGAGAATCGATATGGGCAAGGGACTTCTGCTTTGGCTGGTGGGCGTGCCGCTGCCGATCGTCCTCATTCTCTGGTTCCTGTTCTTCCGCTAGGGCTCATCGACATCCAGCGCTGGCGGCCTGCGAATGGCGCTTTCCCGGGCTTCCGGTGCTCACGTACCTTGAGTACGCTGCGCGCCGGGTCCCGAAAAACCACCATCCTCGCCACGCCATCATCTGAATGTCGATCAGCCCTAAAGGAAGCGGCCGGCACGGTCATGTGCCGGCCAAGGCCGTCAATCCTCGAAAGGATCACGCACCAGGATAGTGTCCTCCCGCTCCGGTGAGGTGGAGACGCTGGCGACGGGACACTCGATCAGCTCCTCGATGCGGCGGATATATTTGATCGCCTGCGCCGGAAGATCGGCCCAGCTTCGGGCGCCCACGGTCGTCCCTTCCCAGCCCTCCATCTCCTCATAAACCGGCTCGACAGCGGCCTGATCGGCGGCATGGGCGGGAAGATAATCAATGATCTCGCCATTGAGGCGATAGCCGGTGCAGATGCGGATGGTCTCGAAACCGTCCAGCACGTCGATCTTGGTAAGGGCTATGCCTGTAACCCCGCTCAATGCGCAGGTCTGGCGCACCAGCACCGCATCGAACCAGCCGCAGCGGCGCTTCCGCGCCGTCACCGTGCCGAATTCGTGCCCGCGCGTTCCGAGACGCTCGCCGATCTCGTCCTCGAGTTCGGTGGGGAACGGGCCCGAGCCAACGCGCGTGGTATAAGCCTTGACGATGCCCAGCACGAAGCCGGCCGCACTGGGCCCCATGCCCGAACCGGCCGCGACAGTGCCGCTCACCGTATTCGAGCTGGTCACGAAGGGATAAGTGCCATGGTCGACATCGAGCAGCACGCCCTGCGCACCCTCGAACAGGATGCGCCGGCCGGCCTTGCGCACGTCGCGCAGGCGCTTCCACACCGGCTCGGCATATTGCAGCACGAACGGCGCGATCTCGCGCAGCTCCGCGACCAGCGCCGCCCGGTCGATCGGCGGCTCGCCGAAGCCGGCGCGCAGCGCGTCATGATGCGCGCAGAGCCGATCGAGCTGAGGCTCCAGCGCGTCGAGATGGGCGAGGTCGCACACGCGGATCGCGCGGCGGCCGACCTTGTCCTCATAAGCGGGGCCGATGCCGCGCCCGGTGGTGCCGATCTTGCCCTTGCCCGCCGCGGTCTCGCGCAGTCCATCGAGATCGCGATGGAAAGGGAGGATCAGCGGACAATTGTCCGCCACCGCGAAGTTGGAGCGATCGACCTTGACGCCCTGCCCCTCCAGCTTTTCGATCTCGGCCTTCAGGGCCCAGGGATCGAGCACCACGCCATTGCCGATGATGGACAGGGTCCCGGTGACGATGCCGGACGGCACGAGGCTGATCTTGTAGACCTGCTCGCCGACAACGAGCGTGTGCCCGGCATTGTGCCCGCCCTGAAAGCGCACCACGCAGTCCGCGCGGCTTGCCAGCCAGTCGACAATCTTGCCTTTGCCTTCATCGCCCCACTGGGCGCCGATCACGGTGACGTTTGCCATGGATATGCTTCTCCGCCCTGCCGAGCGGATCCGGACCACCCTTCGACAGGACTCGATGGTCGGATTGGATCATGTCGGGCTCCCGGCCCGGTCCGGCGGCGCGTTTGCCTGCGGGGAGGGCGGAAGTCAAGGCAGGGAGGCATCGTTCCCTCGCCATGGCAGGGGCCACCCGGCCTCCATGCCGGCGGGGGGCCCATCCCCGTTTGGCTATGCGGCGGCGTTACACTTTGTCACCCTCTCCGCTCTTCTTGCGGGCAGCCCATAAGCTTATCCAGGCTGTGGAAAGGACCGGAAAGGAGCCGGATTCGATGCGCTACGCCACGCCTGCCACGCTCGCCCTCGTGCTCGTCAGCCTGTTGGGGACGCTCGCGCTGCCGGCGCAGGCCGGTTTGCGGGAGCGCCTGCGCGAGCGGTTCGCCGCGCAGATCGAGGCGGACCGCACCCCCGACGGGCGGGAGATGGCCTATGGCACCGATCCCTTGCAGACCTTGGCCTTCTGGCCTCCCGCCGACGCAAGCGCCCGCTCCGCACCGCTCATCGTCTTCGTGCATGGCGGCGGATGGCGCCATGGCGACAAGACCAATGCCACCGGCAAGGCCAAGGTCGCGCATTATCCGGCACAGGGCTATGCCCTAGCATCGATCAATTACCGGCTCGTGCCGGGCGCGCGGGTCGAGGATCAGGCGCAGGACGTCGCCGATGCCGTCGCCTGGCTGATCGCTCATGCCGGAGAACTGGGCATCGATCCCGCCCGGATCGTCCTGATGGGCCACAGCGCCGGCGCGCATCTCGTGGCGCTCGTGGGCACCGATCCGCGCTATCTGAAAGCCGCCCGCCTCGATCTGCGTGCCATCGCGGGCGTCATTCCGATCGACGGCGCGGCCTATGACGTGCCGAAACAGGTCAAGGTCGGCACGCGGTTCATGGGTGACATCTACGCGCAGGCCTTCGGCACCGACCCTGAACGCCAGCGGGCCCTTTCGCCCACCTTGCAGGCCGGGGCACCCAATGCCCCCGCATTCCTCATCCTCCATGTCCAGCGCCGGGATGGCATCGAGCAGTCGCGCGGCCTGGCCGAAGCGCTGCGCGCGGCCGGCACGCCGGTCGAGATCGCCAGCTTCGAGGGACGCGGCCTGCAGGGGCACATGGACATCAACCGGAAGCTGGGTCTCGCGGATTATCCGGCAACGGCGCGCGTCGACAGCTGGCTTGAGGGCCTGCTGGGCAAGCCTGTGCAGCGCTGAGCACGACGGAGGCCGCTTGCCCGGCAGAGCCTGCGCGGTCGCGCGGTGGGCATCAATCATTGTCAGAACTGGGGAGAATTACCTATTCTGGGGAGATGGAGCGCGCGATATGGCCGCTCTTGCACCCGGGATGGATCCCCGGCGCCGCACTTTCGTTTTGTGACTGCCCGCGGCCGGGACGGTGCGGGGTCGGAACCAGAGGAGGACCAGGATGCGTCTGTTACTGATCGGCATCGCCACGCTTTCGCTCGCCGCATGCGGGGGTACGCCCGAGAACAGCGCCGAGAACGCCGCCATTCCTGCTGCGGAGAACGCCGAGAATGCCGTCAATTATGTGGCGGAAATCGGCAATCTTTCGGATACCCAGCAACAGGCCGTGTTCTTCCGCGCCATTCGCGACGCCGGCATTGCGTGCCGCGATGTCACCAGCGTCGAGCAGATCGAGCCGCAAAACGGCGTGCAGACCTGGCGCGCGCAATGCGATCAGGGCGGCCAGCATCTCATTCAGGTGTTGCCGAACGGCTCGGCACAGGTGGTGAGCCGCACGGAGCCCTGAAGTCGGAGGCCCTGGCCGGCGCCGTTAAACGCGGCGTCAGGCAGCCACCAGCGCTGCGCTCTGGGTCTGCGCGATCCAGCCGCCGCCCAGCACGCGGTCGCCGCGATAGAGCACAGCTGCCTGCCCCGGCGCCACGCCATATTCCGGCGCGTCGAACACCAGCCGCCCGTCTTCGAGCCGCGCCGGGACGGGGCGGGCCATGGAGCGCACCTTGGCGCTGAGCGGCCCGTCCGGCGCACCGCCGATCCAGTTGATCTCCTCCAGCCAGGCCGCTTCGACCGCCAGGGCCGCCCGGGGACCGACGATCACACGCCGCGCCGCAGCATCGAGCCGGACGACATAGAGCGGCTCGGCCTGGCCGCCGATCTCCAGTCCCCTGCGCTGGCCAACCGTGTAGTGGATGAGGCCCTTGTGCCGGCCCAGCACGCGCCCATCGACATGCACGATCTCGCCATCGGCATCCGCATCTGGGCGGACCTTGCGCACCACGCCGGCATAGTCGCCATCGGGCACGAAGCAGATGTCCTGACTGTCCGGCTTCATTGCCACGGCCAGCCCCAGCTCCCGGGCAATGGCGCGGACTGCCGGCTTCTCCATCCCGCCAAGGGGAAAGCGGAGATAATCGAGCTGATCCTGCGTGGTGGCGAAGAGGAAATAGCTCTGGTCGCGCGCGGGATCGATGGCGCGGTGCAGCTCCGGACCCTGCGCCCCGATCACGCGGCGCACATAATGGCCGGTGGCGAGGCAGTCCGCGCCGAGATCGCGCGCGAGCGCGAACAGATCGGTGAACTTGACGCCCATGTTGCAGCGGACGCAGGGAATGGGGGTCCGGCCGGACAGATATTCATCGGCAAAGCCCTCGATCACCGATTCCCGGAAACGGCTCTCATAATCAAAGACATAATGCGCGATGCCGAGGCGATCGGCCACCGCGCGCGCATCGCGGATATCCTGCCCGGCACAGCAGCTTCCACTGCGGCCCACGGCGGCGCCATGATCGTAAAGCTGCAAGGTCACGCCGATGGTCTCCGCGCCCGAGCGGGCGGCGAGCGCGGCGACGACGCTTGAATCCACGCCGCCGGACATGGCGACGACAATGCGCTTGCCGGCCAGCGGCTGCTCAAGCTGAAAAAGCGGGTCCATGTCGCGCCATATAGGGTGCAGCAGGCCAATGGGCCAGCGCAGGCGTGCATGCGCCGGGCAGCCTCTAAGGGCCATGCTTGATAACCAACCCTAACAATGCGTGACCAAGGCTTTTACGCTGACTTATCCTTTGGCTGCTAACCAGTGCCCATGGGCATAAGTGTCAACACCTATGATCAGAGACAGGCTGTAAACCTGGCAGGCGGACGCGGGACCCGGATTCCGGACCTGCGCCTGCTTCTCGCCGTCCATGCGGCGCGCCAGGCAACGGGTCATACAGCCCGGATCGTCCGCGAGTCCGACCTCCCGGTCGGAACCGGGGACGAACCGGCAAGACTGGCTCTGATCTTCGCTCCGGCGAGCACGTCCCCGGCCGTTCTGCGGCGGCTGGGCGGCGCGTTCAATGCAGCGGTCGCGGCACATATGGCGAGGGGGACCAGTGGTGAAGACGGGATTTACTCTGCGGTTTAGCCAAGGAGAAAATCTTTGATGCCAACAGCATCAAGACGAGGAATGTGAAAACCGAGCCCATCGGTGAAGAGGAAAGAATGATAGAAAACCAAAAAATTCGCCCTTCTCAGGTCGTCGGTCCCCTTGGGGAGCCGCTGACCCTGGAGTCGCTCCCCTCCCCCAACACGAGCCGCTGGGTCGTGCGACGCAAGGCGGAAGTCGTGGCGGCCGTCAATGGCGGCCTGCTGACGGTCGACGAGGCTTGCGAGCGCTATTCGCTCACGCTCGAGGAATTCGCGAGCTGGCAGCGCGCGGTCGATCGATCGGGCATGCCCGGCCTGCGGGTGACCCGGATCCAGCACTATAAATCGCTTTACGAACGCCAGCAGCGTTACTGACCTTTCAACGATATCCGGGGTGAGCGCTCCCACCGCTCGCCCCGGCTCCTGCTCTGCCCTTCACCGGCTCCACCCCGGACAAGCCCCTCGAAATCGTGCGTCGCCTGTGCCAATGACACGGGAAAGACAATGCCGCACCGCAGGAGGGGGCCATGCCACGCGTCGCCGTGACGTTTCCATATTTCGATTTTTTCCCGGACCTGCGCGAAGAACTCTCCGCCCGGTATCCCGGCACGAAATTCCCCGATCATCGCCGCGTCCTCGAGGGACAGGAACTCATCGATTTCCTGCAGGGCTACGACACCGCCGTCATCGGCGTGCAACGCTATGACGAAGCCGTGCTGAAGGCTTGCCCGGAACTGAAGGTCATCTCGCTTTGCTCCGCGGGCGTGGATCATGTCGATCCCGCCCTGCTGCGGAAATACGGCATCAGGATGTGGTGGCAGGCCGGCATCAACCGTGTCTCCGTCTCGGAGCTCGCGGTTTCCTACATGGTCCTGGCGCTGCGGCGGGTCCACGAGTTTTCCAGCATCCTGCGCGCCGGCCAATGGCGCGGGCCCATCGGCTTCGGCACGGACCTGCGCGGCAAGACCGTGGGCGTCCACGGCGTCGGCCATATCGGCAAGGCCGTCATCGAGCTGCTGCAGGGCTACAAGGTCAACATCCTCGCCAGCGACCGGCTCGACGTTTCGGCATTCACGGACGGGTTCGAGAATGTCGACCTGGTGAGCGCGGAGGAAATGTGGGCGCGCAGCGACGTGCTGACCATTCACTTGTCCAAGAACGCCACCACCATCGGCCTCTATGATGGCGCGGTGCTCGACCGGCTCAAGCCCGGCGCGGTCATCGTCAATTGCGCGCGGGGCGGCATGTTCGACGAGAATGCGCTTGCCGAGCGGCTGGAAAGCGGCCGCATCGCCGCAGCGGCGTTCGACGTCTATGCGATGGAGCCTGCCAACGGCAATCGCCTGCTCGACATGCCGACCTTCTTCGGCTCCCCACATATCGGCGCCACGACGCGCGAAAGCTGGGGCGCGATGCTCCGTTCCGGCATCCATGGCATCGAGCATGCCTATGAACCGGAGCCGGGCGTTTATCCCTTCGATTAACTCGGTTCATCATCGATCTGTGCCTCACCTGCGATGAAGCACGCCGTTAGGATTCGGTTTCCCGGGAGGCTCGTGGTATGAATGATCTCAGGCTGCCAATGCCGCGAACCGCGATAAATCGCTGTCCCATCCCCGAGACATTGATGCTGGTATGCCCGCGCCCCAAGGCGCCAGGAAGTCAATATGCGCCAACTGGAGAAAGAATGCGCCGCGATGGCGCGGCGAATGCTCGACGCCGAGCTGGTCGCGATCAGTCGCAGAACGCTTGAGTCCACCCGGGTGAGCGCCTTGCAGGCGGCCGTTCAGCAAGAGCTGCGAACGCGGGACATCCAGGAATAGCCGGCACGACCGGGAGTCGCTCCGGGCTGGGCAGCGTGGACCAATCCGGTCACGACGCATGCCACTCGCTCGGGACACCCCGCCATTGGCGAGAACCAGTCGTTCATTGCGCAGCTATCCCAGACGCAATAAGCCAGCACCATGACGATCATCATTCTCAATCGCGCCTCAGCCTTTCCGCTGAGCTAAGGCACGCCGGCTCTCCGGCTCATGCAGCGGTCAAGCCGCTCGATCACGCATGCCTTATTGATTGAGAGATATTATGCGAAATGAATCAAACCCTGCGTTGAGCGCAGATGAGATTGCCCACTTCGTTCGCGACGGATTCGTCCGGATCGACGCGGCGTTCTCCACCGGAATCGCGCAAGAAGCACGCACCATCTTGTGGAAGGCCACCGGGTGTAATCCCGACGATCCGTCCTCATGGAGGCAACCCGTCGTGCGACTGGATCAGTTCGATCAGGCCCCATTTCGCGAAGCCGCGAATTCGCCCGTCCTGCACAGCGCGTTCGATCAACTGGTCGGCGAGGGTCGCTGGCTGCCGCGGGGCGGCCTTGGAACCTTTCCGGTTCGCTTTCCCTCCGAGGCCGATCCGGGTGACGACGGCTGGCACATCGACGTCAGCTTCGGCTATGACAACCCGGACTTCATGGCGTGGCGGGCCAATGTGAGCAGCAAGGGCCGCGCCTTGCTGATGCTGTTCCTGTTCTCGGACGTGGGTGTCGAAGATGCGCCGACACGTATCCGAATCGGTTCGCACATTGACGTGGCCCGGCAACTCGCCCCGGCCGGAGACGCCGGCCTCACGCTTCGCGAATTAGCATCCGACGGATTTGCGGGATCCGCCCACCGACGCGAGGAAGTGGCGACGGGTCCGGCAGGCACGGTGTACCTATGCCATCCGTTTCTGGTGCACGCGGCACAGAAGCACCGCGGAACGGTGCCACGCTTCATGGCACAACCGCCGCTTCTGCCCCGTGAGCAAATCTGTCTCGATCGCAAGGATCACGATTATTCGCCGGTCGAGCAGGCCATCCTGAGCGCTCTCGGCAGGACGGATCATCTGACGTGAAGGCTCGGCCCGCCAGCTTTTGGAGCTTTCTCGCGAAAAGCGGGCGGGCCGCTTCCGACGACAAAGTGGCGATGCACCAAGCCAGTCTTCGCCCGGTTGGGCATTCGTCCGCGCCGCCTAGCCCGCGTCCTGCTCGCCCCCGATCCGTTTCAGAGCTTCCCGCCGACTGAGAGCGCTCAGGCGCTTCTCGTTGGCCGCGACATAGCGACGAACCTCGGCGGGATCGGTCCGCGCATATTGCCGCAAGGCCCAGCCGATCGCCTTGCGCAGGAAGAATTCCGGCGAATCGAGCGATGGCGCGATGCAGGCGTAAAGCAGATCGGTGTCCGTTTGCTTGCCGGCCCGAAGCTGGCACAGGATCGCGCTGCGGCGTTTCCAGAGGTCGGCATCCTGCGCCCAGGCGCGCATCGCGCGTGCCATCCCCTCTGGCTCGGCCCCGAGAATGTCGAACAGGCGCTGCGCGGCGATGGTATCGACATAATCCCACCAGACACCCGTGACGATCATCTCCTCGTACATGGGCAGAGCGTCCAGGCGCTGGAACGGGCGCGCCGCGCGGATGCCGCAAAGGGCGATCGCGGCATAGCGCTCCTCCCGGAACGTCGCGCCACGCCAGAGCGTCAGCACATCGCTTTGCCATTCCTCCCGCGTGCCATAATCGAGATCAGCGAACAGCCGCTTGCAGGCCGCCTGCAACGGCACGGCGGAAACACCCAGATAGGGCATGGCCGATTTCATATAGGCCTGCATGGCCGGCGCGCGGGCCGGCTCCGCCACCGCGCCGAGTGCCGCGCGCACCTTCTCCGCCAGCGTCGTCATGATCGCGCGCGCATGCGTCGCCATGCATAGCAGGCGACCGATAGAAGCAGGGCCGGCAGCCAGATCAGCATCAGTTCGGAGCGAACCGTCTCGAGGCCCCGCGCCGTGAAGAAGCGCGCGCCGATGGGGGATACCCTGATCGGCTGCCAGTCGCTGAACAGCCGGGTCTTGTCGACTGGCCAGAACAGCGCGACGCCCTGTCCGCCATCGGTCAGCATGTCGAGCAGCGGGTGGGACGCCATGCAGAGGAACAGGAACACAAATGCGCCGATGCTCCGCGCAGGTCGCCACGACAGGGCGAGCAGGCCGGCCGCTGCAGCCGCAAATGCGAGCGAATGACTGAAGCCCCGGTGCCCCCACTCGCTGGCATAGCCAATGCCGAAGCGAAAACCGATGACATCCAGGTCCGGCGCGGCGGCGAGAAACGCCCCAGCCAGCGCGAGCGGGGGTGCGATCCGCCGCCTGCCCAGCGCCGCGCCAGTCGCGAGGGGAAGCAGGGCATGGCTGAAGATCGTCGGCATGTCAGGCTTCTTGCCCGTGGAGCGCTGAAACGCAACGCGTTCCCGGCTGGCTTTCCCGGATGGCCTTCAACATCCCGCAAGCCGCGCTTTCCCTCAATGGAGACTGCGGCGGTTCAGTCGCCGGGAGGACTGATCGCCCCTCGCCTCAATATCCGATGGTGAGGCCCGCCGCGACATAATGGGGGCCGGCATTGCCCTTGAGCGCCACTTTGGGGAAGATCGGCATGGCGATCGTGGCATAGGGCCGCGGATCGTCACCGCTGATGCGCACGCCCGCGCCGAACCGCACCGAGGCCGGCAGTCCGAACGTCGCTTCCACGCGGCCATAAACCGCCGTGTCTCCATCGCGCAGATACACGCCCGCCCCCGGAGTGAGGCGGAAGCCGGCGAACCCCACGGCGTAGCCGGCGCCGATTTCTGTCCCCCAGCGCTCGTTCGCCCGCGCGTAAGTGGCTTCGGCACCAAAGCCTTCCGCCTGCGCGGCGGCGGGAACGAGAAGGACGGCGGCGCTGGCTGCGATCAACGGATTGAAACGGATTTTCATGATAGCTCGTTCTCCAGAGCGCCCGGCGCCGGCGCCAGAGGATTTCCAGGGCAGATGAAGCGGCCCCGCGCGGACAGTGCGGCAGGAAGCACAGGGAGCGCCGGGCCTGTTCCATCAGGGACCGATGCGCCCTAAGCGCCAGCCGGACTCCCATCAAGCATCGCAGAGATGAAGCGAGTCCTCTCGTCGGCGGACCGAATCGTCGGGCGGGGATGCCACGGCTCTTGGGAATCCTGTCTCCAGCGTCATTCCCACTCGATCGTGCCGGGCGGCTTGCTGGTGTAATCATAGACCACCCGGTTGACGCCCTTCACCTCGTTGATGATCCGGGTCGCCACGCGGCTGAGGAAGGCTGCGTCGAAGGGGTAGATGTCCGCGGTCATGCCGTCGGTGGACGTCACGGCGCGCAAGGCAAGCACGCTGTCATAAGTGCGCCCGTCACCCATCACGCCGACGCTGCGCACCGGCAGCAGCACGGCGAAGGCCTGCCAGATGGCATCATAGAGCCCTGCGGCGCGGATTTCCTCCAGATAGACGGCATCGGCCTTGCGCAGGATGTCGCAGCGTTCCCGGGTAACTTCGCCCGGAATGCGGATGGCGAGGCCCGGGCCCGGGAAGGGATGGCGGCCCACGAAAATCTCGGGCAGGCCGAGCTCCCGGCCCAGTTCGCGCACTTCATCCTTGAAGAGCTCGCGCAGCGGCTCGACCAGCTTCATGTTCATGCGCTCGGGCAGGCCACCGACATTGTGATGGCTCTTGATCGTGACGCTTGGTCCGCCGGTGAAGCTCACGCTCTCGATCACGTCCGGGTAGAGCGTCCCCTGCGCGAGGAAATCCGCGCCGCCGATCTTCTTCGCTTCAGCCTCGAACAGATCGATGAACGCCTTGCCGATGAACTTGCGCTTGGCCTCCGGATCGGTGACGCCGGCCAGGCCGCCGAGGAACATGTCGCTCGCGTCCACATGCACCAGCGGGATATTGTAGTGCCCCCGGAACAGGCTCACCACCTGCTCGGCCTCGTTCTGCCGCATCAGCCCATGATCGACAAAGACGCAGGTGAGCTGCTCGCCAATGGCCTCATGGATCAGCACGGCCGCGACCGCGCTGTCCACGCCGCCCGACAAGCCGCAGATCACCCGGCCCGAACCGACCTGCTCGCGGATCTCGCGGATCTTGGTCGCGCGGAACTCGGCCATGGTCCAGTCGCCCGCGCAGCCGCACACATGGCGCACGAAATTGGCGATCAGCTTCGCGCCGTCCGGCGTATGGACCACTTCGGGATGGAACTGCGTGCCGTAATAACGCTTCTCGTCATTGGCGATGAGCGCGAAGGGCGCGCCATCCGACGTCGCCACGATGCGGAAACCCGGCGCGAACCGCGTCACCTTGTCGCCATGGCTCATCCACACCTGATGCCGCTCGCCCACCTGCCAGAGCCCGTCGAACAGCACGCAGGGCTCGGTGACGGTCAGGAAGGCGCGGCCGAACTCGCCGCCCTCGCCGGTCTCGTGGCCCGGCCGCACTTCGCCGCCGAGCTGGTGGCTCATCACTTGCTGGCCATAGCAGATGCCGAGGATCGGCAGGCCGCTGTCGAACAGTTCCTGCGGCGCACGCGGGCTGCCTTCGTCGCAGACCGACGCCGGGGAGCCGGAGAGAATGATGCCTCTCGGCTGCATCCGCTCGAAAGCGGCCAGCGCCTGCGTGAAGGGAGCGATCTCGCTGTAGACGCCGGCTTCGCGCACGCGCCGCGCGATGAGCTGGGTCACCTGAGAGCCGAAATCGACGATGAGGATGGAGTCGGCCGCAGCCGGATTTTGCGCTGACATGGCTGGCGGATAATGCGCGCCATGAGGCCTGTCCAGCCTTGCGGGGCGAGATTGATGCGTTGTCGATGGCTTGGCCCGCGGGCGCGGTCATGGTCGGCCATCAAGGAAGGCGTGGCAGGGCAGGCGAATGTGCCCCCTCGCGTCCTCAGTTGAAAGTCACGCCTTCCACCCGGCCATTGTCCCAGATGCAGCGAAAGCTGCGCAGGCGGCTCTCGGGTGCGCGCCAGCCGGCCCGCTGGCTGACTGTGCCGGTGACGTCCCAGCCATTGCCGAATGGACGCACGCCGGTGACGTCCCGCACCTCGGCAAAGCCACCATTGCGCGAGGCCTGTTCGCGCGCCGCGAGCGCACAGGCATCGACGGCAGCGTCCTCGCCTGCGTAAGAGTCGCCTTCGGCCCGACCACTGTCATGGCCACCATAGCGATCGTCATATTCTCCGCCTTCGTAGCGCGGATCATAGGGCCCCTCGTCGGCGCGCGGGTCGGACCGATCATCGTAGCGCGGGTCGTAGCCGCGATCCTCGGAGCGCCGCTTGTCGGCGTTCTGCTTCACGGCCGATGCCGCGATCGCGGCGAGAATGCCGACGCCCAGGATCGTCCCGATCACCGCGCCGGCGTCACTTCCACCCCGATCATGGTGATAAGGTCGCCCATGCCCGTAATAGCCCCGTGCGGAGGCAGGCGCGGCCGATGTGACAAGCATGGCCGCGACCACGAGGCCACCGGCGAGCTTCGACGTCTTCCTCATGGTACCTGCCTGCCTTTCCATGGAGCACGGCCACGAGCCGCCCCGCCTGCGGAATAGCCCGGAATTCATGAGCGAGGGCTGAATGATGCGCGGCGGAGCTCCTCCGCCATGGAGGCCATCCGCCCCCGGCCCGATCACGGCGCTTTCAGGTCCAGCCCTGTCCAATAGGCGA
Source organism: Sphingobium sp. SYK-6 (assembly GCF_000283515.1). Taxonomy (GTDB): domain Bacteria; phylum Pseudomonadota; class Alphaproteobacteria; order Sphingomonadales; family Sphingomonadaceae; genus Sphingobium; species Sphingobium lignivorans. Next base: position 3,824,755 of record NC_015976.1, read on the forward strand.
TGAAGCTGTACATATCCGCATACTCCTCGACCAGCTTGTCCACCGGCTTGCCGGAACCGTGGCCGGCGCGCGTCGCGATGCGGATGAGGCGAGGCTTCACGCCCAGTTCGGCATGCTGGAGCGCGGCGGCATATTTGAAGCTGTGCGCGGGCACCACCCGATCGTCGGTATCCGCCGTGGACACCAGGATCGCCGGATAATCGATGCCGTCGCGGATGTTGTGATAAGGCGAATAGGACAGCAGGTTGCGGAAATCCGGCTCCCGGTCCGGCGAGCCATAATCGTCGATCCAGTAGCGGCCGACGGTGAACCGGTCGAAACGCAGCATGTCCATGACGCCCACGGCAGGCAATGCCGCCGCAAACAGGTCCGGCCGCTGGTTGACGACCGCGCCGACCAGCAGGCCGCCATTGGACCGCCCCTCGATGGCAAGCTGGTCCGGGCCGGTATAGCCTTGCTGCTTGAGATATTCGGCAGCGGCGATGAAATCGTCGAACACATTCTGCTTGTTCGAGAGCCGGCCCGCATCATGCCATGCCTTGCCGAATTCACCCCCACCCCGCAGGCTGGCGATGGCAAGCACGCCGCCCTGCTCGATCCAAGCGAAACGCGTCGGCGAGAAGCCGGGCGTCTGCGAGATGTTGAACCCGCCATAGCCGTAAAGCAGCGTCGGCGCGCTGCGGGCGGCCAGCGCAAGATCGCGCCGGCGGATGATCTGCATAGGGATCATCGTTCCGTCCTTCGAGGGATAAAGGACCTGTTCGGTCACATAGGCATCCGGATCGAAGGGAAGGCGCGGCTCGGCAAAGACGCTCGTCTCGCCCGTCTCCACATTGTAGCGATAGACGGTCGAGGGCGTCGTGAAGCTGGAAAAGGAGAAGAAGGTCTCGGGATCGCCGGAGCGACCGCTGAAGCCGCTGGCGGCGCCCGGCCCGGGCAGCGGCACATCGCCATGGGACAGGCCCTGAAGGTCCGCCAGCTCGGCCATGATCCGCCCGTCCGACTGATAGGCCAGGATCATCCGGCTGCCGACCATGGAGGCCCCGGCGAGCGTCTGCGAACGCTCGGCGACAAGCGACTGCGGCCCCTTCCGCGGACGCGTCGCATCCAATGTAACGACACGGCCGTTCGGTGCGCCCATCGTGGTGCGGAAATACAGCATGTCGCCGACATTGCCGATGAACTGCCACTCATGGCTCAAGCCCCGCACGAGACGGACGGGCGCCCGCGCTTCGCCGGTCAGCGAGATGAGCGTCACTTCATGGCGGCGCTCGGTGCTTTCGTTGGAGATCACGAGCAGCCAGCGCCCATCGTCCGTGATCTGGGCGCGGTGCATCAGGCGGGGACGGTCGGGCGTCGCATAGACAAGGCGATCCGCGGACTGCGGCGTCCCCAGCGCGTGAAACCAGACCGCCTGATCCTCGACCGGCGAGCGGGAGCGCTCGCCGTCCTGCGGGGCGGGGAAGCGGGAATAATAGAAACCGCGCCCGTCGGGGCTCCAGGTCAGATTGGAATAGCGCACCCACGCGACGCGATCGTCCAGCGGCTGCCCCTTCTCCACGTCGAGGACATGCAGGGTGCGCCAGTCGGTGCCGCCATCCTGCACCGCGTAGAGCAGCCAGCGACCGTCCGTTGAGGGTTGCCACTCGCCGAGCGCGCTCGCGCCGTCTTCCGAAAAGCTGTTGGGATCGAGCAGCAGCCTCTGCCCATGCGCCGCTCCCTCGCGCACGTAGAGCGGCGACTGGTTCTGCAATCCGCTGTTGCGGGTGTAGAAATAGCGCCCACCAGCCTTGCGCGGCGTGCCGTAGCGTTCGTAGTCGTAGAGCTGCGCGATGCGCGTCCGCAGCGCCTCGCGGCCGGGCAGCGCGGCGAGATAATGCGCGGTCGCGTCGTTCTCGGCCGCGACCCATTGGGCGACCTCGCCATCGGTGCGGGCGTCATTTTCCAGCCAGCGATAGGGATCGGCAACGGGCACCCCGAATTGCGTCTCGACGAGATCGGCACGACGGGCCAGCGGATAGGGCGGCGGAGCGACAGGCGGCGCGACATCGCTTGTGGGCCGGGAAACATGCGCCGCCGTGACGGCCTCGGCGTCATCCAGCCCCCGGGCTGCGGATGGGTGCAGGCCTGGGATACCGAGACCGATCAACCCGATGACGATGGCATGCGGGACCGACCGCAGACGAGACATGCCCAACAGTTCCTTTTCCCCAAGACCGTGCATGATCCTCTATGCCACCGGCAGGATTATGCAAGTGTCGGAAATCCAGCGGGGAATTCTACCAAGCGGTCATGCCGGAGCTGTACTGGACCATCCTGATCGCGCGGGCGCTGGCTGCGGATGCCTGCCCTGAAGACCAGAGGCGATTTGAGCTTCGGGAGGCCGACCCGTCTTCCGCGCGTGGAATAACCTCCCAAAAGAAAAGCCCCGCCGGTGAAGGCGGGGCTCCTCGGAAATCTACGGGTCGGGAGCGCTCAGGCTGCTTCCATCTCGTCCTCGTCAGCCGTCTGCACCGGGCCGCTGTCCTGGCCCTTGGCGCTTTCATCGCGGTCGACGAACTCGATGATCGCCATCTGCACGGCGTCCGAGGCGCGGATGCCCGCCTTGATGACGCGGGTGTAGCCGCCAGCCCGGTCCTTGTAGCGCTCGGCCAGCACGTCGAACAGCTTCGCGAGCTGCGCGTCGTCGAGCAGACGGGCATGGGCGAGACGCCGGTTGGAGAGACCGCCGCGCTTGGCCAGCGTGATCAGCTTCTCGACATAGGGGCGAAGCTCCTTCGCCTTGGGCAGGGTCGTCTTGATCTGCTCATGCTTGATGAGCGAGGCCGCCATGTTGCGGAACATCGCATTGCGATGGCCTGCGGTACGCTGCAGCTTGCGGCCGCCAATCCTGTGACGCATGTCATTCTCCGTTCGTTAAGGGCCCGTGTGAGGTAACCCAGACCGGGCGGCACTCCGGGCGGCCGCCCACAACCCTGTCGAACGAGGCGCGCCACCGGCACCGCCCCGTTCCCTTGCCGTTCAGCCCAGCAGTTCCTGCTCGAGCTTCTTGGCGATTTCCTCGATATTCTCCGGCGGCCAGCCGGGGATATCCATGCCCAGACGCAGACCCATGGACGAGAGCACTTCCTTGATCTCGTTGAGGCTCTTGCGGCCGAAGTTCGGCGTGCGGAGCATCTCGGCCTCGGTCTTCTGGACCAGATCGCCGATATAGATGATGTTGTCGTTCTTGAGGCAGTTGGCACTGCGCACCGAGAGCTCCAGCTCATCCACCTTCTTGAGCAGATAGCGGTTGATCTGGTTGGTGTCGCCTTCGCCTTCCTCGGCCGCCGCAGCACCTGCGCCAGCGCTCGGCATCGCGCTCGGCAGATGATCCTCGAAGTGGACGAAGAGCTGGAGCTGGTCCTGCAGGATGCGCGCGGCATAAGCGACCGCGTCTTCCGGCGTGACGGTCCCGTCCGTCTCGATGGTCAGGTTGAGCCGGTCATAGTCCAGCTCCTGGCCGATACGGGCGTTCTCCACCTTGTAGGCCACCTGGCGGACGGGCGAGTAAAGCGCATCCACCGGAATGAGGCCGATCGGCGCGTCGGCCGGGCGGTTGTTCACGGCCGGGACATAGCCCTTGCCGCTGTCGCAGGTCAGCTCCATGTTGAAGCTGGCGCCCTCGTCAAGATGACAGATCACCAGATCCGGGTTCATGACCTGGATGTCGCCGGTCACCGCGATATCCCCGGCCTTGACGGCCGCCGGACCCGTGGCGGAAAGCTGAAGCCGGCGAGGACCATCGCCTTCCATCCGGAGCGCGATCTGCTTCACGTTAAGCACGATGTCGGTCACGTCCTCACGAACGCCAGCGAGGCTGGAGAATTCGTGGAGCACGTTCTCGATCTTGATCGCGGTGACGGCAGCGCCCTGCAGGGAGGAAAGCAGCACACGCCGCAACGCATTGCCCAGCGTCAGGCCGAAGCCGCGCTCGAGCGGCTCGGCGACAAAGGTCGCGCGGCGCTTCGGGTCGCCACTGGCCTTGATCTCGAGGCCATTGGGCTTCTTCAATTCCTGCCAGTTCTTGATGTTGACAGTCATGTATTTCCCCTGGGGTTGGGCCATCGGTCGGTGAGGGTTCAGCGCTGGTCCCCGGCCTCCGGCAATACAGAACGTTCGGTCATTCGGCGGTTTCGTGGGAACCGACGAAGGACCGTCGTGACGCCTCAGACGCGGCGGCGCTTGCTCGGACGCACACCGTTGTGCGGAATCGGGGTCACGTCGCGGATCGAGGTGATCGTGAAACCGACGGCCTGCAGAGCGCGCAGGGCCGATTCACGGCCGGAGCCCGGGCCCTTGACCTCGACTTCGAGCGTGCGAACGCCATGCTCGGCGGCCTTCCGGCCCGCATCCTCGGCGCAGACCTGCGCTGCATAAGGGGTCGACTTGCGCGATCCCTTGAAGCCCATCATGCCGGCCGAAGACCAGCTGATCGCATTGCCCTGCGCATCGGTGATGGTGATCATCGTGTTGTTGAAGCTGGCGTTCACATGCGCGACGCCGGCCGAGATGTTCTTGCGTTCGCGCCTGCGAAGCCGCTGGGGTTCCCGTGCCATCTGCGTTGTATCCTACTCGAATCTTGTTGAGCTGGAAGCGGGCGGTCCGGGCTGGTCTTTCAGCCCTTCTGCCGCGCGCCTCTGACGGAAAGAAGAAGGAACCGGACTGCGGCGATTGCTCGCCGCGGCCGGTATCGGCTCTTACTTCTTCTTGCCTGCGATCGGCTTGGCCTTGCCCTTGCGCGTGCGCGCATTGGTATGCGTGCGCTGGCCACGAACAGGAAGCCCCTTGCGATGACGCAGGCCGCGATAGCAGGCCAGGTCCATCAGGCGCTTGATGTTCATCGCGGTTTCGCGACGCAGATCGCCTTCCACCGTATAGGTGGCATCGATGGCTTCGCGGATTTGCAGCACCTCGGCGTCGGACAGGTCCTGGACGCGACGGCTATGGTCGATGCCGAGCTTGTCGGCGATATCAACGGCGGTCTTCGAACCGATGCCGTGGATGTAGGTGAGCGCGACGATCACCCGCTTGTTGGTGGGGATGTTAACTCCCGCAATACGTGCCATTATCTGTAAACTCCTGCTCCACAGGGCGTTGTGGCAGACGCCCTATCTCGTCGCTTTGCTGCCCCGGGACGCAAAAAGGACGGCGGGCGCCATCACGCGCTGCCGTTTGACCTCTCGTCTCGGGATCGGGGGGCGTTAACGTGAGTCGCCCGCGCTGTCAACGGACTTGTGCCCCGCACCACCCCGGTGCGCAGCCGGACCGCCGATGGCCTTGCCGGATGAACCATGCTATCGCCGCCTTTGCAAGTCCAGCCATCATCCAACGGGAGCTCTTGGCCCTGCATGTCGTTTCCGGTCCGTCGCCTTATCGGCAAGCTGCGTCCCCGCCCGCTCACCGCCGCAGCCGTCTCCTCCAGAATTCTCTGTCCACCCAGCGAGACCGCCACGCCGCCGGCCCTTCACCTGCCGGGGGATTTCGACAATATCCTCGCCTTCATCGGCGCAGGCAAGCCGGAACTGGAGCGCCGCCGGACCTTCGGCGAGGCCTATCCCCATCTGCCGACCATTGAATATGAACTGCGGGACGTGCGCATCGCGGGGGAATATCTTGCCTCGCGCTGGCAGGTCGCCCGCTTTCCCACGAACCGGCCCGGTGGCGACTGGGGAGATGGCGGGCACCTGAAGGACGCCTTCCTCTCCACCAACATCCTCTCGGGCAAGGAGTTCGGGCACTGGGTCCGGGATAGCCTTGTTTCGGAAATGCACGGCAACACGCTGGGCCTGCGGAGCATCGGCCTGGCCCGGCAGCTCTGGGAGCATGAACCCGGCTTCCGGGCACTGGGCGGGCTGGATTGCGACTATATGCGCACGGCCCGCGTCGACCGGCTCGTGTACGTCGACGATCGCGGCCTCAATTCATTCTGGGCTGAGCGTTTCCTCCAGCTGCGAGGACGCATGCGCGCCAATGTCGACAAGTCGGTGGCGTCTGCGGGCGCTCTGGTCTTTCTCGAGCGGGGCGGTCAGGCCCGCACGCGCGACCCCACCAATCAGCCGCAGGTGCGCGCGGCGCTCGAAGCGATCGGCTTCCGCACGGTGACCGCCATCGACATGTCGGCCCACGAGATCGGGCAGGCGCTGCGCGACGCGAAGCTGATCGTCAGCGTGGAAGGCTCGCATCTCAACCATCTGCACTTCTTCGCCGCCGACAAGGCGACAGTGCTGACCATCCAGGATCCGCGCCGCTATTATTCCTTCCACAAGAGCCTGATCGACATCTACGGCGAGCGGTTCGGCTTCCTTATCGGCCGTCCGGACCCCGGGCAGGAGGGGCGCTATTATGTGGAGCTGGACGATCTGCGGCGGCTGATCGACCTCGCCGCCTGACGCGGATCAGGATGCGCTACCCGACAAGGTTGCGAGCAGCGCACCGAGCTTCGGGCCTGCCAGATAGTCCTTGACGGCCGCAAAGGCGCAATCGGCGATGGCCCGGCATTCCTCTGGCTGCGCCAGCATCCGCGCGATCGTATCGTCCAGGTCCGCAAGATCCCAGCGGACGGGCACATAGGTCTCGCCCGGCCGATAGATGTCGCACAGACATTCGAGATGGCTCATGTCCGGCTTGAGCAGTACGGCCCCCGTCAGCACCGCCTCAAGATCCCGCCAGCACAGTTCGCCGAAGCCGAAGGGACTGAAGCAGAGCTGCGAGCGCTCCATCTCCGCCATGAATGCCGCACGCGAGACCTTGCCTTCCCAGGCGATGTCATAGCGGGATGACAGCTCGACCACCTTGTCGCGCGCCTGCTGGCGCATGGCGGCGTACCAGTGAGTCCGTTCCCCCGCGCCAACGCGGCCCAGCGCATGCAATCGTGCCGGTGCAACGGCGAAACGCGCATGGACATCGATGGTGCGTGGTCCCGTCGCGGGTGCCGACTTGCGGTCGAAACCCTTGAGCAACACGGGCGCGGTGGCAAAGCCCGGCGCCAGTACGAGCCGCTCGACGATGTCCGGCCGGCAGTCCCATGTCGGCCGATCGGGCACCAGTCCGAATGCCTCGCTGTAATAATCTTCCAGCGAGGTGTGCGTCTTCTGGGGCACGCGATAATAATCGCGATCGCGTAGAAGGGCCTTCTTTACGTAAAAACGGACATGGTCGCCCACGCGATCCGCAAAGCGGACATCGGTCGGCGCGAACCAATCGAAATAGCTGATCGGCGCTTCAGGATTGGCGCGCCTCAGCCCATCGAGCACACGCTCGATTTCCCCATCCCCCAGCGCATAAGGCGACTGCACGAAAATGGCCGACGCGTCCTTGACCAGATGCTCGGCACCGGCCGCGGGATAGGGCGTCGTCCTGAACACATAGCCCTGTTCGGCAAAGCGCGCTGCATAATGGTAAAAAGGATAGAATTGCGGCCAGGCGATCGGGTCGTCGACATGGACGAGCAGGATGCGCTTGTGGTCGCCTGCCGGGAAACGGCGCGACAGCCACGAGCGCAGCAGCGGCTTCATCGGCTCGTAGCGACGACGGCCGTCGTCGAGCAGGGTGATGGCACTCGTGTCGATCAAAGCCGGCATGCGCGCTCCGCCAGTCGCCTGCCTGGATCGGGAGGCTCGTGAGGTTTCTAGACGCCGGGACGCCTAGCTGTCGAGGATCGAACCGATCGCCTGGCTGACCTCACCGATATCCGCCATGCCGTCGACGCGGCTCACAATTCCCCGCGCTTCGTAGATCGGCAGGATCGGCGCGGTCTTCGCGCGATACTCCGCCATGCGCGTGCGCACGGTTTCCTCGTTGTCGTCGGGACGGCGCTTGAACTCGCTCGAGCCGCATTTGTCACATATGCCTGCAACCTTGGGCAGTTTGTAGCGGTCATGATAGCCTTCGCCGCAGCTCGCGCAGGTGAAGCGACCGGTGATCCGATCGACGAGGGCGTCTTCGTCCACCTCCAGCTCGACGACATGATCGAGCTGCCGGCTCCGCTCCGCCAGCAGGGTATCGAGGCTTTCGGCCTGCGCCGCCGTGCGCGGATAGCCATCGAAGATGACACCCGTGTCCGCGGAAAGCTGATCGAGCGCCTCGCCGATGATCCCGGAGACGATCTCGTCGGAAACAAGTTCACCCGCTTCCATCACGGCCTTGGCCTTGAGACCGACCGGCGTGCCGGCCTTGACCGCGGCGCGCAGCATGTCGCCCGTGGAAAGCTGGACCATGCCGCGCTCGGCGACGAGGCGTTGCGCCTGCGTCCCCTTGCCGGCGCCTGGCGGTCCAAGCAGGATGATGTTCATAGCATTCCCCCGATGTTTGCGCGCGCAGCCGGGCGAGCCCGGCCGGCCCGGTTCCTAGCGGATCTTGCCCTTCAGCCGGGCCTTCTTGATGAGATCGCGATACTGGTGCGCGATGAGGTGGCTCTGGATTTGGGTCACGGTGTCGACCGTCACGTTGACGACGATCAGCAGGCTGGTGCCGCCCAGATAGAAAGGGATGCCTGCGCGCGCGATCAGGAACTCCGGAATGAGGCAGATCACCGCCAGATAAGCGGCACCGATCACGGTGATGCGCGTCAGCACATAATCGAGATAGGTCTCGGTGTTCTTGCCGGGACGGATGCCCGGGATGAAGCCGCCATTGCGCTTCAGATTCTCCGCCGTTTCCTCGGGATTGAACACGACCGCCGTGTAGAAGAAGCAGAAGAACACGATGCCGAGGCCATAAAGGGCCATGTAGACCGGCGTGCCGTGCGAGAGATACTGGTTGACTGCCAGCACCGCATCGCCCCACCCGCCGCTTGTCGCCTCCGCGCTCGCACCGGCGAACTGCGTGATGGTCAACGGCAGCAGCAGCAGCGACGAGGCGAAGATCGGGGGAATGACACCGGCCGTGTTGATCTTGAGCGGCAGATGGCTGCGATCCGCCTGCATGATGCCCTGGCGGGTCTGGCGCTTGGGATACTGGATCAGCACCCGGCGCTGGGCCCGCTCCATGAAGCAGATGCCGGCGATGAGGCCGAGCGCGATGACGATGATGCCGATGATGAGCAGGCCCGAAATCGAGCCGGTGCGGCCCGATTCGAAGAGATTGGTCAGCGTCACCGGCAACTGCGCGACGATGCCGGCCATGATGATGAGCGACACGCCGTTGCCGATGCCGCGGCTGGTGATCTGCTCGCCAAGCCACATGAGGAACATGGTGCCGCCGATCAGCGAGATGACCGCGGTCATGCGGAACAGCATGCCCGGATCGACCACGGCCTGTAGGCCAGACTGGGCGCCATAATTTTCCAGGCCTACCGCGATGAAATAGCCCTGCACCGCGGTGAGGCCCACCGTGCCGTAACGCGTATACTGGTTCAGCTTCTTGCGCCCGGCTTCGCCTTCCTTCTTGATGGCGGAGAGTTTGGGCGAGAGCGAGGCGGCGAGCTGCACGACGATGGACGCCGTGATGTACGGCATCACACCGAGCGCGATGAGGCTCATGCGCTCCAGGCTACCGCCCGAGAAGGTGTTGAAGATGTCGAGAATGCCGCCCTGCGTCTGGCGATAGAGCTGGGCCAGCACCGTGGGGTCGACGCCCGGCAGCGGCACGAAGGACAAGAAGCGGAACACGATGAGCGCGCCGATGGTGAACCACAGACGCTTCTTGAGTTCCGTCGCCTGGCTGAAATTGGCGAGGCTCAGATTGGCTGCCATTTGGTCGGCGCGTGATGCCATGATCGCTTGCAATCCTGAAAGCTGTTGCGCGCCTCTCCGGGAAAGGAAAGGCCGCGTAGTCCCTAGCCGTCCGAGCGGCCCCTGTCGAATGCCGGATGCCTCATCACATCGTCGCCAATGCAATCGACCCCGCCCGCCCATATCGGCAGGAGGGGTCGGTTATGCAAGCTGGCAATCATGCGATTGAACCGGCCCGAAAACGATTATTCGGCGTCTGCGGGCGTGGCCTTCGCCAGAATCTCGACCGTGCCGCCAGCCTTCTCGACTGCCTCGACGGCCGACTTCGATGCGCCAGCCACGGCAAACTTGGCCTTGGTGGTCAGCGCACCCTTGGCGAGCAGGCGCACGCCATGCTTGCCACCACGCGAAATGCCGGCTGCGCGCAGCGCCGCCTGATCGATCACGGCGGCCGCATCCAGCTTGCCGGCGTCGATCGCCTTCTGAACCATGCCCAGGTTCACTTCAGCATAGTCCTTGCGGAAGATGTTGTTGAAGCCGCGCTTCGGGAGACGCATGTGAAGCGGCATCTGGCCGCCTTCGAAACCGTTGATGCTGACGCCCGAGCGCGCCTTGGCGCCCTTCTGGCCGCGACCGGCGGTCTTGCCCTTGCCCGAGCCGATGCCACGGCCCACGCGCATCCGGCCCTTGCGGCTGCCGGCATTATCCTGGAGTTCGTTCAGTTTCATTATGTGCACTCGCTTTCGCTTTTGTCGCGCTGATAGGAAGGGATGGGCCCATAGCGGGGGAAAGGGGCTTTGTCACGCCCAAGATTGCGATGGCGTCGCTCTGCCCTTCCGAAGAATCCCTCATCTGATCGCCTTTGGGGATGACAGGCCGCCTGAAAGCTGAGCAGATGCGGAAGGCGGTTTTTTGTGCGAGCGCGAAGGGAGCGGGGATAGCCCCGACGCGTAGAGAAACCGCCACATCGCGCAAGCGCCGAAAGGGGGCAACGCGTGGGACATGTGGGAAGGGCCGACGATGACGCCGAAGGGGGATTCGGCTCGATCGAAGAGATTCGCATTCTTGCGACGCTGCTGTTGGTGGCGCTTCATGTCGTGGGCTATCCCGACGGGGGACTGCGACTCGCGCATCCCCATCCCCTCCGCTTCGTTGCCGACCTGCTGGGAAACTTCCGCATGCCGGCTTTCGCGTTCGTGGCAGGCTACATCTATTGCCTGCGTCCGCCCACGCAGGACAGTTTCGGCGCGTTCATGCTCGGCAAGCTGCGCCGGCTGGCCATCCCGGGCGCGATCGCGGCATTGATCTTCGCGCTGGTGTCCAGCGCCATGCATCTGCACTTCGCGCTGCCTCCCGAGGCGCTCTGGGAGCCCCTGGTCTATCCCTATGCCCATTTCTGGTTTCTTCAGGCCATCCTCGTCCTGTTCGTGGTCATAGGAGGTGCCGATATTGCGACGCAGCAACGCGGCACACTGTTTCTGTTCGTCATCACCACGCTGATCGCGGCCGGACAGCCATCGCTGCCCACCCTGTTCTCCCTCGACTACGCGGCCGAGCTTGCCCCTTTCTTCACATGCGGCATGTGCTTCTACCGCTACCGCACATGGTTGAGGGCGCATGCGGGCCTGATCACCATCATCGCCGCCGCCGCCAGTCTGGGGACTGTGAGTATAGCGACCATCGACTATCTTCTCCATGCCGCACCCGCGCCAAGAAAGGATGTGATCCATTCGATGGCGCTCGGAATGAGCCTGTGCGCCCTCATCCTGCTGCACTGGCCGCACCACCCCTCGGCCCGCAAGCTCGGCATGTTCTGCTTCACCATCTATCTGTATCATGTCTTCGGTACTGCGGCGGCTCGCATGGCCCTGCACGCCATGGGGATCACGTCGCTCATCGTGCATGTGCCACTGGGCCTTGCCATGGGATTGCTCGTGCCCATCGCGTTGCATCTCACGCTTGCGCCCTGGCCCCTGCCCGCTCAGCTCGTCCTCGGGCTCAGGCGCCGGACGCCGATCCCGGCTCCTGCCCCGATCACGATGCCATCAACGATGTAATCGGCCTGGTCTGCCGTGCACGAGGCGCTCGCAAGTTCGCGAGCGTCTGAATGCAAACATGCGCGCCGCCCGGAAGCGACGCGCATGCGTGTCTGTCAGTGTGTCCGGTCGCGCGACCGGACCGCAATTCAGCCTTCGATCACTTCCACCATGTGGGGAAGCTTCCGGATCGCGCCACGAACCTCGGGCGTATCTTCCAGCTCGACGACGCGGTTCATCTTGCCGAGGCCGAGGCCGATCAGGATCTTCTCCTGATGAGCCGGACGGCGAATCGGCGACCCGATCTGCTTCAGCTTGATCTTCGCCATGTCAGTTACTCCGCAATCGCTTCGGCGTCGGCCGCCGCGACCTCGGCCGAGGCACCGCCGCGCCGGAGCAGATCGGCCACCTTCTTGCCGCGGCGCTGCGCCACCGACTTCGGGCTGGTCTGCTCGGTCAGGGCAGCGAACGTCGCCCGGATCATGTTGTAGGGATTGGACGTGCCGACCGACTTGGTCACCACGTCGGCAACGCCAAGGCTCTCGAACACAGCGCGCATCGGACCGCCGGCGATGATGCCGGTGCCCGGAGGCGCCGTACGAACGGTGACCTTGCCGGCCCCGAAATGACCACGGCCATCATGATGGAGCGTGCGCCCTTCCTTGAGAGGCACGCGGACCATTGCCTTCTTGGCAGCAGCCGTTGCCTTGCTGATTGCCTCGGGCACCTCGCGGGCCTTGCCATGGCCGAAGCCGACACGGCCCTTGCCATCGCCCACGACGACCAGTGCAGCGAAGCCGAAGCGCTTGCCGCCCTTCACCGTCTTGGAAACGCGATTGATGTGGACGAGCTTCTCGACGAACTCCTCGCCACCATCATCGTCATTGCCACGACCGCGACGATCGTCGCGACGGCCACGGCCGCCACGATCCCGATCGCCACCGCCACGACCGCCACGGCCGCGACGCTGCTGCTGCGGTTCAGCGGCAACACCCGTCACTTCCTGCGGAGTGGTCTCGGGAGCGAGAACAGCCTGGGGCTGGTTGCCCTCACCGGTGGTGTTTTCGTCTGCCATCATCAGAACTCCAGTCCGCCTTCACGGGCGGCGTCGGCCAGCGCTTTCACGCGGCCATGAAAGAGGAAGCCACCGCGATCGAACACGACCTTGGTGACACCAGCCTTGGTCGCCGCCTCGGCGACGCGCTTGCCGACATCGGCAGCAGCCTCGGCAGTCGCGCCGGTCTTGCCCAGGGCCTTGGAGCCGACGTCCTTGTCCAGGGTCGAAGCCGAGGCGACGGTCTTGCCGGCCGCGTCGTCGATGACCTGGGCGTAGATGTGACGGCCCGAGCGATGGACGCTGAGACGGGGCTTGCCGCCGGCGCGCGCCTTGATCGCGGTGCGGACGCGGCGCGTACGCCGGTCGAAGAGAGAGAGTTTCGCCATGGCTTACTTCTTCTTGCCTTCTTTGCGGAAGATAAACTCGCCGTCATACTTGATGCCCTTGCCCTTGTAGGGCTCGGGCTTGCGCCAACGCCGGATCTCGGCGGCCACCTGGCCGACCTTCTGCTTGTCGATTCCGCTGATCTCGACCGTCGTGTTGTCCGGGGTCTTGATCTCGATGCCCTCGGGCACCGGGAAGTCGACGTCATGGCTGTAGCCGAGCTGCAGCTTGAGGTTCTTGCCCTGGGCATTGGCACGATAGCCAACGCCGGTGATCAGCAGCTTCTTGGAGAAGCCCTCGGTCACGCCGGTGACGAGGTTCTGCACGAGGGTGCGCTGCATGCCCCAGAAAGCGCGCGCAGCCTTGGTGGCGTTGCCCGGCTTCACGGAAATGGCGCCGTCCTCGAGCGTATAGCTGATCTCGTCACGCAGAGCCATGGCGAGCGTGCCCTTGGGGCCCTTCACCGAGAGCTGTCCGCCCTCGATCGTCGCGGTCACACCCGAAGGGATGGTAACCGGCTTCTTGCCGATGCGGCTCATCAGAACACCTCCGCCAGCACTTCGCCGCCGACATTCTGGGCACGCGCTTCGGTATCCGAAAGCACGCCCCGGGGCGTCGAGACGATGGTGATACCAAGGCCGTTGCGGACCACCGGAAGCTCCTTGGAGCCCGAATAGACGCGCCGGCCCGGCTTCGAGACGCGCGCCACATGCTTGATCGCGGGTTCGCCCTCGAAATACTTCAGTTCGATGCGCAGGCCAGGATGGCCGGCCAGCGCTTCTTCCGAATAGCCACGGATATAGCCTTCGCGCTGAAGAACATCGAGCACGCGGGCACGCAGCTTGGAGGCCGGGGAGACGACGCTATCCTTGCGCGCCTGCTGGCCATTGCGGATGCGGGTGAGCATATCACCCAAGGGATCGGTCAATGCCATCGCTTCTATTCCTTACCAGCTCGACTTGGTGACGCCGGGGATCAGGCCCTTGTTGGCCAGATCACGCAGCTGGACACGGCAAAGCCGGAACTTGCGATAATAAGCGCGCGGACGGCCGGTCAGCTCGCAGCGGTTGCGCACGCGCGTCGGATTTGCGTTGCGCGGAATCTCCGCCAGCTTCAGGCGGGCAAACAGCCGCTCGGTATCGTCGAGCGACGTGTCGTTCGCGACGGCCTTGAGCTTCGCATATTTGCCGGCATACTTCTTCACCAGCTTCTTGCGGCGCTCGTTCTTGTTGATCGAACTCAGTTTCGCCATGGACTTAAGCTCTCTTCCTTAGAAATTGGATCCGGCCACGCTCAGGCAGCCTCTTTTTCCGCCTCGACGGGGAACGGGAAACCGAAAAGGCGCAGCAGCTCGCGCGCTTCCTCGTCCGTCCGGGCCGTCGTGGTGACGATGATATCCATGCCGCGCACCTTCTCGATGCGGTCATAGTTGATCTCGGGGAAGATGATCTGCTCCTTGATGCCGAAGGCGTAATTGCCACGGCCGTCGAAGCTCTTCGGGTTGAGACCACGAAAGTCGCGAATGCGGGGCATCGCGATCGTCACGAGACGATCGAGAAACTCGTACATGCGCTCGCGACGCAGGGTCACCTTGGCACCGATCGGCATGCCCTCACGCAGCTTGAACTGCGCGATGGACTTCTTCGCCTTGGTGATGACCGGCTTCTGCCCGGCGATGAGCTCCATCTCCTCGGCAGCCTGGGTGACCTTCTTCTTGTCCTGAGTCGCCTCGCCCACACCCATGTTGAGGACGATCTTCTCGATCCGGGGGATTTCCATGACGTTCTTGTAACCGAACTTCTCGGTCATCGCCTTGGCGATGGTCTCGTCATAGAGCTTCCTGGAACGCGGGATATACTTGTCAGCCATCAGATGACCTCCCCGGTCTTGATCGCGACGCGGACCTTCTTGCCGTCGCGCTCCTCGAAGCGGACGCGCGTGGCCTTGCCGTCAACGGCAATCGCGACATTGGAGATGTGCAGCGGCGCCGGCCGGCGATCGATCCCGCCCTGCGGGTTCGCCTGGTCGGGCTTGCGGTGACGGGCATGGACGTTGATGCCGTCGACCAGCACCTTGTCCTCTTTCGGCATCACCTGAAGGACAGTGCCGGTGCGGCCCTTGTCCTTGCCGGCGAGCACGACGACGCTATCGCCCTTCTTGATCCTGGCGGCGCTCATTACAGCACCTCCGGCGCAAGGCTGATGATCTTCATGAAGTTCTTCGCGCGCAGCTCGCGGACGACCGGGCCAAAGATACGCGTGCCGATCGGCTCCGCATTCTTGTTGACCAGGACGGCGGCGTTGCCGTCGAAGCGAATGACGCTGCCGTCGGGACGGCGCACATCCTTGGCGGTGCGCACGATCACGGCGCGGTGAACGTCGCCCTTCTTGACGCGACCACGCGGGGCGGCATCCTTCACGGAGACGACGATGATGTCGCCCACGCTGGCAAAGCGGCGCTTCGAGCCACCGAGCACCTTGATGCACTGGACGCGCTTGGCGCCGCTGTTGTCAGCGACATCAAGATTGGATTGCATCTGGATCATCGATCCGGTTCCTTCTCAATTGGCTTGCCGGGCCCTTGTCCAATTTCTGGCCCGGTAGTTCCGTTAAATCTGCTTTCGCCGGCTCAGGCCGCCACTTCGGGCGACTTGTGCGTATCGACCCGCTCGATGACCTTCCAGGTCTTCAGCTTGGAGACCGGAGCGGTCTCCTCGATGCGGACCGTCTCGCCTTCATGATAGGCATTGGCCTCGTCATGAGCGTGATACTTCTTCGAGCGGCGAATGATCTTGCCGTAGAGCGGGTGCTTCACCTTGCGCTCCACCAGCACGACCACCGTCTTGTCACCCTTGTCGGAAACCACCGTTCCCGTCAGCACGCGCTTGGGCATCGTTGCTTCCTTCTCTTACTTGGCCGCCGAGCGCGTGCGCTCGGTCTGCAGCGTCTTGATGCGGGCGATGTCGCGGCGCACTTCGCGGATGCGGCTCGGCTTCTCGAGCTGGTTGGTCGCAGCCTGGAAGCGCAGGTTGAACTGCTCGCGCTTGAGCTCGCCAAGCTGGTTCGCCAGCTCGTCGTCGCTCTTGGTCTTGAGGTCGTCGATCTTGGTCATGACACTCAGGCTCCCAGATGCGAGGTGTCGCCCAGACGGGCCACAACCTTGGTCTTGATCGGCAGCTTCATCGCCGCGCGGGAGAAGGCCTCCGCAGCGAGCGGACCGGGCACGCCGTCCAGCTCGAAGAGGATGCGGCCCGGCTTCACGCGGGCAGCCCAGTATTCCACCGAGCCCTTGCCCTTGCCCTGGCGGACCTCGGCCGGCTTCTTCGACACCGGGACGTCCGGGAACACGCGGATCCACAAACGACCCTGGCGACGGATGTGACGCGTGATCGCGCGGCGGGCCGCCTCGATCTGGCGCGCGGTGACCCGCTCGGGCTCCATGGCCTTGAGGCCGTAGGAGCCGAAGTTGAGGTCCGTTCCGCCCTTGGCATCACCCTTGATGCGACCCTTGAAGGTCTTGCGGAACTTGGTTTTCTTCGGTTGCAGCATGATGCTCTACCTTGCTCTCAATTCTCAGCGCGCCGGACGCACGCCGGAGGTCTGAGCCTCCAGCATGAGCCGGTCGGTCGCCATCGGATCATGGCCGAGAATCTCGCCCTTGAAGATCCAGACCTTGATTCCGCAGACGCCATAAGCGGTGTGCGCCTCGGCCTCGGCATAATCGACGTTCGCGCGGAGCGTGTGCAGCGGCACCCGGCCCTCGCGATACCACTCGACGCGCGCGATCTCCGCGCCGCCCAGTCGGCCGCCGCAGGTGATCCTGATGCCTTCCGCGCCCAGGCGCAGCGCGCTCTGCACGGCGCGCTTCATGGCGCGACGGAAAGCGATACGCCGCTCGAGCTGGTCAGCGACACCCTGTGCGACGAGCTTGGAATCGATTTCCGGCTTGCGGATCTCGACGATGTTCAGGCTCACGTCGGAGCTGGTCATCGTGCCGAGCTTCTTGCGCAGCTTCTCGATGTCCGCGCCCTTCTTGCCGATGATGACGCCCGGGCGGGCGGCATAGATCGACACGCGGCACAGCCGCGCCGGACGCTCGATGACCACCTTGGAGATCGCGGCCTGCGGCAGCGTCTTCATCACGAACTTGCGGATCTTCAGATCCTCAAGCAGCAGGCGACCATAATCCTGGCCTTCCGCATACCAGCGGCTGTCCCAGGTGCGGTTGATCTGCAGGCGCAGACCGATCGGATTGCTCTTGTGACCCATGGATCAGGCCTCCTCTTCCGCTGCTTCACGCACGACGATGCGCACGCGGCTGAAAGGCTTCAGGATGCGGGTCGACTTGCCGCGACCGCGCGCATGGAAGCGCTTCATCGTGAACGACTTGCCAACCGACGCCTCGGCGACGACGAGCGCGTCGACATCGAGATTGTGGTTGTTTTCCGCATTCGCGACGGCGCTCGCGAGCACCTTGCGAACATCGACCGCCATCGCGCGCTTGGAGAAGGCGAGGACGTTCATCGCGTCCTCGACCTTGCGGCCACGGATCAGCGCGGCGACGAGGTTCAGCTTCTGGGCCGAGCCGCGGATCTGCGTGCCGACGGCCAGCGCCTCGTTCTCGGAGACGCGGCGGGGAGCCTTTGCCTTGCCCATTAGCGCTTGCCCTTCTTGTCAGCGGCGTGGCCGGGGAAGTAGCGCGTCGGCGCGAACTCACCCAGCTTGTGGCCGACCATGTCTTCGTTCACCGAGACGGGAACGTGCTTCTTGCCGTTGTAGACGTTGAACGTCAGGCCAACGAACTGCGGCAGGATGGTGGAGCGACGCGACCAGGTCTTGATCGGACCAGAGCGGCCACCCGCGTCCTGCGCGGCTTCTGCCTTCTTGAGCAGATGCAGGTCCACGAAGGGACCTTTCCAGACGGAGCGAGCCATCGCTTACCTCTTCTTCTTCGCGTGACGCGACCGGATGATCATCTTGTCGGTCGCCTTGTTGTGACGGGTACGAGCACCCTTGGTCGGCTTGCCCCACGGCGTGACCGGGTGACGGCCGCCGGAGGTCCGGCCTTCACCACCGCCATGCGGGTGATCGACCGGGTTCTTGGCGACGCCGCGCGTCAGCGGCCGCTTGCCGAGCCAGCGATTGCGGCCGGCCTTGGCGAGATTCTGGTTGGCGTTGTCCGGGTTGGACACCGCGCCGACCGACGCCATGCAGTCCGAGCGGATGTAGCGCTGCTCACCCGACCCGAGACGCACGATCACCATGCCGCGATCGCGACCGACGAGCTGCGCATAGGTGCCGGCGGAGCGGGCGATCTGGCCGCCCTTGCCCGGCTTCATCTCGATGTTGTGGATGATCGTGCCGACCGGCATCTGACCCAGTTCCATCGCATTGCCCGGCTTCACGTCGGTCTTCTTGCCGGCGATCACCTTGTCGCCTGCGGCGAGACGCTGCGGCGCGAGGATGTAGGCCACCTCACCGTCCGCATATTTCACCAGGGCGATGAAGGCGGTGCGGTTGGGATCATATTCCAGATGCTCCACCGTGCCCTCGACGTCCCACTTGCGACGCTTGAAGTCGATGATGCGATAGCGCTGCTTGTGGCCGCCCGCGATGCCGCGCGAGGTCACATGCCCCTTGTTGTTGCGGCCGCCGGTCTTGCGCTTGCCTTCGGTCAGCGCCTTGATGGGCTTGCCCTTGTGGAGCGCCGAGCGGTCGACGAGGATCAGGCCGCGCTGGGCCGGGCTCGTCGGGTTGTAATGCTTGAGTGCCATTTCTCAGTCCGCCCTCAAATGCCCGTGGTGACGTCGATCGACTGGCCTTCAGCCAGCGTCACGACGGCCTTCTTCACGTCGGAGCGCGTGTAGGGCTTGCCCTTCCAGCGCTTGGTCTTGCCCTTGGTGACGATCGTGTTGACCGACTTGACGTTGACGCCGAACAGCGCCTCGACAGCGGCCTTGATCTCAGGCTTGGAAGCGTCCTTCGCCACCTTGAACACAACCGCGTTGTGCTCGGAGACCAAAGTCGCCTTTTCCGTGATGTGCGGCGCAAGCACGACGTCGTAATGACGCGTCGCGACTGCTGCCTGTGCCTGCTTCTTAGCCATTGAAGCGCGCCTCCAGCTGCTCGACTGCCGCCCGGGTCAGCACCAGGCTGTCCGCACGCAGGATATCGTAGACATTGGCGCCGATGGCGGGGAGCACATTGACACCGACGAGATTGGACGAGGCCTTCGCGAACGAGACGTTGATCGCCTCGCCGTCGATGAACAGCGTCTTGCCGAGGTTGAGCTTGGCGAGATGGCCAGCCAGTTCCCGGGTCTTGCCGTCCTTGACGTCCAGATTGTCCAGAACCGTGAGCGAGCCGCCCTTGGCCTTGGCCGAGAGCGCCATCTTCAGGCCGAGCGCGCGAACCTTCTTGTTCAGCGAGTGGCCGAAGGTGCGGGCACGCTGGCCATGCGCCTTACCACCGCCGATGAAGATCGGAGCGCGGCGATCGCCGTGACGCGCCGTACCGCCGCCCTTCTGGCGACCGAACTTCTTGCCGGTGCGAGCGACGTCCGAGCGCTCGCGGGTCGCGGCGGCCGGAGCACGACGCTTCTCGAGCTGCCAGGTGACGACGCGATGCAGGATGTCCGCGCGCGGCTCGACGCCGAAGACGGCATCGTTAAGCTCCACGTCGCCGGACGACTTGCCGCCGTCGAGAGTGATAACCTTGACCTTCATCGATCAGCCCTCCTGGCCTTCGGTCGCCTCAGGCGCCGAAACATCCTGTGCGGGCGTCTCGGCCGGAGCATCGGCACTGTTGTTGTTCGCAGCAGCCTTCAGGCTCGCCGGATAGGGCGCGTCGGTCGGACGATCGACCTTCACGGCATCCTTCACCAGCAGCCAGGTGCCCTTCGAGCCAGGGACGCTGCCCTTGACGAAAAGCAGGCCGCGCTCGACGTCCGTGCGGACGATCTCGAGATTCTGCTGCGTGCGCTGACGGTCGCCCATGTGGCCGGCCATCTTCTTGTTCTTGAACACGCGGCCCGGATCCTGACGGTTACCCGTCGAACCATGGGCGCGGTGGCTGATCGAAACACCGTGGGTGGCGCGCATACCGCCGAAACCCCAGCGCTTCATCGCACCGGCAAAGCCCTTGCCCTGCGTGTGACCCGTCACATCGACGAACTGGCCCGCCACGAAATGGTCGGCGGCGATTTCCGCGCCGACATCGAGCAGGGCATCTTCGGCCACGCGGAATTCCGCGACCTGTGCCTTGGGCTCAACTTCCGCCTTGGCGAAGTGGCCGCGCTGCGGCTTGGCGACATTCTTCGCCTTCGCAACGCCTGCGCCGAGCTGAACGGCTACATAGCCATCACGATCCTGTTCGCGACGAGCGATGACCTGGTTGCCTTCGAGTGCCAGAACGGTGACGGGCACATGGCGGCCATCGTCCTGGAAAAGGCGGGTCATGCCCACTTTCTTCGCGATCACGCCGGTACGCATGATCAAATCCTCCAAATAGAGGCCCATGCGGTGCGCACGGGCTTATCCAACGAAAAACCGCCCGAGGCCCGAAAGCCCAAGCGGCCAACCCAATGTCTCGATGCGTGCACCCCGTCCGGGCTGGATGTTTTCCGATCCGACCAGCGGGGGAAAACGACGGAGGACGCTGCCCGGCCGGAGCCGGCGGTATCCAAATGTCCTTGCGAGGCACCCCTCAAGGGGGCACCCCGCCACGGCCATCAGGCCAGTTTGATTTCGACGTTCACGCCGGCAGCAAGATCGAGCTTCATCAGCGCATCGACCGTCTGCGGCGTCGGCTGCACGATATCAAGCATGCGCTTGTAGGTGCGAACCTCGAACTGCTCACGGCTCTTCTTGTCGATGTGCGGTCCACGATTGACCGTGAACTTCTCGATACGCGTCGGCAGCGGAATGGGACCACGAATAAGAGCGCCCGTGCGACGGGCGGTGTCGGCGATGTCGCCGGTCGCCTGGTCAAGCACGCGATGATCGAATGCCTTCAGGCGAATGCGAATATTCTGCGTTTCCATGTCCACTACCGATGTGAAAGAGCCAAAACAAAACCGCTCCACCCTGATGGCTCAGGCGCCCATCCGGCACTCACGAGCCCGCGCGAAGCGGCAAAAAAGCAAGCCGCCCGAATCATCCGACCCGAGCGGCTCGCTGCCTATATTACTTGGAGATCGAGCTGACAACCCCCGAACCGACGGTACGGCCGCCCTCGCGGATAGCGAAGCGCAGACCCGGATCCATCGCGATCGGAGCGATGAGCTTGACGCCCAGCTTCACGTTGTCGCCCGGCATGACCATCTCGGTGCCCTCGGGGAGCACGACTTCGCCGGTCACGTCCGTGGTGCGGAAGTAGAACTGCGGGCGATAGTTCGCGAAGAACGGCGTGTGACGGCCGCCTTCGTCCTTCGAGAGGACATAGACCTCGGCATCGAAGTCCGTGTGCGGGTTGACCGAGCCGGGCTTGGCCAGAACCTGGCCGCGCTCGACTTCCTCACGACCCACGCCGCGGATCAGCGCGCCGATGTTGTCGCCGGCCTCGCCCTGATCGAGCAGCTTGCGGAACATCTCTACGCCGGTGACGACGGTCTTCTTCGTGGGCTTGAGGCCGACGATCTCGACTTCCTCGCCAACCTTGACCACGCCGGTCTCGACGCGGCCGGTCACGACCGTGCCGCGACCCGAGATCGAGAACACGTCTTCGATCGGCATCAGGAACGGACGGTCAACCGGACGGGCCGGCTGCGGGATGTAGGCGTCGACAGCAGCCATCAGCTCCTTGATGGAGTTCTTGCCGATCTCGTCGTCACGGCCTTCGAGGGCCGCCAGAGCCGAACCCTTGACGATGGGAATGTCGTCGCCCGGGAAGTCGTAGCTGGAGAGCAGCTCGCGCACTTCGAGCTCGACGAGCTCGAGAAGCTCCTCGTCATCGACCTGGTCGACCTTGTTCATGTACACGACCAGCGCCGGGACGCCGACCTGACGGGCAAGCAGGATGTGCTCGCGGGTCTGGGGCATCGGGCCGTCGGCCGCGTTCACCACCAGGATGGCGCCGTCCATCTGCGCCGCGCCGGTGATCATGTTCTTCACATAGTCAGCGTGACCCGGGCAGTCGACGTGCGCGTAGTGGCGGTTGTCGGTCTCATACTCGACGTGCGCGGTCGAGATGGTGATGCCGCGCTCGCGCTCCTCGGGAGCCTTGTCGATGTTGGCATAGTCGGTGAACGTGGCGCCGCCCGTCTCGGCCAGCACCTTGGTGATGGCGGCGGTCAGCGTGGTCTTGCCATGGTCGACGTGACCGATGGTGCCAATGTTGCAGTGCGGCTTGTTCCGCTCGAATTTAGCCTTAGCCATTTCCTACCTCTTTTCGCTCGAATAGCTTGGGTTCAACCGCTCGGGGAAGCCTCGCGAAGGCGCCCCCATAACAGCATATTTTCATAAATCCAGCCTGAAACTGCCGGCTCAGGCGAGCTTCGCCTTCACTTCGTCAGCCACGTTCTGCGGCACTTCGTCATAGTGCGAGAACTGCATGGAATAGTTCGCACGGCCCTGGGTGAACGAGCGGAGCGAGTTCACATAGCCGAACATGTTGGCCAGCGGAACCATGGCTTCGACGACCTGCGCATTGCCGCGGCTGTCGGTGCCCTGGATCTGGCCACGACGCGAGTTCATGTCGCCGATGACGTCACCCAGATATTCCTCGGGCGTCACCACCTCGACCTTCATCACCGGCTCGAGCAGCGTGATGCCGGCCTTCTGCGCGACTTCACGCATCGCGCCGCGACCCGTGATTTCGAACGCCAGGGCCGACGAGTCGACGTCGTGATAGGCGCCGTCATACAGGTTGATCTCGAAGTCGATGATCGGGAAGCCGATGAGCGAACCCGTGGCCGCCGTCTCGCGCATGCCCTTCTCGATCGCGGGGATATATTCCTTGGGAATATTACCGCCCTTGATCTCATCCTTGAAGATGATGCCCGCACCGCGCTCGCCCGGCGTGACCTTCACCTTGATGCGGCCGAACTGGCCGGTACCGCCCGACTGCTTCTTGTGCGTGTAGTCGACGTCGACGGCCTTCTTGAGATACTCACGATAGGCCACCTGCGGCGCACCGACGTTCGCCTCGACCTTGAACTCCCGCTTCATGCGGTCGACCAGAATTTCGAGGTGAAGCTCGCCCATGCCCTTGATGATCGTCTGGCCCGACTCGTGGTCGGTGGAGACGCGGAAGGACGGATCCTCGGCGGCCAGACGATTGAGCGCGACGCCCATCTTCTCCTGGTCGGCCTTGGTCTTGGGCTCCACGGACAGCTCGATGACCGGCTCGGGGAACTCCATGCGCTCCAGGATGATCGGCTGACGCTCGGCGCACAGCGTGTCACCGGTCGTCGTTTCCTTCATGCCAGCCAGCGCGACGATGTCGCCCGCATAAGCCGTATCGATGTCCTCGCGGCTGTTCGCATGCATGAGGAGCATGCGGCCGATCTTTTCCTTCTTGTCCTTGACCGAGTTCAGGTACGTGCCCTTGGTCAGCGTGCCCGAATAGACGCGCAGGAAGGTGAGCGAACCGACGAACGGGTCGTTCATGATCTTGAACGCGAGGCCCGAGAACGGCGCATCATCGCTGGTCGCGCGGCTGTCCGGCTCTTCCGTGTCGGGGTTGATGCCCTGCACGTCCTCGATGTCCAGCGGGCTGGGCAGATAGTCGACGACCGCGTCGAGCAGCGCCTGCACGCCCTTGTTCTTGAACGCGGAGCCGCAAAGCACCGGCACGAAGCTCTGGTTCAGGGTGCCCTTGCGGATCAGCTTCTTGAGCGTTGCAACGTCGGGCAGGTTGCCCTCGAGATAGGCTTCCATCGCGGCATCGTCCTGCTCGACGGCAAGCTCGATCAGCTTCTCGCGATATTCGGCTGCCTTGTCGGCGAGGTCGGCCGGGATTTCTTCGTAGAAGAACTCAGCGCCCAGATTCTCATCCTTCCAGATGATCGCGCGGTCGTTCACGAGGTCGACGAGACCCTTGAACTCCGATTCCGCACCGATGGGCAGATACAGCACAGCCGGGGTCGCGCCGAGGCGATCGATGATCGTCTGCACGCAGTAATAGAAATTGGCGCCGGTACGGTCGAGCTTGTTGATGAAGCACATCCGGGGCACGCCGTACTTGTCAGCCTGACGCCACACCGTCTCCGACTGCGGCTCAACGCCGGCAACGCCGTCGAACGCGGCAACCGCGCCGTCGAGCACGCGCAGCGAGCGCTCCACCTCGATGGTGAAGTCGACGTGGCCGGGGGTGTCGATGATGTTCAGGCGATGCTCGGGGCCCTTGCCCTCATCTGCCTTCCACAGACAGGTGGTCGCAGCCGACGTGATCGTGATGCCACGCTCCTGCTCCTGCTCCATCCAGTCCATCGTGGCGGCGCCGTCATGGACTTCGCCGATCTTGTAGGACTTGCCCGTGTAATAGAGGATGCGCTCGGTCGTCGTCGTCTTGCCGGCGTCGATATGCGCCATGATGCCGAAATTGCGATAACGCTCGAGCGGGTGGCTGCGGGCCATGATATTCACTCCGTTGCCGGACGGTCCGGCGGTTTGGGGTCGTTAAGGATTCGGCGCGCCCATAACGCAATCCGTTCGTCCTGAGTAGGGGCTGAGCGACGTCAGACCTCTCTCGGAGAGCCTGTTCGCTCAAGTCCATCGATACGCCGCCCCGGCAGGTTGGGCGAGAGATCAGGACGAACGGCGGAGAAGGTCCGCC
The DNA here is from genome assembly GCF_000283515.1 of Sphingobium sp. SYK-6. Classification (GTDB taxonomy): domain Bacteria; phylum Pseudomonadota; class Alphaproteobacteria; order Sphingomonadales; family Sphingomonadaceae; genus Sphingobium; species Sphingobium lignivorans. The sequence goes on from NC_015976.1 coordinate 3,849,719, forward strand.
AGACATTCGGATGGCCGGGCACCGATCTCTCGATGCCCGGCCTCCAATATATAGTGCTTACCAGCGGTAATGCGAGAAGGCGCGGTTCGCTTCCGCCATGCGGTGCGTGTCCTCGCGCTTCTTGACGGCATTGCCGCGATTGTTCGCGGCATCCATCAGCTCGCCGGAAAGACGGGCAGCCATGGTGGTTTCGCTGCGGCTGCGCGCCGCATTGATGAGCCAGCGGATGGCCAGCGCCTGGGCGCGCTCGGGGCGCACTTCCACCGGGACCTGGTAGGTCGCACCGCCGACGCGGCGGCTGCGGACCTCGATGCCCGGCTTCACATTGTTGAGCGCATCATGGAAGAGCTGAATCGGATCCTTCTTGGCGCGCGCCTCGACAGAGTCGAGAGCGCCATAGACGATCGATTCGGCAACGGCCTTCTTGCCGTCCAGCATGATGTTGTTCATGAATTTGGAAAGGACCTGATCGCCGAACTTGGGATCGGGCAGGATGATGCGCTTTTCAGGGCGACGACGACGTGACATGGTTCTGTGTCTCCCTTACTTCGGCCGCTTCGCGCCGTACTTCGAACGGCTCTGCTTGCGGTCCTTGACGCCCTGCGTATCGAGCACGCCGCGCAGCACATGGTAGCGCACACCGGGAAGGTCGCGCACACGGCCGCCGCGGATCAGCACGACGCTGTGCTCCTGAAGGTTGTGGCCTTCACCGGGGATATAGCTGATGACCTCACGCTGGTTGGTGAGACGCACCTTGCAGACCTTGCGGAGAGCCGAGTTCGGCTTCTTCGGGGTCGTGGTGTAAACACGGGTGCAGACGCCGCGCTTCTGCGGGTTCTGCTCCATCGCAGGGACCTTGCTCTTGGCCTTCTGCGGTTCGCGGCCCTTGCGGACCAGCTGGTTGATCGTTGGCATGAAGCCCTTCACCTTTTCAGTTACTTTGCCGTCCGCGAAACCCTGTGACGAAAGCAGGCGGGCCGAGGCCAGCCTTCAAACGACAAGGGACCCGGTGGTCAGCATGACCCCCTGGCCCCGCAAGAGCATAGGCAATGTTCAAGCTCTGCTTGCCTCGAGCGACGCGTCACCGAATCTTCGGAAAAGCTCGGGTTCCAGGCCGAGAGGCAGGCGGCCCTATAGCGGCGGCCCGGCGCTCGGTCAAGCGCGGCCGCATCGAGGCGGCCGGCAGCTCGGACGCCGGCGCGCCCCTCAGGGTCCGGGCACGCCGAGGGTCACGACGAGGCCGCCGCCCGGCGCATTGGCGAAGTCCAGCGTGCCACCGAATCGCTGCAGGAGGCTGTGCGCTGTCGGGATGCCAAGGCCAAAGCCCGCCGTGTCCCGCGCGCGGGCATCGTCGATGCGGAAGAACGGGTCCAGGATGCGGGCGAAATGCTCCTCCGCGATCCCGGGGCCGTCGTCCGCCACCTCGATCTGCCAGCGGTCATCCTGCTGGCGGATCGTCACGCTCGCCCTGTTGCCATGATGGACAGCATTCTCGATCAGGGGCCCGAGCGCCAGCAGCAGGGGCTCGCGATAGGTCATGGTTTCGGCGCTGTCCGGCGCATCCAGGCTGATCTCGCCTTCCATGCCCTCCAGCAGGCCGCGCACCGCCGCGCTGAGATCCACGGGCTCGGGCTCGGCGGTCAGGTGCTGCGCGCGCAGATATTGCTGGAGCGACATCAGCATCGCTTCCATCTCGTCGGCGCTCGCGCCCACCAGCCGGGCAATGTCGCTGTCATCCACGAAGTCCGCCGCCACTTTCATGCGCGCCAGCGGCGTGCGCAGATCATGGCTGATCGCCTCGAACGAGCGCGCCTGCTCGTGAACGAGGCCGCTGATGCGCGCCTGCATGTCGTTCATCGATCGCGCGAGCTTGCGCAGGTCCGCCGGACCGCTTTCCTTGACCGGAACGAGCTGGCCCTGCGCGATCGCGGTGGCGGCTTCGGAGAGCCTGCGCAGCGGGGAGGTCAGCATGCGCAGCCCGATGAGCCCGCCGGCCAGCGAGAGAAAGGTGGTGCAGAGCGTCAGGATCGTCGCCCGCAGCGCGATCGGCCATGTGGAGGAGATGTCCCGTGAGCGGAAATTGAGCCAGACATCGCCCGAGAGCAGCATTGACCCCACCAGATCGACTCGCCCGCCGGCGCGCCGCTCCCGCGCGAGCATCAGTTGCCGGCGGGCGAGCACCGGCTCCCAGGCCAGAATCTGCCGGACGATCTCCTCGATCTCCTCGACCCTGTCCTGCTCGCGCACCATGGGCGCGGCAGCGAGCCGCACTTCCAGATGCTTGCTGGTCATGATCGCGCCGACCTGCTCGGGCGCGATGCGATGCACGCGGTCGCTGACCACCAGCAGCTCCGCGACCCGGCGGGCATGGTCCTCGCGCAGCGTCTGCCTGTCGATCGCATGATAGAAAAGCAGGCTCGCACCCACCTGCACCGTCCCGATGATGATGAACAGCAAGGCGACATAAGCCACCAGGCGCCGCGAGCGCAGCAGACCGACGAGCGCGCGATGATGCGGCAGTTCCATCAACAACTCTGCCTTGAAAAATTGAGGCTCCCGGCCGCCATCCGCAGCAGGCCGTCCCGCCCGGCGCGCCACGCGCCGCCTCGCGCATGGCGATTCCGGACAATGGCGGGCAAGTCGCGCATGACGCCCGCACTTCTCCTGAAAGCCCCGGTCACGCGATCCGCCGGACAGTGTCGGTCGTCATCATGGCAAGATGGCCCTGGCCATGGCGTGACGCTGTCATCGAACGCGCGGCAAGTCAATCGACTCGCTGGGCGGCAAAGCGGGCGGCAACACTTGCTTACCATCCGGCCACATCCCTTCCTGCGCGCGCCCTTTGCAGCCGGACCCAGAACCGCTAGAGGCCGGCACCATGACCGAGACTGTCTCCTTCGGCTATCGCGAGGTGGCCCCCGAGGAAAAGACGAAGCTGGTGGGCGGCGTCTTCTCCAATGTCGCCAAGAACTACGACATCATGAACGATGCCATGTCGGGCGGCATGCACCGGCTGTGGAAGGACCAGTTCGTCCGGCGGGTGAAGCCGCGCGAGGGCGAAGCGATCCTCGACATGGCGGGCGGCACCGGCGACATCGCCTTCCGCATGGCCGCGCGCGGCGCCCGGGTGACGGTGAGCGACATCAATGAGGACATGCTCGATGTCGGCATGGCCCGCGCGAAGAAGCGCGGCCTGGAGGGGCTGACATGGCAGCCGCAGAATGCCGAGACGCTGACCTTCGATGACCGGGTCTTCGATGCCTATACGATCGCCTTCGGCATCCGCAACGTGACGGACATCCCCGCGGCGCTGCGCGAGGCGCATCGGGTGCTCCGCTATGGCGGGCGTTTCTTCTGCCTCGAATTCTCGAGCACGACCTGGCCCGGCTTTGCGGACATCTATGATGCCTATTCGCACCGGCTCGTGCCGAAGCTGGGCAAGATGATCGCGGGCGACGAGGAGAGCTATCGCTACCTGATCGAATCAATCCGTCGCTTCCCGGACATGCCGCGCTTCGCCGCCATGATCGGCGATGCCGGATTCGTGCAGGTGAAGGCCGAGCCGATCCTTGGCGGCCTCGTCGCGATCCATTCCGGCTGGAAGGTCTGATCGGGCGATGAAAATTCCGTTGGCCCTGAGCGTGTCGAAGGGCTCACTCGCGCACCGGCCGGGCCATCCCGTCCGCTTCACCACGGCCCCGTGGAGTGCGGTGAAATGACGTCCCACGTCACGCATCTCTGGCGCCTCGGCAAATGGGGCTTCACGCTCGCACGGCGCGGCGCGCTGCGCGGGATCGCGCGGGACCGCAATGCGCCCCCATCGGTTCGCCGGTTCGCCAGGCTGGCCAGCCTGCTGACCTGGGCGCCGCAGCAGCCCCGCTATGGCGAGGCCTTCCAGGCGATCGGCCCGGCCGCCATCAAGCTCGGCCAGTCGCTCGCGACTCGGCCGGACCTCGTCGGCGAAGCCGCCGCGACTGATCTGCTGAGCCTGCAGGACACGCTGCCACCCCTCCCGTTCGAGGCCATCCGGCGCGAGATCGAAGCGAACTTCGGACGACCGATCGACGCGATCTATGCAGGCATCGACGAACATCCGGTTGGCGCGGCCTCCATCGCGCAGGTGCACAAGGCAGTGACGACCGACGGGCGCACCGTGGCGGTCAAGGTGCTGCGCCCCGGGATCCGGGAGCGCTTCGCCCGCGACATCGACACTTATGAATGGGCGGCGGCCCATCTGGAGCAGTTCGGCGGCGAAATCGCCCGGCTGCGTCCGCGCCTCGTCGTCGCCAACCTCAAGCGCTGGACCGCGCGCGAGCTTGACCTGCGCCGCGAGGCCGCCTCCGCGTCCGAGCTTGCCGAGGCCATGGCCGCCGTTCCGGGCTATCTGGTCCCCGCCATCGACTGGGACCGCACCAACGGCCGGGTGATGACGCTCGAATGGATCGACGGCATCAAGATCAGCAATCGCGAGGCACTGATCGCCGCCGGCCATGACGTGAAGGACATCGCGGCGCGGCTGGTCAACACGTTCCTGCGGCAGGCGATCGCGGATGGATTCTTCCATGCCGACATGCACCAGGGCAATCTCTTCGTGCGGGCGGACGGGGCCATCGTCGCGATCGATTTCGGCATCATGGGGCGCATCGACCGGCGTGCGCGCCTGTGGCTCGCGGAGATCCTCTACGGCCTCATCACCGGCAATTACCGCCGGGTCGCCGAAATCCATTTCGAAGCGCAATATGTGCCCGCGCACCACAATGTCGGCGAGTTCGCGACCGCCCTGCGCGCGGTTGGCGAGCCGATGCGCGGCAAGCCGGTCAGCGAGCTTTCCGTCGGGCAGATGCTGGACGGCCTCTTCGCCATCACGCGCGATTTCGACATGCAGACCCAGCCCCACTTGCTGCTGCTGCAGAAGACCATGGTGATGGTGGAGGGCGTGGCGACCATGCTCGACCCCGACATCAACATGTGGGACGTCTCGGGCCCCTATGTGAAAAGCTGGCTGCGCGACGAGCTTGGCCCAGAGGCGAAGCTCGCCGATTCGATCCACGAGACCATGGACACGATCCGGCGCCTGCCCGGCCTCGTCCGCCGGCTGGAGGATGCCTTTCCCGAGCCCGGCGGCGCTCCGCCCCCGCCCCCTCTGCCCGAGGTCAGGCTCGTGCAGGTGAAGACCGGCTGGTTCTGGCGCTATGCCGGCGTGGCGATCATCGCGGCAGCGGCCGGGGCAGGCGCAATGTGGGCGCTGGGATGACGCGCCATAGGCACCTCCCGGCCGCCGGGATGGTGGCCCGAGGCGCCGGCGGGGTTGGTCGTTTCGGGCGATGAGCGCGAGGTCGTGCCCGCCATGTCCCATCAGCATCGCTTTTCCCCTGTCCTACACCCCCACTTCCATGGCAGCCCTGCCCGACGTCTGTTCTCATCGACAGGGACAGGCACGGCTGTTTCTTATTGGAGAAGTCCCATCGTCCGGTCGGGCCGCACAGGCTTGCCGGAACAGGCTCTGGCGTCCGCCTGATTGGCCGTGCCGCAAAGTTCACAGGAAGCGGAAGATGAGGCGGACGTATCGTCATCTTTGTAAACTTCCAGAACGCAGCGCCGTGTTGGACCGGCATGCGAGCGATCACGCGCCACCTGTTATTGCTGGCACAGGCCAGGCGAAGACGGCATGATCTTGGTTGAGCTCTCATCCGGCGCTACATGAGGAGCGCATCATGACCCAACGCCGCATTCTCCTCATCGTCTCGGGCGGCATTGCCGCCTACAAGTCTCTGGAGCTGGTCCGCCTCCTCAAGGGCAAGGGGCTGGCCGTGCGCGCGGTGCTCACCGAGAGCGCCGCGCAGTTCGTCACGCCGCTCAGCTTCGGCGTGCTGACCGAGGACCATGTCTATGGCGACATGTTCGATCTCAAGGAGGAGCGCGAGATCGGCCATATCCAGCTCAGTCGCGAGGCCGACCTCATCGTCGTCGCGCCCGCCACCGCGAATATCCTCGCGAAGATGGCGGCGGGCATTGCGGACGACCTCGCCACCACCGTGCTGCTGGCCACCGACAAGCCGGTGCTGGTGGCCCCCGCGATGAACGTGCGCATGTGGCACCACAGGGCGACGCAGCGGAATCTCGAGACCCTGCGCGCGGACGGCATCCATGTGATGGAGCCGGGCGTGGGCGCCATGGCCTGCAATGAATGGGGCAAGGGCCGTCTGCCCGAGCCTGTGGAGATCGCCGCCGAGATCGAGCGGCTGCTGGCGGAAGGCGCGGCGCCGCATCCGCTGCTCACCGACACCAGCCGGACCATCATCGCCCCGGATCTGTCCGGCCCGACCCTGCATGGCCGCCATGTGCTGGTCACCGCCGGGCCGACGCACGAGCCGATCGATCCGGTGCGCTATATCGCCAATCGCTCGTCCGGGCAGCAGGGCTTCGCCATCGCGGCCGCCGCGGCCCGGGCCGGCGCGCGCGTGACGCTCGTGGCGGGGCCTGTCTCCCTGCCCACGCCCCGCGGCGTCGAGCGCATTGATGTGGAGACGGCGCGCGAGATGCTGGCCGCCGTGGAAGCAGCGCTGCCGGCTGATGTCGCCATCATGGTCGCGGCCGTCGCCGACTGGCGCGCCGCGGACGAAGCGTCGCAGAAGCTCAAGAAGGACGGCACCGGCGCACCGGCACCGCTCGCGCTTGCCGAAAATCCGGACATCCTGCGCAGCCTCGCCGGCCGTGCGGATCGGCCCGGCCTGCTGATCGGCTTTGCCGCCGAGACGGAGAATGTCGTCGACCATGCCCGCGCCAAGCGCGCCGCCAAGGGTGCCGACTGGATCGTGGCCAACGACGTCTCCGGGGACGTGATGGGCGGGACGCACAACAGCGTCCACATCGTCACGGCCGACGGCGTGGAGGACTGGCCGGACATGCCCAAGACCGCCGTCGCCGTGCGGCTCATCGAAAGGATCGCCGATGCCGTTGCCGGCCGTTGATATCGAAGTGAAGCGCTTGCCCCATGGGGAGGGCCTGCCCCTGCCCGGCTATGCCACGGAGGGCGCCGCCGGCATGGACGTCGTCTCCGCCGAGGACGTGACGATCGACAGCATGGCCCGCCACGCGGTCGCGACGGGCCTCGCCCTCGCCATTCCCGCAGGCTATGAAGTGCAGGTCCGGCCGCGCTCGGGCCTTGCGCTGAAGCATGGCATCACGCTTCCCAACACGCCCGGCACGATCGACAGTGATTATCGGGGGGAACTCAAGGTGATCCTCATCAATCTCGGCGCGGCCCCTTTCGAGATCAGGCGAGGCGATCGCATCGCCCAGCTCGTCGTCGCTCCGGTGCAGACCGGGCGGATGGTCGAGGTGGACGTGCTGGATGAAACCGCGCGCGGGGAAGGCGGTTTCGGATCGACGGGCTTCAGAATGGAAGGAGCGACATCATGATCACGGCTTTTCTGATGATGCTGGCTACGAGCACGAGCGAGATGCCAGCTGTTCCGACGCGACTGGATACGGTGCCGGTTATCGAGAACTGGCAGGGACGCAGCCTCTCCCCACGCTGGTCGTTCGATGCCCAGAAGGTCTACAGGCGCGGCGAATGTCACAGTGCCGTGAACTGGCGCGGCTCGCAGCTTCTCGAAGTGGACGTGCTCTTCCTGCTGGCCGGCGACGGCACGCTGCTCAAGGTGGTGCCGGTCAATTCGGAATGCGCCGAGATCGACAGTTTCATCGGCAAGCGCGTGACCGAGCGGCTGAAGTCGAGCTTCCCCGCCTCCGGCAGTACCGAGCCCCAATGGATGAAGTCGCAGGTGCGTTTCCTCTGGTCCGACTGATGGGATTCACCGACGAACAGCTTGAGCGCTATGCGCGCCACATCGTGCTGCGCGAGATCGGCGGTGCGGGGCAGGCGAGGCTGCGCGAAGCCCATGTCGCGATCGTCGGCGCGGGTGGCATCGGCAGCCCCGTCATCGCCTATCTGGCGGCTGCGGGCGTCGGCACTCTGCGCGTCATCGATCCCGATACCGTTTCACTGTCCAATCTCCAGCGACAGGTCCTGTTCGACACCCAGGACATCGGCCAGCCCAAGGCCGAGGCCGCTGCCACGGCCGCCCATCGCCTCAATCCCGATTGCCGGGTGATCCCCATCAATGCGGCGATCGATGCCGGCAACGCCGCGACCCTGCTGCGCGAGGCCGACATCATCCTCGACGGATGCGACAATTTCGAGACGCGGCTTGCCGTTTCGGATGCGGCGACACGGCTGCGCATCCCGCTCGTCACCGCCGCCGTCGGCCAGTTCGAGGGACAGATCGGCGTGTGGCGGGGCTGGGAAGAGGGCCAGCCCTGCTATCGCTGCCTCGTCGGCGAAACGACCACGGACCCCGCGCGCACCTGCGCCGAGGAAGGCATCGTCGGCGCGCTGACCGGCATCATCGGCTCCATGGCGGCGCTGGAAGTGATCCGAGCGCTGGTGCCGTTCGGCCAGAGCGCGACCGGGAAGCTGATCGTGTTCGACCTGCTCTCCCGCCGCCTGCGGGAGCTGGCCATTCCGCGCGATCCGGCCTGTCCTGCCACGCTCGCCACGGCATGAGCGGGCGCCCGCCCCTCGCGCTCGTCGTGGTGAGTGCGGACCCCGTGCGCTTGCGCGCGGCGCTCGCCTTGGCCCGCGCCGAAGTCGCGCTCGGCAGCGCGGCACGCATCTTCCTGCAAGGGGAAGCGGCCGCCCTGCTCCGCCCGCCCGTCACCGCGCCGCAGGACGCCGCCTGGCAGGCCGCGGGCGAACCCTCGCTCGCTCGCCTGCTCGATGCAGCGCTGGACGACGGCGTCGCGATCAGCCTGTGCCAGAGCGGCCTCGCCATGGCGGGAATGGATGCGCGCCAGCTCGATCGGCGGATCGAGCTGAGCGGCCCGGTCGCCTTTCTGGCTGCTGCCGGTCCCCAGATGAGGCTAATGGCGCTCTGACGGCGCCGCCCGGCCGGCGGCCTGTCCATGCCGGGTGTTTCCAGCCAGCCTGCAAATGCTCTATGCCCCATATATGAGAGCCCGGCCATGACAGCCTCCCTTCCCTCTTTCGCGACCGGCCTCATCGCAGCGCTGGCCGCGGGGCTGCTCATCGGGCTCGAGCGCGGCTGGACCCAGCGCCTGCTGCCACCGGGGCACCGGGTGGCCGGCTTCCGGACCTTCGGACTGGTCGGCTTCGTCGGCGGCCTTGCCGGCCTGATGCCCGATCTGCTGGCGGCCGTGATCGCGCTCGGCGTCATGGGCGCGCTGCTGATCGGCTTCGGCTCGGGGATCAGCGACGACCGGCTATCGGCGACCACCACGATCGCCGGCATCCTCACTTTCGTCATCGGCCTGGCTGCCACGCGGCTCTCGCCCGCCATCGCGCTTATCTGCGCGGGCGCCGCTTTCGTGCTGCTGAGCGCACGGCATTCCATGCACGCGCTGCTGCGTGGCCTGACGGAAGGGGAGATCGAGGGCGTCGCGCGTTTCGCGCTCGTCGCGCTGGTCATCCTGCCGCTGCTGCCGGACGCGGACCTGGGCCCTTATGGCGCGTGGAATCCTCGCCGTATCTGGATGGTGGTGGTGATGGTCGCCGCCTTCTCGTTCGTCGGCTATGTCGCCACGCGCCGGTTCGGCGCGAATCGCGGGGTCCTGGTGATGGCGTTCACCGGCGCACTGGTCTCCTCCACCGCTGTCACTGCGGACTATGCCCGGCGGCTGCGGGCGGAACCAACGCTGCGCGGCGTGCTGACGGCGGGCATCGCCATCGCCACCATCGTCATGTTCGTGCGTGTTCAGCTGCTCACCCTGATACTGGTGCCCCGCGCCCTGCCCACGCTCGCGCTGACGATGGCGCCGGCCCTGCTGGTCTCCGCCGTGCTCGCGCTCGTCGCCTGGCGGCGGCAGGACACGGGGGACGGCCAGGCGGTCAAGGTGGGCAATCCCTTCGATTTCGGCCCGGCGCTGTTGCTGGCAGCACTCGTCGCCATCCTCTCGCTTGTCGCCCGCTGGGCGCTGGAGGCCTATGGCGACCAGGGGGTAGCCGTCGTGCTGGGGCTCACGGGCATGATGGACGTGGACGCCGCTGTGCTCACCCTGTCCGGCATGCCAAGCGCGGCGCTGGACGATGCGACGGCGGGCTTCGTTCTCGCCGCGCCGGTGCTCGCCAACACGGCTTTCAAGGCGCTTCTCCCGCTCGTCATCACGCGCGGCAGGAACGGGCTGATCGCTGCCATGCCCTTGCTCGCCTCGCTCGGCGCGGCGCTGGCGGGGCTTGCGGTCTACCGGCTGATATAGCGGCGGATGCATCGGGGCATGACCTTCGCCATGCCCCGTGCTTTCAGGCCGCCTGCGTCACGAAACGGCCGTTGTTGAAGTCGTCGATCGCCTGCACGATCTCCTCACGCGTGTTCATCACGAAGGGGCCGTAACCGACAATCGGTTCCTCGATGGGCTCGCCGGTCAGCACCAGCATGGTCGTGTCGCCGTCCGCGCGAACTGCGATGTGCATGCCTTCGCGGCTGAGCTGCAGCACTTCCGCTTCGCCGACCGGCTGGCCGCCGTTCACGGTGACATGGCCGCTAAGCACCACCAGCATCGCCGTGTGCCCCTCGGGCAGGTCGATCGTCACGTCCGCACCGGCGGACAGCCGCACGTCCCAGACGTTGAGGGGCGTGAAGGTCCGGGCCGGGCCCTTCGCACCTGCCAGTTCACCGGCGATGACGCGCGCCGTTCCGGCTTCCCCGGGCAACGCGACCGTGGGAATCATGTCCGCCGTGATGCCCTGATAGGCGCCGGGCGCCATCTTGTCCTTCGCCGGCAGGTTCACCCAGAGCTGCACCACGCGGAAAGGGCCGCCTGCCTTCGCGAAGCCGGGCGAGTGATATTCCTCATGAATGATGCCGCCACCGGCCGTCATCCACTGCACGTCGCCCGGGCCGATCACCCCGCCATTGCCGGCTGAATCGCGATGCTCGACCTCGCCATCGTAGACGATGGTCACGGTCTCGAAACCGCGATGGGGATGTTCGCCGACACCGCGGCGCGCGCCCGTCGGCTCGAAGAGATGCGGCCCGGCATAATCGAGCAGCAGGAAAGGGCTGATCGCCTGGCCAAGGCCATTGTAGGAAAAGAGCGAGCGCACCGGGAAGCCATCGCCCACCCAGTGTCCCTGGTTGTTGCCGTGGCGGCCAAGCACCGTCTTCATCATGTCGCTGTCTCCAAGGCGGCGGCATCCTCGTGCCGGCCGCATGCAGAAGCCTATATGGGAATGCTCGCCGCCACTATGAAGGCCGGCCATCGTGGGGTTCAGTCGCAGGCGCGAGCGGCTTCTCCATGACGACGAGGCTCTGCCAGAAGGGCGGGTGCCGACTGGCATCCGTACCATCCGTGAAGGCCGGTTCGCCAAAGCCGATGTCGGAGGCCCACCAGCGAATCCAGTCCCGATGCAGGAATGTGTCGGGAAGCTCCAGCGCCCCGACCTTCTGCATGCGCCGGACCCGGCTGAAGAACACGCGGTGGTGCTCCGGCTCGGTCAGCTCCATGAAGGAAAAGATCAGGCGCCCGCCCGGCCTGAGCGCCCGGAACGTGTCCGCCATGTAGAGATAACATTCCTCGGGGCTTACATGCGTGAAGACGGACCAGTGAAACAACAGGTCGAGTGTAGCGTCTGGCGCCGGGATGCTCGGCGCATGATGAACGACGGCATCGTAATCCGGACACTTTCGTTTCAGTTCCGCCACGAAGCGCGGAATGACGTCGGCACCTGTATAGTCCCCCGTCCAGCCGGAACGAGCAAGCGCCTGGGCCGTCCGGCCGCATCCGCAGCCAAGATCGAACACCGCCATGCCGTCGCGCAGACCATATTCGCGCAGCACGGCCACATGCCCGTCTCCCTGCAGGCGGAACAACTCCACGCTGTCCGAGCCGATCGCCCGCGCGAACGCAAGATCACGATCAAGAGGATTTTGCCGTAGCATCCCGTCGAGATGCCGCTCGTAAGCGCCGAAAGCCCCGGAACGGCGACGGTAGAGTAGCCCGAATATGCCAAGGAACTGAAGCAATCATACCTCCTCACGAGCGCGCCGGTCGCCAGCATGGATGATGCGCCCGGGCATGTATCGCCAGCCACATGACCCCATGACAGGGCTGGACGATCCTGTTACCGGAACCGGCATAGCGCAGCGAGACTGTTTCAGAACGGACATATTTCGATCATGCTGGACTTCACCACTCATCCGCTCTCAGCTCCCACGTCGGCAGAGGACCGCACGGCCGCGATGGCGACGCTCGGCTTCGGCACGCTCTTCACCGATCACATGGTGACGATCCGCTACACCGAGGGGCAGGGCTGGCATGATGCGGTGCTGGGCCCGCGGCAGCCTATTCCGCTCGATCCGGCCGCCGCGGTTCTCCATTACGCGCAGGAGATTTTCGAGGGACTGAAGGCCTATCGCTTGCCGGACGGGTCCGTCGCCAGCTTCCGTCCGGAAGCGAACGCCGCGCGTTTCAACGAAAGCGCGACGCGCCTTGCCATGCCGCATCTGCCCGAGGACCTGTTCGTCGAGAGCATCCGCAAGCTTGTCGCCGCCGATGTCGACTGGGTGCCGGACGCTGACAAGGGTAGCCTTTACCTGCGCCCCTTCATGTTCGCGACCGAAGCGTTTCTCGGCGTTCGTCCGGCAAAGGAGTATATCTTCTGCGTGATCGCTTCCCCGGTCGGCGGCTATTTCAAGAGCGGCAAGTCGGCCGTGACGCTGTGGGTGAGCCATGATTATGTGCGTGCCGTGCCGGGCGGCACCGGCGCGGCCAAGTGCGGCGGCAATTATGCCGCGAGCCTCCAGCCCCAGTCGGTAGGCATCGAGCATGGCTGCGACCAGGTGTTGTTCCTCGATGCGGTGGAGCGCAAGTGGGTGGAGGAACTGGGCGGCATGAACGTCATGTTCGTGTTCGGCGACGGCACCATCATCACCCCGCCGCTCAACGGCTCGATCCTGCCCGGCGTCACGCGCGACTCACTTCGCACGGTCGCGGGCGAGGCAGGCTACACCGTCAAGGAGCAGCCCTACAGCTTCGACCAGTGGATGGAAGACGCGAAGAGCGGCAAGCTGCGGGAGGCTTTCGCCTGTGGCACCGCGGCCGTCATCACGCCGATCGGCGAGGTGCGTTCTGCGCGCGGGGACTTCGTGATCGGCAATGGCGATGGCGGCGAAGTCGCTCGCACGCTGCGCGAGGCACTGGTCGGCATCCAGCTCGGCCGCAAGCTGGACACGCATGGCTGGATGACGCGACTGGCCTGAACCGCCTTCCGCCTCCGCCACCAAGCCTATCATGCCTCCGCTTGTTCGTCGTGCTGCGCCAGCCATGGCCGCAGCACGGCAAGGAAGGCTGCGGGATTGTCGTTCATGATCGTGTGTGCCGCACCCGGAATCTCCCGGAACGGGGCATGGGCGCGGCGGGCGAAACCGGCAATGGTGGCGGGGATCGCCTCGTCATGCTCGCCGGCCACGAACAGCGTCCGCTTGCCATCCAGCCGGTCCAGCAGCGCTGTGCCGTCATAGTCCTTGAGCGTCCCCGCCGCACTGAATTCCGCCCAGCCCCACATGTGATTGTAGATCGACTCGGTGAAGCTGCGTGGCAGCGCGGCGCGATAGGCCGCGATGTCCGGCGGGACCTCGTGAAGGCGAACATGGCGCTGGTAGAAGATGTCCTTCGCCGCTTCGCACTGGTCCTCGGGCAGCGCGCCGGGCGTATCGCAGGCGGACAGCACGTCCCGCACCGGCCTAGGCAGCCGATCGCGCAGGCGGCGCGCATCGCGCAGCCAGACCGGCGTGGAGATGAGGGGCGACTGGACGATCGCGCTGGCCATTTCGGCCGGTCGCAGCGCCGCATATTCGGTCACGATGGTTCCGCCCCAGCTCGCGCCCAGCACATGCCAGCGGGAAATGTCGAGCGCCGTCCGCACGGCCTCGAGCTCGGCGACGAAGCGCGGCACCGTCCAGTTCGCGCTGTCGTTTGGATGATCGGAGCGCCCACTGTCGAGCTGATCGTAGAGAATGACGGCCCGCTCGTCGGCCAGCGCCGTGGCGTTGAGGAAATACCAGTGCGCGCTGCCCGGCCCGCCGTGCAGAAACACGATTGGCGGACGCGGACCGGCAAGGTCCCCATTGATCCGGGCATAGACGCGCCCGCCGGGCACCGGGATCATCTCCTCCCTGTCAGGACGGATGCGGATGCCGGGCATCACCGGCCCGGTGGCCGCCGTGGCAGCGGGCGCCCCCAGGGCCGCAGCAGCAACTGTGATGGCGGTCCTGCGTGTCATGTCCATGATGTGCCCCTGTGATCGAGGCGACTCCCATAGCCGATCCATGGCCGCGTCGTCACATCCTCTGCGCAATCGCGCCGCGACTGTTCGGCGGTTCGAAAAGGCGTGGTCCGCCCCGCCCGCATCCCCGCACCAATGCACCGCATCGACGCGCCCCGACCTGCCTGATAGAATGAGGCGACCATCAAGGGAGTGCTGCCACCATGACCCTTCGTCCCACCGATATCGACGCAGTCGACATGATCGTGCTGCCACCTGTCCGCGACCTCGGGGACGGGTTTCAGGTGCGGCGCGCGCTGCCTTCGCATCATCGACGGATGGTGGGGCCATTCGTGTTCTTCGACCAGATGGGGCCAGTGACGCTGCGCGCGGGTGACGGGCTGGACGTTCGGCCGCATCCGCATATCGGCCTCGCGACCGTCACTTATCTGCTCGAGGGCGAGATCCTGCACCGCGATTCGCTCGGCTCGGTGCAGACCATACGCCCCGGCGCGGTCAACTGGATGACGGCGGGGCGCGGGATCGTGCATTCCGAGCGGAGCGCACCGCATGTGCGCGCGGCAGGCGGCCCCCTCTTCGGCCTGCAGACCTGGGTGGCGCTGCCGAAAGCGGACGAGGAGACGGAGCCGGGCTTCTTCCATCATCCCGCCGACACCATCCCGCAGGACAGTGGCGACGGCGTGACCATCCGCGTCGTCGCCGGATCGAGCGACGGCATGACGTCCCCGGTGCCGACATTTTCGGACACGCTTTACGCAGATGTCTCGCTTGACGATGGCGCGCGCTACCGGCTCACGGCGGAGCATATCGAGCGCGCCATCTACGTCATCACTGGCACGGTCGAGGTGGAGGGGCAGGACGGCGGCTTCGCGGCCGGCGAACTGGTGATCTTCAAGCCGGACGTGGAGATCGTGATGCGCGCGGCCGGCCCGGCACGGATCATGCTGGTGGGCGGCGAACCCCTGGGTGAGCCGCGCAACATCTTCTGGAACTTCGTCTCAAGCTCCCGCGAGCGGATCGAGCAGGCGAAGGCAGACTGGCAGCAGGGCCGTTTCCCGGACGTGCCCGGAGAGCTGGACTTCATTCCGCTGCCCACCTGAAGCGAGCGACCGGGGAATAGTGCGGTGACCCGCCCGGAGGCCGCAATCGCACCGCGAAAGCTCAGTCCCGGTCCATCTCCTGGATCGCCTTTTCCCGGGCGAGCTGCACTTCGGCATTGCGCGAAAGAATGTCGAACGCGTCCATGAAGCTGTCGAGCTGCGGGGGCGGGATGCCCTGGAAGAGGAATTCGCTGCGCCGCGCGGCGGTGTCGCGAATGATGTCGCTGATCCGCCGGCCCTCCTCGGTCGGCGCGAAGAAGCCATGGCGCCGCCCCGGCTTGCCGGTGCGCTCGACAAGGCCGCTCTCCACCAGATGATTGACCGTTCGCCCTGCCTGGCTCTGGTCGCGATAGAGGGCCAGCACCAGCTGCGGCCAGCTGATTGGCGGATTGCGGCAGATCTCGGCAATGACCCAGCTCTCGAAGTTGGAAAGCCCGGTGCGCCGCTTGTGAGCGAGCGCCCCGCCCCGCAGCATGTACGAACACAGCGTAATGAACGGCGGAAGGATGCGCGAGCGATCCACGGCAATCCCGTTCTCGTCCGGCAGGCCCTCCGCGACCAGATCCTGGAAATCGACCGGTTCCTGCCGCTGGTTGGACGCGACGAGCTTGCGCTCCTTCTCGAACAGCGCGACGGCGCGGGTCAGCAGCGTGTCCAGCACGCCGAACAGCGTGACGATCTGCTCGTCCGTGATGCCGAACGTCAGCTCACGATTGCGCAGCTCAGCCTGCCGCAGCAAGCGCTCGGCAAGCTGGCGGCCGCTCGCACTCAGGCGGATCGGGCTGCGGATGCCGCCGCGGGCGAGCAGCGAGATCTCCGTCATGCGCTTGATCGCGCGGCTCACCTGCGCCTTGTCCACCCCCGTGGACAGGGAAATCGCGGCAAGCGTCATGTCGCCCTGCGCCTGAAGCAGCAGTAGGATGCGGCGATCCAGTTCGTTGATGTGGACAGTCCGCGCAAAGGAGATGTTGGCGCTTTCGCGCGCATCGCGCAGGAACACCCAGAGGCTTGACTGGAAGCGACGCAGCCGGTCGTCCCGCTGCGCCACCAGGCCGTCGGGGCGGGCGGAGGCAAGTCCGGACAGGACAATGTCAAGCTGGCTCTCGAAGCTTGCCGACGTCTCCGCACTGGCCGGCGCGGCCTGCTCGGCCACCGCGAAACCGACCGTGAACCGATCGACGAGCGCCACGGCGGCGCGCGCATCGGCCGGAGAAAAACCCACCTCGCAAAGGGCCGGCACACAGTCGAAGCCTGTTCCTCCAGGCGGGAAGAGAGACGGCATGTGCGCGAACAGCAATGCGCCGTCCCGCCGGGAAAGCATCAGCTGGCGCCCGGCACTGGCGCGCTGGACGAGCTGCGCCCGCCAGCCCTGCGCGGGCGGCGTGGCGCGGACGCCGCGGGCAATCTCGCGCGCCATGGCCGTCAGCAGGTCCGCGCGATCAGCGAAATGTCGGCTCACCTGCGTCTCGTCGACGCGCAGCCGTTCCGCGACTGCAGCGAGCGTGCAGCCCGCCAGCCCATGTTTCGCCTGCAGCGCCAGCGCAGCCGCGATGATCGCGTCCTTGTCGACCCCCACCGCAAAGCGGTCCAGCACGGCCTTTCCGCCCGTCATGATTTTCTACTCCCGGCTCGCCGCGACATGCCAAACCCGCGTGATGGTCCCATTTCGTCTGATGGTCAACGGCCCTTGGCGCGCCGGCGCTCCGCGCGCAAAGCCTGCCGAAACCGGGAAGATCGGCCGCCATGGAAATTGACGACTCGCCGGGCAGACGGCAGACAGACTCAACACAAGACACGAGGCCGCCATGCGGGGCCGGAGGAGCAAGGAATGCTGACTGGACGTTTGACACTGGCTGCGGCCGCCATCTCCCTCGGGGCGACGACCACCCCCGTCCTGGCCCAGGGGAGCCTGCCCGACCAGCTCGCCGTATGCGCCCGGATCAGCAAGAAGGATGCGCGCCTCGAATGCTATGATTCGATCGCGCGGGCAGCAGGCGAAGGCGCTTACACTTCCGGCTTCGGCGCATCTTCCATGCGCACGCCGCAGGCGCCTGCCACTCCTGCCCCGACATCGCCCCCGGCGCCCGCCGCCGGCGCCGGCTTCGGTGCCGAGCAGATTGCCCGTCCGCTGTCCGAGCGCCGGGCCGACGACGGCGCAAACGAGATCGACGTGGCGGTGGTCTCGGCGCGCGATAACGGCCTTTCCATGTGGCAATTCTCGCTGGCGGACGGCGCAGTGTGGCGCATGACCGAACGCTCCGTCAATTTCCGGCCGCCCGCGCCCAATGAGACCGTGACGATCCGCAAGGGTGCGCTCGGCAGCTATCTGATGCAGGTGGGCAAGCAGGCCGCGGTCCGCGTCGAACGCGTGCGATAGGCCTGACGTCTCGTCGGCGTCCGGCCCCCGTGCGGGGCGGCTATCCTGACCTGCCCCGTTACCGGATGCCCGTGGCTCAATCGCTACCCGGCATGTCCCGCTTCATCTGCTCGCGGATCTTCATGCGGCGCGCATAGTCCGGGTGGTCCGCATAGGACATCATGGCGTCGATGACTTCCTGATCCCGCGCTTTCTGCCCCTCAGCGAACTCGGGATAGGGCAACACCCAGAACCGATCGTTGCGCACGGCATCGAGCACCACGCGGCCGAGATCGACCGGGTCGAAGCCGTGCTCGATCACGCGCTTGAGCCCGGCGAACACGGCCTCGTCGCGCCCATAATAGCCGGTATTGCCATATTTCTCCGGCCGGGCTTCGACCGACCGGTGGATGTTGGTGTTCACGCCGCCGGGGCAAAGCAATGAGACGCCGATATTGTATTTCGGCATTTCCACCCGGAGCGATTCGGCAAGGCCGCGCACGGCATATTTGGTCGTGCAGTAGATTCCCGTCGTGGGCAGCGCCACGAAAGCGGACATCGACGCGGTGATGAGGATGTGACCGCCCTGCCCCCGCTCGATCATGCGCGGCATGACAGTCATCACGCCGTTGATGACGCCATTCACGTTGACGTCCATCTGCCAGTCCCAGTCGTCAAACGTCGCTTTCTCGATGGGGCCGAACTGGCTGACCCCGGCGGTGTTGCACAGCAGGTCGACGGGTCCGAACACCTGCTCGGCCTCGTCGACGGCGGCCGCATAGGCGGCGCGATCCGTCAGGTCGAGGCGGACGGGGTGGACGGCGACATTCTTCTGGCTGAAATAGCCCATCGCTTCGTCGAGATGGTCCTGCCGGATGTCGGCGATCACCACCTTCATCTGCGCTTCCTCGGCAAGCACCTTGGCCTGGCCGAGCGCCACCCCCGATCCCCCGCCGGTGACGAACGCGACTTTCCCTTCCAGATCCTGCACCCTTGCTCTCCTTTTCCTGCGGACCAGCGAGCGGCTGGAATGCCGCGGCGATCGATCCCTTGTTCTTTGCCGCCGGGCACCCGCGCCGGATAAAATCATCCGCGTCGAGTGCAGGCGCAGACACAATCAACATATCTTGTCGTTGTTCTTGTCCGGCTTTCCCAGCGAGCAGCTGGCTTTTCAGCGTTTATTGAAGGTCAAAGTCAATGATTCTCTAGCTGGACAAGTCTATTTGCCTCCCATAAATAAGACTTTCTCAAGCTGAGCCGCGGCAAGCGGCCGGACGCGATCAAAGGAGAGGATGAGATTTTCTCAACGCAGACCCACGCCCGGACTCCGTCCTCCCGCTCCCCCGCCTTGCTGCGGGCCGGTGCGGCTTCGTGGCATGCGTACCCGCTTCCGCGTGAGCATCCCGCCGCATGGCCCCACGCAAGGCCGAGATCGACCAACCGTCCAATATCAACGTGAGCATCCTCCGCCCGGGCCGCGCGCCGCGCGGGACGGACCGGATCAGGACATGGAAGGGGAGAAGTGCCTTGAAGACGGATATCGATATCATTGCGTGCGGGCCTCGCCGGGCCCTGCGGGTCGCGCTGCTGGCAAGCTGCGCCGGGATGACCATGCTGACGCTGGCCGCGCCGGCCCGCGCACAGGATGAAACAGGGCCGCAGGCCAGCCAGGACCAGGCCATCGTCATCACCGGATCGCGCATCGTGCGCCGCGACTATGAAGCCAACAGCCCGATCGTCACCGTAGGTTCAGAACTGCTGGAAAACAGTGCCAGCGGCGCCATCGAGCAGAGCCTCAACAAGCTCCCGCAATTCACGCCAACGCTCAAGAACCCGACCCAGGGCGGCGACATCCAGCCCACCGCGCAGAACACGCCCGGTGCGGCAACGATCTCGCTGCGCGGCATTGGCTCGAACCGCAACATCGTGCTGGTCGACGGCCGCCGCGCCACGCCCAGCAACGCAACGATGGTGGTGGACATCAACACCATCCCCTCCGCCGCCATCGACCGGGTCGAGATCATTTCGGGCGGTGCTTCATCCACTTACGGCGCGGACGCGGTTGGCGGCGTCGTCAACTTCATCATGAAGAAGAACTTCCAGGGACTGGAACTCGATGCCCAGACCGCGATCACGCAGCGGGGCGACAATTTCGAATATCAGGTGTCCGGCATCATGGGCGCCAATTTCGACGATGGGCGCGGCAACATCAGCCTCTCCTTCTCGATGAACGAGCGCCAGGATGCCCGGCAGTCCAACCGCCGCTGGTATCGGGACCTGTGGGAGAACCCCACGATCACCGGCACGCAGTTCTTCCCCGACCGGCCGGGCTTCAACATCGGCTTCGACCCCGGGCAGGCCATCCCCAATGCAGTGCTGAACTCGGTGATGGGCGTCACCGGCTGGACCAACAACGGTGTCGGCTCGATCATCTACACCAATCCGGACGGCTCGGCCTTCGCAGGGTTCGATACGGCGGGCATCGCCGGCGTTCCGGCCAACAAAGTGGTCGACGGGCTGACCTACAAGGAGCTTTCCAACGGCACGCTCGGGAAGAACTTCACCGATAACTACCTGATCTTCCCGCTCGAGCGGTTCAACATCTACACGCGCGGCAATTACGAGATCAACGACTGGATCGGCGTGTTCGCGCAGGGCATTTTCAGCAAGGTCAAGACAACGACCGTGCAGGAACCTTCCCCGCTGACCGGCGGCTGGGGCGTGCTGGTTCCCTATAACTCCGCCGCGCCGCAGGCCGGCATTCCCGATTCGATCGTGACCCTGCTCAATGCCCGCGCCAATCCCAATGCGCCCATCGACCTGCGCGGCCTGCTGCCGTTCAATCGCGGATCGGAAACGGAAGTCTACACCTACAACATGATCGCCGGCATCGAAGGCCGCATCCCCGGTTCCGACTGGACCTTCGAGATCTATGGCTCACATGGCGAATCGGAAACGAGCGTGCTCCAGACCGGCTTCGCCTCGCTGCAGCGCTTCCGCGCCGTGATGTCCGCGCCGGACTTCGGCAGAGGCTTCCGCTCGCAAGGCAACGCCGCGTTCGGCGGCTTCGGCGCGGCGACGGCGACCTGCACCAGCGGCCTCAACCCGTTCATGGACCCCGCGCTCATCTCGCAGGACTGCATCGACGCGATCAAGGCGGACATCAAGACCAAGGCCGTCATGCAGCAGACCGTCTGGGAAGCCAATTTCCAGGGCGGCCTGTTCAATCTGCCGGCGGGCCAGGTCCGCGCGGCGGTGGGCGCAACCTATCGCCACAACGACTACAAGTTCCAGAACGACACGCTCACCACGCAGGGCACATCCTTCCAGGAACAGGCGCTCGGACTCTATCCGAGCGGCAATTCCCAGGGCCGGATCGTCGCCAAGGAAATCTATGGCGAGCTGCTCATCCCGCTGCTGTCCGACCTGCCGTTGATCCGCAAGCTGGACCTCGAGGTCGGTGCCCGCTCGTCCGACTACAACACCACCGGCAACAGCTTCACCTGGAAGATCCAGGGCGACTGGCAAGTGACCGAGTGGCTGCGCTTCCGCGGCGGCTACAACAAGGCAGAGCGCGCGCCCAACATCGCGGAGCTGTATCTCGCGCCTGAGCAGACCTTCGCCATCGCGGAAGGCGGCGACGTCTGCTCGCTCAACAGCGGCCTCGGCTGGTCGGCGAACCCGGCCCGCAACAGCAACTGGGCCAATGTCGTGGGCCTGTGCGGCCAGATCATGGAAGCGTCCGGCGATGCCACCGCCGATCAGCAATATTGGGGCGTGGACTATCGCACCCTGGCTGCGGCCGGCAGCGAAGCGGCCGCACGCGCGCTGGTGACGATGCCGCAGGCAGCCGGCCAGGCCTTCGTCTTCCCGACGCTGGCAGGCAACAACAGCCTGCGCCCGGAAAAGGCGGACACCTGGACGGCCGGGATGGTGATCCAGTCGCCCTTCGAATCCGCGATGCTGCGGCGTCTCCGCCTCACGGTCGACTATTACAACATCAAGGTAACCGACGCGATCGGCGCCCAGACCGTCGACATCGCCCAGCGCCAGTGCTTCGATTCGGCCTTCAACGGCAGCTACGACCCCAGCTCGCCCTTCTGCCTCGGCATCGATCGCAACCAGACGGGCGCGCTCGGCAATGTGGTGCGCACCTTCTTCAACAATGGCCGGTTCCAGACCTCCGGCATCGATGCGCAGCTCGACTGGGCATTCGACCTCGGGCCGGGCACAGTGAACTTCAACAGCATCTTCAACTATCTGATCGAGATGAAGTCCGCGGAGCTGGACGTGCTGCCGCTCACCGAGTTCGCCGGCACACTCGGCGGCACGCAGAACGGCCTCAATGGCGGCATGTTCCGCTGGAAGCTGCTTACCACGCTCGGCTACACCTACGGGCCGGTCTATCTCGGCCTGCAATGGCGGCACCTGCCCTCCGTCAAGTCCGCGACCGCGGCCCAGGTCCCCAACACCAGCGTCGCCGGCGCGCCGGCCTATGACCTGTTCAACCTGCAAGGCTCGTTCGCGATCACGCGGGATGCGACGCTCCGCTTCGGCGTCGACAATCTGTTCGACAAGGCACCGCCCATGATCAACGTCGATACGGCGGCGGTTCCTCCGACGCTGGCGAACGGCTCATATGACAGCAACAATTACGATGTCGTCGGTCGCCGCTTCTATATCGGCGCCAAGTTCCGGTTCTGACTCTCCCGAGCATGAACCAGCTGGCGGCCCTCCTCCTTGCGGGAGGGCCGCCTTTCTGCTCCCTGAGCGGCAAGCAGCGGGGACACGCAGCGGCGGCAGCCAGACTATTCTCCGGCCCACGGCAAGCCGGACATATGAGCCTAGACAAAGGAGATTGATGCAATGTTGGACGTAAGCGGCAAGACCGCCTTCATCACCGGCGGTGCCAGCGGCATGGGCTGGGGCATGGCCAAGGCCTTTGGCGAGGCAGGCATGAAGGTGATCATCGCCGACATTCGCCAGGACGCCCTCGATCAGGCCATGGAGGGCTTTTCGAAGACCAATCTTGCCGTTCACTCCATCCTGCTCGACGTGACCAGCCGCGACGGCTGGGCCAGGGCCGCGGATGAAGCCGAAGAGCGGTTCGGCAACATCCATGTCCTCGCGCTCAATGCCGGGGTGGGCACCGGCGGATCGATGCTGACGGCCACCTACAAGGACTGGGATTTCAACATGGGCGTCAATGTGGGGGGCGTCGTCAATGGCCTCGTCACCATGCTGCCGCGCATGCTGGCCCATGGCGAGGAAGGCCAGCTCGTCGTCACCTCCTCCACCGGAGGCTTCTCCGCGGTAGGCGGCGCCGGGCTCTACTGTGCCGCCAAATATTGCGTGGCCGGCATGTTCGAGAGTCTGGCGACGGACCTGCGCGGCACCGCGCTCGGCGCCTCCGTCTTCTTCCCCGGCCCGGTGCAGACCCAGCTCGGCATCTCGACGCAGGCGACCCGGCCCGAGCATCTGCGCAACGAGGCGCCGCCGCCTCCGCCCGCCAGCGTGGGCGCTCAGCAGGACAAGCGCCCCGCGCCGGGCTTCGACCCGAGCCTGTTCATGACCAGCGAGGAAGTGGGCCAGCGCGTGCTGCGCGGCATCCGCCGGCGCGACCTGTTCATCATGACCCATCCGGAATTCACGAAAGGCATCGAGGCGCGCAACAACGCACTGCTGCGGGCCATTCCGGTCGAGGCGCCCAACGAGGCGCGGGCCAATCTGGTCGCCCAGTTCGGCACCCTCATGTACAACCCGATCTACGATGGGCAGCAGCCGCTCGACGAGCCGCTCTGAGCGCTGCGGCGCAGGCCACTGGCCCGCGCACGGGCTGAAGAGGGTTCGCCGCCGCCGGAGGTGGCGCGAACCCTCCTCAACCGCCGGGGATTTCACACAGCGCCTCGCTGTCCTGTTCCCCAGCCTTCCGGCCTTCCCTAGAAGGCAAAGTCCGCAATCAGGAGAGGGATGACATGGCGAAGGTCGTTCGCGTGCACGAACTGGGCGCACCCGAGAAGCTGGTCTTCGAGGATATCGAGATCGGGGCCCCGGGCCCGGGCGAGGTGCGCATCCGGGTGGAAGCCGTCGGCCTCAACCGATCGGAAGCCATGTTCCGTGCCGGCCGCTATCCGACGAAACCGAAACTGCCGACGCTGATCGGATATGAGGCCTGCGGCATCGTCGAGGCACTGGGCGAGGGCGTCACCGGATTCGAGGTGGGGCAGCGGGTCAGCGCGCTGCCCATGTATCCGCTCGGCCAATATGGGGTCTGGGGCGAGCAGGCCATCGTGCCCGCGCGCTGCCTCCTTCCTGCCCCCCCGGGCCTCTCCCCGGCAGAGGCGGCAGCAGTGTGGATGCAGTATATGACAGCCTTCGCGATCATCGAAGTGGGCCAGGCCGGCATCGGTGATTTCGTCATCATTCCCGCTGCCTCCAGCAGTGTTGGCCTTGCCGCGATCCAGCTCGCCAACTGGGCGGGCGCCGTGTCCATCGCCGCGACGCGGACCAGCGCCAAGGCGGACGAACTGAAGGCGCTGGGCGCGCAGCATGTCGTCGCCACGCAGGAAGTCGATCTGGTCGAGGAAGTGATGAGGATCACGGACGGCAAGGGCGCCCGTCTCGTCTTCGATCCGGTGCAGGGCCCCTATGTACAGACGCTCACCAGCGCCATGGCCGAGCGCGGCATCCTGTTCATCTATGGCGGCCTCTCGGAACAGCCCACGCCCTATCCGCACTGGAACATGGCGTTCAAGGGCCTCTCCATGCGCGGCTGGGTCGCTTCCGAAATCTGGAACCATCCCGCGCGCTACAAGGCGGCGCAAGAGCGCATCCTGCTCGGGCTGAAGCTCGGCCATCTCAAGCCGGTGATCGCGCGGACCTTCCCTTTCGACGAGATCGTCGAAGCCAACCGCTTCCTCGAATCCAACCAGCAGATCGGCAAGGTCGTCGTCACGATGTGAGCAAGCGGCGCAGCGGATCGCACAGAGCGCCGCAGGCGACACAATGGCCCAGGAGACTCCATGACCGATCCCGAACCGCAGGACCACATCCCCGTCAGCATCCGCGCGCGTGACATCGCGCCGCCCCTGACGATCAGCCCCGCCGCGCGTCAGGCGCTCTCGGAAGGCGCGGCGATGGCCATGCCCGGCTGGCCCGCACCCGACGACATGGCAGGCTGGCGCGAGCGGATCGGCGCGAGCGACGCCCTGTGGGAAGAGATGGCCGCGCCGATCCTCGCGAGCGCCGCGGCCACGGTGGAGACCGTCTCGATCGGCGGCGTTCCCTGCCATGACTGCCTGCCCGAGCGCGACGCCGCGCCGGATGGGCCGGCGCGTTCGTTTTCGGCGGCGGCGCTTATGCAAAGGCGCTTGGCGCACGCAACGCCGCCGCGCTCGGCTGCCGCACCCTGTCAGTGGACTACCGGATGCCGCCGGACCATCCTTTCCCGGCGGCCCCGGAGGATTGCGTAGCGGTCTACCGGGCCCTCATCGAAACGATCGACCCGGCTCGCATCGTCGTCGGCGGCGGCTCGGCGGGCGGCAACCTGGCAGCCGTAGCGACGCTGATGATCCGTGATCGCGGCCTGCCGCTCCCCGCCGGCACGATCCTGCTCACGCCCGAAGTCGACCTCACCGAAGCGGGCGACAGCTTCCGCACCAACGAGGATCTCGACGTGGTGCTCAAGCGAGGCCTGCCGGAATGCAACGCGCTCTATGCCGGCGGGCATGATCTGGCCGATCCTTATCTCTCGCCTCTCTTCGCCGATTTCACGCGCGGGTTTCCCCCCACGCTGGTGCAGAGCGGGACGCGTGACCTCTTCCTCTCCAACTCGGTGCTGATTCATCGCAAGCTGCGGCAGGCGGGGATCGATGCGGAGCTGCATGTCTGGGAAGCCATGCCCCATGGCGGCTTCGGCCGGGGCGAGGCGCCCGAGAACGAGGAGATCAATGTCGAGGTGGCGCATTTCATCCGCCGTCTGATGGCGGGCTGATCGCGCGAGCGAAGAGCCCCGCGCGATCCAGCACATAAAGACGTGCCCCGCACGCCCTCGTCATCGCCCTGAGAAGCAGGCGGCCCTTATTCGGCCGCGATGGCGTCCACTTGCGCAGGCAGGTCCAGGCCATAGAGCTTGGCCGCATTCTCGAAGGCGATCTTGCGCACGAAAGCGGGGTCCGCGCCTTCCGTGAACTCGGCCAGGATCTTGCGGCTGTTCGGCCAGATGCTGTCCGGGTGCGGATAGTCCGTGGCCCAGAGCAGCTTGTCCTCGCCATAGAATTTGGCGAGCGCGACAGCGGTGGGGCTTTGCTGGAAGGTGCCGTAGACCTGCCGCTTGAACAGCTCCGATGGTTTCATCTTGTGCGGGATGCCGCCGCGATCCGCCCAGAACTCCTCGGCTTCCCAGAGCCGCCAGTGGCGATAGTCCAGCTCCTCGATCACCCAGGGGAGCCAGCCGATGCCGCTCTCCGCAATCACGATCTTGAGCCCCGGATGGCGTTCCAGAATACCCCAGGCGAAGAGATCCACGAACGGATCGAGGAACTGTTCGATGAACATCTTCACATGCAGGAATGTGGCGCCGGGGCTGCCCTTGTACTTGTCGAACGCGCGGCTGACGCTGGCGAACACCGTGACGTGGAAGGAGAGGATGATGCCGCTCTTCTCCAGCATCTCCCACAAGGGCTCCCAGCGCGTATCCTCCAGGCGCGGCTGCGCCATCGCGATCTGCAGGTTGGCTTGCCGGAAACCGCCCAGCGCGATGATATGCTCCAGTGCGGAAACAGCCGCTTCCGGCTCCGGCGGCAACATCGGCACGCCGATCAGACGATCCGGCGCGGCCGCGCAGAATTCCTTGAGCCACTCATTATAGGCCCGGTAGCAGGCGTCGCGCAGCTCGGTGTCCTCGAAGTTCAGCGACGTGACCGGGCCGAAGATGACATGGGCATAGACACCGTCGCGGTCCATGTCCGCGAGGCGCAGTTCCGCGACCGCCGGGCGACGTTCCGTCTGGTCGACGATGCCGCCGCGATCCAGCGCGGTGAAAATGGGCTTGGGACCGGAAAAACCGCTCGCCACGCCCGACCAGGAGCCGAGATTCTTGCCTTCGCACATCCAGACGGCACGTCCGTCGAGCATTTCGACATGCGGGCCACGATCCTTGAGATGCGCGGGAAGCCGGCTGGTCCACAGGTCGGTCGGAAGCTGGTTGAGATCGAGATGATCGTCACAACTGATCAGGGGGTAGTCCACGTCTTCCGTCCTCTCTTGCCCTGCCTCGGCCTGAAGAAATCGACTCAGGGCGCCGGCGCTGGCCATGTCGTTAGTGCGCTAACGATATTGCCCCTAAAGCAATCGAATTGCAAGGTTGGCCTGCTGGCTGAGGCGGGTCGTGGCCGTGGAGCGCCTTCCAGGAGGAGGAAAGTGACGTTCCGGCGGAAAGCGTCTAACGCGCCGGCATGACGGGCGCGCTCATCATCGTTGCATCCTTCGCCACGGCGTTCCTGTCCGGCATCTTCGGCATGGCCGGCGGGCTGCTGCTGATGGGCGTTCTCGCCTTCCTGCTGCCAGTCTCGGCCGCATTCGTGACCCATGGCATCCTGCAGCTCGTTGCCAATGGCTGGCGCGCGGTGCTGCATCGCCGCCACATCGTCTGGCCGGTCATGAGGACCTATGCACTGGGCGTTTTTGCTGCAGCTGCGCTGGTCGCCGCCGTCGGTTTCGCGCCTTCGAGGCCACTGCTGTTCCTGCTGCTCGGACTGGTGCCGCTCACGGTCTGGCTGCCGCGCCGGTGGATCAGCTTCGACGCGGCGAAACCGCCCCACGCCTTCCTTGCCGGCTTCACGGTCTCCGGGCTCAACCTGAGCGCCGGCGTGGCCGGTCCGATGATGGACATCTTCTTCGTGCGCACAGGGCTCGGCCGGCACCAGATCGTCGCCACCAAGGCGACAGGCCAGGTATTCAGCCATCTCGGGAAGATCATTGTGTTCGGCGCGCCGCTGATTGGCGCAGGAGAAAGCGCGATGCCGCCGCTCTGGGTGTTCGCGATCGCCGTCCCTTTGTCGATGGCCGGCACCGTGCTGGGCGGCCGCTTTCTGGACCAGATCAGCGATGGCAATTTCAAACGCTATACCGCGTGGATCGTCACCGGCATCGGCGGTCTTTATCTCGTGAAGGCAGGACTGGAATGGAGCTGAAGGAAGAGCGAAGCGTGGCGGATGCTTGCCTCGCGGTGCTGCAGTGCAGCGAACCAAGGGCGAAAGTCATGGCGGCGCGCGCAGCGGCGCGGGACTGGCGATTGGGACGGCTCGCGCATCGGTTCGACAGTGCGCCGCCGGACCGCCCCGGCCGCCCCGAACGCCCCCTGCTGCTGCCGCCCCAGCGCATGCCTCGCCGGGGCCGCGGGGGATCGGAGCGCGCGCGCATCGCGATGGTCCACGCCCTGGCTCATATCGAGTTCGTCGCAATCGACCTCGCCTTCGATCTGGTCGCACGCTTCGGCGACGATATGCCGGCGGATTTCGTTACCGACTGGCTACGCGTCGGTGCCGATGAAGCCATGCATTTCGCCCTGCTTGCCCGTCGGCTCGCCGAGCTCGGGAGCGATTATGGCGCCTTGCCCGCCCATGACGGTCTCTGGGAAGCGGCGCTGGAAACGGCGCATGACGTCACCGCCCGTCTCGCCATCGTGCCGATGGTGCTGGAAGCCCGCGCCCTCGACATCACGCCGGAAACGGTCCTGCGTTTTCGGCATTTTGGGGACGAGCGGACGGCCCGGATGCTCGAACGAATCGTTGACGACGAGATTCGCCATGTCGCCGCAGGCACCAAGTGGTTTCTATGGGCGACGAACCGAGTGGGCGCTGATCCGCAGGAAACCTACCAAATGCTGGTCCGCCGCCATTTCCGGGGGGCCGTTAAGCCACCGTTCAACGACTCGGCGCGGAGTCAGGCCGGTCTGACGCGTGATTTCTATGGCCCTCTTGCGGGTTAACCCGATCTTCGCTCGAAAGGCTTCCAACGGCCGACATGAGCCGAAACAAAACAATCTTCGAGGGTCCGATCCCAGGGACCCGACATGGGGTCCGCATGATTCAGTCGCTCGCCGTCAGCTTCCTCCGGGACGGTTTTCATCGCACTGCAACCCGCGTACTGGCCATGGCCACGCTGCTGGTCGCATCACCCGCTCTGGCTGACGAAGCTGCCAGTGACGCGCAGTTCTCCTCGCTTTTCGCCGCCTGGGTGAACATGGAGCGCGCGACCGAACAGAGCACCACGACCAAGGCGTCCATCCCGTCGCGGGAGCCCGTCGAAAAGCTCATGCTGACTTCCAGCTTCGGCAACCGCTCAGATCCGTTCAACGGCCGCCGCCGCATGCATCAGGGTATCGACATCCCCGGCCCGGTCGGCACGCCGATCTACGCTACCGCAGACGGCATCGTGAAGCGCGCCGGATGGGCCAATGGCTATGGCAATCTCGTCGAGATCAACCACGGCAATGGCCTCGAGACGCGTTATGGCCACATGTCCAAGCTGATCGCCCAGCCGAACGAGCGCGTGCGCCGCGGCCAGCTGATCGGCCTGATGGGGTCCACTGGGCGCTCCACCGGCAGCCACCTTCATTATGAAGTGCGCATTGCTGGCGCGGCGGTAAACCCGATGCCCTATATCGAAGGCACCAATTACGAACTCGCTCTCGCCGAGGCCAAGGCCCATGACGAGCGTCTGGTCCAGGTTGCCATGGGTGGTCCTGAAGCTCGCAAGAGCACCGACAACAAGGACAATTGAGGTCCTCGCCCCGGTTTCGCCGGGGTTTTCTGTATCAGGCCAGCGTCAGACCACACGCCTGCCGGTGACGAGCTGATAAATCAGCACCGCCGCCGCCAGCACGAGCAGCAGATGGATCAGTCCTCCGCCCACATTGAGGGCAAGGAATCCAAGTGCCCAGAGCACCAGCAGCACGACGACTATGGTCCACAGCATGGCTCACCTCTCCTATTATTGCATCTCCGAGTGATGGAGGCATAACGCCCGGCTGAGCGGGAAGTTCCGCCTGCACATTTCACCTCCACATGAGGGAAAGGCGGGAGGGATGCGCAATCCATCCCTTGCGACCAGGTTCCGTACTTTACCCAGGCGCCGGGCGCCCCGCTGTTTTCCTCATCGCGGTCCATCCGGATCGGTTGCCTTGCGGGGGCGGCCGGACACGCCTATCTTGCGCGCATGGACGTCGCTCTCACCCCCTCGGCCGCAGCCCGCGTCGCTTCGATCGCCCAGCGGCAAGGCAAGCCGCCGATCCTGCGGCTCGCCGTGGAAGGGGGCGGTTGCTCCGGCTTCCAGTATCGCTTCGGCCTTGCCGAGGAGCCGGAGGAAGACGACCTGATCGTCGAAACCGATGGCGTCAGGCTCGTCGTCGATTCGATGAGTCTCGATCTGGTGCGCGGCGGCACCGTCGATTTCGTGGACAATCTCGGCGGTTCGGCCTTCCGGGTGGAGAATCCCAATGCCACGGCCGGCTGCGGCTGCGGCTCCAGCTTCTCGGTCTGAAGCCCTGCCTGCTCTTCCCCGGCCGGAGCGAAGCGGCTAGGGCAGGGTCATGCGCATCGCCACTTTCAACATCAACGGCATTCGGGCACGCCTGCCGCGCCTGCTCGAATGGCTCGCCGAGACGCAGCCCGACGTCGCCTGCCTGCAGGAAATCAAGACGCAGGATGAGGGCTTCCCCATCGCGGACATCGAGGCGGCCGGCTATGGCGCCATCTGGCACGGCCAGAAAGGCTTCAACGGCGTCGCCATTCTCGCGAGGGGAGCGACACCCGCCGAGGTAACGCGCGGGCTGGACGGCGAGCCGGAGGACGACCACAGCCGCTATATCGAGGCCGACGTGGCCGGCGTGCGGATCGCATCCATCTACCTGCCCAATGGCAATCCGGTGCCGGGGCCGAAATTCGATTACAAGCTGCGGTGGATGGCCAGGCTGCGTCAGCGCGCGGCGCGGATCCTCGCCGAGGAGATCCCGGCGGTGCTGGCCGGCGACTATAATGTCATCCCGTTCGACCGCGATGTCTGGAAGCCTGCCGCCATGGCCGCAGACGCGCTGATGCAGCCGGAGAGCAGGGCAGCCTACAAGGCACTCATGTTCGACGGATGGACCGATGCGCTGGCCGCGCGCCATCCGGCGGGCGGTGTCTGGACCTACTGGGATTATCAGGCCGGCGCCTGGCCACGAGACGCGGGCTTTCGCATCGACCATCTGCTGCTTTCGCCTGCCGCCGCAGACCGGCTGGTCGATGCGCAAGTGGACAAGGCCTATCGCGGCCGGGAGAAAGCCAGCGATCACGCGCCCGTGTGGGTGCGATTGAAGGATCAGGACTGATCAGCCCTAAGGCGCTTCGCCCCCTTCCGGCCCCCAGAAGATCACCCAGGCGGCGAAATCGTCACTCATCTCGACAAATCGGTGCTCGGCGCCTGCCTCGACGAAGATGGCGTCCTGCGGGCCGAAGGCGCGCTGCTCGCCATTCTTCACGAACAGTCCGCTGCCCGAGGCAATGATATAGAGCTCGTCCCGGCTATGGGGCGACTGCGTATCCGGGCCGCGCGGCGCATAAAGGCCGAGGCTCATCGTCCCGTGGCGCATGAGGTCCGCATAGCGCATCGCCTCGCCCGTCTCGGGCAGCGCCGCATGCGCCTCGCCCGGCGTCACCAGCCAGTCCCTCATCGCCTCTCCTTCCCTCAATTCACCGGCGCGCGCCGACGATAGCTCAAGGCCTCGGCCACGTGCAGTCGCCCGACCCGGTCCGCACCGGCAAGATCGGCAATGGTGCGCGCCACGCGGAGGACGCGCGTATAGCCGCGCGCCGAGAGCTTCATCGCTGCGGCCGCCTGCGCGAGCAAGGCGCGACCCGTCTCGTCGGGCATGGCGATCGTCTCGAGCGCGTCGCCCTCCAGCTCGGCATTGGTGCGCGCTCCGCCGGTGGCCGCCGAACGGGCGGTCTGGAGCGCCCGGGCTGCCGCGACCCGCGCCGCCACTTCCGCCGTTCCTTCCGCTGCCGGCGGCAGGACCAGATCGGCGGCCGTCACCGCAGCCACCTCGACATGCAGATCGATGCGATCGAGCAGGGGGCCGGAGAGCTTCGCCTGATAGTCCGCAGCGCAGCGCGGCGCGCGCGAGCAGGCCAGCGCAGGATCGGCGATGTGGCCGCAGCGGCAGGGATTCATCGCCGCGACAAGCTGGACCCGCGCCGGAAAGGTCACATGCGCATTGGCCCGCGCGACGCTGACTTCCCCGGTCTCCAGGGGCTGGCGCAAACTGTCCAGCACGGCTCGCTGAAACTCGGGCAGCTCATCCAGGAACAGCACGCCCAGATGCGCAAGGCTGACCTCGCCCGGTTTCACACGCAGACCGCCCCCCACCAGTGCCGCCATGGACGCGCTGTGATGCGGCGCGCGATAGGGCCGCGACTGGCTGATCCGCCCGGCCGAGAGCGTGCCTGCCACGGAGGCCACCATGGAGACTTCCAGGGCCTCGGCCGGGGTGAGCGGGGGCAGGATGCCGGGAAGACAGCTTGCCATCAGCGATTTGCCGGAGCCCGGCGGGCCGGACATCAGCAGATTGTGCCCGCCCGCCGCAGCGATCTCCAGCGCGCGCTTGGCGGTTTCCTGCCCCTTCACTTGCCGCAGATCCGGCCCGTGACGGGGCGGCTCCGCCTCGCCCGGCGCCGGACGGGGCAGGATCGTGCCCCCCTTCAGGTGATTGATGAGGCCGAGCAGATCGGGCGCGGCAAGCACGCCGTCCGAGCCTGCCCAGGCCGCTTCCGTGCCCTGCGAAGAGGGGCATATGAGCGTAAGATCGCGCGCGGCGGCGTGGAGCGCGGCGAGCAGTACACCCGGCACCGGCGCGATGCGGCCATCCAGGCCCAGTTCGCCGACGACAAGATGCTCGCTCACATGCTCGGCATCGATCACGCCCATCGCGGCCAGCAGGGCCAGCGCGATCGGCAGATCATAATGCGACCCTTCCTTGGGAAGGTCGGCCGGCGACAGATTGACGGTGATCCGCTTGGGCGGCAGCGACAGGCCGATGGCTGCAATGGCGTTGCGCACGCGCTCGCGGCTTTCCGCCACGGCCTTGTCGGCAAGCCCCACCACGATGAAATTCGGCAGGCCGGAAACGAGCTGGCATTGCACCTCGACCGGACGCGCCTCCAGCCCGAGAAAGGCGACCGTCGCCACCGTTGCGATCAACTTCGCCCCCCTTTTGTTCCCCCGCGCAGCTATGGAGCGGCGCGATGTGGAAGTCGAGGCTTTTCCGGTGGTCCCCGGACGGCGCTATGACGCCTGCGACGGCACATAGCGCGGCGGCAACGCGAAGAGATCGGCAAAACGCGCTTCGATCCCCGGGTCGCCGCGCATGGTGAGCACACCGGTAGCGGCAAGCTGCTCCGGGGGAACCTTGCCATAGAAGCGGGCGGCAAGCCCCCGCGCCGTGCTGCGATAGGCAATATCCGGCACCAGTGCTTCCCCCGCCGCGACGCTGAGCACGCCATGCTCCAGCTGGCCGCGATAAGGCGTGCCTTCGATGTCGAAACCCAGGGTCAGGGCGAGATCGCCCGCCTTGGCGGCATCCAGATTGATCCTGAGCGAAAGCAGCATGGCGACGCCGCTTAGCGGCAGCATGCGGTCATGCGCCGGCGAGCGATAGGCCCATTTCGCCATGGCCAGCACCATGGGTTCGGCCTCCCGCCCCCATTCGGTAAGGCCGTAGACCTGTACGCTCGCGGGCGGGGGCAAGCGCAGGCGCTCGATGACATGACGCTGCTCCAGCTCGCCCAGGCGCTGGGTGAGCACATTCGCGCTCAGCCCCGGCAGCGCGCCGCGCAGATCCGAGAAGCGCCGGGGACCGAGCAGAAGTTCCCGGATGATGAGCAGCGCCCAGCGCTCCCCCACGAGATCGAGACCGTGGGCGAGACCGCAAGCGTCCTCGAAATGGCGCTTCTGCCGGGGTATGGACTTGCTAGTTATTTTTTCTAACTCCGTAGTTGCCTTACCTAATTATATGCGCGAGACTCGTCAAGGTCGGTCGATTCGGCCGGACAAGGCGAAACAGGACGCTGCCGCGATGGAGAGGATGTTGGTTTTGGGCCTGCCGTGCGTGGATGCCCGGCGTTTTCCCGATCCAGCACCGTTGACCCGCCTGACCGCGCCGCGCCGCACGCCTCGCCCCTCCATGCCTGATGAGGAAGGAATGCCCGCATGACCTATGTCGATGGATTTCTCTGCCCCGTGAAGCCCGGCCGCAAGGCAGACTATGAGGAGATGGCGCGCATGGCCGCGCCGCTGTTCCTCGAATATGGCGCGCTCCGGGTCGTCGAGACGTGGAACGATGACCTGATGGTCGGCAAGACCAATGATTTCCGCACTGCCGTCATCGCGGAAGAGGGCGAGGATATCGTCTTCTCGTGGATCGAATGGCCGGACAAGGCGACGCGCGACACGGGCTGGGAAAAGCTCATGAAAGACGAGCGGATGAAAGGGCCGGACGACAATCCCATGGCCGGTGCCCGCATGATCTATGGCGGCTTCTCCACGATCCTCGATGCATCGGCCGAGGCGCCGGCGGGGGCCGGCGCGTGAGCAACCGGCAGGGCGAGTTCATCTGGTATGAGCTCATGACGACGGACATCACGGCCGCGCGCGCCTTCTATGGCGCCGTGGTCGGCTGGACGATCAGCGAGAGCAGCGACATGCCCGGCATGGACTACCGCATGGTCTCAGCGCCGGATGGCACCGTTGCCGGCATGATGCCGCTCGATGCCGACATGATCGCGGGTGGCGCACGGTCCATGTGGGTCGGCTATATCGCCGTCGACGATGTCGACGAAACGGCGGCGCGCATCGCGGCGACCGGCGGCCATGTCTTCGTGCCGCCGCGCGATATCCCGGAGGTCGGCCGTTTTGCCATGGCCGGCGATCCGCAGGGCGCGACATTCTACGTCATGCGCGGCTTCCCGGACGAACGCAGCGATGCGTTCCGGGCCGACGCGCCCGGCCATTGCGCCTGGAACGAGCTGACCACGCCCGACCAGCCCGGCGCCCACGCCTTCTATGAAGGCCTGCTCGGCTGGACGAGCCCGGACAGCATGCCGATGGGCGAACTGGGCGATTACAGGTTCCTGTGGGCCGGGGACCTGCGCCTCGGCGCCACCATGCCCGGCGACGGCCCCGCGCACTGGCTGTTCTATTTCGCCGTCCCGTCGATCACCCGGGCGATGGATGCAATCACTGCGCATGGCGGCACCGTCACCAATGGCCCGCACGAGGTCCCGGGAGGCGGACACATCATCACGGGCACCGATCCGCAGGGCGCGCGCTTCGCTCTCTTCGGCAGTCTTGAGGAGGCGGACATATGACGCAGCCGATCACGCCCTGCATCTGGATGGACGGCACCGCCGAGGAAGCCGCCACATTCTACGTCTCGATCTTCGAGGATTCGCGGATCGACTCGATTTCGCGCTACGCTGCGGATTCGCCCTTCCCGCCGCACTTCAAGGCTGGCACGGCCATGCTGGTGACCTTCACTTTGAAAGGGCGCCCCTTCGCCGCGCTGAACGGAGGTCCGCAATTCCCGCAGACGGAAGCGGTCTCCTTCGTCATTCCGGTGGAGGATCAGGCCGAGCTGGACCGCCTCTGGGACGCGCTCATCGCCGATGGCGGGGCGGAAAGCATGTGCGGCTGGTGCAAGGACCGCTTCGGCGTCTCCTGGCAGGTCGTGCCACGCAGGCTGCTGGAGATGCAGATACAGGGCACCGCCGAGCAGAACGCGCGTATGGGGAATGCACTCATGACCATGCGCAAGCTCGATATCGCCGCCCTTGAGGCGGCCTTTGCCGGGGAGGCGGCATGACGTACCAGCTCTACGCTCACCCCTTCTCGTCCTATTGCTGGAAAGCGATGATCGCCTTCCACGAGAAGGATCTGCATTATGAGCTGGAGATGGTGGAGAATCCCGGCGTCATGGCAGCGCTGAAACGCCACTGGCCGCTCGGCAAATTTCCCGTCCTGGTGGACGACGGCGCGCCGGTGATCGAAGCGACCACCATCATCGAGTATCTCGACCTGCGGCACTATGAGCGCGCGCCGCTGATCCCTGCCAACGCCATCGATGCGCTCGACGTGCGCTTCATGGACCGCCTGTTCGACAATCATGTGATGACGCCGATGCAGGCCATCGTGAACGAGGCGCTGCCCGGCATCACGCCCGACCCCGCCCGGGCAGCGCGCGGGGCCGAAGCGCTCGACACGATCTACGCCTGGCTGGACGTGCGGCTTGCCGGCCGGGAATGGGCATGCAGCCATGGTTTTTCGATGGCCGACTGCGCCGCCGCGCCCGCGCTTTTCTATGCCGATTGGGCGCGCCCGATTCCGGACTCCTTTCCCGAACTGCGCGCCTATCGCGCGCGGCTCAACGCACGACCGTCCGTGGCGCGCTGCATCGAGGGAGCGCGGCCCTATCGCCATTATTTCCCGCTGGGCGCACCCGAGCGGGATTGAAGGCGCCTGCGGATCCGGTGAACCCGCAGGCACCCGACGCCGTAGAGCCATCACTTGCCAGGAAGAGAAACCAATGACCGACCAGCCGGATCTTACGCTCAGCGTCTCCACTTATATCGCCGCCCCGCCCGAACGGGTCTGGCAAATACTCACGCAGCGGCAGGAGGAATGGTGGTGCCCTGCCCCCTGGACGATCGAGATCGTCGAGCAGGACTGGCGGCCGGGCGGTCGCTGCGCCATGATCATGCGCGGCCCCGACGGCGAGGAAATACCCCAGGACGGCGTCTTCCTTGAGGTCGTGCCCGGCAAGCGCTTCATCTCGACAGACGCGTTTACCGCTGGCTGGCAGCCCGCCGGTCCCTTCATGGTCGGCGTCTGGGAAATCGAGCCGGACGGGGAAGGCACACGCTACACCGGCTCGGCCCGGCACTGGAACCAGGAAGCTCGCGACCAGCATAGCGATATGGGCTTCGAGGCCGGCTGGGGCGCCGTCGCCGCCCAGCTCAAGGCTCTGTGCGAAGCATCCTGACAGGCGCGCGCGGCATGTAACGCACCATGGTCCGCGCTACGGGCAGAGGGAGCGGACCGTCAGGTCTGCTTTCTTTGCCGGTTCGCCCGAAGCGCCATCCGCTGCGCTCCACTGGAGGGAATCGCGGACCTGATGACAGGCCCGTACTGGCCTTCCCTTCTCAAAGATCGATGCCGGCCGCGATGGCTTCCAGCTTGCGGATGCGTTCCTTGAGATCGGCGACGTCGATGCGCGTCGCCGCTGTCGCGCTGCCCATGGCATCCATGCCTGCGCCGCGCTGCCCGAGGGCCATTTCCAGTTCGGCTCGCTTGAAAGCCAGCCAGCCGTTCCAGCCCTTGAGCCCGGCATAAGCGAGGATGCCGATCCAGCCGGTGACGATCAGCGCCATGGCGCCATATTGAATGATGCTGAGGTCGGTCATGTTCCTGCCTCCTTCCCTGAACGGGGCCTCACGGCCTCACATTCTGTCGATCTGCTTCAGTTTCTCGAATTCGCGATCAAGGGCGGTCGAGCTGTCGGTCGCGAGACGCTCCAGCACTGCCACCCGCTCCTTGAGCTGCTTGACTTCCTCGCGCAGCCGCTCGGCCTCCGCATCGGCCCGATGGTCACGTCGGACGATGTCCTCGCCCTTGCCGCGGCGCACGACGCCGTATTTCGCGCGGATGACGCTTGCGATGGCGGTGATCGCGACGATGGCGACGACCATTTCAAACGGATTCATATTTCACCCTCCTCCGGGAAATATTGTCAGTGCTCGATCGGGCGGGCGGGCACAGGCTCTTCGCGCAGCCCGTCGATCTCGGCGGCCAGGTCCAGGCCCTTGTCGGTGACGATCCGCTCGAGCACGCGCACCCGCTGCTCCAGGCGCTCCGTCCGGGCCGCATATTGAGCGGCTTTCTCCGCGGTCTGCGAACCCATGATCTCCAACTCGCGCTCGCGCAGGGCGGTGTTGCGCTTGTGGATCTTGTTCAGCACGTCCGCGATCACCGGGATGCCTACCACGATCAGGAAAAAGCCGAGAACCAGTGACGTCTTGTCCATGACAGGCTCCTCAGTTGCTCGAGCCGCGGAGGCTCTCGATCTCGTGGTTGAGATGCAGCGCGCCGTCGGTCACGATGCGCTCGACATTGGCGAGGCGATCCTTCACCGCGCCCAGCTCGGCGCGAAGTTGCGCATTCTCCTGGCTGAGCAGCTTGATGCGCTCGACCATTTCCTCGTTCTTCTGCGGATAGATCGCCTTGCCCCAGCTGTTTTCCAGCGGATAGCCGTTGCGGATGCGCAGCCAGGTGGTGAAGATCCATCCCGCCACGGCGAGGGCGCCGATGCCAAGGCCACCCATGGCAATGAAGGGCAGATAAGGGGCCAGTGCTTCGCTCGGTTCCATTGTGTCGTCTCCCTTATTTCAGCCGCTCGATCTCGGCGGACAAGCGCGCGGGCGCGTCGGTCGCGATGCGCTCCAGAACCGCGATCCGCTCCTCGAGCCGGCCGATCTTGTCCGTGAGCTTCGCATTCTCGTTCGTCAGAAGCTCGATCTTGCGCTCGGCCATGAGATCGCTCTTGCTGACCATGCCGCCCCATTCATTCTCGATGGGATAGCCATGCCGGCTTCTGATCCAGGTCGTCGCGATCCAGGCCCCGTATGACAAGGCGATGATCGCGATCACGAATGCCGGTCCACCCCAGCTCATCTTATTTCTCCCGTCCAGCGGCCGCGCTTAGCGCGAGCCCGCTCTTTCCCCGTGGGACCGGCCCCTTGCCGATCCCCTGTTCATCCTGCGTCGCCCATGGGCCTGGCCCAGAAGGATGCCGACGCTCCCAACCGCGAGACCCAGGACGAAGATCGGTACTGGATCCATGGTCTCCTCCCTTTCCGGCAACCCGCGCTCAGCGCAGGCTGTCGATCTCGTCCGCGAGGCGCGTGTTGCGGCTCGTGTAGAAGGCCTCGATGTCGGAGAGGCGCCGGTCGATGTCGCGGAACTTGCTGCGCACGTCCCGGGTCGAGCGGGCGGGATTGGTCCGCACCCCTTGCCAGAACTTCTCGTCATCCCGGTCGTGGTAGAGGCCCGAGGGTTTCGGGTCCGCCATCCACGCGGCCAGGAAATAGGCAATGAGCGTCCAGGGGAAAGCGCCCATCAGGGTGATCAGCACGGCGCCGATGCGAACCCAGAGCACGTCGATCCCGGTATAGTCGGCGATCCCGGCGCAGACGCCCATCCACTTGGCATTCTGCTTGTCGAGGTAGAATTTGGTGCGACGAGCGGACATCTCAGTTCCTCCTCTCGAAGTGATAATCATCTGCCTCCACCGGGCGGGCGGGGCGGAAATCGGGGTTGTCGGCGGCGATGATGCGTTCCACGGTCTGGAGCCGCTCCTCGAGCCGGCGGGCAAGGATGTGCATCTCGTCGAGCAAGCGCTCATCCTCGTCCGTGATCTTCGGGGCCTGCTTCCACTTGGTCACATAGTGGAAGATCAGCCAGGGCATGCCGATGAAGAGCATGCCGCAGATGATGATCGGCAGAAGCACGTCTTCCATGGCTTAGCCTTCCTTGTTGTGCTGCGCGGCCTTCAGCGCCGCCAGCTCGGCCTCGACCTTGTCGCTCGACTGCAGATCCGCGATTTCCTGCTCCAGCGTCTTGGGCTGGTTGCCCAGTCCCATCGCGTCGGCATGGCCTTCCGCCATGTCCACCCGGCGCTCGAGCATCTCGAAGCGCGAGAAGGCGTCCTGCACGCGCTCGCCATTGTACATCTCGCGGGCTCGCAGGCGGGTCTGTGCGCTTTCCATGCGGGTCACCAGGCTGTTCTGGCGGGCGCGCGCTTCGCGCAGCTTGCCCTGCAGCTTGGCGATGTCTTCCTCCGAGGCGGCGAGCGCATCGTCGAGCACGGCGATCTGGCCCTTGAGCTGCGCGGCCATGTCGGCGGCCTTCTGGCGCTCGACCAGCGCGGCCTTGGCGAGATCCTCGCGGTCCTTGGAAAGCGCCAGCTCGGCCTTTTCCTTCCAGCTGTCCTGGAGCGACTCGAGCTTCGCGATGTGGCGGCGCATTTCCTTCTGGTCCGCAATCGTGCGGGCGGCAGACGCTCGCACCTCGACCAGGGTTTCCTCCATCTCGAGGATGATCATGCGGATCATCTTCGCCGGGTCCTCCGCCCGATCCAGCAGATCGGTGACGTTGGCGGCAATGATGTCGCGGGTGCGAGAGAAGATACCCATCTGTTCATTACTCCAATTCGAAAATTCAGGGTGCCGGGGCGGGTGAGGGGCATCCGCCCCGGCTATCAAGCAAGCCGTCAAGCAAGGGATTATGCCGACTTGCCGGAACCATTATCATGATTTGCCGCCGCAATCTGCTGGTCCGCCTGCGGACCGGTGTAAGCAGGGCCCACCGCGCCGAGCACCATGGTGGCGCTGAAGACGATGGTGAGGAGGGTGGCGAAAACGCTGTTGCTGTAGTTGTTCACGAAGCGGGTCATTGTCTGTCTTCCTGATCCTGTATTTGGCCTTCAAAGCCCGCCTTCTGGCGGATTGCCCATATCATTGCACAGGCCGTGCCAATTTCCGGAAATGGCTGAAATCCGCCATTTTCATTCACCTGCCGTTCAGCGGCGCGAGTTTCATCTTGCCAAGATGTAGGAATTATCACTAATCGTTGGCTCGTGGAAAAAACGACGCATTTCGTCGGCCAGTCGCTGGCCTTTCTGGACGCGGTCGAACAGGCTGGCCGTGCAGCCGAACTCATCCGCCCCGTGCTGGTCATCGGCGAGCGCGGCACCGGCAAGGAACTGATCGCCGAGCGCATTCACCGCCTGTCCCCCCGCTGGGACGGCCCCCTCATCACCATGAATTGCGCCGCGCTGCCCGAGACGCTGATCGAGGCCGAACTGTTCGGCCATGAGGCCGGCGCCTTCACCGGCGCCACCCGCGCCCGTGCCGGCCGGTTCGAGGAAGCGGACGGCGGCACGCTGTTCCTTGACGAGCTAGGCACCTTGTCCATGGCCGCGCAGGAGCGCCTGCTGCGCGCGGTGGAATATGGGGAAGTGACGCGCATCGGCAGCTCCCGTCCCCTCAATGTCGACGTGCGCATCGTCGCGGCGACCAATGAGCATCTGCCTGCGGCTGTGGAGGCCGGCCGCTTTCGCGCCGACCTGCTCGACCGCCTTTCCTTCGAGGTCATCACCTTGCCCCCGCTGCGCGGACGCGAGGGCGATGCCGAGGTGCTGGCCGAGCATTTCGGCCGGCGCATGGCAACCGAGATGCGCTGGCCCGGCTGGCCGGGCTTTTCCGCGCGCGCGATGGCGGAGCTGGTCGCTTATAGCTGGCCGGGCAATGTGCGCGAACTGCGCAATGTGGTGGAGCGCGCCGTCTACCGCTGGCAGGACCCCGTCCATCCGATCGACGCCATTCAGCTCGATCCCTTTGCCTCACCCTGGCAACCGGCGCCCATGCCCTCCAGCCTTCCCCGGCCGGATGATAGCGCCCGCACCGCCGTGGCGCCCGCACCGGCCTCCAATGGCGATGCGCGCGAGGACCAGTTGTCGATCGCGCTGGATGACATCACCGATTTCCGCGCCGCGGTCGATGTGCATGAAGCCACGATCCTTCGCCGCGCGCTGGAACGACACCGCTTCAACCAGCGCGCCACGGCCAAGGCACTGGGTCTATCCTACGACCAGCTTCGCCACTGCCTCAAGAAGCACGCGCTGCTGTAGCACGCGCCCCGGATGCCGGCCGGGTGGTGCGATGCGCGCGCCAGCTTCATGTCATATCGATTTTATCTTCGCGCCTCATCGCTATAGTCTGTTGGCAAGTCGCGCCCGTCCGCGCCAATGCTGGCGGGCCCACCCGAACGATTCGCATGATCCATGCGTTTCGCCACCCAGAACAGAAACCACTGCTTCAGGAGCTTCAATCATGGCATTCACCCTTCCCGACCTTCCCTATGCGAAAACGGCTTTCGGCGAAGACATGTCGGCCGAGACGTTCGACTATCATCACGGCAAGCATCACAATGCCTATGTGACGAAAGCGAACGAGCTGGTCGCCGCCGACCCGGCGCTGCAGGGCAAGTCGCTGGTCGAGCTGATCCGCACCGCCAAGGGCGGCCTGTTCAACCAGGTCGGCCAGATCTGGAACCACAGCTTCTTCTGGCAGTGCCTCTCGCCCGAGACGCAGG
Organism: Sphingobium sp. SYK-6; assembly: GCF_000283515.1. Lineage (GTDB taxonomy): Bacteria > Pseudomonadota > Alphaproteobacteria > Sphingomonadales > Sphingomonadaceae > Sphingobium > Sphingobium lignivorans. The sequence goes on from NC_015976.1 coordinate 3,891,723, forward strand.
AGCCGACCGGCAAGCTCGCCGAGCTGATCCAGGAAGGCTTCGGCTCGACGGACGCGCTGATCGAGAAGCTGAAGGCAGAGGCAGTGGGCCATTTCGCCAGCGGCTGGGCAGCGCTCAACCTCACCGACGGCAAGCTGGAAGTGACCAGCTATCATGATGCCGACTGCCCCGTCGCGCATGGCGCCACGCCGCTGTTCATCCTCGATGTGTGGGAACATGCCTATTATATCGACTATCGCAACGCGCGTCCCAACTTCGCCGACACGATCCTCAAGAAGCATGTGAACTGGGCCTTCGTGGCCGAGAATCTCGACGGCAACGGCGCCGAGCGCGCCAACCAGCCGGGCTGACCCCGGCCCGGCCCGATCGACGAAATGGGAAAGGGCGCCTGCGGGGCGCCCTTTTTTCTTGCAAGAGAGGCAAGGGGACGCCCAGAGGCGCCGGAGGGGCTCGTCGTCTCAAGCCATAAGCTTACTTTCCCCCTGTCCTACACACCCGCCACGATGGCAGACCAGCCGGACACCTCCTCCTGCCGACAGGAGGAAGCAAGGCAGGGCTCTTTCTCATCGCAGGGCTTCCATCGTCCGGTCGGGCTGCGCAGGCTTGTCGGAGCGGGTTCTCGCGCCTGCCTCATCGGATCTCCGGCAAAGTTCAGGGAAGCGGAAGATGACGGGGACGTGCCGTCATCTTTGTAAACTTCCAGACCGCTGTGCAGTGTTGGAGCGACATGGCGACGCTCTCAAGCCGTGAGGCGGCCCCACCCCAATTCAACCGTCTCGGACTCCCGAAGACCCGACGGTCACTCTGAACGCCACCTCGGCCACGGAGCCTCGGGCAGCTCCCCATCAGATGCCCGAGTCACCTCGTTGACTCCCTCAGCTCAGGCGCTCGATGTCCTCGTGGCTCAGCGAGCCGGGGATGATCATCACCGGGCAGGGCAGCGTGCCGGCGTCATGGCCCGCGAAATGCGTGACCAGAGGGCCGGGTGCGCCCTTGGGTGCCGCGCCGAGCACCAGGGCCGCCACCGGCTCGCCGGATGCCAGCATTTCCCGGACCGAGCCGACCGGATCGCCGATCTTCACGGTGATGGCCGGCTGGATGCCCGCTTCCGCCATCAGTGTGCCCGCCGCGCTCATGGCCAGCGCTTCCGCGCGGGCGCGGGCTTCCTCCTCCATGGTCGCCTGCACGGCGCCCCACTGGACGAACTCCGTCTTGGGCACGAGCGCGAGCATGTGAACGCCGCCGCCGGTCTTGGCCGCACGGCGCGCCGCGAAAAGCAGAGCGGATTCGGCCTCGGTGCTTTCGTCCACGACGACGAGATAAGTGCGCATCATCGGGCGGCTCTCCGGTTTTCTCTCACGCTTGGTGGGCGAAATTCGCGCCCGATGCAAGCGATGGCCTTGACCCGGCAAGGCAAAGCGTGAAGGTGGCCGTTGATTGTCCAACCGCAAGTAACAGGAAAGCCTGGCCCTCATGGCGATCAACATCCAGATGCCCGCCCTCTCGCCCACCATGGAAGAAGGCACGCTGGCCAAATGGCTGGTGAAGGAAGGCGACACCGTCAGCTCCGGCGATCTTCTCGCGGAAATCGAGACGGACAAGGCGACGATGGAATTCGAAGCCGTGGACGAAGGCGTGGTCGGCAAGATCCTCATTCCGGAAGGCACGGACAATGTGAAGGTCGGCACCGTGATCGCGGTGCTGGTGGAAGAAGGCGAGGCAGTGCCGGCGGATGCCGGTGCCGCCGCAGCGCCCGCCAAGGCCGATACGACGCCCGCCAAGGCGGAGCCGGCGAGCGCGCCGAAGCCCGAACCGGAAGTGGCCAGAGCCGCCACCAGCGCGCCAGCGGCCGCGCCCGTCGCGCAGGGTGAGCGCATCAAGGCAAGCCCGCTGGCCCGCCGCATCGCCGAGCAATCCGGCATCGATCTCGCCGCAGTCGCGGGGACCGGCCCCAACGGGCGAATCGTCAAGGCCGACCTCGAAGGCGTGAAGCCCGGCGCCGCGGCCGCGCCGCGCCCCGCAGAAGCGCCGGCGGCCGCCGCACCGGCACCTGCACCTGCGCCTGCCCCGGTGGCGGCTCAGGACTTCGGCATTCCGCACGAGGTCGAGAAGCTCTCCAACATCCGCAAGACGATCGCGCGGCGCCTCACCGAGTCGAAGCAGACCATCCCGCACATCTACCTCACCGTGGACGTGCGCCTCGATGCGCTGCTCAAGCTGCGCGGGGAGCTCAACAAGGCGCTGGAGAAGAGCGGCGTCAAACTCTCCGTCAACGATCTGCTCATCAAGGCGCTGGCCAAGGCGCTGCTTGCCTGCCCGAAGTGCAACGTGCAGTTCGCGGGCGACCAGCTCCTCAAGTTCAGCCGCGCGGACATCAGCGTCGCCGTCTCGATCCCCACTGGCCTCATCACGCCGATCATCGTCGATGCCGGCGCCAAGGCCGTGAGCGCGATCTCGACGGAGATGAAGGACCTCGCCAGCCGCGCCAAGGAAGGCAAGCTCCGCCCCGAGGAATATCAGGGCGGCACCGCCAGCCTCTCCAACATGGGCATGATGGGCATCAAGCAGTTCGAGGCCGTCATCAATCCGCCGCAGGCGATGATCATGGCCATCGGCGCGGGGGAGAAGCGCCCCTATGTGATCGACGACGCGCTCGGTATCGCCACGGTGATGTCGGCCACCGGCAGCTTCGACCATCGCGCCATTGACGGCGCGGACGGCGCGGAGCTGATGAAGGTCTTCAAGGAACTGGTGGAGGCGCCGCTGGGTCTGGTGGCGTAAATGCCCCGGACCGCAAAGCTGAGCCTCTCCCTCTCCCGGGAGGGGAGAAGGGCGGACAAGGCACTCTGATGCCCGACGCCGCTCCCACCGCCGCCCCGACCATCCGCGTCACCACCATGCCGGCGGATGCCAATCCCTATGGCGACATCTTCGGCGGCTGGCTGATGAGCCAGATGGACATGGCGGCCGGACTGGTCGCCGCGCGGCACAGCGCGGGGCGAGCCGTCACCATCGCCGTGGAAGGCATGCAGTTCCACCGCCCGGTGTTCGTGGGTGACGAGGTGTCCGTCTTCGCGACGCTGGTGAAGGTCGGCAACACCTCCATGACCATCGACGTCGAAGCCTGGCGGCGGGACCGCCACGGCGAGGCCATGGACAAAGTGACGCAGGCCCGTTTCGTCTTTGTCGCCATCGACGAGCAACGCCATCCCCGCAAGGTGCCGCCGATGGTGGCCGCCGCATGAGCCGTCTCATATTCACTCGCCGCGCTGCTGGTCGCGGCGCGCAGTTCTGGAGAACATGACGTGTCCGAATCCTACGATCTCATCGTCCTCGGTTCCGGCCCCGGCGGCTATGTCGCAGCGATCCGCGCGGCGCAGCTCGGGCTCAAGACCGCGATCGTCGAGCGCGAGCTGCTGGGCGGCATCTGCCTCAACTGGGGATGCATCCCAACCAAGGCGCTGCTGCGCTCGGCGGAGATCTTCCATTATATGAGCCATGCGAAGGACTATGGCCTCGCGGCGGAAAAGATCAGCGCCGACATCGAAGCCGTGGTGAAGCGCTCGCGCGGCGTGGCGAAGCAGCTCAATGCCGGCGTCACGCATCTGATGAAGAAGAACAAGGTCGCCGTGCACATGGGCACCGGCGTGCTGACGGCCGCGAACACGCTGACGGTGACGGACAAGGACGGCAAGAAGACCGAGCTCTCCGCGAAGCACATCATCGTGGCGACGGGCGCACGCGCGCGCGACCTGCCCTTTGCTCCGGCGGACGGCAAGCGCATCTGGACCTACCGCACCGCCATGACCCCGCCGGAAATGCCGGGCAAGCTGCTGGTCATCGGGTCGGGCGCCATCGGCATCGAGTTCGCGAGCTTCTACAATGACATGGGTGCCGAGGTGACGGTCGTCGAAATGATGGACCGCATCGTGCCGGTGGAGGATGCCGACGTGTCGGCCTTCCTCGAGAAGCAGCTCGTGAAGCGCGGCATGAAGATCGTGACCGGCGCCGCACTGGACTCCCTCAAGGCTTCGGACAAGGGCGTGACCGCCGCCATCAAGGGCAAGGACGGAAAGACGGAGACCAGTGAGTTCAGCCACTGCATCGTCGCCATCGGCATCGTCCCGAACACCGAGAATATCGGGCTGGAAGCGCTCGGCGTCACCATGGAGCGGGGACACATCAAGACCGATGGGCTCTGCCGTACCAACGTCGCCGGCCTGTGGGCGATCGGCGACGTCACCGCGCCGCCATGGCTTGCGCACAAGGCCAGCCACGAGGGCGTCACCGCCGCCGAGGCGATCGCGCAGGCGCTCGGCAACAAGGATGTTCATCCGCACGAGATGGACCCGCGCAACATCCCCGGCTGCACCTACTGCCAGCCGCAGGTCGCCAGCGTGGGACTGACCGAAGCCAAGGCGAAGGAAGCCGGCTATACGGTGAAGGCAGGCACTTTCCCCTTCATCGGCAACGGCAAGGCCATTGCACTGGGCGAGGCGGAAGGCTTCGTGAAGACCGTGTTCGACGCCAAGACGGGCGAACTGCTCGGCGCGCACATGGTCGGCGCGGAAGTCACCGAGATGATCCAGGGCTATACGATCGGCAAGACCGCCGAGCTGGTCGAGGCCGACTTCATCCAGACCGTCTTCCCGCATCCCACGATCAGCGAAACCATGCATGAAGCGGTCCTCGCCGCATTCGGGCGGGCGCTGCATATTTGACCTGCGGCTTCCGGCAATGGCCGGTGAGCGGCGCCCGGCAAGGGAAGGCAGCAGCAGCGCGCGGGCCGGCGAACAAGGTGCGCAGATGAGCCCGCGCCGCCGCCTGGCGCTGGCCGCCATGCTGCTGGTGTTGCTGCTTCTGCTGGGCTTCGCCCGCGCGGCCGGCCTGCCCGCGCCGGCCGACGAGCTTGCCATGACCATCGTCGATGCGGTGCAGATTCATTATCCTGCGCAGGCCGCCGGGGTCACATCCGTGGCCAGCGTGCTGCACCGAGCCGGCGACACGGGCGCGCTGATCGCAACCATGCTCGTCCTTGGCCTGTTCCTCGCTTATGCCGGACGACCACGCGAAGTGGGCTGGCTGCTTGCGGCGCTGATGACGGTCATCCTGCTCAATCCGGCATTGAAGACGATCTTTGCCGAAGAGCGTCCAGACCTCATTCCCCGGGTCGTAGAGGTGACGGGACACAGCTTCCCGAGCGGTCATGCCGCGGGGACGATGGCGCTCTATGGCGCCGTGGCGCTACTCTTTCCCGGTCGCCTCATATGGATCGCCTGCGCCGCGATGATCCTTCTCACCGGCGCGAGCCGGGTCTGGCTCGGCGTGCACTGGCCGACGGACGTGATCGCCGGATGGCTCGAAGCCGGCGCCTGGCTCCTCGTCATGTCGATCTGGCTACCACGCAGGGAAGGACAGGCCTGACGGCCCTCATGATGCCCCTTGCATCATGGCGCTCTGCGCGGCCAATCTGCCAGCGACAGGGATTCCGGGGGACAAGCATGACAGAACAAGGACCTTTACGCAGGCTGGTGTGGCTCATCGCGGGCATGGCTGCAGCCTTATGTGCGCCGGCCCATGCGGAGACCCAGGTCTTCACTGCTGTCCGCATGATCGATGTCGCGGCCGGCAAGGTCGTGGAGCATCCTGCCATCTTCGTCACGGACGGCAGGATCACCTCCGTCGCAGATGCACGGCTCATACGCTGGGGCGGCGATGTGAAGCATATCGACCTTGGGGACCGCACCATCCTGCCCGGCCTCATCGACATGCACGTCCATCTCGATGGCCTGGCGGAGATCGGCGGTTATCGCGGCCTGCAATATACGGACAGCTTCTGGGCCATGGTCGCCGTGCGGAATGCGCGAGACATGCTGCATGCCGGCTTCACCACCGTGCGCAACCTTGGCTCCGAGAACTACAATGATGTCGGCCTCATGCAGGCGATAGACGAAGGCTATGCCGAGGGGCCGCGCATCGTGCCGGCCGCCCATGCCCTTGGCGCGACCGGCGGACATTGCGATTCGACCTTCCTGCCGCCGTCTTTCGAGGCAAAGAGCCCTGGCGTCGGCGATGGCGAGCAGCAGTTGCGCCAGCGCGTGCGCGAGCAGCGCAAATATGGCGCCCAGGTCATCAAGGTGTGCGCAACGGGCGGCGTATTCTCCCGCAACACCGAGCCCGGCCAGCAGCAGCTCAGCGAACAGGAACTGCGCGCCATCGTGGAAGAAGCGCATCTGTGGGGCCTGCGCGTTGCCGCCCATGCCCACGGAGCAGCCGGCATCAAGGCCGCGATCCGCGCGGGCATCGACACTATCGAACATGTCAGCCTGCTCGACGATGAAGGCATCAGGTTGGCACTGAAGCGGGAGCGGCCCGTCTGGTTCTCGATGGATATCTTCAACACCGACTACACCCAAGCCAGCGGCCGGGAAAACGGCGTTCTGGAGGAGAATCTCCGCAAGGATCGGGAGATCGCCCAGATCCAGCGCGACAATTTCCGCAAAGCGCAACAGGCAGGCGTGCGCATGATCTTCGGCTCCGACGCGGGCGTGATGCCGCATGGTACGGCGGGCGGCCAGTTCCGCTACATGGTGGCCTATGGGATGACACCGCTCCAGGCGATCCAGGCCGCCACCATCACGGCCGCGCAGGCGCTCGGCAAGGAAGAAGAGGTGGGGCAGATTGCGGCGGGACGCCATGCCGACCTGATCGCGGTGGATGGCGACCCTCTCTTGGATGTTCGCCTGCTCGAGCATGTGAGCGTGGTCATCAAGGGCGGCCAGGTTGTGAAGGATGGGACCGCCGTCCGGTGATTCTCGCCATTGAGGCGCAGAGGTCACTGATCGGGCCCGGCCCATGGCTCTTCATCGCCCCGACCCGAATCGCACGATCGATTTTCTGAGGGAGCGTTGCATCCATGCCGCACCGCAATACATCGACTTGAAAATACGCGCTTTTGTGCGCCTCTGAGCCCTGAATTTGGGTGTTTTTCAGGCATATCCCGCGATCCCGCCTTTATTTCGCGATAGCGAGCCGGCACGGGCCGCCGATATAGGGCCGCCATCGTCATAAATCAGCAACATGCGGGCTCCACGGGGCCGCCAGCAAGTGAGAGGACGCATCGGTTCCTTCGGGCGCCGAGAAGGCCGTGGCACATATCTGCCACAGTCGAATGAACAGACCTGCATCGAATCCAAGGGGACCACCGATGACCAAATTCCGCATTATCCTCGCGGCGACTGTCGCCAGCGGGGCACTGGCGACGGGAGCGCATGCTCAGTCGACCGGCGCGATCGACTTCGAAGACGCCATCATCGTCACCGGCTCGCGCTCGAGCGACGTGGGTGGCATCCGGATCCCGGACACCACCAAGGCGACCGGCGTCATCACTGACGAGCTGATCAGCCGCCAGGGCACCAACACGATCCTCAACACGATCAACCTGCTTCCGGGCGTCAGCTTCCAGAACAACGATCCCTATGGTTCGGCCGGCGGCACGCTGAACATCCGCGGCTTCGGCCCCGACCGCGTCTCGCTCACCTGGGACGGCATCCCGCTGAACGACACCGGCAACTACGCCATCTATTCCAACCAGCTGCTCGACATGGAGCTGATCGGCGAAGTGAACGTCAACCTCGGCAGCACGGACGTCGACAGCCCCACGGCGGCCGCGTCCGGCGGCACGGTCAACTATCGCACGCGCCTGCCCTATGAGGAATTCAACGTCACCGTCGTCGGTGCGATCGGCGAGTATGATTTCTACCGCATGTTCGGCGCGATCGACACGGGCGTGTTCACGCCCTTCGGCACGCGCGCTTTCTTCGCCGCCAGCCGCACGGGCAACGACAACGTCTTCAACAACTACGGCAAGATCGACAAGCAGCAATATAACGGCCGCATCTATCAGCCGATCGGCAGCAACGGCGACTTCATCTCCATTGCCGGCCACTACAACGAAAACCGCAACAACTTCTTCGGTTCGCTGCCGCTGCGCACGGACGCGGGCCGCGTCGTTGGCCCCAATGGCAACAACCGCTACCCCACGAACCGCGATGAGCGCTTCTACACGCTCGAACCCTGTCAGCTCGCCGAGGCACGGCCGGGCGTCGCCGACGCCGTCAACGCGTGCGGCGCGGTGTTCGACTATCGCTTCAATCCCTCCAACACGGGCAACATCCGCGGTAGCTCGCGCTTCACCCTGTCCGATGGCCTCGTGCTGACGGTCGATCCGAGCTATCAGTATGTGAAGGCCAACGGCGGTGGCGTGACCACCAGCATCAGCAGCTCCACCGGCCTCGCTTCCGGCGGCACCTTCGAAAGCGGCCGCGTGATCGGTGGCAACACCTATTACGGGTTCATCGGCGGCAGCTATTATGCAGGCATCGACCTCAATGGTGACGGCGACCGCCTGGACCGGGTGACGACGCTCAACCCCAGCCAGACTCAGACGCACCGCTTCGGCGTGATCTCGTCGCTGCGTTACGACATCAACGAGTTCCACACCGTCCGCATCGCCTACACCTATGACCGCGGCCGCCATCGCCAGACCGGCGAGCTGGGTTACCTTCAGCCCGGTGGTGCGCCCTTCGACGTCTTCCCGGTGAACGATCCGATCCGGGACGCGAACGGCAATGCCATCCAGAAGCGCGACCGCCTGTCCTATGCGATCCTCAACCAGGTTTCGGGTGAGTATCGCGGCGAGTTCCTGGACGAAGCGCTGACGGTACGGCTGGGCGTGCGCGCGCCTTTCTTCAAGCGCGACCTGACCCAGAACTGCTTCACCACGTCCGCTTCCGGCTTCGTGGACTGCGTCGCCGAGGGCCAGCAGGCGGCTTATGCCGCGGCGAATCCGAACTATTCGCGTCCGCAGAACCGCACGCTGAAATATGACAAGGTGCTGCCGAACGTCGGCCTGAGCTATCGCATCACGCCGGCAGCCTCGATCTTCTTCAACTATGCGAAGGGTCTGCAGGTTCCGGGCACGGACCCGCTCTACAACAGCTTCTTCTTCGCTGAAGGTACCGAGGGATCGCTGCCGGCGCCGGAGACGACGGACAGCTTCGATGTGGGCGCCCGCTACACGACCTCGAAGATCCAGGCTCAGCTGACCGGCTGGTTCACGCGCTACAACAACCGTCTGGCCTCGGCCTATGATCCGGAGCTGAACGAGACCGTTTACCGGAACCTCGGCACGGTGGACAAATGGGGCATCGACGGCAGCATTGCCTATTCGCCGTTCCAGATGCTCACCCTCTATGCCTTCGGCTCGTACCTGAAGTCGGACATCAAGGACGACGTGGTCGGCGGCGTCTGCAGCGCCAGCCAGGCGAGCAGCGGTTTCCGTGGCTGCACCGCGGCGGGGCAGGTCTTCTATCTCCCCACCGCCGGCAAGCGTGAATCGGGTGCTCCGGTGTTCCAGCTGGGCGCGCGCGCCGAGCTGCACGTCGGCGACTTCGATCTCGGCGTCCAGGGCAAGCGCACCGGCAAGCGGTACATCTACGATACCAACGAGCCGATCGTGATCAGCGGCACGGAAGTCTATGGCGCCGTGGCACCGGGCTACACCCTGTTCGATCTCGACGTCCGCTACTCGCTGGCATCGCTGGGTGCGCCGAACGTCTTCGCGCAGCTCAACGTCACCAACGTCTTCGACAAATTCTATGTCGGTGGCTTCGGTGGCAACCTGTCGCCGGGCAGCAGCCCGCCGTTCGTGCAGATCGGTGCACCGCGCGCGGCCATGTTCAGCGTTCACGTGCAGATGTAAGTCACGCCCGATCGGGATTGAAACAGCAAGGGGCGGGGGCAGAAATGCCTCCGCCCTTTGGCATTGGTGTCCAGGGCGGATCGGCACGGGCCGGGCGTCGGAAGTTGACGAAGATGACGATACGTCCGTGTCATCTTTCGCTTCCATGAACTTTGCGGCAGCGCCCATGAGATGGGCGCGAGAGCCTGTCCCGGCAAGCCTGTGCGGCCCCGTCCGGATGATGGAACGCCCGCAACGCGAAAGAGCCGTGTCATTGCCTATACCTGTCGCCCGTTAAACAGGGCTGCCGGCCTGCCACGGCGGAAGGGGTGTAGGACAGGGGAAAAGCCGAGCTGATGGGAGATGGAGCGCGACCCCAAGACGACCGTTCACATCAGCAATGAGGACCTGACGATCGCAACCTGGATGTCGATCGACCCTGCCTCCACGAGATCGCGTCATGACCGCGAGGATCGACCGGTCTGCGCATGATGCAGGTCCCGCCCTTTCATGGGGACCGTCGGCCGGCGACGCCGCACGATCTCTCGACCGGTCTTCTACAGGTCGAGGCAGGCATCCAGCCCTTGCGTCCGCACCACGCTGATATAGCGCGCGATGCGATTGCCGTGGCGCAGCGTGAAGCCGGAGGGCGCGATCGCCGCGCGCTTCTTGGGGAGCGGCAGCACGGCAGCGATGCGCGCCGCTTCGGTGCGCGAGAGCTTGTCTGCTCCATGACCGAAATAGCGCATCGCGCCAGCCTGCACCCCGTAAGTCCCGATGCCGGTCTCGGCGACGTTGAGATAGACTTCCATGATCCGGCGCTTGCCCCAGATCGCTTCGATCAGCACCGTATACCAGACTTCGAGGCCCTTGCGGAAGAAGCCGCCGCCCTGCCAGAGGAACACATTCTTCGCGGTCTGCTGGCTGATGGTCGATCCGCCGCGAATGCGCCCGCCGCGGGCATTATACTCCATGGCCTGCTGGATCGCCTGCGTGTCGAAGCCATGATGCTGGCAGAATTTGGCATCTTCCCCGGCAATGGCAGCGCGCGCCATGTCGGGATCGATGCGCGAGAGCGGCGTCCAGTCCTTCGTGATGCCATTCTTGTCGAAGATCATGGTCAGCGTGACCGGCACGGGCACCCATTTGTAGATGAGCACCTGCAACAGCGACAGGCCAATGAACGCCAGCACGGCCGTCAGCAGCCATCGCAGGACGCGCCCTATCGGGCCACGCTTCGGCGGGGTCGCCTTGCGCCTGCCGGACGCCTTGCCTGCCATGCCCCTGCTCCCCTCAGTGTCCCGGAAATTCCGTCGCCTCGAAACGGACCGGCTCGCCGACCGCCTCGTTGGCAAGCTGATTTTCCCACATCACGCGATGCCCGCGCACGATGGTTCCCACCGGTCGACCGGTGACCGTCATGTCCTCGAAGGGGCTCCAGCCGCAGCGCGACGTGAACCAGTCTGCCGTCATCGTCCAGCGCGCGCGCAGGTCCACGATCGTGAAATCGGCATCATAGCCGACCGCGATGCGGCCCTTGCCCACGAGTCCGAAGACGCGCTGCGGGCCCGCACTGGTGAGATCGATGAAGCGCTCGAGCGTCAGCCGGCCATGCGCGACATGATCCAGCAGCAGCGGCACCAAAGTCTGCACGCCCGGCATCCCGCTCGGCGAGGCCGGATAGACTTTCGCTTTTTCCTCCAGCGTATGGGGGGCATGGTCGGACCCGAGCACATCGGGCACGCCCTGCCCGACCCAATGCCACAGGCCTTCGCGATGCGCGGTGCTGCGGATGGGCGGGTTCATCTGCGCATAAGTGCCGAGGCGCGGATAGGCATCTTCGGCCGCGAGCGTCAGATGCTGCGGCGTGACCTCGCAGGTCGCGATATCCTTATGCTGCCCCAGAAACGCCAGTTCCGCAGGCGTGGTCACGTGCAGCACATGGATGCGCCGCCCCGCCTCACGGGCAAGCTTCACGATGCGCCGGGTGGCCAGCATCGCGCTCTCATCATCGCGCCAGACGGGATGGCTGGCGGGATCGCCCTCGATCCGCTCACCGAGCCGGGCATTCATGCGCGCTTCGTCCTCGGCGTGGATGGCGACGCGGCGGCGGCCATGCGCCAGGACGCGCGCGAGCGCCTCGTCTTCCGCGACGAGCAAGCTGCCGGTGGACGCGCCCATGAAGATCTTGACGCCGGCCGTGCCGGGCATGCGCTCCAGGTCGCCCAGCATCTCGGCATTGTCACCCGTCGCGCCGACATAGAAGGCATGGTCGCACCACATGCGATGACGGGCGCGGGCCAGCTTGTCCTCCACCCGATCGGCACTGTCCGTGTTCGGGCTGGTGTTGGGCATCTCGAAGACGGCGGTGACTCCGCCCAGCACGGCGGCCCGACTGCCCGATTCGAGGTCCTCCTTGTGCTCCAGACCCGGCTCGCGGAAATGGACCTGACTGTCGATGACCCCGGGCAGGATATCCAGCCCCGTGCAGTCGATGACTTCGCCGGCGTCGCCGGGGCGGGCGCCGATGGCCGCGATCCGGCCCGCGACGATGCCGATATCCGCCGACACGGGCCCTCCGGGCAAATGCACGGTGCCATTGGCGAGAAGCAGGTCGAAGCTCTGGGTCATGGGATCGTTCATCTCCTGTCCGCCTCGCAGCCCATGTGACGCAAAGCCGTTGAAGGCATCGCTGGCCTTGGCGGCGAGGCTTCACTGTCCTACCTAAGAGCAATGGTTCCTACTACCCTTCGTGATCGATCGATCGTCCGTGTCGGCGGCCCGGAAGCGCGCTCCTTCCTGCAGGGACTGCTGACGCAGGATGTGCTGACGCTGGCGCAGGGCGCGCCGCGCTATGCCGGCCTCCTCTCGCCCCAGGGCAAGGCACTGTTCGACATGATCCTGTGGGCAGACCCCGCCGGGGGCGAGGATGTGCTGATCGATTGCGAGGCAGCCCGGGCCGACGCGCTGGTGAAGCGCCTGTCCCTCTATCGGTTGCGCCGCCCGGTCACGCTCGCCATCGAGCCCGCGCTGGCTGTCCATTGGTCGGCCGAGCCGCATGCGGGCGGGGCGCCCGACCCCCGGCATCCGGCGCTTGGCTGGCGCTGGCTGGCACTGGCCGGGGACGGCGACGCATCCGAAGCGTTCCGCGCCTGTCGTCTGGGCCAGGGGATCTCCGAAGGCGCAGCAGAGCTGGGCGAGGACAAGACGCTTTGGCTCGAATGCAATGCGGAGGAGCTGAACGGAGTCGATTATGCGAAGGGCTGCTATATCGGCCAGGAGAACACAGCCCGCATGCATTATCGCAACAAGGTGAACCGGCGACTGGTGGTGGTGCCGCTCGACCAGTCCGACGAAGCGCGCAGGCGAATCGCATGGCCGGCGCTTGGCCTGGCGACGGACCACCGGCCAGTCGATACGCTGGACAGTTTGCCGCTGCCGGACTGGCTCTCATCCGCGCTGGCGCAGACGGCTGATTGATGCGTCTTTTTGTTGCTTTTCTGCTGTTTTTGGCTGGCGCCAGCGCGGCGCGGGCGGAGATCAAGTGGGACATTGTCCGGACACTTCAGCACAGCCAAGACGCGTTCACGCAGGGCCTCTTCATCGCGGACGGCGTGCTTTACGAGAGCACGGGACTGGTCGGGCAATCGGAATTGCGGGCGCTGCGCCTGAAGGACATGCGCCTGCTGAGACGCCAGCCCATCCGCGCCGACCTGTTCGGCGAGGGCATCGCGCCCTGGGGCGACCGGATCGTCAGCATCACCTGGCGCAGCGGCATCGGCTTCATCTGGAGACGCAAGGATTTCAAGGAGCTCGCAACCTTCTCCTATCCCGGAGAAGGCTGGGGACTGACCAGCAATGCCGACAGCCTCATCATGAGCGACGGTACGGCCGAGCTGCGCTTCCTGGACCCCGCCACACAGCGGGAGACGCGGCGCATCACCGTCACCTGGAATGACAAGCCGGTGCGGCACCTCAACGAACTCGAGTTCGTCGAGGGCATGATCTACGCGAACATCTGGTACTCGCCGCTGATCGCGAAGATCGATCCGGAGACGGGGAAGGTCGTGGACTGGCTCAATCTGGCCCCACTGGTGGGCGAAAATGTCGGGAATGATACCGATTCCGTGCTGAACGGCATTGCATGGGACCCCAAGACCCGGCTGCTGTACGTCACGGGGAAGAAGTGGCCGCGCATCTACGCCCTGCGCCTTTCCGACTGATCCCAAATTCCTCGACCGGTTTGATCCCGGTCAAGGCGACAGGAAGCCGCGCCAGCCAGATTGCTCTCAGACGGCATGAGCCGGAACCGCAAGGTTCAAGCCCGCCGGTCCCGCTTTGAGTACGCCACGTCCTTCCGTCCGGGCAGTCTTGGCGTGCGCAAGGGGAGGCCCTCTTCTGGCAGCGGAGAGGGCCTCCAACCTTCCTCATCATCCGTTCACTTCACCGCTCGGCTTGCCCTGCGCGATCATCATATCGCCGGGCGGCAACTCGTCAGAGGTGGGAGCTCGGCGGTTCAGCCACTCTTGCGGGCCTTCTCGATGGCCGCCTTCAAGGTTTCATAGCCCACAGAGCCATTGAACACCTGGTCGCCAACCACGAACAGCGGCGTGCCTTCCGCCCCGAGGGCCTGCGCCAGCCGGATATTCTGCATGATCGCTTCATCGCCGCCGTCATCGCGGATCGCTGCCCGCGCCTTGGCGGCGTCGATGCCGGCCTTGCCCGCCGCCTTGACGACGGAATCGGGCTGGACATTGCCCGCCGCATACATCGCCTGGTGGAAGGCGGGAAAGCGCCCCTCCTCCGCCGCGAGCAGACTGACCTTGGCGGCGCCGACACTATCCTGCGTGATGACCGGAAGCTCGCGATAGACGATGCGCAGATCCGGATTTTCCTTCAGCAGCCGGGCAAGGTCCGGCAACGAGGCGCGGCAGTATCCGCAGGCATAATCCATGAAGGCGACCAGCGTGACGCGCGGCGCCTCGGCGCCTTCCCACGCGCCCTTGTACGGCGTTTCCAGCTCGCTGCGGTGCGCGGCCACCTTGCCGGCGACCTGCTTGGCCTTGAGCCGCTCGATGGCCTCGGGAATGATCTCCGGATGCTCGAGGATATAGGAACGCACGATCGCTTCGATCGCCGCGCGATCACTCGGCGCACCATCCGACTGCATCGCATAAGCGGTGACCGCGCCGCCGGACACGAACACAGCGACGGCCGCCGCCGCGAGCAGGCCGCGCCTGCGCGCGCGCCTGTCACCCGTCCGCGCCGCCAGCGCCGATCCCACCCGGGATGCCGCACGCCACATCGTTCCGAAACCTGCGTTAGAACTCACCTTTTTCGTTCCTTTTCCATGGCGGCGCGACTGACCATAGCGATGTCCTGCGCGCGCAGATAGTCGGGGCTGGCCTGCTGGATGCCGCCCATGGCGATCTCCGCATGGCGCAGCGCCAGCGCATTCTGCCCGGACATGGAATAGCGCTCCGCCGTGGCAAGGGCAGCACGCGCCGTGTCCCCCTTGCGCTGATAGACATTGCCGAGTGCATACCATCCGAACGGATTGTCATTGTCCCGCGAAAGCGCGTTGCGCAGCACTCGCTCGGCTTCTTCCAGATATGCGTCGTCGTCCGTCGCGACCAGCGCATGGCCGAGCAGCGTGGCGATCAGCGGCTGGCCGCCGGTCCGTTCGACCGCTTCGCGCAGCGGGGGGATGGCTTCGGCGGGCTTGCCCGATTCGAGCAGGATCTGCCCCTGCAGTTCGAGAAAATAGGGATCGTGCGGCGCCGACGCGAGCAAGGCGCCGATCTCACGCAGCGCCTGATCGGTATAGGCGCTCTTGTGATAGGCATAAGCCCGCGCATAATGGGCGGGGATCGACTGATCCGAGAGCGGATAGAGCTGCAAGGTGCGCGGCGGATCGTTCACGAAACCGGTGAGCTTCGCCTTCACCCGCTGGAAGCGGGCCTCCAGCGCCGGATCGGTCTTCACGTCCCAGGCGGGATCATGCTGGTAGAGGTTGGTCAGGACCGCGACGCGCTCGCTGGAGAGCGGGTGCGTGCGCACATAGCTGTCCTGCGGCACATAGAGCCGATATTCGAGATTCTGCAGCTTCTTGAAGAACTCGATGCTCCCCTTGCCGCTGATCCCCGCTTGATGGAGATAGCGCGCGCCGGCGGCATCCGCGCTGGATTCCTGTGCGCGGCTGAACGACAGGAAACGCCCCATGGCCGCCTGCTGGCCGGCCGCCATGATGCCCATGCCCGCCTCGCCGCCCCCGGCCGCGAGCGCCGCCGCGCCGAGCAGCAGAGTCACCAGCTGGATGCCCGTCGCTTCCTTGATGCCTTCCATCGAGCGGATGATGTGCCCGCCCTCGATATGGCCAAGCTCGTGGGCAATGACGCCCTGAACCTCGTTGAGATTGTCGGCGGCGCCGAGCAGCCCGCTATGGATCCAGACGATCTGCCCGCCCGCGACGAACGCGTTGATGCTGGGATCATTGATGAGAATGATCTGCGCATTGCGCTCATCGAGCCCGGCTGCGCGCACCAGAGGCGCCGATGCATCCCGCATCAGCGCCTCGGTCTCGGCATCGCGCAGGATCATTTGCGCCAGCGCCGGCCGCGCGCTCATCAGACCGAGCAGCGCGGCGAGCATCAGGAAGCGTGCGAGCAGCCGGATGCCGCCCGGCATCCGGCGCCGGCCCGGCAGCGTGTCGGAAGATGGGCATCGCGAGCTTGCCATCCGGCGCCCTATGCCGGGACCAGCCTGAACACCCGCTGACAGGCGCGCCATCATCCGAATGTCGAGCAGCCCCGGGGCGCGGAGGACCCTGCGGCCATCACGCTCCGAACGTGCGCTGCCACCATCCGCGGCGGGGCGGCTCTTCCGAACCGCCATCCTCCAGCGCCACATCGTCCTGCGCGCTTATTGCCGGCCCGGCTTCCTGGGCCTCAGCAGCTTGCGCCTCGGCGGCAGGTCCATCGGTGGCGGGTGCCTCGGCAGCCGGTTCGGCAGGAGCCTCCGGCGCGACGCTTTCGCTCACCGCCTCGGCAGGTGCTGCCTTCGCGGCAGCCGCCTTGCTGCGCGTCCGGCGCTTGGGCGCGGGCTTCTCCGCTTCCGGAGCGGCCTCTTCGGCCGGCGCTTCGGCCGGAGCCTCGCCTGCGGCAGGAACGGCCTTCTTGCGCGAGCGACGCTTGGGCTTCTCGGCCACTTCGGGCGTTTCCGCCGCTTCGACCAGCTCGGGCGACAGCTCGACGGCAACCACCTCGGCCTCGGCTTCCGGCGCGGCTTCGGCGGCGTCCTCTACAGGCTGCGCCTCGGTAGCAGGCGCGGCGGCACGGCTGCGGCGACGGCGACGCGGTGCAACGGGCTCTTCCGCTTCCACCGGCGTCTCGACCGGCTCGGCTGCGGGCGCTTCGCTCTCTGCGGCAGCCTCGGGTGCGACTGCCTCGGCGGGCTCATGCGCCTCATCGGAGACCGTGGCATCGCTGCCCTGGTCGGCCATATTGCCACGGCGGCGACGACCGCCACGACGACCCCGGCGGCTGCGACGCGGTGCATCTTCCCCGCCTTCGGCCGTCTCGGCAGGCGATTGGGCGACCTCGCGATCCCCTTCCTCGCCGGCATCTTCGGACGCGTCGCCCTCGGCCTCGTTCTCACCGGCGGCGCCGGATGCGCCTTCCTCGCCATCGCGGCGGCCACGCCGACCGCGGCGACGACGCTTGCGCTTGCCGCGTCCCTCGCCCTGGTCGCCATTGGTGGGCCGCGCGGATTCATCGGCCTCCTCGGCCTCTTCCTCCTCGGCGTCCTCTTCCTCGACGAAGTCGTCCTCTTCCTCGACGTCCTCGACGATCGGCGCGTAGCTGATCTGCATCGTCGGACGGGGGCCGCTGGCCTCCACAGACATGCGGGCACCCTCGACCTCGCCATCGGGCAGGATCACGATGGTCACGCCATAGCGGTTCTCGATCTCACCCAGCTCGCGGCGCTTGTTGTTGAGGACGTAGAAGGCTGCCTCCTGGCTCGCCCGCAGCGTGATGATGCTGCCGCGACCGCGCGCGGCTTCTTCCTCAAGCATGCGCAGCGCGGAAAGGCCGGCCGACGAGGCCGTGCGCACAAGGCCCGTGCCCTCGCAATGCGGACAGGCGCGCGTGGACGCTTCCAGCACGCCGGTGCGCAGCCGCTGGCGGCTCATTTCCATCAGGCCGAAGCCCGAGATGCGACCCACCTGAATGCGCGCCCGATCGTCCTTGAGCGCTTCCTTCATCGCCTTCTCGACTTTGCGGATATTGGAGTTGTGCTCCATATCGATGAAGTCGATGACGACGAGGCCGGCCATGTCGCGCAGGCGCAGCTGGCGGGCGATTTCGCGCGCCGCCTCCAGATTGGTCGCCGTCGCGGTCTGCTCGATATTGTGCTCGCGCGTCGAACGGCCCGAGTTGATGTCGATGGACACCAGCGCCTCGGTCGGGTTGATGACCAGATAGCCGCCCGACTTCAGCTGGACCACCGGATTGTACATGGCGGCAAGCTGATCCTCGACGCCGAAGCGCTGGAACAGCGAGACGACATCGGCATATTGCTTCACGCGCCGGGCATGGCTCGGCATCAGCAGCTTCATGAAGTCCTTCGCCGCGCGATAGCCTTCCTCGCCCTCGACGATCACTTCCTCGATGTCGCGATGATAGATGTCGCGGATGGCGCGCTTGATGAGATCGCTGTCGTTATGGATCAGGGCGGGTGCCGCCGATTTCAGCGTCTTGTCGCGAATCTCGTCCCACAAGCGGGCCAGATAGTCGAAGTCGCGCCGGATCTCGGTCTTGGTACGCGAGAGACCCGCCGTCCGCACGATGCAGCCCATGGTCGAGGGCAGGTTCATGTCGGCGATGATGGACTTGAGGCGCTTGCGATCGGCCGAATTGCTGATCTTGCGCGAAATGCCGCCGCCATGGCTGGTGTTGGGCATCAGCACGCAATAGCGGCCGGCGAGGCTGAGATAAGTGGTCAGCGCCGCACCCTTGTTGCCGCGCTCCTCCTTCACGACCTGGACGAGCAGCACCTGGCGGCGCCGGATGACGTCCTGGATCTTGTAGCGGCGGCGCAGCGCCATGCGCTTGCGGCGAATCTCGTCGGCGGCCTGGTTGTCCGCCTTGCCGCCCTGACCGCCCGACGCGGATTCGGAAGGCTCGCCATCCTCGTCCTCGTCATCGCCCAGGTCCGGCCGCTCGACCACCTCGACGTCGCCCGAATCGAGCGAACCGCCCTCATGCTCATCGTCGTCCTCGGCACGGAGAGCGGCTTCCTCGGCGGCATGGGCCGCTTCCTCGGCGAGCAGCGCCTCGCGATCTTCGCGCGGGATCTGGTAGTAATCGGGATGAATTTCCGAGAAGGCGAGGAAGCCGTGGCGATTGCCACCATAATCCACGAACGCGGCCTGGAGCGACGGTTCGACGCGAGTCACCTTGGCGAGATAGATATTCCCCTTGAGCTGCTTGTGCTCGGCTGACTCGAAATCAAACTCCTCGATCCGGTTCCCCGTTACGACCGCGACCCGGGTTTCTTCCCGGTGGCGCGCATCGATCAACATACGCATTGTCATTCAAATTTCTCCGGCCGGCCATCGCAGCTCTCCGCAAGGGAACAGCGCGATCCGGCGTAATGAGGGACTGCGCGGCCCGGCGCGTCAGACAGACGCGGCGACGGCGGAGCGAATCCCGGTTCTCAACGAAAAACTCTGTGCCTTTCGGCCGTGGATCCGTTGCGCAAGCAGGCCTGACCGTAGCGCCAGGAAGCTCGGAGGGCGCCCGCAGCCCGATAATCGCTTGCGCGCTATCCGAGCCTGTCAAGCCATGCCCCATGCAACATCAACCTATCAGATCGCCTTTGAGGGCGATGATTATCCCGTATTCGGACCAGACCTTGCGGCAATCAGCCAGCCGGATCCGGAAGGCCAAAGCGCTAGCAGGGCTTTGGCCGCAGAGCAACGACGAAAAGGCCCGCAAGCATCCGTAGCGCCCGGAGAATCCCCGCCGGCGACCCGCGGAAAAGGCCACACATCAAATTCGGCTGGACGAGAGGCGACGGCACGCGGCAAAAGGGCCGGGCCATGGCCCTGCTGGCTGCCCTTTTCGCTCTCCCCTTCGTTGTGCCCGCGACCGACCTTCCCCTCCGGGAAGCGGTGAGCCGGCCCGCGACGCTGCGCATGAGCAAGCCCTCCAACCCCGCGCGGATCACCGTGCGCATCCCGGACCCGGCGCCGAGCATCGCCCTGCCCCCGATCGCCGGGCCCAGGGACCCGCGCCGCCCGCTGGTCGTGATCGACGCGGGCCATGGCGGCCACGATCCCGGCGCGTACAACCAGAAGCTCGACCTGCGCGAGAAGGACCTTACGCTCGCGATCGCACAGGCGACACGGGACGAGCTGCTCAAGACCGGGCGGATCCGCGTTGCCCTCACGCGCGGCGACGACCGCTTCCTGGTGCTGCAGGAACGCTATGGCATCGCCCGCAAGCTGGGCGCGGACCTGTTCATCTCCATCCATGCGGACGCTGCCGAAACGCCTACCGCGCGCGGCGCCACCGTCTACACCCTCTCCGATGTCGCATCCGACCGGGAAGCCGCCCGCCTCGCCGCGCGCGAGAACCGGGCCGACGTCATCAACGGCATCGATCTTTCGGACAAGACCTCGGCGGTGAGCTCGATCCTCATCGACCTGACGCAGCGCGAGACGATGGAAGCCTCCACGCGCTTTGCCGAACTGCTCCACCGCGAAGCGCTGCCGCATTTCCCCTTCCGCTCGCCTTATCACCGCTTCGCCTCGCTCATCGTGCTCAAGTCGCCCGATACGCCGTCGGTCCTGTTCGAGGCGGGCTATGTCAGCAATGACGAGGATGCCGCATGGATGGCCGGCAAGGACGGGCGATTGCAGCTCGCCAAGGGCCTCGCGGCCGCGATCTCGGTGCACTTCGCCCGCGCGATGTCCACGGCGAAGCCTTGACGGGCGTCATCCCAGGGGCGGATGGGCGCAGGGCTGCCCGGCCTCACCGCTCCCCCTGCCGGGGCAAAAGCGGACCAACTGCGCACCGCCGCAAAAGCGGTTCCCTCGCACGGTGAAAATGGTCTAGGTGGCGCCCATGGACGACGCAGCCAGCGAGGCGACAAAATTCCGGTTCAGGCGCCGGGAAGGCGGAGAACCGGGCTGGGCGAGAGGCCTGCTCGCGAGGATCCGTGGCCTTCACATGCGCCGCCGCTGGCGCTGGCTGACCTATGCCGCGCTGGCGCTGCTGACCGCCCTGCTGCTGTTCTGGCTTCTCTTCGCGCGGGGCCTGCCCGACGCCAAGAGCCTGCTGGACTATGAGCCGCCACTCCCGACCGTGGTGCGGGACATCGCCGGCGAGCCCATCTACAGCTTTGCCCGCGAGCGGCGCGTCCAGCTGCAATATTCCGATTTCCCGCCCGTCCTCATCAACGCCTATCTCTCGGCCGAGGACAAGACCTTCTTCAGCCATCATGGCCTGGACTTCCCCGGCCTCTTCCGGGCCGCGGCGCAGGGCATCATGAGCGGCCAGACGCCGCGCGGCACCTCCACCATCACCCAGCAGGTGGCCAAGAACCTGCTGGTCGGCAATGAAGTGAGCTACAGCCGCAAGCTCAAGGAAGCGATCCTCGCCTGGCGCATGGAAAGCGTGCTGACCAAGGAGCAGATCCTCGAACTCTATCTCAACCAGATCTTCCTCGGCCGGAACGCCTATGGCGTGCAGGCGGCAGCGCGGGCCTATTATGACAAGGACGTCGCCGACCTGACGCTGCCCGAAGCGGCCTACCTCGCTATCCTCCCCAAGGGCCCGGCCAACTACCGGCCCGAGGTCCACATGGAGCGAGCACTCGAACGGCGCAACTGGGTGCTGGGCGAGATGCTCAAGAACGGGTTCATCAACCGCGCGCAACATGACGCCGCCGTCCGTGAGCCGCTCGGCACGGTGCAGCAGCGTGGCAGCGGATACAGCAATGTCGGGGGCTATTATATCGAGGAAATCCGGCGGCGGCTGATCGCCGAGTTCGGCGAAAGCGCGGAAGACGGGCCGAACAGCGTCTATGCCGGCGGCCTGTGGGTGCGCTCGCCGATCTCGCCCTTCATGCAGGACCATGCCGCGCGCGCACTGCGCGAAGGGTTGCTGCGCTACGATTCGGGCAAGGGATGGTCCGGGCCGATCGCCAAGGTCGACGTGGACCGCTGGCAGAGCGAACTCGCCGTCTCCAATATCGATGTCGACTATGCCGACTGGACGGTCGCGGTGGTGCTGAGCAAATCCGGAACCAGCGCCGAGATCGGCCTGCGCGACGGCAGCACCTCGACGCTGCCGCGCAGCCTCGCGATGCTGGTGGACCGGCGCACCGGCCAGCCGACCTTCGATTCGCTGAAGCCCGGCGACATCATTGCGGTGAAGCCGGAAGGCAATGGCTATGCGCTGCGCAACATTCCCGGCGTCTCGGGCGGCATGATGATCGAAGATGTCCACACCGGCCGGGTCTATGCGATGCAGGGCGGCTTCGATGCGCGCCTCTCCTCCTACAACCGGGTGACGCAGGCGATGCGCCAGCCCGGATCGACCATCAAGCCCTTCGTCTATGCCTCGGCGCTCGACAATGGCATGACGCCCGCGACCATCATCGTCGATGGGCCGTTCTGCGTCTGGCAGGGCGGCAATCTGGGGCAGAAATGCTTCCGCAACTTCTCCGGCAGCGGGGCTGGCGCGCAGACGATGCGCTGGGGCATCGAGCAATCGCGCAATCTCATGACGGTTCGCACCGCATCGCAGACCGGCATGGAACGCGTCGTGCGGACCATCAAGAACATGGGGATCGGCGACTACCAGCCCTATCTGGCCTTCGCGCTCGGCGCCGGGGAGACCACCGTCGAGCGGATGGTCAATGCCTATGCCATGCTCGCCAATCACGGCCGCCAGCTGACGCCCAAGGTCATGGATTATGTGCAGGACCGCAGCGGCAAGGTGATCTGGCCGCTCAACTGGCGCCCCTGCCAGGACTGCAACCGCGCCGACTGGGACGGCAAGCCCATGCCGCGCTTCCCGCAGGCCGGCCGCCCGGTGATGAACCCCATGACCGCCTATCAGATGGTCCACATCACCGAGGGCGTCATCCAGCGCGGCACGGCAACCTCTCTGCGTGACCTCGATCGCCCCCTGTTCGGCAAGACCGGCACGACGAATGGCCCGACCAATGTGTGGTTCGTCGGCGGATCGCCCGACATCGTGGCCGGCGTCTATCTGGGCTACGACCAGCCGCGCAACATGGGCGGCTACGCACAGGGCGGAACGCTGGCGGCGCCGATCTGGAAAGCGGCGATGGCGCCCATCCTCAAGGACATGCCGAAAACCCCCTTCGTCGCGCCAACCGGCGTGCGGATGGTGCGGATCGATCGCCGCAGCGGCCGCCGGGTCTATGGCGGCTGGCCATCCGACGATCCGCGCAGCGCCATCATCTGGGAAGCGTTCAAGCCCGAAACGGAACCGCGCATCTCCATGCGCCGCGACGAACTGGCCGACCGTGCCAAGGAAGACAGCCGCACCGGCGGAAACGCGCGGCGCGACGTGAGCCGTGACTTCGCGGGCGAGCAGGGCGGGATCTACTGAGCACGGCGAGGCGGCGTGCGCCGTCTCCCGCGATCGCCCCGGCAGGCCGGAACCAGGCGCACGAGACCAGAAAGACGAGCGGCCGGACATCATCCGGCCTGAAGGGACCCTGCCCCGGCGGACTGCGGGGCGGCCCGGATGTGCTTCGCTGTCAGCGGTCGCCCTACGCGGCGACCTTGTAGATCGTCCGGTTGCGGCCGCTGTTCTTGGCTTCGTAGAGGAGATCATCGGCCTGCCGCAGCGCGGCTTCGGGATCGTTACGGCACAGGGCGATGCCCGCCGAGAAAGTCACCTGGCCAAGCGGCTCGTCGGTATCGCGAACGCGCATGTTGCGGGAGCTGACGGCCGCGCGCGCCTTCTCGACCAGCGCGAAGGCCGTTTCCGCATCGACCTGGGGCAGGACGACGACGAACTCCTCGCCGCCGAAGCGACCAACGATATGGGGATCCATGGTCGCGGACAGCGTCTCGGCCACGACCTTGAGCACCCGATCCCCGACCGCATGGCCGAAGCGATCATTGATCGACTTGAAATGATCGATATCGCAAAATGCCAGCGCAATCTGCGTGCCCTGCTCCGCGAAGAGGCGAAGCTGCCGGTCGATGGCGCGGCGATTGGGCAGATTGGTGAGCGCGTCGCGGGTCGCATCGTCGCGCGCGGCATCAAGGTCCTGCCGCAGGCGCTCGGTCTCGAGCCGCGTCTCGGCGAGGCGCCTCTCCATCTCGGCCGTCCGTTCGAGCATGGCAGCGACGAGTCCACCAAGATCGGACGCCCCGCCGATCATGTCGGCGCGTTGCGCGAGATCGCGGCCGAACGAACCGGCACTGCTGATGGCTTGCGCGGTGAGATCACTGAAAGACAGCATCTGGAGCCGCAGCCTGGCGCGATGCTCTTCCTCCGTGGCCAGCGAGGATGCCGCAGCCCCATGGCCCGTTTCGCCCGGCGCAAGCTCCATGAGCCCGTCGACTTCCTTCTGGGCAAGCCGCACGCCGCCCTCGATGATGCCATCGACCGCCTTGCGGAGCCAGCCATTGGCCCCGGTCAGATAGAGATAGGCGAAGGTGTAGTTGGTCGGCGTCGCATCCAGCATATGCGCATCGAGGAAGCGGATCGCCTCCTGCGCCATTTGCCGGTTTATGTTCTTTCTTTCCATCGATCACCCCCCACGAGCGCTGCGATGCAACGCTGGATAGTTCGCAGTTGATGAAAAGCCGGTTAAGGCCGTTCAGCCCCTGTTCTGCGCGTTCGCAATTCCTATCTTGGGAAGAGGCTGCGAAGCTTGGCCCGAAGAACAGGGCGCGACTGCAGCATCCGCCTGTCGATCGGCGGATCGTCGCGGCAAAAAAGGCCTTGAAGGAGACGAAAGCTTTCCATGGCAGAGCAAATTCTCGATCGATTCACGCTCTGCTCACGATTGATGAGTCATCTCTGACGAACACACGAACAGGAACGGGCACGTTGAAACGCTGGATCATGGACAGGCTACCGACGCGCGAGCAGCTGCTCGCGAACCGTTGGCTGCAGCCAATGGCGCATCGCCTGACGCATCCGCTGCTATGGCATTTCAACAGGCGCTCGATCGCCCGGGGCGTGGCGCTCGGCCTGCTGGCCGGTTTCCTGATCCCGCTGGGGCAGACGCCGGCCGCGGCCATGCTCGCGCTCACCGCGCGCGCCAATCTCATCATCGCGGCCTTCGCGACGCTGGTGACCAATCCGCTCACCTTTCCGCCGATCTATTTCGCTGCCTTCAAGCTGGGGCACAGACTGCTCGGCGACGGCCGGGTGGCGGACAGCGGCAACTGGCTGGGCCAGTCGGCGCAATGGATATACAATATTGTCGCGCCGACCGCGCTGGGCCTCTTCCTCTTCGGCACCGTCGCCGCAGCGCTCGGCTATCAGCTGGTCAATCTCCTGTGGCGGTGGCACGTGGCGCGCCGCTGGCGGCAGCGCTCGCTGGCCCGGCAGGACGACGGCCCCTGCCTCATCACCGGCAATCCCTGAGACCTGCTCCGCGCGGGTACGTGCGCAGGACATGGATCACGCGGTGGCGAATGCAGCCAGAATCGCGCCGTCCTCTCCGCGCCATCGACCGCAACCACCGCGCCTCCCCCTTGACCTGCGCGGCTCCCCGTCGCATCCGGCGGCGCTCGGCCCTATATAGGGCGCTGGAAATTCCACGGAGACCTTCTCATGCGCGCCGAAGCAGAGGCCCATGTCGACCATATCAAGGCAGCGCTCGACTTGCTCCGCCGCTCGCTGGACTGGGACCGGGCGCTGCGCCGGCTCGATGAGCTGAACGCACGGGTCGAGGACCCCACGCTCTGGGACAACCAGAAGATGGCGCAGGACGTCATGCGCGAGCGCACGCGGCTGGACAGCTCCATCGGCGCGACGCGCGCCATCGAGCAGGAAATGACCGACACGGTCGAGCTCATCGAGATGGCCGAAGCGGAAGGCGACAACGCGCTGGTCGACGAGGGAATCGCCAATCTGCAGGCTCTCGCCGCCCGGGCGGACCGGGACAAGGTGGCCGCGCTGCTGGCGGGCGAAGCCGACGGCAACGACACCTATCTCGAAATCCACGCCGGCGCCGGCGGCACCGAGAGCCAGGACTGGGCCGAGATGCTGCTGCGCATGTACCAGCGCTGGGCCGAGAAGCACGGCTACAAGGTGGAAATGATCGAGTATCAGGCCGGCGAACAGGCCGGCATCAAGTCCGCCACGCTGCTCATCAAGGGCGAGAATGCCTATGGCTACGCCAAGACCGAGAGCGGCGTGCACCGGCTGGTGCGCATCAGCCCCTATGACAGCTCGGCGCGGCGGCACACGAGCTTCTCGTCGGTGTGGGTCTATCCGGTCATCGACGACAATATCGAGATCGAGATCAAGGAAAGCGACCTCAAGATCGACACTTACCGCGCGTCCGGCGCGGGCGGGCAGCACGTCAACACGACGGACTCGGCCGTGCGCATCACGCACGTGCCGTCCGGGATCATCGTGGCCAGCCAGAACGACCGGTCCCAGCACAAGAACCGTGCGACGGCCATGAACATGCTCAAGGCGCGGCTCTACGAGGCCGAGCTGCGGCGGCGCGAGGAGGAAGCCTCCAGCGACTACCAGGCCAAGACAGAGATCGGCTGGGGCCACCAGATCCGTTCCTATGTGCTCCAGCCCTATCAGCTGGTGAAGGACCTGCGCACCGGCGTCACCTCGACGGCTCCGGGCGACGTGCTCGATGGCGATCTCGACCCGTTCATGGCAGCGGCACTCAGCCAGAAAGTGACGGGCGAGACAGTCGAGGTGGAGGACGTCGACTGATGATGACGGGCCGGGGAGCATGGCTCGTCGCGGCCTTGCTGCCGGCATCCCTTGCTCTTGCCGCCTGCGACGTCCTCCCGTCGAGGAGCGCGGAACGATCCGCCTCGGCGCAGGATTTTCCGCGCGCTGACCGGCCCGTCGCGCCGATCATCTCGACCCGCTGGTCCACCGAGGAAGCGCGCGACCGGGTCAACGAAGCCAAGGAAATCATGGACCGCGCCGGCATCCGCCCGGGCATGACGGTGGCGGACATCGGCGCGGGCGAAGGCTATTACACGGTGCGCCTGGCCAGCCGCGTGGGGCCGGAAGGCCGCGTGCTGGGCCAGGACATCATTGCCGAGGTCATCGACGCGCTGGGCCGCCGCGTGACACGGGAGGACTGGTCCAATGTGAGCGTCAAGCTGGGCACGCCCGATGACCCGCGCCTGCCGGACGCGAGCTTCGACCGTGTCTTCATGATCCACATGTACCACGAGATCGCCGAGCCCTACGCTTTCCTGTGGCGCCTCTACCCCGCGCTCAAGCCGGACGGGCAAGTCATCGTCGTGGACATCGAACGGCCGACCGACCAGCACGGCACGCCCTCCGCCCTGCTACGCTGCGAGTTCGAGGCGGTCGGCTTCCGCTTCGTCGGCATGGAGGAACATACGGCGGCGGGCGGCTATCTCGCGCGGTTCCAACCAGGCCCCCGGCGCGCCGAGCCCGGAGACATCGCGACGTGCAGGCTGGCCCGCCGGCAAGCGCCCTGAACCGGGCCGGATCGCGACCGCGCGAAAGGCGCGCGCATCGCTTAGTCTTATGATAATCAGTGCACGCTATGGGCTCTGCCATGAACGTGGGACATGCGCCGATCCAACCCCGCACACCACCCGCGCAGGTCGCGGGGGCGAGCGGTGGCGAGGACGCGACATGTCCGCTGGAGCAGGACGCCACCGAGCCCAATCCCTTCTACCTCCCGCAACTGCTGGAGCCCGCTCGCCGCAGCCTCGACCCGCACGGCACGGTGCGGCTGATCGACGCGCGCGATGAAGGCGGCGAGCTGATCGCCCGCCTGCCGGTGACCGGCGCGAACAGGCATGGCCGCTTTCCGCTGCGCCACACGACGAACTGGCTGCATCGCCACTGCTTCTATGGCGCGCCGCTGCTGCGCAGGGGCCGTGAAGAGGAAGGCTGGCGGCTGCTGCTCGCACAGCTCGACGCCGCGCCATGGTCTGGCCCGCTGCTGCACCTGAGAGCGCTCGACCCCGATGGAGCCGCCGCCACCGCGCTGAGGCTGGTCTGCGCCCGGGAGGGGCGACGCTGCGAGGAACTCAATCGCCACGAACGCGCCCTGCTGCGCAGCGAGGCGGGGGCACAGGATTACTGGACCGTCAATGTCCGCGCCAAGAAGCGCAAGGAGCTTCGCCGCCTGCAGTCCCGGCTCGCGGAGATGGGCACCATCGTCCACCGACATCTCACCAGTGGCGATGCGCTGGAGGCGTGGATCGACGATTTCCTCCAGCTTGAGGCGCGGGGCTGGAAAGGCGCGGAAGGCACCGCGCTTGCTTCCTGCGCCGAGGACGCGCTGTTCCTCCGCGAGATCTGCCGGAATGCCCATGCCGCCGGCATGCTGGACATGCTGCGGATCGATTGCGACGGCCGGCCGATCGCCATGCTGGTCAATTTCGTGGGACCGCAGGGCGGCTTCTCGTTCAAGATCGCCATCGATCCGGACTTCGCCCGCTATTCGCCCGGGGTGCTCATCGAGCAGGACAATCTCGCGCGGGTGCTGGACGACCATGTCACGCCATGGATGGACAGCTGCGCCGCGCCGGACCATCCGATGATCGACAGCCTGTGGGGCGAGCGCCGCGCCATCGCCCAATATCGCATCGGCCTGCGCAAGGGCGGCCTTGCCGGCCTTGCCGGCGCCCTTTCGCTGCCTGCCATGACGCTGCTGGAAACCGCTTATGCCCGGATGAAATCTGGAGCCCGCTCATGATCGACACGCACACCGCCTTTCCGCCGGACGCCATCAAGGCCTTCGCCGATGCCTATCCCGACCGCCATCGCAAGCTGAGGCACGCATTGGTGGGGCACCCCCTGCTCACCCGCGACGCCATCGCCGCTCTCGCGGAGCGGCATCCCGAGGACCGCATGGAGTATAACCGGGGTACGCTGCCGATCGGCATCCGCCCCGAGGACACGCCCGCCAATGGCCTTTCGGCCGCCGAGACGATCCGCACCATCGACGAGAACCAGAGCTGGATCGTCCTCAAGAATGTCGAGCGCGACCCGGCCTATGGCAAGCTGCTGGACGCCCTGCTCGCGGAGCTGGAACCCGCCGTGCTGAAAGCGACCGGCCCGATGGAGCACCGCGAAGCCTTCATCTTCTTCACCTCGCCCGGCAGCATCACGCCCTTCCACATGGACCCCGAGCACAATATCCTCATGCAGATCGAGGGGGAGAAAGTGATGAACGTTTTCCCCACCGCCGATCCGGCGCTCGTGCCGGCCGAGCAGAGCGAAGCCTTCCATGCCGGCGCCCATCGCAACCTCCAGTGGGACGAGGGCTTCCTCGCAAAGGCCGACCCGGTGCGCCTGCAGCCGGGCGACGCGATCCTCATGCCGGTGAAGGCGCCCCACTTCGTGCGCAACGGCAACGCGGTGTCGATCAGCCTCTCCATCACCTGGCGCTCCGAACGCTCCGTGGCGGAAGGCGAGCTCCACAGCTTCAACCGGCTGCTGCGCGCGAGGAAACTGCCACTAGTGCCCGTGAGCACACAACCCGAGCGCCAGACGCTGGCCCGCCTCGGCTACCGGGTGATGCGCCGCCTCGCTTCCTAGGCGGGGTGACCGGGTCCGGCCATGGACGGGCCGATCCGCGGGAATAGCGAGCCTGGTGCCATGAAGGTGGGATGAAGTGCGGTAGATGGAGCCAGGGCCTGCCCCTACCGCTCCAACACCGCGCCGGGCGCTGGAAGTTTAGCGCTGATAGCCACTTTTCCGCAGAATCGCTTCGGGATCATCCCACCTCAACATATCACGAATAGCGCGATGCTTGTCTGTGGCCGCCGTATAATAGGCGGCCCAGATGCGCATACCCACCCAGTAACCCGCCTCACTCGGCCAGCCGGCTGGCGCTGATTGATAGTTGTGCAGCCAACGATTGACCGCCTTGACGGCGTCGGGAGGCGGATTGTCCTGGAGGGTGGCAAGACTGACCGGCATGTCTTTCTGGAATTGATCCCATAGCATCGTCTCGCGCGGGAGCGCCCAGGCCGCCCTGTCCGGCTCGGGCTCTTCTCCCGTCACCAGGGTGGCAATGAAGTCCGCTGCCCCCTCAACGAGAGCTTCACCCAGCAGAGGGGATTTCTCGATGCCCGATATATCCTGCTGGAACGTGTGAACGGTTTCGTGCGCAAAAAAGCGGCGAAGCGCCTTTCTGGAACCTGTGGCCGACGGATTCTCCGCGCACAGGACTTCAAGTCCGATGACCTGAGCGCCGGGGCCCGCGGTGCCCCCGGAATTACCCGCGCCTATCACAACATAGATTTGCGGGAGCGGCTCATCGGGCAACAATCCATGCAAGGCGAGGTAGATCGCCCGCAGATCAGCCGTTGCCGCCTTCACACGGGGAAGGCACTCGCGCACCGCTCGATCGTACGACGCGGGGTCGGCGTTGACCTTGCTGGCAAGGCGGGCCGCATCACCAATCCGGCCGGGCGTGAAGATCGATACGCCATATGAGGCATGATCCAGATACCCCTTCTGAATATCGGATACCGTGGGGCGCCCGTTGGTGGCGGCCAGCACTTTCGCGAAACGCTCGACATCCTCGATGTGGATCGTCGCCGTCAGCGGATCGACGCTGGCGGGCATAGCCGTACCCAAAGCCTCCGGCGTGGCATGGGCTGTCTGCGCATAAGCCGATGAAACCACACAGGTCGTGGCCAGGAGCAACGCCGCGGTTCGATACACAAGCTTGAGAGGCATTTCCGCTCCGGATGATCGCCCGAAGTGATATAGCCACATAATACAGCCGTCAACGGAGCAGTCATCGCCGCAGCAATCGGCGGAGCCAGTATTCCGCTTCCAGCGCGGGCGAGAAGCGTTCGATCTGCCACCATTGCAGTTCCTCTGCGCCCGTCGCGAGGCTCTGCTTGTAGCGATCCTTGCCTGCGAGCAGCGAATAGAGCGACAGGCCGCGCCCGGTATAATGCGCGATGGCGGCCATGTGCATGAGCAGGCCGGGCTTGTCCTTCGGGCCGACCGGATCGGCGAACGCGGACTGATAGTTCATCGCGCGATCGCCATGGACGAAATTGAGGAGATAGCCGAGGACCGCGCCGCCGATGGTGACGCGCAGCAGATCGACCGTGCCGGACGCACGGCCGGCCAGCGCGATCTCGCGGGCGAAGGTGCGAAACATCGGCGCATCCCATGCATTGTCCGCATGCCGGCCGGCATTGAGCCGGGCCATCTCGCTCAGCCAGTCCACGATCATGGCCTCGTCGGCGGCGCGCTCCACGCCGAAATCGCCATCGCCATGATCGCGCAGCGCACGCCGGATCTGGCTGCGCGTGTTCGCCGAGAGCAGGGAGAGATAATCCCCCACCGCGCCGCGCACCGCCGCCAGCGAGACGCCATAGGCAGGCGACACGTCCGTGAGGATGCGCCGGCGTGCGGGCACGGTGCCGACCAGCAGGTCATCATCCGCCACGCCCGAGAGGCGCAGCACGCGCCAGTCCCGGCGCCGGGCGAGGTGATGGGCAAGGGCCTGCGTCACGTCCACCTCATGGTCGCGCGCGGCTAGCGGCGCATTATATTCGATGAAGGGCCGATCCATCAGCGGATCGCCGCTCTCGTTGAGGCGCAGCGTGCGGACGCGGCCGAGCTTGCGCGGCTCGCGCGCGGCGCCCAGCAGGGCCAGCCCGATCTCGTCCCCCTCGCCGTCCCGGACGCTCACCAGATCGGGGCGGGCCCCGGTGGCGCGCAGCCAGCTGCCCATCCAAGTCCAGCCGAGGAAGAAGCTCGCGTCCGCACGGTCCGCCAGCGCGCACCAGCGCGGCTCGAGCGCGTCGAGCGACGGCAGCGGCTCCTGAGTGACAGTCAGCATCGCTTTTCCCCCTGTTGCCTGGCGGCCCCGCCCGGCTTCATCCGAGTCGCCGCCCCGCCCAGATCACCCGGCCGACAATCGATACGGCATCCGCATCCACATCGTCCCACGCCGGATAGAGCGGATTGTCGCTGCGCACCGAGAAGCCGCCGCGCCGGGGCGCCAGGGCCACTCGCTTGACCATCAGCACGTCATCCATGCGCAGCACGTAGATGCCATCGCGCAGCCGATCGATCCCGTCGCTGCGATCGACCATGATCTCGTCGCCATCGCTGAGCGTGGGCGCCATCGATTCCCCATCCACCCGGATCATGCTCAGCATGTCCGGCCGCCCGCCGATAGCGCGCAGCCAGCGGGGATCGAAGCCCAGGACGCCGGCCGCCCTTTCCTCCTCGACCAATGCGCCGGGGCCCGCCGAAGCGCCGAGCGCGAAACGCGGCACGATCACCAGATCGCCCGTGCGCTTGCGGGCGGGCGCGGCAGGGGATGTCGGGGCAACGGGCGCATCCGAGGCACCAAGCATGCGCTCGTCGACGCCGAAATAGCGGGCCAGCACGCGCCGGTCCGCCTCGTCCAGCTTGCGCGGCGTGCCCCGCTTCACGAACTGCTGCACATAGGCAGGATTTCGGCCGAGCAGCCGCGAGAGCGCTTCATAGCTCACGCCCCGCTCCCGTATCAGCCGATCGAGAGTCTCCCGCACAGTGCCCGTGTCCATGGGTGTCATCATACTATAGGATTTTTCCTAGACAAGTAGGATTTGGCGCGAGAGATAGGATTATTCCTGTTTCGACTCGTTCACACAGCACCAGAAGGAGAGCCGGCTTCATGATCAGCCTGTCCACCATCGAGCGCTTCCTGCGCCATACCGGCATGGCCGCCACGCGATTCGGCCGTGAAGCCGTCCGCGACCCCCGGCTTGTCCACGACATGCGGAGGGGCCGCGAACTCACCGACCGAACCCGGCGTCGTGTAGAACATTTCATGAACAAATTCCAGGAGCGTGCACAATGACGGTTGTCACGAGACCCCATGCGCAGGCGCGGCGATGGCATTGCCGCCGGGCGCCCACCCTGCCGATCCGCCCCGCCACGCCGCGCGCGCAGAGGCGGGATTGCCAGGGCCAGCTCATCGCCGCGCTGGAAGCGATGCTCGCGCCCGCCCGGGTGCAGGATGCGCAGATGAGCCCCTGGTGCAGCGCTACCTTCGTCGGCACACGTCACGCCATCACGCTCGGCCTCGCGGGCAAGGATGCGGTCGAGGAAGCGCGGCGACTGACCACGGGGCTGAGCGAGGCCGAGTTCGCGCTGCGCGGCCACATTGTCGTCGACCTGACGATCGATGACATCTCGGGCGCGCCGGCCCTGGGCAAGGCGCTGATCAGGCTCGCGGTCCTGACCATCGAGGAATGGTGAGATCGCGAGCG
This sequence comes from Sphingobium sp. SYK-6, assembly GCF_000283515.1. Classification (GTDB taxonomy): domain Bacteria; phylum Pseudomonadota; class Alphaproteobacteria; order Sphingomonadales; family Sphingomonadaceae; genus Sphingobium; species Sphingobium lignivorans. The sequence goes on from NC_015976.1 coordinate 3,924,953, forward strand.
GCCGCCGGCTCAGGCGCGGCGCGCGCCGGCAAGCTGCCTCAAGGTGGCGAGCGCATCGTTGAGCGCGCTCTCCACGTCGCTCTCGACGCGCAGGCTTGAGAGGCCCGGCGCGTCGGCGGCGGCGAAAACCTCGCCTTGCGGATGCGCAGCGGCAGCGACCGCAGCCGGGGGCAGATGCTTGCCGAGGGCGTGCTGCGCCTGGCGCGCGTTGACGATCGCTTCCCGGCGCGCGACGCCCTGCTCGAAACGGGCGGCAAGCGTGCCGAGATCGGCATTCTCGATCAGCGGGAGACCGAGATCGGCAATCTTCCAGGATGATGCGCCATCCACGCGCGGGGCCGGTGCCGGCCTGGCCGCGCGCGGCGGCAGGGTCGCGACCGCGGTTGCGATCTCGGCGTCGCTCAGCGGCGCGGGGGAACGAGGCAATGCGATGTCCGGGGCGGCGGGCGCGGACGGCGCGCTCGGCAGCTCGGCCGGGGTCTGCGTAACGATGCGAGAGGCGGGCGCCGCGAAGCGCACCGCGTCTGCTGGGACCGGGGCCGCGATAGGATCGCTCTTCGGCGCGGGCGACTCCTGCGGATCGATCAGATCGGGCGGGGGAAGATCGCGGCTCGCAAACAACGGCGGGCGAGGCGGCGCGTCCGGGTGCCGGTCCCTCCGGCGGCGCTTCCTGAGCGGCACGTCGTCCCGGACGGCGTCCGGCTGCGCGCCGCCGCGGACGAATCGCTTGAATGCATCCCAGGGCGAAATCGAACTCTGCACGCGCACGTTCATCATCTCGTTTTCATCCTCCTCGGGCAGCCCGATGTCGTCCCCGCTGCGCCCCTGCATGTCCTGTGCCGGCCCGGGACCCGGCGTGCGCCAGATGATCCAGACCGCGAGCACCGGAACGAGAGCAAAGGCCCCGGTGAGGACCATCCGCCCCGGCAACCCCACGGGCGCGACGAAAAGATCACTCGCGCCGCTCAGGCCTGCCGTCGTCACCAGCTGATCGAGCAAGGGGCCCGGCACGGCCAGCCCCACCCCGATCATGCCCCCGGCCGTCAGCAGCAACCGGGCGCCACGGGCACCGAGGGTTCGCTCCATCCATGTCCCGGGGGCCGGGACCCTGACCATTGCTCGGGAATTCATGACCCAGCTCGCGATGACGTTGCCATGCTCGCTATCAGCTCTTGGTAAACAGGTTCGTAACGCACGACATTGCGCGCCCAGCTGCGGTCCCGCTCGACGAACTGCCGCGCCCGATGCCGGCGCTCGTCCCAATGCGCGCGATCCGAGAGGAGTGCAGCGAGCGCGCCGGCCAGCGCAGCCGGGTCGTCCGGCGGGAACAGGGTGCCGGTGACGCCGTCCTCGATCAGCTCGCGATGCCCGCCCACCGAGGACGCCGCGACAAGGCGCCCCTGTGCCATGGCTTCCAGCGGCTTGAGCGGCGTGACGAGCTCGGTCAGGCGCATCGCCTTGCGCGGATAGACGAGGATGTCGATAAGGCCATAATAACGCTCGACTTCCTGATGCGGCACGCGCCCCACGAAATGGATGTGCGCTGCCACGGGAGACGCCTGCGCCTGCCCGCGCAGCGACTCGGCGCAGGGGCCGCCGCCCACGAGCACCAGATGCACGTCCGGGCGCCGGGCGACCAGCGCCGGCATGGCCGCGATGAGATCATCCAGCCCTTCATAATCGTAGAAGCTGCCGATGAAGCCGATGACTTCGGCGCCGTCCAGCCCGAGCTGCGCACGGAGCCGTTCGTCGGGCGGCGGCGGCGCGCCGAACAGATCGAGATCCACGCCATTGGGCGACACCGTGATCTTGCCGGGCGGTACACCGCGCGCGACGAGATCCTGCCGCAGCCCCTCGCAAATGACGATCACCGCATCCGCGCGGGCAATGGCGCGGTCTTCCAGGAAGCGAGTCGCGCGATAACGCAGATCGCCCTCGCGGCCCGTCCCGTTGCCCACGGCGGCGTCTTCCCAGAAGGCGCGGATCTCGTAGACGAAAGGCAGACCATGCCGCCGTGCGACCGGGGCGGCAGCCAGCGCGCCCAGCACCGGCGAGTGGGCATGAATGAGCGTCGGCCGCCAGTCGCGCACCAGCGACTCGATGCCGCGCGAGAAACGGCGCACATCCAGCCATTCGGCGACCGGGCCGAAGGGAAAGCCCGACCGGCCGGGGACGCGATGGAAGCACAGCCCGTCCACTGTCTCCACGGCAGGCCCCGCCGCTATGTGCCGGCTGCCGGTGATGCCGCGCACTTCCCAGCCCCGGCCCTGCTGCGCCTTGAGCAAAGCGCGCGTCCGGAAAGTGTAGCCGCTCTGCAGCGGCAGGCTGTGATCGAGGACATGCAGAATTCGCGTCATGGCCCTCTCCTGCCTGCAAAGGTTTAACGCCGCCTCAACCACCCGCCACTAGGATCACGCGGCAAATCAGGCGCACGACATCGTCCCTGATATTGTCAGCGGATTCTCGGGACACGCGCCGGATGGTCGATACATTCTCATTGTTGCTGACGCACGGCCTGATCCTGCTTGCCTGCTGGCGCCTGCTCGGCCGCAACGACCTCGACGATGAGAGCGGCGGCGAGACGCGCGACCTGCTCGGCCGCCCGCGGGAGACAAGGGACCGCCACGATGCGTGACCTGTTCTTCATCGCCTTCCTCGCGGCCATGTTCGCTCTGGGCCTGAAGCGGCCGTTCATTCTCGTGCTGGTCTATGCCTATATCGACATCGTCTCGCCCCAGCGCCTCTCATATTATCTGCTGAACGCCATCCCGATCTCGCTCATTGCCTTCGCCGCGGCGGTGGTCGGATGGCTGGTCTTCGACGACAAGAAGGACTGCCGCCTCTCGCGCCGACAGCTGCTGCTGGTCGCCCTCCTGCTCTATTGCGGCTACACGACGCTCCATGCCGACTTCCCCATCGAGGCCCGGACCAAGTGGGACTGGGTGTGGAAGGCGCTGCTCTTCGCCATTTTCCTGCCACTGACCCTGCGCACGAAGCTGCGGCTGGAAGCGCTCGCGCTCGTCATGGTGCTGTGCGCGGGCACGATCATCATCACCGGCGGCATCAAGACCGTGCTGGGCGGCGGGGGCTACGGCACGCTGCGCCTGATGGTGGACAACAATAGCGGCCTCTTCGAAGGCAGCATCATCTCCACCGTGGCGATCGCGATCATTCCGCTCATTCTGTATCTTTCCCGGCACGGCACCGTGTTTCCGCCGGACTGGCGCGTGCGTACCTTCGCTTATTGTTTCTGCGGCGCCTGCCTACTGATGCCGATCGGCACCGAGGCGCGCACCGGCCTCGTCTGCGCCGCCGTGCTCGCCATCATGATGTGGTGGCAGACGAAAAGGCGGATGCTCTATGCGGCCGCGGGCGTCCTCGCGATGATCTGCGCCATTCCCTTCCTGCCCAGCAGCTTCACCCAGCGCATGGACACCATCTCGCAATATCAGGCTGACGAAAGCGCCTCGACGCGACTCCAGGTCTGGAAATGGACACTGGATTATGTCGCACGCAATCCGCTCGGCGGCGGCTTCGACAATTATCTCCAGAACAGCTTCACTTACCACACCGTCCAGAAGAGCGGCACGCCGGACAACCAGCGCGTCGAGCATGTCGTGGTGACCGACCGGGGCCGTGCCTACCACTCAAGCTATTTCGAGATGCTCGGCGAACAGGGGTTTCCCGGCCTGCTGCTCTGGCTCGCGCTGAACCTGGGCACGCTGGTGCAGAGCGAGCGCCTGCGCCGCCGCTACAAGGACAGCGACAATCCCGATTATCAATGGGTCGCGCCTTTCGCACGGGCAATGGTCCAGGGCCACATCATCTATCTGGTCGGCTCGCTGTTCGTCGGCATCGCCTACCAGCCTTTCGTCTTCATGCTGATCGCGCTGCAGATCGGCGCGACCACCTACACGCGGCGGCGCTGGCAGGCCGAGAGCTGGCGTCCGATGAGGGCACCAGTCGCGGCGACCGGCGGAGTCGCCGGCCCGATAGCCGCCGATTGACGCTCGCCCCGGCGCGTGCGACCACTCCTCTCCTGAGAGGAACCTGCCTTGCCGATACCAAAGCCACTTGATCGGGGCATCCGCCTGCCGGTGATCGGCGCGCCATTGTTCATCATTTCCAATCCCGACCTGGTGATCGCGCAATGCAAGGCGGGGATCATCGGCGCGATGCCTTCGCTCAATGCGCGCGAGCCGGAGCGGCTGGAGGACTGGCTCGCCAGGATCCACGAGGCACTGGCAGCGCATGACGCGGCGAACCCGGAGAGCCCGGCGGCGCCCTATGCCGTCAATCTCATCGTCCACCGCTCCAATCCGCGCCTCATGGAGGATCTCGCAATCTGCGCGCGCTTCAAGGTGCCGCTGGTCATCACGTCGCTCGGCGCCAATACGGACGTGAACGCGGCCGTCCATGAGTGGGGCGGGCTCGTCTTCCACGACGTCATCAACCAGCGCTTCGCCCACAAGGCCGTGGAAAAAGGTGCCGACGGGCTGATCCTGGTGGGCGCCGGGGCGGGCGGCCATGCCGGCGCGCAATCGCCCTTCGCGCTGATGGCGGAAACGCGGGCATGGTTCGACGGGCCGATTGCCCTCTCCGGCGCGATTTCCACCGGCGCAGGCATTCTCGCCGCGCAGGCGATGGGCGCGGACTTCGCCTATATCGGCTCGGCCTTCATCGCCACGGACGAGGCGCGCGCGGCGCCGGCCTACAAGCAGGGCATCGTCTCGGGCGCGGCGGACGATATCGTCTATTCGAGCTACTTCACCGGCGTGCCCGGCAACTATCTGCGCGGATCGATCACCGCGCAGGGCCTCGACCCGGACAATCTGCCGGCCCGGGATCCCTCGATCATGGATTTCGGCGCGGCGAGCGGCGCCAAGGCGTGGCGCGACATCTGGGGCGCGGGTCAGGGCATCGGATCGGTTCGCGAGATCGTGCCGGCTGCCCAGCTGATCGAACGCCTGTCGCAGGAGCATCTGTCCGCGCGGCAAAGGCTGTGCGGCTGACGGTCGACGCGCCCGGGGCACACCCGGCCGGGGGCA
>NC_015976.1:3937500-4199332 GCF_000283515.1 Sphingobium sp. SYK-6
GCGGTGATCCGCATCCTCAATCCCGCCGATTACGGGCTCTTCGCCATGACGCAGGTCATGCTGAACTTCATGATGTTCCTCAACGGATACGGGCTGATCAGCGCGCTCGTGCAGTCCGAATCGGTCGATACCCGCAAGCTGCGGCAGGCTTTCGGGCTGATGATTCTCATGAACGGCGGGCTCGCAGCTGCACAGCTGCTCCTCGCCCCCGTCGCCGCCAGCTATTATCGCCAGCCCATGGTCGCGGACCTGCTGCGCGCCCAGACCCTGATCTACCTCTCCACGCCGTTCATCTCCCTCCCCGAAGTGCTCATGGGCCGGAGCCTGGACTTCAAGCGCCCGGCTTTCGTCAACCTCATCGCCGGACTCATCGCGGCGGGCGTCGCCATTGGCGGCGCTCTGGCCGGATGGGGCGTGTGGACACTGGTCTGGGCGCCGATCGCGGGCTTCTGGTCCAAGGCGATCGGCTATCTCATCGCGACTCGCTTCTTCGTGCTGCCGAGCTTCGACTTCCGGGGCACCGGGCCGCTGATCCTCTACGCACTCTCCCTGCTGGGCTCGCAGCTCTTCTTCCTGATCCAGAGCCAGGCGGACGTGTTCATTGGCGGGCGCGTGCTCGATCCGCACGCCCTTGGCCTGTATGCCGAGGCGCTGTTCCTCACCCAGATCTTCGTCTCGAAGTTCATCCCGCCGCTCAACGACGTCGCCTTTCCGGCCTTCGCGCGGATGCAGGCCGACCGGCAGCGCGTGGCGCGCTCGTTCCGACAGGCGATCCGGCTGCTCATGCTGATTGCCTGTCCGCTCTATCTCGGCATGGCCGTGACGGCCGAACCGCTGGTCGCGACTCTGTTCGGGCATAAATGGCTGGGCATGGTGCCGTTCGTGCAGGTGCTGGCCCTCGCAATGCCCTTCTATGCGCTGCAGGTCATGTTCCCGCCGGTGTGCAATGCCATGGGCCGCCCGGGACTCTCCGCCCGAATCGCCATGATCGGGGCGGTCATCATGCCGGTCGCCTTCCTGATCGGCATCCGGTTCGGGGCACTGGGGCTCGCCATGGCCTGGCTCTGCGCCTTCCCGCTGTTCGCGCTCGTCACCGCGCGGGTAGCCGGGCGGCTGATCGGCCTGTCATTCGCCGAGGTGGGCCGGGCAGTGGCGCCCGGCTTCGTCTCGGCCGCCGCGATGGCCTTCATCGTCCTTGGCACCGACAGCCTGCTGCCCGGAATGGCGGCGCCGATCCGGCTGCTGGTGCTGGTCGCGATCGGCGCGGGCAGCTTCGTCGCGCTGCTGGCCCTGGTGTCACGCGAGACGATCGACGACCTCGCCGCGCTGCTCCTTCGGCGCAGGCCGCCCACAACCTGAAGCCATCAGGCGCGCCTCCGAACGCCGGAGGGTGCGACTGGCCGGCAGCTCAGGCGCTCTGGATATAGCTGCGCATGGCCTCGACTTCCGATTCGATCCGGTCGATGCGCGACTTCACCAGATCGCCAATGCTCACGAAGCCGATCATCCGCCCCTCCCTGACGATGGGCAGATGACGAATGCGGCGCCGGGTCATCAGGGACAGGGCAGACAAGATAGGGGTATCGGCGTCGATGGTGACCGGGGGCGTGGTCATGACCGCCTCCACCGGCTTGTCGAGCAGCGCCGCGCCTTCGCGCGCCAGGCCGTAAACGACATCCCGCTCCGAGAAGATGCCGAGCACGCGTCCGTCCTCGACAATGGGCACGCAGCCGATTCGCCGTTCCGCCAGAAGCGCGACGACGCGCGCCACGCTGTCAGTCCTGTTCACCTGGATGATCGTGTCCGGCGACTCGCCGACAAATGCGCTGACTGTCATCCTCACCTCTCCGGTTCGCCTGCGGACCGGCCCGGCCGACATCAACCATGGACCGGTCTGCGGTCGCTTCCATGGCCCGGACTATGCGCTTCCCGGCGCGAGGCGTCAAAGGCGCTGTTGATCGCGCCGCCGCCTGACCCTAAGGGATGCGCCCATGACAGACCGGCCCGGCCTTGACGACCATCGCCAGGCGCAATTCGCCTGGGCACGCTTTCGCAGGATCATGTGGTGGATGGCGGCCTTCGGCCTCGCCGTCGGGCTCGTGGTGGCCGGATTGCTCTGGGTCTTCCGCGGGCCGCTTCCGTTGCTCTTCCTGGGCATGACAATAGCCGGGGTGTGGTCCACCATCATGATGGCTGCCCTGCTCATGGGCCTCATGTTCCTTTCGAGCGGAACCGGCCATGACGATCAGGTGGACGACCGCATCAGCCCCGAGGTCCTCGACGACGACTGAGGCCGCCGGACACGAAGACGGGCGCCCCAGCGATGCTGGCGCGCCCGTAAAAAGCATGTCGCTCGACTGATATTACTCGGCGGCTTCCGGCTGACGCGGGCGGCGGCCACGGCGGGGCTTGCGCACTTCCTCCTGCGCCTCGGCAGGGGCCTCGGCCTCCGCGTCTTCGCTCACCTCGACCCGCGCGATCGACGGGGGCAGACCCGGCAAGCCGATCTCGGCCTCCGCTTCGCCATCGCTTGCATCGTCATTCGCGACGCGGCGCGGCTTGCGCTCCTGGCTGCGCTCGCGCGGACGCTCCGGAGCACGCTCGCGATCCGGAGCGCGCTCGCGGCGCGGACGCTGCTCCTGCTGCGGAGGCGCGAATTCATCGCTCTCATCGCCGCCGGCATCGATCAGCTCGTCGCTCTCGTCGCCATTGTCCTGATCGGACTCGTCATGACGGCGGAACCGCTGCTGCTGCTCTTCCTGTCGCGCGCGATTGTCGGCGAGAACTCGGAAATAATGGTCGGCGAACTGGAAATAATATTCCGCGTTGACCCGGTCCCCCGCCATCTGCGCATCCCGCGCGAGATTGCGGTACTTCTCGAGAAGCTGCGCCGCATTGCCGCGGGCGCGGCTGTCGATGCGGTTGCCGGAGTCACCATTGCCGCGATTGCCGCCGCCACTCTGGCGCGGATTGTTCCGGCCGCGACGACGACCGGCCTGACGATTGTTGATCAAAGGTTCGTCCCTATGTTCTCGACCAAAACTCCGGCGTTTCCGAACGCGTACCGAAGCGCTGTGCATCACATCGAAGGCGGAGCGGCATTTCAACCACTCGCGCCCCGCGCTTCGGCCAACGGCTCCACTCTAGAACGCCGCCAAAACTGTGGGAGCAGGCCGCTTGCCCAGACGCCGCGCGTGTGAGCGAGAGCAACCCTGTGACCGCCAGATAGACGGTCTGGCTCACCAAACCAAGAGAAATTCGCATGTAGTCGTTAAAAAGGAACTTTCAACGTTCGCCGGCTTGGTCAGCCGTCACGACGAGCGCGCGCGTGTGGCCCGAAAGGTCGCGCACCGGCGCAACGGCGAAGCCGGCGGCGAGGAACAGGGCGGCCGCACTCTCTGCCTGATCGAAGCCGATCTCGAAGATCGCAAAGCCACCGGGCGCGAGCAGCGAACCAAGCTGGCCGGCCAGCAGGCGATAGGCATCCAGCCCGTCGCCCCCTGCGAACAGTGCGCCGGCCGGCTCATGCGCGCGCACTTCCCGGGGCAGGAGGGCATCCTGCGCGATATAGGGCGGATTGCACAGGATGAGATCGAACCGGCGCGAGAGCCCTTCCCCCCAGTTGCCGAGCCGAAACTCCGCGCGGTCGGCCATGCCGCAGCACAGGGCATTCTCCCGCGCGACCTCAACGGCGGCAGGCGAGACATCGATGCCCAGCCCCCGCGCCTGCGGCCACACATCCAGCGCGGCAAGCAGCAGCGCGCCCGAACCGGTGCCGAGATCGAGGATCTGCTGCGGCGCCTCGCGCCCCTCGAACCGGGCGATCGCGGCCTCGATCAGCGTCTCGCTGTCCGGACGCGGCACCAGCACGTCGGGCGTCACGCGCAGGGACAGGGTCCAGAAGTCGCGCGCCCCGGTGATGTAGGCGATCGGCTCATGCGCGAGCCGCCGGACAAGCAGCGCCTCGCCCTCCGTCGGTGCAACAAGGCGCGGCAAGGCAAGAAGCATCGCTTCGCGGCTCATCGCCAACGCATGGGCGGCCAGCAGCTCGGCATCGAGGCGCGGCGTGTCGCTCACCGGTGCGAGCCGCGCTGTCGCCATGCGCAGCCAGTCGGCGAGCTTCACCGGCTCGTCCGGCTCGACGGGACCAGCCATGCCGCCCCCCCGCCGGTCAGGCTGCCGTGTCGAGCTGGGCGAGCCGCGCGGCTTCGTCCTGCGCGATCAGCGCGCTGATCATCTCGTCCAGTCCCGGCCCTTCGAGGATCTCGGGCAAGCGATGCAGCGTCAGGTTGATGCGGTGATCAGTGACGCGCCCTTGCGGGAAATTATAGGTGCGGATGCGCTCGGACCGGTCTCCCGATCCGACCATCGCCTTGCGCGCGCCGGCCTGCTCGCTCTGCGTGCGCTCCCGCTCGGCTTCATAGAGCCGCGCGCGCAGCACCTTCAGCGCCTTCGCCTTGTTCTTGTGCTGCGATTTCTCGTCCTGCTGCGTCACCACGATCCCGGTGGGCAGATGCGTGATGCGCACGGCCGAATCGGTGGTGTTCACATGCTGGCCGCCGGCGCCGGAAGACCGGTAGACATCGATGCGCAGGTCCGTCGCCTCGTTGATCTGCACGTCCACCTCCTCGGCCTCGGGAAGCACCGCCACCGTCGCCGCGCTGGTGTGGATGCGCCCGCCGCTCTCCGTCACCGGCACGCGCTGCACGCGATGCACGCCGCTCTCGAACTTGAGGCGCGCAAACACGCCCGCGCCGCTGACGCTGGCGATCACTTCCTTGAAGCCGCCCGCCTCGGAGGCGCTGGCCGAGATGATCTCCACCCGCCAGCCGCGGCTCTCCGCATAACGCTGGTACATGCGCAGCAGATCGCCCGCGAACAACGCAGCCTCATCCCCGCCGGTGCCGGCGCGGATCTCCAGCATGGCCGCGCGCTCGTCCGCCGCATCCCTGGGCAGCAGCGCGATGGCAAGGGCATGCTCGGCCTCGGGCAGGCGCTCACGGACCGCCTCGATCTCCTCCTGTGCCATCGCCTTCATTTCCGGATCGGCGAGCATCGCCTCCAGCTCGCTCTGCTCGGTGCGCAGTTGCGCCACTTCGCGCGCCGCCGTCACCACCGGCTCCAGCTCGGCATAATCCTTGGACAGGCGCACGAACTCCGCCGGATCAAGATCGGGCCGGGCCATCTGCGCCTGCACTTCCTCCTGCCGCCGGAGGATCGCGGCGATGCGATCGGGGGAGATGGTGGTCAAGCCTCGTCCTTCGGGAACCGCCGATCCAGCACATCAGACACTCGATCGATCAAGCCAGGTTCACCTCGATGACCGAACCGTAATTGGCCGTCAGTCTTCACGACTGAAAGGATAGTGCGTGCGTTCAATTTGGCTGCCTTGTCGAATCGCTTCTTGGGGGACCCTGACGCGATCAAATCTGCACTTAGGTTCTCGCGACGCAGATATGCGACTGCGCTAACTGCTTCAAACAACGCAGCGTCGTCCTCAACGGCGACGGCGACATCCAATCTCTCGCTCGGCATCACATCCAGCAGCATCCCCAGCCGCTCGATGCCGGCCGCCCAGCCGACGGCCGGTGTGCTTGGCCCGCCGAGCGTCTCGATGAGTCCGTCATAGCGCCCGCCGCCGAGCACGGTGCCCTGCGCGCCGAGCCGGTCGGTGACGAACTCGAAGGCGGTGTGGCGATAATAATCCAGCCCGCGCACCAGCCGGGCATTGCGCGTCCAGTCGACGCCGGCAGCCTTCAACCCGTCCGTCACTTTCCCGAAGAAGGCCTGCGCCTCATCGGTCAGATAGGCATCGATGTCCGGCGCGCCGGCCACGATCGCCTGATCGCCCGGATCCTTGCTGTCGAGAATGCGCAGCGGATTGCGATGCAGCCGGTCCTTGCTCTCCTCGCTGAGCTGATCGCGATGCCCCTCGAAATAGGCGACGAGCGCGCTGCGCCAGGCCTCGCGGCTCTGATAGTCGCCCAGCGTGTTGAGCGTGAGCGTCACGCCCTCGACGATGCCCAGCTCCTTGAGAAGCTGATCGGCAAAGACCAGCAGCTCCGCGTCCGCCAGCGGCTCGGACGCGCCGATGATCTCGGCGTCGAGCTGGTGGAATTGGCGATAGCGGCCCTTCTGGGGGCGCTCGTAGCGAAACAGGGGCCCGTGCGTCGCGACCTTGAGCGGCGCATATTGCTGCCAGCCCTCGGTGACATAGGCGCGCGCGATGCCCGCCGTGAATTCCGGCCGCAGCGTCACCGAATCCCCGCCGCGGTCCTCGAACGTATACATCTCCTTGGAGACCACGTCGGTCGTCTCGCCCAGCGAGCGGGAGAAGACCGCCGTCGCCTCGAACACCGGCACTTCGACGCGCCTGAAGCCGTAGAGCTTGCGGACGCGCTCGAACGTCTCGACGACATGCATGAAGCGGTCGGCGCTTTCGCCGAGCATGTCCTGGGTGCCGCGGATCGGCCGTGGTGTTGGGATCTTCGCCATGGGCAGCGCCTCTAGCCGGATTTGGCGAGCACTGGAATAGCGCGCTGGTTTGACCGGCATCAAACGCATCGGCGCCACATTCATGCAGACAGGCTGTTGTTGATATCTCAACATAGGAGAGCGATATGGCCCACTTCCCCGACACCCCCGGCATGACCGGCGTGCTGCGCCCCCTCCGGATCGAGGGCGACATTCTGGATCTGGAAGTCGAAGGGGAAATCCCTGCGCAGCTGAACGGGACCTTCCACCGGGTGCATCCCGATGCGCAATTCCCGCCCCGGTTCGAGGACGACCAGTTCTTCAACGGGGATGGCATGGTGAGCCTGTTCCGCTTTCACAACGGCAAGATCGATTTCCGCCAGCGTTATGCCCAGACGGACAAGTGGAAAGTGGAGCGCAAGGCCGGCAAGTCGCTGTTCGGCGCCTATCGCAATCCGCTGACGGATGATGCGAGCGTCCAGGGCATGATCCGCGGCACCGCCAACACCAATGTGATGGTCCATGCCGGCAAGCTCTACGCCATGAAGGAGGACAGCCCCTGCCTCATCATGGACCCGTTGACGCTGGAGACCGAGGGCTACACCAATTTCGACGGCAAGCTGAAGAACCAGACCTTCTCGGCCCATGCCAAGATCGATCCCGTCACCGGCAACTTCTGCAATTTCGGCTATGCGGCGACAGGCCTGCTCACCACCGATTGCAGCTATTTCGAGATCGATCCCGCCGGCAACCTGCTGTTCGAAACCGAATTCCAGGTGCCTTATTATTGCATGATGCATGATTATGGGCTCACCGAGCATTATGCCATCTTCCACATCGTGCCGTGCACGTCGAACTGGGATCGGCTGAAGGCGGGTCTGCCGCATTTCGGCTTCGACACGACGCTCCCCGTCTGGCTCGGCGTGGTGCCGCGCGGACCGGGCGTCACCAACAAGGACGTGCGCTGGTTCAAGGCACCGAAGACCATCTTCGCGAGCCATGTGATGAACGCCTTCGAGGAAGGGTCGAAGATTCATTTCGACACGCCGCAGGCAGAGAACAATGCCTTCCCCTTCTTCCCGGACATTCACGGGGCGCCCTTCGATCCGGTGGCGGCGCGGCCCTATCTGCATCGCTGGACGGTCGATCTCGGATCGAACAGCGAGGATTTCGCCGAGGTGCGCCAGCTCACCAACTTGATCGACGAATTCCCCCGGCTGGACGAGCGCTATGTCGGCCAGCCCTATCGCCACGGCTGGGGTCTGGTCATGGACCCGGAGATGGAGATGGAGTTCGCGCGCGGCCGGGCGTCCGGCTTCAAGATGAACCGCATCGGCCACTGGGATCACGCGACCGGCAAGGAGGACAGCTGGTGGTGCGGCCCGCAGTCTATCATCCAGGAGCCCTGCTTCGTGCCCCGCACGGCCGATTCGGCGGAAGGCGACGGCTACATCATCGCGCTCGTCGACAATCTCATCACCAACTACAGCGACCTGGTGGTGCTGGACGCCCTGAACCTCAAGGACGGCCCGATCGGCCGCGCGAAGCTGCCGATCCGCCTGCGCTCCGGCCTCCACGGCAACTGGGCGGATGCCAGCAAACTGCCCATCGCCGCCTGAGCCGGCCGTGATACCGCGTGATGCCCGCCTCACCGGGGCAGGCATCACGCCCCAGTGCTGCGTCTATTCGGCCGCTGCCATGAAGCGATCGTCGATCGACGCCTGCGCCGTCCAGCTCTTGACCTCGGGCAGCACCTTCTGCGCGAAGAGGAGGATGTTCTTGCGAGCCTCCTCCTGCGGCATGCCGCCGAAGTGAACATGCGGGAAGAAGCCCTGCGGCTCGTAGATCTCCTTCAGCTCCCACATGCGATCGAGGATCATCTGCGGCGTGCCGGTCACCACTGACCGGCTGAAATTCTCGACATAGGGCTCGATCTCGTCGGGCTGGAGCGTCATCTTCTCGTAGCTCTCATAGCCCTTCATGGCCGCGAAGGTGCCGGGCTTGTCGAGACTGTAATTGCGGATCGCGGCGCGCATCGTGTTGGCCAGATAATGGCGCCCCTGCATCTCCGCATAGTCGGCGCTTTCGTCGATATAATAATTGCCGCTCACCATCGGCGGGGGCGGCAGGGTGCCGGGACGCTCCTGCGCCCAGATTTCCGCATACATGTCCGGCGGCGCTTCCTTGCCGCGCTGGGGCAGCATCAGCACCATGTTGCCGAAACCGAGCCGGGCGGCAGTGTGCATGGAGGTTCCCGAAAGCGACCCGCAGAACTTGCGTCCCTCGAAGCTCCGGAGCGGCGCTGGCCGGAGCTCGCGACGGGGCTGGTCGATATGCTTGCCCTTGCCCTCGATGATGCCGGTCTCGATCGCCGGGATCACGAGATCGAGGATCTCCCCGTAGAGCTCGCGTGACCTGGTCTGGTCGACGCGCAGCCCTTCGAATTCGTGCGGCGCGAGGCCGTTGCCGAAGCCGAGCAGCGCCCGGCCGCGCGAGAGGATGTCGAGATTGATGATCTTCTCGGCGAGGCGAACCGGATCATGCCAGGGGACGATGATGACCTGCGTGCCCAGCTTCACCCGCTTCGTGCGCCCGGCAATATAAGTGAGGAGCTGAAGCGGATCGTTCGACATCGAATAATCCGAGAAATGATGCTCGGTGATCCATACCGAATCAAAACCCAGCTCTTCCGCGAGGACGAGATTCTCCACCTCCTCCTGAACGAACTGCTGGTCGGGATAATCCCTGCCGCGCTGATGCGCGAAGCCGCTGGCCAGACCGATATGCATGTCCCAAGCCTCTCCTTATTCTCCTTCGCGGCCGCCGGCAGCACTCTTGCGGGCTTTTCCGTGCGGACCGGCGAGGATGTATCGCGTCCGGCCACCCCTTGCGAGGCCTCCCGGGCATGCGTGGCGCTGAGCGAAATCGACGGGCCGCGCAGCGATTCGCCGGACGCCGCTCTCTCGCCCGCCACCGCCGGCACTGGACGAGCGCCGGTTGTGCCGCCATGCTTGAGGAAATGCCCTCTCCGGAGTGACTTGATGCGCCGCATTGCCCTTTGCCTGATCCTTCCCCTTGTCCTGCCCGCCCTGCCCGGCCGGGCGCAGACTGCGCCCGAGACCGCGCGCAGTGCCCCGATGGCCCTGCCGAGCCCACGCACTGTTCCGCAAGCGCGCGACATCGCGTGGACCGGCGGCACGATGCGGCTCGACGTGGACGCCAGCGACACGACGCAGCGAATCATCCGCGTGAAGCAGACGATCCCCATCGGCGCCGGCGGCCCGCTGACCTTGCTCTTCCCGCAATGGCTGCCGGGCAACCACGCACCGCGCGGGCAGATCGAGAAGCTCGCCGGCCTCACCTTCGAGGCGGACGGCACGGCGATCGACTGGGAGCGCGACCCGCTGGACGTCTACGCCTTCCATCTGTCGGTCCCCCCGCGGACCGGTGCGATCACCGCCACTTTCCAGTTCCTCGCGCCCACCGCAGGCAATCAGGGGCGGATCGTGCTGACCGACCGGCTGATGAATCTCCAGTGGCAAAGCGTTTCGCTCTACCCGGCGGGTTTCTATACGCGCCGCCTGCCCATCCAGGCGAATGTCACGCTGCCGGACGGCTGGACCGCCGCGGGCGCGCTGAAAGGCACGCAGCGCGGCAATGTCGTTTCCTATGAGGAGACCGACTACGACACGCTCATCGACTCGCCCCTCTTCGCGGGCCAGCATGCACGTCGTGTCGAGCTGGGGCAGGCCGTCGCCCTGAACATCTTCGCCGATAATCCGGATGAATTGCAGGCGAGCCCGGCGCAGCTCGACCTGCATCGCAAGCTGGTCGACGAAGCGGTGGCGCTGTTCGGCGCGCGCCACTTCGACCGTTACGAGTTCCTCTTCGCGATCTCCGATTCGCTCGGCGGCATTGGCCTCGAACATCACCGCTCCAGCGAGAACGGGGTGGGCCGCGGCTATTTCACCAAATGGACCGAGGCCCTGGGCAATCGCGACTTGCTGGCGCACGAGTTCGTTCATAGCTGGAACGGCAAGTTCCGCCGCCCCGAGCTGCTCTGGACGCCCGATTTCGCCACGCCGATGCAGGACAATCTGCTGTGGCTGTACGAAGGGCAGACGCAGTTCTGGGGCTATGTCCTCTCGGCACGCGCCGGCCTGCTCAGCAAGGCCGAGACGCTCGACGCGCTGGCTGCAATCGCCGCGCGGCTCGACAATGTGAAAGGCCGGCAATGGCGTCCGCTGGAAGACACCACCCATGATCCGATCATCTCCGCGCGCCGACCCAAGGCATGGCCGAGCTGGCAGCGATCGGAGGAATACTACAATGAAGGCCTGCTGATCTGGCTCGAAGCCGACGGCATCATCCGCAGCCAGACGAACGGCACCAGCGGCCTCGACGACTTCGCCAGCACTTTCTTCGGCATGAAGGACGGGGACTGGGGCGTGCTGACTTATGGGCGGCAGGATATCGTCACTGCCCTGGAGAGCATCGTCAGCCATGACTGGGACGGCTTCCTGCGCGAGCGGGTCGACCGCACCAGCAAGGAAGCGCCCAAGGGCGGCTTCGCCCTCGGCGGCTATCGCCTCGTTTATGGCCCCACGCCGAACAGCTCGATCCGTACTGCGGAAACCAAGTCCAAATATGTGGACCAGAGCTATGGCCCGGGGCTGATCGTCGGCGCGGACGGCAACGTCACGGCAGTGATCTGGGACAGCCCGGCATTCAAGGCCGGCATGGCCGTCGGCAACCGCATCATCGCGATCAATGGCGAGGAGTTTTCGACGGACCTGCTCCGCTCCGCGATCGGCGCCACGGCAGAAAAACGCACGCCCCTTTCATTCATTGTGAAGCAGGACCGACAATATCGCACGATCACGCTCGATTATTCGGGCGGTCTCCGCTATCCGCGCCTGGAAAAAACCGGAGAGGGTAAAACCAGTCTGGACCGGTTACTTGAATCAAGAACCGGCACGGCACCCGTCAGCTAACTCTTTTCAGCGAGTCCTGCATGAACATCGATCTCATTCCCGTCGGCGAAAATCCGCCCGAAAGCCTCAATGTCATCATCGAAGTGCCGACCGGCGGCGAACCGGTGAAATATGAGTTCGACAAGGCATCGGGCGCGCTGGTCGTCGACCGCATCCTCCACACGCCGATGCGCTATCCTGCCAATTACGGTTTCGTGCCGCACACGCTTTCGCCCGACGGCGATCCGCTGGACGCGCTCGTGGTCGCCCGGTCCCCCTTCATTCCCGGCTGCGTGGTGCGCGCGCGCGCAATCGCGGTGCTGAACCTCGAGGACGAGCATGGCGGCGACGAGAAGCTGCTCTGCGTCCCCGACGACAAGACCTTCCCTTATTATTCGAACGTGACCGAGAAAGAGCATCTGCCGGACATCGTGTTCAAGCAGATCGAGCACTTCTTCACGCACTACAAGGATCTCGAGGCGGAGAAATGGGTCCGCGTCGGCACCTGGGGCGACGCGGCCGACGCGCGCCGGATCGTGGTCGAGGCGATCGAACGCTACCAGGAAAGCAAGAAACCCCGCACCGCGGCCTGATCTGCCGGCCGGCGCGCCGCTCTTCCGGGCGCCGGCCCCGCAGCACGCCCGACCAGGCCGCTGAGCGGCCTGGCGTGGCCGCCGCTTCCGGGGGCGCATTTCGCTTCCGTTCCCCGTGCCCACTTCCTATATGCTCTTTATGACGGACCAGACGAGCAATCCCCCCAAGAGCAATGAATATGGCGCCGACAGCATCAAGGTGCTGAAGGGCCTGGATGCCGTGCGCAAGCGGCCGGGCATGTATATCGGCGACACCGATGACGGGTCGGGCCTGCACCACATGGTGTTCGAGGTCAGCGACAACGCCATCGACGAAGCGCTGGCGGGGCATTGCGACCTGGTGCTGATCGAGCTCAATGCGGACGGCAGCGTGTCCGTGGAGGACAATGGCCGCGGCATTCCCACCGACATCCATCGGGAAGAGGGAATTTCGGCCGCTGAAGTCATCATGACCCAGCTCCACGCCGGCGGCAAATTCGAGAACACATCCGACGACAATGCCTACAAGGTCTCGGGCGGTCTCCACGGCGTGGGCGTATCGGTCGTGAATGCCCTTTCGGAATGGCTGGAACTGACCATCTGGCGCGACGGCAAGGAACACTGGATGCGCTTTCGCCACGGCGATGCCGAGGCGCCATTGATCGTGCGCGGCGACGCTCCGGTGGTGGGCGGCAAGGCCAAGAAAGGCACGCGCGTCACATTCATGGCGTCCACGGAGACATTCAAGAATGTCACCGAATATGATTTCGACAAGCTGGAGCATCGCTATCGCGAGCTCGCTTTCCTGAATTCGGGCGTCCGCATCCTGCTGCGCGACAAGCGCCACGCCGAGTTCAAGGAGCATGATCTCTATTATGAAGGCGGCATCGCCGCTTTCGTGAAATGGCTGGACCGCAACAAGCAGTCGCTCATGCCTGAACCGATCGCCATTTCAGCCGATCGCGACGGGATCGGGATCGACGTGTCGCTGGAGTGGAACGACAGCTATTACGAGAACGTCCTGTGCTTCACGAACAACATCCCCCAGCGTGACGGCGGCACGCATCTCGCGGCCTTCCGCGCGGCCCTCACCCGCACACTCAACAGCTATGGCGACAAGTCCGGCCTGCTCAAGAAGGAGAAGGTCAGCCTGACAGGCGAGGACATGCGCGAGGGGCTGACGGCCATCGTCTCGGTCAAGCTGCCCGATCCCAAGTTCAGCAGCCAGACCAAGGACAAGCTGGTCTCGTCCGAAGTGCGCCAGCCGCTCGAAAGCCTGATGGCGGACAAGATGCAGGAATGGCTCGAGGAGAATCCGGGCCACGCCAAGTCGATCATCCAGAAGGTCGTCGATGCCGCAGCCGCGCGCGAAGCCGCCAAGCGCGCCCGCGAACTGACCCGCCGCAAGGGCGTAATGGACATCGCTTCCCTGCCCGGCAAGCTGGCCG
The DNA here is from genome assembly GCF_000283515.1 of Sphingobium sp. SYK-6. Classification (GTDB taxonomy): domain Bacteria; phylum Pseudomonadota; class Alphaproteobacteria; order Sphingomonadales; family Sphingomonadaceae; genus Sphingobium; species Sphingobium lignivorans. The sequence continues at coordinate 3,950,968 of NC_015976.1, forward strand.
ACTGCCAGGAGCGCGATCCTTCCAAGTCCGAACTGTTCCTCGTCGAGGGTGACTCGGCCGGAGGCTCCGCCAAGCAGGGACGCGATCGTCATTTCCAGGCGATCCTGCCGTTGCGCGGCAAGATCCTGAACGTCGAGCGCGCCCGATTCGACCGCATGCTGGGATCGAAGGAAATCGGTACCCTCATCCAGGCGATGGGCACCGGCATCCGCGACGACTTCAATCTCGAAAAGCTGCGCTACCACAAGATCGTCATCATGACGGACGCCGACGTGGACGGCGCGCATATCCGTACGCTGCTGCTCACCTTTTTCTACCGGCAGATGCCGCAGATCATCGAGGCGGGTCACCTCTACATTGCTCAGCCGCCGCTCTACAAGGCGTCGCGCGGACGGTCCGAGGTCTACCTCAAGGACGAAGCTGCGCTGGACCAGTATCTCGTGGACAATGGCGTGGACACGATGGTGCTCGAAACCAGCTCGGGGCAGCGCTCCGGCAAGGACCTGCGCGATCTCATCGATCATGCCCGGCGCATGCGGTCGCTGATGCGCTATGTGCCGCGGCGGTACGACAGTGCGATCATCGAAGCGCTGGCGCTCGCCGGCGCCCTCGCGCCGTCCCTGGGCGCGGAGGACCGCACCGGTGCCATCACGCTCGCCGCTTCCTGGCTGGATGACGCGGATCCGGAAGGCAGCTGGATCGGCCGCTTGTCCGCGGAAGGTGGCTATCATCTCGAACGGCTGGTGCGGGGCGTCACCGATCATCACATCATCGAGGCCGCGTTCCTGACCTCGGCGGAAGCGCGCAAGCTCGATACGCTCGCGCGCGAGCAGGCCGCGCTCTACGCAACCGCCAGCCGACTGCTGACGGCCCGCTCGGCCGCGCAGCAGACCGACGCCGCAAGCGAGGACGAGGATGGCGAGGCGCAACCCGCCGTCGCGGCGGCCCTCACGTCCGGACGTGGCGTGCTGGTCACGCGTCCGTCCGAACTGCTCGATGCCGTGCTGGCCTCGGGCCGCAAGGGCCTCTCGATCCAGCGATACAAGGGTCTTGGTGAAATGAACGCCGATCAGTTGTGGGAAACCACGCTGGACCCCAACAATCGCTCCATGCTCCGCGTCGAGATCGAACAGGCGGACATCGCCGACGAGATCTTCACGCGCCTGATGGGCGATGTCGTGGAGCCGCGCCGCGAATTCATCCAGGACAATGCACTGAACGTCGCCAATCTCGACGTTTGATGCGAGATCGCTAGCCGCCGGCTCGTCGCGAACGCGGCGAGCCGGCGGGCCGGTCATGTTCAGTCGATCAGCACAGCGCCCGTGGACATCGGCTGCACGTCCCGCTGATAGATGCCGAGATAGCCTTCCGCTTTCTTCGGCCCCTTCGCTTCGGCGGCACGGGCAGCCAGTGTCGCGGCATCCACCAGCAGGTCGATGCTGCGGGTAGCGACGTCGATGCGGATGCGATCGCCATCATGGACAAGGCCGATCGGTCCGCCCACCGCGGCCTCGGGCGCGACTTCGGCCACCGTCAGCCCCTTGAGGCACAGGCCGGAGAGCTGGCCATCCGTGATGAACGCGGTGTCCCGGGCGACGCCTGCGGCATCGATGGCGAACAGCACGATCGATCCGCCGCCGCCCATGGCCGGGCCGCCCTTGAGACCCTGGCCGCGCAGGATGAGCACGTCACCGGCGTTGATCTCCTTCTTCTCGATGGCATCGAGCGCGAGCGCCGTGCTCTCGAACACCCGGGCGGGACCCTCGAAAAATTCGGGACGCGCGCCGTCGCGAATGCCCAGCTTCACCACCGCGCTCTCGGGCGCGAGCGAGCCCTTGAGGATAGCGATGGACGGACCTTCCGAAATCGGCCGGTCGAGCGGACGGATGATTTCCGGCCCGATCACCTCGAAGGCCTCCAGATTCTCCGCCAATGTGCGGCCGGTGCAGGTCAGCGCGCCGGTATCGATGAGCGGCGCAAGCTGCTTGAGGATCGCTGCCGCGCCGCCGGCATCCTCGAATTCCTCGATGCGCACTTCCCCGTTGGGCCGGACGGCGGAGAGGACGGGCACCTTGCGGCCGACCTCGTCCCACATCGCGAAAATGTCCACATCCACCTGCGCTTCTACCGCCACCGCCTGCAGATGCTTGATCGCATTGATCGAACCGGAGACGGCCAGAACCGTCGCGACGGCATTGCGAAAGGCGGCGGGCGTGAGGATCTGCCGGGGCGTGAGCCCTTCATTGACCATCTCGACGATGCGCGCGCCGGAACGGCGAGCGGCATCCTTCATCTTCTCGCTGTTGGCCCGGACGGGCGCAGAGCCGGGCAGGGAAAGGCCCAGCGCTTCCACCACGCAATGCATGGTGTTCGCCGTAGCCATGCCCGCGCACACGCCGGGACCGCGCACGGCCTGCCGGATCATTTCCTGCTCATCATGCGGGAAAGGCTTGCCGAAGCGCGTCGCGATGGAGCCTGACCAGAGATCCTCCAGATCGACATGCTCGTTCCCGATCATGCCGGAAGCCTGATAGCCGCCGATGACGAGGATGGTGGGAATGTTCAGCCGGCCCGCCGCCATCATGTGCCCCGGCGGCGTCTTGTCGCAGCTGGTCAGACAGACCATGCCATCGAGCATGGCCGCCTCGACCTGCGCCTCGATGTCGTTGGTGACGAGATCCCGCGCCGAGAGAATGTAGCTGCCCTGCTTGCCCGCGCCCGTGATGAAATCCGAGGGTGCCGTCGTGCGCACCTCGAACGGAACGCCGCCCGCAGCGCGTACGGCTTCCTTCACGATCTTCGCGATGCCATCCAGATGCGCGTAGCAGACCGCCAGCTCGGAGGAGCTGTTCACCACCGCGATCTTGGGCTTGAGCATGTCCTCCTCGGACAGGCCGAGCGCATACCAATGGGAACGGCGCGAAGGCGAATCGGCGGCAAGACTGCGCAACTGGACCATCAGACAACTCCTCTCCTTGAAGCTGGACGATCATTAGCATGGTAGCTATTACAATTGTAGCGAATAACGCGGGTCTTGTTCCCTGCTGATCGGCGGGGCAGACGGACGGAAGAGGAGAGCCTGACATGGACTATCGCTATCTCGGCCGAAGCGCCCTCAAGGTCTCGCCCTTGTGCCTGGGGACGATGATGTTCGGCGGCGCGACCGACGAACCGACATCGAGCAGGATCATCGACAAGGCCCGGGGACAGGGCGTCAACTTCATCGACACGGCCGACGGCTATAATGGCGGCGCATCGGAAGAAGTCGTGGGCCGCGCAATCCGCAGCCATCGGCATCACTGGGTCCTTGCGACCAAGTTCGGCCATGTCTTCGGCACGGGACCCAATGAGGGCGGGCAATCGCGCAAGTGGATCGTCCAGGATGTCGATGCAAGCCTGCGGCGCCTCGGCACGGACTATATCGACCTGCTCTACTTCCATAAGGCGGATGTGAACGCGCCGTTCGAGGAAGGGCTGCGCGCGATCGAGGATCTCATCGCGGCGGGCAAGCTACGTTACTACGGCATCTCCAATTTCAAGGGCTGGCGCATCGCCGAGATCTGCCGCGCGGCGGACGCGCTGAACATGGATCGGCCGATCGCCAGCCAGCCGCTCTACAACATGGTCGACCGGCTGAGCGAAGTGGAGCAACTCCCCGCCGCCGGCCATTACGGCATCGGTGTCGTCCCTTACAGTCCGCTCGCGCGCGGTGTGCTGAGCGGCAAATATGCCAAGGACGCGCCGCCGCCCGCCGACTCACGTGTCGGTCGTGGCGACCCGCGGATCAGGCAGACCGAATGGCGCCCCGAATCGCTCGACATCGCGCAGGCCGTGGCAGAGCGCGCGGCTGCGAAGGGAATCAGCACGATCAGCTTCGCGATCGCCTGGGTCCTGCGCAATCGCTTCGTCAGTTCCGCCATCGTCGGCCCCCGCACCGAAGCCCAGTGGGACAGCTATATCGACGCGCTCGCGGCGCGGATCGACACGGATGACGAAGCCTTCGTCGATGCGCTCGTGCCCCCGGGCCATGCCTCGACACCGGGCTATACGGACCCTGCCTATCCGATCGAGGGCCGGCAGCTGCGCTGAGGATACGAAGCGCGCGGCCAGCCCTCGCGCGGCAAGCATGTCCATTTTCATTTCCATCTGCGCAAATTAGCGTCTGCCTCCATCGCGACGCCATGAGGCGCGCGGAGGGAGAGGATGGACATGCTCAAGAGACTTGCGACCGCTGCCGCCCTGTGCGCGCTCTCCATGGCAAGTGCGGGCGCTGCCAACGCGCAGACGCTCGAACAGCGCGTGCAGCGCATGGAGGACGAGTCCGCCATCCGCCGCATTCTCGTGCAATATGGCACGTATCTCGATGCCCGGGATTTCGCCGGATATGCAGGGCTCTTCGCGCCGGAGGGCGAGTGGATCGGCGGGCTGGGGCGCGCAAGGGGTCCGAAAGCGATCCAGGCCATGCTGGAGGAAAGACTGGGCAAGGCCGAGCCGGGCTGGATCAACAAGACCAGCTATCATCTCCTGTCCAACGCACTGATCGAGATCGAAGGCGACAAGGCCCATGTCGTCTCCAAATATCTGTTCCTGACCAAGGCGCAGGATGCCGACCGGCCTGCCCCTCTGCTCGCCGGCCGCTATGAGGACGACCTCGTGCGCCTGAACGGGACGTGGAAGATCATGAAGCGCGTCACGAACGGCATCATTCCCTATCGCGACGGCAATGCACCGCCCCCGCCTCCGCCGGCCGGCCTTGAAGACAAGGCCAGAACACGATGATCGTCCGCGTCTCGGTACTGGCGATGCTGCTCGCCACGCTCGGCATGCCGGCCATCGCGCTGGCGGGCGATGCGTCCCGCACGATGGAGGCGCGGTTGCAGCGGGTGGAGGACGAACTCGCGATCCGGCGCGTGCTCGTCGACTATTCGGCAACGCAGGATGCGCGCGACTATGCCGGCTATGCCGCCCTGTTTGCACGGGAAGGCGAGTGGGTGAACGGCAAGACAGTCCACAAGGGCCGCGAAGCGATCCACAAGATGCTGATCGACCTCTATGGCGCCCCGCCACCCGGCTATGTGAACACCGAAAGCTATCACATCTCCTCCAATCCGCAGATCGACATCGAGGGGAACCGGGCGCGCGCCCGCTCCCGCCACCTGCTCGTCCTGCGCGGGCCGGATGGTGCACCAACGCCGGCACTGGCCGGGATCTATGAAGACGAGTTCATCCGAGAGGACGGGGCATGGAAGATCCTGCGCCGCGTCGACACCCCCGTCATGCCGACGCCCGCCGAATGGATGGAATTCATCCGCAAGCGTCGACCGGCACAATGAGGGCGGTGCGCCTTCTTCTCGCCGTGATGCTACTGATCGGCGGCGCTCAACCGGCCTCGGCGCAACGCGACGAGACCGCCGATCGCGCCGCCATCCACGCTCTGCTCGTCGCCTATGGCAGCACGCTCGATGCCCGGGATTTCGACGGGTTCGGAAAGCTGTTCGGCAAGGCTGGCGTCTATGTCGCCGGAAGCGGCCGCCAAGCCACCGGGCCCGAAGCCGCCGGGATGATGCGCAAGATCTTTGCCGCCAATGCGATGGGATTTCGGGAGCCGGCCTTTCACCTCTTCTTCAATGAAGTGGTGGTGTTTCAGGGGGCCTGACCATGCCCGCGCCACATCCATGTCGCTCTACATGGTGCCCGACGACGCGGGCAGGCCCTCGGCCGCTCTCGCCGCGCGCTACGAAGACGAACTGGCGCGTGAGGACGGGCAATGGGTTTTCGCGCGACGCGTCGTCCAGGGACTCCAGACCGGCACGGCAGCGCTGAAATAGCCCTGCCGAAATTGCTCGCTCAAGCGGATGCTCCGCGTGCGGGAGGGCCGGCTTCGTCGCATCCAAGACCCGGTTCCCCGTCCCGAAGCAAAACTTTCTCGCTTCACTATTGTCAACTAAACTAGTTTTGTTATGTTTAAACCTCCGCATGATCATCGACCGTGCAACAGGAGGAACCATGCCGCACTCCCCACCCGAGGCTGAAGAACGACCCGAGCGGACGGACCAGCTTTCCGCCGGAATAGCGCTTGTCCGCCAGGCGCTCGACCGGCTCAAATTCGGTGCCGTCCATCTGACGGTGCACGAAGGCCGACTGGTCCAGATCGAGGTCACCGAGAAGACCCGACTGAGCGCCTGAGCTTATCGGGCCTTTCCTGGCCCTGCCCGTCCGCACGGGTTCGCCATCATCAAAATCGCTGAAATCATAGATGCCGACCGGACCACCGGAGGTGTCCCTTCATCAGACAAGGGGAACACCAATGGTCCACCGCTTTCTTCTCACCGCCAGCACGCTCGCCACGGCGCTCCTGGCCGGCACCGCTGCCCTGGCGCAGGACTCCACGCCACCTCAGGACGATCCGACCGTGCCGCAGGCCGAGAGCCGCGCCGGCGAGATCGTCGTCACTGCGCGGCGGCGCAGCGAGAACGTGCAGGATGTTCCCATCGCCATCTCGGTGCTGGCAGGCGAGGCCCTCGATGCCCAGGGCGCCTACAATATCAACCGGCTCACCCAGTTGCAGCCCACCCTGCAGTTCTTCTCCACCAATCCGCGCAATACCTTCATCAACATTCGCGGGATCGGCGCGCCATTCGGCCTGACGAACGATGGTTTCGAGCAGGGCGTCGGCATCTACATCGACCAGGTCTATTACAACCGCATCGCCGCGGCGACGCTGGACTTTGTCGACGTCGAGCAGATCGAGGTGCTGCGCGGCCCGCAAGGCACGCTCTACGGAAAGAACACGACCGCCGGCGCCATCAACATCACAACGCGCCCGCCCAGCTTCGATTTCGAAGGCAAGGCCGAGATCTCCGTGGGCAATCTCGGCTTCAAGCAGGCCAAGGCTTCGGTATCCGGCCCGTTCAGCGATACGCTGGCGGCGCGCCTCAGCATCTCGAGCACGGATCGCCGGGGCACGATCTACAATGTGATGACCGACACATGGATCAACTCGCAGGATAATATCGGCATCCGGGGCGCGCTGCTGTGGAAACCGGGCGCGGACGTGCGCCTCACCCTGTCGGGCGACTGGAACCTTCAGGATCCGATCTGCTGCGGCCAGATCTATGCCCGTGTCGGCACGACGCAGCGCGCGCTAAATCGGCAATATGCCGCCCTGACGGCCCTGTTCCCGGGATATCAGGTGCCCAGCACCAACCCCTTCGACCGCCTGACCGATCTCGACGCCGATCTTTCGGCGCGCAACGAGCATGGCGGCCTTTCTGCCCGGCTGGAATGGGATCTCGGACCCGGCACGCTGACGTCGGTCACCGCCTGGCGCTACTGGGACTGGGGGCCGAAGAATGACCGCGATTTCACGGGTCTCCCCGTCTACACGAAGGTCAACAATCCGACCAAGCAGAACCAGTATACGCAGGAACTGCGTTATGCCTACGCGGCGGACAAGCTCGACTTCGTGGTCGGCGCCTTCGCATTTTATCAGGAAATCCGCACCAGCGGCATCCAGGAGACCGGACCGGCAGCGAGTGCGTGGCTACTCGCACCGAGCAATGCCCTGTCGCGCAACCCGGCGGTGCTCAACGGCATCGTCGCGGAGAATGACATTCGTCTCGACAATCTCAGCCTGGCGACGTTCGGCAAGGTCAACTGGAAGGTCACGGACCGCCTGACCATTTCTCCCGGTGTGCGCGTGAATTACGACCGGAAGGACGGCGTCTATGATTCGGTAGTGACCGGTACCGCGTCCGACGGCACGCGCCAGCTCATCACCAACGATACGACGCATCCCTATTACAACGATCCGTGGACGGCGGCGCAGCGCGGAACGCAGGCTTCGCAGTTCTTCGAGCCGCGCTTCAGCGACTGGAACCTCTCCTACGACCTCAACCTGTCATATGAGCTGGCGCACGACGTGATGGCCTATGCCACCTATGCGCGATCGTTCAAGACGGGGGGCATCAACCTCAACGGCGTGCCGAGCCGGGGTGATGGCACGCCGGCTCTCGAGGTCGCCCAGATCAAGCCCGAGAAAGTCGATCATTTCGAGGCGGGCATCAAGACGCAGTTCTGGAACCGTCGCGGCACCTTCAACGTCACCGGCTTCTGGACGGAGATCAAGGACTTCCAGGCCAGCGTCATCAGCAATGTGAGCGGCAGCAACGTGCTGCGCGGCTACCTTGCCAATGCGGAGAAGGTCCGCGTGCGCGGGATCGAGGCGGACTTCTCGGTCCGCCCGTCCGATCGCCTCAACGCCTATCTGAGCGGGGCCTTCACCGATCACGAGTTCAGGAAGTTCGTCGATGCGCCCTGCCCGCCCGAGCTGGCGGGCGGCGGGACCGGCACGCCGCCCGGACCGCCCGCAACCCCGGGCGCCAACAGCCCCGCCAATTGCGATGTCTCGGGGCAGTGGCTGCCCGGCATCTCCAAATGGGCATTCTCCTGGGGCGCCGAATACAACATTCCCGCCAGGGTCCTCGGCCGGCAGGGCCAGGCCTATCTTGGCTATGATGCGAGCTATCGCTCCAAATTCTCGTCCAACGCCTCCCGGTCGATCTACACGGATATCGACGGCTATTCGGTGCACAACTTCCGCCTCGGCTTCCGCACGGATGGCTTCGATCTGTTCGGCTGGGTGCGCAATGCGTTCGACGAGGATTACTTTGAATCGCTGGCGGTCACGCCCGGCAACACCGGCCTGATCTCCGCGCAGCTCGCCGACCCGCGCACCTGGGGCGGCACGATCCGCTTCTCGTTCTGACCAGATGGGCTCCGATCATGCGGCAGCGATGCAGGTCGAAAGGTTGCGCATGCCCGCGGAGTCATATTGAAAATCGGAGCCGCGCCGGGACTGGGCCGGCGCGGCTCCGTGCGACCCGTCAGCGCTGGACTCTCATGTGCGTCTTGACGAGAAACCGATCGACGACCGGCACCGAGCCAAGGATCGCGGACGGCCCCACCCCCTGGGCCGCCACCCGACTGCCATCCCCCCGGCAGCCAGACTTCGCGATTGGCTCGACAGCCTCATTCCGCAGCATCATTTTCGCCTTTCCGGCAGGTTCCGCGCCCCCTCGCTTCACCTGGGAATATAAGGCAGGCCTTTTGTTGACAAAGCAACTCATTAATGACTTATTAATCCCATAAGCCATTCCTTATCAGGGAGGGTTGGTAAGCGGCAATGCGACGACAGGCTGGGGACTTCACCCTGCGTCAGCTCGACATCTTCGTGTCCGTCGCACGATCGGGCAGCTTTGCGCTCGCCGCCGACCAGCTCGGCATTTCCCAACCCGCCGTCAGCGATCATATGAGCACGCTCGAACGGCATCTGGGCTACAAGCTCTTCGACCGGCGGCGCGGGACCACGCCGGTCCTGACCCGCGAAGGCTTCGAGATGCTGCAGCGGGCCGAAACATTGCTCTCCGCCAGCCAGCCCCTGCGCGGCAAGGCGGCGCCCCGCGACGCGGAGGAAAAGACGACAATCCGCCTCTCCCTCGGCGATCGCTCCCGTGATCTCTTTCTCCGGTCCCTGATGGCCCGCATCTATACGGAGCTCCCGAACATCGAGGTCCAGATCGTCCCCGCCGTGGCACCGGGGCAGATCGCCACGGCGCTGGAGAAGCGGGACATCGACCTGCTGCTATACACGATCGGCCGCCCGCCGCTGCGCCTGCCGAACACCCACGTCCTGGGCGACGTGCCCATCCTGCTGGTCGGCGCGCCCGAGACCGTCCATCTGCTGGAGACGGGGAGGCTGGCCGTGGAGGATCTTCAGTTCATCCTCCCCGATTTCGGCGGCGCGGCTGAACACTGGCTGGAGCGACAACTCAACGCGGCCGGCATCCGCCCGCGCCGCCCGGTGCGCTATCTGGATTTTCCGGACGTCATCCAGACCATCGTCGAGGAGGGCCTGGGCGTCTCGATCCTCACGGAGGAACAGGTCGCGCCCGCCCTCGCGGAAGGGCGGCTTGTGCGCTTTGGCCCCGAGCTGGAGCCGATGCGACGGATCATTGCACGGTCGCCGCGTGCGCCACGCGCAGTCGATGCGCTGGAACAGCTTCTGATTACCGAGATCAGTCGCCAGCTGCGTCACCGCTGACACGCGCCGGGCGCGCAGCCGGCTCGGGATCGGCAGATGTTTCCATCCGCCGGAAAAATACTCTAGGCAGAGCATCCATGACAATCGGGCGCTGGCAGTTCTGGGTGGATCGCGGGGGCACTTTCACCGATGTGATCGCGCGCGCGCCGGACGGGCGCATCGTCACCGCCAAGCTGCTTTCCGAAAATCCGGAACACTATCGCGATGCTGCCGTCGCTGCGATGCGGCGGATCATGGGCGTGGCGCACGGACCGCTGCCGGCGGCCGACATCCGCGTGGGCACCACCGTCGCCACCAACGCGCTGCTGGAGCGCAAGGGCGAACCGACCGCGCTGGTCATCACGCGCGGTTTCGGCGATGCGCTCCGCATCGGCTACCAGGAGCGGCCCGAACTGTTCGCGCGGCATATCGTGCGGCCGGAGCCGGTCCACGCCGCCGTCATCGAAGTGACCGAACGGGTGAGCGCGGCCGGCGAGGTGCTTCTCGCGCTCGACGAGGCAATGGCGCGCGCGGATCTGCGGCGCGCTTATGATTCTGGCCTACGCGCCGTCGCCATCGTGCTGATGCACGGCTATCGCTACACGGCGCATGAAGCGAAGCTGGCGCGCATCGCGCGCGAGATCGGCTTCACGCAGGTTTCGGTAAGCCATGACGTCGCGCCTCTCATCCGGCTGGTCGGGCGGGGCGACACGACACTGGTGGATGCCTATCTCTCACCCGTGCTGCGCCGCTATGTCGAGGCACTGCGGGGCGAGGCGGGCCCGGCCGTCGACGCACTGTTCATGCAGTCCAATGGCGGCCTGACGGCGGCGAGCGCCTTTCACGGCAAGGATGCGATCCTCTCGGGGCCCGCGGGCGGCATCGTCGGCATGGCCCGCACCGCGCACATAGCGGGGATCGATCATGTAATCGGCTTCGACATGGGCGGCACCTCCACGGACGTCTCCCACTTCGCGGGCCAGTATGAGCGGGACAGCGAGACGATGATCGCCGGCGCACGCATCCGGGCGCCAATCATGCGCATCCATACCGTCGCGGCGGGCGGCGGATCGATCTGCGGGTTCGACGGCACGCGCTTCTTCGTGGGGCCGGAATCGGCCGGCGCGGTGCCCGGCCCGGCCTGCTACCGGCGCGGCGGCCCGCTCACCGTGACCGACTGCAATGTGATGCTTGGCAAGATCGTGCCGCATCATTTCCCCAGCGTGTTCGGGCCGTCGGGCGACCAGCCCCTCGACGCCGCCGTGGTGCGCGACATGTTCGGCGCACTCGTCGAGGAAGTGCGCAGGGCGACCGGCCGCGTGCTCAGCCCGGAACAGGCCGCCGAAGGGTTCATCGCCATCGCCGTCGCCAACATGGCGAACGCGATCAAGACCATCTCCGTCCAGCGTGGCCATGACGTGACGCGCTACACGCTCGCCTGCTTCGGCGGCGCGGGTGGGCAGCATGCCTGCCTCGTGGCCGATGCGCTCGGCATGGACCGGGTGATGATCCATCCGCTCGCAGGCGTGCTCTCGGCATATGGCATGGGGCTGGCCGACCGGCGCGAGGTGCGCGAGCGCACGGTGAGCCTGTCGCTGGACCGTACCACCGGCCCGGCGGATCTGGCCGCGTCCATCGCCGCACTCGGCCATGCCGCGGAAGCAGCGCTGCGCGCGCAGGGTGTCGAGGGGCCCTTGCATCGAGAAGCGGCCGTGATGCTCCGTCTCGAGGGCACCGACAGCCTCATCGAAGTGCCGCATGGTCCGCTCGCGGACATGAAGGCAGCGTTCGAGGCGGCCTATCGCGAACGTTTCGGCTTCGTCGGTTCGGCACCGCTGGTCGCCGAGATGATCCGCGTCGAGGCGGTGCTGCCGGGCGATACCGCAGGCGCGCTCGACCTGCCGATGCCGGCGCAGTCCGCGCCGCCGATCGAGACTGTGGGCACCTTTATGGCAGGCATGGCGCATGATGCGCCGCTCTATGATCGGGCCCAGCTCGCCATCGGCTTCAGGGTGGAGGGGCCCGCGATCATCATCGATACGGTCTCCACCACCATTGTCGAGCCGGGCTGGCGCGCGCAGGTCCATGACGAGGGATCATTACTGCTCACCCGCTATCTGCCGCGCGTGCAGGAAAAGGCGGACGACAGGCAGGCCGACCCGGTGCGGCTGGAGATCATGGGCGGACTGTTCATGGCGATTGCCGAGGAAATGGGCGCGGCCCTTCAGCACAGCGCGTCCTCCGTCAACATTCGCGAGCGGCTGGATTTTTCCTGCGCATTGTTCGACGCGCAGGGCAATCTCGTCGCCAACGCGCCACACATGCCGGTGCATCTGGGCTCGATGGGCGAAAGCGTGCGCACCATCCTGCGGCGGCGCGGGGACGGGCGCGACGGGCGCGGCATTCGCCGGGGCGATGCCTATGCGCTGAACGCGCCTTATGAAGGCGGCACGCATCTGCCGGATATCACCGTCATCATGCCGGTGTTCGTCGACGCTTCGGATGCCGCCCCGGCCTATTTCGTGGCGGCGCGCGGCCATCATGCGGACATTGGCGGCATCACCCCGGGATCGATGCCGCCGGGCAGCACCAGCGTCGAGGAAGAAGGCGTGCTGCTCGACAATGTGCTGATCGTGGCGGACGGGCGTTTTCTCGATGCGGAGATTTCCGCCCTGCTGGGGTCGGGCCGCTGGCCCTCCCGCAACATCGGACAGAATCTGGCGGACCTGAAGGCGCAGGTCGCAGCCTGCGCGAAAGGCGCGGCCGAGTTGCGCCGCATCAGCGCCGAGCAGGGCGCGGATGTGGTCGCTGCTTATATGGGCCATTGCCAGGCGCAGGCCGAGGAAGCGGTTCGTCGCCTGATCGCGGGGCTTGGCGACGGGCATTTCCGCTATGCCATGGACAATGGCGCGCAGGTGACGGTCCGCGTCAGCATCGACCGTGATGCGCGCGCGGTCACCATCGATTTCACCGGCACCAGCGCGCAGCTTCCTGGCAACTTCAATGCGCCATTGCCGGTGGTGCGTGCCGCGGTGCTTTACGTGCTGCGCACCATGCTGGACGATCCCATTCCCATGAACGAGGGCTGCCTGCGGCCGGTGACGCTCATCGTTCCGGAAGGCTCGATGCTGCATCCGCGTCATCCTGCGGCCGTGGTGGCAGGCAATGTCGAGACCAGCCAGGTGGTGACGGATGCGCTGTTCGGGGCATTCGGCGCCATGGCGGCCGCGCAGGGAACCATGAACAACTTCACGTTCGGCAATGCCCGCCATCAATATTACGAAACCATCGCCGGTGGCTCCGGCGCCGGTCCGGATTTCGACGGCACCAGCGTCGTCCAGACGCACATGACCAACAGCCGCCTCACCGACCCCGAGATCCTGGAGACCCGTTTTCCGGTTCTGCTCGAGAGCTTTGCCATCCGCCGCGGCTCCGGCGGAGCCGGCGCTCATCGGGGCGGCGACGGGGCCGTGCGGCGCATCCGCTTCCGCGAAGCGATGACCGCGGGCATCCTTTCCAACCGTCGCGCTGTCCCACCGTTCGGGCTGGCGGGTGGAGAGCCCGGCGCGCCGGGCGCGAACCGGGTCGAGCGGGCGGACGGCAGTGTCGAATCGCTGGGTGCGACAGCGGCAGTGGAGATGGCACCGGGCGACGTCTTCGTCATCGAGACGCCCGGCGGCGGCGGCTATGGCAAGGCATGATCCGCTCACGCCACCATGCGACTGTTGGCTGGATGCAATGGCAAAAGCCATGACGGCCGAAAAAAGGGGGCGCTGACATCATGTGGGTATTGCTTGGCATTGCGGTGATCGTCGTGGGCTTCATGCTCCGCTTCAATCCGCTGCTCGTCATCATGGTCTCGGCGCTGGTGACGGGGCTGGCCGCCGGGCTCGATCCGGTCGCCATCGTCTCCGCTTTCGGCAAGGCCTTCAACGAGACCCGCTATGTCAGCATCATCTGGATCGTCCTGCCAGTCATCGGCCTGCTCGAGGCCTATGGGCTGCAGGAACGGGCCAAGGCGCTGATCGGTGGGCTGAGAGGCGCCACGGTCGGCAAGCTCCTCACCGGCTATCTGCTCCTGCGACAGGCGACGGCGGCGATCGGCCTCACCTCGGTTGCCGGACATCCCCAGACGGTGCGTCCGCTGGTGGCGCCGATGGCGCAGGCCGCCGCCGAGGCGCAGGCAGGCGACCTGCCCGAAGAGATGCGCGAGGAAATCAAGGGCTGGTCCGCGGCGACGGACAATGTCGGCCTCTTCTTCGGCGAGGATATCTTCCTCGCCATCGGGTCGATCCTGCTCATCGTCGGCCTGCTCGACCAATATGGCATTCATGTCCAGCCGCTCCAGCTTTCCCTCTGGGCGATCCCTACGGCGATCAGTGCCTTCCTCATCCACGGTTTCCGGCTCTGGCGGCTCGACCGGCGCGTCAGTGCCCTGAAGGCCGAAGGGACGGAGACCCGGTCATGATCACGCTTGGCTGGGTCTATGTGCTGGCGGGCGGGGCGTTCGCGGCATTCGCACTGCTGGGCCTCTTCGACCATGCCAATCCGAAGCGGTTTGGCAATGCCGCCTTCTGGGGCCTGATGGCACTCAGCATGTGGGCTGGCGACTTTCTGGGTGACCTGGGCAACGGGCTGCTCGTGCTCGCGCTGGTTGCCATTGCCGGGATCGGCGCACTGGGCCGGAGCAGCGGCGGGGACGTGGCCCCCGCCCTGCGCGCGGAGCGCAGCCACCGCTTCGGCAACGGGCTGTTCCTGATCGCCCTGGTCATTCCGGCGAGCGCCCTGCTCGGCACCGTCGCCCTACGCCATTTGCCGACGCTCATCGATGTGAAGCAGGTGACGCTCATCAGCCTCGCTCTGGGTGTGCTGCTGGCGCTCGCTTATGGCCATGCCCGCCTGCGCGCCGCGCCGATGCTGCCTTTGCAGCAGGGCCGGCGGCTGATGGATCAGGTCGGCTGGGCGGCGATCCTGCCACAGATGCTCGCCAGCCTGGGCGCCGTGTTCGCACTCGCCGGAGTGGGCGAGGCGGTGGGCGGCATCATCCAGCTTGCCATCCCCGAGGGCAGCCTGCTCGGCGCCGTGATCGCCTTCGGCCTCGGCATGGCGCTCTTCACCATCGTGATGGGCAATGCCTTCGCTGCCTTTCCGGTGATGATCGCCGCGATCGGCATGCCACTGCTCATCACGCGCTACGGCGGCGACCCCACCATCATATCCGCCATCGGCATGCTCGCCGGCTTCTGCGGCACGCTGATGACGCCGATGGCCGCCAACTTCAATCTCGTGCCCGCGGCATTGCTGGAGCTGAAGGACGAATATGGCGTGATCCGCCGCCAGATCGGCACCGCCCTCCCATTGCTCGCTGTCAACATCGCGCTCATCTATCTACTGGCTTTCCGATGACAGATCTCACCCCCGACATCGCGTCCCGCTTCGCGCGCCTCACGCTTGGCCATCTCGGCCGGCAATATCCCTACAAGATGGATCTGGTGATGAACGGCCCGGAAGACGCGCGGCCACCCATCACCCACAATCCCATCTTCCATGGCAGCTTCGATTGGCATAGCTGCGTGCATGGCTGGTGGCAGGTCATGCGCCTGATGCGGCTCTTCCCGGCCATGCCGGAAGCCGCCGAGATCCGCGCGCGGGCCGACGCCATGCTGGTGCCGGACAAGGTCGCGGGCGAGATCGCCTGGTTCGAGCGGCCCAATGGCGGCAATGCCTCCCGGCCCTATGGCTGGGCCTGGCTGCTCGCGCTGCACCATGAGCTGGCGCAGCATGACGCACCCTGGGCGGAGGCCATCGAGC
Organism: Sphingobium sp. SYK-6; assembly: GCF_000283515.1. GTDB lineage: Bacteria > Pseudomonadota > Alphaproteobacteria > Sphingomonadales > Sphingomonadaceae > Sphingobium > Sphingobium lignivorans. Next base: position 3,966,860 of record NC_015976.1, read on the forward strand.
CGCTGGCCCGCAATCTTGCCGGCCGTCTCGCCAGTCATCTGCCCAAGCTCACTTATCCGATCCGCGTCGGCACGCATTTCAACTCCAGCTTCGCGCTCACGCTGGCGCATCGCTGGGCGGAAGAGCGCGACCCGTCACTGCGGACGATGATCGAGCAGCGCGCACGGGACTGGTTCATGGAGGATCGCGATTGCCAGGCCTGGGAGCCGGGCGGTGACGAGTTCCTCTCCTCTGCCCTGTGCGAAGCCCTGCTGATGAGCCGCGTGCTGCCACGGGAAGAATTCGCACGCTGGTTCGGGGCATTCCTGCCCCGCGCCGCGTCGGGCCAGCCCGCGACGCTTTTCACGCCTGCTTTCGTCTCGGATCGCAGCGACGGGAAGATTGCGCATCTCGACGGCCTCAACCTGTCCCGGGCATGGTGCTGGCGCGCCATTGGCGCCCGGCTCGCGCCCCATCCGCTGGAGGCTGTCATCGCGCCGGTGCTGCAGGCTCATCTCGATGCCAGCCTGCCGCATGTCGCGGGTGACTATATGGGAGAGCACTGGCTCGCGACCTATGCCCTGCTGGCGCTCGGCAGCGACTGAACGGCCCCAACCTCTCCATCGAGGCTGCATGCCTCCTTAACCATCCTGCTATAGCGTGAAGCGCCGAAACGCCCGGGGGGGATTCGGGCGGACGGGGAGCATGAGCAGCATGACGCGCTGGCCGCGACGAGGAGCCATTCTGGCACTTATACTGGCCCTTTCCGCCTGTGGCGGTGGCGGCAGCATCAATTCGACGCCGGCGCCGGCTCCTTCTCCCCTGCCGACGCCTGCCCCGACGCCTGCGCCAACCCCTGCACCTTCGCCAACACCCACACCGGCCGCCAGCTTCGACACCGCAGAGTATCGGCAGTCCAGCGGGCCGTCCCATCATGGCGCGATCACTGCTTATGCCGCAGGCGCCTCGGGTGCGGGGGTCACGGTGGCAGTCGTGGACAGTGGCCTCTCCGATCCTGCCGGCGAGTTCACCGGTCGCATCAGCGCCGCCTCGCGGGGCTTTGGCAGCAACACGAGCTATGTGGACGTCGAGGGGCACGGCACCGCCGTCTCGGCCGTCCTCGCCGCCGGACGCAATGACCGGCACATCATGGGCATGGCCTGGGGTGCGACGCTCATGGCCTTGCGCACGGACGACCAAAGCAATTGCAGCGACAGCGGCTGCACGCACCCCACCAGCGCGATCGCCAGCGCCATCGATCACGCATGGCAGAACGGCGCCCGGGTCATCAACATCTCGCTCGGTGGCGGGACAGCGCCCAGCCAGCTGCTGCAGGCAGTGAGCCGCGCGACGGCGGCGGGCACCATCATCGTCGTTGCCGCCGGCAACAATCCCGAGGGCGAAGCGCCACTGGTCGCGCCGGATGCGCTCGCGCAATCCTTTGCTGATCCCGCTTATGCTCGCGGACTGGTCATCATCGCTTCGTCCGTGAACGAGAATGACACGGTGAGCGGCTTCTCGGCAGGCGTCCTCGGCTTCGAAACAGTGAGCCTCGCCGCGCTGGGCAATCGCGTGCGCACCATCGATCATGAGGGCGTGGACTATCTCTATACCGGCACGTCGCTGGCCGCGCCGCAGATATCGGGTGCCGCGGCGCTGCTGGCACAGGCCTTCCCCAATCTCTCCGGCAAACAGATCGTGGATCTGCTGCTCTCGACGGCACGGGACGTCGGCGCGCCCGGGGCGGACGCGCGCTATGGCAGGGGCATTCTCGACGTGGCGGCGGCGTTCGCGCCGCAGGGGCAGCTTCGCGTCGCCGGCACTGGCCTCGCCGTCACGCCCGGCGCGAACAGCGCGCTCTCCGCGCCCATGGGCGACGTGACCGGCGCAGCGCTCGGCACCGTCGCACTTGATGCTCTGGCGCGGGCCTACCGGGTCGATCTCTCGCCGGGCTTCCTGCGGCGAGGGTCCATGCACTCACTCGGCGCCGCGCTCGACCAGCATGCGCGCCATGTCACAATGGGGAGCGAGGCGCTGGCCCTCTCGCTGAACGTGGCGCCTGTCATGGGGGGCCTGTCGTCCGCCGAACCATCGCTTCTGGAGGTGGAACGCGAGCGCCAATCCCGCATTCTCTCCGGGGTCATGGAAGCCCGCCTTTCCACCGACATGGCCATGACGCTCGGCTTGCGAACCGGTTTCTCCGCGCTTGCGACGCGCGCGCAGAGCGGCGCTGCACCCACGTTCCTCATGGCCGACCATGGCTTCGATGCGCAGCGGGGAGATTTGCGGCCGGCAGGCGCCATGGCGCTCATTCACAAGCTCGGCGAAGGCTTCAGCCTGACAGGCGGCTTCGAGACCGGCCATGTCGGCGCGCCTGTGCATCGGCCCGGCGTAACCGACCCGGTGGCGATGCGCCCTGCCCCTTATCATGCCGTCAGCACGACGATCGGGCTGGAGCGGAGCGCGGTCGCCCTTTCTGCTGGCCTGACTCTCATGGACGAACCGGCAAGCGCGCTTGGCGCCCGGTTCGATCCGCTACTCGGCGGCCAGTCTGCCCGCACGCTGTTCGCGAGGCTCGGCGGATCGATGCGAGTCGCGCCGCAACTGACCTTCTCGGCCAACTGGCAATATGGCTGGACCCATGCCGCCGCCGGCGGCCTGCTCACCCGAGGCGGCCAGCTCGTGAGTGAAAGCTGGTCGATCGACCTTGCCCGCAGCGATCTCTTCGCGTCGGACGATTTGCTGGGCATCCGCATCGCGCAGCCGCTACGCGTCGTTGCCAGCCGTTTCGACCTCGTCCTGCCCGACCAGTGGGACTGGGAAACGCAGGTCGCCACCAGCCGCGTGGTCCCGCTCGCCCTCGCGCCGGATGGCCGGGAACGCAATCATGAGCTGAGCTATGCGCGATCCGTCGGTCCCGGCTGGCTGGGCGCCAATCTTTTCCTGCGGGAGCAAGGCGGCAACATCGCCGCCATGCCGGACGATCTGGGGCTCGCGCTGCGCTGGTCCGCGCGGTTCTGAGAGCCGACTCAGAAAGGAATTTCGTCGTCGTCGAAGCCGTCGTTGAACGGGCTCGCGCCAGAGGCCGGGCGGGCCCCGCCGGACGAACGCGCGCCCGCGCCGCCGCCGAAACCGCCGCCCATGTCATCGCCGCCAGCGCCCCAGCCTTCGTTGCGCCGGCCGCCACCACCGCCGCCACCTTCGCCGCTGCCCCCGCCGGGGCCGCCGTCCAGCATGGTCATGACCGCGCCGGGCCCGGACAGGACGATCTCGGTCGTGTAGCGATCCTGTCCGTTCTGGTCCTGCCACTTGCGGGTCTGCAGCGAGCCTTCGATATAGACCTTCTTGCCCTTGCGCAGATACTTCTCGGCGATGCCGATGAGGCCGTCAGACCGGATCACGACATTGTGCCACTCGGTGCGCTCGCGCCGCTCGCCGCTCTGGCGATCGGTCCAGTTGTCCGACGTGGCAATGCGGATGTTGCAGATGCGCCCGCCGTTGGAGAAGCTCTTCACTTCCGGATCGGCGCCGAGATTTCCGACGAGAATGACCTTGTTGACGCTGCCTGCCATGAAGCTCTCCGAAAGCGGGATAGGGAATTGCCCCCGCTTATAGACGCGCCGCACGGCTCGTCCAGTCCGCCGCTAGGACCGATCGCTATTCAGCCGATCGCGGGTCCGCGTCGCGGGCGATCATGAGGCGGAATGCCGGTTTTCCTGCACCCGGAGGGCACGGAAAACCGATCATTTGCGGGTCGTCGGACCTGAACCCGGCCCGACCTAGAGGCCCAGGGCCACCGCAGTCCAGTAAGTGGCTCCCGCAGCCAGCCACGCCAGCGCGAACAGATAGGCGGTCATGAAGAGAGGCCAGCGCCAGCTGTTGGTCTCCCGCTTCGTCACGGCGAGCGTCGAGATGCACTGCGGCGCGAAGACGAACCAGGCAAGGAACGCCAGCGCCGTCGGCAATGACCAGCGCCCCTGCAGCCGCTCGCCAAGGCTCTGCGCGAGCTGTTCCTCGTCGTCGCTTTCCTCGATGGCGTTGGCCGTGGCAAGGGCGGAGACCGCCACTTCACGCGCCGCCATCGCGGGAATCAGGGCCAGCGAAATCTCATGATTGAAGCCGATCGGCCGTAGCACCGGCTCGATCACGCTCGCGATGCGGCCAGCCGCGCTATACTCCACCGGGCTGAGATCGCTCCCCGCCGGGGGCTTGGGGAAGGAGAGCAGCACCCACAAAGCGATCGTGGTGACGAAAATGATCGTCCCCGCCCGGCGCAGGAAAATCCACGCCCGCTGCCACAGACCGATGATGACGTCCCGCAGCAGCGGCATCTGATATTTGGGAAGCTCCATCAGGAAGCTGCCGCCCTGCCCTTTCACCACGCCCATGCGCAACAGGGCAGCAACGATCATCGCGCCGACGATGCCCGACACATAGAGGATGAACAGCACCAGACCTTGCAGGCCGATGCCGCCGGCCACGGCGCGGTCAGGAATGAAGGCGGCGATGATGAGCGTGTAGACCGGCAGGCGGGCCGAACAGGTCATCAGCGGCGCAATCAGGATCGTGGTCAGCCGGTCCTTGGGATCGCTGATGGTGCGCGTTGCCATGATGCCGGGAATGGCACAGGCAAAGCTCGAGAGCAGCGGAATGAAGGCGCGGCCGGAGAGACCCACTTTCGCCATGAGCCCATCCATCAGGAAGGCGGCGCGCGTCATGTAGCCGGTCGCTTCCAGCAGGATGATGAAGAAGAAGAGGATGAGGATCTGCGGCAGGAAGACGATCACCGACCCGACACCGTTGATCACGCCCTGGACCAGCAGATCGCGCAGGAAGCCATCCGGCAGCACGGCTTCCACCAGCACCTGCAACGCGGCGAAACTCTCCTCGATCCAGGCAACCGGCGCTTCCGACCAGCTGAAGACGGCCTGGAAGATGATGAACAGCAGTCCCAGCAGGATCAGCGGCCCCGCCACCGGATGCAGCACCAGCTTGTCGATCGCGCCGGTCACGCGCCGCGTGGGCGTCTCCGAGACGATCGCACGCCGGGCGATCCGCCGTGCCTCGCGGCGCAATTCGTCCTCGTCGCGCGGCGCCTGCTGCGCCTGAACCGGCTGCGGCGTCGCATGGGCAGGCAGCGCCTTGCCGATCTCATCGGACAGATGATCGAGCCCGCGGCGCCGCACAGCGACGGTGGGGACAACAGGGACGCCCAGATCTTCCGACAGACGGGCCGCATCCAGCTCCAGCCCGTCCCGCGTGGCGAGATCGACCATGTTGAGCGCGACGATGCACGGGGTGCCGAGCGCGATCAGTTCCAGCGCGAACCGCAGATGATTGTCGAGATTGGCGGCATCGAGCACGATGACGAGCAGATCGGGCCGCCGCTCGCCCTGCTGATAGCCGAATATGACGTTGCGCGTCACTTCCTCGTCGGGGCTCTTGGCGTCCAGACTGTAGCTGCCCGGCAGATCGACGATGTCCAGGCCGCGCCCGTCGGGCAGGACCAGCCGCCCGGCCTTGCGCTCGACAGTGACGCCCGGATAGTTGCCCACTTTCTGGCGCGCGCCGGTGAGCGCGTTGAACAAGGCGCTCTTGCCGGCATTGGGATTGCCGACCAGCGCAATCAGTCCGCTATGATCCATCAGGCGGCCTCTTCCCCGTCCCCTGACGCGGCAAGGCCGACGGGGCCCGTCCTCACATGGATCGCATCGGCATGGGCCGCGCGCATCCCCACGATCATGCGTCCCACGCGACAGGCATGGGCGCCACGCCCGGTGAAGCCCGCGCGATGAAGCAGCTCGATGCTGGCGCCCTCGCACAGCCCCAGCTCCCGCAGGCGCTTGCCATCGAGCTCGGACATCGCTGCCCAGTCAACGCTGTCGACATAAGCGGGCTGATTGGGGGCAAGGGACGTGAGGCGCAAGACGGAGCTTTCTTCGATTTGATGCGAGTGATTATCAATAACATGCCCTTGGGGCAAGCCCATCGCGAGTGCGGCCGCACCGCCCCGGCTATCGACCCGCAGTCGGACCTTCTAGAGGCCGCGATATCGCAGCCGGCCAAGAAAGCGGGACATGCTGAAATGCCGGTCCCCGCGCGCGGACAGGCGCGCCTTGGCCTTTTCGAAGCGCATCACATTCTCGATGCGGCGCGCGAGAAACGCGCGCGTGTCGGCATGGTCCTCGCTCTCGTCGTTCACGAAGACAAGCGCGGTGGCCGCATAGACGGCCGCGAGTGTCGCGCGCTTGGTATAGTGATTGTAATCGACCGCCGTATCGCCGGCCGCGCGCCACATGACGTCCGCCGCGCGCCAGCCGAGCCGGGTGGCTGCGGCGATGTTGGTCGGCATGGACAGGATGGCCTGCGCGCGCCGCAGCGCCTCCCGGTGCGGCGCGAGCAAGGCGAGGCGGGCTTCCACAAGAGCCGTGATGCGGCCACGGATGCTCATTGCGGCAATCTCGTCCGCCCGGAGGCGCGCCAGCATTGCGGCGTCCACGGCGGCGAACCAGGCGTCGATCATCACCATCGCGCCGCCATCGAAGGCCAGCGCCGCGATATCCTGGTCGACGCCGGCATTGTCGGCCGCCATCGCGACCGCAGCCTGTGTCCAGCCATCGAAGGCGGCGTTTGCAGCGACCAGCGGCGCGAGCCGCAGGCGCAACATGTCGAGCGTTTCTCCGTCCAGAAGGCCGGTGTCGGCGGGCTTGGTGGCGATCATCGGTTTCCCTTAGCCGATCCCGATGGCGCTGTGGAGCATTCCTTGGCGGAAAGGGCCAGAAAAGCTGCGCAAAACCGCCCGGCCCGGCAGCGCGCCTCAGTCCCGGAAGCTGCTCGCGATCTCCAGCATGCGGATGGCCGCCTTTGCCGCTTCGCCGCCCTTGTCCTTCTGCGCCGGATCGGCGCGAACCAGCGCCTGCGCCTCGTTCTCGACGGTCAGGATGCCATTGCCGATGGCGATGCCGTCCATGGCCAGCGCCATGAGCCCACGCGCGCTCTCGTTGGAGACGATTTCGAAATGATAGGTCTCGCCCCGGATGACGACGCCGATGGCCACGAAGCCATCATAGCGTCCGCTTTCCGCCGCCATGGCGACCGCGCCGGGCACTTCCAGCGCGCCGGGCACCGTGAGCACCTCCGCCCGGTGCCCCGCTTCCTCGATGGCGGCTTTCGCGCCGGCGATCAGCAGATCGTTGAGATGCTCGTAGAAGCGCGCTTCGACGATGAGGAATCGGGCCATGGCTTGTCCTTTCGGGAACGGAGAGGGAAAATCATGAGAAAGCGGTGCGTGCGATGACACCGAGCGTGCCCGCCGTCACCAGCAGCCCACCGCAGATGCGCTGCCAGCCGAGCTTCTCCTTCAGCATCACGGAGCCAAGCACAAGCCCGACGATGAGGCTCGTCTCGCGAATCGCCGCCACCGCGCCGACCGGGGCGAGGCCGAGAGCGAACAATGCCGGCGCGAAGGAAATGACCGCCATGATGCCGGCGACCAGCCCCGCCTTGCGGTCACGGCGCATCAGCGCCAGCCCCTCGCGCCCGTAGCGTGCGAACAGCAGCAGCGGGATCGGGAAGGCGCCGAGCAGGAAGAACCAGGCGACGAAGGTCAGCATGTCCGGCGCGATGCGCACGCCATGGGCGTCGACCAGCGTGTAGGTGGTGGTGAAGAGACCCGTGATCGCGGCGGCGATGAAGCCGGTGCGCGTGATCGCGCCCTTGCCGGCGAGGAAGAGGATGCCGCCGCTCACCAGCGCCACGCCGACCAGCGCGATGCCGTCGAGCCGGTCACCCAGCAGCGCCATGCCCAGCAGGGCCGTGAAAATGGGCACGAAGCCGCGCGCGATCGGGTAGGCCGCCGTGAAGTCGCTCACCGCATAGGACCAGGACAGCACGACCTGATAAATCGCATGGACCGCCACGGCCGCGAGCAGCCAGGGCCAGAGCATGGCGGGCGGCAGGCCGACCCACAAGACGAGCGGCAGGGCGATCAGCAGTTCCACCACCCTGATCCACGCCAGCGTCGCCAGCTTGTTCACGCCCGACTTGAGCAGGGCATGCGCGAAGGCGGAGGTGAAAGCGGAGACGAGCGCGAGCAGCAGCCCCACCGCCGCGGTCGTTGCCACGCGTCAGACGCCGGAAATGGGGCGCTCCCCGACGACGGACAGGTCATAACCGTCGAGTGCGATGAGATTGTGATGACTGTTGGTCAGCAGGATCATGTCATGCACGCCCAGCTCGGCCAGGATCTGCGCGCCCACGCCATAGTCGCGCAGCTCATCCATGCTGCTCAAGCCCTCCGCGCCGGCGGAGCGAGCGCGCATGCTGCGACTGAACCGGTCCGTATCCGGACGATTGATGACGACGACGACGCCGGCGCCTTCCTCCGCGATGAGCTCCATCGAGCGGGCGAGCAGGCCAGCGCGCGCGCCCTCCTCGCCGAAGATGTCCGAGAACATGGAGACCTGATGCATGCGCACCAGCGTCGGATTTTCCGGCGAGATGTGCCCCTTGATGAGAGCGACCTGCTCGGATTGGGTGGCGCGGTTGAAGAAGGCGACGGAACGCCATTCGCCGCCCCAGCGACTGCGAAAGGTGGTTTCCGCCCGGCGCTCGATCATGTGATCGTTGCGGCGGCGATAAGCGATCAGGTCGCGGATCGTCCCGATCTTGAGGCGATGCTTCTGCGCGAAGGGGATGAGGTCGTCGAGACGCGCCATCGTCCCGTCATCCTTCATGATCTCGCAGATCACGCCCGAGGGATTGAGCCCGGCGAGGCGCGCGACATCCACCGCCGCCTCGGTATGGCCGGTGCGCACCAGCACGCCGCCGTCCCGCGCGATCAGCGGGAAGACATGGCCCGGCGTCACGATATCGGCCGGCCCCTTCGCGGAGTCGATGGCCACGGCGACGGTGCGGGCGCGGTCGGCCGCAGAAATGCCGGTGGTGACGCCTTCGCGCGCCTCGATGGAGACGGTGAAGGCAGTCTCGTGACGCGTGCCGTTGCTCGCGCTCATCAGGTTGAGGCCAAGCTGCTCCACCCGCTGGCGCGTCAAGGCGAGGCAGATGAGCCCGCGGCCGTGCGTCGCCATGAAATTGATCGCATCCGGCGTCGCCATCTGGGCGGGAATGACGAGATCGCCCTCATTCTCGCGATCCTCGTCATCGACGAGGATGAACATGCGCCCGTTGCGCGCCTCGTTGATGATTTCCTCGGCGCTGGCGAGGGCCGTGCCATGCTCGCGCGCGAAGAGATAGGATTCGAGCTTGCCGAGCGTCTCGGCGGTGGGGTTCCAGTCCGCTTCGTCCAGCCGGCGCAGGCTGTTGGCGTGGAGTCCGGCGGCCCGGGCCAGCCCGGAGCGGGAGAGAATGCCGTCACGCACAAGCTTACGGACGCTTTCGATCAGTTCGCTGCTCATGCGGCCCCGCTATCACATCAGCATGTGATATGCAAAGCGGCGATTGCACATTCCTCTCGCGCCGTCGGTCACAGGCGGCGGCCGGGCAATTCAGGTACGGCCCATCGTGCAGATGGGCTCGAAGCAGCCGATGATGAGGCGGCGTGCATCGAAGGGGATGTCCTCGACCGCGTCCAGGACGCCGTCCGCGTGCATCCGGGCCTCGGCCTGTTCGAGACTTTGCTTGTCGGGCCAGACTTGCCAGGCAAACACGATCTTCTCGCCCTCCCGCGCCGCGACCGCGCGCCGGAAGTCGGTTTCCTTGCCTTCGGGAACATAGTCCTCCCAGCATTCGACGATCTCGAGGCAGCCATAGCGGCTGAAGATCTGCGCGCTGTTCTCGGCCCATCGGCGATACGCGTCCATCCGGGCTTCCGGGACGGGAATGACGAGACCCGCGACGTACATGGCACAGCTCCTTCGCATGAAAGGATGTTCGCCGGTCCGTATATCAGCCCCACATGAGCGGCAGCAATGTGCCCCTCGCGGGATCAGGCCGCCGCGTGATCCTTCATGCGCGAGAGATAGCGGGCGAGCACGTCGATCTCCAGATTGACCATTCGACCGGGCGCGAGGCGGCCCAGCGTCGTCACGGCGAACGTGTGCGGGATGAGGTTGAGGCCGAAGGTCGTGCCATCCGGGCCGTCCTGCACGTCGTTCACGGTGAGCGACACGCCATCGACCGCGATCGAGCCCTTGGCCGCGATGTAAGGCGCCAGCTCGGCCGGGACGGCTATCGTGACACGATGCGAGTCACCTTCTGGTGTGATGGCCGTCACTTCACCGATGCCGTCGACATGGCCAGTGACGATATGACCGCCCAGCTCGTCGCCCACCTTCAGGGCGCGTTCCAGATTGAGCCTGTGCCCTTCCGCCCAGGCACCCGGCGCGGTGCGCGACACCGTCTCCCCGGAAAGATCGACCGCGAACCAGTCCGGCCCCTTGTCGACCACGGTCAGGCAGACGCCCGAACAGGCGATGGATGCGCCGATCGCCACGCCGCTCATGTCGTAATCGCAGCCGATGACGAGTCGCAGGTCGCCCCGCTGCTCGGCGGACCGGATGGTCCCGATGTCGGTAATGATGCCAGTGAACATGCGTCCGCTCTATCCGGCCCGCATCCGCTCGTAAACCTCCAGCCGGTCCGGCGCGAGGGCGCGTTCGTCGGTGAGCCGCCAGCGATCGTGCGCGTCGGCGAGGTCGATGAGGCCGATGTCCGCCAGGCTGGCCATGCCTCGGCCGATCAGGATGGGGGCGCGATAGAGCAGCAGCCGGTCGACCAGATCCTCGGTGAGGAACGCCGCCGCTGTCTGCGCACCGCCTTCGATGAGCAGATGATCGCCCGGCAGGCTCGCAATGTCCGATGGGCGCTCGACGGCAAGCCAGCCGTCCGGCGCCGCGCCGCTCCGGCTCAGCACGCAGCGGACCGGGGAGCGATCGGCAAGGCCGGGGAGCCGGATGTCCAGGCGCGGCCGGTCGTGCGCCAGCGTGCCCCGGCCGATCAGGATCAGCTCGTGCTGCGCCCGCTCGACATGGGCGTGGGCCCGCGCAGCCTCGCCGGTGATCCACTGGCTGCTGCCATCGGGCAGGGCGATGCAACCGTCGAGCGACGTCGCGAGCTTGAGCGTGACGAACGGGCGCCGGGAGCGCTGGCGGGTGAGGAAGCCGGCCATGGCGGCGCGCGCCTCGGTCTCCAGCATGCCGACGGTCACCGCGATCCCGGCGGCGCGCAGCCGCGCCACGCCTTCGCCATTGGTACGCGGGTCCGGATCCGTGAGCGCGACGACGACTCGCGCCACGCCCGAGCCGGCCAGCAGGCTGGCGCAACAGGGACCGCGCGCCGAATCATGCGCGCAAGGTTCGAGGCTCACATAAGCGGTGCCGCCGCGCGCCCTGTCTCCGGCCTGCGCCAGCGCCATGGCTTCGGCATGGGGGCGGCCGCCCGGCTGCGTCCAGCCCCGCCCCGCCACGTGACCGGCAGCGTCGAGCAGGATGCAGCCGACATTGGGATTGGGCGCGGTACGTCCACGGCCGCGCGCCGAGAGGGCGATAGCCGCCGAGAGCAGAGCCGTGTCGCCGGCCAAGGTCAGCGCGACGCCGTGTCCGTCGCGCCGGCCTCGTGCGCCAGCGCTGCTTCCAGCCGCTTGTGAAGCAGCTTGTTCATGGCGGCGATGGTTTCCTTGCGCTGGGCCCGGTTGCGGATTTCGTCTTCGCGCCACTCGATGCCGAGACTGTCGGCCACGCTCTGGAATTCGCGCTGCTTGCGCTCCAGCGCCGCCTCATATTTGGCGAGATCCTCGATCTGGCGGCGGATGATGTCACTGTCCTTCCGGTCGCTCATCCAGCTTTCGACATAGATGATCTCGCGTTCCTTGGGCGGGATGCGCGAATCGACAAGGAAGCCCCACAGGAGGAAGCCGGTCAGCGTGATCGACAGGGCAAGGATGCTCCAGCGATGCGGCCGCTCGCGCGAGAACATCTCGCGCAGGTCAGCGAACGCGCTGGTCGGGGAAACCGGGCGGGGAAGAATGGCCATGGCATCAACATAGGCGCCTGCCGCCCGGTTGGGAAGCCGCGGGACCGACGATCGCGCCGCCGGCCCCGCATGGCCCTCAGTTCTCGAGCCTGAAATGCACTGTCATGGTCTGGACGGACTGGACCGCGACGCCATCGCGCGTGGCGGGCACGAAGCGCCAGAACCGCAGGGCCTGCCGCCGCGTCTCCTCGAAGAAGACCGGATTGGACGCCGAGACCATCTCCACATCCGTTACCCGGCCGCGCGGATCGATCGTCACGCGCACGGTCACGCTGCCCTCCAGCCCGTCGCGCCGCAGGGCGGCCGGATAAGCGGGGCGGAACGCGTCGGCAAAGCGCGGGTCAGGCCGCGCCTTGTGAAGCACCGGCTCGGCCGGCGACTCGATCGGCGCGATCGGCTCCGCCGGCGTGATGGGCAATCTGAACTCGGAAAGGGCAATCTGGGGCCCGGTATCGAGCGGCACCAGCGGCTCCACGCGAACCGGGTCCGGCTGGACGGGATGAGGGATCACAGGCTGCACCACATTGCGAGGGCTCTCGGTCTTCTGGGGCTCCGGCTCGGAAGACGGTAGTGGATCGAGCGGCACATGCCTGATCCGGATCGGCGGATCGGCCGGAATGACCTGCACAGCGACCGGCAGCGCGATCAACAGGGCGAACAGGCCCCCATTGAGCGCGAGCGCGGCGGCCATGGCAGCCGGTGAACGGCGGCTGCCATAAGTGGAACGGGGCACTGACATGTCTGACATGGCACCTCTCCTGCACTTTTTGTAATGTTATAATGTTACCATTTTGCAAGGGCGGATGCCAGTCCGAAACGAGCATGGGGCGGCAGAAGGATGCGAGCGATGAAAATCGCTGTGGGACCAAGCCCGGCCCCGTCCATGGACATCGCCGGACAGGCTGATTCGCGGAGCGGTGGTGAGATCCAAGCCGCTGAGAGAGGAGAGAGAGAGCGATGGACGGCGCAAGCGCTCCATGACGGCCCTGCGATGCCGGTCCAACAAGGCACGCTGCCCTGAAAGTTGACAAAGATGACGACCCGTCCGGGTCATCTTCCCCTTCCGTGAACTTTCGATGCCATGGACAGCGGAGCCCGTCTCGGCAAGCCTGTGCGGCCGACCGGTTGATGGAACGCCAATCATGAGAAAGAACCGTGCCTTCCTGCGCCTGTTTCAAGAGCAAGCGTTCGGTGGGCCTGCCATGGCAGACGGCGTGTAGGACAGGGGAAAAGCGAGGCTGATGAGGCGATGGAGGGCAAGCACGCCCCCGCGCACACTTGCCGAGACAACCAGCGCCCTTCGGCGTTGCTGACGCCCCCCGTTCCCGCAGGCAGGGCGGAGCCTGCGGCAGCAAGGCTGTCGCGCCCGGCCCGACCACTTTCGAACAGAGAGCCTCAGGAGCTCCGGCCAATGAGTGCACGCGCATTCTCCGCCGCCGGAAGAACAGGGCCGCAAATGCTGGCGTTGAGTGCCGTCCGGGGTTCGAATATCCTCGGGCGGATGCGCCGGATCAGTCGGCCGCGACCTGCGCCGCCGCTGCCCGCAAGCGATCGAGCGCGCGCGCCTTGCCGATGATCGGCAGCAGCGCCGCCATGTCCGGCCCATGATCCATGCCGGTGAGCGCGAGTCGCAGCGGCAGGAACAGGGCCTTGCCCTTGCGGCCGGTCGCATCCTTGAGCGCGCCCGTGAGCGCGCGCCAGGGATCGTCGCTGAAGTCCGCCTGCGCCAGCATGTCCGCAGCCTGAGCGAGAAAAGCGCGATCCTCTTCGCCCAGAGCGGCGACGGCGATGTCGCCTTCCAGCACCGGCAGCCAGTCCACCGCCTGCGCGAGCGTGTCCAGATTGGGGCGAATCACTGGCCAGATCGCCGGCGTGACGGCCGCGGGCAGACGGTCGGCCACCGCCTCATAAGGAAGCAGGTGGACGATCCGCGTGTTCAGCCCGGACAATTCCTCTTCCGAGAAGCGCGCGGGGGCCCGGCCGAACCGCGCGAAATCGAAATGCTCGATCAGCGGCGCCACGTCGGCAACCGGTTCCACCGGATCGCTCGTGCCCAGTCGCGCCAGCAAGGCATTGATCGCCATCGGCTCGATGCCGGCATCGCGAAAATCGCTCACGCCGATCGCGCCGAGCCGCTTGGAGAGCTTGCCTTCGGCCCCGGTCAGCAGCGCCATGTGCGCGAACTGGGGCGTTCCGCCGCCAAGCGCCGCGAACATCTGGATCTGCGTCGCGGTGTTGGAGACATGGTCCTCGCCGCGCAGCACATGGGAAATGCCCATGTCGATGTCATCGATCACGGACGGCAGCATATAGAGCCAGCTGCCATCGGCGCGGCGGATGACGGGATCGGAAAGCAGCCGCGGGTCGAAATGCTGGGGGCCCCGGACCAGATCGGTCCATTCGATGGCCGCCTCATGGTCCAGCCGGAAGCGCCAGTGCGGCGTCTCGCCCGCCGCTTCCCGCGCGGCGATCTCCTCCGCCGTCAGCGCCAGCGCCGCGCGATCATAAACCGGGGGAAGGCCCCGGCCGAGAAGGATCTTGCGCCGGATCTCCAGCTCCTGCGCGGTCTCGAAGCAGGGATAGACCCGGCCGGCGGCGCGCAGTTCCTGAAACTTATCCTCATAGAGCGCGAATCGCGCGGACTGGCGCACCTCGCCATCCATATCCAGGCCGAGCCAGGCGAGATCGGCGCGGATGCTCTCGACGAAGCGCTCCTCGCTGCGCGCCGTGTCGGTATCGTCGATCCGCAGCAGGCACTGGCCGCCCATCTTGCGGGCCCACAGCCAGTTGTGCAGCGCCGCGCGGATATTGCCGACATGCAGCTTGCCGGTCGGCGACGGCGCGAAACGGGTGATGACGCTCATGCTCTCAGTGCCCCGTCCGGAACGCATTGGTGATCGGGTAGCGCCGGTCGCGCCCGAAGTTCCGCCCGCCCAGCTTCACGCCCGGGGGAGACTGGCGGCGCTTGTACTCCGCGACATAAAGCAGGCGCTCGATCCGCGTCACGGTCTCGCGCTCGAACCCCATGGCGACGAGCTGGTCGACCGATTTCTCCTGCTCGACCAGACCATAGAGGATCGGATCGAGGACCTCATAAGGCGGCAGGCTGTCCGAATCCTTCTGGTCCTCGCGCAGCTCGGCCGTCGGCGGCTTGGTGATGACCCGCTCGGGCATCACCGGCCCGTCCGGCCCCAGCGCAAGGGCCGGCCTTGCCGCGTTGCGCCAGCGCGAGAGATCGAACACCGTGGTCTTGTAGGCGTCCTTGAGCACGGAATAGCCGCCCGCCATGTCGCCATAGATGGTGGCATAGCCCACGCTCATCTCGCTCTTGTTACCGGTGGTCAGCAGCATGTGGCCGAACTTGTTCGAGAGCGCCATCAGCGTGACGCCGCGAATGCGCGACTGGATATTCTCCTCGGTAAGATCGGCGGCGCGCCCTTCGAAGACCTGCACCAGCATGTCGTCAAAGGCTTCCACGGCCGGCGAGATCGGAACGGTATCCAGCCGGCAGCCAAGCAGCCGCGCACATTCGGCGGCATCATCGAGGCTGTCCTGGCTGGTGAAGCGCGAGGGCATCATGACGCACCAGACGCGATCTGCGCCCAGCGCATCGACAGCGACGGCCGCGCTCAACGCGCTGTCGATGCCGCCCGAGAGACCGAGCACCACCCCGGGGAAGCGATTGCGGTTCACATAATCGCGCAGGCCCACGACCATGGCGTGATAGATGTCGGCCGGATGCTCGTCGAGCGCATGGACCTCGCCGGGCTTGCACAGCCATTTGCCGTCCGTTTCATCGCGCACCCAGTCGGTCACGACGAGCGCTTCCTCCCAGTCGGGTAGCATGTGCGCGATGTCGCCGTCCGCATTGAGGACGAAGGAGGCGCCATCGAACACCAGCTCGTCCTGCCCGCCGACGCGATTGAGATAGAGGATCGGCAGGCCGGTTTCCTCGACTCGCCGGGCACAGACGCCCTTGATACGGAAATCGTCCTTGGCGACCTCATAGGGGCTGCCGTTGACGGTGATGAGGATCTCGGCCCCTTTCTCCGCCAGATGACCGGTGACGAAGGGGAACCAGATGTCCTCGCAGACCGGCAGGCCGAGCCTGACGCCGCGGAACAGGACCGGCTCGGGCAGCGGGCCCGGCGCGAACAGCCGCTTCTCGTCGAACGTGCCATAGTTGGGCAGCTCGCGCTTCTGCCGGATGGCGACGATCTCGCCCCCGTCCAGCAACGCCACGCAATTGAACAGCAGCCCCTGATTGGCGATCACCGTGCCGACGAGCATGGCGGGTCCGCCATCCGCCGTCGCCTCGGCCAGCCGGCGCAGCTCGATTTCCGCGCGCGCGGCAAGCGCGGGCTTGAGGACCAGATCCTCCGGCGGATAGCCGATGAGCTGAAGTTCGGGATAGACGACCAGATCGGCCTGCTGTTCCCGGGCTTTTTGACGGCAGGCGAGCATCGCGTCGGCATTGCCGGCGAGATCGCCCATCGTCTGGTTGAGCTGGGCCATGGCAATACGGAGACGATCGGTCATGGCGCGGCTCTAGACGATTTTGAGTGCAGGGCAAATCGCCAGGAACCTGTCGCCAAAGCGTCACAAGCCGCTTTTCACGGCCCCTCTGCGCCGCTAGAGGAGCCGCGACCTCCATTCCCGACACAAGGCACCGCCATGAAGATCATCTCCGGCAACGGCAATCTGCCGCTCGCTCAGGCTATCGCGGACTATGTCGAGCTGCCGCTGACCAATGCGAGCGTGCGGCGCTTCGCCGACGAGGAGATCTTCGTCGAGATTCACGAGAATGTGCGCGGCGAGGATGTCTTCGTCATCCAGTCGACCAGCTATCCCGCCAACGACAATCTCATGGAACTGCTCATCATGATCGACGCGCTCAAGCGTGCGTCGGCCAAGCGGATCACGGCGGTCGTCCCCTATTTCGGCTATGCGCGGCAGGACCGCAAGCCGGGACCGCGCACGCCGATCTCGGCCAAGCTGGTGGCCAATCTCATCACCACGGCGGGCGCCAACCGCGTGCTCTCGGTCGATCTCCATGCCGGACAGATCCAGGGTTTCTTCGACATCCCCACCGACAATCTGTTCGGTGCGCCGGTCATGTCCGCCGATATCCAGGCGCGTTTCCCGAACGACAATCTCATGGTGGTCTCGCCCGACGTGGGCGGCGTGGTCCGGGCCCGGGCGCTGGCCAAGCGGCTGGACAATGCGCCGCTCGCCATCGTCGACAAGCGCCGCGAGCGCGCGGGCGAATCGGAAGTCATGAACATCATCGGCGATGTGAAGGGGCGCTTCTGCATTCTGATCGACGATATCGTCGATTCCGCCGGCACGCTGTGCAATGCCGCCGGGGCACTCAAGGCGGCCGGCGCGACCGATGTCGTCGCTTATGTGACGCATGGCGTTCTTTCCGGCGGCGCGGTGGCGCGCGTCGAGGGATCGCAACTGCACGAGCTGGTCATCACCGATTCGATCCAGGCGACCGACGCGGTCCGCTCCTCCTCGCGCATCCGCCAGCTTCCCATCGCACCGCTGCTCGGCGAAGCGATCCGCCGGATCGCGGACGAGAGTTCGGTCAGCTCGCTGTTCGACTGAGGTTCGCTGCTGCCTTGTTCTCTCAGAGCCCGGCGTCGATCCGGCGCAGCCGCAAGGTGGCGCCGATGAAGCCCAGAGAGCAGATCAGCAAGGCCCAGCGCGCCGCCTCGGGCGCCGAACGCAGCAACATGGCAGCCGCCAGCGCTCCGCACACGACGGCGATCCTTCCCGCGACCATCCCATAGCCGGACATCGACTTGCCTCCGCCTCTCTCAGCGCCTGCCTTCCATGCGCCGGTCCTTATGAAAGGCCGCGCCGAATGGCCAATGACAATCGCCGTCATCATCGGCCAGTGCTGTGCGATTTCGGGCCGGGAGAGACGGTTTTCGGGCGAGTGTGTCGGCCAATCCACAGAGCGGCGCGAGCGAGCGCCTCACCGGACGATGAAAGCGCGGCGCCCTGCCCCCGCCACGCCGAAGGCTGGCCTTGCGCGCAAGGCGCTGCCATGAGGGCAGGATGAGTCTGGCCGCCTTGCCTGCCCGGGCCGATGCGCCCTTTGTCCTGCTGGACGATGCCAGCCCGCAAGGGGGGGGCGTCGCCACGCTCTTCCGCGATCCGCTGAGAGTCGTGACCGCGCAGCGCCTGGAGGGTGTCCTCCCCGCGCTTCGGGAGATCGAGACCGCGACCCGCGCAGGGCTGCATGCGGCGGGTTATCTTTCCTATGCGGCAGGCCATGCCTTCGAGCCGCGCCTCGCAGCCCATGCCCCGCGCGAGGGAGACAGCGGACCGCTGCTGTGGTTCGGCCTGTTCGACGCGCTGCAACAGGTGCCGCGCGATGCCGTGCCGGACCTGCTGCCCTCCCCGGACGAGGCGACGGTCGGTCCGGTGGAGCCGCTCGTCTCGCGCGCCGACTATGGCGAAGCGATCGCCCGGGTGCTTGACTATATCCGCGCGGGCGACATCTATCAGGCGAACCTCACTTTCCTGGCCGCCGTGACCATCGACGGGGATCCGCTCGCTGCCTATGCGGCCATCCGGCCCCATGCCGCGGCGGGCTATGGCGCGCTCATCCGGCATGACGGGCGGCACGTGCTCTCCTTCTCGCCGGAGAGCTTCTTCGCGCTCGAGAAGGGACGGATCGAAACGCGGCCCATGAAGGGCACGGCCCGGCGGCTGGCGGACCCGGTCGAGGATGCCGCCGCGATCGCCCATCTCGCCAGCGACCCCAAGCAGCGGGCCGAGAATCTCATGATCGTCGACCTGCTGCGCAATGACCTTTCCCGCGTCACCACCGCGGGCAGCGTGCGCGTGCCCGCCCTGTTCCACGTCGAAACCTATCCGACCATCCATCAGATGATCTCCGTGGTGGAAGGGCAGCTGCGCGAGGATGTCGGCCCGGTCGACGCGCTGCGGGCCCTGTTCCCCTGCGGCTCCATCACTGGCGCCCCCAAGTTGCGCGCCATGGAAGTGATCCGGGAAGTCGAACGCTTCGGGCGCGGGCTCTACACCGGCAGCATCGGCCATATCGCTCCGGACGGCAGCGCCCGCTTCAATGTCGCGATCCGCACCATTTCTCTGGAACCGGGCACAAACCGGGGCATATTGGGGCTCGGCTCGGGCGTGGTTGCGGACAGCGCGCCGGATGCCGAATGGCAGGAGTGCCTTGACAAGGCGCGCTTCGTGACAGCGCGGCCGGGAGAGGAGCAGGCGTGAGCGAAACGACAGGGGCCTTCGACCTCATCGAGACGATGGCGTTCGATCCTGCGAGCGGTCTGCCGATGCTCGAGCGCCATATCAGCCGGATGCAGGCCAGCGCCGACAAGCTTGGCTTCCGCTTCGACCGCCACGCGCTGCGCAACGAGCTGCAGGCCGCGACCTTCAGCTTCGTCGAGGCGCAGCGGGTGCGCGTCCTGCTGTCACGGGCTGGGAATATGGCCGTTGAGGTGCGGCCGCACGCGCCCTGGCCGCAAGCGATCATGCAGGTGAGCATCGTGCCCCGGCTGCTGGGCGGCGACGATCCGCGCATTCACCACAAGACCACCGACCGGCGCCATTATGAAGAAGCCCTGCGGCGCGGCGGCACATTCGAGGTGCTGCTTCTGGACGAGGCCGGCTATCTCACCGAAGGCTGCTTCTCGACCATCTTCGTGGAGCGCGGCGACCGTCTGCTCACCCCGCCCCTCTCGCGGGGGCTGCTGCCCGGCGTGCTGCGCCAGAATCTCCTCGACCTGGGCGAGGCCGAGGAAGCGGATCTCAAGCCCCGCGATCTGGAAGGCGGATTCTTCATCGGCAATGCGTCCCGCGGAATGGTGGCCGCAAGCGTGGTTGCGCGCCGGGGCTGAGGACATTATGGACCGCGCCGTCCGGGCTCTCCGGACAGACAGCGCACCGCTTCCTCCCCTCGCCAGGAGTCAACTCCATGCCACGGACTTCCGCCGCCCTCGGCCGCATCCAGCCCAGCGCCACGCTCGCCATGACCGACCGCGTCATCGCCCTGAAGCGGGAGGGCAAGGACATCATCGGTCTCTCGGCGGGAGAACCGGATTTCGACACGCCGGATTTCGTCAAGGAAGCAGGCATCGCCGCGATCCGCTCGGGCCAGACGAAGTACACCAATGTCGACGGCACGGCCGAACTCAAGGAAGCCATTGCCGCCAAGTTCCGGCGCGACAATGATCTGAGCTACGAGACCGGCCAGATCAGCGTGAACTCGGGCGGCAAGCACACACTGTTCAATGCGCTGCTGGCGACTGTCGAGGCGGGCGACGAAGTCATCATCCCCGCGCCTTACTGGGTGAGCTATCCGGACATCGTGAACTTCGCCGGCGGGACGCCGGTCATCGTCTCGGCCGGCGCGGACCAGCTCTACAAGATCCTGCCCGAGCAGCTCGAAGCGGCGATCACGCCGAAGACGCGCTGGGTGCTGCTGAACTCCCCTTCCAACCCGACGGGCGCTGCCTATTCGGGCGAGGAACTGCTGGCGCTCGGCGAAGTGCTGCGCAGGCATCCCCATGTGCTGATCCTGACCGACGACATGTATGAGCATGTCTGGTATGCGCCCACACCGTTCAAGACGATCGCGCAGGTATGCCCCGATCTCTATGAGCGCACGCTCACGGTGAACGGCGTGTCGAAGGCCTATTCCATGACCGGCTGGCGGATCGGCTATGCCGGCGGCCCGCAGTGGATCATCAAGGCGATGGCCAAGCTGCAGTCCCAGTCGACCTCCAACCCCTGCTCGATCAGCCAGGCGGCGGCGGCCGCGGCGCTGAATGGCGACCAGAGCTTTCTGGCCGGACGGAACGAAGCCTTCCGCAAGCGGCGCGATCTCGTCGTCGCCATGCTCAACGATGCGCCCGGCCTCAATTGCCCAACGCCGGAAGGCGCCTTCTACGTCTATCCCGACGCCTCCGGCTGCATCGGCAAGACCACGCCCGACGGCCGGAAGATCGCGACGGACGAGGATCTGATCACCTATTTCCTCGAGGCGAAGGGTGTCGCAGCCGTTCATGGCGGGGCCTTCGGCCTCGCGCCGGCATTCCGGGTGAGCTACGCGACGTCGGAAGAGATTCTGAAAGCCGCCTGTACCCGGATCCAGGAGGCCTGCGCCGCGCTCGGCTGAACCGTCCCCGGCCGCCCTCAAACCGTTACCCGCCCGTTAACCAGGGCCCGGTGAGCGCCGTTAACCATTTTCAGCGATTCTCTTCCTCACCAGAAGAGGTCGCAGAAGATGGGATCGACGCAAACGGATGAAGCCGCGCCCAGTGCAGGGCGCCGGACAAGATGGCTCAACGGGTTGCACGCGTCGATCCTGTCTCTCCTGACCATGGCCCTGCCCGCGCACGCGGCGCCTGCGGACACCCGCATCGCGGATCGTTCGGCCCAATTCAGGCTCGCGCCTGCGGGATATGCCGAGGGTCCGGAACTGGTGCAGGCGGCAGCACAGGCCAGCATTCTCCCGATGGACGCCGCCGCGCCGCGAGGCCGCGCGCCTCAGCCTGCAGCCGATAACGGCGCGGGCGCGCTATCCGGTCTGCTCGCGCTCGGCCCCGAACTGCGGGTCCTCCTCAATGACCGGATCAGCACGGCGATCGCCGAGCGGGTGATGCTGGGCCTGCGCTTCGCCCGGCATTTCTGAGCGCCACTGAAAAGAGAGGCCCCGGCCTCAGCCGGGCGCCATCTCCCCGTGCCCGAATGCCACCCGCCAGGCGATGTGCCTTGAAACGGGCCCTTGCCGCTCCCAGTTCCATCATGGAAACGACATCCGATGTCGGGGAGAAAGCCAATGCGTTCCCTGCTCGCCGCGATCCTGCTTGCCGGGCAGGGTCTTGCCCTCGCCGCCTTCTCCGCTTCCGCACCGGCGGCAGCCGCGGAACGCCCGCGCCTTGCCCCGGTCCCCGCGCTCGACGAACCGGAGACCGGGAGGAACGCCACGGCCTATTTCGCCGGTGGGTGCTTCTGGGGAGTCGAGGGCGTCTTCTCCCATGTGAAGGGCGTGAAGCGCGTCCTGTCCGGCTATGGCGGCGGGCCGCCGGAGATGCGCGTGACCTATGACCGCGTGGGGACGGGGCGCACCGGCTATGCCGAGGCCGTGCGCGTCATCTATGATCCCGCTGAAGTGAGCTACGGCACGCTGCTGCGCATCTTCTTCTCGGTGATCGCCGATCCCACGACGCTTGACCGGCAAGGCCCGGACCATGGCACGCAGTATCGATCGGCCCTGTTTCCGCAAAGCGAGGCGCAGGCCAGAACGGCGCAGGCCTATATCGCCCAGCTGGACGAATCAGGCCTGTGGGACGCGCCAGTCGTCACGCGCACCGAAGCGGTGCGGCGCTTCCAGCCGGCCGAGGCCTATCATCAGGATTTCATGCGCAAGAATCCCGACCACCCCTATATCCGGCGCTGGGATGCGCCCAAGCTGGCGGCATTCAAGACCTTGCTCCCGGCTCTCTACAAGCCGGCGGCCTCGCCCTGAGCGGCGGACGTGAAGGCAGGCAGGCGCTTGTGGCGCCCGATCTCGACGACGCGCGGCCATATCATGTCCAGCGCCGCACCCCAGCCGATGGTGTCACGGTGCGCCAGATTGGCGGCGCGCACCTCCGCAGATGATTTTACCATCTGCCGGCGCATCGCCTCGATCAATGAGTCGGCATTCCCGGCCTCGTAGAGCTCGTTCTGCGGCTGCGGCACGATCTCCCGGTTGGCGCCGAGGTCCGCCGCGAGGATGCCGGTGCCGAAGGTCAGGGCCAGAGGGACAAGCCCCGAATTGAGGTGATGGCCGAGCCGGGGAATGATGATCGTGTCGGCCGCTTCCAATATGCCGACCAGCGTCGAATCGTCGACCTGCCCGCCCAGCCGGCTGATCCTGCGGTCGCGCAGCCAGAGGCGGTGAGCAACCTTGCCGGCAGTCCGTCGCACGGGGTCCAGGCCACTCCACGACGGGCCTGACGCGAGCAGCAGCCGCGCCGAGGGATCACGCAGGCGAGACCAGGCGGCACGAACGAGGTTCATCTCCGCAGGCAGGCGCATCGCGCCGCAGACCGCGAAGACATGCTCGTCCGGCTTCACACCGAATTGCGCGCGGGCAGCCTCCCGGCCGCGCATCAGCGGGAGCAGGTGATCGTAGGTGTTGAGCGGCTGGACGATCTGCCGGGCCTGCGGGATGGCCGGATACTGCTCTGCATATCGCTCGCGCGAATAGCCCGAGAAATGGCAAAGCAGATCGACCCGCTCATAGAAGGCATTGAAATAGACCGACTCCGGGCCATCCAGCCGCTCCGCCCGGTGCGGCACCAGATTATGGACCGTCGCCACGATCACCGCGCGCTGCTTCCACCAGTCGAGCAGCTCCAGCACCTTGTCCGTGCGCGCCTTGTCGCGGGCGCTCCAGCCGGCCAGTTCCTCGGGCCAGTGGACGTGAAGCACATCGAACCGCCCGAAAGCGGGGTCGAGATTGGGTACGCCCGCGGTCACGTCGAGCCCGCGCGCATGATAAGCATGGGTAAGCGCCGGACTGAAGGTCTGATCGTTCGAGGCCATGAGCACGCGAGTCATGGGCGCTCCCTCCATGGGGAAGCCGCACCGGCAACGCAGGCCGCCCGCATCATCGCGACCTCAGCGGCTGGGGTCGGCGCAGCCGCGCAAGCGCCTGGCCCAGAAGGTCCCGGACTTCCTTCTCCGGCCCTTGCGGATAGCCCTGCAGACGCCAGAACAGCCAGTGCGACCCGAGATAGAGAATGGCGCCCGTCGCGGCGAGTATGACGACCTCGGATATCAGGTACAGCGGACCGGGATGCGCAGCCGTAAAGGCCAGGCGTCGACAGGCCGTCACGCCGACGATCATGACCGCAATGGCACCCAGCGTGCGCAGATTGCTGCCGAACTGGGTCCTGAGGCCCAGGCCCGAGAGCCGGCGGACCAGCTCCATGTTCATGATGGTGGAAACCGTACCGCTGACCATGCGCGCCACGACAAGACCCGGCAGGCCGCCGAAGAACAGGCCGGTCAGGATGATCGGCAGCCGCACGAAGAAGACCCAGAGGTCGCGGTGAAACAGGTTCTTTGTCGCCCCGAGCGACATCGCGAGCGGCTGCACGACGGAACCGAAGGTCTGGAAAGCGAAGATCGAGGAAAGCGCCTGGATGATGGGCACCGCCGGCAGCCATTTGTCACCCATCGCGACTCTCACCAGCGGCTCGGCCACCAGCGCAAATCCGACGCCGACGGGCAGCGCCATCGCGGTGATGAGGCCTTGCGCGCGCTGATAGGCCGCCCGCAGGCGTGCCGGATCATCGGATATGCGGCTGAACGCAGGGAACAGCGTGAGCCGAAGAGGATTGGTCGCTTCCCGGGTCGGCATCTGCGCGAGATTGTCGCCCACCGAATAATATCCCAGCTCGGACCGCCCCAGCAGCTTGCCGATCAGCAGTTGATCGAAACGCCAGTTGATCGTGTTGACGGTCTGGCCGAGCGTCAGCCAGAACGAGAAGGACCATAGTTCCCGCGCATGACGCAAGCCGAAGCGCGGCAGGAACGGCATGATCATGTAGGATATTGCCAGCCCCACCAGCTGTCCGGCCATTCCCCCGAGAATCAGGGCCCAGTAGTTGCGATAATAGACCGCGACGCCGATCGAGACGATGACCGTCGCCAGCCGCATGCCCACGTTCAGCAGAAAATCCTGCCAGAAGATGAGTTGTCGCTGCAGCATGACCCGGCGCGGATTGCTCAGGCCACCGAGGAAGACCCCGAACGCGATCGCATAGATCACCCATTCCAGCCGCGGATCCTCGTAAAGCAGGGCAAGGGGATGAGCAGCCAGGGCGAGCATGGCGGCAATGACAAGGCCCCGGAGGAAACCCAGCGTCCAGGCGGTATTCAGATGGTCGTCATCGGGCGCGCGATGATGAACGAGCGCCTGCGCCAGCGACATTTCCGTGACGGCCATGATGATCGCCTGGATCGTGGTACCGATCGCCACGAGGCCGAAATCATCGGGTGTCAGCAACCGGGCAAGGACGATCGTACTCGCCCAGCCCAGCGCATTGACGATCGCGCGGGCACCGGAAAGCCACAGGCTGCCCTTGATGATCTGCCCGGCAACGCTCGACACGATTCAATTCCCTTTTACCTGTTGCCATGCATCAGAGCGTGAACGCCGCTTGCCTGCCGCATTGCGAAAAGAAAGTCGATGTGGAATGCAAGTCGTCGTCGCGTTGACGGATTCCCGCCTAAGGGCCTCATCGTGAAGTTTTTGTATCTTTCCGCGAGATATCGTTCCCTGCGCGCGGCAATTTGAAGGATTGTTGATGAAACGGGTGATCGTCTCGGGAATGCCGCGAAGCGGCACAAGCTGGACCGCCAAGGCCCTCTCCTTCGCACCGGGCTTCACTTACTATCGCGAACCGGACAACTCGGATCATGTGCCCGGCGCACCGGGCCCGGACTATTGGAACCTCTATCTGAAGGCTGGGGACGACCACCCCCTCTACCAGGCGCATATGGACCGTGCGCTGAGCGGGCAGGTGGCGACGAGCTTCACGATGAAGGAGGACCAGGGACCGCTGATCGAGCGGCTGCCCCCGCGCCTGCGCGGCCTCGGGGATCGCTGGCCCGCGCTCTACATGCGCAAGCCCCACGTCCTGGTGAAGCTGATTCGCGCCAATCTCACCCTCGACTGGCTGGCCGCACGCTATCCCGAGGCCCGGATCGTGAGCCTCGTGCGTCATCCGGTCGGCCAGTTCGCCAGCTATCAGAAGCTCGGCTGGGACGTGGACCCCACGAGCCTGCTGAACGACGACCGACTTGTTTCCGAGCATCTCGCGCCCTTCGCCGATCTCATCCGCTCGGCCGGCACCTTCTGGGAACGGGCGGGCGCGCTATGGGGCGCCACCATGCGCGTTGCCTATCGACAGGCCGCGCAAGGGGCGGGTTATCATGTGGTTCCCTTCGAATGGCTCTGCGCGGACGGCCCGGCGCGGCTCGAGGCGCTGTCGGACCGGCTCGACATGGCGTGGACGCCGGCGGCCAGCCAGTTCGCGGAGCCGGAACGCGGCGCCGAAGAAGGCTCGGCCTATTCGCTCCGGCGCGACTCCCGCTCCCAGATCGACAAATGGCGCAAGTTCATTGCACCAGAGGACATCGAGGCGTGCCGGGCCTTTGCCGAACCCTTCGGCGTTCCGGTGTATGACGGCTTCGATCCATGGAAAGCCGAGCCGATATGGAGCGGAACGCCCCGCTGAGAAGACAGACAATCATGGCGACACCGGACAGTGGGATAGAGCCGGTGTCGCGGAGGGAGAAACATGGCCATTTCGCCGTTCGTCACGGTCATCATCTGCACGCGCAACCGCGCGGAATCGCTGGCGCGCACGCTGGACTCGCTCGTCACTGCGGCGGCGCGCATGAGCGAGTCCTGGGAACTTCTCGTGGTGGACAATGGCAGCACCGATTCGACGCCCGAGGTCATCGAGCGCTTCGCCGGCCGCCTGCCGATCAGGCGCGTGTGGCAACCGGTCGCCGGCCTGTCCAACGCGCGCAATGCCGGCGTGGCGGAATCGAAAGGGGATTATGTCCTCTGGACCGACGACGATGTCCTTGTGGATGAGAACTGGCTCGCCGCCTGGTCCCGCGCCTTCCGCGAGCGCCCCGGCGACGCGGTGTTCGGCGGGCGCACGGAGCCGGTGTTCGAAGAGCCGCGCGAGCCCTGGTTCACGGAGAACCGCAAGGTGCTGCGGGGATTGCTGGCTATCCGCGACCGCCCGGAATGGACGGAGATCACGCCCTCCCGTCTTCCCTGGGGGCTCAATTATGCCGTGCGCGGCGCCGAGCAGCGCGCCCAGCCTTATGATCCCGAACTGGGAGTCGCGCCCGGCCGCCGCCGCGGCGGCGAGGAAGTGGCGGTCATCAAGGCCATTCTGGCGCAGGGCCGCACGGGAAGCTGGGTCTGGGACGCGACCGTACTTCACATCATTCCGGCCGAGCGCCAGACCGAAAGCTACATCCGCACCTTCTACGAGGCCGTGGGGTTCGACAATCCCATTCGCGGCGTGCGCACGGGGCTCCCTGCCCGCGCGCGCGCCGTGCTCTCGACGCTCCGGGTGCTGGCCGAATCGGGCCTGGCCTATCGGCGCACCCGCAAGCATGACCGGGGCGAAGCCGTGCAATGGCTGGTGCTCAATGCACGCGCATCGGGCAGCCTGCGCCGTCACCTCGGCTATCGTTCGATCTAGCGATGGATGCCACCGCACAGAGCCCGCAGCCGGGCCAGCCCGCCGTCTCGGTGGTCCTGCCGCTGTACAACAAGCGGGCCACGATCGAGCGGGCGGTGCGATCCGTGCTTGGCCAGAGCGTCGCGGACATCGAGGTCATTGTCGTCGATGACGGGAGCACGGACGCATCGATGGACGTGGTCCGCGCGATCGACGACGATCGCATCCGGTGCCTCACCCAGCGCAATCAGGGTCCGGGCGTCGCCAGGAACACCGGCGCGGCGGCCGCGCGGGCGCCGCTGATCGCTTTCCTCGACAGCGATGACGAATGGCGCAGCGATTTCCTCGCCAGCGCCCTGGCCGCGCTGGCGGCTTCTCCGCAGGCCGGCGCTTATGTCTGCGGCTATGACGCCGGCGCTTTCCGCGCCCAGCGCCCCAACAAGGTCGCGGCGCTTGTCGATCGGGCCGTCACGCGCGGTCTCGACCCGCAGGCGAGTGACGAGGCCATCAAGCAGATGGTGGATGCGCTGCATTCCAGCTGCGTCGTCATCCGCAAGACGCTTTTCGACCGGATCGGCGGCTATTTCGCCCGCTATCGCTGCCTGTATGGCGAGGATTCCTGGCTCTGGCTGCAAGTGCTCTTCGCCGGGCCGATCCACTGGGATCCTGCCGAGCATGTGCTTTTCCATGTCGAGGATTCCGCGCTCGGCTTCGCGCATCGCGGCGGCCGGAAACAGCCTCGCCCGATCTCGTCGCACCCCGATCTCCTGCTCGATGGCTGCCCGCCCGATCTACGGGACGCGATGAGTCGCGCCATCGCGCGCTTCGTGGCCCTCGATCTGCCCCTGCTCAATGCCGCCCATGCCTATATCACCGCCTACCGCCTGCGCAGGCTGCACGGCATGCCGGCGATCCGTGGGCTGGCGACGGACCTCGGCGGTCGGGTCCGCAACAAGCTCGGCTTGGGGAAGCGGTGAACGACGTCTGCCGGGGCGACCTGTCCCGGGTCCCTGCGTTCAATCCTTGTCGAACAGGGCCGCGAGCTGCTCCACCATGGCGCCGCCAAGCTGCTCGGCATCCATGATCGTGACGGCGCGCTTGTAATAGCGCGTCACGTCATGGCCGATGCCGATCGCGATCAGCTCGACCGGCGACCGGCTCTCGATCCAGGCGATCACTTGCCGCAGATGCCGCTCCAGATAGGTGCCGTTGTTGACCGAAAGTGTCGAATCGTCGACCGGCGCGCCATCGGAGATGACCATCAGGATGCGTCGCTCCTCTGGCCGGGCCAAGAGCCGTCCATGGGCCCAGAGCAGTGCCTCGCCGTCGATATTCTCCTTGAGCAGCCCTTCGCGCATCATCAGGCCCAGATTGGCCTTGGCGCGGCGCCAGGGTTCGTCCGCCTGCTTGTAGATGATGTGCCGCAGGTCGTTCAGGCGGCCGGGCTTGGGTGGCCGCCCGGCGGCAAGCCACTGTTCGCGGCTCTGCCCGCCTTTCCAGGCCCGCGTGGTGAAGCCGAGGATCTCGGTCTTCACGCCGCAGCGCTCCAGCGTGCGGGCCATGATGTCCGCGCTGATCGCCGCGATGCCGATGGGGCGGCCGCGCATGGAACCGGAATTGTCGATCAGCAGCGTGACGACGGTGTCCCGGAAGTCGGTATCGCGCTCCATCTTGTAGGACAGCGAATGGGCGGGATTGACGACCACGCGAGCGAGGCGCGCCGCATCGAGCAGCCCTTCCTCCTGATCGAAATCCCAGCTGCGGTTCTGCTGGGCCAGCAGCCGCCGCTGCAGCCTGTGCGCCAGCTTGGAGACGGCACCCTGAAACGGAGCGAGCTGCTGGTCGAGGAAGCCGCGCAGGCGCACCAGCTCATCGACGTCGCACAGGTCGCGTGCGCCCACGGTTTCGTCGAACTTGGTGGTGTAGGCCGTGTAATTGAAGTCGGGCGGCAGGTCCGAGAAGGGACGGTTCGGCCGCACCGGCATGACGCCCTCGTCGTCCTGCGCGTCGCCATCGCCCTCGTCGTCCGAATCCGAATCGTCATCCTGACGATCCTCGGTCATTTCCTCGCCCGATTCGCCCTTGTCTTCGCCGCGCGTCTCGGCGCGGGACTGGTCGTCGTCCTCGGGCTGCTCGTCCTGATCCTGCTCGTCCTGCCTCTCCTGCTCGCCTTCCTCGCTTTCCTCATCCTCATCGGGCGATTCGGGCGGGACCTCGGCGCGCACCAGCTCGAGATGCTCGAGCATGGACATCACCTTGTCCTGGAACGCGGCCTGATCATCGAGGCAGAGCGCCAGCCCCTCGAAATCCGTCGCGGCCTTCTCGTCGATCCACTCGCGCAGATATTCGATGCCCTTGAGCGCTTCGGGAGGCGGTGCCTGCCCGGTCAGCCGCTCGCGCAGCAACAGGGCGACTGCGCCCTGAATGGGCACTTCGCTCGCCGACTGGGCGCGCGTGATGGGATCGGCATGCGTGCGCATGTCGAGTGCGGCCGCGAGATTCGCCCGCATGCCGGGATAGTTCCGGGAGCCCAGAGCCTCGTAGCGGACCATCTCGACCGCATCATAGACTGCCCGCGCCGCCGGCTGGGCAGGCGCGCGACTGGCATGGAGCCGCGCATCATGATGACGCAGCTTCAGCGCGAAGCTGTCCGCGAAACCCCGGGCAAGCGCCACCTGCTCGGGCGGCAGGCCGCGCGTGGGCGTGGGCACCTTGATCTGCTTGCCGACCAGATGAGGCGCATCGGCCGTGAAGCCGAGCTCGACTTCCGGGTCGTGCGCGATGGAGCGGGAAGCGCCGGCAAGGACATCCTTGAAGCGATCAAGCAGGGAACGGTCGGCCATGCGGATGGGGCTGAGCCAGGCTTGCCCGGCTGTCAAGCCTCTCGCCGCCGCGCGGACCGCCTGCAAGGTCGCTCGTTGGCGCCGTTAACTTCTTCGCTCGCTGCTGTCTCGCCGCGAGACAGCGCGAAAAGGCCAGGGAATTTCGTGGTTAAGCGCGTTTATGATCGGCCTCGCCTTCCCTAACTCCGCATCGGGGACATCGCCGCAAGCACCCGTTCGCGGTTTGCAAAGGAAGCCACAGCCCATGATCCGCGTCGTCAGCCTTATCGCCATCGCCATGGCCACCGCATCGCTGCCCGCGCAAGGCGTGCAGGCGACCGTCACGATCAACGGGCGGATCAGCCAGGTGGTCGGCGCGCTTCACTCCAGCGCGCATCTCTCGCCCGACGGCTTCGCCTTCTCCGTCCGGAACGGCGCCACCACGCAGCAGCTGTTCACCGGCATCGAAGGTGTCCGCGCGTTCAACCAGATCGGCCAGCTGAACAGCTGGGCCAACGGCTTTGGCGGCTCTTCCTACGGCTCGGGCTACAGCTTCACTCATTCCGTGCTCGGCAGCTACTTTACCCAGAGCCAGCAGGGCGGCGGCTATCGCTTCACGCACAGCGTGCTCGACAGCTATTTCGGATCGCCCTCGCCGGAGCCGGCCCTGACCGCCCAGCTGCGTTTCGCCGAACCGCTGACCGAGTCCCTCCCCATCGAGGTCGCCCCGATTGCCGGCACCGTCCCCGAGCCCGCCACCTGGGCCATGCTCATTGCGGGCTTCGCGGGGATCGGCGCCCTGATGCGCCGCCGGTCGCACGTCGCCAGCCTCGCCTGATCCGTCAGGCCGGCCCGCCGCGCGGGCCCTTTATCACCGGGCGGCCTGATCCCCGCGGAGACGCGGACGCCGTTGTGCCGCGCACAATCAGGTCGTGGCAAAGCGTGCACAGCTTATCGATGCTTTCGGCGCTGCGTGGCGGTAACGCCGCCCACCAAATGCATGAAATTCAATCGGAAAGATTCGGCATTCGTTTGCCGCCAAGCGCCTGAAGAGCCCATGAATCCGGGCTTTCCTGGCATTTCCGGAGCCACGACAGGCCGAAGCATCCGCGCCCGCAACGGGCTGATCCGGCCAGCCGGACCGGCTCCGGCCAGATTTGTCACGCGCCGTTAACTATGGCAAAGTTCTCCTGCTGCATCGCAATGAGAGCGATGACTGGTCGCTGATTCCGACGGCATTTTGCCGAGTGGAGCGGAAGATGAAGGCGCTGCAGCGACATCGAGCGTAACCGCGGCTCGGCCTCGCGAGAGGTCCGCCGCAAACAAGTGGGAGAACGCATGTTCAAGACTGCGCTCATGATGACGGCCGCCTCTGCCGTGTTGCTGGCGACTGCGCCGGCAGCGGCAACGGTGACGCTATCCGGGACCCCGGTGGCATCCTCCTCCCCGTTCGGGGAAAAGAGCGATTCCACGTTCAGCTGGGTCAACATCAAGCCCGGCGTATGGGCTTTTGAACCCGGAAAGCCGACCGTGTTCGAGGCAAGGGGCGGACCGGCTCCGATCACCGATTTCGATGAGGTCACGGCGCTGCCCGAGCCGATGAGCTGGGGTATGATGCTGATCGGTCTCACCGCCGTCGGCTGGACCTTGCGCACGCGCAAGCGTTCGGAGCAGAGGATCGTCTCCTTCGTTTGAGACGCCCCGTCAAATGATCGAAAGGGCGGTCCCTCGCGGGGCCGCCCTTTCTTTTTTCCGATGACGCTGGCGGGACCAACCGGCGCCTCATGGACCGGCGCGCGAACCCGTCAGGCGATCCTTCAGTCAGCCTTGGCCGCCACGCTTTCCGGCAGATCCTTGCCGAAGACGCGCTGATAATATTCGGCGACGAGCGCACGCTCGGCCTCGTCGCACTTGTTGAGGAACGACAGCCGGAACGCGAAACCCACATCCTTGAAGATCAGGGCGTTCTGCGCCCAGCTAATGACCGTGCGCGGGCTCATCACGGTCGAGATGTCGCCGTTGACGAAGCCCTGCCGGGTGAGCTCGGCGACCCGGATCATGTTCTGGACTTCCTTGCGGCCACCCTCGTGATCATATTCGCCGGACTTGGCCAGGACGATCTGCGCCTCGGTCTCGGCGGGCAGGTAATTGAGCGTGACCACCAGGTTCCAGCGGTCCATCTGGCCCTGATTGATCTGCTGCGTGCCATGGTAGAGGCCGGTCGTGTCGCCCAGGCCGACCGTGTTGGCGGTGGCGAACAGCCGGAACCAAGGGCTGGGCCGAATCACCCGGTTCTGGTCGAGCAGCGTCATCTTGCCGTCGGCTTCCAGCACGCGCTGGATAACGAACATGACATCGGGGCGACCGGCGTCATATTCGTCGAACACCAGCGCGACGGGGCGCTGCAGGGCCCAGGGCAGCAGCCCTTCCTTGAACTCGGTGACCTGCTGGCCATCCTTCAGCACGATGGCATCGCGCCCGACGAGATCGATGCGGCTGATATGCGCGTCGAGATTGATGCGGATGCAGGGCCAGTTGAGCCGCGCCGCCACCTGCTCGATATGCGTCGATTTGCCGGTGCCGTGATAGCCCTGCACCATCACGCGGCGATTGAAGGCGAAGCCGGCGAGAATGGCGAGAGTCGTGTCCGGGTCGAACACATAAGCGGGATCGGCATCCGGCACCCGCTCGTCCGCCTCGGAGAAAGCCGGGAGGGCCATGTCCACATCGATACCGAAGACCTGGCGCGCGTCCACCGTGCGGTCGGGAGCATCGAGCAGCACTTCGCTGCGCATGTCGGTATTGGTGTTCGGAATATCGGTCATATCGTCTTTTCCACAGAGTCGAGACTGCCCCTAACCGATCGGGGAAGGCTGTGTCGAGGGACAGGGGCTGTTCAGGGCGCCGATCATGCCTCCCATGCGGCGGGATCGTCTTCCTGTCCGATGAGCGCAAGCCCGTGCGCGATCGACGTCAGCTCGCCCCCGCTGGCGATGCGGCCGGCCCCGAAGCGGGTGTCGAAAAGGCGACGGATCGCCGGGATCAGGGACGATCCCCCGGTCAGGAAGACCTGGTCGATGTCCGCCTCGGTCACCCCTGCCGCCGCGAGCGCCTGATCGACGGTCGCATCGATCCGCGCGATGTCCGCCGCGATCCAGCGCTCGAAATCGGCGCGCTTTATATCGGCCTCGATGAGGAGGTCCTCCGCCTCGAACCGGAACGAGGCATGCTCCGCCTCCGACAGCGTCCGCTTGAGCGCGCCGACCGCATCGTAGAGCCGATAGCCCAGCTCCTGCTCAATCAGCATGATCATGCGCCCGATCGCGGCCGGATCGCTCGCGCTGCGCCGGAGACGGTCGAGCTCGGCCAGCGTCCGCCGGTTACGCATCAGCGCGAGCCGCGACCAGTCCGCGAAGTCCGCGAAATAGTTGCGCGGGATCTCCAGCAGCTTGTCGAACGAGCGATAGGTGCCGCCCTTGCCGAGCATGGGCAGGACGAGATGGTCGACGATGCGATAATCGAACGTGTCGCCCGCGATGCCGATGCCGGCCGACCCCAGCGGCTCGCAGCGACGATTCGCGCCCGGCGCAGCGATGCGGACGACCGAAAAGTCACTGGTGCCGCCGCCGAAATCCGCGACGAGAATGGTCGCCGGGCGCGTGAGCCGGCTTGCATAGCTGAACGCGGCGCCCAGCGGCTCGTACACATAATGGATTTGCGTGCCGAAGGCGCGGAACATGGCGTCGTAACGCTGGCGGGCCAGCGCCTCGTCCGGCCGGGCACCAGCATAGCGCACCGGCCGCCCGACAATGATCCGCTCGGGCCGTGCGTCAAGACAGCCGCCGGCATGCGCCACCAGCCTTTCGAGGAACTGGGCGCCCAGTTCCTCGAACCGGAACCGCTTATCGAACACGCTGGCATGCTCGAACAGGGCGCTGGCGGCCACGGACTTGAACGACTGGATGAACCGGCTGCCTTCCGGGAAATCGAGATATTCGGCGATTGCCCAGGGTCCGGCCTCGTGCGCCAGGCCGCCCCGCGTCGCTTCATCCTGCCAGAAGCACAGGGCCGAGCGGAAGACAGCACCGCTCGCTGCCTCTCCCTTGAACTCGACAAGGCGCGAGCCATCCCCGTCCGCCAGCGCGACGACGCTGTTGGTCGTGCCGAAATCGAGCCCGAGGGCGTGAACCGTCACGCCGTCTGGCATGGCCTGTCTCCGGTCTTGAAGGGCCGGCGCCTATGGCAGCCGTGGCACGGAACCGCAAGGCCGCTCAGGCGAATGCCGGTGCCTTGCGCAAATGGCCATAAGCCGCGATCACGTCCTGCAGCGCCTTCTCATGCGTGCGGTCGCCGCCGTTATGATCGGGGTGGAAGCGCCGCACCAGCTCCGTGTACCGTGTCCGCAGGGCCCGCCGGTCGGCATCCGGCGAGAGGCCAAGCGTCTTCAGCGCGGAACGATCCGCGCCCGAAAGCGGCTTGCCGTCGCGCCGCTCGGCCATGTCCGCGGCGCGGGAGCGGAAGCGGGCACCGATGGCATCGAGCGGATCGGCAAAGTCCGCCCAGCGCGGCGGCGGCGTGCCGCTGGCCGCCTGGGACGAGAATGCCCGCGTCTCGGCGCCCCAGCCCGAATAAGGCCGCTGGGCCTCGTCGATCTCTTCCGCGCTCATTCCCTTGAAGAAATTATACCCCTGGTTGAACGCGCGAATATGGTCGAGGCAGAACCAGCGCCATTGCGGCGGTCCGTCCGGCGCGTCCCGGCGATTCTCGGGAGGCGCGCGAAATTCCCCCGCCTCCTCGCAGCCGGGGACGAAACACATATGGCGCGTGCCTTCGACCCGCCCGTGGAAACGCGTGTGGCGACGTCGACCATTTTCACTGGCGTCCTGCCCTGACAAAACTGCGCGATCCTTTCTGCTTATATTGAGCGTCGCTGAAGACGCGGCCGGGCGAACCGGGGTCGCACCCGAAACCGGCCTGAAAGGCGAATTCTCGAACTGACTTTGGGCAAAGCGCCTATATATGGGAAATGACTGACTCTTCGCTAGGCCCGGTAGGGCGTGAAATTGCCGAACGGCTGATGGCCGCCCTGTCGCCTGACCGCCTCGTCGTGACCAATGACAGCGCGAAGCATCGCGGCCATCTGGGGGACGACGGATCGGGCGAAAGCCATTTCACCGTGGAGATCGTGACGGCGCGCTTCGCCGGCCAGTCGCGCCTGGCCCGCCAGCGCATGGTCAATTCCGCACTGGCCGATCTGCTGCGGGAAAAGGTCCATGCCCTCGCCATCGTCGCGCGGGCGCCCGGGGAATGATCCGGCGCGCCAAGCGGCCCGCTGCCCGGCTGCTGGTCCTCGACCCGCAAGGCCGGCTGCTGCTCTTCCGCTTCACGCCCGATGATCGCCCGCCCTTCTGGGTGACCCCGGGCGGTGCCGTGGACCGGGGGGAGACGTTCGAGCAGGCCGCCCGGCGCGAATTGCGCGAGGAAACCGGGCTGCTCCACGATCCGGGACCGGAAGTGGCGGTGCGCCACGTGACCTTCGTGACGCTCGAAGGCATCGAGGTGGATGCCGAGGAGCGTTATTATGCGGTGCGCGTCGAGGAAACGGCGATCGACACCTCCGGCCATACGAATGTCGAGCAGGCCTTCATGCTGTCCCACCGCTGGTGGACGCCCGAGGACCTGCTGGCGCAGGAGGAAGTCTGGTATCCGGTCGACCTCATCGACATCTGGCGCGATCTGCTGGACAGCCGGAGCGCGGCGTGAGCGCGGAGACGCCGATGGCGCTCATCGGGAGCTGGCGCGGATATCTCGCGCAGGGCCGGCGCCGCTCGCCTCACACCGTCCGGGCCTATGTGGCCACGGCGGAGCGCCTCATGGGCTGGATGGAGGAGATGGACGGCCGCGCCCCGGACCGCGCGGCGCTCCTGGCGCTGACGACGTCCGACCTGCGCGCCTATCTCGCGGCGCGGCGCGCGGAAGGCATCGAGAACAGCTCGACCGCCCGTGAGCTCTCCGCCCTGCGCGCTTTCCTCCGCTTCATCGGCGGCGAAGGCGCGTCCGTCCCGCTCATGCGCGGGCCGCGCGTGAAGCCCGGCGTGCCTCGCCCGGTGAGTCCCGACGAAGCCATCGCTCTCGCGCAGGACGTGGCGGAAACGGCGCGGGAAGGCTGGATCGGCGCACGGGACTGGGCCGTGCTGCTGCTCCTTTACGGCGCCGGCCTGCGCATCAGCGAGGCACTGGGGCTCATGGGCGATGCCTTGCCGCTGGGCGAGACGATCCGGGTGCTGGGCAAGCGCGGCAAAACCAGGGTGGTGCCGCTGCTGCCGCAAGTGCGCGAGGCGATCGAGGACTATCTCGCGCTGTGCCCTTTCGCGCCGGCCGGAGATGAACCGCTGTTCCGCGGCGCGCGGGGCGGCCCGCTCTCCCCCGCATTGATTCGCCGGGCGGTGCAGGGGGCCCGCAGGCGCCTTGGCCTGCACGAGCGGACGACGCCGCACGCGCTGCGCCACAGCTTCGCGACGCATCTCCTCGGCCGTGGCGCGGACCTGCGGGCGCTTCAGGAGCTGCTGGGCCATGCCAGCCTTTCCTCGACGCAGATCTACACCCGGGTGGACGCGGCTCATCTGCTCGACGTCTACCGCAACGCGCATCCCCGCGCGTCCTGATGGGCGCGGATGCCGCCGCCGCGATGCAGGCACGCCTGCGCGCCGACCTGAAGCAGGCCCTGCAGGCTCGCGCGACGCTGGACACGCGCGTGATCCGGGCCCTCATCGCCGCGATCGACAATGCGCAGGCCATCACGATCGATCTGGATGGCGCGGCCAGCGCCATGCGCGCCTTCGGCGATTCGTCCGGGGAGGTTTCGCGGCGAGCGCTCCCGGCTGACGCGCTGCGCACGCTGCTGATGCGCGAGGCGGAGGAACGGGAGACCGCCGCCTTGGAGTTGAAGGATCTCGGCCGACCGGAGGACGCCAACCGGCTCCTGGCCGAGGCGACGATCGTGCGGCGCTATGCTTCCGCGCCGGGATGACGGGCTGCGAGCGGCGCGGAGCTGTGGCTAGGCGCCCCGGTCCTGCCCCTTCCACCGCACCAGTCGCCACACATATGCGATGGCCATCAGCCCGACGGCCGCATTCGCGAGCGGCCCGAGCCAGTCATCGATCGCCTTGAAGTTGGCGCCGAGATAATAGCCCGCGCCCACCAGCACGACGTTCCAGATCAGCGCGCCACCGGTCGTCCAGAGCGCGAAACGCCATGGCGACATGCAGAAGAGCCCCGCCGGCAGCGAGATGATCGTCCGGAAGGCGGGCATGAAGCGGAAGATGAAGACGATCTTCTCGCCATGGCGCCGGAACATGTAGCGCAGCCATTTGATGTCGCGCCAGCGCAGGGTCAGCCATCGCCCGTGCCGTTCGACAAAGGGGCGCAGGCGCTTCCAGCCCAGCCGGTATCCCAGGAAATACCAGAAGAAATTGCCGATCGTGGTGCCGAGCGTGCCGGCGACGAGGAGCGGGAAGACCTCCATCCGGCCCTGCCCCACGCGAATGCCGCCGATGCCCATGATGAGTTCGGACGGGATGGGCGGGAACACATTCTCCAGCACCATCAGCAGGGCAATGCCCCAATAGCCGCCCCCGTCGATGAGGCGGACGACCCAGTCATTCATATCGGGTGCTCATGCGGACGGCCGGCGGCTCAGGCCGCCCGCTCCCGGAGACGGCGCTCGACGGCGTCCCAGATCATCGCCCCGGTGTCCGTGCCGTTGAAGGCGTCCATCGCCACGATGCCGGTCGGCGAGGTCACATTGATCTCGGTGAGATATTTGCCGCCGATCACGTCGATACCGACGAACAACAGGCCCTTCTCTCTCAGCTCCGGGCCGAGCGCCGCACAGATTTCCAGCTCGTCGGGCGTGAGATCGGTCTTCGCGGCCGTGCCACCGGCGGCGAGGTTGGAGCGGATCTCGCCCTGGCCGGGAATGCGATTGATCGCGCCCGCGACCTCGCCATCCACCAGCACGATCCGCTTGTCGCCCTTCGCCACATCCTTGAGGAACGCCTGCACCATGAAGCTCTCGACCCACATCTGGCCGAAAAGTTCCACCAGCGCGGCGAGATTTCCGCCGTCCTGACCGATCCGGAAGACCGCCGAACCCGCATTGCCGTAAAGCGGCTTCACCACGATCTCGCCATGCTCGGCCAGAAAGGCCCGCGTTTCATCGAGGCTGCGCGTGATCATCGTCGGCGGCATGAACCGGGCGAAATCGAGCACATAGAGCTTCTCGGGCGCATTGCGCACCGATGCGGGATCGTTGACCACCAGCGTCTCGCCGGTGATTCGCTCGAGCAGATGCGTCGCCGTGATATAATTGAGGTCGAAGGGCGGGTCCTGGCGCATCCAGACCACATCGACGTCCCGCCCGAGATCCAGCCGGACGGTCGCTCCGAAGCTGTAATGATCGCCTTCCACGCGCTGAACCGTCACTTCGCGGGCCTGCGCATAGAGCCGGTCATCCCGCCAGGTCATGTCATCGGGGCGGTAGTGATAGAGACGATGCCCGCGCGCCTGCGCCGAGAGCATGATCGCGAAGGTTGAATCGCCCGCGATGTTGAGCGATTCCATGGGGTCCATCTGCAAGGCGACCTTGAGCGACATGCGGGGCATTCCTCCCTTTGCGGGGCTTCATCCCCCGTGCCAGACATTCTCCAGATGGCGAGGCGGGCGGCCCGGCGCAAGGAGGATCACGTCGATGCGCATGTCGTCCCCCGGGCCGAGCCATGTGG
This sequence comes from Sphingobium sp. SYK-6, assembly GCF_000283515.1. GTDB lineage: Bacteria > Pseudomonadota > Alphaproteobacteria > Sphingomonadales > Sphingomonadaceae > Sphingobium > Sphingobium lignivorans. The sequence continues at coordinate 4,005,695 of NC_015976.1, forward strand.
CGGCCACTGCCTCGGCGGCAGCAGCGACACGAGCGAGCCTGCGCTCGTCGATGGCCTCGTCCAGCGACCGGGCGCTGGCCCTGGCCTTCACTTCGACGAAAGCGACCATATTGCCGCGGCGCGCGACCAGATCGATCTCGCCGGCCCGGGTGCGCACGCGCCGCGCCAGGATGGACCAGCCCTTGAGGCGCAGCCACCAGCCCGCCAGCCGCTCTCCCTGCCGGCCCCGCTTCTCGGCAGCGAGCCGGGAAGGCACGGGCCCGCCGCCTCGTGTCACGCCTTGCCCCGCAGGGTCATGGCGCGCGCATAGAGCGCCTTGCGGTCGAGCCCCAGCGCGCGGGCGACTTCCCCGGCGGCCTGCGAAACGGGCAGGCGCGCCAGCGCATCGCGCAGCGCTGCGTCGATCTCGGCTTCCTCCGGCGGCGGCCGCTCGCCCGGCGGGCCGACGACGAGCACGATCTCGCCCCGGGGCTCCCGCGCCGCGCAGGCAGCAGCCAGTTCCGAAAGCGAGCCGGTCAGCACTTCCTCGAAGGCCTTGCTGATCTCCCGGCACAGCGCGGCGGGCCGATCGCCAAGCACCGCCTGCATATCCCCGAGCGCCGCGGCACAACGCGGCCCGCTCTCGTAAAAGACCAGCGTCGCGCGCACCGACCGGATCTCGTCCAGCGTGTCGGACCGCGCTTTGGTCTTGCTGGGCAGGAAACCCATGAAGAGGAACCGGTCGCTCGGCAGGCCGGAAAGCGTGATCGCGGCAATGGCGGCGCAGGGGCCCGGAAGGCTCGTCACCATTCGCCCGGCCGCGCGCGCATCGCGCACCAGCTTGTAGCCGGGGTCGGAAATCAGCGGCGTTCCGGCGTCCGACAGAAGCGCCACCGCCTCTCCCGCCATGCGCTCGACGAGCCGGGCACGCACCCGCTCGTCGCTATGATCATGATAAGGCACCATCGGCCGGTCGGACCCGGCATGGCGCAGCAGCCGCGCGCTTACCCGGCTGTCCTCCACCGCGATCACATCGGCATCCCGCAGGATTTCGGCCGCGCGCGGCGACAGATCGGACAAGTTGCCGATCGGTCCTGCAACGATATATAGGCCGGGCGAAAGTTCAGCGGACATAGAGGTGAGCCATGGCAGAGAGGAGCCTTGCGGGGCAAGAGGGGGTTGGATTCGTACCGACCCGGTTGCGGCAGGGCCTTGCGCTGCTGGGCGCGTTGTTGCTGTCGGCGTGCGCCTCGGTCGTGCCGCGCACCGAGCCGCCCCCGCCACCCCCACCGCCGAAGACCGGCGATCTCGATCTCGACAAGGGACTGCCCACCGACACGCAGCGGCATCGCGTCGCGCTGCTGGTGCCGCTGAGCGGGACCAATGCGGGCGTCGGCCGTTCCATCTCCAACGCCACGACGATGGCGCTGCTCGACACCAAGACAGAGCGCCTGCGCGTCACCACCTACGACACCGGCAAGGGCGCTGCGGAAGCGGCGAAGCAGGCGGTGGCGGAAGGAAACCGGCTCATCCTTGGGCCGCTGACCGCTGACGAAGTGCGCGCCGCCGCGCCGGTGGCCCGGGCGGCGAAGGTCCCGATCATCAGCTACTCCAACGACGAGAGTGTGGCAGGCAATGGTGTGTTCCTGCTGGGCTACAGCCCCGAGCAGTCCGTGGAGCGCGTGGTCGGCTACGCCCGCTCGCGCGATCTCAGCAATTTCGCCGCACTGGTGCCGCGCGGCGTCTATGGCGAGCGTGCGGGCGCTGCGTTCCTCTCGCGCGTGAAGGCAGCCGGCGGCACCGTCGTCGCGATGGAGACCTTCGATCGGTCAGCTGCTTCGGTGCAGGCGGCGATCAAGCGCCTCGCGGCGAGTTCCAGCTATGATGCGCTGCTCATCGCGGATGTCGGGCGAATTGCGTTGCAGGCGGGACCGCTCGTACGGGCCAATGGCGGGGCCGATGTCCGCATCCTGGGCACGGAACTGTGGAATACGGAAACCGGCCTGACCAGCAGCGCTGCCCTGCGCGGCGCCTGGTATGCCAGTGTCTCGGACAATCTCTACCGCACGCTCTCCAGCAAATATCGCGCATCCTTCGGCACGGCGCCCTACCGGCTCGCCTCGCTCGGCTATGATTCGGTGCTGCTGGCCGTGCGAATCGCGGCGGACTGGAAGCCGGGCACAGCCTTCCCCGTCGGGCGCCTCACCGATCCGGAGGGCTTCTCCGGCATCGATGGCGCGTTCCGCTTCAGCCGGGACGGCATTGCCGAACGGGCGCTGGAAGTCACGGAGATCGGCGCCGGCGCCACCAGCGTGGTCGACCCCGCGCCCCGGGGCTTCGCCAAATAGGCGAGGCTCCCCGGCGGGGACGGCGCGGAAGGGAACGGCGCTGGCCGGTGGAATGGCTTACAGTCCGCCGGTCGATCCGAGGGTCCGCCATGGCGCGGAAAACCGCTCTTTTTTGCCGATCGGCGGCGGAGAAACCGGACAAAACAGGACAGATAAAAACAGGCACAGCCGCCGCCCTTGCCGGGGCGGCGGCTGCGGTCGTTACAGGATCGACTGGCCCGTCTTCGCCCAGTCGGCCGCGAAGGATGCAAGGCCCTTGTCGGTCAGGACATGGTTGAACAGCGCCTTGATGACTGCGGGCGGCGCGGTGATCACATCGGCGCCGATCTTTGCGCATTCCAGCACATGGATCGGGTGGCGCAGCGAGGCGGCGAGGATCTCGGTCTCGAAGCCATAATTGTCGTAGATCAGCCGGATGTCCTCGATGAGCTTCATCCCATCGAACCCGTTGTCGTCATGGCGGCCGACGAACGGCGAAATGAAGCTCGCGCCCGCCTTGGCCGCGAGCAGCGCCTGATTGGCCGAGAAGCAGAGCGTCACATTGACCATGCAGCCCTCTTCGCTCAGCGCCTTGCAGGTCTTGAGCCCGTCAATGGTGAGGGGCACCTTGATCGCGACATTGTCCGCGATCTTCCGCAGCACGGCGGCTTCCTTCATCATGGTTTCGTGGTCCAGCGCCACGACTTCGGCGGAGACGGGGCCGTCGACCAGCCCGCAAATCTCCTCCACCACTTCCAGAAACTTGCGGCCGGACTTGTGGATCAGGCTGGGATTGGTGGTCACGCCGTCCAGCAGGCCGGTCTCGGCGAGGTCCCGGATTTCGGCGGTGTCGGCTGTATCGACGAAGAATTTCATGGTCGGCGCGCTCCTGTCTCTCAAATCGTGGGGCGCCTATAGCGAAGGGCGCGGCGATGCGTAAGGAGATTGCGCCCGTCTTGCGCTGCTGGCGCGATGTGGTTCGAACGGCCCGGTGAGCATATATTCCGCGTGCGACCGCCATGCGGGTTCCAAGGTCCGGGCTCAGCGCCTAACTAGGCAGCTTCGATGACCCGCGCGCGCCTCATCCTGCTCAATGCCGCTCTTGGCCCCCTCGACTACCGCGTGCCGGCAGGCATGTCGGTGGAGCCGGGCAGCATCGTCGTGGCGCCGCTCGGCCCCCGGCCCATGACCGGCGTGGTCTGGGAAGCCGAGCGCTTTCCCGACGTGCCCCCGGTGGGCGACAATCGCCTGCGGCCGCTGCTTGGCGTGCTCGATGCGCCGCCACTGCCCGCGGCGTTGCGGCGCCTGATCGAATGGACCGCTGCTTATTATCTGGCGCCGCACGCCGCCGTGCTGCGCATGGCCCTTGCCTCCATGTCCGCTCTGGAAGGCGGCAAGACGGTCATCGAATACCGGCCGAGCGGCGCCTTGCCGGAGAGGCTGACCGCCCAGCGTGCGCAGGCGCTGGAGCGAATCGGCGAGCGGCAGGGCCTCGTGCGCGAGCTCGCGGCGATCGGCGATGTCAGCGACGCGGTCATTCGCGGCCTCATCAAGCAGGGCGCGCTCGAGGCCGTCGAGGTGTCGACCGACCTGCCCTTCCCCCGGCCCGACCCCGACCACGCCGCCATATCGCTGAGCCCGGGACAAGAAGCCGCCGCGCAGCGCCTCGTCGCGCAAGTGAGGTCCGGCGAATCCCATACCGTGCTGCTCGACGGCGTCACCGGATCGGGAAAGACCGAGGTCTATTTCGAGGCGATCGCGGAAGCACTGAGGCAGGGCCGCCAGACCCTCGTCCTGCTTCCCGAGATCGCGCTGACGGAACCGTTCCTCGACCGCTTCACCGCGCGTTTCGGCTGCGCGCCTGTGCCCTGGCACTCGGGCCTCAAGCAATCCGACCGGCGGCGGGCATGGCGCGCCATTGCCGAGGGCGAGGCCGGCGTCGTCGTCGGCGCCCGCTCCGCCCTGTTCCTGCCCTATCGCAAGCTCGGCCTGATCGTCGTCGATGAAGCGCACGAGACCAGCTTCAAGCAGGAGGAAGGCGTGCGCTACCATGCGCGCGACGTGGCGGTGATGCGCGGTCTCATGGAGAGCTGCCCGGTGGTGCTGGCGTCCGCCACGCCGGCCATCGAAACCCGCCATCAGGTGGAACTGGGCCGCTACGAGGAAATCAAGCTCCCGTCCCGCTACGGCGGCGCGGAGCTGCCCGAGATCATCGGGGTCGACCTGACGCACGACCCGCCGGATCGCGGGCGCTGGCTGGCGCCGCCGCTCGTCCAGGCCATGCGCGAGACGCTGGCGCGCGGCGAGCAATCGCTGCTGTTCCTGAACCGGCGGGGCTATGCGCCGCTCACCCTGTGCCGCCATTGCGGCTACCGCTTCCAGTGCCCCAACTGTTCGGCCTGGATGGTCGAGCATCGCCTCACGCGGCGCCTTGCCTGCCACCATTGTGGCCACGAAGTCCCGACGCCGGACAGCTGCCCGGAATGCCATGAGAGCGATGCGCTCGTGGCTTGCGGCCCCGGGGTGGAGCGAATCGCGGATGAAGTGAAGGCCCTCTTCCCGGACGCGCGCACGGCCATCGTCACCTCTGACACGCTCTGGTCGCCGGCCAGGGCGGCGGCGTTCGTTAGGGATGTGGCGGGCGGCGCGGTGGACATCATCGTCGGCACGCAGCTCGTCACCAAAGGTTATCATTTCCCGGAGCTGACCTTGGTCGGCGTGGTCGATGCCGATCTGGGCCTCGATGGCGGCGATCTGCGTGCGTCCGAACGGACCTATCAGCAGATCGTGCAGGTCTCCGGGCGCGCCGGGCGCGGCGAGAAGCCCGGCCGGGTCTTCATCCAGACGCGCGCGCCCGATGCGCCGGTAATGCGCGCGCTGCTCGAAGGGGACGATGCAGCTTTCTATGCGGCGGAAACCGCCAGCCGCCGCTCCGCCAATGCGCCTCCGTTCGGGCGATTCGCCGCGATCATCGTGAGCGACACGGACGCGGCGCTCGCACGGGAAACGGCCCGGCGTATCGGGGCTGCCGGGCCGCGGCAGGAGGGGCTGGAAATCTATGGACCGGCCGAAGCGACGCTGGCCGTGCTACGCGGGCGGCATCGCTGGCGACTGCTGGTTCATGCCCGACGCTCGATCGATCTGCAGGCCATCGTGCGCGACTGGCTCTCGGCGATCGACTGGAAAAGCAGCACACGCGTGAGCGTGGACGTCGATCCTTACAGCTTCGTTTGAGAGAAACACGACGCAGCCGCCCGGCGGTGGGAGGGGGGTGGTGCCGGGCGGCTGCTCGACCCTGTCAAAGGGCCGACATGCGTTCGAATGTTATCCGGAGTTTATGTACGGACGGGCTTCCAGCCCCGCGAGCGCGATGCGGCTGGCGCACCGAAGCTGTAGACAGGCTGACGCGCGGGCTCGGCTGCCGGCGCCGGGGCGGGCGTGACCTGCGCCGGACGGTGCGGCTCCTGCGCAGAGGCCATGGGAGGCGTGCCCTGGCGAAGGAGGAAGGAGGCCCGACGCAGGCGCTGACGACGCGTGCGGAACGGATTCTCGGCAGAAGGCGCCTCGGCGACCATCGCCTCCAGCGCGCTGTCGTGCTTGCCGTTTGTCGCCGGATTGGCTGCGCGCGCGGCGGCCGGGGCGGGTGCCGTAGTGGACACAGTGGCCGGCTCCACCGGATGCGCGGCGGGGGCCACCGTCGACACTGGAACTGCGTCAGGGTGCGTCACTGAGACCGGCTCGGCCACAACATGATCGCGAGCGGGAGCATACGCCGGGGCAATCGCCTCTTCGCCGCGCTTGCGACGACGGAGCATCACCAGGCCGCCCGCGCCAAGGGCGAGAACGGCACCGGCGGCGCCGAGGGCCCAATAGGCGGTCTCGTCGCTCTCAGCCTGCTGCGGCGTTGCGGCCATGGTTTCCGTAGCGGCCGGGCTCTCACCCGCGCCTTGCGGGGCAACGGTCTCGTTCGGAACGTCAGGTGCGACCGTGGCCGCGAGCGGAGCCTGGGCTTCCTGTGCCTCGGCTGCTTGGGTGGGCGTAGGGGTGGATTCGCGCGGGGCTTCAGCGGCCGGAGCGCGGGCTGAGCGCTGCGCGCCTTCACCCGAGTCGGCCGTCGAGGCGCGGGTTTCCGCACGCGGCGCAGCCGGCGCCTGGCGCGCTTCCGGTGCCGGGGCGTTCACCGCGGGAAGCGGCGGCGCGGCGACCGGAGCCGGCGAACTCACCGACGGAGCCGGGGCGGCCGTCGTGGCGACCGGCGGAGCACTGGTCGTGGGAGCACTGGTGGTGGGCGCACTGGTGGTAACAGGGGGCAAAGTCGTCTGAGGCAGCGGGATGGGCTGGCTCGACTGGGCACGCGGCACCACGATGGACGGCGCACCGGTTTGCGGGGCCGCGTCGGCAGGCGCGGGCTCGGAAACCGGCGCCGCGACCTGCGCGACCGCAGTTGTTGAAAGGAGCGCCAATGCGGCGGCAATCGCCGTCGGCGCAGGGCGGATGAGGGGGGTGTGGTTCTTCATAGCAGAGCAAAAACTCTGCGCGGGGATGGCGGGTTGCTTCAGAGGGGCCCGTTTCGGGGCGATTTGTTGGATATGAGCGCCAGAATGACGCGCTCAGCCCTGCGACTCGCGGGAAAGGAGCGCCTCTTTCCGCTCAACGCCATAAGCATAGCCGCCCAGAGACCCATCGCTGCGCAGCACACGATGGCAGGGAACGAGCACGGCGAGATCGTTTCGACCGCACGCCGATCCCGCCGCGCGGACGGCACCCGGCCGGCCCGCGGCGGCGGCGATCTGCGCATAGGTTCGCGTCTGCCCGGGCGGAATGGCGCGCAGGGCTGCCCAGACCGCTTGCTGGAAGGCCGTGCCCGCAACGTCGACGGGCAAGTCGACCGAACGGGCGGGGTCATCCACCAATGCCACCACATCGCGGACCACCGCCTCGAAATCGGCATCGGCCTCCACGATGCGCGCATTCGGGAACCGTGCGCGCAGGTCCGTCGCGGTTTCGTCGAACGCGATGCGGCAAAGGCCCCGCGCGGTCGCCGCGACGAGAAGCGGGCCGAGCGAACTTTCGGCCAGCGCGAAGCGGATGACAGCGCCCTCCCCGCCCTTGCGCCAGGCGGACGGGCTCATCCCCAGTCGCGCCTGCGCATCGGCATAAGCGCGGCTGGGCGCTTCATAGCCGGCTTCATAAATGGCGTCGGTGATCCGGCCCTGCCTGCCCAGTTCGTCCGCGAAGCGCCGCGCACGCAAGCCGCGGGCATAAGCCGCCGGGGAGACGCCCACCTCCCGGGTGAAGAGGCGCTGGAAATGGTGCGGCGCATAGCCCACGGCGGCGGCAAGCGCGGCGAGGGCAGGCGCGGTCTCGCTGTCGCCCAGGATGGCGAGGGCCTGATCGATCGCGCGCCGGTCCCGGCTCACCTCGTCGGGCCGGCAACGCAGGCATGCACGATAGCCCGCCGCGCGCGCGGCTGCGTTATCCGGATAAAGCCGGACATGTTCCGGGCGCGGATGGCGGGCCGGGCAACTCGGCTTGCAATAGATGCCCGTGCTCGTCACCGCGATGACGAACTGCCCGTCCTTGCTGCGATCACGCGCCTCGAAGGCCGCCAGTGCGGCGTTCTCGCCGAGCTCTTCAAGCATCGTTGGCATGGCATCTGGTCCTGTGGTTGCGAGCCGCGAAACGATCAAGGGCGCTCGCGGCGTTGACTATAGGCCTCGGCCCTTTGCCCGGACAACATGCGGATCGAACGGGCGCGCGATCCCGAAGGAACCGGGGCCTTGTCGTCCATGCCGGCGGCTCGGGCTTCCCATCGATTGCGATCAAAGCGGGCGCGTGCGAATTCCCCTGTCGGGGAAGCCCTGTCGACGCTAAGAAGCCCGGCATGACGGCATGCTTCCACGGACCGCGCTCGCGCCTCATTGCGGCCCTTCTCCTCTCGTTCCTGATGCTCGTGCGGGCGCCTTCCGCTCGTGCGGAAGTGCAGGACATTGCCGCGGCGTCGCGCAGCGTGGTCCGCGTGGCACTGGTCGCCACCGATGGCGACAATGCCTATTTCGTCGGCCATGGCAGCGGCGTGGTCGTCGCGCCGGGGAGGGTCCTCACCAACGCGCATGTCGTCGAGCTCACCCGCAGCGAGCCGAACATCGTCATCGGCATCATCCCGCCCCAGGGCAAGAAGAGCTTTGGCGGCAAGGTCATCGCTTATTCGCCGGGGAACGACCTTGCCCTGATCGCCGTGGACGGCGCATCGCTGCCCGTCGCCACATTCTTCACCGGTTCGCCGCAGGATGGCGACCAGGTGACGGCGATCGGCTATCCCGGGTCCGTGGACCGCGCGCAGGGCATGAGCCTGGAGGACATCATCCGGCCGATGGCGCCGGTGCGCACGTCCGGCACCGTGTCCGGCGGACGGGCCTCCAAGCAGTTCGACACCGTGCTGCACACCGCGCCGCTCGCCTCCGGCAACAGCGGCGGACCGCTGGTCGACCAGTGCGGGCGCGTGGTGGGGCTCAACAGCTTCGGCTCCCTCTCGGAAGGCAGCGATGCCGAATATGGCTTTGCGGTCTCCAATCGCGAGATCGCCAGTTTCCTGCGCCAGGCGGGCATCCAGGCCGCCCGCTCCAGCGAGGCCTGCCGCTCGATGGACGAGATCGAGGCGGCGCAGGAAATCGCCGACGAGCGGGCCCGCGCCGCGGCCGCCAAGCGCGCGAGCGACGCGGAAATGGCCCGGCGCGAACAGGTGATCGCTGCCCGCGCGCAGGCGCAGCAGGACGTGATTGCCCGGCGCGAGAACATGATGGCGCTCTCGGCCCTGCTGCTTGCCCTCGCCGTCGCCGCCGGCGGCATGGCGATGCTCGGCCAGTCCAAGGGCGATCTCACGCGCACCCGCCGGTTCGGCGCCGCAGCGGGCTTCCTGACGCTGGCCGCGATCGCCGTCTTCCTCCTTCGCCCCGGGTTCGGCAGCCCCAATGACGCAGAAGGGGGCGCGACGAATGAAGCGGCCGGGCCCGACAACATGGCGGAAGCGGCCCCCGCGGCCTCAGGGGATCGCCTTTGCCGGCTCGATACGAGCCTGAGCCGGGTGACCGTCTCGGAGACGCAGGACATGTCCTTCAACTGGCGGGCGGACGGCTGCGTGAATGGCCAGACGCAATATGTCCGGGCCCAGGAGCAGTGGGTGCGGATCCTCGTCCCCAGCGACGACGCGGCGATCTCCGTGCGCCGCTTCGATCCCTCGATCGGCCGCTATCGCACCGACCAGTATCTGGTGGACGCCGAGACGCTCGAGAATGCGCGGACGATGCGCGACGGCCTTGCCCGGTCGGGCTGCACGACGGATCCGCAGAAGCTGGCGGAGCTTGCCGCCGCGCAGGCCGACATCCAGGCCCTGCTGCCGGCGCAGCCCAACGAGCGGCTCGTCTACCAGTGCCAGGCTGCCACGCGCGGCGCGCCCTGATATCGGTCAGGCCGCGCTGCTCAGGTCGCCGCGCAGCGCACTGAACTCGCGGCCCAGCTCCGCGATCTGACCGGCAATCGCATCCGCCGTGTCCCGCAGGCACGCCGCCGTCTCGACCAGCTCGGACGAGCCGGCGCTCGCGTCCTGCGCCGCCTGCGCGATCTCGCGCATCTGGACATGCGTCTCGGAGATCGACGCCACCATGCGCCGACTCGCATCTTCCTGGGAGCCGGCGAGCGCCTCGACCGAATCGGCCTGCTCGCCGACGCCGGTCGCGAGTTGTTCGACAAGAGTCGTGCTCGCCAGGAAATCCGCCGCCGTCTCGTTCACGAAGGCGAGCTGACGCGCGATCTGCCCGGCCGCCTCGCCTGAATCGAGAGACAGCGCCTTGATCTCCCGCGCCACCACGGCAAAGCCGAGCCCCGCGTCGCCGGATCGATGCGCCTCGATATTGGCATTGACCGAAAGCAGATTGGTCTGCGCCGCCACGCGCTTGATGAGATCCAGCGCATGGCTGATGCCGCTCACCAGCTCCGAGAGGCGCTGCGCATGCGCGCGGTTGCGACCCGACTGGTCTATGACTTCATTGCTGTGCATGCGCGTGGTGCCCGCGCTGCTGCGCACGTCACCGACCAGCCGCAGCAGGCCGATGCCGTCCTTCTGCACCTCGTCCGCCCGCATGGCCGCCGCGGCGATGCTCCGCGCGATGGCGTCGGCGCGGTCCCGCGACTGCGAGGACGCCGTCGCAAGCGTCATCGCCATCTCGCGCATGATCGCGGAGGCATGGGAAAGCGCCGCCACGAGCTGGGACAAGGCGGCGTCGAACCGCGCGAAACCCTCGTCGACCAGCCGGGCGCGCGCCTGAGCGCGACGCGAATCGTCCAGCTCACGGCGGCGCAGCGCGTCCTCGGCCTGTTCCCGGTCGCGTCTCGACTGGTCCGCCAGGCGCGCTGCATCCTGCGCGTCACTCAACGCCCGCGCGATCGCCCCGATCTCATCCTCGCGCTCAAGGCCGGGCACCGCCTCTCCCGCGGGGCCCGTCCCGCCCTGCCGCACATGATCGGCAATGGCGACGAGCGGCCGCGCGAGGCGTCTCTCCGCCATGCGCGCGATCAGGATGCCGCCCGCGAGCGCGGCGATGGAGACGGCGACGAGCAACAGTTCAGCGGCAAAATTGACCCAGCGAAGCACCGCGCGATCCTGCCCGGCAGTCGCGCGCAGTTCCTCGGTCGTCCGGGCGATCTTCCCGAGCAGCGGGTCGACGCCGCCGAAGAACTGCCCGGAAAGGAAGAAGTCCAGCCGTTCGCGATCGCTTCGTTCGAGCAGGACCTGAAGACGATCCAGCGCCCGGTCGGCATCGGGCCGCTCCACCGAGAATCGCGTGGCCACGGTCGCGCCCGATTCGCCCAGCTCTCTCCAGTCCCGGCCCAGCCTGCTCCTGATATCCCGCAGGGCGGTCGCGCCGCCGGTCGGGTCGATGGTGCCGACACGCACCTTGTCGGCAATGGCCCAGCTCGTCTGATAGGCCGAAGCGATGGTCTGCAGCTGGCTCATCGGCACGATGCGCTGCTCCACCAGCCGGGTGGAAATGGTCCGGTTGATCGTCAGCGCGCCGAGCTGGGCCACGATCAGCAGCGAGAGCAGTGCCCCGGCGGCCAGCAGCAACCGGCGAAACTGTCGCGAGATCGAATCTCTTCTTTCGTATCGCGTGACGATGGTCCCGCCCGACTGCCCGTCGCGAAGCGCATGCATTGATATGGCCTCTTGCTGTTCCCTGGTCCGGCCCGCCGGATCCCCCTGCGCGGCCAGATAGTGAATCGCTCGTTGACGAACCATGAAGATTTCGGGAATATGGCTGTAATATCAATGTCATAAAACTGTCATCGAGCCGCGGAGGAGCGAGATCGCACGGTGTCGGCGATGCCAGGAATCGCCTCCGATGCGCGCATCGGGAGGACCGGCGGCGTCGCTCCGGCGGGCGGAAAGGCGGACCCGGCGCGCCACGTCGCCTCTCGACTTGCATCCGCGGGCCACCCCTGCTAACCGCCGCCGCGTGTCGAGGGGGGTGCTGCAACGCCTCCCCTTTTCTGGCGCAATTCAACTCGATGAAGACGAGGTATCAGGCGCGCGTGGAGAATTCCGGCGGTATTCAGGCTAGCTTGGCAGGGCGCTATGCGCTTGCGCTGTTCGAGCTGGCACGGGACGAGAAGGCTCTCGATTCGGTCGACGCGAGCCTGACCACGCTCAAGGCGGCAATTGCCGATTCGGCGGATCTGCGGACGCTCATCCAGAGCCCGCTCATCGGGCGCGACGCTGCGGGCAAGGCAATCGCTGCCGTGGCCGCCCAACTGCAGCTCGACATGCTGACGACCAGGACGCTGGGCGTGCTCGCACAGAATCACCGTCTCGGGCAGCTGCCGGCCGTCATTCGCGCGTTCCGCACCCTGCTCTCCGCCCACAAGGGCGAGACGCGTGCCGAAGTGACCTCGGCCTTCCCGCTGACCAAGACGCAGCAGACTGCGCTTGCCAAACAGCTCAAGGCACGCACCGGCCGCGACCCGGCTCTCGATCTCACTGTGGACCCCGCGATCATGGGCGGCCTCATCGTCAAGATGGGCAGCCAGATGATCGACGGCTCGCTCCGCACCCGACTGAACAGACTCGCCCAGGCGATGAAGGGCTGAAGAGCCCTCACAAAGGTTCGATGAAAGGCTGAACATGGACATCAACGCCGCAGAAATCTCGAAGGTCATCAAGGACCAGATCGCCAATTTCGGCACCGAGGCCGAGGTCAGCGAAGTCGGCACCGTGCTGAGCGTCGGCGACGGTATCGCCCGCATCCATGGGCTCGACAATGTGCAGGCCGGCGAGATGGTCGAGTTCGCCAATGGCGTGCAGGGCATGGCCCTCAATCTCGAGGCGGACAATGTCGGCGTCGTGATTTTCGGCTCGGACGCCGAGATCAAGGAAGGTGACGTCGTCAAGCGCACCGGCACCATCGTGGACGTGCCCGTCGGCAAGGGCCTGCTCGGCCGCGTGGTCGACGGCCTCGGCAATCCCATCGACGGCAAGGGCCCGATCATCTCCGATCAGCGCAGCCGCGTCGAGGTGAAGGCGCCCGGCATCATTCCGCGCCAGTCGGTGAGCGAGCCGGTGCAGACCGGCCTCAAGGCCATTGACGCGCTCGTGCCCGTCGGCCGTGGCCAGCGCGAGCTGATCATCGGCGACCGCCAGACCGGCAAGACCGCCGTCGCGATCGACGCCTTCATCAACCAGAAGGGCGTGAACGCCGGCACGGACGAGTCGAAGAAGCTCTACTGCATCTACGTCGCCGTCGGCCAGAAGCGCTCGACCGTCGCGCAGATCGTGCGCCAGCTCGAAGAAAATGGCGCGATGGAATATAGCATCGTCGTCGCCGCGACCGCATCCGAGCCCGCGCCGCTGCAGTTCCTCGCGCCCTATACCGGCGCCGCGATGGGCGAGTTTTTCCGCGACAACGGCATGCACGCCGTGATCGTGTATGACGATCTTTCCAAGCAGGCTGTCGCCTATCGCCAGATGTCGCTGCTGCTGCGTCGTCCTCCGGGCCGCGAAGCCTATCCGGGCGACGTCTTCTATCTGCACAGCCGCCTGCTCGAGCGCGCGGCCAAGATGAACGATTCGCTGGGTGGCGGCTCGCTGACCGCGCTGCCGATCATCGAGACGCAGGCCGGCGACGTCTCCGCCTACATCCCGACCAACGTGATCTCGATCACTGACGGCCAGATCTTCCTCGAGACCAACCTCTTCTATCAGGGCATCCGCCCGGCCATCAACGTGGGCCTCTCGGTGTCGCGCGTCGGCTCCGCCGCGCAGACCAAGGCGATGAAGAAGGTGTCCGGCTCGATCAAGCTGGAGCTCGCGCAGTATCGCGAAATGGCCGCGTTCGCGCAGTTCGGTTCGGACCTCGACGCCTCGACGCAGAAGCTGCTCAATCGCGGCGCGCGCCTCACTGAGCTGCTCAAGCAGCCCCAGTTCAGCCCGCTGCCCTTCGAGGAGCAGACCGTGTCGATCTTCGCCGGCACACAGGGCTATCTGGACAGCGTCGCGACTGTCGATGTCGTGCGCTACGAGGCGGCGATGCTCGCGCACTTCCGCGCGCATCACGCCGATATCCTCGCCGCCATCCGGGACAGCCGGGACCTTTCCGACGATGTCCGCGCCAAGGTCAAGGATGCGCTCGACGCCTTCGGCAAGACCTTCGCCTAAGCACGTGCCGGGCATCCGCACCGGCGGGTGCCCGGACGGGGTTCTCGCTTCAAAGGGAACACGACACAGGGAAAGACATGGCTAGCCTCAAGGAACTCAAGGGCCGCATCGTCTCGGTCAAGTCGACCCAGAAGATCACCAAGGCCAAGCAGATGGTCGCTGCGGCCAAGCTGCGCCGTGCGCAGGCCGCTGCCGAGGCCGCTCGCCCCTATGCGGAGCGCCTGGAAAAGGTGGTCGCCAGTCTCGCTGGCAAAGTGACCGGTGACAGCGCGCCCCGCCTGCTTGCAGGCACGGGCAAGGATGACACGCATTTGCTGGTCGTGGCGAACGGGGACAAGGGCCTGGCCGGCGCCTTCAACGCGAACATCGTCAAGGCTGCCGTCCTCAAGGCGCGCGCGCTGATCGCGCAGGGCAAGACGGTCAAGTTCTACCTCGTCGGACGCAAGGGCCGCGCCGTCATCTCGCGGACCTTTCCCGGCATGATCGTCGGCGAATATGACACGACCGAAGTCCGCACGCCCGGTTTCGACGAGGCCAGCGCGATCGCGCAGGACGTCTCGAACCGCTTCTTCGCGGGCGAGTTCGACGTTGCTCACCTCTTCTATTCGGGGTTCAAGTCGGCGCTCGCGCAGATCCCGACCGAGCAGCAGATCATCCCCGTCAAGATCCCGGCCGATGCGCCGGCCTCATCGGGCGCCGCGGTCGAATATGAGCCGGACGAGGAAGCGATCCTCGCTGACCTGCTGCCGCGCAACATCACGATCCAGATCTTCAAGGCCCTCCTTGAGAACATGGCATCCGAGCAGGGCGCCTCGATGACCGCGATGGACAATGCGACGCGCAACGCGGGCGACCTCATCAAGCGACTCACGATCGAATTCAACCGCAGCCGTCAGGCCGCGATCACCACCGAGCTGGTGGAAATCATTGCGGGCGCCGAAGCGCTCTAAACCGGATTAGAAGGCAAGGAACGAAACCATGGCAGCTACCAACAATGTCGGCAAGATCAGCCAGGTGATCGGCGCCGTCGTCGACGTGACCTTCGATGATGCGCTCCCGGCGATTCTCTCGGCGCTCGAAACGAGCAACAACGGCCAGAAGCTGGTTCTCGAGGTTGCCCAGCACCTCGGCGAGAACACCGTCCGCACGATCGCCATGGACTCGACCGATGGCCTGACCCGCGGTCAGGACGTGGTCGACACCGGCGCGCAGATCTCCGTGCCGGTCGGCCCCAAGACGCTTGGCCGCATCCTCAACGTCGTCGGCGAGCCGATCGACGAACGTGGCCCGGTCAATGCCGAGATGAAGGCACCGATCCACGCCAAGGCCCCCGAGTTCACCGACCAGGCGACCGAAGCGGCCATCCTCGTAACCGGCATCAAGGTCATCGACCTGATCGCGCCTTATGCGCGCGGCGGCAAGATCGGCCTGTTCGGCGGCGCCGGCGTGGGCAAGACCGTGCTCATCCAGGAGCTGATCAACAACATCGCCAAGGGCCATGGCGGCGTGTCCGTGTTCGCCGGCGTTGGTGAGCGCACCCGCGAGGGCAACGACCTCTATCACGAGTTCCTCGACGCAGGCGTCATCGCCAAGGATGCCGATGGCAACCCGACGAGCGAGGGCTCCAAGGTGGCGCTGGTCTTCGGCCAGATGAACGAGCCCCCGGGCGCCCGCGCGCGCGTCGCGCTCTCGGGCCTCACCATGGCCGAGTATTTCCGCGACCAGGAAGGCCAGGACGTGCTCTTCTTCGTCGACAACATCTTCCGCTTCACCCAGGCGGGCTCGGAAGTGTCGGCGCTGCTCGGCCGCATTCCCTCGGCCGTGGGCTATCAGCCGACGCTCGCGACCGACATGGGCGCGCTGCAGGAGCGCATCACCTCGACGACCAAGGGCTCGATCACCTCGGTGCAGGCCATTTACGTGCCGGCAGACGACTTGACCGACCCGGCCCCGGCCACCAGCTTCGCGCACCTTGACGCCACGACCACCCTGTCGCGCGCCATCTCCGAGCTCGGCATCTATCCGGCCGTGGACCCGCTCGATTCCACCTCGCGCGTGCTCACCCCCGCCGTTGTCGGCCAGGAGCATTATGAGGTTGCCCGTCGCGTCCAGCAGACGCTGCAGAAGTACAAGTCGCTGCAGGACATCATCGCCATTCTCGGCATGGACGAGCTCTCCGAAGAGGACAAGCTGACCGTCGCGCGCGCGCGCAAGATCCAGCGCTTCCTCTCGCAGCCCTTCCATGTGGCCGAGGTCTTCACCGGCATTCCGGGCAAGTTCGTCCAGATCGAGGACACCGTGAAGAGCTTCAAGGCAGTGGTCGACGGCGAATATGACCATCTGCCGGAAGCCGCTTTCTACATGGTCGGCGGCATCGACGAGGCTGTCGAGAAGGGCAAGAAGCTCGCCGCTGAGGCGGCCTGATCGCCCCCGGATGATTGAGAACCCTTCCCGCTCCCGCGGGGAGGGCCTTTGATGAAGGTATCGAGGCCATGGCCCTGCATTTCGAACTCGTGACCCCAGAGAAGCTTGTCCTGGCCCAGGACGTCCACATGGTCGTCGTGCCGGGCGCCGAGGGCGAGTTCGGCGTGCTGGAAGGCCATGCGCCCTTCATGTCCACCGTGAAGGACGGCGTGCTCAAGGTCTATGACCGCGACGGCGCCGAGCCCCGCCTGATCCCCGTCGAGGGCGGCTTTGCCGAAGTCAGCGAGGCAGGGCTTACCGTGCTGGCGGAAAAGGCGGGCTGAGCGGGCTGCGCGGCCGGATCCGGTCAGGACCCCGCGATCACGTCATTTCGAATGACCCCGGTTCGATCGAGCCGGGGTTTTTTCTCGTCTGCGCCCGGCGCACGGGCATAGCGAAGCAGGACGAGCCCCAGCGCGAAAGCCAGCAGGTCGCCCAGCGTCGTCACGAGCCGCAGCAGAAGTGCCGCGGCGATGGCGCGCTCGGGACCGATGATCGGTGCCAGCCCTTCGCTCAGGATGAACTCCCGCACGCCAAGCCCCGCCGGAGCGCCTACCACGAGAAAGCCCGCGACCCAGGCTCCGCAGAATATCGACACGCTCCGGGCAATCGTGGCGGGATCACGCGCAAGGGCAGGCTCAAGGAGCAACAGGGCACAGGCTGACAACAGCGCCCCCGCTATCGTGAGCAACACCGGTACGGCGAGGCGCCCCGGGGGGCTGAGGGTGCCGAGGGTGCCGAATCTGACGGCAAGCATCCCCGCGGCCAGCCGGCGGGTCCTGATTGCAAAACCGCCGACCAGGGCCACAAGCGCGAGGATGCCAGCGACGATCGCGGCCGCCCGCCACATTTCGTCGAGATGCGCCATGAGCAAGGGCGCGCCCAGAAGCGCCATGACCAACACGCCGATCGCCATTTCGATAGCGACCGAGGTGATGGTCAGGCGGACGGGAACGCCATGGCGAAGCGCCAGGGTCGCGCGGCCGATATGCTGTGCGATATTGCCCGGCAGATACTTCCCGAACTGCGTGGTCAGGAAGATCGCGGCTGTCAGGCCGATCGGAAGGTTCTTGCCGAGCATGGCAAGAATGGCGCGCCACGCCATGGCCACGAAGATGCATGCGATGAGGCAGAGCAGCACCGCCAGCGGCATGGCGGCGACCGCCTCCCGCGCCAGCGTCGGCAGGCTCTCCTGGAGCGAGTGAACGCGCTGCGC
The DNA here is from genome assembly GCF_000283515.1 of Sphingobium sp. SYK-6. GTDB lineage: Bacteria > Pseudomonadota > Alphaproteobacteria > Sphingomonadales > Sphingomonadaceae > Sphingobium > Sphingobium lignivorans. Next base: position 4,023,387 of record NC_015976.1, read on the forward strand.
GAAGAACAGCAGGCACAGTAGGCCCATGACCAGCCCGAGACGGCGCAGCCAACGGACGAGCCCATCGCTCTTCCCTCCGGCAGGTGCGTCGACTTGGACGTCGTCCGGATCAGCCATCGGCCTTGCGTCCGACGCCGATCCATCCGGTCCCGTGCTCGGAGCGGCGGAAGAGACGCTGCAGCCGGACGGCGCCTTGCAGCATCTGCCGGCATGGGAATGCCGTCATCACCGGAAAAAGTCGCGTCTCCAGCCCGCGATCAACCCCGCTATTCTCCGTTGCCGCCTTCATCGATCTGCTGCTGGCCCCGGCCTTCAGCTTGCGGCCATGATAGGCATTACGCAGCGGTTCGATGAAGTTGGAGACGGGGAAACCATAGGCTTCAACTCGCACGTCGGTCAGGCCGGCGGCTTGAAGAAGCGCTTCGAACTGCGGTCTCGAATAGCGCCGGAAGTGGCCTGCGAAGATGTCCGAATTGCCCCACAATTTCATGTGCGCGGGCACGGAAAGCACGGCCAGCCCCCCCGGTTTCAGCCAGCCCACCCATTCACGCAGCGCCGCAAGGTCATCCTCGATATGCTCCAGGACTTCGAAGCTGAAGAGGTAGGAGAAATGCGCATGCCAGTCCTCCGGCGTCTCCCGTACCGTCATCCGTGCTTGCCCATTGGCGAAGACGTCCGAGAGCGCGCGCCCTTCGACCGACATTTCCAGCCCGGTGACATCGAAGCCGAGAGCAGCGAACTCCGAGAGCAGTGCTCCCGCGCCGCAGCCGACCTCGATGATGTTTCCGGGCGGCAGATCCCGCATGGCTTCCATGATGGAAGCGCGCCGGAGGATATAGCGCGGCGCAGGCACCCATCCACCCTCCGGGAGAGCGGGGCCAAAGGGCGACATTACGAGCGACATGCGGGTTCTCCCCGGGCAAGAGTCAGAAGCTGAACGAGGGCATCCACGCCATCGTCCGGAGACAGCGCGGCGCGGGCGGTTGCCGCGATCACCGCGGGGCGAGGCCGAGCGAAGGCTTGCGCAACCGCTTCCGCCAGCGCGGGCGCATCACCCGGCGGCACGAGGCGAATCGCATCGGGATAGCGCTGGGCAAGAGCGGCCACGGCAGGACTCGCGCGCGTGATGATCGCGCCGCCAGCGGCCAGTATCTGAAACATCTTGTTGGGAATGACGCGGGCCGCCTTGTCGCTGGTCCCGAAAATGCCGAGCGAAATGACCGCCCCGCGAATGATCGAGGGGAGCTGCGCATAGTCGACCCAGGGAAGCCAGGTGACGTTCCCGGGCGCGTGGCGGTCCAGAAAGGTCCTCGCCGCGGCATCTTCCTGCCCCCGGCCGATGATGAGCCAGTGGACCGGCGTGCCCACGCTCGCCAGTGCCGCCTCAAGGATCGTCTCGATGCCATGCAAGGGAATGAACTGGCCATAGAAGAGCGCATAACGGGGCGGCAGACCGGCAGGCGGCGCAGGCAAGTCGGCCCGGTGGCGCGCGTCCCAGAACAGGGGCTCGGCGCCGACCGGCACCGTGATGCATCGTGCAGCCGGCACGCCAAATGTTTCGCTGAAATATCGTCCATGCTCGTCCGTATCGACGAGCACGACATCGGCCATGGCGAGCGCAAGCCGTTCAACCTGCCACAACAGCCTTGCGCGCAGGCCCCCGCGACGCAGCCACTTGCGGTCGTTCACGATCGTGTCGTGCAACGGAATGAACGCATCGAAGATGATCGCCTGCCGACGCAGGCGCGCGAATGGCCACAGGACAAAGGCGTCGAGAATGGCCGGATAGGGCAGCAGGACAGGCAGCGTGCGCGGCTGACGCAGCAATTGCAGGATCGCGCGGGGATAAGTCGCAAGGGCCCGTGCGATCGCGATCGCCATCCGGCCCTTGCCGGCCACGGCCTTGTCTTCGATGCCCTGCCATATGTCGATATGGATTTCCCCGGCCAGCCTTCCCTTGCGCCGCAAGGCGTCGATCAGCAGCCTGACGCGCGGCTTGCCCTTGTCATAGCTTCCCCAGGCGACCAGCCGGACGTCCGCCTTCGCGCCGGTTCCCGCGTCTGCCGACGAGGACTTGGCAGAGCCAGCCCAGCCTGCGCCGGACGCTGCCGGTCGAGAAGGCGTCGAAGCGACGCGGGAGACGGTGTCGTACATCAGAACGACGTCACATAAGGCTCGGGGGGTGGTGGGCTGCCCGGGACGCGGAGGTCGCGCCCCCAGACGAGCCTGGCATCACGCGCGCCGCCTGCGCCAATCTCATGCCGCCCCCGCGCGAGGCGGACGATCGCGCCCGGCTGATAAGTCGCGCCGTCGAGGCGAACCGCGCCGTCGCGCACCGTATAAGGGCCCGGCACCAGCATATCGACGGGTTGGACGGCCGAGCCGCCCGGCACCTGGCGTCCGGCGACCCAGTAAGGGCCCCACAGATGGATATAGGTGCTGCGCATCACCGCCACGTCCCGCGGCAGGAACTCGGGCGCCGGCCCCTGTCCCTCGAACACCGCGTCGAACATCGGATCATTGGCCATGACCAGCGGAACGGTCTCGCGCGCCATGATCGCTTCCATGCTTGGCGACATGCCCATCCGGTACTGCTCGCCGCCCCATGGGGTCATGAAGATATTTGCCTTGGGGAAGCGGCCCAGCATGCCGCTGAAGTCGAAATAGGCCACCGGCTCGGGGAACATGGCTTCGGCCGCTTCGATAAGCTGGCGCTGCTTGTCGATCGGGCTGGGTGGCTCCAGCGCCCGCACGGTCAGGGCACAGACCAGCATCAGCAGAGCGAGCAGGCCGGCCCCGTAGCGCGCGGCAAGCATCTTCGCGCTCGCCGCGCAGGCCACGGCAACCGGCGGCAGCATGAAGGTGTAATAATAAGGCGCGCTATTATGATAGAAGGCCAAGGTCGTGAGCGGCAGGAACAGGCCGATAAGCGCAAGCCGTTCGGCGGGACGGAAAGCCGACTTCATCAGCGCGATGGGGAAAGCCAGGATGAAGAGGGTCAGCACCGGCGCCAGGATCGCGCCCTTCACCGCAAAGCGCCAATAAGGCGGTATCCCCAGGCTGAACATCTTGCCGGAAGAGCTGGCGATCACCGCCTTCGCCTGCTCATCGGCATATTCTCCCAGTCCCCGGGCGTGGAGCCAGTAGACCAGCGCGAAGACGATCGCCGCCAGGAGGCCGGTGCAGGCGACTCTCAAGGCATAAGCAGGGCTCCGCCCCAGCTCGGTCCATCGCAGCCAGAGGATGCCCGCGAAGGCCGGCGCATAAAGGACCGCCTTTATCGTCATCATGAAGGCCAGGCCGAGGAGAAGGCCCGTCGCAAGGATGGCTTTTGCATCCAGTCGCGAGCGCAGCAGGACCCAGAGGGCGAGCATGAGCAATGCCGCCGTCGGCGCATCGAAGCGGAAGGAAAATCCGTGCTGCAGGACGAACCCGGCCGAAAGATATCCAAGCGCGCAAAGCAAGGCGACGGTGCGATCTGCAAATCGCCCGGCAATCCCGACAATCGCTGCCAGGATCGCGATCTCGCTCAGATACATGAAGACACGGATGAGAAGGATGTGCTCGACGACCGAGCCGGGAACATGCACGACCCAGGCGAAGAAGCGGGTGTAGAGTGTCTGGAGCGGGAGCGTGAGCGTTCCTCGCGCCAGCATCTCCACGCGGCTGTAATGATAGAACTCGTCCCAGTTGATGGCCCTGCCGAAGACCATTTCCAGCTGGACGAGCAGGATCACCACGAGAGCGGCGATCGAAAGCGCTCGCGTGTTCATCCACGCCGGCCGCGCGAGGCCCTTCTCTCCTGCGTTCAAGCGCAATCCTGCCATGCGTGTCATGCTTGCCTCTTGCGGGGCTCACGCCGCGCGACGGGAGGGGCGAGGCCCTGCTCCTCCAGCTTGCGCACCCGCTCCAGCGTCATTTCAAGCAGTTTCCGGTTGCCCGCGATCAGATCGGCCAGAACGCCGAGCATGACGGATACGGTGCCGAGCACCAGCAGCGCGCCGCCCAGCACCAGCGACTGGACGTGCCCCGCACCCTCCCCCACCGCGTAATAGTAAAGGAACCGCACGATCGGGATCGCGCCGGCCAGGCTGCAAAGGCCGCCCGCCAGAACGAAAACCCGGAGCGGATTGTACATGGTGTAGGTGCGCGCCATCGTGACGCAGGTATTCAGGATGAACTGGGGAATGCTGCGGAACAGCCGCGAGGGACGGACCGTCCGGTTGGTCGGCACGGGCACGCTGACGATCCCGAGCCTCTTGCGCCCGGCCTGGATGAGCATGTCGGTGGTGTAGGAAAACTCGGTCGTGATCGCGAGGCGCTGCGCGGCTTCACGGCTGATGGCGCGGAACCCGCTGACGGCATCGGGAATGTCGGTCCGTGCCAGCCGCTGGACGACCGCGCTGCCCAGTTTCTGCAACAGGCGCTTGACCGGTCCGAAATGGGCATTGGTTCCCACCCCCCGATCACCGACGACGATGTCCGCCATGCCATTCATGATCGGAGCGACCAGCGCGGGAATGGCGGCGCCATCATACTGCCCGTCCGCATCCGTATTGACGATGATGTCCGCGCCGGCGGCCAGCGCGACATTGAGGCCGGTCTGGAAGGTGGCCGCCAGTCCACGATTGGTGCGATGACGCACGACATGATGAACGCCGAACCGCCGCGCCACCGCGCCGGTATCGTCATCGCTGCCATCATCGATGACCAGCAGTTCGATCTCGTCGATGCCTTCGATGCGGCGGGGAATCCGCAGGAGCGTATCAGGGAGGCTTTCCGCTTCGTTGAAGCAGGGTATCTGCACGATCAGCTTCATTCGCAGCCTTCCCCGCGTGGCGCGGTCTCGTCGCTCCGAATGCCGGCCCTGAAGGCCATGCACGAGCGCGCGTTCCTGCGGACTGCTATGCCAATGACGGTTAATTTTCCCTTGCGCGCCGATCCCGGCATCCCGGTTTCGGACAGGGTCGGAGCCTCGGGATCGCTCCCGTCGCAGCCCATTAGCCATTTCTCAAACCTTGCCGCCTAGTCCCGTAGGCACTGTGCCGGTCAGCCGGCGCCTCGAACATGGGCCGTGAGATGAGTGCATTTGGACGAAAGAACGGTTTGGGCGGCAAGTCATCCTTCGGCGTGGCCCGCCCGATGCACGTCTCCGGCGCTTCGCCTTTTGCTTCCCCGGCCGCGCCTGCGGGCGGTGCTCAGTTTCCGCCGATTTCGCCCGATCAACCTCCCCTCGGCGGGCCGTCGGCGGGGGCTTCGGGCCTCGACCGCAATGCCGATGCCATGGGGCGGCTCAACGAACGGATGAATTCGGAGCACGCGCCGAACGAGCAGGCGCAGGGATTCGAGGCGAGCGTCCACAAGATCAAGGAGCAGGTGCTGCCGCGCCTGCTCGAGCGAGTCGATCCGGAAGCGGCGGCCACGCTCACCAAGGATGAGCTGGCCGAGGAATTCCGGCCGATCATCATGGAAGTGCTGGCCGAGCTCAAGCTGACGCTCAACCGGCGCGAGCAATTCGCGCTCGAGAAAGTGCTGGTCGACGAACTGCTCGGCTTCGGCCCGCTGGAAGAGCTGCTGGCCGACCCGGAAGTCAGCGACATCATGGTCAATGGCCCGGAACAGACCTACATCGAGAAGAAGGGCAAGCTCCAGCTCGCGCAGATCCATTTCCGCGACGAGGAGCATCTTTTCCAGATCGCCCAGCGCATCGTGAACCAGGTCGGCCGCCGCGTCGACCAGACCACGCCGCTGGCCGACGCCCGCCTGCCCGACGGAAGCCGCGTCAACGTCATCGTCCCGCCCCTTTCGCTGCGCGGCACAGCCATCTCCATCCGTAAATTCTCCGCCAAGCCGATCACGCTCGACATGATGGCCAAGGGCGGCTCGATGTCCGAGAAGATGGCGACCGCCCTGAAGATCGCCGGCGCCTGCCGGTTCAACATCGTCATTTCCGGCGGCACGGGCTCGGGCAAGACGACGATGCTCAACGCCCTTTCGAAGATGATCGACCCGGGCGAGCGCGTGCTCACCATCGAGGACGCGGCCGAACTGCGCTTGCAGCAGCCGCACTGGCTGCCGCTCGAAACGCGCCCGGCCAATCTGGAAGGCCAGGGCGCGATCACTATCGGCGACCTTGTGAAGAACGCCCTGCGTATGCGCCCGGACCGCATCATCCTGGGCGAAATTCGTGGCGCCGAGTGCTTCGACCTGCTCGCCGCCATGAACACGGGCCATGACGGCTCCATGTGTACGCTCCACTCCAACAGCCCGCGCGAATGCCTGGGCCGCATGGAGAACATGATCCTGATGGGCGACATCAAGATCCCCAAGGAAGCCATCTCCAAGCAGATCGCCGATTCGGTGGACCTCATCGTCCAGGTGAAGCGCCTGCGCGACGGCTCGCGCCGCGTCACCAACATCACCGAAGTGATCGGCATGGAAGGCGAAGTGATCGTCACGCAGGAGCTGTTCAAATACGAGTATCTCGACGAGGATGCCGAGGGGCGGATCATCGGCGAGTACCGCTCGATGGGCTTGCGGCCCTACACGCTCGACAAGGCCCGGCAGTTCGGGTTCGACCAGGCCCTGCTCGACGCCTGCCTCTGAAGCGGCCGGGCGGGGCGCGCCTGCGCCGGTCCACGCGAAGATTTCAGCGGCTTGCCCTTCCGAAGGCATTGCGACACTGTGCGGGCTACGCAACGCCCTGCCAGGAGAGAGCTGCCATGTCCCCCTTCCCCATCCGAACCCTGTTTGCCGCTTTCGCGCTGACCGCCGGCGCGGGATCGACGGCGGCTTACGCCCAGTCTTCCGAGAGCCCGAAGGCCAGCGCCGACATCAAGGCCGCCGTCGCGGCGCCGGGCAGGACGCCGGCCAATGTCGCGCGGGACAAATATCGTCGTCCGGCCGAAACGCTGAGCTTTTTCGGCGTGCAAGGCGGGCAGACGATCGTCGAATATTTCCCGGCCGGCGGCTGGTACATGGAGATCCTCGCGCCGCTCACGGCAAAGGGCGGCGGCACCTATTACGGCGTGCAGCCGGCCGGCCGCTATCGCGACGCCGCACAGAAGACGGTCGACTCGAACCCGGCCCTTTCCGGCAAGGTGAAGCTCGTCGAGCTTGCGGACGTGCCCGCCGGGAGCGCGGACACGGTGCTGACGTTCCGCAACGTCCATAACATGGTGATGGGTGGCAACGCGCCGTCCGTTTTCTCGGCGTTCTTCCGGATGCTCAAGCCGGGCGGCGTGCTCGGCATCGTCGACCATCGCCTGCCGGAAGACAGGGACGTCGCGCTGGAGAAATCGAGCGGCTATCTCAAGGTCTCGACCGTCCGCAAGCTGGCCGAGGACGCGGGCTTCGTGCTGGATGCCAGCTCGGAAGTGAATGCCAATCCCAAGGACACGGCCGATTGGCCCAAGGGCGTCTGGACCCTGCCGCCCACCCTGCGGGAAGGGGACACGGACCGCGAGAAATATCTCGCCATCGGCGAGAGCGACCGGATGACCTTGCGCTTCCGCAAGCCGGCAGCCTGATCCACCGCGACGCGGGCGCCCCGCTCTCCCTCGGGGAGCGAGGGCGCCTGACTGCGCGATCGATGACAGCGCGGGGCGTGATGAGTCGTGGCGCGGCGATACGGAATGGCGGGCGGTTTTCGTTCGATCGGTAGCGACCCCTGATCGATCGGTGTCGCCGGGAACGCCGGCTTGCTTGCTATCGAGCGCCGGACGCTGGCCAGAAGCTCGGCAGGCTTCACTCTCCTGACGGCAGTCCCTCCCTGCCGGCCGCGCTAGCGCATTGGGATATGCCCGCGATTCTGGTGCGCAGGCTGATGGACGACCTCGCATAGCGAAAGAGCGCGCACCCGGCGCATGATGGCGACGCCGCGCGCTCTATATCTGATTTGGCATCTCGGTCATGGCCGGAAAGCCGCTTGGGCTTCCCGGCATCATGATTTCGATGTCAGGCGCCGGCGAGCGCCGTGCGGCGGGCCCGGATGCGCAGCGCGCTACCGAGAATGCCGAAGCCGGCGATCATCTGCAGCCAGACGGCCGGTTCGGGGATCGGAGCGATCGCCGGAACCAGGTTGCCGAGGATGAAGTCCTTGTGGAGGTAAACCGGCACAAAGCCGCCGAACTCACCGCAGCTGCTGTTCAGCCCGGTGCGGCAGTCGCCCCAGGCCGTCCCGAACGACAGACCATAAGAGTTGATCGACGCCAGCTTGCCATCGACGAAGCCCGGACCACCCGAGTCACCGCCAGCGATGCCGGCCTCGCGCTCACCATGGCCGAGATCGCAGAAGACCGCGCCCGCGGCACCGGCAATGTTGCTCGCCTGCGCGATGCGGCAGGAAGCGTCATTGGCGGCAAGACCGCTGTCGAAGTCCGCGATGTAGGAATATTCGATCTGCGAGAAGGGCTCGTCCAGCACGGTCGCCCAGTTGGTGCCGAAGAGCTCGTCACCCAGACGGAAGTCATAGGTGTTGTCGCCTTCGCGCAGCCAGCCCGTCTGTGCGTCGTTGCCGAGCGCACCACCGACAGTCGAACGACCGCCATAACCGGCCACGTTGAAATCGACGCCGGTCAGGTCATTCTCGAAGTAGAAATCATAGCTCTGGGCGAAATCGGGCGCCGCCTGATCGAGGCGGAGCACGGCGATGTCATTGTGGTCGATCACTTCACCGGTGTAGAGCGGGTTCACGAAGATATCGCTGACCGAGATCATCGACGACAGCGCGTTGAAGGGCACGCGAACGTCCCCGCTCGAACCGTCGTAGAAATAGGCGTCGACCGATGCCAGGCCGGCATCCGGCACGCCGCCGCTGCTGACGCAGTGAGCGGCCGTCACGATCGAGCGACGATCCGGCGCCAGCGAACCCGAGCAGATGAAGCGCGAGCCGTCATTGTAGGTCATGATGAGCGAAGCGACGCCTGCATGGACGCTGTAGTCCGGCAGGAAGGTCGGGTTGCCGCCACCCGAGGTCGGGCCGTCGGCGGTCGGGGTCATTGCGATGATGGTGTTCTGAGCGGTCCAGCTCATGTCGCCATAGGAGCCGGATGCCTTGTTTCCGGCCGCATGCGCAGCGCTGAGCGCCACGGGTGCGAGCAACGCAGCCGATACAAAGGCCGCGCGCCTTACGAACTTGATAGTCATGATGCCTCCCACTTTAGGTCCCACGACGCCGAGTCCCGTCGGCGTCCTTTAACCATGTTGCGACGCAAAAGCTGGGAGGTCAAGACGTGGTTAATAAGCTGTTAACCGAGCAGGATGTGCCACAGTGGCACGTTCGGAGCGCCGATCGGGGATAAGGCTGCTCGCAGGCCGCTCCCAAAGGCGACAAGGCGCCCGGTAAAAGCGACGTATTGAAGGCGCATGTGGAACTCGCGCGGGCAGTTGCGAACAAGCGTCAGCTGCCGCGTGGAGGAGTTCCTGCACCGGGAGAGGAGCACGGGACGCCGCCGCGCGGCGCCCCGTTGCGGGTCAGGCCGCCAGCTTCCTCAGAACATAAGGCAGGATGCCGCCGTTCAGGAAATAATCGAGTTCGTTCACGGTATCGATCCGGCAGAGCGCTTCGAAGGTGAAGGCAGTGCCGTCGGCGCGCTTCGCCTCGACCGTGACCATCTGACGCGGCTTCAGGCCGCCGACATTGCGGATCGTGAAGCTCTCGTCGCCCGTCAGGCCCAGCGTCTCGCGATTGACGCCGTCCAGGAACTGAAGCGGCAGCACGCCCATGCCGACCAGGTTCGACCGGTGGATCCGCTCGAAGCTTTCCGCGACGACGGCGCGCACGCCGAGCAGGCGCGTGCCCTTGGCGGCCCAGTCACGCGACGATCCGGTGCCATATTCCTTGCCGGCGATCACCACGAGCGGCGTGCCATCGGCCTGATGCTTCATCGCGGCATCATAGATGGGCATCACTTCGCCCTTGTAGCTGGTCATGCCGCCCTCGACGCCGTCCAGCATCAGGTTCCGGATGCGGATGTTGGCGAAGGTGCCGCGCATCATCACTTCATGATGACCGCGACGCGAGCCGTAGCTGTTGAAGTCGGCAGGCGCGACCTGACGCTCCTGCAGCCACTGGCCGGCGGGGCTGGACGCCTTGATCGAGCCGGCCGGCGAAATATGGTCGGTCGTGATCGAATCCGCGAAGATGGCGAGAGGCCGCGCATCGAGAATGTCCGACACCGGGGCGGGCGTCATTTCCATGCCCTCGAAATAAGGCGGGTTGGCAACATAAGTGCTGCCCGCGCGCCAGGCATAGGTGTCCGATCCCGTCACGTCGATCGCCTGCCAGCGATTGTCACCGGTGAAGACGCCGGCATAGCGGCTCTGGAACATCTCGCGGCTGATCGCGCCGTCCATCACCGAGCGGATCTCGTCGTTGCTCGGCCAGATGTCCTTGAGGAAGACGTCCTGCCCATCCTTGCCGGTGCCGATCGGCGTCTCGACGAAATCGGTCGTGACGGTGCCCTTGAGCGCATAGGCGACGACCAGCGGCGGCGAAGCGAGGAAGTTCGCCCGCACGTCCGGCGAGACGCGCCCCTCGAAATTGCGGTTGCCCGACAGGACCGAAGCGGCAACGATGTCGTTGCCGTTGATCGCCTTGCTGATCGGCTCGGCCAGCGGGCCCGAATTGCCAATGCAGGTCGTGCAGCCATAGCCCACGAGGTTGAAGCCGACGGCATTCAGATAATCCTGAAGGCCGGCCTTCTCCAGATAATCGGTGACGACCTGGGAGCCGGGCGCCAGCGAGGTCTTCACCCAGGGCTTGGGCTTGAGGCCGAACTCGACGGCCTTCTTGGCGACGAGGCCGGCGGCGACCAGAACGCTCGGGTTGGACGTGTTGGTGCAGCTCGTGATGGCTGCGATCACGACGTCGCCATCGCCGATGTCATGATCCTTGCCCTCGACAGGCACCCGCACGGCCGCCGCCTTGTTGTAGATCCGGGAAAGATCGTCGTTGAAGACGTCATCCACCTTGGTCAGCACCACCTTGTCCTGCGGGCGCTTGGGGCCCGCGAGGCTCGGCGTCACGCTGCCCATGTCCAGCTCCAGCGTATCCGTGAAGATCGGATCGGCCGCCTGCGGATCGAGCCAGAAGCCCTGCGTCTTGGCATAGGCTTCCACGAGCGCGATCTGGTCCTCGTCGCGACCGGTGAGGCGCATGTAATCGAGCGTCTTGCCGTCGATCGGGAAGAAACCGCAGGTCGCGCCATATTCCGGCGCCATGTTGGCGATGGTCGCGCGGTCCGCGAGGCTGAGCGAGGAAACGCCCGGCCCGAAGAACTCGACGAAGCGGCCGACCACGCCCTTGGCGCGCAGCATCTGGGTAACGGTGAGCACGAGATCGGTGGCCGTGATGCCCTCGGCCAGCGCGCCGGTCAGCTTGAAGCCGACGACTTCCGGGATGAGCATGGACACCGGCTGGCCGAGCATCGCCGCTTCTGCCTCGATGCCGCCGACGCCCCAGCCCAGCACGCCCAGGCCATTGACCATCGTGGTGTGGCTGTCGGTTCCGACGCAGGTGTCGGGATAAGCCACGGTTTCGCCTTTCGCGTCCACGCTCGTCCAGATCGCCTGTGCGATATGCTCCAGATTGACCTGGTGGCAGATGCCCGTGCCCGGCGGCACCACCTTGAAGTTGTCCAGCGCCTTGCTACCCCATTTGAGGAATTCATAGCGCTCGGCGTTGCGCTGATATTCCAGCGCCACATTGTCCTCGAAGGCCTGCGGCGTGCCGAACTCGTCGACCATCACCGAGTGATCGATGACGAGATGGACAGGGACCTGCGGATTGATCTTGCTCGCGTCCGCGCCCAGCGCGTTCATCGCGTCGCGCATCGCCGCCAGATCGACCACGCAGGGCACGCCGGTGAAATCCTGCATCAGCACGCGGGCGGGCCGGTACTGGATCTCGCTGTCCGACGCGACCGGGTTCTTCTGCCAGTCGATGATGGCCTTCACGTCGTCGGTGGTGACAGTGACGCCGTCCTCGAAGCGCAGCATGTTTTCCAGCAGCACCTTCATGGAGAAGGGAAGCCGCGAAACATCGCCGAAGCGAGCCGCCGCCTTCGACAGGGAATAATAGCCGTAGCGCTTGCCACCGACATCCAGCGTATCGCGCGTGCCAAGCGTGTCCTGTCCGGTCGCGGTCATCAGTTCTGTCTCCTCAATGTCTGTGTCGGACGCTCGGCGGAGGCGGGCTGAGCGGGCGGGCGAACGCCGGGCGCTGCGTCTTCACCGCTGGGCCATAGCGCTTCAAGGCAGTGTGTCAACGGGCGCCCGGACAAGGACTGTGGGCGCGGCGCGAGAGGGTCATCCCCGATATTCCTCCGGCATGGAGGAAGTTTCCGGCTCTGCTCCGGGCTGCTCTTGAGCTTACGCCAAAACGGATCAAACAGGGTTCAAAAGTGATTTATTATGGTACATAAAGTAAACAAACCAAATACATCTGGAGGGCGGAAATGAGATCGGACTTTGAGGTCGGCCGGCCGGGCGAGAGAATCCCCCTCATGGCGAGCATCGGCAAGCCGGTGGCGCCAGCGGAAACGAATCGAAAAACCGCACTCGTGATCGGAGCCGGCACAAGGGCGTGCGCCCTTGCGCGCGCGGCCAGCGGGGTCGGATTTGGCTGCACCGAACCGGAAGAACCCCGGCATGCGCTCGCGCGGCTGGACAAAACGGCCCGGCTCGACCTCATGTTGCTGGACGCGCGCGGCTTCGAGGCGGCGGCACTTCTGGAAACCGGGGTGGCCGCCGGCCTGCTTGACCATGTGCGGCGCATGCAGGCCCGGCTGGTGGTCATCACGGACCTTGCCGGCATCGATCCCCTTCTCGCGGCGCTCGACGAGGGCGAGACCGCGTTTCTGTGCGAGCCGGAAGATGCCGACATCGCCGCGCTTCTTGTTCTGGCGGCCACGCGCGCGACGCACCGCAGCGGGTTCTGCGACTCGACGGGACAGAGCGAGAAGATGCGCCTGGAAGAACTCAGCGAGGAAGTGCGGCGCCTCACGGCGACCATCGAACGCCTCACCGGACGACACAGGACTGCTTCTGAAGGGGGATCGCCAGACCGGTTCGCGGGACTCCGGACGACACGGACGGTGCCCAGCATGCCTGTGCATTTTCCGGCGAGCGGTGCGCCCGCCCGATCGACGCAGAGCCTTGATGAAACCGCACCAAGCCATGCCGAATTGCGCGCGCTGGTGCGGGCGCGGCGGATGCGGGACCAGTTTCTCCCGGCCGACCTGTTCGGCGAACCGGCATGGGACATGATCCTCGATCTCATGGCCGCCCGCACGGCCGGGCAGCGCGTGTCCGTATCCAGCCTGTGCATCGCGGCCGCCGTTCCGCCCACGACGGCGCTCCGCTGGATACGCCACCTGACGGACCGGGGCATCTTCATCCGCATCGACGATCCCATGGATCGCCGGCGCGTGTTCATAGAACTCAGCGAGTCGGCCGCCGAGGCCGTCAGCGCCTGGGCACTTTCGGTACGCAAGAAAGGTGGCTTGCTTGCCCCGGGGTTTCACTGAGCGCCGCGCTTGACCGGCGCCCCGATCGCCGCGATAGGGGCGGTGACCCGGACGGAGACGGGGGCGATTAGCTCAGTTGGTAGAGCGTCTCGTTTACACCGAGAATGTCGGCGGTTCGAGCCCGTCATCGCCCACCATTCCTATCCGCCGCGTGTCGCCGCTCACACCGCGCGGCTGACGGGCGCGAGGCGTCCGGCAATCTCCTTCACCTCCGTTCTGTAGACTCCTGGCAGCCATGGTCTGGCCGCGCCTTGATGAGCATCCAATGCTTCCCTTCCAGGCGCACGCCGGGGCCATCATCGTGTCAGCTTTCATGCTGCCAGCTCTTGAAGACGAATTCGAGACTGTAGCCATCCGGGTCTGCGACCTGCGCCGCGAAATAGCGAGGATCATAATGGAGCTGCGGGCCGGGTGCATGGATCTCCGATGCGCCGGCCGCCAGAGCCTCGGCATAAGCGGCGCGCACCATCGCTTCGGACCCGGCCACGAAGCCGACATGGACGGCGCCGGGCGCCGCCGCACCCTCCCGCAGCCAGAAGAACATGCGGCCCCTGGCACCGAAGCCCTTGAGATCCGGATGCCCGGCCGGGCCAGCCTCGCCATCATAATCGAGGCGCGCGGTGATGCCGAGAACGGGAAGCACCCTCTCGTAAAAGACGAGCGAGCGATGGATGTCGCTCACGGTGAGGAAGATGTGATCGAGCATGACGTCTCCCGGAGGAATGTTGGCGCTGGCCATCCAGATGGTCCGCGCCCTGATCGGCTGATTTTCCTGCGCCTGCAAGCGGGCCACTTGTCGGCGAGCAGCGCCTCGGACCTCACTTCATCTCGTCCCGGCCCCTCTGCGAAGGACTGCCTGCGCGGGAGATATGCTTCAATCGGGGCGTTCCCGGCCGAACGTGACAGGCACTTCGAACTGAAGCGCGTCTTCCGCCAGTTCCTCTGGCGGCGCCGGAAAGGGACTGGCCTGCCGGACGGACCGCAAGGCGATACCGTCGAGAAGCATGAGCCCGCTCGATTTCGTGACCTCGCACGAAATCAGCGCGCCGCCATGATCGAGCTGGAACCGGACTCGCACCGTACCCGCCATGCGCGTGGCGCGCGGGCGATGCGCCGCGATCTGCGCCCAGAGAATTTGCTGATAGGCCTGTAGGCGCGACGGCTCATCCGCCGATGGCGTGGTCTTCGGGGAAGGCACGGCGGGAGCGGACATCATCGACACGGCTGGGGCGGATGGCACCGCCGGAACAAGGGCAGGGAGCGGCACTGATCCCTCGAACGATCCGGCAGGCGGCTTCGCTTTGTCGCCGTGCAACGGCACCAACGATCTCTCGGCTCCGGGGGGCGCTGCGTCGCGGACCCCCTCGACGTGCCTCGTCTCGTGGCGAGGCAAGGGCTCCGCCAGCCGCGGCAGGGCAAAGACCCTGATAGCCTCTCCGCCTGACGCCACCGGCCGCGACGAAGGCGCCAGCAGGACGAGAAGCGCGACGAGCCCATGCACGGCAAGGGCCGCAACCATGGCGGCCGCCCGGCCCCCGCCCCGCCCGCCGAACGTCCGGCAAGCCGATCTGGCGGGCAGGGAGGGACCGGGCGGCACCATCGTCAGAAGCGGGTCGAGAGCCCGATGTTGAACGATCGGCCCCGTCCGGGCACCGGGCGCAATGGTCCTCCGGCGATATAGTCTCCCAGCGAGAGACCGCCGAGCGGCAGAGCATAGCCCGCGTCGAACAGATTCTCCGCCTCGACGCTCAGCCGCACCGCGCCCACCGTGTAGGCGACACGTGCCGTCACCAGAGCATAATCGTCGGTGCGCGGCTCGTTGCGCGTGATGTCCACCCGCTTCTTCTCCGCGACCCAGTCCAGGTCCACACCCGCCTCGAAGGCGCCCTGACGATGCTCGAGGCCCATCTTCAGGTTGAGCGGCATCTGGCGATAGAGCGCCCCGCCGTCCGAGAGATTGTCTCCATGGACATAGCTGAGCGCGAAGGTCATCGCGGTGCCATCGGTCCCCTTGCCTTCCCGCAGGCGGACCATGCCGGACACGTCGATGCCGTAGAACTCGGCCTTCTGGTTCACGAAGCCCAGCTGCACGAAGCCGCTCGGCATGCCCATCATGTCCGTGAAGGCCTTGATCGGGGTGGCATCGATATAGTCGTCGACATGGGTATAATAGGGCGCGACCTTGAGCGACCAGCCCGCCTGCTTGTCCTCCAGCGCGAGCGCGGCGCTCACGGTGTCGGCGCGTTCGGGCTTGAGATCCATGTTGCCGACATAGCCATTGCCGTCGCCATACCAGCCGATCATCCGGCTCGACATGGAGCCACGGCCCCAGGCATAGCGCTCGTAGAGATTGGGCGAGCGAACCTTGTGCGCATAGCCCAGTTCGAGCGCCACCAGATCGCTCGGCGCATAGCTGACCAGTGCCGATGCGCTCCAGTTATTGTCGATTCGCTTGCGGTCGCGCGCATTGAACGCATTCGCCGCCATGGCGTCGTCCATGTTCATCATGCTGGTCGAATAGGGCTGCACGTCGCCCGTATTCATGCTCACGCGATCGTATCGGACGCCGAAGAGCGTCGAGAGGGCTTCCGACCAGTGCCGCTCCCATTCACCGAAGGCGCCGATCCGGTCCCGATGGGCGGCATTCACGTTGATGTAGCGGTTCGGCCCCATCATCATGCTGCCCGCAACCGGCGGCCAATAGTCGTCCAGCCACTGATGATGGAACTCGGCACCGGCGCGGACGCTGTCCCGCGTGGAAACAGGCATATCGATCTTCAGCGCGGTGCTTGCGGAATGCACCTGCGTGTTCATCGGCATGCCCCCGTCGGCCGTGCCGCCCTTGTCGGCAAGGAAGTTCATTTCATGATCGGTGTCGCGATAGTCGGCCCGAAAATCGACCGAGCCCCAGTCGAAGCTGCCCTGATAGCGCCCGCTCAGGAACCAGCTCTTGTTGGAGGTCATGTCCATGTACTGGTTGGGAAACCCCTCATAGGGGGAAAAATGATAGCCGCCCTTCAGCTCGAAGAGGCCGGCCATGGATTGCCAGGCAAGCGCCAAGGCATGATCCGTCTTGGCATATTCGGTGGAACGCACGGTCCCCTTGCCGTCCCCGCCGGCATAATTGCCCGCTTCGGTATAGGAGCCGGTATAAGTGGCACTCAGCGTTCGCCCCGCGACGGTGAGCGTCGTGCCACCGCCAAAGCCATCGCCATTGGACCGGTAGAAGGCCGAGGCCTCGCCAGTGACGAGCAGGGCGCCGTCCGTGGCGAAACGCGGCGCCGGACCGCTCACGCTGATGACGCCGCCGATGCTGTCACCGCCCATGCTGACCGGGGACACGCCGGTGATGACCTGAATGGCATTCACCGTTTGCGGGTCCGTGTAGGAAAGCGGCGTGTTCATGTCATTGGGGCAGGCCATGTCGATAGGCGTGCCGTCGACGAGGATGGTGAAGCGCTGTTCCGAAAGACCGCGCAGCACCGGCATGGCCGAAAAGCCGCCGCCTGTGTTCGCGCTGACGCCCGGCAGGCGCGTGAGCAGGCCCGCGACGTCACTGGACTGGCTTTGCAGCCTGCGCAGCCGGTCCCGCGAAACCGTCTCGCTGGTGAGAGGCGCCGTCGCGATCTTGGCGGGGCCGGGGCCGGCCTCCACCTCGACAGGGGGCAGTTCATGCACAGGCTGGGCGAAGAGGGGCGCGCATGTGCAGGCGGACGTAAGAAGGGCAAGGCGCAGCGCGCCGGAAGCGATGGTCATGTATCGTACTTTCCATTGAATGCAGGTTTCCAGGCGCCGGGAGGCAGCCAGATCGGCCGCGCCCGGCGGGAATGGTGACGCGGCGCCAGTGCCGGACGGTCGGCGGCTGGCGACTTCAGGTCACGTCATCGATGCTTCATCAGGAAAGGGGCGGTCCCCGGAGCGGCGGGCGCAGGAACGGAGTCCGCCCACGCGAGGCGGGGCGCACAGGCACAAAGCCGGACACCAGGATGAACAGGGCGGCTGCCGCTGCGATGGGCGCATCGATCGCGCCCCAGGCCCCCATGCCGAGCGACGTGAACGGGCAATGCTGGTCCGGCTCGTCGCGATCGCTCGACTTGCCCGGTGCGCTCTCCATCGGGATGGCGATCTGGGCCGTCCTGTGAGTCGCGCCGTCGAAGCAGAGCTGAACGGTCAGGTAGCGGGTCTCAGCCTCCCGGCCGAGCATGAAGCCTTGCGGGATCAGCAACTTCACGCCCAGCGCGAGCGCGAACAGCCATATGGCCGCGACGCGATTGGCTCGCCAGAAGGCACGGATAGCGCTCATCACATGCGCTCATAGCGTTGCGGCAGGATCGCGCAATTGCTGCTGGCGATGGCAGCGAACAGATCGGTGCCGCGTGCCGGACGCCATGCGCTGTCGCCGCGAACATCAGAGCCCGCCGCGCCACCCCCGGCACGACGGGCTCTCATGCTGGTCCTGCCCCTCAGGCGACGCGGCTGAGCGCTTGCCCGGCTTCCAGCAGCATGGTGGCCGCTGCGGTGTTGGAAATGGGGATATGATAATTGCGGCTCACTTCATGAACATGCGGCCCCATGGCGCCCCGCGCGGCGATCCAGTTGACGATCTCGATGCCCTGGCTGCCGGCCAGTTCCACGATGTCCACGGCGCTGTGCGTGGTGAGCGCGTCCGGGTCGTCGCCCAGATTGTCCATGCAGAACCGGTCATAATCCTTGTTGATGAAGCCGGCACGCTCGCCATCGAGCTGGTGCGAGAGACCGCCGGTGCCGAAAATGACGACCCGTTCCGCGCCTTCCCATGTGAGCAGCGCCTCGTGCACGGCCCGTCCGAGCGCAAGGCAGCGCTTGGGGCTCGGCAGCGGATGCTGCACCGTGTTGATCGCGATGGGGACGATCTTCACCGGCCGGTTGTCGGCCCCCGGCCAGGACAGGGCGAGCGGCACGGTGAGCGCATGGTCCACCGTCATGTCCTGACACATGGTGATGTCGAACTCGCTGTTCACCAGATGCTCGATGATATGCCAGGAAAGCGCCTGCGCGCCCGGGAATGGCTTCATCACCGGCAGGCCCCAGCCCTCGTCGGCATTGTGATATTCGGCTGCGGCGCCGACCGCGAAGGTCGGCATCTTGTCCAGGAAGAAGTTCAGGCCATGGTCGTTGTAGAAGATCACGGCCACGTCCGGCCGCGCGCCTGCCAGCCAGCGATGGATGGGGTGGAAGCCGTCGAAGAAGGGCTTCCAGTAGGGATCATCCTGCAATCCCCGGGCGATCGCCCCGCCGATGGCGGGCACATGGCTGGTGAAGATGCCGCCGACGATGTGGGCCATCTCAGTTCTCCGCTTCCTGAAGGAGTTTTTGCTTGAACGCCTCGACCGTCATGCCGGTCTGCTGCGCGCCCACATCCTGCACGTTGAGGCCGAAGATGCCGGCCAGCTTGGCGAGATAGTAGATGTTGCCGCCCGCCGCGATCATGGCGAGCACATCGCGCGCGGCAACGGCGTCGCGCTGCGCGGGCGTCAGGCCGAAGCGGGCGCAATAGGCCTCCTCATCGGCGCGGAAGGCCTCGCGGTTCGCCGCGTCATTGAAGGAATAGCACATGGCGTTGAGGGCATAGCCGCGCGAAGCGGCATCGCCGTCGAACAAAGGCGTGCCCGGGATGGTCCGGCTTCGCTTCGTCGAAGCGGTGTCGACCGTCATGTTCATGAAACGCATCCTTCTGCAAACTCTCCTGGCCGAGGATCGGCCAAAACGCTGCTGTCGCATTGACGTGAATCAAATGATGATCATTCATCAACTGCCCGGAACACCGGAACAGACTTACGCCAGAAGGGAGCCGCGCACTCTGGCGCGGCCCCGGCTTCTGGCGGGGATGGACTCGTTTTTTGGCGAAGATGGAGACGTCAGGCGGCGACGGCCAGCCGACTTGCGTCGGCCCAGTTGCCGTGGAGGCCCTGCCGGATGCGCACCGGCAGCTTCGCGCGCGCGATGGGGCCTTGATCGACATGCTGCGCATCGAAAATCGCCAGATCGCTGTAGTTGGCGACATGATCGTCCACGAGCGCGATCACATAGCCGTCGCCTTCCGGCGCATCGGGGCTGCGGGGAATGAAACAGGGCTCCTGGATCGCGCAGCGGGGCCCGGCCCACCAGCTGCTCGACTTGCCCGTCGCCAGATCGATATGCCCCAGCGTATTGGTGAGCGCATAGAAGGCGCCGCCCGGCCCCTCATAAGGCTTCTCCGTATCGAGGATGAGCATCCAGCCATGGCGATAGGCCTGTGTCGCATAGCGCTCGTCGATGCGGGGGAACTCGTCTGGCCGGTCGAACAGCCGCTCGGTCTTCTCGAAACTGTCGCCGTTCGAGGCCATGTCCACCGTCCATCGGGTGAGAAAGCCCTGCCCGGCGACGGGATCGAAGGGCGCGCCATGCACATCGGGAAAGAAGGGGAAGCTGTTGTTCCGCGAGACGGGCATGTCGATATGCACTTTCGTGCCGTCGTTGAACGCGTTCATCACATGGCCGACGAAGCAGTTGCCGGTCTTGAACCAGCGCAGGTCGCGCGCGTCTCCGTTACGCGGCAGAATGCCCAGATAGCAGGGAAGCGTGGTGTCGAAGCCGAAGAAAGGCAGGCGCTGCTTCAGCCGGCCCCATGAACTGAGCAGGGGCATGACGGCGAAAACCGCATAGTCCTCGGTCACCCCGAAGTCGTGCATCATGCAGTAATAAGGGTTCTGGAAGGGAATCTCCTTCAGCAGCTCTCCCGTCGGGCTGATCTCGATATAGGCCATGTCCAGCGTCATCAGCCCCTTGGCGCCATAAGCGAAGGCGCAAAGATTGCCGGTGACGGGATCGATCTTGGGATGCGCGCAGAAGGTCTGGCTCTCCAGCTTGCCGTCGAAATTGGTGTAGCCCTCGGTCTCCAGCGTCAGCGGGTCCATGATGAGGCAGGGGCTGTCCTCCTTCATGGCATAGAGCTTGCCGGCATGGACCATCACATTGGTGTTGGCAGTGCCCCGGATCATGCCCTGGACGCTCGCATCGTCCGTCAGCGGATTGCGATAGGCGCCGAACAGCGACTTGCCGGCCTTGCGCTCCACTTTCCACTTGTCCGTCTGCGCGTAACGCTGCCGGAAATCGATCTTGCCGTCGTGAAAGCGGAACAGGCTCACCATGCCGTCCCCATTGAAGAACTGGTCATCCTCGAACCGGGGCGGGAATTGCGCATCGGGATGCACCCGGTGGAAGGTCCCGTTCAGTTGCGGGGGCACTTCACCCTCGATCTCGATGTCCAGAATATCGCCCTCGATCCGGAGCGGTCGAAGTGTCCCGGAAAAGCCGGGTGTCTGCGGGAAATGGGCCATGCATCCTCTCCATGCGTGAGCCACCAGTCTAGGGCTCGCCGGGCAGGCGCTCTTGATCTCGATCAATCCGGGAGAGCCCGTGCGCATGGGGCCGCGCCGCCGGTGCCATGGTGCACCGCGCCTCGGGTGATCCGCGCCAGATTCGCGAAACGCGCATCATTGTTCCCCTTTCGTTCGAACAGTTGCCGTGGCATAACGCGCCGCATGGAGGCGGCACCGGTCCAGCATCGCAAGATCATCCATGTCGACATGGACGCTTTCTATGCGTCGGTGGAGCAACGCGATGACCCGTCCCTTCGCGGCAAGCCCATCGCTGTCGGCGGGGGCGGCCCGCGCGGCGTCGTGGCCGCGGCGAGCTACGAGGCGCGTGTGTTCGGCGTGCGTTCGGCCATGCCGGGCGGACAGGCGCGGCGCCTGTGCCCCGAGCTCGTCTTCGTGCGTGCCCGTTTCGATGCCTATCGCGCGGTGTCCCAGCAGATTCGCGGCATTTTCGAGCGGTTCACGGATGTGATCCAGCCGCTCTCGCTGGACGAGGCCTATCTGGACGTCACGCAAAACAAGCTCGGGATCGTCTCGGCAACCTATGTCGCGCAGGAGATCCGCCGCCTCATTCGCGAGGAGACGGGGCTTACGGCGTCCGCAGGCGTTTCCTGCAACAAGCTCATCGCCAAGCTCGCGTCGGACCAGAACAAGCCGGACGGCCTGTGCATCGTGAAGCCGGAAGAGGCGGAAGCCTTCATGGCGGCCATGCCGGTCGGACGTATCCATGGCATCGGCCCCGTGACCGCGCGCCGCATGGCGACGCTCGGCATTCACAGCGGCGCAGATCTCAAGGCCTGGCCGCTGCCCGCCCTTCAGCGCCATTTCGGCAAGTCAGCCACTTTCTATCATGATGCCGCGCGTGGCATCGACGATCGTCCGGTGCGGGATCGCGAGACGCGCAAGTCGATCAGCGTGGAAGATACGTTCGAAAGCGATATCGGCGCCGAGGGCCAGTTGCTGGCGGAACTGGAGAAGATCGCCGCCCGTCTGTGGACGCGCGTCATCGCGGCGCGCGCGCTCGGCCGGACGGTGACGCTCAAGATCAAGCTCGGCGACTTCCGCATTCTCACCCGCTCGCGCACGCTACCCGCGCCGCCCGTCAATGCCGAGGACCTGTATGCGATCGGCACGGACCTGCTGCGCGCGCAGCTTCCCTTGCCGATCGGCGCGCGGCTGCTGGGGCTCGGCCTGTCCAATCTGGTCGACCCGTCGGCCGAAGAGGATGAGCAGGAGCAGGTCCAGCTCAGGCTTGCCTTCGGGTGACGCTAAAGTGGGTCGCTCGGCCAAACGGACTGGATTTTTTCGAACTGGCGAAGTCCGACGCGCTGAGCGCCTCATCAGGCTTGGGGCTGATCGACACTCAACCTCTGGAGCGCGTTCCCTCCCTGTAAAACGTCATGCTGAACTTGTTTCAGCATCCATCGCGCTTCAAGCTCCGGTCTCAGCCGCGAAATGGATGCTGAAACAAGTTCAGCATGACGGAAACATTGGCGGGAAGGGTGCCTGTTCGACGGAAGAAATAAATGTCGATCAGCCTTATAGCGAGGGCCCCTGCACGGCCTTGTCCTTCGGCGCACTCTGCTTGGCCGTCAGCGCCTCGATCATGCCGCCCACCGGCGGGCCGGCCTTGGCGTAATCGAGCGCGGACATGCCGGCCAGCGCATCGCGGCGATTGGGGTCCGCCCCATTGTTCATCAACAGCCTCACCATCTCCAGGTCGCGCATGTGGACGGCCCGGATCAGCGGCGTCTCGCCACTGCCGTTGGGCTGGTTGGGATTGGCCTTCTGCGCGAGCAGGCGCTGCGCGCCCTCGATGAAGCGCTTCTCCACCGCCAGCATCAGCGGGCTTCGTCCCGAATTGTCGGTGAGATCGGGCCGTGCTCCGCGGGCCAGCAGATAATTGGTCATGGTGAGATCGCGACGACCGATGGTGATGAGCAACGCCGTTTCGCCGTTCGTCTTGTCCTTGGTGTTGACCAGCGTGACGCCGGGCTGCTCCAGAAATTCCAGGATCTTGCTGTTGTCCGACTTCCGCACGGCCTCAAGGAACTTGTAGCTGTCCGAGAACTGCGCCGCAGCCGGCTGCGCGACGAGCAGGAGGCCGATCAGCGCCGCCAGCGCGGCCATGGCCCGTCGGGCCAGCGGACGCATCGTCAGGTCACGGCCAAGCTGTATCACGTCTGAAATCCCCCTCGTACCGGCAGGCTGCCTCTTGCGGTTGCGTTGGCTCCAATAGCAGGGCATGGCTGGCCCTGTCATGAACAAAGCCCGCAAAAACATCATTTTCATCCTGGCCGCGCTGAGTCTCGCGGGCTGCCAGACGGGCGGCCCCGGCAACGAAACCAGTGCGGTGCCGGAAGGCAATCTGGTCGGCGCCCGCATCGGCGGCGATTTCGCCTTGACGGACCAGACCGGCAAGACTGTCCGCTGGAGCGATTTCAAGGGCAAGTATCGACTCGTCTATTTCGGCTACACCTGGTGTCCCGACGTATGCCCGGTCGACCTGAACAAGTTCATGGCGGGGCTCAAGCTGCTGGAGGCTTCCGACCCTGAAAAGGCCGCGAAGATTCAGCCAATCTTCATCACCGTGGACCCGGAGCGGGACACGCCAGACGTCATCGCGCCTTATGTGGCGGCGTTCCACCCCCGCCTCATCGGTCTCACCGGCACGCCCGAACAGATCGAGGCGGTCAAGAAGGATTTCGTGGTGATCGCCGGGAAGGAAGGCGATCCGGCTGCCACCAGCGACTATCTCGTCAGCCATACCCGCACCCCGGCCCTGTTCGACCCGGACGGCAAGCCCATTGCCCTGGTGCCGGTCGACGATGTGCTGAACGATGACAAGGATTCGGCGCCGCCCGAGGCAGTGCGGGACTTTCTCGCGGCCTATGTGCGATGAACTTCTGGGAGCAGCCGCTCGAGACGCTTGACCGCGCACAGTGGGAAGCCTTGTGCGACGGCTGTGGAAAATGCTGCCTTCACAAGGTGGAAGATGCCGACACGGGCCACATCTATCCCACGAATGTCGCGTGCCGGCTGCTGGATCGGGAAACGGCCCGGTGCAGCAATTATCGCCAGCGCCGGGCCTTCGTGCCCGATTGCCTGCGCCTGACGGCCGCCAAGCTGCGCTCCATCGCCTGGTTGCCTGCCACCTGCGCTTACCGGCTGCGGGCGGACGGCGAGCCTCTGCCGGCGTGGCACTACCTCATCTGCGGCGACAGGGAAGCGGTGCATCGCGAAGGCCATTCCGTGCGGGGCTGGACCATTGCCGAAACGCTTGCCGGCGATCTGGAGCATCACATTGTCGAGCGCCCGCTCTGAACATGCGCTGATCCTCGCCGACGGCGCCACGGTGCCGCTGGTCGTCCAGCGCCATGCCCGCGCCCGCAGACTGCGCCTGCGCTTCGACGGCCTGGCAGGGGAGGCATTGCTGACCATGCCGGCGCGCGCCTCCCTGCGCACCGCGCTCGACTGGGCCGGGCAGCAGACGGGCTGGGTGGAAGCGCAACGCGCCCGGGCGGCGGGACGGGTGGTGCTGGGGGATGGCGTCTGGCTGCCCGTGCAGGGCGAGCCGTTGCTCATCGTCGCCACCGGCGCTCCGGGTCGCCGGATCGAGCGAGAGGGCGACCGGCTGCTCGTCGGCGGACCTGCCGACCATATAGGCGCGCGGATCTTGCGCTGGCTCGCCACTGAAGCACGCGCGGTGCTCACGGACGAGACGCGCGCGCTTGCCGGAGAGCACGGGCTGCCCCTCGGCCGCGTATCGATCGGCGATCCGAGGGCCCGCTGGGGAAGCTGCTCGGCGCGCGGCGACATCCGTTACAGCTGGCGACTGATCCTCGCGCCACCCCATGTGCGGCTCGCGACGGTCGCGCACGAAGTGGCGCATCTGCGGCACATGCATCATGGACCGGACTTCCATGCGCTCGTCCGGGCGATTTCCCCGGTCGACCCGGACGTGGCCCGCGCCTGGCTTCGCCGCGAAGGCACTGGCCTGCACCGCTACGTCGGCTGATCGCTCCGGCAGGGGCAGGGGCGGGAGGAAGCGCCGGGCCGGTCAGCCCTGCGGCCGCGCCGGCGCCGCTTGCGACGGGCTCGGACGGGGCGTCGGCTGCGATGCGGGGGGCGTGCGCTGGCCGCGGCCCAGCACTTCGTCGATCCAGCGCTGATCGATGCGCTGCGGTGCTTCTGCCGGGGCGGCCGGCGGCGTGGGCTGCTCGGTCTCGCCGGTGGAATCGGTCTCGGGAGCTACCGGCGCGTCGAGAGGCAGGCCATTCTCGTCGACCATCATGCCATTGTCCGGCTGGCCATAGGCCTCCTCGTCCGGCTCGAGCTGCCATTCGGGCAGCGTGACTTCGGTCTCGAAGGTTTCGACCGGCCGGTTCGCGACCGCGACTTTCATATAGTTCGCAAAGGCACGCGCCGGTGCGCGTCCGCCCGCGAGGCCGCCCACGGCGCGCCCATCGTCCCGGCCCATCCAGACGCCGGTCGTGATACCGCTCGAAAAGCCGATAAACCAGCCATCCTTGTTGCTGCTCGTCGTCCCGGTCTTGCCAGCGACGGGGCGGCCGATCTGCGCGTTGCGGCCCGTGCCGGTATTGACCGCGGTCTGCATCAGGTCCGTCATGCCCGCCGCCACCCAGGGCGCGACCAGAACGCGGCTGGTATCGTCCTTGTGCTCGTACAGCACTTCGCCGTCGGCCGTCGCGACCTTGAGGATGCCATAAGGCCGCACCGCGACGCCCTTGCGCGCGACGGAAGCGAAGGCCTGCGTCATGTCGATGAGGTGGACCTCGGACGTGCCAAGCACCATCGAGGGATGCGTGTTGATCGTCGTCGAAATGCCGAAGCGCCTCGCCATGTCCGCGACCGATGCAAAGCCCACTTCCATGCCCAGCTTGGCCGCGACCGTGTTGACCGAGTAGGCGAAGGCGGTCCGCACATCGATCTCGCCGACATTCTTGCGATTGTCGTTGCGCGGGCTCCAGCCGTTGATGGTCACCGGACTGTCGTTGACGCGGGTATCCGGCGAATAGCCCGATTCGAGCGCGGCCAGATAGACGAACAGCTTGAAGGCGGAGCCCGGTTGCCGCTCGGCGGTCGTCGCGCGATTATAGTTGGAGCTGATGTAATCCAGCCCGCCGACGAGCGCCCGCACCGCGCCGTCCCGATCCAGGCTGACGAGCGCGCCTTGCGCGCCAGACGGGACATTGCCTTTGATCGCGGCAACCGCCGCCCGCTGCAGGCGCAGGTCGATGGTGGTGTAGACGTCGAGCGGCTGCTCCTGCTCGTCGATCAGGTCGTCGAGCTGCGGCAGGACCCAATCGGTGAAGTAGCGCACGCTGTCCTGCGCTTTTTCCGGCACCATCTCGACACTGCCGAGATCCACGGCCGCCCGTTCGGCCTGGCTGATGTCGCCATTGGCCGCCATCACGTCCAGCACCACGCCGGCACGGCCGGTCGCCGCCTCGGCATCAGCCGTCGGCGAGTAATGGGAGGGCGCCTTGACGAGGCCCGCGATGATGGCGGCTTCCGCGAGATTCAGCTCGGTTGCCGGATGATTGAAGAATTTGCGGCTCGCTGCGTCCACGCCATAAGCGCCACCGCCGAAATAGACCTTGTTCAGGTAAAGCTCGAGAATCTCGCGCTTGCTGAACTTGCGCTCGATCGCCAGCGCGAGCACGATCTCGCGCAGCTTGCGACCGGCGGAATAGCTGTTGTTGAGGAAGATGTTGCGAGCCAGCTGCTGGGTAATGGTCGACGCGCCCTCGATCCGGCGCCCCTGCCCGCGCCGCTCGAACGCGCGCCAGGCGCCGCGTCCCATGCCGATCGGATCGACGCCCGGATGCATGTAGAAGCGCTTGTCCTCGACCGAGACGAGCGCGCGCGTCATGACTTCGGGAATCTGGTCGTAGCTCAGCCAGCGCCCGTAACTCGGGCCCAGCGAGACGATCACCGTGCCGTCCGCAGCGTGGACGCGAATCATCTGGCCGTTCGGCGAGCTTTTGAGCGCGTCAAATCCCGGCAATGACTGCATCGCGATCACGACCGCGATGGCCAGCATGATGAGCCCGGCGATGCCGAGCGCGATCCCGATCTTGAGCAGCCTGAAAAACCAGAGCCGGACGCGGCTCACCGCTTGTGCCTTGGCCATGCCTCGCCTTGCTTCGCTCCGCCCTGCCGCGCGCACGTTTCGCGCAGCACGCTAGAAGCGTTCCCCGCCTTTACACGCGCTGAATGGGATTTCCAGCCGCTTTCCTCAATCGTCCTTCGGCTCGAAATCGAGAGCGACACTGTTCATGCAGAAGCGCAGCCCTGCCGGTCCCGGTCCATCGGGGAAGACATGGCCGAGATGGCCGTCGCAGCGCGCGCAACGGACTTCCACGCGGCGCATACCGTGGGTACTGTCCTCATAGGCGGTGACGGCATCTTGCGCCATCGGTGCGGTGAAGCTGGGCCAGCCGGAGCCGCTGTCATATTTATGGCCACTGTCGAACAGCGGCAGGCCGCAACCGGCGCAATGATAAATGCCGGCATCCTTCAGCCCATCATATTTGCCGGCGAAGGCCCGTTCCGTCCCGTGCTCGCGCAGGACGTGATATTGCTCGGGTGTGAGCCGTTCGCGCCATTCGGCGTCGCTGAGATTCATCTTGTCCATGGCAGTGATATCGGGAGGATGCCGGCGAGCGTCAATGGCGCCGCGCCGCCCCGGCGGCATGCTCAGGCGGGCAGCGGCGGCAGACTGTGGAAATCCACCTGCATCCTCATGGGGCCAAGAGGCGTCACGAAGTGGATTTCGCCGGGGTTCACTTGCCCGGGGCTCCCGGGTGCGAGCAGTAATGTGCGACCGGTTTCGGGGAAGGTCAGCTTCAGCTCGCCTTCGATCACGCGGATCAGTCCCCAGGTGCCGGCCTTGGTGCTGTGGCTGGCGCGCAGCGCGGCGGGCAGGGTCTCCTCGTCGAAGACCGGCGTGGAGCGATAAGGCAGAGGGGCAGTCATGGCCGGCCGGCCTCGGTCAGCGATCTGGCCGCACGCTGGCGATCGACGGCGGCAAGATCATCGGGCCCGAAGAACATCGCCAGCTGCAGGCTCTGCGCGATGCGCTGCGCCCGGTCCTGCAGGGCGAGGGCGGCCGCGGGCGTCATCAGTTGATTGCTCACCTGCGCCCAGAGATCGAGCCATCGCTCGAACAAGGCCGGTGTGATCCGTGCGCGATGCTTCATGTGCGCCGGGACCGGGCGGCCCTTGTAACGGCCGCTCGTCAGCATCACCGAGGACCAGAAAGCGGCCAGCTTCTCCAGATGCGCCGGCCAGTCGTCGATCGCATCGTCGAAGATGGGCCCCAGCGCCGCATCGGCACGCACCCGATCGTAGAAGGCGGCCACCAGGCGGCTCAGTCTGTCTTCGTCAAGCTCGAGCAGGCCATCATGAATTTCCTGGGTCATGACATGGCATCTAGGGGCGGTGACGGGCGCCCGCCATCCGGCGATCTACGGATAGGCCTGCTCAGCGACGGCGGGCCGCCAGCCTCGCGACGTTGACCAGTTCCTGCGCCAGCACCGTTTCCCCCATGCCGTGCGAGAGGCGGCTCGTTCGCTCGGCCTGCGCCATGCGCCGAATGGCGCGCCCCAGATCGTCAGCCGACCAGCGCTGCGCGAGATCGTCGTCTCCCCGTCCACCGTAGCGCTGGCCCTGGCCCGCCTGCGTCTGCGCCAGCCCGACGGCTCTCTGGAGCGTGATGCGCAGGAGGCCGGCGAGCGATCCGCCGCTCTGGCGCAGCCGCGCCATCTCCTGCTCGGTGCCCCGGATGTTGCCGGAGAGCACGGTCATCGCCGCCTTGAACAGCTGCTGCTCGCCGCCCTCGGCGCCAAGCGCGTCCAGCGCTTCGTCGGTGGCCGCCCTGGGCGCTTCCGGCGTAGCATCGAGATAGAGGACAAGCTTCTCGATCTCGCCGGCCAGCAGGCCCCGTTCCCCGCCGGAGAGCGCAACCAGCCGTCGCGCGAGATCGCCGGGCAGTTCCAGACCGGACTCGCGCGCCATGGTGACGGCGAGCTGCTCGGCATTGCGGCCTTCCGGCGCATAGCTGACGATCGTCACGGCGGCTTTGTGCGCATCGCAGAAACCGAGCAGCTTGCTTGTCTTGCGCAGGTTGCCGGCAATCATCACCACCGGATCGCCAGTGGCATCCGCCTCCAGCAGCGTCTGCACCGCCGGCAGGACTTCCTCACCGGCCGGCTGGACGCGGATCCAGCGACGATCCCCAAACATGGAAATGGCGGCGGCTTCGTCCGGCAGGCGAGCAGGATCGCTGCGCAATGCCGCACCGTCCAGATCGACGCGTTCCGCGCCGGGTCCCATGGCCCGGGCAAAGCGGGCGGCCAGTGCCTCGCTGCCCGCTTCATCGGGACCGAAAAGCAGGTAGAGCCGGATGTCCGCGGCGGGATTGTCGAGCGCCTTGAGCGCCGCTGCATTGTCGGCGCGCAGGCTCATGCCGCGCCGGTCATGGCCGCGCGTCCAGCGCCACCCGCGCCAGCACGCGGTCCGCCACGATCTCGGTCAGCCGTTCGAGCGCGCTGTCCTCCGCGGCGACTGTCGCATATTCGCTCGACGTGACGTCGATGCCCGCGTCCCACCCGGTCGTGTCATCCAGCACCGTCTCGCCGCTGCTGGTGTCGACCAGCTGGTAGCGGGCCCGCAGAGTGCGCCGCTCGCGCGTCACCACGTCATTGGCGCGCACACCCAGCCCCTCGATCCGGTCGTCGAGCTGGACCTTGAGCAGATAGCGCGCCTCGCCATCGCCCATGGCAGCCAGCCGGTCGTTCAGCGCATTGCGCATCAGCCAGCCGCTCTTGCCCTCGATGGCTTCCACCCGCACGCCGGCAAGCGCGCGCGCCGCTTCGCCGCTGCGGCCGCCAGCATACATCGGCTGGAGGCCGCAGCCCGCGAGACTCGCGAGCAGAAGAAACAAGGCTGGGGCTGTCCTGCGCATCAGATGACCACATTGACCAGGCGGTCGGGCACGACAATCACTTTCTTCGGCGCCGCCCCGTCCAGGGTGCGGACGACATTGGGCGCGGCCAGCGCCAGCGCTTCCAGTGTCGCCTTGTCGGTGCCCTTGGCGACGGTCAGCGTATCGCGCAGCTTGCCTTGCACCTGCACGGCGATGGTCACTTCGTCCTCGACCAGCAAGGCCGGATCGACGACCGGCCACATGGCATCGGCAATCAGACCCTCGCCGCCCATTTCGGCCCAGGCTTCTTCCGCCAGATGCGGCGTCATGGGCGCGACGAGCAGCGCCAGCGTGCGGATGGCATCCGCACGGCTCGCGGACGGACCGGCCTTCTCGATCGCGTTGGCCAGTTCGTAGATCTTGGCGACGGCCTTGTTGAAAGCCAGCGCTTCGACGTCCCGGGCTACGCCGTCGATCGTCTGGTGCAGCTTGCGGTCGAGCGCCTTGTCGATCGCGCCGTCACCTGTCTCGGCGACCTTCCCGAAGATGCGCCACAGCCGATTGACGAAGCGCCAGGCACCATCGATGCCGGCCTCGGTCCACGGCAGATCGCGCTCGGGAGGGCTGTCCGACAGCATGAACCAGCGCACCGCGTCCGCGCCGTAACGCTGGATGATCTCGTCCGGGTCCACGACATTCTTCTTGGACTTGGACATCTTGACCACGCGGCCGAGCGTGACCGCTTCCCCCGTCCCGTCCACGAAATAGGCGCCTTCCCGCCGCACGACTTCCTCCGGGGAAAGCCAGCGGCCATCCGGGGCCTGATAGGTCTCGTGCGTGACCATGCCCTGCGTGAACAGGCTTTCGAACGGCTCCGTGATGCCGATCTTCTGGATGTGGTTGAGCGCCCGGGTCCAGAAGCGCGCATAGAGCAGGTGAAGGATCGCATGCTCGATGCCGCCGATATACTGCCCCACCGGCAGCCAGCTCTCGGCCTCTTCCCGATCGAAAGGCTTATCCGAAGGCTGGCTGGCGAAACGGATGAAATACCAGCTCGAATCGACGAAGGTGTCGAGCGTGTCCGTCTCGCGAACGGCAGCCTTGCCGCATCTGGGGCAATCGACATGCTTCCAGGTCGGATGCCGGTCGAGCGGATTGCCGGGCGTGTCGAAACTGACATCCTCGGGCAGGACCACGGGAAGCTGGTCCTTCGGCACCGGCACCACGCCGCAGCCGGCGCAGTGAATGAACGGGATCGGCGTGCCCCAGTAACGCTGGCGCGAGACGCCCCAGTCGCGCAACCGCCAGACCGTGGTGCCCTTGCCCCATCCGCCGGCTTCGGCGCGGGCGATCACCTCGGCCTTGGCGGCTTCGACCGCCATGCCGTCGAGGAAGCGCGAATTCACCAGCTTGCCCGGCCCGGTATAGGCCTCGTCATGGATCGGCGCGGTCTCCTCACCCGCAGGCGCGACGACGCGCTCGACCGGCAGCATATATTTGCGCGCGAAATCAAGGTCGCGCTGGTCATGCGCCGGCACGCCCATCACGGCGCCCGTGCCATAATCCATAAGCACGAAATTGGCGACGAAGAGCGGCAGCTTCCAGTCCGGATCGAAGGGATGGACCACCGACAGGCCGGTGTCATAGCCCTTCTTGTCCTGCGTCTCGACCTCGGCGGCGGCAGTGCCGGTGCGGCGGCACTCCTCGGCGAAGACCGCGAGATCGGCATCCTGCTGCGCCAGCGCCAGCGCGATCGGATGATCGGCGGCGATGGCGGCGAAGCTGGCGCCGAAGATGGTGTCCGGCCGGGTGGAGAAAACCTCCAGCCGCTCGATCCCCTCGACCGGCGTTTCCAGCGCGAAGCTGAATTGCAGGCCGACGCTCTTGCCGATCCAGTTCTCCTGCATCAGCCGCACCTTGTCCGGCCATTTGTCGAGATCGCCCAGCCCGGCCAGCAGATCGTCGGCGAAATCGGTGATCTTGAGGAACCACTGGCTGAGCTTGCGCTTCTCGACCAGCGCGCCCGAGCGCCATCCCCGTCCGTCGATCACCTGCTCATTGGCGAGCACGGTCATGTCGACCGGATCCCAGTTTACCGCGCTTTCCTTGCGGTAAATGAGGCCGGCTTCGTAAAGGTCCAGGAACAGGGCCTGCTCCTGCCCGTAATAATCGGGCTCGCACGTCGCCAGTTCGCGGCTCCAGTCGAGCGCGAAGCCGAGGCGCTTGAGCTGCGCCTTCATCGCCTGGATGTTGGAGCGCGTCCAGTCGCCGGGATGGACGCCCTTCTCCATCGCCGCATTCTCGGCAGGCATGCCGAACGCGTCCCAGCCCATCGGATGCAGCACGTCATGGCCGCGCATGCGCCGGAAGCGCGCCAGCACGTCGCCCATGGAATAATTGCGGACGTGCCCGATATGGATGCGTCCCGAAGGATAGGGAAACATCTCGAGCACATAGCTTTTCGGCGCACCGGGACGGGCGCCGGCCCTGAAGCTCTCTCGTTCGTCCCACACGGCCTGCCAGCGGGCGTCGGCCACGGCGGGATTGAAGCGTCTCTCGCTCACATCATGCCTCGTTTAACGGAGCTTTTCGGATTCCCCTGCGGGCGGGGCCGGCTCCCTTCATGAATTCCGCCTGTTCAGCCTGTCCGGTGCGGGCGGCACCATGCCGCCCGGCCGCAGCTTGGCTCAGCCGCCGATCGCGCGGCGACGCAGGTCGCGCGCCTTGGTGAGGATGATCTCCTCAAGCTTCTGCGTCGTCGCCGCCTGAACCGGCGCGTCGATCCATTCGCCGTTCTGCAGCGTCTGCCGGCTCGCCGCGACGCGCAACGCGTCGGCGCGCAGATCCTGGTCGAGGATCGTCACCGTCAGTTTCATCCGCTCATTGGTGGCCGCCGGATTGATATACCAGTCGGTCAGGATCACGCCGCCATCGGAATCGGTCTGGAGCAGCGGCATGAAAGCCAGCGTGTCGAGGCTCGCGCGCCAGAGATAGCCATTGACGCCGATACTGGTGACGCGCGACGCCGCGAGATCGGCACGCGGCCGCTCCCGGCCACCGCCGCAGGCCGCAAGGGCACAGCAGGAGAGTGCCAGCACCAGCCCGCTCGTCAGTCTCTTTCGTTCGCACCGAACCATGTCGTTCCGTTCCTGTGATGTCCGGCCTTGGCCGGGCTCCCTGTCGATCAGCCTCTATAGTGTACGTCGTCCGAGGCACAAGTGGCGGATTCCGCAGCCGGACGGGGCCGGAGATGCCCTTCGGCGGGGCCCGGCGCGCCATCCGTGAAGGGCGGCGGGGGCTTCAGGCCGGATCGATTCATGCTTGATCTGGCCCGCGACGATGTGAAAGAGAGCGGCCGAGGGGATGCGGCTTTCGCGGACAAGGCGGCGACTGTGGATAAATGGTCACGCTCCGGGGCAATTTACGTGCCGCGCTAGTTCGTTAAGACCCTTGATGCTATATCACGACTTCGCAATGCCCGGAGTCGGGCTGGGAGTGAAACGTGCGTTTGAGTCGGAGCCGTATCGCGATTTTTGGGGGTCTTTTGACCGCCGGTTCGCTTGCGCTCTCTCCTGCGCTGGCCGCGGTCGTCCAGGCGATGTCTCCGGGGTCGGAAATTTCCCCCGTATCGCTCAAGATGCTCGGCAGCATCGGTTCCTTCACACCGGTGACGACGGACGACAAGCTGGCGAAGGCCTATGCGCGGGCCGCGCGCGAATCGCAGAGCCGGGGTTTTCGCTTCACGCCGAGCAGTGGTTCGGTCAACGGGCGCTCGCTGACCATTCTCGTCAGGGCGCCGGGGGCAACGCCCTCTGCCTCCGATGGCACGTCCGGTCGCGTCCTTCCGAATCTGGGCGTGGCGCCGGTGGCGTATCGGCTGGGCGTCTCCAAGGGACTCAGCCAGTTCATGGCCGCGCCGGGCCTCGATCCCGCCATTCCGGATCCGATCCTCGAGAAGAAGCTCAAGGAGCCCGTGCCCAGCTATACGCTGCGTCCGAAGAAGGATCGCTTCTCGGCCAATGTCCAGATCGAGAATCGGGAGGCTACGGCCATTTCCCCGGTCGAGGAGGCGCCGCAGACGCTCAGCACGGAGCAGAGCTATGCGGTTGACGTGTCGAGCAGCTATCGCCTGACCCGCAACCTGAACCTGCAGGCCGGCGTCCGCTACAGGGGCCCGAACAATCGTCTCGCGCCCATGGTGACGGATCAGACGCAGGACAGCCAGGCCGTCTACGTCGGCACCACCTTCAAGTTCTGATCTCGGCCGTCTGAAATCGGTCAAGCGCGCTGCATTTGTGCGAGCGAAGCCGTCTTCTCACCGCCGCCGATAGCCCGACAAACCATCGATGGCGGCAAAGCCGTGCGCGCCCAGACGGCGGACCAGCGCGGCATGATGCGGACGAACCCCGCCCAGCGCGATAACCGGAACCGGCGAATAGCGAGCAAGCGCGGCGAACCGGACGGCGCCGAGCGGCCTGGCGTCCGGGTGAGAGCGCGTGGCGAAGAGAGGCGAGATCAGGACGGCATCGGCACCGGCACGAACGGCCGCGCGCAATTCGCGCTGGTCATGGACCGGGGCGCTGTGCAGCCATGGCCGCTCGCGACCGGTGGAAAATCGCGAAGGCTTCACCCGCCCATGATGCCCGTCCGCGCCCAGAGCGCGTGCTACCGCCGGATTGCCTGCGACCAGCAGGCGGCATCCGCGCCGCAGCGTCAGGGTGCGCAGGCGGTCGAACAGCGCGAGGCGCGCCGTCTGCGCCGTCGCATGGTGTCGCAGCACGACAGCCGATCCGCGCGGCAGCCGCGCCACGGCCCGCAGCAGCTGTGCTTCGCTCAGGCGCTCATCCGTCATGAGCCAGATGGCAGGGACATCCCCGCGCGATTTGCCGTGGCCTTGGCGCATGGGGCCTCTTATAGCGGCGCCGATGAACGGGCATAGCGACGAGATGACGGCCGCCGCCGGGCGATTGGCGGATGTCAGGGAAGCAATCCTGCGGGCCGAGCGGATTGCCGGCAGGGCCGCGGGATCGGTGCAGCTGATTGCCGTCAGCAAGACGCATGACGCCGATGCCATCCGCCCCCTCATCGCAGCCGGACAGCGGCTGTTCGGTGAGAACCGGGTTCAGGAAGCGCAGGCGAAATGGCCTGCCCTCCGCGCGGAAACGCCGGACATCGCGTTGCATCTGATCGGGCAGCTCCAGTCCAACAAGGCGGAGGATGCCGTCGCGCTGTTCAATGCGATTCACTCGGTGGACCGTCCCTCGCTGGTCGAGGCGCTGGCGAAAGCCATGGCGAAACTTGATCGCTGGCCGGAGTGCTTCATCCAGGTGAATATCGGGGAGGAGCCGCAGAAGGGCGGCTGCGCCATCGCGGACCTACCTTCTCTGCTGGAACAGGCGCGTGCGGTCGGCCTGCCGGTGGTCGGGCTCATGGCGGTGCCGCCGCTCGATGTCGAGCCGGCGCCCTATTTCGCCCTGCTGGACAAGCTCGCCCGCGATCATGGCCTGACTGGCCGCTCCATGGGCATGTCCGGCGACTACGAGACGGCGATCATGCTCGGCGCGACGCATGTCCGCATCGGGACGGCCCTGTTCGGCACCCGCCCGCCGGTCGCCTGACTCCCTCCCCCGCCGGGAGAGGGAGCCGGCATTTTCAGAACTTGCCGCGCAGCGTGATGCCGTAGGTGCGCGGCTCGGCCAGATAGGCCGAGAAGAGCTGGTTCGACATCGTCCCGAAGCGGCCGAGCTGCCCGGTCGACTGGTTGTTGGGGCTGGAGCTTTGCAGCGGGCTGTTGAAGGCCACCTGCGTATAGTCGCTGTCGAAGATGTTCTGTCCCCAGAACTCGATTGCCCAGCGTTCGTCCGGTCCCCGGATGCCGATGCGGGCATTGGTGACGATATAGCCATCCTGCCGCTTCTCGGGATAGAGGTCCGAGCCGGTGTTGTGATCGCCGGTCATGCGGGTATCCACATAGAGAAGGCCCGAATAGCCACCGCCGATGGGCGGCGTCCAGGCGAGGCTGGCGGTGGTCACCCAGCGCGGCGCGTTGCTGTTGTCCTGCCCTTCGAGCAGGAACAGCGCCGGATCGAGCGGGGTGGAGCCGCTGGCATTGCCGACGAGCTGATCGGCGAATTGCGCCTTCGCATAGGTAACGCCGGCCGTGCCGCGCAGATAGCGCGTGGGCGCGACATAGGCCTCCAGCTCCACGCCCTCGCTGATGAGGCCGGGCTTGGTATCCTCGCAGGTGCCATTCGCCGCCTTCGCACTCTTGCAGCCATTGATGTTCTGCACGACGAAGCTGGTGCCGTTGAAGGTGTTGAGCTGGAAGTTGCTGAACTCCTGACGGAACAGCGCGGCATTGAAGCCCCAGCTGCGCTTGTTGACCTTCAGGCCGATCTCGAACGCGTCCACCGTCTCGGCGCCGAACAGCAGCGAGGAGGCATCGGCATTGGTGCGCGGCGAGAAATAGGTGATCGGCGAGATGGCGGGGGCGACGCCCCGATTGCCGAGCTCGAAGCGATCGAGATTATAGCCGCCCGCCTTGTAGCCGCGCGAATAGCCGCCATAGACCATCACGCCGCCGCCGACCTTGTAGGAAAGGACGGCGGTTCCCGTGAACTCATCGTCATTGAAACTGTCCTGCAAGTCGAGGCCGTTCAGGCTGGTGCTCGCATTGCCCAGGCACGCGAGAGTCAGGATGCCGCCCGCGAGCTGTGCCGCGCTGCCGAGTTGCGCGTTGGTCGCAACGCCGGGCAGCGCAGAGGCCTGCAGCGCCGCGCACGTCGCATTGTTGTTGTTGAGATCGGCCGAGAAGCGCTTGCGCTCGTTGGTGTAGCGCAGGCCCAGCGTCAGATCGAGCCGATCAGTCAGGTGGACGATATTGTGCGTGAACAGCGCCCAGTTCTCGCTCTTCTGATAGTAACGCGTATCGGTGTCACCCGCACCGGTCGGGATCGTGGCGAGCGCCGTCAGACCCTGCCCCAGACCGCCCGAGATGGCCGCCGCCTGCGCCTGCGCGTTGGCCAGCGGCAGACCGGCATTCACGAAGGCCTGCGTCAGTCCGGCGTTGAGATTGGCCTGGGTGCCGGCGATCAGATTGCCCACGTCGGGCGTTGCCGGATTGCCGTCGATCGGTGCGCCGCAGAGTGCAAGCTGCGCCGGCGCCAGATTGCTGGTGTTGCCGGCGCCCGCCATCAGGCGGCAGGCAGCGAAGCGGCCATAATCTGCGCCGAAGCGGATATTGTCGCGCAGCGTCAGCTTCTCGTTGGCGTAATAACCGCCGACCAGCCAGTCGAGCGCCTCGCCGAAGGCCGAGCCCTGCAGGCGCAGTTCCTGCGTGAAGGTCCTGAACTGGCGGAACGTGCCGGGGTCGCGATAGAGCAGATCGGCAGTCGAATAATCATAATCGCCATAGTCTGCCGACTTATAGTCGCGATAGGCCGTAATGCTGGTCAGCTTCGCGCTGCCCAGATCATAATTGATCTCCGCGGAGACGCCCCAGTCCTTGAGATCGCTCACATAATCCCGGCCGGGCGTGATGCTGATCTTCCGCTCATAGGGATCCTGCGCGTAAGGCGTGGCGCCGTTCGGAAAACGGGTGCCCAACGCGCCGAGGATCGTCACGATCCGGTTGGTGGCGTTCTGCGCGTAGTTGGTCGGGCTGGTGCCGACTTCCTCGCCCGTGTCGATGAACACCGCGCCGCAGCAGCTCTCGTCGCGATTGGTATAGTCACCGATCAGACGGATGGAGAGATCGCTCGTCGGCTCGAAGAGCAGCTGACCGCGCAGGAAATAGCGATTGCGGTCATTGGTATCGCCGGTCTCCTTGCCGGTCGCATCGACGATCTTGAGGAAGCCGTCGCGGCGTGAATAGACGCCGTCGAGGCTGGCGGCGATCGTCTCGCTGATCGGGCCGGTGACTCGCCCGGCCGCGCGCCAGAACTCGTAATTGCCATAGCTCAGCTCGCCACTGGCGCCGAAAGTGAAGCTCGGGGCCTTGCTGACAATGTTGAGCAGACCAGCCGAAGCATTGCGCCCGAACAATGTGCCCTGTGGCCCGCGCAGCACCTCGATCCGCTCGATCTCGCCCAGATCGGTGAGGCCGGCGCCGGTGCGCGAACGATAGACGCCGTCGATGAACACCGCCACCGAGCTTTCAAGGCCCGGATTGTCGCCCACCGTGCCCACGCCGCGAATGCGCGCGGCGCCATTGGCTTCCGAGCCGGTCGAAGACACCAGCAGCGAAGGCGCGAGCTGGTTGAGCTGGCGGATATCGTTGGCGCCGCTGTTCTGCAACGACTGGGCCGTCACGGCGGAGACCGCGATCGGCACTTCGGCGAGGGGACTGGCGCGTCGGGTCGCGGTGACGATGATGTCGCCTGCGTTATCGGGATCGTCGGCCGCATCCTGGGGAAGGGAGCCGGCACTCCCGTCCTGGGCCAGAGCTGGCGCGGCGAGCGCGCAGAGCATTGCCGCCAGACTGGCGGACACAAAGAAGGCGGGCCGTTGCATGGCTGATACTCTCCTGCGTTCTTTTTTCGGGCGGCGTCTGCCGCTTCTGGCGAGAATCATACGCCATGCCCGATCGCGCTGGAATTCCCCCTTTTCCGTTGATTCGTCCCTGTTGCCGATTTGCGACACTGGCGTGGGTTTAGTCAGGCGGGAACGGAGAATCTGAGCAGCCGGTCGGAGATCGGGACGAGCGCTTCGCTCCCCTGTCCCACCAGTGCGCGGATTACCGGCGCCGCTACGTCAAGGCCGCCGGCATAAGCACCGAACGCCGGCATGATGAGCTTGCGTGCGCTCAGCACGAAGCAGCGCCGCGAGACGAGCCGCCCTCGAAGATTGAGGCGCCACTTGGGATGAAAATGACCGGATATTTCAGCCCCGGCTTCGTTCGGCCGAGCTTCGTGGCGCAGGATGATGTCCGCGACTCGGGTTTCATGCAGCGTTTCGCCGCCCATGTCCGGCGTCGGTCTCGGATCGTGGTTGCCGGTGATCCAGATCCAGCGGCAGCTTGCCGTGAGACGGGTGATGCGGCGGCGCGTGCCCTCATCCATGCGGTCGCAGGCACCCATGTCATGGAAGCTGTCACCAAGGCACCACACCTCGCGCGGGCGGATGCGCGCCATCAGCCCTTCCAGAGCGTCCAGCGTCGCGACACTGTCATAGGGCGGCAGCATGCTGCCCCGGCAGGCATAAGCGCTTGCTTTCTCGAAATGCAGGTCGGCGAGGATCAGGGCCGATCGTTCCTGCCACACCAAGGCCCCCTCGGGCAAAGCCTGCCAGGTCTGACCGCCGAAAGCGAAAAGGGATTGCGCGCCCATGGTGACGCTAATGACGCGATGCCGGCGCGCTTTCAATCGCTCTTTCGAACAAAAGCGGAACCCGGCCCAGCCCCGGACAATGCAGCATTCCCATGAGCCCGCTCTGCGCCTAGAGCGGCGCCATGTCCGACTGTCAGCCAGCGCCGGTGCGCGTCGCCGCTTTCTATCGTTTCGCGCCGATTGCCGAGGTCCAGGCGCTTGCCGAAGACCTGCGTGCGCAGGGCAGCCGGGACGGGCTGGTCGGCTCGGTCATTCTGGCGCAGGAAGGCGTGAACGGCACGATCGCCGGGGCGCCGGACGCCGTGGACGGCTTGCTCGATCGCTTGCGGGCGCTCCCGGGATGTGCCGATCTCGCCCCGCGCGTCCACCAGGCGGAAAGGCTCCCGTTCGCGCGCTGGAAGGTCAAGGTGAAGCCGGAGATCGTGACGATGGGACGCGAAGGGATCGACGCGGCGCATGGCGCGGGCATCCATGTGCCCCCCGCGCAGTGGAACGCGCTGATCGCCGATCCCGACACGATCCTCATCGATGCGCGCAATGACTATGAAGTGGCATTGGGCCATTTTGCCGGGGCCATCGATCCCGGGACGCAGGGCTTCGGCGATTTCCCCGCATGGTTCGACGCGCAGGCGGATGAATGGCGGCAGGAAGCGCAGGCCCGGGGGCGCAGGCCGCGCATTGCCATGTATTGCACGGGCGGCATTCGCTGCGAGAAATCGACCGCTTACGCGCGGGCGCGCGGGTTCGACGAGGTCTATCATCTGGAAGGCGGCATTCTCGCCTATCTCGCCGAAATCGAGGAAGAAGAGAGCCTCTGGCGAGGTGAGTGCTTCCTGTTCGACGAGCGCGTCTCCATCGCGCATGGCGAGCGGACCGGGGCCGCGGCCCTGTGCCCGGATTGCGGCCAGCCCTATCTCGTCGGCTCAGGGCAGGACTGCGGCCGGTGCGGCGGCGCTGGCGAGCCGGGCGGCATCTGACTTGCGGAAGCCGGTGTCGAGGTGGAAATCGACGCGCCGGCTGCCGAAATCGATCGCGATCCTGTCGAAGAGGCGCAGCATGCGCATGCCGAGCAGCATGGCGGGCTTGTCGGCAAGATCGAGCTCCTCGAAAGGCGCGGCGTCGAGGAACACCATGGGCACATTGTCCAGCGTCACAGACCCGATCGTGATGCGCCGCACGATGGTGAACAGCGCCGGCACCTCGGCCCCGGTCACGCTGGTGAGCATGGTGGGCTGCGGAGGCACCACGAGCTTCTTGAGCTTGAGGCTGCGGAACAGCGCCATGTTGCCAACGCTCATTTCGGCCCCGGTATCGAGGATCACGCTCACGCGGCGTCCCTCCACGCGGGAGTCCACGAGAATGAGCTGGCCGAAACGGCTGCGTGCCTGCACCACGATGGTATCCGGGTCGCTCGTGGGCGGCCGCCGCCGGCTTTCCCCGATGTCCATGCGCCGTTTCCTGAAGTCGAGCGTGAGGCGCTTGTCCTTCAGCGTATCGAGCCCGATCAGCCCGGCCCCGCCGAGATCGGCATGGGCGATGCTGAGCGCCTTGAGATCCTCGATGGCATGCTCGCCCAGCCTGAGGCCTTCCAGCGCCACGGAGGGGACGGTGACTCGCCCGGCCATGCTGACGATCTCGACCGGAGGCAGAGACGGCAAGGCAAGACGCTGCGCGAGTTCCGTCGCGACGATGGTGCGCTGGGAGCCGGTGTCGATGAGGAAATCATAGGAGCTGCCGGCGATCTCGACCGGCATGGTCATCCGGTCGGACCGGTCCTTGCCCAGCAGGAGCAGCCGCTCGGTCAGCTCGAACAGCGAGGGATCGAATGCCTGCCCGTCCTTCCCCGCACCCACGACGAAATCGCCGGGCACCGGGTCGGGCGAGGGAGCCGGGGCAGCCTTGTCCTGGGCCGTGGAACCCTGGGCCGTGGAGTTTTGTGCCATGGCCCCCGGCGCCGTGAACGGCGCGCCGAACGCCAGCGCCCCCAATCCTCTCATGATGAGCCTGCGTGCGAACGACATGACTCGACCTCTCCTTGGAGCGGCAGATTATCATGTCGCGGGCGCAGGCCAAAGCATCCCGTGCACTCTGCTCAGTCGGGCGTCATGGCGATCCGCGCAAGGGCTTCGGCCTCGATCAGCAGGGCCTCGTCCGTGGCGCGCCCGGCCACCTGCTCGCGGCCGATCATCACCAGCACGGGCACGGCGAGCGGGCTCACCCGGTCAAGGGACACATGCAGCAGCGTCCCGGCGGCACGATCGATCAGCTCGCCCAATCGCCCCACATCCGTCATCCGGGCACGGGCATCGGCCCAGGCGGCCCTCAGCAGCAGGTGGTCGGGCTCGTAGCGGCGCAATACATCGTAGATGAGATCGGTCGAAAAGCTGACTTGCCGCCCCGTCTTCCGCGCGCCGGGCTGCTGCCGCTCGATCAACCCGGAAATGACCGCCACGTCGCGGAAGGCCCGCTTGAGCAGGCTGCTGTCCTCGACCCATTCGACGAACTCATGGTCGAGGATATCCGCCGAGAAGAGAGGCGTGGGGTCCTTGACCGGTTCCAGCGCGTAGACCGCAAGCGCATAATCGTTGGAAACGAAACCGACGGGCTTCAACCCACGCTCTTCCATCCGGCGCGTGAGCAACATGCCGAGCGACTGGTGCGCGTTCCATCCCTCGAAGCTGTACACCACCATGTGATGCAGCCCCTCATGCGGGAAGGTCTCGACCAGCAGCTGGTCCGGCCGGGGCAGCACCGAGCGTATCGCCTGCATCGCGAGCCATTCGTGCACATCCTGCGGGAAGCGATGCCATTGCGCGGGATCGGCGAGGAACTGGCGGACCCGCCCCGCGAGATGAGTGGACATGGCCATGCGCGTGC
This sequence comes from Sphingobium sp. SYK-6, assembly GCF_000283515.1. Classification (GTDB taxonomy): domain Bacteria; phylum Pseudomonadota; class Alphaproteobacteria; order Sphingomonadales; family Sphingomonadaceae; genus Sphingobium; species Sphingobium lignivorans. The sequence continues at coordinate 4,065,469 of NC_015976.1, forward strand.
CGCCCCAGCTCGGAATCCGCGCGGACTTCGCGGAGGCCCGAACGAGCAACTCCGCTTCGGTCTGCCGGACGACTTCGAGCGACATGCCCGAGAAGAAGAAACTGTCGCCGGGCGCCAGCGTCGCGGCGAACATCTCCTCCACCGTGCCCAGCTTGCGCCCGTTGGCGAAGCGAATGGCCACGGCGGGCTGATCGACGATGATGCCCGCATTGAGGCGGTGCATTTGCGCAAAGCGGGGATGGGCCAGCCGCCACCGCCCGTCGCGCTCATGCACCAGCCGCTGGAAACGGTCATAAGCGCGCAGGGCATAGCCGCCGGTGGAAACGAAACGCAGCATGTCATCGAGCTGCGCGCGCGTCATGTCGGCATAAGGCGTGGCGCTCGTGACTTCGGCGAGCAGCGCATCCGGTTCGATGGGCCCCGCGCAGGCCAGCGCCATGATATGTTGCGCCAGCACATCGCGTGCGCCGGGGCGGAAACGCTCGGCATCGCGCTCGCCCGCCATCACCGCGTCCCATGCCGCCTGCGCCTCGAGATACTCGAATCGGTTGCCCGGGATGATGATGGCCTTGCTGGGCTCGTCCATGCGATGGTTGGCGCGGCCGATCCGCTGAAGCAGGCGCGAGGATCCCTTGGGCGCGCCCATCTGGATCACGCAGTCTATGTCCCCCCAGTCGATGCCGAGATCGAGGCTGGCCGTGGCGACGAGGCCGCGCAGTTTGCCGGCCGCCATGGCCGCCTCCACCTTGCGCCGCGCTTCGCGGGAGAGGCTGCCATGATGGATGCCGATGGGCAGATTCGCATCGTTTCCAGCCCATAGTTCCTGAAAGATGAGCTCGGCCAGCCCGCGCGTATTGCAGAAGACAAGCGTCATGCGATGCGCCGCGATGATGTCGATCACCTGGCGGGCGGCATATTTGCCGCTGTGGCCGGACCAGGGGACCCGGTCCTCGGGAACGAGGATGGAGAGATCGGGCGGCGCGCCGGGCTCGCTCTCGACCAGCGCCACGCGATCCGCCTCTCCTGCCGGCGCGAGCCAGCGACGATAAGCGTCGGGCTCCGCAACCGTAGCCGACAGGCCTACGCGCCGGAGTTCCGGTCGCATGGCCTGCAGTCGGCTCAACGAGAGGCTGAGCAGGTCACCGCGCTTGTCCGCCGCGAAGGCATGGATCTCGTCGATGATGACGGTTTCGAGGTCCGCGAACAAAATGGCCGAATCGGGGTAGGACAGCAGCAGGGACAGCGACTCGGGCGTCGTCAGCAGCATCTGCGGCGGGCGCACCCGCTGGCGCGCCTTGCGTTCGGACGGCGTGTCGCCGGTGCGGGTTTCCACGCGGATCGGCAGCCCCATCTCCTCGATGGGCGTGAGCAGATTTCGCTGCACGTCGACTGCCAGCGCCTTGAGCGGCGAGATGTAGAGGCTGTGTAATCCGTCCCGGGGCCGGGACACCAGATCGGCGAGGCTGGGCAGGAACCCTGCGAGTGTCTTGCCTGCGCCGGTCGGCGCGACCAGCAGCGCGTGCCGTCCCAAGGCCGCGGCTTCGAGCATTGCAAGCTGGTGAGCGCGCGGCGCCCAGCCGCGCGCCGCGAACCAGTCGGTAATGGGTGCGGGAAGCGCGATGTCCATCCCTATAAGGTGGACATCGTTTCAGGCGGGCTCAAGCCTCCGTCGTGGTTCGATGATCCCGTCGCTTGTCTTCCTGATCGAGCTGATCGCGCAGGCGCTTGGCCGCCCGATCGCTGTGGGCGACATCGCCCGGTCCGGTTTCCCTCCGGTTGCGCCAGATCGCGTAGGCCAGCGTGAGCGCAAGTAGGATGGGGCCGGCTACCGTGATGAGCAGCCAGAACGAGTCCATGGGAATCTCCTGTCGTGGTCCATGGGAAAAACGCAGGGATCGCCAGGGGGTTGCACGAAGCGCCGACGAAAAAAAAGGCCGCCCCGAAGGACGGCCTTGGAAGTTTTAGGAGAGGATGCCTGAAAGGCCCGATCCGTATGCGTTACATACTAATTTGATGCAATTGCGAAATGACGCGCATCGAGTGCAGAAACTGCAATTGCGATCATTATCAAGACATCTGCTAGAGTTCAGTGTCCCGCCTGAGCGCCCCTTTGCAGGCCAGAAAGCGCCAGTTGTTCGTCGATCTGGGCCATCAGCCTGTCCAGCCCCGCCTCGTCCCGAGCCTCGGCCCGGGCCACAAGAACATCCTGCGTGTTGGACGCGCGCAGCAGCCACCAGCCGTCCGGCGTGTTGACGCGGGCCCCATCCGTGGCGTCGACCTGCGCACCCGATTCGCGCAGCCGGGCAAGCACTTCGTCGATCACGGCGAACTTGCGGCTCTCATCCACCTGAAAGCGCAATTCCGGTGTATTGACCATGGGCGGCATTTCGCCCCGCAGCTCCGTCACGGACTTGCCCAGATCGCTTGCCGCGCGAATCAGGCGGACGGCTGCGTAAAGCGCATCGTCAAAACCGTAATATTCGTGCTTGAAGAAGATGTGGCCGCTCATTTCGCCGGCGAGAGGGCTCCCGGTCTCGCGCATCTTCGATTTGATGAGGCTGTGCCCGGTCTTCCACATGAGCGGTGTGCCGCCAAGCTGCGCGACCCGGTCAAACAGGGCCTGGCTGGCCTTGACGTCGGCAATGATGGTCGCGCCGGGCACCGCCCTCAGCACCGGCTCGGCGAAGATCGCCAAAAGCTGGTCGCCCCAGATGATGCGGCCCTCGCCATCGATCGCGCCGATCCGGTCTCCGTCCCCATCGAAGGCGACTCCGAAATCAAGCGCCTTCTCCGCCACCAGGGTGCGCAGATCGGTGAGGTTCTTTTCCTCAGTGGGGTCGGGATGGTGGTTGGGGAACGTGCCGTCCACCTCGGTGAAGAGGGTGTAATGCTCGCCGGGCAACAGGCGGACGAGCTTTTCGACAATCGGGCCCGCCGCGCCATTGCCGGCGTCCCACCCGATCCGAAAGGCCTTGCCCTCGAAGCCTTCCACCAGCCGTGCGGCATAGCGGTCCGCGATCTCGACGGTCTCGCTCCCGGCCGAGCCGTCTACCCAGTCGCCGCTGGCGGCCATCGTCCCAAGCGACTGGATGTCCGGTCCGAAGAAGGGCCCATGGTGCAGGACCATCTTGAAGCCATTATAGTTGGCGGGATTGTGGCTGCCCGTGATCTGGATGCCGCCGTCGACGTCCAGCACGGCTTCCGCATAATAGAGCATGGGCGTGGGCCCGAGCCCGATGCGCAGCACATGGATGCCGCTTTCGTTGAGGCCACGCACCAGCGCTTCTTCCAGAGCGGGCGAGGACAAGCGGCCGTCATACCCGACGGCCACCCGGCTGCCGCCAGCCCGTGCCACGCGCGTCCCGAACCCGCGACCGATGGCGTATGCGTCCCCCTCGCCCAGCGTTTCCCCTATGATTCCACGGATATCATATTCGCGCAGCGTGGTCGGGTGGAACTGATGCGGCATGAAGTCTCCTGCGTCTCTGAAGGATGGATCGGGTTCGGTTGCGACCGGTCTTATTTTAGTATCATGGCTATTTGAGTAAAAGGTCGCGCGCCGCGTTGAGACGGGCGGCAAGTCCGGCGGAACCACCGGCATCGGGATGGTTGCGCGCGATCAGCCGGCGATGCGCGGCAATGATCGCATCGCGATCGGCATCGGGCGTCACGCCGAGGAGTTCGGCTGCTTCCGCCCGGCTGAGATCGGCCCGGCTCGTCGGCATGGGCGCGGGCGATGTCCGGCCTGTCAGCATGCCGCCGTAGCGCAGCCACAGCCCCGCACCGGTGGTCACCAGCGCGCCGACCACGGGCATGCCCTTCGCGACCAGCACGGCGCCGATGAGCGTGCCCGCAATGCCGAGCCAGGCCGCGGGGATCTGCTTGCGCCTTTTGCCCAGCCACAGCCAGAGGCCGAGCCCGGCAAGCGCGGCGAGCAGCAGCAGCATCGTTCAGGCGGCGGTTTGGGCCGGGTGCCCGCTGTTGAGCATGGGCAGCGCCAGCCCCGCGATCATTTCCCGCAATTCCTGCCGCGCCGCCACATGGCTGACGCCCAGTTCGCCCAGATGACCGCGATCGAGCAACGTCAGGCCCGAGGGAAAAAGCTCGCGGAAGATCACGCGTTCGGACAGGCCCGGGATCACGCGGAACCCCACGCGCCGCGCGAGTTCGGTCAGGGCGTCGCCCACGCGCTTCTGGTTGCGGGCTTCCATATGGTGCAGGCGATTGCGCAGGACGACCCAGTCGATCGAGGAGCCATCGGCCTTGGCGCGTGTCTTGCGCGTTTCCCACATCAGCTCGGAATAGAAGCTGAGGCGCTTCACCTTGAAATTCTCCGGATCCACCTGCCCGATGAGGTCGAAATCGACGAAGCTGTCATTCATCGGCGTCACCAGCGTGTTCGCCGCCGTCGCGGCGTAGCGGGCGAGCGGATCGTCACGGCCGGGCGTGTCGATCACCACGACGCGGGCGTTCGTGGCCGCGCTGGCGATCATCTCGTTCAGCCCCGCGGTGCTGTCGCCGTCATAGACGTGCCAGGACGGCGAGGGCAGTTCGGCAGCGCGGCGCTGGGCCGTTTCCGCGCGATTCTCCAGATAGCGTGCCGAGGTACGCTGCCGGTGATCGAGATCGATGACAGCGACGGAAATGCCCTGCGCCGCCAGCGCGACGGCGGCATGAACGCACGTGGTGGATTTTCCGGTCCCGCCCTTTTCATTGGCAAAGACGATGAGGTGCGGCGCTGCGCTGGTCATGGATCCCGTCGAAACTCTTCGTGATGGTCGCGGCCCCTTGACCGCCCGGGCCGGACAGGCGAAGCCAGCGACCGACCTTGTGACCGGCCTTATCGGAGCCTCGAGCGGCGTGCAAATCTTCCGTGACATTCCCTCGCTTCGCACCGGCGTGGCTGCCTTGCGTGCGAGCGGCGGCGGCATCGCCATGGTGCCGACCATGGGCGCGCTGCATGATGGGCACATGGCGCTTGTGGCCGAGGCGCAGGCGCGGGCGGCGCATGTGGTCGTGTCGATTTTCGTCAATCCCACCCAGTTCGGGCCCAATGAGGACCTTGCCGCCTATCCGCGCCGCGAGGAGACAGATGCGGCCATGCTGAAAGCGGCCGGCGTGGCTGCCCTGTGGGCGCCTGACGTGGACGTCATGTATCCGCAGGGCTTCGCCAGCAGCATTCATGTGGCCGGCCTGTCGGAAGGGCTGGACGGGCACTGGCGCCCCGGCCATTTCGACGGTGTGGCCACCGTGGTCGCGAAACTCCTGGGCCAGGTGCGACCGGACGTCGCCTGTTTTGGCGAAAAGGATTATCAGCAGCTCGCCATCATCCGCCGCATGGTCCGCGATCTCGATCTGGGCGTGAGGATCGTCGGCGTGCCGACGCAGCGCGATGTGGACGGGCTCGCCCTCTCCTCCCGCAACGCCTATCTCGGGCCGGAAGAGCGCGCCCGCGCCATCGCCTTGCCCGAGACTCTGGTCGTCGCCGGCGAGGCGATTCAGACCGGAGAGGACGTGCCGGCGATTCTCGCCTGGGCGACGCAATTCCTCCTCGATTCCGGCTTCGACTCGGTCGATTACTTCGCTCTTTGCGATGCGGAGACTCTCGAACCTGTCACCCGGCTGTATCGACCGGCCCGTCTCCTCGCCGCCGCGAGAATCGGCGGGACGCGGCTGATCGACAATATCGCCATTAACCTCTGAAACGCCCGGATCATCGGCGAAGAGACCGCGAGCACGGCTCACGCCTCACCGCGGCGTTAACCATTTCTCAAGCCGCCCATGATTGTTTCATCCCCATAGCGAAGTGAAGCTGGGGATTATCATGGCGAGCAGCATGGAGAGTGCCCGTTTTCTGATCGACAGCCGCATGCGGGAAGCGGCCTATGGTGATGCGCAGGCCCGTTTCGACCTGGGTGTTGCGTTCAGTTGCGGTACCGGTGGCGTCGACGTCAATCTCGTCGAAGCACATAAATGGTTCAATCTCGCAGCCCTTGCCGGCAGCGAGGAAGGGCAGGCGTGCCGCGCGGAGATCGCCGATGAAATGACCGCGCGCGAAATCGCCGAGGCCCAGCGCCAGGCCCGCGCCTGGCTGATGCAGACGGCACCCCGCTGCGCTGCATGAGCTGATCTGCGGCGCACGGCACGCAGCCCAACGCTCAAACAAGGTTCAGCGCTCGGGCTCGCTCCTGCGGAAAGGCGTGCGCTCTTCGAGCAGGGGCATGTCGCCGCTCAGCATCATGGCCTCGCGCTCCACATAATCCGCCACGGCCCTGCGAAAGCCGGGGTCCGGTATATAATGCGCCGACCATGTCGCGACGGGCCGGTAGCCGCGCGAAAGCTTGTGCTCCCCCTGCGCCCCGGCCTCCACGCGACTGAGGCCGCGCGCGATGGCCGCCTCGATCGCCTGATAGTAACAGAGCTCGAAATGCAGGAACGGCACGTCCTGCGTGCAGCCCCAATAGCGACCATAGAGCGTGTCCGAGCCGATGAGGTTGAGCGCGCCCGCGATCGGCACGCCATCGCGCAGCGCGAACATCAGGAGCACTTTCTGCGCCATCCGCTCGCCCAGCAGCGAGAAGAAGCGCCGGGTCAGATAGGGATGCCCCCATTTCCGGCTTCCGGTATCCTGATAGAAGCGCCAGAAATCGTCCCAATGCCGTTCCTGCAGGTCGCTGCCTGTCAGGTGGACGATCTCCAGCCCGGCCTGCGCCTTCGCACGCTCCTTGCGCATGTCCTTGCGATGCCGGCTGGAGAGGACGGCGAGGAAATCCTCGAAACTGCCATAGCCCTCATTGGTCCAGTGGAACTGCGTGCCTTGCCGGATAAGCCAGCCAGCCGAGCGGAACAGCTCCCGCTGGTCTTCGGTGATGAATGTCGCATGGGCCGAGGAAAGGCCGTTCTGGTCGATCACGGCCTCGATCCCGGCGATCAGCGCCGCGCCCCCCTCCCCGTCCCGGAGCAGCAGGCGAGGACCGGGCACGGGGGAGAAAGGCGAGGCGATCTGCAGCTTGGGATAATAATGTCCGCCCGCGCGCTCCCATGCATCCGCCCACCCGTGATCGAACACATACTCGCCCTGGCTGTGACTCTTGAGATAGGCCGGCGCGGCCGCGAGCAGTCCGCCCGCCTCATCATAGACGCCCAGCGGCGCCGGCGACCAGCCAGTGCCCGGACCAACACTGCCCGATTCCTCGAGGATGGCCAGAAAGTCATGGGAGACGAACGGATTGTCGCCCCCCGCGCACGCATCCCAAGCGTGGCCATCGATCGCAGCGACCGAATCATGCAGGTGGATCGTCGCGCCGTCCGTCATTCAGGAAAGGCGACCATCAAGCGGCTCGGCCGCCGGATAAGGGGATAGGAAAGAGGCGCCGCCTGGCATCAGGTCCGGATGGCGACGACGGCATCGATCTCGACCGAGGCGTCGAGCGGCAGCACGGGCACGCTGACCGCGCTGCGCGCATGCCGCCCTGCCTCGCCGAAAATCCGCACCATCATTTCGGAGCAGCCATTGGCGACCTTGGGTTGATCGGTAAAATCAGCGGTGCTCGCCACGAAGGCGCCGAGCTTGACGATCCGCTCCACGCGGTCGAGATCGCCGAGCGCCGCTTTCATCTGCGCCACCAGCATGAGCGCGCACCGTTCGGCGGCCTGCTGGCCCCATGCCAGATCGCGCTCGGCACCGAGCTTGCCGGTCATGAGCGCGCCATCGGCGGCAAAGGGCAATTGCCCGCTGATATGAAGCAGATTGCCCACCTGTACCGTCGGCACATAGGCGGCGACGGGGGCGGCGGGCTGCGGAAGGACGATGCCTTCTGCGGCGAGGCGGGTTTCGATGCTGCTCATGGACCTGAGCCTCAGCATGAGAGGGCGAGCGCGTCAAGTATGACGCAGATCTTCCGCGATGGCCTCGAACTCTTCGAGCCGCGCATTGATCCAGCGTTCCGCTTCGTTCCAGTCGTCGATCCGTGCGTGCGCTTCATGGGCCACATCCACATGCGGCGCCATTTCCGGCTCACCCACGAAATGCAGTCGCCAGCATTGGGGCGCATCCTGCGCCACGGACGCGTGGTTGTTCGCAAGATCGTCGATGAAGAGCGTGAGTGGTGCGCCGGTCTCTTCGATCAGCTTCGCGACAGCGGGCCCCTTCCCGCCGCGGTTGCCGATCACCCGGTAGGGCAGGCCGTGCCGATGGATCTGGTCCGCCCGCGCGGTCGCCAGCTCTTCCCCGATGTTCGTGACGATGACGATGTCGGCACGCTGCGCGAGCCGCGCCATGGTCGCGACGGCACCCGATATCGGCGTCTGGCGATGCATCTCCGTCTGGAAGAAGTCGTTCAGCAAGGTCCATATCCGCGCCCGCTCCACGGGATCGCCACTGTCCTTGTGACGCAGGGCCCGTTCGAAGCCTTCGGAGAAGCTGAAATGGATGCCGTGCAGTTCATCAAGCCAGGCGCGAAACGGCACGACCATGTGCATGAGCACTTCGTCGCAATCGCTGATGATGAGTGGCCGGCTCATCGGCCGATCCGCGCGCGGGCCGCCACCAGCGCGGCGGGCTCGACGGCGAGGTCCCGGGCGCAGGCGATGAGGTCCGGCTCATGGCTTATGACGAAATCCATGAGCGCGCCGAGCAGCGCGGAGTCGGCGAGCCCCGCCCGCAGTGAAGCGGGATCGAGCCCCGTCAGGGCCAGCATCCTGTCGGCACGAACCGAATCAGCCACAACCCACCCGATAAGGCGCAGCGCCATGCTTTCGTCCGCTTCGCTGATCGGATATTCGCTGTTCATCCGGTTAGACCTTGCGTTTCGGCAATCCTGTCGAGAAAACAGCATCGTCCATCGGCTCTGGGAGCAGCCGTGTCAAAACGTGTGTTGGTTGTCGAGGACAATGAGCTCAATCTGAAGCTCTTCTGCGATCTGCTCAAGGCGCATGGGCACGAGACGCATGCGGTGCGCGACGGGCGGGACGCATTCGCGGACGCCACGGCTTTCCAGCCGCATCTCATCATCACGGATATCCAGTTGCCGCATGTCACAGGGCTGGATCTCATCGCATCGCTGCGAGTCGATGCCAATCTCGCCACCGTGCCGATCATGGCCGTCACCGCTTATGCGGGTGTTGGCGACGAGGAGCGAATCCGGGCCGCCGGAGCGAGCGCTTATGTTTCGAAACCGATTTCGGTGATGCGCTTCATGGAAGTGGTGAACAGCCTGCTCGAGCAGCCGTCCGTCAGCATATGAACCGGGCCGGCCGTGACGGCCCGCACATACGCAAAAACCCGGGCGTTGCCACCCGGGCCAGCGATTCGTCCCGAACGGCGCGCCTTTAACGGTGCGCCGGGTCCGCCGTCACTTGATCTTGGCTTCCTTGAACTCGACGTGCTTGCGCACCACCGGGTCATATTTGCGGAAGGTCAGCTTCTCGGTCTGATTGCGGGGATTCTTCTTGGTCACATAGAAAAAGCCCGTGTCAGCCGAGCTGACCAGACGGATCTTCACTGTGGCGGGCTTCGCCATGGCCGGTTTCCTCAACAAAAATGCACTTGTTCGCCGAAGCGGTGAAGAAGCGCTCAAACTCGTGAAATATGGACGCTGCCTTGCCTGCAACGTCCGGTTCGGCGGCGGCCAATGCGGGAATCGCGCAACTTTGTCAAGCTTTGCTGGGGTTCCGGCGCGTCGTCTTCGTCTGCAACATGGGCCCTGCACCGCGGCAAGACAAACGCCGTCTTAACCCTGGATGTGGAATATGGCCATGGCGGCGGGCGAGGCCTGACCGCCGCTCGCCGCTGTGGGAGGAATGACGGTGCATCAGGACGCGACCTTGTTCGTGCGGGCCCAAATGCTGGGGCGCATCGAAACCTTGCAAGAGACATGTGCCACACTGTCCCTCGCGGCCCTGTGCACACAGCTGGATGAGGTTCGCTCCCTCGCCCGCCGGAATGACTATCACGCGGTCGAGGGGCTCGCGAGCATGCTCGAGTCGGTGATCGCCTATAACGGCCACCGGCAGATCGCGCTCAATTACCTCGCCCTGATGCGGGAGGCGGCCGAAGGCGAGACCATGGGGCCGGACTCCGCCCGGGTCTATCTTGCGGCTGCCGCGCTCCAGGGCTGTCGCTGACGAGATACTGAACGATGGACGCGCTGCTGCTGGCCCTGCTGATCGGGCTGCTGCTGGATCAGGGCGACCGATCCCAGAGGCTGGCGCGCAAGGTCGGGCCTGACGGAGCCGCTCTCGTCATCCTGATCGTGATGGCTGGCGCGGCGGTCTCGGCCGGGCTCGGCACGCTGATGGCGCGCCTGCTGCCCGGGGCTGCGGGCATTCTCTTTTTCTCTTTCACCCTGATTGCGGGCGGCCTCGGCCTGCTGGCCACGGGACGCAAGGCGACGCATGCAAAGGAAGCGCGCGCGACGGAAACCCACGCGATGGGGCAGCGCGTGACCGCGAAGCGCACACGACTCTATGTCGCCCTGCTGGCGAACCGACTCGCGGGACGCACCGCCTTCCTGCTCGTCGGCATTGCGGCGATGACCGGCAATGGCTGGGCCACCGCCATCGGCGGCGTGCTCGGCGGCCTCGCTGGCCTGCTCCCGCCGCTGTTCGCCGGCCGCGCCTATGAAGCAGCCTTCGCCCGCACGCGAATCATGCCCCTGCCGGGCGGCGCGCTCGTCATCGGCGGGCTGGGTTGCGCGCTCTGGTCGCTGGGGTTGCTCTGAATCAAAGATCGAGCCAGTCGATCGGTCTATCCATATGTATCCGTTCGCCAACGGCCTTGGGCCGTGCCATATCGGAGGCGGTCGCGGGAAGATCGCGACGGAGTGAGATTTTGTACCGATGGAGATCAAGATGACGGACAGTGCGCTCAAGACACCGACGGATCTCAAGGGAAATGCGGTCAAGGCGGTTGCCCATGCGCTTAACGGGCTGCTGGCGGATTATTACGCGCTTTACCTCAAGACCAAGAATTTTCACTGGCATGTGTCGGGCCCGCATTTTCGCGATTACCACCTGATGTTCGACGAGCAGGCTGCTGAAGTGCTGGCAACCACGGACCTGATCGCGGAGCGCGTCCGGAAGACGGGCAACACCGCCCTTCGCTCGATCGGCGATGTCGCGCGCCGCCAGTCGCTCAGCGATAACGAAGCCGAATTCGTCAGCCCCGCCGATATGCTTGCCGAGCTGCGGCAGGACAATCTGTCGCTGGTCGAGTCGCTGCGGGCCGCCAAGGAACTGGCCGGCGCCGCGAGCGACAACGCCACGGACGGCGCCATCGACGACTGGACCGATCAGGCCGAGCAGCGCGCCTGGTTCCTGTTCGAGGCCAGCCGCAACGTCTGACCTGCCCGCGTCACGCAAAAAAAGAGCCGGGAGCAAATTGCTTCCGGCTCTTTTCATATTGTTAGGTGCCGCTGGCCGTCAGTCGGTCTTGGGCTCCAGGTTGACGGCCGCGTATTTGCCGCGCCGATCCACCTCAAGCTCGAAGTCCAGGCGATCGCCTTCCTGAAGGGAAGCGAGCCCGGCCCGTTCCACCGCGCTGATGTGCACGAATGCGTCAGGCTGGCCATCGTCGCGCTGAATGAAGCCGAAGCCCTTCATCGCATTGAAGAACTTCACCGTGCCGCTCGCGCGCTCGCCGGTGAGCTGGCGCACCGGGGTGCGTTCCTGACGTTCTTCCCGCTCGGGCACAGGCAGAGCCTCGCCCTCGATCTGCAGTTCGGTAGCCGAGATCTTGCCGCCGCGGTCCACGAGCGTGAACTTGAGCTGCTGGCCTTCGGCAAGTCCGGTCAGACCGGCCTGCTCCACGGCACTGATATGAACGAACACGTCTTCGCCGCCATCGTCACGGACGATGAAGCCGAAACCCTTCTGGCCATTGAAGAATTTGACCGTGCCGGAGCCTTCGCCCACGACCTGGGCCGGCATTCCGCCACGACCGCCACCGCCGCCGCCGCCGCCGCGAAAACCGCCGCCGCCGCCACCGCCGCCACGGAAACCGCCGCCGCCGCCGCCGCCGCGATCACCGAAGCCGCCACCACCGCCGCCGCCGCCGAAACCGCCACGATCACCAAAGCCGCCTCTATCGCCGCCGAAACCGCCTCTGTCGTTCCGGGAGCCGCCGTATCCGCCGCCGAAATCGGAATATCCTTCGAACTGCGGTTCTCCGAAACCATCCCGCTTGTCCCTGCCGCGCCCGCGGCGTCCTCTGTCAAAACTCATGCCCTGTTAATCACTTTCGCGCGTCCCTTCTACGGTCATCACCCGTGCCGGACGACAAGCACGGAGACTCGGCCGAAGCCCAAACTCAGCCAAGTTTCGCTATAGCGGTATTTATCCACAAGGGCGAATGATTTTGGCGCGTTTCGTCGTGACGAAATGTTTCGTCGTCCGAATCTGGCAACCATGGCGTGTATTTCAAGCGCCTGACGCTACCCCGATCACTTTCTTCCAGGGAGGTTTCCCTGCGGCCGACATGCGGCTAAGGATGCCCTCATGACCGTATATCTGCATGAAGAAGACCTGCCCGCAGACGTTCTGGCCGAAGGGGCAGTGGCGATCGACACGGAAACCATGGGCCTCATCACGCCGCGCGACCGATTGTGCCTGGTCCAGATCAGCGATGGCCGGGGGGACGAGCATCTCGTGCGTTTCGCGCCGCACAGCAATTTCGCCGCGCCGAATCTGCGCGCCATCATCGCCGATCCGAATCGGCTCAAGCTCTTCCATTTCGGGCGCTTCGACATCGCCGCGCTCCAGCATTATCTCGGTGTGCTCGCCGCGCCCGTCTACTGCACCAAGATCGCCTCGCGGCTCACCCGGACATACACCGATCGCCATGGCCTCAAGGAGCTGGTGCGCGAGCTGCTGGGTTTCGACATCAGCAAGCAGCAGCAGAGCTCGGACTGGGGAAGCCCGCAACTGAGCGACGCCCAGCGGGATTATGCCGCCTCCGACGTGCGCTATCTTCATCTGCTCAAGGCCGAACTCGATCAGCGGCTCGCGCGCGAAGGGCGGACGGCACTGGCCCAGGCCTGCTTCGACTTCCTGCCCCATCGGGCGCTGCTCGATCTTGCCGGATGGCCGGAGACAGACATTTTCGCCCATGCGTGACCGCCGCGGCCATATACTGACCGGCGAAGAGATGGCCTTGTCCGCCGAGGCCACGGCCCAGCGGACGAAGCGGCAGCATTGGGCCACGCCCGGCGGCAGCCATGACAGGATGATCACGCTGCTCAAGCGCGTGCTGCCGGTGGTCGTCGCGGTCCTGGCCATCTTCCTGTTCACGGCCCCCTTCACGCATGAGAACGAAGTCAGCTTCGTCCTCGACAAGAATCGCGTGGACATGGCGACGGAACGGCTGAAGGTCGTGGAAGCGCTTTATCGCGGCGAGGATGCCAGCGGCCGGCCCTTTTCCCTGCGCGCCGGCTCGGCGTTGCAGCGCAGCTCGCGCGATCCGGTCGTCGAGCTGAACGAACTGGAAGCCCGGCTGCAGATGGAGAAAGGCGGCGCTGTCGTGACTGCCCGGCAGGGCAATTACAACATGGACAAGGAAACCGTCTCGGTAATCGGGCCGATCCAGTTCCAGAGCGCCAACGGCTATCGGCTCACCACCCGGGACGTGGACATCCAGTTGCAGCAGCGCAGTCTGCGCAGTCGGGGCAGCGTCGAGGGGCGCATTCCCACCGGGACATTCCGGGCCGACCATCTGAGTGCCGATCTTGAGGCCCGGACCGTGACTCTGGAAGGCAACGCTCGCTTGCGCATGGAACAATTTGGACGCAAGGGGCAGTGATGTTGCGCAACCCGTTGACCCTCTTTTCCATGGCGACCGGATGTGTGGTCCTGATGGCCATGATGCCGGACGGCCGCGCCGACGCGCAGGTGCTGCGCGGGCACGATACGACCGCCCCCGTCGACTTCTCCGCTGACCGCATCGAGGTTCAGGATCGTGCGGACAGGGTCGTCGTCACTGGCAATGTGCAGGTGACGCAGGCCGGGTTGACCCTCACCGCTCAGCGGCTCACCGTCGCCTATCATGACAATAATGGTGTCGAGATCGATCGCCTGGACGCCTCGGGTGGCGTCGTGGTGACGCGCGGCAACGAGCGGGCGAGCGGGTCGGTCGCGATTTACGATCTCAACCGGAAGCTGATCACGATGATCGGCAATGTGCAGCTCAATCAGGGTGGCAACCGCCTGACCGGATCGAGACTCGTGATCGACCTCAATACGGGCCGCTCAACCGTCGACGGCTCCGCCACCGGCGCGCCCGGCACGAGCACGTCGCCCGGCGGCCGGGTATCGGGAACGTTCAAGGTGCGCCAGCAGCCGGGGCAGTGAACGCGCGAATAAATCCGGCGCGGCCCCCTTGCGTTCTGCCGCGGCCATGCAAATTTCCGGCCACATGGAGATTGCGGGGAAAGTCGCAACATGCCAGCACTGAGGTGAATGGCCAGCGGCGGTCGGCAACCTGTCATGAAGAGGACCAAGCATGAGTGACGTGGCTGCTCCCCTCAAGCCGAACGGAGCGGAATCGGAAGCCGGCGAACATCGCCTTCAGGTCATTTCGATCGCAAAAAGCTATGACAAGCGCACCGTGCTCGCCGATGTCAGCCTTGAGGTCGGCCATGGGGAAGTGGTCGGGCTGCTCGGCCCGAACGGCGCCGGCAAGACGACATGCTTCTATTCCATCATGGGGCTGGTGAAGCCGGACAGCGGGCGGATCATCCTTGAGGGTGTCGATATCACTGGCCTGCCGATGTACCGCCGGGCCATTCTTGGTCTGGGTTATCTCCCCCAGGAGACCTCGATCTTCCGGGGCATGACGGTCGAGCAGAACATTCTGAGCGTCCTCGAGCTGGCCGAGCCGGATGCGGCCGCGCGGCGCGAGAAGCTCGAAACGCTGCTGGACGAATTCGGCCTTGCCCGGCTTCGCTCCAGCTCCGCGATGGCCTTGTCCGGCGGCGAGCGCAGGCGCTGCGAAATTGCCCGTGCCCTCGCGGCCAATCCCTCCATCGTGCTGCTCGACGAGCCGTTCGCGGGCATCGACCCCTTGTCGATTGCCGACATCAGGGACCTGGTGAAGGACCTCAAGGTCAGGGGCATCGGCGTTCTGATCACGGACCACAATGTGCGGGAGACGCTGGAAATCGTCGACCGGGCCTGCATCATCTATGACGGGAAAGTGCTGTTCGCCGGCAGTCCCGAAGAGCTGGTGTCCAACGCGGACGTGCGGCGCCTCTATCTTGGCGAGAGTTTCTCGCTGTGAGGCGCCCCTCGCCTCGCGGGATCCGCTGAGGAGATCGCCCGGGCATGACCTTGGCGCCTCGCCTCGATCTTCGGCAGAGCCAGTCGCTGGTCATGACGCCGCAGCTCCAGCAGGCGATCAAGCTGCTGGCGCTGTCCAACCTGGAGCTGGAAGCCTTCATCGGGGCTGAGCTGGAACGCAATCCCCTGCTGGAAGCGGGGGACATCGACAGCCGCCCCGCGCGGGAGGAAGTTGAGCGGCCCGACGGCGCCGAGCCTCTGTCCGGACCCGAAGCCGGAGCCGACACGCTGATGGGCCGGGGCGCGGGCGAAGCCGATTCCCCGCTGGATGTCGATTATGCCTCGGAAACCTTCATCGACGATGGCCCCGGCGACTTGCCATCCCCGCAGGCCGGCTCCGGCGCGGACGCGGGCGGCATGGGCTCGGCCTCCTGGAACGAGGATGCGCCGGACTTCGACAGCTTCGCGGCGGCCGATATCGGCCTGCACACGCATCTGACGCAGCAGGCGGAAGCGGCCTTGTCCGGCACATCCCTGCTCATTGCCCACCAGCTCATCGGGCAGATCGACGAATGCGGCTATCTCGAGGCCGATCTTCTCGAGACGGCTTACCGGCTCGGCGTCCCTCTGGCGCAGGTCGAAGAGGTACTCGCGGTCATCCAGGGCTTCGATCCCACCGGCGTCGGCGCGCGCACATTGAGCGAATGCATCGCGCTCCAGGCGCGCGAGGCCGATCGGTACGATCCGGCCATGGCCTGCCTCATCAACAATCTCGATCTGCTCGCCAAGGGCCAGATCGCCCATCTGCGCCGCATCTGCGGCGTGGATGAGGAAGACATGAGCGACATGATCCGCGAGCTGCGGACCTATGATCCCAAGCCGGGGCTGGCCTATGGCGGAGAAAAGCCGCCCGCCGTCACGCCGGACGTGCTGGTGACCGAGCGCGGCAAAGGATGGGCAATCGAGATCAATGGCGCGACGCTGCCACGCCTGCTGGTCAACCGGCGCTATCATGCCCAGCTGGCCGGGGGATCGCGCGACAAGACGACAAAGACCTGGCTTTCGGATTGCCTCGCAAATGCCAACTGGCTGATGAAGGCGCTCGATCAGCGGCAGCGCACGATCCTGCGGGTCACCGAGGAGATCGTCCGGCGCCAGGAAGGCTTCTTCCGGCACGGCGTGACGCATCTGCGCCCCCTGACGCTGAAGGTGATCGCGGATGCCGTCGATCTGCATGAATCGACGATCAGCCGCGTGACGAGCAACAAATATCTCGCCTGCGCGCGGGGCACGTTCGAGCTCAAATATTTCTTCACCAGTGCGGTGGCCTCGGCCGATGGCGGCGAGGCGGCTTCGGCGGAAGCGGTCAAGAGCCACATCCGGGCGCTGATCGCCGAGGAGAAGCCGGACGCAATCCTGAGCGACGACACGCTGGTCGATCTGCTGCGGCAGCGCGGCTTCGAACTCGCACGCCGAACAGTCGCCAAATATCGCGAAGCCATCGGCCTGGGCTCGTCGGTGCAGCGGCGCCGGCAAAAGGCAATGATGCGCTGATCGCTTCAGGCTGCTCGCCCGGCAAAGGGCAGCGGCGCGTGGACCTTTCCGGACATTTTAGAGCGTGATCTTGTTTGATTGAATCGATTGGGGATTCACGCGGGCTGATTTTTCTGATTCAACCTGCTGGCTGGGCAGGAGGCCAGCAGGGATGAGCCGAGCCTATTCGATTGATCTTCGTGAGCGGGTTGTTGCTGCGATGGCGTCGGGCGCTTCCGCCCGAACGGCAGCGGCGCAGTTTGGCGTGAGCGTTGCGAGCGCTGTGCGTTGGTCTCAGCGCCAGCGCCGGACTGGCGGGGTTGTCCCAGGCAAACTGGGCGGGCACCGCAAGCCGGTGTTGCTGCCGGAGCGGGAGTGGCTGCTGGCGCGTGTTGCAGCAGAACCCGATCTGACGCTGCGTGGCTTGCTGGCCGAACTGGCAGACCGCGGGGTGAAGGCGAGTTATGGCGCGCTGTGGTTGTTCCTCGAACGCGAGGGACTGTCGTTCAAAAAAAAGCCTGTTCGCCAGCGAGCAGGATCGTCCCGCCATCGCCCGCCGACGGATGCAGTGGCGCAAGTACCAGAACCGGCTTGATCCATCGCGCCTCGTCTTCATTGACGAGACCTGGGCCAAGACCAACATGACCCGCACCCACGGTCGCGCCTGGCGCGGACAGAGGCTGCACGCGAAAGTGCCGTTCGGTCACTGGCGCACACTGACCTTCCTCGCCGCGCTGCGCCACGACCGGATCGATGCCCCGTGCGTGCTCGACGGACCAATCAACGGCCAACTCTTCCTTGCCTATGTCGAGCAGTTCCTCGTCCCTACGCTTGCCCCGGGCGACATCGTCATCATGGACAACCTCGGCAGCCACAAAGGCCAGGCCGTGCGTGAGGCTATCCGCAGCTGCGGGGCCAAGCTCCTGTTCCTGCCGCCCTACAGCCCTGACCTCAACCCAATCGAGCAGGTCTTCGCCAAGCTCAAGACGCTCTTGCGAAAGGCAAACGAACGATCAGTCGAGGCAACATGGAAGCGCATCGGATCACTGCTCGACGCCTTCTCCCCCACCGAATGCGCAAACTATCTCAGAAATAGTGGCTATGCTTCAACCTAAGATGATCACGCTCTAGGACACATCCTCACGCCGGAGTCATGAGGCCGGAAGATCCTTAATCGAGCCGCTTCGAAACGCTCCTGCCTGCCAGCAGGCCCAGAACGAGAAAGAGGACGAAAAGGGCAAGGCCCGCAAGGACGAGGATCTTGGCGATGCCGACAAAGGTTCCCGCGGCGCCGCTGAAGCCCAGCAGGGCTGCGATGCCGGCAATGATCAGACAGATAACGGCAAGCCGAATCATGATTTCATCCCTTCCGATGTTCACGTTTGCCAACGCGCCTGGGGGAGGGGCGGTTCCCATCGGGGCAGGCAGTGGACGGCCGCCAGTCCGCCCGACGGAGCCATGGGCCGGTCCGTCAGAGGACTGAACGAAGCGAAAGCGGCCGCTCGCGCGCTCAGGGTTTACGACGAGTCGGAACCGGCATGCTGCAGACGTCGGCGCCGCCTGCAGGCACCTCGAAGAAGGGATCGCTGCGATTGGCGCGCGTGTTCACATAGCGCGCGAAGCTCTCGCTTTCGGTGGACAGATATTGAAATGAAGGCCGCTCGCGAGCGGGGAGATCACTTCCAGTCCGGATGGAAAGGATGGGGACCTGCTGCGCCTCATGCTCATAGAAACCCAGCGGCCCGGTGCCGCGCGGCAGGGTCGAGAGCTGCTCGATCCCCTCGATCACGCGACCCACGACAGCCACGTTGCGATCCAGGTGGCGCGGGGCATGGCCGATCACGGCGTAGAGCTCCGCGCCCGTTCCCGTGTCCGGCGCCATGCCGCGACCGACGCCGACCGTGGCGTAGCAGTGCACTGGCCACATATGCTCACCATCCGAAGCAAGTGGCCAGCCCTCCCGGATCTCGACCCAGGGCGCGAAAGCATCCCGTTCGTGCCAGCCGTTGGGCGCCTTCTCCGTGCGCGAGCCGGCCATGGCGAGCTCGGCGATGCGCGCCGCTTCCTTCTGCTCCGAAGCCAGGCTCTCGCTGAAATCGGCCAGCCCGTCCGCGGCAATCGTCCGGGTCATGGCATCGGCGACGGCGTCCAGCGATGCCTCATAGTCGCTGCGGGGCACCGGCCGCACCGTGGCAGGCACCGCTCGTGCCCGCGCGGCATCTTCCGCATGCGGATCGCCCCATTGAACCACATAATTGTCCTGCACGCGGTTGATGACGGCCCCATCATACCAGCGCGCCAGCGCCAGCGTCCTGATATTGCTCACCCAGCCCTGGCTGAAAGGCGGGGGCAGGAGCTGAATGACCACGCGCCGCGGCTTCCCCTCGGCATCGGGCGCCAGTGTCATGACCAGCAGGTCGCTTGCCGGGATGTCGATCCAGTCGCGCTGCGGCGCGGCCTGCACGATTTCCGCGGGCGAAAGCGCCGGGCCCTGCGCCTGCACGGCAGCGGAGGGAGCGAGGGCCAGCAAACAGGCGAGGAACCGCGCGTGGGGAACATATTTCATCATGACGGACATGCCACAGCGCAGAACCTTGCGAAAGTCGCAATAGCCCGCTAGGGCGCCCGAACTCCAGGGCATGCGGAGCGGTGGCCGAGTGGTCGAAGGCGCTCGCCTGGAAAGTGAGTATGGGTCAAAAGCCCATCGAGGGTTCGAATCCCTCCCGCTCCGCCATTTCAGTCCGAGATGTACATTCAGTCGGGCAAACCCCGATTTTGATTCGAGGCTGCCCCACTTGGCTTTCTGCAGCTTGGCCCGCTGGCGGGTGAGCGCAAATGGTTACGGCGACTGCAGGCCCTTCAGCATGAATGCGCCGCGGGCAGCCTTGGCGAAGGTCCGGTAACCGCCTGGCACCATTGCTGTCGACTACGGCGCCTTGTTAGGCCGAAGCCTCTCGGCATATCCGGTCAGTTGTAGCGCTTGTCTGGGAGACAAAGTGCGCCTTACTTGCTCAATGATCGCGTCCGCTTCGCGTGCATCACCCGATGCGAACTGGCAGCGCGCCAGTTCAATCAACGCGCGCTGCCGCACGGAAAGATTGCCGAACGGATCGAAGAAGGAGTCTATGCGCAAGACATCCTGCACGCCCGTCCAGCTAAATCTGACATCGTCCGCCGTGGCCGCTGCGAGATGACGGAATTGCCGTGAGGCTTGCGCAAGCGTGATCCGACCTGTCAGCAACTCGTAGCGGATACGCAGGAGGTTCGCCTCGGGGCCTTGCTGCCGCGCCTGGAACCGGTCCAGCACATTTCCTACCCACCGCCAATTGACAATGCCGGTTTCGGCTTGGGCGCCAAGAAGGTTGAACGACAGGATTGCCGCCAGATGCTCCGTCGTGGTCGCTGCCTCGACAGCGTCATCGTCGGGTCGATCGTAGGCGGAGGCCTTCACCAGTTCGATCGCCGGATCATGTGAGAGGATGTCATCCAGATCTGGCTTGTGAAAATAACCCACGACGACCAGCACGGTCTTGCCTGGATGGGCGATGGCCGCTGCACGGATGCGTCTTGCCTGGAGGAATGTCCGGTAGAGATAGAGGCGGCGCGGCAGATCCAGGTCTGCCCGGGGCGCAGGGGTCGTAGCCCAGTGTACGACGGCCGCCAGATTCTGCGGATCCTCGGCAGCGAAGAAGTCACGGGTCAAGCTTGCGCGATCCGGGAAGGTCAGGAAACCCTGAAAGCCGCTGGGACGGCGTATTTCCAGCGGTGTATCGAGGTCCAGTCCGAAGCCCAGTTTCGCGTCCTCGACCGGCGGCATCCAGTCGATCGGGCAGAGGGTGGCCCGCGACGCCTTGGCATAAGGTAGGATGATCCCCTGCACCTCATAGGTATATTCGTAATAATCGCCGCGCGCAGCCTGTTCGGGCGGACGCTCGATGCAGATGGCATCGGGTTGCACCTGTTTCAGATAGGCCGCCAACATGCCGGGCTGATCGCGTTCGGAGACGAGTTGGGTGCCATGATCGACCCCCAGCACGATCACGCGCGCGCGCGGCGCATCAGACGGGGCGGAACGCGCCATCTGCAGGGGAAACAGAGCTGTCAGTGAAAAGAAACAGGCAATCAGAAAACGCAAGAATGTGACTCCGAGCTGAGAGACTGGCGCACCACGCAAATACGCATGAGCGACTATTGCAGGGCGGTCTGAATGGGTATCCCCGCGCTTCTGATGCAGCAAGCGCATCATTTTCTGTCCGGCCACGCCGCCGCAGCCTTACAGGGTCGGCAAGCGACGCGTGACATGCCGCCGGGTAGCTTCGGCCGCGTCGGGACATCCGAACAGGGTCGCTGCTTGCCTCGTGCCGTCACAGCTTCCGGCAGCGCCGCGCTTCTACCAGCGGGGGTTTCAGCGCAGCGCTACTGAGGAACAGCAGCAGGATGAGAGCCGCGCCGATCGTCGGCAACAGCATTGTCCTGGGCGAAGGGCGGGCGAT
The DNA here is from genome assembly GCF_000283515.1 of Sphingobium sp. SYK-6. Taxonomy (GTDB): domain Bacteria; phylum Pseudomonadota; class Alphaproteobacteria; order Sphingomonadales; family Sphingomonadaceae; genus Sphingobium; species Sphingobium lignivorans. The sequence goes on from NC_015976.1 coordinate 4,086,765, forward strand.
CTCGGCGCGTGTGACATCGTCGGCCCTCCAGCCGCCCCGGTCGATCGCGTGCAGCATGGCTGATTCTTCATACGAAAATTACATATCGGACCTGCCCGTCTCCGATATCCAGGAGAGTCGGAAGGCTGTTCGAGCGCCTTAGGGCGGAGTGCAGCCAGCGACCCGGACGGGCGTCAGGAGCGTTCCGCTATCGAGGTGCGAGATCCACCACTGGATAGAAGGGAGGTGCGCGGACTTGGTCCCGGGCTGATCGCCCTTCGCCCCTAGATGATGTCATCCTTGAGCGTGCGCGATGCTTTCCAGTAGTGGAAGGCGGCCCAGAAGGCGAAGCAGGCGCAGATCACCATGGCGTAGCGGATGCCGAGCGTGCCGGCCGCCGCGCACTCGACCGCGGTCTGGGCCGTGCTGCCGTGGCATTGCGCGGCGTAATCGCCCGCGAACATCCGTGCCGCGAACGTATCGCTGAGGAAGCCGACGAAGAGCGGGCCGATGCCCATGCCGACGAGGTTCTGGAAGAAGATGATGATGGCGGAGGCCGTGCCGCGCATGCGCGGCTCGACCATGTTCTGTACCGCGCCGAAGGTGGGGGCGTAGAATGTGAAGGCCAGTGTCGCGCCAATGACGACGAGCGGCATGGCGGTCTGCCAGTTGGGCATGGAGAGGCCGATCATGTAGAGCGGCGCGGCGCATGCGAGGCAGATGGCCGGCAGCCAGGCATACCAGCGCTCGTCCCGCTTGCCCGCCCAATCCGCGCCCATGCCGCCGAGGAGCGTGCCGGTCCCGTTGGAGACGGCCGTGACGATCCCGAAGAGAAGGCCGGCCTGAGTCATGCTCATCTCGTAGGCCCGGCCAAAATACATCGGCAGGAACAGCAGGATGCCGAAATTCACGAAACTGGTGAGGCCGCACGCCATGCCCAGATGCAGGAATGTGCGCTTGGCCCGCAGGATGCGCAGCATCGCCATGAAGCGGGGCGCTTCACGCGCCATGCTGGCGGGATCGTCGAACCGGCCGCGGACCGGCTCCTTGACCGTCAGGATGAGCAGGGCGAGCAGCATACCCGGCGCGCCCACCATGAGGAAGGTGTTTCGCCAGCCGAATGTCTCGCCAAGCCACCCGCCGCCGAAGCCGCCGATGAGCGAGCCGAAGGAAGCGCCGAGCGCCACCACCGCCAGCGCCGTGGCCCTTTTGTTGCGCGGAAAGCGATCCGACACCATCGAGACGGTGCAGGGGCTGGCCGCCGACTCGCCGATGCCGACGCCGAGACGGAGCAGCAGCAGCTGCCAGTAATTGGCGGCATAAGCGCTCAGCATGGTCGTCAGCGACCAGATGGTGGTCGCGATGGCGAGCAGCGGGACACGCTTGCGCCGATCCGCCAGCCGGGCAACCGGGATCCCGGCCGTCGTGTAAAGTAACGCAAAGGCAAGCCCGGTGAGCAGCCCGAACTGCGCATCGCTGATGCCCAGATCGGCCTTGATGGCCGGCCCGAGCGCGGCCACGATCACGCGATCGATGAAGCAGGACAGAGCCACCAGCAGCAGGATGAACATCATCCAGTAGGGGTAAGGCTCCGGCTCCGCCCCAGCTGTTTCATCAACCTTCATCGACTCTCCCCTCCCGGACAATTCTGTGCGCCCTTGATTGAGCGATGGTCTGTTTCAGTCCTTCGTGCCGGGCATTCCCGGTCCGCGATCGACCAGCGCGGTCCCGGCACCCAGTGCCGTGTCCGTCCACATGCGGACGTCCAGATCGGCGATTCGCCAGCTCTTCCCGGCGGACCGAAACAGCGCATGCCATGTGCCCATGCGCCAGGATGCGCCGCGCGGCCAGTACTGCCGGTGGAATTCATGGCGGAAAATCATGCAGTAGGCCGCCACCCGGATGTCTTCTCCCTCACGGCTGAGGCAGGTGGCATTGAACTGGTGCTGGTGGCCATAGGTCTGCGTGGCCCGCTGGCCCATGCTGCCGCCGATGAAGGCCTTGATGCCTTCATGGCCTTCGAAGACGCCCGGGCTGCCGTCCCGCAAGGGGTGACGCAGGATGCCGTCTTCGGTGAAGCAATCGAGATAAGCCGCCAGATCGCCCGAATCGATCGCCCAGGAATAGCGGGCCATGCGATCGGCGATCATGAGCCGGTCGCGCACCGGGATGTCGTCGAAATCCTCGATCATAGCGCGCTTCCCGCGTCGCCAGCCAATATCCGCGTCGTTTTCATCGCGCTCAACACGTCCTCTCCTCCGATATCCTCGCCGGGTCCTCCGCTTCGTCGCGTGGCCCCTGCATGGGCAACGTTGAAGCAGAACGCGCGATGTATGTAAAGTTTGCATTATCACTTGCGCATTCTCGCGACATTGATGTATCGGATACATAAATCCGGCGAGGTCAACTCTCCGGGCGCCCTGTCTTGGACGGGGCGGGCACATCATAGGAGAGGAGAGAAAATGATCTGTCGGTCTTATCCGAAACGCCGCGCCATCCGGGGTGCCTCTTTGCTCGTGCTGAGTGCGCTCGCCACGGCAGCACATGGCCAGCAGGCTGAAACGCCAGCGCCGCAGGACGACAGCAATGCCGACATCGTGGTGACGGCGCAGTTCCGGTCCACCAACCTGCAGGACACGCCGCTGGCGATCACCGCGCTTACTGGCGAGCAGCTTGCCGATCGCAGCTTCAACAACATTGCCGACGTCGGCAGGGCCGCGCCGAGCGTTACCTTGCGCCTCGCCAGTTCGGGCTATGGCAAGTCCACCCAGGCCTATATCCGCGGCATCGGCCAGACCGATTTCAACTTCGCGCTCGAGCCGGCCGTGGGCTTCTATGTGGATGACGTCTACCACGCGTCGCTGTTCGGCACGTCCTTCGACCTGCTCGACCTCGAACGGATCGAGATTCTTCGCGGACCGCAGGGCACGTTGTTCGGGAAGAACTCGATCGGCGGCGCCGTCCGCCTGATTTCGCAGAAGCCCCGGGACCGCTTCGAAGCGTCCATCGAAGGCACTTACGGCAGTTACGACCGGATCGATCTTCGCGGCATGGTGAACATCCCGCTGGTTGCGGAGCAACTGGCCCTGCGCCTCTCCTTCGCATCCAAGGAACGCGATGGTTATGTCGACCGGGTCGACTTCGCCTGCGCCTATCCGGAGCTCGCGGGCAATCTCACCCCCACGGTCTCGCAGCATGGCAACAGCTGCAAGCTCGGCACGCTGGGCGGCGAGAGCGTTCGCGCGGGCCGGGCGGCCCTGCGCTGGACGCCATCATCGGACATCGAGGTCAATCTGGCGGCAGAGATCATCCGCGACAATTCGGAAGGCGCGGCGGACTCGCTCATCTACATCAATACCGCTGCGACCGCGCTGGTGAATCACAACAATAATCGGCTGATTCCCGCTTATGGCATCCCCTATGACGGGCGCTTCATCGTCGATCCCTATGTGTCCTTCGCGTCCTATGACAGCAAGTTCCTGGGGCGCGAAGTGCCGGCCGTGAACACGGTCCATTCCGAGAGCTATTCCGGCGACATCGCCTGGAACATCACCGAGAATGTCCAGTTCAAGTCGATTACCGCTTATCAGAAGTTCAATGGCCGCTTCACGCAGAATGCCAACAACGCGCCGCTGCCTGTCGCCCTGACCGACAATATCGCCGGCTTCGAGCAGTTTACGCAGGAATTCCGGGTCGTGGGCACGTCCTTCAATGACATGCTCGACTGGGCCGCCGGCGTGTTCTATTTCGAGGGCGACAGCAGCCTGGGCGGCGGCGCCTATCTGGCCGCCTCGAACATCGGGTTCGATCAGAACGACAGCACCCATGCGAAGAACCGCTCTGCCTTCGCGCATGGCACGCTGCACCTGACCGAGCAGTTCTCGCTCACCGCCGGCCTGCGCTACACCAAGGAATCCAAGTCCTATCGCTTCGACCGGGTGAACGTTCCGGCGGGCACGCCCTTCTTCGCCGGCGGCGCCTTCACGTCGCCCGAAGCCGAGATGGACCGGGTGGATTATAAGATCGGCCTCGATTACCAGCTTACCGACCGGGTGATGGTCTATGGCCAGTTCTCGACCGGCTTCAAGGGCGGCGGCATCAATCCGCGCCCCTTCACGCCGGCGGCCGCCGTGCCCTTTGGCCCCGAGACGCTGAACGCCTATGAAATCGGCCTCAAGAGCGACCTGTTCGACCGGCTGGTGCGGCTCAACCTGGCAGCCTATCACAGCGATTATTCGAACCTGCAGCTGAGTGCGAACGGCTTCGACAATAATGGCGCGCCGAGCATCGTCATCGCCAATGCCGGCAGTGCCCGCATCAACGGCGTGGAAGCCGAGATGGAAATCCGCCCGGCCCGCGGGCTCCAGATCGACATGTCGGCCAGCTATACCGACTTCAAGATCAAGGATCTGGGGGCGGCGGCCGGCGTATCGGGCGGACCGACGCTGGACAGCAAGGCGCCGGGCGTCCCGGAATGGAAGTATAATGCCGGCATCCAGTATCGCGCCGAACTGGGCAATGGCGGAAGCCTGACGCCGCGCTTCGACGTCTATTACCAGTCCCGGCTGTTCAACGAGTGGACCAACAATCCGCGCGCAGCGGAAGATGGCTATGCGCTCGCCAATGCCCGCCTGACCTACAATGCGCCGGACGAGGAATGGTATGCGGCGCTCTCGGTGACCAACCTCTTCGACCAGTTCTATTATGTGAACCGGTTCATCCAGTCGGGCACCTACATCTTCACCGGCCAGCCCAGCAGGCCGCGCGAATGGGCGGTGACGGTCGGCCGCCGCTTCTGATCTTCGCGCCGAGGGGATGCCATCGGGCAATCCCCTCGGCGGTTTCTTTGGGGCAATGACAGCCGCTGCGCTGCCAAGGTCAGGGAGGCATGGAATTGGCAGAGGAACTCTCGCTGGCCGGACTGGCCGAGGAAGTCGCCCGGCTGCAGCATCGGCTGGGCGTGATGGAAGACATCCAGGCCGTACGGACGCTCCAGTTCAAATATGGCTACTATATGGACAAGGGCCTCTATGACGAGGTCGTGGATCTGTTCGCGCAGGACGGGCAGTTGCACTTCATGGGCGGCATTTTCCGGGGCAAGGCCGGGCTGAGGCGCCTCTACTGCGATCGCCTGCGCAGCAATTTCACCGATGGAAACAATGGGCCGGTCTACGGCCTGCTTGCCGAGCATCTGCAATTGCAGGACATTGTCGACATCGCGCCGGATCGGCAAAGCGCCCGGGGCCGCTTCCGCGCCTTCATGCAGGGCGGCAGCCATGTGACGAAAGAGAAGATCAATCCGCGCCTGCCGCTGCAATGGTGGGAAGCCGGTGTCTATGAGAACAGCTATGTGAAGGAAGACGGCGTCTGGAAGATCGCCGTGCTCGATTATCACATGTTCTGGCAGGCGGATTATGAAACGGGCTGGGCGCACAGCAAGCCCTATGCCGGCCATTTCTTCCAGAAAGTGTTTCCGGACGACCCGGGCGGGCCCGATGAACTCACTGACCGGGAGCCGAATTTCTGGCCGGAAACGCCGATCGTCGACTTTCATTATCCGCATCCGGTCAGCGGAGAGACCTGGTCGGGAGATCGGCCCGACGGACGGCGGCCGCGCTGAGCGCGCGTACCGCCGGAGCATAGACAAGGAGACGGACGATGCCAGCGCTTGCCGGTGAAATTGCGATCGTGACAGGCGCGGGGCGGGGTTTCGGCCGCGCCATCGCGGAACGACTGGCGAGCGAAGGCGCGGCCGTCGCGTTGATCGCGCGCAACAAGGCACAGCTTGACGAAGCCGTTGCCGGCATTCGACAGGCCGGCGGCGAGGCCATCGCGCTTTGTGCGGACGTGACCGATCCGGCGGATGTCGACCGGGCGGTGTCACAGGTCGAAGCAGAGCTCGGCGCCCCGACGATCCTCATCAACAACGCGGGCGTGCCCGGCCCTATCGGCCCCATCTGGGAGCTGGACATGGATGCCTGGTGGGCGGCTCAGCAGGTCCATATCCGCGCGCCCATGCTGTTCCTGCGGCGCCTCCTGCCGAGCATGGTCGAGCGCGACCGGGGCCGGATCGTCATTGTCTCGGCGATCGCCGCGCGGAAGGTGGCGCCCTATCTCAGTGCCTATTGCACGGGAAAGATTGCGCAGAACCGGATCGTGGAGGAAGCCGCGGCCGAGCTTGCGGATACAGGCGTGAAGATTTTCGCGATCGACCCGGGCTTTGTCTTCACCTCGCTCGCCCGCGACACCATGAACGCCCCCGCGGCGCAGAAGTGGCTCCCCGGCATGGTCGCTCGCCTCAAGGAAGTGTCCGACGGCTCCGAGACGGCCGCCGGGCTGGCGCGCTGCGCGCAGCGCTGTCTCGATCTGGTCTCCGGCCGCTATGATTCGCTGTCCGGTCGCTATCTGGAAATCCCCGATGATCTCGATGCGATTGTTGCATCCCTCCCCGCGTAGAAACCTCGATAATGTATCTTTTACATTTATCCGGCCGGTAATCGCTGTTTGCTATGTAATCCTTGCATTATAAACAGCCTGCCGATATGCAGGGGCATAGCAGGGAGAGAGTGATGTCCGAGCTGTTTCCGCCCAATCTAGATGCCCCCCGTTTTTCCCGCGCCCTGAAAGCCTTTGCGGGCGTCGTCGGATCGCAATGGGTCCTTTCAAGCGAGGAAGACCGCGCCAGCTATGTCGATCCCTATGCGCTTGGCGACGGGTTGAACCATGCGGCGTCTGCCGCGATCGCGCCGGCCAGCGCCGAGGAAGTGCAGGCGCTGGTTCGTCTCGCCAATGAGCACAAGGTCCCGCTATGGCCGACGGCACGCGGCAAGAATCTCGGCTATGGCTGGGCCGCGCCGGCGATGCCGGGCACGGTCGTGCTCGATCTTGGCCGGATGGACCGCATCCTCGATGTCGACGTGAAGTTCGGCCATTGCCTCGTCGAGCCGGGCGTGGGCTTCTACGATCTCTACAACTTCCTGCGTGAGAACGACATTCCTCTCTGGATGTCGTTGCCGGGCAATGCCTGGGGCAGCGTGATGGGCAATGCCCTGGAGCGCGGCCTGGGCTACACGCCCTATGGCGATCACGCCGCCAAGATCTGCGGCATGGAGGTCGTGACGCCAACCGGCGATCTGATGCGCACCGGCATGGGCGCGATGGCCGGCAGCAAGACCTGGCAGTCCTATCAGCATGGCTTCGGCCCCTCCTGGGATCAGGCCTTCGTCCAGTCCAATTTCGGCGTCGTCACGAAAATGGGCCTGTGGCTGATGCCCGAGCCGGAAATGACGCTGCGCGCGAAGATCGAGTTGCCGCAGGCCGACGACATCGGATGGGCGATCGATGAACTGCACCAGCTCCGCCTCAACAATGTCGTCGATCACAATTTCGTGTTCGGCAACTATCTGCACGACGCGGCCGTGCTGTCCCAACGCAGCGAATGGTATGATGGCAAGGGTGCGCTTCCCGATGCCATCGCCGACAAGATGATGAAGCATTACGACATCGGCTGGTGGCGTTTCTCGCTCGGCATTTACGGGCATGAAGGCATTGTGCGCGCCAAGGAACAGCTCATTCGCAAGGCACTCGAGCCGCATCTGGGCAAGCCGATCGAGTTCGAGGAATGGCATCGGGGCGAGCCGCTCGACCGGGCTGCGGCGCGCGCGCCCAGCGCCACGGCCCTGCAGATCGTCAACTGGTGGGGCGGCCGGGGCGGTCATATGGGCTTCTCGCCCGTCATGCCGCCCGACGGCGCCCTCGCCCGCAAGACGTTCCGCGCGATGAAGGCGCGTTTCGAGGAGCACGGCCTCGATTATTACACCTCCTTCACCATGGGGCATCGCCACATCAACAATGTGAACATCCTGCTCTATGATCGGGACGACGCTGATATGGTGTCGCGCGCCCGCAAGCTGTTCCATACCCTCATCGGCGATGCCAAGGCGGCCGGCTTCGGCGAATATCGCACGCATCTCGACTTCATGGACCCGGTTTCGAAAAGCTTCGATTTCAATGGCGGCGCGCTGGGCCGCTTCAACGAGACCGTGAAGAACGCCATCGATCCCAATGGCATCATCGCGCCGGGCAAGAACGGCATCTGGCCGGCCCCCTACAAGACGATCGGCACGGGAGACCCGGCATGAAGGCTCTGGGCATGACCATCGTGGCGGCATTGATCGCCGCTGGTGCCGCCGCGGGCAGCTTGGCTTCCCCGGATCAGGCCATGGTTGCTCCTGTCGCCGCCCCGGCGCCTGCCGGGCTGGATGGCAGGGGACTGTTCCTCAAGCATTGCGGCTATTGCCACCTGCCCGGAGGCACGGGCAGCATTCAGCTCGAACGGCGCTGGGGCAAGGCGCGTGCGCTCCTTGCCGAACGGACCGACCTTCCTGCCGAATATGTGAAGGGCGTGGCGCGGCAGGGCATCTTCAGCATGCCGCCCATCACGCGTGTCGAAGTGACGGACGATGAGCTCGACAAGCTCGCGGCCTATCTCGCCACGGCCGACAAGACCAAGGCGCATGTGCGATGATCCGGCGCGACCTTCTCAAGCTCGGCAGCCTCGCAACCGCTGGCCTTGCCTTCCCTGCCCCACTCTTCGCGGCAGTCGATGACGCGCAGGCCATGTCCGTCATCGTCGATCCCCGCTTCAAGGCCGCCCTTGCCTTCGCGGATGCCGCCCGTGGGAGCGGCGCGCGCGTATTTGCCAGCGAGGGCGATCTCGTGAGCGTCTGGCATGGGCCTTTGCGCGGTGCGTCGCCCGCCGGCCTGCGGGGTCTGACGGGCTATGGCGACATGGTCGTGGCGGGCGGTCTTGCCGCTGCCGCCCGACGACCATTCAGCTTTCGCATGTCGCATCATGTTGCGCAGGGTGAACAGTCGCACCGGCAATCCATTGGTTCACCGGCCCAGGCCGACGTGCTTCAGGCTGCGGGCGAGCAATGGCCGCTCGCGCTCTGGAGCCTGATGTCGGCCGGTTCGGGCGCCCCCGGCAATGTGCGGGCTCGGCGAACCGAAGCCGCCGGACGCGAGGGGACCTTGTGGTCCTGGGCCATTGCCTAAGCGACGTGGATCGCCCAAGCTGAGGGCATATTGATTTTGAGGGCGGCGAACTAAATGACGAATATGTCGAGCGAAGGACCTGTCCGCCGCCGGGCGGGAGCGACCCTTGCCGACGTCGCCAGAGCCGCGCGGGTTTCGACCGCCACAGTGTCGCGCGCACTCAATACGCCCGACCTGCTTACCAAGGAGACGCTGGGCCGCGTCCATGCCGCGATTGCCGAGACGGGCTATATTCCGTCCCTCACGACCGGCACGGTCATCACCAATCGCAGCCGGCTGATCGCCATCATGGCCCCGCCCACGCCGCTCGAACTGTTCGATACCACGGTCAGGGCCGCGGTCGCCGCGCTCGATGATGGGGGCTACCAGACCCTGCTTGGCATTTACGAGCGAAACGCGACCCGCGAGAAGATCGTGACCCAGATCCTCAGCCGGCGCCCCGGCGGGCTCATCCTCATCGGCCTGCCGATGTCGCCTGACGTCCGCGCCTTGCTGGTGGAATCCAATCTGCCGATCGTGGAGACCTGGGAGACGCCCATCACGCCCATCGATATGGTCGCGGGCATTTCCCATCATGACATCGGGATCGAGGTGGGCAATTTCCTGCTCCGCAAGGGCTATCAGCGGCCGATGATCTTCTCGACCGACAGCAGCCGTGGCCATATCCGGCGCTACGGGATCTCACGGGTGCTGATGGAAGCCGGCCGCCCGGAACCCAGGAGCATCGACCACACCCTGCCGGGCACGATCGGCGAAGGTCGGCGCAGCTTCGCCCGCATCTGGGAAGCCGGCGAGCGGCCGGACGTGATCGTCTGCTCCTCCGACTGGCTTGCGCAGGGCATCCTCATAGAAGCCTCGGTGCGTGGTGTGCGGGTGCCGGAGGATGTAGCGGTGGTCGGCTTTGGCGATTTCGATTTCGCGCGGGAACTGGAGCCTTCCCTGACCTCGGTCCGCATCGATGGCGCGGAAATGGGGCGGCAGGCCGCCACCCTCATGCTCCAGGCCTTGTCCAGGAGCCAGCGCGAGCGCGCCAAGGCGCCCCGCGTCGACATCGGCTTCACGCTCGTTGAGCGCCGCAGCACATGAGCGAGCCCACCGCGCCGCCGCCCGAAGTGCTGCGCTTCCTCGATGCCTCGCATGGCCTGCTGATCGACGGCGCCTGGCAACCGGCCGCGAGCGGCGAAACGCTGCCCGTGGAGGACCCCGCCACCGGCCGGACGATCGGCAGCATCGCGGCCGGCGGCGCGGCGGACGTCGACAATGCCGTTCGCGCTGCCGGGCACGCGCTCCGCGCGCCCTCCTGGCGCGCCATGCCGCCGGGCGAGCGGACGCGCTTGCTCTGGAGGCTCGCCGATCTCGTCGAGCGCGATCGAGAGGCGCTCGCGTTCCTGGAAAGCCTCGACAACGGGATGCCGCTCTCCCTCGCCCGGTTCAGCGTCGGCGGCGCGATATCGGGGCTACGCTATAATGCCGGCTGGGCAGGCAAGATATCGGGCGAAACGCCGACCGTCTCCGCGCCCGATCATCACGCTTACACCGTGTACGAGCCGGTGGGCGTGGTTGGCGCGATCATCCCCTGGAATCTTCCCCTGACGATGGCCGCGAACAAGATCGGCCCGGCGATCGCGGCGGGCTGCACCATCGTGCTGAAGCCTGCCGAGCTGACATCGCTTTCCGCGCTCTGGCTCGGCCAGCTCGTTCTGGAAGCGGGCTTCCCCGCCGGGGTCATCAATATCGTCACGGGGCTGGGCTCGCAGGCAGGCGCCGCGCTGGCGGCCCATCCACGCGTCTCCAAGATCAGTTTCACCGGCTCGACGGCGACCGGGCAGGCCATTGCCGCCGCTGCCCTGCCGACGCTCAAGCGCGTCACGCTCGAACTGGGCGGCAAGTCGCCCGTCTTCATCTTCCCGGACGCCGATCTCGATGCGGCGGCGCTGGGCGCGGCGAACGGCATCTTCCTCAATTCCGGCCAGGTCTGTGTCGCGGGCTCCCGACTGTACGCCCATCGCGGAGTGTTCGATCGCGTCGTGGAGTCAGTCGCGGCGCATGCCGGGGCGCTGCGTGTCGGGCCGGGGACCGCGGAAGGCACGCAAATCGGTCCGCTTGTGTCGGGCGGGCAGAAGCAACGCGTCGAGGGCTTCCTCGCGCAGGCGGCGACCGATGGCTGCACGGTGGTGGCGGGTGGTGATCTGGCCGATCCGGCAGGGCATTTTGTCCGCCCGACCGTACTCGCGGGCGCCGAACCGCATATGAGCGTGTATCGCGAGGAAATCTTCGGCCCCGTGCTGACGGTCATGCCGTTCGAGGCAGATGACCTCGATCTGATCGCCGCGCGCGCGAACGATACGCGCTATGGCCTGTCCGCGAACATCTGGACACGCGACATTTCCCGGGCACACAGGCTGGCCCGGCTGATCGACGCCGGGACCATAAGAGTGAACGGCGCCGGCATCGATCATGCCCTGCCGTTCGGGGGCTTCAAGCAATCGGGCTGGGGACGCGAGAACGGACGAGAGGGTATTCTCGCTCATATGGAGCTCAAGTCCGTATCCATTCGCCTGTGACGGCGGCAGGGCCGAGGCCTTGCGGTGGTCCCGACGTCGGGTTGCGCGCTGATGTCGAGCTCTGCGGCCCGCTCAGCGCTTCCCGCCGCCTTTCCCTGACAGCACGTCCCTGAACGCCGCAGCAAGCGAGCCGGCCTCATCCTCGCGGAGCACGCCAAGGGCCCGCAGCACCTCGTCGGCGCCCGCGGCCCGGGGATAGGGATCGAGATTGAGCGCGAGCGTCTGCGCCGCTGCTTCGCCGAGGTCGATTCTCTCGTCCTCCAGCGGCAGCAGGTCGCAATCCTCGTCGCGCAGCTCGATCTCGTCTTCCTCCGACTCCGCTGTCTCGAGATCCCGCACGAAGCGAATGACGAAAGGCGCATCCAGATGCGCCGGGACATCCTCGTCCGTGGCGACGCAGGCCTGCACCAGATCCGCCGTCACGGTCCCGTCGATGCGGTAACCATTCGCTTCCGGCGAAATCCGCGCGGATGCCTCCAGGCGATCGAGCCTCCGCAACCCGAAGCGCCCCGCGAGCGCGGCGCGCTCCTGGTCCGTGGCGCTGATGACATGTTCGCGCGTCCCCTCGCCTATTTCGTTGGCGCGGACGATACGGGAAAATTCGGGCGGCCGCTCCGGCATGGTTCAGCCCCGCAACCGGCCGGAAAGAAGCGCGTCGCGATCCTGCCCCGACAAGCGCCCGAAAAGCGCCCGCAATTCTCCCTCGAGATACGCAAGCGCTTCCGGCGCCGGCGCATTGCCGCGATAGAGATTTCTCACCAGCGCCTCCGAAAGGGGCGCCTCGCCGGCCAGACCCGCCCGATAGGCCGCCAGCCGGCCGCCAAGCGCCCCCACCATATGGCCCACCTGTTTGCCGACGACGACATCCCCGAAGCCGATCTGGCGAATCTGGGCATCCATGTCGTCGATGAAAAGCTCCGTCAGCCTGGCGGATTCGCCTTTCGCATCCAGCGCTTCGAGCCGAAGCAGCACCAGCGAGAGCACCGCCGCCACCATGTCGAACCGGCCGTCCAGCGAATCGGCCACGCCGCCGCGCTCATACCAGTGCGGTTCACGGGCCGTGGCGACGATCATCGCATAAAGGGGTCGCAGCGCCGCGCGATCATCCTTGCGAGCGAAAAGAGATGACAAAAGACTCATGTGCGGTTCAGCTTTGCGCAGCCAGGGAAAGTTCAGGATGGATCATGATGGCGGGTCTCCACCATCGGACAGTTGCATATTGATTGCAGAGGCTGGCAATGCAATGGGCGGCGAGGCCCGCCGGGCGCATTTTCGAGAAGGACACGAGCGGACGATGAACATGCAGCGAGGGATGAAGCGACCGCTCCTTGTGGCGAGCGTGGCGGCGATCCTGCTGCTCGCGGGCGGCTGCACCCGGATCCGGGCGCACCAGGGCTATCTTGTCGACCAGCTCATCGTCGATTCCGTGTTGCCCGGCGTGGACAACAAGGCCTCCGTGGAAGGCGCGCTTGGCCGGCCCACCTTCGTCTCGCAGTTCGGGCCGGAGCGCTGGTACTATGTGGCGCGCGATACGCGGGCGCTCGCCTTCAGTTCGCCGCGCCCGACGGAGCAGTTGCTCATCACTGTCCAGTTCGATGGTCAAGGCAACGTCGCCACGATCGATCGCAACGCAACGCTCGATCAGATCGCCAATCTGTCCCCCGTCGGCGCCAAGACGCCGACGCTGGGCCGGAAGCGGAGCCTCCTCGACGAGATTTTCGGCAATATCGGCGCGGTGGGTGCGGGCGGCATGGGCGGCGGCGGCGCGCCGACGGGCCCAGGCCCCAACGGCGGCTGACATCGTCGATCGTCCCGGTGATTTCCGGGACGCTTTCGGCTCGAAGGGCGCCGCGCATGTGGTTTTCCTTGCAATCGACCCGTTGTTGACTTCATGATGGGCAATTGAGGGAGAGCCGCGATGCAGCATTTCGGCGATCTGCAGCCCCTGGGGCGGCCGGATTTCTTTGCCGAGCAGGCGCCGGTCGGCAGATACAGCGCCAGGCGGAGCCGCTGGCGGTTCGCGGTGGGATCGCTTGAAGTCGGCTTCGACCGGGCAAGCGAAACCATCGATGCCGAAACGCCGCGACAACAGGCCGGGCCGCGTCTGGACTTCGCCCAGCGCCTCATGATCCTTGTCGGAACGATAAGCTGTGCCGCCCTCCTACTGGCGCTGGCCGGATGGATGTGGTCGAAGCGCGGCTCGTCCATCATGGGCGGGGAAACCGTCTCGGCTGCGATCATCGATCGCGAGGACGCTGCAGCGCCGGCGAGGCCGGACGAAACGCCCGTCGTGATCCCCACGAAGGCGGTACCGACCCGGCTGACCGCCGTCATCGAGCGGCAGGCGGCTGCCCCGGCGGTGGCACCCACGAAGCGCGCGTCCGTGGCCATCGCGCAGGGCGAGGCCATTGCCCCCAAGGCGGCCGCTATAGGTCCGGCGTCCGCGCCCGACGAAGCGATCGTCGCCTCAGGCAATTATCTGCTCATCCCGAGCGTGGCCCATGCGCTTTCCACTGCCATGGCCAGTGGGGAAGCGCAGAACTGGGTCGCCGGCAACTATCATGGCCTCGTCGTCGTCGGCGACGCGGAGCTCAAGGACAGCAAGCGCTGCCGGCAAGGCACCGTGTTGCTGCGCGATGGGTCGCTTCAGGGCCGGACCCAGCGGTTCGAGCGCTGCCTCTGAGCTGGCGCGCGGCCGGATCGCCGGCCGGACGCGGCGGTCGGTTCAGCGCGCGATGCCGCCGGCAGCGAGCACGGCAAGCGTCACCAGTTCCGAGGCGGTCGACGCCATGGCGGCAATCTGCACCGGCTGGCCCATGCCGATGAGCATGGGGCCGATCACGGAGTCCCCGCCCAGTTCCCGCAGCAGCTTGGCGGAAAGATTGGCCGACTGGAGCCCCGGCATCACCAGCACGTTGGCCGGCCCGGACAGGCGGCTGAAGGGATAGCTCTGCATGACGCGCGCATTAAGCGCCACGTCCGGTGCCATCTCCCCCTCATATTCGAAATCGACGTTGCGCTGGTCGAGCAGGCCGACTGCCTCGCGAATATTGTCGAGCCAGTTGCCGGGCGGATTGCCGAAGGTCGAATAGGAAAGGAAGGCGACGCGCGGCTCATGGCCCATCCGACGGGCGACGGCGGCGGTGCCAATGGCGATATCGGCAAGCTCGGCGGCGCCGGGACGCTCGTTGACGGTGGTGTCGGCCATGAACACCGTGTGACTGCGGCCGACAAGGACATGGATGCCGAAGCAGGTGCGATCCGGCGCTGGATCGATGACCCGGCGCAATTCGCGCATGGTCTGGGCATAAGTGCGGGTGACGCCGGTGATCATCGCGTCCGCCTCGCCCATCTTGAGCAGCAGCGCGCCGAAGATGTTGCGATCGCGATTGACCATCCGCTCGCAGTCGCGCCGCAGATAGCCGCGCCGCTGGAGGCGCTCGTAAAGCGCGTCGACCATTTTCGGCACGAGCGGCGAATTCACGCTGTTGTAGAGCTCGAAGCTTTCCGGGTCGCGGACGCCCAATTCCCTCAGCTTCTCATAGACGTCCTGACGGCCGACCAGCACCGGAATGCCATAGCCGCCGTCCCGGAACTGGATCGCCGCGCGCAGGACGACTTCCTCCTCGGCTTCCGCGAAGAGAACGCGCTTGGGCGCGGCACGCGCGCCTTCATAAGCGAGCGTCAGGACCGAGGTGGTGGGATTGAGCCGGGCGCGCAGGGTCTGCCGATAGGCGGCCATGTCCTCGATCGGCTGCTGCGCCACGCCCGATTCCATCGCGGCCTGCGCGACGGCGGCCGGCACCACTTCCATCAGACGGGGATCGAAGGGCGCGGGAATGATATAGTCCGCGCCGAAGCTGTGCGACTTGCCATAGGCCAGCGCGACTTCCTCCGGCACCTGCTCGCGCGCGAGCGAAGCGATGGCCTGCGCCGCGGCGATCTTCATCGCCTCGTTGATCGCCGTGGCCCGCACGTCGAGCGCGCCGCGAAAGATAAAGGGGAAGCCGAGGACATTGTTGACCTGGTTCGGATAGTCCGACCGGCCCGTCGCCACGATGGCATCGGGCCGCGCCGCCTTTGCGACGGGCGGCAGGATTTCCGGATCCGGATTGGCCATCGCGAAAATGATCGGCCGGGCGTTCATCTCGCCGATCCACTCGGGCCTGAGCGCATCCTTGGCGGAGAGCCCGAGGAAGATGTCCGCGCCCTTGAGCGCCTCATGCAGCGTCCGCGCCTCCGTGCGCACCGCATGGGCGGACTTGAACTGGTCCATGCCGTGCGTGCGCCCCTGATAGATCACGCCTTCGCGATCACACATGGTGACATTGTCATGCGGCACGCCCAGTGCCTTGATGAGTTCGGTGCAGGCGATGGCGGCAGCGCCGGCGCCATTCACGACGACGCGGGCCTCGCTGATGTCGCGTCCGGTCAGGTGGCAGGCATTGATGAGCCCGGCGGCGCAGATGATGGCCGTGCCGTGCTGATCGTCATGCATGACCGGAATGTTCATCCGCTCCTTGAGCGCCGCCTCGATCATGAAGCATTCGGGCGCCTTGATGTCTTCGAGGTTGATGCCGCCGAAGCTGGGCTCGAGCAGCGCCACCGCGTCGATGAAGGCCTGCGGGTCTTCGGTGTCCACCTCGAGGTCGATGGCGTCCACGTCCGCGAAGCGCTTGAACAGGACGGCCTTGCCTTCCATCACCGGTTTTGACGCCAGCGCTCCGAGATTGCCCAGGCCCAGGATCGCCGTGCCGTTCGAGATGACCGCGACGAGATTGCCCCGCGCGGTGTAATCATAGGCCGTCTGCGGATTTTCGGCGATCTCCCGCACGGGAACCGCCACGCCCGGCGAATAGGCCAGCGCGAGGTCGCGCTGCGTGGCCATGGGCTTGGAAGCGATGATCTCGATCTTCCCGGGCCGGCCGGCCGAATGAAAGAGAAGCGCCTCGCGCTCCGAGAATTCGATGGTCGTCTTGTCGCTGGTCGTATCTGTCATGGGAGTGGGGCCCTTCGATCAAGTCTGCCCTAGCGACAATCCGATCCGATCGACAAGGGGTGCGGACATGATTTCCGTCGCGGCAGGCGCCTTTTCGCCATCCGCATGCGCTGCTAACGCAATGCGCGTGACCAATCATGCCATTCCCGGGTCGAAGACCGACAAAGCCGCACGAAGCGCATCCAGCGCGCCTACGCCCATGATGGCCCAGTATCTGGCCCTGAAGGCGGAGGCGGGCGGGGACCTGCTTTTCTATCGCATGGGCGACTTCTTCGAGCTGTTCTTCGATGACGCCAAGGTGGCCGCGCAAGCCCTCGACATCGCGCTGACCACGCGCGGCGAACATCTCGGCGAGCCGATCCCGATGTGCGGCGTGCCCGTGCACAGCGCGGACAGCTATCTGGCGCGCCTCATCAGGGCGGGGCACCGCGTGGCCATCGCCGAACAGACCGAGACGCCGGAACAGGCCCGGGCGCGCGGCTCCAAGGCGCTCGTCGGCCGCGCGATCGTGCGCTTCGTCACGGCCGGCACGCTCACCGAGGAAGCGTTGCTGGACAGCCGCCGGGCCAACCTGCTGGCGGCCGTGGGCGAAAGCGGAGGCGCGAAGGCCGTCGCCGCAGCCGATATATCCACCGGCAGGCTGGAGGTGGTGACGCTCGAAGGAAATGCCATCGAGGCTGAACTGGCCCGCCTGGGCGCGAGCGAGGTTATCGCGCGGCCCGGACTGGCGGAAAGCATCCCGGCCGCCATGCCGTTCGAGAGTCGCAGTTTCGACAGCGCGCGCGCCGAAGAGCATATCCGCCGGCATTTCGGCGTCACGACACTGGAGAGCTTCGGCGCCTTCTCGCGCGCGGAACTTTCCGCGCTGGGCGGGTTGCTCGCTTATCTCGAGCATGTCGGCAAGGGCCGCATGCCGTTTCTCGCTGCGCCGGTCCGGCTGGGTTCGGGCGCACATCTCGCGATCGATCCGGCCACCCGCGAGAGCCTGGAGATCGTGCAGACGCAAAGCGGTCAGCGGGCCGGCAGCCTGCTGGCGGCCGTCGACCGGACGGTGACCGGCGCGGGCGCGCGGCTGCTGGCGGCCGATCTCTCCGCGCCCCTGATGAACCGCGAAGCGATCGAAGCCCGGCTGAGCCTCGTCCAGTGGTTCCACGACGATGGACCGCTCCGCGAGGATGTCCGTGCCCGACTGCGGGCCTTGCCCGATGTCGGTCGGGCGCTCGGCCGCATAGCCATCGGCCGGGGCAGCCCGCGCGATCTGGGGCAATTGCGCGATGGCCTCGATGCCGCCCATCGCCTGCGCGAGAGGCTGGGGCGCCTGCCCTCGCGGCCCGCGCTGCTTGACGACCTGCTGCCGCATTTCGACGGGCACGGGGAACTGATCGACATATTGAAGCGCGCCATCGTCGCCGCTCCGCCGACGGAAGCTGCCAATGGTGGCTATATCGCCGAGGGCTATGATGCCGCGCTCGACGAACTGCGCCGCCTGGCGGGGGACGGCCGGCGCGCGATCGCCAGCCTGGAAGCGCGTTACCGCGAGGAGACGGGGATCGCCGCGCTCAAGATCCGCCACAATGGCGTGCTTGGCTATCATGTCGAAGTGCCTGCCCGCCATGCCGATGCCCTGCTGGCGCAGGACAGCGGCTTCACGCATCGCCAGACCCTGGCCGGCGTGGTGCGCTTCAATTCGGTGGATCTTCACGAACAGGCGGGCCGCGTCGCCCAGGCCGGCGCGCATGCCCTCGCCGCCGAGGCAGCGCATTTCGAGGAGCTGGTCGCACGCACTGTCCGCAGGCGCGAGGCGATCGCCCGGACGGCGGACGCGCTGGCGCGGATCGATGTCGCGGCTGCCCTCGCGGAGCGCGGCGTCGAGGGCGGATGGACGCGCCCGGACTTGGTGGAGGATCGTTGCCTCGATGTATCCGGCGGTCGCCACCCCGTGGTCGAGGCCGCACTCGGGCGCGAAGGCGCTGCCTTTGTCGCGAATGACTGCCGGCTGGACGAGGACGATCGGCTGTGGCTGGTCACCGGGCCGAATATGGGCGGCAAGTCCACCTTCCTGCGCCAGAACGCGCTGATCGTCATCCTGGCGCAGGCGGGGAGCTTCGTGCCGGCCCGCGCCGCTCGGCTTGGCCTTGTCGACCGGCTGTTCAGCCGGGTCGGTGCTTCGGACAATCTGGCGCGGGGCCGGTCCACCTTCATGGTGGAGATGATCGAGACGGCCGCGATTCTCGCGCAGGCGACCGAGCGCAGCTTCGTCATTCTCGACGAGGTAGGGCGCGGCACCTCGACCTATGACGGGCTGGCCATCGCCTGGGCGGTGGTCGAGGCGATCCACGACGTGAACGCCTGCCGCTGCCTGTTCGCGACTCACTATCATGAGCTGACGCGCCTCGCCGAACGGCTGGAAGCGCTGTCTCTTCACCATGTGCGGGCGCGCGAATGGCAAGGCGATCTCGTGCTGCTGCACGAAGTGAGCGAGGGACCCGCCGATCGCAGCTACGGCATCGCCGTCGCCCGACTCGCCGGACTGCCGCCACAGGTGCTGGCCCGTGCCAGGGACGTGCTTGCCAGGCTGGAGGCCGGAAAAGCGCAGACTGGCGGCATTGCGGCCGGCCTCGATGATCTGCCGCTGTTCGCCGCCGCGCTGGCGCCGCAGCCCGACAAGGCACCCGATCCGCTGCGCGAGCGGCTGGCGCAGACCGACGCTGACAGTCTTTCGCCCCGCGAAGCGCTCGAGCTCGTCTATGCCCTCAAGCAATTATCGGACGCCGCTCCTATATGAGTGTCATGAACAAGCTTGCCGAATCGCTGCCCGGACGGCGCGCCATCATCGATCGCCGGCAAGTCGCCGATGTGCTGAACGCCGAGCTGGTCGGCCTCGGCGACGTTATGGCGCGCCGACAGGCGATCGTGGTCACGCTGCGCGAGGCGCTGGCGGCGGGGCGTCGGGAAGTGTCGGCAAGGCTGGCACGCAATCCCACGCGCGGCCGCGACGCAGTGACGGCGCAGGCCTTCCTCATGGACCAGATCGTGCGCCTGCTCTTCGACGCGACGGTCACGCATCTTTATCCGGTCAGCAATCCCACGGCGGCCGAGCGCCTGAGCGTCATCGCCGTGGGCGGCTACGGGCGCGGCGAGATGGCGCCGTACAGCGATGTCGATATCGGCTTCATCACGCCCTACAAGCCGACGTCCTGGACGGAGCAGGTGATCGAATCCATGCTCTATGCCCTCTGGGACCTGGGCCTCAAGGTCGGCCATTCGAGCCGATCGATCGACGAGACCATGCGCATGGCGAAGTCCGATCTCACCATTCGCACGGCGCTTCTGGAGGCACGCTTCATCTGGGGCGACCGTGGCGTCTATGACGAATGCGTGCGGCGCTTCGACAGCGACGTGATGCAAGGCACAGCGCGCAGCTTCGTCGCCGAGAAGCTGGCGGAGCGGGATGCGCGTCACAAGCAGATGGGCGACAGCCGCTATGTGGTGGAACCCAATGTCAAGGAAGGCAAGGGCGGCCTGCGAGACCTGCACACCCTCTTCTGGATCGGCAAATATGTGAACCGCGTGCGCACCGTCGCCGAGCTGGTGGATGTCGGCCTGCTGACGCGGGCGGAGCTCTCCCAGTTCCAGCGCGCCGAGAATTTCCTGTGGGCCGTGCGATGCCACATGCACGAAATATCGAACCGCGCCGAGGACCGGCTGACCTTCGATCTCCAGATCGAGGTGGCGCACCGGATGGGCTTCGTAGAGAAGCGCGGACGCCCCCCGGTCGAGCGCTTCATGCATCTTTATTTCCTGATGGCGAAGACGGTCGGCGATCTTACCGGCGTTTTCCTCGCGCATCTGGACGACACCATGGCCCGCAAGGGCCGCCGCTACATCCCGGCCATCTTCAGCCGTCCGCGCAAGCTGGACGGCTTCGTGCTGGATCGCGGCCGGATCGCCATTCCGCATGACGACTTCTTCCGCGAGCGACCGGTGCGGATGATCGAGATCTTCGCGCTGGCCGACAAGCACGATCTGCAGATCCATCCGAACGCCATGCGCGCCCTCAATCGTGACGCCGTCCTCATCGACCGGAAAGTGCGCAACGATCCGGAGGCCAATGCCCTGTTCATGGGCATCCTCACATCGCCGCGCGACCCCGAGAAAGTGCTGCGCTGGATGAATGAGGCCGGCACGTTCGGCCGTTTCGTGCCGGACTTCGGCCGGGTCGTCGCGCAGATGCAGTTCGACATGTATCATCATTATACGGTCGACGAGCACACGATCCGGGCGATCGGCCTCCTCTCGCGAATCGAGAAGGGGGACCTGCGGGAAGACCATCCGCTCGGCAGCGCAATCATCACCAGGATCAATTCCCGGCGCGTGCTTTACGTCGCGGTCCTGCTCCACGACATCGCCAAGGGACGGGGCGGAGATCACAGCCTGCAAGGCGCCGAGATCGCCGAGAAGCTCTGCCCCAGACTGGGGCTGACCGCCGCCGAGACCGAGACCGTCGCGTGGCTGGTGCGCTATCATCTGCTGATGTCGGCGACCGCCTTCAAGCGCGACCTGGCCGATTACAAGACGATCCTCGATTTCGCCGAAGTCGTGCAGAGCCCGGAGCGCCTGCGGCTGCTGCTGCTGCTGACCGTCGTGGATATCCGCGCGGTGGGGCCGGGTGTCTGGAACAGCTGGAAGCGCCAGCTCCTCACCGAGCTCTATGATGCCGCCGAGGAAGTCATCCGCCCCGGCCACAAGCAGCGGGGCAGGCAGGAGCGGATCGAGGAGAAGCGGCAGAAGCTCAGCCAGCGCCTCGGCATCGGGGACAAGGCCTTCGACAAGCTCGTGAAGCATTTTCCCCAGTCATACTGGATTGCCGAGCCTGACCACATTCTGGAGCAGAATGCGCGGCACCTGCTGTCCGCAGGGCAGACCGGTCTTTCGATCGAGGCACAGCCCTATCCGGAACGTGGCGCGACTCTGGTCACCGTCTATGCGGCCGACCATCCCGGCCTCTTCTATCGCATTGCCGGCGCCATCCATCTGGCGGGCGGCAACATCATCGATGCCCGCATCCACACGCTGAAGGACGGTTCGGCGCTCGACAATTTCCTGGTGCAGGATCCGCTTGGCCGTCGTTTCGATGCGCCCGAGCAACTCGCGCGCATCAAGACCTATATCGAGGACGCGCTAGCCAACCGGCAGAAGCTGCTGACCAAGCTCGACCAGCGGCCCCTGCCCCGCACGCGCGCGGAAGCGTTCGAGGTCGTGCCGCAGGTCATCATCGACAACAAGGCCTCGAACCGCTTCACCGTGGTCGAGGTGATGGCGCGTGACCGCCCGGCGCTGCTGCTGAGCCTTGCCTTCGCCCTGTTCCAGTCCAAGACCATGGTCCACAGCGCCCATGTCGCCACGTTCGGCGAGCGGGCTGTGGACACTTTCTATCTCACGGATCTGCTCGGCGGAAAGCTCGAGAGCAAATCGCGCCTGGCGACGCTGGAGCGGCGGCTGCTCGATGCCGCCGACAATCGATGCGGCGAATTGCTCGACGTCAACAACTTCGCCATGTCGGGCTGAAACGGCAACTGAAGCGTCCGGCGAAACCGGCCGTCCCGGCCCGACGCGTCCGTGAAGAGAGCGGCGCGCCGGGCGACGGGCGGCGTTGCTTCAGTGCGAGATCAGCACCGGCACCTGAGCCTTGGCCAGCAGTTTCCGGCTCGCGCCGCCGAAAATCTGTTCGCGCAGGCGGCTGTGCCCGTAGCTGCCCATCACGCACCAGCGCGCGCCCGATCCGTTCAGTTCGTCGAGCAGTTGCGTGCCGACATCGCCCGTCTTGGGGAGCAGACGGGCCGTGACCTTGCAGCCATGGCGATCGAGATAGGCCGCCACTTCGTCAGGGCTCGCTTCACCTTCGCCGATGGTCAGCACCTCCACTTCGCTGGCCAGCTTGAGCAGCGGAACCGCAGCGCGAACGGCTGCGTCCGCGGGCGCCGACCCGTCCCAGGCGACGAGGACCTTGCCAAAGAGATCGAGCCGCTTCTGGTCCGTCGGCACCAGCAGGATCGGCGCCGAGGTCAGCTCCGCCAGCCGCGCGGCGGCATTGCCCGACTCGGCAATCTCCCCGAGGCCCTGCTTGCCCACGACGATGAGGTCCACCAGACGGATACTGTCGGTGATCGCCACGTCGGACTGGCCGTGGACGCGCGCCCATTCATAGCTCACGCCTTCATTGGCCAGGCGAGGCTCGAGTCGCTCGACATTGCTGTCCTCACGCTCCCGCTCGTCCATGAGCAGGACGCCCGCGCCGCCGCCAACGCCGAATCCATCGGCAATCACCGGCATCTGCACGAGGTCGAGGCAGACCAGATGGCCCTCGACAGCCCTTACGACATCAAGCGCGGATTGCAGGCGCGCTTCCTGGCATACATCGTCATGAATCAGCACCATCACCGTTTTCATGGCAGCCTCCTCGCATTGGGCGGGCCCCGGCCCGCTTCCGGCTTGTGGCACATTGTGCCTGCCAGGCCGAGCTTGCCTTGACCGGAGTCAAAAACAACCCCGCATCCTGCAGGGCCTGCGCGTTGCCCGCGCGATTCCCGCTTGCCTCCCGGCGGGTCCGCGACTATAGCGCCGCGCTTCCATGCGACCATGGATGCCAGGGGACGGGCCGGCCGTAAGGGCTGCCGTGTTCGTCCGCAATCGTCTGCGTCATGCTCCTTGCGAGCGGCGCATAAACGGACAAGGAGACGAAAATGCCCAAGCTCAAGACCAAGAGCGGTGTGAAGAAACGCTTCAAGTTCACCGCCACCGGCAAGGTCAAGCATGGTGTGGCCGGCAAGCGCCACCGCCTGATCTCGCACAATGCGAAGTATATTCGCCAGAACCGTGGCACGGAGGTTCTCTCCGACGCTGACGTCGCCCATGTGCGCCTCTGGGCGCCCTACGGCCTGAAGTAAGGAGTAGAGCGACATGGCACGTGTGAAACGCGGCACGACCACGAAGGCGAAGCACAAGAGGATTCTGGATCAGGCGAAGGGCTATTATGGCCGTCGCAAGAACACGATCCGCATCGCCCGTCAGGCCGTCGAAAAGGCCGGGCAGTACGCCTATCGCGACCGCAAGGTGAAGAAGCGCAGCTTCCGCGCCCTGTGGATCCAGCGCATCAACGCCGCCGTCCGCATGGAAGGCCTGACCTACGGTCAGTTCATGCACGGCCTCAAGCTCGCGGGCGTCGAACTGGACCGCAAGGTCCTGGCCGACATCGCGATGCACGAGGGCGAGGCGTTCAAGGGCATCATCGCGCAGGCCCGCGCGGCACTGCCCGCCGCCTGATCGGCAGCGCAATCCTGTCTCGAAGGGCGCCGGGGTCACCTCCGGCGCCCTTTTCGTTTGCGCCGAATTAGGCTAGCGGACCCGCCCATGAGTGAAGTCACATCCCTGAAGGACGGCCTCGTCGCCGAAATCGCCGCCGCCGATACGCTCGATGCCGTGGAATCGCTGCGCGTCGGCGCTCTGGGCAAGAACGGCGTCGTGACCGCGCTGCTCAAGACGCTTGGCGCCATGACCCCGGAGGAACGGCAGGCCAGGGGCCCCGCTATCCATGAGCTGCGGGAAAGCGTGACGGCGGCGCTGGCCACGCGCAAGGCGGCCCTCGAAACCGCGGCGCTCGATGCGCGGCTCGCGGCCGAACGGCTCGACATGACCCTGCCCGCCGACCTGCCCCCGCAGGGCAGCGTCCATCCGGTCAGCCAGGTGATGGACGAGCTGGCGGAAATCTTCGCGGATCTCGGCTTCTCCGTCGCGACCGGCCCGGAGATCGAGGATGACTGGCGCAATTTCACGGCGCTGAACATCCCGGAGACGCATCCGGCCCGTGCGATGCACGATACATTCTATTTCGGCGACAATTATCGCGCCACCGGCGGCAATGGCGAAACGGCCGCGATGTTGCTGCGCACGCATACCTCGCCGGTGCAGATCCGAACGATGATGCAACAGGACGCGCCGATCCGCATCATCGCGCCGGGCCGAGTCTATCGCTCCGATTCGGACGCGACCCATACGCCGATGTTCCACCAGATCGAGGGCCTCGTCATCGACAAGGGCATTCACCTCGGCCACCTCAAATGGACGCTGGAGACCTTCCTGAAGGCCTTCTTCGAGCGGGAGGACATCGTGCTGCGCCTGCGCCCCAGCTATTTCCCCTTCACCGAGCCGTCTGTCGAGGTCGATGTCGGCTATACCGTCGAGAAGGGACAGCGCGTGATCGGCGGCAGCGGCGACGCGGAGAATGGCGGCTGGATGGAAGTGCTGGGCAGCGGCATGGTCCACCCCGCCGTGATCCGCAACAGCGGCCTTGACCCGGCGGAATGGCAGGGCTTCGCGTTCGGCACCGGCGTCGACCGGCTGGCGATGCTCAAATATGGCATGAATGACCTGCGCGCCTTCTTCGACGGCGATCTGCGCTGGCTGCGCCATTATGGCTTCTCCGCGCTGGATGTGCCCACGCTCAGCGGAGGAGTCGGCGCATGAAGTTCACATTGTCCTGGCTCCGGGAGCATCTGGAGACCGACGCCGCGCTGAGCGATATCCTGCGCGCGCTCAACGATATCGGGCTGGAAGTCGAAGGCGTCGAGAATCCGGCGGAGAAGCTGGAAGGCTTCCGCATCGCGAAGGTTCTCACCGCGAGCCCGCATCCGCAAGCGGACAAGCTGCAGGTGCTGAGCGTCGACGCCGGCGACGGCCCGATGCAGGTGGTTTGCGGCGCGCCCAATGCCCGTGCCGGGCTTGTCGGCGTGTTCGGCATGCCCGGCGCGACCGTGCCCGCCAATGGCATGGTGCTGCGCGTGGCCGCCATCCGCGGCGTCGAATCGAACGGCATGATGTGCTCCACCCGCGAGCTGGAGCTGGGCGAGGATCATGAAGGCATCATCGAGCTGCCGGCCGACGCGCCGGTAGGAACCAGCTTCGCCGATTATGCGCAGCTCGACGATCCCGTCATCGAGGTTTCCATCACCCCCAACCGGCAGGATTGCATGGGCGTGCGCGGCATCGCCCGCGATCTCGCTGCAAAGGGTGTGGGCACGCTGAGGCCGCTGGACGCGATCCTGGCCATGCTGCCTCCGGTCGTGCCGCAGGGGCCCGGGCCGGACGTGCGCACCGATGATCCGGAAGGCTGCCCCGCTTTCTACGCGCAGGCCGTGCATGGCGTCACGAACGGCGCTTCGCCGGACTGGCTACAGCGGCGACTGAAGGCGATTGGCCAGAAGCCGATCAGCGCGCTGGTCGATATCACCAATTACGTCATGATCGGCCTTGGTCGCCCGCTCCACGTCTATGACATGGCGCGCCTCCGGGGCGGGCTGGTCGCGCGCAAGGCGCAGCCGGGCGAGCAGGTCCTGGCCCTCAACGGCAAGACCTATGCGCTGACCAGTGCCATGACCGTGATCGCCGACGAGGCCGCCGTGCACGACATTGGCGGCATCATGGGCGGCGAACATTCGGGCGCGCAGGACACGACCACGGACGTGCTCATCGAGTGCGCTTATTTCACGCCCGAGAGCATTGCACGGACCGGCCAGGCGCTCGGCCTCACGTCAGACGCGCGCCAGCGCTTCGAGCGCGGCGTCGATCCCGCTTTCCTCGACGAGGGACTGGCGATCGCCACTCGGCTGGTGCTGGCGCTGTGCGGCGGCACGGCGAGCGAAGTGACGCGCGCGGGCACGCCGCCCGTGGAACGCCGGACCATCGCTTACGAGCCTGGCCTTGCCGAACGGCTTGGCGGGCTGGCCATCCCCGCGGACCGTCAAGCGGCGATCCTCGAAAGGCTTGGCTTCACGGTCGGCGCCGACTGGCAGGTGACGGTGCCGAGCTGGCGCCGCGACGTGCATGGGCCCGCCGACCTCGTGGAGGAAGTGGTCCGCATCGAGGGCCTGAACGAGGTGCCTTCCGTGCCGCTGCCCCGCGCGGCAGGCGTCGCGAAGCCGACCGCGACGCCGCTCCAGCTCATCGAGCGCCGGGCACGCCGGGCGGCTGCGGCGCGGGGTCTCAACGAGGCGATCAACTGGTCCTTCATTTCCGAAACGGAAGCGGCGCCCTTCGGCGGCGGCGACTGGACGCTGGCCAATCCGATCAGCGAAGACCTCAAGGTCATGCGCCCGACATTGCTTGCGGGCCTGCTCTCGGCGGCGCGGCGCAATGCCGATCGTGGTGCCTCTGCCATCCGCCTCTTCGAGATCGGCCGCCGCTATTTCCGCAAGGCGGATGGAAGCAGCGACGAGCGCCTTACGCTCGGCTTCGTGCTCGTGGGCGAGAAGCAGCCCCGCAGCTGGCAGGGCGGAAAGGCGCAACCCTTCAGTGCATTCGATGCCAAGGCGGAAGCCCTGACTCTGCTCGCGGCAGCCGGCGCGCCTGTCGCGCGGCTGCAGATGATGGACGAGGCCGGCAACGCCTATCATCCCGGCCAGTCCGGTACGCTGCGGCTGGGCCCCAAGAATGTGCTGGCCGCTTATGGCGTGCTCCATCCCCGCCTTGTCCGCGCCTTCGGACTTGATGGGACGGTGGTCGCCGGGGAACTGCATCTTGATGCGATTCCGCTGCCGAAGCGGACCGGCTTCATGCGCCCGCCCTACGCGCCGCCCGCCCTCCAGGCTGTCACGCGCGATTTCGCGTTCCTCGTGCCGGAAGCGCTGGAAGCCGATGCACTGGTGCGTGCGGTGCGCGGCGCCGACAAGGCTGCCATCGTGGATGCGCGCCTTTTCGACCTGTTCATCGGGCAAGGCGTGCCGGAGGGCCAGAAGAGCCTCGCCGTGGAAGTGACGCTGCAGCCCGGCGACAAGAGCTTCACCGACGAGGAACTGAAGGCCATCGCCGAGCGCATTGTCGCGGCGGCGGGCAAGCAGGGCGCGGTGCTGCGCGGCTGAGCCGTCGCGCCTACTTCTGCGTTTCGTCCTTCTTCTTTCCGTCTTCCTTCTTGGGAGCCGGGGGCGGTGGCAGTTTGCATCCGCGACTGACCGCCAGCCCGCGCAGATAGCCGCGCCGGGCCAGCCCGGCATTGACGGCAGCGTCGAACCGGCGCTCCGCGGGCGCCGCGCCGCTCACTTCGCGCACCAGCCCGCGAAAGGGGATGAGCGAATTGACCACTGCCTCGCCGCCCGCCGCGGCGAGCTTGCCGAACTTGTCCTCATTCTCCTTGCTGTTCCCGCCGAAGTCGGGCCCGAGCACGTCGTTCAGCTCCGCGATCTGCGCGACGAGCGTCCGGCACCCCGAGCCCGGGGAGGCATAAGGCTGGGAGACGGCGCGCGTCAAAACCTCGGGGATCTCGGTCTTCTGGATTCCGACGTCGCGCACGGGCTGCGTGGCGATTTCCCCGGCCTTGTCGAGCGTCTTGTCCCCTTCCTTTTCCTGCGCGTCCGCCGCGCCGGCAAGCGTCAATGAAAGGAGGACGGTGAGGACTGCGCGCGCCATGTGATTTTCTCCCTGTCGCATCAGAGCAACGGACCATCCGGGTAACTGATAGCCGTTGCTCTGGTTCCCTCGCGCGGATTCGCCATCCGCTGGCGGTGGACAAGGGCGCCCGTCGGCCTCATTCCGCCGCCGCCATGGCTGATGAGGCGCAGCTTTTCGCGGTGGCGAGACCCCGGAGATAGCCACGCCGCGCAAGCCCGGCATTGATCGCCGCGGTGCGTCGCCGATCCGCTGGCCCCGCGCCCGAGATTTCCCGCACCAGACCCCGGAACGGGATGAGCGAATTGACAATCATTTCCCCGCCGGCATAGGCAAGCTGCTCGACCTTGTCCTCATCGCTCTTGTCCTCGACGTCGAAATCGGGACCGAGCGCCTGATTGAGGCGAGCCAGCTCGTAATTGAGCCAGCGGCAATCCTGGCGACGCGGCACGGCATAGGGCTTCTTGACAGCCTCCTGGAGGACCGGCGGCACCTTGCGTTTGCTGATGCCGACATCCCGCGCGGGCTGGCTCGCGATGCGCCCCGCCTTCTCCAGTTCTTCTTCCTTGGGCGCCTGCGCGGACGGGCATGGTGGCGGGCAGCAGCAGGCCGGCCAGAACGGCACACAGGGGCGCGAGGGTCCGCCTCTGCGGCCCACGCGCCTTCTCCCGCACTCTGAACAGCTTGCGGCCCATGCCTGCCTTTCCCTATAGGAGCGCGATTTCGCTCCACTGACGGCCTCTTCCCCCCGGATCGCGCCACCCTACATCATCGGACAGCCCATGACGATTCCGTCCCGCCGCACTTTCGCGATCATTTCCCACCCCGACGCGGGCAAGACCACGCTGACCGAGAAGCTGCTCCTTGCGGGCGGCGCGATCCATCTCGCCGGCGAGGTGAAGGCGCGCGGCGCCAACCGCCGTGCGCGATCCGACTGGATGAAGATCGAGCAGCAGCGGGGTATTTCCGTCACCAGCTCCGTGATGACGTTCGAGCGGCCGGATGCCGACGGCAATGTGATCACTTTCAACCTGCTCGACACGCCGGGCCACGAGGATTTCTCGGAGGATACCTATCGCACGCTGACGGCCGTGGATTCCGCCGTGATGGTGATCGATGCCGCCAAGGGCATCGAGCCTCAGACGCGCAAGCTTTTCGAAGTCTGTCGCCTGCGTTCGGTGCCGATCATCACCTTCATCAACAAGGTCGATCGCGAAGGCCGCGATCCGTTCGGGCTGCTGGACGAAGTCGCCGACGCTCTCGCGCTGGATGTCTGCCCGATGAGCTGGCCGGTCGGGATGGGCGGCGCATTCGAAGGGATTTTCGACTTCGCGACCAATCGGCTGATGCAGCCCTCGGGGCCGAGCAAGGAATTCCAGGGCGCGGTTCATCAGCTTGACGGGCTCGACGATGCGGCACTGGAGCAGCATCTTTCCAAGGATGGGCTGGCGCAGTTGCGCGAGGAAGCCGAGCTTGCCCGCGGCGGCTATGCGTCCTTCGACCTGCAGGCCTATCTCCATGGCGATCTGACGCCGGTCTATTTCGGCTCCGCACTCAAGAATTTCGGCGTGGCCGAGCTGATCGCCGCTCTGTCCGCTTATGCGCCTTCGCCCCGCGCCCAGCCCGCCGAGCCGGCACCGATCGATCCCGGAAACGATGAAGTGACCGGCTTCATCTTCAAGGTGCAGGCCAATATGGATCCGCAGCACCGGGACCGGATCGCCTTCATGCGGCTATGCTCCGGCAAGTTCCGGCGGGGCATGAAGCTGACGCCGAGCGGCAGCGGCAAGCCGATCGCGGTGCATTCGCCCATCCTGTTCTTCGCGCAGGATCGCGAGATCGCGGACGAGGCCTTCCCCGGCGACATCATCGGCATTCCCAACCACGGCACCTTGCGGGTCGGCGACACGCTTTCGGAGAAGGCGGGAGTCCGCTTCACCGGATTGCCCAATTTCGCGCCCGAAATTCTCCGGCGCATCACGCTCAAGGACCCGACCAAGACCAAGCAGCTGCGCAAGGCGCTCGATGACCTGAGCGAGGAAGGCGTGATCCAGGTCTTCTATCCCGAGATCGGCAGCCAGTGGATCATCGGCGTGGTCGGCCAGTTGCAGCTCGACGTGCTCATCAGCCGCCTGGAGGCCGAATATAAGGTGGGCGCTGCCCTCGAACCGGCGCCGTTCGAGACCGCACGCTGGCTGTCCGGCGAGGGCCGCATGCTGGAGGATTTCGCCGGCGTCAATCGCTCCAGCATGGCGAAGGACAGGGACGGGAACCCGGTTTTTCTGGCCCGCTCAGCCTGGGATGTCGGATATCAGTCGGAGCGGCATCCCGAAATCAAGTTCAGCGCGACCCGGGAACGATAAGGGGCTCAGCCCGCCTCGCTCTTGACGAGCTTGAGGTCGGCCGCCTGTGCGCTGCCCTTGTGGCTCATCCTGCCGTCGATCTGCCCACCCGTGGCGATACTGATGATCTCGTACGTCACGTCGCCAGTGATCCGGGCGCTGGCCTCCAGGATCAGCTCGTCCACGGTGACAGCGCCTTCGATCAGGCCGGCGATGCGCGCGCTTTTCGCGGTCACATGGCCGGTGATGCGGCTGTCGGCTCCCTGTACGAGCTGCGTGCAACTGATGTCGCCTTCGACCTTGCCGTCGATGTGGAGGTCCACGGTCGCCTCGATATTCCCGCTGATGACGACATCGCCGCCGATGATCGAGAAGGGTGTGTGCTTAGCCCCGGTCGCTGCGGTCATGGACACGCCGCTTTGCTGTCTGCTGGACTTCGAGAACATCCTGCCGTGCCTCCAGAAAGGGACGCGGGTTCACTGCCGCGCCGTTCACCCGCACTTCGAAGTGGAGATGCGATCCTGTCGAACGGCCGGTCGAGCCCATGCGGCCGATCTTCTGTCCGCGGCCAATCGTCTGCCCCACTTTCACGTCATAGCCGGAGAGATGGGCATAACGTGTCATCAGGCCCTTCCCGTGATCGATCTCGATCGTGTTGCCATAGCCTTGCTGAACGCCGACATGGCTGATCTTACCCGGCGCCGCGGCGAGGATGGCCTGGCCGTGGGGACCACGGAAATCGATGCCGGCATGAAATGCCAGCATGCCGTTGAACGGGTCACGCCGATAGCCATAGGAGCTGGACTGCATGGGCGCCGCGGTCGGGCGGCCGGAGGGAATGGCCGCGAGCGTCGTTTCCAGCGCATTGAGGCGCGTCAGCAAAACCGCCAGATCGCGCAATTCCGGGGCGAAGTCGAACGACCGGGCAGCGGGGACGAAGGGGCCGCCCTGGCCGCTGGGCATCCTGCCGAGCGCGGCGGGATTGAGACCAAAGCTGCGTATGGCCTTTTCCACGCGGGCAAGGCGGGCTTCCGCTGCGGTGGCAAGGCTGGTCTCAAGCGCGCGCTGACGTTCGAGCAGGGCCTGCATGCGGGCTGTTTCGGGCGACACGCTGCTCAGGGGTTTGCCGGACGCGGCGGCGGGGCCATTGCCGGTTCCGCCTGCTGCAGCACCCTCCACGCCTTCCGGCGCGACACGCAGGTCGACTCGCTGGAGAACCTGCTCAAGCGCCTCCTGGCGCTGTTCGATATCATGCGCGATTTCGCTGACGGACCGCTTGTAGGCGTCCACCTGTGCCTCGCGAGAACTGAGCGCGGCCCGGTCGCGGGCGAGATCGCTCCGTTCCCACCACATGGCGGCCTGGCTCCAGAGCATCGCGAACGTGCCGATGGTCCAGAGCAGCACAACGAAAGCCGCCACGGCGGCCGCCATCCACTGAATGCGCGTTGAAATCCGAAGGAATCGCACCTGCCCGCCAGTGCGCAGGAAAATCTCTCGCTCTGGTGCGAGAGATTGCAGGAACGCGATCACCCCTCCGGGAGTTATGTTGTTCGATGCCACCCGATTGCTCTGTTATATATCATTTGATCAGAGGCGCTGGCGCTACCAGAGGACGCCTCTCCCGGCGAATCGTCCACCCCTCGGCCGCGACGAGTCGAAGGCAAGGCAAGGTGAACCGAGACAGATAGGCGCCGCGGACCCGAAATGAAGGGCCTGCGCGCCCGCGACTCGCCGGCAACCTGGTGCTGGGGCGGTCCTTCTGCGCGCCCTGCCGCCTTTCACTTTTTTCGCTGGAGAGGACTTGGCGCAGGATCGATGAAGGGGCGTTGCCACAGCAATTTTGCGCGGCTATAGGCCATCCCTCGCCATGTGGGGACGCCACTCCCCCGGCGCTGCGCGGAGACGTGGGTGAGTGGCTGAAACCAGCGGTTTGCTAAACCGTCGTAGCCTTAAGGGGCTACCGAGGGTTCGAATCCCTCCGTCTCCGCCACTTTTTCCGTCTCCGTCACCATTTTCCGGCTTCGCTATCCGCCAGAACGGTCAGGCATAGAGTTGCCGAGCCGGCCTGATCGTTCCTCGAATCAGCGCCGCCTTCCTGGCCTCACGCCGAGAACGGGCGGGCCAGCGTGCGGCACCATGTGCCGAAAGAAGCTTCGCTGGCGAGCAGGCTGAGCGCGGCCAGCGCAATCATGGCGGCGCCGAGCCAGCGTTCCCCGCGATGGGCGCGCAGGGCCGATTGCAGGCGGCCGAAACCGAGGCCGGCGGCGATGAGAGCGGGCAAGGTGCCGAGACCGAAGCCGAGCATGACGAGCGCTCCGCCAGCGGCACTGCCGGCGAACAGTGCGAAGAGCAGCGCGCCGTAGACCATGCCGCAGGGCAGTAGCCCCCAGGCGAGGCCACCGGCAAAGCGGCGCGCGGGGACTGGCATGTGCAGCAATGCCCGCGCCATCAGGCGACGCGGCGCGAAGCCATGGCCGAGCAAGGCCGGCGCCGGCGCCATCCCGGCCGTCACCAGACCCATCCAGCCGAGCGAAACGGCGGCGGCCCAGCGCAGCAGATGATGCCCCGCCGCGGCATCCACCTGCCCTGCTGCAAGGCCGCCCGCCGCACCCGCGAGGGCACCGAGCAAGGCATAGCTCAGGATGCGGCCGCCATGGAGCAAGGCCTGCGCGCGCATGTCCGCCGCTGGCGTGGTACAACCGCCGGCATAGCCGAACATCAAGGAGATGCCGCCGCACATGCCAATGCAGTGTAGGCTGGAAGCGAGGCCGAGCGCGACACCCCCGAGAAGGCTGAACGAGGAGGCCATCAGGTCTTCCGCGACCGGACGCCGCACCTCGCCCGGCGAGCATATGGCGTCATGGTGAGGCGTGGGTCGCTGGTCATCGCCCCGGCCTAGATGGCTGTACTGAAACGCTGCGGCTGCTGCGTACGCCAGCGGTCGAACAGCACAGCGATGACGCGGCCATAGGGCCGGCCCTCCTCCGTGATGCGCAACTGCTCCCCCTCCAGCGAAGCGAGGCCGCGCTCGAGGAAGGGCGCGAGGCCCTGGCCGATCGTGGCATCGCCGAGAAAGGCGCCGACATTCGCCGCGCGGCCGCAGAGCAGGTCCGCGATGATGGCAGCGCGGCGCTGGTCCTCCCGATCCCGCGCGACGCCGCGCTCGCCGGTGAGCAGGCCGGCGAGCGCGCCCATGCGATAGCGCCCGCTGTTCTTCTCGTTCTGCACGAGCAGGTCGGGGAACTCGCTGATCGCGGTGGCGCCAAGCCCGATGAGAATGCGCGCCTGATCGTCCGTGAAGCCCTGGAAATTGCGCCGCACCCGCCCTTCGCGCGCGGCGAGGGCCAGCGGATCGTGTGGCAGGGCGAAATGATCGAAGCCCACGGCGACATAACCGGCGGCGACCAGCCGGTCGTGCCCCAGCGCGGCCATGGCGAAGCGCTCGGCCTGGTCGGGGAGATTGTCCGCGCGGATGCGGCGCTGGCGCGGCAGCAGATGCGGCACATGGGCATAGCCGAACAGCGCGATCCGCTCCGGCGCGAGGGCGAGTGTCTCGTCCAGCGTGGCGGAGAGATGCGCGCGATCCTGTCCCGGCAGGCCATACATGAGATCAAAATTGATCGAGCTGACGCCCTGGGCGCGCAACGCCGCGACCGTCTCCACGATCATCTCGCGCGGCTGGACGCGGCCGATCGCTTCCTGGATCGCCGTATCGAAAGTCTGGACGCCGAGGCTGGCGCGCGTCACGCCGGCACGGCCGAGCACGGCGAACCAGTCCGCGCTGGTCGTGCGCGGATCGAGCTCAATCGAGATGTCCGCGCCTTCCGCGTCGAAAGCCCGGCGCATCGTGGCCAGCAGGCGCATGAACTGATCCGGGCTGAGCGCATTGGGACTGCCGCCGCCAAAGGCGATGCGGCCGACCTTCCCCCGCCCGCCCAGCCGGCCCGCGACCGTCTCCACCTCGGCGCACAGCGCATCGAGATAAGCGGTCAGCCGCTGAGCGCGATTGGCCCGGCCGGTGTTGCAGCCGCAATACCAGCAGATCTCCTCGCA
Organism: Sphingobium sp. SYK-6; assembly: GCF_000283515.1. Classification (GTDB taxonomy): domain Bacteria; phylum Pseudomonadota; class Alphaproteobacteria; order Sphingomonadales; family Sphingomonadaceae; genus Sphingobium; species Sphingobium lignivorans. The sequence goes on from NC_015976.1 coordinate 4,121,195, forward strand.
GAAGGGGATATGCGCATAAAGGGAAACAGGCTCGTCCGGCGCAATGCGCGCGAGCGCGGCCTCCTGTTGGGCGGATCCGACGGCGGCCGAGAACTCGGCGGCGGTCGGATAGCTGGTGTAACGCGGCACGGGCCGCGCCAGCAGATCGGGATGGCAGCTCCACATGGACGGCACGCTAGCCGCTGCGCACCGCTGGTTCCTTGCGCTCGATCAAAGCGCGGCTTGCCTCCCGTCAAGGCTCCGGCCGGCCGCGTGGCCTAGGGCTGCGGCCATCGTTCAGGGAAAGAAAGGAACGAGAACCATGAAAGCAAGATTTCTCACCTGCGCCGCCGGCGCCCTCGCTCTGGTGATGCCGATGGCCGCGCAGGCGGGCACCCCGGACGGCAAGCTGCAGGTCAAGGTGCTTGGCACCGCGGTATTGCCGAACGGCGAAATCGACGAGATCCGCTCGGCAAGCGTGGCTCTGCCCGCCGGCACCGACACCAAGGCCAGCGACAATTATGTGCCGACCGTGGCCATCGAATATTTCGTCACGCCGTCCATCTCCGTCGAGACGATCTGCTGCACCACGGCGCACCATGTCGACGGTTCCGGCGCGATCGCCGGGGTGGACAAGTTGCTCGACGACATTCTCATCGTGCCCGCGACCTTCACGCTGAAATATCACCTGACCGGTCTCGGTGCGGTGAAGCCCTATATCGGTGCCGGTCCCAGCTACTTCCTGGTGCTCGATTCCAAGGTGGGCAGTGGCGGCGTGGCGGCCCTCGGGGCGGACAGCGGCAAGCTGAAGAGCAAGTTCGGCGCCGCGGTCCAGGCCGGCGTGGACATCGCGATTGGCGATCAGGGCTTCGGCCTGACGGTGGATGCCAAGCGCTATTTCATGAAGCCGATCGCGGCTTTCTACAATGCGTCGGGCGCCACGATCCTCGAGACCCGGCACAAGCTCGACCCGTGGGTCGTGAGCGCGGGTATTTCCTACCGCTTCTGATCTGATCCCCAACCGGGTCGCGGCAACAGCGCGGGCCCTCCGCAATGGAGGGACCCGCGCTTTGCTTTTGCAGCGAGGGCACGGGAGCGATGCGGTCCGGGCCTGTTGCTCCATGCCACTTACACGCGGGCAAAGCCTCAGCTTGTTGCGCGAGAGGACCGTTAACGATGTCGAGCATGGCTTGAGGGGCTGTCGATGAGCCGCACCATTGTCGTCCGGTCTCCGCAGGCCATCATCGGAGGCGCTATCCGCCCTCTCCAGGCGAGCGGCTGGTCCTTCCCGAACGGGTGCGAGCATGAAAAAGCGATCAGGCCTGGATCACTGCCGGGCAGGCATCCCGCCCTCAGGTCGCCGGGCTGTCGTCATCCTCGATGAGGATACGCATGGCGGCGCCGTCCGGATCGTCGAACTGCCCGGCCCGCAGTGACCAGAGGAAAGCCACGAGCCCGGTCAGGCCGAGCAGCAGCGCGACGGGGATGAGGAACAGGAGACCGTTCATTTGACTTTCCAGCGCAGGCGGAGCGAGTTGGCGATGACGATCAGCGAGCTGGTCGACATGGCGACAGCGGCGATGAGCGGTGTCACCTTGCCAGCCATTGCCAGCGGCACGGCGAGGACATTGTAGCCGACCGCCAGCGCGAAATTCTCCCGCACCACGCGCATGGTCGCGCGGGCGGCGCGGACGGCCACGGGAATGCCGCCGAGCCGGTCGCCCAGGAAAACGATGTCCGCCGCCTGCTGGCCGACATCGCTGGCCGAGGCGGGCGCCATGGAGACATGAGCGGCAGCCAGCGCGGGGCCGTCATTGAGGCCGTCGCCGACCATCAGGGGGCGATGACCGGCGGCGATGCGCGCCTCCAGCAATGCCATCTTGTCGGCCGGGCGCATGTCCCCCTCGCCCGGGATACCGAGTCTGTCGGAGACCGCTTTCACGGCGTCTTCCCGATCGCCGGACATGATCCGCGCGGGCAAGCCGAGCGCGGCAAGCTGGGCCAGCGCATCGGCGGCATCGGGACGCAACGCGTCCGTGAAGCGGATGATGTGCGGCGCATCGCCGAGCAGGTCGAGTGCCACGGCGGCGCGCCCGTCGCCATCAGCGGGCAGTTCTTCCGGGCGCGGGCGGCGCATGGCGACCAGATGGTCCCCATAACGCGCTTCCACGCCTTCGCCGGGCTTCTCCACCACATCTGTCAGCGCGGCCGGACCGACATCGGCCCCGCCCAGTGCCTGGCGCAGGGCGATCGCGAGCGGGTGACGGCTCGCCATCGCAAGCGCGCGAACAATGCCGCGTTCAGCCTCGCCGAGTGTCTCCAGTCCGTCAGGCACCGGGCGGCCGAGCGTGAGCGTGCCGGTCTTGTCGAGCAGCGCTTCATCGGCCTGCGCGAGCCGCTCCAGCGCGCTGCCATCCTTCACCAGCAGGCCCGCGCGCATCATGGTGCCGCAGACGACGACCTGCGCCACCGGCACGGCGAGGCCGAGCGCACAGGGGCAGGTGATGATGAGCACCGCGATGGCCACCAGCAGCGACTGGTGCCAGCCGGCGCCCGCGACCATCCAGCCCGCAAAGCTCAGGCCGGCGAGCAGGTGCACGACCGGTGCGTAGAGGCGCGAGGCGCGATCGGCGATGCGGACATAATGCGAGCGCGACTGCGCCGCGCCTTCCATCAGCCGCGCAATCTCCGCGATGGTGCGGGCCTCGCCGACCGCCGTGACCCGCAGTGTCACCGGCGCTTCCAGGTTGAGCGTGCCGGCAGTGGCGGTGTCGCCCGGCCCGGCCACCACCGGCGCGCTTTCGCCCGTGAGCAGCGAGAGGTCGAACCGGCTGCTGCCCTGCTCGATGATGCCGTCCGCCGCCAGCCGCTCGCCGGCCGCGACCAGCAGGCGGTCGCCCACGGCGAGCGCGTCGGCCGAGACCCACTGGCTGCCCCCCGCATCGTCGAGCCGCATGGCGCCGGGCGCGGTGCGCCGCACCAGCGCTTCCGCGCCGCTTGCCGCGCGGCCGCGCATCATCTCGTCGAGCACGCGGCCCGCGAGAAGGAAGGCGAGCAGCATCAGCGCGCCATCGAACCAGGCATGTTCGCCGCCCACGATCGTCTCGTAGAAGCTCATGCCGGTGGCGAGCGTGACGCCGATGGAGATCGGCACATCCATGTTGGTGGTGCCCGCCCTCAGTGCGCGGAAAGCCGATTCGAAGAAAGGCCGCCCGGCATAGGCAACCGCCGGAATGGCGATGAGCGCCGAGATCCAGTGGAAGAGATGGCGCGCATTGCCATCCGCGCCTGACCATACCGAGACGGACAGCAGCATCACGTTCATCGCCGCGAAGCCGGCAACGGCGAGAGCGCGGATCAGGCGCTTGAGCGCGGCGCTGCGTGCTTGGCTGGCGGCCCCCTGAAGCGATTGCGCCTCGAAGCCGATCGCGTCGAAGGCGCGGATGATGTCCGGCTCCTCGAGCGCGGGGGCATGCGCCACCGTGACCGTCTTGCTGGAGAAATTGACGCGCGCGCCCTCAATGCCGGGCTGCGCGGGCAACAGGCGCTCGATCTTGGCGATGCAGCCGGCGCAATGCATGTCCGGCACGGCGAAACGGGTTTCGACCGGCGTGCCGTTCCAGACCTCGCTGGCGTCATGATAGCTCATGACAGGTCGACGATGCGATTGAGCTCCCGGCCATGGGCCTGCGCCCGGACATGAATGATCCAGCGCCCGGCGGGCAGCGCGCCGACACTCTGATAACGGCCGCCGCCGATATGGCGGAACTGCATGGTCCGCTCGGGCGCGCGGCCGAGCGGATGGCGCACCAGCGCGGTGATCCGGGCATCGGTCATCGCCGAGGCAGCCTCGTGCAGCGTGACGTCCAGCCGCTGGCCGGGCGTGCGGGCGAGGTCCAGCGTCCAGCCCAGCGCCTCTTCCTCCCGGGCCTTCTCCAGCCAGCCATTGAACTTCTGGCTCGCGACATAGCTGTTCTCCACGACCTTGCCGCCGAAGGTGCTGCTGGCGAGGCGCGCCATGGTGAGATTGACCGCGATCACGATGCCGAAGAACGTGACCAGAATGGCAGCCATGTGCCGCCCGGTGAACCGGCCGGCGCCCTTGTGTGCCTGCCCGCCATCATGTCTGCCAGTCATTCGCTTTCCTCCGGACGAACAAAGCTTTCTGCATCGCGCGCCTTTTCGCCGCCATCACCCCCCGCCTGGACCGTGAACGCAAAGTCCTCCCGGGCGGAGCCGGTCGCGGGCGCGACGACATAGATATGTTCCTTGAGCACCTGATCGGCAGGCACCTCGACGGTGATGCTGCGTGCGGCGGATTCGCGGGTGTCGCTTTCCTTCCACATGCGCGCGCCGGGCAGCCCCTCGATGGCGATGGTCATTTCGCGCGGGCGATTCTCCATGTTGCGCAGCTTGATGAGCCAGGCATTGCGGATCGACCCGTCCGACAGGCGGACATATTCGGGATTGCGATCGGCATTGGCGGCGATGTCGATCCGCGCCCGGGTGCCGAGCGCGAACAGCATCGCGACGCCGATGGCGCACCAGAGGCCGAAATAGACGAGCGTGCGCGGGCGCAGCAGGCGCCGTATCGCGGGCACGGGCGCTTCGCCGCGCATCTCGCGCTCGCAGTCCAGCTCCGTCGCATAATCGATGAGGCCGCGCGGCCGGTCGATCTGGTCCATCACCTTGTCGCAGGCGTCGATGCACAGCGCGCAGGTGATGCAGCCGATCTGCGGCCCTTCGCGGATATCGATGCCGGTAGGGCACACCTGCACGCACTGCAGGCAATCGATGCAGTCGCCGAAATGCGCGTCGTCACTGGCGGCGCGCTTCTTGCCGTGGCTGCGTGGCTCGCCCCGCCAGTGCTTGTAGGTCACGATCAGCGATTTCTCGTCCGTCATCGCGGCCTGGATGCGCGGCCAGGGGCACATGTAGATGCACACCTGCTCGCGCATGAAACCGCCCAGGATGAAGGTGGTCATCGTGAGGACGAAAGTGGTGCCATAGGCCACGAAGGGGGCCTGACCGGTCCAGAACGCGTGTTGCAGCGTCGGCGCATCGGCGAAATAGAAGATCCAGGCGCCGCCTGTCGCGAAGGAGATGAGCAGCCAGACCGCCCATTTGCGAACCCGCTTCCAGACCTTGCTGGCCGTCCATGGCGCACGATCGAGCCGGATCTGCGCATTGCGATCGCCGTCGAGGAAGCGCTCGACATGCTGGAACAGGTCGGTCCACACCGTCTGCGGACAGGCATAACCGCACCAGGCCCGCCCAACGGCGGACGTGACCAGGAACAGGCCGACACCCGCCATGATGAGCAGGCCGGCGACATAATAGAATTCGTGCGGCCAGATCTCGATCGAGAACATGAAGAAGCGCCGATTGGCGAGATCGATCAGCACGGCCTGGTCAGGCGCATGGGGGCCGCGGTCCCAGCGGATCCATGGCGTCACCCAGTAGATGGTGAGCGTTACCGCCATCACCAGCCACTTGAATCGGCGGAACGGCCCGTCGACCTGCTTGGGGAAGACGGCCTTGCGCTTCTGATAGACGCCCAGCGGCGAATCGGTGATGTCGTTCATGCTATTCATGGCAGCACGTCCCAAGGGGGGAGAAACTCGTGCGCGCGACGCTAGCGAGTCTGACGCGCGAAGCATTGAGGCAGATCAAGAGGCTGCCTGCCCCTGCGTGGCTGCTGCCGGGTCGCCCATGAAGGCTCCCCGCCTCCATCACGCGATCGCTCCGCCCCCGCGTGGGGACGGAGCGACACGACAGACACCGGGCTCGGGGACGCGGGCCCGGTGCCGGAGCCTAGTTGGCCGGGGCGGCCGCCGGAGCCGCGCCGCCTTCGGCCTGCGCCGTCTCGACCGGTGCGGGCGGCGGGGTTGCCTCGCCGCCGCCACGCGAGTGGACATAAGCCGCCAGCATCTTGATCGTGGTCGGGCTCAGATGGCCCCTCCACGCCGGCATGACGCCACGGCGACTGTTGTTGATGGTCTGGGTCAGCGTCTCGCGATCGCCGCCATAGAGCCAGATGCCGTCCGTGAGGTTCGGCGCGCCGAACTCGCGCATGCCCTTGCCCTGTGGGCCATGACACACGGCGCAATTCGCCTCGAAAAGCGCGGCACCGCGCCGCGAGGATGCGCTCTGCTTCTCGTGCCCGCTGATGACGCGCACGAAGGAGACGGTGTCCTGAACCTGCGGCGCCGTGAGAATGCCGTCATGGCCAAAGGCCGGCATCAGGCTGTTGCGGGTCTCCGCTTCGTCCGGATTACGGATGCCGTGGGTGATGGTATATTCCAGCGTCTTGAGGTCGCCGCCCCACAGCCAGTCGTCATCGTTGAGATTGGGATAGCCCTTCGAGCCGCTGGCGCCCGAGCCATGGCACTGCACGCAGTGCGTACGGAAAGCAGCGGCGCCGCCCTGCACGGCCGCGTTCATCAGCTCCGGCTTGGCAGGCAGCTGCTCGATGGGAGTCACGGCGATCGCGGAGAGGATCGGTGCCTTGCGGGCGCCCTCCGTTTCCATCGTCTCGGCAAGCGCGCCGCGACTGGACCAGCCGAACACGCCCTTGGTGGCGCCGGTCAGGCCCGGCAATGCCGGATAGACCACGATATAGCCGATCGAGAACACGATCGTCGCATAGAAAGTCCACAGCCACCAGCGCGGCAGCGGCGTGTTCAGCTCCTCGATGCCGTCCCATTCGTGGCCGACGGTCTCGGTGCCGGTCGGCTGATCGATGCGTTTTTGCTCAGCCATGGTTCTTTTCCCTGTTCCTGGCCGCGCGCTCTTCCTCGTCCTCGACGAAGATCATCGTGGCGGCGGCATCGTTTCTGCGGCGCGAGCCGGGCAGGAACACCCAGATCACGAGCAGGAGATAGGCTGCCAGCATGACCGCAAGGCCATAGCTGTCGGCGAAGTGGCGCAAGTCATTGTAGCTCACCGCTCCACCTCCTGCGGCGCGGCGCTCTCGAAATCGACGAGGGTGCCGAGCATCTGGAGATAGGCGACCAGCGCGTCCATCTCGGTGAGGCGCGTGGGGTTGCCATCGAAATCGCGCGCCTGCGCCTTGGGATAGCGCTGCATGAGATCGGTGGTGTCCGCCTCGGGATCGGCCTGCGCGGCGAGGTCCGCATTGGCCTGCGCGATGTCGGTCTCCGTATAAGGCACGCCGACCCGGCTCAGGGCCGTCAGGTGCCCGGTCATGTCACCGGCCTTGAGATCCCGATCCGCCAGGAAGGCATAACCCGGCATGATGGACTCGGGGACCACGCTGCGCGGATCCTTGAGGTGCTGGACATGCCACTCGTCGGAATAGCGCTTGCCCACGCGGGCAAGGTCCGGCCCGGTCCGCTTGGACCCCCATTGGAACGGGTGGTCGAACATGCTCTCGGCCGCCAGGCTGTAGTGGCCGTAGCGCTCGACCTCGTCCCGGAAGGGGCGGATCATCTGGCTGTGGCAGTTGTAGCAGCCTTCGCGCATGTAGATGTTGCGGCCGGCCAGTTCGAGCGGCGTGTAGGGCCGCACGCCTTCCACCTTCTCCACGGTATTGTCGATCCAGAAGAGCGGTGCGATCTCCACGATGCCGCCGACAGTGACCACCGCGAAGGCGGCTATGGCGAGCAGCGTGACGTTGCGCTCCAGTTTCTTGTGCTTTTCAGCGAAGCTGGTCATGGCTTTGCGTCCTTATTCGGCGGGCTGGGCGTGAGGTGCGGAAGCTGGCGGGGCGATGGCCGGGCGATCCTTGGCGGGATCGAAGGCCGCGTCCGTCATCGGGGCTTCCTCGCGGAGATCGCCGCGGATCGTGCGCCACACGTTGATGGCCATCAGGATCGCGCCGGTCAGGTAGAGGACGCCGCCGAAGGCCCGCATCAGATACATGGGCAGCATGGCGGCCACGGTGTCCGAGAAGGCATAGACGAGGTAGCCGTCCGCCCCATATTCCCGCCACATCAGGCCCTGCATGATGCCCGAGACCCACATCGCGGAGGCGTAGAAGACGATGCCCACGGTCGCGAGCCAGAAGTGCCAGTTGACCATGCGCAGCGAATAGAGCCGCTCGCGGCCCCACAGGCGTGGGGTCAGATAATAGATGGCGGCAAAGGTGATCATGCCGTTCCAGCCCAGCGCGCCCGAGTGAACATGGCCGATGGTCCAGTCCGTATAGTGCGACAGGCTGTTGACGCTCTTGATGGAGAGCATCGGCCCCTCGAAGGTGCTCATGCCGTAGAAGGCGAGCGCCATGACCATCATGCGGATGATCGGATCGGTGCGGACCTTGTCCCATGCGCCGTTGAGGGTCATGAGGCCGTTGATCATGCCGCCCCAGCTCGGCATCCACAGCATGACCGAGAAGACCATGCCCAGCGTCTGCGCCCAGTCGGGCAGCGCGGTGTAGTGGAGATGGTGCGGGCCGGCCCAGATGTAGAGGAAGATCAGCGACCAGAAGTGGATGATCGACAGGCGATAGCTGTAGATCGGCCGCTCGGCCTGCTTGGGCACGAAATAATACATCATGGCCAGGAAGCCGGCGGTGAGGAAGAAGCCGACCGCGTTATGGCCGTACCACCATTGCGTCAGGGCATCCTGCACGCCCGCGAAGGCACTGTAGCTCTTGGAACCCAGCAAGCTCACGGGCATCGACAGGTTGTTGACGATGTGGAGCATCGCGATGGTGAGGATGAAGCTCAGATAGAACCAGTTCGCCACATAGATGTGCGGTTCGCTGCGCTTGATGATCGTGCCGACGAAGACGGCGAGATAAGCGACCCAGACGATGGTGAGCCACAGGTCCACATACCATTCGGGTTCGGCATATTCGCGCGCCTCGGTGATGCCGAGGAGATAGCCGGTCGCCGCCAGCACGATGAAGAGCTGGTAGCCCCAGAAGACGAAGCGGGCGAGGCCGGGAAAGGCGAGCCGCGCGCGGCAGGTGCGCTGCACCACATAGAAGCTCGTCGCGATCAGCGCGTTGCCGCCGAAGGCGAAGATGACCGCCGAGGTGTGCAGCGGCCGCAGGCGCCCGAAGCTCGTATATTCAAGCCCCAGGTTCAGCGCCGGAAAGGCGAGCTGGAGCGCGATATAGAGTCCCGCGAGGAACCCGGCGAGCCCCCAGAAGACCGTCGCGATGACGCCCCAGCGAATGGGGTCGTCATCGTAGCGGCTCTCGTCGGGCACGCGCAGGATACCCCGCGCGATCGCCGTATAATCGGCGCCGCTGATCGTGGCCCAGCACGCAATGAGCGCAGCGGCGCACACAATGGTCATGTGCACCGCGAAGCCGCCGTCCGCGGCCAGCGCCGCGGCCAGCATGGCGAACAGGGCGATGAAGAGGAATATCCCCGCGCGTATCGTCAATCCGGTCATGTGCAGTTCCCCAGTCGGCCCCTCCGGGCCTGATTCGAGGAGGCACGAATAAGCCCCCGGCCGCACGCCATCCTTGACCTCGGTCAAGACGCCCGGCAGTGAGGGGCTGTCGTGCCGGCCCGGGTGGGGGGTCCCGGTCGCGAGAACGCTGCGATCGCAGATTGGGCTGCCGGAATGAAGACGCAGGACACCACCTATTTCGCCGAGGAGCTCAATCTCCTCATCGATGCCGCGCAGGGTCTCGCCATCTACATGCTCGATCCGGCCGGGCGAGTGACGATCTGGAATCGCGGTGCCGAGCGGCTCAAGGGCTGGACCGAGGCGGAGATCATCGGCCAGCATGCCTCGATCTTCTATCCTCCCGATGCCCTTGCGGAAGGCCGGCCGGAAAGCGACCTCCTGCGCGCCCGGACGGAAGGGCGGCTGGAAATGGAAGACTGGCGGCTGCGCAAGGACGGCTCGGAATTTCTGGCGGCTATCTCGATCACGGCCTTGCACGAACCTGACGGCAGCCTGCGCGGTTTTGCCGAAATCGTGTCCGACGTGACCCAGCGGCGCGGCGCGGAGGACCTGCTGCGCTCGCAGGAAAGCCATTTGCGCTCCATTCTCTCCACCGTGCCGGACGCGATGGTGGTGATCGACGAGGAAGGGACCGTCCGGTCGTTCAGCACCGCCGCCGAAGCGCTGTTCGGCTATAGCGAGGCCGAGGTGCGCGGGCGCAATGTGAACATGCTGATGCCCTCCCCCGACCGCGAGCGGCATGACGGCTATCTCAAGCGCTATCTGGAGACCGGCGAGAAAAGGATCATCGGCATCGGCCGCGTGGTGTTCGCGCGACGGAAGGACGGCACCACCTTTCCGGTGGAGCTGGCGGTGGGCGAGGCCATGGGAAGCCGCGAGCGGCTGTTCACCGGCTTCATCCGCGATCTTACCGAGCGCCGCCGTACGCAGGAGCAACTCGAGACGTTGCAGTCCGAGCTCATCCACGTCGCGCGCGTCAGTGCCATGGGCACCATGGCATCGACTCTGGCGCACGAGCTCAACCAGCCGATCACGGCCATCGCCAATTATGTCGAGGCCGTGCGCCAGCAGTTCGGCCGCAACGATCCCGACGACCGCGCGCTGATCGACGAAGTGCTGGAGGAGACGGCGAAGGAAGCCCTGCGGGCCGGCCATATCGTCCGCCGCCTGCGGGACTTCATTGCGCGCGGCGAGGTCGAGAAGACCATCGAGAAACTGCCCGCCCTCATCAACGAAGCCTCCGTGCTGGGCCTCATGGGCACGCGCGAGATGAGCATCGAGCCGGTGTTCGACCTCGATCCCTATGCATCGCCCGTGCTGGTGGACAAGGTGCAGATCCAGCAGGTGCTCATCAACCTCATCCGCAACGCCTGCGAAGCGATGCGCGAGAGCGAAGAACGCCAGCTTATCGTTACCAGCCGCGCCGACGAGCAGCCCGGTTTCGTCCGCGTGATCGTGGCGGACAGCGGCCCCGGCGTGGCGCCGGACGTGGCACGGCAGCTGTTCCGGGCGTTCGTGAGCACCAAGGAAGACGGCATGGGACTGGGGCTTTCCATCAGCCGGACGATCGTGGAGGCCAATGGCGGCCGCATCTGGATGCAACCGCGCGAGGGCGGCGGCACCGAATTTCACTTCACGCTGATGCGTGCCGACGACGAGGAGGACCATGGCTGATCGCAAGCTCATCCATATAGTCGACGATGAAGAGTCCATCCGGAAGTCCACCGGCTTCCTGCTGCGGACCTCCGGCTATTCCGTGGAAACCTGGGCCTCCGGCACCGCTTTCATCAAGGAAGTGCGGCAAGCGGAACATGGCTGCGTGCTGCTCGACATCCGCATGCCGGGGATGGATGGGCTGGAGGTGCAGCAGGCCCTCGCCGACATGGGCGTGACCATGCCTGTGGTCATCATGACCGGCCATGGCGATATCCCGATCGCCGTCCGCGCCATGAAGGCCGGCGCCGTCGACCTGCTTGAAAAGCCCTTCGAGAAATCAGCGCTGCTTCGCGCCATCGAGGAAGGGTTCGCACGCATGGCGGCGGCGGACAGCGCCAGCAGCAGCGCGCGCGATGCCGAGGTGCGGCTCGCCGCCCTCACACCCCGGGAACAGGACGTCCTGACCGGCCTTGCGAAGGGACTGCCCAACAAGACGATCGCCTACGACCTCGGCATTTCGCCGCGCACGGTCGAAGTGCATCGCGCCAACCTCATGGTGAAGCTCGAGGTACGCAGTCTCTCGGACGCCTTGCGCATCGCCTTCGCCGCCGGCCTTGGCCTCGACGGCTAGCGGCGCACAAGACCGGACGACGAGGAATGGGCGGGGAGGCAATGAGCCGCCCGCCTCGAAACGGAACGGCGCCACGCGTCGCGGAGAGTAGTGATTTCCCTGCGCCTCCTCCCCTCACCTCGTGGTACAGACTGTGGAGGCCGACATCGGCCGGGCGGGATGCCACACTCGAAACCCTTAAGGAGGGGTCGGCGGTCGCAATGAAGGCGATCAGGTGGGCGCTCGCTCAGCACAAACTGCTGCTTAAACTAGCCGCACCGCCCGTGGCTGCGCTTGTCGCCGCAGACCTCCCCCAAGCAGACCGAAGCCGACAAGCATCAGCATCCAGGTGGAGGTTTCGGGAACAGCACTTACCTTCACCAGTGAAGCTTGAATGTTCGTCAGAACATAAGAGCCCTGCAAATAGGTAGTCGAGTTGATGAAGCCGAATGATCCCCACTGACCGTCGAACAGATCCAGAGGGGGCAGTTCATCGATCAGATCATTGTCACGAGCTGTCCCGGTAAAATCAAACTTCCCGAGAGAAAACGCAAGATTGATCGGGCCGAAGCCTAGGTCAACAGGAATGGAATCGCCGGTCACTCCATGAGTGCCTGAGATGCTGAAGCTGTCTACGTGCGGAAGAGAGGGCGACACATAGTGGTCGTTCCAAATCTGGATAGTGCTGTAGTCACTGAACAGATTCTCTGTGCTGAACGAGAACGCACCAGCCTGATAATGAGCGCTAACGAGATAGCCACCGTAGATGTTCACCGAAGGGTCTGCATCAAAGGTTGGTGACACAGAATAGCGATCAGTATCGAACTTGGCGATCATTGAGAAGGAATCGCCCACACCGATTGCCGAAGGTATATCCACCGGCTCGAAATGGCGATCCACACTCGAATAGGAACTGATCGTGCCGGAAAATGTCAGCTTATAGATGTCAGCCGAGGCGGGCTTAGCGACGAGCAGTCCAACCAACAGAAGTCCTGACCCAATCCGCATCTCATCCCCCCACGGCGTGTTGCAGAATCCTAACCGTAGGATAATTGGCGGTCAACCAAGCGGGATCGACCGCTAATGCTTATAAATGCTTCCGACGTCCTAAAACACGCCATGTGAGATCATCATGGACAGATGGATCGAGTAAACCGGGCCGGGCCAGAAGCAACATGTCCGCGCTGCCCGGCCGGCACTGTTGACGCGCTAAGGAGCATTACGTAGCGACTGGCGGCATCCGGCCTGCCATGGAACGGGAAATGATAATTCTCGGGACATGATAATGGAGTCCGCTCCGGTCTCCGCCGCAAGACATCAGATGCTGCTTCTCGAAGACGATCCCGGCGTTCGCCGGTCGATGCAACTCGTCTTCCAGGGGCAGGGCTATGATGTACGTGCCTTTGCGAGTGGCGAGGCGCTGCTCGGCGACGCGAGGGCCGTGCAGGCCGCTTGCCTGATTGCGGACTATGCCCTTGCCGGCAAGGACGGCATCTCCGTGCTTTCCAGTCTGCGCAGCGCCGGCTGGCAAGGCCCTGCCCTGCTGGTGAGCGCCTTCGCCACGCCGGACCTCGAGCGTCGCGCGCGACAGGCCGGCTTCGCCGAAATATTCGAAAAGCCCGTGAAGCTGCACCTGCTGATGGATGCGCTCGAACGGGCGAGAGCCGGTCAGCAGGCCCCGGACACGCTCTGCTAGCGGACTCGCGCCGGCTCGAACGGCGCCGTCCCTGCCTGGCTCGGCCTTTCTCCCGCTACCAGCGGCTTCCCGCGGCCACCGCTTCCTCTTCCTGCGGCAGCGTCGGGCGCCCCAGAGCGGCATTGCGGTGAGGGAAGCGGCCAAAGCGCGCGATGATGTCCCGATGCGCCTTGGCGAACTCCAGATTGAGTTCGAAGCCGGGCCGGCTGAACAATTCGACCGACAGGTCCTGATCGGCCAGATCCTCGCTGTGCATGAACGGCATGTAGAAGAAGGGCCGGGCTGCCTCCACGAAGGCATCGTCGAAGCCGCGCTGCAGGGCCGCACGCGCGATCTCGCGCGCCAGCGGGTCGGTCGCGAAGGCACGCGCCTCGCCGCGGAACATGTTGCGCGGGAACTGGTCGAAGAGCACCAGCGCGGCGAGCGCCGTGTCCGCATCGGCGAGGAAGTCTGCCGCCGGCCTGTCCCGCTGGGCTTCCCAGAGCGCGCGGAAGAGATGCAGGCAGCGGGCATCCTCTTCCTCGGTCGCATTGAACCAGCCGTCCGGGCCGATCTCGTTCAGCCAGTAATTGAGGACCGCCGCGACCCAGCCGGGATCGACCGGGGTCTTGTCGGTCGGGCGCTCGGGGAACCGGTCCTGCACGCGCAGCGGCAACCCATCGATGCTGCGCGTGCGGGTGGAAATGCGTTCGAGCCGCTCCGGCGTCTCATTCTGCTCGTGATAGCGGGCAAGCGTGGTGCGCTCCTTCTCGAAGCGCATGAACGGCACGCCCCAGCCGCAACTCTCCTGCACGCTCTCGACGGAAATGAGGAAGATCTGCCGGGTGCCCGGCAGGATCGCGAACCTCCGCGAGACCATGTCCCACTCGTCGTCCTGCGGCAGGATGGCGCGTCCGCGGCCATAGAGTCGCAGGATGAGCGGCGGCTGGTCGAAGGCGCAGAACATGACGGTGATGCGCCCGTCCGCCGCAAGATGCGCCTGCGTCTCGTTGCCCGATCCGCCCACGTCGAGATAGCCGACGAGGTTCGGCCCCAGCACGCGAAAGCTGTCCATCCCCTTGGGGCTGAGATTGATCCGCGCATCCGCCGCCGCAGTCGCCACGAAGAAGACCGGCTGCTTCTCGATGAAAGCGCGCTGTTCGTCGGTGATGGCGGTGAAGAAGTCGGACATAAGCTCTCGGTCTTTGCATCTGAGGCTGCGCACCCTGGCGCGCATGGGGCACACGCGCCGTTCGCGCGCATCGCGTCAGATTCTATCGCGTCCGGCCGGCGCTAGCCAGTCAATCTCACGGACTGCAGAGCCTCTGGCGGCAATCATGCGTCCGTCACGTCGCCCCATCCTGGTCGCTCCCGGGCCCCTCATCCTCGGCCAGCAGAGCCCGGGCGTCCTCCAGATCCTCCGCCAGCACCATCAGCCGCGCCTGGACGGCAAGCGGCGCGTCTTCGGCAATGTTCATGCCGGTGTCGAAGCAGAAAGCCGGGATGCCCGCCGCTTCCAGCCGGCCGCGCACGATCTGGGCAAGCATCGGATCGGCGTAGCGCTGCAGTTCGACAAGGCTCACCGCCGGCGCCTCACGCTGCCGTGCCGCCCACCGTCAGCCCTTCGAGCAGCAGGGTCGGCTGGCCCACGCCGGCCGGCACGCCCTGCCCGTTCTTGCCGCACATGCCGATGCCTTCGTCGAGTGCCAGATCGTTGCCGATGCCGATGACGCGATTGAGCGCGGTCGGGCCATCGCCGATCAGCGTCGCGCCCTTGATGGGATCACCGAGCTTGCCGTTCTCGACCTTGTAGGCCTCCGTGCAGGAGAAGACGAACTTGCCCGAGACGATGTCCACCTGCCCGCCACCGAAGCTCTTGGCGAAGATGCCGCTCTTCACACGCGAGAGCAGCTCTTCGGGATCGTCGTTTCCGGCCCGGGCGAAAGTGTTGGTCATGCGGGGCATGGGTGCATGGGCATAGCTTTCGCGCCGGCCATTGCCGGTGGGCGCGACGCCCATCAGCCGCGCATTGAGCCTGTCCTGCATGTAGCCGCGCAGGATGCCGTCCTCGATGAGCACGGTTTCCTGTGTCGGCGTTCCCTCGTCATCGATGCTGAGCGAGCCGCGGCGGGCCTGGATGGAACCATCGTCCACCACCGTCACGCCGGGCGCGGCGACGCGCTGGCCGATCCGCCCCGAGAAGGCCGACGTGCCCTTGCGATTGAAATCGCCCTCGAGGCCATGACCCACCGCTTCATGCAGCATGACGCCCGGCCAGCCGGGCCCGAGCAGCACGGTCATCTCGCCCACCGGCGCATTCACCGAGCGCAGGTTGACCTGCGCCTGGGCCAGCGCCTCGTCGATCGCGCGTTGCCAGGTCGCGTCCTCGAACAGGTCGTCATAGAGATAGCGCCCGCCAAGGCCGAAATAGCCTGTCTCGCGCCGGCCATTTTCTTCCATGATGATCGAGACGTTGAGCCGCACCAGCGGGCGCACGTCGGTCGCCATGAAGCCGTCCGCCCGGACGATCTCGACGACGGACCAGCTCCCGGCCAGCGCGGCGGAAACCTGCACCACGCGCGGATCGCGCGCGCGCGCCGCCGCGTCGATCTTCGCCATGAGGTCCACCTTCTTCGCGAAAGGCACGAGGTCGAGCGGATTGGCATCCGTGTAGAGATGGCGGTTGGTCCGCTGGGGCGGCGGCGCCATGCCCTGGCGCGCGGGGTCGAGCAGCTTCAGCGTCTCGGCCGCGCGACGAATGGCGGGCTCACTGATGTCGTTGGCATGGGCAAAGCCGGTCATCTCGCCGGTCACGCCGCGCAGGCCGAAGCCCGCGTCCGTGGAATAATCCGCCGTCTTCAGCCGCCCATCGTCGAAGCCGAAGCTCTCGCTGGCCATATATTGGAGGTAGAGCTCGCCATCCTCGCAGCCCTTGAGTGCCTCGGCGGTGAGGCGGCGGGCGCCTTCCGGGTCCAGCGCGCCGTCGCGATAGAGGAAGGCGCGCACATCGGTGATCTGGGAAGCAGAGTCTGTCATGCGCCCGATATAGGCGTGCGAACCATGATGGCCAATGACAAAGCCGGCAAAAGGAACCGGGGAGAGGCCGCATCTTGGAGAATGGCTCCGCATCCCTTATGTTGCAGGCGGGGGAATTGTTCGTGCTGCCACAGTCGCAACGTCCGAAGGGACATGGATCAAGACCGCTCCCATGAGCTCATATTCTCGTTTTCACAGACGTCATTTCCTGAAATTCGCCGGCGGGGCTGCCGCCTCGTCCCTGCTGATGCCTTCCGCGGCGCTGGCCGCCGGGGCCGGTGACGGCTGGACGAAGCTGCTCGAACGCGCCCGGCAGGCCCTCGATCAACATGAGGACGTCATCAGGCATCGGGACCGCCTCGTCCTGGTCGATTTCTCGCTGCCCTCGGCAACCCCGCGCATGATGCTGGTCGACCTGACACGGGGGCGCAGGCAACTGCTACGGGTGTCGCACGGGCGGGGATCGGATCCCGCGCATAGCGGCTGGCTGCGCAGCTTCAGCAATGTCTCCGGGTCGAACGCCAGTTCCCGGGGCGCCTACATTACGGCGGCGACTTATCAGGGCAAGCACGGGCGATCGCAGCGCCTCGTGGGGCTGGAAGAGAGCAACAACAATGCCGAGGCGCGCGCGATCGTGATCCACGGCGCCTGGTACAGCAATGATGACGTCGCGGCGCGCCTGGGCAAGCTCGGCCGCAGCGAAGGCTGCTTCGCCGTCAGCGAGGCGCAGATCGACCCGCTGCTCGACTGGCTGGGACCGGAACGGTTGCTCTACGCTGACCGGGTATAGAGCAGACCGGGAATCGCGGCGCTGCTTCAGCCCGCCGCGCAAGTGCGATCGGAGAGCTGGCGCACTGCCGCCAGGCCGGCCACGCCGAGATCGCGGCTGATGCCGGCATCGAGACCATAGATGTCGTCGAAGCTGTGCAGGCGCCCGTCGGCGTCGGCACGCGCGGTCATGTAGATGACAAAGACAGCCACCGGCCGGGGCAGCTTCGCGGTGATTGTCTCACGCGCCGCCACGGCTTCCTCGATGCGGCCCGGCGTCCACTCGGTGCCGGCCAGCATTCTGGCGGCGAGGTCGAATGGCCGGTCGGTGCGCACGCAGCCATGGCTGAACATGCGCGTCTCCTGCCCGAACAATGTCTTGCTCGGCGTGTCGTGCAGGAAGATGGATAGCGGATTGGGCATGTCGATCTTCATCTGACCGAGCGAATTGGTAGGGCCGGGCTGCTGGACGACATGGAGGTTCGCCCCGCTCCCCGTCCAGGTGTAGCCCCGCGCGCGCGCTGTGTCGGGCCGGTTGCGCACCAGAGCGCCGACGCTTTCCCGGATGATCGATTGGGGCACGGTCCAGGTCGGATTGAAGATGATGCCCGTCGCGGTGGTGGCGAACTGCGGCGTCGGCGTCGCGCGCTTGCCGACGATGACGCGATGCTCCGCCACGGACTTTCCCCCGTCCATGAGGCGAACGACATATTCCGGCACGTTGACGAGGAGATAGCGCTCGCCTAGATCGCGCGGCAGCCAGCGCCAGCGCTCGAGATTGGCGCGGACGCGGGCACGGTCGGACCGCGCGTCAGCCGGCAGGCTCGCCAAGGCCGCGCGCAGCATGCGATAATCGGCATTGGCCGGGGCCAGCCGGTCCAGCGTGCCCGGCACGTCGCCCGTGGCCAGCGCACGGTCGAGCAGTTCCAGCACCGCATCCGGCGTCAGATTGGCGGTTCGGAAATAAGAGAGGCGCCGCTGCGCGGCCGGCACGCGGCCATTGGCGAGATCGCGGGCCAGCAGCGCGAAGCTGCGTGTCGCGGCGGTATCGAGGGCCGTCTGATCGCGTGCGGCGAGCGCGGTCCGCAATCGATCCAGCTCATAGTCGGCCGGGTCGAGGCCATGCGTGCCGATCTTCTCGCCATAATCCAGCAGCCGGGCGGCTGCCTGCACGGTCCAGGGCGTGGCGGCATGGGCCGGCGGCGCAACGCACAGAAGGAAGGAAAGGGCGAGGATGAGGATGCGCACGGAGAATCTCCAGTCGTCGGGCAGCGGTTGCGCGCTGCCCTGCAGCAAGACGGACAGCGCGCGCGATCCCCGTTTCAGGCCGGAAGCGCCGCGTCCGCCATGACATGCATCAATTGGCCGCGTTTACACGGCCCGCGCTTCTCAGAGACTGGCGCCCGAGGAAATGTCCGGCTTGTTCACGATGTCCGGCGTATCGGCCGGCCCGCCCTCGAGCACGAAGCGGCGATCACAATAGCCGCAATCGACATAGCCATGCTCGTCGATTTCCAGAAAGACGCGCGGATGCCCAAGTGCGGCCGGAATGCCATCGCCCGATCCATCGCAGGCGACTCGGCGGGAATGGATGCGGATGATCTCGGGCGGGGCGTGCATGCCCTTGCGGTTAGCATCGGCATGCGCACGGGGCAATATGGACCGAACCAAAATGGCGCCCCCCCGGTTCGATGCCCTTGATCGAGCACAAGGCGCAGAGCCCGCATGCCGTGCCATCTGGCGGCAAGGCCGGGAGTGGAACAGATGAACGAGACGTCTCTTTCGGGCGCAGCAACGCGAATCGCCATGATCTCGGCCATCGCCTGCGCGGCGCTGGCCATCGCTTATGCCGTGGGCCAGATTCTTGAATGGACCGGCGCGCTGGGCTCGGCGGGAGGGCCGAACAGCAGCAGCACGCCGCTTGGCCTCGCCCTGCTGCTCACGCCGTCGCTGCTGCTCGGCTCGGCCTTCCTCATCCTCGCGGCAGCCCTCCACGAGCTGGCGCCGCCCGGTCGGCGGGTCTGGAGCCGGATGGCGCTGGCCTTCGCTACCGTTTACGCGACGCTCATCAGCCTCGTCTATTTCGTCCAGCTCACCTGGGTCGCGCCGCGAATAGCGGCCGGCGATCTCGCGGGGATCGAACCCTTCCTGTTCGTGCCTTATCGCAGCTTCCTCTTCGCGGTCGATCTGCTGGGCTACAGCATGATGAGTCTCGCCACGCTGTTCGGTGCCTTCGCACTGCCGGGCGGTCGCGCCAATGGCCCAGCCAGAAACGCGATGATCGCGAACGGCCTTCTGCTCCCTGCCCTCGCGCTCCAGATGTTCTGGCCCGGGCTGATCTGGGTCGGCGCGCTCTGGGGCTTCACCTTTCCCGCTGCGATGATCCTGATCGCGCGCCTGCTGCGCAGGTCTTCCCCCACCTGATCCTTTGATTCGCGGCGTTCCTGCGCCTATATGGTCACTTCACCCCGCTCAGGAGCGCATCATCATGGACAAGGCACTGGACCGTCATTCGTTCGTCCTCTTGCCGCAGGTGCTCCATGTCCGCTTCCGCTTTTCTCACCCTCGATCGCATTGCCGCCGCCCGGCCTGACGGAACGCGGCTCTTCCAGGATCTGACGCTCGCCATAGGGCGCGAGCGAGTCGGCCTTGTCGGTCGCAACGGCGCCGGCAAGTCGACGCTGCTCGCCATCATCGCGGGGGAAGCGCAGCCGCAGGCGGGGAGCCTGCATCGCGCCGGTCGCATCGGCATGCTTGCGCAGACGCTTCCGGGGCAAGGCAGCGTGGCGCAGGCGCTGGGCATCGCGCCGGCACTGGCGCGGCTGGACCGGCTCGAGGCCGGCCAGGGTTCGCCGGAAGACGCCGCGGAAGCCGACTGGACGCTGCGCGAGCGCCTCGACGGTGCGCTGGCGGACGCCGGTCTTGCCGGACTCCCGCCTCACCGAGACGTCGCCTCGCTGAGCGGAGGCGAGCGCACGCGCCTCGCACTGGCCGCCATGCTCCTCCCCGGCCCCGATCTGCTGTTGCTCGATGAGCCAACGAACAATCTCGACGAGGAAGGGCGGCAGGCCGTCGCGACATTGCTTGCCCGCTGGCCGGGCGGCGCGCTGGTGGCGAGCCATGACCGTGGCCTGCTCGAAGGGATGGACCGCATCGTGCAACTCGCCCCCTCCGGCATCGTCACGGTGACCGGGGGCTGGAGCGATTTCATTGCCGTGCGCAACGCCCTGAAGGAACAGGCGGACAGCGATCTGACGCGCGCCCGCCAGACGCTGGACCAGCAGGCGCGCGCGGCGCAGCAGCAGGCCGAGCGGCAAGCCCGCCGTGACAAGGCCGGCCGGGCGGTGAAGGCCCGTGGCGACTTGCCCCGCATCCTGCTCGGCAAGCGGGCCGATCAGGCCGAGCAAAGCGGCGGACGCGGGCGGCGCGCTGCGCAGGCGCGGATCGACGAGGCCCGGCGTGCTGTGGAGAGCGCCCGGCAGCATGTCGACGTGCTGACGCCTTTGCAGATCGACCTGCCATCCAGCGGCTTGCCGGGCAACCGGACGCTGTTGCGCATGGAGGACGTGGTCCTTTCGCGCGGGGGGCGGCGCCTGTTCGGCCCGCTGTCCCTCACCATCACCGGCCCGTGCCGCATCGCCGTGGAAGGGCGCAACGGCAGCGGCAAGAGCAGCCTGCTGGCGCTGATCACCGGTGCGCTACAACCGGATTCGGGGTGTATCCACCGCGTCGCCCCTGCCATGGCGATGCTCGATCAGCATGCCGCGCTCCTGGCGCCGCAGCTCGACCTTCTCGACAATCTGCGCGCGCATCACCCCGGCCTCACCGTGGGGGAAGCCCATGCCGTGCTGGCCCGGTTCGCCTTCCGCAATCGCGATGCGCGAAAGCCGGCGGGCGTGCTGAGCGGCGGCGAGCGGCTCCGCGCCGCGCTTGCCATCGTCATGGCCGGCCCGACGCCCCCGCAGCTCCTCATTCTGGACGAGCCGACCAATCATCTCGACGTCGAGAGCATCGAGATCCTCGAGGATGCGCTGCGGCGCTGGGACGGCGCACTCATGCTTGTCAGCCACGATGCGGCCTTTCTCGACCGGATCGGCATCGACGAGCGGGTGCGCCTCGGCGGAATGGAGACGCAGGGGGGCTGAAGCGGACCGCCCCAAAAAGAAAAGGGCCGCCCCGAAAGGCGGCCCCATCCCTTGCTTGACGGGATATGGAAACCCCGGCGTGCCGGTCAGCGCTTCGAGAACTGGAAGCTGCGGCGTGCCTTGGCACGGCCGTACTTCTTGCGCTCCACGGTGCGGCTGTCGCGGGTCAGGAAGCCCTCGGCCTTCACGGCGGACCGCAGGGTCGGCTCGTACTTGGTGAGCGCCTGCGCGATGCCATGCTTCACCGCGCCGGCCTGGCCGGAGAGGCCGCCGCCCTTGACCGTGCAGATCACGTCATACTGACCCGTGCGGTCCGTGACCGTGAAAGGCTGGTTGATGACGAGACGCAGCGTCGGACGCGCGAAATAGGTTTCCTGATCGCGGCCGTTGACCGTGATCTTGCCGGTGCCGGGCTTCACCCACACGCGGGCCACGGCGTCCTTGCGGCGACCGGTGGCATAAGCGCGGCCATACTGGTCCAGCTCCTGCTGGCGCAGCGGCGCGTTCGACACCTTCACGGGTGCCACCACTTCCGCGGCCGGCGCGTCGGCGTTGCCCTGGGTGAGGTCCTGCAGATCGGACAGCGAGTTGACGGTATCAGACATCAGGCACCAACCTTGTTCTTGCGGTTCATCGCCGCAACATCGAGCACTTCGGGGTTCTGGGCTTCATGCGGATGTTCGCTGCCCGCGAAGACGCGCAGGTTGCGCATCTGCTGGCGGCCGAGCGGACCGCGCGGGATCATGCGCTCCACGGCTTTCTCCAGAACGCGCTCGGGGAAGCGACCCTCGAGCACTTTCTGCGGCGAGGTTTCCTTGATGCCGCCGGCATAGCCGGTGTGCTTGTAATAGCGCTTGTCGGTCAGCTTGTTGCCGGTGAACCGCACCTTGTCCGCATTGATGACGATGACATTGTCACCGCAATCGACATGCGGGGTGAAGCTCGGCTTGTGCTTGCCGCGCAGGTGATTGGCGATGATCGTGGCAACGCGGCCGACGACGAGACCGTCCGCGTCGATCAGCAGCCACTTCTTCTCGACGGTCGCCGGCGTGGCCGACTTCGTCGTCTTCATGAGCGCCTTCATGGCCTCTTGCCTCCAGATGGATGAACCGGAAAAACAGCAAGGCGGCACCACGCAGGGCACCGCCAACGGCAGAGCTAATGGCCGCGAGGGCTGAAGAAGTCAAGCAAAACCGCCGTCCTGCTGACGGGTATCATGATACCGTCAAACTTCCGGGCTGGTTTCGCGCGTCACCCAGTCGGCATAAGCGGGGGTGGTGACGGCCGGCCAGCTCAGGATCGCGGGCAAGTCATAATCGTGCAGATCCCCCAGCGCTGCCATGAGCGCCTCGAGGCGCCCGGGCGCAGTCTTGAAGAGCACCGGGATCTCGTCCGCCTCTGCGACTTTCCCCTCCCAGGGATAGATGGACGTGCAGGGTGCCAGCAGATTGGCGCACGCGGCCAGCCGCTGCCCGATCATTGCGCGGGCGGCCGACTGTGCCGACTCGCGGTCGCCGAACAGGGCATAGACCAGAGCGATCTCGCTCATGCCGCGCGCGGCGTGCCCAGCCGATGCGCGCCCATGACCGCCACGCCCAGCAGCAGCGCGCCGACAAGCTGGTGCGCCACCGCCAGCACCATCGCGACGCCCGTGACCACGGTGGCGATGCCGAGCATGATCTGCGCCAATGTGATGGCGAGCAGCGCATAGGCCAGGCCTTTCGAGCCAGTGCGATGCAGCCAGCCCGCCATCCAGATAATGGCGCCGGCCGCGACCCAGGCCCACCAGCGATGCAGGAAATGGACGAGGAAGGGATCGCTCGTGATCGTCATCCAGAAGGAGCCCCACCATGTGATGCCCTCGGGCACCAGATGATCGTTCATCAGCGGCCAGGTGTTGGCGACATAGCCCGCGCGCAGCCCGGCGGTGAGCGCGCCCAGCAGGATCTGGAGAAACAGCAGCAATGCCGGGATGGCGCCCGCCAGCTTCAGCTGCGCGCTGCCGCCATGCGGCGTGCGGGCCAGCCGGGCGAAATCGCAGGCGGTCCACACCACGGCCGCGAGCAGGATGAGCGCCATGCCGAGATGGGCCGCCAGCATGGCAGGCTCGACATTGACCCGGTCGGTCAGGCCGCTGCGCACCATGAACCAGCCGACAGCGCCCTGCGCGCCGCCGAGCAGGAGCAGCACAACGAGCCGCGGGCCATAGCCGCGCGGCACCGCCCTGCGCACGGCGAACCAGACCAGCGGCACCGCATAAGCGAGGCCGATCAGGCGGCCGAGCAGCCGGTGAAAATATTCCCAGAAGTAAATCTGCTTGAAAGCGGCGAGCGTCATGCCCTGATTCATCAGCGCATATTGCGAGCTTTGCTTGTAGGCCGCGAACTCGGCCTGCCAGTCCGCCTCGGTCAGCGGGGGAATGGCGCCGGTCACCGGTTTCCACTCGGTGATCGAAAGGCCTGACTCGGTCAGGCGGGTCACGCCCCCGACGGCGACCATGAAGAGGATCAGCCCCGCGATCACGAACAGCCAGCGCGCGAGCAGCGCGGGACGCGCCGGCCCGCCCGGGGCGATGCTGGCGCGGGAGGGGGTCATCTGTGCGAACTCAGCCATGGCGGTTTTCCCATGCGCCGATGCGCGCGGGGAAGCAAGCCGGAGCCCGCCCCTTCCGCCACGCTCAGCCAGGGATCGCTTCCCACCGGCTCGCGGGACAACGGGCGCGCCCCACAAGTATACGAAATGTTATGTTGTATCTTAGCCTTGGCGGGAGTAGGGACCATTCTTCCATGACGAGCTTCGCAGCCTCTCGCTTCCCCCGTCTCGACGGCTGGGCCATTGGCCTTTCCGGCCTTTGCGCGATTCATTGCATTGCGACCGCGGTGGCCTTTGGCCTTCTCTCGTCCGTCGCCGGCCTGCTTGAGGCCCCGATCATCCATGAAGCCGGCCTGGCCATGGCCATGGTGCTCGGCGCCATCGCGCTCGGCAAAGGCGCTCGCGAACATGGCATGCTGCTGCCCGTGGCAGTCGGCGCGCTCGGCCTCGGCGTGATGGCAGGTGCGCTCAGCCTGCCCCATGGCTTTGCGGGCGAGATCGTCTATACGCTGGTGGGCGTGCTGCTCCTCGCCTTCGGCCACGAACTGAACCGCCGCGCCTTCTGGTGACGGAGTAGGCCGGGCGCGACTCGGGCGGGCGTGCGGACACGCTGCTGGCTCTTCGTCAGATATGGCGTCATAAAAAGCTTCAGCGCTCTTTTCTCAAGAACAAGTCACCCGATATCGGCCGTTTCGACGCACAGCGCTCAAGCGAGGGAAATCATCATGGGACGACGCCCCGATCACGTGAAGCCACCGGCCTATCTCTCCAAGAGTCCGCCCTGTCCCCAGCCGGCCGAATCAGAGTCGCAGCCGCGTCCCGATGAAGAACGGCCCGAGCCAACCCGTTATGGCGACTGGGAGATCAAGGGAATCGCTGTGGATTTCTGATCCACAGAGCGCGTCTCATCCGGTTTTTTGCACCTATCTTGCGGAATGTCCCTTTTTGGATCAGTTTTCGCATGCATTACCGTCACGATTGCGTCATATACTGTCGTCACTGCCCCGTCAGAGGGCAGAGAACGAGAATCGGGACGCTGGTCTTAGGACTTGATGCGGGTTTGAACGGCTTGGTGTTCCCACCATTGAGCCATCATGCCCTCATGTTTTCCGGACTGTTCAAGTGACCGATTCAAATCGAACTTCTGCTTCGACTGGCTTTCCCACACCGGTCGACGACGGAACGCCGGTCGGTCATCCCACGCCGGCCGGCGGACCGGCATCTTCCGATCAGCTCGAATTCTTCCCCGATGCCTCCCCCTGCCCGGCGCCGAGCGCTGCGGGGGCCGCGGTCACCGGAGCGATCGGCGATTTCGTGCTGGCCTGGGGGCGCCTCGAGCAAACCACCGCCGCCAAGCTCACGGAGATGCGCCAGTCCTTCGGCGATGTCCGCGCGATAGGCGGGCGCATCCGTCCGAACATGCAGAAGCTGCTGGCCGAATTGCGCGCCCTGGTCGCCATGCGCGACCGGCTCGACACGCAGGCGCTCGATCTCATCACGGACATCGATGGCAGCCTGCAGCGCGCCGCCCAGTTCCGGCTGATCGCCATTGATGGTGCCCAGGATGCGGAGGAAGACCGGCTGATCTGCCGGGACATCAAGAACGGCGCGGTGGAGATTCCCTGCGAGGAGATCGCGCGCGAGACCCGCCAGCTCGAACGCATTCGCGAGCAGATCGCCGCACTTTGAATGTGTCGGGGGTGGAAGAGGCCAGCCTCACGGGCAAGTCGCGGCCGGAACGTCAGGACCACGCTCCTGCCGACAGCCTGCCATTCCGGCGCGAGTGACGCGCCTTTCCCAAAACCGCTCAGACCGTGAAGCTCTCGCCGCAGCCGCAGCTTCCCTTCGCGTTCGGATTGTTGAACACGAAGCCGGCGGTGAAATCGCCCTCCACCCAGTCCATGGTCGAGCCGATCAGGTAGAGCACCGAGGCGGCATCGATGAAGAAGACCCCGCCCGGCGTCTCGATGCGCTCGTCGAACTGGCCGGCCTGCGCCACATAATCGACCGAATAAGCGAGGCCCGAGCAGCCCCGGCGCGGGGTCGAGAGCTTGACGCCGATCGCGCCTTCCGGTGCTTTCGCCATGAGATCGGCAACGCGCTGCTGCGCGGCAGGCGTCAGCATGACGGCGGCCGGGCGCGCGCGGGTGGTGGTCGTGGTTGCGTTCATCGTCTCGTCACTCCGTCGGCGGCCCTGCCCTGCGGCACGAGCCCGCCCTGCTCACAGCATGCCCAGTTCCAGCTTCGCCTCGTCGCTCATCTTCTGCGGGTCCCATGGCGGGTCCCACACCAGATTGACGTCCACCGTGCCCACACCGGGCACCGAGCCGACGCGCAGCTCGACTTCGCCCGGCATGGATTCGGCCACCGGGCAATGCGGCGTCGTCAGCGTCATGGTAACCGCGACATGGCTGCCCTCGCTGACCTCCACGCCATAGATAAGGCCCAGATCGTAGATATTCACGGGTATCTCGGGATCGTAGATTTCCTTGAGCGCCTCGATCACGGCGTCATATGTCGCGCCGCCTGGTTCGCTCGCCGGAGTCTCCACCGGTTTCTGCTGGAGGAAGCCCTCGAGATAGTCCCGCTGACGGGCGCCGCCCGCTGCCGGTTCCTGCGCGCCGCCGTCCGCGTCGCTCACCCGGGCCCGCGGCGGCGTCTCGCCCGCGTCCACTTCCTCGATCCTGATCCTGCTTTCCTCATTCATCCGAATATCGCCCTTACGCGGTCGAGGCCTTTGAGCAGCGCCTCGATGTCGCTTTCGTCGCTGTAGAGTCCGAAACTGGCGCGCGCTGTCGCCTCGACGCCCAGATGCGCCATGAGCGGCTGCGCGCAATGATGGCCCGCGCGAATGGCCACGCCGCTCTCGTCCAATATGGTGCCGATGTCGTGCGGATGAACCCCTTCCATCACGAAGGAGACGATCCCCGCCGCGTCATCCGGCCCGAGCAGGCGGATCGCGTTGATCTCACGCAGTGCCGCGCGCGTGCGCGCCACCAGCGCATCCTCATGCGCGGCAATGACGTCGAGCCCAATCGCCTCGACATAATCGATCGCGGCCGCCAGCCCGATCGTCTCGATGATCGCGGGCGTGCCTGCCTCGAACCGCGCCGGGGGCGGCGCGTAGGTCGTGCCGGCGAACGTCACCTTGTCGATCATCGCACCGCCGCCATGATAAGGCGGCATGGCGGCCAGGATTTCGCCACGCGCCCAGAGCACGCCGATGCCGGTCGGGCCATAAAGCTTGTGGCCGGAGAAGAGATAGAAATCGCAGCCCAGCGCCTGCACGTCGATGGCCAGACGCGGCGCGGCCTGGCAGCCATCGATCAGCAGCAGCGCGCCGGCGCCATGAGCGAGGTCTGCCGCGCGGCGTACGTCCAGCACGCTGCCCAGCACATTGGACACATGGGCCAGCGCGACGATCCTGTGCTCGGCCCGGATCATCGCTGCCATGGCGTCGAGATCGATCCGGCCATCCTGGGTGAGCGGCACGACATCGATCTGCGCGCCGGTCCGCTCGGCAATGAGCTGCCAGGGCACGATGTTGCTGTGATGCTCCAGCGTCGAAAGCAGGATGCGATCGCCCGCCTTGAGATTGGCGCCGCCCCAGCTCTGCGCGACGAGGTTGATCCCCTCGGTCGCGCCGCGCACGAAGACGATCTCGTTCTCCGAAGGCGCGTTGATGAACTGCGCCACGCGGCGGCGCGCCGCCTCGAACGCGAGCGTCATGTCGGCCGAGCGCGCATAGACACCGCGATGCACCGTCGCATAGTCCGTGCCCATCGCGCGCACGGTCGCGTCGATCACGGCCTGCGGCTTCTGCGCCGTCGCGGCCGTGTCCAGATAATGCCAGGGAGCCCCGTCCGCGGTGACGAGGCCAGGGAAATCGGTCCGCAGGGCGGCGCCGGCTCTCGTCTGGAGAGTCGCGCCGGAGAAACCGCGCCCCGGTGCCCCAGCCATTTGCTGGACATTTCCGGACAGGAGATTCGCGCTCGCGCCGCTCATGTCAGCGCCTCCAGCCGAGCCCGCGCCACGGCCGCGAAGCGCGCCTGCTCGGCCTCGTCCGCGATGTCGTCGAACAAACCCGCGATGAACGCTTCCAACAGCAGTGCTTTCGCTCCCGCTGGATCGAGCCCGCGCGACGCCATGTAGAACAGCGCGGCCTCATCGAGCTGGCCGATGCTCGCGCCATGCGCGCATTTCACATCGTCGGCGAAGATCTCGAGTTCCGGCCGGGCATGGGCGCTGGCGCCACGATCCAGCAGCATCGCCTTGAAGCTTTGCGCCGCATCCGTCTTCTGCGCGTCACGCGCGACGCGGATCTGCCCGAGATAATTGGTCGTCGCCCGGCCGGCCGCGATGGCGCGCACGGTCTGCGCGCTGGTCGCCTCCGGCTCGGCATGGTTGAGCGTCGTCACCAGCTCGATGGTCTGCGTGCCGCCGCCGATGAGCGCGGCCTTGAGTTCGAAATGGGCATGGCGGGCGAGCGTCACGTCGAATGTGACGCGGCCCAGCGCGCCGCCGCTGTTCAGCAAGTGCACGGCCAGCGTGCCGCCCGCGCCGATCTCGACGACATGATCGCGGATCACGCTCTCGCCATCGGCGGCGTCCTGCAGCAGCGCGAGCGTGCGCGTTTCGCCCGCGCCGACGACGATCCGCTCCGGCGCGGCGCCCGGCCAGGCCCGCGCGGCCGCATCGATGTCGCTGTAGCGCCAGGCTTCGTCGCGGCGGGTGGGGAGGGACAGGGCGGTCATGCGATGCCTTTCCGCTTCTGCTTGCGAACGGCGGCCTGATAGCGCTTCAGCAGCTTGGGCCGTTCCGCCGCCACGCAGTCGGCCAACGCGGCCTGATTGGTCGCGCCCTTGCGCACGCATGTTCTCGTCACCTTGCACACCGCCGCATCGACGTCCGGAAAGCCGGTCGTATCGCTCAGCACGCAATGATCGCGTCCCTTCGCATCCCGCGTGATAGCGACCGTGATGCTGTTGAGCCTGCGCCCCAGCACGAGGATGTCCTCCCCGGTCTGCGGCTCGGCGGTAGCGGCCGGCTGGGCCGTTGCCGCCCAGGGCAGGGCCAGGCTGACAAGGAAGACGAGTGCCCGGCTCACGCTGCGATCACCTCCGCATAGCCTTCCTTCTCCAGGGCCAGCGCCAGTTCCGGCCCGCCGGATTTCACGATCCGGCCGGCAGCGAGGACATGCACGAAGTCCGGCTTCACATAATCGAGCAGCCGCTGATAATGGGTGATGAGCAGCACGGCCTTGCCCGGTGCGCGCATGATCGCGTTGATGCCCGCGCCGACGGTCTTGAGGGCATCGATGTCGAGGCCGCTGTCCGTCTCGTCGAGGATCGCGAGCTTCGGATCGAGAATGCCCATCTGCACCATTTCCGCGCGCTTCTTCTCGCCGCCGGAAAAGCCGACATTCACGGGCCGCTTGAGCATCTCCATGTCCATGCCCAGCAGCGCTGCCTTCTCGCGCGCCAGCCGCAGGAAGTCGGCGGCGGAGAGCGGTGCCTCGCCCCGTGCCGTGCGCTGGCTGTTCAGCGCCTCGCGCAGGAACTGGACATTGGAAACGCCGGGAATTTCGACCGGATACTGAAAGCCGAGGAACATCCCCGCAGCGGCGCGCTCATGCGGCGCCATCTCCAGCAGGTCCGCGCCCTCGAAATGCACTGCGCCTTGCGTCGCCTCATAGCCGGGGCGGCCGCCGAGCGTGTAGGCGAGCGTGGACTTGCCAGCCCCGTTGGGACCCATGATGGCATGGATCTCCCCGGCATTGATGGCGAGCGACAGGCCCTTGAGGATCGGCTTGCCGTCGATTTCGGTGTGGAGATCGTCGATCCGGAGCATCAGGCCGCCCCTTCCTTCTCATGCGCGCGGATGAGCGTGCGCGCGGTCCAGAAGGCCATGTCGCGCACGTCGCCGGGGGCGGGGAACAGCGTGTCGATATGTCGCTTGATCGGCATATAGGGCCACCAGTCGGCGTCCGGCTCCGGCGCGCCCTTCTCCAGCAGGCTCACGACAAATTCGCTCACCGGCCCCATCCGGGCGAGGTTGGGCGCCTTCGCCTTATGAAAGGCCTTGTCCGTGCGAAGCCGCTCGGTGAAAGCCGCGTCACCCTTGGCCAGCGCGTCCCGGCACTCGGCCTGATAGGCATCGAGATCGCCGAAGTCCTTGACGGCGCGCGGCTGAAGCTCGCCCTCCTCCAGCTCATAATCCTCGGTCAGGATGCGGATCGCGGCCGTCCATGACTGGCCATTGCCGACATCCTCCGCGAAATCGGCGAGGGCATCCTGGATATCGTCTTCGTCGCTCAATTTTCAGTCCTTCAAACGTCTTTGCCCGGGTACGCCTTCGCTGGCGTGAGACCCTCTTCTCGATTGAAACATCCTGCGTCACCCCGGACTTGATCCGGGGTCCAGCTGCCTATGCTGTCACGCCAGAACAAGCGGGATGCCGGATCCAGTCCGGCATGACGTTGGGAGAAACCGCAGGAAATCACCCCACCGATCCTTCGAGGCTGATCCCCAGAAGCTTCTGCGCTTCCACCGCGAACTCCATCGGCAGCTGCTGGAGCACTTCCTTGGCGAAGCCGTTGACGATGAGGCTCACCGCCGCTTCCTGATCGAGCCCGCGCTGCATGGCGTAGAAAAGCTGGTCGTCGCTGATCTTGCTGGTCGTCGCTTCATGCTCGACGACGGCGCTGGGGTTCTTCACCTCGATATAGGGCACGGTGTGGGCGCCGCACCGGTCGCCCAGCAGCAGCGAATCGCACTGGGTGAAGTTGCGCGCGCCATCGGCATTGGCGGCCATGCGAACGAGCCCGCGATAGGTGCCGTTGGAGCGGCCGGCGCTGATCCCCTTGGACACGATCGTCGAGCGCGTGTTTTTACCGTTATGGATCATTTTCGTGCCGGTGTCCGCCTGCTGGCGGTTGTTGGTCACGGCGACGGAATAGAATTCGCCGACGCTGTTCTCGCCGTTCAGCACGCAGCTGGGATATTTCCAGGTGATGGCGCTGCCGGTTTCCACCTGCGTCCAGCTCACCTTGCTGTTGCGGCCCTGGCAGAGCGCGCGCTTGGTGACGAAATTGTAGATGCCGCCGCGCCCGTCCGCATCGCCCGGATACCAATTCTGCACGGTGCTGTACTTGATCTCGGCATCGTCCAGCGCGACCAGCTCGACCACGGCGGCATGGAGCTGGTTCTCGTCGCGCTGGGGGGCGGTACAGCCTTCCAGATAGGAGACGTAGCTGCCCTTGTCCGCCACGATCAGCGTGCGCTCGAACTGGCCGGTATTCTCCGCATTGATGCGGAAATAGGTGGAGAGCTCCATCGGGCAACGCACGCCTTCGGGAATGTAGACGAACGTCCCGTCCGAAAAGACGGCGCAGTTCAGAGCGGCGAAGTAATTGTCCTGCATGGGCACGACTTTACCGAGCCATTTGCGAACCAGATCGGGAAATTCGCGGATTGCCTCGCTGATCGAGCGGAAGATCACGCCCGCCTCTTCCAGCTCCTTGCGGAAGGTTGTGGCGACGGAGACGCTGTCGAACACCGCATCGACCGCGACCCTGCGCGAGCCCGCCACATTGGCGAGCACTTTCTGCTCCTCGAGGGGGATGCCGAGCTTCTCGTAGGTACGCCGAATCTCGGGATCGAGCTCATCCAGGCTCGCCAGCTCCGCCTTCTTGCGGGGCGCGGCATAATAATAGGCGTCCTGATAGTCGATCGGCGGCACGTTCAGCTTGGCCCAGTCCGGCGGGACCATGGTCAGCCAGTGACGATAGGCCTTGAGCCGCCAGTCGAGCATCCATTCCGGTTCATTCTTCTTATCCGAGATGAACCGGACCGTATCTTCCGAGAGCCCCTTGGGCGCGAAGTCCTGTTCGATGTCGGAGACGAAGCCCCACTCATAGTCGCTCACCTTGCGGGCGGCGGCCAGAGCCTCGGCATTCTTGACCTGCGCACTCATTGAACCGTCTCCATCGCGGGATTGTCGGCAATCGGCTGCTGCGCGGGGATCGCGATCAGCTGAGCCAGAGTCACCTGAGCGAGCGCGCCGCGCACCAGCGTGTTGACGCCTTGCCAATGCGGGCGAATCGCACAGGGGCGATCCAGCGCGCAGCAGTCCGAGCCCTCGGCATCCAGGCAGGCGGTGAGCGCGATCGGGCCGTCCACCGCCTCTATGATGTCCGCGAGCGTGATCGCGGCTGCCGGCCGGGCGAGCTTGATGCCGCCGCCGCTGCCCCGCGTTGCACGGATCAGCCCGGCGCGGCCGAGCAGGCTCGCAAGCTTCTGCCCCGTTGGCACGGGAATGCCCGCCTCCTGCGCCAAGCTCGCGGCATTGGCCCGCGCGCCACCGCAATGGGTGGCGGCCGCGCGCATCATCAACACGGCATAATCGGCGAGGCTGGACAGGCGCATTTGCGAACGTTTCTCAAATCGGACTAATTCACTCTGATTGGCACATGGGACTGTCGCGGTGCTAAATCAACCCGAAATTGCGCGCCCCGCCTCGCGTTCGCCCCGGCGTGACCGCAGGGACACGGCGAAGCGAGGCGCGGAAGGGCTTGCCCCGCTATTTGCTCCTACCGGCCACGTCAGCGATCTGATTTGCCGGCGCCCGGCGATCGGTTGCCGTTTCGTTCCGCAGCGAATTATCCGGGGATCGCCCGCGTCATCCAGCGAGCAGGATCGCCATAGGTCGCAACCTTGGCCGCGAGGTCAGGCGAAACCACGCCTTCGACGAAGCCAAGCGCGCGCCAGTAATCCGCCGCTCCTTCGACCGCGATCAGTTCCGCGCTGCGGATGCCGTCCCGCGCGGCCAGTTCGAATGCCCGCATGACGAGGCTTCGGCCCACGCCGAGGCCGCGCCCCAATGACGACACTGCAAGATCGTGAACGAACAGCACCTCGCGCGGCCCGCCATCGGCAAGAACAGCGCCCACTGGCGGTGGCGACTCGCGACGCCAGCCATGGGCAAGGAGATAGCCCAGCATCGCCTGTTCCCGCGGGCCTTCGCGCAGGGCAGCGAGGCAATATGAACCCGAAAGCATGATACGGCTGAGGAAGGGCGCTTCCGCCTCGATCAGGAAAGCGGGATAGGATGCGGACTGGATCGCGAGCGCGGCGGGCAAGTCCCCCGCACTGAGCGGTTGGATCGAAAAGGGAGGAGTTTCACGCGCCATGGCGACTTATCGCCGAGGCGCCGAGAGCCGGCAAGCGGCGCGCGCCGGTCCTGCCCGCAGCGGGTCCACCCTAGCTGATGCGGCTCAACCGGGCGATCTCGCCCTTGATATCCGCGCGGTTCATCGAGAGGCGGATGACGATGCTGGCGCGCTCCCGCAGCTCGGTCGGCGTCAGGCCAGTGAAATGCTTGATCTCGCGGATGAAATGGGACTGGTCGTAAAACACATCGCCGCCCACTTCGCTCCAGTCCAGCTCTTCGCGCGCCAACGCCTGAGCGCAGCGCAACGCGCGATATTTGCGCGCCAGATATTTGGGCGGCGCGCCGTAAAGCCGGTTGCACCAGCGCGCGATCTGCCGCGCGGAGAGGCCCGTGGCATCCTGCAGGGCGTCCACCCGGGGGGACTGCTCCGCGGCGAGCCAGCGATCGGTCTCCTCGATGAAGCGTCGCTCACCGCTTGAAACCGGATGGAGCTGGCCGCGAATGAAGGTCCAGAAGGCCTCCGCCGCCTTGTTCGGATCCTCGATGGACCGCAGGACCAGCAGCATGTCGCGCCAGACCGGACCGAATCGCACTGTGAGATCGGAGGCATCATCGGCCGCCCCGTCCGCATCGCCGGCGCGCAGGGCCGCCCAGCCGAGCGGCAGGACCGTGACGCCGACCACCTGCATGGGCCCCATCACATCGAAATGCGTTGCCATGCTGGTCGGCCCCAGCAGGCAGCATTCCGGCGTCTCCACCGTGCGGCCATCACTGAACAGATAATTGCCGGCTCCGGCGAGCATGAAGCGAATCTGCGCGAAGTCCGCCCGCGTATGGTCTGTCACGCGCGGCTGGTCCGCTGTGAACAGGTACATGGCACCGAAATGGCTCGCCAGATCGGCCGGAGGAACGAAGTAGCTGAGCGCGACCATATTGGCCGCATCCGCGACGGAGAATCTGTGACGCATGCGCGACCCTGACCACTCCTAGAGAAAGATGACGGTCGAACCCTCAGCGCGGCAGGTTCGGAACTCCGGAAAGGCGGCAAGAGTATGGCTTACGCATTCCCCCAATCAGGAAATGCGACTTTCGCATGAATCCGAGGTCAAGAAAACGAAAAAAGCGGTTCAGCCGGCAAAAGCCGGCCGAACCGCCGAAGTGCAAGGTCTCTAAGCCGGACGACTGAGAGCCCTTCGGGTCGCAACATTTGCTTAACCTGATTCGCGAACGCAGGATTGGACGGAATCGTCATGCGCACGCTCGGTGCGACGACCGGCGAAAAAGAACCCGCATGGGCGGGCGCCACAGCCTCCCCGCGCCTTTGACGGCAGCGGCGGCCACTGGCATAGCCGCGCGATGTATCGACTGCTCCGCCCCCTGCTTTTCTCCTTCGAAGCGGAAAAGGCGCATCGCCTCGCGATCGCCGCGCTCAGGTTGCCGCTGCCGGCCGCGCCGCCGCCCGATCCGATCCTGCGCCAGCAGCTGTTCGGTCTCGATTTCGCGAGTCCCGTGGGCCTCGCCGCCGGCTTCGACAAGGATGGCGAGATCGCGCATCGCATGGATCGGCTGGGCTTCGGCTTCG
The DNA here is from genome assembly GCF_000283515.1 of Sphingobium sp. SYK-6. Lineage (GTDB taxonomy): Bacteria > Pseudomonadota > Alphaproteobacteria > Sphingomonadales > Sphingomonadaceae > Sphingobium > Sphingobium lignivorans. Next base: position 4,155,799 of record NC_015976.1, read on the forward strand.
CGGAGCTGGGCACGCTCACGCCGCTGCCGCAGCCAGGCAATCCGCGCCCCCGCCTGTTCCGGCTGGAAGCGGACCGCGCCGTCATCAATCGCATGGGCTTCAACAATGGCGGTCAGGCCGCCGCCTGCGCGCGCCTCGCAGGGCACCGGGTGCCCGCCGGCTTCGTGCTTGGCGTCAATATCGGCGCCAACAAGGATTCGGCGGACCGCATCGCCGACTATGAAGCCGGCGTGCGCGCCATGGCGCCTCATGCCGCCTATCTGACGGTCAACATCTCCTCGCCGAACACGCCGGGCCTGCGCGCGCTGCAGGATCGCGGCGCGCTGGACGCGCTGCTTGGCCGCGTGATGGCCGCGCGCGCCGGCGATGGGCCCCCCATCCTCCTCAAGGTCGCGCCCGATCTCGAGCCGGCGGATATCGACGACATTGCCGAACTGAGCCTTCACCACCGGATCGACGGGCTCATTATCAGCAACACGACCATCAGCCGGCCGCCGCTGCGCTCCCGTCATGCCGACGAGGCAGGCGGCCTCTCCGGGGCGCCGCTGCACGACCTCGCGCTTGAGCGGCTGCGCGATTTCCGCCGGCGGCTGGGCGATCGCCTGCCGCTGGTCGGCGCGGGCGGCATCGGCGACGCTGATCAGGCCTATGCCCGCATCCGCGCCGGGGCGAGCCTCGTCCAGCTCTACTCGGCGCTGCTCTATGAGGGGCCCTGGCTTCCCGCACGCATCGGCCGCGGGCTCGCTGCGCGTCTCTGGCGGGACGGCTTCGCGTCCGTCGCGGACGCGGTGGGCGTCGACGCCGACTGACGGCGGCGCACCACGGAGCCCCATCCCCCGGTTGATCCCGCTCCGCCCCGCCGATAAGGAGAGGCGCGCGTCCCCGCGCTCCAGCTCCCCTGCCAGGAAGGGATTCCCGTTTGTCCGAACCCATTCTCGATGTCGTCGCGATCGGCAATGCCATCGTCGACGTGATTGCCGCCGCCGATGACGCCTTCATTGCCGAACATGCGCTCACCAAGGGTGGCATGCAGCTCATCGACGCGGAAACCGCCGACAGCCTCTACAGCGACATGGGCGCGGGACGGGAGATTTCGGGCGGTTCGGCAGCAAACACGCTGGCCGGCCTGGCAGCGCTTGGCGCCAAGTGCGGCTTCATCGGCCAGGTGTTCGAGGACCAGCTCGGCACGATCTTCGCGCATGACATCCGCACGCTCGGCATCCGGTTCGAGACGGCCATGGCCAAGGATGGCCCGCCCACGGCGCGCTGCCTCATCCTGGTGACGCCGGACGCGCAGCGCACCATGAACACGTTCCTTGGCGCTTCCCAGTTCCTGCCCGCCGCGGCCCTGGACCTCGACATGATCCGCTCCGCGCGGATCCTCTATCTCGAGGGCTATCTCTGGGACCCCGAGCAGCCGCGCGCCGCGATGCGCAGCGCGATTGCCGCGGCCCGCGAGGCGGGGCGGGAAGTCGCCTTCACCCTGTCGGACGCCTTCGTGATCGAGCGCCATCGTGACGACTTCCTTGCCCTCATCGATGAGGGGATGATCGACATTCTCTTCGCCAACGAGACGGAGATCCGCTCGCTCGCGCAGACAGAGGATTTCGAGGCGGCGGTCGCGCGCTTTGCGGACAAGCTGCCCACGCTGGTGGTCACGCGCAGCGAGAAGGGCGCGATCGCGATCCGCGACGGCGTGCGCCATCAGGTCGCGGCGTCACCCGTCGAGCGCGTGATCGACACCACCGGCGCGGGGGATCTCTTCGCCGCCGGTTTCCTCGCCGGCCATGTGCGCGGGAAGGCGCCGGCGGACTGCCTCGCGCTCGGCGCCCTCGCCGCGGCCGAGGTCATCTCGCATTACGGCGCCCGGCCGGAAGCGGACCTCAAGGAACTGGCGGGCAATCTGCTCGCCTGAACGCCTGCGCGAGCAGCCAGCAACGGATCGCGCTCGCCAGATTGGGGGGCTCGGTCCGCGCGATGCGCTCGGCATCGATCCGTGCGACGAGCGCGCTCAGCGGCAGGGCTTCCGCCCGGGCGCGCTCTTCCAGTGCATGCCAGAAGAGCGGCTCCAGGCTGATCGACGTGGTATGGCCGGCGATGGTCATGCTGCGCTTGACCGGGCCTGCGAAGACCGGCGGCGCCTCATCCATCGTCGCCTCCGCGCCTCTCAATACATGTGCTGGCCGCCATTGATCGACATGGTCGATCCGGTGACGAAGCCCGCATCCTCGCTGCACAGGAACGCGACGCCCCGCGCGATCTCCTCGGCATGGCCGAGACGGCCGACCGGGATGCGCGCGACGATCTTCTCCAGCACCGCCTGCGGCACGGCCGCCACCATGTCGGTATCGATATAGCCGGGCGCGATCGCGTTCACGGTCACGCCGGCGCGCGCGCCTTCCTGCGCCAGCGCCTTGGTGAAGCCGTGGATGCCCGACTTCGCCGCGGCATAGTTCACCTGGCCATATTGGCCGGCCTGGCCATTGATGGAGCCGATGTTGACGATCCGGCCCCAGCCGCGCTCGCGCATGCCGGGGAAGACCGCCTTGGCCATGTTGAAGCAGCCGCCCAGATTGATGCGGATGACTTCGTTCCACTCCTCGAAGCTCATCTTGAGCATCACATTGTCGCGGGTGATGCCGGCATTGTTGACCAGCACGTCGATGGGACCGAGATCCTCGGCCACCTGTGCGCAACCCTCGAGACAGGCCTCATGATCGCCGACGTCCCATTTGTAGGATGCGATTCCCGTGGCGTCGGTGAAGGCCTTCGCCCGCTCTTCGTTGCCGGCATAGTTGGCCGCCACCTTGTAGCCCATGTCCCGCAGGGCGAGGCTGATCGCCTCCCCGATGCCGCGCGTGCCGCCGGTCACGATTGCCACTCTGCTCATACGCATCCTCTCCTGATCTCAATCCGACATGTCAGCCATCCTGGCGCGGCAACCCCTCCGTCCAGCCCGCCAGTTCACGACCCAGCAGCGCCTGGTAGAATCGAATAGCGTCCGCGTCCGCGTTTAGACAGGGCAAAAAGGCGAAATTCCGGCCGCCCGAACCCAGAAAGCTCTCCTTTCCGCGCAGCGCCACTTCTTCCAGCGTCTCCACGCAGTCTGCCGAGAAGCCCGGCGTGAGCACCGCGAGCGATGTCACGCCTTTTCCGGGCAGCGCTTCCAGCACTTTGTCGGTGGCGGGCTCCAGCCATTTCGCGCGCCCGAACCGCGATTGAAACGACACCAGCACCTCCCGGCCCAGCGCCTCGCCCAGCAGTCTCGCCGTCTTCAGGCACTGGCAATGATAGGGGTCGCCCAGTTCCAGCGTGCGCTGCGGCATGCCGTGGAAGCTCGCCAGGATACGATCAGGCACGAAGGGCAGCGCGGCGACCTGCCGCTCCGTGCGCGCCCGCAGGACCTCGATATAGCCGGGATCGTCATGATAGGCGGGGAGCATGCGGATCGCGGGCTGCCAGCGCATGCCGGCCAGCGCGCGGCCGACCTCGTCCATCACCGTCGCCGTCGTCGCCGCGCAATATTGCGGATAGAGCGGCGCGACGAGGATGCGGTCATGGCCGCTGTCCTTGAGCGCTGCGAGCCGGGCCGCGATGGCCGGGGCGCCATAGCGCATCGCCCAGTCGACGGTCACGGCATCGCCCCAGGCCGCCTGCAGCCGGTGCGCGGCATCCCGGCTATGAACGGCGAGCGGCGAGCCACCCTCCATCCAGACCTGGCGATAGGCGTGGGATGATTTTTTCGGCCGGGTGTTGAGGATGATGCCGCGCAGGATCGGCTGCCACAGCAATTGCGGGATCTCGACCACCCGGGGATCGGACAGGAATTCGCGCAGGTAGCGCTTCACAGCGCCCGGCCCCGGATCGTCCGGCGTGCCGAGATTGACGAGCAGCACGGCGATCTTGCCGAACGCGACCGGCGCATGGCCGGCAGGCATTGCGCCGCTCATGCCGCCCGCTCCAGGAGAGGCAGCCGGCGGTAGCGCTTGCCGGTGAGCGTCGAGAGCGCGCTCGCGAGCGCAGGAGCGAGCGCCGGCACGCCGATTTCCCCGACGCCAACCGGTGCGGCGGCACTGTCCAGAAATTCCACGGTGATTTCCCCCACATCCGTCAGGCGCGGCAAGCCATAGTCGCCGAGCCGCATGCCCTCCGGGAGCGAGCGGCGATAGCGCGGCGCGGCGCCGAGCGCCATGGCCAGGCCGAAGATCAGCCCGCCCTCGATCTGCTGCCGCGCGATGTCCGGATTGACCAGCCTGCCGCAGTCCGCGACGGCCACGATCCGCTTCATCGCCACCTTACCCTGTTCCAACGCGATCTCGACGAGCACGGCGATGGCGCCCCCGCGCATCATGTGGCAGGCGATGCCCTGTCCGCTGCCGGCGACCCCGCCCTGCCAGCCGCCCAGCGTTGCCGCCGTGGTGAGGCATTGCGCGAGGCGGGGCTGCCCGCCCAGCATCTGGATCCGGAAGGACAGGGGCTCGACGCCCGCCACGACGGCGAGCTCGTCGATGAAGCTCTCGGTGAAGAAGGCGCCATAGCTGTCCGCATTGCCGCGCCAGCGCCCCGTGGGCAGGCCGATGTCGGCGGGATAATGGTCCACGGCGAAATGCGGGATGCCATAAGGCACGTCCATGCCCGAGACGGCCAGCGCGTCCGCCTCGCCGGCCGTCGCGGCCAGCGCGTGCGCGCGCGTCTCGCCATGACCGATGCGGCGCCAGAGCTGGGCCAGCGTGGCGGGCGCGGCGACCTTGGCGGACCAGCCTTCCACCAGCCCGCCGGGGCCGAGCTTCGCGGCCATGCGCGCCCGCGCCGGCGGCCGGGGGCAATCGCGGATGATGTCCTCCGAGCGGGACCACATGAGCTGCACCGGCACTTTCGCCGCGCGCGCGATCAGCGCGGCTTGCACGCCCGCCTCCACTTCCATCTTGATGCCGAACGAACCGCCCGCGAAGAGGGGATAGACCGTGACGGCGCTTTCCTTCACGTCCAGCGCGCGCGCCACGGCCCGCCGCGCGAGGACGGGGGCCTGCGTCGGCATCCAGATCTCGACATCGTCCGGCCGCACGCGCGCCGTCGCGGCCATCGGTTCCAGCGCGAGGTGGGGGGCGGGCGCGACGTCATAGTCGGCCCGCACGATACGCGCGCCCTCGAACACCGGGCCAAGCTCGCCCCGGCGGAAATAGCGGGCGCCGCCGCTGCCATCGAAGGCCGCGTCCAGCGCCGCGCCGATCGATACCTCGTCCACCTCCGGCCCATCGAGCACGAAGACGGGGTCCAGCCTGTCCAGCGCCTGGTTGGCCGCCCACCAGTTGCGCGCCGTCACCGCGACCCAGCCCTGCTCGCGCACGATGCCGATCATGCCCGGCACCTTGCGCGCGGCCCCCTCATTGATCGAGTCGAGCCGCGCGGCATTGACCGGGCCCTGGCGGATCGCGGCATAGATCATGTCCGGCAACCGGATGTCGGCCGCGTAATTGGCCGAGCCGTCGATCTTGGACGGCACGTCGAGCCTTGGCAGCGGCGCGCCGAGCAGCGCCTCGTCCCGCCGTTCGGGGCGATAAGGCAGCACTGCCGGCAGATCGAAGGCGGCGGCTTCCCGCGCCAGTTCGCCGATGCGAGCGCGGCGCGTGCCATCCGTCACGATCCCGCCCTGGATGTCGCAGCTTTCCCAGCCGACGGCCCAGCGCTCGGCGGCGGCCATGCAGAGCAGCACGCGCGCCGCCGCGCCGGCCTGCCGCAGATCGTCCGCGAAGGCGGGGACGGACGTCGATCCGCCTGTCAGCATCAGCGTCGATCGCAGGGCATATTCGTCGATGGCCTTTTCGCCCCATTGCCCGAAGGCCTGCCGCACGGGCCCGTCGAACCATTCGCGCGCCAGCAGCCGGTTGGCATAAAGCGGCCCGGGCGGCGCAGGCTGGACGGCGACGGTGCGCCAGTCCGCTCCCAGCTCGTCGGCGACCATTTGCGCGAAGAGCGTGAACACGCCCTGCCCGAGCTCGGCCTGGGGGACCATCACGATGACTTGCCCGTTGCCGTCGATCTTCAGGAAAGCGCCGAAGGCGGTCTCGCCCTCCACGACATCGGCCTGCTGTTCATAATGGCGCGGCCAGATCGCCCAAGCCAGCGCCAGACCGCCGCCGGCCGCGGCCCCGGTCAGCAAGGCGCGGCGGCTGATGCGGGGGAGCCCCGGCGCCTTGCGTGCCTGCCGATCGCGGGTCTCAGCCAATCGGCGCCCCCGTGCGCTGCGCATCCAGCCAGTGCGCCACCCGCTCGGCAATGGCGCGGAACGGCGCGCCGACCGGATCATCGCCGGCCGCCGGCGGCTGCCCCTCGTCGGAGGCGCGGCGCAGTGCGATGTCCAGCGGAACCCGGCCAAGGAAAGCCAGGCCCATGGCCGCCGCTTCCGCCTCGGCCCCGCCGGAGCCGAAGGGATCGGACACTTCCCCGCAATGCGGGCAGACATAGCCCGCCATGTTCTCGACCATGCCGATCACCGGCACCTTGGCCTGATCGAAGAAGCTGATGGCGCGCGCGGCATCGATGAGCGCGAGGTCCTGCGGGGTCGAGACGATGACGGCGCCCGCCGGCTTGTAGCGCTGGATCATGGTGAGCTGCACGTCGCCGGTGCCGGGCGGCAGATCAACGATCAGCAATTCCGTGCCGCGCCAGTCGGCATCGATGAGCTGGCCCAGCGCATTGCCCGCCATCGGGCCGCGCCACGCGATCGCCTGGCCGGGCTTGGCGAGGTGGCCCATGGAGAGCATCGGAATGCCCTGCGCATTCGGCACGGGGATGAGCCGCTTGCCTTCGGCTTCCGGCCTTTGCCCTTCGCTTGCCAGCAGGCGCGGCAGCGACGGGCCGTAAATGTCCGCGTCGACCATGCCGACCCGCTTGCCCAGCCGCTTGAGCGCCACGGCGAGATTGACCGCCAGCGTCGACTTGCCCACGCCACCCTTGCCGGAGCCCACCGCGACGATCACCGGCGCCGCCGATCGCTCCGCCGTCATGGCGATCCGCACGTCCGTGATGCCCGGATGGTCGCGGCCGGCCTGCATGACCTTTTCCGCCAGCGCGTCACGCCCGGCCGGATCGAGACCGCCGACATCGAGAACGAGGCTCAGCACGCCGTCGCGCAGGCGCAGCCCGCTGGCGCGCCCCTGCGCGGTCATGTCCATCCGCTCGGCCAGCGCCGCGTCGATCGCCTGTCCGGCGTCCCTCGATCCATCACTCATGCCGGCGCTCTTAAGCGCAAGTGGCGCCGGCGCAAAGCTTCGCGAGGCCGGAATTTATGCGTCGGGGGCGGAATATTGGCGCCCGCACCCTGTATTTCCCCGGATAGCCTCCCTATAGAAGTCTGATGGACACAGACATGACGCAGCGCCCCGGCCAGCCCTCGGCGATGAGCGAAGGCGGTCCCTGGGGTAGCAGGGATGAGGAACCATCGACCGGAAGAGGCGGCGACGGGCCGCGCAACCCGTGGACGCCGCCGCCGCGCGGCGAGCCGGGTGGCCGTGGCACGCGCGGGCCGAGCGCGATCGACGAACTGCTGCGCCGCGCGCGTGACAGCTTCGGCGGCGGCCTGCCGCCGCGGGCGGGCGGGCGCGCCATCTGGCCCTATCTGCTCGGCGGCGTCGCGCTCATCTGGATCGCGACGACCAGCGTGCACCGGATCGGACCGCAGGAACGCGGCATCGTCTCGATGCTCGGCAGCTACAGCCGCACGATCGGCCCCGGCATCAACTGGACGCTCCCCGCGCCTCTCGAGAGCGTCGCGGTGATCGACGTCGAGGAGATCCGCACCATCGATCTCGGCTCGGCCGGCGAGGAATCCGAGAAGCTGGTGCTCACCGGCGACCAGAACATCATCAATCTGGGCTATTCGGTGCGCTGGAACATCCGCGATCCCCAGCAATATGCCTTCCAGATCGCCGATCCGGACGCGACCATCGCGGCGGTGGCCGAATCGGCCATGCGCGCCGTCGTGGCGAACGTCTCGCTGACCGACGCGCTCGGCGCGGGCCGCAACGCCATCGAGAGCCAGGTGCAGGAGCGCATGCAGGGCATCCTGGACACTTATGGCGCGGGCGTGCGCATCCAGGGCGTGGCCATCAAGCAGGCCGATCCGCCGGACGCGGTCAACGACGCCTTCAAGGAAGTGAGCGCCGCCCAGCAGGCCGCGGAAACCTATCTCAACCAGGCCCGCGCCTATTCGCAGCAGCTCGCCGCCCAGTCGCAGGGCGAGGCTGCCGCGTTCGACAAGGTCTATGAGGAATACCGGCTCGCGCCGGACGTCACGCGCCGCCGCATGTATTACGAGACGATGGAAAAGGTGCTTTCGGGCGTGAACAAGACGATCATCGAGGCCAATGGCGTGACGCCTTATCTGCCATTGCCGGCCGTTCGTCCGCGCACGCCCACCGCGAGCGTCGAGGCCAGTCCGCAGCCCCAGCAGGGAGGCGGCCAGTGAGCTCCGTGCCACGCAACCCCGTCATCCTCGCCGTCCTGGCGACGATCGCGCTGTTCCTCATCGGCAGCACCTTCGCCATCGTGCCCGAGACGCGCCAGGCCGTCGTGCTGCGCTTCGGCGAGCCGGTGCGCATCTACAACAGCTACAAGCCCAACGAGACGTTCGGCCATACCGGCGCGGGGCTGAAGGTCCGTGCGCCGTTCATCGATCAGATCGTCTGGATCGACAAGCGCGTCCAGTCGGTCGCGATGGAGCGCCAGCAGGTGCTGTCCACGGACCAGCTCCGGCTGCAGGTGGACGCGTTCGCCCGCTATCGCATCGTCGATCCGCGCCGCATGTACATCTCGGCGGGGAGCGAGGAGCGCGTCGTGGACGCACTGCGGCCGATCCTCGGTTCCGCGCTGCGCAACGAGCTGGGCAAGCGGCGGTTCGACATGCTGCTGAGCCCCGAGCGCAGCGAAGTGATGCAGAACATCAACCGCAGCCTCAACCGGGTCGCCGCCCAATATGGCGCGGAGATCATCGACGTGCGGATCATGCGTGCCGATCTGCCGGACGGCACGCCACTGCAGAGCGCGTTCCAGCGCATGCGCACCGCGCGCGAGCAGGAAGCGCTGACCATCCGGGCCGAGGGCGCCCGCCGTGCCCAGATCATTCGCGCCGAGGCCGACGCCGCCGCCGCGAAGGTCTACGCGGCAAGCTTCGGCAAGGATCCGCAATTCTACGACTTCTACCGTGCCATGCAGTCCTACCGCACGACCTTCGCGCAGGACAGCCAGGGAGAGACCAGCGCGATCCTGGGCGCGGACAATGATTATCTCCGGCAGTTCCGGGGACGCTGAATGGGGCTGGCGCGGCGCCCGGGGGCGCCGTGCGGTCCATTCAATGCCGGTTAATCCGGCGCTCGTCATGGCCCCTCATGGGGAGCCCATCGGGTCCTTTCTCGGGTTGAACCGGGGCAGGACGCCATGAAGACAGTTTGATTGAGAGGAAGGTTTTCGTGCGCTACGCTTACGCAATTACCGCAGCTTTGCTCCTCGGCGGAACCACGCTTGCCCTGACGTCCCATTCGACGAGCGTGATTGCCCAGACCGCCCAGAACGAAGGGTCCTCGGCCGCCGCGCCGCAGGGTGCCCCGGCCAGCCTCGCCGACATGGTCGAGAAGCTCCAGCCGGCCGTCGTCAACATCTCCACGCGCCAGCGGGTGCAGGTGCAGAATCCCTTTGCCGGCACGCCCTTCGGCGGCCTCTTCGGCTTCGGCGAGGGCGGCCCGCAGACGCGCCAGGCCCAGTCGCTCGGCTCGGGGTTCATCATTTCGGCCGATGGCTATGTCGTCACCAACAACCATGTGGTCGCGCCCGGCGCGCGCGGCGCGACGGTGGACGAGATCACCGTCACGCTGCCCGATCGCACGGAATACAAGGCCAAGCTGGTCGGCACCGATCCCCGCTCGGACCTCGCTGTGCTCAAGATCAATGCCGACAAGCCGCTGCCGTTCGTCAAGTTCGGCGATTCCAGCCGCGCGCGCGTGGGTGACTGGGTGGTGGCCATCGGCAATCCGTTCGGCATCGGCAGCACCGTGACGGCGGGCATCATTTCCGCGCTCCACCGCAACACCGGCGGTGCCGAGCGCTTCATCCAGACCGACGCCTCGATCAACCAGGGCAATTCCGGCGGCCCGATGTTCGACATGCATGGCAACGTCATCGGCATCAACAGCCAGATCCTCTCGCCCACCGGCGGCAATGTCGGCATCGGCTTCGCCATTCCCGCGGAGCAGGCCGTCCCGGTCATCGAGACGCTGCGCAAGGGCCAGAATGTCCAGCGCGGCTATCTCGGCATCCAGATCAGCCAGCTTTCGGACGACATGGCCGAATCGCTCGGCCTGCCCAAGAATCGCGGCGAGTTCGTGCAGGCGGTGGAAAGCGGCAAGGCAGCCGAGAAGGCCGGCATCCGCGCCGGCGACGTCATCACGAAGATCAACGGACGCACGGTGACCCCGGACGAGACCCTGTCCTACATCGTCTCGAGCCTCCCGGTCGGCTCCACCGTGCCGATCGAACTGGTGCGCGGCGGCAAGACGGTGACGGTGCGCGCGACGATCAGCGAACGCCCGCCAGAGGAGGAGCTGGCCAACTTCTCGCAGCAGAACCCGGACGATTTCTCCGACCAGGACGAGCAGAGCACCCGCCAGGCGTCCCAGCAGTTGCTCGGCCTCGCCGTCCAGCCGCTCACACCGAACATCGCTCGTCAGCTCGGCATCGCGACGGAGACGCGCGGCGTCGTCATTTCCGCGGTCGATCCCTCGACGGACGCCGGCTCCAAGGGCCTTCGTCGCGGCGACGTGGTGATGATGGCCAATGGCCAGCCCGTCACGACCGAGGCCGAGCTGGGCAAGGCCGCGCAGGCCGCGAAGGACAGCGGCCGCAATGCGGTGCTGCTCCAGATCCTGCGGCGCGGCAGCCCGCCCATCTTCCTGGCGGTTCGCCTGCGCAGCTAGTAAGGATCGCGATCACGGCATGTACGGAAAGGGCGCGTGGGAACGCGCCCTTTTTCGTTGCCGCGCGGCGCGTTGAGCGCAAAAACTGTATCGAGGGTTCTGCCCGGGTCGCGCGCGGCCCGACATGGGAGGGTAAGGGCAATGACGGACGAGACATCCATCTTCATCGGCCTTGGCGGCGGGGAGCCGCAGAAGCTCGTCCTGCGCCGCGCCAATCGCCACGGCCTGATCGCCGGCGCCACAGGCACGGGCAAGACGGTCACGCTGCAGGGCCTTGCCGAGAGCTTCTCCGCCCGGGGCGTGCCGGTGTTCGTCGCGGACGTGAAGGGCGATCTCTCGGGCATTGCCATGGCCGGCTCGCCGACCGCGAAGAATGCGGACAAGCTGATCGCCCGCGCGCAGGAAATCGGCCTCGCTGATTATGCCTTTGCCGACAACCCCGCCATGTTCTGGGATCTCTATGGCGAGCAGGGTCATCCCATCCGCACCACCGTCTCTGAAATGGGGCCGTTGCTGCTGGCACGCATCATGGGCCTCAACGAGACGCAGGAAGGCGTGCTCACCATCGCCTTCCGCGTCGCCGACGAGGAAGGGCTGCTGCTCCTCAATCTGGAGGATCTGCAATCCATGCTCGCTTATTGCAGCGAGAAGGCGGACGAACTCACGGCCCGCTACGGCAATGTCAGCAAGGCCAGCGTCGGCGCGATCCAGCGCCAGCTTCTCCAGCTCGAATCGCAGGGCGGCGGGCATTTCTTCGGCGAGCCGGCGCTCGACATCCAGGATTTCATCCGGACCGACGAGAAAGGGCGCGGCTACGTCAACATCCTCGCGGCGGACAAGCTCATGCAGAGCCCCCGGCTCTACGGCACGTTCCTGCTCTGGCTGATGTCCGAACTGTTCCAGACGCTTCCCGAGGTCGGCGATCCGGACAAGCCGGTGCTCGTCTTCTTCTTCGACGAAGCGCATCTGCTGTTCGACGACGCGCCAAAGGCGCTGGTCGACAAGATCGAGCAAGTGGTGCGGCTCATCCGCTCCAAGGGCGTGGGCATTTATTTCGTGACGCAGAACCCGATCGACATTCCCGAGGATATTGCCGGGCAGCTCGGTAATCGCGTCCAGCATGCGCTGCGTGCCTTCACGCCGCGCGAGCAGAAGGCGATCAAGGCAGCCGCCGAGACCTTCCGGCCCAATCCCGCGCTGGACGTGGCCGAGGCCATCACGCAGCTACGGGTCGGCGAGGCGCTGGTGTCGCTGCTTCAGGAGGATGGATCGCCGTCCATCGTCCAGCGTACGCTCATCGCGCCGCCACGCTCCCGGCTGGGGCCGCTGGAGGCCAAGGAGCGGGCCATCATCCAGTCCATCTCGCCCTGCGAGGGCCAGTATGAGGAGGAAGTCGACCGCGAATCGGCCGAGGAGATTCTCGCGGCGCGTGCCGATGCCGCCATCGCCGCGGCCGCGGCCGAGAAAGCGCAGGCCGAGGCGGACAAGGCCGCCGCCGCGCAGGCGAAGGTCGAGGCGAGACAGCGCGAGGTCGAGGCGCGGGCCCGGGCGCGCGAGGCGGCCAAGCCCTCCAATCTCGACCGGGCGATCCAGTCCGCCACGCGATCCGCCGGCTCGTCGATCGGCCGGCAGGTCGCGAACGAGCTCGGCAAGCAGATCCTCGGCGGATCCTCACGCAGCCGCAGCGGCGGTCTGGTCGGCAAGCTCGTGCGCGGCGTGCTCGGCGGCCTGTTCAAATAGCTGTCCTACAGGGCGCCGCCGATGGCATGACGACCGCATGCGATCACCATGCAAGCCAGGTTTAATCGATGCAGTCGATCAGTATCCCGCGTGGGGAACCAAAACCTCACGACCCGTGGCGTGAACTTTGTAAACTTCCGCGGAAACCTGATCGACCGAAGCGATCAACCGCGTCCGCGATAGCCCGGCACGCCCTGATCGGGCAGCCACACGCTCTCCGGCGGCGGGCCGGACTGCCAGAAGACATCGATGGGAATGCCGCCGCGCGGATACCAGTAGCCACCGATGCGCAGCCACAGCGGCTGCATCTCCGTGAACAGGCGCTCGCCGATGCCGACCGTGCAATCCTCGTGAAAGGCCGCATGGTTGCGGAAGCTGCCGAGGAACAGCTTGAGCGACTTGGATTCGACGATCGTCTCGCCCGGCACATAGTCGATGACCAGATGCGCGAAATCGGGCTGGCCGGTCACCGGGCAGAGCGAGGTGAATTCGGGCGCCGAGAAGCGCACCAGATAGGGGCGCCCCTGCCGGGGGTTCGGCACATAGTCCAGAACCGCGTCCTCGGGGCTTGCGGGAAGGGCGCTCGACTGGCCCAGATGCTTGAGTGTCATGGCCGGGCCTTTAATATGATTCCCGTCCCGCGCGAACCCCCTTGCGCATCGGGGCAAACGGGAGAAGGGGAAAGGCCATGGATCTGCTCGTTTCAACCCAGTGGCTGGCCGATGCGCTCGGTGCCGCCGATCTGCGCATCGTGGATGCGACATCCTTCCTGCCCGGCACGCCGCGCGATGCCCATGCCGAGTATCTGGAGACGCACATAGCCGGCGCCCTGTTCCTGGATCTGTCGTCGCTGAACGATCCCGGCGATCCCCGTCCCGCGACCGTGCCGACGAACGCGCAATTCGCCGCGCGCATGGCGGAGCTGGGCATCGGGCAGGATGATCGCATCGTCGTCTATGACAACAGCCCGCTAGTGAGTGCGGGCCGCGCATGGTGGCTCTTCCGCATTTTCGGTGCCCGGCAGGTGGCGATCCTCGACGGCGGGCTTGCCCGCTGGATGGCGGAAGGACGACCAGTCGAGCAGGGGTCGGGTACGCCCGCCGCGTCGGACGGCTTCAATGCGCATCGGGACGATAGCGCCATCGCGACGAAAGCGGATGTTCTCGCCAATCTGGACAGTTGCGCTGCGCAAGTGGTCGATGCGCGCGGGGCCGACCGCTTCAGCGGTGCCGATCCCGAACCGCGCCCGGGCATGGCGTCCGGCCATATTCCCGGATCGGCCAACATGCCCACCGGCATGATGCTCGAACCCGATGGCCGGTGGAAGCGCGGCGAAGCACTGCGGCGCAGTTTCGCCGATGCCGGGGTCGATCTCGGCAAGCCGCTCATCATGAGTTGCGGCAGCGGAGTCACGGCCTGCAATCTCCTGTTCGGCGCGGCGCTCCTCGGCAAGGACGACGTGCGCGTCTATGACGGAAGCTGGTCCGAATGGGGCGCCGATCCCGCCACGCCCAAGGCGACCGGGCCGGCATGAGCGACAGCGGGAAGGACAAGGGCGGCAAGCCGCTGAGCGCTGCCACGCGGCTCGTGCAGGCCGGGCGGCGCGCGGAATGGACGGGCATGCCGGGGCAACCGGGCGGAATCGTCAACCCGCCTGTGTGGCGGGCATCGACCATCCTCTACGAGGACGTCGCGCATCTGCGCAGCGCAGACATCAGCGATCCGCACCGCCTCTATTATGGCCGGCGTGGCGCCCCGACGAGCTGGGCGCTGGCCGAGGCCATCACGCAGATGGAGCCGGAAGCGGCGGGCACGATGCTCTATCCTTCCGGTGTCGCGGCCATATCGGGCGCCTTGCTGGCCCTCCTCCGGCCGGGCGACGAACTGCTCATGGTCGACAGCGTCTATGGGCCGACCCGCGCCCTGTGCGAGGGGCTGCTGCGCGAGATGGGCATCACCACGCGCTATTATGATCCGCTGATCGGCAGCGGGATCGCGGACCTGTTCCAGGCGAACACGCGGGCAATCTTCATGGAGAGTCCCGGCAGCCTCACTTTCGAGGTGCAGGACATCCCGGCCATCGTCGCAGCAGCGCGGGAGCGCGGCATCGTCACGCTGCTCGACAACACCTGGGCAACGCCGCTGCTGCTGCCCGGGCTCGGCATGGGCGTAGACGTCTCCATTCTCGCCTGCACGAAGTATATCGTCGGCCACAGCGATGTCATGATGGGTTCGGTCAGCGCCAATGCCGCGCTCTGGCCCCGCATCCGCCAGGGCGCGCACACGCTTGGGCAGATGGCCAGTCCGGACGATGCCTGGCTCGCGCTGCGCGGCTTGCGCACGCTGGCGGTGCGGCTCAAGCATCAGGGCGAAAGCGCTCTGGCCATCGCGCGCTGGCTCTCCTGGCGGCCGGAAGTGGCGCGCGTGCTGCATCCGGCACTGCCCGACTGCGCGGGGCATGACATCTTCCTGCGCGACTTCGCCAGCGGCACCGGCCTCTTCGCGTTCGAGCTGGCGGGCGGCGGCGAGCGGGAACGTGCCACCTTCATCGACAGTCTTGGTCTGTTCGGCATCGGCTATAGCTGGGGCGGATATGAGAGCCTCGCCATTCCCGTCGACCTCAAAGGTCTGCGGAGCGCGACTGCCCCGGCGCGGGGCCCGCTCGTGCGCGTCAATATCGGCCTCGAGGACGTCGCCGATCTGATCGCCGATATCGAGCAGGCGCTCACCGTCTGGAAAGAGGCCATCGGCCCCTGACCGCGCACGGGTCTCCGGCTTCCCTTTTACAAGAAGCTGTTTTCGTTCCCTTTTCTCGGCACTCTCTGTCCCGGGAATAGCCTTCCCACGCGTTGCAAAGCTGCAACAGCGCCGGATTCAGCAACATTAAGTTACAAATTTTGCTTGTGCGATGCACAACGCGATGCAACCTGCGCGTGGATACAGGACAGGTTCCTCGGCTGCCCCAAGGGCGGGATAATGAAGGGATCGCCGTAACCGCAGGTAGGGACGATCGCATTTATCTCGACAAGGGGAATACCATGCGCAAGTCCATCATCGGCCTTTCGGCCTTCGCTATCCTTGCCTCCGCGACGCCAGCCCTGGCGCAGGAGGAGGCCAGCAGCCCAGTAACCATTTCCGGCTCCGCCACTCTCGTTTCCGACTATCGCTTCCGTGGCTTCAGCCAGAGCAACGAGAACATCGCGGTGCAGGCGGGCATCGATATCAGCCACGAGAGCGGCTTCTATGTCGGCACCTGGGGCTCGAGCATCGGCTTTGCCGGCAATGCCGAGATCGACGTCTTCGGCGGCTACACCACGGATGTGGCGCCGGGCCTCAATGTGGATGTCGGCATCCTGGCCTATATCTATCCCAAGGCCGGCTACAGCGATTCGACCATCGTCGAGCCCTATGTCACGCTGACGGGCACTTACGGCCCCGCCTCGCTCGCCGTCGGCATCAATTATGCCTGGGATCAGGCCTCGCTGGCCAGCCTCGATACGGGCGATAAGTCGTCCGCCATCTATGTGCACGCCGAGCCTTCGATCACCGTGCCCAACACCCCGCTGACCGTGGATGGCCATATCGGCTATTCCAAGAGCAATTCCTTCCTGGGCGGCTATGGCCCTGACCATCATGTCTGGGATTATTCGGTCGGCGTCTCCGGCGGCTATGGGCCCCTCACCTTCGGCGTCCATTATGTGAACACGGACGAAGCCCGGCAGCGGTCCTATGCGCCGGGCACGGGCGCCGAGGATCTCGGTGCGGATGGCGCGGTGATCTTCTCGGTCGGCGCATCCTTCTGAACTCACGAAAGCACGCCGCCGTCCGTGGGAACGGCGGCTTGCAAGGAGGCTGCGGGCCGGGCCGCAGCCTCATTTCGTTCAGCCCTATGATTCGGAAACGCCGGCAGGTCCGTGCCGGACATGCGAGTCGCTACTGAGCCGCTTTCGCGGCCGGCGCACGCCGCGCGGTGACGATGCGGATCTGCGGTTCGAGCATCTCGCCTTTCATCACGCCTTCCCCCGCCGTGGGGCTGCGGGGTGAATCGGCAATCGCGCGGACCACGTCCATGCCTTCGACGATCCGCCCGAACACGGCGAATCCCGGCTGCTTCTCGTCCGCATCGAAGCCGGTCATGTCTCCCAGGATGATGAAGAAGTCGCCGGTGCCCGTGCCTGGCTCGCCCCGTGCCAGCGAGATCGCGCCGTCGACATGGGAAAGCCCTGTCTGGCTCGTCGGCTCGTGTGGGACGGGCTTGAGGATGCGCTTTGGATCATTCTGGGTGCCGCCCTGGATGAAGCCGCCGGGTGTTCCGTCGCTCCACTTGAACGAACGATAGAAGACGGTGCCGTCGAGCCGCTTCTGGTCGACATAGCGCAGGAAATTGGCGGCGGTGAGCGGGGCACGCTCCACCTCCAGCGCGATGGTGATGGGTCCGCGCTCGGTGGTCAGGACCACCGGAACGGTCCGCGCCGGGACCGCGGGTGCGACCGCTTCCGCGCCCGGTGCCGGCGGAACCTCCTGCGCTGCGAGAGGAGAGATAGGCCCGCCGGCGACGGCCAGGGCTGCAAGAGCAAGGACGATCGTCTTCATGGCCTTGATGGTAGCGCAACCGCGTCCCGAGGCAAGGCGGGACGGGACGAGGCACCGCCCGTCCAAAAGCATCGCGGGCAATTCACATCGCGGCGCGGCGCGCCTATAGCGGCGCCATGAGCTGGCCCCTGCTCCTCCTCCTGTTCCTGGTGACCGTCGCGCTGATGGAGGGCTTCGCCTATGTCATGCATCGCTGGGTGATGCATGGGCCCGGCTGGTTCCTTCATGCCAGCCATCACCGGCCGCGAACGGGCCGGTGGGAACTCAACGATCTCTATTTCGTGATCTTTGCCCTCCCCTCCATCCTGCTCCTCCTGGGCGGCGTACAATGGGGCTGGGGAAACTGGGCCACGGCCGTCGGCGCCGGCATCGCCGCTTACGGCGCCATCTATCTCGGCTTTCATGACATCATCGTCCACCGCCGCGTGGCGCATCATTATGTGCCGCGCTCGCTCTACATGAAGCGCATCGTCCAGGCGCACCGGCTCCATCACGTCGTGGAGACCCGCGAAGGCAATGTGAGCTTCGGTTTCCTCGTCGCGCCCGCGCCCGAGACACTCAAGAAGCAGCTCGCCGGCATGGCGCAAGGCAGGCTCCGCCAGCCCGGCGGCGCTGCCGAAACGACCGTCGGAAAATCATAGCCCGGAACGGCACGGGTCTGAAGGATAAGCCGCGCCTCCTGATGCCCTTCCTCTCCGGCCTTGGTCTCCTTCCCGTCTTGCACTATGCAGCGCGCATGCAGCCCAGAACCGCCGGGGAAAAGAATTGACGATTGCGTTGCTCGCGGCCGCTGCCGCCCAGTCCATCCACTTCGACAGCCTGGGCCTGAACCCGGTTGCGCTCGACCTCGGCTTCTTCACGATCAAATGGTACAGCCTGGCCTATCTGGCCGGCATCCTGATCGGCTACTGGTATCTGACCGTGCTGATCCGCCAGCCCGGCGCGCCGATGGCCCGCCGCCACGCGGACGATTTCATCTTCTACGCCACGCTCGGCATCATCCTGGGCGGCCGGCTCGGCTATGTACTGTTCTACCAGCCCGATATCTTCCTGCGCCCGCTCGACATCTTCAAGCTGTGGGAGGGCGGCATGTCCCTGCATGGCGGCACCATCGGCGTGATCGTGGCGATCTGGTGGATGGCGCGGCGGGAGGGCCTGAGCTTCCTGCGCGTGTGCGATTATATCGCCTGCGTGGTGCCATTCGGGCTGTTCTTCGGCCGCCTCGCCAATTTCGTGAATGGCGAGCTGTGGGGCAAGGTGACGAGCGTGCCCTGGGCCATCGTCTTCCCCGATGCGCCGGGCGACCTGCCGCGCCACCCCAGCCAGCTTTATGAAGCGATGCTGGAAGGGCCGCTGCTGTTCGCCATCCTCGCCTTCTTCTTCTGGAAGACCAATGCCCGCTACGAGCCCGGCAAGCTCTTCGGCATCGCCGCACTCGGCTATGGCGCGGCGCGGTTCTTCGTCGAATTCTACCGCGAGGCCGATGCGCAGCTGATGGAGTTCGCCGAGCGCACCGGCCTTCACATGGGCCAGTGGCTCACCATTCCGCTGCTGGTGCTTGGCCTCTATCTCGTCGTCACGGCGAAGGGCCGGCGCACCCGCGTGGAGCCGACAGCTGGGACGAACAGTGTCGCCTGAGGGCGCCGACGGGGCTTCGCTTCTCTCGGTGCATGACTTCATGGCCGCCGCCAATGCGGCTTATTACGGCAGCCGCGATCCGCTCGGCCGCGCCGGCGATTTCACGACCGCACCGGAGATCAGCCAGATGTTCGGCGAGCTGATCGGCCTGTGCTGGGCCGATCTCGTCCTGCGGGCAGGCGCTGGCGAGCATGCGGCCTATGTGGAACTGGGCCCGGGCCGGGGCACGCTGGCCGCCGACGCCTTGCGCGCGATGAAAGGCGCTGGCCTCGCACCGCCCGTCCATTTCGTGGAAACGAGCCCGGTGCTGCGCCGCAGGCAGGCCGAGGCGGTGCCCGCCGCCCTCTCGCACGAGACCATCGACAGCCTGCCCGCCGACCGGCCGCTCGTCGTCGTCGCCAATGAATTCTTCGATGCCCTGCCAATCAGGCAGTTCGAGCGCATGCCGCGCGGCTGGCGCGAACGGATGGTCGCGGGCACGCGGTTCACGACTGGCGATCAGGACCGCGCGGACGACATCCCCGCCCCGCTTGCCGATGCCCCCATCGGCGCGATCGTCGAGCGATGCCCGGCCGGAGAGGCGATCATGGCGTCGCTCGCGGGCAGGATCGCTCGCCAGGGGGGCGCCTTGCTCGCGATCGATTACGGCTATGAGGGGCCCGCAACCGGCGATACGCTGCAGGCCATGAGCGCTCATCGCTATGCTGATCCCCTGGAGGCGCCCGGTTCGCGCGATCTCACCGCGCATGTCGATTTCGCGATGCTGGCCGCTGTCGGCCGCGCCCAGGGACTGCGGCCCTCGCCCTGCATCGGTCAGGGCGCCTTCCTCACGCACCTGGGCATTCAGGCGCGGGCCAGCGCCCTCAAGCGCGCCAATCCGGCGCGCGGACAGGAACTGGACGAAGCCGTGCAAAGGCTGGTCGCTCCCGATCAGATGGGCCGGCTGTTCCGCGTTCTCGCTCTTCGCCATCCCGAATGGCCCCAACCGGCAGGATTTGCATGACCATCGAAGTTATCCGCGCGGCGTCACTCGGCATGGTGCCCCATGGCTTTCTCGGCCGACAGGGCGGCGTTTCGACGGGCATTCATGCCGGCCTCAATGTGGGCCTGGGGTCGGACGACGAGCGGGACGCGATCCTGCGCAACCGGGATCTCGCGCGCGATGCGGTCCTTCCCGGATCGACACTGGTCACTCTGCATCAGGTCCATTCCGCCGACGTCGTCACGGTCACGGAGGCAATCCCGCTGGACGCGCGCCCGCGCGCCGACGCGCTGGTGACCGACCGGCCCGGCCTGCTGCTGGGCATTCTCACCGCCGATTGCGTGCCGATCCTTTTCGCCGACGAGACCGGCCGGGTCGTGGGCGCAGCCCATGCCGGCTGGAAAGGCGCACTGACCGGTGTCGCGGAAGCGACCCTCGATGCCATGGTCGCGCTCGGCGCCGCACGAGAAGGCATCGCCTGCGCGATCGGCCCGTGCATCGGCCGGGCGAGCTATGAAGTCAGCGCCGGCTTCGAGGCACCGTTCATCGCGCGCGATGGCGAGGATGCCCGCTTCTTCTCGGCCGGGCGGCCCGGCCATCTCCAGTTCGACATTGCCGGCTATGTCGCCGCGCGTCTGGCCGCGGCCGGCGTCGGTGCCGTCACGATGCTGGATGAGGACACGTACAGCCAGCCGGAGCGCCTCTTCTCCTATCGCCGTGCCTGCCATGCAGGAGAGCCGGGCTATGGGCGGCAGATATCATTGATCGGGATCGCGCAGGCCTGACCTCCCGGCAAGCGCGCCGGGTCGCCGCCTCACCAGCGGACGATCGGCCAGCCCCGCAGCGTGGCCAGCCGCTCAAGCTTGGCGTGCGGATTGGCCGCGACGCCCTCGTCGGCGAAGTCGAGCAGCGGCGCATCGGTCACATGGTCGCTATAGGCGCGGACATGCGCCTGATCGCGCTCGATGCCCTGCCCCTTCATCCAGCGCTCGATCATCCGCAGCTTGGCGACGTCGTAGCAGTTCTCCCCCGCGATCCGGGCGCGCAGATAATCGAAGTCCTGGCTGAAATGATCGGTCGCGATCACGTCGTCGAAGCCGAGGCGCCGGGCGATCGGCTCGACATAGAGGCGGAAGGATGCGGAGGCGATCAGCAGGCGATAGCCGTCCGCCCGGTCGTCCGCGATGCGGCGCAGCGCGCCGGCCCGCACATTGCCGGCCACGACCTTGTCGGCATAGGATTCAACGGCAGGCTGGATGCGCGCACGGTTGACGCGCCAGCCGATGAGCAGACCCTGATTGATTTCCTTCGCGCGCGCGCGGCTAACCAGCCGCAGGACATAACCGATCATCACCAGCCCGGCGACGGGGAGGAAAATGAGCCGCCAGGGCGCCACGCAGCGCGCCATATGGACCAGAAACGCAGCATAAGTGCCGGTCACCGTGATGGTGCGATCCATGTCGTAAATTGCAATCTTCTGCACGCCTGCATCCATTCCGGCTCTTCCGCGTTGAGGGCGCATGAGCCAAATCGGCTTGCCGCGCAATGCAAACTGGCACAGTGTGCAGTCGATGATCAAACCTGCCGACTTCAGCGAACGCGATGACGCGCAGGGCCGGACCATCGCTCTGACGGGAACGCTTTCACTTTCATGCCTCGACCATCTGCCGCAGCGGATGGATGCGATCGAGGGCGATGTCG
Organism: Sphingobium sp. SYK-6; assembly: GCF_000283515.1. Taxonomy (GTDB): domain Bacteria; phylum Pseudomonadota; class Alphaproteobacteria; order Sphingomonadales; family Sphingomonadaceae; genus Sphingobium; species Sphingobium lignivorans. The sequence goes on from NC_015976.1 coordinate 4,177,420, forward strand.
CCCGCATCGACCTCAGCGAGGTCGATCATATCGACACCATCGGCGCCTGGATCGTCCATCGGCTGGCCGTCCGCACGCAGGCCAGCATCGTCGGCGCCAATGATGACGCCTCGCGGCTGCTCGACGTGGTGGCGCGCAACGATCAGCCGCTGGAAGAGCCGCCCAAGCCGCCCAATCCACTGGTGCGCATCGCGGACCAGATCGGCGAGGCGACCAAGCTGACCGGCACCACCATGGTCGGCCTTCTGGGCTTCCTCGGCGCCACCGTGATAAGCTTCGGCCATCTGATCCGGCATCCGCGCTCGATCCGGGTCAATGCCGTGGTGCAGCGCCTCGAGGTGGTCGGCGTGTCGGCGCTGGGCATCATTGGCGTGATGAGCTTCCTCGTCGGCATCGTCATTGCCCAGCAGGGCTCCGTGCAGCTCGAGCAGTTCGGCATGGAAGTGCTGACCGTCAATCTCGTGGGCCGGCTCACCTTCCGCGAACTCGGCGTGCTGATGACGGCGATCATGGTGGCCGGCCGATCCGGCTCGGCCTTCGCCGCGCAGATCGGCACGATGATGCTGAACGAGGAAGTGGACGCCATGCGCACCATTGGCGTGCGGCCCATGGAAGCGCTCGTCATGCCGCGCATCATGGCCGTGGTCATCATGATGCCGCTGCTCGGCTTCTATGCCTCGGTCGTCGCGGTCATCGGCGGCGGCTTCCTGTGCGCGATCGCGCTGGATATCCCCCCGATCACGTTCGTGCAGAGATTGCGGGAAGTCGTCCCGATCACCGATCTCTATGTCGGGCTGGTCAAGGCGCCCGTCTTCGGGCTCATCATCGGCATCGCCGGCTGCTTCCAGGGACTTCAGGTGCGCTCGAACGCGGAGGAAGTGGGCCTGCGCACGACGGCGGCAGTGGTGCAGGCGATCTTCCTGGTGATCGTGCTCGACGCAATCTTCGCGGTGTTCTTCACATGGATCGGCTGGACATGACGGACGCCATCACGTCCCCCAACCCCGCGCCGGGCGAACCGATCATTTCCATTCGGGGGCTCGTCAACCGCTTCGGCGAGCAGATCATCCACGATCAGCTCGATCTCGACGTGAAGCGCGGCGAGATCCTCGGCGTCGTCGGCGGCTCGGGCACCGGAAAGTCCGTCCTCATGCGCTCGATCATCGGGCTGCAGCGACCCGCCGCCGGCTCGATCAACGTGCTGGGCGAGCCGATGCTCGATCGCGACCCCAATGATCCCGCCTTGCTGGCCGTGCAGAAGCGCTGGGGCATCCTTTTCCAGAACGGCGCATTGTTCTCGACATTGACCGTCTCGGAAAATGTGCAGGTGCCCTTGCGCGAATATTATCCCGACATGACGCCCCGGCTTCGCGAGGAGATCGCGGCCTACAAGATTCTCATGTCCGGGCTTTCGGCCGATGCAGGCCCCAAATATCCGTCCGAGCTTTCCGGCGGCATGCGCAAGCGCGCGGGTCTCGCGCGGGCCCTGGCGCTCGATCCGGACCTGCTGTTTCTCGATGAGCCGACCGCCGGGCTCGATCCCATCGGTGCCGCCGCCTTCGACGAACAGACGCGCGAGCTGCAGCGCACGCTTGGCCTCACTCTGTTCCTGATCACGCATGATCTCGACACGCTGCATGCCATCTGCGACCGGGTAGCGGTGCTGGCGGATCGCCGCGTCATCGCGGTCGGCACGATCGACGAGCTGCTGACGCTCGACCATCCCTGGATACAGGAATATTTCAACGGACCGCGCGGCCGGGTGGCGCACGGCATCACGGCACTGGCGGACGCGCGATGACACGGCGCGCTGGCCCGGCATGGACAGGCGCGCACAGGCTCGCCATAACCCGCTCTGGAAGGCACAGGGGATAGATGGAAACACGATCCAACAATGTGTTCGTGGGCGTGATCGTCCTGTTGCTCGCGGCCCTCGCGATCGGCGGTGCGTTCTGGTTCGCGCGGATCAGCGAGGCGGACCAGCGGGAATATGACATATTCTTCCGCCAGTCGGTCAGCGGCCTCGCCAAGGGTTCGTCGGTGACTTACTCCGGCGTGCCTTCCGGGCAGGTCAAGAACATCGAGCTCTGGCACAAGGACCCGCGTTTCGTGCGCGTCCGCGTCGTCGTCGATCGCAAGACGCCCATCCTTCAGGGCACGACCGCGACGATCAATGGCGTGGGCTTCACCGGCGTTTCGGAAATCCAGCTCGCCGGCGCTGTGCGGGGCGCGCCGCCGCTCGGATGCCCCGAGCGGGACCGCGATTCCGTCTGCCCTGAAGGCGTACCCGTCATCCCGACGAAACCCGGCGCGCTTGGCGAGCTGCTGAACAGCGCGCCGATGCTGCTGGAGCGGATCACGACGCTGACCGAGCGACTGACCGAGCTGCTCGACGATCGCAACCAGCGGAACATCGCGGGCATTCTCGCCAATATCGACAAGCTGACCGGTGATCTCGCGGCAAGCGGTCCCGAGCTGGCCCAGACGATCGTGCAGACCCGCGCGACGCTGGAGAGCGCCGCCAGGGCCGCCGATGCGCTCGCGCAGGCAGCGAACAATACCAATGAGCTGGTGACGAGCGAGGGCAAGCCACTGATCGCCGATCTTCGCGCCACCGTTCAGTCCGCCCGCTCCACGCTGGATGGGCTGGACGCGACCATCAAGGACGCGAAGCCCGGCGTCGACGTGTTCACGCGGGACACGATGCCGCAGATCGGGCTGCTGGTCCGGGATCTGCGGCAGATGTCGCGCGCGATCCTCGCCGTGACCGAGAGGATCGATCAGCAGGGCGCCGGTGGCCTTATCGGCTCGCCGGCCCTGCCGGATTACAAGCCATGACAGGAAGGGCCGCCATGACACCGTTCCCCGCGCGCACGCGGATCATCGCGCTCGCCATGCTCGCCCTTGCCAGCCTGTCGATGACGGGTTGCGTGCGGATCGGCACGAAGCCGCCCGAGCGCCTCCTGTCGATCGCGGCCGCGACCTCGGCCCCGGCCGGCCAGACCCTGTCGGCCTCGCGGGATTCGGTCCTCTTCGTCGATCTGCCGACCGTACCGCGTGCGATCGCTACGGTGCGGGTAGCCGTGCGCACCGGCGACACCAGCTTTGCCTATGTGAAGGATGCGCTCTGGGTGGACGTCCCGGCGCGGCAGTTCCAGGGCCTGCTGGCGGAGACCATCCGCACGCGCACCGGCCGGCTCGTCCTTGACCCCACGCAGTTCCTGGCCCGCCGGGGCCAGCTCCTGGAAGGGAGCCTGCTCGAATTCGGAATCGACGCGGGACGGCGCCTCGCGATCGTCACATATGACGCCAGCCTGCTGGCGCCCGACGGGCAAAGCCTGACGCGCCAGCGTTTCACCGCCTCGGTGCCTGTCACGGCCATCGACAGCCAGACCGTGGCGCCAGCCATCAGCGAGGCGGCCAATCAGGTCGCGACCGCCGTTGCCGACTGGCTCAAGGAGCGGCCGGCCAACTGACCGCGCCGCTCCGGCGTCTTGCCGCCCTCAGGCCAGGCTCTTGGTGGCCTGCTCCAGCACATCCCGGGACAGTCCCGGGGTGGCCGCGATCCGCTCCAGCTCAGCGCGCATCATTGCCCCGCGCGCGCCATCGAAGCGGCGCCAGCGGCCGAGCGGTGGGACCAGCCGTGCCGCCGTCTGGGGATTGAGTTTGTCGAGCGCGATGATCGCGTCCGCGACCATGCAATAGCCCTTGCCGTCCGCCCGGTTGAATGCCCACTGATTGGCCGCGAAGGCCGAATAGAGCGCGCGCGCCCGGTTCGGATTGGCCAGCGTGAAATCGGCATGGCCGGCGAGCGCCTGCACGATCTCGACCGTGTCGGGATGGAAAGCCAGCGCCTGCGTCTGGAACCATTTGTCCACGACCAGCGCGTTGCCGGCATAGCGGCGGTAGAAGGCCGCCAGCGCCTGGTCGCGCTCGGGCGTTTCCCGATTGACGAGGATGGCGAGGGCCGCCTGCCGCTCAGTCATGTTGTCCGCCCGGTCGAACTGGCCGAAGGCAAGCGCCGAACCGTCGGGCGCGCCGGATGCCACGAGATAGGAGAGCGCCACGCCGCGCAACTTGCGGGCCGCCCGCGCATCTGCCGAAAGGGAGAAGCCGTTGCGGGCACATTCGGCATGGAGCGCGCGCCACTCGGATTCGAGCGCTTCGCCGATGCCGGTCATCAGCCGCTCGCGCGCCGCATGGATGGCGTCGGGATCGACGACCTGCATCTGGTCGCCCAGATAGGCCTCGCTCGGCAGGCGGACGGCCTCGGCCACGAAGGAGCGGTCGAGCGTCGGATCCGTGATCGTCCTGCGGATCGAATCGATGATGACGTCGCTTTCCAGCGGCGCGCCGGAGATATGCGCGAGCAGGCCATTGATCATCAGCTGCTGCATCGCTTCATAGCGGCTGAACGGATCATCGTCGCGCGCGGCGAGGAAGGCGAGATCCTGCGCGCTTTGCTCCGCCTCGACGATCACCGGCGCGGCAAAACCGCGGTTGAGCGACAGGACCGGCGCCTGGGCAAAGCCTTCCCGGCGCATTTCGAGCTGGTCGCGCGTCAGCACCACCAACTCCTCGCCCCCATGCTCACCCGTTGCCGGATCGAACAGCGCGAACTTGACGGGAATTGCCATCGGCGCCTTCTCGGGCTGGCCGGGCGTCGGCGGCAACGTCTGGCGCAAGGTGAGCGACAGGCTGCCGCTGGCCGGATCGTAGCGCTGCCGCACGGTGAGGCGTGGCGTACCGGCTTGGCTGTACCAGAGGCGGAACTGACCCAGATCGATCCCGCCGCCATCTTCCATGGCCTTGACGAAATCCTCGCACGTCACGGCCTGGCCGTCATGGCGGTCGAAATAGAGGTCAGTGCCCTGCCGGAACCGCTCCGGGCCCAGCAGCAGCGCGATCATGCGGATCAGCTCGGCGCCCTTGTTGTAGACGGTCGCGGTGTAGAAGTTGCTGATCTCCATATAGGATTCGGGCCGCACCGGATGCGCCAGCGGACCGGCGTCCTCCTGGAACTGGGCTGCGCGCAACGTGCGCACGTCCTCGATGCGCTTGACTGCCGCCGATCCCATGTCCGCCGAGAAGCACTGGTCGCGATAGACCGTGAAGCCTTCCTTCAGGGACAGCTGGAACCAGTCCCGGCAGGTGACGCGGTCTCCCGACCAGTTATGGAAATATTCGTGCGCCACGACGCTCTCGATCGCGTCGTAGTCCGGATCGGTCGCGGTTTCGGGATCGGCCAGCACGTAGCGCGAGTTGAAGATGTTGAGGCCCTTGTTCTCCATCGCCCCGAAATTGAAGTCCGAGACGGCGACGATGTTGAACACGTCGAGGTCATATTCCCGGCCATAGACGCGCTCGTCCCAGGCCATGCTGTTCTTCAGCGCCGTCATGGCGTGGCTGGTGCGCGGCAGGTCTTCCTCTCGCACCCAGATCCCCAGCCGCACCGCGCGGCCGCTCATGGTGGTGAAGCTGTCCGCATTGCAGGCCAGGTCACCGGCCACCATCGCGAAGAGATAGCTCGGCTTGGGATAAGGATCGACCCAGCGGGCCCAGTGCCGGCCATCGGGCAACTCGCCCTCTTCCACCGGATCGCCATTGGCCAGCAGCACCGGATAGGTCGCCTTGTCGGCGCGCATCGTGACGTCATAGCGCGAGAGCACGTCCGGCCTGTCCGGAAAGAAAGTGATGCGGCGGAAGCCTTCCGGCTCGCACTGGGTGCAGAGCAGGCCGCCCGAAGCATAGAGGCCCATGAGCTGGGTGTTGGTCGCGGGCGCGATCTGCACTTCCGTCTCGACCTCATGGGCATTGCCGGGCAGCGCGATGACGAGCACATCATCGTCCAGCCGCCAGTCTGCCGGGCTCAGCGCCTTGCCGTCCACCGCGACGCTCAGCGGAACCAGCCCGTCCCCGTCGAGGCGCAGCGGCCGGTCATGCCGGCCAGCGCGCGTGACGCTGAGCCGCGCCTTCACGCGCGTCGCGTGCGCGTCGAGGTCGAACTCGAGCCGGATGTGGTCGACCAGCCAGAGCGGCGGTTGATAGTCCTCGCGGCGAATGACGGGAGGCGTGGCGGGGGCGTGCGTGGTCTGGGTGTCTGCCATGGCCTATCCCTATGATGCCGCAGGCAAACGCACAACCTGGCATGGGCCCGGATGAGACGGGCGACACAGGACCACCGCACCATGCGTCGCCTTCGTGCATCTGTCCCCGCCCAGGGCCCACTGCGGGCAACATGACGTCATGCTGACCGATGGCGAATGGCCCTTGCCCGCGCCGGGGAAAGGCGCCAGTCCGGCAGCGAAGGCGCGGGCATTGGCCCGTCGGCCATTTCCGGAGCCGGCATGGCAAAGCATCTTCTCATTTTCGGGCTCGGCTACAGTGCCGGCCGGCTCGCGAGGCGCCTTGCCGCAGCGGGCTGGACGATCGAGTCCACCGGACGCGCCGGTTCGATGCCGTTTGACGACGCCGGACGTGTCCATGACGCCATCGCCCGCGCCACGCATATCCTCTCCTCCGTGCCCCCCACGGAAGCAACCGACCCGGTTCTGGATCGCTACGGAGCGGCACTGCGAGCCGCACCGGCCGCGTGGATCGGCTATCTTTCCTCCACCGGCGTCTATGGCGACACGGGCGGAGCCTGGGTGGACGAAAGCGCGCCGACGGGCGGCGGGCGGCGCGATGCCCGCGCGCGGGCGGACAGCGCGTGGCAGGCGCTCGGCCGACCGGTCCATATCTTCCGTCTGCCCAGCATTTACGGCCCCGGGCGCAGCGTGCTGGATCGCATTCGGGCAGGGAAGGCCCGTCGCGTCGCACTGCCCGGGCAGGTCTTCAGCCGCATCCATGTCGATGATATCGCCGCGGGCGTGGTCGCCGGCATGGATGGACCGGCAGGCGTCTACAATCTCGCCGATGACCGCCCCTGCGCGCACAATGACGTCATTGCCTATGGCTGCGCCTTGCTGGGCCAGCCGCGCCCGCCCTTGCTGCCGCTGGAGGACGCCGGACTCTCGCCTGCCGCGATGGCTTTCTATGCCGAGAACCGGCGCGTTTCGAACGGCAAGGCCCGGCGCCTGCTGGACTGGACGCCGGCCTTTCCCGATTATCGCGCCGGTCTAGCGGCGTGCCTTGCCGCGGAAACGGGCGCGCAAGGCGATGACCATGCCGCCTAGCGCCAGCAGCACGCCGGCAATCGCCAGCGACGTCCAGCGATAGCCCTCAAAGAGGGTAGAAAGCCCCATCGCGAGGATCGGGACGAGGACGCTGCTATACGCCGCCGGCCCCGCGCCGATCCGCTGGATGAGGCGGAAGTAGAGTGGAAAGGTGATGACCGAGCCGGCAATCGCCAGATAAGCGACGCCCAGCCAGTATGCGGGACGCGGGTCGATCACGGGCGGGCCAGTCGTGATCCACGCCCAGACGGCATCCGCCGCCGCGCCAATCGCCATCGCCCAGGTGAGCAGGCTCGCCATCGGCACCGTGCGCGCAAGCGGCGCCGCCTGCATGACGTTGGACACCGACGCGAACATCACCGCGATCACGCAGATGCCGAAGCCCAGCAGGACCTGCGCCGGCGTCGCCATCACGCTGGTGCGATACTCATTGAGGAAAAGCAGGGCGATACCGGCAATCGCCACGGCCGAGCCGAGCACGAAGCCGCCGGTCACGCGCTCGCCGAAGAAGATGCGGGCGAGCAGGCTGTTGGGGATCATCAGCAGCGCATAGACCAGCGCGCAGAGCCCGGAAGTCAGGAAGACCTCGGCCCGGTAGAGAAGATTGAAGTTGAAGGCGAATTGCGCGAGGCCGAGCGCGGCGGCGAACAGCATCGCCCGCCGGTCGATCGCCAGCGAGGCGCCGCTCAGCCGCGCGACCACAGCCATGCCGAGCGCCGCCAGCGCGAAGCGATAGCAGACGGACCAGCCCGGCGGCACGATCGCGAGCTGATCGCGGATCACGATCCAGGTCGAGGACCAGATGAGGGTGACAGTCGCGAACGGCAGGATGATGCCACTCGCGGAAGGGGCTTTGCTCACAGAGCGGAGAGCGCGGCGGCGAGCGGCGCCACCTCGGCCTCGCCCTGATGCCAGCTCGTGACCAGCCGCGCGGCGCCGGCCCCCCAGTCGTAGAAGGCGAAGCCCTGCCCGCGCAGCCGGGCGGCCTCGTCCGCCGAGAGACGCAGAAACAGCTCGTTCGCCTCGACGGGATGGAGCAGCCGCTCGCCCGCCGCCTGCGCCAGAATGGTCGCGGCGGCATTGGCGGCGCGCGCGTTCGCCAGCCACAACTCGCCCTCCAGCATGGCGTGAAGCTGGGCGGCAATGAACCGGCCCTTGGAAAGCAGATGGCCGGCCCGCTTGCGCCGCCGCCGGGCCTCGTCCGCCCGGGCGGGATCGAAGAGGATCAGCGCTTCCGCGTTGAGCGCGCCATTCTTGGTGAAGCCGAAGCTCAAGGCATCCACGCCCGCGCGCCACGTGACGTCCGCGGGCGCGCAATCGCGGCTTGCGATCGCATTGGCGAAGCGCGCGCCGTCCATGTGTAGCGCCAGCCCATGCTCGCGGCAGAAGGCGCCGATCGCCGCCAGCTCGTCGGGCGTGTAGACCCGGCCATATTCCGTGGCATTGGTGAGCGAGACCGCATGCGGCTGGACCTGATGCACGTCCCTGCGGACCTGCGCCATCCGCTCGCGCAGGCTCTGCGCCGAGAGTTTTCCACCCTCGGCGCGGCAGGTCATCAGCCGCGCGCCACCGGTCTGCAGTTCCACGGCACCGCATTCATCCGCGACGATATGCGCGTCCTCATGCGTCAGCACCCCGCCATAAGGGGGGCACAGCAGCGCAAGCGCAAGCGCATTGGCGGACGTCCCCGTCGAGGTCCAGATGACCGCCACGTCCCGTTCGAACAGCGCTGAAAAACGCGCGTCGAGCCCTTGGCTGAGCGCGTCGCCATCATAAGCGGTATCCACGCCATTGGCGGCCTCCATCGCCGCCAGAAGCGCGGGATGGACAGGGGCTGCATTGTCGGAAAAGAACTGCATGGCACCCCGCGCATGGCGTCTCACACGGGCCTCGTCAATGCAGCGTGGAACCGCGATTGTCGAAAAGGCGCGCGCATCCATGGCTGCGGGCTTTCCGCGCGGCGACGGCCCCGCTAATGCGGCCGGAAACTTTCAGGAAGGAACGCATGTCCGATGAGGATGCCCGGTCATTTCAGGCCCCCAGCCGCGCCGACCCCGCGCAGGCCGCGCGGAAACCGGTCTCGCCTGTGACGGCCGTGCAGCCCCGCACTGTCATGGTCGGCGATATCGCAATCGCCAATGACCGGCCGCTGGCGCTGATCGCCGGCCCCTGCGCGATGGAATCGCGCGCACATGCGCTGGAGACGGCGCAGGCCCTGGTCGAGATGACCGGCGCGCTCGGCATGCCGCTCATTTACAAGAGCAGCTTCGACAAGGCGAACCGGACCTCGGTCGATGCCGCGCGCGGAATCGGACTCGCCGCCGCGCTCGACATCTTCGCCGAGGTGAAGGCCCGTTTCGGCTGCCCCGTCATCACCGATGTGCATGAGGCCGGTCAGTGCGCCCCCGTGGCCGAGGTAGTGGACGTGCTGCAGATCCCCGCCTTTCTCTGTCGCCAGACCGATCTCCTGCTTGCAGCCGCGGGCACCGGGCGTGCCGTCAATGTGAAGAAGGGGCAGTTCCTCGCGCCGTGGGACATGGCGAATGTCGCGGCCAAGCTGATGAGCACCGGCAATGAGAAAGTGCTGCTTACCGAGCGCGGCGCGAGCTTCGGCTACAACATGCTCGTCAGCGACATGCGCGCGCTGCCCGTCCTTGCTGAAACCGGCTGCCCGGTGGTGTTCGACGCGACGCACAGCGTCCAGCAGCCCGGCGGGCGCGGCACGAGCTCCGGGGGCGAGCGGCGTTTCGTCCCCGTCCTGGCGCGAGCGGCGGTCGCGGTCGGCGTGGCGGCGGTCTTCATCGAGACGCATGAAGCGCCGGACCGCGCGCCAAGCGATGGCCCGAACATGGTCCCGCTGGATGAGCTGCCCGCGCTTCTCGCTGATCTTCAGGCCTTCGACCGGCTGGGCAAGAATCGGGCCTGAGGCCGGGAGACATTAGAGCGTGATCATCTTAGGTTGAAGCATAGCCACTATTTCTGAGATAGTTTGCGCACTCGGTGGGGGAGAAGGCGTCGAGCAGTGATCCGATGCGCTTCCATGTTGCCTCGACTGATCGTTCGTTTGCCTTTCGCAAGAGCGTCTTGAGCTTGGCGAAGACCTGCTCGATTGGGTTGAGGTCAGGGCTGTAGGGCGGCAGGAACAGGAGCTTGGCCCCGCAGCTGCGGATAGCCTCACGCACGGCCTGGCCTTTGTGGCTGCCGAGGTTGTCCATGATGACGATGTCGCCCGGGGCAAGCGTAGGGACGAGGAACTGCTCGACATAGGCAAGGAAGAGTTGGCCGTTGATTGGTCCGTCGAGCACGCACGGGGCATCGATCCGGTCGTGGCGCAGCGCGGCGAGGAAGGTCAGTGTGCGCCAGTGACCGAACGGCACTTTCGCGTGCAGCCTCTGTCCGCGCCAGGCGCGACCGTGGGTGCGGGTCATGTTGGTCTTGGCCCAGGTCTCGTCAATGAAGACGAGGCGCGATGGATCAAGCCGGTTCTGGTACTTGCGCCACTGCATCCGTCGGCGGGCGATGGCGGGACGATCCTGCTCGCTGGCGAACAGGCTTTTTTTTGAACGACAGTCCCTCGCGTTCGAGGAACAACCACAGCGCGCCATAACTCGCCTTCACCCCGCGGTCTGCCAGTTCGGCCAGCAAGCCACGCAGCGTCAGATCGGGTTCTGCTGCAACACGCGCCAGCAGCCACTCCCGCTCCGGCAGCAACACCGGCTTGCGGTGCCCGCCCAGTTTGCCTGGGACAACCCCGCCAGTCCGGCGCTGGCGCTGAGACCAACGCACAGCGCTCGCAACGCTCACGCCAAACTGCGCCGCTGCCGTTCGGGCGGAAGCGCCCGACGCCATCGCAGCAACAACCCGCTCACGAAGATCAATCGAATAGGCTCGGCTCATCCCTGCTGGCCTCCTGCCCAGCCAACAGGTTGAATCAGAAAAATCAGCCCGCGTGAATCCCCAATCGATTCAATCAAACAAGATCACGCTCTAGCTGCGGATTTTTCGCCGGTCGGATCTTTCGCGACCGACCGGCAATAGGTCTTGCCGCCTCGGGCCGAACGAATGCCTGTGACGGATAACACCGGCGTCCCCGCGAGCTATACCTCAGAAACCGCCGCCGGTGAGCTTCTGGCAGATCATGTCGAGCTGCTCGAGGCTGGAATAATTGAGCGTGAGCGAGCCCTTGCCGTTCTCGAACGCAATGCCGACCTTGAGGCCGAGCAGGTCGGAAAGATGCTGCTCCATCGCGACGAGATCGGGGTCGCGAGCCCCGCCAGCATTGCTTGTTTCTTCACGTGGAGAACGGCCTTCTCGCTTGAGCCGTACGAGCTTCTCGGTTTCGCGCACGGACAAGCCCTTATGCGCGATGTCGCGAGCCAGTTGCGAGCAGTCGGCCGCGCCGATCAGCGCGCGCCCGTGCCCCATGCTCAGCTGCCCGCCCATCACGAGATCCTGCACATCGTCTGGAAGGTCGAGAAGGCGCATCAGGTTGGCGATGTGGCTCCGAGACTTGCCGACGATCCGCGCCAGCGCATCCTGGCTATGCTGGAATTGGTCGATCAGCCGCCGATAGGCCTGCGCTTCCTCTATGGGGTTCAGGTCCTCGCGCTGGATATTCTCCACCAGCGCGATTTCCAGCGTCTCGGCCTCGCTGAAATCGCGGACGATCGCAGGAATTTCGTGAAGCTGCGCTTTCTGCACGGCGCGCCAGCGCCGCTCGCCCGCGACGATCTGATAGCGCCCACCGGCGACCGGGCGCACGATGATGGGCTGGATCACCCCGCGCGCGCGAATGCTCTCCGCCAGTTCATCCAGCGCCTGCTCGTCGAATTGCCGACGCGGCTGCTCGGGATGCGGCGCTATGCGGGAGACCGGCAGGAACTGGACCGAGCGATTATTCTCTGGCCGCCCGCCATCCGCACCGTCATTGCTCACGGGCACGTCTTGCGTCACGTCGCCCAGCAGGGCCGAGAGACCCCGCCCCAGCGGTCGCCGCGCTTGCGCCCGGTTGGTCACGTCACCTTCACTCATGCCGCAACCTCCGCCTTGGGCAGCTTGTCGATCAGTTCCCGGGCCAGCGCCATATAGGCCTCCGATCCAGCGCAGCGCATATCGTAGATGAGCGCCGGCACGCCATGACTCGGCGCCTCGGAAAGGCGCACGTTGCGCGGAATCACGGTCTTGAAGACCAGATCACCCAGACAGGCGCGCACATCCTCCGCCACCTGTTCGGTCAGCCGGTTGCGCCGATCATACATGGTCAGTGCCACGCCGAGGATCGACAAGTCCTCATTGAAGCGCGCACGGATACGCTCGAATGTCTGGAGCAGTTGGGACAGACCCTCCAGCGCAAAGAATTCGCATTGCAACGGCACGAGAATGGACTGCACTGCCACCATGGCATTCACGGTGAGCAGCCCGAGCGAAGGCGGACAATCGATCAGGCAAACGTTCCAACGGTGGGTCCCGGCCGATTGCAGCGCATTGAGGAGACGATGGGTGCGCTGCTCCACTTCGATCAGCTCGATCTCCGCGCCGGACAGGTCTTGTGTTGCCGGGATGATATCCAGGCCGGGGACCAGGCTGCGAATGACCGCGTCATCAATGGTGCAATCGCCCATCAGCAGATCATAGCTGGACCGCTTGCGATCGCGCACCTGCACGCCGAGCCCCGTCGACGCATTTCCCTGCGGATCGAGATCGATCAACAGGGTGCGGTGGCCTGTCGCTGCAAGCGCGGTGGCGAGATTGATCGCGGTCGTTGTCTTGCCGACCCCGCCTTTCTGGTTTGCGATAGCAATGCTGATCATGACCGTACTCGCGCGCCGCGAGATCTGGTTGCCGCTCGCTTCGGGCGCTGGCGAAGCGATGCTGCACTGCGGGGCGCCGGGCCCCGCCCGGGCCTGTGGAGGTCCTTGATTGTCACGACGACACTCTCGGGATCGGTGATGCTATGTTCCACGTGAAACATAGCTTGCCAGTCCTGACGGATGTTTTCCAGTTCCTTCTCGCCATTTCGGCCCTTCGGCAGCAACCAAAGCGTCTTTTCATCCGAAAGATGAGCGGCGCTCGCGAGGAGACGATCGAGCGGAGCGTAAGCGCGCGCGGAAATGACGGCTGCCGGCGCCTCCCCATGAACGCGCTCGACTTTTCCCGTCACGACCTCGACATGTGCCAGTCCCAATGCGTCCACACAGCGCTGGAGAAACGCGCTCCGCAAAGGCCTGACCTCGATCAGCTTTACAGGACCCGATCGGAGGCACGCCACGACCATGCCGGGAAATCCTGCACCCGTGCCGAGATCGATCCATGCGCCCTCACCTGCCCCGGCGCCTTCGGAAAGAGCGAGGAGCTGAGCCGAGTCCACGATATGGCGGGCCCAGAGATGCTCCCGGCTTGCCGCCGATATCAGATTCTGTCGTTCCGATTCTTCGAGCACCATATCCGCAAAAGCCCGCAACCGTTCACCAGCTGCCCCCTGCCACCAGCCATGCCCATCAAGCCACGCTTTCGCTTCCTCTTCGGTCATGCCGCATGCTGCCGAATGGCCACGAGAAGTGCTGCCAGGGCTGCGGGCGTTATGCCCCTGATTCGCGCCGCAGCACCCAGCGTCTCGGGGCGCGCCAAAGTCAGGCGTTCGACCATCTCCGTGCTCAGGCCCCCGATCGCGCCATAGTCCAGATCGTCCGGCAGTCCGATCGCCTCATTCGCCCGCAGCGCCCGCACCTCGGCATTTTGCCGCTCAACATAGGGCGCGTAAACGGCATCCTGCATAAGCTCATCCAGAAGCTCTCCGTCGCCCGCCTCTCCCAGGGCCGGGGCCACCTTCAGGAGATGATCGACCGTCACCGCGGGAAAGCGCGCCCACTCATGCAGCGGGCGCTTGATTCCGTCATCCTTCACATCCGCACCAGCAGCGCGCAATATGTCCGCCCCCACAACTGCGCCGAGGGCCTGGACAGCTTCTTCCCGGCGCACTTCCCGCTCGTGCCACCAGAGTTCACGCTCCTCCCCCAACAGGCCGAGTTCGAGCCCGACAGGCGTCAGCCGCGTGGCTGCATTGTCGGCACGGAGCCTCAAGCGAAATTCCGCACGTGCGGTGAGCATCCGATAGGGTTCAGTGATTCCCTGCAAGCACAGGTCATCCACAAGGACCCCAAGATAGCTTTCCGCCCGATCAAGAATGAGAGGTGCAAGATCGCGCGCATGAGCAGCCGCATTGGCACCGGCGAGCAAGCCCTGCGCGGCCGCCTCTTCATAGCCGGTCGTTCCGTTGATCTGCCCGGCGAGGAAGAGTCCGGGCATCGCCCGCAGCGCGAGCCGCCTGTCCAGCGCGCGCGGATCGATATGGTCATATTCGACCGCATAGCCCGCCACCGCAACCTCGACTTGGGCAAGCCCAGGCAATGTCCGGAGAAATGCGCGCTGCACGTCCGCTGGCAGCGATGTGCTCAGCCCATTGGGATAAACGAGATGGGTGTCCAGACCCTCTGGCTCCAGAAAGACCTGATGCCCATCCCGGTCGCCAAAGCGGACGATCTTGTCCTCTATGGACGGGCAATAACGCGGGCCCCGTCCTTCGATATCCCCCGAGAAGAGCGGCGACTGGCCGAGATTATCCCGAATGATCGCATGAGTATGCTCGTTGGTACGGGTGATGGCGCAGCGCAGTTGCGGCAAGCTCTGCCTGCCCTCCCCGCCCAGGAACGACATGGTCCAGTGCTCGCTATCGCTCGGCTGCTCCTCCAGCGCGGACCAGTCTATGGTTCGGCCGTCAAGCCTCGCCGGGGTGCCTGTCTTGAGGCGTCCCATCGGCAGATCGAGCTCGCGAAGCTGGCGCGCCAACTGGCTCGCGCCATGCTCATCGATCCGCCCGCCCTCGATGCGCTCCGCACCCCGGAACATCAGGCCACCGAGAAATGTGCCGGTCGTGAGCACGACGGCGCGGCCCTCAACACCAGTGCCATCCGCAAGGACGACGCCACTCACCAACCCTCCTGCGCGCTGCTGGAGCGCAGCGACCTCACCCCGAAGGACGTGAATGCGCTTCTGCTTTTCCACCGCGCTTTGAACCGCCGCGCGATACAGCCGGCGATCAGCCTGCACCCGGGGACCCCGCACGGCGGCACCCTTACTGGCATTCAGCATCCGCCGATGAATGGCCGCTGCATCGGCCGCTCTGGCCATGATGCCGTCGAGGGCATCGATCTCGCGAACGAGATGCCCTTTGCCAAGGCCGCCAATGGAAGGGTTGCAGGACATCTCGCCGATCCGCGTGGGATCGGCCGTGATCAGCGCGACGCTGGCCCCGCGACGCGCGGCAGCTGCCGCAGCCTCGGTCCCTGCATGACCGCCGCCGACAATGATGACATCGAAACCGTCCATGGCTCGCCTCTAGAACGCATGGTCACAATGGTCAAAGCGGAACGGACTTGGCGTCACTGTTCCACGTGGAACAATGTAAACGCACTCACTTTCCGATGCAGAATCCGGAAAAGACCTCATCGAGAACGGCGTCAGTGGTGGATCGGCCGGTGAGCTCATCCAAAGAGGCCAGAGCCTGCCTCAGGCATTCGCCCACGAGAATCTCATCATCCAGTTCCCCGGCCTCGCCGACGGACAGCGCCGCACGCCCCACAATCTCTCGTTGACGTTGCGACAGGGCATAATCTCCCGGGATCGGTAGGAGTAACATTGCCTGCGCACAAATGGCCCCGACCAGCCGATCCATCCCCTCGCCCGAGACAGCGGAAATCGCGAGGCCTTCTGCATGCCTCTGCCCGAGATCCGCCTTGGCCTGAACGCAAATCACGTACCCTGTGACGCCAGGGCGATCTGCCGGGTCGCCAAGCCACAGGATGATATCCGCCCCCGAAAGAAAAGCCGATGCCCGGGATATTCCGATACGCTCGATCTCGTCGCTCGAATCCTCGCGCAGCCCGGCCGTATCCGCAAGGATGATGGGAATGCCATTCAAGGAAATAGTGGCCTCGATCACATCCCGCGTCGTGCCGGCATGCGGTGAGACGATCGCCGCTTCCCGCCCCACAAGATAGTTGAACAAGGTGGATTTGCCGGCATTGGGCGGCCCGCCAATGGCTACCCTGATGCCTTCCCGCATCCGTTCGGCACCCGGGCGGACCAGCTCACTTTCCATATCACGGGCGATCGTGCGGCAGTCTTCTGCAAGCGCATCGCTTATGGCCCCGGCGCGCGACACATCATCCTCATCCGCAAAATCGAGCTGGGCTTCCACCTGCGCGGCGAGCCGCGTGAGCGCCTGCGTCCACGTGGAAATACGCCGGGAGAATTGCCCAGCCATCATCGCCATTGCAGCGCGGCGCTGTAGGGCCGTCTCGGCGGCCAGCAGGTCGCCCAGCCCTTCGATGGCCGCCAGATCGGTCCGGCCATTCAGGAAGGCCCGTCGCGTAAATTCACCCGCCTGCGCAAGGCGCAGACCCGGTAGGGCCGCCAGCGCCGCTTCGATACCGCGCACCACGGCCCACGACCCATGACAATGGAGCTCCGCCATCGGCTCACCCGTCTCCGTCCGGTCCCCCGGAAAGCAGATGAGCAGACCCTCGTCCAGCAGCTCCCCACTTGTCGGATCGACAAAGCGCCGCAGCCCCGCCTGGCGCGGCGGTGGCAGATCGCGCGTGGTCAGGCGCCGCGCAGCATCGAGAGCGTCCGGGCCCGAGAGCCGAATGACGGCAATGGCGGCCGGCGGCCTGCCACTCGACAAGGCAAAGATGGTATCGGGGCTCGCCATGGAGAATGAACCGCGAGAGACGGGAGTCTCAGCCGTCCTTCTTCGCGGGGCCCCCGGCAGCGGCATTCATGCCGAGGTCCATGAAGCTGGAGAACAGCTTCATGCCAGCGTCGCCCAGCGGCGAAAGACTGCGGAACATCCGTTCCATCTGCTCGAGATTGGTCTGCCCGCTCATCGTGTCGAGAACGGTCTGAACATAGAGGTCATGGATCGGCCTCATGTCCGGCAGGCCCAGAAAGGTACGGGCTTCCTCGGGCGTGCATTGCACATCGACATTGAATTTCATGGTCGCGATGCTCCGACTGTGATCCGCCAGCTTCTGCCATGCCCGATCTTTCGGCCTTTGGCCACCGGCTTGCCGGCAACCGGACTGCCGCAAGGCAGCACGCGGTTGCCAGTTCCTACTGGAACAACTGCAGCAGACCGATCTTCTGGTCAGTGATGCCAGTATAGATCATCGTCACAGCCACATAGAGGATCACCAGCAGGCCGATCCAGGCAATCCAGCGATAACGCTCGATATATTTGGCGATGATGTTGGCCGCGAGACCCATCAGGGCAACCGCGAAGACGAGGCCGATCATCAGGATACCCGGATGCTCGCGCGCTGCACCGGCAACCGCCAGCACATTGTCGAGGCTCATCGAGACATCGGCGATGGCCACGGCCCAGGCCGCGCCCAGGAAGCTCTTCGCCGGCTTGAGGCCGCTGCTCTCGTCGCCTTCGATCTCGGGCGATCCGGGGCTTTCCACCGCGGCGGCGCCATGGCCGATCTCGCGATACATCTTCCAGGCGACCCAGAGCAGCAGAACGCCGCCAGCGAAGACCAGCCCGATTACCTGCAGGAGCTGCGTGACCACCAGCGCGAAGCCGATGCGCAGCACCAGAGCGGCAATGATGCCGATCAGGATGACCTGGCGGCGCTGGTGGGCGGGCAGGCCCGCCGCCAGCGCGCCGATCACGATCGCATTGTCGCCGGCTAGAACGATGTCGATGAGCAGCACCTTGCCGAAGGCCGACCAGGCGCTGAGGTCGCCCGAGAAGAGATGCGCGATATCCGCGACGATGAGGTTCCAGATGTCGGTCATGACGAAGTGATAACCCCCGGCTCGCCTACTGGTTCATTGTGGCGAAGAAATCCTCGTTCGTCTTGGAATCCTTCATCTTGTCCAGCAGGAACTCCATGGCGTCGATCGTGCCCATCTGCATGAGGATGCGGCGCAGCACCCACATCTTGGAGAGCTTGTCCTTCTCGACCAGCAGCTCTTCCTTGCGGGTGCCGCTCTTGCCCACGTCCAGCGCCGGGAAGATGCGCTTGTCCGCCACCTTGCGGTCAAGCACGATCTCGCTGTTGCCGGTGCCCTTGAACTCCTCGAAGATCACTTCGTCCATGCGGCTGCCGGTGTCGATCAGCGCGGTGGCGATGATCGAGAGCGAACCGCCTTCCTCGATGTTGCGCGCGGCACCAAAAAAGCGCTTGGGCCGCTGCAGCGCGTTGGCGTCGACACCGCCGGTCAGCACCTTGCCGGAGCTGGGGACGACCGTGTTGTAGGCGCGGCCAAGGCGCGTGATCGAATCGAGCAGGATGACCACATCCTTCTTGTGCTCGACGAGGCGCTTGGCCTTCTCGATCACCATTTCGGCGACCTGCACGTGGCGCGTGGCAGGCTCGTCGAAGGTCGAGGAGACGACCTCGCCCTTCACGCTGCGTTGCATGTCCGTGACTTCCTCGGGCCGCTCGTCGATGAGCAGCACCAGCAGGAAGACCTCGGGATGATTGTCCGTGATCGCCTTGGCGATGTTCTGCAGCAGCACGGTCTTGCCGGTGCGCGGCGGCGCCACGATGAGCGCGCGCTGGCCCTTGCCCTGCGGCGCGATGATGTCGATCACGCGTGCCGACTTGTCCTTGACCGTCGGGTCGAGCGTGTCGAGCTTCAGCTTCTCGTCGGGATAGAGCGGCGTCAGATTGTCGAAATTGACGCGATGGCGCACCACGTCCGGATCGTCGAAATTGACGCTGACGAGTTTGGTCAGCGCGAAATATCGTTCGCCATCCTTGGGCGCGCGGATCTCGCCTTCCACCGTGTCACCGGTGCGCAGGCCGAAACGACGGACCTGGTTGGGGGAAACGTAGATGTCGTCAGGACCGGCGAGATAATTCGCTTCCGGGCTGCGCAGGAAACCGAAACCGTCCGCCAGCACCTCGATGGTGCCCAGACCCATGATCTGCTCGCCATTTTCCGCCTGCTCCTTGAGGATGGCGAACATGAGATCCTGCTTGCGGAGCGTCGATGCGCCCTCCACGCCCAGTTCTTCCGCCATGGCGACGAGTTCGGCAGGCGCTTTGCGTTTGAGATCCTTGAGATGCATTTCGAGAGTCCGGAAATTGGCGTGTGGAGCCAGATGGAAGGATTTTTTGCCGGATTCGCCATTCGACGGCGTGGGGAACGCGCGGGTCGCGATCCGGAAAGGAACAGCTCCGAATTAGGGGCTGGCCCGCCCCAAGTCAAGCGACCGGAGACGGGGCGGAATCCGGCGCAGATATTATGTCTTAGTCCTTGAGAATATGAAGGATTTCTTCCGGATCGGCGCGGTCTGCGATCACAGTGTTCACTGGCGCATGCGGATCGGCCCGGCCGATCGAGAGCCCGCAATAGAGCGTCAGATGGTCCGGGACGCCAAGCTGTGCACGCACCGTGCTGTGAAAGACGGACCAGCTGATCTGCGCGCAGCTGTCCAGCCCGGCTTCGGTCAGCAACAGCATCACCGTCTGCAGATAGATGCCCAGATCCGCCCATTGCGAAGGTCCGGCGGCCTTGTCGATGAACAGGAACATCGCGGCCGGCGCGCCAAAGGCCTGGTGGTTGTTGTAGACGTAGCGCAGCCGGCCGTCATGATCCTCGCGAGCGATGTCCATGGCGGCATATTGCCGCTCCCCGCAATGAAAGCGGCGAGCGGCATAAGGGTCTTCCAGCGGCTCGGGATAGACCGGGAAGGGCCGCTCGTCGAAGGCGGGCGGAACGACGCTGCGGGCCCGCGTCGCGTCCCGGAGCGCCTCGAGCCGGGCACCGGTCACCAGCCACACATGCCAGGGCTGGATATTGCTGTTGGAAGGGGCCCGCAGCGCCTTGCGGAGCACTGTCTCCAGCAGGCTCTGGTCGATCGGCTCGGGCAGGAACGCACGGATGGACCGGCGGCTGGCGACGGCATTGCTCACGTCCATGGTCAGAAGGGCCGTACGATCACGAGGATGACGACGAAAGTGACCAGAAGCGCGGGCACTTCGTTGATCATCCGCAGCCGCTTTTCCGGCCAGGGCCGCTGGCCTGCGGCGAGCTTTTTCGAATAGCCCACCATCCAGCCGTGGAAGCCCGAAAGGATGAGCACGAGCAGCAGCTTGCCGTGGAACCAGCCCTGGCTCCAGGCCCCGACATGGAATGCCAGCATCAGGCCGAAAAGCCAGACCAGCACGAGCGAGGGATTCATGATGATGCGGCGAAGTCGGCCTTCGCGCTCGATCCAGGCGAGATCCTCGGGCGATCCGAGGTCCGTCTGCTGATGATAGACGAAATAGCGCGGCATCATGAACAGGCTGGCCATCAGGAAAATCACGAAGATGACATGGGCGGCCAGAACCCAGGGATAGGCGGCGCCCAGAAATCCGATGCCCGGCAGGATCGACATGGAAAGTCTCGTTTCTCTTTGTTTGCGGCTTGCCCGACCGCCGCCTTCTAGAACCGCGCGAGGAAAATTGGAACGGCCGGAATCACGGGTCGCCGCAACGCCTCCGGACTGTGGCTCAGCCGCGCACGCGCCGCACCAGCCGCTCGACATGCTCGATCGGTGTATCGGGCAGGATGCCATGGCCCAGATTGAAGATATGCGGGCGATGCTGCAGCGCTTCGAGGATCGTGTCGACCGCCCGGTCCAGCGTCTCGCCTCCGGCAATGAGCGCGAGGGGATCGAGATTGCCCTGCACCGGCAGCCCGGCCGGCAGCGCCTTATGGGCCCAGACGGGATCGATGGTCTCGTCCAGTCCGAGCGCGTCGACCCCGGTTCCCTCGGTATAATCGGGCAGTTTCGCGCCCGCGCCCTTGGGGAAGCCGATGACCGGCGTTTCGGGATGGCGCGCCTTGAGCGCTGTCACGATCGCTGCGTTGGGTGCGATCACCCACTGGCGGAACTGCTGGGGGCTGAGCGATCCGGCCCAGCTGTCGAAAAGTTGCACGGCATCGACGCCTGCTTCGATCTGGGCCGAGAGATAATCGATCGTCGTCGCCACGATCGACTCGATGATAGCGCCGAACCGGGCGGGCTCCTGATAGGCCATGCGCCGGGCCGCGGCGTGATCCTTGCTGCCCGCGCCGGCCACCATATAGGTCGCTACGGTCCAGGGGCTGCCCGCAAATCCAAGGAACGTGGTCTCTGGAGACAAGGCGCGCTTCACCTTGCGGACGGTCTCGATAACCGGTGCGAGGCGCTCCGGTGCGGCCTGAAGCGTCGCGAGCTCGGCCTTCGCCAGCGGCGGCGCGAGGCGCGGTCCTTCGCCTGCCTCGAACCAGAGGTCCTGCCCCAGCGCGTGCGGCACCACCAGAATGTCGGAAAAGAGAATGGCGCCATCGAAGCCGAACCGGCGGATCGGCTGGAGCGTCACTTCGGCGGCCGCCTCGCTGTCATAGCACAGGTCGAGAAATCCGCCCTTTTCCGCGCGCAAGGCCCGGTATTCGGGGAGATAGCGCCCGGCCTGGCGCATGAGCCAGAGCGGCGGGCGGCTGGGCCGCTGTCCGCGCAGAACGCCGAGCAGGGGCGGCAGGACAGTCCGGTCATCCACGAGTCTATATCCTGAATCTAAGTTAAAGAGGGTTGTTGGAATCTGTTGGGGCGTGGAAGCCGGGCATTATTGCTTCCTCCGCCTTTTGCCAACAGCTTGACCTTTCCGTTGCCGCGGCCACGCGATGAGTCCCGGCAT
>NC_015974.1 GCF_000283515.1 Sphingobium sp. SYK-6
ATGGATGACGAGCAAGCCCTAGATCACGCTGTAACGCCCTCCCCCACCGGCGATGACGCTTCTCCGGGACGGGCGATGCGGGTGGCTGCCGCCCTGCAGGCAAAGGGCGGTGACGAGTTCGCCAAGCCCGGCAGCATCGTCGAGGTCAAGTTCGTCAAAGGCCAGTCGCTTAGCCTGACTGCTTCGCGTTTGCTTGCGCTGATGATTTTGACCGCGGGCGGTGATGCCTGGGAGGACCGCCCGCACAAGATGCGAAAGGCGGACATTCGCCGCGGCCACAAGGGCAATGAGCGCATCTCGGATATGCTTGAGGAATTGCACCGCACGCTTTTCGCGGTCGACGACAAGTCCTGGCGCGGCAAGAAGGCGACGCTGCGCTTTTCGCTTATCTCGTCGTCGCGCGAAGAAGCGGAAGACGAAGAGGGCGCGGACGCTGGGTGGATCGAGTGGGAGTTCACGCCCGAAGCCCGAAAGCTGATCCAGGAATCGGAGACCTATGCGGTCCTGAACCGCCAGGCGGTGCTCGGCTTCCGATCAACCTATGCGCTCAAGCTGTACGAGATCGGGGCGCTGAGGCTGCATAGGCGCCAGTCGCTCTGGAAGGGCGACATGACGGCGCTGCGTGCGCTGCTCGGCATCGCGCCGGACGTCTACAAGGATTTCGCGCAGCTGCGCCGCAAAGTTCTCGAAAAGGCGAAGGCCGAAATCGACCAGCTCGCCCATTTTCGCGTGGAGTGGCGGGAGATCCGCCAGGGCAGAACTGTCACCGAAATCGAATTCCGCTTTGAGCCCAAGGATGCTCCGGCCCAAATCGCGACCGTGGATGAGATCGGTCGGCACTCTGCGGGCAGAAAGGCGCGGCGCGAGGACGAGGTGGAGACCGTTGCCGTCGAGGCTGTCACACAGGCGGCGGTGGCGGCCTTGGTGTCAAAGGATAAGGCTGGGGCAGGGGAGGTCACCTTCCCGAACGGCACGATCCGCTTTGGCTCGGACACGCTCGCGGCCATCGGCCGTTCGGCTGGCGGCGGTTGGGACATCGATCTCATTGCCGATGCCTATCGCGCGCAGATGGGCGAAAGGCTGGCGAAGCTCAAGGGCGCCAAGCTGATCGCATCCTGGACCGGCTTCTGCGAGAGTTTCCTGGCACGACGCGGGCGCCCCTGAGCCGAAATTGCACCGGTGCAATTTCGGGGTGAACTGCCCCCAAGGGGTCAGGTTGCGAGGGGGCGCAAAAGGTCTGCGGCGCAGATTGGGCAAGTTTCGCCCTTCGGGCTGGGCCGACTTGCGAAAATCAGCCTTCGATTGACCTAAAAGTGCAAATTGAGCTATGCCCCCTCTAGTTTCGCAAGGGGGCCTCTCTTGGCTGCATCACTCGACATTGAGGGCACGCAGGACCTGCTGTCCGTCTCGACGCTCGCACAACGGACCAGCTCTGTCCTCGAGCGGCTCCGCGACTCCGCGCGGAGTGCCCGGGCGGACGAGCGGCGCGAGCCGACGTTCCCGATTGGCAAGGCCGCGGAACTGGTCGGCCGAACCGCGGCGGCCATTCGCGAGGCCGAGAAGGACGGCCGCTTGCCGCCGCCTCCGCGAACCGAGAATAATCGGCGTGTCGGCTATACCCTGGCGCAGCTCAACGACATGCGCGGACTGTTCGGCACCCGGCCCTGGCGGGCCGCAACCGATCCCTGCTGCGTTATCGCGGTGCAGAACTTCAAGGGCGGGGTGGGGAAATCGACTCTTTCGGTGCACCTGGCCCAATATCTCGCGATCAAGGGCTACCGGGTGGCTCTCATCGATTGCGACAGCCAAGCGTCGGCAACCACGCTATTCGGCTATGTGCCCGACCTCGACCTGACCGAGGAGGACACGCTCTATCCATTCCTGCGGCACGACGACATGGAGTCGCTCGACTATGCCCTGCGCAAGACCCACTTCGACGGCCTCGAGCTTGTTCCGGCCAATCTGCGGCTGTTCCAGTCGGAATATGAAATCGCAGCGCGCATGGCGCGGGGGCAGGGGAACCTGATCGACCGCATGGCGCAAGGCATCGCGAGCATTGCCGATCGGTTCGATGTGGTGGTTCTCGATCCGCCTCCGGCGCTCGGCGCGATCTCGCTTTCGGTGCTGCGCGCGGCCAATGCGCTGGTGGTGCCGGTTCCGCCGACGGTGATGGACTTCTCGTCGACGGCGGCCTTCCTCGCCATGCTCGATGAGACCATAGAGACGCTGGCCGATCGCGGCTTGGCGCCGTCGCTGCAGTTCCTGCGCTTTGTGGCGTCCAAGGTCGATGAGAATAAGTCGATGCAGAAGGAACTGCTGAACCTGATGCGGACCCTTTTCGGTCACGCGATCGTCCGTACGCCGCTCAAGGATTCGGCCGAAATCGACAATGCAACGGCGCGGCTGATGACCGTCTACGAGCTGGACGGCCCGGTCACCAGTTCGACGGTGCGCAACCGCTGCCTTGCCTATCTTGATGGCGTGAACAGTGAAATTGAGGTCGACATTCGGTCGATGTGGCCGAGCCATTTGACGCGGCTTCGCAAGGAGGGACTCGCCTGATGCGAGCAAAATTGCACCGGTGCAATTCCGGGTAGAAGGGGTGGATGATGAGCAAGAAGAACGCCAACTTCGCGGCTGATCTGGTCGCCGGAATCGACCCGGGGGCGCAAGCCCCAGCGGCGCGGCGCCCTGGCATCGGTGCGAGCGTGCTGGCGGGCCGGGAAAGCCGGCTTGCCGAATTGGCGACGGGCAGCGTCGTCTCGCGCACCCATGAGCTTGTCGATCCCGCGCGCTGCCGAATGTGGGCGGGGCATAACCGCGAATATGCGCTCCTCAATGAGGAGCGGTGCGCCGACCTCATCGAGAGCATCAAGGCGCAGGGCAAGCAAGAAATGCCCGCCATCGTTCGCCGCGTGAAGGACGATCCTGCCTTCGATTTCGAGGTGATTTGCGGCGCGCGCCGGCATTGGACGATCAGTTGGCTGCGCGCCCACAACTATCCGGATTTCCGCTTTCTCGTCGATATCCGTAGCCTTACCGACGAGGAGGCCTTCCGTCTCGCTGACCTCGAGAATCGGGCGCGCGACGATCTCACCGATCTGGAGCGCGCGCGCGACTATCTGCGCGCGCTCGACGCCTATTATGAGGGGCGCCAGAAGGTGATGGCCGAGCGGATCAATGTCACGGAAAGCTGGCTCAGCCGCTATCTCGACCTTGCCCGGCTGCCGGCGGAACTGATGGCGGCCTTCGCCCTTCCGCAGGATCTCAGGATCAAGCATGTCACCGCGATCAAGCCTCTCTTGAAACCGGAGGATCGGCGGCAGCGTGTGTTCGCCGAGGCGGGACGTCTCGCTCAGGTGCAGTCCGATCGCGCAGCACCGATGCCGGTCCCCGATATCATACGCGCGCTCGCTCTGGCCGCCGATCCCCCCAAGAGGTCAGGATCCCCCAAGAAGTCAGGAAAGCCGGAAACGATCGTGTCCGAAGGGGGGAAACCATTGCTGAAAGTGGAGGCGGTGGATCGTAAGGGTCTCAAACTTACCTTGCTCCCGCATGCCGGTGGTACGCGGGCTGAAGCGGAGGCCGCGTTGAAAGCGCTGCTCGATCAGCATTGGAGCTAGGACAATCTTCAGCGGTTCTGAGACGTGAGAGTTTTGTCTTCACATGTTGAATATGGACTGCCCTATGACTGCAGCCTTCCAGGATGACATTCGCGAGAATGAGATCATCTCGCCCCGTCGTCTGGCGGAGCGCCTGCGCTTCTCCATGGCGCATTTGGCTCGCGTTGCTCGCCTGGATCCTAAGGCCATGACTCTGTATCCCTCCGCCCCGACCGTGCAGATTAAACTGGAGGAAATAGCCCGAGTTATAACGCGAGCGGCAGAACTTGCAGGCGAAGAAGGCAAGGCGGTTATCTGGTTCAAGCATCAACCCATTTCTGGAGTTGGGAAAACGGCCGCGGAATTGGTTGCGAATGGCGATATCGATATCGTCATGGAAGATCTCGATCGTATGGCTGCCGGGGTCTATTCCTGACAGGCGTCACTCAAGGCCGAAAGGTTAGCTTGTCCGCAGGACCTTTAGGCGAATGTCTTCTTCTCGTAGACGGTGACAATCGCCCGGCCATCCCAAACGTAGCACAGGTGCCGCTCCTGTCGGCTGTTGGCGAGTAGGCGAGGGCGGAACACCGCGGCGCACTCGCCGTCGGCGTCGCGCACGCTTTGGTACACGATGCCATCCGAACCTTGCTCACGCAGGTGCCGGCCAAGCGCCTGGCCGGCGGCATAGCTGTCCGGGGCGTAGAGGGCAGGGCGTTCATCGCGCAGGCCGCGAATATCGTGGAGCATGGCGTCCAGGTCGACCGCGTAGACGCGCATGTCGAGTTCCTGCGCCGGTTCGTGGGTGTACGCCATGAAGCGGGTTCGGTGATGGCGCGTCTCGGCAACCGCAGTCTCGATGGTGCTGGCAGCGTAGAACAGCCCGAAACTGCCGTCACAGAACCGGCTGCCATCGGGATTTAGGTGGGTGAACGCTGCCATGATCGCCGATGTTCCGGGTCCCGATACGCGGTCCTCCGGTGGGACGAGGGCGAGGTCCCCGACCTCGTCGCGAAGCCGGTCGTTGGTCATCGCCTCGATCGCATAGACCGCTTCCAGGTCGGCCGGATCCGCGACATCCTCAAACAGCGATATGGGCGGGAACCGGCTTGCGACGATCCGGTAGCACGGTTGCCACCGCACTTGCGTCGTCGCAATGGCATCCATCAGCCGCGCTGCGCGTCGATATATTGACGCACCACGTAGAGATCGGCGACATTGCCCGAGGCCATCCGCTCGATCGCCGGGCGTCCGGCGAACAGCGGCGCCTCATTGGGTTTGCGTACCCATTCGTTGGCGGTACGGGGCAGGAGCATCTTCAGCCCCTTGTAGATCCCCATGACATAGGAGATGCGCTCCAGCGCATCCTTGGGAATCGCCGCGACCGCGCCGCGCTTCCAGGTCTGGAAGGTCGAGCGGCTGTCGAGCCCGAGAAGCTTCATCTGCTCGGCTTCCTTGAGGTCCCAGGCGTCGGCAATGCGGAAAAAGGTGCGCAGCGCCGGACCGCTCAGATCCTTGCGGCTGGGCGCTTTGGCGGGGACGCCGGAATGGGCAGTTGTGGCCATTGGCCATCTCCTTCTTTCTCTGTCTATGTATGATATCTGTACATAACGTCAAGAAGAGATCAGTTTTCATACACGCCGAATGCGCGCGATGCCGCGTCAGGGATGGCCAGAACTGCCGGCGAGCAGCCGGTCGATCTCACCCATCGCCGCGTCGAACTCGGCAAGAGCCGCATGGGGGAGGGCGGTAGCCTGGTCCAAAGACGCCGGCTGCCCATCCCTTCCCGGTTCTTCGACGACCAGCAGGGCCTTCCCCTTGACCGTCTCCCGCCGTGCCATGCGCGCCGCCACAAGGGCGTCGCCGATCGCATAGGTGCCGCGCCGACTGATCCCGAACGCCCAGGTGATCTGATCGAGCCCGAGTGGCGCAAAACCAGCGAGCAGGATCCACACCTGCGGTGCCCGCGCGCTCGAGCGCAGGTGCCCCAACTGCTCGCGCATCAGCACCGCGCGCCGCCGCGCTTGCGCGACCAGCTCGGCAAGCCGGGTCACGCTGCGCTGGAGGCTGCGGGCCGCCAGCATGGCGCGTTCGCCCGGCCAGAGCTGCGGCTGCAGCGTTTGCGCCGTCACCGCGCCGGGGCAGGGGAGGGCGCGGGCCCACGCGCCGGACGCGGTCAGCAGCCGCCCCAGCGCGGCATCGACCGCCCAGAGCGGGGTGCGCGTGGCGGCCTGCTCGATCGCCACCGCGCGGTTCCCAAACGAACGGATTTGCACCGCGCGCTCCAGCGGCGCGAACCGCGGATCGGCGCGCAGCAGCGCGTGCAGGCGGGCCAGACCCGCGAAGGGCAGGGGGGTCTCGTCATCCGCGCCGGCCTGTTTCATTAGCGTGATCGCCCTGCCGATCGCTTCCTCCGCCAGCGCGTCTTCGGCTTGCATCGGGCGGTCGGCCCCGAAGCGAGCGGCCAGAGCGATGGTCTGCGCGGCATCGGCGAGCGGTTCCCACGGATGACGGCTGAGTTCGCCGAGCAGGGCGCGGACCACGGCATAGGCGGAGCAGCCGGTGAGGGGTGTCTCTTGGGGGCCGCGGTCGAGCCCGGCGAACCAGGCGTTGAACCGGTGTTCGGCGTCCGCAAATCCCGCTTGCGCCAGGGATGAAAGCAACACCTCCCGCAGCAGCCCTACGCAGAACAGCCGTTTTTCGATATCGGTGAGGCTGGCGAGGAGCCCGTCGAGCCGGCCGAGCGCCAGCGCGCATTCGCCTTGCGCGAGGGCGAGCTCCTCGGGTGGGACGTCGGTGTCGGCGGCGAGGGGATGGAAGCGCTCCATGCCGGATGTGTAGTGAATGCCAAAACACTGCACAACTACTCAGGTGGTTGGTGAACGAACATGTGATAATTGCACTTATCACATAAGCAGATTTGACCGTTCTTTATAAGGTGGGCTACAAGCGCGGCTGAGGAGCGAGGCGCGTCGTGAGCACCGAAACCGCCCGGGAAGGGCCAGAAATCCCCGTAGCGCCGCCTGAGGCTGTCCTGCCGGCCGTCAGGGCGCCGGCCGACCTTGCGTGGACGATCGTGCAGATGCGCGCCGGCGAGCGCATCACCGTCAACGAGGGCCTGATCGCCGCCTATCAGGCCGCTTCATCGCCCCATAGCATCCGTGCGCTCAAGTCCGACGTCGAGGCGTTCGATGCGTGGTGTAGGCGCAACAACCGGATCGCGCTGCCGGCCACGCCCGAGACCGTGGCCGATTATCTCGACGCGCGGGCCGGGAAGGGGAGCCGGCCGGCCTCGCTATCCCGCTACAAGGCGTCGATCGCCAAGATCCACCAGCTGCTCGAGCTCAAGGATCCGACGCCGGCGCCGCTGGTGAAGCTGCGGCTCCAGACGGTGCGCCGCGAGAAGGGGGCTGCGCAGAAGCAGGCGCGGCCGCTGCGGTTCAAGGGCCCGGTGCGCGACGTCGAGCGCGACAAGGCGCGGGGGCTCAACATCCGCGCGCTGCTCGAGAGTTGTGGCGAGGATCTGCCGGGGCTGCGTGATCGGGCGCTGCTATCGGCCGCTTATGACACCGGGCTGCGCGCCTCCGAACTGGTGGCGGTCGCCATTGAGCATATTGAGGAGGCGATCGATCCCGAAGCGCGGCTGCTGCAGATTCTGCGTCATAAGGGCGATCAAGACGGGGAGGGGGCGACCGCCTACCTCAGCCCGCGCACCGTCGCGGCGATCGCGGCGTGGACCGAAGCGGCGGGGATCACGACAGGGCCGCTGTTCCGGCGGGTGCAGGTGCGGCGCTACAAGGCGCGGGCAGCCGTGCGCGGTCGGCCGATCGACAGCATCTCGGGCCGGGAGACGTGGGATCTGCGCAAGACGCTGTCCAAGCCGGCGGTGAAGGCGCGCGTCGAATATGACATCGGCACCGTGGCGCTGCACCCGGGCTCGATCGGACCAATCTTTCGGTCGATCATCGGCCGCGCGTTCGACCGTGGCGCGCTGCCCGATTTGACGGCGGACGATCTGGCGCGGTTGCTGAAGGGGATCAGTGCGCACTCGACGCGGATCGGGCTCAATCAGGACCTGTTCGCCAGCGGGGAGGATTTGGCCGGCATCATGGACGCGCTGCGGTGGATGTCGCCGCGGATGCCGCTCGCTTATAATCGCAATCTCGCGGCAGAGCAGGGGGCGGCGGGGCGCCTTATGGCGAAGATTGGCTAGTCATGACGGCCTAAATAGGTCTTTGGATGATGCCGTGCGACCACACGACGGCGGCAGGTAGATCGAGGGATTTGCGCAGCGGCAAGAACCGGAGAAGGGAGGCTGAGCCCCCGGGGTCTTGAGCTACAACGTTAAGCCTAAGAAACGGGCAGGGGCCTGGTAGCGCGTAGTGTATGAGCGAAGCCACCATCGCTCAAACTCATCAGCACAGTCCAATTTCGAAGAGGAAACAAGAAGGGGTGACTACACGAAAGTGACGTATCTGCACGCTAAGGGCGAACAAATCCGGTACGATGCCAGCAGATGCTATTCGCAGGCTTTCCTGCCCCTTTTATGTGGTGCCGCCCTACGGGCGCCGATATGGGAGGGCGGCAATCCGATTGACCAACGATCGAGGTAGAACCCTGCTCGCCAAATATGTGAGCTGGTTGCCCATCCCCGGTATGGCGAAGGATTGCCGATAAACCAGAACGTGGACTGCATGGGCCGCGCACCGGTCAACGTCCATCAAACCCAACCTCCCCCACTTCAAATCGCTGAGGGCAGCCATGTCTGTGTCGATTCCACCGGGTGCAAAAGACCCAACACTCACTCCCGTCCCGGCAAGCTCCACGGAAAGCGCTCGCATGAGGGTGCTCACATAGGCTTTCGACGCGCCGTAGACCGCTTGGAAGGGCACGGATGTTTCGCCCGCCAGGCTCGACACGGCGATTACTGAGGATTCAAACGGCTGCTCCCTGAAAATCGCAATCAGGCGAGCCAGCAAATCCGTGAAACCGAGTATGTTTGTTTCAATTACCTCGGCATAAGTGTCGGCACGGCCTGCATCAAATGAACCAACGCTCGTCATTCCGGCAACCAACAAAGCGGCTGTTACTTGCAATTCTGCAACCTTAGCCGCGATTTTCTCCCTGCCCTCGATTTCACGTTGATCAGCCACTATAATCTCGCACGGCACATTGAACCGCTCGTCAATTTCGGTCTGTAGCTCCCGCAAGTTGTCGTGGACTTGCCCCGGAAAAGTGGAGAGTTCCCTTGAGGTGAAAGGCGAACTCGATGACGAAGCAGCGACGTTTCACGAAGGAATTCGAGGAGGAAGCGGTCCGACTGGTGGCGACCAGTGGACGCACGCAACGGGAGATAGCGGAGGATCTGGGTGTCGGGCTATCGACGCTGGTGCGCTGGATCGGCCGCAGCCGGGATCGTTTGGTGGAGGCACCCGGTCAAGCGCCGCAGGCAGATATGGCTGCCGAGTTGAAGCGGCTTCGGCGGGAGAACGAGATCCTCCGGCAGGAGCGTGACATACTGAAGCGGGCGACCGCTTTTTTCGCCCGGGAGGGAAGTCGATGAAGTTCACGCTCATCGATCGGGCGAGAAAGGATTTCCCGGTCCACCGCCTCTGCCAGGTACTCGGCGTCAGCCAGAGCGGCTATTTCGCCTGGAAGGATCGCCCGGCCAGTCGGCGCCAGCGCGACGACATGGTGATGCTGGCGCATGTCCGCTCGGGGTTCGCGCTGTCGAACGGCACGTACGGCAGTCCACGCATGACGCGCGAGTTGCAGGATGATGGCTTTGCCATCGGGCGGCGTCGCACGGCGCGGCTGATGCGCGAGAACGGCCTGCGCGCCCGGCAGAAGCGCCGGTTCAAACGGACGACCGACAGCGAACACGCCTGGCCGATCGCGCCGAACATCATCGACCAGGATTTCACCGTGACCGCGCCCAACCAGAAGTGGGGCGTCGACATCTCGTATGTCTGGACCAGAGAGGGGTGGCTCTATCTGGCCGTGGTCATCGACCTGTTCTCCCGTCGCGTCGTCGGCTGGGCTGTCGGCGACCGGCTGCACCGCGATCTCGCGCTGGCGGCGCTGCGCAAGGCCCTCGTCCTGCGGCGTCCGCCCCAAGGGCTCATTCATCATTCGGACCGCGGCAGCCAATATGGCGTCACCTCAAGGTTTGTTCGCCAGACAACGATTTCTCGGACATAAGCGGAACATGGGCTACGCTACACGCTTCAACCGCGCCATTGGCTCGTTGAGTGGGTGGAATTCACCTGCTGGAAGTCGCCTGGCCTGCTCCCAGAGGTAATCGCCGGTCAGACTGATGTGCGCCCAGCCCATCGGAGAAAGGTGCGCAAGCAGTGCCGCATCGAACGTCGTGCCGACAGCGTTGAGGTGCTGGGCGGCCCGGTCGAGATAGACCGTGTTCCAGTAGGAAATCGCCGCAATCAGCAGGTTCAGCCCAGATGCGCGAAATTCCTGATTTTCCAGCGAGCGATCGGTGAACCGACCCTGCCGGTTGGTATAGATGGCGGCGGCAAGCGTGTGCCTCGCCTCGCCTTTGTTGAGACCGGCCTGACAGGCACGTCGCAGTTCCGGTTGTTCAAGCCAATCGAGCGTGAACAAAGTGCGCTCGATACGGCCCAGTTCAGCCAATGCAAAATCCAGCCTGTTCTGGCGTTTGTAGGCGGCAAGTTTTCGCAAGATTACTGACGGCGCCACCGTGCCATCCTTGATTGAGGCGACAATCCTGACGATGTCATCCCAATCGGCCTCGATCGCTGCCGTTTTGATGGTGCGGCCCATCAGATTTTCGATGCCCTTGTATGTCGATGGCGCAGCGATCGAACCCAGCTTGCGGTCGCCAATATCGCGCAGCCGGGGCGCGAAGCGGAACCCGAGTAGGTGGCAGAGTGCGAAAACATGATCGGTGGCGCCGCCGGTATCGGTATAGTGCTCATGCAACGGAAGGTTGCCGGCGCCCAGGACAAGCCCGTCGAGCACGTAAGGCGCTTCACCTGCCGTCGCGGACATGATCCGTGATCCGAATGATGCGAAGTGATCGGAAAGGTGAGAATAGATTTTCACGCCAGGTTCGGCGCCATATTTGGCATTGACGTCCGCCGCCCCTGAACGGCTCCGCCCCGACCGGAAGAACTGGCCATCGGACGACGAACTGGTGCCAGCGCCCCAATGCCGCGCGAAGGGTAATTCGTGATGGGCTGAGATGATCATGGCCAGCGCGGCCTGATAGTTCTCGGGTGAAAGATACCAGTTGTGGGTCCATGCGAGTTGGGCATAGCTGACGCCTTCGCTGGCATTGGCCATCCGCTCCAGCCCGAGGTTGGTGCCATCAGCCAGAATTGCGGCGAGTACCGTGCTGGGGTTGTCGTGCTCCTTGCCTGAGCGCAGGTCACGGAATGCGTTCAAAAAACCAGTGCGTTCGGCGACTTCAAGCAGCAGCTCGGTGATGCGCACGCGGGGAAGCAGGGTATCGAGCTTGCGATCGAGGGCTTCAGCTTCCGGTGGGGTGACAGGCGGCATTTGCTGAAGCTTGAGCCGGTCTCGTTCGAGCGACACTCCCTCAAGCTTGTTTGTTTTCAACTGCTTGGCAAATCGGCGCAGCCGCCAGTCAAGATTTCGTGCCCGGTCAGCGAGGTAGGATGCAGCATTTGAATCGAACGGAAGCACATCCGCCACTTTGGCGGCGTCGCGCCGACCCAGCAAATAGGCATCGAAGCGCTGATAGTTGCGGGTTCCCTCGATCCATACATCACCGGCGCGCAAACGATCACGCAAGGTTGCCATGATCGCAATTTCATAACGTCGGCGGTCGATACGGCCGCTTTCGGTGATGAGACGCTTCCACTGCCGATTGGGGAATGGCAGTGGAACGCCATCGGGAAGGTCGCGCGACTTTCGTGTGTTCGCATCGCGAATGACATCGATGGCTTTGATCAGTGCCGTCCCTGTTCCAGACGCCTTGAAGGTGAAGGCGTCCAGAAATGCCGGGCTGAAACGCCGTAGCGTGGCGTAACGCTCGGTTGCCGTTACCAGTGCGTCCTCGCCGGCAAGATCAGCAAGGGCATCTACTTGGGCCTTTGCCGCAACAAGCCGGTGCCAGCCCACCGCTTCGTCAATCAATTCGAGCGGATCGCCGCCATTCTGGACAGCCTCATCAAGTGCTGTAATCGTGGCGCCAAACAGCCGCATGAGTTGCCCCACCGACTGAATACTATCTTGGTAGCGACGCTCGCGCCCACGCCGCGCGCGCGTGAACATGCCGCCGATAAGTCGGTCAAACATTTGGATCGCGGCATCGGCAAGTCTGGCCTCAAGGTCGATCACTGCGGCCGTCAACGTCGCCCGCCTGCGATTGACGCTGTAATCCGAAAGCAGGAATGCCGGTGCCACGCCGCCCTCGCGGACAAATTGGGCAAAGCGGAATTCCGGAATGGCGCCCCCAACTACCGGGTGGATACCTATGCCGCGAACATAGCGCAGGCGCTCAAGCAAGCCATTGATATTGGCCGCAGTCGGGGCTTCTTCGAAATTACGCAACCACGCCAGCGGTGTCATGCCGAAATCCGGGTTGTTGATTACGAGTTCGTCTAGCCGTGTCAGTTCAGCAGAGCTGAGGCCTTCGACGATTGCGGCTGCGGCAGCTTTGCGTGCGCGTGCCCGGCCAGCAAGACCGGCGCGTTCCAGTGTGTCGCCTGACGGAAGAATGAACCGCTCACCCTTCAGGCCAACCATGAGGGCGCGAACAATCGGTTCACCTCTGTCTGTATACTCGGCGGCTTGCGCGGCAAGATTCAGGGCAAGTGCCAGGTCGCCGCGTCGAAACGGGCGTATGCCAAGATAACGCGCCACGAGATCGGCATGATCGGTACGGGTTTGCGCGCGCTGACCATATGCAGAGAAGGAGGAAGGATCGACGAATAACTGTGCCGCGAGGTACTGAAGAATGACGTCGGGAAGCCCGATCTCGGGTTGCAGACCAAAGCCGGGATGTCGCATCAAAGCGATTTGTGCAGCCAGACCGAGGCGATTTGCTGGACCATAGCGGCGCCCAACCAATTCAACATCTTCCGCAGAAAGGGTATAATGCCCAATGATCGCGGTTTCTTGGACAGGAGGATCGAACAGGCGCCGGCGCTCGTCTCCGGTCAGAAGTCGGCGTCGTGCCATTTTGCTCTCCCGCTGAGGCGAATAACAAAATTGACACCAAAGCGGCTTGCACTGGAGGGAGGCCATTCGTTGCCGGTTGATCCCCGAGCAATCACCCGGCGCAGCAAGACAGTTTGGCGACATCCTTATCAAACGTTTGGGCCGCCAGTTTGAGGCCTTCCACAGTGGTCAGGTAAGGAAATATCGTTGCACCCAATTCCAGGGTGGTCATGCCGTGTTTGATCGCCAGCACCAGTGTCTGGATCGAATCCGCGCCTTCGGGTGCCATGATCTGGCCGCCCAGCAAACGGTCGTTCGCCTTGTCGGCAATCAGTTTGATGAGACCCCGCGTATCGCGTGCTGCCAGTGCCCTTGGCACAGCATCGAGCGGGAGCAGCGAAACCTTGATGTCCAGGCCTTGCGCCCGTGCTGTCGTTTCAGTGAGGCCGGCGCTGGCGACTTGCGGGTCGGTGAAGACGACGGATGGCATGGAGGAATTGTCGTAGCGGTATTGGTTGCCCGTCACCGCGTTGCGCGCGGCCAGTTTTGCGCCATAGGCGGCCATGTAGACGAACTGGTCCCGTCCCGTTACATCGCCCGCCGCGTAAATGCCTGGAACCGACGTTTCGAGGTGGTCATCGACGACGATTCCACCATTACGGGCAAGCACTATGCCGCGCTCCTCCAGCCCAAGCCCGTCGCTATTGGGTCGGCGTCCGGTGGCGATGAGCACCTGTTCCGCCGCGACGGTGTCACAATGCCCCTCGCAGGTCAATTCGACCCCGCTCTGTGTTTGGGCGATACGCTGATAGCCGACACCTGCGCAAACCCGCACGCCCTCGGCTTCCAAATAGTTTTTCAGCGCGGCACTCACTTCCGGGTCCATTTCGGGGAGCAGGCGGCTTCGGCAGCAGATGGTGACATCAACGCCCAGACGCGAAAACATCTGTCCCAGTTCTACCCCGATCACCCCGCCACCGATCACCAGCAGCGATTTGGGCAAGCGATCCAGCGCCAGCGCCGATGTGCTGGTTAGGTAGGGCACGCTGTCCATCCCCGGAATCGGCGGCACGGCGGCGTGCGCACCCATCGCCAATATGACCTTGCCGACCTTCATGGGCGCATCGCCGACAATCAGCGCACCATCGGCAAAGCGTGCCTTGCCCTCGATATAGCTCACACCGTCATAGGCGGGCAGCAGATCGACATATTTTTTTTGGCGCAGCGTCGTGACAAGATCGTCCTTCGACGCCGCCAATACGGACCAGTCATCCATCTGGACAGCGCCCCCAAGGCCGGGAAAGCGCGCGGCGGCAAGCCCACCATGCACCGCTTCGGCGGCGCGGATCAGCGTCTTGGAAGGAACGCAGCCAACATTGACACAGGTGCCGCCAATCGTGCCGTGACCGACGAGCGCCACTTTCGCGCCCAGATCGGCAGCGGCGATCGCGGCGGAGAACCCGGCAGAACCCGCGCCGATGACGGCCACGTCAAATCCTTCCTGCCCGGGGCGGTTGCAACAGTCGTTCATTGCTTATCGCTTTCTTGAGGCGCTGGCGGCGCCCCGCTCAGTTTTGAATAGCGCGCGCCGGATAACCCGCGTTGGTTGATGCAGCGGCAATCGCAGCAGCATTGGTGCGGCGCGGGTTATAGGTTGCGCGCGCGGTCTTGGCTGCGAAATCGACCGTGACCGCCGTTACCCCGGCGACGCCTTCCATCGCCTTCTTCACGGTGATCGGGCAGGTGGCGCAGGTCATGTTCTCTATGGCAAAGGTGGTTTGCTTCTGAGCGGTTGCGGTAGCCGCGGGGCGATCTTGCGCCGTGCCACTAACTGCATAGGCGACCCCGCCGCCAGCCATAGCCAGCACGGCCATAGCGATACATACTGTCTTTTTCATGGGTATTTCCTTTCAATAGAACCAGGGTGCCCACCAGTCGATGGTGAGCGCCAGGATGGCGACGGCAAGGCCCAGCCACAGCACCGCCTTGGTGGTCCAAGCCGATTGTGGACGAGCGCAGTAGGAACCGTCTTCACAGGGCGGTTTCGGCTTGAAATAGACATGCCAGAAGCCGTAGCCGAGCAGCGCGAGCGTTACGCCTGCGACATAGGGCTTGTAAGGTTCGAGCGCCGTCAGGTTGGCGATCCACGCGCCGGAAATTCCGAGCATAACCAACAGTAGCGGGACGACGCAGCAAGCCGAGGCGAGCCCCGCGCCGATCAATGCGCCCGCCGCAACCCAGTTTGCCTGCTTCGGCTCGTGGTTTTCGGTGAGGGCTGGCTGTCCCGCTTCCGGCGTTGAGACCATGGCTTGAATCCCTTGTTCCAACTGAGTGATTCGCAGTGTAGGCTCTGTAGCCACTACAGACTCAAGAGGTATTTTCATGGAGCAACAGGTCGGCATCTTGCGTGCCCAGCTTGCCCGGAAAACAGGCTGCAATCTCGAAACCATCCGCTATTACGAGAAGGTGGGATTGCTGCCGGGGCCGCCTCGCAGTTCCAACGGCTACCGCGTCTATTCGCCGGAACTGGTGCAAAGGTTGCAGTTCATCCTGCGCGCGCGCGACCTTGGCTATGCAATGGATGAGATACGGTCATTGTTGTCGCTCACCGATACCGGTGCACAAACCTGCGCGGAGGTTATGGCGAGAACCGAACTCCACCTTGAAGATGTCCGCCGCCGCATTGCAGATTTGCAGAAGATAGAGGTGACGCTGGCGACCACGTTAGCCAGATGC
The DNA here is from genome assembly GCF_000283515.1 of Sphingobium sp. SYK-6. Taxonomy (GTDB): domain Bacteria; phylum Pseudomonadota; class Alphaproteobacteria; order Sphingomonadales; family Sphingomonadaceae; genus Sphingobium; species Sphingobium lignivorans. The sequence continues at coordinate 15,498 of NC_015974.1, forward strand.
ACTGGAGATGACGTTGCCGAATGTCCCATCCTGGAAGCACTCCAGTTTTTACCCCATCAAGGCAATTGACGCCATCTTTGAGGGATTTGATTTTGTGATGTCAGCTTGGAGTATAGCCTAACCGGACGTCAGGGCGCTACCGCGGTTTCTGTCAGATTAGGGTACTAAACGGAATTTGTTGACGAATGTCGTTGCGTATCATAGATTTCAACCTGACATTTTGATGGAGAGAGTGCGCAGTGAAGGGGCAACGGATCGGCTATGTCCGGGTCAGCACGTTCGATCAGAATGTGGATCGCCAATTGGAAGGTCAGTCGCTCGATCGGACCTTCACCGACAAGGCATCGGGCAAGGACGTCAACCGCCCCCAGCTTGAGGCTCTGCTCACTTTCGCCCGCGAAGGCGATACCGTCGTCGTCCACAGCATGGATCGGTTGGCCCGCAATCTGGATGACCTGCGCAAGCTGGTCCAGGGCCTCACCAAGCGAGGTATCCGGATCGAGTTTGAGAAGGAAAGCCTGTCCTTCTCGGGGGAGGACTCCCCGATGGCCAATCTGATGCTCTCGGTCATGGGTGCGTTTGCTGAGTTCGAGCGCGCCCTGATCCGCGAACGGCAACGCGAAGGCATTGCGATCGCTCGGCAGCGCGGCGCCTATCGGGGGCGGAAACGGTCGCTCTCGGATGAGATGATTGCCGATCTGCACCGCCGCGTTGCCGCCGGTGAACGCAAGGCGACCATCGCGCGCGACATGGGCATCAGCCGCGAAACCCTCTACCAGTACCTTCGCGCCGCTGCCTGACACCAATGTTCACATTATGTCCGGAAAATCGTTGTTCAGCGTACAAAGCTTGAGGTGACGCCCTGTAGGCCACGAGGACCGCGCCGGCAGCGATCAGGGCCACGCCCAGCCAGTTAGACCCGGACAGACGTTCGCCGAGGAACACTACCCCGAACACCGCAACGAGCACGACGCTCAACTTGTCGATCGGCGCGACCCGTGCGGCTTGCCACGCTCATAGAAAAGCGCCGCGTCGAGCGAGAAGGTAGCGCCGTCGCACATAGCTTTCCGAGACGATGCCCAAGACGCGGTGATCGGCGGACAGCACCGCCAGCTCGCCCGTGCGCGCCTCGTCAAAGCTCGCCATGACCGCGCTGATGTCCATGTCGGGAGAGAACGCCTCGCTCGCGCGGAGCCATCCCCGGAAGTCGCGGGCCAGCAGGCGCGTACACCGACGCGACAGGACCTGGACGGCCGCCATGCGCCGGGCGTCGATCATGCCTTGACGCTATCGGCCGCCCTTTCCAGGTGCGGCGCGCGACGGCTCGCGGTGGAGATCAGGTAGAGCCCGGCGACGAACATCGGCAAGGTGAGCCATTGGCCCATATGGAGTCCAGTTCGCGCCGCGAACGCCACGAGCTGGGCATCGGGCTCACGGAAGAACTCGACGGTGAACCGGGCCAGTCCATAGCCGATGAGGAAGGTGCCGACGAGAAGCCCAGGCTTGCGCCGCGCATCGGTGAACCAGAAGAGGAAGGCCAGCACGGTGAACAGGGCCAGCCCCTCCAGCCCGGCCTCGTAGAGCTGGCTGGGATGACGGGCTAGGCCATCGTGGCTTCCGGGGAAGACGATCGCCCAAGGGATGTCGGACGGCTTGCCCCAAAGCTCGCCGTTCACGAAGTTCGCGAGGCGGCCGAGGAACAGGCCGATCGGCACCGTGCAGGCGACATAATCGTGGACCCGCAGCCAATCGAGACGGTGCCGTCGCGCGAACAGGATCAGCGCGAGCGAGACGCCGGCGGCACCCCCGTGGAATGACATGCCGCCGTCCCAGAGCTTTAGGATTTGCAGGGGGTGAAGGATCATCTCGGGGCCATAGAAGATCACATAGCCTAGCCGACCACCCAGGATTACGCCGAGCGTTGCGTAGAATACGAGATCATCCGCCTGCTGGCGGTTCATGGGAGCGGCCGGTTGAGCGATCAGCCGCAGCAGATACCACCATCCGGCAATGATGCCGATGATATAAGCCAGCGAGTACCACCTGATGTCGAGCGGCCCGATGGAAAGGGCGATCGGACTTAAGCCGAGGCTGGAAAAAGCAATGTGGCTATCCAATGATCATTTCCTCCAGCGAGAACGGGCGCCTGATCGCACTTTGGGCCTATTCCGGTGCGATCGAGGCACCAGCCTCTTTGAGCGCCGAAAACCCGCCCGGAACGTGGACGACGTTCTCAACGCCCATTTCCTTGAGTGATTTCGCGGCAAGAGCCGAGCGGGCACCGGACCCACAATAGAGCACCAACCGCGATGAGGCGGCGAGTTTCGCATTGTGAGTAGGGCTTTCCGGGTCAACCTGGAACTCCAGCAGGCCACGCGGCACATGCACCGCGCTAGCGACGAGGCCCGTTTTCGCGACCTCCGCCGGCTCTCGGATGTCAACAAATTGCACGTCGGGAGCCCCGACGAGCCGGGCCGCATCCTCGGGCGAGAGACTTTCAACAACGGCATTGGCTTCAGAAACCAGCTGTTTCGAGGTACGTGTCAGCATCAATCTTCTCCTAAAATGAACCTGTATAAGTCTCTCAGCCTTGTTCGGACTTGCCGCCAATCTGGCGTAGCAGCTCGGGCAGGTCTGTCGGGCAATCACCGCACAGCTTGTTCGCGGGAACGGCAACATCGATCTTCTTGGGATATGGAAGATCGAGAGCATCCATGATCGCCACGAATTCCTGAACGGTCTTGCCCGCAAGACGGGGGTTCCGCTCGCGCTCCTGCGCCACCGTCGTGATATGGCGATGATTGTAGTCATGGGCGGGGAAGATCAGGCCATCGCCTGGCAGGGTGAAAATCTTCTGCGTCACCGACTGATAGAGCGTGGCGGCGTCACCGTTCTGGAAGTCGGTGCGGCCACAGCCGTCGATGAGCAGTGCGTCGCCCGTGAAAGCGCGGAGAACGCCGGGCTGATCAACAAGGTAGGTGTGATGGGCGTCGGTATGCCCCGGCGTAAACAGTGGCTGAAGGGTGAGCGCGCCGACCGTCAATGGCTGGTCCTCGGCGACCCCAACGTCAGCACAGGGCAGGCCGTCCATGGCGGGGTACGCGATTTTGGAGCCGGTCAGGCTTCGCAGGTAGCAGGCCGATGTGACGTGGTCCGCATGCACATGGGTTTCCAGCGTATAGGCCAGTTCAAGATCCAGTTCCTGAAGTGCCGCCAGGTCGCGTTCGATCGTCTCCAGGACAGGATCGATCAGGACTGCCTTGCGCGTCTCGGGACAGGCGAGGAGATAGGTGTAAGTCGAGGACTCCGGCTCGAAAAGCTGACGAAAGATCATGATCGGTCTCCAAGGGTGCTTAGCTGCCGATCGCGCCCAGGCTGCGGAACAGCATGTAGGCGGCCACGGCCAACAGGACGAAGGCGAAGATTCGAGTGAGCAGGCTCTTGTGGTCGGCAAGGCGGACTGCGGTTCGCATGCCAGCGATGCCGCCGCCGACGCCGCCCGCGATGAAGAAGCCGGCCACGCGCCAGTCCACGAGCCCTGACAGTGCGTAGTTGAGGGCTGTCGCCGAGCCGAACGCTCCCACGGAAAACAGCGAGGACCCGACCGCATTGAGGATTGGCATGCCGCTTCCCAGCATGATGCCGGGTACGATCAGAAAGCCGCCGCCGATGCCGAAGAACCCGGACAGCAGGCCGGCGAGAAGCCCGATAACGACGAGCCGTACAGCGATCGGCCGCGTGATGTGCACGCCGGGATCACCGCCGCCGGATTTACCTCTCAGCATGGAAACCCCGACCACGACCATGACGCCTGCGAACAGCACCAGCAGGTGCTGACCCGCCACCATCTTGCCGAGGGTCGAACCAATCAGGGCACCGGTGACACCCGATGCTCCGAAAACAAGGGCGCACGGCCACTTCACGGTTCCGGCGCGTGCGTGCTGGACCAGGTTAGCAAAGGCATTGGCGGCGACCGCCAGCGCGCTCGTGCCGATCGCGACGTGCGGGTCCTTCATGCCGACGACGTAAAGGAGCAACGGCATAGCCAGGATCGAGCCGCCGCCGCCGATCACGCCCAACGTGAAACCAACGATCACGCCGGATAGGAGGGTGAGGAGATCGACCGGCGTCATAGGTTAGCTTCCCACCCTCGCCGCCCGATAGCGTTCGAGAAGAGCGAAGGAGCCCATGCCGACCAGCATCGCCATGACGAACACCAGCGCCGCCGGCGCACCCAGGCTCAAGGCGACGAGGGCGGGGCCAGGACAATATCCGACAAGGCCCCATCCGATGCCGAACAGGGCGGCGCCGACGAGAAGCTTTCCATCAAGGGCCCGGTTCGATGGTCCGTTGAACGTAGCGGCGAAAAGCGGGGCAGTGCGCCTTCGGCCGAGTGCGAACCCTAACGCTGCAACGATGACCGCCGAGACCAGCACCAGGACGAGGCTCGGGTCCCAAGATGGCGAGGTGACATCGAGGAACGCCAGAACCTTGCTTGGGCTGACCATGGCGGAGACGATCAGGCCCAAGCCGAAAATGAACCCCGAGGCTAAGGCGGCGAGGAGCTTCGTCACTGTCTCAGAGTCCGACGATGTGGCGGGCGACATACACAGTCACCGCAGCGGTGATGAGGAAGACGCTGGTTGCGGCAAGTGAGCGCGGCGAGAGCCTGGCTATCCCGCAGACGCCATGCCCGCTGGTGCAGCCACTTCCTAGTCGCGTCCCAAATCCTACCAGGAGACCGGCCGCGACCACGACCATGAGGGGTGCAGGCATCGTGAGGTCTGGCAGCGCGCGCCCTGCCGCACGATAGAGCAAGGGCGCGGCGATCAGGCCGGCCAGGAACGTTGCGCGCCACGCTGCATCGCCTCGAGCCGGCGCAAGAATGCCTCCGACGATGCCGCTGATGCCGGCGATCCGTCCGTTCGCAATCCAGAGGAGCGCGGCCGAGAGGCCGATGAGCGCACCGCCCAGGATAGCCGAATATGGGGTGAAGCCCTCCATCATCAGGATGGACCTTGCTCGACGCCGCCCTCGGCGCAGAACAGCTTGTAGAGTTCGGTAAGGATCGGCAGCACGCGCTCGGACGTGATCCGGTAGTAGATCGTAGTTCGCGCGCGGCGCGTTCCCACCAGGCCTTCGTCGCGCAGCGTTGCCAGATGCCGGGACAGATTGGACTGTGTCAGCCCAAGGCGTTCGCCCAGTTCGCCGACCGACAATTCCCCGCCAAGCAGGCTGCACAGGATCATCAGCCGGTGCCGGCTCGCAAGCGAGCGCAAGAACGCTTCAGCTTCGCCGGCTTTTTCCTCCAAAAGCTCCGGAGACATCGCAGCGAGAAAAAGTGACACGGCTACTCCAAGAATCCTATATGAGGCATATATGATAGAACGGCGTTGAATCAAGCGCCCGCTTAGGAGGTTCGTTGTGAGCTGCTATTTCGCCAGAACTGTCGAGGCACCTTGTAAGCGAACGGTAAGCCGAACCGCTGAGGCGCTTGAGCGCCAAGCGGCGGAGCCGATCGACGCGACTGCCCAGCTGGCTTCCAGGCTGCGTCTCGTCTTGGATCAGATGTAGATGTTGGACCGACGCTCGCTGTTGGTCGGCGGAGCGGCCTTGTTCGCCACCGCCGCTTGCTCGCGCTCCGCCTCGACTGGCAGCGGCGGGCAGACTCCGCTTCCGGTGCCGCCCCTGCTGGACGCAGGGGCGAGCCGCTCGTTCGCCCTACGTGTCCAATCGGGAACGACCTCTTTTTATCCCGGCCGCCCGAGCGACACGCTCGGGTACAATGGCAGCTATCTCGGGCCAACGATCAGGGTGCGTCGCGGGGATGATGTCGCGGCTGCCGTGACCAACGGGCTTGGGGCGGACACGACTGTGCATTGGCACGGGCTTCTGGTCCCCGGAGAACTGGACGGAGGCCCTCATCAGCTGATCGCGCCGGGTGCGACCTGGCGACCCACGCTCCCGATCCGGCAGCCAGCAGCGACGCTGCTTTATCACTCTCACGTCCATGGTTTGACGGCCGAGCAAGTCTATTCAGGGTTGGCCGGGGCATTGCTGGTAACCGATGACGAAGAGCAGGGCCTGGGCCTGCCCTCCGAATATGGCGTGGATGACCTGCCGCTGCTTATTCAGGATCGCCAGTTTGAAGATGGTCGCCTTGTCCTGCCGGGCGGCATGATGGTCGCCATGCAGGGGCGACGCGGCGACACGATCCTGGTGAACGGCGCGGTTAACCCTTCCGCGGTGGTCCCCAATCGGTTGGTCCGCCTGCGGCTCGTCAACGCATCGAACGCCAGGATCTACGAACTATCGTTCAGCGATCAGCGCAGCTTTCACTGGATCGGCACCGAAGGCGGCCTGCTAGAAAGGGCAGTGGAGATCGCGGCTATAGCCTTGGCCCCAGGGCAGCGCGCTGAGCTTCTCGTGGATTTCACGGACGGCAGAGCCGCTTCGCTTGTGACGGCGATCGATAGCAACAACTCGATGACGGGCGGGATGGGGATGATGGGGCGAAGCGCCGGCAGGGGCAATGCCAACGCGCCCGCGACCGTGGTGCGGTTCGAGCCGCGGCCGATGGGACAGGCTCGTGCCAGCGGGGCGGTGCCGGCCCTTCTCGCATCGCGAGCTCGGCCTGACGCCAGCAAGGCGGTGCGCCGCCGCCGCCTCGTCCTTAACATGGGCATGGGCGGCATGATGGGATCAGCAAGCGGAGGTGGCGGGCTGACGATCAACGGCAAGCCATTCGACATGAACCGCATCGATGAGACCGTGAAGCTCGGCTCCACCGAGATATGGGAGGTGTCTGGCGAAATGATGCGCCACCCGATCCATATTCATGGCGTCCACTTTGATGTTCTCAGCCGGGCCGGCGGGAGGCCGGACGTTCTTGATCAGGGGCCGCGCGACACGGTGCTTGTCAGGGAGCCCGTGGAGCTTCTCATCCGCTTCGATCATCCGGCCAAGAGTGCTCCCTTCATGTACCACTGCCATATCCTTGAACATGAGGATAACGGGATGATGGGCCAGTTTAGTGTTGCTTAGCGGCAGGTCACCGTTTTCGCGGTGCGCATCCAGCCTCTGCGGCTCAAGGGGAGAGCAACGTTGTCGAAAAGAGTTCTTACCGGGCTTTTACTCGCGGCCACGACGCTGATGGGCGGGACTTCGGTGGCGGCACCACCTGACCTCCTCTATCCCGTGATACCGCGTTTTGGCGGCATAGTGGCCGTGCCGAGCGCCGCTGAGCGCCCCGATCCCAAGCTCCGCTACCGTGTCCTGTTCAACATCACCAAGGCCGCAAGCGCACCCGACCACTTGAATCCCAGCCTTGAAAAGGTTGCGCGCTTCGTCAATCTGCTCGGCGCCGACAAGGTGCGTCCAGGGCCTGGCGATATCGTCGTGATCATCCATGGCCCCGCAACCCCCGTCATCCTGCAGAACGCGCCCTACGCCGCCCGCATGAAAGTGGCCGAGAACCCGAATGTCATGCTCATCGAGGCTCTCCGGACCGCGGGCGTTTGGGTCCATGTGTGCAGCCAAGCCATGATCGCCAACAAAATAACGTCGGATCAGGTAACGCCCGGCGTGGTGATCGACGATTCCGCGCTCACGACATTAGCCAATCTCCAGCTTCGAGGCTTCGCGCTAATACCCGATTGATAAGGGACACTTACTGGGGCGAGGCGCAGCAGTTTTAATCGCGGCTCGGTCGATTGGGATGCTCTCCGGCCCGTTGGGGGAGGACCACGATCAGGAGCAGGATTGCGGCCGTTAGCACCGCCGACGCGAGCGGCCGACTGAAGGCGAGGCCGCCATGATCGAGCGGCTTGTCAAGAAAATCGCCGACCGCTGCGCCCAGCGGGCGGGTCAGGATGAAGGCCGCCCAGAACAGCAGCACGCGGCTTGCATTGGTCAGGTAGTAGAGCAGCGCCAACACGGCGAGCAGCGCCGCGAAGATACCCGCTGCGCCGATATAGCCGAGGTTGCCGGTATCGGCCGTCCAGTCCCCGAGCGCCGTGCCAAGCGTTTGCGAGAGGGTGATCGTGATCCAGTAGAACAGCTCGGCTTTCGGCTCGCGCACGGTATCGACTGAAATCGATCCGAGCGCCCGATGCCAGACGATCAGCGAGGCCAGAACGCAGCCGAGCAGCAGCGCCGATCCTCCGGTATAGCCAATACCGAGCGAGCGCGTGGCGAAGTCCGCCATCGTCGTCCCCGCCGTCGTCGAGGCGATGATCGTTGCCCAATAGAGGAAAGGGTGAAAGCGTGTCGCCATTACCTGCCACCAGACCAGGGCGATCAGCACCGTCAGGAAGATCGCGGTGCCGACTAGGTAGCCGAGGTTCATGGTCATTGAGACGGTATCGCCGCCCGTCTCGCCGAGGGTGGTCGCGAGTATCTTAATGATCCAGAAACCCAGCGTGACCGCGGGCACTTTGCTTGCCAATTCCTGCTTTGTCATTTCGTTCACGGCGTCTTTCCTTTCAAGTTTCACGCCGCGCTGACGGTTTGATCAGAGGCGCAGGCCAAAACGCGGGCCGACCCCCATAGTCGCGAGGATAGGGCGATCGTCAGCAGGCAAGCGGCCACCCCCTTCCTACCAAATCGAATCGTAACGGCTATCAGCTATGCCTCAACCGGGTCAAAACCGGTCGGTTTTGACACCAGCAACTCGCCCCAGCTTTTCCATGGGTTGTAAACGCTCGCGCTAAATGGCGGCGTTCTGATCGCGCTATTTGTCAGTTGCCGGGTCCGATGACGAGGCAATCGCGCGCGGCCTGAACGATGTCAGCGGTGACCTCCTCGACGCGGTTGAGGGTCATGATCCGCCGCATCTGCGCGAACAGGCGCTCCATGAGCCGGAAGTTGCCGCGCGTGATGCGGATCACGGCTGCCTGCGCTTCGATCGCGTCGAGTTGGGCCGGGTCGAAGCTGATCCCGAAATCGCCGGCGTGGGTCGCGAGCAGCAGCCGCATTTCGGTCTCGGTAAGCGGTTTGAACTCGTGGACGAAGCCGATCCGCGAGTAGAGCTGGGCATAGCGGGCGAGGCGCTTCTCCAAGCCCGGCATACCCATCAGGATCAGCCCGAAGCCGTGGCGATCGGCCATGTCGCGGAGATGTTCGAGCGACTTTATGGTCAGGCGGTCGGCCTCGTCGACGATGACGAGGGGGCAGGCGATGCGGGCGGCGTCATGGGTGATTTCGTCCTGCGAGCCGCCCGCGACCGTCAGCCGGGCATAGCCCAGCTTAATGAGGTTGAGGCCCAACACCGCGTCGATCGTCTTGGGCGTGTTGCTGACCGACACGGTGTAGAAGACGGCGCGGCAGCGAGCGACCTTTTCGCCAAGGAGCGCGGCAATGGGACGGAGCGCGGCATATTCCCCCAGGTCGGGGAAGCTGGAAAACTCGCGCGCCGATCGCGTCTTTCCGACGCCCGGCCGGCCATGACACACGCCGATATAGCGGTAGTGCGCGCAGGCTTCGGCAAACTCGACGAACCGGGCATGTTCGCGGGTCGCCAGGAACGGCTGCTCGACCAGGAACTCAATCGTCAGCGGCGTAGAGCCGGAGCCCTCGGTAGGTGGTGGGCCGGGAAGCCGTATCCTCTTGGTCGCCATCGAAGGTCTCCGTGGGGGCAGGCACCTGCTTGTCGCGCTCCTTCGCGCCGCGCCGGGCGCGCTGGATCGCGCGCAACGACGGGTGCCCAGCGTGCTCGGAGCTGAGCGCACGGCAGACGAACCGGCCCTGGTGGTAGACGTGGATCTCGGTCAGGTCGCGGGGGTCATAGACCGCCTCGACCTGCTCGCCGACGAAGGCCGCGAGCGTGGGTTCGACATAGCGCCTGCCCATCAGACGGATGCCGTCGCGCAGCACTTTACGGGGCTTGGGCACGTGCACGAGCAGCATGTCGAGCTGTTCAAGGCTGTCGGGCATTGCGGGCAGGAACCCGCCCTTCTGCCAGCGCGTGATCGGCGGTTCGCCGGTGCTGCCATGCGGGCGACGATGATAGACGCCGCACACGAACGCCTCGAAGCGGGCGCGCAGCTCGTCGAGCGTGAGCACTGGCGCCGACAGCGGCTTGCCCGCGATCAGGTGGCCGGGCAGGTCGGGCAGGAACATGTCGTTGATGGTGCGGAACAGCCGCTCGATCTTGCCGCGCCCGCGAGGACGCCCCGGCAGCGAATGGATGAGGCGGATTTTGAGGGCGATGCACGCCTGCTCGATATGCTCGGAGATGAAATCCGAGCCGTTGTCGACGTAAAGCTGTTCGGGAATGCCGCTGACGATCCATTCGGGATTGGGCTTGCGCCAGATCGCCTGCCGCAAGGCGAGCGCCGTGTTGAGGGCACTGGGGGCATCGAGGCTGAGGAAGTAACCGGCGATGGCTCGGCTGTGATCGTCAACGATGACGGTCAGCCAAGGACGCACCGGGGTTCCGGCATCATCGAGCACGAGAATGTCGAGAACGGTATGATCGGCCTGCCACATCTCGTTCGAGGTCGCGGCTTCGCGCCGATGCACTAGCTCGTGCTGGTCGCGGTAGACGGCCGGATCGGAGGCTGCGGCGATCTGGCTTGCCGGTATCGCCCTGACGACACGCGCGACGGCCGCATAGCTGGGGGTTCGGTGTCCATGCGCGATGGCGAGTTCCTGCACCTTTCGGTGAATGGCGGCGACCGGGGGTCGCGGGCGCTTGGTGGCGAGAGTGCGGGTCAGTTCGACCAGATGTTCCGGCAGGTGCAGCCTGCCCCGATCGTTGCGCGGCAGACGCGCGAGACCGGCAAGTCCTTCGGCACGGTAGCGCCCGAGCCAGCGCTGCAACGTCCGCTCGCTCAGCGTGCCGGTGCGGGCGAGGTCCGCGAGCGGGATGCCATCGGCGAGGTGCGGTTCAAGGACGCGGTAGCGCTCGATCGCCAGCGGCGGGACAAGCGCCGGATGCGTCACCGCCGACGGTCCGTGTCGCAGGTAAGGAAAACGGAGATTTGCCTGCCCATCGCCATGCGAGTCCGCTCGCGTTGCCAAACCGGCCTGTTCGACGTAAATCTACCCGGTAAAGAAAACTAGGGCAACATAGACCTGCCGATGACGACTTTCTTCCCAAACCGCGCCCGATCGGGGCGCCACCGGCCCTACGCATGAAAATCGGTTACGCCCGCGTATCGACCGCCGAGCAGAACCTGGACCTCCAGCGTGATGCGCTGAAGGCTGCCGGCTGCGAGAAGGTCATCACCGACAAGGCCTCCGGGGCGACTGCCGCTCGCCCTGGATTGGAAAAGGTGAAGGAGCTGCTTCGCGCCGGCGACACACTGGTGGTCTGGCGCCTCGACAGGCTCGGCCGCTCGCTCCGTGATCTGATCGGATGGATGACCTACCTCGACGAGGAAAAGGTCGGGCTGCTGAGCCTGCACGAGGCGATCGACACGACCACCACGTCGGGCAAGCTTACCTTCCACCTGTTCGGGGCATTGGCGGAGTTCGAGCGCAACCTGATCCGCGAGCGGACCCAGGCCGGTCTCACCGCAGCCCGCGCTCGCGGCAAGAAGGGTGGCCGGCCGGCCGCACTCGGCAAGGACAAGCGCGACCTGCCCGTCAGGCTCTACCACGAGAACACGATGCCGATCGCCAAGATTTGCTCGATGCTCGGCATCTCCAAGCCAAAACTCTACGCCTATGTGCGATCGGCCGAGACCAAGCCGGTAGCCGCGTAGCGACGCTCGCCGACAAATAGCGCGATCAGAATGCCGCCACTTAGCGCGAGCGTTTACACCGTTCGCGGTCCCGATCGGCCCAGCGTCCCCCGGAACCGTTCGTTATCGGGAAGGCATCTAAGCGGTCTGCACCATCCTTCATCTAAAGTTCTCCAAGCGCTTCTGAGGATTTTCGGGCGCACCAAAAGCACTTGCTCCTCCAGTGGCTGGAGCATGTAACCGCAATTTGCTCTCCTGCGGACGGGGGGCTGGAGGTGGCTTTTTGACGGCCCGTGTTGAAGCAATCGGTATGTCTCGACGCTCATTAGTGGCGCGGCTGGTGGCCTGTGGAACCGGCTTGGTGCTCGGTTCTCCAACGCTCGCGCGACAGACTTCCCGGTCTGCGGGCTCGTGGAACTTCGGTGCGGCTCACCTCGAATGGGAGCCGCTGGAAGTCGGCACGGGTGATACCCTCCTTGTTTCGGCACAAGTGCGCGGAGTGCCGGTGCGGGCGGTGCTCGACAGTGGCAGCGGCGCGTCGATCATGAGCACGGCGCTCGCGGCGAAGCTCGGCTTGAACGATGGTGAGCGGCGCATGATTAGCGGGCTGAGCGCCAAGGCCCCGGTGCTGCTGGTCCGCGACATCGACGTACAGCTCGCCCGCGAAACCCGTCGCTTACCCTTTGCCGTCGTTGGTGATCTGAGTTCAGTGTCGGCGGCCTTCGGACGACCGATCGATATCCTCCTCGGTGCCGATATGTTCACGGGTAGCTGCATCGCGCTCGATTTCGCGAAAAGGCGTATGGCGGTCGTCAAGTCAGGCACGTTTCTCGCCGGTCCCGACTGGCGCGCTGTCGCGCTCGGGCGCGGTGCCAAGCAGGAGCTGTTCATTCGAGCTTCCGTCTCGGGTTTGCCTCCCGTGCCCTTGATGATCGATCTTGGCAGCTCGGCCGCGCTGATGCTCTCGTCGGCCTATGCCCGCGATCAAGGGCTGTTGAACGGGAAGCTCGTCTCGACCGCGGCGATCGGCGGCGTCGATGGTGTGCGTATCAACGATGCTTTCACGATCCAGAACATCAACATCGAAGGGCTTGGCGTCTCGAACGTCCCCACACTCGGGATGAGAGCTTGGCTCTCCACCAGCACGGTTGGCAATGTCGGCCTACCGCTGATCGCTCAATTCGACGTGGTGTTCGACGTGACCGCCGGATTCGTGTGGCTCCGGCCACTCGGTCCTCGTCGTCGCCTGCCGATGCTGAAGGACCGTAGCGGCCTTGGCCTCGCAGCCTCACCAACGGCGCTCACCGTTGTTCATGTGGCGGCGAACAGTCCCGCGGAAAAGGCTGGCTGGGCGGTCGGCGACCGGATCGTGGCGGTGAACGGCCATTCGATCGATGCGAACTATACGCGTGGGGAGCTCTGGCAAGTGCGCTCCCGGCCTGCTGGCACCCTCGTAAAGCTGACGATGGCCTCGGGTGATGTGCGCGAGCTCAGGCTGGCCGATTATTATTGATCGGCTTGAGGGTGGCCTTTGCCGATCGCCTTCATGATCCGACAATCGGCCATGCGCGCCTTGGTGCAGCTCTGGCTGAGCATTGCCAACTCATCCCGCAACACCGCGAGTTGCGCCAGTCTCTCCTCCACATCCTTGAGGTGCTGAGCAGCGATAGCTGAGGCGGCACCACAATCCTGGTCCGGGTTCTGCGCCAGCCCCATCAACGAACGGATCTCGTCGACGGAGAAGCCAAGCCGGCGACCGTTGCGGATGAAGTGCAAACGCTCAATGTCACTGGCATCGTAGGTTCTGCGACCCGACGCCGTGCGAGGGGCGGATCGGAGCAACCCGATCGACTCATAAAAGCGGATCGTCGTCACCTTCGTCGAGGTCTCGCTGGCGAGCTGCCCAATCATCACCGGCTTCATCATGCCATCCTTGCTTATGCGAACGTGTCGCACATTTCGCTTGCTTCTACAGCGACTGGAGGTGGTAAGGAAGGCCGCATGAATGCTTCTACCGAAAGCTGCGGGTGCCACGGGGAGCCCGCGCGCGCGCAAACCGATCCGGCCTATCGCCGTGCGCTGCTGACCGTCGTGGTGCTCAACCTCGGCTTCGGAGTCGCCGAGCTGTTCGGCGGGTTCATCGCCGATAGCCAAGCGCTGAAAGCGGATTCCCTCGATTTTCTCGGGGACGGGTCGATCAGCCTTATCGGTCTTCTCGCGCTTGCCTGGTCCGCACGGGCGAGGGCAAAGGTCGCGCTGACGCAGGGGTTGTTTCTCGGTGCGCTTGGCGTGGGCGTAATCGGTTTCGCGATTTGGCGCGCCCTGAACGCAACCGCGCCCGATGCCGAACTGATGGGCACAATCGGCGTTGTCGCGCTCGCGATCAATGTCGTGTCCGCCTTGGTGCTTGCGCGTTTCCGGGAAGGGGACGCCAATGTTCGCGCGATCTGGCTGTTCAGCCGCAACGACGCGCTCGCCAACGTGGCGGTGATCGCCGCGGCCGGTCTGGTGGCGTGGACAGGAAGCGCCTGGCCGGACCTCGCCGTCGCCGGCCTCATCGCCCTCCTGTTCCTCCACTCCGCTTATGAAATCGTCACTGGCGCTCGGCGCGAATTGGGAGAGCGGTAGTGCGTCTGCTCGCGTTGATCCGGGCAATGCTCTCGTTGCGGCTGCTCTCCGCGCTCGCGGCGCTGCTGATCCCTGCTGCGGCAATCGCCGAACCCGGCGACGTGCAAACCGCATGGCGGCTGCTCGACTATATGGCCGTCGATTATGGCGGCGCGGTCGCCAACGGTCGGATCAAGAGCACGTCGGAATATGCCGAGATGACGGAGTTCGCCGCGTCGGTCTCGACACGGCTTCAGGGCCTGCCGGCGAAGCCGGAGCGTCAAGCCCTCATCCAGCGGGCTGCCAACCTCCAGGCGGTGATCGCGGAAAAGGGACCGACTGAACAGGTGGCAACATTGGCGCACGGGCTCGCGGCCGATCTGTTGCGCGCCTACCCGGTGCCGCTCGCGCCCGATAAGGCTCCGAACCTCGTCTCCAGCGATGCACTGTTCCGACAATCCTGCGCGTCCTGCCACGGGATGACGGGCAACGGCCGTGGCCCTGACGCCGCCAAGCTCGCTACGCCCCCGATTGCTTTCACCGATGCCGAGCGCGCGCGCCAGCGCAGCGTGTTCGCGCTCTATCAGGTGGTGACGCAAGGCATCGACGGGACCGCGATGCAGAGCTTCGCCGATCTGCCCAACGATCAGCGCTGGGCGTTAGCATTCCGAGCCGGGAGCTTCGCCTTCACGGATGCGCAGGCGCGCGAAGGCGAGCGGCTTTGGAAATCCGACCCGACCCTTCGCCGGCGCATTCCGGACCTGAAAACCCTGGTCGCGCTCACCCCGGCCGCGCTCGGCGCGGCGATCGGCGACGCCAAGGCTGACCCAGTGCTCGCGTTCCTGCGTCGTCATCCCGAACAGGTGATACAACAGGCTCCCGGCTCGCTCGCGGTCGCCCGCGCCAAACTCGCCGAAAGCGTGGCGGCTGCGCGGCGCGGCGATGCGCGCATGGCGAAAGAGCTGGCGCTGTCGGCCTATCTCGATGGGTTCGAGCCGATCGAGCCAACACTCACCGCGCGCGACGCGACGCTGATGGGTCGAATCGAGGGCGCGATGGGGGAGTTCCGCGCCTCGATCGACCGGGGCGCGTCGCCCGATGATCTCGCGGAGAAGGTCGCAGTACTGGGCGGCCTTTTCGACGATGCGGAAGCGGCGCTCGCGCCTGATGCCGCCACCGAAGCGTCCACGTTCCTGGGCGCGTTCACGATCCTGCTGCGTGAAGGGCTCGAAGCCCTGCTCATCGTTGTCGCCATGATCGCGTTCCTGCGTAAAGCCGAGCGCGGCGAGGCGCTGCGGTACGTGCATGGCGGCTGGGTCAGCGCGATCATCGCGGGCGGGATCACCTGGGCGGTCGCCACCTATGCGATCGGGATCAGCGGTGCGAGCCGGGAGCTGACGGAAGGGTTTGGCTCGCTGTTCGCCGCGGTCGTGCTGCTCTCGGTCGGGATTTGGATGCACGGCAAGGCGCAGGCCGATCAGTGGCAGCGCTATATTCGCGAGAAGATGTCGCGGGCGCTCTCGGGCGGGTCGGGCTGGTTCCTGTTCGGGCTGGCGTTCGTCGTAGTTTATCGCGAGGTCTTCGAGACGATCCTGTTCTATGCCGCGCTTTCGGCGCAAGGTGACAACGGGATGCTTCTCGCGGGGGCCGGGTCGGCGATTGGACTGCTCAGCCTGATCGCTTGGGCCATGCTTCGCTACAGTCGCAAGCTGCCGATCGCGCAGTTCTTCCGCTATAGCTCCTGGCTCATGGCGGTCCTGACCGTCGTGCTGGCGGGTAAAGGCGTCGCCGCGCTCCAGGAAGCCGGCCTTATCAACATCGCACCGCTCGCGGACGTGCCACGGCTGTCGATGCTCGGCGTGTTTCCCACTTGGCAATCGGTGCTGGCGCAACTCCTGATGGCGGTCGCCATTGCGGTCGGGTTCGCCTGGAACGGGCGCGACCGATCCCGCTCGGGTTCCGGCTCAGTGACCCTTGGTTCGAATTAGTGCAATGACATGAAAACCCTTCCGTGATAGAGGCAAGCTAGTGCGAGCCTTTTTGCCTTTCCTGACATGCCTGATGCTGGTCCTGACCAGCTTCTCCGGCATGGCCCATGCCGCCGATCTGGCGGGGGGAAGCATCGCGGGCGTTGAGTTCACGGTCCATACCGCCGGTGACATCGATCAGGTGCCATCGGACTCGGACAAGAATGTCCCGCATCATCACAATTATTGTCACGGACACGACGTCGGCGCGCCTGCGCGCACGACGATGGAATATACCCCCGTCCTCACAGTGCCCAAGCCGACAATCTCCGCCTCTGCGTCGCTCGACGGCCGCACCGGCATGGTCCATTTGAGGCCCCCCCAAGCCTGACGTCCGATTTGGGCGTGCGTTGGCGCGCCCCTGTCGATCATCGTCAGGAGTCCTATTTTCATGAATCGTATCCTCGCGGCCATGCTGGCCGCAGCGTCTTGCGCCACGATGGCGCAGGCGCAGGTCGGACCGTCCGCGCCTGTTGCGCAGGATGCGCCGGTCTACACGCTTGACCAAGCGGTCAGTGCAGCGGGCGGTTCGGCCCCTGCTGCGGAAGCGGCGACAGCTGGAATCGACGCGGCCCGTGCAGGTCGCACAGTCGCCGGCTTGCGGCCCAATCCGGTGGTTCAAGGCCAAGTCGAGAATGTCATCGGCTCCGGGCCGTATCGGGGGGTCCGCAGCGCGGAAACCACGGTCGGCTTTGCGATCCCGATCGAGCTAGGCGGCAAGCGCGGCGCCCGCGTCGCGGTCGCCAATGCGCAATTGTCCCGGGCCGAGATCCAGGCCGCGATCATCGCGGCGGATGTCCGGCTTCAGGTAACGCAGCTCTATGTCGAAGCGGTCGCGGCCGATCGCCGGGTAATGACAGCCCGCGATCAGGCCCGGATCGCCAGCGATGCGCTGCGGGCCGCGAGCGTTCGCGTGCAGGCAGGGCGGGCATCGCCACTCGAGCAACAGCGCGCGGATGTCGCGCGTATCAATGCCGACGCCAATGTGGAGCGGCAGCTTCGCTTGGCCGAGGCGGCCCGCGCCAATCTGGCGCGTCGGATCGGACGGCCGATCGACGGCCTGCTCGATGACACGCTGCTCGATCGCCTTCCCGATGTGAACGTCTATGGGCCGTTGGCACCGGTCAACACGACCGGCACACTCGCGCTGGCGGCAGCCAACGCGGATTTCTCCATTGCCGAAGCCGGCGTGCGGCTCGCGCGCGCCAATCGCGTGCCTGACCTGAACGTCGGGCCGTCGATCCGCCGCCTGGAAGCGACCAACGACATGGCGGCGGTGTTCAGCGTGTCGATCCCGATCCCGGTGTTCAACAATGGTCGCGCCGCGATTGCGCAGGCGACCGCGCAGCGGACCCAGGCGGATGCGCAGCGCCGCGTGACCGCGCTCGACATCGAACAGGCGATCACGGACGCGCAGGCGCAGGCGGCCAATGCCGCAACGACGGCTCGTGCGGCGTCGGGGCCGGCGCTGGCGGCTGCACAGGAGGCCGCCCGCATCGCGCGGATCGGCTATCGCGAGGGCAAGTTCGGCCAGCTCGAATTGCTCGATGCTGAACGCACGCTCGCCGAAACGCGGGTCGCCGCGATCGACGCGCTTGCCAATTACCAGAATGCCCGCGCGCAAGTGGAGCGACTGACCGCTCGTGCGCCCAATGGGGGGAATCAGTGATGAAGAGCTTTTATCTCGCGGGCGCGGCGTCGCTCGCCCTGCTCTTGGCTGCCTGCGGCGGCAAGGATGGCGGAAACGAGGCAACTGCCGAAGGCGCAGCTGCCAATGAGACGGCAGCGGGCACGGAAAAGGGCGGTGCTGAAGGCGGTCATGCCGGTGAAGGCGTCGTCACATTGGGTGCCGACCAGATCGCCACAGCGGGCGTCCAGGTCGGACGGCCGATCATCGGCGGGGCCGGGACGATCGAGCTGCCCGCGATCATCGAGGGCGACCCACAGGGAACGCAGGTCGTCTCGGCCGCAATTGCGGGACGCGTGGTCGCGCTCACCCGTAACCTCGGCCAATCGGTCGGACGCGGCCAGACCATTGCGGTCATCGAAAGCCGCGAGGCGGCGCAGATCAAGGGCGAGGTCGAGGCGGCGCGGGCGCGGCTTCAGCTCGCTAATTCGAACCTCGCGCGCGAACAGCGGCTGTTCGCGCAGAGAGTCTCCCCTGAACAGGATCTGATCGCCGCCCGCACAGCGGCGACGGAGGCGCGGATCGCCCTGACGCAGGCGCAGAGCATGGTTTCGGCGGCGGGTGTCGGCGGCGGCGGGCTCAACCGGCTCGGCATTGCCGCGCCGATCTCGGGCCAGATCATTGCGCGCCCCGTGACGCTGGGACAAACGGTCGCGGCGGATGCCGAACTCTATCGCATCGCCAACCTGAGCCAGGTGTCGATCGCGCTTAATCTCAAGCCCGAGGATGCGGGCCGGGTGCGTCCCGGCAATACGGTGCTGGTGAAGGCGGCAGGCCGTCAGGCGACCGCCCGCGTGACCTTCGTGTCGCCGGCGCTTGATCCGCAGACGCGGCTCGTGCCTGCGCTCGCCACCCTCGACAATCGCGGTGGCGAATGGCGGGTCGGCGAGCCTGTGACGGCAGCCGTGCAGCTGACGGGCAGCGGCGGGAGCGGGGCGGTCCGCGTGCCGACGACGGCGGTCCAGAGTTTCGAGGGCAAGTCGGTCGTGTTCGTGCGCACGCCCACCGGCTTCAAGGCGACCCCGGTCCAGCTCGGCGATGCGTCGGGCGACACGGTGATCGTCCGGTCGGGCCTGACCGGCAACGAACAGATCGCCACCACCGGAAGTTTCACGCTCAAGGCCGAGATCGGCAAGGGCGAAGCGAGCCACGAGGATTAAGCCATGATCGCCCGTATCGTAACCTGGGCGGTCGAGAAGCGCTGGCTAGTCCTGCTCCTCACCGTCATCGTCGCCGCCATCGGCGCCTTTTCCCTCTACCGGCTACCGATCGACGCGGTGCCGGACATCACCAACAATCAGGTCCAGATCAACGTCCGCGCGCCTGCCCTCTCGCCCGAGCTGGTCGAGAAGCAGGTGTCGTTTCCAATCGAAACCGCGCTCGCCGGCACCCCCGGCCTGGAATATACGCGCTCGTTGAGCCGCAACGGCTTCGCGCAGATCACGGCGGTCTTTTCGGACGCGACGGACATCTATTTCGCCCGCCAGCAGGTGGGCGAGCGTCTGCGGGGCGTGCAAGAGAATCTGCCCGACGGCGTGAACCCTGAAATGGGTCCGATCGCGACAGGCCTGGGCGAGGTGTACATGTACACCGTTCGTCTCGATCATCGCGAGGACGACAAGCACAAGCCCGGTGAACCGGGCCAACAGCCCGATGGCAGCTACATCACGCCAGAGGGCGAGCGACTGACGACCGAAGAGGACAAGGCGACCTACCTGCGCACCGCGCAGGACTGGATCGTGACGCCGCTTCTGAAGACCACACCGGGCCTCGCCGGTGTCGACTCGATTGGCGGTTACGCCAAGCAGTTCCTCGTCGTGCCCGACGTGCAGAAGCTGGCCTCGCTCGGCATCACGCTGACGGACCTGGGAAATGCGCTGGAGCGCAATAACACCAGCGTCGGCGGTGGCTTCGTCAATCGCAATGGCGAAGGTCTGGCTGTTCGCTCGGATGCGCTCGTTCGCAATGCCAGCGAGTTGGCCAGGACCGTGATCGCGACACGTAACGGCGTGCCGATCACGGTCGAACAAGTTGCGACTGTGAAGACGGGTCAGGCGATCCGCATGGGTTCGGCATCGGAGAACGGTACCGAAGTCGTCGTCGGCACGGCGATCATGCGGATCGGCGAGAACAGCCGCATCGTGTCGACCGCGGTCGCTGAGAAACTGAAGACGATCAACGCTTCGCTGCCTCCTGACGTCGTAATTCAGCCGGTGCTGAACCGCACCGAGCTGGTCAATTCGACGATCAAGACGGTCGCGAAAAACCTGTCCGAAGGCGCGGTGCTGGTCATCGTCGTGCTCTTCCTGCTGCTCGGCAACTTCCGTGCGGCCCTGATCGCGGCGTTGGTCATCCCGATCACCATGATGCTGACAGGCTTTGGTATGCTGCGCGCTGGGGTCTCGGCCAATCTGATGAGCCTTGGGGCTTTGGACTTCGGTCTGATCGTCGACGGCGCCGTCATCATTGTCGAAAACGCGCTGCGCCGGCTTGCCGAGCAACAGCATCATGAAGGCCGATTGCTCAGCGTCAAGGAACGGCTCGCGACCGTGGCAGCCGCTGCGCGTGAGATGATCCGTCCCTCTGTGTACGGGCAGGCAATCATCATCCTCGTCTACGTACCGCTGCTCACGCTGACCGGCGTGGAGGGTAAAACGTTCGGACCGATGGCGCTGACCGTCATCATCGCGCTCGCCTTCGCCTTCATCCTCTCTCTCACCTTCGTGCCGGCGATGATTGCGATCTGGCTGTCGAAGAAGGTCGAGGAGAAGGACGGCCGCATCATCACGTGGCTGAAGAAGCGCTACGAACCCGGTCTCGACCGGGCCATGAAGCGCCCGACGCTGACGATCGGTGCGGGTGTGGGAAGCCTTGTGGTGGCGGCGCTTGCTTTCACTACGCTCGGCTCGGTGTTCCTGCCGCAGCTCGACGAAGGCGATTTGCTGATCCAGTCGCTCCGCATTCCGGCAACGTCGGTCCAGCAGAGCCAGGCGATGCAGGTGCCGATCGAGCGGATGATGTCGAAGCAGCCGGAGGTGCAATTCGTCTATTCCAAGACGGGCACCGCCGAGCTGGCGGCCGACCCGATGCCGCCGAACGCGACCGACATGTTCGTCATCCTGAAGCCGCGCAAGGATTGGCCGGATCCTGAGCTTCCCAAGGAGGAGCTGGTCAGCCGGATCGAGGGTAATCTCGCGAAGATTCCGGGAAATGCCTACGAGATCACCCAGCCCATCCAGATGCGCTTCAACGAGCTGATCGCCGGCGTGCGCGGCGACATCGCGGTGAAGGTGTTCGGGGACGACTTCAACCAGATGAACCGGACGGCCGAGCAAATCGCGGCGGTGCTGCGCAGAACGCAAGGCGCAGCGGACGTGAAGGTGGAGCAGACGACCGGTCTTCCCATGCTCGACATTCGCGTCAACCGCGACGCGATGGCGCGGTTGGGCGTTACGGCTCAGGATGTGCAGGACACCGTGACTGCGACGATCGGCGGGCGAACATCGGGCCAGATCTTCGAGGGCGACCGTCGCTTCCCCGTGGTGATCCGCCTGTCGGAGGCGCAGCGTGCCGACATCGGCCTGCTCCAACAGGTGCAGGTGCCGGTGGCAGGCGGCGGCTATGTACCGCTGTCCAGCGTCGCCGAGATCAAGGTGGTCGATGGTCCGAACCAGATCAGCCGCGAGAACGGCAAGCGGCGCGTGGTGGTGCAAGCCAACGTGCGTGGCCGCGACGTCGGATCCGTCGTGGCGGATGCGCAGGCGGCGATCGGCAGCCAACTCCGGCTGCCTGCCGGCACCTATCTCGAATGGGGCGGCCAGTTCGAGAACCTCCAATCGGCAAGCGAACGGCTGAAGCTGGTCATTCCGGCTTGCTTCATTTTGATCCTGCTGCTCCTCTACGGGGCGTTGGGATCGGTCCGCGACGCCGCGATCGTGTTCACCGGCGTGCCTTTCGCGCTGGTGGGCGGCGTCCTGTTGCTGTTCCTGCGGGGCATGGACTTCTCGATCTCGGCGGCAGTGGGCTTCATCGCCCTCTCGGGCATCGCGGTCCTCAACGGCCTCGTCATGGTCAGCTCGATCCAAGATCTGATCCGATCAGGGATGAGCCGCGAGGAAGCCGCGCATGTTGGCGCGATGCAGCGTCTGCGACCCGTCATCATGACCGCGCTAGTCGCCAGCCTCGGCTTCGTGCCGATGGCGCTGGGCGAAGGCGCCGGCGCAGAGGTTCAAAAGCCTTTGGCGACGGTCGTCATCGGCGGTCTGATCTCGGCGACGCTTCTTACGCTGTTCGTGCTGCCGACACTCTATGCCCGGTTCGGGCAGAAAGTGATCGAGAAACCCGAGCACTACAATGAGGAGCATGAAGGGGACGACCACGGTCAGACCTTCGTGAACAACTTGGCCTGATGGATGGGCGGGGCGATCCGCGATCGCCCCGCCCATCTCTGGGAGATGGGGATATGCCTCGCACCATAACCAGCTCGATGCTTCACGGCGGGCCACTGCGCATCTGGTCGGCACTCACCGATCCGGATCATCGCCGGGCGTGGAGTCCGCTCGTATTTCTCGATGATCCGTCCCGGCTCGGCGACACAGAATGCACCTTTGCGATCCAGGGCATCACCCGGCCAATTCGGACGCCAGCACGGATTGATCGATTCGATAAACCGCACGCCTTCGCTTGGTCCTGCGGCATCCCCTATCTGTTCACGCTCGAAGAGCGGTACGAGCTGGCGGGGGACGATGGCGGCACCAGGCTAACGCATAGCTGCACGCTGCGCGGGGCGCTCTCCCTGCCGTTCGCGGCGATGATGTTGCGCCGCCTGCGATCCCTGATGGTCGAATCTGACGATCGCCTCGCAACCTATCTCCGCTGGCGGGTAGGTCAGCCTGCCCGGGCTATCAATCGTCAGCGCGTCCCCTTCCGCTGCAGGAGGAAGGCGCGATGATGATGCACTGTAAGCGGGTGCTGCCCGCCGTCATCCTCGTTGTCGGGCTCGCGGCGTGCTCGGAAAGAAAGCCGCCAGCCCCGCCAACGGAGCAGCAGATCCATTCGTCCGACAGCGCCGTGGCGACCGGGGAAATGGGGCGGCATAGATATCGCTGTTCCGACGGGGAACCGCTGTTCGTCGATTACAAGGACAACGGCCTGCAGATCGATTTGCGGCGCTCCAACGGGGGACCGCCGATGATGCTGACCGCGCCAGCGCAGGGCCTGCAATATGTCGGCGAAACAGCCACCGCGACCTTCAAGGGGTCGCAGCTCACCATCGTGGAAGGCGATGGCCGTACCCGGATCTGCGAGCAGGAAGGCACGCGATGAACTGCCCTGCCTTCGAACGCCACAGGGCGCTTCGTCGGAAGAGACCGATGTCTGACACGTCGATTTCAAATGTGACAACCTTGTGCGGCCTGAATCGGGCCGGTCTGGCGATCGCGCGCCTCGGCGTCGTTCTCGTCTCCGGGGCGGTTATAGGGGCGTGTAATCCAGCGCCGACCCAGCCTACCGAGCCGGCGCATGAAAAGCATCTGACGTCGAAACTAATCGCGCAGCGCATCATGTACTGCGACGACGGCACACGCGCCGATGTCGACTTCATCGATGACGGCTTGAAAATGGCCGTCACCTGGCTGCCGAAGGGCAGGACCGAGATCCTGCGCGCGCAGCGAACCGGTGACGAGTTTCGCGGCGACCATTCGCGGGCTGTCGTGGCGGGCGGATCGATCGCGTTCACGCGACGCGGGAAGATCCGCGTCTGCCACCGAACCCCGGAGGAGTCCTAGGAAATGCAGGCACTGCTCTATACGCTTGCGCCTGTGCTGGCGGTCGTGCTCGGCGCGATTGTCGCGAGCCGCACCAAGTTGAAACCTGGCCTCGTGGCGGGCCTACAGCATCTCGCTGCCGGCGTCGTGTTCGCGGCGGCAGCGACCGAAATCCTGCCGCAGGTCAAGCATGAGGCATCGCCCAGCGCGACGTTGATCGGCGGGGCGGCGGGCGTCGCGACCATGCTGGGGCTCAAGGCTCTTGAGGCCCGCTTCAAGGGGCCGATGGCGCTACTCGCCGCGATCGGCATCGACATTCTGGTCGACGGCCTGGTGCTCGGCCTCGCTTTCGTGGCGGGCGAGAAGGCAGGTCTCCTGCTGACGATCGCGCTCACTCTGGAAGTGTTATTTCTGGGACTGACGCTGACCGACGAGCTGGCGGAAACCTATCGCTCGCGCTTGCGCATCATCGTGATCGTCTCGGCATTGGCCCTGCTGCTGCCGATCGGCGCGCTCGCTGCCGTGCCGGTCGCCGCGCTGTCGCCGGTGATGATCGCCGGCTTCCTCAGCTTCGGGCTGATGGCGCTGCTCTACCTCGTCACGGAGGAGTTGCTGGTCGAGGCGCACGAGAAACCCGACACCCCGCTCATCAGCTCGATGTTTTTCGTCGGCTTCCTGGCCCTGCTGACACTTGAGGAGATGATGGGATGATCCCGGGCAACGACAACAATGGCGGGCAGGAGCGCCGCACACTGTGGATCGTCCTGCTGCTGAACGCGGCGATCGCTGCGGGCTTCTTCGTTTCCGGCTTCTTCGCGGACTCGAGCGCGCTGATCGCCAACGGCGTCGACAACCTGTCCGATACGGCTGTGTATGCGCTGAGCCTTGTGGCGCTCACCCGGGGCCAGACATGGAAGACACGCGCCGCGGTCGCTTCGGGCGTCATGCTGCTGATCTTCGCGGGCGGCATCTTGATCGATGTCGGACGGCGCTACGTGCAGGGCAGCGAGCCCATCGGACCTACCATGATGGTCATGTCCGCGATCGCCGGCGTCGTGAATTACCTCTGCCTGCGGCTGCTCCAGCGCCTCAAGGATCCGGACGTCAATCTCCGGGCCGCAACCACCTTCAGCTTCAACGACTTCATTTCCAACGGCGGCATCCTGATCGCCGGCGTGCTGGTGCTGTGGTTGGGTACCAATTGGCCGGACCTGCTGGTCGGCTTCGCCACCGCCATCATCGCCATCAAGGGCGGTGTCGAAATCCTGCGCGACGCGCGCGCCGAAACCAAGAAAAGCGAAAGGAGGTCGTCATGAACGACAAGCTCGAACTCGACATTCCAGTGTTGTTGCCGGACCTTCCTGACGCGGCCGATGCCTGCCTGGACCGTCTCGTATCAACCCTGTCAAAGCGCGAAGGTGTCGAGCGGGCGCATGTGATCTGTCTCGACGGCAACACGCCAGCGGCGCTGTGCATCCATTTCGATGCCGCCAAGCTGCCGCTGCCACGGTTGCGCGAAATGGTGCGCGCCGCAGGTGCCGAAATCACCGAGCGCTACGGCCATGCGATCTGGCAGGTGACGGGGATCAACCACGAACGTCGGGCGCGCACGGTCAGCGATGCGCTGTGCGCCTTGCCCGGCGTGGTCCAGGCAAGCGCCAGCACCAGCGGGTCTGTCCGGGTCGAATATGATCGCCGCGAAACCACCGAAGAGGAGGTGCGCGCTGCGCTTCGCAAGCTGAAGGTGAGGGTGGGCAAGCGGGTCGCTGCCGATGAACATGCCGGCCACGACCACGGCCCCGGGGGCCACGGCGCGGGCGAAGAGAAGCACGGCCCCGGCGATGGCCACGACCATAGCCACGCCGAATTTCTCGGCCCCAATACCGAGCTGATCTTCGCGCTCGCCTGTGGCGCGCTGCTGGGGATCGGCTACGCGATCGAGAGGCTGGTCGCTGGCGCGCCCGAATGGCTGCCGACCGCCTGCTATATCGCAGCCTATTTCTTCGGCGGATTCTTCACGCTGCGCGAGGCGATCGACAACCTCCGGATGAAGAAGTTCGAGATCGACACGCTGATGTTGGTCGCTGCGGCCGGCGCCGCTGCGCTGGGCGCATGGGCCGAAGGTGCGCTGCTGCTGTTCCTGTTCAGCCTCGGCCATGCGCTTGAGCATTATGCAATGGGCCGCGCCAAGAAGGCGATCGAGGCGCTGGCGAAGCTCGCGCCCGAAACCGCGACCGTGCGACGCGGCGGGCAGACCAGCGAAATCCCGGTCGAGCAGATGGTCGTCGGGGACATTGCCATCGTCCGCCCGAACGAGCGCCTGCCTGCCGACGGCTTCGTCATCAAGGGCACCAGCGCGATCAACCAGGCCCCGGTCACGGGTGAAAGCATCCCGGTCGACAAGGTGCCGGTCGCAGATGCCGCAGCGGCACGCGCCAAGCCCGATGCAGTCGACGCGGAAAGCCGGGTTTTTGCTGGTACGATCAACGGCGGCGGCGCGATCGAGATCGAGGTGACACGCCGTTCCAATGAAAGCGCGCTTGCCAAGGTCGTGAAGATGGTGAGCGAAGCGGAGACGCAGAAGTCGCCGACGCAGCGCTTCACCGACCGGTTCGAACGGATCTTCGTGCCCGCCGTCCTGGTCCTGTCAGTGCTCCTGCTGTTCGCATGGGTGGTCGTCGACGAGCCGTTCCGCGACAGCTTCTATCGCGCGATGGCGGTGCTGGTGGCGGCAAGCCCGTGCGCGCTCGCGATCGCAACGCCGAGCGCGGTCCTGTCGGGCGTTGCCCGTGCAGCGCGGGGCGGCGTGCTCGTGAAGGGCGGTGCACCGCTCGAAAACCTCGGGTCGCTCAAAGCGATCGCTTTCGACAAGACGGGCACGCTGACCGAAGGTCGTCCGCGCATCACTGATGTCGTGCCCGTCGATGGCGCCGATGAAGGCGAGTTGCTGGCGCTGGCTGTCGCCGTCGAAGCGTTGAGCGACCATCCCCTGGCCCAAGCGATCGTCAAGGACGGCCGCGAACGTCTGAACGATCGTGCCGTGCCGACTGCCGGCGACCTCAAGAGCCTGACCGGTCGGGGCGTCACCGCGAGCGTGGATGGCGAGACGGTGTGGATCGGCAAGGCCGAGATGTTCGGAAGTGAGGGCATTCCGGCGCTGGGGCAGGGCGCGCAGGACGCAATCGCGAAGCTGCGCGAGAACGGCCGCACGACAATGGTGGTCCGCAAGGGGGACCGCGACCTGGGCGCGATCGGCCTGATGGACACGCCTCGCGAAGCTGCCAAGACCGCGTTGCGTCGGCTGCACGAGATGGGCGTGTCGCGGATGATAATGATCTCCGGCGATCACCAGAAAGTCGCCGAAGCGATCGCCGACGAAGTCGGGATCGACGAAGCGTGGGGCGACCTCATGCCCGAAGACAAGGTTGCCGCGATCAAGAAGCTCGCCGGCGAAGACAAGGTCGCGATGGTGGGCGACGGCGTGAACGATGCGCCGGCGATGGCAAGCGCCACGGTCGGCATCGCGATGGGCGCGGCGGGGTCGGACGTTGCGCTGGAGACAGCCGACGTGGCGCTGATGGCCGACGATCTGGCGCACCTGCCATTCGCAGTCGGTCTTAGCCGCCATACCCGTGGAATCATCCGGCAGAACGTCTTCGTCAGCCTGGGTGTCGTCGCCTTCCTGGTGCCTGCTACCATCCTCGGCCTCGGCATTGGGCCAGCGGTGGCGGTTCATGAGGGATCGACGCTGCTCGTCGTCATCAATGCGCTCAGGCTGCTCGCCTACCGCGATCCGGCAGGGAAGGCGGCATGAAGTGGCTGATCGCCTTCGACCTCGACGGCACGCTTGCCGAGAGCAAGCGGCCGTTATCGGAGGATATGGCCGCAATCCTCGCCCGATTGCTCGCCATCACGGATGTGGCGGTGATCTCGGGCGGGGACTGGCCGCAGTTCGAAAAGCAGATCGCCTCGCGCCTTCCTGCCGGCGTCGCGCTCGACCGTCTCTGGTTGATGCCGACCACAGGCACGAAACTCTATCGGTTCATCAATGGCGCTTGGCGCGCGGTCTATGCCGAACTGTTCGACGACGCGGAGAAGGCGAAGATCCGCACGGCCTTCGATCAGGCGCTGACCGATGCCGGTCTCGCCGACGAACGTATCTGGGGCGAACGGATCGAGGACCGGGGCAGCCAGATCACCTTTTCGGGCCTGGGGCAGGCAGCGCCGCTGAAGGAAAAGGAAGCGTGGGATCCTGACCGAAAGAAGAGGACCGCGTTGCAGGCCACGTTGCGCGCGAAGCTGCCGGAGCTCTCGATCAATCTCGGTGGCACGACATCGATCGACGTGACCAGAGCAGGGATCGACAAGGGCTATGGCCTGAAGCGCCTGAGTGCCGAGAGCGGTGTCCCGCTCGACGGGATGCTGTTCATTGGGGATGCGATATTCCCCGGTGGGAATGACTATCCCGCTGCTGAAATCGGCCTCGACACAGTGAGGGTGCGCGACGTCGCGGAAACCACCGCCGTCGTGACCGCCATCATCGCGTGTCTGCACCGATAGGATCAAGATACATGGTCGGCTCCATCGCGGAATGCCGCATTGTCAAAGCTCTGGCTTCTGTCGCTTAGGGCAGCGCTTCCTAAAACGAAAAGAAGGCAATGTGCGCGTCTCCGCGAACAAAGCCTCCAGCGATCAATCTAAGAGATTCCGCCGCGCTTCTCAATCGTAGGGGGCGTTTGCGGGAGGGGGCGGAATCCTACGCTAAGGATTTGGGCCAGCGATATTCCCCGGTTAGATTGATGTGTTCCCATCCCAACGGCGAGACGTGGGCGAGTAGATCAGGCGCGATATGGGTACCGCTGGCGGCCCGGGTATTGACGACCTCGCCGAGCTTCATGGTGTTCCAGAATATGATGATGGCGGCGAGCAGGTTCATTCCGGCGATGCGATAGTGCTGGCCTTCGCCGGATCGATCCCGGATTTCACCTCGGCGGTGGAAGCTGATGGCGCGCTTTAGGGCGTGGTGGGCCTCACCCTTGTTGAGGCCGATCTGAGCCTGGCGCTGGAGGCCGGCATCAAGAATCCAGTCGATCATGAACAGGGTTCGCTCGATGCGGCCCACCTCTCGCAATGCGAGGGCCAGCTCATTCTGGCGCGGGTAAGAGGCGAGCTTGCGAAGAATCTGGCTGGGGGCGACGATCCCCGCTGCGATCGTCGCCATGATGCGCAGGATGTCGGGCCAGTTGCGCTCGATGAGCGGTTCATTGATCTTACCTCCGACCAGCGCTCGCACATTGGCCGGCGTCGCGTTGGGCGTGAAGGCATAGAGTCTTTTCTGAGGGAGATCGCGGATACGGGGGGCGAACCTGTAGCCGAGCAAGGCGCAGGCGGCGAACACATGATCGGTGAAGCCGCCCGTGTCGGCAAAATGCTGGCGAACGCGGCGGCCCGCGTCATTCATGAGCAGCCCGTCCAGGATATAGGGAGCCTCGCTGACCGTTGCCGGGATCACCTGGGTTGCGAACGGCGCATATTGATCGGACACATGGCTGTATCCCTTGAGGCCCGGGACGTTGCCATATTTCGCGTTGATCAGATTCATCGCCTCGCCCTGCTCGGTAGCAAGGAAGAACTGCCCGTCGCTGGATGCCGATTGCCCTTGTCCCCAGAAGGCGGCCATGGGCAGGGCGGCGTGGGCCTCCACGATCATGGCGAGCGCCCGATCATAGGCGCTGCCTTCGACATGCCAGCGCGCGATCCGCAGCAATTCCCAGAAGCTGTGCGTGTTGGTCGCCGCCGCCATCTTGCGCAAACCGAGATTGACGCCTTCCGCCAGCAACACGTTCATCAGGCCGATCCGGTCGCTGCAGGGCGCGCCGGTGCGCAGATGCGTGAACGCCTCGGAAAATCCGGTTCGCTCATCGACTTCCAGCAACAGATCGGTGATCCTCGCGGGCGGGAGCTGTTGATAGAGATCGAGCACGAGATCCTCGGCCCCTTCGGGCGTGTCGGCCCTCAGCTTGTCGATGTGCAGCTTGCCGTTCTCGATGATGCCGCCTGGGATCGTGCCGGTTCGCGCCGCGCGGCCAAACTCCTTCAGCCGTGTATCCAGTCGAGCCCTGCGCTCGGCCAGCCATTCGCCGGGTCGCAGCGGCACGGCGAGCCGCGCGGTCTGCTCTATCGCCTGTGGCGGGACCAGAAGCTGCTTGAGGTCGCCATAGCGGCGCGATCCCGCCAACCATATGTCACCGGACCGGAAGGCGTCGCGGATGTGGAACAGCACCGCGATTTCCCAAAGCCGGTGGTCGCCGCTGGGCTCAGCGCAAAGATGACGATGCCATTTCGAGTTGGGACGTAGAAAATCCACCGGCGGATCGACCTTGATCCCGTTACGCAGCATCGCAACGGCCGCCAGAAGAGGCGTGGCGATCGGCGCCGCCTGCATGTCGAGCAGGCGCAGCATCCTGGGCGCGTAGAGGCGGAAACGGTGATAGCCGTCCAGCACACGGCTGAGCGGGTCGGCCGCGAGCACGTTGGTCAGCGCGGAGGCCGTGGCGACAAGGGTTCTGAACCGTTCCCAGCCAGGACCGGTGGCGATTATCCCGTCCAGGGCCGTGCCATCGTCCTGCGCTCCAAGCAAAGCACCACCGATTTCGGCAAAGGACTTCAGCGTGTCCCGAACGGCCGCCTTTTCGTCGGCGATCCTGGTGTTGCAAAGGCGTTCGGAGGCCCGATAGAGACGGCCTACGATGCGATCGTGGGTCTCCACGATGACATCGGCCAGCGATGACCGCCATTCCAGGGTGCAGACAGCGAGGATCGCAAGCCGCCTGTCTTCGGGCAGATCACGCATGCCGTCGGCGTAATAGCGCTCGCCCTGCCGGCGAAGCCGGGTCACACGATGCGCCGGCACGCCGTCCAGCAAATCCGCCGGAAGATCGAACCTTTGAAGATATTCCAGTCGATCCATCAGCCGGTTAGCGGCTGCTGAATTTGCGCCAACCTCGAACTGTCGCAGCCATACGAAGCGCGTGACGCGACCATCCACCGTATCCTCCAACAGGTGAGCCAAATTCTCGCTCAGGGTTGGCGTGATGCGATGGGCGATAAGATCCTCGATCCGGCGCTCGGCCTCAACCAGCGCATCGGCGCAAAGGCGCTCGATCGTCGAGGAGCCGGGAAGGATCGTGCGGGTGCGGCGACACTCCGCAACGAAGCGACGGGCAAGATCCTCATTCGATGTCGCCGCCTCGGCTTCCCGAGCGATCCATTCGCGCAAATCCCGTGCGCCCCGCCCCGAAAAGGAGCGATAGCCGTAGATTCGGCGAAGGTCCGCCAGATGCTCGTGCCGGGTCTCCTCGCGCGCGGCATAGAGGAGTAGATCGTCGCTGGTCAGGCCGAGCTGGGCCGCGATGAAATCCGATACCTGCGCCGGGATCAACTCGCCAGGAGCGAGCACCCGGCCCGGGTAGCGCAGGACGCACAGTTGCAGCGCGAAGCCAAAACGATTGTGGGCGCGCCGGCGCTGGCGGATATGCCCGAGATCCTCATCGCTGAGGGTATAGTGCCGCAGCAGCTCACCTTGATCGACCGGCAAGTGAAGCAGCGCCTCGCGCTGTCGATCGGTCAGGGTCACGCGACGCGGCATACATGCTCCTTATTCTTTCCGAGCTACGGTTTGAGATAGCTTGATTGAGATGCTGGTTAAGATACACAATAGCCCAATCTTATGTGCTCATGTTCGTCACCGCCTCAAACCTTCGTTTGTGATCCATGCTGATCGGCTACGCCCGCGTGTCCAAAGCCGACGGCTCGCAGTCGCTCGACCTGCAGCACGATGCCCTTCGCGCTGCCGGTGTCGAGCCAGGCAATATCTATGATGATCGTGCATCCGGTAGCCGTGATGATCGCCCCGGTCTTGCCGCCTGCCTGAAATCGTTGCGCGACGGCGATGTCCTCATCGTTTGGAAGCTCGACCGGCTCGGCCGAACGCTCACCCACCTGGTCAGCACGGTGCAGAATCTGTCGGATCGCGGTATCGGTCTGCGGGTGCTCACCGGCAAGGGCGCGCAGATCGACACCACGACGCCATCGGGCCGGATGGTGTTCGGCATTTTTGCCACACTGGCGGAGTTTGAGCGGGATATGATCCGCGAGCGCACCATGGCTGGCCTGGCCGCTGCCCGCGCGCGGGGACGCAAGGGTGGCCGCAAGTTCGCCCTCTCCAAGGCCCAGGTGCGGCTCGCTCAGGCTGCTATGGCCCAACGCGACACGTCCGTTTCCGACCTCTGCAAGGAACTCGGGATCGAGCGCGTCACTCTCTACCGCTATGTCGGTCCCAACGGGGAACTCCGGGATTACGGTCAGCGCGTGCTTGCTGCCAAAACGCGATGATGATGACGGGAGCCCCGATCAAACTTACCCAAGCGGACGCCGCAGACGTTGCAGACCTGTACAACCGTTGCAGCGACTATTTCCTGTTGCAGGACGGGGCCGCGCCCACGCTGGACGATGCTCGCGAGCTTTTCTCCGATGTGCCGCCCGAAAAGAGCGCCCACAATCAAGCTGTCCTGGGATGGAAGGGGCCTGGCGGCCTATATGCAATCGCGGCCATCCTCCGCGATTATCCGCGTGATGGCACATGGTATCTCGGCTTCATGATCGTAGATGCCGCACAGCGTGGTCGTGGCGTCGGACGCTCAATTTACTCGACGGTCGAAAGCTGGGCCGCTGCGAGAGGTGCCACAGAGATTCGGTTGGCCGTGCTGGAAGCGAATGAAGCGGCAGAGCGATTTTGGCGTTCTCTCGGCTTCATTGAGTATCGGCGCGTTGGGCCAGACACCTTCAAAATGCGTAGCCATCGCCGGATAGAACTGAGCCGTCGCCTTTCTGGCGCGACCGTAGAAGGCAGCAACAAGTAAGATCTCGCGCCGGCTATCTGGGCGAGCTTGGCGTAGGATTCCGCCCCCTCCCGCAAACGCCCCCTTTCAGGGAAGGGGGCTTGAGATCGCCTTGATGGCCTTCAATCCCGTTCCAAAACGAGCGATCGCGTCCCTGTTTCTCTCCAGCTCGCCATAGGGCAGATAGGCGAAGTCGAGATCGGCAATACGGCTGAAAGCCGGGCGACGGAGTTGCGCGCGAACGTCCTGCTCGCGCGCATTCGGTGCGACCAGGAATAGCCCGGCGGCAGCGTGCAGATCGCTCCCCGACAGCGCCAGATCGAGCATGCGCACGATCCCCGAGTAGATCGAGGTCGAATGTTCAACCTCGAACGCGGCGGCGACGCCGTCGCCACCCTTCGCCAGCCACAACACGTCGATGAGGCGGATCGAGTCCGCTCCGGGAGAGGTCGCAATGGCGTCTGGAAGGCGCTCGAGGCATCCCTGTCCAAGCGGGCAGCCAGCGTGAAGTCGACCGCGGTCATTGGCGGCGATCCACACATCGTAACCGAGGGCATGGCCGAGGTCGCGCAGCCAGGCCTGGATTTCGGCGTGCGTGCGATCGGTTTCGCCCTGCGCGGCGGCTGTCTTGTCGAGCCGGCTTGCCTCCGCTCTGGCATGTTCCAATCTGCCGAGCCAGTCGTCGGCCGCCGTTGCGTCATCCTCCAGCGGTGGCGCGGGATAGCGGCCCGAGCCAATGTCGAACAACAGTCCGCCGATCGCGCCGAGATCGTTGGAGAGCAACTCGCGGTAACGGTCGTTGAGGTCGAGGATGCCGGCGCGCATGGCGAGAAAATGATCCCATGACCCGAGCTTCACCTTGGCGCCGGTGACGGCATTGTAGCCCTTGACGATCGCGGTATTGAAGGGCGGCACCAGCGTCGGGTGAAGGAAATAGAGCAGGTTGGCCGCCGCCGGCCCCAGCCCCTTGATCTTGAGCGCGTCTATGCTGCGGATGTGGCTGATGATCTCCTCGGCGGTATCGCAGCACGAGCAATTGTCGAGCAGGCGACCGAACGCCCGCTGGTTGTCCGGGCTTTCGTAGATGTCTGGAATGCGCAGCTTGGGCTTCCACAGCCAGGCATGGTCGGCGCCCTTGAAGATCTGCCGCTGTTCGGCGATCGAGTGGACAACCGTTTCCAGTGACGAGCCGCGATAGGCGACGCCGAACCGCCCACTTTCGATTTCTGCGACCACCTGCTGCAGCCCGCGACGGATGGAGCGGAAGTTTTTCAGCCGTTCGTCCCACAGAAACCAGGAGCGATAGGTGGCGCCGGGATCGTCTCGCCAACGACGGACAAGCTCGCTCACGAGATCATGATGTGTCGCGGGTAACAAGGTCATACTGGCTGGGTCATCTAAACTGGGCTCCTTGCCGTTCAGGCTATCGCGAGCAAGGGCGGCTTGCACGTTCAATGTGCGATCCGCGAAGCGTGCTCAAATTGTCGGTGATCGCGCAGGGAAACGCCGCTGGCATTGGGCGTTGCCGGTCGCAACCGTCGACCGGGCGCACAGCCAGGCAGACGGCCGGCACGGGCGTCGCCGCCCGGGAGCGGCGCCGCAACCAGCTTTTTCCGGTCGAACTTAGCGGATCACTGCTTTGCGATCGCGGTGACCTCGCCATCGCTGCCCTTGAGCGAGAGGTCGAAATCGACCTTGTCGCCGACCTTGACCGCATCGGTGATCGACGGCGCGGCCTTGAACGCCATCGTCATCGCGGGCCACTTGGCCTCCGGGATCGGACCATGATCGAGCGTGATCGTGCCTGCCGCCTTGTCGATCGCGGTGACGGTGCCATGGCCCTTGGCCTTGATCGCGGCGTTCGCGTCAGGCGCCATCGACATGTTGCCCATGTCGCCGCTCATGGTCGCGGCGGGCGCCGCCTCGTTGGTCTCAGTCGCAACGGGGGCCTCCGCCTTCTTGCCGCACGCGGCAGTCAGGGCGGCGAGGCCGAGGGCAATGGTCAGTCGTGCATGGTTCATCGTCTTCTCCTTCATGATGAAACGGGTTGAGGGATGGGATCGGTCTTGGGCCGGCGCAACAGCAGGTAGGCGGCGGGCAGGACGAACATTGAGAGCAAGGGCGCGGTCAGCATGCCGCCGATCATCGGCGCGGCAATCCGGCTCATGACCTCCGAACCCGCGCCTGATCCCAGCAGGATCGGCAGCAGGCCGGCCAGGATCACCGCCACCGTCATCGCCTTGGGACGGACGCGCAGCAGCGCGCCTTCGCGCACGGCGGCCTCGACCTCGGCAGCGTCCGGATGTGCGCCGCGCTCGGCCAGCGCGTTCTTGAGATAGATCAGCATCACCACCCCGAACTCGGCGGAGACGCCGGCGAGCGCGATGAACCCGACCCCGGTGGCGATCGACTGGTTGAACCCCAGCAGATAAAGCGTCCAGATGCCGCCGGTCAGCGCAAACGGCAGCGTCCCCATGATCAGCGCCGCCTCGTCGAAGCGGCCGAAGATGAGGTAGAGCAGCACGAAGATGATCAGCAGCGTCGCGGGCACGACCAGCTTCAAGCGGTCGACCGCGCGCTCGAGATATTCGAACTGGCCAGAGTAAGCGATGCTGACCCCAGGCGAGAGCCTGACCTGTTTCGCCACCGCACGCTGCAGATCGCCGACCACCGAGGCAAGATCGCGCCCGCGCACATCGACGTAGACCCAGGTCGAAGGCCGGGCATTCTCGGTCTTGAGCATCGGCGGTCCCTCGGCGATCGAGACGTTTGCCACGGTGCCCAAGGTGATCTGCTGGCCCGCGGGCGTCAGGATCGGTAGCGCCCGCAGCCTTTCGAGGCTGTCGCGCAATTCGCGCGGATAGCGCACGCTGATCGGATAGCGGGCGAGGCCCTCGACCGTCTCGCCGATCGTCTCGCCGCCGATCGCGCCGGAGACGATGGCCTGGACGTCGGCGATGTTGAGCCCGAACCGCGCGGCGGCGGCGCGGTCTATGTCGACATCGACATAGCGTCCGCCGGTCAGCCGCTCGGCGAGCGCCGAGCTGACGCCGGGCACGCTCCTGGCCACGGTCTCGACATCATGCGCGATGCGGTCGAGCTCGGCGAGGTCACTGCCCGACACCTTGACCCCGATCGGGCTCTTGATGCCCGTCGCGAGCATGTCGATGCGGTTGCGGATCGGCGGCACCCAGATATTGGCGAGACCCGGAAGCTTCACCCGGCGATCGAGCTCGTCGACAAGGCGTTCGGGCGTCATGCCCGACCGCCACTGGTCGCGGGGCTTGAATTGGATCGTCGTCTCGAACATTTCGAGCGGCGCGGGATCGGTCGCGGTCTCGGCGCGGCCGGCCTTGCCGAACACGCTTTCGACTTCGGGCACGGTCTTGATCAGGCGGTCGGTCTGCTGGAGCAGCTCACTCGCCTTGGCGGCCGAGAGGCCCGGCAGCGCCGAGGGCATGTAGAGCAGGTCGCCCTCGTCGAGATTGGGCATGAACTCGCCGCCGAGCCGGCTGAGCGGCCAGGCCGTGGTGGCGAACACCAGAGCCGCGATCAGCAGCACTGCCTTGGGCCGCTTCATCGTCCAGTCGATCGCGGGCCGGTAGATATTGGTGAGCCAGCGATTGACCGGATTGGCCTGCTCGGCCGGAATGCGGCCCCGGATCAGCCAGCCCATCAGGATCGGCACCAGGGTCACCGACAGGATCGCGGCCGCGCCCATCGCATAGGTCTTGGTGAAGGCGAGCGGCGCGAACAGCCGGCCTTCCTGCGCCTCCAGGGTGAAGACCGGAATGAACGACAGCGTGATGATCAGCAGGCTGAAGAACAGCGCCGGCCCGACCTCGGCCGCCGCCTCGGTGACGACGATCCAGCGCATCTCGCCATCGAGATGTCTGTCCGGGTGATCCTGCTCCCAGCGTTCGATCCTCTTGTGGGCGTTCTCGATCATGACGACCGCCGCATCCACCATCGCGCCGATGGCGATGGCGATGCCGCCCAGCGACATGATGTTGGCGTTCACCCCCTGGAACCGCATTACGACGAACGCGGCCAGCACACCGAGCGGCAAGGTCAGGATCGCGACCAGCGCCGAGCGGACGTGCCAGAGGAACAGGGCGCAGACCAATGCGACGACGATGAACTCCTCGACCAGCTTGCGGGTGAGGTTCTCGACCGCGCGATCGATCAGCTGCGAGCGGTCATAGACCGTGACCACCTCGACGCCCGGCGGCAGGCTTTTCCTGAGATCGGCGAGCTTGTCCTTGACCGCCGCGATGGTCTCACGGGCGTTCTTGCCTGACCGAAGAATAACGACGCCGCCGGCGACCTCGCCTTCGCCGTTCAGTTCGGCGATGCCGCGCCGCATCTCGGGGCCGACCTGGATCGTGGCGACATCGCCGAGCCGGACGGGCACGCCGCCCGCCGCAGTCTTGAGCGGGATTGCCCGGAAATCGTCGAGCGTTTTCAGATAGCCCGAGGCGCGGACCATATATTCGGCCTCGGCCATTTCCAGCACCGAGCCGCCGGCTTCCTGATTGGCTTGGCTGATCGCCTGCACTGCCTGGGCGTGGGTTACGCCGTAGGCCGCGAGCTTCACCGGATCGAGCAGCACCTGGTACTGCTTGACCATGCCGCCGATGCTGGCGACTTCGGCCACGCCGGTCACGGTCTTCAGCTCGTAGCGCAGGAACCAGTCCTGCAACCCGCGAAGCTGCGAGAGATCGTGCCGGCCGGTGCGGTCGACCAGCGCATATTCATAGACCCAGCCGACCCCGGTCGCGTCCGGCCCGAGCGCGCTGCGGGCGCTGGCCGGCAACCGACCCTGGACCTGGTTGAGATATTCGAGCACGCGGCTGCGCGCCCAGTAGAGATCGGTGCCGTCCTCGAAGATCACATAGACGAAGCTGTCGCCGAAGAAGCTATAGCCGCGCACCGTCTTGGCGCCGGGCACCGACAGCATGGTGGTGGTGAGCGGATAGGTGATCTGGTTCTCGACGATCTGCGGCGCCTGACCCGGATAGGAAGTGCGGATCACGACCTGCACGTCGGAAAGATCGGGCAGCGCGTCGATCGGGGTCGAGCGCACCGCCCACAGGCCCGCGCCGACCAGCGCGAGCATGCCGAGCACGACGAAGAAGCGGTTCCTCACCGACCAGCGGATGAGATGGGCGATCACTGGCCCGCCACCTTCGCCATATGCCGCAGCGTCGGTCCCGCCGGGGGCCGGTCGAACCCGAACCGGACCCGGTCACCCGCCTTGAAGCCGCGCGCGATGCCCGGATTGGCGAGCGCGAAGGTCATCGTCATCGCCGGCCAGTCGAGCGCGGGAACGGGCTCGTGGCTGAGCGTCACCGAATTGGCCGTGATCCGCTCGATCTTGCCCGTCGTCTCGTACAGCGTGGCTTTCGACGCCGGCGCGGCGATGGTCGCCGATGCCGCACCGCCGCCGATCGGCCGCGCCTCGATTCCCGACAGGCTCGCCTCGGAATCGATCAGGAACTGCCCCGAGACGACGACGTTCTCGCCGGGCGACAGGCCGGCAAGGATCTCGGTCTCGCCGCCTGCCTCGCGGCCGATGCGGACCTCGGCGGGATGATAGCGCCCGTCGCCTGCGGCCAGCATGACGAGCGTGCGCCTGCCCGTGCGGATCACCGCTTCGCTCGGCACCAGCAGCGCCGGCTTGGCATCGCCGCCAAGCGCGACGCTGGCGAACATGCCCGGCCGCAACCGGCCGTCCCGGTTGGGCAGCTCGATCCGCACGGTGAGCGTGCGGCTGTCGGCCTGCGTGGTCGGCAGGATCGCGATCACCCGGCCGGCGAAGCGCTCGCCGGGGAAGCCCGCCAGCGTGGTGCTGGCATTCTGGCCGACCCGGACATCGCCCGCGCGCGCTTCGGGCACCGCGGCATTGAGCCAGACGGTGCCGAGCCCGCTTACCTGGGCGAGCGTCTGGCCCATGGCGAGCGTCACGCCGGCACGGGCGTCGAGCGTCTGGATCGTGCCCGAGATCGGCGTCGTGATCGTCACCACGCCGTTCGGGCGTCCGCTCCGCTCGACGCTGGCGATGAGGCCGTCGGACATGCCCATCAGCCGCAGTCGCTGGCGCGCGGCCGCGGTGAGGTCGGGCTTGCCGAGCCGCCTGACGCTCAGATATTCGGTCTGCGCGCCGCCCCATTCGGGCAGGAGCAGGTCCGCGATCGGCGCGCCGGCGCGGACCACGTCCCCGGGCGCTCGCGCATAGACGCGGCTCACGAACCCGCCCGAACGCGCCTGGATGACGGCGACGTCGCGCTGGTTGAAGTCGATCGTGCCGGTGACCTCGAGGGCCGAGGCAAGGCTGCCCATCTTCGCCGCGACGACCCGCAATCCCAGGCTCTGCCGCGCGGCGGGATCGACGGCGACCGTGGGGGCCGCGCCGGCGCTTCCTCCGTCCGCGTATCGCGGCACGAGCTGCATATCCATGAAGGGCGACTTGCCGGGCTTGTCGAACTTCTGGTTGGGGAACATCGGATCGTACCAGTAAAGGACTTTGCCTGCCCCGGCGGGCGTGGTCGCCTCCGATTGCGGTGCCTGGCGATGGCCAGCCCAATAGCCTGTGCCGCCGGCCAGCAGCGCGACAGCCAGGATCGATGCGCCCCAGCGCAGCGCGGATTTATCGAGCGTCATGGCCGCTCCTCCCCATAGGTGATAGTGATGCGGACCGCGTCGCGCGCGACGTCGGCTTCGCGGTTGAGCGCCTCGACCTCGGCCTCCGCGAGCCCGAGCGTCGTGAGCAGCGCGGCGCCAAGGTCGAGCTTGCCGGCGCCATAGCTGTCGCGGTCGAGCTCGGCGCGGTGCCTGGCGAGTGGCACCAGCGTCTCGCGGGCATTGCGCAACCGGGAGAGATGCATGGCATGGTCTGCGAGATCGGCGTCGAGCTGCGCCACCAGCTCGCGGCGGATCGCCTCGCGGTCGAACCGACCCCCTTGCGCAAGGCTCTCGCTTGCAGCGATCCTGGGGTTCTGGCGCTTGCCGGCGAACAGCGGCAGGTCGATCGACACGCCGACCGAGGCCATGTCGCCGTACATGGGATCGCGCCGGCCATAGGTGACGCCGACCTTCCAGTCGGGGCGCTTGTCGGCGCGCGCGAGACGCACGTCCGCTTCGGCGACTGCGATCCGCGCGTCCTGCGCGCGCAGGGCGGGAAGCGCATCGATCCCGGCCCGCAGCCGGATCGGATCGACATCGAGCATCGGCGGGTCGCCCGTCGCCTGCGGGTCGGGGTCGCCGGTATAGCGCGCGAGCCGGGCCCGCGCCTGCGCCACCACCGCAGCCATCTCGGCGCGGCGATCGGCGATGGCGGCGCGGAGCTGGTCGGGCTCGAGCGCCTGGCTCGGGCGCGCGCTGCCCGACGCCAGGCGTGCGGTCACGGTCTTCTGCAGGTCGTCGAGGCTGGCATCGAGCAGGTCGAGCTGCCGGAGCCGGCGTTCTCCATAATAGAGATCGACCCAGGCGAGGGCGGTCTCGAGCCGCACGTTGCGGCCTTCGACCAGCTCGCCCGCCTCGGCGATACCGATATCGGCCGCGGCGCGCGCGGCGCGTGCATGGCGCTTGGCGAGATTGGGGAAGGTCTGGCTGAACCCGATCGTCGCCATAGTGAAATCGTCGCGCGTGAAGCTGCCGGCATTGGGGCCGCTCACCGGGAAGTTCTGCAGGCCCAGGTCGAGCGTCGGATCGGGCAGGCGATCGGCCGCGACCGCCGAAGAGCGGGCGCCGGCTGTCGCCGCCGCGCGCGCCTTGAGGCTTGGCGCGTTGGCGGCAGCGAGCCTCACTGCCTGCTCGTAGGTGAGCGGGCCGGCCGACACCGGCACGGCCCAGGCGCTCGCAAGCGTCGCACCGATAGAGAGCAACAGGCGTCGCACAGCGCGCCTCGGCATCATGATCATGGATATCATCCCCTCATGACAGAGGCGGCGCGCCAAGATGTGACGCGCCGCTCCGGAGCGGGTTTAGCCCTTGTCCGACCTGACTGCGCCGCGCATGCAGTCGGCGGCGCTTGCCTGCATCATCGCGCAATCGCAGCTGGCCATGTCCCGGCTGTCGGGCACCCATATGCGGACACGCGCAGGGCCAGTCGCCCGCGGACCATATTGCGGCGCCGACCGCCATTCCCAATGGCCTTGCGGCGTGCGGCTCGCGTCGGTTGCAAGCGCAGGCGCGGCGAGACTGAGGGCCGCCACAAGGGCGGCCGGAAGCAGTTTGATCATCACGAAAACCTTTGACTGAAAAGAAGGAAACCGGGCGCGCACGCATCGATCGATGCGCGCAGCCCGTGCTCGTTCAATCAGGCAAGGCTGGTGGGAGGATCCGGCTCGGGCGCAACCGCCTTGCCGGTCAATATCGTGTCGGTCGTCCAGAAGCTGGGCGCGTCGTAGAGACGCGCAGGCGCAACGCCGCCTGCCAGGTCCGCTGCGACCAGCGGGATCACGCACCCCATCGCGGCGATGCAATCGAGCGTCAGGCCCTTGCAGGGCTTTTCGCTGGGCGCAGGCTGCTGCTTGGCCATCATCGCCATGCAGTCCGCATCCATGCCCTTGGCCAGCGGCGCGCCTGCCGCCTGCGGCACGCTGTGCGCGGCCGCCATCTGGGCTCCGAAGAGACCGGACAGCGCTCCGATGACGAGCAGGAGGGCGAGCAGGCGTTTCACGGGCCTCGATATCTAGCGGGTTTCGCGGGCGCAGCCAACCAAAGTCTCGCGCCGCGCGGATTTTGAAGTGCTGACGGCTGATTCCGTCAACTCCGCGTCAATAAAGATCCGGCCCGGGGAAGAAGATCGGCTGCGGCCTCTACGTA
The DNA here is from genome assembly GCF_000283515.1 of Sphingobium sp. SYK-6. GTDB lineage: Bacteria > Pseudomonadota > Alphaproteobacteria > Sphingomonadales > Sphingomonadaceae > Sphingobium > Sphingobium lignivorans. Next base: position 57,000 of record NC_015974.1, read on the forward strand.
TATCGAGGCTGGACCCGGGACCGTAGTCCCAAGCCTGAAGAGACGCTCTTCCCCTCGGCAAAGTCCGGGCGGTGGCTTACCATCCAAGGAGGTGAATATGGTCAGAAAAACTCTCATGGTCGCGCTTGCCGGCATTTCGATGCTTGCTGCCGTCCCCGCTATGGCCCAGGGCATCGGGCACAGCCTGTTCATGCGCGGCTCGATCGTCGACACGGGCAGCAACGGCACGGTCGTCTGCATCGGCAAGGCCGATGGCGCCGAGGTCGGCCAGAAGCTCGAGGTCTATCGCGTCGTGACCCATCCGGGTCCGTCCAAGGGCGTGGCGCCGACCTATCACCGCCAGCTCGTCGGCCATGTGACGATCGACCATATCTTTGACGATCACTTCGCGCACGTGTCCGTCGCCGACGGCACGCCTGCCAGGCACGACATCGTCGAGCTTCGCAAGAACTGACAAGCCGGTGGCCCGGCGGCACGGGCTGCCCTGCGACGCGTCGGGGCAGCGGGCCGCCGGCGACGAGGAGACCGTTCGGGGTCAAAGCGAAACCGCTTGACCCTGGACCATGGTCCAACCGGCATGATCGAGCGGATGACATGGGCAATTTCAAGATCGGCGAACTGGCCGCGGCCGCAGGCGTGGGGCGGGATACGATCCGCTATTATGAGCGGATGGGCCTGCTGCGCGAGCCCGCGCGCACGGCAGCGGGCTACAGGCTCTACGACGCGACCGACCTCGAGCGCGTCAATTTCATCCGCTCGGCGCAGGAGCTTGGTTTCACACTCGAACAGGCCCGGCAGCTGCTGGCACTCAGGGCGTCGGACACCGCGCATGCCCAGGCCGTGCTCGATATCACGCTTGCCAAGATCGCGGACGCCGAAGCCCGGCTCGAGCGCCTGTCGGATATCCGCGACATGCTGCGGATGCTCGCCGACGAATGCCCGGGCGAAGTGCCGGTCTCCGATTGCCCGATCCTCGCCTTCCTGACGGCGCGGCGGAAAGACCAGCAGCATAACAAGAAACATCAGGCAGCGCAGGACGAACGATCACCACGAGCGAAAGGGGTTTTGTCATGAAGAAAATGCGTTTGATCGCCGTCCTCACGCCGGCGCTGCTTCTAGGCGCCTGTGTGACCACGCGGCCGACCTCGGCGCAGGTCGAGAGTTGCCGGGCGATGGAGGGCAATATGGGTCTCCAGACGCCGCATGATCATGGCGAGATGAAGGGGCAGGGGCGCAACCCGATGAACCTCTCGCACGACCGGTGTCTCCGGATTCTGCGCAGCGCGCAATGAGCCGGTCCGGACGCCAGGGATGGCGCCCGGACACAGTTTTCAAGCCAAGGAGCAAAGCCATGATCGACCATGCGAAGAAAGCCCTTCCACTTGTCGGCGGAAGCCTGTTGCTGGCGCTCGCGCTTTCGGGCTGCGACCGCCAGGCCGACCAGACGGTGCCGCCCGCGGCGAACAGCGTCGCCGCCACCCCGGTCCTGACCGACAGCGGCAACGCTGCAGACGCGGCGCCGATGGACGCGATGAGCAACCAGGCCGAGATGGAGCGGCATCACCGTCAGGCGATGGACCATGACGCGATGCGCGCCGGGGCCGGCAACCAGACCGCGCCGGCACCCGATCCCGCGCCGGGCAATGCGGCGATGCCGATGAAGGATATGTAGGCTCGCACACTAAGGGGATGAGGATGTCCAGGCGGATCAGCCTTCGACGCTTGAGCCTCGGCTGCGCAATCGCTCTCAGCCTGTCCGCGAGCGCGGGCGCGCAGGAGGGCGAGGATCATGCCGCGCATCATGGCGCAGGCATGCCGGCCGGCGGGGGCATGTCCGCACCGGCAGAGCCGGGGTCGTCGGACATGGCGAAGATGATGAACCCCATGATGGATCGCATGATCAATGGGGAAGGGGAGAATGAGCACGGCCACGAATCGCGCCGGACCGGCTTCATCTCGCAGCTGCTCGCCTTTCCCGCGCTTGACGAAGCGGCAAGGCAGCGGGTCGCTGCGCAGGCCGGCGAACGGGTAAGCACGGGTCTGGCGATGATCAACGCCGCCTCGGCCGACGGCGCGCGTGCGACCACGGTCTCGGCCCGGCTCGATGCGGCGCGGCGCCTGCGCGAGGGAACCGACCTGTTCCGCTCCGGCACCGCCGCGCAGGGCGCGATCGGGGGCTTGCAGCCGCCCCGGGAGGTCGGGCTTGCCTGGCTGCGCGATCAGCTCGACATCGACCAGGCCGCGCCCGGCCATGCCGATCACTGGTTCGGCATCTCGCCCTCGCACCTCCTTCTCATGCTGTTCCTGGGGCTGGTGAGCGCCACGCTTATCGCGCTGCAGATCTTCCGCCTGCGGCGGATCGGGGCGATCGCCGGCGGTGTCGCCACCGCCAAGGTTCCAGCAAAGCCGGAGCCGAAGGCTGCCCCTCCCGCTACCAGGGTTGCGCCCGCGCCTGCACCCGTTGCCGACAGCGCCGGGCTCGCGCCGAGCAATGCGGCCGCACCCGCTGGGGCGTCGCTGCGCAAGCCCAAAAGCTGGGCGGGGCAGCTGCGCGTGGTCCAGATCGTGCGAGAGACGCCGAGCGTGCTGACCTTCCGGCTCGCGGACCCGACCGCCGACCGGCTGCCGTTCGACTTCCTGCCGGGCCAGTTCCTGCAGGTCGAGGTAGAGCCCGAAGCGGGCAAGACCGCGCGCCGTTCCTACACGATCGCCTCTTCGCCGACCCAGCGGGCCTATGTCGAACTGACGGTCAAGCGCGAGGAGCAGGGCGTGGTCTCGCGATACCTGCACGACAAGGTCGTCGCCGACGATCTGCTGAAGGTCAGCGGACCGTTCGGCGCCTTCACCTTCACGGGAACGGATGCCCAGAGCATCGTGCTGATCGCGGGCGGGGTCGGCATCACCCCGATGATGTCGGTGCTGCGCTATCTCACCGACACCGCGTGGAAGGGTGATATCTTCTTCTTCTACGGCGCACGGTCGACCGAGGAATTCGTGTTCCGCGACGAGCTCGAGCGGCTCGAACGCCGTTTTCCCAACCTCCATGTCGTCGCCGCGATGCAGCGCGCGCCCGGCACCGTCTGGATGGGCCCCGAAGGGCCGATCACGCGCGAGATGATCCTGGCCGCGGTGCCGGAGATCGCGAGCCGGCGCATCCATATGTGCGGCCCGCCGGCGATGATGGGCGCGATGCGCGGCGTGCTGGCGGAACTCGGCGTCCCCGACGCGCAGCTGCACACCGAGGCGTTCGGTCCGGCCTCGCTGCCGGCCGACCACGAGGATCTCGAGGTCAAGCCCGCGCCCCCGCCAGCGGATAAGCCGGCCCCGAGCGCCGAGGTGGCGCCGAGCACGGTGACCTTCTCCGTGTCGGGGGTGTCGGCGGCCTTGCCCGCGGACGAGACCGTGCTGGAGGCGGCCGAGGGCGCGGGCGTCGAGATCCCCTATGCATGCCGTGCGGGCACATGCGGCGCCTGCGTGGTCAAGCTGCTGCAGGGCGAAGTGACGATGGAGGTCGAATCCGGCCTTGCGCCCGCCGACAAGGCGCAAGGCTATGTGCTCGCGTGCCAGGCGAAGGGGACGGGCACGCCGCTCGTGGTCGAAGCCTGATGCGCGAACGCAGCGACATTGCCGTGGGCCTGCTGGTCGCGTTCCTGCTGCTGTTCCCGTTCGGCTATCTCGTGCATGTGTCGCCCCGCTTTCCGGGTAGCCTGGCCGGCGGGATCATCGGGATCGCAGCGCTCGTGCTGATGCTGCTGACGCTTCCTTATGTCGCGGCCAAGCACATCGCCTGGGTCGACAAGGCGCTCTCCCGGGTCGTCAGCAAGCCAACCCTGCTCGCCATCCACATCTATGCCGGCGTGCTGGCGCCGATCCTGGGTCTGGTCCACGCCGCGCACAAGCTCGAAAGCCCGGTCGGCCTGCTTCTGACCGTCCTCCTGCTGATGACGGTCATCACCGGCTTCATCGGCCGCTACCTGCTTGCCCAGCTTGGTCGGGCGCTGCGCGGACGCAGGTCAGAACTGGCCTCGCTTCGCGCCGCCTTCCTCGAGGAGCCGGCGGCGCCGACGCAGGCCGATACCGCAGCCCCGCCGCTGTCGGGCTGGAAGCGCTATCTGTTCGTCGCCGGGGATGCGTCCGCGGGCCAGCGCCCCCAGGACAAGGCGGGGATCGCCGCAGCGCTGGCCGATACCGAATTCGCGATCCGTGCCGAAGAGGCAACCAACACCCTGTTCGCGCGGTGGCGGTTCCTGCACATCCTGCTGGGCTGTCTCATCTTCGCGCTGCTCGCGCTCCACGTCGGCGCGGCGATCTATTACGGGCTGCGCTGGCTATGAGCTGGCAGCGTCTTTCCTACGCCGTCTTCATCGCAGCCCTGCTGGTGATGGTCGCCGCGGTCGCGATCCGGATGCGATCGGACGCGCCGAGGGATGCCGGCCTGGTGGCGCAGCTCGTCTCGCCCGGCCCGCTCTCGAGCGCGCACCAGTCCTTTGCCGGCCAATGCACGGCCTGCCACACGCCGGGCAAGGGCGTCGAAACCCGGACCTGTCTCACCTGCCATGCGGGCACCGATTTCGGGACGAAGCAGTCGACGCAGTTCCACGCGAAAGCGACGCAGTGCACCTCCTGCCACGTCGAACATGAGGGAGAGCGCGGCATCATCCGCATGGATCACGCCGCGTTGCTCGACATGGCGAAGTGGCGGCAGCCTTTGGCGGGCATGTCGACAAACACTCGAAGCCTGACCCCCGAGACCGCGCTCAATTGCGCGAGCTGCCATGCGTTCCGCGATCCGCACCAGGGCCTGTTCGGCACCGACTGCGCGAGCTGCCACAAGACCGACAGCTGGAAGATCGCCAATTACCGCCATCCATCGGTCAATTCGACGCAGTGCGCCGAGTGCCATAAGGCGCCGCCCAGTCACTTCATGGAGCATTTCAGCATGGTCTCGCAGCGCGCAGCCGGATCGAAGGCGCGCGTCGACCAATGCTATGCCTGTCACGCCACCGACAGCTTCAACAATATCCGCAAGCGAGGCTGGTATGATCACCATTGAGGCCGACTGGCTGAGCGCCTTCTTCCGGCTCGCCGTGATCGGCCTGGAACTGGCGGGCACGCTGACCATCCTGGTCGGCGCGGGGCTCGCAACCTTTCTGTTTGCGCGGCGGGCGAGGGCGGGCGACCGAACCGAGGCCTATAGCACGTTCCGCTCGGCGCTCGGCCGCAGCATCCTGCTCGGCCTGGAATTTCTGGTCGCCGGCGACATCGTCAAGTCGCTGGTGATCAACCCGACGCTCGACGATCTCATCGTGCTGGCCGGGCTTGTGCTGGTGCGGACCTTCCTGAGCATCTCGCTCGGGGTCGAGATCAACGGTCACTGGCCCTGGGAGGAAACCCGGATGGCGCGGGAGAAGGCGCGTGCGGCGTCGGATGGGTCGCCGGCGACGGCTGAGGCCGCCGGATGCGGCACACCGCGCAAGGGATAGCCGATGGAGGGTGCATGATGATCGAGAGACGCGAATTGCTGATGGCGGGCGCCGGCCTTGCCGCCGCCGGAACGCTGGCTGCGCCGGCGGCGGGGCAGCAGCATCGAATGGAAGGGATGGCGATGTCGATGACGGACTGCATCGACGATTGCCTGGCTTCACACCGCATGTGCCTCGAAACCGCCGCCTGGCTGACGAAGCAAAGCAGCGCGCTGGCGAGCGCGTCGTTGATCGCCATGCTGAACGACTGTGCGGAACTGTGCCAGGCGACAGCCAACTCGATGCTGCGGGAATCGGCTCTGCACCGCATCCTGTGCCGCGCCTGCGCCGATGCTTGCGAGCGCTGCGCCGAGGAATGCGGGCGTCATAGCGAGGACCAGCGGATCGCGCGTTGCTCGGCCACCTGCAAGAAATGCGCGGCGAGCTGCCGAATGATGGCGGACATGACCGGCTGACCACCCGCTTCGCATATTACGTATACTGCCGGGTCAGGACCGATACCATCTCAAGGGCAAGCTCCCGGAGGAGCGAGAAACGACCGGATCTGAAGCCGGTCGAACGGAAACCAGACTTGAAGGAATCGATAGTGCGCAAGAAAACGGTAGTTATCACTTCGCTCGCAGCCCTCGGCCTCCTTGCCCTCGGTGCCGGGCCTGTTCTCGCCGATGGCATGCCGTCGGACATGCCGGATCTCGAGGAGACGCTCAAGGCCAAGCCTGCGCCGGCTCAGTCCGGCACGGCCCATATGGAGGGCATGCGGCACGGCAAGGACCAGATGCACGGTGAGATGATGCGAGGCCACCGGATGGCCATGCGGGAATCGGGGAGCCAGGAGGGGGCTTCTGACATGTCGCATCGGTCGGGCGGGGGGTGCTGAACCAAAAGCCCATCAGAGGTCGGTTGATCAAAGCCTCACCATACAAGGCGTTGGTATCGTTTGACCGGGCCGCAACGTTGGTCCGCCGTTTCCCCGGCGGGCCAATTGCGTTTCAGAATAAAGGTCTGCACGAGCTTTAATGCGATGCAGTCATGAATCCGCTGGACCCTTGGACCATGGTTTCGCCCGCAAGATCGCGGGCCTGCCAGTCCTGATCCAGTGCGGATTCGTAACTTACGTATTCAGACCAAAGGGCCAAGCCCGCATGAGGGGTCGGTATGGTCGCGGTCGCAAACGGCGATCGGGCAAGGACTCATCATGCGGAGAACCACAATGCGAAAGACGAAACTTCTAGTCGGCGCGATCGGCTGCCTGGCGACCCTGAACTTCGCTGGCGCGGGTCTGGCGCAATCGGCACCCGCCGCGCCCCAGCACGCCCCTGCGCAGCCGAAGCCATCCACCGCCCATGCCCATCAGCAGGGGATGGATCATGGAGGGCAGCAGATGCACGACCAAATGATGCAGGATCACCAAGCCGGCATGCAGAAGCCGCAAGGCCAGCAGGGCGCTGCGGGCATGGCCGGAATGTCTGGTGGCTCGTCGCAGGGGAGCGGTTCGAGCAAGGCTGGCAAGCCCAAGAGCGGTTGCTGCAAGATGCCGATGAAAAAGGCAAAGCCGGCCGCCAAGAAGAAACCGGCCACGCCTATGGCCGACAAGCCGATGAGCGACATGTGAGGTTTCCAGCCCCGAGAACAGACCCCTGGGGCTGAGGGCCCGCCGCTGCCCCCGCGGCGGGCCTGTTCTTCAAGAGGTGTTCCAAGTTTCTAGGATTTCATAACGAGAAGCAGGCGTCCACCGCGAGAGAGAGGAGCCCGCGATGCGTAAAGCTCCAGGAGTTGGCACCGAGCTGCGGGTCCGCGCTTACGATTAAGAGGTCCGACCAAGCATGGCCGGATCAACTTCAGTGACCTCTGCGCCGCGATTGAATGGCGAGAGCCATTGCCTGCTTAGGCGACGAGATAATCTATGAGCTGATGAGAAAATCATCGGCTTCTTTTGCGTGTCCAGCCTGGCGCTTCGTAAAAACTCTGCCTGATTTTTGTCTGCGGAACTTACTTATAGGCCGTCTCATCAGAAGGCCTACTTCATCAGGCATCGGTAAAGATGGAGACAGGCGATGTTCGAGAAGGCGATCGGGACCATCAATGCTGCGGCGTCCTTCCGACACCGCTATGATAATTTCATCGGTGGTCGATGGAGCGCTCCAGCGAGCGGCGAGTATTTCGCGGACACGAGCCCGATCAATGGCGCCCAGATCGCCGAGTTTGCGCTGTCGACGCCGGAAGATGTCGAGCGCGCGCTCGATGCGGCGCACGCCGCCAAGGATCAATGGGCAAGGATCTCGCCCGCCGACCGCGCCAGGATTCTCAATCGCGTCGCCGACCGGCTCGAGGATAATATGGAGTTGCTGGCGCTTGCCGAGACGATCGACAACGGCAAGCCGATCCGCGAGACGCGCGCTGCCGACGTTCCGCTCGCGATCGACCATTTCCGCTATTTCGCCGGCTGCATCCGGGCCGAGGAAGGCGGGATCTCGACGATCGATGCCGACACCATCGCCTATCATTTTCGCGAGCCGCTTGGCGTCGTCGGCCAGATCATCCCGTGGAACTTCCCGCTGCTGATGGCGGCGTGGAAGATCGCCCCGGCGCTGGCGGCGGGCAACTGCACCGTCATCAAGCCCGCATCCCAGACGCCGCTCACCTTGCTGATGTTCGCCGAGCTCACCGCCGACATCCTGCCGCCCGGCGTGCTCAATGTCGTCACCGGCCCGGGACGGACCGTCGGCCAGGCGATCGCCGCCAATCCGCGCATCGCCAAGGTCTCGTTCACCGGCGAGACCGTCACCGGCAAGCAGATCATGCATGCGGCCGCCGACCATCTGATCCCCCAGACGATGGAGCTTGGCGGCAAGTCGCCCAACATCTTCATGGCGGACGTGCTCGACGAGGACGATGCCTTCTTCGACAAGGCGCTCGAAGGCTTCACGCTGTTCGCGTTCAACAAGGGCGAGGTCTGCACCTGCCCGTCGCGCGCGCTGATCCATGAGTCGATCTTCGATCGCTTCATCGAGCGCGCCGTGGCGCGCGTCGCCGCGATCCGCCAGGGCGATCCGCTCGACCCCTCGGTCCAGGTCGGCGCGCAGGCGTCGGAGGACCAGCTCCACAAGATCCTGGGCTATATCGATATCGGCAAGGCCGAGGGCGCGCAGTGTCTGGTCGGTGGCGCCAAGGCGCTGCCGGGCGGTGCGCTCGACCAGGGCTATTTCGTACAGCCGACCGTGTTCGTGGGTCAGAACCACATGCGCATCTTCCAGGAGGAGATCTTCGGTCCCGTCCTGGCGGTCACCACCTTCAAGACGGTCGAGGAGGCGATCGCACTTGCCAACGACACCGCCTACGGTCTTGGCGCGGGCGTCTGGACCCGGAGCGGCAACACCGCCTACCGTCTGGGCCGCGCGATCGAGGCCGGGCGGGTCTGGACCAACTGCTATCACCAGTACCCCGCCCATGCCGCCTTCGGCGGATACAAGGCGTCGGGCTTCGGGCGTGAAAATCACCGGATGATGCTCGACCATTATCAGCAGACCAAGAACCTGCTCGTCTCCTATGACGAGCACGCGCTCGGCCTGTTCTGACCCCTCGCTCAAAAGGAGAAACGGACATGGCGAAAACCATGAAGGCGGCGGTCGTCCGCGAATTCGGCAAGCCCCTGGTCATCGAGGACGCGCCGATCCCGACGGTCGGCCCCGGGCAGATCCTGGTCAAGATTGCGGCAACCGGCGTGTGCCATACCGACCTGCACGCGGCAGAAGGGGACTGGCCGGTCAAACCCAACCCGCCCTTCATTCCTGGCCATGAAGGCGTCGGGCATGTCGCCGCCGTCGGTGCGGGCGTCACCCATGTGAAGGAAGGCGACCGGGTCGGCGTGCCCTGGCTCTACACCGCCTGCGGGCATTGCGTGCATTGCCTGGGTGGCTGGGAGACGCTTTGCCACGAACAGCAGAACACCGGCTATTCGGTCAATGGCAGCTTTGCCGAATATGTCCTCGCCGATCCCAACTATGTTGGTCACCTTCCCGACAATGTCGACTTCCTCGACATTGCGCCGATCCTCTGCGCGGGCGTCACCGTCTACAAGGGATTGAAGGCCACCGAGGCCCGACCCGGCGAGTGGGTGGTCGTCTCAGGGATCGGCGGGCTCGGCCACATGGCGGTGCAATATGCCCGTGCCATGGGTCTCAATGTGGCCGCGGTCGACATCGACGATAGCAAGCTCGACCTCGCTACACGCCTTGGCGCCACACTGACGGTCAACGCGCACAGCGAGGACCCTTCGGCAGCGCTCAAGAAGGCGATAGGCGGCGCGCACGGAGCGCTCGTCACCGCCGTTTCGCCCAAGGCGTTCCAGCAGGCGCTCGGCATGGTCCGGCGCGGCGGCACGGTCGCGCTCAATGGTCTGCCGCCGGGCGACTTCCCGCTGTCGATCTTCGACACCGTGCTGAACGGCATTACCGTGCGAGGCTCGATCGTCGGCACGCGGCTCGATCTGCTCGAGGCACTGGCGTTCGCCGGCGACGGCAAGGTCAAGGCCACGGTCCATGCAGACAAGCTGGAGAACATCAACGACGTCTTCTCCCGCATGCACCATGGCGACATCGAGGGCCGGATCGTCCTCGACCTCGCCTGAACCCGACTTCGCGAAAGTACAGTTCATGTCTCCCTTACATATCCGGCCGATCGCACGGCGCCGTTTCGTCCAGGGGCTGGCGATCGGCGGCGCGGTTGCCGGCTTCGCCCCGGCGCTTCTCGCGCGATCCGCCCCAGTCTCGCCCGCCGAGCTTAGCGGGACCGAGTTCGACCTCGAGATCGCCGAGCTGCCAGTCAACTTCACCGGCAAACGCCGTATCGCGACCGCCGTGAACGGCAGCGTGCCCGCGCCGGTCCTGCGCCTGCGCGAAGGCGACACGGTCACGCTCCGTGTGCGCAACGGCCTCAAGGAGATGTCGAGCATCCATTGGCACGGCATCATCGTGCCGGCGGAGATGGACGGCGTGCCCGGCATCAGCTTTGCCGGCATCGCGCCGGGCGAGACCTTCACCTATCGCTTCGAGGTCCGCCAGAGCGGAACCTACTGGTATCACGCTCACACGCTCGCCGAGCAGACGGGACTCTATGGAGCGATCATCGTGGAGCCGAAACAGGCGCCGGCGGCGCGGGCGCCCGATCGCGACTATTGCATCGTGCTCAGCGACTGGTCGGACGAGCCGCCGCTGCAGATCTTCCTCAATCTCAAGAAGCAGAGCAGCTACTATAATTTTGCGCAGCCGACAGCCGGCGACTTCCTCAAGGATGTCGGCGCCATGGGCCTTGGGAAGGCGCTCGAGCGGCGGCGGATGTGGAACAGCTCGCGGATGAACCCGACCGACTACAGCGATGTCTCTGCCGCGACCTACACCTATCTGATGAACGGCGCGCCGCCCGCCGGCAACTGGACCGGTATCGCCGCGCCCGGCGAACGCGTGCGCCTGCGCTTCGTCGGCGCGGGGACGGCGACGTTCTTCGACGTGCGGATCCCGGGGGTCGAGCTGACGGTCGTATCGGCCGACGGGCAGCCGGTCGAGCCGGTCACGGTCGAGGAATTCCGGATCGGCCCGGGCGAGACCTATGACGTCGAGTTCACCATGCCCGAGGGCGGCGCCCGCACCATCTTCGCGCAGGCGATCGATCGGAGCGGCTATGCCCGCGGCACGATCGCACCGGCTCCGGGCATGGCGGCAGCCGTGCCGCCGCTCGATGCCCGGACCTGGCTCGAGCCGGTCGACATGATGGGCGCGATGGCGACGATGGGCGCAATGGGAGGCGACGCGCATGCCGGGCACGGCATGACCGAGATGCCGGCCAGGGCACAGCACGCCCGCACCGAATATGGCGCCAATACCGACATGCGCGTCGACTATCCCCGCACCAATCTGGACGATCCCGGCGCCGGGCTGCGCGGGCGCGGCTGGCGCGTGCTGACGCTGGCCGATCTGCGCACGCCGGGCGGCGATCCCGACCCGCGCGAGCCCGAGCGCGACATCGAGCTGCATCTGACGGGCAATATGGAACGGTTCATCTGGTCGCTCGACGGCATCAAGCTCAACGATTCCCGGCCGCTGCATTTCAAGCCGAACGAGCGGCTGCGCGTCACCTTCGTCAACGACACGATGATGGCGCATCCGATGCATCTGCACGGCATGTGGAGCGATGTCGAAGGCCCGGACGGCGCCTTCCAGGTCCGCAAGCATACGGTCGTGGTCCAGCCCGCCCAGCGGGTGAGCTTCCGCGTCACCGCCGACGCCATGGGCCGATGGGCCTTCCACTGCCATCTGCTCTATCACATGGCGGCCGGCATGTTCCGGGAGGTGGTGGTCGCATGATCCGGATTATCCCCTCGCGCGGCATTGCTCTTGGCGTTGCCCTCTTCCTGGCGCCGGCGATCACGGCTCCCGCCCTCGCGCAGGATGCCTTGCCCCCGTCGCCCGCCGCCACCCCTGCCCAAACGGCCACTCCCGATCCAAACTCACCTTCCGCGCAAGGCTCTCAGGAGCATGCGGGCATGGACATGCCGGGCATGGATATGACCGACACGAAGGCGTCCGGTAACGGCGCCACGATGGACATGGGCTCGATGCAGGGTGGCAAGGCCCCGCCGGACGCGCGCAACTCGGACGATTATGCCGACGGCTATCGCAACTCGACGCTGCCGGGCTATGAGATGGCCGACAAGCTCTCGATCCCCAAGATACTTGTGGATGAGCTCGAGTTCACCAGCGGCAACGAGGGTCAGGGCGTGGGCTGGACCGTGCTCGTCACCAAGGGTCAGGACAATGACAAGCTCTGGCTGCGCAGCCAGGGGCTCAAGAACTCCCGCGACCAACGTCTCGATCCGGAGAGCAGCGTCGAGGCGCTGTGGTGGCACAGCAAGAACCCGTTCTGGGGCACGCTGCTCGGGGTCAGGCAGGATCTCGGCAAGGGTGCGACCACCTGGCTCGCCGCCGGCGTCGAGGGACTGGCGCCCTATTGGTTCGACGTCCAGCTCACCGGCTATGTAGGAACCGATGGGCGTCTCGCGGCGCGCGCCAAGGCCTCCTATGAGGTCCTGTTCACCAATCGGTTGATCCTTACGCCGCAGGTGGAAACCAATATCTATTCGAAGCGGTCGAGCGATCGGCAGCTCGGCAGCGGCTTCAGCAATGTCGAGCTGAGCGGACGGTTGCGCTACGAGGTGTCGCGCAAGTTCGCGCCCTATATCGGCTTCGTCTGGGAGCGCGCATTTGACGGCACGGCCGATTTCCGTCGCCTGCGCAGGGAAGGGCCTTCCGAACACAGGCTGGTGATCGGCTTGCGCGCCTGGTGGTGATCCGCGGATGGCCACTCGAGGGATCGACCGCGAACGCGCCGCGTGACAAGGCTGGATCGCAAGCCAACGGTCGCTGGCCGGCCTCCTTTTTCGTCTTGTTGCTCGCGGCGGCTGCGGCGTCGGCGGGACAGACGGCCATTCTCGCCTTCCTTCCGGCACTGGTCGACCCGGCTCGTGGCGCGCTATCGTCAAGCGCTCATGATTTTCACGTCGCGAGCCTGACTGCGGTCCATCCCCTGGCAGCCTTGCTGGCGGCGCCGCTCTGGGGCTGGATCGCGGACCGGGTCGACTATCGGGCGATGTTGCGCGCAGCGCTGGTCATCCTCGCGCTGGTGACCGCGCCGATCGGCCTCGTCGGGTTGCCTGAGCTTTATGCATTGCGTCTGGTGGCGGGGATGGCGTCGGCCGCCATCATACCGTTGGGCTTGCTCTGCGCGAGCTTTGCCGCAAGCGGGCGCGCGGACCAGGCGCGCCGCTTCACCTGGCTGACCGCCTTCGTGTTTCTGGGCGATCTCGCCGGTCCGCTGGTGGCGGAGGTCTCGGCCGCGATCCTGCCCCGCGCTCCCCTCATGATCCTCGCTCTCGGCATCGGTGCCGTCGGGGCGGCGCTTTGCGCCGTGCGTCTGCCGCGCTGGTGTGCACCTTGCATCGATGGCGGAGACCTGCCCGCGCCTACGCTCGGCGCGACGTTGATCCTGCTTTTTATCACGATCGTCGCGGGCGGCGGGCTGGCGGCGATGCATGTCAATCTCCTGGTGACGCGGAGCGCCATTTCGCTGAGCCGCGAAGAGATCGCCTGGATGCTCAGTCTCTGCGGATTGGGCATGCTGGCGGCACAGATCTTCCATGCAAAGCTGGATTGGCTGGTCACTGTGCCGAGGCGGCTTGCCGGATTGACGCTGGGCCTGCTGGCTGTGGCACTTTTCATGTTTCCTGTCGCCGCGAGTATGGCCGAGCTCAGTGGGATCATCGTTGCTGCCGGCTGGAGCTCGGCAACCCTTCGATTGGTCACCAGCTTCTGGATCAGCGGCGGCGGGGCCCCTTCAGGCGTGAAGCTCGGTTTCCAGCATTCCGCCGCCAGCATCGGGCAGGCGCTCGCGCCGCTGGCGATAGCCATCGTCGCTCCCGGGGCGCAGCCGCTCGTTCTGTGGGGGATTGGTGGTCTATCGCTAGCGCTGCTTGTGTCCCTGCCGCTAGCCTGGAGGCCGCCCGCCATCGTAAAATCATCTGCGTGATGAGGGGAGGGGCGCATTGATGCGTATAGAAAAGAAGGGGCCTCTGCCCCATGCTTATCGTTCTTCCGGGAGTCATTTCATGAAGACCCGCCTATTCGTCGCCTTGCTGTTCCTCGCCATGCCCGGCGTAGCGCTTGCGGCCAGTGATATCGTCGTCCACCGGGATCCGGGATGTGGATGTTGCGAGAAGTGGGCGCAGGCCGTGCGCGCGAAGCTGGGACGCAAGGTCGTCATGCGTGACGATGCGTCGCGCAGCGAGCTTCAGCGCAAGGCCGGCATGCCCCGGACGCTGGCATCTTGCCACAGCGCGATCGTCGATGGCTATATGATCGAGGGCCATGTCCCGATATCCGACGTCAAGCGCTTGCTGGCGACCCGTCCTGCGGGCGTCAAAGGCATTGCGGTTGCGGGGATGCCGATCGGTTCGGAGGGCATGGAAGTGGCAGGCGCTGCCCGCCAACCCTATACGGTGGTGGCCTTCGGCAGCGCCGGTCAGCGAATTTTCGCCCGCCATTGATATCGCGCGGTTTGCAGCATCCTGCAGAATTGCCCGGTGGTAGAGGACCCCGCTGTCGAGTGTAGAACCTTGTGTCAAGCGAGCTGATGGCGTCCCTACCCCTACCTACACTGAAAAAGCAACGATTTGTCTTGTAAGTTGTTCGCGGTCGTCTCCCTGATTTGCCTGAATTTGGCCCAAAATGTGGGAACGATTGTGGGACCGTTTGCCCACCGAAAGTGTGAGAACGGCCCCAACATTCCCGATCAGGGCCCCGAACCGATGGCACTCACAGCATTGAAGGTGAAAAACGCGAAGCCCGGTCGCCATGTCGATAGCCGGGGCTTTGCCTGATTGCACTTTGCGTTCGCTTGCATTACATCGTCATGCAGAAAGGAAATCGACATGGCCGCAAACGCTCTTGTGCAGACCCGGATCGACGGAGCGGTGAAGGAGGAAGCCGCGACCGTGCTGGCTGCTATGGGGCTGACCGTCTCCGATGCCGTGCGCCTGATGCTGACCCGCGTTGCCCGCGACAAGGCCTTGCCGTTTGAACCGCTGGTGCCCAATGCCGAGACGATCGAGGCCATGAAGGAAGCGCGCGAGGGAAAGGGCAAGCGGTTCGCCACGGTGGTCGACCTGATGGCCGACCTCAATGCGGACGATTGAACGCTTCGGGCGGTTCAAGCGCGACTACAAGCGGGAGAAGAAGGGGCAGCACGCCAAGACGCTGGACGCTGACCTGATCCCGATCATCGAGGCGCTGGCATCCGACGAGCCGCTTGAACCGCGCCACCGCGACCATGCGCTGACCGGCGACTGGCGCGACCATCGCGATTGCCACATAAAGCCCGACCTCGTGCTGATTTACCGCAAGCCCGATGACGACACCTTGCAGCTTGTGCGCTTGGGATCGCACGCGGAATTGGGTTGGTGACGCCCGCGCATGGCGAGCTTATACGTTTGTCGGGTATGTCAGCCAGAGGCACGATTACGGGTTAGGTGTGATCAGCGAGCATCCGATGCCAACAAGCTTTTGCAGAAGACATCAATCGCAGAGATGCATTCGGCAGGCGCTGCTTGAAACAAAAATGAGGGCCATAAATCACTTTCACCCTCAAATTCTGACAAATTTGCCGTTAGTTCACGACTGGTGAGCGAGAAATGAGCCGATCGCGTTGGGCTTGAAGAGCCGACCGCTCGCTCCACCGTCGTGACCCCTACGTTGATGACCGGCGGATGCTGGCCCGGTAGACGATGCTGCCGAGAGCGACGACGACGCCCATGATGGCAAAAGATTCCATGCTCGAATGGCTCAAAAGCCAGATCGTGAGAAGGAAACCCTATTTCCGTGATTTGCTCGATCACATGCTCAGGGTTGAGAGCGCCATCACCGGCATCCGCGACATCCTGATCTCGGTGTTCGAGGCGAGTCACCTGCTCGAACAGCAGCGCCAGGGTGCGATCACGCGTCAGCTTGCCGCCTGGGCCGCGATCCTCGCGGTGCCTACCGCGATTGCCGGAATCTACGGCATGAATTTCGAGAATATGCCCGAACTGAAGACGCAATGGGGATATTTCGTCATCCTCGGCGTCATCGCTGCGGTCTGCATTGGGCTCTACATCCGGTTCAAACGTAGCCACTGGCTTTGACGGCGCAGATCGGCTTTCCACATCGCGCCGGGCTGAGGCTGCCGGGGGCCGGCCGCCATAACTCAATGCTTTCGCAGAACCTCGGCGCGGTGCCGGTCCAACGCATCGAGCAAAGCCCTGCCGATCAAAGGCTTTGCGAGAACGTGATCGAAGCCCGCCTCGGCGGCCCGCCAGGCCAGCAGCGTGTCGTGAAAGCCTGAGATCATGATGGCGCGTCCCGACCATCCGATCTCGCGAAGGTGACGCAGCATCGCGAATCCGTCGATGTCGGGCATGCGATAGTCGAGGATGACGCAGTCTGCCTCCTTCGCGCGGGGGTCGGCCAACAGCGCGTGGCCGGTCGTATATCCCCACACGGCATAGCCGCGCGATCTCAGCAGCAGCTGGAGGCCACGCCGCACGCCGGGATCGTCGTCGGAGACGAGGATGGTGTATCTGCCATCATGCTGAGTGGAACGGACCGATGGCATTGCGAGAAGCGGACACCCGTGTGACGATTGCACCATCGATCGCATATCGCGCCTCGTCCCGTCGCTACGTAGAGGTCGCAGTCACTTCGGCTTGCGGCCCATGCCCGCGGCAAAGGCGATCCGCAGGGCTTCGGACAAATTGCGGACCTCGAGCTTGGCCATCAGGCTCGCGCGATGGACCTCGACCGTTCGCGATGAACAGCCCAGGTCATAGGCGATCGTCTTATTGGGCAGGCCGTTCGCCAGCCCTTCCAGCACTTCACGCTCCCGGGGCGTCAGTGCAGCGACCCGCACGCCGGCTTCAGAGGTTTCCAGAGTGCGAAAGTCGACATCGTCGAGACGCGCGAACGCGCGGCTGACGGCGCCGAGCAGGGCCGCTTTCTCGAAGGGCTTCTCGAGAAAGTCGACCGCGCCGCCTTTCATGGCCTGCACCGCAACCGACACGTCGCCATGGCCGGTCAGGACGATGACCGGCATGTTGACCCCGCGTGCTGCCATGGCGGCCTGAACCTCGAGACCGTCCATCTCGGGCATGCGCACGTCAAGGATGACGCAGCCGACGGCCGCCGACTTCGCCTCCTTGAGAAACTCCACGCCCGAGGCATAGGTCACGACGTCGTAGCCCGCGGTCTTGAGCGCAAAGCTCGCCGCCTTGCGGATGCTCTCCTCGTCGTCGACCAGATGGATGACGCGTCTATCCCCCATGTTCCTCCTCCGCCCGCGCATGGATCAAGGTAAAATGAAAGCGGGTGCCGCCGCGGTCGGGGCGCTCCATCCAGATACGGCCGCCATGCGCTTCGATGATGGTCCGGCAGATCGAGAGGCCGAGGCCCATGCCGTCGGCCTTTGTCGAGTTGAACGCCGTGAAGAGCTGCTCGCGGATTCCGTCCGCGATGCCGGGACCGGTATCCTCCACGGTCACCTCGATCAGCCCGTCAGGGCGCAACCTGGTCGCCACCTTGAGGTCGCGAACCGGACACTCCGCCATCGCCTCGATGGCATTGCGCATCAGGTTGACCAGCACCTGCTGGATCTGCACCCTGTCGACGAGGACCAGCGTCGCGGCGGGATCGACCGCAAAGAAGCTGCGGATGCCGCGCTCGCGTGCACCGACCAGCGCGAGCTGGCTCGCCTCGGCGATGACCTGCGGCAGCTCGTGGAGGCTCTTGTCGACCTCGCCGCGGGCGACGAAATCGCGCAGGCGCCGGACGATATGGCCGGCCCGCAGCGTTTCCTGTGCCGCATCATCCATCACCGACCGTAGCGACACGAAGGGTTCGTCGTCCCGCTCGTCGAGCATGTCGCGGATCGTCTCGAGATAGAGCGCGACCGCGGCAAGCGGCTGGTTGAGCTCATGCGCGAGCGTCGAGGCCATCGTGCCCATCGCGCTCAGCCGAGAGACATGGACCAGCTCTGCCTGCAGTTCCTTGAGCCTGAGCTCATCCTGCTCCTTGGCGGTGAGATCCCGGATAAAGCCGGTGAACAACCGCTGCCCGTCTTCACCGGCCTCGCCGACCGACAGCTGCATCGGGAAGGTTGAGCCGTCGCGGCGCTGGCCGACCACGACGCGACCGAGGCCGATGATCCGGCGCTCGCCGGTCTGCAGATAATGCGCGAGATATTCGTCGTGACGGTCGCGATCGGGCTGGGGCATAAGGCAGGAGACGTTGCGGCCGACGAGCTCGGCTTCGCTGTAGCCGAACAGGCGTTGTGCCGCTGCGCTGAACGACGTGATGGCGCCGGTCTCGTCGATGATGATCATCGCATCCGGCACCGTCGCCAGAATCGATTGCAGATGCTGCTCGCGGGTCTCGATCGATGCGCGGACCGCCGCCTCGTCGGTGACATCGCGGCTGATGCAGGCGAAGCCGCGATGTGTGTCGCCTTCGAACAGTGCGGTGATCGTCAGGCGCGCCAGATATTCCGCGCCGTTCTCGCAGACCCGCCACGCTTCGCGCTCCAGCGTGCCCTCGTGAAGGGCGGCCGCCAGGTCTGCGCCTGGACGCCCCGCCGCAATCTCGTCGGGCGGGTAGAACAGGTCGTGGGGCTGTCCCAGGACGCGATCGAGCGGCCAGCATTCGGCACGCTCGCCTTCTTCATTATAGCTCAGCACCATCCCGGAAGGATCGAGCAGCGTCAGGACGTGGCCGCCAGCCTGTCGCAGGAACAGCGGCGCAAGCCGCGCCACCTCCCTGGCAATCTCGTCGGGCCCGCGCCTCGTGTAGACCATCGGCCGGCTCACACGCCCGGCCGGGCGCACGTATCCGGGCGTAGCCGGACCGTGCCACTCAGCGCCGCGCGAGTATGGCCTTCATCTCGTCGATTTCCTGCCGCTGCGAGCGCTTGATCGATTCGCAAAGCCGGATGACTTCGGGATCGCTCAGCTTTGCTTCCTGGCACATCAGGATCGCGCCGGAGTGGTGTGGGATCATCGAGCGCAGAAAGGCCGTGTCGCCGATCGTGGTCTGCGTGCGGATGAACGCGAAGCTGCCCAAGAAGGCGACCAGCGACGCGGCGATCAGCGCGATGTTGGCGGCCTTCGACGGGAACATGTGCCGCATGGCGAGGATCATGAGCACCACCATCGGTGAGACCATCATCAGCGTCATGTAGAGCATGTTGAGGTTGTTGTAGAAGCTGTCGAGCCCGTCGATCATGACGAACATCACCAGATACATGATGACGCCGCTGATGACGGTCTGGAAGGCCAGGCTCCAATAGGCGCCCATCTTCCGTGTGCTCATGTGGGACGAATGATCCATGGCGTATCTCCTTCGTTCGGCGCAGGCCGACCTGGGTCTCAGTGTAACGCCCCGCTCTCCTGTTCGCCCCCGCCATCAGCCGTCCCGATGCTAGAACCAGAAGCGGATGCCGGCGACGAAGCTGGTGGCATGGACGTCCTCGCCGGCAAGCCTCGACAGCCGCGCCGTGTCGCCGGCTTTGCGCAGATAAGAGACGCCGATATAGGGTGCGAACTGGCGGCTGAACTCATAGCGCAGGCGCGCGCCGAGCTCTATGTTGACCAGCCCCGAACCGATGTCGTTCTCCGGAATATCCTGCGCGGCGAAATTGACCTCGGCGCGCGGCTGCAAGATCAGGCGCTGGGTAATGCGCTGGTCGTAATAGCCCTCGACCCGGCCCAGAACATCGCCCTTGGTCGAGAGGAACAGCGCGCCTTCGACTTCGAACATGCCGGGAGCCAGGCCCTCGACGCCGACCGTCGCGTAAGTGCGGTCGGGCCCGCGGCCGAAGTCCTGGCGGATACCGCCCTGAAGATTGAAATAGGGGTCGATGGCCCGGCTATAGAGCACCTGCACCTCCGCGCTGTCGATGCCGCGGCCGAACTCGCCTTCGCCCTCGCTCTTGAGCCAGAGCCGGTTGATATCGCCGCCGTAAAAGCCTTCGCCATCCCAGCGATAGCCATCGCGACCGCTATGCGCTTGATACTCGAACAGGTTGAGCAGCACCTGCCCGAAATTGTTGCCGCCGCTGTCCTTCATCATGATGTCGCGTGAGCGCGCCATCTCGGCGCCGGGAAAATCACGATCGGCGAAGTGGTCGCTGGGGGGAGGCGGCGGGGGCGCATTGCCGGCCGGAAGCGCCGTGCCGGTCATTTGCATGCCGGGCATGGCGGTCTGGCCATGCTGCGAATGGTCCATCCCGGGCATGTCCGGCATCGCGCCGTCCTGATGCTGGGAGTGGTCCATGCCCGGCATGTCCGGCATCGCGGGAGACGCGGGTTGCGGCTGACCGGCCGCATCTCCCTGCGGCGCAGGACTGGCCTGGTGCTGCGAATGGTCCATCGCCGAGGTGGCGTCTGGCGCTGGTGTCTGAGCGCGCGGCCTGGCGGCGGCCTTGTCCTTCTTCTTCTCCTGCGCCGGCGGCACCTCGCCCGGCGGCGCCATGCCGGGCATGCCGTGCATTGAATGATCCTGGGCAAAGGCGGGCGCGGCAGCGAAAAGGGCGATCGCGCTCACCAGCGGCGTGAGGATGCGGGTCATTACGCGTCTCCCTTCGGACGGACGCTCACGACCCGCATCATCCCGGCATGCATGTGGTAGAGGAGATGACAGTGGAAGGCCCAGTCGCCGACCGCGTCGGCGGTGAAGTCCCAGGTCACCTTGCCGCCGGGCTGGACGATTACCGTATGCTTGCGTGGCGCATGATCGCCATGCCCCGTCACCAGCTCGAAAAAATGCCCGTGAATATGGATCGGATGCCCCATCATCGTGTCGTTGATGAGATTGACGCGCACCCGCTCGCCTTCGATGAAGGGGATCGGCTCGTGATGGTCCGACATTTTTTCGCCGTCGAACGACCACATGAACCGCTCCATGTTGCCGGTGAGGTGAATGTCGATGCTGCGGCTCGGCGCGCGCACGTCCGGATTGCGATCGAGCGCCATCAGGTCCCTGTAGACAAGCACCTTGTGGCCGACGTCGGCGAGGCCCTGGCCGGGCTCGCCGGTGCGGTCGACGGGCATCGGCGAGATGGTCTGGACGCTCGGGTCGCGCTTCACCTGCGGCGCGTTCGAGAAGTCTCGCATCTTCATCGACCCCATCGCGTGCCCGCCATGGTCCATGCCCGCCATCTGGCCATCGGCGCCCATCGCGCCGTGGTCCATCCCGCTCATCGCGGAATGATCCATCCCCGAATGATCCATGCCTGCCATGGCGCTATTGTCCATGGTCGCCATCGCTGCCGCCGCGCCGGTCGCGAGGCGCGCGGACGCGTTCTTCTCGGCCGTCGGATCGACGCCCCGCATAGCGCCGCCCGACATGTCCATGCCTTCCATGCCCGGCATCGAGGACATGTCCATGCCCATGTCCTTCATGTCGGCGAGCGGCCGTTTGCGTAAGGGGGGAACCTCGCCGGCCATGCCGGCGCGCGGCGCGAGCGTGGCACGCGCCATGCCCGAGCGGTCGATCGCCTCGCCGACAAGGGTGTAGGCCTTGTCATCGCCTGGGCTGACAACGACGTCGTAGGTCTCGGCAACACCAACCTGGAACTCGTCGACGGTGACCGGCACCACATTCTGCCCGTCGGCCTGGACGATGGTCAGCGGCAGGCCGGGGATGCGGACGTTGAAGGTGGTCATCGCCGACGCATTGATGACCCGCAGCCGCACCCGTTCGCCCGGGGTGAAGAGCGCGGTCCAGTTGTCCATCGGACCATGGCCGTTGACGAGATAGGTGTAGGTGGATCCGGTCACATCGGAGATGTCGGCCGGGTCCATCCGCATCTGGCCCCAGTCGAGCCGGTCCTTGAGCGGCTGATCCTTGCCCGACAGGAGCCCGGCCAGGGTCTGGCGCTGGAAATTGAAATGGCCGGGGTTGACCTTGAGGCGCCGGAAGATCGCCTGCGGCGAGAGCGCGCTGTGATCGGCGAGCACGATGACATGCTCGCGGTCATAGGCGACCGGATCGGCACCGGCGGGATCGATGATGATCGGGCCGTAATGGCCTTCCTGTTCCTGCAGGCCTGAATGGCTGTGGTACCAGTAGGTGCCGCTTTGCACGACGGAGAACTGGTAGAGGTAGTTCGAGCCCGGCTTGATGCCCGGAAAAGACACGCCCGGCACACCGTCCATATTGGCCGGCAGGATCAGCCCGTGCCAGTGGATCGAGCTGTCCTCCTCCAGCTGATTGATGACGTTGAGCCGCACGCGCTGGCCCTCGCGCAGCCGGATCAGCGGGGCGGGGACCGTGCCGTTGAGGCCGATTGCCCGGAACTTGCGCCCGTCGATGGTCATCGACTGCCGGGCGATGGTGAGCGTAATGTCTTCGCCCGACACGGTCGGCAGCGTCGGTCGCATCCCCGGCGAGATCGTCTGCGCCCAGGCCGGCAGCCAGGCTGACAATGCTGCGCCGCCGCCGGCGAGGGCCGCGCCGCGGAGGAACTGGCGGCGGTCGAGAGCAGAAATCATTCGGTTGTCTCAGCTTTAAGAAAGAGGGCGTACCTATTGGGAATACGCAGCATGGCCTCATCCCCCTCAAACTTTCTTTAATATTTCCGAAAGGCGTGCCCTAGCTCGATAGAGGCGCGTTTCGACCGCCTTCTGGCTGATCCCGAGAATTTCGGCGGTTTCAGCTTCCGATTTCTCGTCGATCGTACGCAAAATAAGCGTGTCCTTGAGGGAAGACGGCAGGGCAGCAATCGCTTTCATTGCTTGCGCGAGCTGCTGTTCGGCCCCGATCGCCTGATCGGGCAGCGGTGCGTCGTCGGCGACGCCGTCCGCCTCGCCGAGCGGTAGGGCTAGGGCAAAGAAATTTCGAACCGCTCGCCGACGCCGCCAGTCATGGCATTTGTTGATGACAATCCGGGACATCCAGACCTGGAAGGGTCGGGTTACGTCATAGCGGTTGAGTGCGGCAAAGGCCGCGACGAAGCTCGCCTGGGTGACATCCAATGCCTCATCCATAGATCCGACATGGCTGCGCACGAGCCGGTGAACCCAACCTTGATGCCGGCGGACCAGCTCGCCATAGGCCGCTTGCCGGCCTCCAAGCGCCAGAGCCGCGAGCTCCCCGTCCGAGCAGTCGGGGAGGCACGCGGTCATTCGGATTTGGCCGTCAGCGCTTTCACCACGGCGTCGTCGAATTTGTCCGTCTGATCCGGGCGCAGCACGGCCCGCATCGCGAAGATATGCTCAAGTGTTTCTTTCTGCAGCGCGCCCATGGCCTGGTGCGAGCGATCCACCGCAGTTGCGACTTGCGGGCCATAGCCATGCTCCGCTTCGATCGCTTCCGCGAGACGCGCATTGTCGGCGCGCAATTCGGCCTCCAGCGCTTGACGCCGGATCGCGTAGTTCTTCTCGATTGTCTCGAGTCGGCTGTGTTGCGCTGAATTCAGCTTCAGATCGCGATGGAGCAGCTCGTGCAGCTCATTTTCGACCGGGCGCACTGGAACCACATAGACGCGGCCAATGACAACGCCAGCGATCGCCGCGGCGAAGGTCACCAGGACGAGGAGCAGGAGCCGGCGGCGGTCGCGCATCACTGCGAGCTCAGCAGCGTCGAGGGCGCAAGCGCGAGCCGAGCATCGAAGGGCGATAGCGGTTTGGCATCAGCAGACCGTGTCGAAACTGCCGAGCCGGCAATTCCGATGAACAGCGCGGTTGCGGCCGCGATGCCGAACGTCATAGCGCCAAGGCTTGGTATGGCCCGGATGCGCGCTATTTCCGCCATGACCCGGCTTTCCAGGCCGCCGAGCCTGGGATCGAGAGGCGCATCGCGCAACCGCGAGAGCAGGTGGTCAAGTTCATCCATGGTGCTTCTCCGTCTTCATCCATCAATACGCACGATGGTCCAGGAACCCTTGCTGTAGATTGAAAAGAATAATTGCGAGGGGTGGGGGCTCGGGCTGCGTATTGTCTCATGGGATCTACAGGAGAATGTTCCAATGCGTTTCTTTTCGCCTCTCGCAGTTATCGCCGCCGTCGGCCTGAGTGTTTCTGCTCCGGCCTACGCGCATCCCAAGCTTGTGTCCTCGACGCCCGCCGCGAACGCCAGCGTCTCGGCGCCGTCGCGTATAACGCTCACCTTCAGTGAAGGTCTGATGCCGAAGCTGTCGGGCGCCGAGATCGTGATGACCGGCATGCCCGGCATGCCCAACCACCGCATGGCGGTAACCGGCTTCAAGACGTCCGTCGAAGGCGACAAGACGCTCGTGCTGACGCTCGCCAAGCCGCTCATGGCGGGCAGCTATCAGGTCGCCTGGCACGTCGTCTCGACCGACACGCACCGCATCCAGGGCAATCTCGCCTTTACCGTCAAGTGACGCCATGAACGACGTGGCACTCGTCGCCGTCCGCTGGGCGCTCTACGTCGATCTCGGCCTGTTGTTCGGCCTGCCGCTGTTCGCGCTCTATGCGCCCGGCGGCGGCCGGATGGTACAGCGGCATCTGCCGATGGTAGCAATGGTGGCCGGTCTCGCCTGTCTCGCCCTCCTGCTGTCGGCGCTGGGGTTCGCGTTGCAGGCAGCGGCCATGACCGGGCTGCCGCTCACCCAGCCTGATCTTTCCATGGTCGCAGAGCTGTTCAACGGCACGTCCATGGGAACGGCGCTGAAGGCGCGCCTCGTCGCGCTCCTCGTTCTTCTGCTCTCCATCCCCTTCTATCGCCGGCAATCCCGTCCTGCCTTCATCGCCTCCACTCTGGCAGGCGCGGTCGCACTCGCGACCCTCGCCTGGAGCGGGCATGGCGCGGCCGGCGAAGGCGAGGCGGGCTGGCTGCAACTGGGGGCCGATCTCATCCATCTGCTCGCCGCGGGCGCCTGGGTCGGCGCGCTTGCCGCATTCCTTGCGCTGGTTCTTACCAGGCTCGCAACCGATGATCTCGCCACTGAAGACATGGACCGGGTCATGCTCGCCGAGGAAGCGCTGCGGGGCTTCTCCTTCGTCGGCACGATCATCGTCGCCCTGCTGATCCTGACCGGGACGGTGAACGGCTGGTTCCTGGTCGGCCCGGGCAACATCGCGTCTCTCGGGCAGTCGACCTACGGCCTGCTGCTCATCGCCAAGCTGCTGCTCTTCGCCGGCATGCTGGGCCTGGCCGCGCTCAACCGTTATCGCCTGACCCCGGCACTTGCGCAGGCGATCGAGGAAGAGGACGCGCCACGGGCGCAGGCGCTGCTGCGCGCGAGCCTCGTCGTCGAAGGCGGTCTTGCGATCGTCATTCTCGGGCTGGTCGCCTGGCTGGGGACACTGTCGCCACCCATGTCGATGTAGTTTATCGTTTCGAACGCCTCGCGTTGGGAGAAGCCAATGCAATCGTACACCCCGCCGCGCGGGACTGGATCGACGAAAGACTATGATCGCGCGATCCGCCTGTGGGCGCGGGAGAAGCGGTGGCGTGCCGCCATGCTTGCCATGCTGCGCCCGGATTGGCGCCTGGTAATCGCCGATTATGGCCGCCAGCACGGGTCTCATGCGGCTCGCCTTCCGCCTGACCGTGCAGCGGCTCGATGGCATCGACGATACCCAGCCCAATGCCGACGGCGTGCTCCCCGGCCTGATGGCGGCCAAGCGAACGGGCCCGCCGATTTGGCCACTTAGGCGATTACGTATTGACCCTGACACGGTGTCAGACCCTAGATCGTCAGGCGTCGAAAGGAGCGAGGCGATGAACGAGACACATGGAGCGGCGCATGGCGGCGGTTGCTGCGGCGGCCACGGCACCGCTAAAGCGGCGACCGGCGTCAAGGACCCGGTCTGCGGCATGACCGTCGACCCGGCGACCACGGCGCATCACGCCGAGCATAGCGGTGAAAGCTATCATTTCTGCAGCGCGGGCTGCCGGACCAAATTCATCGCCGATCCCGAGCGCTATCTCGGCCCGCCGACGCCGCCGGTCGCGGCGCCCGAAGGCACGATCTGGACCTGCCCGATGCATCCCGAGATCCGCCAGGACCATCCCGGGTCCTGTCCGATCTGCGGCATGGCGCTCGAACCCGCGACCGTGACCGCCGACAGCGGCCCCAGCCACGAGCTAGTCGATTTCACGCGGCGCTTCTGGGTCGGCCTCGTGCTGGCTCTCCCGGTGCTGATCCTCGAGATGGGCGCGCATGTCTTTCCCGCGATCCATCGCCTCGTGCCGATGTCTATCTCGGTATGGATCCAGTTCGTGCTGGCGACACCCGTCGTGCTGTGGGCGGGCTGGCCGTTCTTCGAGCGTGGCTGGGCCTCGCTCAAGACCCGCAACTTCAACATGTTCACCCTGATCGCGATGGGGACCGGGGTCGCCTGGATCTACAGCGTCATCGCGACGCTCGCGCCTCAGCTGTTCCCGCCGGCCTTCCGCGGCGAGGACGGCATGGTTGCCGTCTATTTCGAGGCGGCCGCGGTGATCACCGTCCTCGTGCTGCTCGGCCAGATGCTCGAACTGCGCGCGCGGGAACGCACCTCGGGCGCGATCAAGGCGCTGCTCAACCTTGCACCAAAGACCGCGCGCCGGATCGGTTCTGATGGGAACGAAGAGGAAATCAGCCTTGATCTGGTTGCGGTGGGCGACCGCCTGCGGGTGCGGCCGGGCGAGAAGGTGCCGGTCGACGGCGTAGTCGAGGACGGCCGCTCCTCGCTCGACGAGTCGATGGTCACCGGCGAATCCATGCCCGTCACCAAGGCAAAGGCCGACACAGTGATCGGCGGCACGCTCAACCAGACCGGTGCGCTGGTGATCGTCGCCGACAAGGTCGGCCGCGATACCATGCTCGCACGCATCGTCCAGATGGTCGCTGAGGCGCAGCGCTCGCGCGCGCCGATCCAGCGCATGGCCGATCAGGTGTCGGGCTGGTTTGTGCCCGTGGTCATCGCGGTCGCGGCCGTCGCGTTCATCGCCTGGGGCATCTGGGGTCCCGAGCCGCGCTTCGCCTATGGGCTGGTGGCGGCGGTCGCCGTGCTGATCATCGCCTGTCCCTGCGCACTGGGGCTGGCAACGCCGATGTCGATCATGGTCGGGGTCGGCCGCGGCGCCGGGCTCGGTGTCCTCATCAAAAATGCCGAAGCACTCGAGCATATGGAGAAGGTCGACACTCTCGTCGTCGACAAGACAGGCACGCTGACCGAAGGCCGGCCTGCCGTCACCCAGGTCGTGCCGGCGCCCGGCTTCGACGAAGCCGAGCTGCTGCGTCTTGCCGCCTCGGTCGAGCGGGCGTCCGAGCATCCGCTCGCGTTGGCAATCGTCGAGGCCGCGAAGGATCGCGGCATCGTCACGAGCGACGTCATCGACTTCGACTCGCCGACCGGGCGCGGCGCGCTCGGCACGGTCGAAGGGCGGCGCATCGTCCTCGGCAATGCGCAGTTCCTTGCCGACGAAGGGGTTGCGACCGATGCGCTCGCCAGCCAGGCCGACGCGCTGCGCCGGGATGGCGCCACCGCGATCTTCATCGGGGTCGACGGCACAGTCGGCGGCGCCTTCGCGATCGCCGATCCGGTGAAGGCCACGACACCAGAAGCGCTCGCCGCGCTCAAGGCGGAGGGCATTCGCGTGGTCATGCTGACCGGCGACAACCGCACGACCGCGGAAGCGGTCGCCCGACGCCTGGGCATCGACGAGGTCGAAGCCGAGGTGCTGCCCGATCAGAAGAGCGCCGTGGTCGCCAGGTTCAAGCGCGAGGGGCGGGTCGTCGCCATGGCCGGCGACGGTGTCAACGACGCCCCCGCGTTGGCCGCCGCCGACGTCGGCATCGCCATGGGTTCCGGCACCGACGTCGCGATCGAGAGCGCTGGCGTCACGCTGCTCAAGGGCGACCTGACTGGCATCGTCCGGGCGCGGCGGCTCAGCCAAGCGACCATGTCGAACATCCGCCAGAATCTCGTCTTCGCCTTCATCTACAATGTCGCGGGCGTGCCCGTAGCGGCGGGTGCGCTCTATCCGCTGTTCGGTATTCTGCTCTCGCCCATTATCGCGGCGGCGGCGATGGCGCTCTCTTCGGTGAGCGTGGTCACCAACGCGCTGCGCCTCAACCGGAAAGCACTGTGAACATCGGCGAGACGTCACGGCAGAGCGGCGTCTCTGAGCGGATGATCCGCCATTATGAAAAGATCGGCCTCATCCCGGCGCCGGCGCGTCGGGGTGCTGGCTATCGTGACTATGGCGAGCGCGACCTCCATCGCCTCCGGTTTATCGCCAATGCCCGCGATCTCGGCTTCCCGATCGAGGAGATCCGCACGTTGCTCAGCCTTTGGGCCAATACCGGCCGTGCCAGCGCGGAGGTGAAGCGGCTTGCCCTTGCCCGCGCCGATGAGTTTCAGCGCAAAGCCGAGGCGTTGACGGCGCTGCGCGACACGCTAATCGACCTGGCTGAGCGCTGCCAAGGCGACGAGCGGCCGGATTGTCCGATCATCGCCGAACTGGCCGCGGCCCGATCCGCATAGCATCCGGCATCGCACGGCCGAGAATTTTAGGGGTGCCCGTTTTCGGTCGATTCGTGCAGGTCGACGGCGAAAGCGATCCGCAACAGGTCGGGCAGGCTTTGCGCGTTGAGTTTGATCATCAGACTGGCCCGATGCAGCTCGACCGTGCGCGACGTGACGCCGAGTTCATCTGCGATAAGGCTATTTGGATAGCCTCGCGAAATTCCTCTCAGAACGGCCCGTTCGCGCTGCGTCAGTCTCGCGGCTTTCGAAAGAGCGTCGGCCTGTTCGGAGGCACGACGGGCTATACTCTCAAGCCAGCTGAAGCCGCGGTCGATCGCGCCGAGCAATGCGGCCTTCTCGACCGGTTTGGCGAGAAAGTCGGCAGCGCCCGCCTTCATCGCCTGTACGGCGAGCGTAGGATCGCCATTGCCCGTCAGCACCACGACGGGCATGTCGATACCGCGTCGCGTCAGCTCCGCCTGAACCTGCAGGCCGTCCATGTCGGGCATGTGCATGTCGAGAACCACGCAGCCTTTCTCGGCGTCCTCTGCGCTCAACAGAAACTCCGGCCCCGAAGCGTAGGCTTCTACGGCAAACCCTGCGGTCCGCAACGTGAAACTTAGTGCTTTTCGTATTGTCTCTTCGTCATCGACGATATGCACGACGCGCTTGTTCCCCATAGCCCCCGAGATCGATCAATACGCAGTGCCGCGAGGGCAGCGCTTCAAGGGATACTTCTCTGCACGTTGGACTATGGTCCCAGGTCAAGAGTAAAAATTTGGCGAGGCAAAACGGCGAAGGACAGCGAAACTGTGAGGGTTCGGCTACTCCGCTCACACCAATGCCGCGGTCGCTGCGGCTCATTGCCGGGTCTCTGCTCCGGACGATGCATGCGAGTTGCCCGCGCCGCCCTCGGCGCGATCGAGCCATCGCTACGCTTCCATCACATCGTCGACCGGCAGCGGGTTACTGGCGCCCGGCGGGCGAGGGGGGCGGGTTGGCCCTTGACGGCTGCGCGATCGGACGCCCAGGATAGCAGGGTGGCGCGCTTTACTTCGGGCTCAAGCTTCAGGTGCCCAGCAACGTCGAGGGGATCGATGAACGAGCGTGTGTGCGACACGACATATCCTCCTTCCCTGCCGCGATTTTCTCCGAAAGGGAGATCTCAGGAGATTGGTTCGGACTCGTTTAGGGTCAATGGATGAGGACGCGCACAGCGTTTGCCGGGCGTTCATTTCCGTCTTAGAACTGACGCGCAGCACGCCATTCAATCCGGTGGCGAACGGCCTCCGCGATCGCTGGCATGACGTCTATATCATTCGACGCATGTGCAACCGCGTTCGTGCTGACGATCCTTTCGACAAGCCCACCCAGAACCTGCTCTGCATCGCCGGCAAAAAGCGGATGCACGACCACGCAATCCGGTCGCGCGAACCCCATGCCGACCAGTTGGCGCGCCGCCTCGGTGAGGGTCCGACCGGATGAGGCGATATCGTCGACCAGCACCGGCTGGCGATCGAGAAACGCTGGGGCATTCGGAATCGAGATGGTGACGTGACGGTCGCCGGATCGGATTTTCTCGCACACGAGAAACGGAGCATCGGCATCGGCCGCCACCTGCGAGACCCACTGTTCGCTTTCCAGGTCCGGACCGATGATCAGCGGGCGAGCGACATTGCGCTTGATCCACGAGGCCAAAAACGGCGCGGCATGAACAACCTGGGTTGGGATGCGGTAGATTTCCGACAATTCATGGTAGCGATGGAGATGCGGATCGACCGTCACCAGCCAGTCGAGATGGCGAGACAGGATCGCAGCAAAGGTTCGCGACGTCACCGCCTCGCCGGCATGGAAGCGTATGTCCTGGCGCATGTAAGCGAGGTAAGGGGCGACGAGCCCGATCCTGCGAGCGCCAAGATCGCGCGCGGTGTCGGCTGCGAACAGCAGCGGCAACAGCTTGGCGTCCGGATGATCGAGACTGGACAGCAGGATGACCTCGCGGTCGCTGACGTCGTTTCCGACCCTGAGATAGGTTTCCCCGTCAGGAAACTGACGATGCTCGATCGTGCCGACCTCTGCATCGAGCGCGGCGGATAGCGGCTGTGCCAGGGCCTCGCTGCCAGACAGCGCGAACAGCACGGGACGGTTCATAGCGCTTCAATCCCGAAGATCGGCCCGTCGCTCACCGCATAGGCCGCCGCATAGTCGAGCTCGCCCGGGCTCTCGGCATGAATGCTACACAAGGGAGCCCCGGCATCCACCATCTGGT
Source organism: Sphingobium sp. SYK-6 (assembly GCF_000283515.1). GTDB lineage: Bacteria > Pseudomonadota > Alphaproteobacteria > Sphingomonadales > Sphingomonadaceae > Sphingobium > Sphingobium lignivorans. Next base: position 87,805 of record NC_015974.1, read on the forward strand.
TCAGCCGACACTGCAGCGCGACGCCGGCGGCCTTGGCCATCGGCGCGCCGGCAAGCTTCGCGACCGTCGCGAGCTTGCGATTGTCGATACTCACCAGGCGGCCGCTATAGGGAGCGATCATATCCTGTTGGAACCGGGCGACCGGTGGAGCCCGCATGCCGCCCTGCGCTTCGCAGATACGTTGGAACTTGGCCCAGGCCCGGCCGCTTTCGAGGCACGCCCGCGCACGCGCATAACCTTCGCGGGCCGGGGCTGCGTCCGCGAGCTCAAGCAGTCCTCCCGCCAGCTCGCAGGCCCGGTGGGCGAGATCCTCGGCGCCCGGCTGCCCCTGGAGCACGGCAAGGATATCCTGCGCCTCGAGCGCCGGACCGATGCCCCGTCCGATCGGCTCGGCGCCGGGGCCGCGCATCACGCGCGTGCGAAGCCCGAAGGCTTGGGCGACAGAGCTCAGCGCCCGCTCGAGCGTGTCGGCGGCATCGGCGCCGCGTACCTTGGCGGTCGGCCCGACCGGGATGTCGATGACCAGATGGGTCGCACCGGCCGCGATTTTCTTGGACAGCACCGAGGCGACCATCTGCCCGACGGCATCGATATCGAGCACCCGTTCCACGCCGATGATCACATCGTCGGCAGGGCTGAGGTTGACGGCGCCGCCCCAGGCGATGCAGCCGCCTTCGCGCTCGACCACCTTGCGGATTGCGGAAACGTCGAGGTCGACAGGTGCCAGCACCTCCATCGTGTCCGCCGTGCCGGCCGGTGAGGTGATCGCCCGCGACGATGTCTTGGGCATGATCAGGCCCTCCGCGGCCATGATCGAGACGATGATCGGCGTGGTGCGATTGCCCGGCAAGCCACCGACGCTATGCTTGTCGACGATGACCGTTCCGGGCCACTGCAATCGCTCGCCGACATCGACCATCGCCCTGGTCAGGCTGATCGTTTCGTCCGTATCGAGCGGGACCGCTGAGCAGGCCGTGACGAACGCCGAGAGATGGACATCGCTATAGCGTCGCTCGGCGATGTCGGTGATGATCGCTGAAAAAGCCCCGTCACTGAGACGATTGCCATAGATGCGCCGACGCACTTCGGCGAGCGAGGCGAGAGGCTGGGCGTGCGCGATCTCGACCGGATCGCCATCGCTGACGCCGAGCCGCTGCCATGCGGATTCGGAGAGGCCGATCTCGCCGGGCGCTGGAGTCTCCGCGGAGCTGTGCAGCAGCGAGACGACGATTTCCCGCCCGCCGGCGCGCAGCGCGACCTGCGCGCGGGACGCAAGACCTTCCGAGCGGCAGACGGGACAGTCGTGGCGCATGACCGCGATCAGATCGCTTCCGGCAGCCGACAGGCCGATGCGGCGTGCCCGCAGCGTCGTCGCGACAGGCTCTGCTTCGGCGTCCTCGATGATCCCGGGCTTCACGCGAGCATGCCCCAGCTACCCAGCGCCGGTACGCTGCATGCCCAACCCAGTTCCTCCGAGACACGCTTCGCCAGGACCTGGGCGCCGGTCGGCTCGCCATGGGTGACATAGACGTGGCGCGGGGCCTCGTGCAGCGACCCGAGCCAGCGCATGAGTTCGTCGCTGTCGGCATGCGCCGAGAGCATCGTCAGGTTGGCGACCTCGGCTTCGACCGGGATATACTCGCCGTGGATCTTGATCGTCCGGGCGCCGCCGATCATGGCGGCGCCGCGGGTGCCCGCCGCCTGGAAGCCCGAGAAGAGGATGAGGTTCTTCCCATCCGGCGCGAAGCGCTTGAGATGGTGGAGCACGCGGCCGCCCGTTGCCATTCCACTGGCCGAGATGATGACCTTGGGGGTGGGGTTGGCGGTGAGTTCCTTGGATTCCTCCACTTCGCGCACATAGTGCGCGACGCTGCACGCCGCTTCGCACTCGGCGCGAGCCAGGCGATGCTCGTCCATGAAATCGCACATCAGCCCGCTCGCGTTGATCGCCATCGGGCTGTCGAGGAAGATCGGGATGTCGCGGAGGCGTCCCTGCGCGCGCAGACGCGAGAAATGATAGAGAAGCGACTGAACCCGTCCCACGGCGAAGGCCGGGATCACCACCGTCCCGCCTCTCTCGACGCATCGCTCGACATGATCTCCAAGCGTCTTTGTCGGATCGACCTGCTCGTGGCGCCGATCGCCATAGGTCGATTCCACCAGGACATAGTCGGCGCGCGCGGGCGGCTCGGGATCCTTCATCACCGCATCGCCGTAACGGCCGATATCGCCTGAGAAGAGGATTGTCCGCCCCTTCCAGTCGATCTCGATCGACGCCGCGCCGAGGATGTGGCCGGCGCGATGGTAGCGCACCCTGATGCCGTCCGTGACTGCATGCCACGCTCCGAACTCGATCGGGCGGAAGAGCTGCAATGCCAGACGCGCGTCGGCCTGGGTGTAGAGGGGCAGCGCCGGCTGGTGCCTGGAGAAGCCGTGCTGGTTGGCGAACTCCGCATCCTTTTCCTGCAGATGGCCGCTGTCGGGAAGAAGGAGCTCGCACAGGGCCGCGGTCGCCCGCGTGGCAAGGACGGTCCCGTCCCAGCCCAGGCGCGCCATGCGCGGTAGTGCGCCCGAGTGATCGAGATGGGCGTGGGTCAGCAGCACCTGGCCGACATCCGCGACTTCGGGTGGGATCGATGCCCAATTAAGGCGGCGCAGATCCCTGGGTCCCTGAAACAGGCCGGAATCGACCACGATCTGAGTTTCACCATCGTCCACCAGATAACGCGACCCTGTGACCGTTCCCGATGCGCCGAGAAAGGCAACGCCGAGACCATCGGCCGGGCGCTTGGCCAGATCGATCCTTGCTTCACGCTCGAAGATGGTCACGCGGGAATGGTGCCGTTTCTTTCTCTTTTGCATGGACGCGGGCCTGCCTCTCACGATTATGTTCGTGAGCGCAGCATTGGTTCGCGGACGCCGCACGCCTATACGCAAAATCCGCAGCACGACTGCTGCTCCCCGACAGCTGCGTCGCCCGAACGCCGATGGCCGATCCCATCGATCGCCTTACCCATGCCTGCGCGATGCCCGGGGGACTTCGGTCTCTACTTATACCTTGCTCCTTGGACTCGAGCCTATGCTGCCCGGACGTTGACCAGAAGAGGACGGCATATGGGCGAACATGACCATCGCATGCGCAAGCGCGGCAAGATCGTTCTGATCGGCTTCCTGCTCGTCGCTAGCTTCTTCCTCCTCACCGAGCATACCGCGCACTTCCTGGGTGTGCTGCCCTATCTCATCCTGCTCGCCTGCCCGCTCATGCACCTGTTCATGCACCGCGGCCATGGTGGGCATCAGCATGGCCATGAGCCCGGTCAGGCACCCGCCGGCTTACCGGCCAATCCCAACGGCCGCATCGAAGGAGAGTCGCGATGACGCACGCCGACTATGGCTATGGTCTGTGGGGGCTCGCGCTGGTTAACGCCGCCGTTTTCATCCTCTTTGCGTTCAGCTTCTTCAAGCCGGCAACTAAACGAGACTGGCGCAGTTTGGGGGCGTTCAGCGCTTTCATCATAGCGCTCTTCGCGGAAATGTATGGCTTCCCGCTCACGATCTTCGTGCTTTCGGGGTGGCTCCAGTCGTATTTCCCCGCTGTCGACTGGTGGAGCCACGATGCTGGACATCTCCTGGAGATGATGTTCGGCTGGCGAGTTAATCCCCATTACGGTCCATTCCACATCGCCAGCTTTGTGCTGATCGGCGTGGGTTACTGGCTGATCTCGGTTGCATGGACGGCCCTTCACTTGAGTCAGCGCAAACACCAATTGGCCCTTACTGGGATTTATGCCCGGATCCGGCACCCGCAATATGTCGGCTTCATTCTCGTCATGCTCGGCTTTTTGCTACAATGGCCGACCCTTTTGACCCTTGCTATGTTTCCGGTGCTCGTCGTGATGTATATTCGGCTGGCTCGGCATGAGGAAAAGGAGGCGCTAGCCAACTTCGGCGAGGTTTACCGCGATTATATGGCTCGCGTGCCCGGCTTCATTCCGAATCTGACAATCCATTCGCGTCGAAGAAGGCCATGGCGATCCTTGACGGGAATGGCTGATGTAATTGCCGGCAAGGTCAATGCTGACGTTCTGACTGGCCTTATTATTCGGACATCGTTACCCGACCTCACAGCACACTACTGCAGCAATCCCGGTTCGACTGCGCAATCATCTTGGGAGGGCAAGTTCGCCTTGCACGGGCAGATTCGGTGTGGAGCTGATGCCCGGCACTAGACGCAGAGCATCGCCGATCAAGGTATAGACGGCGTGGCGCTGGCCGCCACGGTTCCGATGGTCGACGCGATAGCCCTGATAATGTCGGCGGAGCAGGCCTGCATTCACCAGTTCGGAAACGGCGCGACTGAGATTACTCTTGCCGGCTGTGCGAATGCGTGCCCGCATTTCCTCCGCGATCACGCCGCGCCTTTTCTCCGGATCGCCGGGGAGCAGTCCGTTTCTAGCGAGGTCGCTCTCGACCCGCTCGGCCAGCGTAATGCTGCGCGGACCACGCTGGGCCATCGGGGTCAATGCGTCGCATAGCCAATCGCGCAGGGAAACGAGCCCATCGTTCCGCCTGACCCAGGGACCGGCGCTTCCATCTGGCCCCGCCACCTGGGCGATCAGGTTGAGCAGCATGAAGGCATAACGGGGCCGGCTCGATACGGTCGCCAGCGTCTCGAGCACGGCCGCGACATCACAGCCAATGGAGGGTTCAAGAGGCTTGCCTGCATGAAACATAACATGATGGAATCAAGCACAAAGCAGGATCAATGTGAATCCCAAATCGGCGGCCACAGACGGGTTGTCAGCTATGACACTTTGCCGGCGGATAAAGTGTCATAGGCGATCCATTCTAATCGTAGATTGTTGCGAATCGTTCTCAACTCATCCTGATAATCATGGCGCTCGCCGCTTAGGTGTGGACGAGCCGTCTCCTCGCGAACGAGCTTCCGTCGCCTATGGCGAACAGGATAAAAGACTGCGGCCGCCTTGATGATCTCACGCGCTTTGCGACGGACTGTCAGCGTGCTGAAACCCTTGGCGATCTGCATGGCACGATCGATGCCGCCGTGCGCGATCTTGGCTTCCGCTGGTTCACGCTGCTTCACAATATCGACCTTCGGCGCGGCGACGAGCAAAGCCTGTTCCTCACAACCTATCCGTCGGCCTGGCTCGAGGAAGTGCTCGAAGAGCGCCATTATCTCGAAGATCCCATCCATGCGGCCTGCGCACGTACGCCCTCTGGACTGGCCTGGGACCGTGTCGGCGACGTGCTGGAGCTCACGCCGCGCCAGCGAGGCATCCTTGACCGCGCCCGGGATCATGACCTTGCATCGGGCTACAGTTTGCCGATCCGGACCCCGGGCGAGCCCGAGGCGATCTTCACTGCGGCCCGATCACGCGACGAGCCGCTGAGTGCAGAAGAGGTTCTGACCGCCCGTCTGCTCGGCTCGGTCGCTTATGATCGGGCGCGCGAGCTGCTTGGCGAAAGGGCAGGGCCATTGGCCTGCGTCCCTCTCAGTCCTCGCCAGGTCGAATGCATCGCGCTCGTCGCGCAAGGCAAAAGCGACTGGGAGATCGGCCAGATCCTCGGCCTCAGCCGCGATACCGTGCACGAATATGTTGAATCGGCCCGCAGGCGTTATGGCGTGCGACGACGCACGCAGCTGGTGCTGCGCGCGGTTCGCGATGGTCATCTCAACATGGAAGCGCTGCTCTGATCTCGCCGGCCATATGATGATCGGGCTTGGGCAAGTTCAGGATTTCTGCGCTGTCGCTGGCGCGATCAAGGACGCTACGGCCTTGTCTGACCTGATGGCCGAAATCACGAAGGCCATGGGCTTTCGGCACTATGCCCTGGTCCATCATGTCGACCTGAAGCCTGCGGTTCGCTCGGTCCACATCGTCGACTATCCGCAAGACTGGGTGGAGCGCTTCCAGGCGAGACGCCTCTATGCGAGCGACCCGATCCACCGCGCCAGCCATCGCACCAATGTGGGCTTTGCCTGGTCGGCGGTTCAGTCGATCATCTCTCTGACGGCCGCCGATCGCTCGATCCTGGCAGAAGCCTACGAGGCCGGGCTGGGCGACGGCTTCACCGTTCCGGCCCATATTCCTGGCGAGCTCAATGGATCCTGTTCCTTCGCGATGGCGGCGGGCGAGATGCTCGACCATCGGCAGCTGCCGTTCGTGCAGCTCGTCGGCAGCTTCGCGTTCGAAGCGGCACGCAAGATTTCCCGGATCCACGCGCCGCAATCCGAATGCCCGAGCCTGACCGAAAGGCAGGCCGAATGCGTGGCGCTGGTCGCGCGGGGCAAGACCGATTGGGAGATCAGCCAGATCCTCGGCATCGGCCAGGAAACGGTGATCCAGCATGTGAAGGATGCGCGCGACCGCTATGGCGTCACCAAGCGCACCCTCCTCGCCATTCGCGCCTTGTTCGAAGGGCAAATCAGCTTTGCCGATGTGTTCGGCCGATGATCTCCCCAGAACTGGGGATAACGCAAAAAAGCCGCCTCTGATCGACTGACAGGCCTCACCAAAAGGAGGCTGTCATGCACATCGGGACCGGCTTTTCGCAAGCCATGGAACACCGCCTGTTTCGCTCCATGTTCGAGGAGCGCAAGCGGGTCTTCGTCGATCTTCTTCGCTGGGACGTTCCGGTCATCGCCGGTCGCTACGAGATCGATCAGTTCGACAATGATCGCGCCGTCTACATCGTTGTTACCGGGGACGACGGGGAACACCGGGCCTCCGCACGGCTTCTGCCGACCACGCACGAGCATATTCTCGGCACGATCTTCCCGGATCTTTGCGAGGAAGCGCCGCCGCGCGGCAGTGCTATCCTGGAAATCACCCGCTTTTGCCTTGCGCGAAAATTGCGCGCCCGGGAGCGTCTCGAGCTGCGCAATCAGCTGGTCACCGCGCTCGTCGAATATGCCCTCGCCAACCAGATCCACAGCTTCACCGGGGTCGCCGAGTGGCCGTGGTTCCAGCAGATCCTGGGTTTCGGCTGGACTTGCCGACCATTGGGTCTTCCCACGTCCGAGCAAGGGCGAAGTCTCGTCGCCTTGCAAATCGATGTGGACGACCGAACGCGCGAGCAGCTGCGCGCGAGCGGCATTTTCCGCCCTGTCGGCCTTGCCGATCTTCCCGCCGCAGCATGAGGAGGGCGATCATGGCCACGATCGCACGGCGCGGCGTCTCCGCCGCGACCAAAGCCGACGAAAATCTGCGGCAGCACGGCTTCTGCATCCTGCGGGATGTCGAGTCTCGGTCACGCATCGAGGAGATCAATCGATCCCTCCATCCGCGTTTTGCCGCCACGCCTTTCTGCCAGGGCGGATTCTACGGCCCTCGGACAAAACGCTTCGGTGGCCTGCTGAAGCGCGCGCCGACGGTTGAAAGTCTTGTCCAAAACCCTGCCGTCATGCGCCTCGTCCACGCTATCCTCGAGCCCTGGTGCGACACGGTCCAGCTCAACCTCACGCAAGCGCTCGAGCTGCACCCGGGGGCGCCAGCGCAATTTCCGCACCGGGATCAGGACATGTGGCGCGGTCCGACCGGCGAGCTCGAATATCTCGTCAACGTCATGTGGCCGATTTCGCCGTTCAAGGCCGAAAATGGGGCGACGCTGGTCTGGCCGGGGAGCCACAATGGCGGGCAGGGCGACGACGGCGCGGAGCCGGTCGCCATCGAAGCGGATCCGGGATCGGCGATCATATTCCTGGGATCGACCCTCCATGGCGCCGGCGCGAATCGTTCAAACGCGGTGCGCCGAGGCATCATCGTCAGCTACTGCCTCGGCTGGCTGAAGCCCTATGAGAACCAGTGGCTGACCTATCCGCCCGAGGTGGCCAGCGCATTCTATCCCGAGCTTGCCGCGCTGGTCGGCTACCAGCAGCACCGCCCCAATCTCGGCAATTATGACGGGCAGTGCCCGTCCATCCTGCTCGGCGGCGATCCGCCAGACCATCTCGCCGCAATCGATGCTCTCCGGCCCGACCAGGAAGGCGCTCTGTCCGAATTCCTGCGGCAGCAAACCGATCAACTCCCCCCCCGGCTAGGGGGATTGCCGAAATCGAGCGCGGTCGGAACAAAAGAGAGGTGAAATCCAACGGATAGCTGACGGCATTTCCCGACGCGGGAGCTGTCTCTCGCGGGGGAAGACCCGATGCAACGTGCAATATTCGGCATGGCGATGCTCGCCCTCGCCACAGCCCTTCCAAGCGCACCGGCAGCGGCGAATGACCTGGGCTGCCAGGTTCTCCTGTGTCTTTCCAATCCCGGTGGCGCGACCCAATACGCGCAATGCGTGTCGCCGATGACCAAGCTATGGCAACGCTTGGCCACCGGCGGCGCCTTTCCCGGCTGTAGCGGCGGCGTCGCCCGCACGAAGGTCTATGATCGCGATTCCACAACTCGCCGCCGGGTGGTCATCACGTTCAACGACGGCCGCAGCCAGACCTTCTCGCTGGCCGGCATCGAGCGTTTGGACGGCGGCCGCCGATGATCCTCGATGTCGCCACCCTTCTTTCGCTTGCAGGAGCTTGCGCACCGACGGTGGCGCCTGAGACGCTCATTTCGATCGTCCACACGGAGAGCCGGTTCAACAGTCTCGCAATCGGGGTCAATAGTCCCGGCGTGCGCGCGCCAAAGCCCGCGACCAAGGCGCAGGCAATCGCTGCGGCGCGCAGCCTGATTGGTCGAGGCTACAACATCGATCTCGGCCTGGGACAGATTAACAGCGCCAATCTCGGCTGGCTGGGGCTTTCGGTCGAAAATGCGTTCGAACCCTGCTCCAATCTGGCCGCCGCCGCGCGTGTCCTCGCGACCAACTACCAGGCGGTCGCGCGCCTTGCCCCGAGCCGGGATCATGCGATCGCGACCGCCCTGTCGATGTACAATACCGGCGACCGGCAGCGCGGCTTTCGCAATGGCTATGTCGCCAGGGTCTATGCCAGCGCGTCGGCCGTCATTCCGCTGATCCGTGGCACGGCGCCGGTGGCTGCCGCACCAGCGATTCCTCAATCTCTGCCCACCTTCGCTCCGCCACCCGACACCCCTGTTTCGCCACCGGCCGCAGCTGGGTGGAATACAGCGGCGAGGGCGAGCCAGGCCTCGCTCATGGTGTTCGGCGACGGGGCCGCATCTCAGAAAGGACAGCATCCATGACAGCAATCACCGCCCACCCGGGCGGACGGCCCCAATGGGCGCGACTTCTGCTGCGCGTCATCGGCGTGATGGCATTGGCGCTGCTTGTCTCGATGCTGCTGAGCGATCCTGCACACGCGCAAGGTGCCGACGGCATCACGTCCATGGCGGAGAACATCAAGACCTGGCTCACCGGGACCTTCGCCAAGACCATCGCGGTGATCGCGGTCGTGATCGTTGGGTTCATGTTTTTCACCGGGCGCGCCAGCCTCGGCCTTCTGGTGACGGTCATCGTTGGCATCTTCATCGTCTTCAGTGCGCAGTGGATCGTCGACACCATCACAGGTGGTGCGTGAAGGAGAGCGCCGCCCTGGACGAGCGGCTGCGCGAGGAGACGCTGTTCCTGGCGGTCACGCGGCCGACGATGTGGCTCGGCGTGCCGCTCGAAGCCTCGTTGCCGATCGCGCTTGCCGCCTGTCTCACTTTGATCGTCAGCGGCAACCCGCTCTATGCCGGCGCCATCGGAGGCGCCTGTCTTGCCGTGGCGCGGCTCATCGTGCGGCACGATGCCAATGCCTTCCGGCTGCTGTGGCTGTGGACCATGACCAAGGCGCGCAGCCGGAACCGCGCCTGGTGGGGCGGCAGTTCCTATTCGCCGCTCCCGGTTGCCGGGCTGAAACGCAAGGGCTTTGCGCGTGGCTAGCGCGGCTGCCCAGCTTCCGCCGCGCAAGACGCCGTGGCGCATATTGCGGCAAGAGGCCGAGCCGGGTCGCTATCTGCCCTACGTGCGCCACGTGACATCGGAGGTGATCGCGCTCGATAGCGGCGACCTCATGATGATGTTCCGCCTTGAAGGGCTTGCGTTCGAGACCGCGGATCCGATCCACCTCAATGACTGGCACGAGAAGCTCAACGGCACCTGGCGCAACATTGCCGACGATCGGCTCGCGCTCTGGACGCACATCGTTCGCCGCCCGGTCGATGACTATCCCGAAGGCCAATTCCGCTCGGACTTCGCGGCCGATCTGGACGAAAAATATCGCGCGCGGGTGACTGCCAAGCGCATGTTCGTCAACGAGCATTATCTGACGCTGATCATGCGGCCGGCGGTCGGCTCGGCCGATCGGACCGGGCTTCTCCTCAAGCGCATCGCCAAGGCCAGGGCGGCCGATGAGGAAGTCGACCCCGACGAGTTGGCCCGCTTCGAGGAGAAGGCGCGCGATATCGAAAAGCTGCTTCGGCGGTGCAGCCCCGCGCGGCTCGCTCTTTATGAGCAGAATGGCCTCCTATTCTCCAGGCCGCTCGAAGTGCTCGAGCAAGTCATGATGGGCGCAAAGGCCAAGGTCCCGCTGGTCCGAGGCCATCTTGGATCAGCCCTCTACGGCGAGCGGGTGATCTTCGGACGCGAGACGGTCGAGATCCGCGCCCATGATGCGAGCCGCTGGTTGGGCATTTTCGGCATCCGGGAATATCCCGCGCTCACCCGTCCCGGTCAGATGAACGCTCTGCTCGGCCAGGATTTCGCGTTCGTCGTCTCGCAGTCCTTCACCTTCATGGGGAAGGCGCGCGCAGCCGAAAGGCTGCGCCGGCGACAGAACCAGATGGCTTCGACCGAGGACGCGGCAGCAAGCCAGGCGCTCGACCTCGAAGACGCCGCCGACGATCTTCAAAGCAATCGGTTCGTCCTTGGCGAACATCATTTCTCGCTTGGGGTGTTTGCCGAAAGCCAGAGGCGACTCGCCGATAATCTGTCGGCCGCGCGGGCGGCGCTCGCGGACGCTGGTTTGGTATCAGCGAGGGAAGGGCCGGCGCTCGAAGCAGCCTTCTGGGCTCAGCTTCCCGGTAACTTCGCGTGGCGGGCGCGGCCGGCGGCAATCACATCGCGGAATTTCGCCGCATTGGCACCTTTTCATACCTACCCCGCAGGCCGGCCGAGCGGAAATCATTGGGGTCCGGCGATCGCGCTGATGAAAACGGCCGCGCAATCGCCCTACTATTTCAACTTCCATGTCGGGGATCTCGGCCACACGCTCATCATCGGTCCCTCGGGCGCGGGCAAAACGGTCGTTCAGAACTTCCTGATGGCGCAGCTCGAGAAGACGGGCGCGCAGCAGATCTTCATCGACAAGGATCGCGGCGCCGAGATCTACGTGCGGTCTGCTGGCGGGATCTATCTGACGCTGAAGAACGGGGAGCCAACCGGCTTCGCGCCGCTGCGGGCGCTCGAATATGGGCCGCGCAACCTCGTCTTTCTCGGTCGTCTGATCCGGCAGCTGGTGACGCCGCCCGGCGGCACGCTGGGCGTCACCCAGGAGCGCATGATCGACGAAGGCTTGGCGTCGCTCGGGCGGCTCGCACCGGAGAACCGATCCATTCTGGCCCTGCGCCAGCTGCTCGGCCAGCGCGATCCGGAAGGCATCGGCGCTCGGCTTGAGAAATGGTCGCGAGGCGGATCGCTGGGTTGGGTGTTCGACAACGAGATCGATGCTTTGTCGCTCGATGCGCCGTTCCTCGGCTTCGACATGACCGACTTCCTCGACAATCCGGAAGTTCGCACGCCGATCATGATGTACATGTTCCATCGCATCGACGGCCTTCTGGATGGCCGACGACTGGTGATCGACATCGATGAGTTCTGGAAGGCGCTGGGTGATGACGCTTTCCGCGCCTTTGCCCAGGATGGCCTGAAGACCTACCGCAAGCAGAACGCCTTCCTGGTTTTCGGCACGCAGAGCCCGGCCGATGCGCTGCGCTCGGATATCTCGCACAGTATCATGGAGCAGGTCGCGACCAAGATCCTGCTGCCCAACCCCTATGGGCGTGAAACGGATTATATCGACGGGCTGGGCCTGACCCAGGCGGAATTCAAGCTCGTCCGTCACGACCTGAACCCGGAATCTCGCCGCTTCCTCATCAAGCAGGGTCATGACTCGATCGTGGTGGAACTGGACCTGGGCGGCCTCTCCGACGAGCTCGCGGTGCTCTCGGGCACCACGGAAACCGTGACGCTCCTCGATGCCATTCGCGCTGATGTCGGCGACGACCCGGCGAAATGGTTGGCTCTTTTTCACCAGCAGCGTCGGTCTGCATCGATCAGGAAAGGATGAGCTATGGGTAAGGGCATATACGCAGCACTTGGCGCCATCGCCCTTGGAATGGCGGGGCCTGCAGTCGCGCAAGGTATCCCCGTCTACGACAGCTCCGGCTATCTGCAGGCGCTGGCCACGGTGAAGAACACCCTGTCGATGATCGATCAGGGGAAGGAGCAGATCGCAGAAGCGAAGCAGCTCTATGGCAGCTTCAACCAGGTCACCGACGTCAACGGCATCGCATCATCTCTTTCCACCGATGCCATGCGCCACCTTCTGCCGCGGGAGGCCCGTGACATCAGCCGGCTGATGTCGTCGGACAATGCCAGCCTGGGCTCGCTCGGGAGCTCCGCGACCCGTATCCGGGACGCCAACCGTATCGCTTTGCCGGAATTGCGACCAGGTGCGTCGGCGTATGAGCGCGCTTCCCGCGACAACCTCTTGCGGAACGGCGACCTCGCAGCGCGCGATGCCGCGATCGCGGAGGCGGCCTATGGCGTGTCGGCCCAGCGTACCGCCGGGCTCGAAGAACTGAGAACCTCGCTGGATACGGCTTCGGACGCCAAGCAGGTCATGGATATCCAGGCGAGGGTAGGGGTCGAGAATGCCCATATCCAGAACGACGCCTTGCAATTGCAGGCGCTGCGAATGCGGCAAGAAGCAGACGTCCAGTTGCGATCACAGCGCGAAAGCGAAGCGATACTGGCGACGAAGCTAGAAAGCTTGTCGCAATGACCGCGAGAGCTTTGCTGCTTGGGTTTGCCGCAGCGGGAATGCTCGCAGGATGCGAGCGGGCACCGCGCGGGAAGGACTATCTAACCTCTCACCCGGAAGAGCTCAGAGGACTCGTCAAGGCCTGTGCCGACGGATCACATCCCAACGAACAGGAGTGTTCCAACGCTGAAAGCCTCCGGATTCTCGACAACAAGATGCGGTCGCTTTCGAAATAATCCAGCGCCTTGGAGCTTCGCATGGCCACGGACATGTTCAATTCACTTTACGCGAACGTTGATGGGAAGCTTGATCTTTTCCTCAACGAGCGTCTCCAAAACGTCGTAGAGGTTGTCCGTGGTCCGCTCGCTGTCGGGCTGGTTATCTACATCGCCCTGTTCGGCTACATGGTGATGCGGGGCATCATCAGCGAACCATGGGGTGAGCTATTCTATCGGATGGTGAAGCTCTGTCTGCTGTATGTTGCTGCGACGACGGTCGCCTATTCCGATTGGATCACGACGCCGCTCTTCCACGGAATGCCCGATGCGATCTCCCAAGCTCTCGCCGGTAAGACGATCGACACAGTAGGAGAGGCCTTCGACGACTATTACACTCAAAGTGATGCTATAGTTGCACGGATAGAGACTGAAGCCGCAACGTACAGCGACATTAACCCATATAAACTGGTCCTCTATGCGCTGAGCCTGGGGCTGAAGGCATTAGCTGGGCTCTCGGCAGCGGTTGGATTTGCTATTACTATATTTGCCAAAGTTGCGTTGGCGATCATTATCGCACTTGGCCCCATCTTCATCGCTCTAGCTCTCTTCGAGCCAACGAGGCGTTTTTTCCACGGCTGGCTGGGGCAAGTATTCAACTATATCGTTCTCCTTGCTGTAATCATAGCCATCACGACCCTGATCACAGACCTCGGAGCGGCTGCAACAGCAGCATCTGAAGGCGTCGTGGATACGGCTTTCGGTGCTGTCCTGTTTGCAGCGTACATATTTTTGGGCACGATCTTCTTCTTCCAGGCTCCAGCCATTGCAACGGGAATAGCCGGGGGAGCCGCTGCCGGCGTGGGTGCCTTCGCCGGAACGGCCTGGGGCACGATGGCATCTCCCTTCCGACAGCGTCGCGTCATGCGCAACAGCCGCAACTTGGAGCGCGCCGCTCACCGCGGCGGCACCATCGAAGCGGCGTAGCGAGGCATCTCATGGCTTTTTCTTCACCAATATTCGCGCCTAGCTTCCGCCGTAGCGTCACCTGCCTGGGCGTTGTTCTGGCTGCGCTCGGCGTCGTCGGCTGTGCATCCGGTCCAAAGAAGCTCGCGGTTTGCAATGGCCATCACCTGCGCGACGTGAACATCTATGGAAGCGTCTTACCGGGCTCACCTGTGCCTGCGACCACGGCGCCGAGAGCTGCGCCGCCCATACCGCCGCTATCGCATCCAAGAGACGGCGATCCACCCCCACCGCCCGCCGTGCCTTCCGCGTCATCTTCCGGAGACAAAGTATCGTTCGCACCAAGGGGACCGCATTATGCGAGCTGCTGATGACCGCTCGGAGGCGGTGCCGGCATCGGGGCTGCAGCGCTATTTCCGGGACGCACGAAGCTGGGATCAGGACAGGATCCGGAACGCGCTGCGCTCGACCCGCATCGCTTGGAGCATCGCGGCCATCGCCTCACTCCTGGCCGCGGCCTCGATCTTCGCAGTTGCGGCTCTGACGCCTCTCAAGACTGTCGTGCCCTATGTTATTCGCGTCAACCAGACCACCGGCGCGGTGGATGTCCAGACCGCGCTCACGCAGCGGCCGATGCGCTACGATGAGGCGGTCACCAAATACTTCCTCGCCCAGTATGTGAGAACCCGCGAAAGCTGGATCCCGGCAGCGGCCGAAGAAAATTTTCGGTTCGTGACGATCCTCTCGCAGCCGACCGAACAGCAGCGCTGGGCGCGCTTCTACAGTAGCAACAATGGTGCCAGTCCCCAAAATGTCTGGGGCAAGAACGCAGTTGTGCAGGCGCGCGTGCGCAACATCGCCTTCATCAACGATCGCGTCGCCAATGTCCGGTTCACGCGGACAGTCCAGACCGAGACCGACATCCAGAACAGCGATTGGATCGCCACGATCACGTTCGCCTACGCCAACGCGCCCATGGCGGAAGGCGATCGCTACCGGAACCCGCTGGGATTCCAGGTCGAAAACTATCGTGCCGATCCGGAGGTGATCCGATGAGGGCGCTCTCCGCCGCCATCATTTGCGCGCTGGTGCCTGTAACGGCGGCGCACGCGGTCGAAGTTCCGCGAGGTGGTCCGTCCGACCCGCGCGTCAAGTTCGTCGAATATGAAGAGACCGAGGTCTATCGGATCGTCGGCACGTTCCGGACCGCAACACAGATTGTCCTGAGCGACGATGAGACGATCCAGCACGTCGCGCTGGGCGACACCGTATCTTGGGAGGTCGCCGTCGCCGGGCACATCCTGTTCCTCAAGCCGCGTGAGCGTGCCGGACCGACCAATCTCATCGTCACCACGTCGCGCGGAGGCGAATTGCGCAGCTATGCGTTCGAGTTGACCGCTCGCAGCGGTCCGATCACGGGCCGCAACGGCCAAGCCTATTTTCAGGTGCGGTTCCGATATCCCAGGGACGATGCAGACCGCGCCGCGCGTCTCAGGGCCGCGCAGATTGCCATGCAGGCGGCTGCCCTGGAGAGCCGGGCCGTTCGCGGCGCTCTCGATCATGGGGTCGTCGAAGGGCCTCGCAACATGAACTACAAGGTGCAGGGCTCCAGCGAGCTTCAGCCGTCGGAGGTCTCCGATAACGGGCAGTTCACGGTGTTGCGTTTCCCAGCGAACCGCGAGGTGCCGGCTATATATCTGGTGCGACCAGACGGGTCTGAGACGCTGGTTCCCTTCGACGTCCGTGACGAATTCGTCGTCGTCCATCTGGTGGCGCGTCAGCTGCGCCTTCGGCGGGGCGGCGAGGTGCTGTGCATCTATAATCAGGCGCCAGAACCCTATGGGGTCGATCATGGGACGAACACCGGGTCGCCCCATGTCGAGCGCACCATCACACATCCGCAGGAATGAGCCATGGTTGAAGATCCATCCTCCGTTTCGCGCCCTCTGCCGAGCGCCGATCTCACGCCAGAAAAAGACGAGATCCTGCACGAGCGCGGTATCGAGCCGATCGGGGGGATGACGCCTTCCAAGCGTAATACCGCCCTCATCTTTGCCGGCACGGCGATGGTACTCGGCATCCTGTGGGTTAATTCCGGAACGAGCCAACAGGCCTCCAATCGTGACCTCACTGCACCGGGCGGGGCGGCCCAAGAGCGGCGCGATATCGTGGCCCGGGAAACCGTCGATTACGCGGCGGTCGCGCCGCAGCCGAGACCGCTCGGCGCAGGCGGGAACGATCCCAACGCACCGGTGCTCAATCCCGCAGCCGGGGTTCCTGGCCCCGACGGTCAGATCGTCCCTGCCATGCAGCCCGGTGCAGCGCCCGGCCCGTCAGGCGCCCGGCCGAACCTGGCCGACCAGGCGCGACGGTCGACACTCATCGCCTATGGCGGGCGCGATCTCGGTGGAGAGACCTCGCAAGGCCCGGCGGCGGCCTCGAGCGCGCAACCGACCGAAAATTCAGGAACGCCAGGGAGTACGGAGGGCGGTGCGCCCAATGCGCTGGACTTGCTGCGACAAAGCTCAGCCGTAGGCGAAGCGCGAGCCTCGATGCTCCCCAATCGCAATTTTCTGATCACTGCGGGGACATTGATTCCCTGCACCCTTCAGACGGCCATCAATTCCGCACAGCCTGGATACACGTCCTGCCTGATTCCACGGGACGTGTATTCCGAGAATGGCCGGGTCGTGCTCATGGAAAAGGGCACGCGCGTACTCGGCGAGTATCGCGGGGGCATCCAACAGGGGCAGAACCGCCTCTTTGTGCTTTGGACCCGGGCGGTGACGCCACAAGGCGTCCGCATCGACCTTGCCTCGCCTGGGTCAGACGCGCTCGGCCGCGCCGGGCTCGCCGGAGCGGTCGACAGCTTCTTCTGGGCACGGTTCGGCGGCGCGCTCCTACTCTCGCTCGTCGATGACGCCGCCTATATTGCCGGGCAGGCCGCATCGAGCGGCAACGGCAATTTCAACAATGTCACGCGTGCGCCGAGCGAAGGGGCCGCGATCGCGCTCCAGAACAACATCAACATCCGGCCGGTGCTGAAAAAGAACCAGGGCGAGGAGGTCGGTATCTTCGTCGCCAAGGACTTCAACTTCGCCGATGTCTACAATCTGGAGCTGCGGCGGTAAGCCATGCGCGATACCGCCGTCCTCCGCCATTATCTCGAACCGCTTCTTCCGTTGCTGGAGCCGGATGATGTAACCGAGCTCGTCATCAACCGCCCGGGCGAGGCGGGGATCGAGGACCGGCAGGGGTGGCGATGGCATGAGTTGCCTGAACTGGACAGCGAGTGGCTTGGAACGCTCGCCGTCGCCGCGGCAAGCTTCACGCACCAGGACATCGATGGGCAGACGCCGATCTGTTCGACCGTCCTCCCAGGCGGCGAGCGCTGCCAGATCGTGATCCCGTCGGTGACGCCGAGCGGCTGCCCGTCCTTTACGATACGCAAGCCCTCGACCGTAACCCTGCCGATCGACCAGCTCGCACGCGCTGGCCTCTTTGACACGACGCGCGCGAGCGCCCGGGACCTTACCGAAACCGACGCCGAGTTGGTGGCACTTCGCGACGCGGGCGACTGGCCAGCCTTTTTCAAGGTCGCGGTCGCCGCGCGCAAGAATATCCTGGTCAGCGGGGCGACCGGGTCCGGCAAGACGACCTTGGCGAAAGCGCTTATCCAGCTCATCCCGCCCGACGAGCGGCTGCTTACGATCGAGGACACGCGCGAACTCATCGTGCCCCATCGCAATGTCGTTCACATGGTCTATTCGGGCGAAGGGCAGGGCCGTGCGAAGGTCGGTCCCAAGCAGCTGCTCGAGAGCGCGCTGCGCATGCGCCCGGACCGGATCCTGCTGCAGGAGCTGCGCGACGGCACCGCCTTCTTCTACCTGCGCAACGTCAACTCGGGGCACCCTGGGTCGATCACCACCGTCCATGCTGGCTCTGCGGCGGGCGCCTTCGAGCAGCTGACATTGCTCGTCAAGGAATCCGAGGGCGGCCGCGATCTCGCGCGCGATGATATCCGCGGACTTTTGCGAATGCTCATCGATGTGGTCGTCCAGACCCGGCGCCATGGCGGTCGCTTTGAGGTCGAAGAGGTCTACTTCCACCCGAAGGTGGGCGATGCCGGTGCAGCGTAACTTCTGGATCATCGGCCTGTCCGTTGCCGGCGGCACCTTATTGTGCTGCGCCATCGCCGTGCCAGTTGCCCTCTTTGGGATGGGCCAGATCGGCCCGAACACCGACATCACGGCCTTGCCCGCATGGTTGTGGTACTATCGGGCGGACCCGCTGCTTATTCTTTGGCTAAAGCGCGGGGCTCTGGCGGGCGCTGTTGTGGTCGGGCTCCTCGCAATCGGGATTCTGCGCCGCGGGCCGGCATTGCACGGCACCGCCCGGTTTGCGCGCGAAGGCGAGATCCGGCGGGAGGGCCTTCGCGACGCTGCCGGCATCGTTGTCGGCCGCAAGGCTGGACGTTTCCTGATATTCGGCGGGAGCGAGCATGTTCTGCTCGAGGCGCCCACGCGAGCGGGCAAGGGCGTGGGCGTCGTCATTCCCAATCTGCTGACCTGGCCAGATTCGGTGATCGTGCTCGACGTGAAGCGGGAGAACTGGGGCGCAAGCGCCGGCTATCGGGCACGGGCCGGCCAAGCAGTGCATCTGTTCGATCCGCTCGACGCGGAGGGGCGGACGGCGCGGTACAACCCCCTGGCGCACATCAGGCGGACTGATGACACCGAAGTCATCAACGAGCTGCAGAAGATCGCGGGCATGCTGTTCCCCGCGCCCGAGCGATCCGATCCCTTCTGGGCGGAGGCCGCGCGAGCGGCCTTTGTCGGCGTCGGCGCCCTGGTCGCATCCAACCCGGGCCTGCCCTTCACCATCGGCGAGATATACCGCCGCCTCACGAGCGGGGATCCCAAGAGCGACCTTCCCGCAGCGCTTCAGGAAGCTCGCAGGGTGGGCCAGCGCCTCAGCCAAGCTTGCGTGTCCGCGATCCAAGATTTCACCTCGGCCTCGGACAACACCTTTTCCGGGATCAAGCAGACCATCACCGCACGGCTCAATCTCTGGCTCAACCCCATGGTGGATACCGCCACCTCGGAGAGCGACTTCGACCTGCGCGAGGTGCGGCGTCGGCGCATGTCGATTTACCTTGGCGTGTCGCCTGACAATATCGACCGCATCGCGCCGATCTACAGTCTGTTCCTGCAGCAACTCGTGGATCTCAACACCCGCGACCTTCCTGAGGGCGCTAGCAATGTCCCGGTCCTGGTCCTGCTCGACGAGTTCGCCAGGCTCGGCAAAGCCTCGGTGATTGCGAGCGGCTTCTCCTACGTCGCCGGCTATGGCCTGCGCCTGGTTCCGGTCATTCAGAGCCGATCCCAGCTTCGCGCAATCTACGGTCCCGATGTCACCGACGAGATCATCGCCAATTGCGGCCTCGAGGTTGTCTTCACGCCTAAGGAGCTGAAGGTCGCGAACGAACTTTCCGAACGGCTCGGCTTTTTCACGATGAACGTGAAATCCCGCAGCCGTACCATCCACGGGCTACTGGCGAACCGGAGCATCTCGGAATCTGATCAGCGCCGCGCGCTCCTGCTGCCGCAAGAGCTCATGCAGCTGCCGAAGAACGAGCTCCTGCTCCTTCGCGCCGGCATCCCCCCAATTCGAGGGCGCAAGATCGCCTATTACCGGATGCCGCGCTTCACTCGGCGGGTGGTTGCTCCGCCTGTGCCGTCCGCCCGTCCAATCGCGGCAATGCTTTCCCCACCTACGCCGGCTTCAGCGCGGCAGGGCGCTGGTACACCCGGTCTGAGCGGCGCCCCACAGCAGCCGGCGACAAGCTCGGGCGAGACCATACAGGAGGAAATTGTGATGCGGGAAATGACCGACGCCGAGCTGGCAGGTGCGGCCAAGATCACGGATGACATGCTGGTTCTGGGCGACCTGGCCGAACTGCCGCCCCCGGGCGACGAGGCCGCCGCGATCGCGTTCGTGTCGGCGATGGTCGAGCGGGCACTTTTGCCATCGGTCGGGCAGCCATCCACATCCATTATCCAGGAAAGGACAGCCCATGTCCGCTGAGAAGTCCGAGAATTCGCGGGGCGCCAGGAAGCGCGCCAATGCCATTTCAATCGGTGAAGGTCAGTCCGCACCGCGTTCTGGGAAAGACACGCGGGACGACATTCCCAAGGATCCCGGCACCCCTAACAAAGGCAAGGAGGGGGCAGGGGTCGAGCCCCGATCAATTTCTGCCGGCGACATACCGGAGCCCCTGCGAAAGCGCTACTTTTCGTCGACCGGCAAATGGTCGGGCGAACCGGCCTACTTCACGACGGCGCAGGCAAAAGAGCCTGCATTTCGGGACCAAGGGCGGCGTCTTGTCACCTCGAGCGAGAGTGAGGAGGTCGTGCGTGATCTCGTCGCCATCGCCCGGCATCGCGGATGGTCGAATGTTCATCTTACTGGCAGCGAAGCCTTCCGCCGGGCAGCATGGCTCGAGGCCAGTCGCCAAGGATTGGAAGTACGAGGATATCGGCCGAACGAACGCGACCTACAAGAATTGGATCGGCTACGGCGAGACAAGAGCCGCAACAGTATTGCGCCGGCTGCCGTTCCATCAATCAGCCTGGAGTCCGGCCGAGGTCAGTCACAGGCTCGCGAGCGACCGACGCGATCCCGACCTGAGGCGCCCGGAGACAGAAACGAGCGAGCCGCGCAAAGTCAGTTGCGAGTGATCGAGGCGGTCGTGCGAACCGCATTGTTCGACAATCCCGAAGCGATCTCGCGTGTTATGAAGGTCGCGACCACGAAACTGCGAAACCACGTCGAACAGGGTCATCAAATTCGTCCTGCCACGGTCAGGGATACACGGGAACGGGGGCCTGTCAAAGTCGCGTCCGGCCGACAGGAATCGTCTAAGGTTCACCCACCTATCCAGCGATCTCGCAGTCGATAGGCGCGACTGAAACCGCTCGCACGGAATAGCTTGATCCTCATCGTCCTGAGCCCCAAAAGACTCAGAGCAAGGGGGGCCTGTGGACGTCGAAGATTTTATTGCGAAGTGGGCACCCGCAGGTGGCAACGAGCGAGCCAACACACAATTGTTTCTAACCGATCTGTGTCAACTGCTCGGCGTAGAGGCCCCGCGGCCAACGCTAAGTGACACAGCGCAGAATGATTACGTCTTCGAACGTCATGTCATCAAAACCGAGATTGATGGCGCTACATCCAACGGCTGGATTGATTGCTATAAGCGTGGCAGTTTCATCTTAGAGGCTAAGCAAGGTAGCAGTGCCGACCTGGCGGCAGTCGACGCTGGTCAAGGTTACTCGCTTCGCGACTTCTTTGGCCAGACTGCGGAGGACCGCTTCAAGCGCGGCATGGCTCGTCGAGACACCGCTGCATGGACCGGCGCTATGCAGCGAGCTGCAAGTCAAGCGGAGGGCTACGCTAAGAATTTGCCCCGCTCACATGGCTGGCCACCTTTCCTGCTGGTCAGCGACGTTGGATATTGCATCGACGTCTATGCGGACTTTCAACGCAACGGGAAAGGCTATGCGCCATTTCCCGACCGTCGTCGGTATCGAATTACCCTCGATGAACTGCGCGACAAGACAGTCCGGGAGCGCCTGGCGGCAATTTGGACCATGCCAATGTCGCTCGACCCCTCGGCCGAGGCGGCACGGGTTACGCGAAAAATTGCGGATCATCTGGCTGTTCTAGCCCAGGGTATCGAAGCTCGAGAGCAGGACCCGGATCGCGTGGCGGCCTTCCTTATGCGTCTCCTCTTTACCATGTTCGCGGAGGACACTGGTCTTATTCCGAAGGCGAGTTTCAGCGCGCTCTTGAAAAAAGTCCGCGATCGCCCCGAACTCCTGGCCCCCCAACTCAGTCAGCTATGGGAGGCGATGGATACCGGTGGCCTTGCGTTTGGCCTTGGTGAGGCAGGGGAGGTTGTGCGTCAGTTCAATGGATACCTCTTTAAGGATGCCAGTGCGCTGGCGCTTGATCAGCGTGAGATCAACGTCCTCATCGACGCAGCGGCATCGGACTGGCGCCAGGTCGAGCCAGCAATTTTCGGAACCTTGCTTGAGCGTGCGCTGAATGCCAAAGAACGCGCCAAGCTTGGCGCGCATTTCACTCCGCGCGCCTATGTAGAGCGACTGGTCGGCCCCACCGTAATGGAACCCCTGCGCGCTGATTGGGAAGGTGCGCGAACCGCAGCAACCTTGGCTGCGGAAGCAGGCGACAAGGAGACCGCGCGTCTTGAGGTCGAACGCTTTCACACCAAGCTCGCAAACATCGTCATTCTAGACCCGGCCTGCGGAACGGGCAATTTCCTTTATGTCGCGCTTGCGCGACTTAAGGAGTTGGAAGGAGAGGTGCTCGAATTGCTCGAAGCACTCGGCGATGAGCGCTATCTTCTTGAGCTCGGCAGCCACACGATTACTCCTGCCAACTTCCATGGCCTCGAAATCAATCCTCGGGCTGCACAGATCGCTCAACTCGTGCTCTGGATTGGCTATCTTCAATGGCATTTTCGTGTGAACGGAGAAGATCGGATGCCCGAGCCCCCCGTTTTGCGTGATGTCAGAACGATCATCCCAGCCGATGCCCTGCTTGATTGGGACGAGAAGCTTCCTGAGATGGAGAACGGCGAGCCAAAGACGATCTGGGATGGTACGTCGATGAAGCCGCATCCAGTGACCGGGCGACCCGTTCCCGATCACTCCGGTCGGCTAACGGTATATCGGTACGTCAATCCGCGGCGGCAAGTCTGGCCGGAGGCAGACTTCATCATCGGGAACCCGCCCTTCATCGGATGCCGCCGAATGCGCAAGCGCCTCGGGTCGCCCTACGTCGATACGCTCCGGAGCGTGTACGGCGACCTTTCTGGCGAGATCGATTTCGTGACCTATTGGTGGGCACGAAGTGCCGAGCAGGTAGCGAATGGCTCTGTTCGAGGATTTGGTCTCATCACGACGAAGACTATTGCCCAATCGAGTAATCGCTCGGTGCTTAGCCGCTATCTCGATCCTGAGCGCGGTGGCAAACTCTACCTGACCTTCGCGATTCCGAACCATCCGTGGCACGATCAGGAAACAACCGCTGCGGTGCGGATCGCGATGACTGCGGCTGCTGCCGGACAAGGCGCAGGACGGCTGTCGAGCGTTTCACTGGAGAAGCGCAAAAAAGGTGAAACACTGCTCGAGTTTGAGGAGCAAGTTGCGCCGATTAACATCGATCTGACTACCGGCGCTAACGTCGCCGGCGCCACCTCACTCAGAGCCAACGGCAACATCTGTCGTATGGGTGTGAAAATGTCCGTAACCGTGGGCTGCAGGCCGCCTTGCACGGCGCGGGATTGAGGCGCTGATAGCCGCTCCTTTTGATGGGGTGGCCTGGATGGACGGTAGCGAGGCGGAGCGAGCAAGTAGTCATATGAGTGGTCATATGACTACTCGGATTGAGGTCGTGGGCCGGGTGTCCGGCCGCCGTCGCTGGACGGTGGAGCAGAAGCTGGCGATCCTGCGGGATGCGTTTGGGCCGGAGGGTTCGGTCCGCGCAGCGTGCGACCGGCATGAGGTTGGCAGCGGCTCGATCTACACGTGGCGCCGACAGGCGATGTCGGGAGAACTGACCGGCGTCCGGCCACCGGCCTTGCCGGCATTCTCCGAGGTTGAGGTTGCGGATCCGGTCGTCCGCGATGTTGCACCGTCGGTGCCATCGCGTTGCGGGCAGATCGGCATCGAACTGCCGACGGGTGTCCGCCTGACCGTGGATGCGATGGTCGATGCCGACGCCCTTGCCCGGGTGATCGCCGTGCTCGGCCGATGATCCCGCTGCCACCTTCGACGCGGGTTTACCTGGCCTGCGGCGCGACAGACATGAGGAAGGGTTTTGACGGGCTGGCGGTACTGGTCCAGCAGGTGCTGGAGCAGTCTCCGCATTCCGGCGCGCTGTTTGCCTTCCGCGGCAAGCGCGGCGATCTGATCAAGCTGCTCTGGTTCGACGGCCAGGGGATGTGCCTGTTTTCCAAGCGCATGGATCGCGGCAAATTTGTCTGGCCGGTGACGAAGGCAGGCAAGGTCAGCCTTACCTCGGCCCAGCTTTCCATGCTGCTCGAAGGCATCGACTGGCGCCGTCCCGAACGCACCGCTGCGCCGCTTCTGGCAGGATAAAAAGTCCCAGATTTGCGCGGTTTTTCTGGTGCGGGATGGCCCACTTTGCTAGTGGGTCACGGTGTCGGACACAGCCACTTCCAACCTTGATAAAGATGCCCGGATCGCCGAGCTGGAAGCAGCCTTGGCAGCTCGTGACACGCTGATCGACACGCTGCGTTTCCAGCTGGCGCAGTTGCGCCGCATGACGTTCGGCCAATCGTCGGAGAAGATGTCGGCCCAGATCGAGCAGCTCGAACTGACACTCGAGGAGCTCGAAGGCGAAGCCGCTGTCGCCGATGCCCGCAAGGATGCGCCAGCAGCCAAGCCCGAACGGCCAGCGCCGGTCCGCAGCCTTCCGCTCCATCTTCCTCGTGCCGAGCAGCGGATCGAACCGGAGGCAGGCCACTGCAATTGCCCCGATTGTGGCGGCGTCCTGCGCCCGCTGGGTGAGGACAGCGACGAGATGCTCGACGTCCTGCCGGTGCAGTGGCGCGTGATCCGCACCATCCGCCCCAAGTACAGCTGCCGGTCCTGCGAGAAGATCGTGCAGGCGCCGGCCCCGGCGAAGGCCATTGCCCGCGGCAAGGCGAGCTTCGCCACGCTCGCCCATGTGGTCGTGTCCAAGTTCGACCATCATCTCCCGCTCTACCGGCAGGCCGAGATGATGGCAGCGCAGGGCCTCGACATCGACCGCTCGACGCTGGCCGGGTGGGCAGGACAAGCCGCACATCTGCTCGACCCGGTCGTCTCCCGGATCCGCGAGGAAGGCCTGAAGGCCGGCAAGATCCACAGCGACGATACGCCCGTGCCGATGCTGATCCCCGGCAAGGGCAAGACCGCGCAGGGCCGGTTGTGGACCTATGTCGTCGATGACCGGGCCTGCGGATCAACCGCTCCGGCGCTGGTGTGGTACAAGTTCACGCCCGACCGTAGCGGCATTCATCCGCAGACCGAGCTGAAGAGCTTCACCGGCCTCCTCCAGGCCGATGGCTATGCCGGGTACGAGAAGCTCTATGCCGGCAATCGTATCCAGGAGGTGGCCTGCTGGGCCCACTTCCGGCGCAAGATATTCGACAACCACCAGACCAGCCCGACGCCGTTGACTACCGACCTGCTCGGGCGGATCGCCGCGCTCTACCGGATTGAGGACGAGGTTCGCGGCCAACCACCGGATATGCGCCGGCAACGGCGGCAGGAGAAAACCAGGCCGCTGGTCGATGAGCTGCGCGCGGCCATCGACGATGCCTCGCGCCGCCTGTCGCCCAAGTCCGCGATGGCCAAGGCGCTCGCCTATGGTCGCAAGCGCTGGATTGCGCTCACACGCTTCCTCGATGACGGCCTGGCCGAGATCGACAACAACATTGCGGAACGCGCGATGCGCGGCGTCGCAATCGGCCGGAAAAACTGGCTCTTCGCAGGATCGAAGGCTGGCGGTGAGCGCGCCGCCGCCATTTATTCGGTCGTCGAAACGGCAAAGCTCAACGGCATCGAGCCGCAGGCCTACATCGCCGATGTCATCGCAAAGATTGCGGGTGGTTGGCCAGCCTCGCGCTGGGATGAACTCATGCCGTGGAATTGGGTTGCCACCGAGCAACCGCTGATTGCTGAGGCAGCATAACCTGCGGCCTTCAGGCCACGCTTACAAATGTCCGGTGACGGATTCAAAATCAATACCGAGCAGCGAGCCCGCTTCATCGCCGATGGCGTGCCGCCGGAACGAATGCCGCTGGTTGTGGCCGGCACGGATGTGACTGAGTCTCAAAGTAACACTTACGCTCTCGACTTCTTCGACATCGAGACTGAGGACGAGTTGCATGATCGCTTCCCTGGCGTGCACCGCTACCTGTTCGATCATGTGAAGCCAGAGCGCGATGAAAACGACAGGGAGCAGTACCGCCTCAATTGGTGGCGCTTCGCAGAACCTCGACCGAGGCTTCGTGCAGCCATCAGCGGTCTCCGGCGCTACATCGTCACCAGCGAAACAGCTACGGAGAGGTTCTTCAAGTTTATTCCCAGTGCGGGCCGTCTCGTGGATGGCTCAGTTATAGCGATTGCGTCCGACGACCCCTATGTTCTCGGCGTGGTCTCGAGCACAGCGCACACCGTGTGGGCGCTTCGTGCGGGCGGGCGGATGGGGTCGGGCGACGATCCGCGTTATCAAAATGAAACCTGTTTTGATCCGTTTCCCTTTCCGCCGAGCGTGCCGGAACTGGAGCAGAGGATTCGGATTGCAGCGCGCAAATTGGACAGGTTGCGCCGGAAGGTTCTAGCGCGCCATTCGGATCTGACCCTGACAGCACTTTATACCACGCTCGCCCGTATGCGAGATGCCAAGGGTGGAGTTCTTGATCCCAAATACCGGTCCATCGCCGAACGCGGCGAAGTCTCGCTCATCCGCCATTATCACCAACAGATAGATGAGGCTGTCGCTGAAGCATACGGTTGGCCGCGCGACTTGGAACATGAGGAAATGCTGGTCAGGCTTGTTGCTTTGAATGACGAGCGAGCCGAGGAGGAGCGTGCGGGGCAGATCCGGTGGGTTCGGCCCTCTTTCCAGGCGAAATCCCTCCGAAAGAAGCCGGCCCAAGTCGTCCTGCAACTTCGCAGAGGCACCAAGGCAAAGAAGGTGGAGCGGGATTGGCCAAGCGCCCTTCCAGAACAAGTGGTTGCCGTCGCAAGCGTCGTGGCGCGGTCCGCCAAACCATTGGCGCCCAAAGATGTTGCCCGTGCATTCAAAGGGAAACGCGCCTCTACAGTCGCGCCAGTGCTTGATGCGCTTGCAGGAATGGGGATGGTACGAAAGCTTGAGGACGGCCGCTATGCGGCCTGAGAAGCTGCGCTTCGGCAAATGGCCAACGTCTCCATTTGCCGCTCTTATCTTCATAAACGGTAGGCACTGACTGCCAGGGGGGAACATCACCGTGTCGAGTTTCCGCTTCCTGCATGCTGCGGACATCCATTTGGACAGTCCATTGCATGGCCTATCGCGGTACGATGGACTTCCCGTCGAGGAGATCCGGTCGGCCACGCGATCCGCGTTTGACAACCTCATCCAATGCGCGATCGACGAGGCGGTGGACTTTGTCGTCATCGCCGGCGATCTATTCGATGGCGACTGGCGCGATATGGGGACGGGACTCTACTTTGCCCGGGCCATGGGCCGTCTCGATCAGGCCGGCATTCCAGCGTTCATTATTGCCGGCAACCACGACGCCGCCTCGGCGATCTCGCGGACGTTGACTTGGCCGCCAAACGTTCGCCAATTCGGACCGAGGCGTCCCGAAACCCACAGGCTGCCGAACCTCGCTGTGGCGCTGCACGGCCAGAGCTTTTCCACGCCGGCCGTCACCGACAACCTCGTCCTCTCCTATCCGGCCGCAGAAGCGAACTCGTTCAACATCGGCGTACTCCACACCGCCTTGGCGGGGCGGCCGGGGCACGCCAAATACGCGCCCTGTGGCGTCGAAGATTTACGCGGGAAGGGCTACGACTACTGGGCACTCGGCCATGTGCACGAGTTCGAAATCGTCAACGACAACCCCTATGTCGTCTTTCCAGGCAACGTGCAGGGCCGCACTATACGCGAGGCGGGCGCAAAGGGTGCAGTCATCGTGACGGTGGTGGATGGCGAGGTTTCGTCCATTGATCGCATCGATCTGGACGTTGTGCGCTGGATCCGCCTCGACATCGATTGCGCCGGCTCATCGCCGGGCGGCCTCCCGGACCTGATCCGCGCCGAACTGACGCGCATCCACGGCGCCGATGGCTCCGGTCGGCCAATGATCGTCCGCGTGAGCCTGAGGGGCGAGCTCGCAGGCGCAGGCGCGCTCATCGACAAGGCTGGGGCCATTCGGGACGACGTGCGCGCCATCGCCACGTCGATCTCGCCAGACCTTCATGTCGAGAAGGTGAAGGTACTGGTGTCGGAGCCGACCACGGAACAACACGCCGTGCTCGGCGAGGATCTCGATGAATTGATCGGCGAGGGCTCCTCGGACCTCGGACTAGCGGCGGCGATTGAGGCGGATCTGGAGCGCTTCATGGTTCTGGCGAAGAGCGCGCTCGGTGAGTCGGAGGACGGTGAATTGCGTCTGTTAGCGGCACAGGGCGACTGGGCAGGAATCCTCGGCACCGCATCAACGGCGTTGCGGTCGCGCCTGACGCCGGAAGCCTGACAATGCGTTTCTCCCGCCTTTCCCTCGAACGTTACGGCCGCTTCGCGGACTGCGAGCTAAACTTTCGGTCCGGCGACCCCGACCTCCACATCATCTATGGGGCGAACGAAGCCGGCAAGACGACCTCGCTGGCGGCGGTGTCAGACCTCCTTTTCGGATTCCCCCAGCGGTCGCCGTACAACTTCATGTTCGATTACATCCTCCTCAGGGTCGGTGCGGTACTGGAGGACGGTAGTCGGACGTTCGCGTGCCGCCGGAAAAAGGGTACGGCCGGCACGCTGCTTGACACGAATGACGCAGCGATCGACGAGGCTCCCCTTGCCTCGATGCTGAAAGGGCAGACCCGCGAAACCTTCAGCCTCTCCTTCAGTCTCGACCAGGATGCCCTGCGCTCGGGAGGCAAGGCAATGGTAGAAGCCAAGAACGACCTCGGCCGCACGTTGTTCGCCGCGGGTTCTGGCCTCACCGGCGTCGCCGACGAGCTCAAGAAGCTCGAAGGCGAGGCCGATGCCATCTGGGCGCCTACGACGTCCCAGCGACGCAGCTTTACCTTCGCGCACCGCCAGCTCGCCGAAGCCACCAAGACGATCCGAGACGCAGCTCTCAAGCCCAAGTCCTGGTCTGACGCACGGAACGCGATGCTGGAGGCACAGGCCGCACTCAATCTGGCTCGAGACGCCCGCGACGTGGTCCAAACGGAGCTGAGGGCTGCAGACCGCGTAAGGCGGCTCGCCCCGCTCGTACGGCTGCGCGACGAGCAGACCGAGACCCTGCTCGGCTACGAAACCATCGTTGATCTCAGTGTGCAACGCGAGGACGAGGCGGAACGCGTGATCCGCGAGGCCGAGGAGGCCCAGCGCCAGAGGTCGACCGCAGAGCAGCTAAAGGCTGACGCGGAAAACCGTCGGGACAAAATCGAGGCCGATCCGACCCTTTTGGAAAAGGCGGACGAGATCGACCAGCTCATCGCGGACGGGGGCTCCGTCGCGAAGGCCGCGCAGGATCTAGTCCGGCGCGAGGCGGAGCTCGTCGTCGCGGAGGCGCTGACTCGCCGTTTGAGGGCCGAAGCGGGACCCAACGCGGACGCCACACCTTCACGCGCTTTGGCGGCAAAGTTGCGCGACCTCTCCCGGACTCACGGCGAGAACGCCGCCGCGAGAAGGCAGATCGCCGAGAGCCGGAACGATCTCGACGACCGAAGGAAGCGCGCGCAGGACCGGCTCGATGGTGCATCGGCCGCCGCGGCTTCCGAGGCGCTCATTGATGCGGTCGACGCCGCACGCGCGCTCGGATCGGATGCCGACGCTCGTTGCGAAGGAGCCGGCCTTAGGGTCGAAGCGTTGGCATCGTCGCTGCCCGCCCTGCTCACCCGCCTTTCGCCGTGGACGGGCGGAATCGACGAGCTGCTGGTGCTACCCGAGGTGGGCGACGAGGAGATCGAGTCCGCACGTAGCGAACTGGCCGAAATTCTCGGCCAAGTTCGCCGTGAAGAGGAGCAGCTCCGGCACTGGACCGAAGAGGCCGAGAAGGTTGCGCTGGAGATTGGCCAACTCGCGACCGGCACCGTCGTGTCCGAGGACGAGATCGCATCGGTCCGTTTGAGCCGCCAGGACTGCTGGCAACCCATCCGTGAGAATGTCCTTGCGGGGACCCCACTCGGGTCTCCAGAAGCGGCCGTAGCCGACTACGAGACAAGCGTGTCCCGTGTGGACGAGAAGATGGTCCTCCGTTTTTCGCTGGCCGAGGAGTCGAGCCGCCTCTCCGTGCTCGAGCGGTCCAAGGCGTCGCACGATCTTCAGGCCAAACAAGCGCAGGGCCGGATTGAAGATGCCCGCAAGCGTTATGGAGAAGCAGCGGAGGCATGGGCGGCGCGATTGACCGCGGCCGGCCTGCCAGCCCTCGAGCCCACCCGTTTCCTAACCTGGCGGTCGGCGCGGGACGCGGCGGTCGAGGCCCATCGCGATGGCTTGACGTTGCGGGCCGATCTCGCTTCCATTGTCGGACGGCGTGACCGGTGCCGGGCCGCGCTGGCGCAGGCGTTGGAGGTTGCGGACGCCGGCGGACCGTTAACGCCGGTACTCGCGGCAGCCGAGCGGAAGCGGGCTGAATACGAGGATTTTACGCAACAGCGCCGTCTTGCCGCAGAACAGTTGGACCAGATCGCCGCGGAGGCCTCCGCCCTCGACCGGCGGCACCAGCGCCTCGACGATGAGGACGCGTCGAACGTCACCTCCTGGCGAGAAGTAATGGACGAAGCCGGTCTGCAGCTGGACATCGTCACTTGCGGTGCGGTTCTGGAACTACTCGATGATCTTCGTGGCGCCATCGCGGCAGAGGCAGACCTGCGCAGGAGGGTCGAGACGATCCGCAGGGACGCCAGCAATCACATGGAGCGGGTAGAGAAGTTGTCCGATGGCTCCAACGTTCCCGCGGGCGACACGGCGACGCGGCTTGGCGCTCTAAGGAATTGCCTCACGGCGGCCAGGTCGGCCGCCACGCTGATCGATTCGCTGGATGAGGAAGCGCGCCGCCGCGCGGATCAGTTCGAGGAGGCTTCGGCGAAGCTCGCCACGGCCGACGCGGCGCTGGCCCCCGCGCTCGCTGAAACCAAATCGACGGATCGCGCGGAATTATCGGAAGCGATCGAACGGTCGCGCGCGAAGCGCCGGCTGACGGTGGAGCGGGCCGCCATAGAACGCAGGATCGTCGAGGAAGGGGACGGCTTCACGCTGGACGAACTCGTCGCCGCAGTCGCCGCTTCTAATCCTGACCAAATCGCGAGCCACGTCTCGTCGCTGGATGCACGGTTGGGGGAATTGAACGACGAGGTGGCCGCAGCGGCTACGGCGCATGGCCACGCCAGATCTGCTTTCACCGCCCTCGACGCGGGCGGGACAGCCGCGGTGGACGCGGCATCGGACGCGGAACAGGCGAAGGCCGAGCTTGAAGTCCTTGCCGAACAGTACATCCTGAAGCGTGCTCAGGCGCTGACGTTGAAGTGGGCGATCGAGAAATACCGCGAAAGACATCAAGATCCGTTGCTGTTGCGCGCCGGCGATTTGTTCTCGATTCTGACCGCCGGCCGCTATGCCGCGCTACGAGTGGACGCCGACGGAAGCGTCCCGCGGCTGCTGGGCCTGAGGGACGATCGACGCACAATGGTGGAGGTGGGCGCCATGAGCGAGGGCACCACCGACCAGCTCTTCCTCGCCCTTAGGCTGGCGGCGCTGGAGCAATCGGTGAAGGCTGGGGTCAACCTGCCGTTTCTCGCCGATGACTTGTTCGTGAACTTCGACGACGAGCGCGCCGAAGCGGGGTTCAGGGTGCTCGCCGAGGTGGCCTGTTCCACGCAGGTCCTGTTCTTCACGCACCATCCCCACCTTGTCGAGATTGCCAAGTCCGTTGTCGGTGACGACCTCCACTCGAAGTGCGAGCTCGCTTGACGCGATGCGGCTAGAGGACAGCGCCATGATCATCTTCGGGACCGATCCTTGGTTCCGCCGTGCGGACGTCCAGGTGATCGGCGCCCAAGCCGATGGCGTCGGGCGCGCTGACGCTAGGGTTCATCGCCCGGGTTATATAGCGCCAAAATAGGGGGGAAAATGCGCATCAACCGAGCTAAGATTGAAAACTTCAGGCTCCTCCGCGACGTGGAGATCGGTTTCGAAGAACAGACGACGCTCATCGTTGGCCGCAACAACAGCGGCAAGACGTCGATCGCCGAGCTGTTCCGGCGCTTGCTGTCCGATCGCGCCCTGAGTTTCCGCCTCGAAGATTTTTCGCTCGGGTGTCACGAATGCTTTTGGACATCGCTTGTGTCTTTCCGCGCGCAGCAAGATTCGTCCGAGACGCTCGGACAGTTGCCAGCAATCAAGCTCGTGCTCGATATCGGCTATGACGTCGATGCGGCCGATCTTGGGCCGCTTAGCGAGTGCATCATCGACTTGAATCCCGATTGCCACGAGGCCCGGCTGGAGTTCCGGTTCGCGCCGAAGGCCAATGCGCTACAGGCGTTGTTCGTTGATTTAACGGAGCCGCTCGAAGATCCGGAGGCGGACCGCGCCCGGCTCTACCGCGAACTCGGAAATCGCATTGCCTCGGCCTATGCCGGATCGCTGGAAGCGGTCGATCCGAACGACCCGACCAACCGGAAGACACTGGAACCAAAGATCCTGTCCGCGCTCGTCGGCGGCGGCTTCATCAATGCCCAGCGCGGGCTGGATGACGATACATTCCGCGAGCGCGACGTGCTCGGCAAGGTGGTCGAGGTGCTCTTCCAATCGGCATTGACGGACGAACTGGATCCAACGCGACGCAGCACCGCCGAGCAGCTCAAGGAGGCGGTCGATCAGATCCAGGGCGATCTGCATATCGGTTTTAACGCCAAGCTGACCTCACTGCTGCCCACGTTCGACCTGTTTGGATATCCTGGCCTTGTAGACCCGGGATTGGTGACAGAGACCAGCTTCGACGTCGACAAGCTGCTCAGCAACCACACGCGCCTGCGCTACCGGGGCGTGAACGGCGTAACCCTGCCCGAAACCTACAATGGCCTCGGCGCGCGCAACCTCGTTTACATGCTACTACAGCTCCTGCGCTTCTTCCGCGAGTTCCAGGGAACGCCAACAGCGGCCGGCGTGCATCTAATCTTTATCGAGGAGCCCGAGGCGCATCTGCATCCCCAGATGCAGGAGGTGTTCATACGCCAGCTGGAGTACATCGCCAACGCGTTCGTCGCCCAATTGAACGCCGACCGTCCGTGGCCGGTCCAGTTCGTCGTCACCACCCACTCGCCCCACATGGCGAACGAAGCCCGCTTCGAGAGCCTCCGCTATTTTCTGTCGGTTACCGACGGCCCGGGCCTCCGGCGCTCAGTTGTGAAGGATCTCCGGCAGGGTATGGGCGGCGCGCCGGAAGAGGATCGCAATTTTCTTCATCAATATCTCACGCTATCCCGCTGCGACCTTTTCTTTGCGGACAAGGCGGTGCTGATCGAAGGAACCGCTGAACGCCTTCTCCTTCCGGCGATGATCCGCAAGACCGACGCTGCCGCGCAAGGCGAGCCGCAACTAAGCAGTCAGTACCTCACTGTCATGGAGGTCGGCGGCGCCTACGCCCATCGCTTCTTCGGCCTGCTGGCGTTCCTCGAGTTGCGCACGCTGATCATCACCGATATCGATTCCGTTGCGCCCGGGGCCAAGAACAAGCGCGTGGCGGTTCGTGTGGCCGAGGGCACATTCACCAGCAATGCCTGTATCAAAAGCTGGTACGAGCCCGACGTGAGCCCAGCCCAGCTGCTCGACAAGTCGACCGAGGAGAAGACCGACGGCGGACGACGGCTCGCCTATCAGATCCCCGAGCAGGATGGCGGTCCATGTGCTCGCAGCTTTGAGGATGCCTTCATCCTCGCCAATCCAGAACTCTTCGATCTCGGCGAGGGCGACCAGGCGACGCTCGCCTATGAGCATGCGGCCGAACAGAAAAAGTCCAGCTTTGCGCTTGAACATGCGATCGTAAACACCGAGTGGCGGACGCCGCGCTACATCGGCGAAGGGTTGCGGTGGCTTGCCCAAGGCAATCCAGCGCCGACCCTCGGGCCAGACGCGATCGCCGCCGAGTTGGTCGCCGAAGTGATTGACGCGGCTGATGGGGCCCAGGTCGATGGCTGACGAAGAGACCGCCGCCGACGCGGCCGGCCGCCTTGCACTTGAGCGTGTCTATGCGTGCTTCGATGCCGGACAAAGCTTCCGGCTCGAGGCAGGCGCGGGCGCAGGCAAGACATATTCCCTAGAAAAGGCGCTGCGCCGCCTGATCGAACTTCGCGGTACGGAACTTGTGCGTAAGCGCCAACAGATTGGTTGCATCACGTTCACGAACGTGGCGAAGGATGAGATTATCGCGCGCGTTCAGGCCCACCCGGCGGTTCGGCCGGAGACCATTCACGGATTTTGTTGGTCAGTATTGCAGGACTTTCAGCCCCAGCTCCGCGCGATCGTGCCTGACTTGCCGGGATGGGGAGAACGTCTCGCCGATGCCGGGGTGGGGGGGCTAGGCGCGAGGAAGGTCAATTACGACCTCGGCTATCCCCGGGTGACGCCAGACGAGGTGTCATTGAAGCACGAAGACGTGCTGACGCTGATGACGGAGCTGCTGGCACGGCCCAAGTTTCGCTTAGTGCTAGCGAAGCGCTATCCCGTGCTGCTGATTGACGAATATCAGGACACCGATGCGGGCTTCGTAGAGGCTCTAAAGCAGCATTTCCTAGGTACGGGTACGGGGCCTATCATTGGCCTGTTCGGCGACCATTGGCAGAAGATCTACGGTGAGGGATGCGGTGCGGTCGAGCACGCAGCACTCGAGGTGATCGACAAAAACGCCAATTTCCGATCCGCCGAACCCATCGTCGCGGTGCTCAATCGCATGCGACCCGATCTCGAACAGATCCCCAGCGACCCGGATGCGCCGGGTGAGGCTCGAATCTTTCACACGAATGCATGGCCGGGCCAGCGCCGAACGGGCCAGGGCGGTGGTCACTGGACTGGCGACACGAGCCCCGAGGCGGCACGCGCCTATCTCGATCACCTGAAGCAGCGATTGTCGGATGAGGGCTGGGACTTTGCCGTCGAACGCACCAAGATCCTGATGCTCAGCCACAGCGTGCTGGCGAAGGAACAGGGCTATCCGACCATCCAGAGCATTTATGGCCAGTTCAACGATGCCTGGCTCAAGAAAGAAGACCCCCACATCAAATTTCTGGCCGACCAGCTCGAGCCAGCATGCGCGGCCTTTCAGGCGAAGCGCTATGGCGAGATGTTTGAGAGCCTAGGCGCCGGCAGGCCGTGCATCCGTCGGCATCACGACAAGGTCGCATGGACGCAGTCTCTCGAACAGCTTATCCAATTGCGAGCGACCGGCACGATCGGCGCCGTCATCGACCTCATCAAAGGCCAGGCTCACATGCATCTGCCCGAGGCGGTGCTGGACCGCGAGCAACGCTTGGCCGACGCCGGACCCGAACCGGTCGAAGGCGAGTCTCGGAGGATCGCCCAGCTGCGAAGGCTACGGGACGTCGCCTACACCGAGCTGATGGCGGTGGATGCGTTCATCGATGGTCACACGCCCTTCGCCACCAAGCACGGCGTGAAGGGTGCGGAGTTCGAGAACGTGCTCGTCATCGTCGGCCGTGGCTGGAACAAGTATAATTTCGCGCAGATGCTGGAACGGCTCGACCCAGGCCCCCCGGCAGACAAGGTCGAATCCTTCGAGAGCAATCGCAACCTGTTCTACGTCGCGTGCTCCAGACCGAAGCGCCGATTGGCGCTGTTGTTCACCCAGATTCTAAGCGAGCTCGCGATGGCGAAGGTGACAGCTTTGTTCGGCGAGGCCAATGTGATCCCGCTTCCAGCAGATCCCGCGGGCGGGGCCGCGCCATGACCAAGGGAGAGGCACCACCGATGGTGACGATCGCTGCCTAAACGGACCACGATCTTAGCCAGATTTTCTCTTGGCTCGAAGCGGAGCCGCCGCGGGAGACAGCACCTCTCATCCCAACAACAGCATGATCGCGAAGAGACACAATGCCGGCGAGCTCATCGTCCTGAAGGCCGGCAACGACATCGCGGCTTTCGCGCTCGGCGCTTTCGATCTCATCGATATCTTTAAGACCAAGCCGCCGTTCAGACGGATCGGCATCGGCCGGACGCTGGCGCACTATTGAATCAGTCGAACTGCGGATACCGATAAGTAACCCCTTCCTATCCACTCATCACACGGGTGGGGTGATGTCGGCCCAGTAGATGACTTCTTCCAGGATATGCATGCTTTCGGGATTTTCCCAGCCCTCACGGTCGCTATCCCATCGCCCGATCACAGGGAGGTCAACCTCCCAGAGCAGCAAGCGACGGCCGTCTTTCCGGTCTTCCGGCAAAGTGCCGATCGGCTCCCAAGGGATGTGCTTGGCGGTGATCATGCAAGTTCCCTCGCTCGATTCCATTGGTCCCGCATTTAGCCCATCTTTGTGCAGGCACGAAACCCAGCTGGTTGCCAACCTGTCGGGTTTCGGCAGCCCGAGCAGCTTTTCGGTGCGCCTTCGGCTTATGACGCCAGACTTCGGTGCGTGAGCCGCCACTCGCTTGTGCGATGCTGGCACTGATTTAACATAAGATTGATTATCAGTCTTTTATCGTTCTATTTCAAATACTTAGATTACTTGCTCATTCGCGGTCTCCGGCATCAACGCCCGTTGATCGTCCCCTCGATCGCCGCCAGACCCTTCATCAACGCCTCGAATTTCGGCGGCGCGGCCATGAACATCTCCGACATCGCGCCATAGTCCCGCTCAAGCTTCTCCCAAGTCGCGCCATCGGGCGACAGGCGCAGCGTTCCAACCACGGCGGTGTCATAGGAGGCCGACCTGTCCGCGAACATCAGGCTCTTGTTGTGCACGACCTGCTCGAGCAGATCGATCCGCCCCATCGCCTCGTTCGTGATGCCCGCCTGGTCGAGCATCAGCACGTCATAATAATGGCGCGACATGCCCTCGCGCAGCTTGCCGTTATGATGGAGCGCATGAAGGATCGTGACCTTTTCCCAGAAGGTCCGCGCAACGGCCAGCGTCGGCACCTCGGTCACCGGATCCGGCAGTTCCTCGGGAAAGTCTTCGGCCAGATAGGGCAAGATCGGTCGAAGCGCGAACGGTTCCGTGTCGCCGCGGGCGCCAAATTCCAGCTTGATGCGCGGCTTGATGTAACCGCTTTCATCCGCGCCGCCGTAATTCTCGCCATAGGCGAGCCCGTAACCCGAGGTGCGCGGATAGACGAAGAGCAGCGTCTGCTGGTCCTTGTCGTCGGGATCGAGCGCCAGGCTCCAGCCCTCGGCCGTGCCGAGAGCGACTTCGATTTCGCGCGCCAGGATCGGCATGGCGACCGTGGCGACATAAGCCTGTGCCGCCGCCTTGAGCGCCTTGGTCCGGCGCTCGCGCTCCTTGCCGGTAATGTCGCTGTCCATCGGCGAGGCGACTTCGCTGAGCAGCGGCGCCGCGCGGCTGATGGTGAGGTCGATATCTTCGGAGAAGCGCGCGATGATCCCATAGGCTTTCGACAGCGAGGTCCCGCCCTTGAAGGTCATGTGACCGGCGAGGTCGGGACACATGACGAGGCGGCGTAGCGTCCAGCAGACCCAGAAATCCTTCTCGATGATGATCGGCGTCAGATCCCGCCGCGCCGCCGCTTCATCGATAAAGGCGCGCCGATCCTCGGCTGGTCTGCGTGCGAACTCATCCATTGCGGGCGGCGCCGATCTTTAAGACGACGTCGCCCATCCATCCGGGCATCTCGGCCCTGGCCCGGGCGAGCATCCGCATGTCGCGATCATCGAGGCGGGCGGCGAAGTGCCGGATCTTGTCGCTATCGATATTGTCCTTCCCCAGATGCGCGAGCGCCTGCACGACCGCGTTGACCGAGTCCGGCGCATTGTCGAGCACCGGTGCGCGGCTGTGCTTGAGCGTCAGGCTGCGCCCGCCCGCTTGCCTGACCCGGGTGCGGCCGGTCGTGGCATAGCTGGCCCGGGCGGGAACCTGGGTCGATAGCCCGAGCCTGTTCGCCGCCGCCGCGCCCGACGGTGCGAGCTTGTCCCCGCTCTGCGTCGAGAGGGCCTTGGCGACATTGGCGGGATCGGGACTGAGCGCACCGAGCTTGTCATGCTGGCGCGGATAGTCATAAAGACCCCGGCCGATGCGCCGGATGTCGCCGGCGGTCACGAGGCGCGACAGCGCCATGTCGACCGACCCACGCGTCCCGAAGTCGACGAAGCTCTTGGGCGTGAACACCCAGCCGCGGCCCTTGCCGCGCACGCGCTTCATGATCCGATCGGCTACCGCAGACACTGGCTGTGCTCCTATCTGTTAGATAATAGCACGCTTTTTTCTAACAAGCTAGAAGCGCGTATCAGCGCCTAAATTCGCTATTTTCCAAGATATTTTGGCATCGCATCCAGATAGGATGCCAAGGCCACACAGGCAAGGTAGGCAAGCCGCCCGCGGGAGCGCCGGCCATCATCGTTCCCGATCCCGGTGAGGCGGTGGCCGCCCCTCGTCCGCACCTGTGGGCGGCGAAACGCCCTCCGGCTCGTTTCGGCGCTCCTGCGGCGGCCGTTCGGATTGCAGTATCTCCCGTGCGCGCGCGAGCCGCCGCGACACCGCCGGCGGCATCGCCGCCAGAAAGCCGGCGATTTCCTGCCCCAAGGCCCGATCTTCCGGTTTTCCGGTGGCGGCGAGCGCGACGGCGGCCTCGGCATAGGCGCCGCGGATCTGCTTCTGGCGCGCCAGCGCCATGACATCTTCCGGCCGGCGCTCCTGGTCGGCCGCACGCACGAAGCTTTGCGCCCGCAGTTCGTTGAGCTGCGCGAGATTGAGCCTGCGCCCCTCGGCCCCAAGCCGGGCATCGAGATGGAGCGCGGCTGACCGCACGCGCTTCTGGACATGACCGCGCGCCCGCCGGGGTGTCGCTTCCGCCGCGACACCGCGCGCGCGCAGCTCATGCGCGAAGGTCTCACGCATATGATGGAGATCCGCCTTGCGCGGATTGAAGCGGGTTCCGTCCGCCCCTTCGGTCGCCACCGTCAGATGGACGTGGGGATGATCGGTGTCGGTATGGAGCGCCAGCATATAGGCATGGTTCCCCTCGAACAGGATTCGCGCGAATGCCTGCGCCGCATCATGGAGCGTCTCGGCGTCGGTCGATCCCCCGGGCATCGACAGCACCAGCGACATCGACGTCGGCCGTTCCCGGCCATGTTCGTTCATGGCCTCGTCGAGCATCGCCCAGTCCTGAGCGATCGCCTTGAGCCGATCCGGCTCGGTGATAATCTCGCCCTCGCTCGATCGGACGGCGAGCTTCCCGTGGCGCGCCACATAGCCGAAATGCTCGGCGACATGATGAGCGCCATATTGCTTGCCGGAGACCTTCACCATCACCTCGGGCGCCTTGCGCACGATCCGCTCGAGCTTGGCGCGCGCCTCGGCCTGGCCCATCGACATCGGCCGGGCGGCCCCGCCCCCGCTTCCGCCCGGTTTGATCCGAACATAGGCGCCGCGCAGGGTCCGCTTGCCGCCTGCCGGCGGCCGCCAGGCCTCCATCAGGCTGGGAAGCGGGAGAACCCCCTCCTCCTCACGCATCGGCCATGTCCCAGTAGCGAAGATCGCCCTTGAGCGCGGCCCCGAGACCGGCGAGCGCATCGACGATCTCGGACCTAAAGCTTGCGACCCTGGCCGCTTCCCGCGCGACGTCGAGGCCGGATTCGACCATCACCGAGGCGTTGAGCGCGCGGGTCGCCTGGTTGAGGTTGATCCCGATCCGATTGAGCTCGCGCCACGCCTGCGCGACGGCCGCCCGCTCCTCGCGCGGCAAGGGCGCGTTTGCGCGCAAGCGCCGCGCCAGCAACGTGGTGATCCAGTCGGTACGCTTCATCCCCAGCACATCCGCCGCGCGGTCGAGCGCGGCGATCTCTTCCGGGATCAGCCGAACCTCGACCCGGCAGGTTGCGCGCTGGCGGGCGCGCGGCGCCTGATGCCCCTCCCCCGCCTCCATGGCCAAGGCGTCACCGATCAAGCGGCGCAGCAGCGCCGAGCGGCCGCCCGATACCGCCGCGAGCGCGGCGAAACGCTGGGCGACATCATCGTCGAGCCGAAAGGTGAGGACGGGCATGTCCCCAACGCTATTGTCATACATCCCCGGCGCCAAGCCTATCCGGCCCTTACCTTTACTCAACTCATCTTATAGTCTGCTTGGGCAGACTATTGTTCTTCGGCCAGCGAACCCCTCTCGAACACCGATCGTCCGCAGCAAGGGGCGGCGCCTTCGGCGCTGCCCCCGCCCATCGACACGAAAAGGGCCGCACCCCGAAGGGTACGGCCCAAACCATCGTGCAAGATAAACTACGAACGCGGAGGAGGCGGGTCAGTTGTTGGCAAGGCCTCGCTTCTCTCGCCGGTCGGACCGATCGACGAGGCAGCGACTTCACGCTCGCGGCCATCCTCGAAAATCACCGTGACCAAAGGCGCCAGCGGGAGCCACGCAGGGAAGCCGTCGACCAAGACCGGTAGTCTAGGAGATCGGATCGGCGCGGAGGGTTTGTCCGTGAGGCCCGATCGAACCGGATCGCGGTCGGTGGGGGCCAATGGCTGTGCCACAGGCGCCCGCGGAGGGACCGGCGCCGGGTGCGTCTGCTTGAGTTCGGCGATGAAGCGCGATCCTGCGGCGAGCGTTGCGCCGGCGTCGCCCCAGCTGGCGACATAGGCCTCGACCTCGGCAGGGTAGTCCCTCGCCGTCCGGTGCAGATCATAGAGAAGGCGAATAGGCGCAAACGGCAGGGCCGCCTTGAGATAGGCCGGCATGTCGCCATAGGCGGCATAGAGCGAGACGAACTGCTTGGATCGGCCGAGTGCCGCCGCGATCTCGACCTGGTTCATCCCGCCCTTCAGCATCCGGGCGATCGCATGGGCGAGCTCGACCGACGACAGATTGGCGCGCTGGTCGTTCTCGACGATCTGGTCGGCCAGCAGTTGCACTCCCTCGCCGACCGGCACGACGATCGCGGGGATCGTGGCAAGGCCCGCCAGCTGCGATGCGCGGAAGCGGCGCTCGCCCAGACGTATCCGGTGCATGCCGTTCGCGTCGGGCGGCGTAACCGTGATCGGCTGCAGCACGCCGCGCGACGCGATCGAGGCGGCCAGCTCGGCGAGCGCGTCATCGTCGAAGCTGCGCCGGGGATTGCCGGGGTCGGGCAGGATGCGCGCAAGTTCGATATCCTCGACCCGGCGCGCCCGTTCATGGTCGCCGACAAGAAGTCCGAACTCCTCGATGCGCTCGTCGAACTTGCCCATCAGGCGGCCGCGACCTCCTGGCTTGTCATGCGCCCCTCGATCTCGGCGAGCACCGCGCGGATCTCCTCGGCCGCCGCCTTGGCGCCGCTGCCGGTCTCCTGCCATACCGGACGATGATTTTCCGCGGCATGCTTGTAGGTCGGCCGCGCCTTGATGAAGGCCGGGAACATGAGCTTCTCGCCGACCGCATGCGCCAGCTTCACCGCATTCTCCATCTCGCGCCGGTCGAACGGATTGACCATCGAGGGGAGGAGCCCGAGGAAAGCGATCTTGCGGCCGGCGCGCGCGGCCTCGGCCTTGCGCAGCGCGGTCAGCAGCATCTTGGCGCATTCGACCGAATCCTCGGCAACCTGCACCGGCGCGATCACGGCATCGGCGACCGCCATCGCGCTCAAGGTGAGCTCGTCCCACTTGGGACCGGTATCGATAACGCAATAGTCGAAATGCGGGCGGAGCGCCGGGAAGCGGCCGATGAAGTCGCGCACATCCTGCGCCGCCTTGACCATCTGGAGACGGGGATCGGCACCGAGCACGGTTAGCCCGGCCTGCCCGTCGGCGCACAGGGCAGCGGCAGGATCGAACAGGTCGGCGGAAAATCCGCCTTGCCGCTCGGCGCCCAGGCGCCGCGTCGAGCTGCCCTGCGGGTCGAGATCGACGAAGGCGACGCGGCGCTCAGGCGGTTCAGCAAGATACCAGGCGAGATGACTGGCGAGGAAGGTCTTGCCGACCCCGCCCTTGAGCAGGCTGACGACGATCGTCTTCATGACCGCGGCACCTCAGCAATAGTCGTCAGGACCATCGCGCAGGTTGCGCTCATAATGATCGCGCGAGGACCAGTCGCCGCCACCCCCAATGCCGGGACCGGCATAGCGGAACAGATAGACGGTGAGGGCGAAGCAGCCGAACGCGAAGAGAAACGCGTGATCGGGATGCGCGGCGAAATATGCGGCCATGATAAGTCTCCTTGGAGCCAGTGAACGGGCAAGCGAACGGCGCCACTGGCGCCGGCCACGCGCAATCGCGCGACATCTCGGACCCGCGCCCTCCCCTCCCGCATTTGCGGATGCGGCGTCCGTTGCCCGCATAGTCTGCTCAAGCAGACTATGCGGGCCATCCCCCCGGTCGGGGGGATGGCTGCGCCGGATCAATATTCGTCGGCCAGCAGGATAGTGAGCACGCGCGTCGTGACCTCGGGGTTCGCGGCATCCGGCGAGCCATAGGCGAGCTCGAGATCGTAATAGTCGATCTTCCAGTAGAGGATCGCATCCTCGAACTCGAAGCGGCCGAAATCATGCTCGTCGATCGGATCGTTGTCGGGCGTGAAGCTGTCATAGTCGCGCACGATCCGGAGGATCTCCGCGCGGCGGCGAAAGCCGCGGAACAGGGC
Organism: Sphingobium sp. SYK-6; assembly: GCF_000283515.1. Lineage (GTDB taxonomy): Bacteria > Pseudomonadota > Alphaproteobacteria > Sphingomonadales > Sphingomonadaceae > Sphingobium > Sphingobium lignivorans. The sequence goes on from NC_015974.1 coordinate 130,549, forward strand.
GACGTCGCCGATCAGCGCCGCAACGCCCGCAGTCATCACGATCTGGTTGCGGCCCGGGCTATGGATGGACCGGCGAAGCGCGTCATTGAGTTCGGCGACGCGGGCGATCCGCTCGGCCTGGCTCATCGCATTCGGGGAGGATTGGGACATGAGAACGCTCCTGATCTGTCCGGCCCCGCCCGCCGGGGCCTTCCGACAGGCGTGCCAAGGGCCGGCGGCAGAGCGCGGCCGCGCACCGGCAGGGTCGCAACGGCAGTGGAGAAGCCCGCAAAGCGGGCTTGCGCGGGCGCGCGCGCCGGCCAGGCAAGCCGACAGGAGGAAGGTCTTGGCGGGCGGGATCGCGAAGAGATGATCGCGGTGTCCTGATTCTCTGGCTCCGCGGAGAGCCCGGCGCTATCCTCCGCCCATCATGACGAGCAGCGCCACTCTCTTCCGCCTTGCCCCGGCCTGGACCGCGTCACTCCAGGCGATGCGGCTGCGCCAGATCCTCGTCCGATCGCAATGCCGCCGCTGCGGTGCGTTGATGCGCGAGGATGTCGATGCCCTGATCGGGCTCCATGGAGCAGGCGCCAGCCTCATCGACCGGCAGGCCCGATGCCGCATGGTCGGCTGCGACGGCGCGGCCTATTATCTCGCGGCGCGGGGCCATGACCGTCCCTGGCACATATTGCTGCACGATGAGCACCTGCGTGCGGGCCTGGCCAACTGCCCTCCAGCGCGCGGCGCGACCGGCCGGGCCATAGTTTGCGCGCAGGGTTGAGAAGTGCGAGCAGTCACGGCAGGGATCGTCACCCGAATGGGCTGAGACTTGGCACAAGGCTCAGGGCGAAGCCTAGAGCCCGGTCCGGCCGCGCCGGAGCCGCCATTCTCAGCGCATAGATGCAGAGAAATCCGACTTTCAGACGGCAACCGCCCGTCGCAGATTGCCAAGTGCAGAACACAATTTCTGCGATACCTTACGGAGCTGCTGAAGCCTCTCCGCCGCCTCGTTCTCTTCGATCACGAGCGTCGAACGATCAGCCTGCCGTGCCCGGATCGCGATCACACGAAAGATGGCGGCCCATCGACTGGTCCGTTCGACTGTCAGCTTCGCCTGGCCATGGGCGAGCATCGTGCGCAGCCCTTCCTGGTGCCGAAATTCCGCCAGCAGGCTCGCGACACCCTTTCCCTCCACGGAAAAGGGGCCGCCCTCATTGACGAGTGCAGCAAGGTCATCGAGCCGTTGCCCGACCAAATGCCGTAGCTTCACCGACTGTCCTCGTCCCGGCTGAGCGCTCAGATGCAGCAAAGTCTCGGTAACGGCCACCTCCACCGCGGCGAAGCATTGCAGACAGGCACCGCGCCAGGCGTTCACCTCCTGGGTGACGCGCGCCCACAGGGCATCATCGCCGGCATTCGCTATCGCAGCCTCAATCGTCATTATCGCAGCATAGTCGCGGCATCTGAACAATCGGTTCTCGTCTTCGGCGCAAGCCGCGAGCGAAGCGCGGGGAATAACCGGGAGCCGAGCGGCTCCCGGTCGAGCCGTCAGGCAAAGGGATCGAATTCGGTGACGATGGCGACGCTGCCGTCGGCGTCTTCGGCGGTGATAACCCCGTAATGCTGCCCGATCGCGATGACGAAGGTGACCATCATGAGGCTGCGCGAGAGGCTGAAGGCGTGGCGGCGAGCGATTGCGATGTCGGTGAACATGTCGAGGCTCCTTTGCGCGCCGGCGGGTTCGTCCCGCTCGACAGGCGCCCGATGTGTCCGGCCGGTGGCCGCGATCACTTTTTTGGCTGGAGGCCCAAAAAGCCGTAGCGAAGCGACCGGACCCCTTGCGGGTTGATCGCAAAAGGTCACCGGGTGGACCAAGGATCGCGCCGATTGAGAGCGGGCGAACCCGCCGGCCAGGAGGCCAGGTCCCCGCCGATGTCGCGCCCCACCCCTTGCCCTGCCTGCCGCTCCATCCAACGGGTCCGGATGACAGGCCGCCGCTTGTCGGTTAGCCCCGCCGGATGCTGTTCCCGCTCCTGCTTGCCGCCGCCGTGGTCCCCAATGATCAGACCTTCGCCTGCACACCGACGCGCGTCTGGGATGGCGATGGCCCGATCTGGTGCCGCGAGGGCGCCCATGTGCGGCTCGCCGGCATTGCCGCGCGCGAGATCGACAACAGCTGCCGCCCCGGCCAGCCCTGTCCGAGAGCAAGTGGCCCGGCCGCCCGCGATGCGTTGGTGCGCCTGCTTGGCGGACCGCGCGGCCAGACATCCACCGGGCATATTCGCGTGGCTGGCCCCACCATGCGCTGCGTCTCGACCGGCGAAGCCAAGGGCAACCGGACCGGCGCCTGGTGCAACGCGCCCGGCATCGGCGATCTCAGCTGCGCGATGATTGCGACCGGCACCGTGCTGCGCTGGGAGCGCTATGCCAAGGGGCGATGCCGATCCCGCTGATCCGCTTGGGACCATGCCGCGCCTGAACAGGATAAGAGGCCCGGCGGCGATGCCGCCGGGCCGCCCTGTCCGAGCTCAGAAGGGGATTTCATCGTCTTCGGGCTCGTTGCCGCCGCCGCTATTCTCGTTGGACTTGGCGCGGGTGAGGAAGGTCACCTCGTCGGCGATGATCTCGACGCCGTAGCGTTCGATATTCTCGCTGTCGGTCCAGCGGGTGTAGTGGATACGGCCCCGGACCATGACCTTCATACCCTTGTCGACATATTGCTCGACCGTCTTGCCGACGCCGTTGAAGCAGGTGATCCGGTGCCATTCGGTGTCCTCGAGGCGGCGATTGTTGTCGTCGCGCAGGATCTTGCCGTTGCTGTCGCGCTTCGGGCGCGAGGTGGCGAGGCTGAAATGGGTAATGCGGGTGCCGCCCTGGGTGGTGCGGGTTTCCGGCGTGCCACCGACATTGCCGGCGAGGATGACGAGGTTCTGCATGGCCTGAGTTCCTTCGATGTGGGTCCAAGGGACCGTCCCTTCGACTGATCCCCGGCCAAGGCGGACAGGACGGCCCATCCACCGGCAGCGCAGCGCCGGGGAACCCCGAGACAAGGGGTGGTGCGGGCAGCCGTGGCACACGGCAACTCGGCCCGATGGCTTGCGGGTTGGATGGGCCGGACGGCCGGCTTAGGGGTCAGATGAGGAGAAGGACGGTGCGTCGCTTGGGCCATGACCGGAGCCCACCCAGCGAAACCGCCGATATTGCCGGCTTTGCCGAGCACGCCGGTCCGGCATCTCGCGGACCTTACGCCCGTGCCTTATCTGCCCGTCCCTTGAGCCGCAGGACGGGATTGTAGATCCTTCGCATGGCCACTCGCGGGCTCGACACGACGTCCGTTGCACGATCACGCGGAGGGGGAAGAGGAGGTACGCAAGGTGGCGGCGCCTGGCGTGGCTGGCCTCAGGCAGGCCGCCACGGCATCGAGGAGCTGCCCGGTCTCGCAAAGCACGGCGCCGATGTCGCAGGCATAGCCACCTGCCACCAGCGCGTCGATCCGATGCACGGCATAGGCCGGGCCGAGGCTCTTGATGAAATCGGCCAGCGGACGACCGGGCGCCGGCAGGCCTAGCTGCCGCGCCTCGTCGAGGGCGCGGACAAGGTCATGACGGATATCGCGGGCCAGCGCATCGTCCGTCCAGCCATGACCCAAAAGATGCGCCTTCAAACCCAGTTCGCAGGAGATCGCGAGCAAGTGCAGTGCCGGCGCAAGCGCAATAGGCGCGCCAATCTGCGCGCCGCGATGAAATTCGCGCGCTCGATCGAGAAACACGGCTGCAAGCACCGGATCGCCGGGCGCCGCCAATCTTTCGATCGCGCGCCAGCGGCGCGGCGTCAGCTGGCGGAGCCAGGAGGGACCGGCCTGGTTGCGAAGATGCCGTAAGTAAGCGCCATCGGCTTCGTCCACATCGCGGCCTGTCGACCATAAGGACAGCAGCTTCGCCTTCCAGTGGCGGCCATGCGCGGCGCGGAAGGCAAGGAGCGCGCACGCACTGGCGCGATCGGGCATGAACATGATGCGGAACCTCCGAAGGGAACAAGGGACGCATCCGCCCCGCCCCCTCCCCTCCGGCACCGGAATCCGCGAGATTGAGAAAAGCCGGCCGCCGAAGCGGCCGGCACGGCGGTCAGCCGCGAGATAAAGCCGCCGGCGGCGTTCCGAGCGGTCCGCGGCGATCGACGACATGGATGCCGCGCGCCTTGGCCTCGACCACCAGCCTTTCGGTGACGCCGTTGCCCTGGAAGGCAATGACGTAGCGCGGCTTGACCGAGAGCATCTGCTCGTTGCGCCGGAAGCCGGCACGATCGCCAAGCTTGCGATCAAGGCCGAACCGCAGCTGCTGGATGCCGTTCTGCTCGGCCCAGGATGCTGCAAGACGCTCGATGCCCTTCATGTCGCCGCCATGGACGAGATACATGTCGCCCACACGTTCGCGCACGGCCTTGAGGGTCCGCAGCAGATTGTCGGCAAACTGCTTGGCCTCGTCGTCGCTGGCGAAGCGAAGGCGCCCGCCGGCGAAGACCACGGGCGTGCCATGGACCATATTGGCATCGCGCACCCGCTCGCGCCGCGCCTGCAAATAGGCCCGGCCATCGACGATCGCAGCGGTCGTGCCGAGCGAGATGCGGTTGCCGGTCGCGGGCACCCAGGAGCGGCCGGTCTCATGCAGATAGTGGCGCGCCGCGGTGTCGCGCATCCCCTCATAGGCCTGGGCGGACTGCTCGACCTTGCGAGCGAGATCGATCTTGTCCTCGAGATCAGCGGTCGCGATCTCCGATCCGTCCTGCTCGGCGAGCAGGAGCCGGATCTCGTCGGTCAGGCGGTCGATCAGCTGATGCTTCTTGGCGGCCGCGCGGTGGAAGAGATTGACGAAGCCCCAGCCCAGATCCTCGATGTCGCGTTCGAGCGCGGTGAAGGGGAAGAGCGCGAAGAGATCGCTCCAGATGGCGCTGACGGTCTGTTCGAGCGCTTCGGCCGGCGGCGGCGCTTCCATCGAGCGTTGGTCGCCCATCAGGTCGAGATGGCCGAGTTCGAGTGCTTGGAGCACTGCTGAAAGGGAGCTGGTCATGAGGGATTGCCTTTCCGTGTCGCAGGGCCGGCGGCCTTCCCGCCGGATGCGCACCCTCCGGGCCATCGAAAAAGCGGCGGCGGCACCGCCGGGCAACGCCCAAGGGGAACCCGATAAGGTCCGGGTGGTGCGGGCAGGCGCGCCTCGGCGCGCCAACACGGCCGGAGCGTTCGGGTTGCCGCCGCCAGCGCGATGGCCCATGTGCCGCATCCTCTGGCGAAAGGCGCGAAGGCCCTGTCGCGTCAGGCATTCATGACGCAGAGGACCTTAAGAAGGGCACCCGCAACCCGATCTCCCGATACGCACAGGACGGCATGAAAGCGCGTCGCATCGGAAGAGCCCGGCCGTCAGGCCTTCGACCGTGAGGCCAGATCTTGGGCCGCGTCGCGCTTGGCGGCTGCCGCCTTGCGTTCCGAATAGCGGTCCACGAGTTGATCGGCATGGCGACGTGTCAGCACCGTGAAGCGCACCAGCTCCTCCATGACGTCGACGATCCGGTCATAATAGCTTGAGGCACTGAGACGGCCGTCCTCGTCGAACTCCTTGAACGCCATAGCAATGCTCGACTGGTTGGGGATGGTGAACATGCGCATCCACCGCCCGAGCAGCCGCAACGTGTTGACCGCGTTGAACGACTGCGATCCGCCCGAAACCTGCATGACGGCCAGGGTCCGGCCCTGGGTCGGACGCATGCCGCCGAATTCGAGCGGCAAATGGTCGATCTGCGCTTTCATGATGCCGGTGATCTGGCCGTGCCGTTCGGGACTGCACCAGACCATGCCCTCGGACCAAAGCGCATGCTCGCGAAGCTCATGCACCGCCGGGTGATCATCGTCCTTGATCTGGTCGGGGAGCGGGAGATCGGCCGGATCGAAGATCCGCACTTCGGCGCCGAAGAGGATGAGCAGCCGGGCCGCTTCCTCGACCGCGAAGCGACTGAACGACCGCTCGCGCAGCGAGCCGTAGAGGAGGAGGATGCGAGGTTTCGGCTCAAGCGCGCCGAGCCCGGCGGCGAGATCGGGCCGGATCATTGCACGGTCCAGCGCGGGCATGTGATCGGGTTCGGGAAGGATACGAAGACGCGACATCAGGCAATCCATTTGTACAAAAGGGCGGCGCTCGCCGGGCATAGCGATCGGAACTCGGCCGATTGCGCGATGACGGCAGGAACGTCGGTCCGTTCGGCTGTTTCATAGCCGTGACGGCGAAAGAAAGGCTCGGCGGTCGTGGTGAGCAGGTACAGGCTAGTCGCGCCCTCATCAGCTGCAGCGCGTTCGACTGCCGTGAGAATGGCACCGCCCAATCCGCATCCGCGCCGATCGGCCTTCACGACCAGCGAGCGCAGCAGGCGGTCGGAGCCGTCGCCTTCGATCCCGCCATAGCCGACAAGGCCAACATCATCCTCGAACCGAAAGAAGCGGCGTCCCGCCTCGGCGAGATCACTGGCAGGCAGACCCGCCGCGCTCAGCTCCGCCATCAGGTCGGAAAGCGACCTGGAATCCAGCAGTGTAGCGATCATGCAGGAACGCGTTGCTCGTACCAGGGCCGCGTCTTCTTGACGATGCTGACGACAGACAGCATTACCGGCACCTCGACCAGCACGCCCACCACGGTCGCGAGCGCGGCCCCGGAATTGAGGCCGAACAGGCTGATCGCGGCTGCAACCGCGAGCTCGAAGAAATTGGACGCGCCGATCAGCGCGGCCGGAGCGGCGACGCACCAGGCCACGCCGAAGCGCCGGCTGAGCCAATAGGCCAGGCCCGCATTGAAGTAGACCTGGATGAGGATGGGAATGGCAATCAGTGCGATGACCAGCGGATGAGCCAGGATCGCCGGGCCCTGGAAGCCGAACAGGAGGACGAGCGTCGTCAGCAGCGCAACCAGCGACACCGGCCCAAGCGTTGCCAGCAGCCGATCGAGCGCCGGCTGCCCGCCTGACGATAGCAACGCCCGACGAATGATCTGCGCGACGATGACGGGCACGACGATATAGAGCAGGACCGAGATGAGCAGCGTGTCCCAGGGCACTGTGATCGAGGCGACCCCGAGCAGCAGTCCGACCAGCGGTGCGAAGGCGAAGACCATGATCACGTCGTTGAGCGCCACCTGGCTCAGCGTATAGGTCGGCTCGCCGTCGCACAGGTTCGACCAGACGAACACCATCGCCGTGCAGGGGGCGGCGGCGAGCAGGATGAGCCCGGCGATATAGGCGTTGATCTCGCCCTGCGGCAGCAGCGGCCGGAAGAGCCATCCCAGGAACAGCGTGCCGAGCAGCGCCATTGAAAAGGGCTTCACCGCCCAGTTGATGAAGAGGGTGACGCCGACGCCCTTCCAGTGTTGGCGAACCGACCCCAACGCGCCGAGGTCGATCTTGAGCAGCATGGGGACGATCATCAGCCAGATCAGCACAGCCACGACCAGGTTCACGCGCGCGATCTCAGCCGATGCGATGGCTGCGAACAGATTCGGCAGCGAATAGCCGAGCGCGATGCCGACAGCGATGCAGAGCGCCACCCAGACGCTCAAATAGCGTTCGAAGCTGTTGATCGCCGGCTTGGGTCGTGCCGCAACGGTCGCGTTCACGCCCCGATCCTCTTGCCGGCGGCGTCGATGACCTGCTCGCCATCTTCCTTGGTGAAAGCCCCGCGCTGGGCGGACGGGAGAAGATCGAGCACCTCTTCCGATGGACGGCAGAGTTTCACGCCGAGCGGCGACACAACGATTGGCCGGTTGATGAGGATCGGATGTTCGATCATCGCATCAATGAGCTGGTCATCGCTGAGCGTCGGATCGGCAAGACCCAGCTCGGCGAAGGGCGTGCCCTTCTCGCGGAGCAACTGGCGTGCGCTGATGCCCATGCGGGCGATGAGCGAAACCAGGCGCGGGCGGTTGGGCGGCGTCTTGAGATATTCGATCACATGCGGCTCGATCCCGGCGTTGCGGATCATCGCCAGCGTGTTGCGCGACGTCCCACACTCGGGATTGTGATAGATGACGATATCGATTGCGGCATTGCTCATGCGCTGGGTGCCTTTTCGCTTGGGAGGTCGGCGCGGCCCTGTTCCTTGCCGATCCGGTTCAGCCGGTTCTGTAGACTCATCTTGTCGAGGCCTTCGAACGGCAGGTTGGTGAACAGCGAGATGCGATTGAACAGCATCCTGTAAGTATCGAAGAAGGCCGCGTGCTGCACCGTTTCGCTGTCCTCGATAGCGGCCGGATCGGGCACCCCCCAATTGGCGGTCAGCGGCTGCCCCGGCCAAACCGGGCAAAGCTCATTGGCGGCATTGTCGCAAACGGTGAACACGAAATCCAAGGACGGCGCATCGGGGCCGGAAAACTCTTCCCAGCTCTTCGAGCGGAACCGGCTTGCGTCGTAGTTCAGCTTCTCCAAGAGATGAATGGTGAACGGATGGACCTCGCCCTTGGGCTGGCTGCCGGCGCTGAACGATTTGAAACGGCCTAGCCCCTCACGGCTGAGGATCGCCTCGGCCATGATGGAACGGGCGGAATTGCCCGTGCAAAGAAACAGTACGTTCAACAGGCGATCCGTCATGTTGATGTCCTTTCAGGCAGCACGACAGGCAAGCAGTTCATCCGCAAGTGGATGGCAGAGCTCGGCCCGGCCACCACAGCAGTCCTTGACGAGGAACAGCATCACGGAGCGTAGCGCATCGAGATCGGCGCGGTAGTTGATGATCCGGCTGCGCCGCTCGGATGTGACCAGGCCGGCACGCGCCAGGGTCGCCAAATGCACCGACATCGTGTTCTGCGGGACATCCAGCGCCTTGGCGACCTCGCCGGCGGGAAGGCCTTCGGGTTCGTGACGCACCAGAAGGCGGAAGGCGTCGAGGCGCGTGGCTTGGGCAAGCGCGCCCAACGCGACGATGACAGATTCGTTATCCATATATCCACGATAGCGGATATATGGATATAGTGCAATCGGCGACATGGCGAGATCAAGCAGCCGCCTGCTCGTCCAGATCATCCTCGCAAGCGAGATCGGTTGCCCGCAGCAGAAACCCGGCGGCTTCCTCGGCTCGCGCAGCCGCCGTCAGCAATGCGCGATTATCCTTGCGCAAAATGGCGAGCCAGGATCCGATATAAGCCGCGTGGTCGTCGAGATGGGTGGTTGGGAGACCCACATCGGCGCCAACCAGCGCTGCTGTCAGTTCGGCGACCAACTCCTCGAACGCATATGCCTGATCGCCGAAGCGCTTCCCGAACGATCGGGCAAGCCGGGCTGGATGGCCTGTCCAGTGGCCGGCCTCATGCGCAATGGTGGCTGCCCAGGCGGCGCGCGTGTCGAATTGCTCGACCGGCGGCATGGTGATGACGTCCGCGCGCAGATCATAATAAGCACGATCGCCGCCGCATCGCAGCCGCGCGGGCAGCCGATCGACGAAGCGCTCCGCCCGCGGACCGAGCCGGTCGCCCGGCGGGACGAGGGAGAGGGCTTCGGGATAGAAATCGCCCGGCAGTGTATCGATCTGATCGGCATTGAAGACCGCATAGGACCGCATGACCCGGCGCTGCTCATCGACGAGCTCACCCGGACGTTCGTAGGAATCGACCTTCTTCGAATAGGCTTTGTAGAAGATCGCAAATTGCGACTGCTCACCGGCACGGACCTGCCCGCCGAGGCTTTGTGCTTGCCGATAGGTCATCCAGTAGCGGGACCGATAGCCGCACTGCTCGGCGGCCAGCCATAGCCAAAAGGTGTTCATGCCGCGATAGGGCTCGCCATTGGCGCGCAGCGGGCGCCCTTGCGCGGCGCATGATCGCCAGGGCCGTACCCAGGGACGCACACCGGCCTCGAGCCGGTCGATGATGGCGCGCGTGATGGTCTCGGCCGGCGAGGGCCGGCCCGATGATTGGGTCATGGTGGATACTCCGCGAAAGAGCGGCTGTCTCAGCGCCGCCGATGAAGGGCGGCGGGCGACACGAAAGCGCCGCCCGCCGTTAGGCGTTCGCCTCAGGCGGCCTGTTCGAAGTCGCCAGCATCGCCATCGGGGGCGATCTCCCCTGCCCCGCCGTCGCTGTCGTCTTCATCGCTGAGGAAAGCGGAATAGCTCCGGAAGCTTTCGGGCTTTTCGATCGCGCCGAACCGCATCTCGTCGGGCAGCCAGGAGAGCGCCTTTTCCCGGACTTCGGCCTCGACGATGCCCTGCCCCGAACAGAGCGCAGCGCAGGCATTGGCAAGGTCACCCTTCTTGGCGTCCTTGTATCGGCCGCGCAGCACCGGCCCGCCGATCTCGTCGAGCGCTTCGAGCATGACGTCCTTCTTCACCCGCCCGAAAAAGTTCTGGGCATCGGGCCGCCACCATTGCGCGACATCAATGTCGAGCAGCCGTCCGAGATGATCGTGGAAGCCGTTGCGGCGCCCGCCATCGTCGACGTTGAGTGTCGGCTCCAGCGTCTGCGCCATGACATGGGCGAGCCAATCGGCGCGCGCCTGTTCATCCAGTTGCCGGAAGGCATCGAAGCGGGACGACAGCGTGTTCCCGCCTGCCCAGCTCACATCGAGCGCCTGGCGCTGTTCGGTCAGGACATTGCTCGCCGCGCTACCTTCATCGCGGAAGCTGACGATCGGGAAGCTCGCGGCGGCGGCCTGCAACGTCGCGTGGTCCCGGACATAGCTGCTGGCGAACACCGTCCGGTGCGCCATCAGGAATATCGTGAGATCGAGCGCGAACCCGGCATCCGAGGCGACATGGGCTGCCAGGATCTGCCGGCGCTGGGTCGCGAGTTCGTCAACCAGCGTCGCGCTGAGCCGGGAGGCCGCGACCTTGCCGGACGGTGCTTCGGGTTCTGCATCCTCGCCCGCCTGCCGGATGGCGCGCTCGCTGAACATGCGGCTGTGCACCCGCGGACTGCCATCGGGCGCCAGATAGATGAAGGTGCCCAGCTGGTCCTTGATCGCATCATCGACCATCGTGCGCGACGCCTCGATCGTATCGAGTTCCCGCTCGATGTCGGCGAGACGCGCCGAAGCCGCCTCGGCCTCGGGCGTGCCGTCCTCGAGTTCGGTCTCAAGTTCGCGGATGAGCGCGTCGCCCTCATCCGAGAGACTATCGACGCGCTCCTGCTCGTCCCCGCTCAATTCGCGCAGCGGCGGATGATATTCGTGGAGCTGGCACTCCGTATCATAGGGCACATGCGTCGCGAGAACCGGCGTCACGAACGCCAGCTTCTGTTCGGCAGCGAGCGCTTCCGCGGCCGCTTCAAGCTTCTGGGCGGCCAGCTGCTCGATGAGCTCCACGTCGATCCAGCTCTCGTCCACATCTTCACCGAACAGGTCGCGCTCGATCCGGCCGCCCGCGCCGACATAGGCCTCGCGGCCGACGAACCGTGCCTTGGCGTCGGTCGCCTTGACCGTTCCGTTGAGGAGCGCACGGCGGATATTGTCGGGATTGTCGCCATAATAGGACCGGCTCATGCTCTCGAACACGCGCGCCTGGCGATCGACGTCGGGCGTGACGGCATAAGCCTGGGCGACCCCCAGCGTGATCTCGCCCGCCGCCAGCGCCGCGAATACGAGAGGAGCCAGTTCGGCAAGCCGTACCCGCTGCTCAACGAAGCGGGTCGTGACGCCGAAACGTTTCGCCACATCCTCGGCACTCGCGCCCTTGTCGAGGAAGTGCTTGAAAGCCGAGCACTCATCCGCCGGGTTCATCGCGACGCGGTGGAAATTCTCGGCAAGGCTCGCTTCGGCCGATCCAGCATCATCCTCGAGCACCAGCACCTGAACCTCATGGTCCCCGGCAAGCCGACCTGAATCGATCAGCCGCTGGAGCGCCCGCAAGCGGCGGCCACCCGCCTTGACGGTGAAATGTCCTGCCTTCTTGAGCGGCGTGACCACGAGATTCTGCAACAGGCCATGCGCGGCGATATTGTCGGCGAGGCTGTCGAGGTCGGCATCGCGATTGGATTTGCGGACATTGTCCTTCGAGAGCGAGAGGTTCTTGACCTTCACGGACTGGATCATCGGTTGTCTCCTTCGAGGGTTGCGCCGACCTCGTCGGCCGGCTTGAGCCACTCAGGCCCACCCGGCCGAAGGCCCCCTCCCCTCTCTTCGGTCGCTTGGCGCGGCCGCGGGTCAGTCCGTGATCCTGGCGAGGATCTCGAGGGCGCGGCTCGGGGGAACGAACAGCCGCGTGCGGTGCTGGATGATCTCGGTGAAGCAGCCCGCCGCCTTGAGATGCGGCAGCGCCTCGGGCTTCCAGTCCAGCAATTCGAGGCGTTGATCGCCGGCGACCAAGGCGCGCTTCAGCCGCAGCGCTCCGATCGGCATGATCTCGCCCGAGGTGCGGACGTGCTCGACCCGCGCGCCGAGGTCGATCTCGACATGGGCCGCGATGCCGAATGCGCTGGCAATCCGCTCAACCAGCGGCGCCGGAATAAGACGCCCGAGAAGCGACTGGCCGTCATCGCTCGTCAGCCGCCAGACCTGGACATGATCGTCGGGCAGCTTGCCCCACACCGGAAGCAGCAGGCCAGTGACCAGATAGATGATCTGCGTGCGCGTCTGCGCCGCCATTGCGTCGCATTCGGCCTGCCAGGCTTCGTCGAAGCTCGCCCGGTCCACGTCGGTCCAATGGGTTTCGGCGAAGAGGTCCTGCCGGTGCCGTTCGGTGCGCGTCGGCCGCACCAGCTCATAGCGGCGCACGGTCCGCCCCTCTTCGTCCGTCAGCGAGAAGGTCGGCCGGCAAATGGCGGCCTTGCCGGAACGCGGGTTGATCAACCCGCGCGCTTCCGGGTCGGCCAGAAGCCAATGCGCTCGCTCCAGGGTCAGCGGCCGATATCGCTCCTCGGTTTCGATACGCAGGATCTCGGTTTCGGCGCCGCTCACGGGATCGCGCCGGATCACCGTCCGGTCGAGGATCGAAATACGGTCGGCCGCGATCGTTTCGACGCCAAGATCGAGGGTGCCGGCCTCGCGTGCCTTTTCCACCCGTGCTTCGATCAAGCCGAGATATTCGTCGAAGATCGCGTTCTGCAGGTCGATGCGCAGCGCCAGGATGCGGTTCAACCACCGCTGGATCGTGGGCAAGGTCTCGGTGAGCCCCCCGCCCTCCCCGGCCAGGTTCAAACCGGTGAGCGCCTGGAACTGATCGAAGTGGACCGATTGGAGTTTTGCCTGGAACAGCAGGCGAAACCACTGGTCGAGCGATTCCCGCGCGAAGTCGGACTCCAGATTGTCGCGGGGGTCGAAAAGTCCCTGCCCGCCGGTCTGGCGTTGGCCACGGGTCAGCGCGCCCAGGCTGTCGAGGCGCCGGGCGATGGTCGAGATGAACCGCCGTTCGCCACGGCAATCGGTGGAAACGGGCCGAAACAAGGGCGGGCAGGCTTGGTGGGTGCGGTGCGTGCGGCCCAGCCCCTGGATCGCCGCGTCCGCGCGCCAACCGGGCTCGAGGAGATAGTGAATGCGGCGGCTCTGATTGGGCGCGTCGAGGCTGGCGTGGTAACTCCGCCCCGTGCCGCCGGCGTCGGAGAAGATCAGGATGCGCTTTTCGCCGCGCATGAAGATGTCGGTCTCCGCGAGGTTCGTGCGCGCGCTGCGCCGTTCGATCCGCTGACGGCCGTCGGCATCGACGACGATCCGCCGGCTGCGGCCCGTCACCTCGGCCACAGCCTCCGTCCCGAAATGCCCGATTATGTGATCGAGCGCCGAGCCGACGACCGGCAGCGCACAGAGTTGCTCGAGGAGCTGGTCGCGCATGGCCATCGCTTCCCGGCACAGCACGGGCTGCCCGGCCTCGTCGATCATCGGTTCCGAGCGCACCGTGCCGCTATCGTCGGTATAGGTGCGCATCTGGCGCACGGGAAAGGCCGCGGTCAGATAATCGACCAGGAATTCGCGCGGGGACAGCTCGATATCGAGCCAGGCGCGCTCCTCGGGGGACAGGTCGGCAAGGGCACGATCGAGCATCGCTTCCGAGGTCGACACGAGCTGGACGACGGCGCAGTCGCCGCGCGCGAGATCGGCGGCGATCGCCGGGATCAGCGAGGGCAGCTTCATCGACAGCAGGATCTGGCCGAAGAAGCGTTGCTTGGTCGATTCGAAGATCGACAATGCCGCGGCCTTCGCGCCGCTATTATAGGTGGCACCGCTGAAGCCGTCGGTGACGCGCGTGGCGGCGAGCGCGGCCTGCAGATTGTTGTGAATGATCGCCCAGGCATCGGCATAGGCATTGTAGACGGCGATCTGTTCTTCGCTGAGCCGATGCTCGAGGATGTCATATTCGACGCCGGCGAAGCTGAGCGCCCGCGCGGCATAGAGGCCCTGCGCTTTGAGGTCGCGGGCGATCAACTCCATCGCCGCGATGCCGCCTCGGCGCAGGGATTCCACGAAGGCCCGCCGGTCGGCGAAGGCCGTCTGCGGTCCCCACAATCCGAGGCGTGTCGCATAGGCAAGATTGTTGACATCCGAGGCGCCCGTCGCCGAGGCGTAGAGAATCCGGGCGCGCGGAGCGAGATTTTGCAGGCGGACGCCGGCAATGCCCTGCTCGGACCCTTTCGTGGCGCCGAACCGGCCCTCGCCGCCGGCCACCCCGGCCATTTCATGCGCCTCGTCGAAAACGATGACGCCGCTGAAATCCTCACCCATCCATTCGATCAGCTGGCGCAGCCGCGTGCCCCTGTCGCCGCGGTTGGAGCGCAGGGTGGCATAGGTCAGGAAGAGGATCCCATCGCCCAGCGCGATCGGGGTGCCGAGCTTCCACTGGTTGAGATGCTGGATGTCGAGCGGCAAGCCGCCAAGCGCCGACCAGTCCCGGCGAGCGTCTTCGACCAGCGTCTCGCTCTTGGATATCCAGAGGTGGCGGCGGTTGCCACGCAACCACTGGTCGAGGATGACGCCTGCCACCTGCCGCCCCTTGCCGGCGCCCGTGCCATCGCCAAGGAAAAAGCCGGTCCGATAGGCGTTACCGGCCTCTGCCGGCGACAGCGAAAGACCCTCCTCGCTGGATATGAACCGCCCGGGAAGATCGCGCTCGAACGCCGCGCCAGCGTAGATCAGCGTTTCGAGCTGCGCGTCCGAGAGCAGGCCGTCGTCCAGGATCCTGGCCGGCAGCACGGGTTCATAAGCGACCGGGGGTGCGGCAATCGATCCCATTGCCTGCGATTCGACCAGCGCGCTTGGGTGCTCACGAGCATCGGCAATCAGCAGACGGCTCGGCCGATAGGGCAGGTAAATCCCTTGCGGTTCGCCCGCGGGTGCGGGCGCGTCGAGACGGTGATAGGCGACCGCGCGGGTCGTGGGCAGGGTCACCGCCGCACGCGAGCAGACGGGGCGGGTCCGCCGCGTGAGGCCCCGGAACAATCCGCTGGGGCGGGAGATCGGCTGCGGCTGCGGCGCGCATGGGGTCGCCATCGCATCGATGGCCGCAAGCGCAGCGCCGAGCGTCGTGCAGGTCTGGCGCGGGACCGAGCCCCCTGCCCCGTCCTTTTCGAGGAGTATGAGCTGGACTGCCTGGCCGGTGCCGTGCTTGGCATAGGCATCGGGCGGCAGGTCGAGATGCAGCCGGGCATGCGCGCCCGCAGTGGCGTGCAGCCAATCCGCGTCCTCCGTCTCGATGCGGTCGGGGAGAATAACGGCGCAGCGCCCGCCTGGAGCAAGCCGCAACAGCGCGGAGCGCAAATGGCGAAGCGCGGCATGGCGATCGCGCGCGCGCCCCTGGCTTCGCGAGAAGGGCGGATTGAGGAGCACGACGCTCGGCACCAGTTGCGGATCGAGCATATCGTCGATCAGTTCGCCATCATGCGTGCTCAGCCTGCCTTCGGGAAAGGCGTGACGCAGCAAACGCGTGCGCCAGGCATCGATATCATTGAGAAGGAGGCGCGCGCCGGCGAGATGGGCGTGTACGGCCAGGAGGCCGGTCCCGGCCGAGGGCTCGAGCACGATATCGTGTGCCGTGATCGCGGCTGCCTTGGCGGCAAGGAAGCCGATCGGCGCCGGTGTCGAGAATTGCTGGAACGCGATCTGCGTTTCGCTACGCACGCTTTGCGTGGGAAGCGCCGCCGTCATAGCGATCAGCTGGGCGAGCCGCGCATTCGCATCTGCCGGGAGCGTCGCGTTCTTCAGATGGAGGACCTGCGCGAGTTCGAGCACATCGTAGGCGTCGCGCAATGACCACAGGCCATCGGCGCTCGAGCCACCGAAAGCGGAGGTCATTTCGGCAAGGAGGTCGTTACGTGCAACCGGACATCCTTCGGACAGCCGGTCGGCTATGCCTTGAGCAGCGGTACGGGCGGGATCATCGAGCGGCAGCGTGAGCGCGAGGGGGTGTGTGGCCATGGGGCATCTCCAGGTCTGACACCTGGCATCAGCGCCAGGTCATCAGCCGGAAGGCTCCCTCCCCTTTCAGGCCGCCTCGGCGGCCCGGCGGACACGCCAAGCATCATTCCAGTCCGCGTGCCGTTCCGGCAGCCGGAGCACCAGTTCGCGTCCATTGGCTGTGAGATGGGGGCGGGCTTTTTTGAGCATGGCGGCAGCGGCGGCACCGCGATCGCCATAGACGATGATACGCTTGACCCGTTCGGGGATGGCGACAAGCCCAAGGCGTTCGACCCCGCCCAGCGCCCAGGTGGGCGTTCCGAACCAGGCCATTGCTGAAAGGGCGTCCTCGATGCCTTCGGCAAGGCCAAGCTCCTCGCCGGCCGGCGCCAGACGAATGGCCGCGTCGCCGAGAAGGCCAAGGGCAATCTTCGGCTTTGGCATGGGTTTGTGCAGGATGTCGGCGAGATCGAGGCAGGTCCGCTGGACGGCGACAACCCCCAGATCATTCTCGACCGCGGCGATCATCGCCGGAAAGAACCGGCGGCGCTCACCGGCCCCGACGATGGTGCGCGGGTTGTAGCGCAGGCAACGCGGATAGGGAGGCGGCAGACCGCGCGCCGCCAGATAATCGGCCGCTGGAGATCCGGCGATGGGCTGGCTCGCCTTCCATAGGCGAAGTGCAAGAGCGCGATGGTCCGCGGCCGCCTTCGGGCGCGGCATTGTGAGCGGCTCCGCATCGTGAAGTTTGCGCCGGCGCAAAGCAGCCAGAACATCGCGCGTGTCGCAGCCGGCAAAGCAGTGGAACAGGATCGCCCGCTCGCCCAGGCGTACCGACAGGCTGGGACCATGATCGTTATGTGCCGGGCACCGGCATTCGCCGCGCGTACCGCGCCAGATCCCACCCAGGGCTTCGACAATGGCTTTGGCGCGATGGGGAGCAGCTATGGGCATCGACTAATCCTCGGAAGTGGTGGAGCGCCGCTGCTGATTGCGCCCTCCCCTCCCCGATATTTCACCCCGGCATGCCTTTGGGTGCCAGGATCCCGAATTCCTCGACGATGCGATCGGTTGTGTAGTGCGTCGCGCCGTCGCGTTCATAGGAGTTGTCCTTGAGCCGTCCGGCTATGCGCACGAGATCCCCGACTTGAGCCCGGTCGGCGATATGTTTTCGCTGGCCTTCGCTGAAGACGCTCACGCGGTTCCAGTGGCTGTCTTCCTGCCATTCGTTATCGTCACCCTTGCGGCGATAATTCGCGCAGACCGACAGCAGGGTGACTTTCGGCCGCGCGTCGATTTCCCCGATCCGGCCGATGATCTCGAACTTGGCGAAGTTGATCATGCACCCTCCATGCGCAAGGTCATTTGGCCGGCAGCCTATCGTAGGCGGCTAACTTCGCGTATCCCTCCAGGCGGGGGGATTGAACGATTGCATCAGGCGCGACGCCGATCTCTTTCTCAAAATAAAAAGAATCAAAACGCCGCTGCTCGCAGCGGAAGCTTTTCCGATTCAAAAGGATTCAGATTCAGGAGGCCGAAAGCACAGCATTTCTGCGGGTTTGAGCAAGCTTATCCTGACCGGACGGGGGATTTTGCCTGCCCTTCCGGGGGCGCTTCCCTGACCGATCGGGGGATGCAACCTGACCTGCTGGGGCCTTCCTGACCGTATGGGGGACAGCTTCCTGCTGGAGTGATTCGCTCGCCATAGCGTTCGTCAGGGACTTTCTTCGGCGTCCGCGCTGCCGTTTGCGCGGGTCCGGGCGCTTGGAAACGCGACTCGCCGCACTTCCTCATGGTTTGCTGCTTCGGAGCGAAGTTCCATCCTGACCTCTTGGGGGCCGAATCCGGTGTCTATCCTGCCCTGACTTGACGCGTAAGGACAGGTCAGGCAGATTTTCTCCCACGCTGGACGAATCGGCGCAGACTTCATGGC